>CP094685.1:0-2400000 GCA_022828425.1 Candidatus Thiothrix sulfatifontis
CTTAAAGCGTTTCGATTGTCGTGTCAAGCACTTTTTCAAAACTCTTTTTCGATTCCAAAAACACAATAATTACCTAAGTCATTGATTCTGCTTTTGTTTCAGAGCGTTTCCGCCCTGAGTGAGATGCGCATTATACAGACCACTCTGAGGGCGTCAAGCCGTTTGTGACACTTTTCTGAAAGTTTTTAATGGATATCAAGCCAGTCAACTCCATCCGCTTGATTTGCAAGCTGAATCCAGCCTTGCTCACATCCCGCTCCGGCACACAGTGCTTGGTAGGCGTAATCCGGTAAATTGTTATTCTCGCTTAAATGCATTCCAACAAGGTGTTGCAACTGGCTAAGATCCAGTTGCTCCAGCAAATGCGTAGACTGTTTGTTATCCAAATGACCGTAACGCCCAGCAACCCGTGCTTTGAGCGATGGTGGGTAAGCACCGTTCGCCAACATCACAGCGTCGTAATTGCATTCCAGCATAAGTGCATCCAAGCGCTGAAGCATTTGCAAGATTAGCGGGGTGTGGCTGCCAACATCGGTCAAAATGCCTAGTTTGTGGTTGCCATTGCTGAACACAAATTGACACGGCTCGCGAGCGTCGTGTGGAACAGGGAAAGGTGTGACCTGTAAATCTTGAATTTCCAGCGGATGGTGGACATTAATGTAATGCGTTTGAGCAAAATGAATGTCACGCATCGCGTGATAAGTGCCCACAGTAAGCCACACAGGAATGTTGTAACGGCGTGACAGCCGTCCCACACCCGCAGCGTGATCACCGTGTTCATGGGTAATGAGGATGGCAGTCAGCGATTGCGGCGGGCAACCGAGACGGTGTAAACGCCGCTCGGTTTCGCCCAACGTAAAACCGCAGTCCAGCAAAATGCGGGTTTTGCCGGACTCAATGAGTGTACCGTTGCCTTTGCTACCGCTGCCGAGGGAGGCAAATCGCAGCATTAGCGCTCGAATTCAGACTTGAGACGTTCCAGCAATGCAGTGGCGACTGCCGGTTTCAGGGGGCTGCCGTCGGCATCACCGACCGCAATGAGGCTACTGTTGCCTGCATCGGAAATTTGCACCTGATATTTGCTACCCACTTTCAACGTATTTTTGTCTGACTTCAACAAACGGCTGAAGAAGCCCTGCTTGCCGTCTTTGCTGTCACCGTCGTAAGTAACAAGGTAAATACCATTGGCGCGTTGCTGATCCTCGATGCTCATGCCAATCCGCCCCAGCATAACCCCTGTACGAATCCAAACATCGTTGGCCGCGCCCCCTACAACGAGAGCGGGTTGCCCGCCTTCCAATTGTGTTAGCGCCACTGGCACCGCCGTTAAGGTCGATTCAGCCACGGGTTGGGCGTTAGCCGTCGCATCACCGCCTTGCAAGAAAATCATCAAGCGGTTCAGCATTTCTGCTTCCAATTCAGGTCTTGCTGGCGCGTATTGCCATTTTACGCCGGTGCCACTGACGGATTCTTCCGCACGCTCGTGGCTAAGATAGATATTGGTCGCTTGCGCCGCAGGACGTTCCAAACGCACTTTGAAACGGTCACGACTGCCCGCGTCGTACATGCCTTCAAACGCTTTACCGATGGTTTTACGAATAAAATCCAGTGGAATTTCAGCTTTATTCTCTGCCCAGTCCGTTTCCATAATGCCCACACGCGGCTCATCACGCTTGACCGCGACGCCCATCGCCCGCCAGAACTCATGCAATTTTGGCCACACCGCTTCCGCTGGAGCATTCACTTGCAACCAACGCACATTGCCTTCACGCATCAGTTGGATAGCAGAATTGGTTGGCAATACAACCGCAGTGCCATTTTGTGCCTCACCACGCGCCAATGCTGCCGCACTCACTGAACCACCGGGAATGGTGGCATACGTTGGGTCATAGTCGGGAGCATTGAGATCGGGAGGCACTTCCAACGCATTAACGCTTTTGTTGTTTTTATAATCCACTCGATCACCGACTGAATCAATGTTCATACCGGAACAAGCAGACAGCATCAGCGCCGAACCGATAACCACTGCTAAACGTGACAGGGGAAGTATATTCATGGGACTCATTGTCTATTCCGTTTAGAAAACTAACACTCAATACCGGCTTGACGCATGGCTGCCAGCACTTGGGGCTTAATAGCCTCAGAACACGGGACAAGCGGTAAACGTATGCCGCGCTCATCCCCAAAACCCATTTTCGCCAATGCCCATTTTACCGGCATTGGATTGGGTTCAAGGAACAAATCGGTATGCAATGCTGCAAGTGTAGCATTGATACGGCTCGCCGTTTCCCGATCACCGGCTAAAGCGGCAGCGCACATCTCATGCATTGCTTTAGGCGCAACGTTGGCTGTGACAGAAATATCACCCTTGCCGCCCATCAGAATCAATTCCATGGCGGTCGCGTCATCGCCACTGTACAAGTCGATGCGGTCGCCGCAACGTTGTAAAATGTCAGCGGCGCGTTCCAGGTTGCCGGTCGCTTCTTTAATGCCGACGATATTAGGAATCACCGCCAAACGCTCAACCGTTTCAGGCAACAAGTCACACACTGTCCGCCCTGGTACATTGTAAAGAATTTGGGGAATCGCTACCCGTTCTGCGATCAGCCTATAATGCTGATACAAACCTTCTTGCGTCGGCTTGTTGTAGTAAGGCGTCACCAATAAGCACGCATCTGCACCGTCTTGCATGGCGATTTCGGTCATTTCAATCGCTTCGGCGGTGCTATTCGAGCCAGTGCCTGCGATGACCGGAATTTTACCCGCCACCAAATCAATCACACGTTTCATGACATGCCGGTGTTCCTTATAATTCAGGGTTGCCGACTCGCCGGTTGTGCCGACTGCCACAATAGCGTCGGTGCCGTTTTCCAGATGGAAGGCTACCAGAGCTTCCAACGCCGCCTCATCAACGTCCCCATTAGCTGTCATTGGGGTAATGAGTGCCACCATACTGCCGCGAAACATGCGAATCTCCAAAAAATAGTTTGACAGCATACTACTGAGGCAGGTAATGAAACACAAGTGTTACACGAAAGGAGAACCTGATGACGACTTTAAACCTCGGTACGCCAGTACCTGACTTCACTCTAGCCGCCACCTCTGACACGACCTTCCGCCTATCCGATTTTCAGGAAAAAGCCAACGTTGTCCTCTATTTTTACCCTAAGGACAGCACGCCCGGCTGCACCACCGAAGGGCAGGATTTCCGCGATGCCTACGCAGAATTCCAAGCCGCCGATACCGTGGTGTTTGGTATTTCGCGGGATAGCCTAAAGTCGCACGAAAATTTCAAAGCGAAACAAGCGTTCCCCTTTGAACTGCTGGCGGACGTGGATGAAATCGCCTGCAAACTGTTCGATGTCATCAAATTGAAAAATATGTATGGCAAACAGGTACTCGGCATTGAACGCAGCACGTTTCTGATAGACAAACGGGGGGTGTTGCGGCACGAATGGCGCAAAGTGTCGGTAAAAGCACACGTTGCGGCAGTATTGACAGCGGTGCAAGCGCTGGTTTGAACACACGCTTATCATATGACATTTAGGAGAATCATGAGTCCAGCACACGCCCCCCATACCCACGCAAATCGTTTATTTGTTCTCGATACTAACGTGCTGATGCACGACCCCACCGCCCTGTTCCGCTTCCAAGAACACGATATTTTCCTGCCCATGGTGGTGCTGGAAGAGCTGGATCACAGCAAAAAAGGTGTGTCGGAAGTGGCGCGTAATGTGCGTCAAGTCAGCCGCTTCATGGATGATCTGATTTCCGCCGCCGGTGCCGATGCCATTCATTCCGGCGTGCCGCTGTCCAGCAACCCGATGTTTGGCAATGGCAAAGCGCCCAGTGGCAAATTGCTGTTTCAAACCGAGGCGCTGGATTATCCCGCACCAACGGGTTTGCCGGGGGATTCACCGGACAATACCATTCTCACCGTTGCCTTGAGCTTGCGGGATAAATACCCCGAACGTGACGTGATTTTGGTCTCGAAAGACATCAACCTGCGCATTAAAGCCACGATTGTGGGCTTGAAAGCGGAAGATTATTTCAACGACCAAGTGTTGGATGATGCCGATTTGTTGCCCACGGGTTTCCACGAATTGCCCACCGATTTCTGGGAAGCCCACAATAAAGAAATGGAATCTTGGAAAGAGCGGGGGCACACGTTTTACAAATTGTTTGGCCCGCTGACCCAAGAATGGCTACCGGGGCATTTCTTAGCTTTACCGGGCGACCAACCGTTTCAAGCGATTGTGCGTAAAAAAACGTTTGATCATGTCATTATTGAAACTATCCGCGATTTCACCGAGCCACGCCACGCCGTTTGGGGGATTACCGCCCGCAACCGCGAGCAAAATTTCGCCTTGAATTTGTTAATGGATCCCGATATTGATTTCGTCACCATGTTAGGCGCGGCAGGTACGGGCAAAACCTTGCTGACACTCGCCGCTGGTTTAGCGCAATTGTTGGATGAGCAATTGTACAAAGAAATCATTATGACCCGCGTCACCGTACCCGTCGGTGAAGACATCGGCTTTTTGCCGGGCACGGAGGAAGAAAAAATGGCACCGTGGATGGGCGCATTAATGGATAATCTTGAAGTGCTGACCCAACCGACCAACGGCGGCAAGTGGGGACGTAGCGCTACCGATGAATTTCTGATGAGCAAAATCAAGATCAAATCGCTGAATTTTATGCGTGGTCGAACCTTCCTGAATCGGTATATCATCATTGATGAAGCGCAAAATCTCACCCCCAAACAGATGAAAACCCTGATTACTCGCGCCGGGCCGGGCACGAAAGTGGTGTGTTTGGGCAATATTGCGCAGATTGACACGCCTTATCTGACCGAAACCTCATCAGGCTTAACGTATGTGGTGGATCGATTCAAAGGCTGGGAACACGGCGGACACGTCACGCTGCAACGCGGGGAACGTTCGCGCTTGGCAGATTACGCGTCTGAACATTTATAAAATACTGAAACAACGAAAGGGTTTGCTATGTTGCATGATTTCGTCAACTGGGTGTTAGCCACGGTTGAAGCTTGGGGTTATTGGGGCATTTTCATTGCGATGGCGATGGAATCAACGGTATTGCCGGTGCCCAGTGAATTGGTGGTCATTCCCGCAGGAATGTTGGCTTATCAAGGCAAAATGAGCCTGTTCGGGGTCATTATGGCTTCAACGCTCGGTAGTTTGCTGGGCGCAACCCTTAACTATGTGTTTGCGATGTGGGTGGGACGACCGTTTCTGGAAAAATACGGCAAGTATTTCTTTGTGCGCCCCTCGCTGTTGCACAAGACCGATGTGTTCTTCACCCAACACGGAGCCATTTCAACCTTTACCGGGCGTTTGATTCCGGGGATTCGTCACTTGATTTCGCTACCCGCCGGGTTAGTGGGGATGAATTTTGCCTCATTTGCCTTTTACACCACCGTCGGTGCGGGCTTGTGGTCGATTGTGCTGGCACTGTTCGGTTACTTCATCGGTGGCAGTCAGGAAGTGATTGCCGAAAATAAAGGGCTGATTGTATTAGGAACGTTAGGTTTTGTGGCTTTAATCATTGGCGGTTATTACGTCTGGCAGAAACGCCGCACCGCCTAAGCAGTATAAGGAGCGGTTTATGGAACTTATTCGTGCAGACTCACGCGTCGTTTTCAGGCAAAAACTGCCGACTGGGATAAACCGCGTAGACCGAGACGGTTTGCGCGGAATACTCCGGTAAAATCCGCACTAACTCGCCTTTTTCCAACGCCGCGATCAATTCAAAGTCAGGCAGCAGCGCAACACCCATGCCTGCAATCGCGGCTTGTTTCAGCACTTCACCGTTATTGGCGCATAATTGCCCGCGTATTTGCACATTGCTGGCGTGTCCGGCTTGATCATAAAGCGTCCAGCCTTCGCGGTGACTGACGTTGGTGTAATGCAGGCATTGGTGTTGGGCTAATTCGGCGGGCGTTTGCGGTGTGCCGTGGGTTTGCAAATAGGCTGGCGCGGCAACGGGCAGTAAATAAGCATTTTCCAGCTTGCGAGCCACCAGACGCGAATCGTCCAACACGCCGATACGGATGACCACATCGTAATCACCACTCGCCGCGTCGGTGTAAGCATCGTCCAAATGTGCGGTGCAGGTGAATATCGGGGTGTTGCTGCAAAAAGCGAATCAGCAGCTTCGTAAGGCGCACTTTGCCGTAAGTCATCGGCATATTGATGCGTAATTCGCCACTGAGTTTGCCCTGCATCGCCAGCAAGTGCTGATCAACGCGGTTCACTTCTTCCTGAATTTCGCGGCAATGTTGGTAGTAATAATGCCCTGCTTCGGTCAAGGACAGTTGGCGCGTATTGCGGGTCAACAAGCGCACACCCAACTCAGTTTCCAACATTTTCAAACGCTTGCTGACGGCAGCAACCGTGAGTTCTAATTGATCGGCAGCAGCAGTGATGCTTCCCTTATCGACGACAGCAACAAAATTAGCCATGTAATCCAAGCGACTCATTGTTAACTTCCTGTTGAGAGTTAATGTAGTTTTTGTGTCTTTATCAAAAACCCATTAAATCTTATTCTTTTACTCAGGTAAAGACAGTTTCAAGGAGCAGGTTATGGAACTTATTCGTGCAGATTCACGCGGGGCATTCACCAACGACTGGTTGGATAGCCGCCACAGCTTTTCGTTTGGCGATTATTATGATGCCGAGCGCATGTCTTTTTCATCCCTGCGGGTGATCAATGAGGACTGGGTAGCGGCGAAAGGCGGCTTCCCGATGCACGGGCATCGTGATATGGAAATCGTCACTTATGTGATGGAAGGCGCGTTATCGCACAAGGATAGCCTCGGCAATGGCAGCACAATTCGCCCCGGCGATGTGCAGCGCATGAGTGCAGGGCGTGGAATTTTGCATTCGGAATTCAATCATTCGGAAACCGAAGCGGTGCATTTGCTGCAAATCTGGTTGTTACCCACGTTTACGGGGATTCAACCGGGGTATGCACAGGAACATTTTCCGCTGGAACAACGGCGCGGCAAACTGCAATTGCTGGTGTCGGCAGATGGGCATGACGGGTCGTTGCAGATGAATACCGATGCGAATTTATACGCCAGCATTTTGGCGGCGGGCGAACAGGTAACGTATCTGCGCCCGGAAAATCGCGCGGTTTATGTGCATGTCGCACGCGGCAGTTTGCTCGTAAATGGGATGGCGTTACAGGCAGGCGATGCACTGCAAATTCGCGAGGAAACGGAATTGCTGTTTGGTACGGCGGATTCGGCAGAATTTTTGGTGTTTGATTTGCCGTAGAAGGTGATTTATGCAGATTGGAAATTCAGCAAAAACGTATGGTGTGGTGTCGATTGCGCTGCACTGGTTAATGGCAGTGGCACTGATCGGCATGTATTTCGTCGGCGATTACATGGTGGAACTGGAGTATTACGACCGTTTGTACCACACGCTGCCGGGATTGCATAAGGAGGTTGGTGTGCTGTTGGGCGCGTTATTGCTGGTGCGTGTGACGTGGGCGATTGCACAGCCACGCCCGCAGATAGTGGGCAATGCACCCGCGTTTACCCACACGCTTGGCAAATTGGGACACATTGCGTTGTACGGTTTGCTGATCGTGATGCTAATCAGCGGCTATTTGATTTCGACAGCAAAAGGGCATGGCATTAACGTGTTTGATTGGTTTGAAGTGCCTGCCCTGTTGCCGCAAAGCAAGGAACGCGGCGAATTCGCGGGTGAGATTCACGAAATTGCCGGAACTCTGTTTATTTTACTGGTCGGCGTACACGCGCTGGCTGCTTTCATTCACCATTTTTATTGGAAAGACAACACCTTGACCCGTATGTTGGGCAAGGGTTAATGACACACAAAGGAGATTCACATGAAAAAAGTACTCGCCACCTCACTGTTAGCACTGGGTTTGTTCGCAGGCTCGGTAGCACACGCGGATGATTACACCATCGACACCGAAGGGATGCACGCTTTCATCCAGTTCCGCATCCAACACTTAGGTTATAGCTGGCTGTACGGGCGTTTTGACAAATTCAGCGGCAATTTCAGCTACGATGAAAAAACACCAGACGCGGCTAAAGTGGAAGTGACTATCGACACCACCAGCGTCAACAGCAACCATGCGGAACGCGACAAGCACTTGAGCGGTGAAGATTTTCTGGACGTTGCCAAATTCCCGGAAGCCAAATTCGTCAGCACTAAGTACAGCGGTGGCAAGCTGGAAGGCAACTTAACCCTGCATGGTGTTACCAAACCGATCACGATCGACGTGAAAGAAATCGGCGCGGGTGCTGACCCGTGGGGCGGTTTCCGCCGTGGGTTTGAGGGCAGCACCCAATTTGCGCTGGCGGATTTCGGCATTGAAAAAGATTTGGGACCCGCGTCTAAAGAAGTCGAGATGATTTTGTCGATTGAAGGCGTGAAGAAATAACGCCGATTGAAACATGTAGGGGCGACCAGAAACATGAAGAGGGCGACCAGCCGGTCGCCCCTACGCAGAGGGTGCATGTAGGGGCGACCGGCTGGTCGCCCTCTTTAACTAACGACGGGGTCTTTAAAAATCCCGTCCAAAATTAAAATACGCTTCCTGATCCAAGCCCTGAGTTTTGCGCACCCCAATAAATGCAGGCCAGACAGGTGTTTCCCCGCCCAAAAAGACCGAACCCGTACCGCGCAAATCGCCCAAGGCCACATCCTCCGCCTCCTGCCAAGCCTGCCGCGCCCCCACTGACGCGCCCACGTGCACTTTGGCAATCTGCGGCACTTCCGCCAGCTCGCGCATGTACGTCAAGTGAACCATCCAGCGTGTAATTACCAATCAACTGATCATTATCGGTAAACGCCAAGCGCCCGGTTTGCAATGCCTCGCCCGTGCTATATAACAAACCTTCTTCGTTATTGGCATTCGCCTCCAACCGCCCACTGGCAATCACGCGATGCTTATCTTTGCTCCACACCTGTTCACGTTCCAACTCAATGCGGGAAACATCCGTGTCACTGCCCAAGGCTTTGATGCCGTGGGTATACGTTGCACTCATGCGCCCGCCTTTCGTCGGAAAATTCACCGAATCCAGCGTATCCGCCCGATATTGCAATTTCAGCCCCGCCTCGGTCAACGAATCACCCGGCAAGGTTAAGGTGCCGGTTTTCACTTCCGGTTCAATACGCTGGAAGAATATTCCGGCACGCGCTTCCGCACTATTGTTCAGCGCTCGCCCGACATCCACTTGAACGCCTGCTTCAGCCGCGCGTAATTCCGCCACTTGTTGCGCCCCATCCAAAATACTGGCATCCCGTTCCTGATACCAAGCACGCGGCGCAACAAACGTGGCATTGTGATCTTGCAGCGGATGGTGCAATTCTGGCAGAAGCCAGCATCCGCTTCACCGAATCACGCCTTGCAAGCCGCAACTCAGTGCCTTGCGCAGTCAGCCCTTGACGCACGTATTTCACACCGGCCTGATACCCGGTATCACCGTTGAAATTATCACTCAACGCAAACCCCGTGCTGACTCGTTGCTCACCTTGATCCGCCTTACGCGCCATGACCTTCAGGTCGTAATCACCATCCGGGCGTTGCGTCAGGTGATAATCCACCAAACTGAAATACCCCAAGCCGTATACGCGCTCCAACCCGGCTTGCAAGCGCTGATCATCCAACACCTCACCGGGCTGGATACCCAGTTTTTGCCGCACCAACTTATCACTCAACGATGATTCATTTTCAAGCTGAACGGCTGCCACCCGAATCGGCGCGTCTTGGTTGTTTTGTTGTGCCACTGCCCGCCTAGGCGTTGCCCCCGTAAGTGCTGCCAATTGCTGCAAGGCGGGCAATTGCGCTTGCGCCCCCTGCATCCCCAGCGGAATGGTTTCTTTCACCCGATCAAAGGCCAGATTGCCAATCTCCCCCACCGGCGGCTCAATCAAAATATCAACACCCTTGCGAATCAGCTTGAGTTGGCTGGCGCTGCTTTTGCGCATCAGCAAATCCATCGACTGCAAGCTAATATCCAGCGCCGAATCCAGCTTGCGGTTGGTTTCTGAGGGAATGCTGGAAACAATCACAATGTCCGCACCCATTTGCTTGGCAATATCCACGGGCAAATTATTCGACACCAAACCGTCCACCAGCAAACGCTTGTCGATCGTCACCGGCGCAAACAGCCCCGGAATCGACATACTCGCTCGCACTGCCGTCGCCAAATTGCCACTGTTTCAACACCACGGTTTCACCCGTGCGAATGTCAGTTGCCACCGCCCGGAACGGAATCGGCAAGCGGTCAAAATCACTCACCCGCTCCACTGGCTTCAGCAAGCGCCGCAATTCAAACATCAAGCGTTGCCCGTCAATCAAACCGCTGGGCAATTTCACCCGTTCCTTGGACACGCCGACGCTGAACGCACTGAAAAAGTCCGCGCTTTGCTGCTTTTGTTGGTAAGACTTGTTTTGGTGGGAAGCATCATCGCGGAACAAGCTGAGCCAATCCAACTCATTCACCACGGTTTCGATTTGGGCGGCACTCATGCCGGAGGCGTACAAACTGCCGACAATCGCGCCCATGCTGTTGCCTGCAATCACGTCGATGGGAATATGGTTGGCTTCGAGCACTTTGAGGACACCGACGTGGGAAACACCCGCCGCGCCGCCACCGCCGAGGACTAGGCCGATTTTGGGGCGCTGCTGGCGTTTCGGCTGCGTTAGCCTGTGTAAGACTCAGCACCAAGAACAGTGCGACAAGGAATTTCATAAGCATAATCCAAACTCAGGGGAGCGTGATCGGAGAAGCGTTCGTCCTTGTAAATCGCCGCTGCGCTCACTTTACCCTTCAGTGATGGCGTAAGAATCTGGTAATCAATCCGCCAGCCAACGTTTTTTGCCCACGCCTGCCCACGATTCGACCACCACGTATACTGTTCGGCTTCCTGATTCACCTCACGGAAGCCGTCTACAAAACCCAATTCATTGAACAGCTTGTCCAACCAAGCCCGTTCTTCCGGCAAAAAACCGGAGTTTTTCAGGTTGCCCTTCCAGTTTTTAATGTCGATGTTCTGATGCGCAATGTTCCAATCACCGCAAATCACCACATCGCGCCCGTCAGCCTTCATTTGTACCAGCAACGGCAGAAAATAATCCATGCACCGATACTTCGCCTGCTGACGCTCTTCCCCTGATGAACCTGACGGCAAATACAAGGAAATCACGCTCAGATTGCCGAAACGCGCTTCAATATAACGCCCTTCCGCATCAAATTCAGCGCATCCCATTCCCCTAATCACCGCATCCGGCTCAGTACGGGCATAGATTGCCACCCCACTATAGCCCTTTTTTTCGGCGTCGTGGTAGTAGCAGTGATAGCCTTCGGGAAAAAACAAAGCGCGATCCTCTTCCAACTGGTGGATTTGCGCCTTGGTTTCTTGAATGCACACGACATCCGCCTGCTGCTGCTTCATCCACGCGAAGAAGCCTTTTTTCGCAGCAGAACGGATGCCGTTGGTGTTAGCGGAGATTATGCGCATAAGAACCCCTCACCCCAACCCCTCTCCCTCAAGGGGCGAGGGGCTAAGAAAAGAAACTCTTGCTCCCCCTCGCCCCTTGAGGGAGAGGGGCTGGGGGTGAGGGGTCATACGCGCCAACTTAAGCCCCTAACCCCTTGTTTCCTCTTGCAAACAAGATGTGGCAACCCCACACAGATGCTTTTACCGACCAAAGTGAAAGTTCCCATGAAGTTGCCACCATTATTAGATACCCGTTTTGCCCAATTCCTGCAAGTGCTGCCAGCCGATTATCAGGAACAAGCGTATGCCTTCAAAGCCTTCGCCCGTCCCCGCAAGATCAAAAGCCCGCTGCAATTGCTCCAGTTAGTGATGGCGTACTGCGGTTTGGACTTGTCGCTACGCAGTTGCGCCGGGGAGGTCGCCCAGAGGCAGGGCTACCTCAGTGACACGGCGGTAAAAAAAGACTGGAAGCCTGTGTTCCGTGGGTAAAATCCCTGCTGGCAGGCGTATTTGGGCTAAGCGAGGTGGTCGATAGCGGCAAACTGCGCTTTATCGTCATTGACGGCTCGACCGTGCAAGAACCGGGTGCAACTGCCACAACGTACCGCCTGCATATCGCGATTGATTTGATCAACCTCAGCCTGCATCAAGTGGAAGTCACCACCGATAAAGAAGGCGAAAACCTCGACCATTACACCTTGGAAGCAGGCGATGTGGTGCTGATTGACCGGGGTTATAACCAACCCAAAACGCTTGTCCCTTTCATCGACCGAGGCGGTGATGTGGTATTACGCTACAACGCCCACAGCATGAACCTGTATGAAGATGGCAAAGGGGATGATACCGGACACCTAGTCAAAATCGACTGGTACACGCGCTTACGTAAGCTGGGTAAACGCCCCAGTTGTGTGCCGGTTTGGTTATGTCATGGCAACAAACGCATTCAGGGCTACCTTCATGCCATCCCCTTACCCGAAGAAAAGGCTGCTGAAGCCCGGCGCAAAGCCAGACAACGCGCCAAAGACAAAGGACGTAACCCCAGCACGGAAGCCCTTTGCCTGAGCGAATGGGTACTGATTTTCACGTCATTACCGCCTGAAGTGCTGTGTACCACCACCGCATCTGCACTCTATCGTGTCCGCTGGCAGGTTGAATTGGTGATCAAACGCCTCAAAAGCTTGCTGAATGTCGATGAACTACGAGCGCACAAAGGCTCAAAACTGGCTGAACTGTATCTACACGGCAAATTATTGTACGCAGCCGTGCTGGAAAAGATGACGCAAAGTCGCTTTGCCGATGCCAAACGCAAACTCGACAATCCTCGCCAACTCACTGATTGGCGACTTTGGAAAACCGTCGCGGACGACCTCAAAGCAGGCATCAAAGCCTGTTTTCCTGTCGATGCACGCTTTGCGGATGACAATATCAAGAGTTTGAGCGAACGCCCCAGAAAGCGGACGTTGCAATGTTTACCCAGCCCCATTTTTGCTCTGTTGAACCAATGCCGAGAAATGGCGTTGAGCCGTGTTTAATCAAGGGGATAGGGGCTTAAGTTGGCGCGTATGGGGTGAGGGGTCACTCCGGCATACCGGAAGGGAAGCCGCACACCAATACTTCCAGCAGCGCTTTTTGCGCGTGCAAGCGATTTTCGGCTTCATCCCAAACCACGCTTTGTGCGCCATCCATGACATCAGCCGCCACTTCCAGCCCACGATACGCGGGCAGGCAGTGCATGAAAATCGCATCCGGCGTTGCCAGTTGCATCATCTCGGTTGTGACTTGGTAGCCAGCAAAGGCTTTTTCGCGAATTTTCTTTTCCGCTTCCTGCCCCATGCTGGCCCACGTATCGGTAACAACCACTTCCGCGCCCTTCGCCGCTTCATTGGGTTCACGGAAAAACGTGACCGAACCTGCCGTTGCCGCGATCACATCCGCATCGGGGTCATAACCTTCGGGGCACGCCACATTCAGGTGGAAACCAAACAGTTTCGCGGCTTCCATCCACGAATGGCACATATTATTGCCATCGCCAATCCACGCCACCGTTTTGCCATTAGGTAAGCCGCGCTGTTCGATCCACGTCATCATATCCGCCAGCAATTGGCAGGGGTGATGTTTGTCGGTCAACGCATTAATGACCGGCACGCGGGAATGCGCCGCGAACAGCTCCACTTTTTCCTGCTCGAAGGTGCGAATCATCACCACATCCACCATGCGCGAAATGACACGGGCGGAATCTTCAATCGGCTCACCGCGCCCCAATTGGGTGTCGTTCGGTGACAAAAACATGGAATGCCCGCCCAATTGCGTCATACCCGCTTCAAACGATACGCGGGTACGGGTGGACGATTTCTCAAAAATCATTGCCAGCGTGCGCAAATGCAGCGGCTCATGCGCCTCACCACGTTTCCACATGGCTTTGAGTTCAATGGCACGCCCAATCAAGCCGATCAGCTCAACCGGTGTAAAATCACTAAGGGTCAGAAAATGTCTGACAGGTTTATGTTTCATGAGGCTCTCTCTCCAGCAGCGGGGCGCAAAAATGCCTGCACCAATTCACTGACCATAGTTATTATTTGATCCGCTTGCGCATCAGTAATGATTAATGGCGGTAACAAGCGGATAACATTGCCAGCGGTAACATTGATCAGCAGACCTCTCTCCAGAGCCTGTTTCACCAATTCACCGCAATCACGCTCCAGTTCCACCCCAATCATCAAGCCTTTGCCGCGAATATCGCGCACCCCTACCACACCCGCTAATTTTTCACGGAATTGTGACAGGAAATATTCACCCAACTCTGCCGCGCGTGCGGTCAGGTTATCGTGTTCCATTACCTCAATCACGGCACGCGCCGCACGGCAAGCCAGCGGATTACCGCCAAACGTCGAGCCATGATTGCCAGGACCAAACACATTGACTGCTTTACCAGCGGCTAAACACGCGCCAATCGGCACACCGTTGCCGAGCGCCTTTGCCAGCGTCATGACATCGGGTTGAATGTGACTGTGTTGGAAAGCAAACCACGTGCCAGTACGCGCCATACCTGCTTGGATTTCATCCACCATCAGCAACCAATCGTGCTGATCACAGATAGCGCGTAAGCGCGGCAGGTAATCAGCGGCAGGAATACGAATCCCGCCCTCGCCTTGCACCGGTTCAACCAGCACCGCGACAATATTCGGGTTGCTTGCCATTGCCGCTACCGCATCGGCATCACCGTATTCGACGCGCACGAAACCTTCCACCAACGGGGCAAAACCCAGTTGCGCTTTGGGGTTGCCGGTCGCAGTAACAGTTGCCATCGTGCGCCCGTGAAATGCATTGCTCATGACAATAATGGTCGGGATTGCTACACCTTTATTGTGACCGTACAAACGCGCGATCTTAATCGCCGCCTCATTCGCTTCCGCACCGGAATTGCTAAAAAATACATTCTCGAAACCGGACAGCGCACACAGCTTTTCCGCCAACGCTTCTTGGTGTTCAATTTGGTAGAGGTTAGAGGTATGCAGCAATTCATGGGCTTGCGCACAAATGGCATCCGCGACTTCGCGTCGGGCATGACCTACGTTACACACCGCGATACCACTTAAGGCATCCAAGTATTGTTTACCGGTGGTGTCCCACAGAAGCGCACCTTCGCCTTTTGCGAAAGTAACGGGCATACGTGCATACGTCGGCATCACTGCATTGGTCACGGCAAAACCTCCAAAAAATCCGCCACAACAGCCATAAATGCGAAAGGCAGCCCAGACAGGCTGCCTTTGCGAGAAAGCGAAAGACTATAGGGAAAGCGTTTCCACTTGTCAATCACTAAATTAGTGCGTTGTCAAGCGCTTTCTTAATGCGCCGGATACAGGCAATGATTCAGCGCCAATACCGCCAGCAGCAGCAGCGCCGCCCCCAAAGTATGCAAGGTCGCCACCACCAGCGGCAACGCAAACACCACATTGCTAATTCCCAAGCTCACTTGGACCGCCAACAACACCAGCAGGGCATACGGCACGATTCCACACGCCACCGAACGCCGCCGTATTAACCACAACGCCAAGCCGCCCAGATACAGCAACACCAGCAATGCGCCCAAACGGTGCGTCAAATGGATCGCGGTACGGGCCGGGTTCTCCAGCGTTCCAAATTCATAATTTACGCCCGCCTGCCATTCAAAACTGAATGCCGTGCGGAAATCACTCGCAGGCCACCATTGCCCCTGACACAGGGGGAAATCCACCCCACACGCTACCGCCGCATAATGCGTACTCGTCCAGCCGCCCAACATAATTTGCGCAATTAACAGCAGCAGCGCCCCCAACGCCCAGCCACGCACCGCACCAATACTGCCATACAAGGTTGAAAAACGTGGCACATGCCGTTGCAACCATAACCACCACACCAACGCCAAAGTGGTAAACCCACCCAGCAAATGCGCCGTCACCACGGGCGGACTCAGCAAATGTGTCACCGTCCACATTCCCAACGCCGCCTGAAATATAACCGTCGCCAGCAACAACGTCGGAATCCAGATACTCGCCTCAAAATAACGCCGAAACCTTACCCGCAATACAAACAGCGCCAAAATCAACACGCCCAACATCCCCGCCGCATAGCGATGAATCATCTCCTTCCATGCCTTCGCGTGTTCCAGCGGACGCTCAAACTGATCCGCATCTACCTGCTCCGGCACACCCAAATGCCCGTAACAGCCCGGCCAATCGGGGCAACCCAAGCCCGCATCCGACAAGCGCGTATACGCCCCCAGCACAATCACCACCAACGCCAGCCCTAACGTCAACGACAGCAAGATCGAATAGGTTTTTTGCATAAGTGACTACCGCTGACTCAATGGGGGGAAAATGTGTTTCTCAAGCATAGTACGCATTTCAGCCAGCGTTAGCTTTCCCTTCGTTTGGTACAGAATATCGCCGTGGGCATCCAACAAATGATGGCTGGGTACGACCAAATCGGGCGCAAATTGCCGCGCCGCTTGCCCATCCAAATCCAAGGCCACCGGCAAGGTCAAGTGCAGTTGGGTTTGCACATCCAAGATCGTATTCGGCGGGTCTGTTGGCAATGCCACTGCCACCACTTGCACCCGTTCGGCGTATTCACGCTGCAATGCTTCCAACGCGGGCAGCTCTTTCACACAAATAGTGCAACGGGTCGACCACGCGTTCACCCACGTCAACTTACCGTGCAAGTCAGGGATATGCGCTTTTTCCCCGCTCAACAGCGGCAATGTTAAGGGCGTAACGGTTGGCTCACTGCAACTTATTAGCAGCGCCCCCCATAAAACCACGGTGTATTTAAGCTTATTACCAATTACTAACATATTGAATGTTTTACAATTTTCAATGATAAATATCAAAAACTAGGATATATTATTTTCATCCTGTGTGAAATCACACATTTCCATTGCTTAGCCAAGACGGGTGGAACGGTTTTGGTAACGACAACCAGCAACCTCAGCACGGAATGCCGCACCTTTGAAGTGCGCCCGAACCGCTCATTGTCCCGCGAGGGCATGATTGTGTTCTTCCTCGCAGTGGCGGCGCTTACCTTACTCGTCACGGTACGGTTCTTATTATTGGGTGCGTGGGTAATCTTGCCATTCGCCCTGCTCGAAATAGCGGTGCTAGGTGTCAGCCTGTATCTGTTTGAACGTGCCTCGCGTTACTCCGAGACCATCCAGATAGCCCCTGACAGCATCTTAATTACGACCCGCAGCGGCGTAGACATATTGCGCGAATACCGCTTGCAGCCGTACTGGGTGAATATTGCACTCCAGCGCGACCCGCATCACTGGTATCCCAGCAAATTGCTGTTACGTTCGCACGGGGAATGCATTGAAATCGGCGCGTGCCTAACCAATGCCGACCGCAAAACGCTCGCAAACACCATAACAAACGCTTTGGAGAGTTGCCGCAAGACAACACACTGACCACCCCGCTTCATGTTAGGAGGAAACATGCTGCCTAGAAGAGATAAATGCTTATCCGCCCTGTTCATTACTGGGGGAGCTTGGTTATTCAGCAGCATGGCGCACGCCGCCTACGAATACAATCTCACCCCGCCCGCCTCGACACTCACCCAAGAAATCTTCGACCTGCACATGCTGACCACCATTGTCGGCACCATCATTATGGCGTTGGTGACGGGCATGATTATTTACGCACTGATTAACTTTCGCCACGCAAAAGGCGCGATTCCCGATCAGGAATTCCATAACGGTTGGTTTGGGCGCTGGGCATGGGTACTCGTGCCGGTGATTGTATTGAGTATCGACTTGACCATTGCCAGTTCCGCCTCTTCCACCCTCAGTTCGGTTGAATCCCACGATAAAGCCGATGTCACCGTCAAAGTCATTGGCTCGCAGTGGAAGTGGACGTATGAATACATGGACGATGACATTAAAATCGTCAGCAACCTCAAAAAGCTCGAACCCACCGACCCGCTCTACCTGCGGGATGTCGATGACCCGCTGGTATTGCCCACCGGCAAGCGGGTACGTTTCCTGCTGACCTCTAGCGATGTTTTGCACAACTGGGGCATTGCGGAAATTGTCCCCAAGAAAATCAATATTCCCGGTTACATCAATGAAACTTGGACGAATATCACCAAAGAAGGCACGTATCGCGGGCAATGTTACGAAAACTGCGGCACGGGTCACGCTTTCATGCCTGCGGTAGTACGCGCCGTTTCCCCGACCGAATACGAGCAATGGAAAGTCACCCGCAAAGCCCAGCAAGCACAATCCGCAGCGGAAGCTTCTGCTGACAAGGTGTGGGCCAAAGCCGAATTGATGGCAAAAGGTGAAGCGGTGTACACCAAAAACTGCTTAGCCTGCCACCAAGCCAATGGACAAGGTTTACCCGGCGTATTCCCCGCACTAGCAGGCAGCAAAATTGCCAACAACACCGCCGCCCTCGCTGATCACATCGCGATTGTGGTGAAAGGCAAAGCTGGCACGGCAATGGCGGCGTGGGGGCCACAATTAAACGATCTGGACATTGCCGCTGTGGTGACTTACGAGCGTAATGCTTGGGGCAATACGGCGGGTGAATTGGTACAACCCAAAGATATAAAAGCAGCACGCTAATTGCTGAGGAGGAATTTTCATGAGTGTAGCCACCACACACGACCATCATCATGACCACCACGGCCCGCCGCGCGGCTGGCAACGTTGGGTGTACAGCACCAATCACAAAGACATTGGCACGATGTATTTGTTTTTTGCCTTGTTTATGCTGTTTTTTGGCGGCGCAATGGCGATGTACATCCGCGCTGAATTGTTCATGCCGGGGGTGCAACTTGCCAGCCCTGACTTTTACAACAATATGGTGACAGACCACGCACTGGTGATGGTATTCGGGATGGTCATGCCAGCCGCCGCAGGCATGGCAAACTGGATGATTCCGATGATGATCGGCGCACCGGATATGGCGTTACCGCGCTTGAATAACTTGAGTTTTTGGCTGTTACCGGCGGCGGCTATTTTGCTGATGCTCTCCATCGTCGCCCCTTACATTTTTCCTGATGGCGGCACACCCGTGAATACCGGCTGGACGTTGCTTCCCCCGCTGTCGGTGCAAAACGGGATTGGCATGGATTTCACCATCTTTGCCATCCATACCCTAGGGGTGTCATCCATTCTTGCTTCCATCAATATCGTGACTACGATTTTGAATATGCGAGCACCTGGCATGACCATGATGAAAATGCCGCTGTTTGTATGGGCATGGTTTTTCACCGCGCTATTGCTGATTGCGGTTATGCCGGTGTTGGCGGGTGCTGTCACCATGTTGCTGTTTGATCGGCACTTTGGCACTTCATTCTTTGATGCGGCGGGCGGTGGCGACCCGATTTTGTTCCAGCATTTGTTCTGGTTCTTTGGGCATCCTGAAGTGTATGTATTGTTGCTGCCGTCTATCGGGGTGTTGGGTTTGGTGATTCCGACGTTTGCGCGTAAGCCGTTGTTTGGCTACAAAGCGCTGGTGTATGGCATGGGCGTGTTAGCGGCGCTGGGCATGGTGGTATGGGCGCATCACCAGTACACCATCGGCATGTCCTTGGTGGCGACGAATTACTTCATGATTGGCACAATCCTGATTTCGATTCCGGTCGGGCTGATGTTGATGAATTTCATCTTCACCATGTGGCGCGGCTCGATGACGTTTGAAACGCCCATGTTGTTTGGCATTGCCATCATCCTCATGTTCTCGTTTGCGGGGGTAACAGGGGTGATGTTGGCGGTCGTGCCTGCTGATATGCAATACCATGACACCATGTTCGTGGTGGCGCATTTCCACTATGCCTTGATTCCGGGCGCGGTGTTTGGCTTGTATGCGGGCGTGTTTTACTGGCTGCCGAAATGGACGGGGCATATGTATAACGAGCGTCTTGGGCAGATTTTCTTTTGGTGGACGACGATTTCGTTCAACCTGACCTTCTTCCCGCAACATTTTTCCGGGTTGGCGGGAATGCCTCGGCGCATCGTGGATTACAGCATTCAATACACCGAATTCAATATGATTTCGAGCATCGGTGGATTCCTGTTTGGGCTGTCACACCTGCTATTCCTGTACATCATTATTCAGACGATTCGAGGCGGGGCAAAAGCACCGGCGAAACCGTGGGAAGGGTCGCAAATCGGTACACCGGGATTGGAATGGACACTGCCTTCACCGCCACCGTTCCACAGTTTTACCGAAGCGCCGGTGATTAAATAATGAAAGCACCAGACGATAAATTGCGTAAAGCAAATCTGCGGGTAGCGATTATTCTCGGCATTATCGCGGGGTTAGCACTGCTGTACTCCTTCATCTACCTGCCCAAAGTATTGAGCGGTGGGGTTGTGCCATGAACGACGCACCACTGATCCGCGCAGAACTGACTGCTGCCAAAAACAAGACGGTGACACGCCGCTTGTTTTTGGTGGTGTTGGGAATGTTCGGGTTCGGGTTTGCGATGGTTCCCCTTTACCGCTTAGCGTGCGAAGTTGGGGGAATCAATGGGGTAGCTGGCACACCCGCAGGGCGCGTGGCAGATACCGCCAACATCCCTAAGCCGGTGGATACCAGCCGCGTGATCACGGTGCAATTGGATGCCACGGTAAACACCGGGTTGCCATGGGAATTTCGCCCGTTGGTGAAACAAATCCAAGTGCATCCGGGGGAAAAGGTAGCGGTGAGCTATTACGCCAAAAACCTGTCGGATCAGCTGATTACGGGGCAAGCCGTGCCGGGCATTACCCCTTGGCAGGTCACGCAACACTTTAGCAAAATCGAGTGTTTTTGTTTCACCCAACAGGTATTGCAACCCGGTGAAGCCAAGGAAATGCCGGTGTATTTCACCATTGACCCGGCAGTGGATAAGCAATACGCCACCGTCACATTGTCCTACACCTTTATGAATACTGAGCGTGATTACACCCTGACACCCGCGCAACACGCGGCAATGAATACCAGCCATTGACTAAAGGAGCCAGCATGAGCACACAGGCGGATACCCACACGGATAACGCAGCGTATTACATCCCCGAACCCAGCCGCTGGCCGATTATTGCGGTGTTTGGCATGTTCATGCTGTTTTTTGGGCTGGTGTTAAGCATCAATAAGATGGGCTTGGCCGGAAGCCTGATCATGGTCACCGGCTTTGCGGTACTGGCGCATTTGATGCACGGCTGGTTTGGCGCGGTCATTGATGAAAACTTGAGTGGCAAATACAACGGGCAGGTTGACCGCTCTTTCCGGCAGGGCATGTTCTGGTTCATCACCTCCGAAGCGGCGTTCTTTGTGACGTTTTTTGGCTGCTTGTTTTACTTGCGCAATATTACCTTGCCCTGGCTGGGCGGTGATGGGCAATTAGCCACCTCCAACATTCTCTGGGAAGGCTTTCAATATAACTGGCCGTTACTCAATTTGCCGGATGCGGATACCACCAAATACGTCCCTGCCAAAGAAGCGATGGGGCCGTGGGGTTTGCCGCTGCTGAACACCATTATTTTGCTGTCCAGCGGTGTCACATTGACCTGGGCGCATTGGGGCTTGAAAAAGAATAACAATAAGCAACTGGTACGCGGTTTGATCATGACCATTACGCTGGGGACGATCTTCTTTTTCGTGCAAGGCTATGAATACTGGCACGCGCATCATGCGATGGATTTGACTCTGAACTCTGGGGTGTATGGCTCAACGTTTTACATGCTAACCGGCTTTCACGGGCTGCATGTCACCATCGGGACGATTATGCTGATCGTGATTGCAGTACGCAGCGCACGCCACCATTTCACCGAACACAACCACTTCGCGTTTGAAGCGGTTGCGTGGTATTGGCACTTCGTCGACGTGGTGTGGATTGCGCTGTTTATTTTCGTGTATTGGTTGTGAAGGCGGGGTTCTTCACGGCACCACACCGTGGGGAACAATTTGCCCGGTGAAATAGCCGATCATCAATAAACAGATGAGGAATACCGAGAGCGCGACCCGCGTGGTCAAGGAGTTCAGAACCCGATTGGATTTGCCGTTATCTTTCGCCAGAAAGAATACGCCGGACACGAGGCTGATCAGGATCAGAGCCAGATTGATGATAATCAGTACTTTAAACCACATGAGGAACCTCGGATTGTTACAGCAGGGTGAAAATGCCAGTATAACAGCACGTTACCGCTTTCAACCTAGCGTTTTTACTACGCTCTTGACGGTGGTGATGGTGGGCATTTTTACAGCTTTATCCGTGTGGCAATACCAACGCGCCGCCTACAAAACCCAAATGGCGCAAGCGGTCATGCAACAAACCACCCAAGCGCCGCTCAATCTGAATGAGACGAGCGTGGACTGGCCTGTACAACGCTTTCGCCCTGCTACCGTCAGCGGTTACTGGGAGGCGGCTAATACGGTGTTGTTGGACAATAGCGTGCAACATGGTAAGGCAGGCTACCACGTCATTACCCCATTACGCTTGGCAAACGGGCAGCATCTGCTGGTCAATCGCGGTTGGATTGCCGTAGGCGCTGATCGTCAAGTATTACCCAGCATTCCAACCCCAACAGATGGCGTAACCCTGACGGGGACACTGGAATCACCCCGCTCCAAACCCGTGTTTCTGTTTGGCGAGATGGCAGCCGACACCGAAGGCAATCAACGCTGGTTGTATTTGGATATGGCGCATTTCGCACACAAACTGGGGCATTCGCTTGCACCGTATGTGTTGCTGCAAACCTCGGAAACCGCCGATGGTTTGCGGCGGGATTGGCCTGCTTACAGCAATACGGCGGGGATGCACATCGGCTATAGCATTCAATGGGGCGCATTTGGGCTGATTGTATTGAGTGCTTATGTGTCGCTGAACCTCCGTAAATACCCTAGCGTTACTTCCAAGGAAACCCTATGACGTCAGCCACGGATACCGCCGTCGCATCCCCCAAACGCAGCAATCGTACCCTGTGGATATTGGTGGCGGTGTGTGCCTTTCCTTACCTAGGTGGTTGGTTATACTACCAAAACAGGGATGTATTACCCCTTCCCACCACCACCAATTACGGCACGTTAATATCCCCCGTGCGGGCAGTGGGTGAATTACCGCTAGAAAGCTTGAACGGTGCTACGTTCAATACAGCGGATTTGCGCGGCAGTTGGGTATTGGTGACAGTGGCAGATTCGGCGTGCAGCGAACATTGCCAGAAGAACCTGTATTTCCTGCGCCAAGTGCGGCAAGCAATGGGTAATGAACGCCGCCGTGTCGAGCGTTTGTTGGTATTGACTGAAACCAGCCAGTTAGCCGCCTTACAACCGCGCTTAGCCGAACACGCGGGAATGCGTATCGCGGTAGGCGCAGCCGATGCCATCCAACACTTGCAGACAGTGTTGCAAAACCCTAATCCAGCGGCGCAAGACGGTCTTTACATCATCGACCCGCTGGGAAATATAATGATGTCGTATCCACCCGATTTCAACGGCGAGTTAATTATCAAAGATTTACGCCGCCTGCTTAAAGTGTCGCAGGTGGGGTGAGCGAGAGCCACAAGGCTGAATTTTAATAACGTAAAGAGGAGAGGTGTGATGGCCACAATTAGCAGTACCAACCAAGCGATAATGAACGAAACCCCGCGCCTAACCGTGCGGAAAGTCGATTCTGAAGCCTCCATGCGCTGGCTTAACGCCGGTATTAAGGATTTCAAAGCGTCTCCCGCTGCGAGCATTACTTACGGCATGGTTTATGTCGTGTTAGGGCTAATCCTCGCTTGGTTATCATGGGCAAACCCCATTTTCGTTACCTCACTTGCCACCGGTTTTCTGATTTTAGGGCCGATTGTCGCCGTCGGCTTTTATTGCATGAGCCGCACGCTGGAACAAGGTAATAAACCGCATTTCAGCCAAGGTATCGACGGTTTACGCTTTAACGGGGTGAGTTTAGCCAGCTTTGCAATGGTGCTAGGCGTGTTAATGGGAATCTGGGCGGTGATTTCATCCGTGACCGTTGCCATGTTCTTTAACAGCGTGACCATTACCGACAACTGGCTGGATACTTTAATTGGACACGAGCAGTTTGTGCCATTCTTATTTGTATGGGCGTTAAGCGGGGCGGCTGTTGCAGCGGTAGCGTTTTCAATCAGCGTAATTTCAGTGCCATTGATTACCGACAAGCGCGTTGATGTGATTACCGCGATGATTATCAGTGTGAAGGCAGTGATGGCAAACCCCGGTGTGATGCTGAGTTGGGCATTTATTTTGGCAACGCTGATGTTTTTGGGCTTTATTTTCTTCTTCGTCGGCTTGGCGATTACCTTGCCGATTGCCGGTCATGCAAGCTGGCACGCTTACCGTGATTTGATTGCTGAAGAATAAGCCTAACCCTACGGAGTATTGCCCATGATCAATGTTGCCGCCCTGGATACCGCAATCAACTGGAAAGCATACCTGTGTTTATGCAAGCTCAAAGTGGTGAGTCTGATTGTGTTCACCGCTTTGGTTGGCATGTTGCTGGCTACCCCTGATGCCGTACCGTTAAGCACGCTATTTTGGGGGTTGCTTGGCATTGGTTTAGGGGCATCCTGCGGGGCAGCGATTAATCATATTGTCGATCAGAAAATTGATGCGGTGATGAAGCGCACCGAACACCGCCCGCTGCCGCAAAATCAACTCAGCACCGCACAAGCCTTGGTGTTTGCGCTGGGATTAGGCGTGCTGTCGATGTTTATCTTAGGCGTGATGGTCAATTGGCTGACTGCCGTGTTGACGCTGGCGTCGATGGTGGGCTATGCAGTGATTTATACCATGTATTTGAAACGCTCTACCCCGCACAATATTGTGCTGGGGGGCGCGGCTGGAGCTGCACCGCCGGTGTTGGGCTGGACAGCCGTGACGGGGGAATTGCATACCGATGCGCTGTTGCTGTTTCTGATTATTTTCATTTGGACGCCACCGCATTTCTGGCCGTTGGCGATTAAGCGTTTGGAGGATTATCGCAAAGCAGGTGTGCCAATGTTACCTGTGACCCACGGGGTTGCCTTCACCAAACTCAATATTGTGCTGTATACGCTGATGTTGATTGCGGTGACGCTGATGCCGTTTCTGACGCACATGAGTGGCGTGATTTACTTGATTGCTGCCAGCGTATTGGGGGCGGGATTTTTGTATCACGCTATTGTGTTGTACCGTAGCGAAGGTGATCAGCACGCGATGAAAACCTTCGGCTATTCGATTTTCTACTTGAGTGCGCTGTTTATTGCGCTGTTGGTGGATCATTATGTGGCGGGTTGGTTGTAAGGCTTAGCAAGCATTGCTCTTAACACCACCACCACAAAAATCCCCCCGCCAATAATCGCAATCAAACCACCCAGCCCCATCATCCCCATACCGAGGATTTGGGGCAGGTTTTCCAAACCTTGTGCCGCCCCTGCCGTCTTACGCTGCACACCGTAACCGCCTGACCACGCCAAGCCAAGAATGTGCATCAACTGCCCACCGCCGTAAATGTAAGGTTGCCATACCGCCCACTTCGAGGTAGCAGACTGAAACCCCAAACGCGGCAGCAAATAATACGTCAGCCCCATGAACGCCAACGTCACCCCCACAATCGAACCATGGTAATGCGCCGGAATCACCACATTCACCCCGTGGATCAGAAAACCAATCACCCCTCCCGCCGCAAACAAAGCGATAGAGGCATACAACGCATTCCGCAACGGACGCAATGCCGCAATAGCCACGCGACTTCCCCGCGCCACTGCCCACACCACCACCACGCCCAACGGCAACGAAGTCAACCCACCGTACTTCATCAAAGCCGTAAACGCCGCCCGATGTTCCGCCGATGCCACCTCGTATTGCAGGTAAATAACCGGCACCAACAAGACCGGCAACACCATCAACGCCAATAAACCCTTAGCCAAACGCGGCGCGATAGAAATCGTCAAGCCCGTCGCTTGCGCCAACCACAACCACGCCACCATCAGCAAAAACGTATGGGTAAATTGCAAGGTATGCCCCGCCCCCCAAAACAACAGCTCGTAAAACGCCTCACCGCTGTACTGATCGGGCAAATTCACCCCCGTCATCAATAACGCCAGCACTGCCACTGCCGCACTCACCACACTGAAATAAATGCCCGCTTGTGGCGGCGTTTCCCACCCTGCCACCATCAACGTGCGGATAATCAACCCAACAAACCCCGCACCAAACAGCCCCAGCCCCCACAAAAACACCGGCTGCTGCAAAATCGGCACGTAATTATTCAACAGCGGATGCCCATCCCCCGTAAACGGCGACACCACAATCAACCCCGCCCCCAATGCCGTCACCGCCAGAATCGTCTTATCCCACCAAGGCGACGCAATCGCACTATTCGCTGTCCACAACACCCCCGCAAACGCCAAAAACCACACCAACACCGACAGCACCACATGCACCACCAGTGCAGTGTGAAAGAAATCCAGCCAAGGAATCACCTCCTGCACCGCCGGAGTCCGTGACATCACCAACAGCAGGGAAAAAATCCCCGCTGCCAGCAACGCAAAAATCCCCAATTTCAGCCAATTAGCCGCCAAATCACGGGCGTGACCCTGCGGGTCAGGTAATATAAACGGCATAACTGTCATGCGATTCCTTTGCTTACGATTATTGACCTACCGTCTCGCGGTAAGCGTGCCAACTGGCGTGACCGATCAACGGCAATGTTACCGCCAAGCCAATGAAAAACGTAGCCATGCCCACCAGAATTACCACCGCAATGGTTGCCGCCCAGCGCATCATAACCACCGGATTTTTGTAAACCGCCCGGATGCTGGTAACAATCGCCGTCATCACTCCCACTTGCCGATGCGCCAGTAAGGGCACTGTCACCACACTAACCCCAAACGCCACCACCGCCAACGCAGCGCCACACACCACAAACGTCGCAATGAATGGCAAGAAATTCGCGTCGCCCACCAAGGTTTCCCAGCCACCGCTCACCAAACCCGAATGATCAAACACCAAGCCAAACAGCATCGCAATCAACCGCGCCCACACCACCAGCACCACCAACAAAATCACCCCAGCCGTCAGCGTATCCGCCACCCGATGGCTTGCCAACGGAATCGACACAATCGCCACCGCCGATGCCAACAGCCCCATGATCAAACCGCCCAACATAAAGACCGCGAAAAACGGCAAGGACTCACGCCCATTCAACAACACCGACAAACTCCCCGTCACCAAGGGGCTTTCCCCGAAAAACAGGTTAATAACCCCTATGGTCACTACTAGCCAAGCGAGCATCACCGCTCCCAGAATCAGGCCAAACGCAATCAGCTTGCCGGTACTCACCCGCGCATTCGACAACGCATGTAACAACGACGGCGTATGCCCTTCCTCAATCCGCTGACTCATGTCATACAAACCCACCGCCGCCAGCGGGCCGATCAACATAAAGCTGGAAATCAACAGCAACGCAAATAACGGATTAGCAGGGCCAAACCCGATCATTAAAATCCCTGCGATAACAAACACTAAGCCGTAAGTAATGCTGGCAACGGGTCTAACTTTCAGATCGTCCCAGCCCTTGCTGAGCCAACGCAGCGGCGCACTGCTGTCTAAACGCCGCACGGCGGGAATGGGTTCATCGGTCACTACTTGGTCACTTATTAGGGATGTCATAACACTTCCTCCTCTGGATATGGGTAACACACACCTCCTTCGCACCTATAGATCAATTTACCCTGAATCACTTAAATACCTGACAAAGCGTAAGTCATTAAAAATACAAGCTTAATCACCCCACACAATGCTATGCTCAAACGAACAAAAGTTCGGAGATAACCGCTTGAAAAAGACACCCCTGCTCGTTGCCGCCCTCGCCTTCGTCGTCGGTATTATTGCTGCGCAATACTTACTGTCCACCAACGCCTCCCCCACCGCAACGTCAAGCGACAGCACCCGTGTTCCGGTAATAGCGGGCAAATTTGGCGGTGATTTCACCCTCACCCAACAGGACAAACCCGTTAAATTAAGCGATTTTCAAGACAAAGTGGTGGTGCTGTATTTCGGTTACAGCACATGCCCCGACATTTGCCCCACCAGTTTAGCGATCATCAGCACTGGGCTGAAAACCTTAACGGCAGAAGAATTGGCGCAAGTCCAACCCATCTTCATCAGTGTTGACCCTGAGCGCGATGGGGGCGATACCCTAATGAACTACGCAAAACACTTTCACCCCAACCTCATCGGCATCACTGGCACGGCAGCGGAAGTGCAGCAAGCGGCAAAGCAATACGGCGCATTTTACGCCAAAGTGTCCAGCAACTCGGCGATGGGGTATTTGGTGGATCACACCTCAAACACCTATTTGATCAGCAAAGCCGGTAAGTTTGTGACCATCCTCTCGCATGACATGACCCCCGCGACAGTGGCAGCGGGCATTCGTCAAGAATTGCAATAACGCGCCCCAAACACAAAAAAGCCGCAACAAGTGCGGCTTTTTTGTTGGTATTGAGTAGGCGAGATTAACGCTTACGCGAAATTCTTCGCCGCAAAATCCCAGTTCGCCAGATTGTTGAGGAATGTCTCAACGAATTTAGGGCGCAGGTTGCGGTAGTCGATGTAGTACGCATGTTCCCACACGTCTACGCACAGCAGGGCAGTGTCGCCTGTGGTTAATGGCGTGCCAGCCGCGCCCATGTTTACGATGTCGACAGAACCGTCAGCTTTTTTCACCAACCAAGTCCATGCAGAACCGAAGTTACCTACAGCAGAAGCGGTGAATGCGGTTTTGAATGCGTCGAAAGAACCCCATTTCGCATCAATGGCAGCAGCCAATGCGCCAGTCGGTGCGCCGCCACCGTTTGGAGACAGGCAGTTCCAGAAGAAGGTGTGATTCCAAACTTGTGCTGCGTTGTTGTAAACGCCGCCAGCCGGTGCGGATTTCACGATGTCTTCCAAGCTCATGCTTTCAAACTGAGTGCCAGGAATCAGGTTGTTCAGGTTGGTCACGTAAGCGTTATGGTGCTTGTCGTGGTGGAATTCCAGCGTTTCAGCCGACATGTGTGGAACAAGTGCGTCTTTCGCGAAAGGCAGTTCTGGCAGGGTATGAGCCATGTGTCGTTACTCCTCTAATGGTTAGGATTTATGTGCAGGGCGTAAGATAGGGCATTTTGGGCGTGCGGCGCAATAAGCCCGTGTTCACTGAGTGGATTGTCATCGTCGTGTCATTGATACCCCGACATCTCCAAATACCCCCGCCCCAGCACCTCGCCACTCGCCACATCTACTACCCGCACCGCGCCTTCCCAATACGTAATCCCCGTCTCCATCAACTGATCATCCACCACTGCCTCAATCCGCCAATGCCGCTGCTGCTTGGGCAAACGCATTTCCCACGCCACCGGATACCGCGCCCCGCTTGCCGATTGCCAGTAACGCAACGGTTTCAGCATTACATCATAACTGGTAAGCGTTTGCGCCGTACCCTCCGGCAACACCCACTTCCCCGCACTATGCGCATCCGTTTCCCTCGACTTTTTGCGCAAACGGTAAAACATCAGCTCATGCCCATCGCGCAGTTGCAGCGAAAACCAATCCCACCCCGCCTGATCCGCCCCCAACGCGCTGGTACTCCACTCCCGATCCAGCCACGATTCGCCCGTCACGGTAAAACGCTGCCCATCGCGGTAAATTTCCCCCAAAGTCTGCAAGCGCGTCAGCGAGTAATAATACGAGGCATTGCCCGCCTCACTGCTTTTCTGGCTCAACCCCTGATCACCTTGCAACACCGGCGGCTTTTGCGGACGCAATTGCAAATTCAGCGTGAAATCTTGCGCCTTCACCGCAATCGCCCACGGAAATTCCCCCGCCCCATCGCCCACCATCTGCCAATCTTCCAACCACACCCGGAAAGGTTGCACGGATTGCCCCGCCAATCCCGCAGCCCCGCGTGCAAAGCGCTGATCATGTAAATGCTCACCCGCTTGCACATCGGTCAACGCCACATGCGCCATCCACACCTGATTGCTTGCCCACGGCGAAGCAGTCACGGGCTTATCCGGGGTTAACGCAATCCGAAACCACGTCACCTGATAGCCAAATTGCCGCCCGTCATCGGTTTGCACATTCCCCGTCACATACCACCATTCGTTACGGAAATCGGGATGCGCCGCGTGATCTTGCGGAAACTGAAAGGCGCGTGGCGCAAGCGCACGGCTAAACCGCGCATCCGCCACCCCACCCAATGCCGCATTCAAATCAAACACATCCGGCTCTGGCGCTTTGCTACACCCCATCAACACCACCAACAACAAAATCAACCACCCTTTACCGTGCATCCAATCCCTCCCGCACCGAGGCTCGCCCCATGCGCCGCACCGGATAAAGACTTGCCAGCAACGCCGCCACCAACGCCAACGCAACCGCTTGCAACGGCACCAACGCGAACACATGCGTTTGCATCGTCCACCCAAACGAACGCTGGTTAATAATCTCGATCAACACCACCGACAGCAACCACCCCAACGGCAACGACAATAAACCCGCCAGCAACCCAATCAACGCCGCCTGCCCCAACACCAGCCGCTGCAATTGCTGCGGTGTAAACCCCGTCGCCCGCAAAATCGCAAACTCACGCCCCTTTTCCAAAAACAACGCCATCAACGCACTGAACACGCCCACGAACGCCACAATAATCACCAGCAGCCGCAACACATTGGTAATCGCAAACGTCCGATCAAACACCTGCAACGAAAATTCGCGAATATCCCGATTAGAACGCACCACCAACGGCTGCCCCGCCTGCTGCAATTCACCCGCCCAGATTTGTAACTGCCGCTTCAGCCCCGCCACATCCGCCCCCGCTGCTGCTTGTATCCCAATCGACGAAATCCCCCGATCCGTCCAATAACGTTCGTACAAGTCACTCGGCAATACCACCATGCCCTGCGTTGCACTGTAATCGCGAAACACCCCCAACACTGGCACATTCACCTTGCCCGCCAATTCCGTCGTCACCTGCACTGTATCACCGCGCCGCTTGCCCCGATGATACGCAAACGGCTCAGACACCAGCAGCCCTTCGCCCGCCAGAAACCGCTGCCAAATCGCCGCTGCATCCCCCTCCAAAAACGCAAACCCGCGCCCGCTATGACTACTCGGCAGCAACACCAACGCAGGCAGCGGGAAATCCTCCACCGTCAACCGCGCCGTGCGCCCCGTACTCACCGCCGCCACACCCGCCAATCCTTGCACCCGCCGCAACCAATCGGGATGCAATGAACCATCCACCCGCGACGCTTCCTGCGACGTTGCTGACACATACAAATCGCTGGCAAGCGTCATTTCCAGCCATTCCGCCACACTCGCCCGAAACGAGCCGATCATAATGCTCACGCCCACCGTTGCCGACACCGCCACGGTCAGCGCAATAATCGCCAAGCTGGTACGACTCAAACTCGCCTGCACCCCACGTATCGCCATGCGCGGCAATAAACTCAACCGCAACCGTTGCAAACCGTGCAAGGCAAAGCGCAATACCAGCGGCACGCACAAGCTATACCCCACAATCAGCAAAAACAGCCCGAAAAACCCCGTCACCAACTGCTTACCGGAATACCCAATCAACCCCGCACTCGCCAACATCAGCACCACACCAGCCACCGCCAAACCAGCCCCTCTGCGCTGATTGCCCTGTTCCAACGTCGATTGCCGCTGCACTTGCACCGGCGACACCTGCGCCGCTTCCCACGCAGGCGCTAACGTCGCCACCAACACCGCCAACAACGTAATCCCCACGCCCTTCAACAACACCACCGGAGTCAACAACAAATCCGTCGCCCGCACACTCACGTACAAATCGCTGATCGTTTGCGTCACCAACACCAGCAACCCCTGCCCCAACAACACGCCGAGAAATACCCCCAGCACGCTGCCGACCACCCCCAACACCAAGGCTTCCAACAACAAATGGCGGAATAACTGCCCACCCGTTACCCCCACCATGCGCCCAATCGCAAACGCTTGCCGCCGCTGCAACACCGAAAACGTCATGGTGTTGTAAACCAGAAACGCCCCCACCAACATCGCCAACAAACTCATTGCCAGCAAATTGGTGCTAAACGCTTGCGTCATCTGGGTGAACACTTGTTGGCGGGATGCGAACGATTCGAGCTTGAGCGCAGGCGGCAACCGCGCTTGCAATGCAGCCGCTTGCGCATCGGTTAACTTGAGTTGGATTTTGGTAAGACCGGACGAGTCGCCCTGCACCGTCGCAATATCCGCCACCCACAACTCATCACTGACTTGCACCCGCGCCCCCGGCTCAGTCAGCAAGCGCCGTACCTCATCAGCATCAATATCCACCCCCGCAGCCTGCTGCAACGGCGCGGCAAACGGATCAATCCCCAGCAGCGTATATTGCACACCGTCGCGCACCAGCATCTTTTCCACCACGGGCGCAGATTCCCGATACCCCCACTCCACCCGCAACTGCCGGTAAAATTCATCAGGAACATTGCCGCGCACGGCGGTGATTTCATGCGTCATCGTCCCCGACAGCACATTTACCGACGCACGAAACGATTGCCCCGCGCTCTGATTCGCCAAATCCACCGCAATAATCACCGCCGTCCCCAGCGCAATGCTCAACAGCGTCAGCCACAACTGCCAGGGATGTCGCGTGAAAAAGCGCCAACTGGCACGCGCCAGCAAGGTATTGCTCACCTTACAACCCGCATACACCGCCCTCGTACACATCCATCACCGCCCTCAGTTCGCGGTAAAGGTAATCGCGTTCGCCCGTTGAAAAACTCGCCACACTGTCTGGCGTATCACCTTTTTCCATGGCATACAATAACTTATTCACTTGAATGCAGCCCGTACCGGCAATCTCCTCCACCACCGCATCCAAACGTGGCTTATCCAACGGCTCAGCCGGGACAACCGCTTGCGGAAACTCATCCGCCCCAAACCAGAAATCCAGCCCCTGCGCCAAAAACTGGTCGTAACCCAAATAATGCGTCCCATCACACGAAAAATTCAGCCCCACCGTGCCATTCACAATATTCAGCGACGCCGAACGCAAATAAATGGTTTCATCCGCAAACCGCAAGGCTTTAAATTGCTTCAAAATCTTGCCGACCATTTCCGGCGGCACAATTGCCCGCTCAAAATACGGGCGACGCGGGTACGCCAAACACACATTCGGGTCAATCAATTCCTCATTGGTCAGAATGCGGTACACAAACGGGTCATCCCGATGCCAAATCGTGGTACGGCTGCTGGAAAAATGCACCTGAAAATGGTGTACGCCCTGATCCAAAATCAGCGCCTCATGCACCGACAGCACCACATCAATGTGCCGATCCATCACGCTTTCCACCCGCTGTTGCGCAAACAAACCGCTGCGGATTGCCGGGTCGCCCTTGATTTGCCGCCACTGACTCGGCTCTTCGTAAATCACGTCCGAATGCGGCAATTCGCGCAAGTCGTAATCCACCCCCAAAAACCCAACCGACTCCCCTGCTGCATTGCGAATACGCTGCACAGCAGTAATCGACGGGCGCTTTTTATTGCGGCTGATGTAAGCTTCCGACAAATTAAAGTCGATGCTGGCATCGTGCATATGCTGCATGTACGGGCGTTCGGCGCGGTCACGCCCCCGCGCCTCCGGGTCTGCGCCGTAACGGTTGACGGTGGAACTGAGTTGCACCCCGTGCGCATCCAGCACGTACACGTATTTGCAGTAATCCAGTGCGCTGAATACCCGCCGCATACATTCATCCAGCCGCTCGGTTTCATCCATGTGCGGCAAAATTCTGCCTGCGTACTCGCTGAGCGCGTTGCCTAGTAAATCCGTGAGCAAGGCACGGTGCGAATTAATCGAATGTTGTAATGATTTCGCCATAAATACCCTCGTTAATGCCACCATCTGCCATCACCAAAATACGCCCAGCCCGCTCCGCCACCGTGCGGCTGTGTGTCACCACCAACAACGTTTGTTGCGCCGCATCCGCCAATGAAAACAGCAAATCCAACACCAAGCCGCCAGTTTTCGCATCCAGATTGCCGGTGGGTTCATCCGCCAACACCAACGCCGGTTGGTGAATCAAGGCACGCGCAATCGCCACGCGCTGCTGTTCGCCACCGGACAATTGGTCGGGAAAGGCTGCGCCACGGGTCGGCAATTGCACCGCTTCTAACCAATGTTGCAAACGGCGTTGCTGTTCTGCCGCTGCAACCCCCAGTAACATCAGCGGCAACAGAATATTTTCCGCCACCGTCAGGGTGGGAATCAGATTGAACTGCTGGTAAATGAACCCAATGTGTTGGCGGCGAAACAGCGTCAATTCCGGCTCACGCAAGCGCGAAAACGGCTTACCCGCGAGCTGAATATCCCCGCTGGCGGGAACATCAATTCCCCCCAACAGGTTCAACAGCGTAGACTTGCCCGAACCGCTGCTGCCCACCAGCGCAACGTGTTCGCCCGCTTGCAAGCTCAGGCTGACATCGCGCAGCACCGTGTGTTCGCGACCGGCTTCGGGGTAGGCATAATGCAAGTGGCTGGCTTGTAACAAAATAACAATCCGTCAGTCAAAAAAGCAGGTGTAACACGGAAACCCAGCGGCGGTAAAATACCTTTCGCCCGATCAATGGAATGGGCAAGCAGAAACTTTCTGCTATCCTTCCCCTATTATACGACTAACGAGAATTCGACATGAGCGGAATCACCAAATGGATCATCGGCGCGGTGCTGGTCATCTTCGCCCTGATTGGCATCAAAAGCCTGTTTGCCCCCAATTCGGCAGAAGCTCCACCCAGCGCTTCCGGCTGGGAACAACCGCTGGTCATGCCAAATGCCAACCTACCCTCACCCGACGCCATCGGTGACAGCGCCATTTTCACCCGCCCCTTGAACGATAAACCCGCCCCAGCAGAAGCCGAAGACAATACCGTAGAATTGGTTGGCGAACCGGATGATACCGATACCGTTGAAGCACCCAAGCCGCCGCCAACACGCACTCCACCCAAACCCGCTGAACCGCTTGCGGATGAGCCAGACACCGATACCGCCCCAGTGGTCGCGGAACCGACAGAAGCACCAAAGCCCGCCACACCACCGCCAGCTCCCGTTGTCGGCAAAACCGGCACGCTGGAAATTGTGGCGCAAACCGAAACCGGCAAACCCATCAAAGCCAATGTTTACGTGCAGCAAGCCAATGGCGTAAATCTGGATACCGCCACCTACACCAACAAAGCCGCGTTCACGCTCAAACCCGGCAAATACAAAATCACGGTACGCGCCGAAGGTTACGCCAGCCTGTCACGCACGATCAGCGTCCCGGATGGCGCGGTGGTGAATGAAATCTTCCCACTGCCCACGCTAGTCGCTGCCGCACCCGCCCCGATTGCAGCGCCACCCCGCCAACCTGAACCCGTCAGACCAGCACCAACGCCTGCACCCTCTGCCGCGCAAGGCAGACTCCGCGTTGTTGCGTTATCCGCTGATGACGGTACACCGATACCCGTCAATTTCACCATTGCGCGTTTGGATGGCTCCGTGGTTGAACGAGTTAACAATGTGTCGCTGACCGAACTCAGCCTGCCCGCGCAAGAATTCGTGGTCAGCTTTGATTACCAAGGGTTTCAGGGCTACAAATCCTTAACGGTACCAGCGGGAGAAGTGCTTACCCACACCTTCAACATTCGTGGTGTTAGCGGGCAAGCAGCACCAGTGCCGCAAGAATTGCCGCAGCAACTGCCCCCGCAGCAACAGCTCCCCCCACAAACTGTGGAGGAAATGCTGATGCAAAAGTTACAGGAAGAATTACAAAAGCATTTAAACAATTGAACTAGGAATCCCACTATGTGCGGCATTTGCGGTGAACTACGCCTCGACGGGCAACTCCCCGAATTGAAATACCTCAACAGCATGATGGCGAAGCTGGAAAAACGCGGTCCCGACCACGCGGGCAGCTTTTCCGACGGCGGCTTGATGTTTGGGCATCGCCGCCTTGCCATCATCGACCTGTCGTACAAATCCAGCCAGCCAATGGTCGACATCGAATCCGGCTTGGCACTGGTGTTCAACGGCACGATCTACAACCACCCCGAATTGCGGGCAGAATTGAAGGCTCGCGGGCATCACTTTTTCTCCGAAGGCGATACCGAAGTCATCCTCAAAGCCTACGCGGAATGGGGCGAAGACGCACCCAAGCACTTGCTCGGCATGTTCGCCTTCGCCATCTGGGATATGCGCAAGAAAACGCTGTTCGTGGCGCGTGACCGCATGGGCATCAAGCCGCTGTACTACGCTGCTGACAGTAAAAGTTTCCGCTTTGCCTCCAACACGCAAGCCTTGCTGACCACGCCGGGGATTGATACCAGCCTCGATCCGCTGGCAATCCACAACCTGTTTTCGCTGCACGCGGTGGTGCCTGCACCACGCACCGTGCTGAACGGCATCCGCAAGCTGCAACCCGCGCATTCACTGACCATCCACGCTGACGGGCGGCAAGAGCTGAAACGCTACTGGAATCTGGTGGCACGTCGCCCAAGCGAGCCGCGTTCCGAACAGGAATGGATTGACGCGGTACACGAATCGCTGAAAACCGCCGTGCGCCGCCGTAACAATATCGCCGACGTTCCGGTGGGCGTATTGCTTTCCGGCGGCTTGGATTCGAGCCTGTTGGTCGGGTTACTCGCCGAAATCGGTATCAGGGACATCCGCACTTTCACCATCGGTTTCGACGACCAGCCAGAGGAAAAAGGCAGCGAATACGAATATTCCGACGCGGTGGTGGAACGCTTCAACCCCAAACACCACAAATTCCACATCCCCAACGAACACACCCTGTCACGCCTGCCCGAAGCGGTGGCGAACATGGCAGAACCGATGTTTGGGCAGGATGCGATTGGCTTTTACCTGCTCTCGGAACAGGTGTCCAAGCATGTGAAAGTGGTGCAATCGGGGCAAGGCGCGGATGAAGTCTTCGGCGGCTATTTCTGGTATCCGCAAGCGCACGCCGACAAAAACCCCGATAGGCTGCAACGCCTCGCGCCGTATTACTTCGACCGCGACCACAGCGAGATGGCGGAGATGCTGCAAACCCCGTTCCAAACCCGCGATTACACCGGCGAATTAGTGCGCGAATTGCTGGAATCACCGGATGCGGAAGAAACGCTAGATGCGGTATTACGCGCTGACGTGACCACCTTCATCGTCGATGATCCGGTCAAGCGCGTGGACAATATGACGATGGCATGGGGGCTGGAAGCGCGTGTGCCATTCCTCGATCACGAATTGGTGGAACTGGCGGCGCAAATGCCGACCGAATTGAAGTTGCGCGACGGCGGCAAGTATGTGCTGAAACAGATTGCGCGTGGGCTAGTGCCGGATAGCGTGATTGACCGCCCCAAGGGGTATTTCCCGTGCCTGCGCTCAAATTCGTGCGCGGTGAGTTTCTGGAAATGATGCGCGATTTACTGGATTCGCAAGCGTGTCGGGAACGCGGGTTGTTCCAGCGTGGCTACATCGATAAGGTACTGGCTTCCCCTGAAGCGCATTTGACACGGATTCAGGGGAGTAAGCTGTGGCACATGGCGGCGTTGGAGATGTGGTTGCAAATGAATAAAAACTAATGCGAAGTTCTTGTGCAAAAATTTTTAAATCAGAAATTCGATAGCCACTTAAAAAAAACAAAAAAATCATGCTCAGACACTTAGAATAATCTGTGTAACACAAAATACTAATTTTTAAAGCTTACAGTTGCGCAGATTCTTTCTCTCTCCTAGCTAATTAGCATTATTTAATATTTGCATTGCTTTTTTTATTATCTCCCCATACTTAGTTTTCTTATATTTCAAACTTTGGTGGCTAGTATACCTATTTCCCTGCTGACCACCATCAATACCATCAAAAGCTAAAAGTCCATTTTTGTACAACTCATCAACCACATATCCACGATCAGAGTCAAAGTGACTAAAAGTAGATAAATCCATCAAATCTTCATAAAAACTTTTATCTACAATCTTACAACATCTAATTGCATCAGCATAATCACACTCACCTCTAATCCAAAGTTCAATGAGTTTGGCATATAACTCAGGCTTACTGTTTTCATCTGCCCTCTCTATTAACAAGAGCATAGTTTCACCAAACTGTTCACGTTTTTCCTCAGTAGATAAATATTGCTCTAGTGCCTCATTTCTTCTCTGAAGATCGAAACTTTCACATTCTCTTAAAAATATAAGCAGATTTTTTATATATCTGCGCTTTTGTATAGAAACTCCCGCACTATAAACAGCCATTAGTGATTTGACGATTGGCACTTCTTTTAAAACCCCTTCACTCATCACAGTATCAATAAAAGCCTCACCAATATCACCACCAAGATTAATACCATCCATTTTCAAACTTCTTGTCAAATCTTTTGCAACTGAATTATTCATAAGCATTCTTTCTGTCTAAAATTAAAATCACAATAAACGTCTATATTCTGCATCCAAATAATCATCTACTGAATCAACATCCATGCTTCCTTCTCGATAAAAAGCTTTAAGTTCTTTTAGTGCGAGCATACTGAAACGAGTCCAAGCAATAAGATTACTTCTCAACATAAATTGAATCATATTCCCATTTGAACGCAAAGCTGCATCTGTGGTATCGATCAGACATAATGAACCATGAGCCACCAACAACATTCTGCGTAACTCCGGGTTATTCGCTGATGGAATACACTCAGTCCACAATTGCTTATGATAGAACCGCTGTTTAATTACCCACGTAATTCGAGTTAGTAGTTCACTCACCAACACAGGTATAGCAAGTGCCATCCCATGTCTGAAATCATATCCCTGTTCAAACACCTGAACTGAAATCTTTGCAAAAGTTTGTTTATGTTGACCAAACTCACCTACATTTACAAATTGCAATAAAGAATAGAAAGGGATAGGAATACCTGAGCCTCGTCCAGCAGCTCCACTCGAACCTGCAACATCTGAAAAAAGATGTCCAAACCAATTAACAAAACCAGAAAAAAACTTAGAAACAAAATTTGTTCCTTTTAATTCAAACGTCTTGGTATCGACGCTAATTATACGTCCATTATCAACAAAATGTGCCGTACTATTGAACTGATCCAAAATCGAAAAGAAAAGACCAACCAAGTCTGGAGAATGAGCAAGATTTTTAATATGATGATTTTTGGTGCTCATATTAAAAAGCCTATCAACGTCACCACCATGTCGATGATCATAATTAACTTTAAAGTTTTTCTCTAGAAAACCAATTGCACTGGCAGTCGGATCTTTCCCTTCTTTAGCACCATTCCAGCCATTAAATTTAGCAAACCTCTGAACGGCATTATCTGTAAAAGAATCAGTAAGCTTTGTCAGTTCACCTTGCCCTGGCAAACCAACAAAAAACACATCAATTAAGCCACCAATAACACCACACGTACCTGCAATCATATAATCATACTTATCACATTGAGCGTTTTTCAAAGAAAAATCTTCTTTAATACGTTTCTCAAGTGCAATACGCTGGCTTACACTCATCAATGCTTCAAATGGATCAACTCCAACATTGACTTGGTTAGATTGTACATAGGTTTCAACACTATCAAGATACTCATCCCACTGAGTACTTTCATTAATTTCAATATAATCAATAGTCTTAATTTCTTGGTAATTAATATGAACTTCACTTGCGTTGACATGAAGAGTCTTTTCAATTAGAAATTGCATCATCTTCATCAACTTCAAAAAAAACTTCACTATCTTCCAGGAATGAACCAGCCTCCATCAGAAGATTATCCAAAAATTCTTGATTATGAAGTTTCTCCGCACTAATTTTCTCAAGCATACTATCTAAAGATGTAATCTGAGATTGAGCCGTATTAAGTTGATGCTTTTGCACAACTAAGCTAATCGCCTGATCTTTAAACTTGTCTTTGCTCATGAAAAGAATCCAGCAAGCTTATCTTTAGCTTTAGTAGCTGCGTCAGTCACATTACTTTTCAGAACATCACTGACATTAAAATAACCGATCGCTTCAAATGCTTTTGCCAAATTTTCCAATTCATTCGTTGAGAATCCTTTTTTCACTACCAACTTGATTATTTCCTGAGACACTCCATCTTTGTCACTAGTAAATACTCTTTCTTCGTAAAAACCATGAATATAATCAAAAAGTTCCATCTTGGTTGGTTCACGGGTCAATATTTTTAGTTTATTTTCATCTAAATACTGAGCACAACGTAACTTCGTAGCATTACTCTGAGCCAAACTGGATTTATTAGTTAAGACTGCACCCGCTCCGGTCATTTGGGTCATCAGGCTCATAAGTTTTTTGATTTGGGCATCTTGTGTCGTATGAGTTAGCATATATTCATTAATCTTCAGAGTAATGAAATTCACATCCTGAATAAGTAATGAAATTGTATTCTGAGTCTGTTTGATTACTTCATTCAACATAAGTTCACGTCGCTTAGAGCGTGTTAACTCATTAGCGCCTGTAAGCTTACGAACTCCCGCATAAGTACCGACACCAATTAATACGGCGACACCAATTCCTGTAGCCATACTAGATAAACCTAAAACCCCACCCATACCCAAAGTAGCAAGACCTGAAGTTAGACCAGCAGCCGACATACCAACAACTGAACCAGATAGATAAACTGCTGCGAGAGGTGTACCAACAGCAGCAGCTTTTGCCGTTAAAACCTTCAATGCGGTAACGACCTGATCATCAGTAAAATCGTCTTTTAACATATTAGACATTATCTATAAATAATTTTTATCTAAAAGTTTTTAAAACTTTCAATAGATGGGATTTCTCATGGAGTTTCTCAGGTTGTGTAGTCCGCAAGCAATTTCCATAATCTGGTCATCAAAGTCATCTTTTAAATTACGGTACACATCTTTCAGGCATCGGCAGCGTTTAATACCACTGATGATATGTTCAACGACTACCCTGCGGGCAGAAATTTGACGGTTTTCTTCTTTTTCTTGCGGGGTCAGGCATTTATTCCGTGGCTTCTTTTTTGGCTCAATGACGGTGACACCTTTTCCCATGTCAGCCCCCTTGAAGCCTAAATCACGTAAAATCACAGAACCCTCCGGTAATCGGGTCTGCTCCTCATCGGCAATTTTCTTGTCATGCTTCTTGCCTGAGTGGGTATTCCCTAAGTATTTGATATGTCTGTCAGCACAGCCAACGATGACATTGTTTTTAACCGTATGGGATTTTTTTTACCACTATAGTATTCACGCTGGACATCATTATCCACGGGGCGCTGGATTCTCCGCTCTGTTCCGTCAATAACCAATTCCTGTTGCCCTTCTTCTGCTAGCCGTCCCATTAATTCTGAGCATAGTCGAATGGGCTTATGTCCCATCTTATCCAATGCACTTTGTAATACCGGGCATAAGCGGTGTATCCAGTGGTTTGCCACACTTTGGGGAAGATCAAATGAATGCGCCAGCACTTCTTGTAAAGGATAGGTCTTCAGGTAAAACAGAATGAAAAACAGTTTGTCTTCTATTAATGCCAGTTTCCCATCAGAACGACCCCGCGTCTCATCAACACGTTTGCCCCGTGCGTGTAGGTCAGTTTGGTAAGCTGCGCTGAACAGTTCGAGCAAACCCAAAAACTCCTTGACGTTGAGACTGGTCATGGCAACAAATGCCTTTTCATTGGATTTCAATGCGTTAAAGCTGTACTCCGCCATGCCGTTAGTCCCTACTCTAGGCTGTTATTACTGTTAGGAATTTACGCTCTGGATGTGCATTTTGCCATTTATAATTATTATCTATATATTTCAGTTTTTTTATAGATAATGTCTATTATGATCATTTGTAATTGCCATTACAGCAAGTTCAACATCACCATCAGTTACCTGTAAAATGTATCGATTCTTTTGCAAATAACTGAACTCATCAATAGATGAGTCACCTGTACAAAAATATAAATTAATAAAATCCTTTACCAAAGAAATATGCAACGATTTAATTTGCCCCTCTGGACATTCCGCATTGATTTCAGCAACCAATACTTCAAGAGAAACAATATTTTCTGGTGAAGCCATATAAGCACGTAAATCAAATCTAGAATCTGCACTCAGATCAAGTCGAGTCATCAATAATAATATTTCGGCAAACTCTTTTTCATCAATAATGCCATCATTATCATATGCCATATTAATAATTGATTTAACATATGATATCTTCAATGACTCACTCATCTCATCAATTGAAATAAGCTGTTTTTCTTCTTTGTAATCATCAAATTCACAAGCAACACTTTGTAAAATATCTGCAAGCTTTTTATAATCACAATCCAATAAATTTTTTAAAATCAAATTATTTTTATCTACTCTGGCAATTTCTATGGAGACTTCTAGTTTATCTTTTTTATCACCAACCAAATTTTCTACATATACTGCATTGACAATAGATTCATAAAAAACACTGACTGGCTCTGAAAAAGCGGCTCTATAAATAACTTGCTCACCCGTAAATAATAAACCATCTTTACCACTGCCAAACAAGGTAGTATCAAACAATGCCACGATATTACTAGGACTTCCTTGATAGCCAAATGACTTAATGGCGTTATTAAGCTTCTTTTCGTCAATATTTGGTGCTACAGAAATATTCTTTTTAGAAACTAAACTTAAATTATCGCGCAAATAAATATTAATATTGCTCATGGATGTACCTCGGTTATAAAATAAAGCCCTAACTCTTTCTTCAATGGTGGAGAAACCCACCTAGATGATCGAATTATAACCAATAATATACATTAATGACTAACTGTCAAGTCCCGATAGATCGCAAATTCTATGGTTGGTGTGTTACCCTCAATGTATCCGTAGCCCACCCCATACCAACAAGGAGGTACAGGCATCTTCGCACCGTATTATTTTGACCGTGACACCGCGAGATGGCGGAATGCTGCAAACCCCGCTCTAGCCCCTTGATTACACAGGCGAATTGGTACGCAAATTGCCGGAATCAGCGGATGCGGAAGAAGCGCTGGATGCGTGTTGTGTGCCGACGTAACTACTTTCATCGTCGATGATCCGTTCAAGCGCATGAACAATATGACGATGGCGTGGGGCTTGGAAGCACGAGTGCCGTTCCTCGATCACAAGCTGGTGGAACTGGCAGCGCAAATGCCCACCGAATTGAAACTACGCGATGGTGGCAAGTATGTGCTGAAACAGATTGCGCGGGGGGCTAGTGCCGGATAGTGTGATTGCCCAGCCGGAAGCGCATTTGACTCGGATTCAGGGGAGTAAGCTGTGGCACATGGCAGCGCTGGAGATGTGGTTGCAGAGCGTCAAGGTTTAAGCCAACAACGCAAATTGCTGGAATGCCTCTACCTTTTTCTCATCAGCGGACAGATCGAAGTTTGTCACCAGTGCCTCAACCATCGGATTGCGGTTATCTTCACTCGCGCCAACATGGTAGAAATGCTCTCGTGTCAGCACGTTAAACTTGCCCCACAGTGACTTGATGTAGGTATTTTCCCGAAAATCATTGTGATGCCAAGTGGAAAGGATGAATTTGCAATCCAACTTTTCCAGCGCAGCATGAAGACGATGCTCCTGAAGCTCATCCCAACCGTTGTAATAATCCACATGGCGATCAATATACGGCGGGTCACAATACACAATGTCATCCGCCGAAATTTCCTGAAGTGTTTTGGTAAAATCCTGACATTTAAACTCAAACTGCTTGGTGTGCAGGATTTTTGCGACGGCATCGACCTGATTCACGATTTTGGTTACATAAGCCTGAGCAAACCGCTGCGGTTTACGACAAAATGGGATATTAAATCCACCCTTCCGATTGAAACGAATCATGCCGTTAAATCCGGCGCGGTTCAGAAACAAAAAATCCAAGGGTGCATGGTATTTATTAAATCGCTCACGGATTTCGTAGTAATGCACTTCACCCTTTTCCAGCAGTAAAGCCCCTTCTCTATTCAAATAAGCGCGGACACTTTCAGGCGTAATCACACCTTTGGCAAGGCAGGAATAAAAGTGAACCAAATGCGGATTGGTATCGCACAGCAATGCCTGTTGCGGGGCAAGGTTAAAAGCCACAACGCCAGTCCCCATGAATGGCTCAACCCATCTCCCATCAAAATTAGCGGGAATAATGTTTTTGATCCACGGCACAAGTTTGGTTTTAATGCCTTGAGATTTGATTGGGGGAACGCTGACTTTCATTGGTATCATTCCCCGTTATTCTGTTTGTCGACCACTAATGAAACATCACCACCGCGATAGGCAACAAAGGCTTTCAGTGTCGAAATTTTATTGGTAACACCTTGCTCGTCTTGCACAATGATTTTGCAAAAATTCATCCAATAATCGTCGAACCAACTTTCTCCCAAACGGGAAAACATGCCGCGTCCGTTAATAATGTCGTCGATATTGTTGATGCTGCCGATGTTGGCGGTATTGCCGCTGCCGCCCTTGTCACTGGCGATTTGCCATTTTTCCACCACGAAAAACTGGAAATTTTTGACTACCGAAGCAATGGACTGCAATTCATCCAGCCGATGGGAACGGGTTTCGTCTATCGTTGCTCCTTCTGCCCTGTCGTAGATGATGCCAAGGCAGAAATGCCCCGTGTATGAGCCATAGGGAAACTGGATATTTTTGGTGCTTTGGCGGTTCTCGAAATATGTACCGTGCGAACCCAATGTGAAACCGTTGCACAAATGCGGCTTTTTGGGATTGCGGTAAGTTGTCTTGAAATCAACAGCAAATTTGACGCTTTCATCATCCGCTTTGACGAAAGAAATATCCGGGTAGTAGTTCTGATGATCAGCCAACACCACGCGATAGCCGTTGTCCTGCGCAAACTGGAGGATTTTCGGGAACAAGTGAATTTCCAATATCTTGGAAACGATCTTGGTGTCGGATGAAATGGTGTAGACATTCTGGAATACGTCGATAAATCCCTTGACCGTCCACTGCCCATCTTCCGTGCTGACGTACTGCTGGATATTGCTAACGAACGTGGCTAATTTTGCGCGGAACTCTTGCTTGTAATCCATGTAGTACTGCTTTGGGTTAGATTCTTTCGTTCAGCTTAACAACACGAGCGCGGAAACCCAAGATATCTATATCACGGCTATCGGCGCAGTAAACTGTGTATCACACCCCACCAAAAAACACTTCCACACTGTTCTTCCACACCTGCGGCAACAACGTTTCCAACGGCACACCTTTCACCGCTGCCACATGTTCGGCAATAAACGGCAAATACTTCGGCTCATTTTTATGCCCACGGTAAGGAATCGGTGTTAAATAAGGCGCATCGGTTTCAAACAAAATCTGTTCGACAGGCGTAATGCTGATGATCTCACGCACATTTTCCGCCGCTTTAAACGTGCTAATACCGTTAAAGCCCAAACAGAAACCTTCGCCAAGGCAATATTCCGCCAACGCTTGCCCCGACGTGAAGCTATGAATCACCCCGCGCTGCGGCATTTGCCCCACGAAATTACGCAAAATCGCCGCCATATCCTCATCCGCCTCGCGGGTATGCACCACAATCGGCAAGCTCAGATCAATCGCCATCTGTAACTGCCGCTCAAACGCCTCACGCTGTTTGGCGCGATCCGAATAATCGTAGTGGTAATCCAGCCCAATCTCGCCAATCGCCAATATTTTCGCGTGCAAGGCATTGGCGCGAATCTGCGCATCCACTGCATCGCTGTAATCGTTGGCATCGTGCGGGTGAATGCCCTGCGTCCCCCACACTTGCGGGTAGCGCTGCGCCAGTGCCATCACCTTTTCCAGATTATCGGGGGAAACCGCAATGGTGATAATGCGTTCAACATTCACCTCACGAGCAGCTTGCAAGGCAGCATCCAGCGCATCGCCATCCAGATAATCCAGATGGCAATGGGTTTCGATGATGGGGTGCTCGAAGACAGGAATAGCGCGTTTTTTAGACATAAATTTTCCGTATTTTGATAAGGGTTTGTTGTCGTTGAGAATTTTTCACACTACATTGATTCCAATCCCTAGTAAAACATTAGGGTATTAACAACGACAGTGTTCTTATAAGGAGGTTTACCATGGCACAGATTGCAAGTAAATCGGCTGGGGTTTCCAGTGCTCCTCACGCCGAACAATTATTCAAAAGTTACCCCGTCCAACACAATGCCCTTGATTGCCCATGCGAGTTGGCACGCTTACCGCGACATGGTGCAGGAAAAATGACATGCTAAACGTCTTGGATAGCCAGATTTTGGGCATTTTCCACGGTTTGCGCACCCCGTATCTGGATCATTTTTTTGCATCCGTTACCTGGTTAGGGTCGCTGTGGTTGTTAGTACCCCTGAGTGCGTTGGGTATCTTGGTGGTATGGCGCTTGGGATATGCCCCCGTGCTATCGTTACACAGCACGTATTTGCCTGCCGCGTTGCTGCTGGCAAGTGCGGCAGCTTTTACGCTCAAGGCGTGGTTTGAACGTCCACGCCCGGCGTTGTTTGAAACCTTGACCGCGATCCCGGTCGATTCAGCATTTCCCAGTGCGCATTCGGCACAAGCCGCCGCGTTTTTTGTGGCACTGTGGTTTTTGTTACCGCCTGCGCTGCGGGTCGGCGGGGGCATTGTCCTCGCGGGTGTGGTGATCGCGGTGATGATGTCTAGGCTGTATTTGCAAGTGCATTGGCCGAGTGATGTGCTGGTCGGCGCACTGCTAGGGAGTGCCTGTGCCGTGTTGTTACGTGTGGTGTTTTTGCCAAAGGTTTACGCATGAAGAATAAATTTCTCGGTACCGGGGATGCGGGTTATCACCCCTTGCGGAAATTCCGCACCGTGTTATCCGGGCTGAGTTACGCGGTCAAATACGATTTTAGTGTCACTTACAAACTCGTGCTGTCAGTGATCATATTGATCGTGGCCTTCGCCTTCCGAGGCTGGGTGGATTTTCTGATGGTATTGGTGGCAACCACCTTGGTACTCATGGCGGAACTGTTCAACAGTGCGATTGAAGCACTCTGTGACTTTGTGGAAGAACGCCACAATGAAAAAATCAAAGTGATCAAAGACATCGCCGCCGCAGCGGTTGGCGTGTCCATTCTGTTGTGGGTCATCGTGATCGGGATGGAACTCTGGAGCATGTTGACATCCTCCCCTCCCTGAAGGAAGGGGATTCCTACTGCATTCAGCTAGATAGCTGACTTACTTCGGTGAGTTCCTGCTTCATCGAGCGACTTAATGCCGCATCTCCACAGGCTAACAAGCGGTGTCCCCGCTCTTCAACATTGATCGCGCCGACATGATCGGCATGATTTTCATAGTGACATTTCACGCACACAAACTTCGCTTGTGTTTGGCGGTTATCCGCTGATACGTGATGACATTCGGGGCATTCTTGACTGGTGTAATGCGCAGGCACGGCGAACAACATGCCGCCATTCCATGCCATTTTATAGTCGAGTTGCCGCCGAAATTCACCCCAACCTTGGTCGAGAATGGCTTTGTTTAAGCCAGACTTTGCCGCCACGTTCTTGCCGGGATTTTCTGCTGTGCCTGCCGCTGATAGGCTCATATTGCTTACCTGCAAATCTTCGACGAACACCACCGCGTGGTTTTGGCTGATGGTTGTCGTCGCTTTGTGCAGGAAATCGCGGCGGGTATTGGCGATTTGTGTGTGGAGTTTTTGAACTTTGGCTTTCGCCTTTTTCCAGTTGTTACTGAATTTCTGCTTATGCGCCATGCGCCGTTGGTATTTGGCGAGCTTGGCTTGTTGGATTTTAAAGCTGTTGAGCGGGGCGATGTAGCTGCTATCCGAGAACGTGGCAAAACGCGCTATGCCTAAGTCGATACCGATACTCGTGGTGGTGGCAGATATGGATTGCTCCACTTCCCGCTGGGTTTGGATACTGATGTACCACTTGCCGTTTTTGCCGGACACCGTAACATTGCGCAATTCCCCCAACACATCGCGGCTGTTGCGGTAACGTATCCAACCCAATTTTGGCAGGAAAACGCGGTTGTTGCGCTGATCGAGCTTAATTTGTTTGGAGTCGGGATAGCGGAAACTGTCGCAGCCGCCTTTGCGTTTGAAGCGGGGGAAACCTGCCCTGAGCGTAGCCGCAGGGTCGGCACGCTTAGCAAAGAAGTTTTGGTAGGCTTTTTCCAAGTCCTTTAGCGCGTGCTGCAAGGGATGGACAGGGGCATCTTTCAGCCACGGCGTTTCTTCTCCATTGCGCCATGCCGTTAGGTGTTTTGCCATTGCCACATAACCGATGAACTTTTCACCCGCTTCATGATTGGCTTGCTGCAACGCTAATGCTTTGTTGTAGACGAAGCGGCACGAACCCGCGTAACGGCGCAGATTGCGCTGTTGTCCACCGTCTGGCTTTAGTTCGTATTTGAAGGCTTGTAGTCGTTGCATGGTGCTAAGGGTAGACTAAAATCCCTACTTCGTGTGCCTGAATCTACCGTAAACGCGGGTTTCAGCCGACAAACGGAATGGGAGGGGCGGTACAGTTCAGTCATTCGCCAGTACATCGAGCAGCAGCAAATACCACATTAATTACTCCGAACATAGGGCGGCTTCGCCACCCGCGCTATCCTCCCCGCCCTGAAGGACGAGGTTTGCCGCGCAACCTGATCAAATAACGCCTTGCGCCAACATCGCATCGGCTACTTTCACAAAACCCGCAATATTTGCACCTGCCACGTAATTACCCGCCTGCCCGTAAGCCGCTGCGGTATCCACGCATTGCTGGTGAATGTTCAACATAATCGAATGCAATTTGGCATCCACTTCACCGCGTGTCCAACTCATGCGCAGCGCATTTTGACTCATCTCCAACCCCGACGTTGCTACCCCACCCGCATTCGCCGCCTTACTCGGTGCAAACAAAATCCGTGCCGCCTGAAAGCGTGCTATCGCCTCCAAAGTACTCGGCATATTCGCGCCTTCACACACCAGCGTGCAGCCATTTGCCAATAAGGTTTGTGCATCTGCTGACGTAATTTCATTCTGGGTCGCGCACGGGAACGCGCAATCACACGGCAATCCCCACGGGCGCTGACCGGGCAAATACTCAGCGGAAAACTGCTCAGCGTATTCGCTAATACGCCCGCGCCGTACATTCTTGAGTTCCATCACCCACGCCAGCTTTTCCACATCAATGCCCGCTGGGTCATAAATCGTGCCATCCGAATCCGACAAGCTGATCACTTTCGCGCCTTGTTCATGCAGCTTTGCTACCGCGTGTTGCGCCACATTGCCAGAACCAGAAACGGTACACACCTTGCCTTCTAGCGCCTCATGACGGGTTTGCAGCATGGCTTGGGCAAAATACACCACCCCGTAACCCGTGGCTTCCGGGCGAATCAGCGAGCCACCCCAGCCCACCCCTTTGCCGGTTAATACGCCGGTAAACTCATTGCGAATCCGGCGGTATTGCCCAAACAAAAAGCCGATTTCACGCGCCCCCACGCCAATATCACCGGCAGGCACATCGGTATCCGCACCAATATGCCGCTGCAATTCGGTCATGAACGACTGGCAAAAACGCATCACTTCCGCATCCGATTTGCCTTTGGGGTCAAAATCCGCGCCGCCTTTGCCCCCGCCCATTGGCAAAGTGGTCAGCGCATTTTTAAACACTTGCTCAAAGCCCAAAAACTTCAAAATACTGGCATTCACGCTAGGGTGAATGCGCAAGCCGCCTTTGTACGGACCAATCGCGCTATTGAATTGAATGCGAAATCCACGGTTCACCTGCACCTGCCCCGCATCATCCACCCAAGGCACACGGAACAAAATTTGGCGTTCCGGCTCGACCATGCGTTGCAAAATACCTGCATCGCGCAAATCCGGGCGCTTATCCAGCACCGGCTCCAGCGACGTCAGCACTTCATGCACCGCCTGATGGAATTCTGGCTCGTGTGGATTACGGCGTTTTACGGTGTCGATCACCTCGTGAATCACTGTCATTGGCTACATCCCTTCAATTAATCATTTTGCGCATCATCCGCACTGCAAAATCCACCGTCAAATCCAATGACGCCAAGTGGTGGCAATCGGCTTGTTTTTCGGCACTCGCTGACCAGTAATACGGGGTCATGTGCAGCAATGCCGCAATACTTGCCTGATCCGGCAAGGTAACGGGGTAACTCACCGCTAGTGGCGAGCATTCCTGCATCCCATCCAGCGGCGGTAACTCTTCCACCGTATGCGGTTGCGGCGCGTCATAAATCAACTGGCGCAACTCGAACAAATGCTGGGCGGCAGGGTATGCCCACAAATACAACCCGCCCGGTTTCAACACGCGCACAATCTCGGATTCAGAGGCAGGCGCAAACACGCGCACCAACACATCCACCGACGCATCCGGCAACGGCACAGCAAAGCTGGAAGCCACCGCAAACGACAACGCCGGGTACTGTTTCGCCGCCAGTCGCATTGCCGCCCGCGAAATATCCGTGCCATAGCCTTGCACATTAGCACCGAGCATTTGCACCAGTTGATTAAGGTAATAGCCTTCGCCACAACCGGCATCCAACAGCGTCAGCGCTTGCTCAGCATCAGGGAAATGTTCACGAATCGCCGCCCCCAATGCCATTGCCAACGGCGCGTAAAACCCCTGTTGCAAGAAATAGCGACGGCTGTCCAACATCGCCTTGTTGTCGCCGGGATCAGCAGAATGCTTGCGGTTAACCAACAACAGGTTCACATAACCTTCTTTCGCACGATCGAAACTGTGGCGGTTGGCACACACCCAAGTGCGCTCGACCAAAGTCAGCGCTTCATTACATAGCGGACAACGCCAAAACACGGGAGTCATGCGGTATATCACCTTCACACTGGAACTGTTGGACTAGAATATGATCATAAGCGAGATAAAATGCAAACGAGGGAATCTCCATGAAAACGCTAACATTCGCCCGCTTTTTACCCGTACTGTGTGTGCCTTGGCTAGTTTCCTGCGCCTCCTTAGACGCGCCGGTTGATAACGAAACCGGCGGACTGAAGAAAACCAGCGCCGCAGAATTACGCGATTACCTGCTTAAATCGTATCAACAACCGCAATATTCCCCGGCAATGGGTGCGCCTGTCGCGATGGCAGCGCCTGCACCGGCTGCCACATCCGTTGCCGCCAGAGCGCCTGCCTTTTCCACCACCAATCTGCAAGAACGCGGGGTCGATGAAGCTGATCTCATCAAGACCGACGGTCGCCACGTCTACGCCATCGGTGCACCCAATAACCAGCACTACCAAGACAACACCCTGCGCATTATGCAGATTAACGACGGCGGTAAAAACCTACAAGAAGTCAAACGCCTGACATTACCCGAAGGCAGCAGCCTGCAAAATCTCTACCTCGCCGGAAAACAGCGCCGCTCTGGTAACGCTGGGCAATGCGTATCAAGCCATGCCTGTTCCCGTGCCAATGCCCGCCGGAACAGCCGCCATGATGCCGCCACCTTACATCATGCCGCGCCCGCAACAAACCGAATTGAACTACATCGACGTGCGCCAGCCTGAAAAAGCCGCGTCCACCCTAAAAGTGCAATTGGGTGGCGACCTCAACGCCAGCCGCCGGGTGGGTGATACGCTGTATCTGGTATTGCAAAGTTACCCACAAATCAACATGAATAGCGGGCTGGATAAGCTCACCGCGCAAGATTTTCTGCCAACCTATCGCACCGCAGATGGCAAGACCGCGCCATTGGTCACTGCCGATAATTGCTACGTCAACCGTCCATCGAAAACAGCAGACGCGGATTCCGGCTATTACAGCAACAACATTATCAGCGTAGTGGCGGTGGATTTGAATGCCGCCGACTTCAGCTTCAAAAGCCGTTGCTACGTGGGCAATACCGAAACCCTGTACGCCTCGCCGCAAGCGCTTTACCTTGCCACCACTGACTACCAATACAACCCAGCGCAAGGCTCGCGCAGCAACACTGGTATCCACAAATTTGCCTTCACCGGCACTGACATTGCCTACCGTGGCAGCGGCTCCGTACCGGGGCATTTGAGCGGGCAAGAATCCGCATTCCGTTTCAGCGAACAAGATGGCTATCTGCGCGTCATTACCGAAAACGACCAATTCAGCGACCCATCGATGGCGATTACCGCGCCTTACGGCAAATCCCCCGGCATCCTCAGCATCCTCAAGGAAGGCGGCAAAGACGGTCTGCAACTGGTATCACAATTGCCCAACCGCAAGCGCCCGCAACACATTGGCAAACCCGAAGAACAGCTTTACGCCTCCCGCTTTGTCGGTGATCAGGCGTATTTAGTCACCTTCCGCAGCACCGACCCGCTGTATGTGCTGGATTTGACCAACCCGCAAGACCCGTACATCGCGGGCGAATTGCAAATACCGGGCTTTTCCGACTACCTGCACCCCGTCGGCAAACACTTGCTGCTGGGCATTGGCAAAGATGCGCTTGCTGACACGAACGGCGATTTCCGGGGCGCATGGTATCAGGGTATGAAACTCTCCCTGTTCGACACCAGCAAACCCGGTGAGATGAAAGAAGTGGATAAACTGATTCTCGGCAAACGCGGCACTGACTCTGCGGCGCTGCACGATCACCATGCTGTCAGCGTATTGCCCGTGGGTACGGATTTGCGGGTGGCGTTGCCGATCAAATTGCATGACACCCCGCAGCAAGGGATGCAGGGTCAACCGTCCGATTATTACGACCACACTCAGACTGGGCTGTATCGGTTTGAGGTGGACAAGGCGACCAAGAAAATCCGCCAGTTACCCCCGCTGATTACTGAACGCGGGCGCGAGGAATATTGGATGTACCCGCAGAATGACCGCAGCGTGATGATTGGCGATTACGTGCATTACTTCCACAATGGGAATTTCTGGTCGCAACGCTGGTAAGCTTGCACGCTGAAGTAAAGGGGCTGATTCCGTTCAGCCCCTTTACCCTTTTACAGCACGATGTCAGTAAGCTCAGCCACGCGCCGCCGTGGGAATGCACCCGCCCGTTCCAAGCCCGTGCCAGTATTCAAATCCACTTGAAAGCTGCTGAGGTAGGAAAAATCTAACGTGGTGCGTTGGCTAATTTCTTCTACCGTGACTTGAAACACCCGCGCATTGAAACGCGCCAACGCTTGCAAATCACCGAGAACGCTTTGCTGCTCCAGCAAATACGCCGATACCGCAAGACTCCCATCCGCCTTGACGTGTACCGCGATTTTCCAGAAAGCGCAACGGCAAACGCACCCCACGGTACAACGGGTCTTCCTCCTCAAACACGGGCCCGGTAAACACACTCAAGCGCTTACGTTCGCTGACAGCGCTATTCAATAAGTAATCTTCGATGCCCAACCAAGTTTCGCTGTTTTGATTAAAGCGTTCGTGTTGCGGCGAACAATTGGTGAAATGAAAGGTGTCTGCATTGGCATTACGCGCCTCGCTCTCTGCGCCCCACACCGGGTCACGCCGCCGCACCAAATGCCCGCGATCCAAGGCGTTACGCGCATACAAATCTTCGCCAATTTGCTCAGATTCGGCAATGCGCGGGTCATACGCCCATTTGTCACGTGAACGCGGCACATCACGGATGCGTTCACCATCAATATTCACCACGGTGTAGTAAGCCAGTTGGCGACTACGGTTCATAACGATGGAAAAATGGTGATACGGCAACACCGTATCGTCGGCTTGCGACGCAGTCTGATTGTTTTTAGCCGCATTGCTGCGTTGCGCATCGGTCAGAATCGGCAACGGCACGGGGACATTTGCCTCCAAAAAATCGGGGGAATACCCGCTGCGATTGCGGTAATCACGGTCGGTGATGCGTTCCACCTCCAGCTCTGCTGCGGTCTCCAGCGGGGCGGGCGCTGGCGGCTGTAATACCGTCACTTCAGCGGGGGCGGCGGGTGTGGTTGGCGTACCGAGAGAAACGGTGATGCGTAGTGGAATGTCGATGGTCATTGTGTTCATGAAACGCACTCCTATGCGTGGAATAATCGGGCTGACTGCTATCCATTAGCATAGACAAGAAATGTTTCATGAACATGATGAGTCTGTTGTCAGTCGTGCATAACCACGCATGATTTGACTCTGCCGGAATAATCCCGTAGATTGCCGCGCTGTTCAGGTGCATTGTGGTCAACACAACGTTAAACGGGAAGTGGGTGCAAGCCCCACACTGCCCTCGCAACGGTAAGCAGGTTCACTCAACCTGACAAGTCCGACACCGGCCTGACAAGGCGCGACTCTAGCGAGTCGTCTTCACACACGTGCGCGATGGGCGCAGCGTTACGGAAATCCATACCCCATGAAATTATCCCCTCTTGCCGCCGTGTTTGGCACTGCTGCTATTTACCTATTGACATCCCCGCTGGTGTTGGCAGAAGACGCCACTCCCCTCGATGACATCGTTGTGACTGCTGACCGCAAAGCACGCACAGTGGATGCAACCCTTGCTCCTGTGAGCATTATTACCCGTAAAGACATTGAGCAATATCAGGCGACCAGTGTGCCGGAAGTGTTGCGGCGTTTGCCCGGTATTACCCTGAGCAACAGCGGTGGCGTGGGCAAAGCGACCTCGGTATTCATCCGTGGTACGAATTCCAGCCACGTCTTGGTGCTGATTGACGGCATTAAAATGGGTTCAGCAACCACGGGTACGGTGGCATTTGAAGACCTGCCACTGGATCAGGTAGAACGTATCGAAGTGGTGCGCGGCCCGCGTTCCAGCTTGTACGGGTCGGAAGCAATTGGTGGTGTCATCCAAATTTTTACCCGCAAAGGCGGTAAAGGTTTCCAGCCGGAAATCAGCATCAGTGCAGGCAGTAACAATACCCAAAAAGCCAACGTGAATCTGGCGGGCGGTGATACGACGACTTGGTACAACGTGAATGCTGGCACGGAAAAAACCGACGGTTTCAACGCCACCGCCAATAATAAAGAGCCAGATGCCGACGGTTACGCCCGCGACAGCGTTTCCCTGCGTGCCGGACATCGCTTTGCCAATGGCACGGATGTAGACGTTGCCTTGTTGCAAGCGCAAGGCAACAATGATTATGACGGAGCTTTCGGCAATCAAGGCGAGTTCGTGCAGCAAGCGCTCAGTGGCAAAGTGCGCCACAGCATCGGTGATAAAGCGGTGCTGACCGCGCAGCTTGGGCAAGCCAAGGATGAGAGCGATAATTTCAAGGATGGCGCATTCAAAAGCCGCTTTAACACCACCCGCGACACCGTATCCTTGCAAGCTGATGTGGCGGTGCGTGCCAACGATTCGCTGACCGTCGGCATTGAGCAGCAACAGGACAAGGTCAATAGCAGCACGACCTACGCCATTGCCAGCCGCGCTAATACTGGGCTATTTGGCAATTACCAAACCACGCTCGGCGCGACACAACTCGATATATCGGCGCGTCAGGATGATAACGAACAGTTTGGCAACCACACCACCGGCGGCGTGGCGGTCGGGCGTGATTTACCCAATGGAATGCGCGTAACGGCGGCGTATGGCACAGCGTTTAAAGCCCCCACCTTCAATAATTTGTATTTCCCCAACAGTGGCGATGCCAGCTTGCAACCGGAAGAATCGCAAAACACTGAACTCGGTGTTTCCGGCAAAGCCGCCGGTGACAAGGTGCGTTGGTCGGCGAATGCTTTCAGCAATAACATCGACAACTTGATCAGCTACCCGCCGCCAACTTACAAGGTCAGCCAAACCGAAAAAGCACGGATTCAAGGCATGGAACTGAGTGCGGGGACGCAATTGGCAGGCTGGGAGGTGAATACCAATCTTACCCTCCAGAAACCCGAAAACCGCAGTGGTGCAGATGCGGGTAAAAACTTGACACTCCGCCCCGAACGGCTTGCCAGCGTCGATATTGACCGTGACCTTGGCAAATTCCGTGTGGGTGCAACAGTTCGTGGCGAAAGCCAGCGTTACACCGATACCGCTAACACCGAGAGTAAAAAGCTGGCGGGTTACGGCACGCTCGACTTACGCGCCGATTACCAACTGGCGAAAAGCTGGACGGTCGGGGTAAAACTCAGCAACGTATTGAACAAAGATTACCAAACCAACAACGGCTATAATCAAGACGGTGTTAATGGTCTGGTGACGGTTAAATACGCACCGAAATAATGTTAAGGAGATAGAACGATGTTTACACTTTCAACCAAAAACCAATGGCTGGTCGGTGGCGTATTGCTGCTGGCAATGCTTGTTACCCGCGCTCATGTCACGGATCACTTGCTGGATGCGTCGAAAGCGGTATTTTTCCTTGCGGGATTTTACTTGCGGAATTTGATGGCGTTCGGGGTATTCATGGCAGTGGCTGTGGTGATTGATTACGTTGCCATCACCCAGTTTGGTGTCAGCGATTTCTGTGTGTCGCGGGCGTATGTGGCGCTCGTTCCCGCCTATGGTGCGCTATTTGTGGCAGGGCGTTGGTTGGCTTCTGCTTGGCAAGGCGAAACGCTGGCAACGTTGGGCAAACTGGTATTGGCGGTTGTGGTCGGCTTTGCGGTGTCGGAATTCATTTCCAGCGGTAGCTTCTATGCCTTCTCTGGCAAATTTGCAGAATTCAGTGTGGTGGAATTGGGCAGACGCTTACTGAAATACGCGCCGCACGGTTTGTATGTGACTGGTCTGTATGTCACGGTTGGCACATTCGTACACGTTGCGGTGTCAATGGTGAACCGCTCATTGGCACACGGCAAGTAACATGAAACTGATCAGTTCATGGAGCGGGGGCAAGGATGCTTGCCTCGCCTTGTATCGCGCGATGCAGGCAGGGCATCAGCCCCAAGCATTGCTGACCATGCTGGAAGCGGATGGTTTGCGCACCCGCGCTCATGCCCTACGTCCAAAAGTATTGCAGCAACAGGCGGCGGCAATGGGCTTGCCTTTGATCACGCCGTCGGTGACGTGGGAAGGGTATCGCCCGGTGTACGTACAAGCCTTGAGCGAAGCCAAACAGCAAGGGGCTGAAGCTCTGATTTCGGGGGACATTGACCTTCAGGCACACCGCGAATGGCTGGAACAGGTGGGCGAAGAGGTGGGTCTAGCTGTGCTATTTCCGTTGTGGGAAGACGCACACTCGGCACTACTGGCGGAATTTCATGCTGTTGGTTTCACCACGCACATCATTGCTGTCAAGCAGGGCGTGTTGGATGAAAGCTGGTTAGGGCGCAAGCTTGATGTTGCTGCCATACAGGAATTGGAGGCTATGGGTGTGGATGTTTGCGGTGAAGGCGGCGAATTCCATACTTTTGTGACCGATGGGCCGTTGTTTTCATACCCACTGAAAATACAGGCATTGGGCAGTTTCACTGGCGAATATAACTACACCTTCCTTGATTTCACGCTGGCAACATGAGCGAGCTTTCTACACCTAATGTGCCGCATTTCTCAGCGGAAGAACGCGATACCCTTTACCGCGTTATCGCCGCACGGCGCGATATGCGGCACTTCACCCCAAACACCCGTATTGATGACGCGACCATTAAGCGGTTACTGCAAGCCGCCCATCAAGCCCCGTCGGTGGGGCTGATGCAGCCTTGGCGTTTCCAACGTATCCGCACTACCCAGCAACGTGAGGGTATTGCGGCATTGGTGATGGCAGAACGGGCGGCGACGGCGAATGCGTTAGGGGAACGGGGTGAAGAATTCCTACGCCTCAAAGTGGAAGGTATCCGCGATTGTGCTGAACTGTGGGTGGTAAGCGTTGCACCAGACGACGGTACGTTATTTGGGCGGCGCACAATGCCGCAAGCAATGGCGTTGTGTTCCGTGGCGTGTGCCATTCAAAATCTGTGGTTAGCGACCCGTGCTGAAAATTTAGGAATGGGCTGGGTGTCGATGTTTGATCCGCTGGCATTGGCTGAATGGTTGACCTTACCCGCAGGCAGTCAGCCGATTGCCATTTTGTGTATTGGGCAGGTGGATGCTTTTTATTCTGTTCCTATGCTGGAAGCAGAAGGCTGGCGGTATGGGCGGACGTTGGATGATGGATTTTTTGCATGATTTCAGCCCTAACCCTTGCTCCTGCGCTGCTATTTGATCGGCTGTTGGGCGAACCCCCGCGTTTTCACCCGCTGGTCGGCTTTGGCAAGCTGGCGGATTGGCTGGAATTCCACCTCAATAACCGCAGCATTCACTACGGCATACTGGCGTGGTGCTTGGCGGTGTTGCCTTTCAGCATTGCCGTTTGGTGGCTGGATACCCTGCTCGGCGGTGTTTGGATGGGTATTCTCGGTGGTTGGCTCGCGATTGGCTGGCAAAGCCTGCGCCAACACGCCCAGTGGGTGCAACAAGCACTGCTGGCGGATGATTTACCGCAAACCCGCCAAAAAGTCGGTTGGCTGGTCAGCCGCGATACTTCCCAACTGGATGAAACAGCAGTAAGCCGTGCCTGCATCGAATCGGTGCTGGAAAATGGCAGCGATGCGGTGTTTGCCCCCTTATTCTGGCTGATGATCGGTGGTGCGCCTGCGGTGGTGCTGTACCGTTTGAGTAACACGCTGGATGCGATGTGGGGTTATCGCAGTGAACGGTTTGAGCGGTTCGGCAAGTGGGCAGCGCGAGTGGATGATGTGTTGAACTGGATTCCGGCACGCTTGACGGCGTTGACGTATGCGCTATGTGGGAATTTTGTTGCTGCGATGCTGGCGTGGCGTACCCAAGGCAGTCGTTGGTACAGCCCCAATGCCGGAGTGGTCATGGCTGCGGGCGCGGGTGCGTTGCAAGTGCAGCTCGGCGGCGATGCGGTGTATGCGGGGCAAACCAAAGCTCGCCCGCCGCTCGGTGCGGGGTCAATACCGGACGCAACCGCGATTACCAGTGCGATCCGCTTGCTGGATCGGGGTGTGTATCTGTGGGCGGGTATCACCTTGATCATTGGAGGCATTAGTGTTTTCTTCGCATAATCACGGTGGGCAATTAAGGCGTTTCAGCCAAACATTTGGCATTCCCTTGGCGGATTGGCTGGATGTGTCCACTGGCATTAGCCCGTGGGCTTATCCTTTGCCGCCTGTTCCATCCGCGTGCTGGCAACGTTTGCCGGAAAGCGATGATGGGCTGGCAAGCGTTGCCGCCGATTATTACGGTAGCTCCTGTGTGTTACCCGTCAGCGGTTCTCAGGAAGCGATCAAGCTGTTGCCACAATGCTTTCCCTCCAACCGCCGCGTCGGGATTATCAGCCCTGCCTACCACAGCCATCAGCACGCATGGTCGGCACAAGGTCACACTGTACAAGCGTTAAACCCGACGCAAGTAGCAGCAGTGATGCCTACGCTGGATGTGCTAGTGGTGGTCAACCCAACCAACCCGACCGCGCAGTGTTATTCAGCGGAAACCTTACGCCACTGGCAGCAAACCTTGCTGCAACACGGTGGCTGTTTGGTGGTGGATGAGGCGTTCATGGATGTTACCCCGACGCAAAGCCTGATTACCCATGAGCCGCAGGCAGGGCTGGTGGTATTGCGTTCGGTGGGTAAATTTTTCGGCTTGGCAGGCGTGCGTTTAGGCTTTGTCTGGGCGGAAATCCCGCTTTTGCAGGCTATCGCTGCTTTGCAGGGTGATTGGTCGGTGAGCCATCCGGCACGCTGGGCAGGGCAACAGGCATTGGCGGATCAGGCATGGCAGCAGCAACAGCGTTCCCGGTTGGTGCAGGCGGGTGAACGTTTACACACCTTATTGCAACGTTATTACGGTGATGCGGTGCAAAGTACACCATTGTTTAGCTATCTGCCCTCACCCCACGCCGCAACCATTCATCAAGCCTTGGCAGCGCAGGGAATCCTCACCCGTTTATTCACCGAGCCTGCGGCGTTACGCTTCGGCTTGCCTGCTACGGAACAAGACTGGTTACGTCTGGAACAAGGAATTCAATCATGCCAACCTTGATGGTGCAAGGCTGTACATCGGATGCGGGTAAAAGCACATTAGTCGCGGGGCTGTGCCGCGTCTTCAAACGGCACGGCTTATCCGTCGTGCCGTTCAAACCGCAGAACATGGCATTGAATAGCGCCGTTACCCCCGATGGCGGCGAAATCGGGCGGGCGCAAGCCTTGCAAGCGCAGGCGGCTGGCGTTGTCCCCAGTGTCCACATGAATCCCGTTCTCCTCAAGCCGAATACCGATACGGGGGCGCAAGTTATCCTGCAAGGGCATTCCATTGGCAATCTCGAAGCCCTCGATTACCACAGTTATAAACCCAAGGCAGCGGTGGCGGTGTTCGATTCCTATGCGCGGCTGTGTGCGGAATACACCTACGTGATGGTGGAAGGTGCAGGCAGCCCAGCGGAAATCAATTTGCGTGAGGGCGATATTGCCAATATGGGCTTTGCGGAACGCGCGGATTGCTCCGTGATTTTGATTGCTGACATCGACAAAGGCGGAGTATTCGCGCATTTGGTGGGGACGTTGGCGTTGCTCTCGGCAACCGAACAGGCGCGGGTGAAAGGCTTTGTGATCAATCGGTTTCGTGGCGATATTGCGTTATTGCAAGGCGGGCTGGATTGGTTGGAAGCGTATACGGGCAAGCCAGTGTTGGGGGTGTTGCCGTATTTGCATGGGCTGCATTTGGATGCGGAGGATGCCGTGCCGGAGACTTCGACTACGCTGGCTTCGACTACGCTCAGCCACCGGGATGTCCCGTTCCCTGAGCGGAGTCGAAGGGAACAATTTCGCGTCATCGTGCCGCGCTTGCCGCATATTAGTAACCATACGGATTTTGAGCCGTTGCGCTTGCATCCGCAGGTGGATTTTCAGTATGTGGGGCACTTGGAAAGCATTCCGGCGGCGGATTTGCTGATTCTACCGGGGAGTAAGAATGTTGGGTTTGATTTGGCGTGGTTGCGCTCGCAAGGTTGGGAAGCCGCAATTCAGCGCCATTTGCGTTACGGCGGGAAGGTGATCGGGGTGTGCGGCGGTTTGCAGATGTTGGGGCAAGCGCTTCACGATCCGCACGGGATGGAGGGGGAACCGCGTAGTTATGCGGGGCTGGGTTTACTTGAATTGGAAACGACCCTGCACCCCGAAAAACAACTCACTAACCGCAGAGGCACTCTTGCCCCTCCTTTGCAAAAGGGCGCAAGCGCCGCGAGTAGCGGCTGGGCGGGGTTAGGGGAGGATTTTCTTCACGGCTATGAAATCCACTGCGGCATTAGCACGGGTAAAGCGTTGGAAGCGCCAGCGGTATATTTGGATGGACAACCGGATGGCGCAATCTCTGCCGATGGGCAGATATTAGCGACGTATTTGCACGGGCTATTTGACGCGCCGGAAGCATTGCAAGCATTGTTGGAATGGTCAGGTTTACGCGAGGCAGACACATTCGACATCAATGCTGTGCGCGAACAACAACTCGAACGGCTGGCGGATACACTGGAAACACACTTGAATATGCCGGTTGTGATGGCACTGCTCCAAGCGCCATAGCCACCTTACGCTGGCAAGCCCAATGCCACCCCCAGCAGCCACAACATTTCACCACTTTCCAGTGTTGCACCGGCGGTATCACCGGTACAACCTCGCAAGCGCTGTACCATCATCCGCCGCAACAACCAAAATCCCAGCAGTACCGCCCCCAAACCGTGCAAGGAAACCAGTGCCACCAGCAGCAACGTTGCCAGTGTGAGCCACCACGCCATGGTACGCGGTAAATGCGCGGTAACTGCACTGGCTAAGCCGCCCGCCCGCACGTAAGGTGTCGTCAGAAACAGTAACAATACCAGTGCCCGTCCCAATACCGGAGCCAGCAAGACCACCCACCACACACTGTTTTCAAGGATCACCACCAGCGCGGCGAATTTCAGCAATAACAACCCGACCAGCGCGATTGCACCCGCCGCACCGATCAACGGGTCTTTGAGAATGCGGTGCGTCTTTTCCACATCGCCGAAACCGCCAAGCCACGCATCGGCACTGTCTGCCAGCCCATCCAGATGCAGCCCGCCAGTAATAGCCGCCCATAACACGGTCACTATTGCTGCCAGCAATACCGCCGGTGCGTGTGGAAACAATACCAGCGGGAGGCACAACAAAGCACCAATCAGCAAGCCCACCAATGGATAAAATAAAGCTGCCCGCCCAAAATCCACTGCTTCCAGCTTCCCCAAATCCGGCACTGGAATACGGGTCAGAAATGACAGCGCAAGGAAAAAATAGCGGGGTATATTATGCATCACAATCGCGCTGCCGCTTCACCCGCCACCGCTGCTTCAGCAAACGTTGCCATGCGATTATGTAAAGCGCACGCCATGCGCAACAACGGCACAGCCAGCGCCGCGCCACTGCCCTCCCCCAACCGCATTTGCAAATCCAACAACGGCTGCAAACCCAGAAAATCGGTTGCCAACACATGCCCCGGTTCGGCAGACGCATGACTGAGCAATAACCATTGCTGCACATTCGGCTGCTGTTGCACTGCCACCAATGCGGCGGCGGTGCTGATAAAACCATCCACCACAATGGGAATGCCCCGTTGAGCCGCCCGCCAATACGCCCCGACCAATGCGGCAATTTCAAACCCACCGACGCAACGCAATGCCTCCAACGGCGCATTCAGGTGATGGCGATGCACATCAAGAATGCGTTGAATAACATTCACTTTATGCGCAATACCGGCAGCATCAAGCCCTGTGCCTGCGCCGGTGGCGACGCTTGGTGCAACATCCAGCAAGGCACAATACAACACGGTCGCGGCGGTGGTATTGCCGATGCCCATTTCACCACCAATAAACAGGTGTGCTTTATTCGCATAGGCGCGTTCGGCAGCGGCGTAGCCTGCTTGCAGTGCAAGATTGAGCTGGCTGTGGGTCATCGCGGGGGCTTGCGCACTGTTTGCCGTACCCGCACCGGCACGTTGACTGATCAGCCCTGCATGGTTTAGCGGGTCTTTGACACCGACGTCGATGATTTCCAGCGTTGCACCCAGCTCTCGTGCCAGTACGCTGATAGCGGCACCACCGTTGAGAAAATTGTGCACCATTTGCCCAGTCACCCCTTGCGGGAAGGCGGATACACCCTCTTCCGCCACACCGTGGTCGGCGGCAAAAATACTGATGTGAACCCTATCGGCACGGGGGTTTTCACGGCCTTGCAGCGCTGCCAATGTCACTGCCAACGTTTCCAACCTGCCTAACGCGCCGCTAGGCTTGGTGAGTTGTTGCTGACGTTGTAAAGCAAATTCTCGGTAATGTTCTGTCGCGCTCGCGCAGGGTTCATTCAGCCAATCCATTGAAATGTCCTTTTAATACCTGTGGCAAACCTGCCACCATGAACACCACCGTTTCCAGTTGTGCGGCTAATTGCTGATGCAAGCGCCCTGCGCTGTCAACGTAACGGCGCGTCAATTCGCCCAATGGCACGACGCCCAACCCCACCTCGTTACTGACCAACAGGGTATGCCCCGGCAAACGCGGGAGTGTCTGTAACAATGCGGTGGTTTCCGTTTGCAAACGTTGCTCGTCTTCCAAACACAGCAAATTGGTCAACCACAGTGTTAGGCAATCCACCAGCAACAGCCGGTGTGAAGCAGCATGATGTTGCAGGGTGGCGGCAAGTGTTAATGGCTCTTCTACTGTCAGCCAATGTGCAGGGCGAGTAGCGCGGTGATGGGTAATGCGTTCTTGCATTTCAGCGTCATGCGCTTGCGCAGTCGCGATATAAATAACCTCGTGACCGGACTGTTGCGCTAACGTTTCGGCATAATGGCTTTTACCAGAACGTGCACCGCCGAGAATCAAAGCTTGCATACTGTTTTCACTCCGAGGCAGCCGTTCTTAGCGCCAACTTTGCATAGTAATTCGCCGAATAGCTGAAATATGCCCGCTCTTTTTCGGTCAGCGCCCGCGTTCGTTTGACCGGGTTGCCGACGTACAAATAGCCGCTTGCCAAACGCTTGCCCGGTGGAACTAAACTGCCTGCACCGATCATTACCTCGTCTTCGACCACTGCGCCATCCAGCACGATAGCGCCCATGCCCACCAAACAGCGGTTGCCGATGGTGCAAGCGTGTAACACGGCTTTGTGACCGATCGTGACTTCATCGCCAATCAGCAGCGGGCGACCTTCAGGCGAGGAATACGGGCCGCCGTGCGTGACATGCAGCACCGCGCCGTCTTGCACATTGGTCAAGTTGCCAATGCGAATGTGGTTGATGTCGCCGCGCACTACCGCCATCGGCCACACCGACGAACCTTCGCCCAAGGTGGTTTGCCCGCTGACATACGCCATCGGGTCGACGTAGGCGGTCGGGTGCAGCGTTGGGGTGTGGTTTTCAAAGGCTTTGACGGTCATGAATGGCATCCTAGGGGTGGTTTTTCTAACGCAAGCGATTGTACCAGCCACGCCTGCACCTGCGTATACGGCAATACCGTAAACGCACTGCGCCGTTGTGCTTCCGCCCCGCCGTACACCAATGTCATACCGGCAATCCGTTCACCCAAGGCAGTTTTTACCCGTGTGGCGGCTTGCATGGCATCGCTGGCAACCGTTTGCGCGGACTTGATTTCCAGCAGTTGCAATTTATCGCCGGTTTCCAGTAGCAAATCGGCTTCGTTGTGATTGGCATCGCGGTAGAAAGACAGGTTGGGTTTTGCACCTGCGTTATGTAGCGTTTTCAGCACTTCTAACACCACGAGATTTTCAAACAAGTTGCCCCGCAGCGGGTGTGTGGGTAGATACGCGGGCTGGGTAATCCCTATTAGCCATGCGGCAAGCCCCACGTCGTAAAAATAGAGCTTGGGCGATTTGATCAGGCGTTTGCTGCCATTGCTGAACCAAGGCGGCAGGCGAAACACGTAACTGCACCAATTCACGCAAATCGCGCTGCACGTAGGTTTCAAAGTAATCACCCAACGCCACAGCAGGGTTGATAACAGTTAGCATAAATGTTGTGCCTAATTATCCAAGTATCACCAAAATGGGTAACTTTGTCGTCATCAATGTGGAGAAATAGCGCAATATCTACTATGTTGATTGAGTGATTGACGGTTTTCTCAAACCTGTTTTGGGAGGTAAGTCCGGTTGCTTTGGCACAATCATCTACGGCGAGTTACGCCGGATGTAAAGTCTGTGGAGAGGTCGTGAGACCTGGGGGAGCAAGCGGTCGCCTCATCAGCGTAAAGCCCCCTGCTGTGGGAGTTTTAATGGCAATAACCAAGCCGTTCCTCTGGGCAACCTCGATGAAGCAGAAATCTGACAATAAATCTATCATGAGTAGGTTTGTATAGGTTCAGAATAACGGAGTATGTGGCGTTGAATCATGACGCACCCTGCAAATCTGAAGTAGTACTTCATTTTTGCATAGAATCAATCGCGCCAACAAGCGCATTAACGGGGTGGTTTTTCCAATGCCAGCCATTGTAAGGCAATGATTGCTAAGGATGCTTGGATTTTACCGGCTTTGAGCCATGCCAGCGCGGTGTGGCGCGGGATGACGGATACGCGAATGTCTTCGTGTTCTTCGGGCAAGCCGTGGATGCCGGTGGGTACAGCGGATAAGTCGACGGGGGCGTAATACAGGCTGACGATTTCGGTGGAGCCGCCTGCGCTGGGGTAAAAGTCGATAATGTGTTCCAGCGTGTCGATGGTGCAACCGGCTTCTTCTTGGGCTTCGCGGCGTGCCACGTCTTCGTTGCTTTCACCGTCTTCGACGATGCCTGCGACGATTTCGACCATCCACGCGCCTTGGGCATCCCGCAAGGCAGCACCGGGGCGGAATTGCTCGATCACCAACAGCGTATCGGCGACGGGATCGTGCAATAGCACGGCAACGGCATTGCGGCGCTCGAAAATTTCCCGCCTGACCGTCCCCGACCAACCGCCTGCAAACAGCTCGTGGCGGAATTCGTAGGCATCCACACGGAAAAAGCCTTTGTACAGATTTTGTTGGGAGAGGATGTCGAATTTCATGGGATCTTGATGGTGGTTTGTGGAATGGGCAGTGTGGAACAGGGGGGAGGGAATTGCAATTTTTTGGGCGGTGTAATGGGCACTGGCAGTGGGGCTTATGGTGGGCATGACGTAATTTTGGGTAGACGATCATTTTGACAATTTTTAGGCGTTAAAAATAACTCTTGTGATAGCGATCACTTTTTGAACAAGAAAAGTTTGTTAAAATCAGCTTTTATTTGCTAAAACGCTTAGAATACAAAAACTTGGAGGTTACTAAATGCCATTACTATTTTGTAATATTTCTTGGATGCGTGAATATAGAGGTCACTATAGAATTGACTGTCAAGAAATTGATCAGCCTAAAAGAGGTGGAAGCTACGTTGATACTCATGGAGAAGCTCACGAATGCTGTAACTTTTTAGAAGACAAACGTGGAATTGTTTATGGACATGTTGAAACATGGAAAGGTGATGAAAATGGCTATGATGCTCAAATCAGAATTGAAAATTTAGGGGCTGATAAAAATGATACATATATTGATGGGGTAGATGTGATTTGGATAGCAACTCATCAAGAGGGGGGACGGCGAGTTATAGGATGGTACAAAAATGCCAGAGTCTATCGAGAGCGACAACATCATAATAAAAATAAATATCCGACAAAACAACATGAAAGAGATAAAGTTAGTAGTTATAGAATTACAGCAAAACAAGAAGATATACATATGATGATTGAGGATCAAAGAAATTTGATAATAAATCCTAGTAAAAAAAGAAAAGGATTTCCGGGAATGAACTCTATTTTCTATCCTAGCAATTACAAAGAAAATAATGAGCTAACAGAGTTCTTAATAGAGCTAAATACTGAAATAGATAAAACCAGCAGAAAAGCAACTGATTCTTTTAACCCAGTTGAAGAAACTGACTCAGTTGAAGGAAGTTGGGATTTTGAAGGAAAATTACAGCTTAAACAACATCTTGAAAAAGAACGCTCGAAAAAACTTATTAAAGATTTCAAAAGTAAACTAACCAATTATTCATGCTCTATTTGTGGATTTTCCTTTGAAGACACTTATGGAACATTAGGATATGGTTTTATAGAAGCACATCATATAATCCCGATTGCTACACTTACGGAACAAACTAAAATGTCACCATCTGATCTGATTGCTTTATGTTCTAATTGCCATCGAATGTTGCACCGATCAAATCCACCACTTTCAGCAAAGCAACTGCAAAGTTTGATTGGAAATCACAAAAAATAAACTGCAATTTTGTTTTATAATGGATGATGTAAAAGCCCGCATCTTTGTCCAATCTACTCCCCGATGCTCCCGTAAATTTAGACGGGAACATCTAAAATCCGCTCTTGCGCTGCACTACAATGTAATTATATCATAAGGTCATGAGCAGCCTGAAATTTGAGTGGGATGAACGCAAAAACATCCTAAACCAGAAAAAGCACAATGGTATCTCCTTCAAAGAGGCGGAATCTGTGTTTGCCGATGATTTTGGTCTTCTTATCCCCGACCCAGATCACTCGGAAGGCGAAGAACGCTTCATCTTGATGGGAGTCAGTGCGTATTCACGGCTGTTAGTTGTCTGCCACTGTGAACGCGATCACGACACAATCCGTATCATTTCCGCACGAAAAGCAGACAAATTTGAACGACGGCAATATGAAGGTGGTCGCCATGCGTGAAACTTATGATTTTTCAAACGCCATCAAAAATCCCTACGCTAAACGGATGAAGCAACAAATCACCATCCGTATAGACCAAGATACCGTGGATTACTTTAAAGCAATGGCTGACGATAAAGGCATTCCTTATCAGAGCCTTATCAATTTGTACCTGCGTGACTGTGCAAACACACACAAACAATTGGATATATCGTGGGCGTGAAAATCCCAACGAGCAAAGATTAGCGAATCCCATCGAAAGCCGAGCGTAACCGCATCGCCTTACGCTCCGGCTGGTCAATGAATGTCCGCAAATACCCAATATCTTTACCCGACACCCCAAGACTCGCGAAAACCTGATCCCATTCCGCCACCACCGCCGCCACCTTGAACCACTCTTCAATCGCCTGCTCACGGCTCAACCCAAACAAACCACATTCCGACAGCGCGTTAGCCAATGTCCCCAGCGCCCCCTGCTTGCCAACCCCCATCTGCTGATAACCCGCGTTTGACGTATTCGGCAACACATCGAAAGCAGGCGCAAGCGACCAAAACCCCGCCTCAAACACAAACGCATGATTCTTTTCGTGATCGTCAGAATTCTCAATCAAGATATTGAACGCCATCCGCCGAAACAACTCCGCCCGCTGCTGCGCTTGCACATCCGCCGCCCCCGCTTGCAACAAAAACGCTGCCATTGCCCCATAGCTCAACTCATCCAGCGGCGCACCAAACCCCACCCCCGCCAACAACACCGTTTTGGCAGAAAGGGTACGCAAACGCTGGTTTGCCCGTCGGTCAAAGCGTTCAACCGCCACCACATGCCCAAAGAGTCCGGGCAGTGCCACCGAATGCGCCACAGTAATACCCGCTTGCGCCGCCAATCTCAGCGACGCATGTTCAATCAACCCAAGATCAATGTTTGCCCCACGCGGGAATTTGGCAATCCAGTCCTTGCCCGCCATCGTCACCAAGGCTTTGGGGTGCGCCCCGCCCATCGTTTTGGTCGTTCCCGCCATCAGCTTTTCCTGCTCGGTCAGGGGTTCATTCGCATCAATCCGCTCAATCAATGCCTGTAAAGCGTGAATCGAATCAGCACTCGGCAATGGCTCGCCCCGATGCGGCACATAACGGGATTGATCAACCGAAAACCCCAACGCCCCGAAACGGTGATCACCCGCGTAATACAAAAAGTCCAAAGCCGTTGCCCGTGGCGGGTTATCAATGAAACGGATTGCCCGCTCACCCCAACGGTCAGGCATTGCATCATCCAACGCGCCAAACAACCGATCACGTACCGTGGGGGTCAGCACAGCGCGTTGCAACGGCATATCGCCCGACAACGGGTAGCCATTTGCCAACCAACTACGCTCGTAGGTAAATGCCACACCGCGCCCGCCCAATGCCAGCGATGCCGTACCCACCCGCACGGGAGTCTGCGGATCAGTCAAACTCCAAACCGCTAACTCATTACCCGGTAGCACTTGCATCAACAAGACAACTCTTCATTCGGCGGCAATTGCAAGAAAAACCCATTCGCCTGCATCACCCGCCGCACTTCGCTGGCAGCAATGTTAAATTGCAACTGGCGCTCATCGTCCAGAAAAAACTCGAACGAAAATTCAGGCACGCCAAAAATCGTCAATAAAACCTCAGGGACTCGCGCAAAATTATCCCTTTCCGGCAGAAACAGGAATGACCCCTGTTTGCGCCGACTGCGGTAAACGTAGCATTGCATGGCGTTACTCCTTGCCTTGTTCGTGTGTCATCACAGCCACCTCGCGGATGTCAGCAATTTTCAAAGTGCGCGTCACCGTGCCCCCCTCCAAGCGCTCTTCCAAACCAATTTCACTGGCAGAAGTCGTGATAAGTTTACCTTCACGCTTGCGCCCGTCTTTCTGCGTAATGCGCACGTATTGCCCGCTATTCTCCGACAATTTACCCAGTTCAATCGGCTTGAACACCACGTGGTATAAAGCGTTAGCCGGTAAACTTTTCGCCCCTGCCAACACATCCGCCGGTTTAGGCGGGGGTGCAGGAACGGGTGCGGGCGTTACGGCAGCGGCAACAACTGCTGGCTGCTCAATACGCACATTAGCTGGAATGTCGATGGTATGCGTAACCGGCGCGGCGGCGGCGGGTATTTCCACCGCTGGCGGTGCAGCACTCACCGGCGCAGACACATTCATCCCCATCGCTTGCGCCTGACGGTAAACGTGCTGATTTGCACCCGCAAACCAAGCTACCGCTGCCAATAACACGCCGATAAAGCTGGTAATGACCCAACCGCCGACCCGATGCCACATCGCAGGCAATGTCAGCAGATTCACCCCCGGAATCAGTGCCACCACCCCCGTGACCGGATGCCGCTGGAAACAAATCCCCGCCATCACCAACCAACCCAGCAAAAACAACACCGCACCTAACAGCAGCACACCTAACAATACGTATTCCATAAACTTTCCATTCGCCCCCGAATTAATCTTCGAGGTAAGTATAACCGATTAAACCTGCTTCTATTTCACGCAACAGCATTTTTTGGCGCTCAGAATCATCGACCGCTGCGGCAAGTTTGCGGCGACATTGCGCCAACAAATCTTTCGGCTCGAAATGCACGTAGCGCAACAACTCATCAATGGTGTCACCGCGCTCTGGCTCGGACAACTGGTAACTGCCATCCGGTAACAATTCCACATTGATGGAATCGGTGTCACCAAACAGATTATGCAAATCGCCGAGAATTTCCTGATACGCGCCCACCATGAAAATTCCCAGCAAATACGGCTGGCCTTTTTGCAGCGAATGCAGCGCCAGCGTGCTTGCCAGCCGCCCACTTTCCACATAAGTCGACACCGTGCCGTCGGAATCGCAAGTTAAATCTTGCATGGTGACGCGCCGATCCGGGTTTTCCTGCAAGCGGTGCAGCGGCATGATCGGGAAAATCTGCTCGATGGCCCACGCATCCGGCATCGACTGGAACAGCGAGAAATTGCAGAAATATTTATCCGCCAATTTTTCTTGCAAGCTGGTTTGAATTTCCGGCTCTAACACCTCAAACAGCTCCGGTTGGCTGAGCAGTTTGCGGCAGATCGCGCGGTGAAACTCTTCCGCCCGCGCCCGTTGATTCAAGTCGATCGAACCGTGCGCGTACATGCCGTGCGCCTCGTCCAACCAATACGCCGCGTCGTGGTAGATTTCCGACGGCGGCAAGCGCTTGCGGTTGTGATACAGGCGAAACAGGTTGTGCAAGATCATCGGCTCTTCATCGTCCGGCTCGCTCAGCGTAGGCTGCACTTCCGGCTGTTCCGGGTCAGTGTCGATAACGTTGGTGATTAATACCGCGTGATGGGCGCTTAAACCGCGCCCGGATTCGGAGATGAAATCGGGAAACGGCAGTTCGTATTCTTCGCACACGTCTTGCACGCTGCGCACGACGGTATTGGCGTATTCCTGCAAACTGTAGTTGATCGAGCATTCGTTGCGCGAACGGGAGCCGTCGTAATCCACGCCCAACCCGCCGCCGACATCGACCACGCGAATGTTGGCACCCAAACGATGCAATTCCGCGAAATAACGGCTGGCTTCACGCATCCCGCGTTGAATGTCTTGGATATTGGCAATCTGCGACCCCATGTGAAAGTGCAGCAATTGCAGGCAATCGAGTTTCCCAGCGGCTTGCAATTGCTCAATCATGTACAAGGCTTGCGCGGCTGACAGACCGAATTTGGACTTCTCGCCGCCGGTGTTTTGCCACTTGCCTTTGCCGAGGGTGTACAAACGGGTGCGGATGCCGAGTAAGGGTTCAATGCCGAGTTTGGCAGCTTCTTCCAGCGTTTCGGCGAGTTCCGAGGGTTTTTCCACGACGATAAAAATGCGGTGTCCCATTTGTCGCCCAATCAAGGCGAGGCGCAGGTATTCACGGTCTTTGTAACCGTTGCAAATGATGGTGCTACCAGTGGGCGCTGAGCCGAGCACCGCCATGAGTTCGGGTTTACTACCTGCTTCCAAGCCGACTTGTGCGCCGCCACCTTTGAGGATTTCTTGAACGACGCTGCGTTGCTGATTCACTTTGATGGGGTAAATCGCGGTGTACTGGCTGCTTTGCCCGCAATCGGCAATCGCTTGGTTGAAAGCGCCTTGCAAGCGTTGCACCCGATCATGCAAGACATTGACGAAGCGTACCAATAGCGGGAAACGCATTCCGTCTTCGTTATGGACGCGCATCGCGAGGGCGTGCAAATCGACTTGCTGCGCCGGGTTGCCGGGAACGCACATGGCGACGTTGCCTGCGGCGTTAATGTCGAAATAGCCATCACCCCAATGCTGGATGCTGTATAGGCGACGGGCTGCTTCAATGTTCCAAGTGTTGTGGGTGTACATGGTATTCCTGCTGGCGTGGATGGCACGGTTTCAAGGTGTGCAGGATACTAGAAAAATCGCCAAAATAAATACCCCCGCTTTCGGAACGGGGGTTAGAGGAGTCGAAGCATGGTCAGGCGTCTTGTTATTATTAATGATTAAGCCTACTCACTGCCTCTTGGGGCTTGCTGATAAATACTTGTTGTTGTTTCGCTGTTCTGACTGAAAGAACTATTGCAACCGCTATGCCAACCCCTCGAAAAAATTTAAGCAACTGATAAAGCTGACTTTATTGGCTTTCACTGCATACCAATCAAACAACGACCCTAGCAATACTGTCAGAAAACGACAGGCCGCGCGTCAGGGGCTGACAAACCTGCCAGTGTCACGCGCTTTGGGTATATAATTGGTGCATGATTTTTCTGATTTGACGAGGAGCCAGCCATGATTCGCTTTACCAGCCCTGCCGCCGCCAGCGTTTCCATGTTTGAAAAAGACGCGAAAGCCCTGATTCGCATGATGGGGCACAGTGGTGCCATTCCCAGCGCCATCCGTGCCGAAGATGTTGCCACCGCCCTGCAACACTTGGATGCGGCCTTGAAAACCGAAGCCGCGCAAACAGAACTTCCCAACAAACTGCCAGAGGAAGCCGAGGAGCCCGTGATCACCACCAATGTCCGCGCTTATCCGCTGCTGCAATTGCTTAAAACCGCCCTAGCCACACAAAAGAACGTCATGTGGGAACACGATCATTCATTTCTCTAAAACCGTTCATCCGTTTTTTTTATACGTCAGAGTGGCTGATCAGCGGATAAAACTCAGTTATCCATAACGGGCAATACTTCTTCACACGGCATTCTTATGCTGTATGCATGATAACTTCTCCCAAAGGGTGATAACCATGCTAAAGAAGATTCTGCCCAGCCTGTTTTTGTCCTGCCTCGCATCGAGTGCGGTGGCGGTAACACTGCCTGCACCGCTACCGCCGCTGCCAACCACCGATCAAATCATTGTCAAACTGAAACCCAATGTCAGCAGCACGCGCCGCGCTGTGCAAACCGCCGTCGATGCTGTCGGCATGGGTATTCGTTCCACTTACAAACGCAGCATGGCTAACGGGGCGCACATTATCCAACTCCCCGCGCCAATGACCTTGCAAGAAGCCAGCGACTACGCCACGATCTTGCGGGCTGACCCCACGGTGGAATACGCCGAACCTGACCAATTAATGTTTTTGGACGCGGAACTCACCCCCAATGACACCGCGTTTGATCGCCAATGGCAATACGCCTCCCCCAGCCTGTATCCCGGTTCCGCCAATTTACCGACGGCGTGGGGTGAAACCACGGGTTCAGCCAATGTGGTGGTCGCAGTGGTGGATACCGGCGTGCTCAGTCATCGCGACCTTGCCCCACGTTTAAGCGGCGGCACGGCGGCATTGGCTGGCTATGATTTCATTAGCAATGCCATCAATGGCAATGACGGTGACGGGCGCGACAGCGATCCTTCTGATGCCGGTGACTGGATCAGCAGCGACGATATTGCCACCAGCCAATTCAGCACTTGCAGCCTGCACAATAGCTCTTGGCACGGCACGCATGTCGCAGGCACGATCGGTGCGGTCAGCAATAATGCCATCGGCGTCACCGGGGTGGATTGGCATTCACGCGTGTTGGTTGCCCGCGCCATGGGCAAATGCGGCGGTTATTTATCCGACATTAGCGACGCCATCCGTTGGGCAGCGGGCGAAACTGTCAACGGCATCACCAACCCTACCCCTGCCCACATTATCAACCTCAGCTTGGGCGGTACGGGTGCGTGTGGTGCTACGTATCAAGACGCCATCAACGCCGCTACCGCACGCGGCACAACCGTGGTCAGCACGGCGGGCAATACCAGCACCGATGCCAGCAACCACCGCCCCGCCAATTGCCAGAATGTCATCGCCGTGACCGCGCTCACGCAAACCGGCGGCAAGGCCGACTTTGCTAACAGCGGCACAGTGGTCGATATTGCCGCCCCCGGTGTCAGCATCTATTCCACACTGGACGGCGGCAAAACCACGCCACTTAACGACAACGCCTACGCCAGCTACAAAGGCAGCAGCATGGCAGCACCGCACGTTTCAGGCGTGTTAGCGTTAATGTTAGCGGCTAACGAACACTTGACCGATGGCAGCATCCCTGCCGCCGCCCGCCCTGGCCTGTTAGAGCAAAAACTCAAGGCCGCTACTCGGACATTCCCAACCGGCACCGGCAGCGACTGCACCGACGTTACGTGCGGCGCGGGTGCCTTGGACGCCTACCGTGCAGTCATGGCGGTTAAAACGCCACCCGTTGCCAATGCAGGCAGTAATCAAAGCGTGCAAATCGGCGCCGGTGTAACCCTGCATGGCACTGGCACCGACAGCACCCCCGCCGGTGCCATTGCGCAATACCGCTGGGAACAAACCGCTGGCACCCCGGTCACGTTGTCTGACCGCAGCAGCGCCAACCCCACTTTTGTGGCACCAGCCGAAGCCGGAACACTCGCCTTCCGCCTCACCGTTACCAACAATGTTGGTTTAAGCAGTAGCAGCTACAGTAACGTTACTGTTACCGCTAGCGCATCCACCACTACCTGCGACCCCAGTAATCTAGCGCTCGGCAACAATGCCACCGGGCGTTGGAGCAGCGATTGTGCCTCAACGCATCGCAGCGTGAATCATCGCGCTCGCTACTACACCTTCACCTTGAATAGCCCTGCAACCATCACCGCCAACCTAACCTCTACACAACAAGACGCTTATTTGTATTTGCTGCAAGGCAACGGCACAACGGGGACACTGCTAAGCAGCAACGATGACAACGGCAGCTCGACCAATTCTCAAATCGTGCAAGCCCTGCCAGCAGGCACTTATACACTGGAAGCCACCACCTATTACGCCAGCCGTGACGGTGATTTCAGCATCAATGTTACGCAACAAGTCGCCCCACCCAGTGATAGCTGTGGCTTGCAAGCACTGACCGCTGGGCAGAGCGCCAGCGGACAATGGAGCAGTACTTGTACTTCGGTGCATCGCGGTGACGCCTACTACGCCAGCTATTACACATTCACGCTGGCAACAGCGGCAGAAGTCAGCATCGCGTTGGAATCCAGTCAGCAAGACACCTATTTGTTCTTGCTGGAAGGCGCAGGCAAACAAGGCAATGTCCTGACCACCAACGACGACAGTAACGGTGACACTCACTCACGCATTGTGTACAGACTTGCCGCCGGAACTTACACGCTCGAAGCCACCACCTACCAAACAGCACGCACTGGTGCGTTTTCGATCAAAGTTGACGCACAAGCGGACACCAGTGCCTGCACCTCGCAGCGCATCGACTTAGGCAGCAGTGTCGCAGGGGAATGGTCAAGCGCGTGCATCGCGGCGCATCGTGGCAGCGCTTATTACGCAGCGTATTACACGTTTACGCTGGCAACACCGGCGGAAGTCACCCTAAGCTTGGATTCCAGTGCGCAAGACACTTACCTGTATTTGCTGAGTGGCAACGACCAACAAGGAGCAGTCATTACCAGCAACGACGACAGCAACGGCACCAGTAATTCACAAATTACCCGCAGCCTCGCCGCCGGTACTTATACATTGGAAGCCACCACGTATCTGACAGGACGCACCGGCGCGTTCAATGTGCGCGTGCGTTAAAGCGTTATCAGTCGCGAAACCCGCTATAATGTCCCTATCACACACTACAGGCACGGCACATGAAAAAATTACCTATCGGCATTAGCACTCTCGCGGACTTCAACGAAGTGCGCTATAGCCTAAAATACCTATTAGAACAGTACAATACTGCTTCCCTATAAGAACCCCATCTCCAGATAGGACATTAAGTCTATTCCCCCTATAGCAAAAAGGCTCCCGAAGGAGCCTTTCTGTTTTTGCGGACTTGCGTCGAAACTCAGTGACCGCGTAGCTTACCAATCCGGTGCAGCATTTCGATCTGCGCCTTCGCTGATTCTAGCTCAGTCTGGATCGCCTCATAATCGAGGTCTTCCGGGTCTTTGCCTTGCAGCGCGTCTTGGGCTTGCTTCATCGCTTCACGTGCAGCGGACTCGTCAAGGTCTTCCGCACGCATCCCGGTATCAGCCAATACGGTTACAACGTGTGGCTGAACTTCCAGCACACCACCGGAGACGAACAGCGATGCCATCCCATCTGAGGTTTTGTACTGCAATTCGCCTGCACGCAGCTTGGAAATCAACTGTGAGTGACGTGGAAGGATACCCAATTCACCCATTACACCCGGTGCAATCACTTCTTCGACCGTGCCAGAAAACAAGGACTGTTCTGCTGTCACCACATCCAAATGAAATGTCATCGCCATGATGCCCCCTTAGAGCTTCGTAGCTTTTTCAACAGCTTCGTCGATGCCGCCGACCATGTAGAACGCTTGTTCTGGCAAGTGGTCGTATTCACCGTTGAGGATCGCTTTAAAGCTCGCCAGCGTATCTTTCAGGGTAACGTACTTACCCGGTGCGCCCGTGAACACTTCCGCGACGAAGAACGGCTGGGACAGGAAGCGTTGGATACGACGCGCACGACCGACGACTTGTTTGTCTTCGTCAGAGAGTTCGTCCATACCCAAGATCGCAATGATGTCCTTGAGTTCTTTGTAACGTTGCAGGATACCTTGCACGCCACGCGCGACGCTGTAGTGATCTTGACCAACAACCAACGGGTCAAGCTGACGCGAGGTGGAGTCAAGTGGGTCTACCGCCGGGTAAATACCCAATTCTGCGATGTTACGTGACAATACCAGTGTCGCATCCAAGTGGGCGAACGTGGTGGCTGGGGATGGGTCAGTTAAGTCATCCGCCGGAACGTAAACCGCTTGGAAGGAGGTGATCGAGCCAGTCTTGGTGGAAGTGATACGCTCTTGCAGTGCGCCCATTTCTTCCGCCAGTGTTGGCTGATAACCTACCGCTGATGGCATACGCCCCAACAGTGCGGATACTTCCGTACCCGCCAGCGTGTAACGGTAGATGTTGTCAACGAACATCAGAACGTCACGGCCTTCGTCACGGAAATGTTCCGCCATCGTCAGACCAGTCAACGCGACGCGCAGACGGTTGCCGGGTGGCTCATTCATCTGACCGTAAACCAGTGCTACCTTGTCGATAACGCCGCCTTCAGTCATTTCGTGGTAGAAGTCATTCCCTTCACGAGTCCGCTCACCAACACCCGCAAACACGGACAAACCGCTGTGTTGCTTGGCGATATTGTTGATCAGCTCCATAAGCGTAACGGTTTTACCAACACCCGCACCACCGAACAAACCGACTTTACCACCTTTGGCAATCGGCATGATCAGGTCGATAACCTTGATGCCGGTTTCCAAAATGTCGATACCGGATGACAATTCATCATACGCCGGTGGCGCACGGTGGATTGGCATTTTCTTGTCGTGAACGATGTCGCCAGCGTTATCAATCGCTTCACCCAGAACGTTCATGACACGCCCCAAAGTGCCTGCGCCGACTGGAACACAGATCGGTGCGCCGGTATTGGTCGCAACCATGCCGCGCTTTACGCCGTCAGACGTACCCATCGCGATAGCGCGAACCACGCCATCACCCAACTGCTGCTGGACTTCCAAAGTCAAACTTTGGTCGGCTACGATTAATGCATCGTAGACCGCTGGCACGGCATTGCGTGGAAATTCCACGTCGATGACCGCGCCGATTACTTGAACGATATTTCCAGTACTCATGTGCCTGGCACCTCACTAAATTGTAAAATCCGTAACAGCCTTAGACCGCTGAAGCACCCGCAACAATCTCGGAAATTTCCTGAGTAATTGCCGCCTGACGCGCCTTGTTGTAGATCAGCTTCAAATCGCCGATCATTTTACCCGCGTTGTCGGATGCGCTTTTCATCGCCACCATCCGCGCTGCCATTTCACAAGCAACGTTTTCAACAGCGCCTTGGTAAACCAGCGATTCAATGTACCGCTGCATCAATGCGTCAATGACTTCTTTCGATTCAGGTTCGTAGAGATAGTCCCAATGGTACTTAATGGAATCCGTTGAATCGGCGACTACCGGGATGAGCTGCGTCACCTGCGGGCGTTGCGTCATACTATTCACGAATTCATTTTCAACCAAGAAAAGGCGATCAATGCGGCCTTCTTCGTAAGCATCTAACATCACCTTGATCGAGCCGATCATATCCGCCACTTTTGGGGCATCGCCCATGTGGGTTTTCTGAGCGACAATCCCATAGCGACGGAAAGCCGCAGAAGCTTTGGCACCGAAAACGCAAATGTCAACTTCGACATCCTGCTTTTTCCATTCCGCCATGCTTTGCAATGCTTTCTTAAACACGTTGACGTTCAAACCACCGCACAAGCCCCGGTCAGAGGACATAATGATGTAGCCGACCCGCTTCACGGTTTCACGCGTTTGGGTATAAGGGTGTTTGTACTCAAGATGACCTGCGGCCAAGTGACCAACCACTTGGCGCATTTTGTCAGCATAGGGACGGCTGGCTTTCATCCGTTCTTGCGCACGGCGCATTTTGGACGCAGCAACCATCTCCATTGCTTTAGTGATCTTCTTGGTATTGCCGATACTCTTGATCTGGCTTAGTATTTCTTTACCACCTGCCATAGGAATAACCTCCCATTACCAAGTGTTTTTCGACTTGAAAGTTTCCAGCGCGGTTTTCATCGCACCAGCAATCTCGTCGTTGAAATCACCTTTCTCATTGATTTTATCCAGCAGTGCTTTCTCGGAAGAACGCAGATAGCTCAGCATCGCTGCTTCAAAATCCACAACCTTCTTCGCGTCTACGTCATCGAGGAAACCCTCGTTAGCCGCAAACAAAGAGAACGCCATTTCTGCTACGGACAGCGGAGAGAATTGCGGCTGTTTCATCAGTTCAGTTACACGTTGACCACGTGCCAACGACTTGCGCGTGCCTTCGTCGAGGTCGGAGGCGAACTGTGAGAAGGCTGCCAATTCACGGTACTGCGCCAGTGCCAAGCGCACACCGCCACCAAGTTTCTTGATGATCTTGGTTTGTGCAGAACCACCAACGCGGGATACTGACAGACCGGCGTTGATCGCAGGACGGATACCCGCGTTGAACAGGTCGCTTTCCAAGAAAATCTGACCGTCAGTGATCGAGATTACGTTGGTTGGAACGAACGCGGAAACGTCACCGCCTTGGGTTTCGATGATTGGCAGCGCGGTCAATGAACCTGTCTGGCCTTTCACTTCACCTTTGGTGAATTCTTCAACGTACTCTTTGTTCACGCGGGAAGCGCGTTCCAGCAAACGGGAGTGCAGGTAGAAAACGTCACCTGGGTAGGCTTCACGACCCGGTGGGCGGCGCAGCAACAGGGACACTTGACGGTAAGCCCAAGCTTGCTTGGTTAAATCGTCATACACGATCAAGGCGTCTTCGCCACGGTCACGGAAGTATTCGCCCATGGTGCAACCCGCGTAAGGCGCGAGGTATTGCATGGAGGCAGGGTCAGCCGCAGTTGCTGCGACGATAATGGTATATTCCAGTGCGCCGTATTCTTCCAGTTTGCGAACCACGTTAGCCACGGAAGAGGCTTTTTGACCGATAGCCACGTAAATACATTTTACGTTTTTGCCTTTCTGGTTGATGATCGCATCAACCGCTACCGCCGTTTTACCCGTTTGGCGGTCGCCGATAATCAACTCACGTTGACCACGACCTACAGGTACCATCGCATCCAGTGCTTTCACACCGGTTTGCATCGGTTGGTCAACCGATTTACGCTCGATAACACCCGGTGCCATGCGTTCAATCGGCGAGAAACCGTCGTTGTCAACAGGACCTTTACCATCAATCGGATTGCCCAGTGCGTCAACGACGCGACCCAGCAGACCACGACCGTGTGGTACTTCTAAAATACGACCAGTACATTTTACGGTGTCGCCTTCAGTGATACCTTTGTAATCACCAAGGACAACCGCACCGACAGAATCGCGCTCCAGATTCAATGCCAGACCGTAAGAACCGTTAGAGAATTCGATCATCTCGCCAGACATTACATCGCCAAGCCCGTGAAGGCGGACGATACCATCCGTAACGGAGACAACCGTACCCTCAGTGCGAGCTTCAGCACCGGACTCAAAGCTGCTAATGCGCTTTTTGATCAGGTCACTGATTTCAGTTGGGTTAAGTTGCATATGCTATTCCTCAATTATCGGCTGGGCTTAACGCGCCAACGCCGCCTTCATATCTTTCAGCCTGCTTTGGATTGAGCCGTCAATCACCAAGTCACCCGCGCGAATTACCGCACCGCCCATTAGAGCCGGGTCAACTTTAGTGACGAGCTTAATCTCACGTCCCAAGCGTTTTTGGAGTGCCGCAGCAAGTGCCTGCTGCTGGTCATCGCTCATTTCTTGAGCAGAAATAATTTCCGCTTCAACTGCGCCTTCCGCTTCTGCCTTCATTTGCTCATAAAGGGTAGAAATATCGGGCAACAAGCTAAAACGGTCATTTTCTGCCAATGCCTTGAGCAGATTGCGGCCTTGCTCATCGAGTGCATCACCTGCAATCTCGCCGAGCACGTCCGCTTTCTGCTCTTTGGTCATACGAGGATGAGCCAACAAAGCAGATGAACCGTCAGCCGCGACGACCGCAGACATGGCTGCCAGTTGTGCTGACCATTCGGTCAGCTTCCCGGCTTCCTGCGCCATCTCAAATACCGCACGGGCATAAGGACGGGCAGCGGTTGTCAAATCAGACATGGTTCACCACCTTAAATTTGCGCAGCCAATTCATCCAATGCTTTAGCGTGAGCGCTGGCATCCACTTCGCGACCAAGAATTTTTTCAGCCCCGGCAATTGCCAGCGCAGAAACCTGTGAACGCAAGCTTTCACGAGCGCGGGAAACTTCCTGCTCGATGTCCGCCTGAGCAGCCACTTTGACGCGACCCGCTTCATCCACAGCAGCATTCTTGGCTTCATCGACGATTTCGGACGCACGCTTTTGGGCTTGTGCGACGATTTCGGCAGCTTCTGCCTTTGCTTTTTTCAGCTCATCCAATGCCTTCTGGCGAGCCAACTCTTCTTCATGCTTGCCTTTTTCGGCAGCAGCAAGACCATCAGCGATACGTGCTTTACGGTCTGCCAGCATTTGAGTCATCGGTTCCCACAGAACGCTCTTAATAAACAGAACCAATACGGTAAAAACCAGCATTTGTCCGATTAGCGTTGCTGTTACGTTCATGATTAATCTCCTCTTTGGATAAAGTCAGGAAGGATTAACCAGCCAGAGCCGCTTTAGCACCTGCAATGAACGGGTTAGCAAACGTGAACCACATAGCAATACCCAGCGCGATCATTGGGAATGCTTCCATCAAACCACCAGTGAACAGCATTTGACCAGTCAATTGCGCGCGAACTTCAGGCTGACGAGCAATGCCTTCGATAAACTTAGAACAAATCAAGCCCCAACCCAGTGCAGAGCCGAAAGCTGCCGCAGCCAAGATGATGCCCACTACGATAGCAGTGTTGGAATAGATCATAGCAATATCAGTTGGATTCATGAGAGAACTCCTAAATAAAAATTAAAAAACAAAAAACGGAAAAACTTTGTCAATAAGCATTAATGATCATCGTGCGTTTGAGTAGCCAAACCCAAATAAACGATAGTCAACAGCATGAAAATGAACGCCTGCAATGGGATAACCAACAAGTGGAAAATCGACCACAGTAATCCCAACGCGATCTGCGCAGGCATCGCCCATACAGAAAACGCCAGTAAAGAAATCAACAGGAATAATAATTCACCCGCGAACATGTTTCCGAAAAGACGCAAGCCAAGACTGACAGGCTTCGCGATTTCTTCAATCAATGTCATCATTAGATTGATGGGGGCAAGAATCACCTTCACTACAGGATTTTTGGCAGCGAAAGGATGAAGGAAAAATGACATGAGGTAGCCGAACAGCCCTTTGCTCTTGATATTGTAGATAATGATCAAGACAAATACTGACAAAGCCAAACCAAAAGTTGTGTCTAAATTGGTCGTGGGCACTACTTTCAAATACGCTTGATGCGGGTCACCACCAAATAAGCCGTAAATGCCGGACCACAACGCTGGCAACAAATCCACTGGAATCAAGTCCATCAAGTTCATCAACAAAACCAGCACAAAAATCGTGATCGCAATCGGGCCAACCATACGGTCAGCACCAGGGAAAATGTCTTTCACCTGCTGATCAACAAACTCAACCACGATTTCAACTACATTTTGGAAACCCGAAGGTCGATTCGGATCAAGATTTCTACCCACTTTCCAAGCAAAAAAGCCAAACAAACCTGCGAGTAACACCGTGAACAAAAAGACATCAACGTGGAACACATTGAAGTCAACAATGCTGACTGCTTCACCGTGTTCAACACCGACACTCCAGTTGGTCAAATGGTGCTGGATATACTCAACAGGATTTGAGATTGCTGGCGCATTAGATTCGCTCACAATTCACCCCGTACACAAAGTTAAAAAATCGTTATGGGCTATCGACGTCAATTTATACTTACTTATTTTTCCGCCGCGAACCAGTATGCCACTTGCGCCACTGCAAATGTCCCTAAGAGCGGAACAGGCAATAACGCCAAATATTGTAACCCAAAGCCTAACGCTACTAGCACAAACAAAAAACGTTGTGCCGCACCCATCGCTATGATGTACACGCCCTGATATGCACTTTCTTTCGCTACTTCGCCAGCGCGTTTCAAACGGCTAACCAACAGCATGGTATTGACCAATGCAATGCTGCCACCGTACAAAGCGGGCAAAACGGCTTCATCACCGTGGTAAAATCGCGACACCACTACACCAGCCAATATTAAGATCGCTTGAATAATAAGTATATTGCGCATCCGTTCCTTAGTGCGTTAGTGGTTATGCGGTGTTCACAAACGAAACGGAGTATAGATATATAGTAATATACGGTCAACCACTAGGGCTCACCCTGACCCATTGAGCAGCGATGTTGAATTATATATCTCTTTTGGTATATCTCGCAGCAACCGGATGCCTTATGCTTGATTGCTTACGTAAAATAATGGTGCTAATCAATTGGGAGAAATGAATTTTATGAAAAAACAACAGCATATCATCACGCGCTTGTTATTAAATTGGGTGTGGAGTTGGGTATTTCTAGCGCCTGTAGCATGGGCTGAAAGCATTATACCGCTGGCATCTGACTTCAACGCTTTGCAACAAGAGATGCGGCACCAAAATCTGCCACTATTGCTGGCATTTCGGGCGGATTATTGTGGATTTTGTCGGAAATTGGAGACAGAGCATCTCGAACCGATGGTGCGCGATGGTCAGTATGCGACACGCATCCTCATTCGGCGCTTTGATGTAGGCAGTGACCAGACAGTGACTGATTTTAACAGCAATAACATCAGTGCTGAGGCGTTTGCGGAGCGCTATCAGGCATCGCTGACACCAACGCTGCTGTTTTTAGACGCAGAAGGCAAAGAAGTGGCAGAACGTCTGCTTGGCTATAACAGTCCCGATTTTTACGGTGCTTATTTGGAACAAGCGATTAGTACCGCACAACAAGCAGTCAAAAAATAAACAAAAATAGGGGCGTGATAGCGTCACGCCCCAAACAGGAGAACTTAACGGTTACGCACGAATCGACGCACTTCCGCCAAATGGCGGCGGCTCACTTCCAATTGATCGTTGACGTTATCCAGCACAATCTGCGTGCGCCCAACGGAAGATTTTGACAACCCCGCAATTGCACTTTTAGACACTAACGCGTTGCGATGGATACGGATAAAACGGTCAGCCAAATCGGTTTCCAGTGATTTCAGTGACTCTTCGATGATAACCTCGCCTTTTTTATGACGCACCGTCACGTATTTTTGGTCGGCTTGGAAATACACCACATCTTCAATGGGAATCAACTCAAGGTTGCCGCGCATCCGCGCACAAATGTGCTTCCGTGACAGCAGATTGCGACCGTCACGGTTTTCCAATGCCTCCATACGTTGGGCACGGTTCAGTGAACGGGCTTGTTCCAGACTTTGTAATAATTGTTCTTGTCTAATAGGCTTCATAAGATACCCTGTTGCTTTTGTTGAGAAGGCTTCTAAAGCATATTCACCATACGCTGTGGTGAATATGACGGCTGGCGGGCTATCCATGCCCGAAATATGCCGCGCTGCTTCCAGCCCATCCATACCGGGCATGGAAATATCCATGAGCACGATGTCGGGCTGATAACGTTCGGTCATAATCACTGCATCCACCCCGTTTTCGGCTTCTGCAAAAACTGTATAATCGACTTGACTGGCTAATAAGCCCTTAATGCGAGCACGCGCATATTCCTCATCGTCAACGACTAAAATTTTCAATGTCATAATTTTTCTACTCCTTGGGGATGGAAAATGAAACCCGGTATTGTTGGACGTTTTTCTGGATTTTCAGGTTGGCGCGGTCGCCATAAGCAAGATGCAAGCGATTCACCATATTTTCCTGAGCAATGTGATTCCCCTTGGTGTGCGTGCTCATACCGGAAGGCGGTAATGGATTCGTCACACAAACCTCCAATGTGGTACCAGCGTCATACAAACTGACCGTCAGCAGACCACCATCCTGACGCGGCTGGATACCGTGATACACCGCATTTTCGACCAATGGCTGCAATAAGAACGGCGGAATATCCATATCCAGCGGCAAGCTGTTTTGATCCATATCAAGCTTAATGTGCAAGCGTTTTTCACCCAAGCGTAAACTTTCCATACGCAAATATGCCAGTGTCAACTCTAACTCTTCTTTGAGCGCAATCCGCGACCGTTTGTCGAGCGTAAGCCGCATAATATCGGCTAGATCCAACAACGCCGCTTCCGCCTTGTTCGGATCAATGTGTACCAAATGCGCAATCGTATTCAAGCTATTGAATAAAAAATGCGGGCGCATCCGCGCTTGCAACGCATCGTATTTAGCGGCGGAATCCGCCTCGACGGTTTCCTCCCACTGACCGTGAATGTAAAAATACCGCAGCACCACCACGGTAATCACCAAACTGATCACCAAATTTTTAAATATAAATAGGATGCTACCTAACGCGTCATCGTTATTATTAAACAACAACAGACCCAGTACCGAAGCCAGCAGGGTAAAGCCGGTGACAGTTGTCAGCACAATAACAGAAGCGTTAAAAACCGTTGGTTTACTCAATAAGCGACTCACAAAACACAGGGTAAAAATAGAAGCCAACGTTACCCAAAGCACAAACAGCGAGTACAACCCCAAGCTGACAAAAAAACCGCGCAAATCGGTTGTCACCACTAAAGCCAGTACCATGGCCAATAACTCAGCAGCCAATACCACACGCAACAACGCTTCGTGAGCGCAGAGATTGGGCAAGTAATTTAAGATTTTTCCATTGAATGACGGCATTTTTTGCTCTCAATCAGCAGCACGGCACATGACTCGAACATTGTGACGCTTTACCCTGATCCAGTTGTAATAATTTATATTTTTTATAATTCCCTGACCTGACATAGCAGGCTGAGCATTTCCTTGTATACTAACGGCAACCTGTGTTGCACGCATACGACATTAAGAATTGCGTTTTTTTATTCTTCCACAATGTGATAATGTTTAGCAACTTCTTTTAACAACTTGATGAAAATTCAACATTAACTCATGAGCCAACACCCATCAGACCAAGCCAAGGACAAGCCTTGGGGCGGACGTTTCAGCGAATCCACCGATGCCTTCGTTGAAGCCTTCACTGCATCCATCCCTTTCGATAAGCGCTTGTACCGGCACGACATCCAAGGTTCCCGCGCCCATGCCCGCATGTTGGGTAAAACAGGCTTATTAAACGCCTTTGAAGTTGAACAAATCCTGAGCGGCTTGGATGAAATTGAACAATCCATCGAAACGGGTGAATTGGAGTGGAAGATTTCCCTCGAAGACGTTCACATGAACATCGAAGCCCGCCTCACCGATCGCATCGGCATTGCGGGTAAAAAACTGCATACCGGACGCTCACGTAATGACCAAGTAGCCACCGACGTGCGCTTGTGGTTGCGCGACCAAGTAGACGGCATCAGCCACGAATTGCGCCGTCTGCAACACGCCTTGGTTGACCTTGCCGAACGCGAAGCCGACACCATTCTCCCCGGCTTCACGCATTTACAAGTAGCACAACCAATCACATTTGGGCATCACATGCTGGCATGGTTTGAAATGCTGCAACGCGACTTCGAGCGCCTGCAAGATTGCCGCAAACGCATCAATGTCATGCCGTTGGGTGCAGCCGCGTTAGCGGGCACGACCTACCCCATCGACCGCTTGTATACGGCTGAATTATTGGGCTTCGACCACCCGGCCCGTAATTCACTGGATGCCGTCAGTGACCGTGATTTCGCAATCGAATTCACCTCCGCCGCTGCACTCATTATGATGCATTTATCACGCTTCTCGGAAGAATTGGTACTGTGGACATCCGCGCAATTTGACTTCATCCGCCTCCCGGATCGTTTTTGCACCGGCTCCTCCATCATGCCGCAGAAGAAAAATCCTGATGTACCGGAATTGGTGCGCGGCAAAAGCGGGCGGGTATTCGGGCATTTATTCGCCCTATTGACCCTGATGAAAGGCCAACCACTGGCTTATAATAAAGACAATCAGGAAGACAAAGAACCGCTGTTTGACACGGTGGATACACTATTGGGCAGCTTGCGTGCATTCGCTGATATGATGCCGCACATCCAGCCCAAGCCAGAAAAAATGCGCAAAGCCGCGATGCAAGGCTTCTCCACTGCTACCGACTTAGCGGATTATTTGGTGCGCAAAGGCTTACCTTTCCGCGATGCGCACGAAGTCGTCGGCAAAGCAGTGGCCTTGGGTGTAGAAACCGAGCGTGACCTCAGTGAAATGCGCTTGGAGGAACTGCAAGCATTTTCCAACACCATTACCGACGATGTATTTGCTGTCCTGACCTTGGAAGGTTCGGTCGCTGCCCGTGACCATTTAGGGGGCACAGCACCTGCTCAAGTAAAACAACAAGTTATTATTGCCCGCGAACTCATCGCCTGATCTCGTAGGGGCGCACTCCCGGGTGCGCCCTCTGTTCAATATTCTTACTCGATCTGATCGGACGCAAACAAGCTCAAAAACACTAGCAGAACCGCGCCGCAGGTGATCGCAATATCCGCCACGTTAAATACCGCAAAGTGATAATTTTCCATCACAAACGGAATATCGAAATACACGTCAATAAAGTCAATGACCTTGCCGTACAACAAGCGGTCTATTAAATTGCCAATCGCACCGCCCAGCACAAGGGTTAGCCCCACTGCCGCCCAAATCCGGGTTTTTCTCAGCTTACGCAGCCAATTGACAATAAAAACACTCACCACAATGGCTAAAGCCGCAAACAACCAACGCTGAAGGCCGCCCAAATCAGACAAAAAGCTAAAAGCCGCGCCGGTATTGTACGCAAGAGTCATGTTCAAATGCGGAATTACCGCAAACGACTCACCCATTTCCAAATTGGCTTCTGCCATCCACTTGGTCAACTGATCGACCGCAATCACGACGGCGGATAACCACAACCAAGTCAACATCCCCGTGTCAGAGGAAAGGGAACGAAAACTACGCATAATGACGCACCTCCCCAGCCCCGTCGACATTATCAATGCACCGCCCGCACAATTCCGGGTGCTCGGTATGACTGCCGACATCCTCACGGTGATGCCAGCAGCGCGTACACTTGCCATACTCAGAACGGGAAACGCGCACAAAAACGTGTTCCAAAATTTCCACCGCATCGGCTGGCACTGCCCCCAAATCGTGCAAATGCACCGCTGATGTGATGAACACAAAACGCAATTCATCGCCCAATTTCAACAGCGAATCTGAACTCACTTCGGGGCTGCCTTTGCGGTAATAAATCGCCACTTCCGCATCCAAACTCGCCCCAATCTGACCGGCAACCCGCACCGCTTCCAACTGCTTACTAACCAATTCGCGCAGCGCAAACACGTAACTCCACTCACTCGCGGACAATTTATCGCTGGCATCCAAGCGGAACAGCCCGTCATACCATTGCGTAAACAGCACGAAGTCTTCGGATTTTTCACCCGGCATACTCTGCCAGATCTCCTCAGCGGTAAAACTCAACACCGGATACAACCAACGCACCAGCGCATTCAAAATATGCCAGGCCGCCGTTTGCGCCGAACGCCGCCCAAGGCTACCCGCCTGCATGGTGTACTGACGGTCTTTGGTAATATCGAGGAACAAACTGCCCAACTCAACGGTACAGAAGTTCAACACTTCCTGCGCAATCAAATGGAAATTAAAATGATCGTAAGCCACCAGCACTTTGTCTTGCACTTGCGCCGCTTGATCCACCGCCCAACGATCCAACGGCAGCATCTCAGAAGCAGCAACCAGATCGGTTGCCGGATCAAAATCGTTCAAGTTTGCCAGCAAGAAACGCGCGGTGTTACGAATCCGCCGATACGCATCCGCCGTGCGTTTGAGGATTTCATCGGAAACCGACATTTCGCGGCTGTAATCGGTCGAGGCCACCCACAAACGCAGAATGTCCGCGCCCAAGGAATCCGTCACCTTTTGCGGCACGACGATATTGCCCTTGGATTTGGACATTTTCTCGCCCTTACCATCCACCACGAAACCATGGGTCAACACGGTGCGGAAAGGTGCAGTGCCGCGAGTGCCGATTGCCGTCAGCAAGGATGACTGAAACCAACCACGATGCTGGTCAGACCCTTCCAAATACACATCCGCTGGGAATTGCAAATCAGCACGACGCTCCAGCACCGACGCATGGGTAACACCCGAGTCGAACCACACGTCCAACGTGTCGCCCACTTTATCGTAATGCAGCGCATCCGACCCCAGCAATTCCTCCGCCGTCAAACTGAACCACGCATCAATACCGTGTTGCTCAATCCGCTGCGCCACCGCTTCAATCAATGCAGGTGTTTGCGGGTGCAATGCGCCGGTTTCCTTGTGGATAAACAAGGCAATCGGCACGCCCCAAGTACGCTGGCGTGAAATACACCAATCGGGGCGGTTTTGCACCATGCCCTCAATCCGCGCTTTGCCCCAATCGGGAATCCACTTCACACCCTGAATCGCCGCCATCGCCTGCGTGCGCAAGCCATTCTGTTCAAGGCTGATAAACCATTGCGGGGTTGCACGGAAAATCAACGGCGTTTTATGCCGCCAGCAATGCGGATAGCTATGGCGCAATTTATCCGCTTTCAACAACTTGCCGCGCTCGGTCAACACTTCCAATACGTGCGGATTGGCTTTGTGAACCGATTCACCCGCAAACAATTCGGTATTCGGCAAGAAACAGCCGTCGTTACCCACAGGGTTATCCACCGGCAAGCCGTATTTCAAACCTACCACAAAGTCTTCCTGACCGTGACCGGGCGCAGTATGCACCGCGCCAGTACCCGCTTCGGTGGTGACGTGCTCGCCCAGAATCACGGGCACTTGCCGCGCATAAAAGGGGTGTTGCAGCAGCAAGCCTTCTAACTTGTCACCCGTGCAACGTGCCAGAATCGTGTGTTCGCTAATCTCAGCGCGTTGCAACACCGCTTCCAACAAGGCTTCCGCAACGATCAAACGCTCGGTAGCGGTTTGCAGCACCACGTATTCCAATTCCGGGTTTAGTGCCACCGCTTGGTTGGCAGGCAATGTCCACGGCGTAGTTGTCCAAATCACCACGGACAAATCGCCCTGCCCCGCCGCGTCTGGCACACGCGCCAACAATGCCGCCTCATCCGCCACGGTAAAGCGCACATCAATCGAAAACGACGTTTTGTCAGCGTATTCCACTTCCGCTTCCGCCAACGCCGAGCCGCAATCGGTACACCAATGCACCGGCTTTGCACCTTTGAGCAAATGCCCGTTCGCCGCAATCCGCCCCAACGCCCGCACAATGTCTGCTTCGGTTTGGAAATCCATCGTCAAATACGGGTTTTCCCAATCGCCCAGCACGCCTAGACGCTTGAAGTCTTTACGTTGCAAATCAATCTGTTCCGCCGCGTATTCACGGCACGCCTTGCGGAACACAAACGCATCGACTTTAGTGCCCGCCTTACCGAGTTTTTCTTCGACTTTTAACTCAATCGGCAAGCCGTGGCAGTCCCAACCCGGCACGTAGGGCGCATCAAAACCACCCAAGGTTTTGCTTTTCACAATAATGTCTTTGAGGATTTTATTGACGGCATGACCAATGTGAATCGTGCCGTTCGCATACGGCGGGCCATCGTGCAGAATGAATTTCGGGCGACCTTGCGCCTTGGCACGCAATTGTTGGTAAAGCTGGCGCTGTTCCCAGTCTGCCAGCATCCCCGGCTCACGCTTTGCCAAGTCGCCGCGCATCGGAAATAGCGTATTGGGCAGGTTGAGAGTGTGCTTGTAGTCCGTCATCGTTCAATCCTATTGTCTTCTTGAGGCGTGTGCCATGCCGTAAGTGCCGAAGAATACCAAGTTTTGCCTTAAAAACCGATAGATTACCGTCAGATTAAAGTCTTTTCACGTGACCGACGGATACGCTATAGTCCTTTAATTATTTATGCCTCTCGCCTTGGGCTGTTATTATTTTCAATATGGGACTCAAAAAAATGCGCCAAACAACCCTTATTACCCGCACCTTCCTGTGTCTTGGTTTAGCCATCTCACCTAGCTTATTGGCTGAAATCAGCATCAACCCACCGCTTTCCCCCCCTGCGACGCAAGCCGTCACGCCTGTACCGGCAGTACCCGCTGAACCAGCCGTATCAGAAGCACCCGCCCCCGTTGCTAATGAAGTTGAAGCCAGCGTCAGCAGTGCACCACTCGAAGACGAAGTAGTCACCACACCGGATGGTTCCGACCCACGCGCTAAAATCAAAGATGCGGTCGTTAAAGTTCACGTCGTGCAGCACACTTACGATACGCTCTCCCCTTGGAACTCCGACTCGCAGAAAGGTTCTGGCTCTGGCTTGATCATTGCTGACAATCTGATTTTAACCAATGCGCACGTTGCCTCTGACGCAACTTTCTTGGAAATTCAACGCCATAGCGAAACCAAGCGTTATGAAGCGGAAGTCGTGTACATTTCACACGAGTCCGACTTGGCGATTTTGCGCACCAAAGAAGCCAATGCTTACAAGGATGTTACCCCGCTGGAACTCGGCGATTTGCCTAAAATGCAGCAATCCGTCGAAGTGTACGGCTTCCCGATTGGCGGCAACACCCTCAGCGTTACCCGTGGGGTCGTATCACGCATTGAGAAGCAAAACTACGTGCATACCGGCGAAAACCTGATGGCCGTGCAAGTGGATGCTGCGATTAACTTCGGCAACAGCGGCGGCCCGGTTATTTCCAACGGCAAGGTCATTGGGGTCGCGATGCAATCAGGATTTTTGACCGAAAATATCGGCTACATGATTCCCACCCCGATTATTCGCCACGTATTGGCTGACGTAAAAGACGGCAAAGTGGATGGCTACGGCTTCCACGGCTTCCTCGCCCAGTCGATGGAAAACCCCGCAATGCGGCGTAAATACGGCTTGGGTGACACCCAAACCGGCATGTTAGTACACAAGGTTTACAAAAATTCCCCGGCGGATGGCAAAGTGCAAATCGGCGACATTGTGACCGAAATTGACGGGCACAAAATCGAAAACAATGGCACGGTAGAATTCCGCCCCGGTGAATTCATTGACCACACGCACTACATCGACATGCACCAGATCGGCGAAAGCATCGCTTTCAAAATCCTGCGCAATGGTCAAGAGCAACTTGTTAATTTACCGCTCGACAAACCCGGCAAAGAATACCTGCTGGTGAAACCGAACCAGTACGACAAACAGCCCACCTACTTCATCTTCGGCGGGCTGGTATTCATGCCGTTGAACCAAGACGTGATTGACAGCATGGACGGCACGCCTGCCCGCATCGGCGCCCTGACCTACGAATCCCCCGATGAAAAACGCAGCGAAGCGGTCATCCTCACCAAAGTCTTACCGGCGGATATTAACAAAGATTACCACCACGATAGCAATTTACTGATCGAAAAAGTCAACGGCGAAAGCATCCGTGATTTCAATGACTTCTACCAGAAAGTGCAATCATCCAGCACCGATTACATTACGTTGGAAACCTCCGACCACTACCAATTAGTGATTGATCGTAAAGAAGCCATCGAACGTCAGCCCAAAATTCTGGCGCAATACGGGGTAAATGCCGATCGTTCCAAAGAACTGCAAGCCATCGCTCAACCACCAGCAACGCCGGTAGCAGAACCCGCCCCCGCACCAGCGACGGCAGTGATACCTGCTCCCACCGCCCCCGCACCCGCGACAGCAGTGCTGCAACCCGTACCGGCAGTGGTACCAGCCGCGCCGATTGTGATGCCGCCTCCGGTTACTATTCCTGCTGCGCCGCTGGTTATGCCGCCACCGCCATCCCAGCCAATCATGCCGCAAATCCCACCAGCGGTAGGCGGTACGCAACCCTAATGCCGATACGCCAGCTTCCTAACCACCTCATTAACCAAATCGCGGCGGGCGAGGTGGTTGAGCGCCCTGCGTCGGTGGTCAAGGAATTGCTGGAAAATGCGCTCGATGCGGGCTCAACCCGTGTCGAGATCGACATTGAACAAGGTGGCAGCAAACGCATTCGCATCCGCGACAACGGCGGCGGCATTCCACACGAGGAATTAGCCCTCGCCCTGAGTCGGCACGCCACCAGCAAAATTGCCAGCCTTGACGATCTGGAACAAGTGCGCAGCCTCGGTTTTCGCGGCGAAGCCTTGCCCAGTATCGCCTCGGTTTCGCGCTTAATTCTTAGCTCTCGTCATACTGATGCAACCCAAGGGTGGCAACTGTTTGGTGACGGACAAGAAGTTTTCGACGCGCCCGAACCCGTGGCACACGCCACCGGCACGACCGTGGATGTGGTTGATTTATTTTTCAACATCCCCGCACGGCGCAAATTTCTCAAAACCGAAAAAACCGAATTTGGTCACATCGAAGACACGGTGCGTAAAATCGCCCTGAGCCGCTTCGATGTCAGCTTTGAACTCAACCACAATCAAAAAAACGCCCTACGCTTACGCCCGGCGGAAGATCGCAGCGGCGCAGAACGGCGCATTGCCGAGATTTGCGGCAGCGCGTTTGTCGAGCAAAGCGTGTATCTGGACTACGAAGCCGCCGGTTTGCGCTTGTGGGGTTGGGTTGGCTTGCCTACGTTTTCACGCTCGCAAGCGGACTTGCAATATTTCTACGTTAATGCTCGCAACGTGCGCGACAAGCTCATTACCCACGCGGTGAAACAAGCGTATCAGGACGTGATGTACCAGGGGCGACACCCCGCGTTCGTGCTGTTTCTGGAATTGAATCCGCAATGGGTGGATGTGAATGCGCACCCCACCAAGCAAGAAGTACGGTTTCGGGAAGGACGGCTGGTGCATGATTTTTTGTTCCGCACCTTGCATCAGGCGTTGGCGGATATTCGACCGGGGGATGAAGCGGAAAAAGACCCCCATCCCAACCTTCCCCCGCAGGGGGGGAAGGAGCAAGAACAGTCAGCACCAGAACCTTATCGCCCTACTTATCAATCGCAATACCAGCAGCAGCGCTTGCAAATGCCGGTGCGGGAACAGATGGCGGCATATCAGCAGTTATACCAGCCGGTTGTGCCATTGGAAAACGTGGATAAAGCTGTCGGGCTGAAGCCCGACCTACAACCAATCCCCCCCCATGAAAATGATATGCCACCACTCGGCTACGCCATCGCACAACTCCACGGCATTTACATCCTCGCACAAAACGCCAATGGCTTGGTGGTGGTCGATATGCACGCCGCGCACGAACGCATTACTTACGAATACCTCAAGCAAAGCATGGCAGCCGACGCGCTGCGCTCGCAACCGCTGCTCGTGCCTGCCAGCCTCAACGTGAGCCGCAAGGAAGCCGATTACGCCGAGCAACACGCTGATACCTTCCGCACACTCGGCTTTGAGCTGGATCGCTTGGGGCAGGAAAAGCTCGCCATCCGCGCGGTTCCCAGTTTGCTGAAAGAATCTGACACCGAAGCACTGGTACGTGACGTACTCGCGGACTTGATCACGCACGGCGCGAGCAATCGCATTCAGAATGCCATGAATGAAATCCTCGCAACGATGGCCTGCCACGGCTCAGTCCGCGCCAACCGCAAACTCAGTATCCCCGAAATGAACGCACTGTTACGTGACATGGAAAGCACCGAACGCAGCGGGCAATGCAACCACGGTCGCCCCACTTGGACACAAATGGCGCTGGAACAAATCGACAAACTGTTTCTGCGAGGTCGCTGATGCACAAGGCCATTTGCATTATGGGGCCGACCGGCACGGGCAAAACTGACCTTGCGGTAGCATTACGCAAGCATTTTCCAGTCGAAATTATCAGTGTCGACTCGGCGCTGGTGTATAAAGGCATGGACATCGGCAGTGCCAAACCCGACGCCGTAACCTTGGCACAAGCACCGCACCGCCTGATTGACTTTCTCGACCCTGCACAACCCTATTCCGCCGCCGAATTTCGCACCGATGCGTTGCGCGAAATGGCAGAGATTAGCGCTGCTGGGCGTATTCCGCTGCTGGTGGGTGGCACCATGCTCTACTTCCGCGCACTCGAATACGGCTTGTCGGCCTTGCCGGAAGCCAACCCTGCCATCCGCGCCCGCTTGGAAGCGGAAGCCGTCACACACGGCTGGCAAGCGCTGCATGAGCGTTTAGCCCGCATTGACCCAGTGGCGGCACACCGCATCCACCCCAACGACCCGCAACGCCTGCAACGCGCTCTGGAAGTCTTTGAACTGACAGGGAAATCGCTGACCGAATTGCAGCAAGCAACTTGGCACGATGCTTGCCCCTACGCGCTATTTAAAATTGCCTTGATCCCCGAAAACCGGGCATGGTTGCACGCACGTCTGGAACAACGTTTCGACCAGATGCTGACCCAAGGCGTGGTGGATGAAGTGCGCCAACTCTTGACACGTGGCGATCTGAATACCCACCTTCCCGCCATAAGAGCGGTGGGTTATCGACAAATTTGGGATTATTTAATTAATGAAATAGACTACAATCAAATGCGCGATCGTGCTATTGTCGCAACACGGCAGCTTGCTAAACGTCAAATGACGTGGTTGCGATCCGAGAAAGGTATTATTCGCTATGACCCCCAAGAACCCAACCTTTCATCGGTCATCAGCAACGTTTCAACGTTTATTGGCAGATGAACGGATATCTCCGACAGACTGGCATTTTGGTGAGACGATATAACTGATAAGCTTTTAGGCGTCGAAGGAAACAAGCGACTGGCTCACGACCACCCCCTAGCTTTAGGTGTGAGACCATAACAACCACAAACCCAAGAATATTTTTAGGAGAAGCTCATGTCGAAAGGGCACACATTACAAGAACCCTTCCTTAATGCTCTGAGAAAGGAACGGATTCCGGTCTCGATTTATTTGGTCAACGGCATCAAATTACAGGGTCATGTCGAATCATTCGACCAATTCGTTGTCCTGCTGGGGAATACTGTCAGCCAATTAGTCTACAAACACGCTATTTCTACGATTGTGCCTGCTCGCCCGATCAAGTTAGCCTTAGCACCAGAAGAATAAGTCATTCTACTGAAATCATCAGAAAGGTTGCCGATTGGAACTATTTGAACGCCCTGGCGGTGGCGAAAATGCCGTACTCGTTCAAATCAGTTTCAATTCGGCAAAGACAGCACAAGACGAAAAGGAATTCGTCGAATTAGCGGATTCGGCTGGCGCTCAAGTAGTCGGATTCGTTAATGGTTCGCGCCAACGCCCTGACCCACGTTATTTTGTGGGCACAGGCAAAGCCGAAGAGATTCGCCAATTACGTGAATTGCGTGACGCCAATCTGGTCATTTTCGACCATTCCCTTTCCCCTGCCCAAGAACGCAACTTAGAAAAATTGCTGGAATGCCGTGTGATTGATCGCACCGGCTTGATTCTGGATATTTTCGCGCAACGCGCCCGCAGCCATGAGGGTAAACTTCAGGTCGAACTCGCACAGCTCAAACACCTTTCTACCCGACTCGTGCGTGGCTGGACTCACCTTGAACGCCAAAAAGGGGGGATCGGGATGCGCGGCCCCGGCGAAACGCAGTTAGAAACTGACCGGCGCTTAATTGCCGAACGCATTAAACAAATCGACCGCCGTTTGGAAAAAGTCCAAAACCAGCGCGAGCAAGGGCGTCAATCGCGCAAAAAAGCCGAAATCCCTACCGTTTCACTGGTCGGCTACACCAATGCTGGCAAATCCACGCTATTCAATGCGCTGACCCAAGCGGGCGTTTACGTGGCTGACCAACTGTTTGCCACCCTTGACCCGACGTTGCGCCAAGTGCAATTGCCGAATCAGCAAGAAATTATTCTCGCCGATACCGTTGGTTTCATTCGTTATCTGCCCCACGATTTGGTTGCTGCCTTCCGCTCGACCTTGCAGGAAACCGTTGATGCCGACTTACTGCTGCACGTTATCGACAGCCACGACGACCAGCTAGAATTGTTCCGCGAACAAGTGAATAACGTCATCGCCGAAATTGGCGCGGAGCGTGTGCCACAAATCGAAGTCATGAATAAAATCGACCTCGGTGGCACTACCCCACACATTGAGGAAAGCACCGGCACCACCCCTACCCGCATTTACATATCCGCCCAGAATAATCTGGGGCTGGATGTATTGCTGGAATACTTGGGGAATTACTTTGCCGGACACATGTTCCAAGGCGATTTGACACTCAAACCCCAACACGCCCGCTTACGCGCCAGGTTGTACGCCGACAAAGCCATACAGCAAGAAAGCATTACGGATGAAGGCAATTTCAGCTTAAAAGTGCTGATTGATCAGCGCAGACTTGAACAATGTTTGCGGGAAGAAGGCTTGGCGCTAGACGATTTGTAGCGGTTGTAGGGGCAGTTCATGAACCGCCCCTACCGATAACGATGATATGGCAAAATTACCCGCGACGCATCACGTCAAAAAACTCACTATTCGTTTTGGTCTTCGACAGCTTATCAAACAGCAATTCCATCGCATCCAGATCGTCCATGCTGTGCAGGAATTTACGCAATACCCACAAGGTTTGCAGTTCGTCTTGCGTGGTCAGCAACTCTTCACGACGGGTGCCGGAACGGTTGATGTTGATTGCCGGGAACACGCGCTTCTCAGAAATACGGCGATCCAGATGGATTTCCATATTGCCCGTCCCCTTGAATTCTTCGTAGATAACCTCGTCCATTTTCGAGCCGGTATCAATCAACGCGGTGGCAATAATCGTTAAGCTACCGCCTTCTTCGATATTACGTGCCGCACCGAAAAAACGTTTGGGGCGATGCAAGGCATTGGCATCCACACCACCCGTCAATACTTTGCCAGACGACGGCACAACGGTATTGTAAGCCCGCGCCAAACGGGTAATCGAGTCGAGTAAAATCACCACATCGCGCTTGTGTTCGACCAAACGCTTGGCTTTTTCAATGACCATTTCCGCGACTTGAACGTGACGCGCTGCCGGTTCGTCAAAGGTCGACGACACCACTTCGCCCTGCACCATGCGCGACATTTCTGTCACCTCTTCCGGGCGTTCGTCGATCAGCAATACGATCAAGTAACTTTCCGGGTAATTGGAGGCAATGCTCTGTGCGATGTTTTGCAGCATGATGGTTTTACCGGCCTTTGGTGGCGCGATAATCAAGCCACGTTGACCTTTACCAAACGGCGCTACGATGTCGATCACGCGGGCGGTAATGTCTTCACGGCTGCCGTTGCCCCGTTCCATGCGCATCCGGTCATCGGCGTGCAGCGGAGTCAGGTTTTCAAAGGCAATTTTGTTACGCGCACTTTCGGGCGGCTCGAAGTTAATGGTATCGACTTTCAGGAGCGCAAAGTAACGTTCACTGTCCTTCGGTGGGCGAATCTTGCCCGATACGGTATCGCCGGTGCGCAGCCCAAAGCGGCGAATCTGGCTTGGCGAAACGTAAATATCATCCGCCCCAGCGAGGTAGCTGGAATCATCGGAACGCAGGAAACCAAAGCCGTCTTGCAGGATTTCCAGCACACCATCCCCGTGGATGTCGACGTTATTGGCTGCATTGGCTTTCAGCAAGGCAAAGATGATGTCTTGTTTGCGGGTGCGGGAAATGCTCTCGATCCCCATGGCTTGCGCCATTTCAAAGACTTCGGCGGCGGATTTCTTTTTGAGTTCAGACAGGTTCATATAGTGATGAATTTGATGGAGATAGTAGGAGTAAACAATCAGGAAGCCCCTGCTCGTGCTGTGTTTCTCAATCGGGAAGCGTGGCTGAGTGCCTTGCTATTGCCGTAATCGCGGCTATCGCCCGTTACAGTCTGTGCATGAATCTAGTGATTAAGAAAACGAGACAGGATTTTCAGGAATGAATCTGGATGCAGATTCAAGTACAGTTAAACTAGCACGCCAATTTTACGGAGTCCAGCAAAATATCCCCGCAAGCCCCAAGGAAACCAAAAATCGCCAAGGGGTGCAGGAATGAGGCTATTTAGAGATTTGAGGTCAGAAATGCAGTCAACTGTGATTTAGACAATGCTCCGACTTTGGTCGCAGACACTTCGCCGTCTTTGAACAGCATCAGGGTAGGAATACCCCGGATACCGTAACGTGGCGGAACAGTCTTGTTTTCATCAATGTTCAATTTAGCCACTTTCAGCTTGCCGTCGAATTCGCTGGCAATTTCATCCAGCAGCGGGGCAATCATTTTGCACGGCCCGCACCATTCCGCCCAGTAGTCAACCAGCACAGGTACGGTGGATTTCAGCACTTCTTGCTCGAAAGTTGCATCGGAAAGGTAAGTAATGTTGTTGCTCACAGAAGGGTTCTCCCTGATTTTTGAGGTTTCACGACCGCCATTCTCTACTATTTTGCGCCATCTTTGTAGTATAGCGTTGTAAGAACCAATACGGCTTGGTGTAGTCTAATCAGGTCGATAGTGTTTAACCAGAAGGAAATACTCATGAAGCTGTTATGGATCGTCTCAGCAGCCTTGGCATTAGCCGCGTCACCCGGTGCGGCGGCACCCGATGCGTTTCAAGCCAGTTATACCGTCAGCGCCAAAGGGCTAGACATGGGGGTCATGAAGGCCAGCTTGCGCTACGAAGGGGCAAACTATACCTACCAAAAAATCACCGAAGCCAACGGCTTGGCTGCTTTGCTCAGTGGCGACACCCTGACCGAACGCAGTACTGGCAAAAAACAAGCGGCGCAATTGGTTCCCGACAACTATTTGCACCACCACCACAATAAGCGCAAGGATAAAAAAGACGAATTTCGCTTCACCACTCCCACGCAAGTGGAAGGTAGCGTTGACAATAACGCCTATCAATTGCGTGTGCCCAATGGCACTTTGGACATGGCAGTGCTGGAATTGTATTTGATGGAAGCTTTGGCAACCGACCAAGCCCTCAATTACCGCGTGGTCAGCAAAGGCAAAGTTCAAGATTACCGCTTGCGTAAACTCGGCAAAGAAACCGTTGAGGTACCCGCTGGCAGCTACGAATGCGAAAAACTGGAAGTCATACACGACAGCAATGCACGTCAAACCACCTTGTGGTTAGCACCGCAGTTGAATTACGCCATTGTGCAGGTGCGCCATCAAGAAGGCGGGGATGTGATCGAAACCCGTTTAAACCAATATCAATAGTGGAGTAAATTCATTGATTTTCTTAATAATACAGGCAATCACCGACATTCTTTAGATTTTTACAGCCAGACTCACTAGAATATCGGCATACCCGTATTCCAACCCTGTATTGTCTGGAAAAATGAGCGCTAATCACCATGAACACCACAGCACACTTGGTCATCAAATCTTGTTCGTCGATGATGATGTTGTATTGCACGCATTGTTACAAGCGTATTTAACGGCGCATAACTATGGCCTTCATAGCCTGTTCAATGGCGAAGAGATTGATGGTTTTTGCCAAAACTGTCAGCCCGATTTGATTTTGCTTGACATTATGTTGCCCGGCAAAGACGGCTTGCACTGGCTGAAATGGATAAAAAAACACCATCCAGACTTGCCAGTGATGCTTTTATCTGCAAAAAAATCCGCAGACGAACGCTTGGTTGGGCTGGAAACGGGAGCTGATGATTATCTAACCAAGCCGTTTCACCCCAAAGAATTGCTTATCCGTATTCAAAAGATCATTCGTCACACCCCATCCAAACCCGCTGATACGCTCCTGATTGGTGATAATCTGTTCGATGTTGAGCATGAAACGTTGACGCGTGGCGGTACCACGGTAAAACTCACCACGCAGGAAGCCCGCTTATTGCAGTTTTTTTGTCAGAATGCCGGACAAGTATTAACCCGCGACGCCATCTCCCACGCGCTTAACGGCAACGAACACCAACCCCTCAACCGCAGCATCGACATGACCATTAACCGCTTACGCAAGAAACTGGGCGATGATGCGCAAGCCCCCCAACACTTGCGCACCATTTGGCGCAAAGGCTACCGTTTGACACTCCCCTTATGACACAGACTGTTTTATTTGTCACATTGACCAATATCTTAGGCAAAGAAGCCACACAGCGCTTTCTGAATTTGGCGGTATCAGAACTGCAATGCTCCCAACAAGCATTACTCAATAGCTTGCAACAGCAAGACTACCAAGCAGCGGCACTGCTGGCGCACAAACTCTCGGCCACCGCGCATTTGTATGATTCCGCTGCCTTGGAACACGCACTTGCCACGATAAACGCGCAAGATTCAGTAGCCTTGCAACACCCCGCTTTCATCGCCACCCTCAGGCAAACATTTCAACAGATTCAGGCCAATATCCAACAGTTTGTTGCGGATAAACATTGATAAAATTCGCTGTTGTTACATTTTTTTACAATTTTTAGCGTTACAAATCTGCTGATGTTCGTTAAGGTTGGGTTCGGTGAATTGATCAAGCTTGTTCAAGCCAATAAAAACTTATGAAGGATAAGGCAAATGATGAAAAGAACACATGGCGCGGCAGGGCTATGTTTGCTGCTGGGCTGCTTAGTGGCGCAGCCAGTGATGGCGCTGTCGACTAAAGCCACTAGCGCTCTAAAACAGCTCGATCACAATATCACCACCGACGAAGCACAGGAGGCTGCTGATTTATCAACGCATTCGGCCAGCTTGAATAATTTTTTGCCTGAATTAATGGGTTCGTCGTTGTATTTGTATTTATTGCAATCGGATCAATTCATCACCTTGCAGGGCGTGATAGAAGCGCTGTGGGAAGAACACATGATAAAAAAATCGTAGAACCGCCTTACTCATCTCACCAAACTGCGCCAAAATTGGTGAGTTTTTGACAGCCCTACTTACTCCCCTGTAGTTAGGGCTGTTTTTTTGGCTCAAAAACGTTGGTTCAATTCCAACCGCGCATCTTCCCAACCGCCGAATCCGGTACTCGCATCCAGATACAAATCCTTGCCTACTTGGGTTTGATAACCGACACGATACGCCAAAGTGTCAGCCGTTTCGCCGCGCACCTCGGTTGCCACCTCGCCCAACCCCGGCAATACCAGCGTTCCGGCGTAATCAACATCCGCCTGCTGATAAATCAACCCCGCATTGAATGCACCGACGCCAGTCAGCACGCCCACACTCGGTATCAGCGTATTCACCGCACCATCTTTAATGCCTGCATCCCCGTCTGCATGGGTGTAAATGTAAGTCAATGCGCCAAAATAACGCCCCTGCTGCTGCGCGACCGTTGCCCCCGCGTTGTATAAAGTGCCGTCGGCATCAAACACCAAATCGCTTAAGCCTAAGCCCGGAAGCGCTGACAAATTAGCCGTCGATTCCCCACTGACTTGTGAAATACCCCCGAATACCGTCAGGTGCGGGTTCACCTGATAATCCAGCTTAGCGCCTACCATTTTCAGATCATTATTAATCGTGACTAAATCTTTGGCATTCGCAGGCAATAACGCCGCTACCATTGGATTTTTAATCACAATGTCAGTAATTTTAACATCTTGGTTTTGCGTATACAGCTCGACACCCACACCGCGTGCTTTCAAGGGCATACCCGTGGTCGCGGTACCGGCTCCAGCCGGTTGCATCGCAAACATTAACGCACAAATGCCGCATGAACCCGGCAAAAATCCTTTTAACATAACACCCTCGCAATGGAAAAACAGACAAAAAACGGCGTAAATTATCCCACTGAATGACGCAAAAAAGATACGGAGTGTTCAAATAAAATACATTATATTCACACAGTTACACGGCATGTAAATGTGAATTTTAATCATCAAGGAATCCTGCACGCTTGTTTCGCACTATTTTATTGCTAATTGGCGGTATGCTCATCAGTTTAGCGGCTCAGGCGCTACCCGCCACGATGCAGGTGATGCTGGAACGCTGGCTACCACACATTGCCGCACCATAACCGTGAAACCCACGCCAATCATGGGTATAATCCCCGCTCTCCCCTCTAAGCGATAAAAGGATTCCCCATGAGACCCAGCGAACGCGCTCCTGAGCAAATGCGAACGGTTACATTTACCCGCCATTACACCTGCCACGCGGAAGGCTCAGTATTAGTGGAGTTCGGCAAGACCAAAGTGCTGTGTACCGCCACCGTCGAAGACCGTTTACCCGGCTGGCTCAAAGGCAAAGGTCAAGGTTGGGTCACGGCGGAATACGGCATGTTGCCGCGTGCCACGGGTTCACGCACCGCTCGCGAAGCCGCCAAAGGCAAACAAGGCGGGCGTACCATGGAAATCCAGCGCTTGATCGGGCGTTCCCTGCGAGCGGTAGTCGATCTCGAAGCCCTCGGCGAATTCCAAATCACCATCGACTGCGACGTGATTCAAGCCGATGGCGGCACGCGCACGGCTTCAATCAGCGGCGCTTACGTCGCCTTGTGTGACGCGATTACTTGGCTGCAACAAAATCGCCGCCTGAAGAAAAACCCCTTGCACGGGCAAATCGCAGCGGTTTCCGTCGGCATTTTTGCAGGCGTGCCGGTACTGGATCTGGATTACACCGAAGATTCCACGGCTGAAACCGACATGAACGTGGTGATGAACGAAGCCGGACAATTCATCGAATTGCAAGGCACTGCCGAAGGTCACGCCTTCCGCCGCGACGAACTCGACGCCATGCTGGTATTGGCAGAAAAAGGCATTCGGGAAATCATGCAAGCACAACAACAGGCATTGGAATCATGAGTCAACGCATGGTGTTAGCCTCTGGCAATGCTGGAAAACTGCGCGAATTCAACGCAATGCTGGCGGATTTAGGCATTGAATTTGTACGCCAAAGCGAATTGGGGGTGCAAGATGCCGATGAAACCGGCTTAACCTTCGTCGAAAATGCCTTAATCAAAGCGCGTCACGCCGCTCAACACACCGGAATGCCCGCGATGGCAGACGATTCCGGCATTGTGGTCGATGCTCTCGGCGGCGCACCGGGGCTGTATTCCGCCCGTTATTCTGGCGAACACGGCGACGATGCTGCCAATAACGCTAAATTGCTGGAAGCGCTCAAAGACGTGCCGGACGCGCAACGCACCGCACGTTTCTATTGCTGCATTGTTTACTTGCGCCATGCCGAAGACCAATTGCCGATCATTGCCGAAGCCAGTTGGAAAGGTCGTATTCTGCACAGCTTGAGCGGGGTGAACGGCTTTGGTTACGACCCCTTGTTTTACGTACCAACCCACGGCTGCTCGTCCGCCGAACTGCCAGCAGATGAAAAAAATCGCATCAGCCATCGCGGGCAAGCCTTGCGTAAATTGCATGAATTGCTACTGGAGAACGCCGGGTGAAACTCATCATCCTCGACCGTGACGGCGTGATTAACGAAGATTCCGATGCGTTCATCAAAACGGTGGACGAATGGATTCCCATCCCCGGTAGCATTGCAGCGATGGCGCGGCTCTATCACGCCGGATACACGCTGGCGATTGCCACCAACCAATCGGGCATTGCGCGTGGCTATTACGACGTTGCGACCTTGGATGCGATGCACGCCAAACTGCGCCACTTATTAGCCGCGCACGGCGGTGAAGTCGCTTACATCGCCTATTGCCCGCACCTTAGCAGCGATCATTGTGAGTGCCGCAAACCGAAACCGGGGATGCTGCTCACCATTGCAGAACATTTCGGCACAAATCCCGCGCAAGCCCACGTCGTCGGTGATTCGCTACGCGACTGGCAAGCCGCCGCTGCGGTGGGTGCAAGCTATGCCCAAGTCCGTACCGGCAAAGGCTTGCGCACGCTGGCAGAGGGCAAGCTTCCCGCCGCACTACCTGTGTTTGATAATTTGGCAGATTATGCCGATTCACTTTTGGGAACCACTTCAGCATGAATGCACTTAACACGCTTTGGCTTGGCACTCGTGCCGCGATTTTCTGGGTAGGCTTTGCGATCAGCACCCTCTTGGCAGGCTTGCTAACCCCGTTGGCTTGGTTGTTTCCGCTCAAATACCGTTACCCCGCGACTACTTTGTGGAACTGTTTCAACCGTTGGTGGCTGGAGGTAACTTGCGGGGTGAAATACCAAGTGATCGGGCGTGAAAACATCCCCACCGATAGCGCTTTCATCATTATGGCTAATCATCAATCAACGTGGGAAACCTTCGCTATCCCCTGTATTTTTCCGCAACAATTAAGCTGGGTGATGAAACGCGAACTGTTGAAGATTCCGTTTTTTGGCTGGGGTTTGCGGCTGATTCGCCCGATTGCGATTGACCGCAATGCTGGGAAAGCGGCCGTCAAACAAATCTCTCACCAAGGTAAAGCTTTGTTACAGGAAGGTATCAGCGTGGTTATTTTCCCCGAAGGCACTCGCGTCGCACCGGATGCCAACGTACCGTTTAAAATTGGCGGCGCAATCCTCGCCTCTCACTCCGGCTTTCCGGTGGTTCCTGTGGCACACAATGCGGGGTTAAGCTGGCAACGCCATGCGTGGATCAAAAAACCCGGCACGATTACCGTCAGCATCGGCCCGGCATTTGCCACCCAAGGCTTAAAAACCGATGCCATTAACCAACAGGCGCAACGCTGGATTGAAGCTGAAAAGGCGCGTTTGCCTGCGATTGCGACCACCCCATAACGTGCTGAATTATTTATGACCTATTATAAATAATTTCATCAACATTAATCGTGCATTCAGGGTTCACTTCTGTCAAAACTAGACTACTATTTAATCTATAGAGTAGGTTTTGTTCACAGTCTCAGATTACCCAAGGAGTGCGCCCATGTCAGCAAGGAAGCTAATACGTAACGCCGTCACAACGTTTGTTACCACCCTCATCTTAAGCAGCCATTACGCATACGCCGTCAATGGCGAAGTGCTGTTTAGTGCTGTCGATAATGGCAAGGCTATTTTGCGTGAAGTCAAATGGGAAATTGTCGGGCTGGATAGCCACAGCTTACAACACGATAAACGCCATACGTTTACCGCTGAACTGCCGCCGGGTAAATACATCGCTAAGCTCACCTGTGACGGCAGGAATTACGAACGACCGTTTGATATAGTAACGCCCTTCCATAACGTGGTGATTGAGTGTGCCGGTCATTAAGATTGGCAATTGTAAAGGCATAAAAATAGCCGGATAACATCCATTATCCGGCTCAACATTAAAGACTAAAATCAACGCAACTAGAGCGCTTAGAAGTTGTAGTGCAACCCAACCGTTGCGGTGGTAACACCGGTGTCCGCCGTGCCAACCACGCCCGATTCAATGATTTTAGACTGCTCACCCATGCTCACGAAATGGTCAATGCCAGCCCGCACGCCCATGTGTTCGCTGAAGTTGTATTCTGCACCCACGCCAACAACGGGGGTGAAACCGGAGTCATCGGTGTTACCTGCGGTGGTTTCTACTTCGCTGTCCCAATAGGCCGCACCGACTTTGCCGAACAAACCCGCATTAGCACTCAAGGGCTTACGCCCGACCGCGCTCAACGTCAACGCTTTGGACTGTTGATCGCCGCGCACTGCACCGCCGTCTTGCTCAATACGGGCGGTATAATCCATATCGGTGTAACCTGCTTCCACGGCCAAATTAGGGCTAAGCGGATACCCAGCATACCCATTGACAGCGCGGTCAGTGTCACACACTTCACGGCACGCAACGCCCCCAACCCCACAATCTGAACTCAGATCGTTATCATCAATCGACGTATTAATGCCATACCCCACGCCCACATAAGGCGCTTTTGGCGAGCCTGCCATTGCTACACCACTGAACAATACAACCGCGACACTCACCAAAGGCAAATATTTATTCATCTACGTTTCCTCATTTGTGTTTATGCTCTAATGAATTTAGCAGAAATGAAAGAAATCGTTATTTATTGTTTTTATGAGATTGAATATTTATCAGCCCGCCCGATTCCGCATGTGGTCAGCCACATTCGCAAAGGAAGCCTTTAACTGCATTTTCAATAATTCGTCGGTCACTTGCTCATCCAATGCCATATTCATGCACAGCAACCACTGATCACGCATTTGGGTATCCACCGGAAATGGCGCGTGCCGCATCCGCAAACGCGGGTGTCCGTATTCTGCTTCATACAAACCCGGCCCGCCTAGCCAGCCCGACAAAAACTTAAACAATTTATCGCGGGCGGGTTGCGAATCTTGCGGGTGGATTTTGCGCAACTCCCACGCTTCCGGCAATTCATCCATAATGTCGTAAAAGCGGTTCACTAAGCGCGAAATACCGGCTTCGCCGCCGAGCATGTCATAGTGGGTTGTGATCGGTAATTCCATACGTAACCTTGTGTTTCAAGCGATAAAGCTGAAAGTCTAAGGCGTTTTTAAACCGATTCGCATGTAATTTCGCAAATACATTAGAAAATTAACACATTGTCAGTATAATCGCGTCTTTCATGAATTCATTTGAGTACCTTAGCTGTGATCCAGAACCTGCGAAACATCGCCATCATCGCCCACGTTGACCACGGAAAAACCACCTTGGTTGACAAACTGCTACAACAATCCGGCACTTTAGGCGAACGCGCTGAAGTGTCCGAACGGATGATGGACTCTAACGCGCTGGAGAAAGAGCGCGGCATTACCATCTTGGCGAAAAACACCGCTCTGCGTTGGACTAACCCCGCTGATGGTATCGAATACCGCATCAACATCGTCGACACCCCAGGGCACGCGGACTTCGGCGGCGAAGTTGAGCGCGTGCTGTCCATGGTTGACTCCGTATTGCTGCTGGTTGACGCGGTAGATGGCCCGATGCCACAAACCCGTTTCGTGACCCAAAAAGCGTTTTCCCACGGTTTAAAACCGATTCTGGTCATCAATAAAATCGACCGCCCGGGCGCAAACCCCACCCGCGTCATGGATCAGGTGTTTGAACTGTTCGATAATCTCGGTGCGACTGACGAACAACTCGACTTCCCCGTCGTTTACGCGTCAGCTATCAACGGCTACGCAGGTTTGGAAGAAACCGTCAACAGCGGCGATATGACGCCATTGTTCCAGACCATCATTGGTTCAGTCAGCGCACCTGACGTTGACCCGAATGCACCGTTCCAATTGCAAATCAGCCAATTGGACTACAACTCCTACCTCGGCATTATCGGGATCGGGCGTATCAAACAAGGTCGCGTCAAAACCAATACCCAAGTCAAAGTCATCGACATCGACGGTAAAATCCGCAACGGGCGCGTGCTGAAAATCCTCGGCTTCAACGGCTTGGATCGCGTCGAAGTCAACGAAGCGCAAGCGGGCGACATTATCGCGTTCTCCGGCATGGACGAGCTGCACATTTCCGACACCGTGTGTGATCCAGAAAGCGTGGTTGCACTGCCAGCGTTGACCATTGATGAACCGACCGTCACCATGACGTTCCAAGTTAATACGTCACCGTTTGCGGGCAAAGAAGTTAAAACCGGCACCTCGTCACGCCGCTTGAACGAGCGTTTGCATCAAGAATTGCTCAGTAACGTCGCCTTGCGCGTCGAAGAAACCGATGACCCTGAGAAATTCAAAGTCTCCGGTCGTGGCGAATTGCACTTAGGCATTCTGATCGAAAACATGCGTCGTGAAGGCTACGAACTCGCGGTTTCCCGCCCTGAAGTTATCATCCGTGAAGTCGACGGCGTAAAAATGGAACCGTTTGAAAACGTGACCGTTGACATCGAAGAGTCCAGCCAAGGTAAAGTCATGGAAGCGCTGGGCGAACGCCGCGCGGAACTGAAAGACATGGCACCGGATGGCAAAGGTCGCGTGCGTTTAGAATACCTGATGCCTGCGCGTGGTTTGATCGGTTTCCAAACTGACTTCATGACCATGACCTCTGGTACTGGCTTGATTTACCACGTATTTGACAGCTACGCACCGTTCAAAGCGGGCGCGATTGGCAACCGTCACAACGGCGTATTGATCTCCAACGGCACCGGCAAAGCCTTGGCTTACGCCCTGTTCAGCTTGCAAGAACGCGGCAAATTGTTCGTCAGCCACACCGAAGAAGTGTACGAAGGTCAGGTCATCGGCATCCATACCCGTGACAACGACTTGGTGGTCAACCCGCTGAAAGCCAAGCAATTGACCAATATTCGTGCTTCCGGTACAGATGAAAACCTGATCCTTGTCCCTGCTATCCGCATGACGCTGGAACAGGCGATGGAGTTCATCGACGACGACGAATTGGTTGAAATCACGCCGAAAAACATCCGTATCCGCAAGCGTTTCCTGATGGAAAACGACCGCAAACGGGCGGGCGCGGCGAAGAAAGATCTGGCGTCGTAAATCGCGCGTAAAAAACCCGCCACAATCGGCGGGTTTTTTACGACAAGCAATCTGGTGATCTAATAACCTTACTGCATATCATATGCTGACCATTCGAGGTATACACCGATGGTAACAAACGAAGCGAAGAATAAGTTTGAAAAAAAACTAAATTTAGGTTGCGGTCACGATTATAAAGAAGGATATATCAACATTGATTTTAATTCTTCACATAAAGTTGATATTGTATCGGATGTTACTTGGCTAAAACCGCTAGAAGATAAAATTGCTATAGAAATCATTGCTCAAGATGTCCTTGAACATATATCAAGAGATCAATGTCAAACGGCTCTGAGAGAATGGAATCGGATAATGATGCCTGATGGAAAATTGATTATTCGAGTACCCAGTTTGATTCATTTATTAAACCTCCTCAACCAACCTGACTTTCAACCATTTGAAAAACAAGAAATTCTTATACAGAATCTTTTTGGTACGCAACATTATAATGGTGATTTCCATCTTAATGGCTTCACAAAAACCACGCTAAAATCTCATTTAGAACAGGCTGGATTTAAAGCCATTGAAATAAAAATAATTGATGAATGGATGTTGGAAGCCACATCAATTAAGGTTCATCATTATCCACCCGATGAAATATTGCGCATAGAAGATGATGAGATTTTTATTAATCACGCATTTATCTCGATTTTAAAAAGGCAAGCTGATCCTGAAGGTTTGGAGTATTATCTTGATTTAATTCAGAAAGACAAGATTCCTCGTGAATCCGTTCTAAAAAACTTGCAGGCCAGTGATGAATATAATCGCATAAATATTGTTAATAGTTTTTGATAAAATCACATCGGCAATTCTAGAAAATCTACACAAACGAACAAGATGGTAAGCATGAACAAAATATTTTTAACTCTGATAGTAGCTGGACTTCTGCAAGGCTGTGCCGTACAAATGGCAAGTTCTGCCGTGGGCGTCGTGGCTGGCACGGCAATTGGCGTAGCGAAAGTGCCATTCCAAGTCGGCGGCGCTGTCGTTGATGTGGTCAGCGGCAACTAAACCACTCACTTAATTAAGTGCAGGAATTCCTGCCGCGTGCGGCTGTTATCGCGGAATTCCCCCAACATCATCGACGTCACTGTGGATGAATGCTGCTTTTGCACCCCACGCATCATCATGCAGAAATGCTGCGCTTCTAGCACCACGCCAACCCCTGCCGCGCCCGTTACTTGCTGAATCGCGTCGGCAATCTGCTTGGTCATGTTTTCCTGAATCTGCAAGCGTCTGGCATACATATCGGTAATGCGGGCAATTTTCGACAGCCCCAGCACTTTGCCTTTAGGCAAGTACGCAATGTGTGCTTTGCCCACGAAGGGCAGCAAATGGTGTTCGCACAAGGAATAGAATTCGATGTCCTTCACCACCACCATTTCATCGTTGTCAGAATCGAACACCGCGCCATTCACGATGATTTCTAGCGATTGCTGATAGCCTTGAGTCAAAAAACCGAAGGCTTTGGCGGCGCGTTCCGGGGTTTTTTGCAGCCCGTCACGGGTAATGTCTTCACCTATGCTGGTAATCAGCTCGGCATAGAGTTGGCTGGCATCTGTCATTGTTATTGTCCTGCTGGGTAATTAAGTGTGACAACAACGTTAAGCTGATTACCCACCGATGACAAGTAGGGCAGGAAATGCTGAGGTTTGACAGCCGTTGCAATCAAGCATTGCGCTCACGGGCAATCGCCCGATGCCCAATATCCTGCCGGTAATACACACCCTGCCAGTCAATCGCCTCAACCAGTTTGTAAGCATTTTTCTGCGCTTCGGTGACATTACTGCCCAAACCCACCGCGCACAACACCCGCCCACCGCTGGTCACAACCTTGCCATCTTGAAACGCCGTACCCGCATGAAACACCTTGCCATCGAGGATTGCCGCCACTTCCAAGCCCGCAATCACGTCACCCTTGCGGTAAGCATCCGGGTAGCCACCCGCCGCCAACACCACGCCCAATGCCGCACGGCTATCCCACTCGGCGGTCACTTTATCCAAACGCGCATCCAACGCTGCTTCCAGCAAACCGACGAAATCAGACTGCAAGCGCACCATAATCGGCTGGGTTTCGGGATCACCAAAACGGCAATTGAATTCCAGCACTTTCGGCACGCCTTGCGCATTGATCATCACGCCCGCGTACAAAAAGCCGGTGTAGGGAATGCCATCTGCCGCCATGCCGCGTACGGTGGGGTAAATCACTTCCTGCATAATGCGTTCGTGCATCGCCGGGGTAACAACGGGCGCGGGGGAATACGCCCCCATACCGCCAGTATTCGGGCCTTTATCGCCGTTATCACGGGCTTTGTGGTCTTGCGAACTTGCCATTGCCAACACGTGTTCGCCATCCACCATCACAATGAAACTGGCTTCTTCACCCAGCAAAAACTCTTCAATCACCACGCGACTACCCGCCGCACCAAAGGCATTGCCTGCCAGCATATCCTGTACCGCTGCAATCGCCTCGTCCTCGGTTTGCGCCAGAATCACGCCCTTGCCCGCCGCCAAACCGTCGGCTTTCACCACAATCGGCGCACCCATTTTGCGGATGTAGGCAATCGCCGGTTCAACCTCGGTGAAATTCGCGTATTCGGCAGTGGCAATGTGATGCCGCGCCAGAAAATCCTTGGCAAAGGCTTTCGACGATTCCAATTGCGCCGCTTGCTGAGTCGGGCCAAAACAACGCAAACCTGCCGCCCGGAATTTATCCACAATGCCTTTGGAAAGCGGTGCTTCGGGGCCAACCACCGTCAGCTCAATCGCGTGTTGCTGCGCGTATGCCAGCAAAGCATCCACGTCTTCCGCCGCAATCGGCACATTGCGCATATTGGGTTCTAACGCCGTGCCCGCGTTACCGGGAGCAACCAACACCTCGCTTACCCGCCCAGACTGTGCAATTTTCCATGCCAGCGCATGTTCACGCCCACCGCCACCTACTACCAGCACTTTCATGTGTTACTCCCGTTGCATCCTGAAAAACGCACCATTAAAGCGGGATTAGGTAGCCGTTTCAAGCGTTCATGCGTTTAATTGTCAGTAAGTTGAGGCCGGAAACACCGCGCATAAAGGAATAGCCGGGATATGAATCACTATTGTTACTATGGATGCTTGTTCATCGCTGCCGCATTAATGGGATGCGGGCAAAAAACCCACCCATCAGCACCCGCCAGCCGCGTGATCGCCACCTTGTACGCCGTACACACCGACACGGAGGCCGTCCCCTGTTATCGCTTACCCGATGCAACCTCGCCCGCTGTCCTCCACCTGCGTGATCAACAACAAGTTGCATTGGTATCGCCACAAGGCAGCATGGTGCAACAAGGTGAAAATTACTGGTTGCACGTTTACCCCCGTGTCGAGCCACGCCCCGCTTGTTACCTGAATGTACGCCACCTGATGCCACTGGCTTGAACACTCTGGTATCCTCACGGTTTTCTCCAGCCACAAGCGATCACCATGAGTCATACCGTTCAAGCCAATAGCCGCATTCGCTGGCGTTACCAGTTATTCCTCGCCGAGGGGCATAAGGTGGAAGCCAGCGCAGACCCGGCTGGCGACATTTTGCAACTGGGAAAAGGTGACATTCACCCCAATCTGGAAAGTGCCCTGATCGGTTTGCCCCAAGGCGAACCCATCCGCTTGATTATTATGGCGGATCAAGCCTTCGGCTATCCTGACCCGGATGCCATTCAAACCTTGGCACGCGATGAATTCCCCGCCGACTGGCAGCTAAACGTCGGGCAAATCATCAGCTTTGCGCTACCGTCAGGGCAAGAAATCCCCGGCAAAGTGCGCGACATCAGTGTTGATAGCGTGGTCGTCGATTTCAACCATCCGCTGGCTGGGCATAACATCACCTTTGAACTGGAAATCCTCGACATTTTGGAAGCCTAAGCCATGAAACATTCCAACGCTACCTACATCGCCCAAACCCGTTGCTGGCTGGAAAACGTTGTCCTCAAACACAACCTCTGCCCCTTCGCACACAAGCCGTTCAAAAGCGGGCAAATCCGCTTTGTTGTCACCGATTCCGCCCGCCCCGAATTTTTGCTGGAAGATTTGCAGTATGAACTCGAACAACTCCGCGCCACGCCCGCGAGCGAAGTCGAAACCACGCTACTGATTCACCCCGGCACGCTGGAAGATTTCATGGAATACAACGACTTCCTCGATACGGTCGATGCGCTCTTGGAAGACGGCGGCTTTGAAGGTGAATTCCAAGTCGCGAGTTTCCACCCCGACTACCAGTTTGACGGCACGCGCCCGAATGACGCGGAAAACTTCACCAACCGTTCACCCTGGCCAATGCTGCACTTAATCCGCGAAGACAGCTTGGCGCAAGCCGTGGACAGTTATCCTGATGTCGATGCGATTCCTGAGCGCAATATTGAAACCATGAACGCGCTCGGCACTGCACACCACCGTCAAGTGCTAGAAACCTGTTTGCAAACCAAAAAAGAGCCTGAATGAAAAACCACATCCACCGTATCCGCGAAGAATTACCGCTAGTTTTATTGTTTCTCGCCACCATGTGGGGCGTATTTCTGTTGGATCGCATCCTGCCACTGGAACGCTTGGGGCTGATTCCGCGTGATTTTGGTGGTTTGATCGGCATTGTGACCATGCCGTTTCTGCATTCCAACTTCACGCATTTGCTGAATAACACTGTGCCGCTGGCGGTATTGCTGACGTTACTGGCGGGTTCGCGCACCGATTCACGCGCTACTGTGGCGCTGGTGGCGGTCATGGGCGGGGTGTTGCTGTGGCTGTTTGGGCGTGGGCATTCGCTGCACATTGGCGCAAGCGGGCTGGTGTTTGGGCTGGCAGTATTTTTAATCGTCTCCGGCGCATTGGAGCGGCGTGTTGTGCCACTACTCGTCAGTGTGTTTGTGGCTTTCACTTATGGCACCACCTTGCTCACCGGGATTTCGCCTTGGCAAGCGGGTGTATCGTGGGATGGGCATTTGCTTGGTGGGGTCGCAGGCGGCTTGGTGGCATGGCTGTTAGTGCGCAAAACCCCAGCCGCCTGATTGCTTATGCTTACACCGGAAAGCCGGAATCACCAACGGTGCGCAAGGCTTTCAGCACATCCAAGCGCGTAATCACCCCAATGACACGGTTGTCATCCAGCACGGGGTAACGGCGGTAGTGGTCATCCATGAACATTTTTGCCACATCGAGAATGCTGTCTTCGGCATCCACGGTGCGCACATCCCGCGACATTTTATCACCCACCGTGCCGCGCCAGCCGGAATGGTAGCCAGAGCGCAACGCCGCATCAATGCAGTCAGTGACCGACAAAATACCGACCAGATTGCCCACATTGTCCAACACCGCGCCGCCAAACAGGTTGCGCTCCGTAAACACTTTCACCGCTTCGCGAACATCCTGGCGCTCATGCAGGGTTGCGAGACGGTTTGACATATAATGACGCACCGCCAATGGAACATCCGCCATAATCCACTCCTCCAGCTTTCAAGATTTTAAACTATCCTGCCGTTTTAAAACGGCTTCGTGTTGTGCTTGTGCCATTTTTTGTTTGCGTTTCTCACAAGGATTAGAACAGGAACAGTCACTTTTTTCCATGCCAGGAATCGCCGCCAAGCCGCCGCAACTGCCTTTTAAGCTACGCTGATTCAAAATCCAACCCAAAGCTAACCCAATAATTGCTAACCCAAAAATAAGAAACGTTAATAGAAAAATTTTCATCAGGATTTACCGTTAATCTTAGTAATTCAGAATATTATCATGCTGCATTGCAAAAACATTTCCCCCTCACGAATTTTACGCTACTATTACTTTGGGTTAGGCAACTAACCCATTTCCTCCTAGCGGTTCGGGGTGGATGTCCACCCCGCTCTTTACGTTAAAAATCAATCACTTGAATTGAAATAGCGCTAACCACCAAAATCATCCAGCAGAATATTTTCTCGTTCTACCCCAATATCCAATAACATTCTTACCACTGCGGCATTCATCATCGGCGGCCCACACAAATAATATTCGCACTCTTCTGGTGCGGGATGATCATTCAAATAATTTTTATACAAAACATCGTGAATAAACCCGACATACCCCGTCCAATTGTCTTCCGGCTGCGGTTCGGATAAACCCATGTGCCAAGTAAAGTTAGGGTTTTCAGCCGCTAACGTGTCAAATTCATCCACGTAAAACGCTTCCCGCAAACTTCTTGCCCCGTACCAAAATGACATTTTGCGCTTGCTTTTTAAACGGCGCAATTGATCATAGATGTGCGAACGCATCGGTGCCATGCCCGCACCACCGCCGATAAACACCATTTCATTATCGGTATCACGCGCAAAAAACTCACCGAAAGGCCCCGACACCACCACTTTGTCACCCGGTTTCAGGTTGAAAATGAACGACGACATTTTGCCCGCCGGAATGTCATTTTTGCCCGGTGGCGGGGTCGCAATGCGCACATTCAGCATCACAATGTCATCTTCTTCGGGGTAACTTGCCATCGAATAGGCACGCAATACCGGCTCATCCACATGCGACTCAATGTCCCACAGCTTGTATTTATCCCAATCGCCCCGGTATTCGGGTTGAATGTCGAAATCGCGGTACTTGATAGCGTGCGGCGGGCATTCGATCTGAATATAACCCCCGGCACGGAAGTCGATCTTTTCGCCCTTCGGCAGTTCCACCACCAACTCTTTGATAAACGTGGCTTTATTCTCGTTGGAACGCACTGTGCATTCCCACTTTTTCACGCCGAAGACTTCTTCAGGCACTTCGATTTTCATGTCTTGCTTGACGGCAACTTGGCAGGCTAAACGTTCGCCTTCGGCTGCTTGACGACGGTTAATGTGACCTTCTTCGGTGGGCAGTAACGTACCGCCGCCTTCCAGCACTTTCACGCGGCATTGCGCACACGTACCGCCGCCGCCACAGGCAGACGACACGAACAAGCCTTTTTCCGCCAATGCACCCAGCAATTTCGTGCCGGGTTTCACGATCAGTTCTTTTTCACCATTCACCAGAATGCGAATATCGCCAGTCGCCACCAGTTTGGAACGCGCAAACAAAATGCCGTACACCAAGCCAATAATCATCAGGGTAAACAGCGCTACCCCCAATAAAACGGTTGTCATTGCCTCACTCCTACAACTGAATGCCGGAGAAGGACATAAAGCCCAACGACATCAGCCCGACCGTAATAAAAATAATCCCCAGCCCTTGCAAACCGGCGGGAACATCGCTGTATTTGAGGCGTTCGCGTACCCCCGCCAGCACCACAATGGCCAGCATCCAGCTAAAACCGCTGCCGAAACCGTAGACCACGCTTTCCACAAAGGTATAATCGCGCTCCACCATGAACAGCGTGCCGCCCAGAATCGCGCAATTCACCGTAATCAATGGCAAAAACACCCCCAACGCCTGATACAGCGATGGCACGTATTTATCCAGCACCATTTCCAGCACTTGCACAATCGCCGCAATGATCGCGATGTAACTGATCAAGCCCAGAAAGCGCAGATCCACGCCTTGCAATAAGGCACTGTCTTTCAAAAACACATTCAGGATCAAATTGTTAGCAGGCACCGTAATCGCCTGCACAATCACCACCGCAATTCCCAGACCGACCGCCGTTTCGATCTTTTTGGAAATGGCAATGAACGTGCACATCCCCAAAAAGAAGGTCAGCGCCATGTTTTCAATGAACACCGATTTAATGAAAAGACTCAATAACGCTTCCATATCAGCGATTCCCCAAGCCGTGTTTCTCGTGAATCTTAAAGTCGTGGACTTCGCACTGTTCCGGGTATCGGGTGCGTATCACCCAAATCAGCATCCCGATAATGAAAAAGGCACTCGGCGGCAATAGCATCAAGCCGTTCGGCTCATACCACCCGCCGTTTTTGGTCAGGGCAAAAATTTCATAACCCAGCAACGAACCCGATCCCGACAATTCACGGATGATCGCCACCACAATCAATATCAAGCTATACCCCAAACCATTGCCCAAACCGTCGAGGAAACTCATCCCCACCGGATTTTGCATGGCGTAAGCCTCTGCCCGCCCCATGACGATGCAGTTGGTAATGATCAAGCCAACGAATACCGACAATTGTTTCGCCGTGCTAAACGCATACGCCTTCATCAACTGATCCACCACAATCACCAGCGAAGCGATAATGGTCATTTGCACAATAATGCGGATGCTACCGGGAATGTGGTGGCGAATCGCACTGATCGACGCATTGGAAAACGCTGTCACCGTGGTCAATGCCGCTGCCATCAGCAGCGCGGTTTTCAAGGAACTGGTGACGGCTAATGCCGAGCAGATTCCCAAAATTTGCAATGTAATCGGATTATTCGCCACCAACGGGCTGGTAATCACCTTGTGGGCTGCACTGCTCATGCGCCACCTCCTTGACGGAATTTTTGCAGGTAAGGCGTGAAACCGTTTTCACCCATCCAGAAGTGAATCAGGTTATCCACCCCACGGCTGGTTAAGGTCGCACCGGATAGCGCATCAATTTCATGCACCGCTTTCGGGTCGCCAGCGGGGGCTGCACCCTTCATCACACGCAAGGCAACGTCACCATTGGCGTTGAACACTTGCTTGTTTTTCCACAGGTCTTTCCAGGCAGGGTTATCGACTTCGCCGCCCAAACCGGGGGTTTCCGCGTGTTCGTAAAAACCCATGCCGACCACGGTGTTGGCATCGGCTTGCAGGGCGATAAAGCCGTACAGCGTTGACCACAAGCCGTAGCCGTATATAGGCAAAATCAGCTTTTCCACCTTGCCTTGCGGGTCTTTCACCAGATACACCGTGGCGTATTTGGCGCGGCGTTTGATCGAGGCAATGTCTTGCTCTTTGGTCAACACGACGTTTTGCTTGGGGTCAACCGAAGCAGCGCGGGCATCGAAGGTGTCGGGGTCAATGCCGGATACGTAGTCGCCGGTTTGCAAATCCACCACTTTGGCTTCGATTTGTTGAAAGGCTTCTTCCACCGATTGACCGGGTTGATCCAGCCCGGCGATTTGCAGAATATTGCGCTTTTTATCCAACAATTTGTTAGCTTCTTGCACTGGCTTTAGGGCGACTGCGGCGGCGGATACCGCTACCGAACACACCAAACACAGCAATAACGCCACCGCGAAGGTTTTGGTCTTGCTGTCATTGGGTAAGTCTAAAAATTGACGCACGAGTTTCATGATTTAACCCCCGCATTGGCTGCTTGACGCTTCAGGCGGCGTTTGATGTTGGCTTTCATCACCCCGTAATCCATCAGCGGCGCGAACATATTCGCAAACAAAATCGCCAGCATCATGCCTTCGGGGAACGCCGGATTCACCACCCGAATCAGGATGACCATCACCCCAATCAGCACGCCATACCACCAACGCCCGGTGTCGGTATGCGCCGCTGTTACCGGATCAGTTGCCATAAAGATCATCCCGAACGCAAAGCCACCCGTGACCAAATGCCAATACCAAGGCATGGCAAACATTGGGTTGGTATCGCTACCGATGGTATTCAGCAGAATCGTCATCATGACCATGCCGAACATCACGCCCGACACAATCCGCCAACTCGCAATCTTAGTGAACAGCAAAAACGCCCCGCCAATCAGGATTGCCAACGTGGAAGTTTCACCCAAAGAACCGGGTTCCAGCCCGATAAAGGCATCCCACCAGCTCACCGTTACCGCCTGCATTCCACCTGCCGCTGCCGCAGACAACGTGGTTGCGCCGGAATAACCGTCAACCGCTACCCACACCGCATCGCCGGACATGAACGCGGGGTACGCAAAGAACAGGAACGCTCGCCCCGCCAGTGCCGGGTTGATAAAGTTTTTACCCGTACCGCCAAACACTTCCTTGCCAATAATCACCCCGAACAAAATGCCCAAGCCCACCATCCACAACGGAATATCCGGCGGCATTACCAGTGAATACAATATGGAGGTGACAAAGAAACCTTCGTTGACTTCATGCCCACGCACCAGCGCGAACACCACTTCCGCAATTCCGCCCACGATAAACGTGGTCATATACACGGGCAGGAAATACAGCAAGCCGTGGAAAAAGTTATCGAAAAAGCTTTTCGGGTCGTAGCCAATCATGTCCATGAGCGTGCCGCGCCAGCCTTCCGCGTGTTCCAGCCCCATGCCTTGCATCGCCAGATTCGCCTGATAGCCGGTGTTGAAACACGCCATGAACATCACGGGAAAGGTTGCCAGCCACACATAGCCCATCACCCGCTTCAGATCGAGCGCGTCGCGCACATGCGGTGCGCCAATGGTGCGGTTCGGTGGGCTGTACAGCAGCGTATCGACCATTTCAAACAGGCCGTAATACTTGTGGTATTTACCGCCTTTAGTAAATTTCGGCTCAACCTTGTCGAGCAGGCGGCGTAATTTATCCGTCATCGCTTATTCCCCCTTTTCCAGCATTCGCAGGCAGTCGCGTAACGCGGGGCCGTATTCGTATTTGCTGTGACACACGAAAGTACACAGGGCGAGGTCATCTTCATCGAGTTCCAACGCGCCGAGTTGTTGCGCCATTACCGTGTCGCGTACTAGCAAGGAGCGCAGCAATTGCGTCGGCAAAATATCCAGCGGCATGACCTCTTCGTAATTGCCAATCGGCACCATTGCGCGGTGACTGCCGTGTTGCGTGGTCGTCATCGCAAAACTGGCGTGCCGCACATCCGGGCGCAAAAACACATTGAGGATGGAAAACTGCTTGAGTAACGGGTTCAACCAATGCAGGAACAAACGCGGCTGCCCTTCGGCAATCACCGCCACTTGCACGGTGTAACGCCCCAGATACGCACTCCAACCCGCTGCGCGGAACCCCGCCAGCAACGAACCGGCAATCACGCGGCATTGCTGGCAATCGAGTTGCCCTTCCACAATGTCGTCGGTGCTTGCGCCCAAACGGGTACGCAGCAAGCGCGGCTTTAATACGGTCGGGCCTGCCAGCGAAATAATGCGTTCCACGTACAGCGTGCCGGTGGTGAAAAGCTTGCCAATCGCAATCACATCCTGATAGCCGATGTGCCACACGGTTTTGTGTTCGCTGACGGGATCAAGGAAATGGATGTGCGTACCGGGTAAACCCGCCGGATGCGGCCCCGACCAACCGTTGTAACGGATATGGTTGGCTTCAACACGCGGTATCGTCGCCCCTTCCGCATGATTAACAAACACTTGTGGCGCGAGTTTGGCAATCACTTGCAAGCCACTGCGAAACGCTTCGGCCTGTTCGTTAATCACGATCAAGGGGTCGGCTGCCATCGCGTAGGTATCAATCGCGGTCACGAAAATAGCGGTGGGAATGCTGTCCGCTTTAGGGACTTTGCTGTAAGGCCGGGTACGGAACGCAATCCACTGCCCGGAATCCAGCAATTGCTGGCGGATGGTATCGGCATCCAGTGTCGACAATTGTTCACGGGAATAAGCGGGGAAACTGACGGCCTCTTCCTGTGCATCCAACTGAATGACGACCGAGTTCAACACCCGCTTCGCCCCACGGTTGATCGCTTTGATGACACCGCCACCCGGTGAAGTGAAATTAACGCCCGGACTCTTGCGGTCAGTGAACAGAACTTGTCCACGTTTTACCCGATCCCCTTCCTGAACTTGCAAAGCAGGGCGCAAGTCGTGGAAGTCACGCCCCAACACGGCAACCGTCTGGGGGGCAGGGTGTGCATAAACCGCTTGTTCCGGCTTACCCGTAATGGGCAAATCCAGACCTTTTGTGATTTTCATGTGCTGCAACAACGCTCTTGAGGGGAAATGCGCCCGCCGTCGGTAGCGGGCGTTTAAGCTTGCGAATTATCAATAAATGTCGACAATGTTGCAAGCGCACAGGGGATATAATGCGGTGTTTTGGGGTTTTTCGTGAATAGTGTCAGCACTTTAATGGTGCGGGGTTGCACCAGTACGGGTAGGTGTGCGCTGAATAGTGGCATGAGCACGAACATTATTTCCACTCGTCAAAATACATACCTTACCGGCGTGAGACTAATCAGCCCGTAAAATTGGTCATTATTGTGACCTGAATTACACAGAGAACTTTCGTGTCGTGCTAAACTCTTGAGCAATCATTTTCTTGGGTTTAAGGGGCAACGCATGGCAACTATCACATTACGCGGCGACGATGCCGTATTCATGCAAGACTTATCCACACAACTGGCGCAAGACCTGCAACGGGTCGGGCTGGATGCAGATGTGCAACTCAATACACCAAGCAATGGGGAAGCGACACGCGGCGATCCCGTGACGTTGGGCGTGATTGCGTTGTCAGCCGTGGCGGCAGGTGGTGCACTTACCGCATTTCTGGGCAAAGATGGTGGCTTATCGGCACTGGCGAAGGTGCTGGAAACGTACATCGTAAGCCGTAAAGTGGAGGTGAATATCGAAACCGATGACGGCAAAAAGGTGAAGGTTAGTGGGTCGTTGACGGCGATTAAAGCGGTGTTGAAACAAGTGTAGGGTGGGTGGAGCGAATGCGATACCCACCAATTATGAACATTTATCTTAACGACGCGGTGGGTATCGCTTGCGCTCCACCCACCCTACAGGATTCCTCATGCAGCATTACACACTGGAATTGTTCCGCAAGGATGATACGCGCTTTGAGTTGCGGGTATTTGATGGCGCGTTGTGGCTAACGTTTCCGCTGATTGAGCAGGTGGAGGTTGATGCGTTGCTGACGCTGGCGGCGGAAAATTACCGTGTGAATGCGCCCGATCTGGAGCAACGCGGGCAAGACCTGTTTGGTTGGGTCGATCGGCACAGTAATGGCTGGTTGCGGCGGGTACGCGCCATGCAGCAGCCGATGACCTTGGTGCTGGATGTGCGCGAAGCGGGTTTGCGGCATTTGCCGTGGGAATTGCTGCACGACGGGGCGCAGTTTTTGTGCGCTGATCCGTTCCAGTGGTTTACGCCGTTGCGCCGCGTGACTCCCGCCGAACGCAAGCAAGACTGGCAGCCGCAAAAGCGTCAGCTTGGGGTGTTGTTCATGGCGAGTTCGCCGGAGGATGTGCGGCCGGTGCTGGATTTCGAGGCGGAAGAATCGGGTATCCTGCAAGCGACGGCACGCAAGCCGCTGGATTTGCAGGTGGAAGAAAGCGGTTCCTTGCAAGGCTTGGCAGAGCGGCTGACGGAGCGTGCCGATAGCCCGGATGTGATCCACTTCAGCGGTCATGCCGACATTGACAAGGCCAGCGGTCAGCCGGTGTTTTTGCTGGAAGATGAAGTAGGTCGGTGCGCCCCCGCTACCCCGCAAGCACTGGCGAAGACCTTGCGCGATGCCAACAGTGCGCCGCGTGTGGTGTTCCTGTCCGGTTGCCGTACTGGGGAATCCAACCAACAACGCGATATGTTGTCGTTCAGCGAACAAGTGGTGACGGCGGGTGTGCCGGTGGTGCTGGGCTGGGCATTGCCGGTGGGCGATGTGGCGGCTTCGCAGGCGGCTGCGGCCTTGTATGACAAGCTGGCGACTGGCTTTGCGATTGCCGAGGCGGTAGCACTGGCACGGCAGGCATTGCTGGAAAACCATTCGCCCTATTGGCATTTGCTGCGCTGTTACGTGGATGGTTCGGCGCTGAATCCGTTGGTGGCGAAAGGCAAGCTGCGGCTGCGTCTGCACGATACGCCGCAACAGTTTCTAGATGCGGGCGGGCGTGTGCCGGTGTGTGCGCGGACGGCGTTCATCGGGCGGCGGCGTTTGTTGCAACGCAGTTTGCGGTGCTTGCGGGCATGGCAGGGGGATGAGGCGTATGCCGAGGGCATCCTGCTGGTTGGCATGGGCGGTTTGGGCAAAAGCAGTATGGCGGCGCGGCTGATTGACCGTTTGCGTAACAGCCACGAGGCGGCGGTGTGTTACGGCGGGCTGGATGAAACCGTGCTGGTCGCGGCACTCGGCAAGGTATTGCCCAAGGCACAAAGCCTGCTGAACGATGCCCAGCAAACGCTGGAACAACGCCTGCGCGAACTGTTCGAGCCGGAAGACAACCCGCTGTGTGCAAAACCGTTGCTGCTGGTGTTTGACGATTTCGAGCAAAACATCCCGCTGGAACGGCGCAAGCTGGGGCAAGCGGATTACCTTCCGGCGAGTCTGGCGGTGCTGCATACCGTGTTGCAAGCCATCCACGACAGCCAGAGTGATACGCGGGTGATTGTCACCAGCCGCTTTGCTGTGCCCGTGCCGCGCCCGTGCCGTTTGCATGGCGAGAATCCGCAAACCCTGCACGCTGCCGACCTGAAGAAAAAGCTGGCGCAATTGCCGTGCTTATTGCCTGTCACCACGGGCAATGGGCAGGATAGGGATGTGGAAAACGCCTTGCGATTGCGGGCGGTGGAGGTGGCTGCGGGCAATCCGCGTTTGCTGGAATGGCTGCATGGCGTGTTGCAAGAGCGCAGCCTGCCGGTCAGTGCCTTGCTCGACAAGCTGGAACAGGAAGAGGCGCGATTCCGCGAAGACGTGCTGATCAGCGAGTTGGTGGACGCGCAAACGTCTGCCGTGCGCCAGACGCTTGCCTGTGCCGCGCTCTACCGCCTGCCTGTGGAGCTTGCCGCCATTGAAGCCCTGAACGATGACCCACAAACCGCGCAACACCTGCAAACCGCCGCTCGCGTTGGGCTGGTGGAAATCACCCCCACGCCCGACGGCGACCACTACTTCGTCTCCAACATGCTGGACAGTGCGCTCGCCGACACCCTCGATGTGAGCGAACGCCAGCCACTCGCCGCCAAAGCCAGCCAATTCCTGTTTGACGCCACCAAAGACGGCAGGTCGGAAGAGTGGAGTCTGGAAATCGTGCGGCTGGCAGTGCTGGGACAGAAACAAACGATTGCTGTAGAAGTGGGCTACCGACTTGCTGCTAACATGCTCCATCCTCACAACCGCTACCGTGAAGCTGAAGAACTGTGCCAGCTTGTGTTGACGCTGGGTGAAGATTTTCGGATGCTTACGGCACTTTCCATCGTTGAAAAAAAACTTGGACGAGAGCAAACAAGAGAACACTTTGAACGTGCCGTTGCCTTGTTGCCAGATACGGATGAAGGGCTGGACGATGCAGTACTGGGTGAAAAATCTGCCACACTATTCAATTACGCAGACCTACTGATCCAGCAAGGCAAGACAACCGAAGCCTTGGCACTTTATCAGGAACAAGTTCTCCCCCTGTTGGAGAAGCTCGGCGATGTGCGCGGAAAAACGGTGACGATGGGTAAGATCGCTGACATCCTGCAAGCGCGGGGGCAACTCGACGACGCTCTCAACATCCGGCAAACCGAAGAACTCCCCGTCTATGAGAAGTTCGGCGATGTGCACGAAAAAGCAGTGACGATGGGTAAGATCGGGGACATCCTGCAAGCCCGTGGTCAACTCGACGAGGCGCTCAACATCCGGCAAACCGAAGAACTCCCCGTCTATGAGAAGTTCGGCAATGTGCACGAAAAAGCAGTGACGATGGGTAAGATCGCCGACATCCTGCTAGTGCGGGGGCAACTCGACGACGCTCTCCAAATTTACCAAGATGGCATATCTATCCGTGAGAAGCTGGACGATGTGCGCGGAAAAGCGGTGACGATGGGAAAGATCGCGTATATCCTGCAAGCCCGTGGTCAACTCGACGAGGCGCTCAACATCCGGCAAACCGAAGAACTCCCCGTCTATGAGAAGCTGGGCGATGTGCGCGGAAAAGCGGTGACGATGGGAAAGATCGCGGACATCCTGCAAGCCCGTGGTCAACTCGACGAGGCGCTCAACATCCGTGAGAATCATGAGCTACCCGTCTATGAGAAGCTCGGCGATGTGCGCTCCAAAGCGGTGACGATGGGTCAGATCGCGGACATCTTGCAAGCACGTGGTCAACTCGACGAGGCGCTCAACATCCGGCAAACCGAAGAACTCCCCGTCTATGAGAAGCTCGGCGATGTGCGCTCCAAAGCGGTGACGATGGGTCAGATCGCGGACATTCTGCAAGTGCGAGGTCAACTCGACGAAGCACTCAACAAGTTGAATGAAACACTACCCGTGTATGAGAAGCTGGGCGATGTGCGCTCCAAAGCGGTGACGATGGGAAAGATCGCGGACATCCTGCAAGCGCGAGGTCAACCCGACGAGGCGCTCAACAAGTTGAATGAAACACTACCCGTGTATGAGAAGCTGGGCGATGTGCGCTCCAAAGCGGTGACGATGGGAAAGATCGCGGGCATCCTGCAAGCCCGTGGTCAACTCAACGAGGCACGCAACATGCTGAATGAAACGCTACCCGTGTATGAGAAGCTCGGCGACGTGCGCTCGCTGCTGGTCGGTCGTGCCAACCTTGCCATGCTGCTGTGGCAAATGGATGCAGCCGCCAACGCTGCCCGCGTACAGGAATTGCTGTGTCTGGCACTGACCGATGCCCGCCGTTTGCAAATCCCCGAAGCCGGAAGCATTGAAAATATCCTCACGCAAAAGGGCTTGTCTTGCGACCAATAACACCCTCTTGCCCCCTTCACCCCTTGCGGGGGAAGGGCTGGGGATGGGGGGTAACGGTTCGGAGTGAATATCTCCGTGGTTTGTTATCCAAAATAATTGCATACTATAACTATGCAAAACACAGATACTGTAAACCATGAGCTTTCACTCCCCGACGGCCTAGTCGTCGATCGCCCGTGGCTACAACGCAAAGGCTACACCCGTTCCCACATCGACTACCTCATCCGCTCCGGCAAGTTGCAAAGCGTTGGGCGCGGCGCATACCGCCGACCGGGGCCACCGCTAAAATGGCAACATTTCGTCTATTCCTTGCAAGAACAAGGCTACCCCATCCATGTGGGCGGGCGTTCCGCACTGGATTTACAAGGTTTTGTCCACTACCTGCCCTTGGGTGGCATCCAGAGCATCGACCTCTACGGCATCAACAAATTACCCACTTGGTTACAGGAAGCGCAAACCATACCCCTGTTCAAAGCGTGCGGGACGGCTACATTTAGCCCAATGCCACCACAAGCCCTGACAACCCAGCCATTCGGGCATTGGGATTGGTTATTGTCTTTCGCCACGCCCGAACTCGCCTTATTTGAATTACTCGCCCAAGTCAGGGATGATGCGGACTTTTCCTTGCTGGATAAATATTTCGAGTCATCTACAATCTTGCGTCCTAGCTTATGCAATGCCCTGCTGCAAACCTGTGGGAGCATCAAAGCCAAACGCCTGTTTTTATGGTTTGCTGCCCGCCATCAGCACCAGTGGTTTAACCGTCTGGAAACTTCAGGGGTAAACCTTGGCAGCGGCAAGCGCATGATGATTGCTGGGGGCGTGTTGGATAAAACCTATCAAATAACCGTACCCCGCCGCATGATGGAGGAACAAGATGCATCCGATTTTTTCTGAACAGGTCAGGTTGTTGGTCGCCACCATACCGTATGTGGCGCAAGAAACCTGTTTTGCCTTGAAAGGCGGCACGGCGATTAACCTGTTTCTGCGCAACTTGCCACGCTTGTCCGTTGATCTTGATCTGGTGTATTTGCCGATAGAAGAGCGCGAAACCAGCCTGAGCCATTTGGATGCGGCGATGCGACGCATCGCAGCCCGCATTCGCCAATCACTGGCTGGCACGATAGTTGCGGAAACCTTGCTACCCAAAACGGATAAGTGCATCCGGCTTCAGGTGATGCGCAACAATACCTCCATCAAGATTGAAGTGTCACCCGTGATGCGCGGAACGTTGAACCCGATTAGTGAAACCGTTTTAGCGGCTGATGCACAGGCTGAGTTTGGGTTTGCCCGCATGAATTTGCTGCATTTCACGGATATTTACGCCGGAAAACTCTGCGCCGCTCTCGACCGCCAACATCCCCGCGACCTGTTCGACGTACATTTCTTACTGGCAAACGAAGGCATTACCCCCACGCTGAAAGACACCTTCCTTATCTACCTGATCAGCTCCAACCGCCCGATGGCGGAACTGCTTGCCCCCAATCGGCTCGACATCAAGGCGGTATACGCCACCGAATTTGTCGGCATGACCAACACCCCCGTTGCACTGGAGCAACTGCTGGCAGTGCGTGAACAGATGATAGCCACCCTGCATCGCTTGCTCACGGAGCAGGATCGTGAATTCCTGCTATCTGTCAAACGAGGCAAACCGGACTGGGATTTATGCGCGTTGCCGAATGCAGCAAACCTGCCCGCCGTGCGCTGGAAATTGCACAATCTGGCAGTAATGAAACCCGCCCAACATAAGCAAGCTCTCGCCAAATTGGAACGAGCATTAGCAGCACCCTAAATTCTCTCATCCCCTTGAAATGATGCCAATATTCATCAATACTCCCCAATATCCCCATTTTGATGAACATAACCATCATGCTAACCGCCATAGGTGAAACTATCCGCACTACCCGCAAAGCACGCGGCTGGAGCCAGCAACAACTGGCAGACCTGTGCAACCTCGACCGCACCACCATCGGCGCACTCGAACGCAACGATTTCAACGACCTCGGCATCCGCAAAGTCGAGCGCGTATTAATGGTACTGGGCAAAACCCTCACCACCAAAGATGTCGGCTTACCCACGCTCGACGATTTAAAGGCACAACAACATGGCTGAAGTCGACGTTTACACCGGACACGGTTCGCAACCAGCCATCTCACCGGACGACTTGAGTGCCAGCCAGCAACACCACGTTTTCAGCTACCGCCACGATGCCCGCGAAGCCTTGTCGCTGACCATGCCACTACGTCACGAAAGCTACAGCTACGCGCAACTGCACCCCATTTTCCAGATGAACCTGCCCGAAGGCGCATTGCGCGAAGCCTTGGAGCGCATGACCGCCAAGCAATACGGCAGCGACGACCTGACGCTTGCTCACCATTCTCGGCACACATCAAATTGGGCGCATGGCTTACGCACTGGCAGACCAGCCCTTGCACCATCCCACTGACCAGCCCTTAACCCTGCAAACCTTGCTGAACAACCCCGATGCCAACCTGTTCAGTGAATTATTGCAACGTTACGCCCAACAATCCGGGGTTGCTGGGGTACAACCCAAAGTCTTGCTCGACCTGCAAGGGCATCTCACCTTGCCGCTGGAACATTACATCGTCAAAAGCTGGGGGGCGGATTACCCGCATCTGGGTTGCAACGAATACCTGTGCATGAGCATTGCCAAAGACGCAGGGTTGACCGTGCCGGTGTGTTACCTCAGCGACAATGCCAAACTGCTGATCAGCCAGCGCTTTGACATCGACAGCAACGGCGAAGCCTTGGGCTTTGAAGATTTTTGCGTACTGCAAGCCAAAAGTACCAAACAGAAGTACGACAGTTCGCTGGAAAGTTGTGCCAATACCATCCGCCAATTTGTTTCCGCCGAACACCAAGCGCAAGCCTTGCATGACCTGTACAAACTCACCTATCTCAATGCCAGGATCAGAAATGGCGATGCGCATCTGAAAAACCTTGGAGTACTTTATTCACGGCTGCAAGACTTTCGTGTGGGTGAAATACCCGCGATGACGCGCACACTCGCGCCGGTATTTGATCTGGTTAGCACCGTTCCGTATTTGCCGCACGACACGATGGCATTGACCCTGACCGGCTCGAAACGCTGGCCTAAACGTAAGGTGTTGCACACGTTTGCCCGCCACCATTGCCTGCTTGATGCGCAACAAATTGAGGCGAGTGATGCAGCCGTGGAACAGGCGATTCAGCAAAACTTGCCGTTGTTGGAACGCTTGCAGCAGCAGTACACTGGATTTGCGCCGATTGCAGAACGCTTGTATATGTTGCTAGAAAACCAAGCCCACCAACAAGGATAATTGAAATTCCCATCCCGCTACATCACACTTTGCGTCCATCGCTTTATCAGGAACAACCTCACCATGCACATTGCTGACAACGCTTTCATGCCACAGGAAATCCCCGCCATGACCCAACTCCACGAAGAAGAGCGGGTCATGCTCAACGCCCTCTACACCTTGCTGGCACAAGCAACGCCGGATACTGCCAGCATCGACGCACAAATCGACGCGCTGCTCCAGCACACCACCGCGCATTTCGAGCAAGAAAACCGCAATATGCTGATCATCGAATTCCGCCCTTACCCGGTACACAAAGACGAACACGACCTCGCCCTCAGCGCCATGACCAGCGCGTTCGACCACTGGAAAGCCAGCCGCGACCTGCCCGCATTGCGCCATTATCTCGAAACCGAATTGCCCGCTTGGTTACAACAACACATTGCGACGATGGACATGATCACCGCACGTTTCCTAAAAATGCATCAGGACAAAGGCGGCGTGCTTGCATTCGCCTGAGTTACCCACCGTGCTAAGCCTGCATTGCCACCCCAGCACCCCCTGCCCTGCGGTCGATGCCTTGCAGGTGCAGGTAACACGCACTGATGGCGGCTTGCACCTGCGCTACACCCTCAGCGGCACACTCGCCGCACTCAACATTCCCCGCCCGCAAGCCCCGACCGCCACCGATGGCTTGTGGGAACACACCTGCTTTGAAACATTCATTCGCGTGTTGGGTGAAAACCGTTATCATGAGTTCAACTTTTCGCCTTCGAGCCAATGGGCAGCGTATGCATTCAGTGCTTATCGGGAACGGCTGGCATGGCAAGCGCAACAGCCGCCCGTGATCAGTACCGCAGTACGTGGCAATGAATTCGTGTTGGAAGCCTTGCTTGCCAGCGCTGATTTACCCGACAATAGCACCCAACAGCCGTGGCAACTGGGGATAACGGCGGTGCTGGAAACCACCAGCGGCGAAAAGTCCTACTGGGCATTGCAGCATCCCGCCACACGCCCGGACTTCCACCATAATGACGGATTTGTACATGCAATTTGGTCTTGACCGCTTTCTAAACGATGCCAGTCTGCGTGCTCCCTTGCACAGCAAACGGGTTGCCCTGCTCGCACACCCTGCCTCCGTCACCGCCGACTTGACCCATTCGCTGGATGCACTCGCCGCGTTGCCGGATATTCACCTCAGCGCCGCTTTCGGCCCGCAACACGGCATTAAAGGCGACAAACAAGACAATATGATGGAATCGCCCGATGTCATCGACCCGCAACACGGCATTCCGATTTTCAGCCTGTACGGGGAAGTGCGCCGCCCTACTCCCGCGATGCTCGACACCTTCGACGTCTTGCTGGTGGATTTGCAAGACTTGGGTTGCCGTATTTACACCTTCATCACCACCCTGCGCTATGTGCTGGAAGCTGCCGAACAACACGGCAAAAGCGTGTGGGTACTCGACCGCCCCAACCCTGCCGGTCGCCCTGTCGAAGGCTTAACCTTGCGCACGGGCTGGGAAAGTTTCGTTGGCGCAGGCGCAATGCCGATGCGTCACGGCTTGACGATGGGCGAGTTGGGTTTATGGTTTATCCGCGAACTCAAGCTCAATCTCGAATACCGCGTAATCGGCATGGAAGGCTGGCAACCCAATCTTGCCCCCGGCTACGGCTGGCCATTGGGTGGACGCGAATGGATCAACCCCAGCCCCAACGCCCCCAATCTATTCATGGCACGTTGCTACGCCGGAACGGTGATGCTGGAAGGCACTACCCTCTCGGAAGGGCGCGGCACGACCCGCCCGCTGGAACTGTTCGGCGCACCCGACCTTGACGCCCGCGCCATTATCCACACCATGCAAACCCTTGCCCCGCACTGGCTGCACGGCTGTCGCTTGCGTGAATGTTGGTTTGAACCCACCTTCCACAAACACGCGGGCAAACTGTGTGCGGGGGTGCAAATCCACGTAGAAGCGCCGCATTACGACCACAGCGCGTTCCGCCCTTGGCGCGTGCAAGCGTTGGCGTTCAAAGCCATCCGTCAGTTGTACCCCGATTATCCGCTGTGGCGGGATTTCCCTTACGAATACGAATTCGGCAAACTGGCAATTGACGTGATCAACGGCTCCACCTTGCTGCGCGAATGGGTGGATGACCCACAAGCCACCCCAGCGGATTTGGATGCGCTTACCCAGCCCGACGAACAGGCTTGGGAAGCCGCCCGTGAACCATTTTTACTGTACACGGCTTAATGCGCATCTTTAAGCAGTTGCGCGATATTCCACAAACTTGGCACGTATTCCACCGCCGCTTTCAGCGATCGATCGCCCGGCTGCTGAAGGTGTTGCGCATAAAGTTCATGGTAAAAATTGGCGAAATTCAACGCGATGCCGCGCCGTTCCATGTCTGCTAATAAGCGTTTGACATTGCCCGCCCCCCAGTTATACGCAGTAAACGTCAATAACCACGCATCGCTTTCCGCAAAGCCTGCCACATCCGCAAAGTAGAAATGGTAACGGTGCAAATGCGCTTGTGCCGCTTGGGTGCTCAAAGTGGCATCCGCGCGTAATTTATTGATCCCCGTGGTTTTGATGGCATCGCTGACATAATCCAGCGTCTGAATTTCTTTCAAGACTTCCGGGGTCAATTGCCAATAGCCGTAATCGGCGGATTTTTTACCTTTTTTGCCATGCCACTGCGATTCCAGATACGCAATCAGCAAAATGCTATCCGGCATTCCTTGTAAATCGACGTTTTTCACGAACGGATACGAGCGAATAAACGCATCCAAATAGTCATTCTTGCCGTTAGCGTCACGCCATTGAATTTTATTGCGCACCTGTTCGCTCACTTGGAGGAAGGTAGTTTTGCCCGCGCCATGCAGCGCATTGCTCAGAAAAAATTCAAACAAATCGTAATGTTTATGCGCTAATTGGGCGCTGGAGGCTTCGGCTGGCACTTGGTAAGCCACTGTGTGCCAAGCGGGGGTTTCAGCGCGTGCCACCGTGGTGAAACCAGCCATCAAGCACCAGCACACACCCGCAAACGTTGGTTTTAGCCACAACATAAAATTCCTGTCAGTAACGCGATTGGGGTATTTTAGCCAGCTCCATGCGCCGTGCATGGATTATTTTTGGCTTTGGAGTGGATGATGCAAAAAAACACCACGCAATTCGGTTTAACGCTGGCGATTGGCGGCACCGCCTTGTTTGCGCTCAAGTCGATTTTCATCAAATTGGCTTACGCATACGGGGTGGATACCACCACTTTGCTTACCTTGCGCATGTTGATTGCGCTGCCGTTTTACGCCGGAATGCTGCTGTGGCTGTTACGCAAACCGGCTGTGGTCAAACCGCTTCCACCGGAATTGCTGATGCTCACGGGTTTGGGCTTCATGGGCTATTACCTCGCCTCTTGGCTGGACATGGAAGGCTTGCAATACATTTCCGCGCAACTCGAACGCTTAACGCTGTATACCTACCCGATCATGACCACCTTGCTGGGCTGGTTGTTTTTGCGGGAAAAAATCACTTGGCAAATTGTGAGTGCGTTGGTGCTAACTTACGGTGGCATTTTATTGCTGTACGCGCACGAAGCAAAATGGAACACGAATAATGCCATGCTGGGCGTAACATTAGTGACATTGGCGGCGTTGACGTTTGCGTTTTACGTGGTGTTTAGCAAGCGCTTGATTGGCAAATTGGGCAGTTTATTGTTCACTAGCATCATCATGTTGGTGTCCACAGGGTTTATCTTTGTGCAATTTCTGCTGACACATGCGTTAGCCGATTTGGGAAAACTGCCCTTGCCGGTATGGGGTTACGCGGTATTGCTGGCGATCTTCAGCACCTTATTGCCGAGTTTTATGGTGAGTGAAGCGATTCACCGCATTGGCGCGGCGAAAACCAGCATTGTGGGCACGGTTGGTCCCGTATTGACGATTTTACTGGCGGTGTGGCTGCTGGGTGAACCGTTTGGCTGGTTTCATTTGGCGGGGATGGCGTTGGTGATGGGCGGGGTGAGTTTGCTGCGGAAATAATTCGGCAAAGATGAAGAGGGCGTATGCAATACGCCCCTACAGGGATCTGCGTAGGGGCGTATTGCATACGCCCTCTTCCAAACGTTATTTCATCGTGACCATTTCTTCGGCGCTGACGGGGTGAATCGCGATGGTGTCGTCAAAGTCTTGCTTGGTTGCACCCATGCGGATAGCAACCGCGAAACCTTGCATCATTTCATCCACACCCACGCCAATCGCGTGGCAACCGACGATCTTTTCTTCCGCACCAACCACAACCAGCTTCATCGCGGTCTTGGCTTTGTGCTTGACGAAAGAATAATACATTGGGGTGAATTCGGTGCTGTACACCTTCACCGCATCGCCGTATTTTTCCCGCGCCGCTTCTTCCGACAAACCAATCGTGCCAATCGGCGGGTGCGTGAACATGACCGTTGGAATCAGGCTGTAATCGACTTTACGGTCTTTCATGCCACCAAATAAACGATCACCGAGGCGACGACCCGCAGCAATGGCTACCGGCGTCAGTTGCACGCCGCGCTTATTGATAATGTCACCAATCGCGTAAACACCGGGAACGCTGGTTTCCTGATACTCATTCACGTCGATGAAACCACCGGGCGCGAGTTCCAGACCAATGTTTTCTAAACCAATACCGTCGGTATTGGTCTTACGACCAATCGCCCACAACAACTGATCCAGATCAGCCAACGTGCTGCCGTCGGTGTAATTCACGGTCAGTTTGCCGTCAGCCTGCTTTTCGACGCTGGCAATTTTCGCCGTGTCGTTGAACACAATGCCGTCGGCTTCCATCTGCCCACGCAAGGTTTTCTGCATCAGGCTATCGAAACCGATCAGCACGGGAAAACCTTGGTGCAACATGTGCGTTTCTGAACCGAGGGCATTCAACACGCCCGCCAACTCCAGTGCAATGTAACCGCCGCCGACAACCGCGACTTTTTCGGGCTGTTCAGCCAACTCAAAAAAACCGTCAGAATTAATACCGAATTCCGCGCCGGGAATATCGGTTGGCACGATGGGGCGCCCCCCCGTGCAAATCACAATGTGATCAGCAGTATACGTTTCGCCGTTCACTTCTAGCGTATTGGCGGCGGTGAAACGCGCCTGACCATTGATCAGGTCGATGCCCGCTTCGGACAAAAAACTATCCATGTACCAATCGTTGATACCACCAATCATATTGTCGCGCTTGTTCACCAACTTGCCCCAATCGAGCTTGCCGGGAACCGTCGCGAAACCGTAATCCTGTGCATCGTGCTGGGCATGAGCCAAGTTCGCGGCAAACCACATCACTTTTTTGGGGACACAGCCCCGATTGACGCACGTACCGCCGAGGTCGTCATTGACTTCCACGACCGCGCACTTCGCGCCATGTTTCGCAGCCTTTTCGACCACTGACAAACCACCGCTGCCCGCGCCGATGGCGATTAAATCGTAATGTTGGCTCATGCTTTGCTCCTGATTATTTTGCTTGCAACCACGCTTCGAGCTTATCCGAACCGCCGATCAACGCACCGTTGATGAACACTTGCGGAACGGCGTCAACACCCGCGACAGCACGCAGGCTGCGGTTAGTATAATCTTGATTCAAGACCATTTCGTCGAAATCAATGCCAGCGTCACGCAACATGCCTTTGGCTTTAGCGCAGAATGGGCAGCCAGGGCGAGTAAACAAGGTCACATCCAACGGTGCTTTTACGCCCGGTGCAATGTAAGCCAACATGGTATCCGCATCGGATACTTCAAACGGGTCGCCCGGTTGGTTGGGTTCGATAAACATTTTTTCCACCAGGCCGTCTTTGACCAGCATGGAATAGCGCCATGAACGCTTGCCGAAACCGAGGTCATTTTTATCAACCAACAAGCCCATGCCGTCGGTGAAGTCGCCGTTGCCGTCTGGAATAAAGGTGATGTTGTCGGCTTTCTGGTCAACTTTCCACTCGTTCATCACGAACGTGTCGTTCACGGACATGCAGATAATTTCATCCACACCGTGTTGCTTGAACGTATCCGCCAGTTGGTTGTAACGCGGCACGTGTGTAGACGAACACGTCGGGGTAAATGCGCCCGGCAGTGAGAATACGATGACGGTTTTGCCTGCGAACAGGTCATCACTTTGTACATCCACCCATTCGTGGTTTTGACGCGTGCGGAATGTAACGCTAGGGATACGTTGACCTTCTTTATTCGGGTACATAAGCAATCTCCATTTGATAAAAAATAATTTAACGAATCTTTAACAATCTATAAAATTGATTAGATCGAGCGCAGTATAGGCAGATGCTGCTGACTTGCATAGTTGATTATGTCTAATGTCATGTTCGGTTTATTCGATCAAATCAGAACATTAATACGGCAAATGCAAGTAAATCTCTGCCTCGTCTTCCATCATCTGAATCGCCGCATCCAAGCCCAATTGCTGCGGGTTATCCGCGCTACACGCCTGCAAACGCGTAAACAGCGCCTCTTGTTCCAGCACATAGCGCTCACCGTTTTTCAATTGCACATACGCCGCCCAGGGAATGAACTTGGTTAACACAAACGCCTGTTCCGGCGACGGTGAAATATCCACATGTAAGCCTGCAATGTAGAGCAAATTACGCCCCCGATACGCACTATCTTGTGAAATGCTGCGGTAAGCACGGTCGAATTCGGCTTGCGTATTGGCTTGCGCTGCCGTCAGCATTGGCTCAGCAGACATCACAATCCAAGGCATTGCGCCGATTAGGTTTTGCTCCAATTGGCGCGACCCGTCGGTGTCTTCCCGCAAACTGGTGTGGTAGGTGAAATATTCCGGCAATAAGGCATCGCCCAGCGGCTGCTTGCCCGTGCCTTCGTTGAAAAACCAGCGCATGTGCTGAAAAAAAGCGTCGGTCGCCATGAACGTGCGCGACGTGCTTTGCATGGCAATCGGTAACATTTCACCGTCATGCTGGTGTTCCACCATTTTTTCCAGATGCAACACCAAACTGCGTTCCCGGCTACGCGACAAATATTGGTTGTCCAAGGTCAAGCGGCAATGATCCGCCCGCATATCCACGAAAATGTTTTGGCAAGCAAACTCGTATTCGCGCAAATACCACTCCAACGTGGCGTGGATTTTGCCACAGTTACTGGAGCAGCGGTGATTCGCCGTCTGGATGCGCCGATAAGAACCAAAGGTCATGGCTTCGGGGTCATAACCGACGTGGCTGGAATGCACAATCACCAAATCTTTACCGTGATGCGCGTGCGGGCCATGCCGGTCACACGCCATAATCCCGCCCACTTGCCCGTGATTGAACGGAAATATCCCAAAATGTTTTGCCAGCAAAATCACCGGGTAGCCTTGGCTCTCATCCGAACAAAACGCCCGTGAGGGCATGATTTTTCCCGGCTCAAACCCCAGTTCCACACACCAGTTAAACAAACGCGGCACGAAATTACTGTAACGAAACCAGTAATTTTCCATGCGAAAATGCCCCAAACTGGCTTGCACATTGTCCCGAACATTGTACATCGAGCGGCTCCTCTCAACCGATTTGCGTGCCAGTGGCACGGGTATTAAGCGTAGCAATCGCTTGTTGCGCCGCTTGTAGTGCTTGCGCGGTTTCTGCCTCGCTGCCCATCATAATCAAGCGCCCAAATGCACCGTAGGCTTTGACATCAACCAACGTGACATGCGCCGCTTTTTCGGCTTCGTTGGCGGCGTACACAATGTAACCCGCCGGTTCGGTTTCAAAAATGAACATGCTTTTGCCGGGCAATAACATCGAGCCATGCCGCAATTGGCGGTTAATCAGGGTCGCATGGTCAGGCGTAATCGCACGGATAATTTCTTGCCAGGCAATCCGGCAAGCCATGCGGTTTTCGACCTTGGCATTGATTTCACGCAAGACGGCTTCACCGGCAGCGGTGACTTCACTTTGGTTGCGGTAGTGAACTTCCATGGAGCCGAAAGCGCGTTCCACCACTTGTTGACCCAAGCGCACATTGGTCGCTTTGAGGGCAATGTCACTCAAACGGTGTACCGCCATGCCCGGTGCAACCTCAATCCACAAACACGCATCGCCGGGAATCGGCAAAAAGCCCTGCGAAGAGGTGGCCAAATACGAAGCAAGCTGCGGTTGCAGCGAATCAATGAAGGAATAAACACGCAAACTAACAGCATTCATAGGGGTTTTCTCAGTTGACTACCGCGATAGCCGGTGAATAAGGGGAGGAAACCAGCGGCAATTCAGGGCGGTGCGGCAAAGCCAAACGGTTGGCATTAATGTCATGCCAGATTCGCGCCCCGTCTTGCAGCAAAAAGTCTAAGAAACGCTTGGAGGTGTTGGAAAGTTTTTTGCCTTTCAAGTGCACCGCGTACCATTGGCGCATGAGCGGGAAGTGTTGCACGTCCAACACCGCCAGCAACCCTGCATCCAATTCCAAGCGCAAATTGTGGGTGGACAGCACGGAAATGCCCAAGCCCGCCATAACCGCCTGTTTAATCGCCTCGCCACTGCCGAGTTCCATGTAGGTGTTGACCTCTACCCCGTGATCCGCAAACAGTTTGATCCGAGCGGCGCGAGTGCCAGACCCCTGTTCCCGCGAAATAAAACGTTCTTGGGCAATGCGTTCCAGCGTAATATTGCGCCGCCCAACCAAGGGGTGATCGGGTGGCGCGACCACCACTAGGGGGTTATCGAGGAAATATTCAGCCTCTAATGCGATCGTCAAGCTATCGGGCATGGTTCCCATAATCACCAAATCATCGAGATTGTCTTCTAGGCGGCGGATGATTTTGGCTTGATTGGTAATTGTCAGGCGTGGCTCCACTCTAGGGTAATCCCGTAAAAACACCCCCAACAAATGCGGCATAAAGTACTTAGCCGTGGTGATCGCGGAGACATTCAACGGGCCTTTCACGCCCTCTTCCATGCCGATCATGTCTTCATTCAGCACCCGCAAGCGTTCCAGTACGTCACGGCAGGCTTCAAACAATTCACGCCCGGCGTCGGTCATAAACACGCGCTTACCCATGTGTTCCATCAAAGGCATTCCCACGCTGTCCTCTAAGCGTTTGATTTGGATGGAAACAGCCGGTTGCGTGAGGTGTAATTCTTCGGCAGCACGGGTGAATGACAAATGCTTACCCACACTGTGAAACAAGCGCAATTGATGCAAAGTAATGTGGCGTAAATTCATACAAAATATCCCGCAAACACGTTGGAATTAACTCTAGTAAATGTTTTTAGCGCTGACAATTAACCTAGTTTGCGTGTGGCAATCATTAACCTAACTTAGGGAAAACCCTTAAAAACAATTTACTAGGGTTTATGCACAGCATTTATATTTACTATTGTTTATGCAAATTATATTTATAATTAACTTCAGTTCATCATTTTGCTTGCTTATAGTCGCTCACATCTGGCGTAGCTGACTGCCAGAGCAAGATTCCCTAACGCGACTTCTGCAAGGAGAAGATGATGGCAAAGAAATACGAGGCCGGGGTCAAAGAGTACCGGCAAACCTATTGGCAACCGGATTACATCCCGCTGGATTCCGACATTCTGGCGTGCTTTAAAATCACCCCGCAACCGGGCGTTGATCGTGAAGAAGCCGCCGCTGCGGTAGCGGCTGAATCTTCCACCGGCACTTGGACAACCGTGTGGACGGACTTGTTGACCGATATGGATTACTACCGTGGACGTGCTTACGCGATTGAAGACGTCCCCGGTGATGACGCCTGTTTCTACGCTTTCATTGCCTACCCGATTGATTTATTTGAGGAAGGTTCGGTCGTCAACGTCTTCACCTCCTTGGTGGGGAACGTCTTCGGCTTCAAGGCAATCCGGGCATTGCGTCTGGAAGATGTGCGCTTTTCACTGCATTACGTCAAAACCTGTAATGGCCCACCCAGCGGTATTCAGGTCGAACGTGACCGCATGAATAAATACGGTCGCCCAATGTTGGGGTGCACCATTAAACCAAAACTGGGGTTATCGGCAAAAAACTACGGTCGGGCGGTATACGAATGTTTACGCGGCGGTTTGGACTTCACCAAAGACGACGAAAACATCAATTCGCAACCGTTTATGCGCTGGCGTGACCGTTTCCTGTTCGTACAGGATGCGATTGAAACCGCCGAAGCCCAAAGCGGCGAACGCAAAGGTCATTACCTGAATGTCACCGCCCCTTCCCCCGAAGAAATGTATGAACGCGCCGCTTTCGCCAAAGAACTCGGCACGCCGATTATTATGCACGACTTCCTCACGGGTGGTTTTACTGCCAATACCGGGCTGGCACGTTGGTGCCGTAAGAACGGCATGTTATTGCATGTTCACCGGGCGATGCACGCCGTACTCGACCGCAACCCGCATCACGGCATCCACTTCCGTGTATTGGCAAAAGCCTTGCGTCTCTCCGGTGGCGATCACCTGCACACGGGTACGGTCGTGGGTAAATTGGAAGGCGACCGCGCTGCCACCCTGGGCTGGATCGACTTGCTGCGCGAATCGTATATACCGGAAGACCGTTCACGCGGCATTTTCTTTGACCAAGACTGGGGTTCCATGCCGGGCGTATTGGCGGTGGCCTCTGGCGGTATTCACGTATGGCACATGCCTGCGCTGGTGAACATCTTTGGTGACGATTCCGTGCTGCAATTCGGTGGCGGTACGTTAGGGCATCCGTGGGGCAATGCCGCCGGTGCTGCCGCTAACCGGGTAGCACTCGAAGCCTGTGTCGAAGCGCGTAACCGGGGTGTTGATTTGGAAAAGCAAGGCAAAGAAATTCTGGTGAATGCTGCCAAGTCCAGCCCTGAACTCAAAATTGCCATGGAAACCTGGAAAGAAATCAAGTTCGAGTTCGATACCGTCGACAAGCTCGATGTTCAGAACCGCTAAGCACCGTACTACTTAGGAGTTGTCACCATGCCTGATTCGCAAGACTACAAACAACACGTCAAATACGAGACGTTTTCTTACCTGCCGACCTTGACCGCCGAGCAGACGCGCCAACAAATTCAATACATTGTGGCGCAAGGCTGGAATCCAGCGATTGAACACGTTGAACCCGCGCGATCTGCCGCTTATTACTGGTTCATGTGGAAGTTACCGATGTTCGGTGAGCAAAGCGTTGACCGGATTTTGGCAGAAATCGAAGCGTGCCACCGTGAATATCCGCACCATCACATCCGCCTGATCGGTTACGACAATTACACCCAAAGCCAAGGCACGGCCTTTGTGGTTCATCGCGGCTAAACGTCATTAAGGGAGGGAGATACCATGCCTGCACAACTTGCAACCAGCGCAGCAAAAGCCCGCGACGCTGCCGCCGCCCGACGGCGAGCCGCTTCCCAGCGCAGTGCTACCGCACCACGAGCGCAACGCCCGAAACCCGCGCTGCCCGTTACCCCAGCGAGTACCGCTTACCCAAGCAGTACCGCGCTAACAGACAGCCTGACCCGCTTGTTTGGTAACGATACCGTGACCGAAGAAACGCTGGATGCCTTGTGTGATTTGGTTGAAACCGACTCCCAAGCCTTGGGCGCAAGCAGCAACAATGTACGCGCCTTGTGCCGCAATCGCCGCCAGCAACTGGCCTCCCAAGGCAAAGCTGCCGCGCCCCGCAAACCCGGTACTGCCAGCCGCCCTAGCGGGCGCAATCCACGCAGCAATCAAGGTTTGCAAGGGCGCGATGCTGCCCGCCAACGGCGCAATGTCATGGCGCGAAATGGACGGGGCGACGTGGTTGAAGCCCCGCGCCCCAGCGGACGTATCCGCCCTGCGCGTGTCCCCCCCAAAGTCGAAATCGATGCTACTTTATCGGGCAGCACCGTGACCGGCACACCAGTAAGCCATGTCAGCCAAGCCGCCATCACGGGGGGCGAAAGCGGCGCGTGTCGGGCAGTGACGGGGACGGAATACCTCGGCACGGATCATTTCGACACCCTGTGCGGCACGCGCCCCGAACCAAACAAACCCAAAGTAGGGGTCACTGTCACCAGTGGCGGCTTAGCGGTTTCCGGCACAGAAATGGGGCGTTCCCAACGCGTCACGGGAGACGAGCAGGGCAGTTGCCGCCCTGTCACCGGCACCGAATACTTGGGCTTGGAACAATTCGCGGATTTCTGTGAGAACAAAGGCTTGACCACCCGCGCCCCCAAAGTCGTGGCTGGCACCACAGAACGCAAAAAGATCACCGTCACGGGGGTGGACGAAGCACGCTTGCAACCCGTTACCGGCAATCAATCAGGCGCAAGCCTTAGCATTACGGGGTCACAGTACGCTGATGCGGGCGCATCCCGCATGACCATCAACGGCCCGCAAAAAGTGGCGCTAACGCATACGATTGCTGGGCGTTCTGTTACGGGTACCGAAGTAGGACGTGCCATCAATGTCACCGGCGATGAACACGGCAGTTGCCGCCCGGTAACGGGTACCGAATACGTTTCCAGTGAGCAATTCAAATCCATTTGCAAGACGCAAGCGCCCGCACGTTCTGCCAAAGTCGGCGAAGACAGCAGCCGCAATGGGCAACGCATTACCGGCAATCTGGTGAACCGCACCGAAAAAGTCACCGGCAATGAAGCCACGACCACCGGAAAAGTCACAGGTTCGCAATACGGTGACAGCAAAGTTGCCCAACGCAATGCCGCACCGAAGGCTTACCCCATGCGAGCATTAGCCATGCGCCATGCCCTACAAGCCGCACCGGAGCCGATCATTGTACCCGAGCCAGAACCGATGCCAGCGTTGCACGAACACGCGCACCCGCATGACGCAAACGGCTTCTGCTGTGATGAATGCGCGGCTGAACATCAGGTAAAAGTGGCGGTTGCACAAGTGCGGGGCATGTTGCCTCCCCCGCCGGTCATGTGTCACGGCTGTGCGGATGCCGCTGTCGCTGCGCTAAAACAAGCGCAAATGACTAGCCCAAGCGCCAACCAGACGTTCAGCGCCCCCACACCAGCACCGGCGGTGACACGGCGAATTACTGGCAACGCGGATGATGGCTTACGCCGCATTACCGGCCCCGGCAATATGGCTGCCCGCTTGGTTTCTGGTACACCGGAATTCCGTTACCAACACCCAGCCACTATGCCAGAACCGGCTCCACCGACACCGCCGACAGTCGATGCCGGGGAAGTCTCTAGCCCAGTGTCGCGCATTACCGGCGATGGGCGTGACGGCGGGACGCGCATTACCGGCGACGATTGGGGACGCAGCGGACGCATGACCGGCACGGAAGGGCAATGGGCAAACGGACGCAACCCCACCCTGCGCGGCACACCCCGCAGCATGGCAATGGTCAATGCCCACGCCAATAAAGCATTGGAACGCCCCGAAGCCCCACCGCTTGCCAAAGTGACCGGCAGCAGCGGTAACAGTGGCAAAGGTGCGCTGATTACCGTCTCCGGCGGGGCAAGAGGCTAAAGGGAGCTAAACGATGAATAGCCGTCAAGCCCAACAAGCTTTACGCAACGCTCGCCAGCGTGTTACTGCCGTTTCCTCTCCAAAGCGGGCGGTACGGCAACAGGAAGTGGTTGGCAGTACCGCCACAACGGAAAGCGCCAGCGTGTCACGCTTATCGCGTTCGCTAGTAGCAGTTGATCGTTCGGTTGATAGCCACCGCCACCCACTGGCAGACCAGCACACCAATGCACGGCTGGCGCATTGCGAAGAAACGGTTAAAGGGCGTTTCGACGCCATTACCCCGGCCTTGCAAACCCTTGCCGGTTTGCCCTGCGGCACAGACTTTGCTGAACAAGCGCAAGCGGTAGCATTGCAACAACTGGGGTATCGTTTACCAGAGCGCATCCTGAATAGCGCTTGGGTCAGCGGGGTAGACATCAAAGCCTTGTATGCCTATTGCACGTTTCAGGCATTGCAACTGGCGACTGAACAATTTGCCAATGATTTACGCCAGCAGGTAGAAGCGGTGCAAGACACCCGCAATTTCTTCCTCGATGGTGGGTTTCACGCGGTGGACATCAGCCCCTGTGCGGATGGTCGCCTTAAAGGGTTGATGCGCTACATTTTGCGCCTGCCGCTGACTTCGTTTACCCGACGCAAGGCGTATGCCGGTGCGTTATTTGATGTGGAAACCGATGTGCGTCACTGGGTAGCCACCGAGTTGCGCCGCTTTCGGGAAGGTGTACCGACCAGGGCAGATGCCGGGACACGTTACCTGAAAATTGCGGTTTACCACACCAGTTCAAGCTCCCCCTGCCATGAGGGATGTGCTGCCCACGGCAGTAACGATCATCAAGCTGTGGCAGCGGCACTGGATCGCCTAAACCAGTTCCGCCAAGCCATTGAGAATTCGTTCTGTTGTGGTGCCAGCACAGATATTTTGCTGATTGGGGTCGATACCGACACCGATGCGATTCGGGTACACATTCCCGATGGCAGCGGGCAATTATCCCCACAGCGGTTTGTGGATAACACCGCGCTGTACCGCGCCACGCTGCATTTGTCAGCCGATGCTGCCCGCTTAGCGGTGTATGACGCGATTGATACCGCCGTGCATAAACACGGCTGGGGCGAAGGCAAAGGCGAACCCCACGAAGGTATGCGCCGCTTGATTGCCAATTTGCTGATAAATAATTTGTCGCAAATCGACTACGTGGTGGATTTACACGCTGGGCAATACGCCGACATTGGTCACGCGGAACGCTACATCAACGTGGGTGACGGTTTCGAGGAAGTACAAATCCGCAATGTGGCGTATTACGCGCACTTGCACACGCTGGAAGAAGGCGTCGCGGATATGGATGTCGGACTCAAGATCTTCAAGGGCTTGAATGTGCAACACGGTTTGCCTGTGCCGGTGGCAATTCACTACCGCTACGATGCCAAGGTGCCGGGTGCTCGCGAACGCACGGTGGTGAAAGCGCACCGGGTAGCAGCGGCTATTCGCCAGCGTTACCCCGATCTGGTGGCAAAGGGGTTGTTGCTGTGCCAATTGTCGGTGCAAGACCTCCCCACCGGCAGCCCCATCGAAGTCGTGGAGGCGGCGGTATGAAAATCATGCGGGTTGAAAAGACACTGGTTTCCACCAACCGCTTAGCCGAACTGGGGCACAAAGCCTTGCTGGTGGTACAGGAAAAAGCAGGGGGCGCACGTCAAGTCGCGGTGGATGCGATTGGCTGTATGCCCGGTGATTGGGTGATTTGCGTGGGGTCTTCCGCCGCGCGGGAAGCCGCAGGCAGTAAGGAGTATCCATCCGACCTGACGATTGTCGGCATTATCGACCGCTGGCGTGCCGAAGCGGATGACACTGGCAAGGGAGCAGCGTGACATGGAAATCATGCGGGTACAGTCGAAATTGGTTGCCACGCGGCGCGTACCCGATTTGCAGGATTTGCCCTTGCGGGTATTGGTTGACAGCAAGGGCGGGTTGAACGTGGCGTGTGACCCGGTGGGCGCACCACCCGGTGCATGGGTTTTTACGGTGAGTGGTTCAGCAGCGCGTTATGCCTTGCGTGACCCCAAGATACTCACCGATCTGACCATCGCCGGAATTATTGATTATTGGGAATAAACACTGACTAAGGAGCATAGCTATGGCTGAAGTAACAGGTATTGCCTTGGGCATGATTGAAACACGCGGTTTAGTACCGGCGATTGAAGCGGCTGACGCGATGACCAAGGCGGCAGAAGTCCGCTTGGTGGGTCGCCAGTTTGTGGGGGGAGGTTACGTCACGGTACTGGTACGCGGTGAAACCGGCGCGGTGAATGCCGCTGTGCGTGCCGGTGCTGACGCTTGTGAGCGCGTCGGTGACGGTTTGGTGGCAGCACACATTATTGCCCGCGTTCACTCTGAGGTGGAAAGCATTTTGCCCAAACCCGGTCAACCCGTGGATAACGCAGTGATTGGTTAATGGTTAGCGCCATTCATTTTTAGGACTTTATGAGGAGAATAAACATGGCACAAGTCACCGGCATTGCCCTTGGCATGATTGAAACACGCGGTCTGGTTCCGGCTATCGAAGCCGCCGATGCCATGACCAAAGCCGCAGAAGTCAAACTGATTGGTCGCCAATTTGTTGGCGGCGGTTATGTCACCGTACTGGTGCGTGGTGAAACCGGGGCGGTGAATGCCGCTGTGCGTGCCGGAGCGGATGCTTGTGAACGTGTCGGTGATGGCTTAGTGGCGGCACACATTATTGCCCGTGTCCATTCGGAAGTGGAAACCATTTTGCCTAAATCGGAGTAAATCCCCCGTTTCCCCCTCTGCCAAGAGGGGGTTCAATCCAGGAGCAGCAGCATGACCACACAACCCAGCAGCGCTTGGCGCATCCAACAACGCCCCGCCGCGATGAATCGCCGTTACGATTTCACCGATTACGCCCAAACCCGCCAGTTTTTGGATGATCTGGCGGCATTGTCGGAGCGCACCGGCTATTACCCCGATCTGAATTTTACCCGCCATCAGGTAACTGTCAGCATTGCCGCCGACGCGGATACGTTGGGGGAAACCGAATACCGTTTTGCCGCCGATGCCGATGCACTGACCAGCCACTGAGGGGTGACATAAGCCCCACCTAGCAACGAGGAGAACACCGATGGCGATACAACTCAGCGATTATCAAGACATTCTGGATGATTTGGGTGCAAGCGCCAATGGGGTGCTGGAAGCTAACTGGCACGACGCTGTCCGGGTGTTTTCTCCGCGTGGTCTGGATACCTATTTGCGCGGGGCAGCAGGCTTAAAATCGCTGGGGCGTGGCACCGATTTGGTGGAGTCTTTCCTCGAAGCGGCACCGATGGTTGCCAAAGAACTCGGCGAACAAGCGGTGGCGGAATTGCTGTCTGCCGCCATTCAAATGTATTCCAAAACCAGTGCCAGCACCTTGGCATTGCTGTTTGCCACTGCGCCCACTGCCGCTACCCGTTTAGGGGAACTGGAACTGTTCAACGGCTACCTCAGCCTGCTGAATCATTTGCTGGCACAAGCACCGCGTGCCTTACGCCCCTTGCTGGACAAACTCGATGTATTGCTGACGCACCTCACCTTGGGCGGCTTACGGCGGTGGGCAATGTGGGGAGTATCGGCGTATCGTAACGATTTCAGCGGACAAACCGCGTATTTTGGGCTGGAAAATGATACCGCGCTGACCGTACTCAAAAAAGAACAGCGCGGGGTCTTGTTTGTCGATGTGCAGCGCCGCTTGATTATGTATTTACGCGCCTTGTGGGGGCGGGATTTTTTCCTGCGCCCCACTTCCGGTGATTTTGAAACCCGCGAAGGGTATCGCCCGTATATCGAAGCCGGGTTTATCCATTTGCCGGATGCTTTTGACGATTTCATTCAAACCAACGGCGAGAAAGCCAATGGCATGGATGTGTATCGCGCCGCTGCCGCGCACGCCGCCGCCCATCAGGTGTACTCACATTATGACCCGCAAGCAGACAGCTTTACCCCCTTGCAACAAGCCTTGATCGGGCTGGTGGAAGATGCACGGGTCGAAGCACTGGCGATTCGCCAATTCCCCGGTTTGCTGGGTTTGTGGAAAAATTTACTGCCCACCGTCACGCAAGACAATAGCATCGCGAGTGTGTTGGGGCGCATGGCACGGGCGTTGTTGGATGACCACTACAACGGTGATGATCACCCGTTAGTAGAAGCCGCCAGCGCTTTATTTGCGAATGCACAAGCACAACTGGAATCGCCTCGCATGGCGCAAGGCATCGGTTTGGAACTCGCCCGCCAAGCCGAAAGCCTCGGCTGGCATTACCAAGCGCGTCAGGATGCTCTCAATAACCCTTACCGCGATGATAACCGCTATTTGTGGCAGGCCCCAGAGACCAACGCCGATCACATCCTGTTACCGGGGCAGGCGATGCAAGTGCGCAAATACGTCAGCGTCATGGAAATGGTGATGGGGCTGGATGTGGAATACGCGGGAGACGATGCGCAAGAAATTTGGGTATTGCCCACCGAATTTTACGAAGACGACGGTACTACCCTCAATGCCAAAGAAGGCAAAGCGCCGGTCTCCTCGCCGATTCATTACCCCGAATGGGATTACCAAAGCCAGTTAGAACGCCCCAACTGGGTAACATTACTGGAAAAACGCCCCAAAACCGGCGACCCCGCGCTAGTGGAGGCAGCAATTGAAGCCCACAAACCGCTGGTGAAACGCATTAAGCATTTAATCGAATCCATCCAGCCACAAGGTTTAATCCGCCAACGGCGTGTTGAAGACGGCGATACGTTGGATTTGAATGCCGCAGTGCAAGCCATGGTCGACATCCGCCGTGGCAAGCAGCCCGACCCGCGTATCAATATCCGTACCCGTTTGCAAATCCGTGACTTATCGGTGTTATTGCTGGTGGATTTGTCCGAATCGACTAACGATCCGGTGCGCGATTCCCCCGAAGGCAAAACCGTACTGGATATGGCACGCGAGGCCACCGCGTTGTTGGCAGAAGCCTTGGTGAAAATCGGCGACCCGTTTGCCATCCACGGCTTCGATTCCAACGGGCGGCATGACGTGGAATATTACCGCTTCAAGGACTTTGACGCGCCGTATAACGACACCGTAAAAGGACGGCTGGCGGCAATGAGTGGGCAACTGTCCACCCGCATGGGAGCAGCGTTGCGCCATGCCGGATCGTTGCTGGCACGGCGTTCCAGCCAGAAAAAGCTGATTTTGCTGCTCACCGATGGTGAACCCGCCGATAACGACGTGCGTGACCCGCAATACTTACGCCAAGACACCAAAAAAGCGGTGGAAGCTTTGGCACGTCAGGGTATCCAAACGTTTTGCCTCACGCTTGACCCCTATGCCGATGATTATGTGTCGCGGATTTTCGGACACAAGCATTACCTGATTTTGGATCAAGTCAGTCGATTACCGGAAAAGTTAGCCACCTTGTACGTAGGGATGACGAAATGACACCCGCCAAACCGCCTTGTTGCCAGCACGATCAACAGCCTGCGAAACGCGGACGCTTGTTTGGCTGTGACCCCGCACCCTTGGCGGTGTTGCTGGTATTTGTTTTGCTCTTTTTGGAATTTTTGCCGCACTTATGGCTGTGGCTCCTGGGGTTATTAACCCTGATGGCGTTGATAAGGCTGGGATTTTGGTGGTACGAAACCAAGTATGCCGCCAAACAACCGACGGATTGCCCGTGTCAGGAAAAATGATGTTAAGTGCCCAGCAACTGCGTGTAACACGCCACCGCCGTAAATTCAGCGGTATCTTTTGGCGGCTGCTGCGAATCCGGCTGATGGATTGCCAGCAAATACTTCACCCCGTGCGCTTGTGCCGCGCGTAATACGTGCAAATTGTCATCAATGAATAAGGAATGTGCCGGATCAAACACTTCCACCGTACTCAATTTTTGCCAAAAATCGGGATGCTCTTTCGGCAAACCCAAGGAATGCGACGTAATAATGTGATCAAAATAGTGCGCCAATGCCACATAGCCAAATTTCAAGCTCACACTTTTTTGGTGCGCATTGGTGAGTAATACTACCCGTTTCCCGCGTTCATGCAGCGATTCGAGAAAGCGTTCAACGTGCGCCCGAATCGCAATTCGATCTGCGATTTCGTGTTTCAGCGCCACCACGTCTGTGCCCAGATGATTCTGCCAAAAATCAAGGCAATACCAATCCAAGGTGCCTTCCATTTCGGTGTAACGCGCGTGCAAATAAGCACGAATTTCATCCGGCGTAGCACCGCGCTGTTCGGCTAAACGCACCGGCAAATGTTCCAACCAAAAATGGTTGTCGAAATGCAAATCCAACAACGTGCCATCCATGTCTAAAAACACGGTGTTAATCTCATGCCAGTCTAAATTGATTGCGCTATAATTCATTTTATGGGCTTCCACCTACCACTAAAAATCGCATCATACCGGAGGGCATTATGAAAAATCTGCATCAGTTTGCTTTGAGCATTGCCATCGCGTTACTACTCAGCGCGTGTGGCGGGGGCAGTTCTAGCACTGCCGTCAGCACGAACAACACCAACACCAGCACGAGTACAAATACGACCACACCCAGCACCAGCGCCAATAAACCGGCGTTGAAACAAGCGGCTAACAACACCGAACTCGAAACGTTGATCAAACAACAAATGCTCGAAATCTACGGCACGGTGCGCCCTGAAATATACCCGTGCAAAGGTGACGTGTGCATTATGCCCGTCATGGCAACGACAACAAGCGCACCAGCCGCCGTTGCCGACACCGGCAAAAGCGTTTCCAGCACCAACACCCAAGAAACCAATGTCGACGAAGCCGACCGCATCAAAACCGACGGCACATACCTCTACACCACCGCAACCGACCAACCCAATGTGCGCATTTTCAAAGCAAATGACGCCAGTAACACGCTGGTGAAAGACCTACCAGTGGGGAATGACACCAATACCCGCTTGAGTGGTCTGTACCTTGATGGTGCAAAACTGGTGGCTCTCGCCGAAGAACAGCAAATGTACAGTATTTGGGATCGTTGGTTTATTCCCAGCTACTGGCAAAACCAACAAACCCAGCTTTACCTGTTAGACGTTACCAACCCTGAAAGTCCCAGCCAAACCGCCAAACTCACGGTGGAGGGGCAAGTCATTAGCAGCCGCCGCATAGGTTCGACGTTGTACGTCGCCACCCGCCACAGCCCCACACTGCCCAATTTGGTGCAATACCCGACCACCGAAGCGGAAGCCGCCGCTAACCGCACGCTCATCAACAACGCCACGCTTGCCGATTTCCTGCCCGATTACCAACTCAATGGCGGCAACAAAAACGAAATTTTCAGCGGCGATGATTGCTTCATGACGCAATACACCGACAAGAAAAGCTACCAAACCAGCATCGTCAGCCTATTGGCGATTGACATGAACAGCGCCACACCGACCCCGCAAGGCAAGTGTTTCGCGGGTGATACCGAAACGTTGTACGCCTCCACCGATGCGATTTATCTGGCAACCACCAGTTACAACTACCCCGACAATGCACCTGTCACCACGGGAAACGGTAACGATGCAGCGGTTAGTACCAGCATTGCTTATTACCCGCCAACCATTACCACCGATCTGCACAAATTCTCACTGGCGGGTGGCATTAACTACCGTGGTTCTGGGCGTGTGGATGGGCATCTCGGCTGGCAACAAGATTTAAAACCGTTCCGCCTGAGCGAACACAACGGCGTGCTGCGCCTGCTGACCTATACCGGCGATGAGTTATCTAACAGTGCTTCCCCCGCCCGGCTCTACACCATGCAAGAAAATACCGCGACGCAATCGCTGGATATTCTCGCCAAACTGCCTAACGCCACCCATCCCGCGCCTTTAGGCAAACCGGGTGAACAAATCTACGCCACCCGTTTTTTGGGCGACAAAGCGTATTTGGTCACATTCCGCCGCACCGATCCGTTGTATGTCTTAGATTTAAGCAAACCGGCTGATCCCTACATTATTAGTGAACTGGAAATTGACGGCTTTTCGGATTACCTCCACCCCATCGGTGACAATTACCTGCTCGGCATTGGCAAAGATGGCGGGGTAAAATTGTCGTTGATTGACCTCACCGATCCCAGTCATCCTTACGAAAAGCAGAAAATCATTATCGGCAAAACCGGAACGGATACAGCGGTTTCGCAAACGCACCATGCTTTCACCAGCTTGCAACAAGGCAACAATTTGCAAGTCGCCCTGCCTGTCAGTCTGCATGAGCGCGAAGATTACCGCTGGACACAGGATGAGCTGTACCGCCTCAACATCAACACCCAAACCGGCACGATGCAAGCACTTGCGCCCATCGTCAGCGAAACGGCATCAGCCGCCGACCCGTACAGCTACTCCAGCTACCAATGGCCAAATGACCGTTCGGTGATGATCGGCGAATTCATCCATTACCTGCACGGCGACAAGGTGATAAGTCAGGCGTGGTAGGTTAGAATCGCGGGATGCAAAAACCACCCACGATACACGCCATCCACCCCGTCACCAGCAGCCGCTTGTTCCATGTGGAAGAACTCCACTTGGAATTCAGCAACGGTGAACGCCGCACCTACGAGCGCCTTGCCAACCGTGGCAGTGGCGCAGTGCTCATCGTACCGCTGCTGGATGACGACACCCTGCTGCTGATCCGCGAATATTCTGCCGGAACGGGACGCTACGAACTCGGCTTCCCCAAAGGCAAAGTGGAACGCGGCGAAGATGTCCTCGACGCTGCCAACCGCGAAATCATGGAAGAAGTCGGCTACGGCGCACGTGAGTTGCACGTATTGCGGCGCGTCAGCCTCTCCCCCAGCTATATGCAACACAACACCCACCTGATTCTTGCCCGCGACCTCTACCCACAACATGCCGAAGGCGACGAACCTGAGCCGCTGGAAGTTGTGCCGTGGAAATTGTCCGACGCTGCCGACTTGCTGTTGCAGGATGATTTCACCGAAGGGCGCAGCTTGCTCGCGCTGTATTTGGCGCAGGATTGGCTAGGAAAACACCAACGTTAGTGCAATAATTAGTCGAATAAAATAACCTCACGGAAAGGGCTATGACCGTTATTGTTGCAGAATATCTGGGTGTCAGAACCGACACGGGTTTACCCATCATCCCCGTTAACGTTAGCTCACGCGCAAAAATTCCTTGCCCGTTCAGGAATGCCCACTGCGACAAAGCAGCACGCGGCAACAAACCCGTTTGCTCTGTTTGGGATGCCGACACTCGTGAACTCTGGATTGTTTGCTCGCATCGCCTGTGCGCGACTTCCCCCAAAGACCAGCCGTTAAACGAACACCAAAAGACCATCCTGCACTCAGTCGCTCAAACTATTTTCACACCGGACATCATCAGACCAGACATATTGGTTAAACGCGAAACGGCTATCCCCGTCACCGAAGACAGCAGCTACTCAGCGGATTACGTCATGTGGCGACGCAATCCTAACACCACCACACTTACCGCGCCGGATCGTCCAGTCATTTTGGAAATGCAGGGTGGCGGGGAAACGACCGCAACCGGCGAGTTAACCCGTCACATTGACCAGTGGGAAAAACTGCCCTCACCGACTATTGAAATACTGACTCAACCCGTCAAAAAAACCGCCCCACTCGTGACCAACGCATGGCGTAGACAGCAAGAACAGTTTTTAGTCAAAGGCAATGTCGCCATGATGACGGGCGGTAAAATGGTATTCTGCATTGGCTCAATGATTGAGCGTTACCTGATGCCACGCCTACGCGAAACCATACAATTCAGGGATTTGCGCCAAAGCAATTGGACACTCGCATTACTGACCTTCATCGAAGACCCCAGCGAAACCCAACGCCTCGACTGCGCCCCACATTCTTTAGCTTTAAAAATTGACGTGGAACGCTCACTTTTCACCAACTACAGCTCGTTTGTGCAAGCCATCACCAACCAAGGCTCACCCTGCAATAGCCTGTTTGCTGAACCCTACATCACCTTGGAGTGAGGCTTGCCAGTCGGCATCCACCGCCAGCAAGCGCCGTCCGATCCATTCAACCACATGCACACACACCGCGTTGCCTACGGCACGGTATCTATTGCTGTCCACCCCGCTGGAAATCCCTGAAGTGTCTCGCACTCCGAAGGCATCAAGCGCCTGACAGACAGCATCGGCACTTCCCCGGCTATCGAGGGTGTAGGATTCGCCATCGTTGCGGTAGCCTTTGGCTTGGGGGCCTGCGCTGGGTTTTCTGCCAATACCCGCGTGCTGGATAGCGTAGCAATCTGTTTCCTGATCGCTGTTTCCAAATTCTCCGGCAACGGTTTCTTTCTGACCGATGCCCGCACGAGCAGCGATTGCAAGTGGCCCTCGTTCAAAAAGTACTTCAGCGGAGCGGAGGTTGCCAAGACTTGCGACAAGGTAGACACGGCGACGGCGTTGGGGTGTTCCAAAATATTTTGCATCGAATACTCGCCACGAAACGCCGTACCCGAGTTCATCCAGCTTTTCGAGGAGAACCCGGAAATCTTTGCCTTCATGGCTGTTAAGCAGACCGGGGACGTTTTCGATAATGACCCAACGGGGTTTGCGAGCGGCAATGAGTGCTGCATATTGAAAGAATAATCCACTGCGTTCACCTTCTAATCCTTTACGTTTGCCTTGATTGGCCAGCGATAAATCCTGACAAGGGAAACCGCCGCACCATACTTCGGTATCTGCCGGAATATCGTCAGCCGTCATCTGATTAATATCGCTGAATAGTGGCACATCCGGCCAATGCTTTTTTAACACTTGCTGGCAAAAGGTATTCACTTCGCACTGAACCACCACCTGCATTCCGGCGCGTTCCATGCCAAGATCAAAACCACCGATGCCCGCGAAAAATGACGCAACTTTTAACATGACAACTTTTGCTTAAAACTGTCTGAACATGATAGCCTCGGAACGCAAAACACATCAACAGAGATTCTCATGGACTTGCCTAACCTCCTCCACGCCACCGTGCGCATTGCTCAAGAAGCAGGCGACAAAATCATGGCGGTCTATAATTCGCCAGACTTCGCGGTGGAACACAAAGCCGACGATTCCCCACTGACGGCGGCAGATATGGCCTCACACCATCACATTGTCGATGCCTTGACTGCACTCACCCCGCAATACCCGGTACTTTCCGAAGAATCTGCCAGCCTGCCCTTCAGCGAACGTAGCCAATGGCAAACCTACTGGCTGGTTGACCCGCTAGATGGCACGCGCGAATTCGTCAAACGCAACGGTGAATTCAGTACCCTGATTGCACTGGTACACAACAACCAGCCGATCCTCGGCGTCGTTCACGCCCCCGCGCTGAACGAAACGTGGTTTGCCCACCAAGGCGGCGGCGCATTCAAGCAAGTCAACGGGGAAACTTTCCCGATCAGCACCCGCGCCACTGGCAAGCCGCTCAAAGTCATGGGCAGCAAATCGCACCGTGACCCAATCATGCCGCAATTCCTCGCACGCATTGGCGAACACGACTACGCCGTGCTGGGCAGCATCCTCAAAGCGTGTTTGGTTGCCGAAGGCACAGCCGATATTTACCCGCGCCTCGGCTTAACCTCAGAATGGGACACCGCCGCTGCACAAATTATTGTGGAAGAAGCCGGTGGGCATTTCACCCGCACCGACATGCAGCCCATGCGTTACAACACCAAAGAATCCCTGCTGAACCCGCATTTCTTCGTATTCGGCACGGACTATCACGACTGGTCGCAATATTTAGTGTAGGTTTTGCAACATCCCTACTTCCAGATCAATCCCCAGTTCCTCATGGTCGGGGTTGATCGCAATGCCGTAACCCACCCCGACTTTTTCAATAATCCACTTGAATTCTGCCAGCAAACCGCCGCCGTAACCGGGAAAATCGCGTACAAACGTTTTAGCACGCTCTGGGCTAGTGAATAGAATCAATACTTTATTGCCCGCATCATCATCCAAGGTCAACGGCACGGCTTGATCGCCGCTCGTCGGCTGCAAACCGCCAATCTGGTGCTTTTCGTAAATCGGCATAAAGAGCGTGACTTCCAGCAATTGCTGAATAAAAGTATCGCCCTCCAATTCGCCCGCTAAGGCTTTTACTAACAGCGCTTCGGCTTCGTTCATAGCGTGTGGAGTCATTGTTTTGTCCTAACAGGGGTAATAAATCAAGAATGACCCGTGCGAAGTCTGATAGCAAGCCCCAAAATCGTTTATTTTGGCATGTAAAATCGCCATTGATGTCGATTTTACACTACAATTGTATAATGTTTATTTGCCTGCTTGAGCCACACCTATGCCAACATTGTTTCGCACCCTCCGCCTGACCCGTTTTTACTGGCTAACCTGCTTATTGCTGCTGCTTCCCCTGCCTACGTTGGCGGATGAAGCCGTTGCTAAGGACACGCTGGAAAATTCCATCCTTAAAATTTACGTGACCAGCAAATCGCAAACCAGCTACTCACCTTGGAATGCCGACAGCCTAGCGTCTAGCGGCTCTGGTTTTATCATTGCCGATAACCGCATTCTGACCAATGCGCACGTGGTGGCTGATCACATTTTCGTTGAAATCCAACGCGATGGCACCCCCAAACGCTACCAAGCCACCGTCGAATTCGTGTCACACGAAATGGACATTGCCGTGCTCAAAGTCAAAGACGAAAGCTTTTTTGCCAAAAGCAAGCCGCTCGCCTTGGGCGAACTGCCCGACATTCACCAAGAAATCATGGTGCATGGCTTCCCGATTGGCGGTGACACACTCAGCACCACACGCGGCATTGTGTCACGCATCGAATACATGCCGTATGTACACAGCGGCCTCGCTTACCAAACCATTCAAATTGACGCCGCCATTAACCCCGGTAACAGCGGCGGCCCGGCGATTATTAACGACAAAGTGGCGGGCATGGTGATGCAAAAGTCTGATGAAAGCGCGGAGAACATCGGCTACATTATTCCCACCGTGATGATCAACCGCTTTTTAGCTGACATCGCTGACGGCAAATACGACGGTTTCCCCGCGTTTTCAGTGGAAACACAAAACCTGCTCAGCCCCAGCCTGAAGCAAAAATACCAACTCAAAGACGATCAAAGTGGCGTCTTAATCAGCAAAGTGTGCGCCAACACTGCTGCCGAAAAAGTCTTGAAAGAAAACGATGTCATTACCCACATTGACGGCAAAAAGATCGACGATGACGGCATGGCGGCATTGACCGCGCGTAAAACCATCAATTTCCGGCATTACCTCGATTTGCACCAAATCGGCGACACGCTTGACCTTGACATTGTGCGCGAAGGCAAACCGCAACAGGTTCAAGTGCTGCTGGATAAAGCTGACAAAAGCACTTACACCTACGACAAAGAACCACGCTACGTGATTTACGGCGGCTTTGTGTTTGTCGCCACGGAAACTTATGACGCCTGCCAAACCCGTGAAGACTACGACGAGCGCAAGGACAAACAGAAAGTCGATGATGTCAGCGTCACCCAAGTGCTGGCAGCGTCCGGCAATTTAGGTTTTCATGACCTGCCATCACTGGGTGTCGAAAAACTCAACGGTGAACGTTTCAATACTTTTGAAGAATTCTATCAACGCTTACGCGCCACCACCGACCCGTTTGTGATTTTGGAAGATTACGCCGGTTATGAAGTCGCGATTGACCGCCAACTCGCGGCGAGTGAACATGCTGACATTCTGGAGCAATACAGCATCCACAAAGACCGCTCCAAAGAAGTCAGCCAATGGGATGCAACATTCGCAAAGCGCAGCCAATAGCCACGCTGTCTTATCCCAACATTTCCAGATGGAAGCTGCGGCCTTGAGCGGCGGCTTCTTCCAGTAACTCAATGATTTCATCCAATTCCGCCGCCAACATATCGCCATCGTCGGAATCAAGCTCAAAGCTTGCAGACGCTTCGCTCAAGCGGGTTTGCAAAGCGCGAAAGGTTTCAAGCCCGCTGTTAGCCGTGCACCAGCGCATTTCGTCCAGCGGGTAAGGGCGCGTGCCTTCTGCATAAAGTTCGTCATCATCGTCAGGCACGTCAAATTCATCTTCGTATTCCAGATTCATTTCGGTGCCGTCAACAAATTCGCTGACGGCTTGCACGCCAAGCTCCAGACAAACTTTGTCCAGCGTATCCGTCAGTTTACAAGTAATCGACAAGTCGTTTTCTTCGCTTTCGATCATGTCGCCGTCGCGCACATTCAGCCAGTAAGTCATGCCCATGGTATTCACCGCTAACAGTTGGTTTGGATAGCCAAAGATGTTGACACGCCGTTTCCAGAATAACAATTACAGCTAGGTTAATGTGAAGCGGAACACGCGCCAAGGTAATCAACTTTTAGCCATCGCCTTGAATTTATCAACAAGCTGAACTACGTTCATGAGGTTGATTTAATTTATCAGCAGTCACGTGCCTTTTATTAAAAATATGCCTAATGATTATCGTGACTTCGTTTAAATCTCTGGGGATACACAAGGGCTGTTGCAAGACGGAGACATGATATGCGGCGTTTTTTAAACAGACTTGCGGGTTTGTTAGTGTTGTTGACCCTTATGCCTGCTCAATTATTCGCAGGCGGGGTGGTACTTACCTTTGACGATTGGTTTGTTGACCAATGGCATGATTTTTTTGTGAACCCAGCCACTCGACCACCCGAACTCAATGGGATTGATTTACACGCCACCTTTTTCGTCGCCCATTGGGGCAGCAACATCAAAGGTTTCAACCAAGGGAAAATGGGGAGCGACAGCCATTATGTCAAACTCAAACAACTTGAAAATGCAGGCCATGAAATTGCTTCACACAGTGTTAATCACCTCGATGCTGGACAAGCACCTTACGCCTTGGCTTGTGACAAAGCCGCACAATATTACGCGGATGAAGTAGAGCCAACGCTAAGCAATATGGCGGGAGGCGATCCCACGACAAATTCAGCATTTGATAATAATTCAGACGTTTCATTCACACCCACCAGTTATTCTTACCCTTATGGCAGTGGCTTGAACGTGTATGACAACACCATCAAGGATAAGAACAGCCTGCTGTATTTACGCGGCACACTGGAAGATCGCTCAAAACCCCTGCAAAGCACCGACGCTATTTACCACAAACTAGGCGCGAGCCGCCCGCACTTGATTGGCGATGGCATCGACTTCGGCTATGACAACAGCGTGGCGGAAATTAAAGCCGCCTTGGATCGTGCCAGTAATAATGATGAAGTCATTACGTTGTACGGGCATCGCATCTTAACGGGCGCCGACCTCGGCAAAGGTTTATTGGGTATTCCCAAAGCCGATTTGTTAGAAATCATCCGCTACGCTCACGGCAAGGGTTTGAAGTTTTACCGTTTCCGCGAAGCGTTTCAGCCTGTCCGCGTTGCGGGTACCTGCGACAGTACACCGCCACCTCCCCCACCGCCGCCGCCATCGAATGCACTGACGGCACCGAGTAATTTGACGACCACGGTGATTTCCGGCACCCAAATCAATTTGAAGTGGCAAGACAACAGCAGCAACGAAGCGGGATTCAAGATCGAACGCTGTGCCGGTGCAACGTGTACCAATTTCGCCATGATCAAATCCACTGGCGCTAACGTGGTGGCATTCAACAACACGGGGCTGACTGCCGGTACGGTTTACCGTTATCGGGTACGGGCATTCAGCGGTACGCTGTACTCCAATTACACCGCCATTGTGAACGCGCAAACAACCGCGAAAGCCCTGACCAAACCCACTGGCTTGAGCACAACCGTTTTAGCAGGCAAGCAAATCCGGTTGAATTGGAAAGACACCAACACGACCGAAACCGGCTTCAAGATCGAACGGTGTACCGGGACTAGTTGTATCAGCTTTGCAGAAATCGCCTCGGTGGGTGCCAATGTGCTGACCTTTACGGACACGGGCTTGCAGGCAGGAACGGAATACCGTTATCAAATCCGTGCCTTTAACAGTGCCAGCTTTTCGCCCTACTCTGACCGCAGTAAAGGGGTCGCAAAACCGTAGTTCGCCTCGCGCTACCGAAGCAATGCCTCTGCTTCGGTAGCGTGAAAACACCGTCATCAACAATTCATACAATCATTTAATCAAGTCCCTAAGCTTATACCTCATTGTTATCCCCCTTCACGCACAAAGGTTGGCATTTCATGAGTTATCAAGCCGCACAAACGACCACTTGGATGCACCCTCTCCAGCAACTGGTCAGCATCAATTCCCATACGTTTAACAAAACCGGGGTTGATCAAGTCAGCGACCTTTTCACCGAATGGCTGGAGGCACTGGGCTTTGAAGCCGAACACTACCCGCGCCAACAAATCGGTGATCACGTCCATTACTGTACTCCCGATGGTGGCGGTCAAAAACTGTTGCTACTGGGTCATGCCGATACCGTCTTCGCACCGGGTCGCTTTGAAACCTTTCACGCCGATGACACCTGGGTCTACGGCCCCGGCGTTTGCGACATGAAAGGCGGCTTGGTGGTTGCGTTAGAAGCCTTACGCCGTATCAGTGCCCAAGGCGCGTTACGCGATGTCGATTTCCTGCTGGTATCCGACGAAGAAACCGGCAGCGATGATTCGCGCGCCCTCACCACCGAACTGGCCTCCCGCTACCATGCTTGCCTGGTGTTTGAAGCGGCGGGCGCGAACATGGAAGTGGTGGTTGGGCGTAAAGGCATCGGCACATTCCGCATTGATATTAAAGGCAAGGCTGCTCATGCGGGGCTGCGTTACAGCGAGGGTGTCAATGCCAACCTCGAAGCCGCTCACAAGCTGATTGCACTGACCGCATTGACCAATATCAGCCTCGGCACCACCGTCAATGTGGGCAAAATCAGCGGCGGTATCGGGGCGAATACCATTTCCCCAGAAGCGTCGCTGCTGATTGAAATGCGCTACCGCACGCCGGATGAACGCGACCGCTTGCTGATGGAACTTGACGCTATTGTGCAGCACGCCACGGTAGACGGCACCGAAGCCATGCTCAGCGGCGGTCTCCAGCGTGATGTGATGGCACCGAATGACACCCAGCAACAGTTGTTGGCAACCCTGCAACGCTTACACGGCAAACCCTTACCCAGCGAGTCACGCGGTGGGGTCAGTGACGCCAACCTCGTTGCCGCCGCAGGTGTCGCCACACTGGATGGTTTCGGCCCTTTCGGTGACGGCGACCACACTCTCGACGAACGCGCCCTCAAAACCAGCTTCGATGAACGCATTGAATTGTGCGCCCGTGCCTTGGCTTATCACCAACAGCACGGACGGCTTTACTAAACACCAAGCAAACAGGGAGATAACCATGGACAACAGGATGGTCGGCATCTGGATGTACCAGAATGGCGGCGGCGCTGCATTACAGGAAAAATTGGTCACTAAATTGCGCCAACACGATTACCAGACCGTGACCGGGTTGGACTTGCGCCATGCCACGGCTAACCGCGACGGCATTTTTTGCAACGGCACCAATATGCAGGAACTCGCGCTATTTTTCACCTACAACGCGGGTCAGCAAAGTGCGCAGCAAGTGTATATGTACAGCGTACTCGATGGTTACTTGCCGATTATCAATAACTATGCGGCGTTTACGCTCAGCGAAGACAAATTCATGACGCAGGCATTGTTGAATGATTGCAGCGTGCCTGTGACCGATTTCTACGTGACACCACTGGAAAATGCTGAGGTTTTACACGAAGTATTGCACCTTTGGGGCGGTAAGCTGGTGTATAAACCCGTGGATGGCTGGGGCGGGCGTGGTCTGGTCAAGGTGGAAACCCCTGAAGCCTTGGATACGCTGATTAGCCAGTTACGTGGCGATGCCAAATACCCAGCGATTTACGTGGAACGCTTTGTGGACTATGACGGTACCGATTTTCGCATTGATGTGGTGGATGGGCAATTTGTCGGCTGCTACGGGCGGCGTGCTCCGGCTGGCGAATGGCGCACCAATGTGACCAATGGCGGCACGGTGTTTATGCGCGAAGCCAACGATACGGTGATAGACCTTGCTTGCTATGCTGCGCGTGTCGCGGGGCTGGATATTGCGGGTGTTGACCTGATTTACGACCGTGAACACGAACAATACGTGGTGTTGGAAATTAATGGAATTCCCGCCTTTGCCACACCAGAACAAGAGCAAATGGGGCTGGATTTCAATGAGCGGAAGCTGGATTTAATCGTCGCTTTGATCGACCAAAAACTGGATGGAGAGCTGCTTGCATGACCAAACTGCCTAAGCTGGGCTTAATTTACTTACAACACGTTTGGCGCTTCTTCGATCAATCCAATTTTAAAGGCTGGCCTGAACCGATTGATATAGTCACCTATCACTGGGACAGCCCCAAGGAAGATTTCATTCAGCAAGTGCGGGCGCAGGGCATTGACGTGCTGATTGGCAATATTCCGGCGACCGCTTACGAGACGTTTTGCGCGATTGAGGCGGCGTTGCCGGAGGTGCGTTTTGTGCCATCCCTCAAGTCACAATTTGCGAATAAATCCAAAGAAAATGTGACCTTGTTTTGCCATCAGCATGACTTGCCTGTGCCGCATACCGAGATTTTTTACGATGAAGCGCAGGGTTATGCGTATTTAGCGGATTGTGTTTACCCCAAAATTATCAAGCGCAGTTACGGGGCATCCAATTACGGGGGTTACTTTGTCCACAAAGTGGATAGTGCAGCGGAAGCTATCGCGTTGTTTCGTAGCAAGCGTTACTTGCCGATGTATATTCAGGATTGTATCCCGCTGACGGCGGATATTCGGGTGATGTTGATTGGACATCAGCCGGTTTGTGCGTTTTGGCGCGTGGCAGGTGAAGGGCAATGGATTACCAATACCAGTCAAGGCGGTCACATGAGTTACAGCGGTGTGCCGCAGGTTGCCTTGGATTTAGCGGTCGCCGCCAGCCGTGCCGCCGAAGCGGAATACTGGGCATGTGACATCGCGGAAAGTAATGGTGAGTATTTCATTCTCGAATGCGCCACCGCGTTTGCAGCGTTCCCTTACATTCGCGATTGGATTGGACAATACCTGATGTGGGATTTCTGCCCAGAACGCTTTGCGCAACCCGTCATCCCGCTGTATCACTGGGAAGCATTGGGCAAAGTGGATGCGCGTATTTTACGGCGGTTGCGCCATCTGGAATTCGGTGATAGCGACAACCCATCAGCGGACGGTGAGATGTGGGAACGCGAAGGCTATGAGCAATACGCGCTCCCGATGGAGCGCACGGGTACGCTACAAACCGTACCCAATGCCACTTATAGCCAGCAACCGCTACGCTTGACAACAACCAACGACCTCCCTAGCAGCGTTGCAGTGGTGGAATTATCCCGTGCTAACGCCGCTGTTGTTGCGGAAGTTGCAACTTCAATCCCAGCCTTTTTGGGTGAGAGCTATTTGGATACTGGTATGGGTGAATGCAGTGCGGAAGAGGGTATTTATACCCCCCGCCCCGTTAGCACCGTAACACCACTTCCCCGCACTCTGCCCCCACTGGAAAACGCTCCCGCTGCGCCCGTGTTCGAGGAAATCACCGTCGTTATCCCTCTTGCTGCGCCATCGGCAGCAGTGCTTGATGAAATACCCGAAGAAATGCCAGAAGAAATATCTGAGCCAGCACTGGAAGAAGTGCCTGATGAAGTCCTCGATCAAGTCCCTGAGCAGCCAGAAATCCCCCCCAGCGATGACTCCGCAGTCAATATCAACCTAGCCACGCTGGAAGAATTGCAAACCATCGACAATTTAGGCGAGAAACGTGCGCGTAAAATCATTGCAGACCGTCAAGTGCATGGACTATTCTCTTCCTGCGATGACCTGTTGCGTGTCCCCGGAATCGGGCAAAAATTGCTGAATAAATTGTCCCCTTATCTCAAAACCTAAATGACTGCATGAGAGCTTGTGAAAAACCTTTACCATTCTTACCAGTGTTCTCTGGATTTTTTTGCGGCGTGTGCCAGCGCTCATCCGCAGTTAGTCAAGCTGGAGACGCTCGGTAAGACCTGGGAGGGGCGCGACTTGATCGCCCTGACCATCAGCGACAATCTAGCCGCCGCCGACCAACGCCCAGCACTGCTCTACACCGGCAGTATGCACGCCCGTGAATGGGTTGGGCATGAATTGGCAATCGGTTTTTTGCAACACATCCTCGATAATGTGGACTACGACCCCACGATCCAATACGCGCTGCAACGCGCCACGCTGTACATGATTCCCTGCATGAACCCCGATGGCTTGGAATTTTCGCGCAACCACTTTTCGTTTTGGCGCAAAAACAAACGTGTGAATGACGACGGCAGTTTTGGGGTGGATCTCAACCGTAATTTTCCGCATGGCTTCAGGAAGGTAGAGGATTGCACCTCCAATGTGTATTCCGGGCCTGAACCACTCAGTGAGCCAGAAACCCGTATCCTCAAAGCGTTCATTGATTCCCATACCAATATTACCCTGTATTTGGATTACCACTCGCAGGGCAATGTGTTTTTTCCGGCGCACAATTTCTTGCACGAAGACAGTTGGGAAACCACCGATCTCAACAATCTGTGCGCGAATATGGCGTATGAAATCCACAAAGTGAGCAATCGCTCCTACGGCATCCATCAAGGCAAACCGCCCGCCAAATTGGTCGGTGGCAGTGCGCGTGAATACTGTTATTCGCGCGGGATTTTGTCGGCGGTGGTCGAGGTCGGGTCACGCAATATCTCCGATTATTTGGATGATATGCAGGAACATTTGCGCGAACAGTTTCCGGCATTGCTACGCGCCATGCAAACCGCACCCAATTACGCTCCCAGCAACCCGCTGCACGAACGCATCCGCAACTTCCAAATTGCGCAAGTGTCTGCGGCCTCGGTCAGCTTGACGTGGGATTATGCCACCAGTGAAGGCACGTATTTTGAAGTCTACCGTGCTTTCAAAGACAAACAGCATTGCAACGACAATACCCTGATCGGGCGCACCCACACCACCAGCTATGTGGACAATACCGTGCGCAGTGCCACCGATTACTACTACAACGTCAGAGCCGTGGATCGGGCAAGCAAATTGCGCTCGCCGTTTCCACCGCGTATTCAATTGCAAACGTTGTTGAGTGATCACGAGTTCCAACGCACGTATTTTTGCCTGAAAAATACCACGGGTTACGTTGCCGAACATTCGGATAAAAACCGCGCCCATTTTGGCGTGAACTCGTTGTTTAGCGGCATTGATGAAACCAAAGGCATTTGCTATTCCGTCATCACGTTTGCGCTGGATACCTTGCCCAGCAATGCCATTATTACAGCGGTCAAACTGTCGATCTACCCGATGGATCGCGTATCCACCACCATTGAACGTTACGGACAATGGAACGTCGGCATCGCCTGTATGCCCGAAGAAGTGGATACCCTTTACGACTACGCCAGCGTGCGCGATTTGGACATTCTCACTTACGTGGGGCGACCCGTGGACGCGGAACACTTGACGCAAGGCATTTGGATCGACTGGTATTTAAGCGAATACGAATGCAAAGTCTTGACCAGCCAAATCCGCGAAGGGCAATTATTGCTGCGCATGGAAGGGCCGACTGACCTGCGCATTGGGCGACGTTCACAAATGATGCAATGGGACATCGGCTACGGGCAGTTCGGTTCTGGCATCCAATACCGCCCCAAAATGGAAATCACCTACACGCTGGAGCCGCAACAAGTCCGCATTTACCCTGAAAACATTTTCACCAGCGCCCCCACGCATACCACCGAACACTTAGAAAACCGTTTACTGTGCGGCTACCGCGCGGGTGAACAAGCCCTACTGGGGTATTTTGAACTCAACTTATCGTCATTGCCGAATTACGACCACACCGTCATTACCCATGCTTGGTTAGAACTCACGGTGCAAGAAGCCAACGCCAGCGAGAATGTGCGCCTGCACATTGAACTGATTCAACCACCCGCCGCAGGGCTTCCCACTGATGCGACTGACCGCTGCCAATTCACCGAATTGGAACGCATTGATTACGACATTAGCACCCGTACCTTAGCGGCGGAACAAACCTGCCTGCTCAAGTTTGCCACCTTCAGCTTGTTGCACCTCAACGAAGCCCGCAAACGCCGTGAGAAAGTGTATTTCTGGATACGCCCCACCACCTCACGCCCGCTCAAACAGGAAAACTTGGTCGAATGGCACACCAAAGACAAAAGCAAAGCACCGCAATTGGTGATTCAATATTTGCAGAAACGCCGCCAGCCTGTCCCCAAAGTTACCAACTTGCGCGTTGTGGAGGAAAATGGGCAATTGAAATTGCTCTGGGATAACCCCTTGCACGATGATTTTCGCGGGGTGCGGATTATTCGCAACGTATTCCGTGAACCGCGTTCGCCGCACGATGGCGATAAACTGTATGGCGGGGCAGATAATTACACCTTCGATACGTTTGGTAGCAAAGATGTGGCTAAGTATTATGCGGTATTCACTTACGACGATGTGCCGAATTATTCGGATGCGACGGTCATTTATTACCAGCCAGCCGCCAGCAATTAGCCCAACTCCAGTACAAAACGCATTGAACCTAAATTAGGAATTAATAAATGAACACACCTATTCTTGCTTACGCCGCCCAGTCCGCTCACGACAACTTAGCCCCGTATCAGTTGGAACGGCGCGAACCGCGTGCTGACGATGTGGTGATCGAAATCCTGTTTTGCGGGGTCTGTCACTCCGATTTGCATCAAGCCCGTAATGACTGGGCGAACAGCGTTTACCCCGTGGTGCCTGGTCACGAAATCATTGGGCGCGTCCTCAGTGTCGGCTCATCTGTCACCCGCTTCCAAGCGGGCGACTCGGTGGGGGTCGGTTGCATGGTCGATTCCTGTCAGCATTGCGAACCTTGCCATCACGGGCTGGAACAGTATTGCGCGGAATTCCCAACGCTGACCTATAACAGTATTGACCGGCACGATCACACGCCCACTTACGGCGGCTATTCGGAAAAGATCGTCGTTTCCGACAAGTTCGTGCTCAAAGTGCCGGATGGTTTGGATTTGGCAGGTGCGGCACCGTTACTGTGTGCGGGCATTACCACTTACTCGCCACTGCGCCACTGGAACGTTGGTAAAGGCAGCAAAGTAGCGGTTATCGGCTTGGGCGGTCTGGGTCACATGGGCTTAAAACTCGCCAAAGCATTAGGGGCTGAAGTCACGTTGTTCACCCGTTCAGCGGACAAGGAGCAAGACGCCCGCCGTTTGGGAGCGGATAACATCGTGCTTTCCACGGATGACAGCCAGATGGCAGCGGTCACCGGACGTTTTGATTTGATCATCGACACTGTGCCGTATATCCACGACATTAACCCGTATGTGCCGACGCTGGCGATCAGCGGCACCTTGGTTTTGGTCGGCTATCTGGGGCCGCTAGAACCTTTCCTGAATTCGGCGCCGCTGGTATTGGGGCGTAAATCCGTGGCGGGTTCACTCATCGGTGGCATTGCCGAAACGCAGGAAATGCTGGATTTCTGCGGCGAACACGGCATTACGTCCGACATCGAAGTCATTCAGATTCAAGAAATCAATGCAGCTTACGAGCGCATGTTGAAGAGCGAGGTGAAATACCGCTTCGTGATTGACATGGCATCGCTCAAAGCTTGACGTGATAAAATGAAAAACATTTTCTCACGTCTCAAGGCTGCAAAAAGACCTCTACCCGCCGACTTTCGCCCTGTGGCTGCGGGTATTCAGACCCTAAGCCTGCGATATACTGAACTTTCATCTGGTATTTATCTTCCAGCAAGCGCTGCACCCATTCTGCCCGCGCAATGGACAAGCCTCGGTTATACAAGGCATTACCAGAACGATCACTGTGCCCAAATACGATTAGCCCTTTGCCGCGCTCTTCCGCTGACAACCGCTGCACCCATGCATCCAATGCCGCTAACTGAACGTCATCAGGCGCGTCGCCCCCTGAAGCAAACGGAATATTATACGCTGGTGTCTTGCTCTGATACTGCTGATAAGTGGGCGCAATCCCTTGAAAATTTTTCGCAATCACTCGCCCGCAAACCTGATTAACCGGGCAATTATCCGACGTAGCCAAGAAGCCCGTTGCGGTCACAAAATCTTGCCATTCGCTGGCTTCAATGCTGTCCAATAAGAAATTCGCAATCCGGTTATTCAAAGAGGCATCAGCCCCCACCGTGCTCGAACCGTACAAGTAAACAGAACGCACAGTTTCCGGGTCGGTTAATCCTTGCAAAATACTGTCACGTGAAGGCGCAGCATAAGCCTGCCCCGCACGCTCAATTCCAATCGCTTTCACATTGGGGTTGCGACTTAAAAAGGAAACACTCGCATACCCAATCGCTTGTGGATCGCGGGCAACGGCATTAATCATTTCCACATTGGATGCCACTTTGCTGCCTTGAATACCCTTCGACAATTGCAAATAGCTGCTTAAATCTTGGGTAGTCCCCGATTTTTCGCGGGTAAATACATGCCATTGCGCCGCTGCCTGCCCGTTGAAAATATTCTGCAAATCGTTGTAGGGCAAAGCACTCAGCGGATTGCTGCGGTTCACGATGATCGTCAGCGCATCTCGCCCGATTTTAACCACACGCGGCGGCTTGAGTTGCCCGTTCAGCCCCTGTAATTCATGGCTACCGGAAATCATCGCAATATCGGCATACCCGGTTTCCCATGCCTCACGGCCTTTGCCGGAACCGACCGCATCCACAATAAAGCGCACCGCATCCAATTCTTTGAATACTGGGTCAGGGCGATTTTCCAAGGGTACGCCGGTAAAATCAGCATCAATCTGGATACTTTCCCCGCCAGACGTACCAATAGCCGTCACCGAAGTGGTAACGCGCACCGGATTATTCCGCGCCAATAACGCTTGTAAATATTGCGGGATCAAATATTCCCCCAAAGTCGACGACCCCACCAGTCTAACCGTGGTGCGTGGCTCAAATGCATTGGGGAAACGCGTGGGCATCAACAACAAATAAAACAACCATGCCATTCCCAACACCAGCCCCGCCAATGCCAACCAGTGCCGTAACTTGGCACGCTTGACGGGATCTTCTTCCTCACGTGAATGGGCATACAACCAAAACAACCCTGTGGTCACCAACAGCACACCGATGCCTAACGCAGCATCCACTGGGTTATAGAGAAACCACTCCCAGTGCAGATAGGCCGTCAACATTCCTAAAATGGATACCCCACCGCCTTGCAGGGGAAGAAACAGCCTATCCTTAAGTGTTGCCATGCCAATACTCCAACTTGTAAGGTTTGTGTCTAATACGCCCTAGTTTATATTCGATGCCCTTCAATGTGGCTTATTTCACTAAAGTATCATCAAATTTATCCATCGGCTTAACCCGCTTGCCGCGCTATCGACGTACCTCTTGGCATCAGAAACGTCATTAATGTTCAGGAGTGCAGCGCGAATGTCCACGATGGAAAACAAACTCAGCTTTACGTTTACCGGCTCTAGCGGTGAATATTTCAAAATTTGGATCGTTAATACGCTCCTCACCATTCTCACGCTAGGGATTTACTCGGCGTGGGCCACGGTACGCACCAAACGCTATTTTTACGGAAACACTTGGCTGGATGGGGCAAACTTCGAGTATCACGCCACCCCACTGCAAATTTTGCCGGGGCGCATCCTCGTTCTCCTGATGCTGGGTATTTATTTACTGTCAGCGCAGTTTTTTCCAGCAGGCATGTACATCATACTGATAATAGGCGTGGTGGTATTACCGTGGGCAATGTGGCGCAGTTTGCAATTTAATGCCGGTGTCAGCAGCTACCGCAATATACGCTTTAAGTTTGACGGCGATCTCGGCGGAGCGTATTGGCTGCTGTTGCTGTTACCCGCTTTAGCGGTGTTGGGCGTTACGGTGTTAAACGTTATGTTGACTGGCAGTATGCCGGATTGGAACAGCGACTCGGCGTTTCTAGTCACACCTGAAATAACACAGTTAAACGCATTACAAGAGATGTTAGTGAGGTTATTGCTACTGACCAGCAGTGCATACTTGAGTACCACACTGTTCTTTCCCTATTGGCAGACGTTGTATAACCGTTACCGATTAGACCAACACCGTTATGGTCAAGCGACATTTCAATCATTTCTCGCCGCCGGTGACGTCTACGTGATTTACTTGAAAGTGTTGGTCATTAGTGTATTGGTGGGGATCATTGCGTTATTGATCTTTATGCTTGGCACTATGATTATCGGAGGCTTATTCGCGATGAATAACGCAATGCCTCCGAATAATCTTGATATTTTTTGGTTGATTGGGTTCACCAGCATTACGCTTTATACGCTGCTCATGATCACCGGCTCGTATTTACAAGCTTATGCGCGAGTGCGGTTACGCAATTACGTTTATAGCAATGTGATACTAAAAACCAGCAATTCAGCAAACACCAACACCAAGGCATATTTCCACTCAAACATGACCATCACCGATGTGTGGGGGCTGTATATTGGTAATGCCTTGCTGCTGTTAATTACCCTAGGTTTAGCTTATCCCGCGATTAAAATACGTCTAGCACGTTATGCCGCACAAACTACCGCTCTTAGTATACGTGGGAATATCGACGCGTTTATTGGAGCAGAACACAACAATCAATCCGCACTGGGTGATGAGATCGCCACTGCATTAGAAGCCGATACTGATGTCAGCGTAGAATTTGGAATATAGAACTAGAAGGTGGCGGGTTAATCGTGTTAATTTTCCACCATCTCCACTGCCCAAGACTGATTCATGTTGCGAATGTCGTCTTTGCTGACTGCCACACTGTGGTGCTTTTTATTTAACCTAATCAATGTAAGCAATGCGCACGCTAATACCTTCGATTGCCAAGCCGAACCGTTGCTATCAGCGGCGGTGCAACCAGAGACACTGGATTACGCCAAATTTCTAAGCAAACGCGGCAAATTTTACCACCAATGCCGTCTGGATTACGCCCGCGCTAAGCAGGATTTCACCGACAGTTATACGATTGCCAGCAAAGCATCCCCTGCGGCTCCCGTCGATACGGGAATCGCCCTCAGCAATCTAGCCAGACTGTATATGGAATGGAATCAACACCTTGAGCAAGTCGAAGACAAATTCAAACAAGCAGCCACCCTGTTGCAAGGCACGGCACGGCATTTTGAAGCCCTGACACACTTGGGGGATTTTCATGCACAACAAAGCAATTGGTCGCAAGCACAAACGTATTACTTGCAAGCCCTGCAACACCTTGATTATCCGCAAATTCCGCCCGCGCAAAAAGCCATTGTTTTCAATAACCTCAGTAAGGTTTACCGCGAACAACGTCAGTATCCAACCGCCGCGCATTACCTAGAAGAAAGTGCCGCCCTACTCCCTAACACCAGTACCGACTATGCCATCAACCGTTACAATCTTGGGCAAAATGCCCATGCGCACGGTGATGATGCCAAAGCCAAACAGTATTACAACGCCAGCCTGAGCCTTTACCAACAGCAACCGCCCAGCCCCAACCGTGAACAAGATATTGCGCAAGTCAGCACCCGCTTGGCAGAGCTGGCTTTGCAAGCCGGTGACATTGCCGAAACCAAACGCTTATTGGATATAGCTGCCCCGACCTATCGCTCCCCCAAAAGCGCTTACTTGCCCAACGGCACCGCCTTTTTGAGTGCCACCATGCAACAGGATGTGCAACGTTTCGCGCGTCTGCAATTGCACGTCGCCACGCAAAGCCCCGTGTCACCGGCACAAGCCCCGGAGTTGGCAGACGCTTTCTGGGCGTTGCAACATTTGCACGGTTTGCAACGAATGCAGAACTTGCACCAAACTGTATTGCGCTGGAGTGCCAGCAACCCTGCACAAGCCCAAGCCATCCAAGATTTATGGCAAACCCAGCAAACCCTAACGCACTTGGAAGCACAACACGCCGCGCAATTGGGCACACCGGCTGCCGAACAACTTGCGGCTGCCATTAACACCCAACAACAAACACTGCTCGCCCAAGACAGTCAGTTACGCCGTGAATTTCCGGCATACCGTCAACTGCTGAATCCGAACGCTTTAAGTTTGAGCGACGCACAAACGCATCTGCGTGACCATGAAGCGCTGATGACTTGGGTGATCGACCACGATGCCATCAATCACCAGCAAGTCGCTTATTTATTGGTGGTTCGCTCCAAAACAGCCCCGCGCTTGCACCGTTTAGCATTGCCAGCCCATTTCAGTGAAAGCCTGGCACAAGTATTGCGCCCCATGTATGACGTCAGCGAAACCGCCCAGCCGCCTAGCCCCTTTGCCATGGCGCAAGCCGAACAGCTTTATCAAACGCTATTCGCCCCAGCGATACCCGATTTGCACGGCGTCAAACACATCATTGCGGTCACGGATGATGAATTACAACGCTTACCGCTGCCTTTACTGGTCATCAAGTCCGCGCCAGCAGAGGCTTACCGTGATGCCCATTGGCTAATGCAGGCGTATACGTTTGCGTACTTACCCTCGGTACAGGCACTGGCCAACTTGCGCACATTGCCCGCCGCCCCGCAAACGGATGCGCGTCACGCTTTTTTGGGGATTGGAGCGCCACAATATGCTCAACCCCAGCATCAACAGCAGCCCTTACCCGGTGCTGCGGAAGAATTAGAACACCAACGCCAACGTTTAGGCGGGGAATCCCAATTTGTCCTGACCGGAAAAGCCGCGACGGAACAAGCCCTGCAACAACTCAGCAACAGCGGCGAATTACAACAGTTCAGAGTCATTAGTTTGGCGACTCACGCGTACACGCCGTCACGCTTGGAAAATGCCGAAGCACGGCTAGAACTCGCCCCCACCGCGCAAGCCGACGGACAATTAACCGCCAGTGAGATCGCCAACTTGCAGCTCAAAGCCGACTGGGTATTATTGTCAGCGTGCAGCACGGGTAAACCCACCGATCTCAACGACGGCATGTCGGCCTTGGTCAAAGCCTTTTTCACCGCCGGGGCGCGTAGCGTCCTTGCTTCGCATTGGGATATTGATTCCGCCACCACCGAACAGTGGCTAGGCGCAGTATTTGACCAACTCCAACAGCAACCGCAGCAACGCGCCCAAGCCTTACAACACGCCATGCAAACGCTATTGGAGAGTGAGGCGTACAACCATCCTTTTTACTGGGGCGCATTCAGCCTTTACGGTGACGGCGGTTGATAATTAGGAAAGTCACGGCGAAACGCTTGCTTGACGCGATTCAATTGCGCTTCACACGCCTGGATAGCTTGCCAATATTGCTCCGGGTCACTGCGTACTGCTGCATTGGTAACACACACCGCTAACGGATCAGCGGCTGCCGGTGACTGGCGTAAATGCAATTCCGGTGGCGCGCTTTGGCGTAACAGCGGCATCAGCAACATGCCGAATGCCAGGCCCGCCATCAGCGTGACGGGCAAACTAAAACCGGGTGCAGGTAGTGCCAATAACGTCCAACCTTCAGGACGCCACCACCGCCGCCACCAAGACATTTTGGGGGCACATGGCGTAACGCTGCCCTCCGACCATGCATCCATCAATGCCTGCAAGCGCTCGCGCATCGCGGGTGAAAGCGTTTCATCCTGCACAAAAGCTGACGTGGAAGTCACCGCACTGTCGGTATCGGGCAATTGTTTCAAGTTCGCGCTGACCTGTTGCTGGAAATCCTCATCCAGCAACGCGGCTTGGTACAGCGCTTTCAGACGCGGATCAATACGCGTAGCATCATCATCAGGTTGTTCAGCGGGCGTATCATGTTGCATTGCTTAGTGTCTCCATCGTGTCGTTCCCCGGTTGTATTCAAGACTTATAACGCACGTTTCAATTTTTCTTTGGCATAACGCAAATGGGAGCGCACGGTTTCGTGTTTCTCTTGCATCCGCGCGGCGATGGCCTTAATCGACAAGCCTTCCGTGAGTTGTAAATTCAAGGCTTGCTGTTGCTTGTCGGGCAAAGCCGCGAACGCTTGTTTGAAAATCGCCAGCTTCGTCTTATTAACCAGCGCCTCTTCCAATAACATTAACCACTCCTCCGGGTTCGGGTTGTGATCCCTTAGCACCAATTCGCTGTCGTCAGCCTGCGTCAGACTCAACACGGCTTGTTCAGGTGCGCGTTTTTTACGCTCCTGTTTGCGGTGATCATCCAGCGCCTGACTTTTTGCCATTGTGCATAACATTGCCCATAAACCCGCATCAGGCAACGCTTTACCGCAGGACTTCAGCAATTTTAGCCAAGTGTTTTGCACACAATCTTCAGCACTCTCAACATCATTGTAGATGCAACTGCGGCGGATATAGTGCAATAAACGCTTACCATAGGCGTTGAGCATTTCGATTCCGGCTCGCGGGTCTTTTTTGCAAAAACGCTCGAATAACTGTTGGTCGTATGCCATCGAAGTAATGTCGTTATGCATGGGGTATACGTCCTAAAAGGTAAAAAGGGGTTAGCCATAATCGCCCGATGGATGTTACTTACATTTTTAAGCGTTGTTTCACAAGAATTTTTTGCCCATTATAAAAATAAAAAATGCAGGCAATATTAGCGGGTTGGCACCAAAGTACTGACCATTTCGGTCTCGGTGCTGGCGACCACCGCCAATACCAACGCAGGCTCACTCACCAAGACAGCCGCAGCACCGCAGGCCGCAGGATTCGCCCCATTTTGGCTGCAATTCTCTGGTCGCGGGTTAGTGGGATGGGGAGCGCCGATACTGCGGGTAGTCACATCCGCGCTGGCGCCAGCGCTCAACAGGCTGCTGCACAACAGTGCGAACAATAGGGTGCGGGTAATCGTCATCATGCTTACTCCTTGCTCTGTGTGATTGCCCCAGCACTTGCTGGAACACACCTAGAGTCTCAAAAGTAAGCAATTGAAAATATTGCGATAAATACCGGAATTACCCGGTTTTTATACGCAACCAACCCGCGTAGAAATACCGGAAGATCTACGTAGAACTACGCAGAAGTCACAACGTAACGGGAATAAGCACACGAATAGTTACCCCCATTTTGCCATCAATAAAAAATTGTCCGCCCAAGCGCTCAGTACGCTCGCGCATATTTTTAATGCCTTTGCCTTGAGCATTTTTTAACTGCTCGGCCTCTAAACCCTTGCCGTCATCTTTAACAATCAACTGTATGGCATTCGGTTCTTTATCAAGCTGAACTAACACACGGGTAACACCCACCGCGTATTTTTCGATATTATGCAGCGCTTCTCTGGCAATAATGAACACGGTATCGGCAACGGATTCTGGCAAGGTGCATAAATTTATTTGCACGTCTCGGATTACGGTAATCGCGTTTAATTCAGCTTTTGCCTGAAAATCCTCTAAAATACGGTGTAGTTTGTCTTGATGGGTGGTTTCGCCATTAGCGCATTTATCAATAACGTGCGAGATTTCACGCACATCGTCGATACTGGTTTTAACCACTGCCAAGAGCTTTTGCAAATAATCGGAACAGGCTTCTGGATTTTTGATGACATTATTGATAGCCAATTCTGTATAGGTTTTGGCTCCGACCAAATCTTGTTTAACATTATCATGCAAATCCATCGACAACTGCTTTAACTGCTCCGCAACAATTTGTTTTTCTGCCTGTAAACGCTGAAGCGGCGTATCCCCCGACGTTGCTGACACTGCCTTAGCTGGCTTTCTCATCAACAAATACACAGGTATTAGCCCCCCTAAAATCGCCATAAGCAACAGACCATAAATCAACAGTCTTGGCGCAGAAACCGGCTCAGCCAGTAACAAAACCTTCAACGCATCACTTAACACATCCTGTTTTACCAAGCTAAGCTCTGCCAATTGCTCCGCTGCTTTAAAATGATCGGCGTCGAATAGCACACGTTCCACCGGAATATTTTTCTCTGTTAAAGCTTGAATAACAGCTTGTTTGGCTTTATCGCTTTGAATCCAGAAGTCAATTTTTTCTTTCAATAACGAGGGAGCATCTTTGGTATGCCTAGGTGCGTTATAAATGACAATAGAATACTCTTCGCGGGAATAACCCTGTGGCGGCGATTCAATACTGTACTGCTCAAACTTGCCCCCCTCCCGCACTTCTTTATTAAGTATATCGAATAACACAACATCATCACCGGCATAAGCATCTATTGAATTTGGCTCAGTGGATAACAAACTTGTAATCGCCTTACCCCGTTCAGAAAACGTATTATTAATCGTCGCGGAGGGGAAAAAACTCCGAATAGCAGATTCATTCGTAACCGGCGAATTATCAGAACCTTTAAGCACGCCAATAGTGAGTTGAGCAGGGTTTTCATGCAAAGCGTTAATTTTATCACGCCTGATCAACAAGCGGGTTCGCGCAATAAAAAAAGGCTCTGAAAACTCCCCATTAAACGCACGCTGTTCCTCTATGCGCGTGGTCGTGCGTGAAGAGGGGCCGCATTGAATACCGATTTGCTTCTGGGTTAAAGCTCCGGCAAAGTTTTCAAAGCGCTTGCTCGGCTCTGCCAAAGGGCGCAAATTTTCAGGCGGGATGTCATACTGTTCAGCCCGCAAAAATGCCAGAAAATGACTGCAAAAACCCTTAACCTCGTTACCTCGGCCTTCACTCGACAAGTAACTGATCGGGGCGGCATCGGTGCTAAAACCAAAAATCAACGGTGTTTTAGCCGTTGCTTCGGTTGCACTGACACTGCTCCACATTGCGCTGCTGAGCAGCATCCCCAGACTGACTCGCTTGATCCACTTCATGCACACACCACTTCCCACTCGCAGGCTAACACGTTAATTTGCACACGAGTGTAGCGCATAAGCAGTAAATCTTATGCAGACTTATGGGTATTACAATAAATCGTGCTCCCATGCATAACGGGTGAGTTCCGCGACCGAACGTAACCCCAATTTATCGCGGATATTTTGACGGTGGGTTTCAACCGTGCGGGTTTCAATGGCGAGAATACGGGCAATTTCCCCGCTTTGTTTGCCTTTTGCCACCCACTGGAGCACTTCAATTTCGCGCTGCGTCAGTGGCACCGTTTTCGGTTGGGGTGCTGCAAGCATGGGCGGAAACACAAACAAACCGCAACGTACCGCCTCAATAGTACGCAACAACTGATCGGCATTACTGTGTTTGACCAAATACCCCGCCGCTCCCGCGTGCATCGCTTGGCGAGCGTATTCCGGTGAATCTTCCATCGTCAACATTAAGATTTTTAGCGTGGGAAATTGCTGTTTGAGTGCTTGGGTGGCGGCTAAACCATCCATCACCGGCATACGAATATCCATCAACACCATCTCCGGCAGCAATTCCGCCGCCAGCGTCAACGCTTCCTGCCCATTACCAGCCATGCCCACCACCTGAATACCGGCTTCGCGCAGCACCGCTGCAAAGCCTTCGCGCACGACCGGGTGATCATCGACAATCATGATGCGTAATGTTGAATCCCGCATGGTTCACTCCTTATTAGCCGGTGGGGTAATCGCGCACTGCTGCTTCAAACCTTCGTGTTGTTCAGTGCGTCGGAAAGTGTGCCAACTCAAGCCTGCTTGCGCCGCTTCCAGCACAATGAACTCGAACAGTTTGCGGTCATCGTGGACGGGCACACCCCATTCTTCATCGTGGTAGGCGACGTAATCGAGTTTGCTTAAATCGACCCATGCGCAGCGGCACAGGGAGGTGTCAGGCGAAACACTGTTCATGGTGGTGTACCCGTTTAATTATGAATAGTACAATAAGGCAAAATCATTACTAATACTTATAACGAGGCTGTATGAAACACAAGCACTCCCGACTTAACACTCTGGTGGGTTGCCTGCTCGCCGCATTGCTGGCTGTTTACAGCCATACCAGCACGGCAGCCGAAGAAATAACCCGCACACTTGACGACCAACGCCAATATTTATTGTACATCCCCAGCAGCTATCAAGCGACCAAGCCAACCCCACTGGTGCTGTTTTTCCACGGCGGTGGCGGACACATGCAACAGGCGGCGAATGCCTACGGTTGGCGCGAAAAGGCAGAACAGGAAGGTTTCATCGTTGCGTTCCCCAATGGCACCAGTGGCTTGCGCAAGCAACACCTGTTGGCAACGTGGAATGCGGGCAATTGCTGCGGTTTTGCCCGTGACGAGCAGGTGGATGATGTCGGTTTTGTCAAACAAGTGCTGGCCGACATTAAACGTCAGGTCACTATCGACAGCCAGCGGATTTTTGCTACCGGCATGTCGAACGGCGGGATGATGTCGCATCGGCTGGCGTGTGAAATGGCGGATACCTTCAGGGCGATTGCCGCCGTTGCTGGCACCGACAATACCCAAACCTGCCAGCCTTCGCGACCGATTGCGGTGCTGCACATCCACGCCAAAGATGACACCCATGTGTTGTTTGACGGTGGGGCGGGGGAAGATGCTTTCCGCGATGTCTCCAAGGTGACGGACTTTACGTCGGTAAATGAAACCATCAGCCGCTGGGTCAAACGCAACGGTTTGAACCCTGCACCACAACAGGAACGCAGCATTCCGGGCGCGGATCTCGAACGTTACGCCGCGAACAACCATCCGGCGCAAGTGTGGTTAGTCGCGACAGAAACGGGCGGGCATTCCTGGCCGGGTGGCAAGCGCGTCCGGGGCAAACAGCCATCGCGTGCGATTGACGCGACCGATTTTATTTGGCGGTTTTTCAGTAATACGAGTCGGTAAGCGGTTAATTCCTCGCTTCTGATTCAAATGCCAGAATATCTCCCGGCTGGCAATCCAACACCTCACAAATCTTCTGCAAGGTGTCAAAGCGGATGCCTTTCACCTTGCCGGATTTGAGCAGGGACACATTCTGTTCGGTAATGCCAATGCGTTCTGCCAGCTCTTTCGAGCGCATCTTGCGTTTGGCGAGCATCACATCAAGGTTCACAATAATCGGCATAGGGGTCACACAATCTGGCGGTTATCGTCGGCAATCACAGCAGCGGCTTGCAAAGCATGGGCAAGCATTACCATTAACGCCCCAATTAACACCAGCAGCACATCATTCATCTCAAAACTAACCGCTATCGCCTGATGCCCTTCGGGATTTTCAAGCGTTAGCACTAACACCGTCAAGAGCCGCGCCAAGGGGCTGGTCACGCCAAACACCACCAACATCCACGCGAAACACTGCAATTCCGCCGCAATGTCGGGGTGGAAATAATCGCGTTGCGCCAATAAGCGAAACACGCCCGCCATCGCCCAAATCCCAAAGACCATGATCAACAGGTGCAGCGTGGAAACACCCCACCCCATGCACAGTGCAAACGGGGTCAACTGCAAAGTTTCCGTGGTCAGCGTGGCAAGGTGTTTAACGACGAATGCTTGTCCATCCGGCAGCCACCACAGCAGCGCGTTGGATAAGAGCAGCAATGCCGCAATCACTTTTGCCGCCGGTGCCAGCCAATGTTTCAGGTGGGATGTATCAAATTTCATATTAACCTCGATTTCATGTTGCGAAGCCAAATATTATTGTATTACGATAATTAATTCAAGAAAAAGGTAAGCCAAGATGAAACAACTGCTCCCCATTGCCACAGCATTGCTGCTGGTCGCCTGCACCGCGATCCCCGTCAAAACGCTGTATAAACTCGCCACCGCTGACTTAATGACGGTCGACCCGACCCTCTTGCGGGTTGCTGCACAAATGCCGGATTGGGTTGCGCCACGCCCTGATGGTGTCAAGCTGGAACTCGGCATGAAGCGTGACGGTGAAACACCCATTAACGAACGCTTCAACCTCGAAGCCATCCCGTTGGCGCTGGAAGGCAAAACGCTTGCCGATGCCGCCAAACCGGGCTATCAACTGTATGCGTATCGGCTTGCGCCTGCGGATATTCCGCGCTTGCAACACTTCCGCGACACGCTGAAGGCGAAAAAAGCGGATGGTGGTAAGAAGGCGGAAACCTCAATGGGTGTCGGGGTGGATGCGTGCCGCAAGACGGAGTTGCCCGCAGGCAAAATCCCCGCCACCACGTTCCTGCAATTGGATAGGGAGTCGGGCTATCTGCCCTTGTTGGTCGATTACGATTTGCGCCAAAAGGTGGATGGCAAGGAGTTGGCGACCCTGATTCCACCGTGTACCACTCACCTTGGAAGGTTCTAGTGCCGCTTAACCATCAGCGGCACGGCTTATGCTAAACTCCTTCCATCAATCCGAAGGATAACAACCGCATGAAAATCCCCTACGGCGAAAGCAATTTCAAAACCGTCATCGGCGGTGGTTACGTTTATATCGACAAGACCGCGACCATTACCCAGTTGGAAGAAGCAGGCAAATACTTGTTTCTGCTGCGCCCGCGCCGTTTTGGTAAAAGCCTGTTTTTGTCGATGCTCGAATATTACTACGACGTGGCGTATCGGGATGAATTCGCTACCCTGTTTGGTCGCTTGGCTATTGGACAGAATCCCACCCCGTTGCGCAATAGCTATCAGGTGCTGTTTATGGATTTCAGCGGCATTGATACCGATGCAGGGCATGATGCCATTTTGCAACGTATCAATGACAAACTGGACACTTACCTCTTGAGTTTTTTGCTGCGGTATGGCCACGCGACCGAAATACAAACCAAGGTCACTGAAAAAAACTCTCCCGCAGCCAAGATGGAATATTTCATGGATGCGATGTCCGGGCAAAAATTGCTGCTGCTGATCGACGAATACGACCATTTTGCCAACAGCATTCTCGCCGCTGATATGAAACTGTTCTTGCGGGTCATGGGCAAAGGCGGCTTTGTGCGCAGCTTCTACGAAACGCTCAAAACCGCTACACAACGCGGCACGCTGGATCGGCTGTTCGTCACCGGCGTTACCCCCATCATGCTCGACAGCATGACCAGCGGTTTCAACATCGGGCAAAATCTCTCGCTGCATGAAGGTTTCAATGAAGCGATTGGCTTTACCAAAACGGAAGTCAGCGGTTTGCTGCAACCGTTGGCGGATAGTTGCCCTGTGGCGTTGGAACAGTTGCTGGCAGACGTCACCCGCTGGTACAACGGCTACCGTTTCAACATCAAGTCCCCGGAAACGGTCTACAACGCCAATATGGTGTTGTATTTCGTGAAGAATTTTGATTTACGCCGTTGTACCTACCCCAAGCCGATGATGGATGAAAATATTGCCTCCGATTACGGCAAAATCATGGGCATGTTCAGCATTGGTAATCGTGATGAAAATTTCGCAGTGCTGGATGAGCTGATTAATCAGGGCGCAGTGCAGGCTTCACAACGCCGCAAATTTGAATTCGACAAAGGGTTTGATCGCGATGATTTCATCAGCTTACTCGCCTATATGGGCTTTGTGACCCTACAAAATGAAACCTTGGCGGGTGAAACGTTCGTCATTCCCAATTACGCCATCCGCGAGTTTTACTTCCATTATTTCAAGGTCGAACTGGAACGCCGCAACCAGATCAGCATCCCCAATCAGGCATTACGGTTGGCGGTAGAAAAGCTGGCACTGTACGCCGACATTCAGCCCTTGATGGATGAGATGGTGCGTGCCTTGCAACTGCTTTCCAACCGCGATGCGATGGGGATGGATGAAAAGCACGTCAAAGTGCTCCTGCTGACGCTGTTGTACCAGACGCAAATCTATTTCGTGCAAAGCGAGCGCGAACTCAACCGCCGTTACCCCGATATTTTGCTGCTGGAACGCAACCCCATCGCCGTTCCACACCAGCATTTGATCGAGCTGAAATACAGCAAAAAAAGCGACAAGGCAGCGGGGTGGGCAGCCAAAAAGCAGGAAGGCATGGAGCAGGTGCAAGGCTATTTGCAACTGCCGGAAATTACAGCGCTGCAAAACCTCGTCGCTTGGCTGCTAGTGACGGATGGGGAACGGGTGGAAGTGGTGACGTTCGCTTAACCATTGGCGGCACGGCTTATGCTAAACTCCCTCTATCAATCCGACAGGATAATAACGGCATGAAAATCCCCTACGGCGAAAGCAATTTCAAAAAAGTCATGACGGACGGTTTTGTCTACATCGACAAAACCCACTACATCACAACCTTGGAAACCGTAGGCAGCCACTTGTTTCTGCTACGCCCGCGCCGTTTTGGTAAAAGCCTGTTTTTGTCGATGCTCGAATATTATTACGACGTGGCGTATCGGGAGGAATTCGCTACCCTGTTTGGTCGCTTGGCTATTGGGCAAAGCCCCACCCCGTTGCGCAACAGCTATCAGGTGCTGTTTATGGATTTCAGCGGCATTGATACCGACGAGGGGCATGACACGATTCTCCAGCGTATCAATGAAAAACTGGATAGCCACTTGCAACATTTTTTGCGGCGTTATGCTTATCCTGAAACGTTTCAACGCGAAGTGCTGGCGAAAACCTCACCCGCTGCCAAAATGCAGCATTTTTGGGACTTGATGTCCGGGCAAAAATTGCTGCTGCTGATCGACGAATACGACCATTTTGCCAACAGCATTCTCGCCGCTGATATGAAACTGTTCTTGCGGGTCATGGGCAAAGGCGGCTTTGTGCGCAGTTTCTACGAAACCCTCAAAACAGCCACACAACGCGGCACGCTGGATCGGCTGTTCGTCACCGGCGTTACCCCCATCATGCTCGACAGCATGACCAGCGGTTTTAACATCGGGCAAAATCTCTCGCTGCATGAAGGTTTCAACGAAGCGATTGGCTTTACCAAAACGGAAGTCAGCGGTTTGCTGCAACCGTTGGCGGACAGTTGCCCGGTGGCGTTGGAACAGTTGCTGGCGGACGTAACCCGCTGGTACAACGGCTACCGTTTCAACATCAAGTCCCCAGAAACTGTCTACAACGCCAATATGGTGCTGTATTTCGTGAAGAATTTTGATCTACGCAACTGTGAATACCCCGACCCAATGATGGATGAAAACATCGCCTCCGATTACGGCAAAATCATGGGCATGTTCAGCATTGGCAACCGCGACGTGAATTTTGCAGTGCTGGATGAGCTGATCAATACCGAGGCAGTGACCGCATTGCAACGCCGTAAATTTGAATTCGACAAAGGTTTTGATCGCGATGATTTCATTAGCCTGCTGGCCTACATGGGATTTGTCACGCTGGAACGCAAAACCTTGGCGGGTGAAACGTTCGTCATCCCCAATTACGCCATCCGCGAGTTTTACTTCCATTATTTCAAGGTAGAACTGGAACGCCGCAACCAGATCAGCATCCCCAATCAGGCATTGCGGCTGGCAGTGGAAAAGCTGGCACTGTACGCTGACATTCAGCCCTTAATGGATGAAATGGTGCGTGCCTTGCAACTGCTTTCCAACCGCGATGCGATGGGAATGGACGAAAAACACGTCAAGGTGCTGTTGCTGACGCTGTTGTACCAAACGCAAATCTATTTCGTGCAAAGCGAACGCGAACTCAACCGCCGTTACCCCGACATTTTGCTGCTGGAACGCAACCCGATAGCCGTTCCACACCAGCATTTGATTGAGCTGAAATACAGCAAAAAAAGCGACAAGGCAGCGGGTTGGGCAGCCAAAAAGCAGGAAGGCATGGAGCAGGTGCAAGGCTATTTGCAACTGCCGGAAATTGCCGCACTGAAAAACCTTGCCGCATGGCTGCTGGTGACGGATGGGGAACGGGTGGAAGTGGTTACGTTCTAACGTCGCCCGTCACAACGCCTGCCGAAACGTCAGGTTGATACGCGCCTCACCCAGCAGCGGATGTTGCCCCGCTTTGAGTGGCGCAATGCCGTGGAACACCAACCGCGCTGCCCCGCCCCACACCACCACATCGCCGTGCAGCAACGGCACTTTCGCCGCCTTGTCACTGCGCTGCAATCCGCCCCACAAGAACGTCGCGGGCAAGCCCAACGATACCGACACAATCGGCGCGGTCAGGTCGCGTTCGTCGCGATCTTGATGCAGTGCCATTTTCGCACCCACCGGATAGCGGTTGATCAGGCAAGCATCCGGCTGGAAATCGGGGAAACCTGCCGCCAGTGCTGCGGCCTGCGCCAAACTGCGGAAATCCGCTGGCATTGCAGGCCAGGCTTGCCCACTCAGCGGGTCGGTGGTGCTGTAGCGGTAGCCTTTGCGGTCGGTGATCCAGCCCGCTGTGCCGCCATTGGTCATCGCCACCGACATCGTGTAGCCGCCGGGCGTTTGCATGTGCCGGAACGGGGCTTGGGCAGCAATCGCGTGGATGCCTGCCAGCAAGTTGTCGGTGTGAGCGGTGGCGTATTGGTGCAATACCAGCGCACCGGGGCTTAGGGGTTCAGTCCACGGTTCGGGCGGGGTGTTGAAGAGGTTGAGGTTCATACTGGTATTTTAACGATTTAATGTGCAAAATCGAGACATTCATCAATTTTCCAACTTTTTACATTTTCAGGGAAAACCCATGTATATCAAAGATTTGATTGGCAATATCTCCACATCCGATAGCTCTCGAACCAAACGAGCGCGTATCCATCAGGGTTGGTGGCGAGCCTTCGTCCTAAAACAACCCGCCGGACAACATCCTATCAAAAAAGATATGACGGTATGCAATGTATTGCCTGATCAAACGGCTGGCTATAGCAATTTTATAACGGAAAGTATCGGTGATCTGGCTGAACGTACAGCAAAAGAACATAACAACACAAAGTCTGCCGGAATGATGGAAATGAATCGCCTGAAAACCAACCTACTTTCCAGCCAACCGCTGTGTTTCAATTTCTTTGGGCTGCTGGCACTAGACCGCGAGCTTGGCCTGAAAACCATTAAAGCTTTTTTTCCCGAAATAACGGGATTTTCAGGCGTAAAATTTGAATATGCGCCATCACCAAAGGAAGAATACACCAATGACAATTCAGCTTTTGACGTTGCATTAGAGGTATCCATCGGCGATCAACTAGGTCTGATTGGGATTGAATGCAAGTATACTGAACCGTTTTCTCCGCACGAGTACAGCAAGTCTGACTATGAAAATATCCACAATGCGAGCAATAATTTTCTTGCCAGTTATGAGGTGTTGACCAGTAGCACATTCAATCAGCTCTACAGAAATCAACTCATTGCCGAAGCATTACTGCAAAAGGGTCATTATCAATTTGTGAAAACGGCACTCTTCTGTTCACCTGATGACGAAAATGCCAAAAATGTAGGTCATGAGTTCAGCAAAATGATTAAAAGCGGCTTCACCGTTATCGACTTTTTTGAATACATTACCGCCATGCAAAAACTTGATCTCACGCCTACTCAACGAAAAAACACTATGATGTTGTGGGCGCGGTATATGGCGCATGAATTAAGTCACGCTGCTGCGTTAGAGTATTAAGGATAACAACCCTTATGATTGATCACCAAAAATTCCAGTTGGTACGTTTGAAGAAATATTTAACGGGTCAGGGCAGCAGAAAAAAGCACAATAACCTAAAGATCGTACAACGCAATAACCTAATAATGGTATAGCATAATAACCTAAAGATTGTCTGTCACAGCCCGCGAGTACCCCCATGTCCCCAGCCGACAAACTGGCGCAATCCCTGAGTGCCTTGAAAGCCTTGCAAGACCAACAGCGCGTTGGCATCCAAAGCAACGAGCTAACCCGCACCCACCGCGAACGCCTGCTGCAACAAGGTTTCCTGCGCGAAGTCATGAAGGGCTGGTTCATCCCCACCCGCCCCGATGAACGCCAAGGTGAAAGCACTTCTTGGTACGCATCCTTCTGGGGTTTCTGTCACGATTATCTAAATACCCGCTTTGGCACTGAATGGTGTTTGGGCGCAGAACAATCCATCAGCCTACACGTCGGCAACTGGACAATTCCCCGGCAATTGCTGGTACGTTCCCCCAAGGCAGGCAATAAGCCGACAGCACTCTTGCATGGCACATCATTGCTAGATTTGCGCTTGGAGATTCCCGCCCCTGCATACATCCAAACCCTTGACGGTATTCGCGTTATGCGGCTGGAAGTGGCACTCATCCAATGCTTACCGCGCCAGTTCAGCAGCAATCCGATTGAAATGCGGGCAGCGTTGGCGATGTTGCCCGATGCGTCCAACCTGTTACGGCATTTGTTGGAAGGCGGCAATAGTGTCGTGGCGGGGCGTTTGGCTGGGGCGTTTCGCAATATCGGGCGAGATGCCATCGCCGATAATCTGCTTGCCACCCTACGCAGCGCGGGTTACAGCGTCAGCGAGCAAGACCCGTTTGCGGATAGGCCGGCGTTACCTTTGCAAAGCCGCAGCCATTCCCCCTATGTCAACCGCCTGCGCATGATGTGGCAGCAATACCGCCAGCCTGTCATCGAGCATTTCAACGTTACCCCCAATCCAGTCACGGATGCGGCAAGCTACCTGCAACACGTCGAAGAGGTGTACCTGACCGATGCTTACAACTCCCTTTCCATCGAAGGCTATCGGGTCAACACCCAACTGATTGAACAAGTACGCAGCGGGCAATGGAATCCGCAAACCAACCCCGCCGACCGCGAACATCTGGATGCGATGGCGGCGCGTGGTTACTGGCAAGCCTTTCAAGCGGTCAAACACAGCGTTGCCAAAGTATTGCAAGGCGAAAACGCAGGTACAGTTGCCAGCCACGATCTCGATACGTGGTATCGGGAACTGTTTGCCCCCAGCGTTACCGCCGGTATCCTGAGCGCCGTCAATCTGGCGGGCTACCGCAATCACCCCGTTTACATCCGCCATTCCCAGCACGTCCCACCCAACCACGAAGCGGTACGCGAACTCCTGCCCGCGTTGTTTGAACTCATGGAAAATGAACCCGAACCCGCCGTGAATGTGGTGCTGTCACACTTTTTCTTTGTGTACATTCACCCCTACATGGATGGCAACGGGCGCTGCGGGCGTTTCCTGATGAATCTCATGATGGCAGCAGGCGGCTACCCGTGGACAGTCGTCCCATTGGCAAAGCGCGACGAGTACATGGATGCGCTGGAACAGGCTAGCGTTGGGCAAAACATTGTGCCATTTACCCGTTTCATCGCGGAGTTAGCAGCAAACCAGTAGAAATGAGTGCGCTATACTCACACCACAAACCATCAGGACACCACCATGATTCCCGTCGGCTATATGTACAAAAAAACTGTCATCAAACCGGATTGGCTACAAGCCGCCAATGTCGTTGATGTCTACTCACTCAGCAACTGCATTTCGCACGGCTTTGCCGACTACATCAACTATTGGCAGCACAACGGCTACTGGCTGTTCGATTCGCCCGCCATTATCGAAGCCCTCGCTGCGGCTGAAAATATCGACTTAAGCGACACCACCCTGTTTTATTACGAAGCCTATGAGTACGAATACGTCGAAGAAACCGACACATGGGCAACGTTCACCCCCGAACCATCATGGGTAACTGAGGTACAAATCCCAGTACACAAGCACCTTGAAGGCTTTGACGTCACCACGTTTTCGGGACACAACGAGCCGGAATGCTCGCCACTGTCATGCAACGCATTAGCGACTGATATTTCGGTCAACCAACATTGCCTGTTCAATACGTTTGCGGAGGCAAAAGAAGCCATAGAACGTGGATTTTTCAAGAATTCCGAACCGGGGCCGTACCGGATTTTCGCGGTTTACACAATAACGCCTGCCGAAATTTAACGTTTCTCCCTGATTACTGTGGGAAGTGTTCGATATGGATGCTGCGTAACGGCTGGAACAGTTCTGGCAAACGTTGCACCTCATCCAGAATCACCAACTTGTCTTCGTGCTGACTCAAATAGGCTTCGGGATCAAGCAACTTATTGCGGTCAGTCGGGCTTTCCAGATCAAGGTAAAGGCAGGATTCACGCTGTGCGCACAGCACTTCCGCCAGTGTTGTCTTACCGGCCTGACGCGGCCCCAGTAAGGCTACGGCGGGAAACTGTGCCAAATGTTCAACAAGGCGTGGGTATAGCTGTCGGGTAATCATCTGCAAATTATGGAACATACTCCTCAATTTGCAAGGTAAACATCGTGTTTTGGGTGTCGAAGAGGTGGAGGTTGACGCATATAAACACGAATGCGGGCGTTATTAGTGGGTATTTTTTACTAACTTATGATAGAGTTTCAGGCAATTCGTCAAGCATTGGCGACAACCCAACACACGCCATACCAATCATAACAACACGCGACTGACCCTATGCTGGTTTCGGCGCAGTAGGGCGGTAGCGTGTCAGCGATTCCCCGTATGGCATCGGTGTATGTACGGCGGGCGTGAACCAGAAGGCAGCAATGACAATCCCAGACTAGGCGAACCATATAGGCAGTCTCTGCTTATTGGTTGAGCGGAGGCTGTATATTCTGATATTCCTGAACACCGAATAGCAAACTGTTGGCAAGATACAGGGCTTCGCGCATGGACGTCCGCAAAAAATATAGATTCACAAATCAATAGGTTATATAAATGATTGTAGGATTTTTTTAACTATTTATTATTTTTGGAGGTTTCCGTCATGGAGTCGTTAATTGCTTTATTTATTCTCGCTCTTTTGTATTCCGCATGTATTAGTAAGTAATAACTTATTAAATAAAATAGATATAGGAAAAGTTGCAAAGAACTGAGGGACTTAATGTATTCCCCGTGTCGAAAGTTGTTTAAACAAAGGCATTACAAGTTTGCAATGCCTTTGAAAAAATCTCAAATGAAGTTGGTGATTCTACTTTTACAGTAAAGATACTGGTGTGTAGTGATTAAAAAATTTTTAAGCATTATAGGAAAACGACCATTATGTAAAAACTGCAACAACTGTGCACCAAAAATCAATGGTTGGGTTTTTATTTTGTGCTGGAGATGCAGTGGCATTTCCTTTGGGTTTTTATTTTATTTAATAAGCAAAGATTATATTAAAATAAACATTACCACATCCTGTGTGATAATAATTATTACACATATAGAATATATGAATCAGAAACTATTTAGCTATAGAACTCCTGGATTAATTAGATTTCTATCTGGTTCTTTTCTTATTTTTTGTTTAGTGTCAACTGTAAGAGAATTATTATTCATTTTTAATTTACAATAGGCATAGGGAGTCTCTATAATCCCGTGGATAACCATGTTAACTTATTGATTACTATATGCTAAATTTGATAATAACGTGGATTTTTAGAGGTTCTCTATATATTGTGAAGCTTGGTACTCATCTTGCGCTGATGACTTATACAATGTGTCAGCTCAAATGAACGACCATCATGTAACTTAAACTTCATTAGACATATTAATACTCGCATGATTAAATGAATACTTATTTAACAGAAAGTGAGTTTAATTTATGAAATCCAAACTATTAATTATTTTATTATTTATTTTTCCTTTATCGGCATATGCGGGTTCAACGGTAAAGCTTACGATAACACAAACTAAAGCAAATGGTGCTGCTTGGGATGCCTTCTCAGGAAAACCTGATCCCTACATAAAGATTGATGGTACAAGCTACCGTGGAAGTAAATGCCAAGATGCATTTACTTGTAAGTTTTCAATTGATGAAACAATTCTAGAACCAATTACAGTTGAGGTTTGGGATGCAGATGTTTCTGAAGATGATTCTGCTGGATCAACTTTCTGTGTGCCACAACAGGCGTGTTCAACTGGTCTCGCAGATATTATTATTTATTAAAAACCGCAGATTCGCACTGACTTGTAATTTTTAAAAGAAAATTTATGAATTACAGATGCCTATTAATAAGAAAACGAAATTATTTTTAGCCAACAAGATTCTCGACGACGGACGCGGTGACAGCTCTGCGATTTTATCCAATCATTTTCGTCGCCGCGCCCGTCAGATTTCACGTTGCCCCACCAAGCCTTGGCACTGCACCTTAACCCACCATATCCCCGCCCCCCGCCATCATCCCCAACGGCACTGCCCACAACTTCACCCCGTCACTTTCCCCAAACGGCAACACCCGTTCCCCGCCATACAACACCATTCCCTGTACCACCCGCCCCGGATTCTGCCCAATAAAGTAGCTGATATGCCGGAAATCCGCCGGGGTCACGCTATGCGCCGCCTTCACCTCCAGCAACACCAGCCCTTTGCCGTTATCCAGCACGAAGTCGATTTCCTTGCCATAACTGGTGCGGTAAAAGCTCAAATCCACTGGCTGCGCCGCGTAAGTAAATGTTGCGCAATCACTAACAGGGTAATACGCTAAATACCCTTTATTGCTGGATGTTGCCGCGCCAATGGATAATGTCGCCCTTAACCGACCGGAATTCGTCAAACCACCCAAATCCCTGCTGAGCAAAGTCGGCAAAGCCATCGGCGAATACCAGCTTATCCGTGAAGGCGACCGCATCTTGCTGGGGTTATCTGGCGGTAAGGATTCACTGGCATTGCTGCACTTGCTCAACCATTTTCAGCGACACGCGCCGATCAAATTTGAATTTGCAGCCGTCACCATCGACCCGCAAGCCGACACGTTCGACCCGTCACCGCTGATTCCGTACATGGAGAGTTTGGGCATTCCCTACCACTACGTGCGCGAACCGATTGTGAAGTTGGCGGAAACGCACATGGACAACGATTCCTACTGTGCCTTCTGCTCGCGCATGAAGCGCGGTTTGATGTACCGCACCGCCCGCGAACACGGTTACAACGTGCTGGCACTGGCGCAACATTTGGATGATTTGGCAGAAAGTTTTCTCATGTCAGCCTTTCACGGTGGCAAACTCAAAACCATGAAAGCGCATTACCGCATTGATGCGGGAGATTTGCGCGTCATCCGTCCGCTAGTGATGGTGCGCGAACGCCAAACCGCTGATTTCGCCAAAGCTGCCGCATTGCCGGTGATCGTCGAAAACTGCCCCATGTGTTTCGACATGCCCACCCAACGCCAGCACATGAAAGAATTACTCGCAGGCGAAGAACAACAAAATACCAACCTGTTCAAGAGCTTGTTGACCGCTATGCAACCGCTATTGCGCGATGGTTTGGAAAACACTTGAATTGTTGACAATTCCCGTCTTTTTCCACCATTCGTCTGGACACTTGGCAGGGATTGTATAAAGATAGCCATTAACAATAATCAGGCGTGAGCCACAAGCAGCACCCGACGTTAGAAGCTTTACCCGACTAGAGATGAGGAGTCTTCCAGAATGACAGATATGAAAATCTTCCCAGTACCTGCCGAATTTGCTGCCCAAGCAAACATCAATGCCGAACAATACGCCACGATGTACCAGCAATCGGTTGACGATCCGACCACTTTCTGGGGCGAACAAGCCGAAAAATACCTAAGCTGGTCAAAGAAGTGGGACACGGTTCTCGACTGGAGCTTTGGTGCAGATGACCTGCACATCAACTGGTTCAAGGGCGGTCAACTAAACGTTTCCTACAACTGCCTAGACCGTCACCTCGACACCCGTGGCGACCAAGTAGCGATCATTTGGGAAGGCGACAGCCCGAACGAAGACCGCAAAATCACTTACCGCGAACTGCATACCGAAGTGTCTAAATTTGCGAACGTGCTGAAAGGCCGTGGCGTGAAAAAAGGCGACCGCGTGTCCATTTACCTGCCGATGATTCCTGAAGCAGCCGTAGCAATGCTGGCGTGTGCGCGTATCGGCGCAATGCACTCCATCGTATTCGGCGGTTTCTCACCGGATGCACTGCGTGACCGGATTCAGGATGCGGAATGCGGCGTGGTCATTACTTCTGACCAATCCATGCGCGGCGGCAAGAAAGTGCCGTTGAAAGGCAACGCTGACAAAGCGATGGATCAATGCCCAACCGTTCACACCTGCATCGTGGTACAGCGCGGCGGCGATCCAATCAAATGGAACGACACTCGTGACGTTTGGTATCACGAAGCGGTGGCGGCGGCTGATGCTAACTGCCCACCGGAAGAGATGGAAGCGGATGATCCACTCTTCATCCTTTACACGTCTGGTTCTACCGGCAAGCCTAAAGGCGCGTTGCACACCACGGGCGGCTATTTGCTACAAGCGGCCATGACGCACAAAACCGTGTTCGACTACAAAGACGGCGAAATTTACTGGTGTACGGCTGACGTAGGCTGGGTAACAGGTCACTCTTACATTGTGTACGGCCCGCTGACCAATGGCGCGACCACGCTGATGTTTGAAGGCATCCCCACTTACCCGGATGCAGGGCGTTTCTGGGATGTGTGCGACAAGCACGACGTTTCCATTTTCTACACCGCGCCAACCGCTATCCGTATGCTGATGGGTCAAGGCGAAGAGCTGGTTAACCGCGCCAAACTCGACAAACTACGCCTGCTGGGTACGGTCGGTGAGCCGATCAACCCCGAAGCATGGCATTGGTATCACCGTGTTGTCGGTCGTGGTCGTTGCCCGATCGTGGATACCTGGTGGCAGACTGAAACCGGCGCACACATGCTGACCCCATTACCGGGCGCAACCGCATTGAAACCGGGTTCGGCGACTACCCCGTTCTTTGGTGTGCAGCCTTGCCTGTTGGATGACAAAGGCGTGGAAATCGAAGGCAATGGCGTGGAAGGTTTGCTGTGTATCAAAGCCCCGTGGCCTTCCATGATGCGCACCATTTACGGCGATCATAAACGTTTTTATGAAACCTATTTCGCGATGTATCCGGGTTACTATTTCACCGGCGACGGCGCACGTCGTGACGAAGACGGTTACTATTGGATCACCGGGCGCGTGGATGACGTATTGAACGTTTCCGGGCATCGTCTGGGCACGGCGGAAATCGAATCCGCGTTGGTACTGCACCCGAAAGTCGCCGAAGCAGCGGTTGTTGGCTACCCGCACGAGTTGACGGGGCAAGGCATCTACGCTTACGTCACGTTGATGGCAGGCGAAGAAGGCACGGATGAGCTGAAAGTCGAGCTGAACAATCTGGTGCGTAAGGAAATCGGCCCGATTGCCAAGGTTAATATCATTCAGTGGGCACCGGGCTTACCGAAGACCCGTTCCGGTAAAATCATGCGGCGGATTCTGCGCAAGATTGCTGCGAATGAAATCGACGGTCTGGGCGATACTTCCACACTGGCTGACCCAAGCGTGGTCGATAACCTGATCGACTGCCGCGAAAACAAGTAAGGCTAGTTTTCTAGGGCTGGGGGAGCGTCTGTCTTCCCCAGCATCTCTCCCAATGCCAGCCGCGACGTGGCTGCCACCAATGCACGGCTTAATTTTCGCGGCGCAAACAATACGTTTTCCACAAACTCTTGATTGCTAAACACAATGTCATCCGCTGCTGGCGCGTAAGCGCTCCCACGACTAATACGCGCCACCCGCCCCAAATTCACCCCACGCCCATCATCCAAAATCAACAGATGCGGACAAAGCTGCCGATACGGGTCAGGGCGGGGGAAATCCACAATCGCCAGCAACACCAAAGGCTTACCCGGAAAATGCACGCCCGCGTTGATTTCGGTCGAATGGATTTCCACCACATAGAGCGGTTGCCCAATCAAACCCCGCAATTGTTCCACTTGTTGGTGATAGGCCGTTGAAGGCCATAACGCTTCATCATCACGCATATTTTGCCGATTTAATGTTCAATTTACAGAAAGCCTAGCATGTTAGGATACACTATTTATAACCTATCAATACGCTAGGAAACGCCGAGATTTATGACACAGGATACACGTCTTGAGCAATTAACTCAGTGGGTCAACAGCCTGCCTAACTGGGAGCACGCTATCTTAGAACCTGCTTCGGCAGATGCCAGCTTTCGGCGTTATTTTCGCGCCCGTGGCACCGACAACACTGCCATTTGCATGGATGCGCCACCCGATAAAGAAGACATCCGCCCGTTTGTAGAAGTGACGCATTTGCTGAGTGCGACCGGCGTCCATGTCCCACAATTGTTGGCGCAAAATTTGCTGGATGGCTTTCTGCTGCTGGAAGATTTAGGCAATACCAGCTACTTGAGCCTGCTTACCCCCGCGACCGTTAAAGACTTGTATGCCGATGCCCTGCACGCGCTGTTGCAACTTCAGCAAGCCGATTGTGACCACTTGCCGGTTTACAACGAACGCATCTTGCGCCGTGAAATGGAATTAATGCCGGAATGGTTTCTAAAAACCCACTTAGGCTTCAGCGATGAACAAATACCGCACGAACTGATTCAACAAACCTTTGAAGACCTGATCGAATCGGCTATCGGGCAACCCGTCGCGTTTGTCCACCGCGATTACCACAGCCGCAATCTGATGGTCACAACCGCCAATAACCCCGGCATTATTGACTATCAGGACGCGGTGTTAGGGCCTGCAACCTACGATCTGGTGTCCTTGCTGCGTGACTGCTACATCGTTTGGCCACAATCGCAGGTCGAATGGTGGGTCGATTGTTACCGCAAAGAGGCGATTGCGCTGGGCGTTTTACCCCCAGTAGACCAGCAAACTTATCAGCAATGGTTCGACCTCATGGGGCTGCAACGCCACCTCAAAGTGCTGGGGATTTTTGCCCGCCTGCATCACCGTGACGGCAAACCGGGCTATCTCGATGACCTGCCACGGGTACTGAGTTACGTGCTCGAAATCGGCTCACGTTATTCTGAGACCAGCGAATTGATCGAATGGATGCGGCGGGCAGGCATTCCCGAACGCATCGGCACTGTTCACATTCCCGACTAATGATAGCCATACCAGCATGAAAGCCATGATTCTCGCCGCCGGGCACGGCACACGGATGCGCCCATTAACCGACCACACCCCCAAACCCTTGCTACCCGCTGGTGGCAAACCGTTAATCGTGTGGCACATCGAAAAACTCGCTAATGCGGGATTTCGCGACATTGTGATCAATCTAGCGTGGTTAGGCTGGAAAATCCCCGAAGCCCTCGGCGATGGTTCGCGCTGGAACGTCAACTTGCACTATTCCGACGAGCAGCAGGAAGGCGCACTGGAAACGGCGGGTGGCATTAGAAAAGCTCTACATTTACTAGGCAACGAACCGTTCTTGGTGGTGAATGGCGATGTGTGGTGCGATTACCCGTGCCTGCCTTCCCACCTAGCGGAACACGATCTGGCGCATTTGGTGCTGGTTGCCAACCCGTCACACCACCCACAAGGCGATTTCGGCTTGAATCAAGGACGTGTTAGCAGCAGTGGCGAACCGCGTTATACCTTCAGCGGCATTGGCTATTATCGCCCCGAACTGTTCGCCGAATTACCACACGGCAAACACCCACTCGCGCCGTTACTGCGCCAAGCGATGCAGTCACATCAAGTCAGCGGGGAATATTTTGCGGGCGACTGGCGTGATATTGGGACACCCGAACGGTTAGCAGAATTAGACCAAGATTTATCCAGCAACGTGGTTTCTAATTTGCACCAAGGCGAATAATGCCCCGCCACATCCGCCGCCAATACCTGTTTGAAATCTTCCCACGCAATCCAGCGCGTAGCGGCGACTTCGAGCGGATTGGGTATCGGCTCATCCGCAGTACGCGCTAACCACACCGGGCAGATTTCGTTTTCGACCACACCGCCGTATTCACAACGGTACTGGAAATTGGGTAAGGCTTCGCACAAATCATGCACCTGCATCCCCAACTCCAGCACCACCCGCCGCTGAATCGCCTCTGCGACCGATTCGCCCAATGCCGGATGCCCACAGCACGAATTCGACCAGAAACCGGGCCATGTCAGTTTGCTAAAACTGCGCTGTTGCAGCAGCAGCTCCCCAACCTGATTAAAGATAAACACCGAAAATCCCCGGTGTAATGGGGTTTCCAGCGTATGCACTTGGCTTTTCGGCAGAGTACCCAGAACGTTATTATGCTGATCGACCAACACAACGTGTTCCATCAAGCTATCAGTTCGGGTGAACGTATTCACGCGGATCGTCACGGTAGCCCCCTTCCACGCCTTTGACGACAACCGCTACGGCATCATGCGCGTGCAAGCTTTCCATGTGATTGACACGCAACCAGAAATCGCGCACCGAAATATCGTCGTTCAAGGCATTTTTCAAGCGCCGCGCCGCGTCTTCGCAGAACATCAGATTCGCCGCATTCAAACGCGCAAATTCTTGCTCATCTTCGCGTTTCACCGTGGCTTGTACCGGGGTTTTCAGCGCCGCTTCCACCCGGTCGATCAGGCTGGTAATGGGCAGTGTGCGTACTTTTTCTGCCAATTTTACCCGCACTTGCGCAATGCTACGCTGGCTGTGCGGCGTCGCGCTAATGCCTTTCGCCGTTCCCAACCATTCGTAAACGCTATTCGCATCCACCACTGCGGCATCCTGCCCAAACGTTTCGCGGAAACCTTCTTGAATCAATTGCCGCGCTAACGCCGCCGAACACGGACAAGTGGAAGAATAAGGCACTTCCACACTGACTTCGGTATCAAGCTGCCCATTACGCAAGGTAGCAGCGACTTTCACGGGGTAGTTTTTCCAACCGCTGTTAGCACTCAGCAAAGAATTGCGGCGCTCGAAATAGTCAAAACGGCATTCCAAATAAGCGGCATCGCTCAAGCCCCCGTGGGTATCGACGAATTGGGCAATGGTGGCACGCAAAACTTCGGGGGTCAGATCATTCATACCGAGGAGAGTATCGAGCGCCACGTACAAGCGCGACATGTGAATGCCCTTGCTGTTGGGGTCAATCAAATTAACGTAAGCCTGAACCCGTGCCAGCGTTTGCACCCGCTCACCGTTGGGGCTGCGTAAAAAGACCGGCAACTCAATCTGGCTCATTCCTACCCAATTGAGCGTTCCTTTAGCACCTGCGAGGGGTTGCTTGGCAACATCCGGCATAACGGCAACCGCACAGGGCAATTCCTGGCAGGCATTTGTAGACATGATCTGAATTCCTCTTGGTCGAGACTTGGCTCTGTGGTTATCACAGTAGCAAAATGACCCGCGCAATGATAATTTACCTAAAGCAGGCGTTGATTAAAGGGTTTTGCGTTGCACATGAAAATACCCCAGCAGCGAATGGTAGACCGGCCAGATCACAATACTGCTCAACAAAGACGCCCAATACAGCCAACCGATAGCACCGCTACCGCCCGTCACTTGCAGCATCCACAAATTCGCCAACATATAAACACCGAGAATCGCGAACAACAGCGCCAATTGCTGCATAAAAGCTTCGGGCGTCATGCGCAAACTTAAACGCACCGCCAAATACGTTACCAACACATAACCCAATGCGTGTTGCCCCAACAGCGAACCGTACAAAGCATCGACGATCAAGCCAATCGCAAACACCATCATCAAGCTAATGCGATCCCGAATAATCAGTGCCCAATGCACTAACGTCAACGCCACCCATTCAGGCCGCCAAGCAGACAACGCATCACCCAGCGGAATCACCAGCAACACCATGGCTAAAATCAACGTGAGTAACACCGCACCGGGAAAACGGGGATCTTTAACGGGCATCTAACTCCCCTTTTACTGGCGATGGCACGGCAGCATCAACAACGTCATCTGTCGGCTTTCCCCACACTAACAGCACCTCGCGCACGGCCTCGTAATCGATCAAGGGCATCGCCCACACGGTTGCAAACAGATCACCTTGCTTGAATTCCACGCCTTTGGGCAACACCTTGGCAATTTCATACCCGGCGGGGAATAATCCGCCCAAGCCGGACGACACAAACACATCGCCTTCTTTAACGGTGCTGCTGGCGGGCAAATTTTTGATTTCCAGCGGCATACCGCGTCCGTGACCGTTTGCCAAGCCGCGCTCGCCAGTGCGTTGATTTTGCACAGGAATGGAATGCTCGCGATCGATCAATTGCATCACGCTGGCATCAAATGGCGTTGCGCTCACCACCTGCCCGTAAATCTTATTGCCGTACAACACCACTTGGCTTTCTTTCACACCATCGCGGCTGCCCTTGTTGAGCGTCACTAACCCACGTACCGGGTCTTGCGCAACCCTAAAAATTTCAGCCATTAGAAAAGTGTAAGTTTCGCGCGGCGCGGCATTCAACATGGCGCGTAAACGCTGATTTTCAGCCTGTACTGTGTTCAAATCTTGCTGTTGAGCCGAAAAAACTTGTACCTGCTGCTTTAAAGTCAGGTTTTCATCCGCTAACTGACGTTGCGCTGAGAAAAACCCACTGGAGCGCTGATAAGCCCGTTGCGGGAAATCAACGCTGTACAGCAGCGGGTAGACCATCATGGTCGCTAAAATACGCACAGATGACAATGACGCTGGATTGCGGTTATCCACCGCCATCAGCACCAATGCCACAAGGATTAATACCATGAACCGAAACGAAAATCCCGGCGTGGCATGATAATTGGTATCGTTAATGGTCGCCTCCGCTGCTGCTGGTGATTCCGGGGACTAATCAGTCGGTAGCGAGAAAGTTGACGCCTTCTTCTTCCATGATTTCCAGAATCTTGCCGCCACCACGCGCCACGCAGGTCAACGGGTCATCCGCAATCACCACAGGAATGCCGGTTTCTTCCATCAACAAGCGATCCAAATCACGCAATAATGCGCCACCGCCAGTCAACACAATGCCACGGTCGGCAACGTCAGCAGCCAATTCTGGTGGGGTTTGTTCCAAAGCCGTTTTCACCGCGCTCACAATGCCAAACAGCGGTTCTTGCAACGCTTCGAGGATTTCATTGCTGGTCAGGGTGAAACTGCGGGGCACGCCTTCTGACAGGTTGCGGCCTTTGACTTCGATCTCCAGCAATTCCTTGCCGGGGTAAGCCGAACCGATTTCGCATTTAATCCGTTCCGCCGTGGCTTCACCGATCAACATGCCGTAATTGCGACGCACATAACTGATAATGGCATCATCCAAACGGTCGCCGCCGATACGCACTGACGCCGAGTACACAATCCCGCGCAATGACATAATCGCCACTTCAGAGGTACCGCCGCCAATGTCCAGTACCATCGAACCAATCGCTTCATCGACCGGAATGCCCGCGCCAATCGCTGCCGCCATCGGCTCTTCGATCAGGTAAACTTTACGCGCACCCGCACCCAGTGCAGAATCTTTAATCGCCCGGCGTTCCACTTGGGTCGCACCACACGGCACACAAATCACCACGCGCGGGCTAGGGCGCAAAATACGCCCCGCATCCACTTTGCGGATAAAATGCTGCAACATTTTTTCAGTGTAGGTAAAGTCTGCAATCACGCCGTCTTTCATGGGGCGAATCGCGGTGATATTCTCCGGGGTGCGCCCCAGCATTTTCTTGGCTTCGGTTCCTACCGCTTCAATCGACTTCGGACCACCCGGCCCCCGGTCTTGACGGATAGCAACAACAGAAGGTTCATCCAGTACAATACCTTTGCCACGCATATAAATCAGGGTATTGGCGGTGCCCAAGTCAATGGAAATATCATTGGAAAATAAACCTGATAAGGCTTTGAACATAATCTAATCAATCCGGCTTAAAACTAATAAAGGGAGGACTTGAACACGTCCTGTGTTGTCTGTCGTTATTCAGCGAACAGGCCAAACTCTGGGCAACACCCAAAAATAATTCGCTAAATGTAACAACCACTGCCACTTTGGGCAAGCCGACTTGTGTGATAAGTTCACCATCCGGCTAAAATGGGTGCTTTGTAGCAGATTAAGCCGCATTTAGAAAGCAATTCTCACCCGTGAGGTCAATAGAAAATATGTCAGCCGATACATTACGACGTTTTATGTTAGAACAAGCGCATGTGCGCGGTGAATGGTTACACCTAGACCAAACTTGGCAAGAAATTTTAGCACGTGCCGATTACCCCGCCTTTGTGAAAACCATCCTAGGCGAAGCCGTCACCGCCGCCGTGTTATTAGCCGCCACCATCAAGCACGATGGCGCCCTCACCTTGCAAATTCGCGGTGATGGCCCGATTCATTTGCTGGTGATTCAAGCCACGGCAGAGGGTACCGTGCGTGGGTTAGCGCAATGGAGCCGCGAAGCCACCGGCACACGTTTGCCCGACCTGTTTGGCGACGCACAACTGGCGATCACCTTAGAATCGCACCAGAGCAATGAGCGTTACCAAAGCTTGATTCCGGTGGAAGGTGATTCCCTCGGCGTCGCACTGGAGGCGTATTTTGAACGTTCCGAACAATTGCCGACACGCCTGTGGCTAATGTCGGATGATAGCGCTGCCGCCGGTATTTTATTGCAGCGCTTGCCGCAAACCGAACCCGATGCGGATGATTGGCAACGCGCTTCGGCCTTGCTGGACACGCTCACCCGTGATGAACTGGCACAACTTGCCCCGGAAACCCTGCTCTACCGCTTATTCCACGAAGAAGATGTGCGTTTGTTTGACCCCAAACCGATTCGGTTTCACTGCACCTGTAGCCGGGAGCGGGTCGAAACCCTGTTGCGTTCGCTCGGTCAAACCGAAGCCGAGGCCATTATCGAAGAGCAAGGAAAAATTGAGATCATTTGCGAATTTTGCAACGCCAACTATACACTTGACGCCATTGATACCGGGTTATTGTTTACCGCAGCCATGCCTACCAATGATACCCTACACTGATCGAATTCTAACTCTAAGCAAGGAACACTCATGCGCGTTCTGATCGTTTACGCACATCCCAACCCTAGCAGCTTCAACCACGCCATGCTGGAACATTGTCAAGCAGGTTTGTTGGAAGGGGGACACGAAGTACGGGTCAAAGACCTGTACGCGGAAGATTTCGACCCGGTATTACGCGCCACCGACTTGGCAGTCCTGCAAACCGGCGTGATTCCCGACAAAATCAGCCGCGAGCAACAAGACCTGTTGTGGGCAGACGGCTTGGTTTTTATTTACCCGCTGTGGTGGTTTGACCGGCCTGCTATTCTCAAAGGCTGGTTTGATCACGTATTAACCAATGGCACCGCGTTTGAATATTCACAAGCAGGCGTGAAAGGCTTGTTGCAACACCAGCGGGCGTTGGTATTAATCACCGCAGGCGGCACCGAAGACTTTTTCCGCCAAACGGATGCTGAACACTTGATCTACCGCCCGGTCACGGATGGCACCTTGGCTTTCTGCGGCATTAAAGATGTGCGCCACCGCATTTACTACCATGTGCCCGGACTCAGTGCAGCAGCGCGTGCCGAGATTTTGGACGGGATTACTGCCATGGGGCGTGAATTCGCGTGCTGAATTACCGCTTGTTTGGCGAAGCAGGCAGCAGCCCGCCGCTGGTGGTGCTGCACGGCTTGTTAGGATCGCTGGAAAATTGGCAAACGTTTGCACGCGGGCAGGCAGCAAAACGCGCCGTGTTAGCGCTGGATTTACGCAATCACGGCGACTCACCCCACGTGCCTGGCATGTCCTACCAGCAAATGAGTACCGATGTCCTGGAAGTGTTAGATGCGTTAGCCATGCCACCCTGCGATTTGATGGGGCATTCGATGGGCGGCAAGGTTGCCATGACGCTGGCGCTACAACACCCCGAACGGGTACGGCGCTTGCTGGTGGTTGATATTGCGCCCAAAACCTACCCGCCGCGCCACCAAGCGTTGCTACAAGCAATGTCAAACTTGCCACTCACCACGCTCACCAGCCGCAAACAAGCCGATGAATGGTTAAGCAGTACCGTCAATCACCCCTTGGAGCGCGGTTTCTTGCTGAAAAACTTGGGGCGGCATCCCGACGGCACCTTTTTCTGGCAGTGTAATTTGCCGGAAATTGCCAAACAGTATTTGAAAATATCGGGCTTTCCAGCATCGGAAAGCGCCTTTAACCAGCCGACGCTGTTTGTGCGCGGCGGGCAATCCGATTACATCCAAGACGTGGATATTGACGGCATTCGCCAAGCCTTTCCGCAGGCGGTATTAACCACACTTGATGCGGCGGGGCATTTACCGCACGTGCAAACCCCTGCTGAATTCAGCGCTGCCGTGAATGCGTTTCTGGACTAAGCCAACAAACGGCGGTACGTATTCACCCGGCTAGACCAGCCAGCCAACCAACGCCGCTCGTTATTCGCAGGCGGCGAATTGCGTACCCGGCGCTCCAAGACGCGCATCGCAGCATCGGCAAATTCGTGCAAAGCTTGCTCACCAGGACGTGCCGGACGCATTTCTTCCAACACTTGTAACAAGCCCCAATTTTGACCGTTGTAACCACCGCTGCGGCTCAAACCTTCGCCCTTGAAATTGGTGTAGTCGATCAGTGCATACCAGCCACCCGGCGTATTTGCCACCGCATTCAAGTTGCTCACCACGTGCGGGCGCAGTTGATTGGGCGTATTTGTCACCAGCTTGGGCATGGCACGGCGGGTGCGATCCACAATGAATTGCACTTGCAATAAACGGGTTTGGTATAAGAAATTTTGCAGCTCTTGCACTTGCGGCGTTTGCTTGGCTTGCATCAACTCGGCTTTGCTGCCCCACGGTGCGCCTTCGCGCGGCAACCATGCAGGCACTTGCACCCCGCGTGCTTGCATGTAACTCAGCAATTCTGGAAAGGTACTGCCGAAACGTGCCTGACGACCCGCCGGATACCAAGTGAAATGACCAATGCCCATTGAGGCAAAATTTTCGCCCTCATTCCAATGCACCAAATTGCTGACATTGCCACCGCCTTCATTTTTGAAAATCTGATCGCCGATGACTTGCAATTCTACCGGGGATAATTCCGGCATCCCATTCCTTGCCACTGGCGCTTGGCGTGAAATATTTTGCGATGAATAGTGTGAAGCACTTTGAGCAGCAGGATTATTCATTGTAGGCGGCATCACACCAGCATCAGCGCTGCGCACGGCTTGAGAACTAGGGCTACAGGCAGCCAAGCCCGCACTGGCAATCGCAGCCAAGACCATAACGGCTTTTGCTTTCATCAATCAATCCCTCTTATTTTTATGTATTTTGGTGGGACTATAATGCAAATTCGCTCGCTGCGTTGTATTACCCGACGAGCGCTACTGTGCGTATTTAAACGTTAGAATAACGGTAGGTATTGATGCGTTTTGACCAACCTGCTAACCAACGGGTTTCATTGCGGGCGGGTGGTGAATTGCGTACTCGCCGCTCTAAAACACGGGTGGCGGCATCCGCAAACAAATGCAGTGATTGTTGCCCCGGCTGACTCGGTTGCATGTCTTCCAGCACCTGCAATAAGCCCCAGTTCTGACCGTTATAACCGCCGGAGGTATTCAAACCTTCGCCTTTAAAGTTGACGTAATCCACCAACACATACCAACCGCCGGGAGTATTCGCAATCGCATTCAGATTTTGTGCCACGCGGCTGCGTGAATGCGCGGGGGCAGCATTCACCAATTTCGGCATCGCACGCCGCGCGCGCTCGACGATGTACGCGGCTTGTAATAAACGGGTTTGGTACAACAAATCTTGCAACTCACGGACTTGCCCGGTGTGTTTGGCCCGCATTAACTCCGCCTTCGTCCGCCAAGGCGCACCTTGGTAACGCGCTTGCTGCACCCATACCGGCAATTGCACGCCGTTGGATTGCAAATGCCCCAATAAATCCGGGAAGGTATTGCCGAAACGTGCCGCCCGCCCAGCCGGGTACCAAGTGAAATGCCCCAAGCCCATGGACGCAAAATTTTCGCCATCGTTCCAATGCACTAACTTGTCAGGGTCACTACCGCTTTCATTTTTGAAGATGTGATCGGCAATGAGCAACAATTCTTGGGTGGATAAGGCGGGCATCCCCGATACCCCAGTACCAACGGCGGGTCGATAAGCTTGGCCTTGTATCGCCACTTGTCTGCCGCCACTTGATGGATGCTGGGCTTGTTTAGTCGCTGTTTTATTTTTGGTAACGGTCGGTTTATTGTAACCAAACAGTAAATCATCGCTGTCATCGTCTTTGGCGGTATGAATGGTTTGGCTGCATCCTGACGTGCCGAGTGCCACTGCCAGTGCGAAAAGTGTTCCCCACGCTCGAATGCGCATGTTCTAAGCCCCTCGTGTAAACAGCATCTTCATTTGAATAATTAACGCTATTAATAGACCAGAACAACTTTACCCATCCTTAATAAAATTAATTGATTCACGAAAGAACAAAAAACCCGCTAAACGCGGGTTTTTTTATCACAATAAGCACACTAACCTAGCGTAATTACGTCAGGAAAATCTGCCGGTAAGACACATAAATACTCATGAACCACCAAGGAATCACGACCAATAGCCACATTGCCCCAAGCACAATCAGTGGCAAAGGAATCACGACCAATAGCCCTAACATCAAGGGAATTGCCCCAAGCACAATCAGTAGCATCAGCACCAATGCATACACAATCAAGGCTAACGGGTTACGTAAGCAACCTTTAAAGCTCAACACAAACGCCTGTAGTACCGGCACATCATTCAGAACCACTAACGGTGCGGTGAACCACGATAGCATCATCACCAGTAAGTATAAAATCACCACCAAGGCAATCTGTTCTGGCGCTATCCCACTGAGTATTTCCGTCGGCAAGACCGTGCCATTCGCAAGGCCATCCATATCAATGCCGATCACCGCCTTCACTAGGTATTCAACCAACTGAGAAAGCCCGAAACTCACCACACCCAAGAGAGCCAATGGCTTCAGGCTAGGCCCAAAACCTGCAAACAAATGCTCAATTTGCAAGGATTGCCCGTCAGCCACTGCTCGCGCACCGATCAGAATACCACCCGTTAATACGGTTGAAATAACCGAAGCAACCATCAAAACTAACAGATAACCACTCCATAACAGGGTTTGTGAAATAGCAAATCCTAAAACCACTTGCAACGCGAATAACAACACCGTGATGAGTATCCACATCCCCAAGTTACTTTTGACCATACGCCAGCTTGCTGACCAAAACGCAATACCTGCACTTAGCGGCAAAGAGCGCGGCTCAGGCAATAGTACTAACTGACTAACCGGCTCAGGAGAGAGCCTTAAATCCGCCTTAGGTGGCTCATAAGGGTTGTAATCGCTCATTCGATAACCTTTGGTACCAGATACAAGCCGTCTTCGACTTCCGGCGCAATCGCCTGATACTTTTCCCGATGATCGGTTTCCGTCACCACGTCATCACGCAAACGTTGCATCATCTCCAGCGGATGCGCCATCGGCTCAACACCCGTGGTATCCACCGCACTCAACTGATCCACCAAACTCAGGATGTTGGACAAGTTTTGCGTGTACGCCTCCAACCGATCATCCGGCACTGCCAGACGCGCCAAACGCGCTACTTTTTTCACTTCAGCTTCACTAATTGCCATGCTCAGCCCTCCAGCTTCTGCTTCAGAATATCGTTCAAGGTATTCGGGTTCGCTTTGCCTTTGGAAGCACGCATCGCTTGCCCCACAAAGAAGCCGAACAGTTTATCCTTACCGCTGCGGTATTCCGCCACCTGCCCCGGATTATTCGCAATGATCTCATCAATCACCGCTTCAATCGCGCTGGTATCGGTAATCTGCTTCAAGCCTTTCTTGTCGATGATCGCATCGGCTGAACCTTCGCCGTTCCACATGGCTGCAAATACATCGCGGGCAATCTTGTTGGAAACGGTATTGTCCTGAATGCGCTTGAGCAATTCGATCAACGCCGCACTGCTCACTGGAACAGCCGCAATCTCCATCTCGTTGTCTGCCAAGGTTTTGCTGACCTCGCCATTCACCCAGTTCGCCGCAAGTTTCGCATCACCGCAACCTTGCGCGACTGCCTCGAAATAATCCGCCACTTCACGGCTAAGCGTCAGCAAGCTGGCATCGTAGTCAGTCAACGCGTATTCCGCCATGAACCGCTGTTTCTTGGCATCCGGCAATTCCGGCAGCGTGGCGCGTACCGCTTCAATATCCGCAGGCGTGATTTCCACGGGCAGCAAATCGGGGTCAGGGAAGTAACGGTAGTCGTTAGCGTCTTCCTTGCTGCGCATCGAACGGGTTTCGTCCTTGTCCGGGTCGTACAAGCGCGTTTCCTGCACCACCTTGCCGCCGGATTCGATAATGTCGATCTGACGTTCTACTTCGTGGTTAATGGCGCGTTCGATGAACTTAAACGAGTTCAAGTTCTTGATTTCGGCACGTGTACCAAATTCTGCACCGGGGCGACGCACCGACACGTTGGCATCGCAACGGAACGAGCCTTCTTGCATATTGCCATCGCCTACACCGAGGTAACGTACCAGTGCGTGCAGCTTTTTCATGTAAGCCACGGCTTCTTTGGCGTTGCGCATATCCGGCTCGGAAACGATTTCCAGCAACGGCGTACCGGCACGGTTCAAGTCGATCCCGGTTTGCCCTTGGAAATCTTCGTGCAGCGATTTGCCCGCATCTTCTTCCAGATGGGCGCGGGTAATGCCAATCCGCTTGGTGTCGCCGTTTTCCAGTTGGATGTCCATGTGACCTAAGCCAACGATGGGCAGCTCATACTGGCTAATCTGATAACCTTTGGGCGAGTCAGGGTAGAAGTAGTTTTTACGCGCAAAAATCGAACGCGGTGCAATCTCGGCATCAATCGCCAAGCCTAAGCGGATCGCCAATTCCACCGCTTTTTTGTTGAGGACGGGCAAAACACCCGGCATCCCCAAATCGACCAGATTGGCTTGCGTATTCGGCTCTGCGCCGTATGCGGTCGATGAACCCGAAAATATCTTTGAATGGGTGGCAAGCTGGGCGTGAATTTCCAGACCAATAACGGTTTCCCAAGTCATGCGAGCCTCCTTACGCGAACTGGGCTGGCACTTGGGTGTGCCAGTCCGTCCATTGTTGGTACTGATGCGCAATGTTCAACATCCGCGCTTCCTCGAAATAATTGCCGACCAATTGCATCCCAACCGGCAAACCGTCTGCCGCAAAGCCGATGGGGAAAGTCATCCCCGGCAACCCTGCCAAACTGACCGGAATGGTGTACAAATCTTCGAGGTACATCGCAATCGGGTCATCTTTTTTCGCACCGATACCGAAGGCGGTGGTCGGGCAAGACGGCCCCATGATCACATCCACATCCTTGAATGCAGCTTCAAAATCCTGTTTGATCAGCCGACGAACCTGCTGCGCTTTCAGATAATAGGCATCATAATACCCTGCGGAAAGTGCGTAAGTGCCGATCATAATGCGGCGTTTGACCTCATCGCCGAAGCCTTCCCAGCGGCTGCGCTCATACAAATCCATCAAATCTTTCGGATTGTCACAACGGTGTCCGAAACGTACCCCATCAAAACGCGACAGGTTGGAAGAACATTCAGCAGGTGCAACCACGTAATACACGGGTACGGCAAGGTGGCTGTTTGGTAAGGTTACTTCCTTGATAATCGCGCCCTTGGCTTGGAACTGCTTGATCGCACGGTCAATGACTGCTCCGACCTGCGCATCCAGCCCTTCCGCGAAAAACTCTTTCGGCAAACCAATCCGCAAGCCTTCCAACGAACCATTGAGATTGGCAGTGTAATCCGGCACCGGCAAATCGACGCTGGTGGAATCGCGGCTATCCAAGCCCGCAATAATATTCAGCGTAATCGCGCAATCTTCCGCCGATGGTGCCATCGGGCCGCACTGATCAAGGCTAGACGCAAACGCAATCATGCCGTAGCGCGAAATACGCCCGTAGGTCGGTTTGATCCCAGTGATATTGCAGAATGAAGCGGGCTGGCGAATCGAACCACCCGTATCCGTCCCCAACGTCATCGGAGCCAGCCGTGCCGCAATCGTTGCCGCACCGCCGCCCGAACTACCGCCCGGTACTTTGGTGGTATCCCAAGGATTACGCACATTCCCAAACGCCGAGGTTTCGTTGGAAGACCCCATCGCGAACTCATCCATATTGTTCTTGCCGAGCAAGACCCCGCCTGCCGCTTTGAGCTTTGCCGCGACGTGCGCGTCATACGGTGAGATGAAATTTGACAGCATATTAGAAGCGCACGTAGTCCGCACGCCTTCCGAACAGAACAAATCTTTGAGGGAATACGGCACACCCGCCATTGCACCCGTGAGTTCGCCCTTGCGGATGCGGTTGTCGATGGCCACGGCTTGCGCTTGAGCAGACTCGCGGGTGACAGTAATGTAGGCATTTAATTCAGGGTTGAAGCGTTCAATGCGGTCAAGATACGCATCGGTCGCTTCCATGACAGAAAATTTGCCCGTATGCACCCCGTCGTGAATGCCCTTCAAGGACAGGGTATGGATGGAATCAGCCTGCGACATGGTTTCTCCGTTTATGCCTTATTCCCCTCGCCCCTTGAGGGAGAGGGGCAGGGGTGAGGGGTAATCTATAAGCGGCTTACTATAGTGTAAGCCGCTTGCCGCTGGCAACCTGCGCAACAACAGTTAGAGCGGTGCATCCCCGCGAATAATATAATTGCCGCTAAAGCTGGCATTACCGGGATGCATCAAAATATTGCCCAACATCAAATTGATGTCATTATTCGGGCCGGTATAAAGTGTAGTGCCATCCAGATTGAAATCGGTGGAATAATAACCCGGCAATCGAAACGCCGCATTCACATTAGTGTTTTCCGGCGCGACCAAAACGGCTCCCAATAACACACTGTTATCGCTACCCGGCCCACTCGCGATAATCGTATTGCTATTATTGGCATCTCCCGCCCACATCAATGCAACGCCCGAACTTTCCAAACGTGCCCCAACACTGTCATACACTTTGGTAGTAAGTGCCGTAAAATCTACCGCCGCCGGTATCCCACGGCTAACACTGACAGGCTCTTTGGTCATTACCGCCAAATGATTACGGTGACGTATGGCGATGTAATACAGGCCGTCGTCTGCATTGGTAATTGGCAACACTTTGGAGCCAGTGGCGGCATCCACAATATCGCCATCACGTTGCAGCAAGCCCGCCGCTACCGCTACCCGCTTACCAGGGTCGAAGACATTGCGCAATTCCACCAATACCCAATCCACCGGCGCATCGCCTCCCGTTGCCGCTAACACCGCCGCCGATGCGGTTTCCGTTCCCTTGTAATCGAAAGGTGACACCATATCGGAAGAGGTTGCATAACCGAATGCTGTCTTCAACTCCCCATAAGGTTGTAAGTGCGGCATTAACCCCAAACGGTGCAAATCCCCGCGCATCATTTTATCAGTGGATTTGTAAGCCCCTTGCAACCACGCCCGCAGACTCACATTGACGAAAGGTACATCATCAATATTGGTCACTTTGGCGGTTATGCTTTGCGTCGCACTCAAACCACCTGCATCTGTCGCACTGACCACTACCGCATACGTATTGTTTTTGTCTGCATCCTTGGGAAGTTCATAATCGGGGGTCGCAATAAATTCCAGTAGTCCAGTCGCCGCATTAATTTTGAATAACGCCGCATCCGCACCGCCACTAATGCTATACGTCAAGGCTTCGCCATTGGGGTCGTTTGCTGTCGCCACCATGACCAAGGTTTTATTTTCCTCGACGTCTAAGCAGACACTGGCTGCCCCTGCATGACTGGTCATCACCGGCGGCAAATTTTCCAAAACATCCGTCACCACTAAATTAAGGGTTTGTGTCACCTGCTGTGTGCCATCACTGGCGGTCACTGTGACCACGTAGATATTATCTTTATTGCTATCTTGCGGTTTCTCATAATCGGGCGCTACCGCAAAACTGAGCGTGCCGCCACTGCTGATCTGGAATAACGCCGCATCCGCGCCACCGCTAATGCTGTAGGTAATCGCATCATCGTCTGCATCGGTAGCCGTCACAATCGTTGCTATCTTTTGATTTTCTTCCACACTCAAGGTAGCGCTCACGCCACCACCATCACTAATAATTTTGGGTGCAGCGTTTTCCACGCTATCCGTTACGGTGACGAATAACAATTGTGTGGTTTCAAACACGCCATCCGTCGCAATCACCGTTAAAATATAGATATTATCCTGATTGGCATCTTTAGGCGTTTCATAATCCGGCGCTTTGATGAAGGCTAATTTGCCGCTATTGGTATTAATTTGAAACAGCCCGTCATCCGCGCCCGTCGATAAACGGTAGGTAACGGTGTCACCATCGGCATCCGTGGCGGTCACAGTCGTCACCGCTTGCTGATTTTCAGGCACGCTGATGTTCGCAGTGGCTTTGCCACCGTTGCTGGTAATGAGCGGCGGTTTGCCTTCTTGCACATTGAGGATTTGCACGCGGATAGTTTGTGTGTCGCTTAACACGCTGTCACTACCCCTGACCTCCACTTCATAAGTGTTGTCACGGTTGGCATCTTGCGGCTTTTCGTAATCCGGGGCGCTGATAAAACTTAACCTGCCGGTACTGGCGGTAATTTTAAATAAGTTGGCATCCACGCCACCAACGATATCAAAGGTTACATAATCGCCATCAGGGTCAGTTGCGGTGACTTTAGTTACCGCTGTTACATTTTCATCCAAGCTAAGCGTCGCGCTGGTACCGCCGCCATTGCTGGTAATGTGTGGCGCAGCATTTTCACCCGCATCCAGCACTTGCACCGTTAATGCTTGGGTATCGGTTAAACTGCCATCACTCGCCGTCACTACCGCTTCGTACTTGTTGTTTTTATCCGCATCAATGGGGTATTCATAATCGGGCGGCGTGATAAAAGACAGCGCCCCCGTCGTCGGATTTAGCGCAAAGCGGGCGGCATCCGCACCACTCATGCTATAGCTGATGGAACTGCCTTCTGAGTCGGTGGCTTTCACCGTAGTGACGACTGTTTGCCCCTCGGAAACAGACAGGGCGGCACTTGCACCCCCGCCATTACTGCTGATGACAGGCGGCTGATTCGCAGGCTTATCCACCGGATACAAAGTGACATCAGCGGTGTCATCTTCACTCGGTCGACTGGCGCGGTTAAAAGGCGTCGAATCGGGATCTTCATTGAACGCAAAGGTAATTTCCCCGTCAACGCGATAACTGCTCGCCGTCCCCACCCGGGCACGAATTTTCAAGGTTTTAGAACCGTTCGCCGGAACCGCATCCGCGTCCCATACGCCGCTGCCAGCATTGTAACGCCCGCCCGAATCATCGCTGACCCACGTCAACCCAACCGGCCATTCCAAACCCACCTGCACCAAATTCGTCGCCGTTGCCGTGGCATTTTTCAGGGTATAACTCAGTTCTATTTCGCTGTTCCACGCCGGATTCGCGGTATTCACCGCCGCCTGCAAAGACAAATCCACGGGTGTGGATTGGGTGCTCGTTAGCCACTTAAAAAATGCCCCAGAGTCATACGCCGGGTCGCCCGCATCCGCCAACGCCAGTTTAACACGGTAAGCTTGCCCCGGCGTCAGACCGCCTAATGACGCGGTAAGGGGACGCGTGTAACCGTCCAATTGCGTTGAGGGGCTGCCGCCGCCATTGCCGTTATCCACAAAGTAAGCGACATTGTTCAAATTGCAAGCCGCGCCATCCGCACTCGCACCGGGCGCACCGGCATTAACGTTATTCACCGCGATGGCATCGCCAGTATCTGGCAAAAAGGCGGCATTCTGTGTTCCCGATAAGCCAGGGCCGGAAACAAACAAACCGAAGGCATCGTTGAAACTGCTGCACACGTATTCAGGATACTCGTCCGAACCAAACGCAAACACGAAGTTAAGCCGATCGCCCAGCGGGGTGATGTCAAATTCAATAATCGCGGGGTCGTATTTGGCCTTAGCGCTGATTTTGCCAAGATCGGGGTCAAGGTACTGCACTTTAGTGTTGTGCGAGTAAGCTGCACCGTTGTTTGGGGCTTGAATACTAGCGAGATTCCCCGTATTCAAAAACACACCACTTTTCACCCCCCAAACGTCGCCGCCGTTGCTGAAAACGCCGTACTGTTGGGCGACACCGCGTGCAATCGAAAGGTTAGTGACGGATAAGCCGGGTCCATCCAGAAAACTGGTGATGTCAGCGGTACTGGCGTTAGCGTTGTAGGTGGGTGCGGCGTGCACCAATGTGCCATAGGCAAGCATTAACGCAATACCCAATGACGTGAGTCGATTGTGTCTCATAGTGTTCATAGCCCCAGCGCTCTTGTCTTTATTGTTGGTTAAGCTTGTTATTTTGATACGTAGCTTACAAATTCAATCATAGCCAATAAACAAAACCAATTCTATAAGTTTCTCCACTTATCCGATTGTACCGTTCACGCCTTCACGCCCCCCACTACTAGCCTCATAATGCCAGTTACTCCACAAACCCATAATGACAATAAAACCAAGGGTGTTTACATGATTTCATGTCGTCTAGCGACTACCATTCTCGTGGGCGTGCTCACCAGTGCGGCTATACCAACTCACGCCAACCCGCCCATTTGGGAGTCGTGGTCACAGCCCCCACCCCCACGCGGTGAGTTTGCACCCAGTCGTGCAGGCATTTGGCAACCACGGCTGCAACTGGCGACCTATTCCCAGCCAAGTGCTGCAATTAGCCCGGTTGAAGCGGGATTACGCGACCTCGCCCGCTCACTCGAAGGCAAAGGCCTGTGGGAACGTCAAGCCCCTTTAGGCAGCAATATCGCCACTAAAACCTTGCTGGAAACCATCCAGCAATTGCTTTATTGGCGCGGTGATTTGTTTCCGGCGACACTCCGGCAGCAATTTGAGCTGATCCCGCTCACGGCTCAGCAAACACAAGCCGGGCAATTCACGGGTTACTACACCCCCATTTTAACCGGAAGCCGCACGCGTACCGCGCAATTCAGAGTGCCGGTATTCGGCATACCCAACGGCAAGCTCAGCCGCTTAAGTCATGCCGAAATTGCAGGCGGCGCTTTAGCCAACCAAGGCTTAGAAGTGGCTTGGGTAGCCGACCCTTACCTGCTTTATATGGCGCAGGTACAAGGTTCTGCGGAAATTCACTTCACGGATGGCAGTACCAGCACTTTGGATTATGCCGGTGACAATGGCAAAGACTTCCGCCCCGTCTCCACGTATCTGCAAGCCAAAGGCTACAATATTGGCAAGCTGACCCACGAAAATATCGGGCGTTGGTTACGTGAGCACCCACAGATTATGCGTGAAGCCCTGTTAAACAATCCGCGTTATATCTTTTTCCATGAGACCCAAGGCTTGCCAAAAACCGCCTCAGGAATGCCCGTGATCCCCGGTCATACTGTCGCGGTGGATAGCCGCTACATCCCGCACGGTTCCGTATTACTCGCCGAATTACCGCGCGTGAACAGTCAGGGGCAAAAGGTAAACGGCACGGAATGGCGGCTTCTGTTTGCGCAAGATCATGGCCGCGCGATTCAAGGCAAAGGGCGTTTTGACCTCTACACCGGCGTTGGGCATACCGCAGAATCTGCCGCGTATGCCTTATCGGGAATGCACCGCGCCTTTTTGGTCGTGCGCAAATCCGGCTGAGCACCGCTAAAATGCTGTGGCATTCTGTACTTTTGGCTAATTTAGCTTTGCGTGACAATAACCGAAAAATCGTGCACCATGAGTAATCTTTATTGCGCGGTTGAATGAACTGAATCGGCAATTTTGACATCCAAGGCTATACTAAGCAGAATAAATTATGGATTTAGACACAGGGTTTTCATTTATGTTGGGTTATATTGACTGGATTATTATTCTGGTTGCGCTACTCGCCGCTATCGGGGCTGTATTGTTGCTACTGCCGCAAACAAACAGCAAAGAAACCCAAGAGCTGCGGGTTATCCGCCTGCAAGCCGAAGCTGACCGCAAAAAAGTCGCCGATGTGCTCGACGTGACCCAAAATGGCGTACAAGATGCCGAGCAGCTACTGAGCAAACTCAAATCGCAAGTCGAACAAACCACGCGCACCTACGAAGCCAGCCAAGCCCGTGCTGAACAAGCCGAACGCATTATTGAACGTGTCACCACGGCTGAACAAGAAATTCGCGACATTTCCAGTCAGCTCGGCGACCGTTTGCAACACCTGCAAAGTTACTGGGACGAACAACTGGGCGATTCGGTGGAAAGCGTCAAACGCATTCGCAGCAAATTGCACGAAGGTCTCACCCAGGTCGATGACAGCTTGGTGCGGTTGCGCGAACAAGAAAAAATGGCGCAAGGCTTTACCCGCCGTTTGATCGAACATCACCACGAACAGGCCAATAACCAGCAAGAAAATGCACGGCTTTCCGCTGAAGTTCACAACCGTTTGGAAACCATGCTCAAAGAATCCAGCCACTTACTCGAACAAATGCAACGCTACCAACACGATGCTGACAATGTATTCCTGAAATTCAATACCGAAATGGAAGGGCTGGAAACCCAAGCCAGCGAACGTTTCAGCACCCTGTTCCAAACCACCGATTTAGCACGCCACGAACTCAGCTCTGGTCTGGAAGAAAGCCGCAAACACGTCGAAACCATGCGCCGCCGCGAAGAACAAAGCAACGACCTCAGCCGCCGCATTCACCAACAATTCGAGCAAATCGACCACATCCGCGTCGAGCGCATCGCCAAAACCTTGGACTTGACCGAACAAATGTCCACCGATTTGCACAAAGGCATGGAAAATGCCCGCGACCTGCTGTTCTCACTCGAAGTAGCCGTGCAACACGTCACTGCCAGTTTAGACAGCAAACCGTCCAGCCCCCGTGTTGCACCCGCCCCTGCACCAGAACACAGCGACGAACCCACCCCGCTCAAATTGGTCACAACACCCTCAGACGCCTCAAATACCGATGACATGAACATTGATGTGACGGATGAAGCAACCTCGCTTGACGATAACGAAGTCAGCAACCTCGCAGAAATCGGCAATCTGAAACCCATTAAAATCGTAGAAGACGAGCCAACGCCACACAATTTACTGGCGCTGCGGGCGTACCGCTAAAGCCGCTTCACTCTTTTTCATGCAATTGTAATTCCCACATCCGCTGGTACTGCCCGTGCAGTGCCAGCAACTCCGCATGAGTCCCCTGCTCCACCACCTGCCCTTTATCCAGCACCAAAATCCGATCCGCATCCACGATCGTCGATAAACGGTGCGCAATCATCAACGTGGTATGCCGCCCCGCCACTTCATGCAAAGTTTGCTGAATCGCCTGCTCCGTCGCACTGTCCAGCGAAGACGTTGCTTCATCGAAAATCAAAATCGGGGGTTGTTTCAGAATCGCCCGCGCAATCGCCACGCGCTGCTTTTCACCGCCGGATAATTTCAAACCACGTTCACCGACCACGGTTTCCCAGCCATCCGGCAAACTCTCGATGAACGTGCGGATTTGCGCCATGTCAGCGGCGCGTTCAATCTCCGCTTGGGTCGCTTGCGCATTGCCGTATTGCAGGTTGTAACGAATCGTATCGTTAAACAGCACGGTATCTTGCGGCACAATCCCAATCGCTTTGCGCAAACTGGCTTGCGACACGTGCGCAATATCCTGCCCGTCAATCAGCACGCGCCCGCCCGTCACGTCGTAAAAACGGTAAATCAAACGCGATAACGTCGACTTCCCCGCGCCGCTGTGCCCCACTACCGCGAGTTTTGTTCCGGCAGGCACGCTAAAACTCACCCCGCGCAAGATTTGGCGTTCCGCCTGATAACCGAAATCAACGTGCTCAAAACGGATTTCACCCTGCGTTACCTGCAATTCGGGCGCGTTTGGTGCATCGCGGACTTCCTGCGGGGTTTCCAGCAAGCGAAATACCATATCCATATCCGCCAGCGTGTATTTCACTTGCCGATACACAATCCCCAAAGCCCCCAATGGCAAAAACAATTGCAGCATAAACGCATTCACCATCACCAAATCGCCAATGCTCATGGTGCCGTTGACCACGCTATTCGCCGCCAAAAACATAATAATGGTAACGCCAATCGCAATAATCGACGACTGCCCGAAATTCAGCAATGACATCGAGGTTTGGCTTTTTACCGCCACGTCCTCCCACTGCGCAAGCGTGTGGTCGTAGCGGCTCAGCTCCAATTTTTCATTATTAAAATATTTAACGGTCTCGTAATTGATCAAACTGTCTATCGCTTGATTGCTGGATTGCGAATCCAAACGGTTCATTTCATGGCGATGATCCATGCGCCACTCGGTGATTTTGACCGTAAAAATCACGTACACTGCCACCGTCGCAAACGTCACCAACGCAAATACCGGCGCATAATTCCCCAATAAAATAAATGCCACCAAGGTAAATTCCACCGCAATCGGAATAATGCTGAACACCATGAAATTCATCAGCGTGCTTACCGATGACGTGCCACGTTCCAAATCGCGGCTGATTGCGCCGGTTTTGCGTTCGAGGTGAAACCGCAACGACAAATTATGCAAATGTTCCAACACCCGCCCCGACATTTTGCGCATCGCGTGGTAACGCACTCGCGCAAACACCGTATCGCGCAATTCATTGAACAGCGCACTCGCCAGCCGCAACGCCCCATACCCCAGCAGCAATATCACCGGCAATACCAACACCTGTTCCGGCTTGCCCTGTAAGGCATCCACAATATCCTTGAGAAACAGCGGCACCCCCACATTTGCCACTTTCGAGGCAATCAGGCACGCCAACGCAAACAAGGCTCGCCCCCGGTATTCCCACAAAAACGGCAACACGGACTTGAGATTGTGCCAATCACGGCGATTATTATCAGGGCGTTCGGTACGGCTAGGCATCATAAAATCATCGGTTAGGTAGTAAAAGTGCAGCCGACATGATACTCCACCCTTGCCAACCTGTACTGTGTGAAATCACGCGATCCATGCGCCATTTCACGCAAATCGACTGGCGCATCAAGGATAATTAATTTGAAAATCAAACGGTTAATGATTGGCACGGTGATTGCTCTGTGACTTCCAACAAAAATTTCAGAAGGTTTCCCTATGCAACACGCCCTCACCCGTTTGACCTTGCTCAGTTCCATGCTAATTTTTAGCGCTGCGGTATGTGCCGAAGACACTTTAGTTATCGACATTAAAGCCACCAAAAAAGTGGCGTCACCCAACGAAGCCAAGCCCCTAAGCGCCGAACGCAGTGCCGTGTTGCCCGCTGATGGTGGCGATTTCCTCAAGCAATTGAATGGCGTATCCGGCAGTCGCTTTGGCGGGCGCGGTATCGAACCGATCATTCGCGGGCAATCGCAAACCCAGCTCAATGTGTTGCTGGACGGCGCTTACGTGCATGGCGGTTGCCCCAATCGCATGGATCCGCCCGCGAGTTGGGCAGCCCTAGAAACCTATGAAAGCGTCAAAGTGGAAAAAGGCGTGCAAACCCTGCAACACGGCTCCGGCGGCAGCGGCGGCACGGTGCTATTCGAGCGCGATACCCGCAGCATTCTCGACCCCGAAGACGGCTGGAGTGGCAAAGCCTCCGCCACCACCATGAGCAATGGCGTGAAACACGACGTTTCCGCCGATGTCACCAAAGCCTTCCAACAAGGCTATGCGCGTGTTTTCACACAGGACAGAGAAGCCGACAATTACGAAGACGGCGATGGCAAGGAAGTACGCGCCTCATATAAACACAAACAAGCCGGTGTCGTGCTGGGTCTTACCCCAACCGCAGACCGTTTGCTTGAATACAGTTACGAAAACAACGATTTTTCTGATGCACTTTACCCCGGTGCGAGCATGGACAGCCCCGAAGAATCCGGCTCGATCCAACGCCTCAAATACCAAGACAAGCTGGACGGCAAAATCAATACCATTGAAGCCGACGTTTATAGCAGCAATATTGACCATTTGATGGACAACTACAGCCTGCGCCCCCAGACCGGCACGAAAATGGCAGTTCCTACCACCTCGGATACCGTGGGCGGCAAACTGGCACTCACCTCCAGCATTGGCGATACCGACGTCACTTACGGGCTGAACGTGCAAAACCGTGAACGCAATGCTGAAAATAAAAACATCAGCGCCGGTGGCACCGTCACGGGTTTAATGTGGCCAGCAGCCAGCACCGACCAAACCGGCATTTTCGCCGAAGCCACCCGCAAATTCGCTACCGGCGATAAATTGAAGTACGGGGTGCGCGTTGACCAAGTGGACGCTGCCGCCGCCAAAGCAGGCGTAGTCGCAGGCGGGCGCACCGCCAACCAAAACTACACCGCCGTTTATGGCTACGGTGCAACCGACAAAACAGAAACCAATGTCAGCGGCTTGCTGCGCTACGACAAAGCCCTCAATGACACCACCACCGCGTTTGCGGGCGTCAGCCGCACGGTGCGTACCGCCGACGAAACCGAACGTTACATCAGCAAATGGGGCATGACCGCACCGGATCGTTGGGTCGGCAACCCCAACATTAACCCCGAAAAACACAACCAACTCGACCTCGGCATCAGCCAGCAACGCGGCAAAGTACGTTGGACAGGCACAGTATTTGCCGACCAAGTAGACGATTACATTCTGCGCGACAAAGTAACCACGGGTGCACAAACCGGCGCACAAATCTACCGCAATGTCGATGCTGAAATCCTAGGTGCAGAACTCGGCGCAGAAACCAAATTAACCGACAAACTCCGCCTTGCCGCTGATGTGGCCTATGTCAAACGCACCGACACCACCGATGACCGCCCGATTGCGCAAACCCCGCCCGTCAACGGTAAAGTGCAATTGGACTACAATGCAGGCAAATGGAGCGGTGGCACACGGGTACGCTTTGCCGCCGGGCAAGATCGCATCGACACCGCCATGATCGGCGCTACCGAAGTCGGGGAAAGCGCAGGCTATACCACCCTCGACACTTACGGGCGTTACAACCTCAATAAATCGACGAAAGTACGCTTTGGGGTAGATAATGTCCTCGATAAAACTTATGCCGAACACGTTAGCCGCCGCAATTTAGACCTAGGTAGCACGCTTGAACGGGTAAATGAAGCCGGGCGCAGCGCATGGCTGAAACTCGAAACTGAATTTTGATCTTGTACAGGAAACACACGATGAAACGTTTATTACACACCACCATCCTTGGCCTACTGGTCGCAATGACCGTCGCTTGCCAAGCGGATGCGGATAAAACAGCCGCCCCCGCCACTGGTAAAGCAGCCGATAGCGTAACCGTGGAAAACCCGTTTGTGCGGGCGATTCCGCCGGGTCAGCCAAATAGCGCGTCCTTCATGACCTTGGTGAACACGTCCGACAGCGACCACAGCATTAAATCAGCCGCCAGCCCGGTTGCCGCCACCGTAGAATTGCATACCCACACCAACAACAACGGTGTGATGGAAATGCGTCAAGTCCCACAAATTGATGTTCCCGCCAAAGGCCGTACCGAATTAAAGCCGGGTGGCTTGCATGTCATGCTGATTGGTTTACAGCAAGAGCTGAAAGTAGGCGAAACCGCTGCGATTACCCTGACGTTTGAAGACGGTAGCACCACCACGGTCAATGCACCGATTCAGGAAGTTATGCCTGCGGCGGGTGCCGGTCATATGCAAGGCATGTAATACGGCAATTGCGCGAAATTACACCACACTTTTCGGGAGTAGCGGCTGCGCTGCTCCCGGAATCCGCCCAAACCCAACCAGCTTGCGTTTCCAATAACCTTCTAGCTTAGTTAAGGTAATTGGCTTCCCCGTGCGCGGCGCGTGTACGAATTTATTGCTCCCCAGATAAATTCCTACATGGCTGACGTTATGACCGCGTGTTCTGAAAAATACCAAATCGCCGCGCTCGGCTTTCTCATGCGGAATTTTCAGCGCCACTTTATACTGTGCAGCAGCGGTGCGTGGAATTTTGACACTGGCACCTTGCCCAAAAGAATATTGGGTTAAGCCACTGCAATCGAAACCTTTCAACGGGCTATTGCCACCCCAGCAATAACCTTTGCCGCACTGCTTGAGCGCACACAAAGCCACTTTATCCAGTGGCGTAACTGCTTTTACAGCAGCACGCGGTTGCGGCGCAAGCGGTGTTGTGTGTGCAGTCGGAGCCACTTGATTCACAATGGGTTTAGGGGATTTGTCAGGCTGAATGCTTTGCAACGGAGTAAGATCAGCCACGCGCGGATTCGCGCTACACCCCACCATTGTCAACATGGCGGAACCCAGCACCGAATACTTCAATGCCAATACTTGATGATTCAACATACCCAACCTCGTCGCCACTAACACTTACCATAAGTTTTGGCAGAGACGGGGCGATTGTGCCGGGCTGAAGGGATGAAAGGCTGCAAATAAGCGCCAGCCTGCCAGCAATCACACCATTATCAAGCAAGCATTTGTTTTTTCAGGCGATAGTTGAGTGCATCACGGCTAATTCCCAGCAAGCGGGCGGCATGGGTCTTATTGTTTTGCGTGCGCTCCAAGGCTTGATGCAGCAAATCGCGCTCTAACGTTTCCAGATTAATGCCGGTTTCGGGCAGGCTGAAAGGCTGCTGGCTGACAACCAGGGCGGGTGCACGAATTTCCGACGGCAAATTACTCAACGCAATCTCACGCCCTGCCAGCAAAATACTCAAACGCTCACACAGATTGCGCAATTCACGCACATTGCCCTGCCATGCGTGACGCTGCAATTGCGCCCGCGCTTCTTTGCTGAAGCTGGCGACGGGCAAATTGTGTTGCGCCGCAAATTGTTGCAGGAAATGCTGGCTGAGCAGCGCAATGTCTTCCTTGCGCTCCCGCAACGCAGGCAATTCCACCGGCACAATATTGAGGCGGTAAAACAAATCGTGACGGAAAGCCCCGGTTTGCGCCATCGCATACAAATCGCGGTGCGTGGCGGCTAATACCCGCACATTCACCCGCTTGGCGTGCGCTTCGCCCAAGGGTTGGATTTCGCCGGATTCGAGGAAACGCAGCAGTTTAGCTTGCAGATTCAAGGGCAATTCACCAATTTCATCCAAAAACAGCGTGCCACCGTCAGCCGCACTGATTAAACCGACGTGGTGGTGATCTGCCCCGGTGAATGCGCCTTTGCGGTGCCCAAATAATAGCGATTCTGCCAAAGTTTCCGGCAATGCAGCACAATTAACCGTGATAAATGCTTGTTGGCGACGCGGGCTCATGGCGTGCATCGCGTGTGCAACCCGTTCTTTGCCCGTGCCGGATTCGCCGGTAATCAACACGCTTGCATCGGTTTGCGCGATCAAATGCGCGGAACGCAATACGGCTTCCATCACGGGGGAACGGGTGAGAATGTCATCAAACTGCATGGTAACGCCTGCCATTTTGGTCTATGTTCAACACGATCGGCGTAATTTAGCATTGTTTTACCCGTGTTTGTCATGACTTAGCGCAGCTTTATGGGATAAACGGAGGAATGTGTGCACATTGGCATTGATTTAGGCGGCACCAAAACCGAAGTGCTGCTCTTGGATACGCAAGGGCATGAAACCTTTCGCAAACGCCTGCCAACCCCGCAAGGTCAATACGCGGCGATTTTGCAGACCATCAAACAACTGGTGGATGACGCGGAACAACGCGCGGGGCAAACGTGCAGCGTCGGCATTGGCACACCCGGTGCAATGTCCCCCGCCACCGGCTTGATGAAAAATTCCAATTCGGTGGTTTTGAATGGCAAACCGCTGCACAGCGCACTGGAAAGCCTGTTGCAACGCCAGGTGCGGCTGGAAAATGACGCCAATTGCTTGGCACTGTCTGAAGCAACCGACGGTGCTGCGGCGGGCGCAGCCGTGGTGTTCGCGGTGATCGTGGGCACGGGAACAGGTGCGGGCATTGCGGTGCACGGCAAGGTGTTAACCGGCGCAAATGCGATTGCAGGCGAATGGGGGCATAACCCGCTGCCTTGGCCTGAAGCCGCAGAATTGCCGGGCAAAGCCTGTTATTGCGGCAAACACGGCTGTATCGAAACTTGGCTTTCCGGCACCGGGTTTCAGACCGAATACCAATTAACCACGGGCAAGGCACTCGCCGCCGCCGAAATTGTGCGGTTAGCAACAACGGGCGATAGGTTTGCAGAACAATGTCTGCAAGCTTACGAAGAGCGCATGGCGAAAAGCTTGGCACACGTCATCAATATCCTCGACCCCGATGTGATTGTGTTGGGCGGGGGGATGTCGAATATCCAACGGCTTTACACCAACGTGCCGCAACGCTGGGGCAATTATGTGTTTTCTGATCACGTGAGCACCCGGCTGGTTGCGCCTCATTTTGGGGATTCGAGTGGCGTTCGTGGTGCAGCTTGGCTAGGCGCTAACCACCACCGCCTCGGTAGAAACGGTTATTGACAGCGGGTTTGGGTGGCGGCGGCTCTTTCGCTACCCGTTGTTCCAGAGATGCACTCACTTGGGGCATTGCCTCTTGCCGGGGCGGGCAAATGGGCTGAATGCCAAGCAAGGTTAAGCTGGCTTGATGATCAAGTGCGGCGCTGTCGCGGAACGGAAGTGACTGATTTTCTGAAAAAGAGCAGGAGCCGCCGGTAGTTTCCAGCAAACTCATTAGCGCCGTCGGCCCCTGATCACGGCGGTGCGTGCAATGGGTCAGTTTGCCCGCATTGATCGCAAAACGGCAGGAAGTATTATTATCGGTGGCAATGTAAAAGGTGCCGGTCTGCTTACAGCCAAGCACACTGGCCAGTTGGCTCAAAATCTGCGCCAAGGTGAGAGGAGAATGCTTTTCCATAGAAGCCTCTGGGGTAGTCATACACTGGTTATTGGTGGTTCTTGGAAAGGTAGCAATAAGCGTACCACCTGACTGAAATCTTCCGGTGGCGACGCCGCTAATTTCAGGGCTGCATGAGAATGGGGGTGTACACATTCTAAGCTTGCCGCGTGTAACAGGAGACGCTGGCAGGCAAATTGTTCGCGAAAAAAACGGTTATGTTTGCCGTTTCCGTGTGTAGTGTCACCGATCAGGTGATGGGAAATGTGTTTCAAGTGACGGCGCAATTGGTGTTTTCGCCCTGTTTTGGGGCATAGCGCTACCAAGGAATAGCGGCTGGTGGGGTAACGATCCACCGCATACGGCACTTCAAAACTCATTAAACGCCGGTAATGGCTGACGGCTGGCTGCGCTGGCTTATTTTGATCGGCTTGTGCATCCGCCAGCTTGTCGAGTTCTTCGGTGAGCGGGTGATCAATCACGCCTTGTTCGGGGGTACGCCCGCGCACCACTGCAAGGTAAGTTTTTTGCACCTGACCGGCGGTGAATTGCGCATTCAGGCATCGCGCCGTGTCGCTGTCGAGGGCAAACAGCAAGACGCCTGAGGTTGGTTTATCGAGTCGATGCACGGGATAAACTTTCTGCCCAATTTGGTCGCGGGTAAGCTGAATCGCAAAACGGGTTTCGTGGCGGTCGATCAGGCTGCGGTGTACCAACAAGCCGGAGGGTTTGTTGATTGCCACCAAATATTCATCGCTGTAGAGGATTTCTAGCATACTAATCGTGCCTTCTTTACTGTTCTATCAAAAGGTTGCAGAGTAATGGGCAAATACTAACAACGATAAGCAACCCAACCGAGGAGGAGAACGATGAAAACCGTCAGCGATATTCTCGCCAAAAAAGGCACTGAAATACTCAGTATCAGCCCAGCCGTCACCGTGATTGATGCCGTGAAAGCGATGGCACATCAAAAAGTCGGCGCATTGCTGGTATTGGAAGCAGGCAAACTCAGAGGCATTGTGTCAGAGCAGGATTACACCCGCAAAGTGATCCTGACCTGCATCAATGCCGAACAACTGCTGGTGCAAGACATTATGACCCGGCAAGTCGTGGTCACGCGACCCGACCAGCCGATTCAGGAAGTGATGGCAATCATGACCGAGCGCCGCATTCGCCATTTGCCGATGATGCACCATGGCGAATTGGTCGGGCTGGTTTCCATTGGCGATTTGGTCAAGGAAATCATCTCGGAACAACAGTTCATTATTGCGCAATTAGAGCACTACATTCAGGGGTAAAACCCAGCACTCTGCTGGTCTTACAGCGCTGCCAATGTTGGATAAACCTTGCGGTATGCCGTCAGTAAACGCTGGTGCGTGTCACAACCGTGCAATTCCAGCGTGGGAGCGGTAATGCCCCAGAAGCGTACACTGCCATCCAGCAAGGCTTGCGCCTGTTGCAGCGCGGTTTCACCGTACAATAAACCCACATTCGGCATATAACCTGCCACATCATCCATATCCAACAAGGATTCGATGCAACGGTACACGCGGCGACGCTCGTCATTGATTTGCTCGAAATGGCGAATCCACTGGCAACCTTCCCGAATCGCGTCTTCGTCATCCATCGCCAATGCCAGCAAGGTTTTCAACTCGCCGACCCGTAAATCCGCCCACAGCGAACCCGCATCCGGCGCTAACCCAATCAAGGCAGCCACCGGCTGGTGATCATCCAAACCCAATTCTTCGATGGTATCGAATAGCTCGGTGCATTCCTCATCTTCCAAATCCGGTAAATGCAGAATCGCCTCGCGCACCGCATTGCCGGTGCTGTTATTGTCCCACTCCAGATCTTCGACCTGATAAATTTCCGACATTTCCGGCACAATGATGCGGCAGGCATACACGCCCAAATGCTCAAAATCCATGATGTAAACATCATAATCATCCGCGTGGATGCGCTCCATCAAATGCTGGCACTCTTCCTCGGTCGTGCCACTGAAATTCCAATCGACGAACTCGTAATCGGGTTCATTCCACAAAAAATCCCAATGCAGCGGGCCGCTGGAATCAATGAAATGCGTTTCCAGATTTTGCGGGGAAGCCACATCGTCCAGCTCAAAACTCGGCTCAGAAAAACCCGCCAAGCGATCCAACGCCCTGCCCTGCAAGAGTTCAGTGAGAGAGCGTTCCAACGCCACTTCAAAACGCGGATGCGCCCCAAAACTGGCATACACGCCCTGATCGTCCGGGTTCAGCAAGGTCACGCACATCACCGGGTATTGCCCGCCTAATGATGCATCTTTCACCAAAATCCCAAAACCGGCGGCACGTAATTCCGCAATACCGGCCTGAATATGCGGATAACGCGCAATAACCGCCTCCGGTACATCCGGCAGACAGATTCCTTCCGCAATAATGCGGAACTTGATGTGGCGCTCGAAAATTTCTGATAAGGCTTGAGTACGCGCTTCCGTGGCGGTATTGCCTGCCGACATGCCATTGCTGACGTACAAATTACCGATGACATTGACCGGAAACCATACCGTTTCCCCGTCACGCTGGCGCACGTAGGGCAAGGCACAAACGCCACGCTCTTCGTTGCCGGAATTAATATCGACTAATTTGATCGCATCCAAACTGGTTTCGGGGTCGTAAAAACTCAAGGTATCTTCATCCAACAAACCGGCGGGTAAATTGCCGGAATCGTCCAAGGCGAACCATTTTTCCGCAGGGTGATGCACAAAATTGCTGTCGGCAATGGTCTTGCCCAGATAGAAATCCGCCCAGAAATAATTGGTGCTAAGGCGCTCGAAATATTCGCCCAAAGCACTGGCCAGCGCCGCTTTCTCCGATGCGCCTTTGCCATTGGTGAACAGCAGCGGGCAATCACGATCGCGGATGTGAACCGACCACACATTGGCAATCGGGTTCAGCCAAGAGGCTTCCTCGATGTGGAAACCAAGGCGCTGTAGCTTGTCCTGCATCACGGCAATAGAAGCTTCCAGTGCGGCATCTTTGCCCGGAATAAAGGTTTGTGCTGGCATGAGGGGAACTCGGTTGGTGGTCATTGTCGAACATTGGGTGAACCATTTTAGCGCACTGCACCAACAGGTGTCGTGTTATTCGTTATAATCGAAGGGTATTGTTATGGCAACGTGTTGTAGTCCCGGTATAAAAATAGGCGTAAAGGAAGTGGATATGTCACGGAGTGGCACTTCTCGTAAAAACTGGCTCATTATTTCCCTGTTATTGCTCGGATTATTCGCAGGGATAGTTTTGGCGTTGCCGCACTTTCGCGATGTGCACGCCAATACTTCTGCTGATGGCATGGCGGAATTGCGTGAACAATTGTTAGCAGATCCCACCAGCATTAGCGGTAATTGGCTGCGCACGCTGAACCCTATTGTGAAAGACGTGCAAGGGGATTTAGTCTGGAATAGCGCACAACAGCAAGGGGTATTACGCATCCGTGATTTGCCCAAACCCAAAGCGGGGCATTTTTACCAACTGTGGTTATACGATGCGTTGGGCAATGCGCGGCAAGGGGTATCTGGGGGAATATTGACCCAAGGCGTTGGGCGTGAAGAATTGTTCACCCGAATAGTAACAGACGTGCCTGTTCAGGAACCGTATAAATTCGAGTTTAAGTTACACAACAATCAAACTGACAATGGGCAAATATTGTTAATGGTTCAGCCCTGAGAATCTAAATTAATCAATGCGTCAACAGGGCGCACTTATTAGAAGACAAGATGGTATTAATGCCAAAAGCAAATACCACTAATACACCGAGCATACTAGCCACTTCTGGTACCGGCAACTGCAAGACGCTTAACGCATAAAACAAAATCAACAACATAACGGCTGATGCATTAATTATATTAGTGACGACTGCGTGTACTATTTTATTAAATTCATAAATCATTGTATTAATACCTTTAGCTAATCCCTGCCAAGTAAATGCTTAACAATTATTGGATAAATACTAGCCTAACCAAGTGTCGTTTAACCTTACCTTAATGTTTCAATGAATTATTGTATGACTGCCATTAGGCTATTATGCTTACACCATTTTTAATAAATAGGCATTACCCATGAGCGATAGTACCCCGGTTGACCCAGTTGAATTCACCGCCAGCGATGATTCCCGCCAATTGCTGAAACAAGAACTCGCGCAACGTCAGGCGCACTTGATGCAACTGACCCCCGCCAATGACCCGCTGGAACGCGCCAATGTGCAATACGAAATCGCGGAAATCATGCTGGAACTGGAAGAACCGGGAATGCGCGAAGCCGCATGGGGCATGACCCGCGAGTCCTTCGAGATTTACCGTGACCGCGAATACTGGGAAGATGCGGTGCGGTGTTGCGATGTGTTATTCCGCTGTGATTTACCCGCGTCCGTCCCTGCGTTGGGTAACGGTTTGTGGCTGGCGGTCACTTACCCGATCAGCCCGGAAGTCACGATTATTATGCTCAATCACCTGATTGATGCCACCCCACCCAAAGCGGATGGCGCAGCCGTCGCCGCGACCGTGGCGCACTACATTGCCGATTTACGCCTAGAAGGTGAAAAACGCGACAGCATGATGTTCCTAACCAGCGCCATGCTCGGCAAAGTTGCTGAACGCCACAGCAACGTCAATTCACAAGAGGCCATGAATCTGTGGCTTAACCGCTTGGATTTGCTCGACCCCAAAGTGTTCCTGCCACGTTTGGGGCAAGTCGTTGATGCGATTGTGGAAGGCCAATGGTGGTATGACCGTGACGAATTGCGGGCACGCTTGCCGGTGCATTAAGGCTTGGATTGGTTGAAATAGCGGTAATGCCCGATGATCGGCCAAAAAAACAGGGCATCTTCGATATTCGTGCCATACGCAACGTTATGCCCAACCAGTGGGCGACCATCCAGTGTTTTGAAATGCGTGACGATACCGATATGTGCCTGCCCCTTACCCAAATTCCACGCCACCACATCACCAGGCTGGTAATCGGCTGAATTTTGGGTAATCGGCAAAGATGCGCCCTTGCGCTCAAAAAAACGCATCAGGTTGTAAACGCGACGATGATCGATATTAGTGTCGGGGCGCTTCAGCCCCCACTTACGCGGGTATTCGTAGAAGGCTTTGCGCATATCCTCGTGTAATTCACGTTGCAAATCAACGCCTTGAGCACGAAACGCCCGCACCACCACATCCGCACACACACCTGTCGTTTCGACAACATCACCGCCGGGATAGCGGATATTCACATACGCAGGATTGTAAGACCGGGTGACCTCTACCTGTTTTAATACTGAATTCAGCAAATTCTCTACATGCGCTGGTGGTGTCGGTTTGAACAAAGGTGGTTGTACGGGGGGGACGGGAATAATGCTTACCGGTGGTGCAAGCGGAACAATAAAACGCCAATAAACCCAAGAACCAACCAAATACACGATCAGCAAGATGAAAAATAGCCACACTAGACGGCGCATTAGCTTACGCATAACGGTTATACCTTGACGAAAATGCGCCCATTTTCAATAGTGACGGGGTAAATTGTCAACGGAATCTCAGCGGGTTCTGCCATCGGCGCACCCGTTTTAACGCTGAATTCCGCGCCATGCAAGGAACATTGCACCCGATCCCCATGCAAACAACCGAGGTACAATGACGCATCTTCGTGGGTACACATATCATCTACCGCGTAAAATTCGCCGTCGACGTGACACACGAGAATGCGTTTGCCATTGCCTGCATCGACACGTTTCATCTTTCCGGGCTTGATTTCGTTTATACTGCCAGCATCGAGTCGGGAATTATTCATGAGTGTAGTTAACCAAAAAGTGTGGATTATGGGCTGTGGCGACATTGGTCGCCGCGTCGCACGGTTATACCAAAATGAGGGTACGAAGGCTATAGGCTGGGTACGCAGCGAGGAATCCTTGCACAAAGGTTTAGAACAAGGCATTGCCATGCGCAAGGGCGATGTGGATCGCGGCAGCTTTTTCTCGATATTCGCGCTGGATGAAGCACTGGTGTATTGGTTTATGCCGCCGCAACCGACAGGCGACACCGATGACCGGATACGCCGTTTCCTCAAGGGAGTCGATGCTGCACCGCAACGAGTGGTGTTAATCAGCACCACGGGGGTGTACGGCGATTGCGGCGGGCGTTGGATTGACGAATCCGAACCGCTCAAACCCATTGCCGCCCGTGCCAAACGCCGCGCCGATGCCGAAAATACCGTGCAAGAATGGGCAGCGCGTTTCGGCGGCGACATCGTGATTTTGCGCGTCCCCGGCATTTACGCCCCCGACCGCTTGCCGTTGGAACGCCTGAAACGCGGCGAACCCGTGTTGCATGAAGCTGAAGCGCCCTGGACAAATCGCATTCACGCCGACGATTTAGCAATGGTCTGCAAACGCGCGATGGAAGCCGCCCCCGCTGGCGCGATTTACAACGCCACCGACGGACACCCTTCCACCATGACCGATTATTTCAATCAAGTCGCGGATTACGCCGGATTGCCGCGCCCGCCGCAAATCAGCATGAGCGCAGCCCAAGCCGCGATGAGCGCGGGCATGTTGTCGTATTTGCAAGAATCGCGGCGGATTCGTAACGATAAACTATTGACTGAATTAAACATCCGGTTACAGTACCCGTCCCTGAGCGCTGGTCTCGGCATGTTGAAAGGATGAACCCATGATTGATTACGCCAATGACGACGAAGAAGACGATTACATCAGCCGCAGCCACTTCAAGCGCGAAGCCGAAGCGATGCAAGCCTTGGGCGAACGCCTGATTACCCTGCGCAAAGAGCAGCTCGACCAGTTGGATTTATCCGAAAAGCTCTACGACTCGATTTTGCTGGCGCAACGCTTGACCGCGAACGGCGCAATTCGCCGTCAACGCCAATTCATCGGCAAGCTGATGCGCACCGAAATCCTCGAACCGATTGAAGCGAAACTCGCGGAATGGGATCGCGGTGGCAAAGCCGAAACCGCACGTTTACACCGTTTGGAACGCTGGCGTGACCGCCTGATTAACGATGAAAACATGCTGAGCGAATGGTTGAAGGAATACCCCGAAACTGACACGCAACGAATGCGCGGCCTGATCCGCAATGCGCACAAGGAAAAAGAAATCAACGCGCCACCGAAAAGCAGCCGTGAATTGTTCAAGCTACTGCGGGAAATTACCGCACACGAATCGTTGCGCTAAGACACGCTAATCGTATTCGGTGTCTTTCCAGATGCGCAGCACCGCGAATACGTCGGCAGGGGTGTGGGTTTCGCGCCCGGCGATTTCTTCGGCTTTGGCAATCACTTCGGGGATGTGGGTGCGTAAAAACGGGTTGGTGTCAAACTCGCGCCCCAATTCAAACGGCACGGTGGGATGTCCTGCATCCAGCAGCGCCCAGGATTCTTCCAAACGCGCATCCAGCGCGGGATTGTCCGGCTCGACCCATTTGGCAAAACCGATGTTATCCACGGTGTATTCGTGGGTGCAATACACTTGGGTATCAGCGGGTAATTGCGCAATGCGTTGCAGTGAAGCGTACAAGTCATGCAAAGTGCCATCGAATACCCGCCCGCAACCGTTGGCGAATAAGGTATCCCCACAGAACAAGCTGCCTTCACCGTAATACACAATATGCCCAGCCGTATGCCCCGGCAATTCCATGACGTGAAAATTCAAGCCGAGAGCTTCCAAATGAACGTCTGCGCCTTCCGTCAATGGCTGATTGAGGTGCGGAATCTTTTCATTGGCAGGCCCGTACACCAGCAAACCGGGATAGGCTTGCAATAACTGAGCAATGCCCCCCACGTGGTCACGGTGGTGGTGCGTAATCAAAATAGCCACCGGCTGCTTCACCAGCCGCGTTAATGCAGCCAACACCGGCGTGGCATCACCGGGGTCAACAATCGCGACACACGGATTGTCTGTATTACCGATCAACCAGATATAATTGTCAGTAAAAGCGGGTACTGCGGTTACTTGGATCATGATGCGACACCTTACTCGTGATTCCTGCTATTCGACTATAGTGCATACTGCTTATAATCGCATTTTTATCCGCACAGTGGGGCGAATTTTCAGATGAATACACGCACAGGTCAGCTTTATATCGTGTCAGCCCCGTCTGGTGCCGGTAAATCGAGTTTATTGAATGCCTTACGCGAGCGCGTGAACAATGTGGTCGTTTCGGTTTCACACACCACGCGCCAACCCCGCCCCGGCGAACAGGATGGCGTGCATTACCACTTCACCCCCGTTGAGGTGTTTCGCCAGCAAGTGGCAGACGGTAACTTTCTGGAATACGCGCAAGTCTTCGACAATTACTACGGCACGTCACGCTTATCGGTGGACGCCTTGCGCGAAACTGGCAAAGACGTGATTCTCGAAATTGATTGGCAAGGCGCACGGCAAGTCCGTGAACACGCCGATGTCACCAGCATTTTCATTCTGCCGCCGACCGTCGCCGCACTGAAAGAACGCTTGCAGGGACGGGGGCAAGACAGCGCAGCAACCATCCAACGCCGGATGCGCGATGCCCAAGCGGAAATATCACACTACCGCGAATACGATTACCTGATTATCAACGACGATTTCGCCACGGCACTGGATGATTTAGCCTGCATTTTCCGCAGCGAACGGTTGAAATTAGCCGCGCAAATGCAACAACATCAGGCGTTATTCAATGCTTTGGTCGGCTGATGACACTTGGAAGGCGGAAGCGCCACTAACCCCTTGTCCAGAAGCGATTTTCACAATTATAGCAGCGATAATACGTTTTGCCGCCAGAGAACAAGCGCCGCCACCAGCCGATACGGACACGCCGTGCTGCCGACAAACAGTTCGAACACGTACAAACATTTGTGATTGCCATTGATAAACGATTTCCTTAGCCCATTAGCCCACGTTTGAAAAGATAAATTCAGAAACGGATAGTAACGGAAATCGCGGCCACTGCGGAAGAATTTGTCAATTTTTGTAACAAATTTTACTGGCAGACTGCATGTTAATTGTTCAAAAGTTAATCATGGCAATCAATAGGCATGGTCTCAATGGGAGTGCAAGCAATGGACGGGGATTCACACTAAAGTTCGAGTTTGTAACCCACGCCATAGATGGATTTGATGAGCTCTCGTTCCGGCATCACGTTCTGAAGCTTACGCCGCAAGTTCTTTATGTGGCTATCCACGGCGCGATCTGTCACCGCGCGGCGATCGTCGTACAAGCGATCCAGCAATTGCGCCCGTGAATAGACTCTAGCAGGGTTGGCAAGCAGATATTCCAATAGACGGAATTCCACTGGAGTCAACTCCAGTTTATGCCCACTGAGGCTGGCTTCCATGCGTTCGCTGTTGATTTCAATGCCGCATCTGGCTGCTGGTTCCGCTAAAGGGCGAGCCATGCGTCGCAGCAGATTTTTTACCCGTACTACCAATTCACGGGGGCTATAGGGTTTGCAGACATAATCATCGGCCCCCAATTCCAAGCCCAACAAGCGTTGAATTTCATCCACTCGCGCGGTTGCCATGATTACCGGCGTATCGGCAAACGTGCGTAGTTCGCGGAAAATGTCGATGCCATCGCGCTCCGGCAGCATGAGATCCAGAATAATTAAATCAGGGGAATGTTCACGCACCCACGGGATAACAGCCAAACCGCGCTCTAAGCAGTGTGAACGTAACCCCATCTGCGCTAGGTATTCGCTCACTACTTGTGCCAGCTTGGGCTCGTCTTCGACAATCAAAATGCATTTGGCTTCAGAATCGGTCATGACTAATTTCCGGGTTATCTTGAGCAAAGAGTAGCGGAAATCCCAACCGAAGCAAAAAACTTTCATTTCTCCATTGTTCCTCCACAAAGTGATTTTAAATTAGCCACTCATGTGTTTTATTGATTTGCGAGGAACTTCTATGAATGCGTTAAAAAGTCCAATCACGGTGCTGCTACTAGGGTGCGCATTAACGGCTTGTGGCGGTAGCTCTTCTACTACGACCACAACCACGACGGATACCGCGACAGCAACAGATACCACCACAAGCACTGGCACTACCACTACGACGGGTTCATCAGCCCTAAAAGTCACCGCCAACTACGACCAAGTGGTTTCAGAAGGCACCAACGTCACGCTCATTGCCACGGCTTCTGATAGCAGCGCCACTTATGCTTGGACACAAACAGCAGGTTCTGCCGTAACCTTGGGCAATACCAACACCTCAACCCTCAGTTTTGCAGCACCCAGCGTGACTGCCACCACGACACTGCGCTTCAAAGTTACCGCCAGTACTGCGAGTGCCAACAGTTCAACCGAGGTAAGCGTGGAAGTCTGGAAACCCATCAGTACCGCTGACGCGACGGCACTGGGTGATTTCTCCAATAAATCCGGTTGGTCATGCACCGAAGACCTGCGTAATACCGGCTATACCTCGACTGTTACCACCAGCACCTCAACCGATAAAATCACTTACAGCATTAATGCGATCCCTGCCCTTGCGGTTGGGACGTTCCCCAATGCAGGCAACCCTAACAGCATTACTCCACAAACACTGTCAGCGTCGATACCGCGTTCCCCGCAAAAACAGAGTACCCGGACTAATGTGAAAAATTTTGGTTTCACCTTGGATGGCGTCACATTCGATCGTAATACTGCCGAATGTTACAACAACGAAACCGCGTGTAATTGGCGTTATGAGGCCGTCACCCCCGGCCTTGCCAGCGGCAAATTTGAGTGGAGTTGGCTGGGGACAGACTGCAATAACGGTCACGTACAGCCTACCGGCAACTACCATTACCACGGTCTGCCGGAAGGCTTGATCAACAAACTGGGCGATACCGGCAAGAAAATGACGATGGTGGGTTATGCTGCCGATGGTTTCCCCATTTATGCCCGCTGGGGTTACAGCAATCCCATGGATACCAGCAGTGCCATCAGAAAAATCACCGGCAGTTACGAACTCAAATCCGGCACACGCCCCAGCGGACCCGGTGGTGCTTACGACGGCACGTTTATTCAAGACTGGCAATACGTAGCAGCCTCCGGCGATTTGGATGAGTGTAATGGACGCTTTGGCATTACCCCCGAATACCCAGCAGGTACTTACCATTATTATGTGACCGACGATTACCCTTACGTTGCGGACTGTGTGTATGGCACGCCAGATAGCAGCTTTACGGGCGGCGGCGCAGGTGGCCCCGGTGGTGCAGGCGGCCCACCACCCATCTAATTGCCCATACCTTCAGGACACAACCCATGAAAAATTTGTACAAGGTGGCGGCGACAGCCGTCGCCGGTTTATTGATGCTATCGGCAATGCCGCTGCTGGCGCACGGCGGTCATAACAACCTGATCCAGTTACGCGCTGAACCCGGTCATTTGTATCTGGAAACGCATCTCAATGCCTCAACGTTGACAAGCTTCGATACCAATCAGGATGGAAAACTTACCCAGACCGAATTTGACCAGCAATTGCCAGCCATCAAACAGTGGTTGCAAGCGTATTTTAGTGTCAGTAACGCGGCAGGCGAACGGCTAACGCCCAACCTGTTTGATTTGCCGATTTCCGAAAGCGAGACCGGCAAGCAAGGCGAAATTCGTATCAGTCATATACACTTGATACAACAATACGCGTGGGCTACTGCCCCTCTGTTGAAAGTAACGCTCAAGCCCTTGGAGTCAGGCAAGCAGTTGCTCCTGTTCAAGGAAGACGGTTTTTTTATGAAACCGCTGGGTGATACTCCGCTGGAACTGACGGTTAATGCTCCAGCGCAGTAAGGTATAATCCTGTCATTAGCACACCGAGGAACCATCCATGAGTTTAGTCAAACAACGTTTTAGCCTTGCCTTATTGCTCTTGGTGATAACCGGCAACGCATGGGCTCATGCTGACGCAATGGGCATGAGTGGTGGTTTTTTTAGTGGCTTTACCCATCCTCTTTTCGGTTGGGATCACGTCGCTGCTATGGTAGCCGTTGGCTTATGGGGTGCATTTCTAGGCAGACCCGCGCTTTGGATACTGCCGGTGGTATTCCCCGTCGTCATGGCGGGCGGCGGCGTCTTGGGTATTATCGGCATTCCCATTCCTGGGGTTGAAATCGGCATTGCCCTGTCAGCATTGGTGCTAGGGTTGATGGTGCTGTTCGCGGTGCGCCCGCCATTACTGGTAACGGCGGTTTTGGTGGGTACCTTTGCCATTTTTCACGGTCATGCACACGGCACTGAATTACCGGATGCCGCGAATCCTCTGGCGTACAGCCTTGGATTTGTTATCGCCACCGGACTGTTACACCTCTCAGGGATTGCACTGGGTGAACTGACCCGCTGGTCGTGGGGAGGTAACGCAGTGCGTGCGGGTGGCGCAGTCATCAGTTTGGCTGGCGTGGGTTTTTTGACTGGACTGCTGTAGATCAACCTGATGCATATTTCTTTTTTCTGGTATGGATTCATTCAACCTTGGCAAGCACCAACGCAAGCCCTCGCTTTCATCGGCTTGGGCTTGTTGTTAGGGCAACAAGGCAAACAAGCGTTACGCTTCGGGATCGGCGCATTTTTTCTGAGCATCAGCTTGGGGCTGTTACTGACCCGCTGGGTAATACTGGCTGGGGAATGGGAAATACCGTTGCTTGCCGTGGCGGGTTTGATGGGGGTTTTACTGGCATTGCGCCTCGCTGTTCCGCTATGCATCGTCACTTTTTGCGCCGGTACGCTGGGGCTGTTGGCTAGTGCAGCGTTAGCACCCAATCTGATGTTAGGGTCGCAAGCGTTTATCATCAAGAATGCTACATTCGGGGTTATCGTCAGTGCCACGCTCACTGTATTGCTGAGTGCGGCGGTGGCGAGCTATTTGCGCATTCGCTGGGAAGGTTTGGTGTTGCGCGTACTCGGCTCTTGGTTAGTAGCCAGTACCTTAATGGTGTTAGCCATGTTGTTGTTTGCGCATCACCACTAAGCTCATTAGACCTGCTTTAGTATTGGAAACGTCACTTCAATCAGCAACCCGCCCAACGGCGAATGCGCTGCCCGAATTGTACCGCCGAGCGCTTCTACGTAATTTTTACAGATCGACAAACCCAAGCCAGAACCCCCCAAAGCCCGGCTGCGTGATTTATCCACCCGAAACAGGCGTTCAAACAAGTGGGGTAACGCCGCATCCGGCACCCCCGGCGCACTGTCCTGAATACTCACGACAACCCTGTCGTCTTGCCGCTTTGCCAGTATTTCCACCTGCCCGCTCGCATGGGTATAACGGTAACTGTTGCTCAATAGGTTGGCGAACAGTTGGTACAGACGCTCCATATCGGCACGTATCCACAGGGGTTGCTTCCGCTCGAAACGGGTCGTCAAACGAATATGCTTTTCCTGCAAACGCGCTTCCGCACCCAAGGCGACCTCCGTGAGGACAGCAGTCAAATTCACGGGTTCACTACTCAGGGTCATTTCGGCACTGTCGGACAAAGCCAGTTGGTGCAAATCTTCCACCAGTTTTCCCATCGCCAATGTATCAACCAGCAGCGACTGGAGGCGTGCCGAAGTCGGTTCGCGAATGCCGTCTAGCAGCGCTTCGATTTCGCTACGCAAAATAGCCAGTGGGGTACGCAACTCGTGAGAAATATCGGCAACCCACTGCTGGCGCAAGATGGCATTGCGTTGCAAGGCTTCTGCCAACGTATTGAAAGCTTGTGCCAGACGCCCTAATTCATCCTGCGCACTAACCACAATACGAGTATCGAACTTGCCGGTGGTCAACGCTTGCGCCCCTTGAGTCAGGGAATGCACAGGGCGTAGCAGATGCCTAACCAACACCAGTGCCAGCAAAAACGATAATCCAGCCGCAAACAGGGCGATTAGGTAGAGGTTGCGCAATTGCTGACTTAGAAAGGTGCCAGCCAAATCGTTGGGAATCCTACCGCCTTGGCGCACACTTAGCCAACCCACAACCTTACCGGAAGCATGGATGGCGATTGTTGTCAGGATACCTTTATCACCAGGGTGCGATGCTACATGACTTGGATTGCCGATGATCAGTTGTTGATCGGCATCCAGCAAGTTCAGGCGCACACTCAAGGGGCGTGGTGGTGGTTTTCCACGCTCCGGTGGCTTCATGCGGGTGAATTCGGAGCTAGGTGGTGGCGGGGGTGGAAATTCGCCAATACTTGCCAGTAATTGACCCCATTGCTGAGGCGTATCACGGATGAAATCCCAATTGCGATGGGCTGCGAATTCTTGACTCAACTTACCCGCCAATTCCTGCACCTTATTCAATTCTTCAGCATTATGGTAGTTTGCAAAACCGTTACGGAAACTCCAGTTCATGAAAACCACCATCACCAACACGACCACAATGGTCGCGAGTAACATCGCTAAAAATAGTTTAGAGAAAATATTCAGCCGCATCGTATCAGTACCTCCAACCTGTAAAATACCGGCAGAATGGGTAACAAGTATGGAGAAAGGCAGCGTTTTTAAAATTTTAACGGATAGCCACTCAATCCTTAATCCATTTATCCTGCAAGTCCTTATGAAGGCTGGCTTTGCCATCTTGGGATTCGCGCAACTGCAATAACGCACGGTTCACTTGCTCACGTAGCGGGCTACCATCCGCAAACGCAATGCCATAGTTTTGCGGGTTAAATAACGCGGGAACCACCGCCAACACCTTCCGACCTTCCGCTTGATTCAGTTGATTGGCAAGGTACGTTAAACGCGGCCCGTCGTGTACCAACGCATCTGCCTCGCCCTTGCGTACCCGCTCAATGCCTGCCTCAATACTGTCCACGGGTGTAACGGTGATGCCATTTTGCTCCAACCAAGTGCGTGGCGCATCCGTTGCCACCGCCACTACCCGTTTGCCGGGTAAATCTTTCTCGGAACCGATGGCTCCACTGACGGCTTGCGCCGTCAATGCACTGGTCACAACAGCCGTGAGAATGCTCAACAAAATCAAACCCATCAAGTGCCACGTCAAATCAATGACCCGCGCTAAACCACGGCTATGCGGTGTTTCCCAGGTCAACAACATGGTTATCCCCCACCACAGTGCTTCACGAATACCGGGAACATAACCACGCGGAAAAGCAGGCTCAGCCGTTTGATAACGATCCGCCCACAAGCGCAAGTTTGCCGTGATAAACAGGATCAACAAGAAAAACAACGCCGCTTGCCAAGAAAACAAGCGCCCCAATTCACGCAACATAATGCCAAACGGGTTCGATTGCTGAAATTCGGGAGCAACCATGATTTGCAGCCCCAACTCATACATGGAGTTGGAAAAATCCACCGAGGCTTCGCGCTGTGCTGTCACCGTAATGGCAGAAATCGCCGCATCCACCTTGCTATCAGCCGCCGCCGTGACCAAATCTTTGGTCGTATCAAAGTAAACCCACTCGGTTTGCACACCGAGTTTATCGGCTAACGCCTTCCACAAATCAATGCTAAATCCGGTCGGCTGGCGCTGCTCCTCCGCCACATTGGGGTCATACATAACCCACGGTTCAGACAATTTAACGCCGATCTTTAGCGTGTCATCCGCACTGGCAGACGGTAGCCAGCAAAGGAGCGCAAACAGCAATAAGTAAACGTAGTGTAATCGTTGTTGCATAAGAGTTTCGTCACCGGATGTTATTGCGGAATGCGATTATAAGCGATAAGCGCCCGCTAACGTACCGTCGTATTATTAGCCACGCCCACGCGGTTGCGGGCGCTTGCCTGCACCGCTGCCACTACTAGGACGACGGCTAACAGTCGGACGCGCCGGACTGCTAGAACGCTCAGAACTGCCGGGTCGCGCCAAACTCGACCGACGTGCTGACGGATGACTGCCGCCAATCGCCGTGCGCCCACTGTCCACCGTTTTCATCCCCGGTCTTGCCCCAGAACGGCGTTCCGGGCGTTCAGCGGTAAAGTCCGAACCGTCTTCAAATGCCATGTTCACCAAGCCGTAGAGTTTGCGTAATTCGCGCACTTCCAGCTCTTTGTGATGCCCGCTGCGCAAATAACGCGGCAGCATAATATTGCCGTAACGCACCCGAATCAAACGGCTGATTTTCACGCCTTGCGATTCCCACAAACGGCGCACTTCGCGATTGCGACCCTCGGCAAGCACGACGTGATACCAATGGTTGACCCCTTCGCCGCCTGCGTCTTTGATACGCATGAAGTTGGCTTTGCCATCTTCCAATTCCACGCCTTCCTGCAAACGGATCAGCATTTCATTGTTGACTTCGCCCAACACGCGGCAAGCGTATTCGCGCTCGATCTCAGACGACGGATGCATGAGCTTATTCGCCAATTCGCCATCGGTGGTGAACAGCAATAAGCCATCGGTATTGATGTCGAGACGCCCGACCATAATCCAACGCCCCGCGCGGATTTTCGGCAAGCTGTCAAAAACCGTTGGGCGACCGTCCGGGTCACTCAAGGTACACACTTCACCCGCAGGCTTGTGGTACATCAGCACTTTGTGGGTGGCATTGACGCGGGAACTCAAGTGCAGGCGTTGCCCGCGCAAGCTCACTTGATCGTTTTCGTCGATGGCTTGACCGGATTCGGCGCGTTGACCGTTCACCAGAATTTCGCCAGCATTGACCATGCGCTCGATTTCACGACGTGAGCCGTAACCCGCGCGCGAGAGGATTTTTTGGATGCGTTCTTTCATGACAGGGATATTACGCTTTGACCTTCTTCAACGCCACCGCATTCATGCAATAACGCAGGCCACTGGGCGCGGGGCCATCGGGGAACACATGCCCCAAATGTGCGCCGCACGTATTGCACGTGGTTTCCACCCGCGTCATGCCGCGCGAACGATCCGCATGGTAAGCAATCGCGTTTTCCTTAATGGGTTGCGTGAAAGACGGCCAGCCGGTACCTGAATCAAATTTTTCCGACGCATCAAACAGCAACGTGTCGCAACACACGCAGCCGTACAGACCCGGCTCAAACAAACCGCACATGACCGAGCTAAACGGGCGTTCTGTTCCTTGGCGGCGGGTAACGTAATATTGATCATCGCTCAGTTGCGCCTGCCATTCGGCAGCGGTTTTGGTCACGGTGCGCTCAGGCACTGGGTTGCCATGATCGGCAAACTGCAAAATCGTTTTCCAATCCAACATACTCACTCTCCTCTTGAAACTGAAAGCATCATAGCAAATTCCCTAGCGCGTTAGGTGGTCATTCTAACCCGCTTGGCAATCTACACTACACTAGCGCCATTCGATCACCACGAGACTAGCCATGACTAACGTCGTCAAAAGCACCACCTGTTACGAATGCGATGCCAATTGCCTGTTCGATGTCACCATCGACCCCAGCGGCCGCGCCATTAAAGTGGAAGGCTTGCCCAACTGCCCCCGTGGACAATTGCAACTCGAACGCCAATACCACCCTGACCGTTTACTTTACCCACTCAAACGTGTCGGCGCAAAAGGCTCCGGTGAATTTGAGCGTATCAGTTGGGAAGAAGCCCTCGACACCATTACCGCCGCTTTGCAGAAAGCCAAAGCGCAGCACGGCGCACCCGCCGTCGGGTTTTTCGCCGGATACACCAAAGAAGCCCGCCCGCAATTGCAACGCCTCGCGCACGCTTTCGGCAGCCCCAATTACCTCACCGAATCCGGCTGCTGCTTCTCGGCAACGATGGTCGCGGAAAAACTCACCTACGGTTACAAGCTCAAAACCACCTCCACCGTCGAATCGCCGAAAACCCAATGCGTGTTGGTGTGGTCAACCAACGCCTCCGGCTCGATTCCACCGTTTGAAAATCACCACCTTGCCAGCCGCAAAAAAGGGCGCAAAATGATCGTGGTTGACCCGCGTCGCACCGAAACAGCGGAACTTGCCGACATTCACTTGCAAATCCGCCCCGGCACGGATGGCGCACTCGCTCTTGGTTTCCACCACCTGATTTTCGCGAATGGCTGGCAAGATCAGGCGTTTCTGGATGAATGGGCGAATGGGCTGGACGCTTTCCGCGACTACATCAAGGAATTCCCACCGGAACGAGTCGCAGCGATTTGCGGCATTAACGAAGCCGACTTACGCACAGCGATAGAAATGTTTGCTACCACCAAGCCCGCGCAAATTGCGATGTCGCCCACTTCCACCGTGCAACACAGCAACGGCTTCCAGAATCACCGCGCGATGATTTTGCTCTCTGCCGTCACCGGCAATATTGACCGCGAAGGTGGCAATCGTTTTTTCAACGACAAAGTATTGCCCAAGCCGATCGAGCTGTTCGACGTGTGCAAAAACGAATTGCCGCCGCGCATTGGCGATGAAGTCTTTCCGATTTGGACAAAATACTGGCCTGCCGCGCAAAGCATGTTGATGCCGGACTGCATCCTCGAAGGCAAGCCGCAACCGCTCAAAGCCTTGCTCGCAATGGGCATTAATACCGCGATGTGGGCAAATTCCAAACGCATGGAACGCGCCTTGGGCGAACTGGAATTTTTCGCCGTCTCCGATTTTTTCCACAACCCCGCCACCTTGCAAGCTGACATCGTATTGCCAGCCGCGACCAGTTTGGAACGCACCGCACTGATCGCCTACCCCGGTTGCGCGTATCAGGGCGAAGTGAAATACCGCCACCAAGCCCTGCCCCCACGCGGCGAAGCCAAACCCGACGGGCAAATCTTCCTCGAACTCGGTGTAAAACTCGGCATGGCAGACCAATTCTGGCACGGCAACCTAGCGGCATCGTGGGAAGAAATGGCGGAAGGTTTGCCGCCCGACATTCGTAAAGAAGCGTGGGAAAACCCGGCGGGCGTGACCGTTTACAGCCCCGTGATCGAAGAATTGGTGGAAATGGGCTTTTTGGATGCGGATCGGCAATGGCGCATTAATGGCTTCCGCACCGCCACCGGCAAAATCGAATTCGATTCGGTGGAACTGAAAGCGCACGGCTACGACGGCTTGCCGACTTACCGCGAACCGATGGAAAGCCCGCTGTCTACGCCGGAATTGCTGGCGGATTATCCGCTGGTATTAACGTCGGGCGGGCGGCAGAAGTTTTTCACGCATTCGCAGCAGCACAATATCGCCGGAATATTGGCGTATGACCCGTATCCACGGGTGCAAATTCACCCCGACGATGCGGCAGTGCGAGGGATTGTTGAGGGTGATGCGGTGGAAATCCGTTCACCACGCGGCGCGGTGACGTTTCGGGCGGCGGTGACGGATATTATGAAGCAAGGTGTGGTGCATTGTTTCCACGGGTGGAACGAGGCGAACATCAATGAGTTGACCGATGATACCCAGCTTGACCCGATCAGCGGGTTTCCGCCGTTTAAGTCGTTATTGTGTGAAGTGTCACGCCTTTAATAGGAAAGTTGCCGATGCCGTTTCACGGAGTTTTACCTCACCGCCAGCATTTGTTTCAACCAGAACCGCTGCACGATATTGGTGTCAACGATACCCATGCGTGGCGCTTAAACCCTGAGCATCGCCATGTGTATGACAAACTGCAATTGGCGCTGGCGCAGGATTTGCAAGCTGCACCTTGTGAGACTGACCCGCTGAGTGTTGGTATTGACGCGGCAACCCCGCTATTTGTTAAGCCGATTACCAATTTGCTGGGCATGTCGTTGGATGCACAAGCCACCACCGCAGGTGATTTGGCGAGTGGGCATACGCAATGCGCCCCCGGCTGTTTTTGGAGTGAATACTTGGTCGGCGACCACACCAGCACCGACTGTTTGGTACTCGCGGGTAAAGTGCTGTGGTTTGCCCACACGCAAGGCGCAGCCACCAAAGACAAACAACGCCCGATTTACTGGCATATTGGGGTGCGTTTGCCCGCGTTAGAGCCGCTGCTTCGCGATTTGATCCAAGCCCAACTTCCCGGTTACACCGGACTGTGCAATGTAGAAATGATCGGTGGCAAAGTCATCGAAATGCACTTGCGCGGCTCCAACGGCTTCTTCGATTTTTACGGCGCACATTTTGTCCCCGCTTGGGTGGAATTGGTGGATAAGCGCGTCTGGCATGGGCTGGAAGCGGTGCGCGAAGGTTATGTGTATTCGCTGTTTGGTGAGGGTGAATTGCCTGCTGATTATACCGAGATTGCGGCAGTGCATGGGGTGAAGGTTGTGCCGGATACGGCGACGCCGGATCGGATTGCTGTTTTGTATGCTGGCACGCTCGATGCGGCAGAAAAGGTTGCTAGGTGTTTGCGTGGTATGTAATTTTACCGTCATACAAATCCCCCACAATCATAGCGCACACCTGCCTTCGGCGCGAAAACGTATTACAAAGCATCAAACAATCAAGGAATGTCAGATGACTGCTGCCCTAGCTTCGGAATACCAACGCATCCGCCACACCAGCGCGGCGATTTGCGCCCCGCTTGCCCGTGACGATTACCAACTGCAAAGCATTGTCGAAACCAGCCCTCCGAAATGGCACTTGGGGCATGTGACGTGGTTTTTTGAAACCTTTTTGCTGCAAGCGTTTGTGAAAAATTACCAACCGTTTCGCGCTGAATACAACTACCTGTTCAACTCGTATTACCAAACCGTTGGCTCGATGCAACCCCGCGCCGAACGCGGCTTAATGTCACGCCCGACGGTGGAAGAGGTTTACGCTTACCGTGCCGCGATTGATGAGCGCATGGCGGATTTGCTGACGCACGCTGACCCCAGCCAAGCGCAAGCCATCGCCGCACGGGTGACGCTCGGCTTGCACCATGAACAGCAACACCAAGAACTGCTGTACATGGACATTAAACACAACTTCTGGCGAAATCCGCTGCGCCCGATTTATTTGCCCAAAGCCTTGCCCGCGCAGAAAGCCGCCCCGCTCGAATGGGAAACCCGCGCAGGTGGTTTGATTGAAAGTGGCTTCGACGGTGACAGCTTCGCCTACGACAACGAACGCCCGCAACACAAAGTCTGGCTTGAACCGCACCGCCTCGCGTCGCGCTTAAGCACCAATGCCGAATACCTCGCCTTCATCGAAGACGGCGGCTATCAACGCGCCGAACTGTGGCTGGCGGATGGCTGGTATTATCGCAAACAACACGGCTGGCAAGCGCCCTTGTATTGGGAACAGCGTGATGGGCAGTGGTACGAATTCACCCTGCACGGCTTCGAGCCGCTCAACCTTGCCGCGCCCGTTGCCCACACCAGCTATTACGAAGCCGATGCCTTCGCCCGTTGGTCAAGCAAACGCTTGCCACTGGAAGCCGAACTCGAACACCAATTGCGCGAATTGCCAATCACGGGGCATTTCACCGACAGCAAGACCTTCCACCCGCAAGCAGGCGTTGGGCAACACTACGGCTCGCTGTGGGAATGGACAGCCTCGCCCTACACCGCCTACCCGCGTTTCCAACCGCTGGAAGGCAGCATGGGCGAATATAACGGTAAATTCATGTGCAACCAGTGGGTATTGCGCGGCGGAGCGTGTATAACACCACCCGACCATATTCGCCCGACATACCGAAACTTTTTTTACCCCCACGACCGCTGGCAGTTCAGCGGTATCCGTCTCGCGGAGGACGTATGAACGCTATTTGCCCCAAAGCCACCAAGGTCAGCTTCCACGATTACCAGCCGGAGTTGGACAATTTCCGGCAAACCGTGCTGAACGGGTTGGCACACGAACACAAACAGATTCCGCCGAAATTTTTCTACGATGAACGCGGTTCGCAGTTGTTTGAAGCGATTTTGGAACAGCCCGAATATTACGTGCCGCACGTCGAAAAGCAGCTTTACCGTGACTATGCGGCGGACATGGCAGCGTTAATCGGCAAGGATACGGTGCTGATCGAACCCGGTAGCGGCAGTTGTGAGAAGGTGCAATTGTTGCTGGATGCGTTGCGCCCGGCGGCGTATGTGCCGATGGATATTTCTGGCGATTTTCTGCGCCAATCGGCAGCAACCTTGGGGGCTGCGTTTCCGTGGTTGCACGTTCATGCGGCGTGTTTGGATTTCACCCGCGAATTGCATTTGCCGCAACATGTACCCGCTGGGCGGCGTGTGGTATTCATCCCCGGCTCTAGTTTGGGCAATTTCGATTTGCCGGAAGCGCAACATTTTCTGTTCAATATTGCGCAATTGGTCGGCAAAGGCGGCGGCGGCGGCTTGTTGATTGGGGTAGATCGTAAGAAAGATAAAGCGGTGCTGGAAACGGCGTATAACGATGCGGCAGGTGTGACGGCGGCGTTTAATCTGAATTTGTTGGTGCGCATTAATAACGAGTTGGAAGGTACGTTCGACCTCGACCAGTTTGCACATTATGCGTGCTACAACGAGGCGATGGGGCGGATTGAAATGCACCTCACTAGCCTGCAAGACCAAAGCGTGCAAGTGGCGGGTAAAACTTTCCGCTTTGCGCAAGGCGAACGCATTCACACCGAAAATTCTTACAAGTACCACCCTGAGGAATTCATCACGCTGGCAACGGCGGCGGGCTTCAAATGTGAGCAACATTGGACGGATGCTGCTAATCTCTTCGGCATCTATTACTGCACCGTGTGAGCCGATCATGCCGACACCTGAAAGCCGCTTCCCTGCCCTGCAAAACTGTTTGTATTTGAATCACGCGGCGGTTGCCCCGTGGCCGCAAGTCACCGCCGATGCTGTGCAAGCGTTTGCCGCCGAAAATGCCCGCCAAGGCACGCTCAATTACCCGCACTGGCTGACGGTAGAACAAGCCTTGCGTGAACAAGCGCGTGCATTGCTGAATGCCCCCGCCGCAGGCGATATTGCGCTGGTAAAAAATACCTCGGAAGGTTTGTCGTTCGTTGCCTACGGGCTGGACTGGCACGCGGGCGACAATGTGGTAGGCATTCGTCAGGAATTCCCTTCCAACCGCTACGTGTGGCAATCATTGGCAAACCAAGGCGTGGAATTCCGCCAATTGGATTTGCGCGCACATCCCGCTGACCCCGAAACGGCATTGCTGGCATTGTGCGACGCACGTACCCGTTTAATTAGCATTAGCGCGGTGCAATACACCAACGGCTTGCGCATGGATTTGGCAAAGGTCGGGGCATTTTGCCGCGCCAAGGGCATTCTGTTTTGCGTGGATGCGATTCAACAAATCGGGGCAATCCCGTTTGATGTGCAGCAAGTGCAAGCCGATTTCGCGGTCGCCGATGGGCATAAGTGGATGTTAGGGCCTGAGGGCTTGGCGCTGTTTTACGTGCGCCGTGAAATACTGGAGCAACTGCGCCTAACCCAGTACGGCTGGCGCATGGCGGAAGGGTTGACCGATTACAGCATGGAAGATTATCAACCGGCGCGGGATGCGCGGCGCTTTGAATGCGGCAGCCCGAATATGCTGGGGATTCATGCGCTGCACGCCAGCCTTGGGGTATTGCTGGAAATCGGCATGGATGCGGTGTGGGAACAGCTTAGTGCGCGGGTACAATATTTGCTGGATGGGCTGCAGGCGTTGCCAGATGTGGAAATACTCAGCGATACACGCATACAACGGCGTTCCGGCATGGTGACGTTCCGCTCACGCCGCGAGACCAACGAAGCACTGTTCAAGCGCTTGCAAACACAGGGGATTTTCTGTGCCACACGCGGCGGTGGCATTCGACTTTCGCCGCATTTCTACACACCGTTCGCGCAATTACAACAGGTGCTAGACGTGCTTAAAACAAGCCATTGAGCTTCTTTTTCAGTTCATCTTTCAAGCGTTGTTCGAGTTTATCCACTTCACTTTGCACTTCTTCTTGGGCACGTTCTTTAAGCAACACATCCAGTTCCAATTCGTAACTGGGCTTATCCCATGCGCCATGAATGTGCAGGGGAGCAAAGACGCCATCTGCCTTGTCCGGTTTGGGCTTTTCGCTAATGCGCAGTTTGAAGTCGAGCGATTCGTTGACGGTATTCACATCGCCATTGCCTTTCACCTGAAAATGCGGTGCAAGCATCACGTTTTCATCGGTGTGGAACACACCTTGTTTGACTTGCCACTGCCCCTTTAATTGGGTGAAGGTGACTTCGGTTTCACCTACCGCATTGATACGTTCTTTTTCAAACAATTGAATCACTTCACGGGTTTTTTGCGCGAAATTGGCATCGCGAATCGTGCCTTCATTCAGGGTAAGGTCGATAGTGCCATTGAGATTTTGTTTGAAAGCTGGCGTATCCCCTACCACGGAATCCAGTTTTGCCGTCATGTCCAATGCTCCCGTGATCAAACGATCCTCAGTGAGCGCAAACAACAAGTCATCAGTACGCAATTTTTTTACCGTGTGTTCGCTGCTCAATGCCACCGGGGTTTGCAAGGTATCAAGGTTAATCTCACCTTGATACGTGCCATTGAACAAGGTACCCGTGGGGGTAAGTTTGACTTGCCCGTTTTCAAATTGCACGCCGAGCGTTGCCTGCTGCAAAGTAAACGGGGGGTAACTGAGTTTTTCGGTCTTGAACTTGCCGTCAATTTTTCGGCTATCTAATAACGGATCGCGCATTTGCAAACTGCCGGTCAATTGCTGGTCGGCGGCATTAATGTTGGTATTCGGCAAATCGAGCAAGCCTTTGCCGCTGTCCAGATTCAAGCTCAATGTGCCGCTGGATTGCTGCTGCAATTGCCCACCGGGAATCTCGGCGGATGTCACCGTCGCGTTGATGCTCAGGTCATTCATTTCCAACTGCTCTTTAGCAAGGTTGACGTCCAGCTTGCTGCTCAGCGTCGCTTTGCCCAACCCCTCTAAAGTGACATCAGCCTGCAAGTCAGGAATGCTGGCACGTTCTTTTTTCAAATTGCCTTGCAAATTGCCGCCAAGATTGGCATCTATCTGCCCGGCCTGTTTGACCTGTAAGCGCAGGTCAGCCAGCGAAAAGTCTTGTTGGTTTTCAGCCAATTGCGCGGTGGTAGCGAGGGTTAACTGCATCGTTACCGCCGGTTTGTCTTGGGTAAGCAGCGTATCAATGCGAATATCGACGGGTTTACCGGGGTTAAACGTACCCGTTTTCAGATTGAGCGGGGCGAGAGTCAGGTTTTTGCCCTGCTGATCATCGCGCCAACGCAGTTGCGAATCCTCGACGCTCACGCCCGTAATGACCATGCCACCCAATAAGCGCGTCATGGCTTCGCCCGCGTTGGCATTAGCCTTAGTAGCATTTTCCGGCAATAAATCCTGCCAATTGGTTTTACCGTTTTTATTGCGGTGCAAATTCAGTTTCAAGCCGCGCAAATGCACTTCATTGATTTTGAGTTGCTGCTCCAGCAGGGGCAAAAATTGCACGGTTACGCGCGCATTATCCGCTTCAGCAAACAGCTCATTGGCGAAACCTTTAGCATTGCCGAGTTTCACTTGCCCCAGTTGCAGGGCAATGTCGGGATAAAACGAGAGGTGAATGTCACCGTCAATATCGAGTTTACGCCCAGTCTGTTCCTTGACCAAAGACGCGAGTTCGGGTTTGTAACGGTTGGCATCAAATGTCAGCGCGAAAACAGCGATTGCCGCCACGATCAGCAGCAATAAGGCGAGTAGCCAGGCAAGTGGGCGCAATAGTGGCATGAGAGTAGTCCTTTTCTGTAGCCTTTATTATATTGCCCCTCACTATAGCCTATTGCGCGGGTGGCAGGTAGTAGCCTTGTGCTTGCGGATAATAGGTTTGTGGGTAATAGGCCGGGTACGTTGGCGCATACATTTGCTGCGGGTAAGCTGTGTAATAGTTGTACGGATAGGCATACGGGTAGCTGTATGCGCCAGTATTGAGGCCATTGTAAGCCGAGCCATAAGCATTAGCATTCAACTGCCGATCTTGGTACTGCGCGACATCACCGCGACTTTCCGCACGGCTGTCAGCGTTGAAAATACTGTTCGCTTTAGCGCGGAAATTCAGGTCGAAATCCATATTAATGTCGGCTTCGCCACGCCCGCGTGATTGCCCATTGGCAGTGCCATTGCCCTGAGTTTGCCCGAAAGCGTTAGCTTGTTGCGCTTGTTCTTGGCGGTTATTACCGAAGAAATTGCCCATGTCGAAACCGTCGAAAAAATCAGCCGATGCGTTGCCAGCCAACAGGGTCAAGGCGGTGAAAATAATAATACGTGTGCTCATGATGGTGTCTCCTTCTAGTGGTTTTACCAGTTTATACCCATTTATAAGCATTTGCTAATACAACCACTTTTGACTCACTCAAATGTATCCAAACGGATGATGCCGCCAGTAGCGGAATAGCGGTAAAGTTTAGGTGTGCTGGTTGAACCCCTCAACTGACTGCATTAACTGGCACATTATTCACCGGCTTTGACGTGTTGAAGCCGGTTTTTATTCCTAACGCTTTAGACTTGCAGGGGAACAGCAATATGCACCGTGATTCTGGATTGGGGAGGATCACTGCCATAAAACCCCACTTCCCCGCCTAATGCCGCGACCCGATGCCGGATACCGTTTACTCCAGTCCCCGCTTGCCAACGCTCAGGCGGGGATATTTTTCCGTCATTGGTAACGATCAGGTGCAATTTATTGTTGGATAAAGCAAAACCCACCTCCAACGTTTCTGGCTCGGCGTGCCGCAGCGCATTGCTGACTGCTTCACGGAGTATCTGCGACACTTGCAGTATTCGGCGTGGGCATAATTGGCAAGCATCCAAGCGCTGATCCTGTCGCCAGCGTAACCTGACTGCGGCGGCTTCGGCTCGCCCGGCAATTTCTGCCCGCCAGTCCGCAATATTGTCCACCAGTTTGGTCGGGCTGGCTTGCTGCGATAACCGTACCGTTTCCCGTAACGTCATTAGTGCCTGCCGCACATCCTCACGGTGCGTTGCATCCGGTAGCTTATGGCTCAGGGTTAGCAGTTTTGCGCCAACACTGTCATGCAAGTCGTGCATTATGCGCCGCCGCTCTTCCAGAATAGCCTGTTGGCGGGTTTCGCTGGCATTACTGGCCATCCGTGCCACCGTTAACAACGACTCGGTATGTTTGACATCGGTTTTGTTAAACAGCCGTGCTGCCCGTTGTTTGCCGGTCAAGCGCCACGCATGTTGATTGCCAAGGCTAGGCACATCAAGGTGCAAACCGTTGTCTGACAAGTGGGTAGTGGTCACTTGGGCAGACAATTTTTCGATATGCAACGGCAGGAAACGTTGCAGCAAGGATTCCTGCCAACATTGTTCAAAGGTTTCTTTGGAGAGCGCCTCCCCAAGATTGCTGCTTAACGCGGGCAGAAAATCACTGACATTCTGGCGCTCCATTGGAATAATTTTATCCAATAGCCATTGGCGCAACGGAAAATACAAGAAGCCCGCAATAATGACCGACATTGCCAGCACATAATCACCCCGCAGTTGCAGCAACGTCATTAACCCCACGTCAATACCCGCGACTAGCAAGCCCCCCACAATCCACAACATTGACTTTAGCCACCAGAATTCAATCGCAAACAGCCGATAGCGCAGAATCCCTACCCCAAGCCCTATCGCCATCAGGTTAAACAGCAATAGCGCCGAAATATTGCCAACAATCGGCGGCTTACCCAGCAGAATAGGGAAAACATGCAGGGCAATAATAATGGCATTGGGTAACATAAACGCCGCCGCGAGAACATGCAGGCTCGCCCGTTTCACCGGCTGACAGCGTGTCTGGCGCAATTGCAGGGCAATAATGCCCAACACGATCACGTACAAAAAGGGGTATTGTATGTAAAAAATATGCCCCGGTGTTTCAATCCAACCGTAGTGATAATTAGCGGTGGAAAGTGCCGTAAACCCCATAACCAGCCAAAATAACCACAACCCGCGCACCAACGGTCTGGGCAAATCACACAGAATGACCAGAATCAGGGTAGCGGCGAAGTTGATGCCTGTCGCTTGCAGCAGCAAATTCTGCCGCAATGCGCCGGGTTCCATATAAAATTCCGTGGCAATAACCCCAGCGCCGCTGACCGCAAAAACGTAGTACAGCAAGCTGTGCAGCAGTAAAAACAGGGATGCTTTTTGATAGGGGCGGTATGTCCAGACCAATGCGCCCACCAATGGCGAGATCATGTTTGCAAGCCCCAACAACCAAAACACAGCGGGGATAGCAGTAACTGGGGTATGTGCGGCGGGTGTCAGCGCAACGGTCTTGCCCATCGTGGTCACAAAAGTTACTTGAGCATGTTGGGTGAAGGCTTGGTGCAAGGTTTGCTGTTGCTGATAAAACTCCGCCCGTTGTGCGAACGTCGCGGGGGAAAGTGGCGCATAACCGTTCAGCAATGGCTTGATCTGTAGCAGCTTCCCATCAACTTGCAGGCCAAGCAAAGTCTCACCGGCGGCGAGTTTTCCAGAGGCCGGGGAATTGGCACTGATGGATTTGATCAGCAGCGTATCCGCAGCCGTGGCAGTCACCCGAATACCCGTCCACTGTTGTTGGGTCAATAGGTAAGCAGAAATAATCTGGGTGACGGCAATGAATAGCAATATCGCCAGCAAAATATTGGCGGGAGCAATAACGGGTTTGGGGAATGACCAGTTCAAATGGTCAACCTTAGAAATCCGTTCTGACCAGCCCCATGCGGCAAGCCTCCACTGCTGCCTCAGCACGGCTGGATATATTGAGCTTCTGGTACACATCCCGGATATACCGCGCTACGGTATTGGTAGAAAGCCCCAATAATTCCGCCACATCACCCCGGCTAAGCCCCTTGGCAACTAATATCAACACTTCGCGTTCGCGGGGGCTTAGACTCGCTACTTCGCTGCGATTAACGCTCGAATGCTCGTTATCCGATGTGCCACGAACGTTCCCAGCGGACGAGAAATATTGCAATATCCGCCGCGATACACTCGGTGACAGCGGTGGATCACCACTGAGAATACCGCGTAATTTCTGAATAAACACCAACTCAGACGAATCTTTCAGCAAGTAGCCATGCGCCCCAGCTTGCACGGCGTGGAGAATGTGTTCCTCATCATCAAAAATGGTAGTGATTACAATGTAAGCATTAGGGTAATCCTGACGCACACTCGCCACCAAGTCGATACCGCTACCGTCCGGCAGATTAATGTCCAGCAACGCCACGTTTACGCTGACTTTGCCTAACAGTTGCCGCGCTTGTTGGCAGGTAGTCGCCACATTGAGGTGCACCTCTCCGAAAGCTTGTTGCAGGACGACACTCAACCATTCAGCGGTTTCAGGGACATCTTCCACAATGAGCACGTGTTGCATGGTGACTTCCTTTGCTATAAGCGCTCAAGATTAAGGCTTGCTGGGCGTAATAATTCGTTTTACCCGTATAATTCCCTGCGGATCAACAGTATCACCGACTTTGAGCGCGTGCATCACTGCCGGGGCTGTGGGTGCTATCGTATCCCGTTTGGGGGTCAGTTTGGGGAGTTTCATGTTAATCACTTTAACAGGTTCTGTTTGTGGCTGGCTATTAGCACCTTTTGCGCCGCTTTGCCCGGTTGTACCCGCCGTGCCCGCCGCTGGTTCTTTGACCCCCAGACAATTGCTGTAAGGCACGCCAACCAACTTGCCCACCAACTCCACTGCGGCAAGGTCAACCAGATTGCGTACTGCTTGGGCTTTGCCTTCGCTGGCGTTGAGGCTTAGGTCGAAATATACACCAAATTTATTAATGCTGGCATCCATATCCAGTGAATCACCACGCTGGAAAATCGCGACCGAATTGCTGGAGGTAATGCCGGGAATGACGCTCATGTCTGAAGCACGTAACACATTCAAATCCAAGGCAACCACGTTCAGTGAAGTACTGTGAGCTGCACCGCCACCGCCTTTTTTACGGTAAAACACCCCGGTACTGGCATCCCCGGTGGTAACACCTTTGTCAAACTGGGTAATTGAGCCTTGAATATCAAACGCAGGCATTTCTTTGTACGCATCCGAAAAGTTGGCAGCTTTCATAAATGACACCAGATTGCCAGAATCTTTACCGTAAGCAATCAGCTTAATCGCTTTGCTTTTGGTAGTCATGCGTGAAATAGCGGAAATCAGCATATCACGAGTGCCGGTTTTAACTTCTTCGGTTTTATCGTCGAGGTCTTCCACCATCACCGGAATGCTTTTCACGCCTTTTGCCAGCATTAAATCATCAACACAGCTTAAGGCATCAGAAAAATTAGTGACGGATTTATACGGTGCACCAGACGGGCCACGGCGGATTTTTTCAAATTCCCGTGCCAGTTTATTATCTATACTGGCACAGCCACCCAATGTGGAAAGGGTAAAAGCTACTGCTAACATAATGACGGACTTTTTCATGATTGTTGTCTCGCGTTTTTAATGACAGGTAAAAGGTTTTAACGGCAATTATTGGACTGAATCACATCACCGTCGATTAATACCACGATTTCATCCGGTGAATTTGCGCCATCATCGACCACCACATTACCGATATTAATGTCACAACCGGCGGTATCAAACTGCGACACGGCGTAATAATCTTCACTTTCGTGATCCAATTCGGCTTCGTAAGCACGCATCCGTGCTTTCATTTGTGCCATTTTGGAATTCATGTCATTCATGAGTTTATCTTCACTACCGGCATCTTCCGCAAATGCCACATGGCTGCTGCAAGCCAACAAGCACGCTACTAAAATGAGTTTTATCGACATCTGGTTTTCCTCACTGATCAATCACATAAGTTAATCGTAAAGTGATTAGTGGTGATTAGTTAGTGTAAAGTTGACAGGCGGATACTCGCTACAGATTAATGTCATTAACGGGTATGGATGCCGCCTGAGTGGTGTATGGCTTATGGACATGACAGTTCATAAATAGAAAAGCAGACTAAAGCCCAATCTACAGCATTAACAGTAGACCGGGCTTTAATCCGTTAATCTTGAGCTATTCCGGGTGCAACACCCGGAATAATACGAAAGATCTGATTCAGCTATTTAGCAAATCAGTCGTCTTTCCGGCAATTACAATCTGAAGCAATATTGACAGACTGTGTATTATCATGACCTTCCTGTGTTACAGAAGCATCTTTTATTGAAACGCTTGAACCACTGATAGAAGCGATGTCAATAGATTGCATGTTATCATTGCCTTCTTGTTCAACAGCGAAATCTTCAATATCAACCGTAATATCATCACTACCACCAAAACCGCCACCATTGCCGCCATTGCCAACGGCAAATACAGAAGCGCTCATTACCATAACCAAAGCAGCGAATGCAGAAATCATTACGTTTTTCATGTGAGTTTCCTTAATTAACTATTAAATCCATAACTGAAGTTTTGTTGTTGTCCTTTTGTGTTCAGGACAGGGTAATAATAGTTAATTGAACGGCATTAATAATCTGAATCAATGACAAAACAGCCACTTCTATTGATAAGCAGAACTTACGGTCAATAAATCCAGTTGAACGGCACAGTTTACAACCGACTCACCACCCCTGCTTAAACTTGTCGATCAGCCGCCGTTCCCGCTTATCCGGCTTATGCAACCTCACATTCACCCCGTGCAAACGCCGCTCTTCGATCACCGCCTCGCGTTCTTCGCGGTGATGTTCAGATTCGGTATACAGCAAACGGGCTTCACTGGCGGGGCGGCGCTGTTCGTTCAAGCCTTGCACCGTAATCGTCCAGGTTTCAAAGCCCTTTTTGATGCGCAACTTGTCGCCTATACGCACCTGCCGAGAGGGTTTAACGCGCTCCTCATTCACCTGCACATGCCCGCCATCAATGGCTTCCACCGCCAGCGGGCGGGTTTTGAAAAACCGCGCTGCCCACAACCACTTATCAATGCGTTGGCTTACATTTTCTTCTTCAACGGCCATGTAACGACCCTATCCTCCCACTCTGTTTCGTTTACGTCAGCGGCGTAAGTAAACCGCCCGATCACCGATTGTTTCATGCGGTGAATGCTCTGTTTATCGCCCGATACCAAATGATGCCAAGACGGTAAATTCTTACCCTCGTGCAACAAACGGTAAGCGCAACTCGGCGGCATCCAATACAGCTCATCCAAATTATCCGGGGTTAAATGCAAACATTCCGGCACCAGCGTTTCACGATTCGCGTAATCTTTACACTGGCAACTCGTGCCATCCAACAAATCACACGCCACATCGGTGTAATACACCGTGCTGTCTTCCTCGTCTTCCAGCTTGATCAGGCAACATTTCGCGCAATGGTCGCAAATGCTTTCCCATTCCGCCTCATTCATCTCAGCAAGGCTCTTTTGTTTCCACCAAGGCGGCGTGCGGGCTTCACTTGTCATTGTACGGTTTCGTCTCCAGCAATCCCTGTTTCATCGCGGCGTAATCGTGTTGATTAGTGTAATAAAGAATCTCTTTACCGTCAGTATTCATCAAAATCGCCAAGCCTTTGCTGGGGTAAAACCAATAGTCGATCCCCGCCTGCAAGGATGCAGCGCGTTCCGCCGGTTCACCAAAGCGTGCCACCACAATTTCAGGCTCGTAATTGATGACTGGCATGTAAATCAAGCGCTGCACCCGCAAATCATTGGCAATTTTCACATCCGCTTCCGCCATCGTGTATTTCCATTGCCCGCTTGCCATGCCTTCGCGTTTGGTATTGTTGGTTTGGAAACTGTCCAACTGCGCGGGCGTGGCTTGCAATTCAGCAATGATTTTGGCTTCAAACAGCCCTATTCGCCGTGTACCAAAATAGGCTTCGAGGGTGCGCTTACCGCTTTCATGCGCAAATACCGCCATTTCCGGGAAGCTGTGCAAGCGTTCGATCACATCCTTTAGCGTGGCTTTGCCAATGTCCAAATGGAACACTTGTGGATTGCCTTCGGCACTAAGAGTGACTTGCCAAGGCAAATCTTCGGGGTGTTGGGGGGAAGAGTCGCAGCCGGTGATGCCAAGCGCAAAGGCCAGTAGGCTGACAGGTAAGGCGTATTTCATGCAGAAACCTTTTAAAAAAAACGGTATGGCACATCATAGCGCAGATTTCCCCACAAGGCATTTGCGGCTATGACTTGTCTCAATCCAACCTAAAATTCACCTTCAAGGTAAGCGCCCAGCTTGCCTTGCGAATAGACGCCGGAAACGGCAAAGCCCCAGAAGTGCTATTCACCGCGTGCAGCGCTGCTTTATCCAGCCACTCATTGCCCGAACTTTGACTGACTCTCGCATTCGTCAAGGTGCCATTGGGTAACGCGGTGAATGCGATGGTCACCGTTCCTTCCACTTCGGCTCGCTCCGCTTGACGCGGGTATTGTTTGCGAGCAGCAATGAGACTTTGCAACTGTTGGCGATAAGCGGCTTCGGCAGCGGCATTGTCAACCTTGGGCGCAGGCGTCACCGGCGCTGGTGCAGGTTTAGGCAGTGGTTGAAGCGCAGGTCGGGCTTGAATGGCGGGCGCTGCGCGAACTAGAGCAGGTGCTTGAGGCCGCGCTACCACGGGTTTCATCGCAGGCGCTGCTGGCTCAGGTAGTGGTTCAGGTGTTAGCACTGATTTAGGCTTGATCTTAGCCGGTAATTTTTTCGCGGCAGGCTTTTTCTCCAAGGTGGACTTGACCGTTGGCTTGGGTTTTTGCACAGGTTTAGGGGGCGGCGGCTCCGGTTTAACAAGCGGCGCAGGAACGACCGGCACACTGGGCGCAGGCGGTAGCGCAGGCTGAAATTGTGCCAATGACAACGGCACCACGGTCGGTTGCGCTTCAGGCAATCCCCGCTTGTCTTGCCACAATAACAGCGGCATTACCGCCAGCCATGCAACGATGTGCAACAGTGCCGAAATCCCGAATCCCACTAGCGCTGTTTTCAAACCTTCTTCCTTGTTGGCTAATCCCGACTAAAAATACCGTTAGATGTAATCGCCACTTCATTCACCCAGCGCTCCGAGGTTTTCCCCACGCAAGCCTCCACCGTTTTGCCATCCGCAAGCTGCACTTCCACGCTGTAACCTCTGCCGGGTTCGTGATTCAGCGCAACAATCCGGGTTTCACCAGCACGTAACTGCGTCAGCAAGATTTTTTCCTGACTCAAATCATTGCCGTGCTCGATTTTGAGCAAGGGAATGGTTTCGCCGCGCATGTTTTCGATGGTCACAAACAGCGGACGACCGGGGTATTGCTGCGCGTACCAAAGTTGCATTGCGACGATTCCCACCAGTAAACCGAGGCTACCCGCTATCCCAATGTGTTTGAAAGTGATCATGTTGACTCGTGCCTGTACTAGACTAACGGTGCATCATTACCGACAAGTCTTCGCGTGACATTGAGATTGGTCAATTGTGTTTATTAACAAATACTAATATACTCAATGCGCTTAGAATACGTAAATTTAACCACCTACACTCAAAGAAGGAACACACCATGACACTTAGCAACGCCATCCAAGTTTTCGCTGGTACCATGATTTTAGTCGCACTGATTTTGGGCGCAACCGTTTCTGAAGCGGTTGGCTTTTGGCTGCTGGTTTTCATTGCAGTCAACCTGATTCAATCCGCTTTCACGGGTTTCTGCCCAGCGGCAATGGTTCTGAAGAACATGCCATTCATTAAAGCGTAAGCTTAATTGACCGGCAGGGTGAACGAAAACGTTGCGCCCTGCTCCGGTTCGGATTCCACCCACAAGCGCCCACCGTGTGCCTCGATAATCGAACGGCACAATGACAAACCGATTCCCATCCCCTGCGCCCCTTTCGTGGTAACAAACGCATCGAACACACGCTGCTTGAGTTCGGCATCCATCCCCAAGCCGGTGTCAGAAATATCGACTTGCACACACCCCGTCTGATTCAGAAAACTCCGCACCAAAATTTGGCGGCGGTGACTAGGCGTATCGTGCATCGCATCACGCCCATTTTGCACAATATTCAGAATAACCTGTTGAATTTGAATAATATCCAACGGAATATCCGGCACACTATCATCCAGTTCCAACAACAGCGGCACATCCAAGCGGCTTGTTCCGGCTTTGCTCAGGTGCAAGGCCTCGTGAATCACTTGTTCCACACACGCCATGACCTTGTGCGGGGGCTGTTTGCGTACCAAGGCTCGTATCCGCCGGATAATTTCTGAAGCACGCAACGCCTGTTGCTGAATCGCTTGCAGCGGTTCTTGCAAACGGGCACTGGCGCCGTCGGCTTGCAAAATGCGCTGGCACGCGCTGGCGTAATTGGCGACCGCTGCAAGGGGTTGATTGAGTTCATGCGCAATCCCCGATGCCATTTCCCCCAAAGTATTCAAGCGCACCATTTGGTCGAGGTCGGTCTGGTGCCGCAAAATTTCGTGCTGGGCTTGTTCGCGCAAGGTTTCCTCCTGATCCAACTGGTACGCCAGCCGCATCACGATCAGCACAATCACCATCACCATTCCTGACGCCAGCAAGGATTCCACTTGCGTGTGTGTCAATGTGCGATGCTCCAGCAATACCGGCAACCAGCCCAACAGCGGCGGGAACAGCGCCATGAGAAACATCACCCGGCGCACCACCAAACCACCGGAGGCATCACTGGCCATAATGCGGAAAAAGCCTTTTTCCACTTTTGCCAGAATAATCCCCCAACCCACCAAGGCAAACGCAGTCGCCGTGGGCAGCGCCATGCCCGCCACCCCCGTGAATACCTTGAACATGTCTTCTTGATGCGCGTAACCAAAAAATACCGCCACCAACAACATCACACTGAAAAATGCCGCCCATTGCGCCAGATTAATCAGCGACTGGCGCTCCAAGCTCAGAAAAAACAAACCCGTACACGTGAGAATAAACGCCATGCCCGTTTGCGGCGAATCCTTCGCGTCAGACAAATTCAACCAAGTCAACGGGGCCAACCCCTGCCCCAACAAAGCGTCCGATGTATTGTGCCAATGGCTCAACAACATTAGCCCCCCTAACATCACCCCCGCTATGGCTAACAAGCGCCCACTCCAGCGCCGCCATGCGGTGGTTTTTTCGGGCTGCAATAAAAACAAGGCTGCCCCAGTAAAAATGAACGAAAACGCAGCCCCCGGTGTCATCAACGGCAAATTATCATTCACCCGGTACAAAGCAGGCATGTGGTTAAACCACCCGATTAACACGACCACGCCCACCAACATCACGCTCCATGATGCCAAATGCGCCAAACGGTGTAAAAACTGCAAATGATGTGTTTTATTCATGGGTTAAAAGTATATAAGAAATCGCTCCGTAGCGGTAAACGGCTGATGCTGCGCTTCATCTGCTGACCGCTGCTGCTGTTTTTAATTATGAGCATTGATAATTCTAATTTTCGCCATTGTCATCCTTGCGTTATAAATCAAAGATGTTGACAATTTTATTTATTTTTAAAGGGATCGTAACAAATGGGCAATAGAATTCAGGTCAGCGGCTTGCAAGTGTCAACACTTCTGCATGATTTCATCATCCAACGCGCCCTACCGGGCACAGGCATCAAGGCAAGCGATTTTTGGGCTGGGCTGGCAGACATCGTTACCTGTTTTGCTCCCCGCAACCGTGAACTGCTGGCAAAACGCGACGCCATCCAAGCCAAAATCGACGCTTGGCACATTGCCAACCCTGGTCAATTTGATTTCAGCGCTTACAAAGCCTTTTTGCAAGAAATTGGCTACTTACTGCCCGAAGGTGAAGCCTTTAACGTCAGCACCGCGAACGTGGACGTAGAAATCACCCACACCGCTGGGGCGCAATTGGTCGTTCCCGTCATGAATGCGCGTTTTGCGTTGAACGCTGCTAATGCGCGGTGGGGCAGTTTGTACGATGCGCTGTATGGCACGGATGCAATTCCGTCTACCGATGGCGCAGCAGCAGGCAGCACTTACAACCCGGTACGTGGTAAAAAAGTCATTGAATTTGCGCGTAATTTCTTGGACGAAGCCGCGCCACTCGCCCACCTGTCTCACCACCATGCCAGCCGCTACCGGGTGGATGAAAGCGGTATTTTAATGGTCGAAATGATCGGCGGCTCAATTGTGGCATTGCGCGATAATAACCAATTTGTCGGCTACCGTGGCACGTTGGATGCGCCGTCAGCAATCTTGTTACGTAATAACGGTTTGCACTTTGAAATCCAAATCGACCGTAACGGCATGATTGGCAAAGAAGATGCCGCAGGTGTGAACGACATTCTGATGGAAGCCGCGCTCACCACGATTATGGACTGCGAAGATTCCGTTGCCGCCGTCGATGATGTCGACAAAGTGCTGATTTACACCAACTGGCTCGGCCTGATGAAAGGCGACTTGCGCGAAACCGTCAGCAAAGGTGGCAAAACCTTTACCCGCACCTTAAACCCTGACCGTGAATACAGCAGCGCTCACGGTGGCACGGTGACATTGCCGGGGCGCAGCCTGTTATTCGTGCGCAACGTTGGACATTTGATGACCAACCCGGCGATTTTAGATGCCGACGGTAATGAAATTCCTGAAGGCATTTTGGATGGCTACATGAGCGCCATGATCGCGATTCACAACCTCAACGGCAGTGCAACCTTCAGCAATTCGCGCACCGGCTCGGTGTACATCGTGAAGCCAAAAATGCACGGCCCGGAAGAAGTTGCCTTCACCAATGACTTGTTCGACAGCATCGAAGACGCGCTGAAATTGCCCCGCTACACCTTGAAAGTCGGCATTATGGATGAAGAGCGCCGCACCACGGTGAATTTAAAAGAATGCATCCGTGCCGCCAAAGAACGCGTGGTGTTCATCAACACCGGCTTCTTGGATCGGACGGGCGATGAAATGCACACTTCGATGGAAGCAGGCCCGATGATTCGCAAGAACGACATGAAGTCATCCGCGTGGATTCAAGCTTACGAAAACTGGAACGTCGACATCGGTTTGGAATGCGGCTTGCCCGGTCATGCGCAAATCGGCAAGGGCATGTGGGCAATTCCCGATCAAATGGCAACCATGCTGGCAACCAAAATCGGGCATCCCATGGCGGGCGCAAACACGGCGTGGGTTCCATCGCCTACCGCTGCGGCGTTACACGCGCTGCATTACCACAAGGTCAATGTGTTTGCGCGTCAGGAAGCATTGAAAAGCCGCCCGCGTGCCAATATTGATGACATCCTCACCATTCCGGTGGCGGCGAATCCGAATTGGAGCGCGGCAGAAATTCAGCAGGAATTGGACAATAATGCGCAGGGTATCCTCGGTTACGTGGTGCGCTGGATTAACCAAGGCGTTGGCTGTTCCAAAGTGCCGGACGTGAATGACGTGGGTTTGATGGAAGACCGTGCAACGTTGCGTATTTCCAGCCAGCACATGGCAAACTGGTTACACCACGGCATTTGCACCGAGACACAAGTGCTGGAAGCGTTTAAGCGCATGGCGGCGAAAGTGGATGCACAGAATGCAAGCGACCCGACTTATACCAACATGAGCGGTAACGTTGAGAAAAGCGTGGCATTCAAAGCGGCCTGTGATCTGGTGTTCAAAGGGCGCGAACAGCCGAATGGTTATACCGAACCGTTGCTGCATAAGTACCGTGCAGAAGCGAAAATAGCTCTGTTTTTCTAACACTTATCATAAAAAAAGCCGCTGATTAAAGCGGCTTTTTTTATCCAAGCATCAGCCGCTTAATTATTGCGAACCAAGCGCAGGTAATTATAACTTTCGCCATGACCTTGCGCACGGTCGCCAGTCGCCAAGGAAAAACTCACCGCTGCATGACCAACCGTAGCAGTATTGGAGGCCCAATAGCCACGCACTGAGCTGCCTTGCACTTCAGGGTCTGACGAAGTGCTGCCCAATGCGGCGTAAATGAAAGGCCGTGCCGGACGGGTAGTATCAATCAAGCCCAGCAATTCAGCCGTGGTCGGCAGGCGCCAATTGGTGTAGCCGCACAAAGCCGCCGCATTCACCGCGTTGGTATAAGCATCGGTCGTGCACTTGGTCAGAATAGTGCCGGATGCCTGACAAGGTGGCTTGGTCGTGTCGAGAATGTTGGCGGTTGCCGCCGTACCAGCCGTTTTGCCCTCAACACCCCAACTGTAGCCATAATCCTTATCACGGAAACCGGGCAGTGCGCCGGGTGCCTCATCGGTTTTCAGTTCCCACATGAGATTGGTACTGTTATCAGTAACGCATGTCGTTACATCAGCCACTTTCACTTCCGTAAACGTTTTTGCCGCCGCAGTGGGCGGAGTAACCGGAGCCGCCGTATCGCCGATCACGGTATTTTGCGTGGTTCCGCCACCGCCACCGCCACCACTCAGCAGCACGACTAGCAAAGAAATCGCGGCAACAGGAACACTTTTACTGTAAATACTCATAGTCATAACCCTTTCTGTTTTATTTAAGTTATTAATTTATACCAGAAAGAAGTAATGCTGTAAGCCTTTGTACAATATTAGCGCTTAAATGAAAAAGCTAACAAAAGGAAGCCTGCTAACAGCAGGCTAAGGGGGGTAAATCGACAATGGTGTGGTGGCCGGAGACGGAATCGAACCGCCGACACGGGGATTTTCAATCCCCTGCTCTACCAACTGAGCTATCCGGCCACAGAGGGCGCTATTAAAGCGTTTTGAGTGGTTACTGTCAAGCACTAATATTGGAGATTTTTCTGCTACACTTCAACACACCCATTACCACCAACTCAAGCGTCTTCACACTCATGGATTCACACGGTCTACTGTTATTCATTCTCTGGCTGGCGATCGCCGCTGGCATTGTATTTTTTGTACGCTGGTTGAGCGGCTTTCTGGGCAAATTCAAGCTGCCTAACGATACGCGCCTGCTGATCTTGATTGCGTTTACCGGCGTGCTGGTGATTGCTGCCCTCAATTTCCTTTGGAAACAAGGTCAGCGCGAACCCACACCCCCCGTTGAGGTTGCGGAAGTCGCAACAACCCCTCAACAATCCAAACCCGAACTCAATCTGGAAACTTACGAGAGCACCACCTACCCTGAACTTTACGGCTTGCGCCAAGACATGCTCAAACAAATGGACGCATTGCACATTTTTTTTGGCAAGGTCAGGGAATGGGCAGAACAAATGCCCGAACAACGCCGTTTCCTGCAAACCATCATTGACCTTCGCTGGTCACAACAACAGCAACTGCGTAAAGCTTATCAAGAAATTGATCGCAGCCGTCGCGAATTTTGGCTGCACTACCGCACCGGCGAAGACCGCCATGTACGCACCATGTTTGATGATGAAGCCCAGCGCCTGCGACAGCGTATTCAAGAAGCACTCGGCGACAGCCGCGAATTCCAGTTAGCCGAAGTCGAAGCGATTCGCGACCACCTACGCGATGCCGAAACCCTGCTCAAAGCGGTCAAACTCCCCAAACCCAAAAAGGGGCAACGTTTGAACACCGTTTTCCAACCGTACAGCGACCAACGCCGCCAAACCCTGCTAACAACACTTAGCGAACGCCAAGAAACCAGCATTACCAGCAACCTTATCCAGCTTCAGCACGAAGAAACCCAAATCCGCACCAAATTGGCTTACATGGTGGAATACCAAAAAGTCAACACTGACCTGCTGGAAACCACTAATGACCTGATTTTAGAATGGAACAAAGCACTGATTTACAACCAATACGCGCAATACCGGCTCCTGTTTGCAGCAGAAGCCCTAGAAGCCAGTGTGCTACTGGGCCTCAGCACCGACAGCCGGGATTACACTTGGTTACTGAAACAATTGCGCGAATTAGCCCCGGACATACGGGCACAAGCGGAAGAAGAGCGCCGCGTCGCCGCGTACAGCTACAACCCGGAAGTTGACCATAGCAATCGCCAATCACGCTGAAGCGTTTGCTTAACGCTCATCACGGTAATAATCTTCATCATAGCCATCATCATCCGCCATGACGGGCTGTTCGCGCTCACGCGCGGGGGCTGGTGCGGGCTTCTTATCTTCTGGCGGTTTATTAGCCTCATGCGCAAACAGCCCCGCGTGCAAACTGTGCGTCAGGTCATTGAGCGAGCCACCTTTTAAACCCACCTCACCCAGCAAGCTTTCAATCAATGGCACTTGCGCACGGTAACGCAAAGCGCTATCCACCACTTGCTCAGCCAAGTTGCCGCCGCCGCTGTGAGCAGTGCCGTTGCCTGCATCGCCGCCATTGTTGCCGCCACCCGCACCACCGCGCCCGATGGCGTTGTTTAAGCCGTCGATATGCATGATTTTGATGCCTTCGATGTTTTCCATCGGGCGCACACTTTCGCGGATAATGTTTGGCAATTGGCGCACGATTTCCATTTTGACCTGCATCGCGATCTGGTCGTTAGAGAGCAGGTTAGAGGCTTCGTTCAAGGCTTTTTTGCCTGCCGCCTCCACTTGGTAACGCAATTGCGCAGCCATGGCTGCCATTTTTTCCACATCAGCATTCGCTTCAGCAATGATAACTTGGCGACGCGCTTCTTTTTCCGCACTGATAATTTCCACGACACGCGAACGTTCAGCTTCGGCACGTTCGCGCGCGGTGCGGATTTCTTCGGAAATCTTCTCAAATTCCGCTTTGACCTTGTTGGTTTCAATCCACGCCTGCGAAACTTCGCGTTCTAGGGTGGCCTGCTGCATATTAACGGACTGTTGGGCGCGTTCGATCGAAATCTCTTTGTCGATGTTGATCTCTTCGATTTTGCGCTGGGTTTCGGCTTCATTTTCGGCTTTTTGGCGCTTGCGTTCGTTTTGCGCCACCACTTCCTTGTACTCCATCTCTTCTTTTTTGATGGTAGCCTCAAGGTTGCGCTGCTTAATCGCGACCGCCGTTTCTTGCTCAATATTATTGCGGCGCTTAGCGTTATCGGAGGTCACTTGCTCCAAAATACTCAAGCCTTTCGCGTCGAAAGCATTGTTGGGGTCGAAGTATTTTTTATCGGTCTGGTCGAGACCCGTGAGGGACACCGATACCAGCTCCAAGCCGTTTTTGTGGAATTCGGCATTCACCGCTTCTTCTACGTTGTGTTCAAACGCGGCGCGTTTTTGGTGCAATTCGTCCAGCTCCATGCCTGAAGCCACCGAACGCAACGCCGCCACGCACGGGGCTTCAAACACTTCCCGAATCGCCTCCTGATCCAAGGTGCGCAAGCCCAAAGCACGGGCAGCCGTGCTGATGGCTTCCGGGCGTGCTTCCACCCGCAAGAAAAACTCGGCGGTTACATCCACCCGCAGTGGGTCTTTGGTGACTAGCGCCTGCTCCATTTCGCGGGTAATTTCGATTTTCAAGGTTTGCATATTGATCGGCATCACCTCGTGGATGACCGGCAATACAAAAGCACCACTGCCAAGAATAACCTTTTCCCCGCCCAACCCCGTGCGCACAAATGCGGTGTCTTTTTTAGCACGTTTGTAAAAAGCTGAGAAAAAAGCTGCCCCCAAAATCGCCAGTACCAAAATACCAAACGAGAGGTAAACGTAAATAGTCCATTCCATGCGTTGCCACCCCAGAGTGATCGGTTGTGATGGGTTAAGTATACGCAATATCTTGAAATAACGCTGGAAACCCTTTTGCGGTCGATTAAGACCTTAATGCGGTTGCGCCAATGCCCCCAGTTCCGCAAGCGCTTGCGCCGAACCTTCGAGTTCAAATTGCGGCGGGAACGATTCACGCACTGCCAACACCTTGAGTTTGCCCGCTTTTTCCAGCACACGAATCTGCGTTTCGACGGGATCAGGCTGTGCGGTTGTGCCAGTGACCGTCGCACGGATCATGGCTTGTTCACTCCCCGCAGGTGGCGTGCAAGCACACAACGTTCCGAGGCAAAATGCCAATATTGCAAGCATTTTCATAACGATTCCTTGTTGGGTTAGGGGTGAGTAGAGACGCAAAATCTTGCGTCTCTACGGTGGCGTTGTCAAACCTTATGCTTTGCGGGTCATGGCCTCCACGCCCGCGAACGCTGCCATGTTCACAATTCCGCGCACCGTGGTGCTTTCGGTGAGGATATGCACCGGGTAATTGGTTCCCACCAACATTGGCCCCACGGGTAAGCCATCCGCCAACATCTTGGTCATATTGTAGGCGATATTTGCCGAATTTAGATCGGGGCATACCAACAAATTGGCTTCGCCCTCAAACGCTGCGCCTTTGAACATGCGATCGCGCACTTCTTGGGATAAGGCAGCGTCCGCGTGCATTTCGCCTTCCACCAGCAGATTAGGGTGCTTGTCGCGCAAGATTTCCAGCGTGCGGCGCAATTTCGCGGAATGCGCATTCATGCGGCTACCGAAGTTAGAATGCGACAGCAACGCGGCTTTCGGTTCAAATCCAAAGCCTGCCACCAATTCCGCCGCCAGCGCGGTGTTGTCGGCAAGCTGTTCTGCGGTCGGGTCTTCGCTGACGTGCGTATCGGTAAGGAAATACGTGCCTTGCTTCAAAATCAACATAGTAACCGCCGCCACGTCCGTCAAACCGGGACGCGCCCCAATCAAGTCGCGCACGTAATGCAGGTGCGAAATGAAGTTACCTTCCACCCCACAAATCATCGCGTCGGCATCGCCACAACGCACCATGACCGCTGCAATTTGCGTGGTACGGGCGGTCATGACGCGGCGGCTGTACATGGGTGTCACCCCTTTACGGCACATCGCAGCGTAATGTTCTGCCACATGACGCTCGTAATCGGGGTTATTGCGCGGGTCAACCACGGTAATGTTTTCACCGATTTTCAGGCGCAAATCGTAGGCTTCAATATTGCGCTGAATCAGTTCCGGGTTGCCCAGCAAAATGGGCTTGCAGATACCATCATCCACCAATTGCTGCACCGCATTAATGACACGCTGCGATTCACCTTCGGCAAACACAATGCGTTGCGGGTTGCGCTTGGCTTTTTCAAACACCGGCTTCATGGTCATGCCGGAGCGGAACACGAAACTTTCCAGTTGGCGTTCATACGCCTCAAAATCGGTAATCGGGCGGGTGGCAACCCCGCTTTCCATCGCTGCTCTGGCGACACGCGGCGGAATAATCGTCATCAAGCGCGGGTCGAACGGCTTGGGAATCAAGTAGTCGCGCCCGAAATGAAATTCCGCGCCACCATAAGCCGAAACCACCACGTCGGAGGCTTCGCGCATCGCCAAATCGCCGATGGCTTCGACCACCGCAATTTTCATCGCTTCGTTGATTTCGGTTGCGCCCACATCCAACGCGCCCCGGAACAGGAACGGGAAGCACAGCACATTGTTCACCTGATTCGGGTAATCGCTGCGTCCGGTCGCCACAATCGCGTCGGAACGCACCTCGTAAATCAATTCGGGGCGAATTTCGGGTTCAGGGTTAGCGAGCGCGAGGATGAGGGGGTTTTCCGCCATCACCTTCACATGGTGCTGCTTCAACACACGCGGTGCGGATAAACCGAGGAATACGTCTACCCCGTCCATGACATCATCCAGCGTGCGGGCGTCGGTGTCGATGGCATAGGCTGAATTATACGGGTTCATTTCCTCAACCCGGCCTTTATAAATAATGCCAAAGCGGTCGTTAACGACAATATTTTCTTTTTTCAAGCCCATTTCGACTAACAAGTTCATGCAAGCAATCGCCGCTGCGCCCGCACCGGAACAGACGAATTTCACATCTTCGAGGTTTTTACCCGCAACCCGCAAACCGTTGCGAATCGCCGCTGCGACGCAAATTGCGGTACCGTGCTGATCGTCGTGGAACACCGGAATCTTCATCATCGCTTTAAGGCGTTTTTCCACCTCAAAACATTCTGGGGCTTTAATATCTTCGAGGTTAATGCCACCAAACGTCGGCTCAAGCAAGCTGATCGCATCCACCAAGCGGTCAACGTCAAGCGTATCCATTTCAATGTCGAACGCATTTACGCCCGCAAACTTTTTGAACAATACCGCCTTGCCCTCCATCACGGGTTTGGAGGCGAGCGCACCAATCGCCCCCAAACCCAGCACCGCCGTGCCGTTGGAAATCACCGCCACCAGATTGCCGCGCGAGGTATAATCAGCCACGCAGGTAGGGTCAGCCGCAATTGCAAGGCTTGCCGCCGCCACACCGGGGGAATACGCCAGTGCCAAATCGCGCTGGTTCGCCATGTTTTTGGTGGGAGTGACTTCGAGTTTACCCGGTTGCGGGAAGCGGTGATAGTCGAGTGCGGCTTGGTCTAGTTCGTCTTTCATAGCGGTTTGTCGTCCTAAAGCTGTTATCGAAACACCGATATTACGCTGTTTTAGCGTTGTTCGTCAGCTTGCCCCAGCGTCACTGCGCCTTAGTAGTGCTGGATACATGCAGTAAATTAGCCTAGTGCCGCACTTGGGAATATAATCCCCGCTTGAACTCACACACAGCGGATACTCCCCCCATGAAACGCCCTGAACTGCTTGCCCCTGCGGGTACACTTAAATCCATGCGCCACGCCTTCGCCTACGGTGCGGATGCGGTCTACGCCGGACAACCACGCTACTCACTGCGGGTGCGCAATAACGACTTCAAGAACGACATCCTTGAGGTCGGCATTGCGGAAGCGCACGCCCAAGGCAAGCAGTTCTTCGTCGCGGCGAACATTTCCCCGCACAACAGCAAGATCAAAACCTTCATGGAAGACCTTGCCCCCGTCATTGCGATGAACCCCGACGCGCTGATCATGGCAGACCCCGGCTTGATTATGTTGGTACGCGAAAAATGGCCGGACATGCCCATCCACCTTTCCGTGCAAGCCAACACCGTCAATTACGCCACGGTGAAATTCTGGCAAAACCTCGGCTTAACCCGCGTGATTTTGTCGCGAGAATTATCGCTGGATGAAATCGCCGAAATCCGCCAAGAATGCCCGGATATGGAGCTGGAAGTGTTCGTCCACGGCGCATTGTGCATCGCCTATTCCGGGCGTTGTTTGCTCTCCGGCTATTTCAACCACCGCGACCCCAATCAAGGCACTTGCACCAATGCCTGCCGCTGGGAATACAAAACCACCGAAGCGGTTGAAGCGGCGGAAGGCAAATTTGTCCCCAAAGAAGCGGTGTTGTCGATGGATTTGTTCAACCAAGCGCAAAGCATGGGCAGTTGCGGCAATCAAGAACGCCATCCGCTGGCGGATAAGGTGTATTTCCTCGAAGAAACCAACCGCCCCGGCGAACTCATGCCCGTCATGGAAGACGAACACGGCACGTACATTATGAATTCCAAAGATTTACGCGCCGTCGAACACGTCCAAAAACTCACCGAAATCGGCGTGGATTGCTTAAAAATCGAAGGACGCACCAAATCGCATTACTACGTGGCGCGGACTGCACAGACGTATAAGCAAGCGATTGACGACGCAATGGCAGGGCGCAACTTCGACCCGAAATTGCTGGGCGTGTTGGAAAATCTCGCGAATCGTGGTTACACCGATGGCTTTTACGAACGCCACCATACCCACGAATACCAAAACTACATGCAGGGCGCGTCAATGGGACATCAGCAGCAATTCGTTGCCGAAGCCATGCGCGTTGACCGTGAAAATGGCTGGATTGAGCTGGATGTGAAAAACCGTTTCAGCGTCGGTGATCGGCTGGAACTGGTGTTGCCGGAAGGCAATCGCGAACTGGTGCTGGAACGCATGGAAAACATGGACGGTATTCCCGTCACCACCGCGCCGGGCAGTGGGCATAAAATGCGCATTCCGCTGCCGGACGGGGTGGACGGCGATATGATTCTAGTCAGCCGGTTTTTATGATTCGTGCTGCTCGATCGTTGTGCCCTCATCCTGATCTAACTGCACCTGTTCCAACACGCGCCCGCGCAAGATGGCGCGACCATGCCGCCGTTCCACCCCTTGCGCACTGAATTCAAACCCGTAAATGCGGCGCCACACCAAATGCCCCTGGCGATTACGGGTAGGTTTCATGCTTTCCAAGGATACGGTTTGATCTAAAAGCTGCACCTCAATCTCCCGACACGCCCGCATCGCTGCCGTTATCGCACGTTCGCGGGCATTCATTGAATCGATCCAGAACCAAAGACCCAACCCTAACAACCCCAATAGCAGCAAATTTTCCATTTTTGTCCTTGAAAATAGTAGAATGCACCCATTATTACGGAAATCGGTTAACGGATACACAGTAAAGAGCTTTTATGGACACACCTAAACTCGCCCAAAAACCTACCACCATCACCTTCATCGGCGCAGGCAATATGGCACGTAGCCTCATCGTCGGCCTGTTGCAAGACCAAGCAAATGTCGTATTGCGCGTTGCTGACCCTGACGAACACCAACTCGATGCGATCCGCAAGCATTGGCCGGAAGTCACCACCAGCACCGACAATCTCGACGCCATGCAAGGCGCTGACGTGGTGGTACTCGCTGTCAAACCGCAAATCATGCGCCATGTGACCGAAAACCTTGCGAGCCATGCGCAACTCAGCCGCCCACTGTTTGTTTCCATCGCCGCCGGCATTCGTGAGGAAGCACTCAACCGCTGGTTAGGTGGCAATCAAGCCATTGTGCGCTGTATGCCCAACACCCCCGCCTTGGTGCAAGCCGGTGCAACGGGTTTGTACGCCAATCCGCACGTATCCGACCTGCAACGCAGCGCCGCTGAAAGCCTGTTACGTGCCGTCGGCATTACCGTCTGGTTCGATGACGAAACGCAACTGGATGCCGTCACTGCCATTTCCGGCAGTGGCCCCGCCTACTTCTTTTTGGTCATGGAAGCCATGCAAGCCGCCGCCGAACAACTCGGTTTACGCCCCGAAGAAGCGCACTTGCTGATTGTGCAAACCGCTCTCGGTGCCGCAAAACTGGCACTGGAAAGCGATGATTTACCCGGTGAATTGCGCCAAAAAGTCACCTCCAAAGGTGGCACCACCGAAGCGGCACTGAACGTGCTAACATCCGGCGGCTTGCACGATTTGTTTGCGCAAGCCTTGCAAGCCGCCGCCAGCCGTTCACGCGAATTGGCAGCCGCCAACAGCTAATCACTCATTAAACAAGGACAGTGACTCATGGAAGCACTCCAGAATGTCAGCATTTTTTTGGTGCAAACCTTACTTTCGTTCTACATTGGCGCGGTACTGATCCGCTTTTTGCTGGCATTGTCGCGGGCAAACTTCTACAACCCGCTGTCACAATTCTTGGTGAAAATAACCAATCCGGCACTGGTACCGCTGCGGCGCATGATTCCAGCCGTTGGCAAACTCGACACCGCCGCGATTGTGCTCGCTCTGGGCTTAACGTTATTGAAGTTTTTCCTGCTGGATTTGCTGGGCTTGCACTTGGGTAACATTGTCATTGTTTCGATTGCTGACCTCCTGCACACAGTGGTTAATATCTACATTTTTGCGCTGGTCATTCAAGCCGTGCTTAGCTGGGTTGGTAATAGTCACGGCAATCCGCTGGCAGATCTTTTGAACAGCCTGACCGAGCCATTGTTGCGCCCCATTCGCCAGTTTGTGCCCGTCATCGGCATGGTCGACTTGGCACCGATGGCAGCAATCTTGCTGTTGTACATTGTTTTGATTGTGCTGCAATCGTTCGGATTGTGAATCATGACTGCGTTTTACCGCTGGGAAGCAGACACGTTACACCTGTTTGTGCGGGTGCAGCCAAAGGCGAGTCGGGATGAGTTTGCGGAAGTGCAGGAAGACCGCATTCGCATAAGAATTACTGCCCCGCCAGTGGATGGCAAAGCCAATGCATATTTGCTGAAATTCGTGGCAAAAGCCTGTGGCGTTGCCAAATCCAATGTGCAGATAAAGAATGGCGAAACCGGCAGGAACAAACACTTGTGTATTGAATCCCCGGTTTGCTTACCGGCAGGCATCGAGAGGGCAGGCTGATACAGCATCAGCCTGCCCTGCATGACCGTTAGGAATTAACGGTAGCCGCCGCCATTGCCGCCGCGATCACCACCACGACTACCGCCGCCGTTGCCACCACGATCACCACCACGACCACCACGGTCGCCGCCGCCGAAGCCGCCACGATCACCGCCGCCACCGAAGCCGCCACGATCACCACCGCCGCCGAAACCACCGCGATCGCCGCCACCACCGAAGCCGCCACGATCACCGCCGCCGCTGCCGCCACCGAAGCCACCGCGACCACCGCCGCTGCCGCCACCGAAGCCACCACGACTGCCGCCGCCGCCACCTTCACGTGGACGGTCTTCGCGTGGTTTTGCTTCGTTAACTTTGATGTTACGGCCTTGAACGGCTTGCTCGTTCAGACCTTGAATAGCTGCATTGCCTTCAGCACCGTCTGGCATGTCAACAAAACCGAAGCCCTTGGATTGCCCCGTCATTTTGTCTTTGATCATGCTGACGCTGGTTACTTCGCCGTAAGCGGCGAACAGGTCACGCAAATCGTTTTCGGTAATTTTATAGGGCAGGTTGCCAACGTAAATATTCACTGTATGTCATCTCATAAAAGCGTGTGCTGCTCGGGAATTTACGTTATAGATAATCAGTCACACCAAATTACCTGATAACGATCGACCACTGTGGTTCGATAGGTTATGCACTGTGAAACCTGCAAGTAAAAACGTGGCATCGGATTGGCAAGGCTCACGGAACTTTCAAGTATCAGGCAAGTTATTCAGAGTCTACCCCAGTTTTTCGCCGCTGGTAACAAAAATCGGATGATTGCTAGGTTAATTTTTGACCTCACCTAAAGCCCCTGAAAGATAAGCTTTTAAGAAGGCGTCAAAATCCATTTTTTCACCCACTTCAAGCAGTTGCTGACGCGCTAACGAAGTTTCGGCGAGTTGCTGGAATTCACGGTTCAAAGCAGGTTCCAGCGAACGTTGCAGGAAATACTCACGGTGTTCTAAGGATTTACGCTGCGCAAACTCAAAGAAACTCTCCTGATTTGCCTGCATTTCTTCCAGCATCCGTGCCGAGGGCGTGGTATCGGGGTTGTAAACAAGCTGGATTTTGCTATCCAAACTGTCGGTGTAGCAGGTTTCGGCGTGTACCGTGTTCAGCATTTCTGCCACCGGGCGCATGGCTTGCAGCAAATCTCTGGCTTGATCCCGCAATAATACGTTTTTACCGAGGCAGTTCAACTGCACCGCTGGGTCGCGTCCGCGATGCGCCGTCAACATCTGATTTTGGTTAATGGCTTGAAATTCATCCGCCGACACCCGTGGACTTTCCTGTAACAAACAAAAATGCATAAAGACTTCGAGGAAAAAAAGCTGACGGCGCGTTAAACCGGCGGGGTGAAACGCATTCACGTCAATCGAGCGCAATTCTACATACGCAATGCCACGCCGATCCAAGGCATCGGTCGGCTTCTCAAAGCCTTGCAGCGGCTGTTTGGGGCGTACCGTGCTGTAATATTCGTTCTCGATTTGCAGAATATTGGCGTTTAATTGGCGGTATTGCCCCGCCACTTTCACCCCGATATTGGCGTATTCCGGGCACGGCGTATTGATCGCTTGCCGCAAACTGCGCACGTAACTGTCAAGGTCGTTGTAACACACCTTCACCCCGGTTTTGTTTTCCTTGCTATTGGTGTAACCAATATTGCCCATGCGCAGCGACGTACCGAAGGGCTCGTATAACGTGTGTTGGTTGAACTCTTCCATGCCCTCCGGCGCTTTTCTGCCGCCGAGAAAACTTTTGCAGATCGCCGGAGACGTGCCGAACAGGTAAATAATCAACCAACCGTAACGCTGTAAATTACGCACCAATCCCATGTATTGCGCATCGCGGAACGCCCGCAACTCGCCTGCATCCCCCTGCGCCTGCTGCCAAGGCTGCCAAAAAGCCTCGTCGATGGAATAGTTGAAATGGATTCCGGCAATCACTTGCATCGCTTTGCCATAGCGCCAGGCCAAGCCTTCGCGGTAAATGTGTTTCATGCGCCCTGCGTTGGAGCTGCCGTATTCCGCAATCCGAATATCACTGTCGCCGCTCAAGATGCACGGCATACTGGTTGTCCACAGCAATTCATCCTTGAGTTGCTGGTACACAAAGGTTTCAATATTGAGCAGAAAATCGAATGCTGGTGCCGCGCGTTCCTGTGGTGGCGTAATCAACTCCAGTAGCGATTCGGCGTAATCGGTGGTAATCCACGGGTGCAGCAAGGCAGAACCCAAGGCGGTGGGATGATCCCGTTGCGATAAGCGGCTATCAAGCCCGACCCGCAAACTTTCTTTTTCCAACCCCGTGCGGGCATTGCGTAGGTAAGCGTGTAAGTGGTGGGTATCAATCTCACGTAAGCGTTGTTCCAACAAGTGGTACACAGCGGTCTCCCGATTCAAACCAAACCCCGATTACAGCATAGAATCGTGAGAATACAAATCAAAGGGAAAACATACTTTCGCTTGCATTCCGATTATAGTTAAGCTTCCCAACACACAAGCCAATCCGATGATGAAATACCTGATACACGCCAGCTTGATTGCCATTAGCTTGACCCCCACAGCGGCCAGCCATGCTGGGCTGGATTTGGATGTTCCTCGCATCAATATTCCCGACTTGGGGAATCCCGCCAATAACGCGCTCAGTAGCACCCAAGAATCCTTACTCGCCATCAAGCTCATTCGCGAATTGCGCGGCAATGAGCCAGTGGTGGAAGACCCCGAACTCAGTGGCTGGCTACGGGCGCTGGGCAACCGCTTAGCCAGCCATGCGCCCGGCGGCAGCAATTACTATTTCTTGATTGTTAAAAATCCAGCAATCAACGCTTACGCCATGCCCGGCGGGGTTATCGTTATTTATTCCGGCCTGATCTTGAATACGCGGTCGGAAAGTGAATTGGCGTCAGTGATAGCGCATGAAATCGCGCACGTTTCCCAACGCCATATCGCCCGCATGTTAGCGGAACGCAAAGACAATCCGCTGATGACCGGCTTGGGCGTGTTAGCAGGCGCTGCCGTTGCCAGCAAAAGCCCAGAAGCGGCGCAAGCCATTATCAGTGGCACGATTGCCACGCAATTGCACAACCAACTGAGCTTCAGCCGTCAAATGGAAACCGAAGCGGATCGCACCGGCTTGCGTATTCTGGCGGACGCAGCGTTTAACCCACAAGCCATGCCCTTGTTCATGGAAAAGCTGGATCGGCGCACCTCCGACTTGCACGGCGATATTACCCAATATTTGCGCACCCACCCGCTGAGTATCGACCGCCTGAGTGATACCCGCGCTCAAGCCAACCAAATGGGCAAAGGCAGCGTGCAGGAAGACAGCGCTTACGCTTATGCCCGCGAAAAACTTCGCGTGCTCACGGCGCCGAATTCACCCGCGATCACCGATAGCAACGCCCAACTCACGCAATACGCGCAAGCCCTTAGCCAATTGCAGCGCGGCAACCCCACTGCCACGCTGCAAACCCTCGGCACGCAAGCAACGCAACTGCCGGTGGCGCTCGCCATCGCCGCAGCCTTGAATGCCACCCGCCGCCATGCCGATACCGAAGCCTTGCTTACTCCCCTCGCTAACGCCTATCCCGGTCAGGAAGACATCCTTAGTCTATTGGCAGAAGCCTTGCTTGCGAACCAAAAAGCCGCGCAAGCTTGGCAACTGCTGAGCCGCACCCAACTCACCGAACAAACCAGCCTAGAATTCCTCGAAATTCGCCAACGGGTTGCCGAACAAGCCGGACAAGCGGCTGAAGCTTACCGTTCCGCTGCTGAACGCAGCATCCGCATGGGTGAATACAAACACGCCAGTGCCATCCTCGAACAAGCCGCCCGACTGCCCGGCAACCCCGCACACACCACCGCTCGTTTCCAAGCCATGGCGCGCGAAATCAAGCAAATGGAAACCAAAGAAAAGCAACTGGATAAATTCTGAATACCCGAAAATAAGCATATAATTATATTCTTATTTAAGCCACTGGTTTTATTAAAGTTTTTTTGCGTGTTTCCCTACAATCAGTTAAGCTCCCACTCCGAATGTTGATATTTCTCAATATTTGGAGAGGTGTGTTATATCAACAATCTCGCAAGTGCAGAGAAACACGTTTCATCGAAATAAGTCGTTTAGAAAGGAGATAGTTATGCGGAAACTTTTTCGCACATTGGCATTGTCAGTAACGGTTTCCGTGCTGGCATTGACCGCAGGCTTACCGTCTGCTTATGCAGCAGAGGCTAAACAAGCCGATGCCGCCAAAGCAGACGCAAAACCGGCTGAAGTCAAAAAAGAAATGACCGGCGAAGAGATTGCGTTTGACCGTGCATTAGGCAACTGCTTGGCTTGCCATATGATTCCGGGCGGTGAATTAGCAGGCAATATTGGGCCGCCGTTGATTGGCATGGCAGCGCGTTACCCAGACAAAGCAAAACTCAAAGCTCAAATCTATGATGCGCGGGTCGCAAACCCCGACACCATTATGATCCCGTTTGGCCCGATGGGGGTGCTGAGCGACGAGCAACTGGATAAAGTTGTTGAATACATCTCAGGGCTGTAATACCTGGATTGATCGGATTTTGGAGAGAGGAACCTATGAAACGTAGAACATTTTTGCAAGGCACCTTAGCCGCCAGTGCCGCCGGTCTTGCGGTTAGTGCCGGTTTGCTGACACCGCGCATGGTTATGGCAGAAGGCGGCGCATTTGATGCTAAAACCATGGAAGATGCCCTGAAAACCATGGCATTGACCCCGGAAGATTCCGCTGACATTAAAATCAAAGCCCCTGAAATTGCTGAAAACGGTGCAGTGGTTCCGGTGACTGTCACTTCTGGCGTAGCAGGCACGACTGAAATCAGCATTCTGGTCGATGGCAACCCTACCCCATTGGCAGCAACGTTCATCATGGGCGAAGGCACACAACCCGAAGCGTCTACCCGTATCAAAATGGGTAAAACCGCTAACGTGGTCGCGATTGCTAAAGCCGGTGACAAATCGTACACCGCCAAGCAAGAAGTTAAAGTCACCATCGGCGGCTGCGGCGGCTAATTTAAAGGAGAACAGATTATGTCTAGCATTAAACTGAAAGCGGCGGTGAAAGACGGCACTGTCGAAGTCAAAGCACTGATGACCCACCCGATGGAAACCGGGCAGCGTAAAGACAAAAAAACCGGCGAACTGGTGCCCGCGCATTTCATTAAGGAAATCGTTGTCACTGCCGGTGACAAAACTATCCTGACTGCCAACTGGGGTGGCTCTGTTTCCAAAAATCCTTACCTCGCGTTCAACTACGCAGGCAAGGCAGGCGACAAAGTGAAACTCGCTTGGACTGACAACAAAGGCGAGAAAGACTCTGCCGAAGCCGACGTTGCTTAATTGGAGGTTTTCATGAAAAAACTATTGACTGCATTAGCGGTTGCCCTGTCTTTGTCGGTCGCGGCATTTAGCCCGGTACAAGCAGGCCCTGCCGAAGATTTGACTGCATTCCAAGATTATTTTAAGAAAGCATTCAAAGATGTACCCGTTGATGACTTCAAAAACGGTGCTTACGCGTTGGATGCTGACTTGAAAGCGCAATGGGAGGAAATGGAATCCTCATTCCCGCCTTACGAGCCGGATATTGACGCGGGCAAAACCATCTGGGAAACCCCGTTCAAAAATGGTAAGACGTATGCGGATTGCATGGGTGATATTAAATCCATCCGTACCAAATACCCTTATTACGATGCGGAAAAAGACACCATTGTCACGGCTGAAGGCGCATTGAACGCCTGCAAAACCGACGGTGATGGCGAAGGTTTCGTCGACAAAGAAGGCAAACCGTTGCTGAATAAAGGCAAAATCGCACAATTGATGGCTTACGTGGCAATGGAAAACCGTGGCAGTAAAATCAATGTTGCTACCCCAGAAGGCAAGGCTGTGGATTGGTATGAAAAAGGCAAAAACTACTACTACGCCAAGCGTGGTCAGTTAAATATGTCTTGTGCAGACTGCCACAATAACAATGCCGGTAAAATGATCCGAGCAGACATGATTAGCCCTGCACTGGGTCATGTCACCCATTGGCCGACCTACCGTTCAGCGGATGGCGAAATCACCACGTTGCACAATCGCTTCATGGGTTGCAACACCATGGTGCGGGCAAACAATGACAAAGCTCAAGCTGACAGCTACAAAGCCTTGGAATACTTCCTGACTTACATGTCTAATGGTCAAGAATGGAACGGCCCCGGCTCACGTAAGTAAGCACGCCTTACGTTCGATCTGACAATCGACTTGAACCCGGCCTCTCGCCGGGTTTTTTGTGCGATTTGCTTAAAAAAGACGGAATATTTTTAGCACTGTACGCATCATTACCTGTGAATGCTCATACTCACAACACATCTCTGGAGAGAGGAATTATGAAACGCAGAACATTTTTGCAAAGCACCTTAGCCGCCAGTGCCGCTGGCCTTGCGGTTAGTGCCGGTTTGCTGACACCGCGCATGGTTATGGCAGAAGGCGGCGCATTTGATGCTAAAACCATGGAAGATGCCCTGAAAACCATGGCATTGACCCCGGAAGATTCCGCTGACATTAAAATCAAAGCCCCTGAAATTGCTGAAAACGGTGCAGTGGTTCCGGTGACTGTCACTTCTGGCGTAGCAGGCACGACTGAAATCAGCATTCTGGTCGATGGCAACCCTACCCCATTGGCAGCAACGTTCATCATGGGCGAAGGCACACAACCCGAAGCGTCTACCCGTATCAAAATGGGTAAAACCGCTAACGTGGTCGCGATTGCTAAAGCCGGTGACAAATCGTACACCGCCAAGCAAGAAGTTAAAGTCACCATCGGCGGCTGCGGCGGCTAATTTAAAGGAGAACAGATTATGTCTAGCATTAAACTGAAAGCGGCGGTGAAAGACGGCACTGTCGAAGTCAAAGCACTGATGACCCACCCGATGGAAACCGGACAGCGCAAGGATAAGAAAACCGGCGAACTCGTTCCGGCACATTTCATTCAGGACATCATCGTCACGGCAGGTGACAAGACTATCCTGACCGCCAAATGGGGCGGCTCAGTTTCCAAAAACCCTTACCTTGCGTTCAACTACGCAGGCAAGGCAGGCGACAAAGTGAAACTCGCTTGGACCGACAACAAAGGCGAGAAAGACTCTGCCGAAGCCGACGTCGCGTAACGCACACCGCTGTTACTCGCCGCCACGTAGAGACGCAACATCTTGCGTCTCTACGTAACACTGACCAGCCCCACACCTCGCATTCTGCTGATGTGGCTCTACCCCGCCACCGACCCCACAAAAATAAGATTTAATTTAAGACGATTTTATCAACCGTAGGAGGAGAACCCCATGCTAAAACCGATCCTGTTCAGCATGTTCATCGCAGCCAGTCTGCTAACACACACCGCCTTTGCCGAAGAACCCAAGTTCGACCCCGGTGTTCTCGCCCCCAAAATCGCTGACAACTACTATGCCGGTGCCGAAAAAGTGGTTGTTCATGTCACCACGGAGGGTGACGAGAAAAAATACCTCGGAATGCTGGGCAATGTCAGCAATTACATGAAAGCTTTGGAGCAAACCGGCAAGAAAACCGATGCCGTCATTGTGATGAATGGCGACGGCTTAGGCTTGCTGACGACTGCTAAGCAAGTGGAAATGAATGCCGATGCCAAATTGCCTGCCAAAATCGCGGAATTAAAGGAGCAAGGCGTGAAATTCCAAGTGTGCTACAACACCTTGACCGGGCGCAAAATCAAGTTTGCTGATTTGTATGACGCGAAACCGGAAGACGTGATTCCCTCTGGCGTGGCAGAAGCAGGCCGCTTGCAAGCACAAGGCTACCAATTACTGAAACCGTAAACATAACAACGCTGGCGTGAGGCTGGGCTTGCTCCCGCTTCACGTTGACGTTCGCGAGGAAGGGGGTAACACCGATGGTGAATTGGATCATCACTTGCTGCAAAGATTTGTGGTTTCGCGACCGCAACGAAGTCAGCCCGTACATTAACGACACTGCGGTGCGCATTCGCGCGGGGCTATTGCTCGCGATTCCGATTTACATGGCGTTTACGCTGTTCGACGCCATTTTCGGCTCGGATTGGGTTATCACCGGCGAGGTGATTACCGACACGCTCGAAACCGATTTTGACGGGCGCATTATTTACAATGTGGAAGCCGTCAAGCGCACCTTTGATTACAGCACGCAAACGCTGGTATTGCTTTACGCCTTATTTGAAATGATTTCGGGGATGTTTGTCAGCACGTCGCGGCTTTCCCCCACCATTTTGCTGAGCAGCTTTTTGGCTAAAAATCTGCGCCCGGTATGGAAACCGTTGTTGCCGAAACGTTTTGCTTGGTCGATTGGGGCAAGCTTCATCGTCACCTGTTTGATTTTCTTTAACCCCGAAATTTTGGCGAGCTGGGTCAACGCAGTGGCGGGCAGCGAATTATTGCCCGAAACGTATAACTACATGCCATCGTGGATTCCACTCGTCATGGTGTGGGTGTGCTTCGGGTTTATGTGGATGGAAACCGTGATAGGGTTTTGTGCAGGCTGCAAAATGCATTCTTTGCTGGTGTGGATGGGCGTATTGCAAGAAGAGTGCGAAGCTTGCAACAATCTGGATTGGGGTGAGGCTACCAATAAAAAGCTTTAGTAAAAATCCTACTTGAGACTATAATTATCTGAAAAATGTAGTCTCATTAGGTGCATCATGCAAATCTCTATCCGTGAACTAAAAGTAAACCCCTCCCATTACATCCGGCAAGCACAGGCGGGGCATACCGTATGGCTGACTTCCCACAAACAAGTGGTGGCACGTCTCGTCGCGGTCGCGGCTCCTGCTTCTCAAACCTTGCTGGGCAATATTCCCAATGTGCATTGGCTGGGTAAAAAACCCAATCTGAATCGACCACGCCCCACATTACGCGGCAAATCCCTTGCCGATACTGTGTTGGAAATGCGCTAATGCTGCTCTATCTGGACACTTCAGCCCTCGTGAAGCTGTATGTGCAGGAAGCCTATTCTGATGTGGTTAATCAACTTCAACAGCAAGCGGACGTTATCGCCTCGCACCAGATTGCGTTTGTTGAATTTCATGCGGCATTGGCACGCCGTCACCGTGAAAATGATGTGGACGCGCCCACCTTTGAAGCATTGAAACAGGCATTCGCGGAGGATTGGGTCGATTATTTACAGGTCGAAACTGACCTGAGCTTACTGCAAAGTGCCGCAGAATTAGCGGAAGCTTTTTCCCTACGTGCCTATGACAGCGTGCATCTCGCAGCAGCACGGCATTTGCAGCAACAAACGCCATTACCGCTATTGTTTGCTTGTTTCGACAAACGCCTGAACTTAGCCGCCAAAATGCTGGGAATGCAGTCTATTTAAATCGCAATATAACGCCACCCATCGCGCATGTGGTTTACCACAAATTCCACGGCGGATGGGGCAACTTCGGTGTCATCGACCAGTTCGACGAATTCGTTACGTTGTTTGAAGGAATATAGCGTATTGCTGCACGCCACAAATTTCAAATGCGGGTATTGCTCGCTCATCTGCAAAATACGCCCTTCGTGCTGAGTTGTGCCAAGGCGTAATAAATCAATGCCTTCCGCACTGGTCACAACGTACACACTGCCGTCTTTAGACGCGACTTGCTGTGCTAAATTTTCAGCTTTCACCAAGGCTTTTTCCAATTTGGCAGGCTCGTGCGAATCAAGAAACACAATGAAACGGTCGTCGTGTGCCGCTGCATTTTCCAGCGTCAAACCTTCGGCTTGCCACCATTTCGGCACGTAGTAACTGCTGCCTGCACCGGCGAGAAAGACTAGGCCGAACACCAATAAGTACATCGCTGCTTGTTGCCATACCTGCGGGCGACGTACCGGCTGACGAGTCAAAGCGGGTAAGGGGTAAGCCGATTTAACCAGATGTTTGATGCGCTGGATTTCACACAATTCTTTTTGCAGCCCAATATCCGTTTCCACCTGAGCCAACACTTGGCGGGTTTGTTCAGCATCCAATTGCCCGTCTGCGAGGGCGTGCAGGCGGTCGTGGATGGTTAGCTGGTCGGGATTCATTTCACTCTCCGTAAATAGTGAACGTTGTCAGTTTGACGGATACCTTGCAGGCGTTTTTTCATGGTTTCGCGGGCGCGGCTGAGGCGGCTCATCACCGTCCCCACCGGAATATCGAGGATCGCGGCAACTTGTTCGTAGCTGCACCCTTCCAAATCCACCAGCGTCATCACTTGGCATTGGCTCACGGGCAGCGATTCCACCGCCGTGCGCACTTGCGTGACCAATTGATCATCGGCAAAGTGTTTTTCAGGGCAATCCGTACAGGTTAGCTCCATGTCGTCGATGTCCAGCGTCGGCTTTTGGGTACGCAAATGCTCCATCCAGCAGTTGTGGAGGATTTTGTACAGCCACGCGCCTAAACGCGCTTCATCTTTCAGTTGTTCTTGTTTTTCTAGGGCTTTTGCAAGGGTGTCTTGCACCAGATCGTCGGCTAACGCGCTATCGCCACACCATGCCACTGCCATGCGATGCAGCTTGGCGCGGTGTTCCGACAACTGCTGGTCGAGACGGTTAAAACGAAAATACTGACTAAACATACGGTTTATAAGTTTCTCTTAGCGGTTCTATTGCACATGATGCAGAAAATTGACGAAATATTCCAAAAAAGATGGAATATTTTCACCTGCACCCCGTCACTACCCCTGTAGCTAGAATAACTTCAGCCCGTTTGAGGAGAGAAAACGTGAGTTTAACCCGTCGTGAATTTATGCAAATGTTGGCTGCTGCCAGCGTTGCCGGTTTCAGCCTGAATAACGCTTTTGCAGCAGATGCCAGCAAAGAAGGCGACAAAACCGCTGTCAAAGCCCCCAGTAACCCGTATGAACTGCCTGCTTTTGGCAATGTGTCCTTGATGCATTACACCGACTGCCACGCGCAATTATTACCGATTTACTTCCGCGAGCCGGACGTAAATCTGGGTATCGGTAGCATGAAAGGCGCAGTGCCGCACTTGGTCGGCGAACACTTCCTGAAAAAGTACGGCATCGGAGCCGGTACGATGGATGCGCACGCTTTCACCTACATTGATTACGTTGAAGCCGCGAAAAAATACGGCAAAGTCGGCGGGTTTGCCCACCTGAAAACCTTGGTTGACCAAGTGCGTGCGCAACGCCCCGGTTCATTGCTGCTGGACGGCGGTGATACTTGGCAAGGTTCGTGGACAGCCCTGAAAACCAATGCGCAAGACATGGTGGATGCACAGCTTGCCTTGGGCGTAGACGTCATGACGCCACACTGGGAAATGACCTTCGGCGCGGATCGCGTTAAAGAAATCGTCGAGAAAGATTTCGCGGGCAAAATTGATTTCGTCGCGCAAAACGTCTTCAGCAACGACTTTGATGAGCGCGTATTTGAACCGTTTGTCATCAAGGAAATCAACGGCGTACCCGTGGCGATTATTGGTCAAGCATTCCCGTATGTGCCGGTTGCCAACCCCAAACACATGGTCGCAGACTGGAGCTTTGGTATCCGTGACGACGACATGCAGCAAGCGGTTGACGATGCGCGTAGCAAAGGCGCAAAAGTCGTCATTATGCTGTCGCACAACGGCATGGACGTTGACCTGAAAATGGCCAGCAAAGTCACCGGCATTGACGCCATCATGGGCGGTCATACCCACGATGGCGTATTCCAGCCGGTTGTCGTAGAAAATGCAGGCGGTAAAACGCTGGTCACGAATGCGGGTTCCAACGGCAAGTTCCTCGGCGTACTCGATCTGGACGTGAAAGACGGAAAAGTCGCGGATTTCCGTTACAAATTGCTGCCAGTGTTCTCCAACTTGTTGGAAGCCAACAAGGACATGCAAACCCTGATCGACAAAATCCGTGAACCGTACAAGAAAGAATTGGCAGAAGAACTCGCGGTGTGCGACGACGTATTGTACCGCCGGGGCAATTTCAACGGCACTTTCGACCAGTTGATCTGCGACGCGCTGATGGAAGGCTTGGATGCACCGATGGCGTTTTCACCTGGTTTCCGTTGGGGCACAAGCGTACTGCCGGGTCAGCCGATCACGTTTGAACACGTTGCCGACCAAACCGCGATCACCTACGGCACGGTCACGCGCAACGAAATGACTGGCGAAACCGTTAAAAGCATCCTCGAAGACGTGGCTGACAACCTCTTCAATGCTGACCCTTACTACCAGCAAGGCGGCGACATGGTACGCGTGGGTGGTTTGAAATTCACCTTTGACCCGACCGCTAAAATGGGCGAACGGGTATCCGATATGGTGTTGGATGGCAAACCGTTGGATGCGAAGAAAACCTACCCCGTGGCAGGTTGGGCCAGCGTGCAAGAAGAAGTGCCTAAGAACAAACAGATTTGGGAAGTGGTCGCCGATTACCTGCGTGACAAAAAGACCATTGGCAAGATCGAACTGAATACGCCGAAACTCAAAAACGTGGACGGCAACGAAGGCTTAGCCTAACGCCATTTTTAGCCCCTCGCCCCTTGCGGGTGAGGGGTTTTACTGACACTGCCCCGGCACAAACCCCTGCACCTGCGGATCAGCACACGCCTTGCAATCATTGACGTAAGTTGCCTGAAGCGTCGAAGGACACGGCGCATTCACACAACGGGTCAGCGGGTCGCGCAACTGAGCGCACACTGGCGCAAACACTTCGTAACAAATTTCCGGGCGCGGCTCACGGCATTGCTGCAACGCCGCCGTATTCACCACGCCCTCGGCAGCATTGGAACGGCTACAACCCGATAAGGCTGTCACGAACAATATGCCCGCTAACAGTAGCATTACCAAACTTTTCATAAAAACCTCGCCTTAGATTGTTTTGGGCAGTACGCAACCACTTGCGACACACGACGGTAATCCGTACTCTTATCCCATTCTTTGTCTGGAGCCTGCCGCATGAATCTGGAACACGCCCGCTTTAATATGATCGAACAGCAAATACGCCCGTGGGACGTACTGAATCAGACCATTTTGGACACGTTTGGTTTCATTCAACGTGAATTATTTGTGCCTAAAGTTCACCAAGCTCTGGCGTTTGCGGATGTGGAAATTCCCCTAGGTCATGGCGAACACATGATGTTCCCTCGCGTCGAAGCGCGTATGTTGCAGGCACTTAAAATTTCACCCACGGACACTTGCCTAGAAATTGGCACAGGCAGCGGGTTTGTTACCGCCTGTCTTGCGCATCTTAGCAAACACGTCGACAGTGTGGATATTCATGCTGAGTTTACCCGACAAGCGGAAGAACGTTTGTTTAACCTCAAACTGCGTAACCATACGTTACACACCGCTGATGCTTTGCGTGAAGTGTCAGGTACTGGGCAATACGATGTGATTGCGGTGACAGGCTCTATTGATCATTACTTACCGCACTTTGAAACCCAACTGGCACCGGGTGGGCGGCTCTTCGTGGTGGTGGGGCACGGGGCGGCGATGCAGGCGATGCTCATCACCCGCGAAGCCGACGATGAATTTACCCGCACCAATCTGTTTGAAACCCACTTAAAAGCTTTGGTAGGCGCGAATAGCGATGCTGAGCGAACATTCATTTTTTAATCATGCGCCACTGGACACCTAGCGAACTGGCAGCGCACTTGAAGACACCTTCCCAACTGCATATATTGGATGTTAGGGAAGCATGGGAATACGATATTGCGCACTTTGAGCCATCAACCTTGATTCCCTTAGGGCAATTAGCGGATAAAATGGTACATCTGGATAAAACGCATGAGTGGTTAGTCGTATGCCATCACGGTGTCCGCAGCGTCCACGCGTGCTATTATTTGGAACGTAATGGCTTTCAAGTGATCAATCTAAGCGGCGGAATTGACCGTTGGGCGCAAGAGATTGACCACAATATGTCACTCTACTAACACGGATTAAGGCTATAATTCGCGTTTGATTAAAACATGCTTAAACCTCATGTGGCTAACTACATACTTGGAATCGTTTTTTATGAAACAACACACACTGGCATTCTTGATAGCAGCCTCCCTGACGCTGGTCACGCAACAGGCACAAGCAGAGAACCTGCTTCAGGTTTACCAACAAGCCAAAGGGTATGACGCCCAATTCAAAGCGCTGGAAAGCGATTATCTGGCCATTTTGGAGCGCAAGCCGCAAGCACTCGCTGCACTCAAGCCGCAGGTAGGTGTGTCGGCTGCCGCGACTCAAAGCCGTCAGCGCACCACGCGCGATGCCTCTTTATTGGATTCGGATGACGTGGGCGGCAGTACCAGCAGTAGCTACAGCCTGAACGTGAGCAAGTCACTGTACAACAAAGCCCTGAACGCTCAAGTGGAGCAAGCCGATTCGGTGATTGCGCAAGCCAGTGCCGGTTTGGAAGCTGAACGCGAAGGCTTGATTTTGCGCGTCGCAGAAGCCTACTTTAATTTCCTGTTAGCGCAAGACAATCTCGAATTCGCCCGCACCGAAAAAGATGCCATCAGCCGCCAATTGGAACAAACCCGCGCGTATTTCGACGCAGGCCGTTCCGCTATTACCGATGTCAAAGAAGCGGAATCACGCTACGATTTAGCGGTTGCCCAAGAAATCAATGCGGTTAATCAATTGGATTTAGGGCGCGAACAATTGCGGGTGCTCACTGGCGGTTTCTACCAAACGTTGAATGCTCCAGCGGCTAATCTACCACTGACCGTACCGGCTCCCACCGATATTGAGCAATGGGTAAAAACTGCCAAAGCCAACAACAAACGGCTAATTGCCAGCCAATTCGCGATTCAGTCAGCAAAAACAGTGATTGATATTCAACGCGCAGCCAAGAAACCAGTCGTGGATTTGGTTGCCAAGCAAACGGGAAGCGATACTCAAAGCAGTGCTGAAATAGACCCACAAAACTACGGCGCCAGTGTGGGTGTGCAAGTGAGTATGCCGCTGTACACAGGTGGCAGTACCGATTCCAAAATCCGCGAAGCGCAACACGATTTTCGTCAGGCGCAACAGCGTTTTGAATTCGAGAATCGCACCACCGAACAACAAGCCCGGAATGCATTTTTGACCGTGCAATCCAGCATCAGTCAAGTGAAAGCCAATCAACGCGCCCTGGCTTCGGCAGAAACAGCGGCTGAAGCGACCCAAGCCGGTTTTGAAGTCGGCACCCGTACAGCCGTAGACGTGCTGACGTCATTGCGCAATGTGTTCAGTGCACGTCGCGATTATTCACAAACGCGTTACACGTATTTGCTGAACACGCTGAAACTGCGCCAAGCAGCGGGCACTTTGACCGACAAAGACATTGCCAACATGAATACCTTCATGACCTCGACACCCAAGCAATTGGCCGCAGACTTGCAGCCCAATGCCCCCGCTGCGAATCTTGAAGACAATGGCAGTTTTGAAAGCTATAGCGCCACCCCAACCGCCGCAGCGCAAGCCGACAAGCCTTAACGCCGGTAAGCGTATTTCCAGCGCCTCCCGGATACTGCTTCCAGTGCATTCAGCACCGCAGCATCCGGGACGGCCTCGGCCTCATGAATATTGCCAATAATCACCCACTCGCGCACTTGCACCGGCGGTTTGCGAATCAATTGAAAATCCACCAGTGCTGCACTGCACGGTAATTGGATGTAGCAAAATGGCTTATCAGCCTGCGGCATTGTTTCAATATCCGGCGAACACCCCAGAAAACACACCAACGTCAAAAACGCCTCACCCACCGCAAAACGCCCTGCTTCCAGAGGTTCACCGAGCAATCCCAGTGTTTGTAAGCACGGCTCTAATGGTGCCATGACTGGCGCATCCGCCGTCGCGACGGGGAATAACACCAATTGGTGGGCGGAATACTGCATTTATTTACCTCAAAATTCAGTGAAAGCGGGCGGGCTAAGGGCTTGCCACCTACCCACGGGTACGAAACTTAGGTATCATCGCTTGCCTATATTCTCCTGACCACCCCTTTTTTAAGGCGCATTGGATATGATGGATCACCCGCTCATCCTGCTTTTGCTTCTGCCTGCGTTAGGGGCATTTATCTTGGCATTCTTACCCAGTGGGCGACCGGATTTGATCCGCAATACAGCCATTGGCGTGGCAGCCATGACGCTGATGTATGCCGCGAGCCTTGCCCAACAGCTCGACTTTAGCAACCCCGCGATTCAATTAGCGACCAGCGTGGTCTGGAACCCGGAGCTGGGTACCTCGTTTTCCTTGGGTGTGGACGGGCTGGCATTTCCGATGGTGTTACTTACCACCGTGCTGGTACTGATGGCGTTATTGGCCTCGCACATGATCACGCACCATGTCAAAGGCTACTACTTGCTGATGCTCTTGCTGGAAGCCGCCACCATGGGCGTGTTTATGGCGCAAGATTGGGGCTTGTTCTACGTTTTCTGGGAGCTGGTGCTGATTCCGCTGTTTTTCCTAATTGACCGTTGGGGCGGCAAAAATCGGCAAACGGCGGCGCTGAATTTCGTGTTGTATACCATGGGTGGCTCGATTTTCATGCTGTTGGCACTGCTGGTGCTGTTTGATGCGACCCCTACGCATTCGTTTACGTTTGCAGCAATGGCAGAAGGCGCCAAGCAATTGAGTACGGCCGAACAAGTGCTGATTTTCAGCGGCTTACTGATTGGTTTCGGGGTAAAAATGCCCCTGTTCCCGTTGCACGGTTGGCTGCCGTTAGCACACGTCGAAGCGCCCAGCCCCGTGAGTATTCTGCTTTCCGGTATCCTGCTAAAAATGGGTTCGTATGGCTTACTACGCGCCATTGATATTTTACCCGCCGCCGCGCAAGCGATGCAGGGCTTATTGTTTACCTTGGGTGTGATTGGCTTGTTGTACGGCGGCTTATTGGCATGGCGGCAAAGCGATATGAAAAAAATGATCGCGTATTCTTCTGTCAGTCACATGGGGGTGGTGCTGATTGGGATTTCCACCCTAAACGTGATCGGCATGACCGGCGCGGTTTACCAAATGGTGGCACACGGGCTGGTAGCAGGTGCAACGTTTATGCTGATTGGCTTGCTGTATGAACGTACCCATACCCGTGACATCAACGATTACGGCTCATTGATTAGAATCACGCCGCGCTTTGCGTTTCTGATTATTTTGGCTTTTGTCGGGGGCGTGGGCTTGCCGAGTACGGCGGGTTTCGTGGCGGAATTGCACGTTTTGATCGGCGGCTTTGAGGCGTGGGGGTGGCGCATTGTATTGCTGTCGCTGGGTGTGTTGATCACCGCCACTTACAGCATTCGCACGGTCAAACAGCTTTACACTGGCCCGATGCGGCTGGACATGCAGCAAGTCGAAGACATGCGCCCGCTGGAAATGGTCGCCGCCGGAAGCTTGATTGCTGGTACCTTATTGCTGGGCTTTTACCCTGCCCCCTTGCTCGACATGCTCGACGTGTCGGTGCAACACTTGGCAAGCCGCTTCGCAATACTGTTAGGACAATAACACATGACTCATCACAGTCAGTCACACGCCGCACAGCGTGACTATTTGCGTGAAGCCATTGCCGGTCTGAATGCGGTGCTGCCGATTCAAGCGCCGCTGCAAGATTTTGTGCATTTTAATCCGCTGGAAAATTACGAATACCTGCCATTCGCCGAGGCGCTACGCACCGCTCACGCCCACAGTGGCTCACTGGGCTATTTGCCCAATGGCGAATACCGCCGGTTTTTCCGCGAAGGGCGCATCAATCGCCACGATATTTTCAGCGTACTCGCCACCGAAGCCGATAAAGTGGCTGACCGCGACATTTACCTCACTGCGCTGGCGAATAATATTAAGCCGATTACCTTCCAGCAAATGCGCTGGCAAGTAGAAGAAAATCACGCACTGGAACGTTTTCAAGCCGATGTTGCCTTTGAGCAGCGCGAAAAATTACTCGAAGCCGCCGGACAAGACGAAGCGACTGCCATCCGTGCCTTGTGGGAAACTTGCCTGCAAAAGCTGGAACTGCACTACGATTTGCCGCACCCCGAAGCCTTGCTCAACCTGCGCCTCAGCGACATTAACGGCATCTGGGATCAAATCAAGCAACAAGGGCAAATCGGCGCCAGCATCCCCGATGCAGAAAGTTTCATCCACGCTGAAAGCCGCCACCTGCTACACGATTTGCTGGATCAAGTCGGCGAAACCCTCACCTTGCGCGGCTTACTGAGCAAACTTACCGCTGTTGATGTGATGGATTCGCTGCTGCCGCTGCTGGATCGCCATCTGGCAAGCTGGCTCGACCAAGGCATTGCTGCGTTCCGCTCCCGTTCCCTGAGCGCAGCCGAAGGGCAAACTGGCTTCTACCGTTATTGGCGCGAAGCCACCCTCAACGATCCCACCCTCACCCTCGCAGGCATGGACGATTGGGACGATTACCTGCGTTCCCTGCATCACGACCCGCTGGAAACCATCTGTCAAGAAATGATGCGCCTTGGCATCGACAAAGCCCATTGGGGCGGCTACTTGCGGGTATTGGCGCTGGAATTGCCGGGCTGGTCTGGCATGTTCAACTGGCGGGCGAAAAATCCCGGCTATTACGGCTTAACCACGCCGGTGAGCATGGAAGATTACCTCGCGGTGCGTTTGGTGCTGGAACACATCTTCTGCCGCCACGTTGCCCGCGACAACTGGCAAATCGACGCCAGCACCACCGGCATTCGCGGTTATTTCCACCAGCATCAGGATGAGTTTTTTGTTCGCTACCACGCCTACAACACCACCTTGCCGGAATTCCTGCAACAACTCGCCCAGCAATTCTTAAGCAGTCAGGAAGACATTCAACCTGCTGACTGGCATCAACTCGCGCACCAAATCCTAACTTGGAACCTTGCGCCGGAAACCGTGATCCCCGTCGGCACGGACATTTACCGCAAGGCTTGGCGCTTATTCCACCTTGCCCAACACTTGGGCATGGCAGCACCCCAAGTCGCGCAATTGGAAACCCCGCGCATCAAACGCCTGCTGGCGATTCTGGAAGAACTCGACGACCCCAACACCAGCGGCTATTTATGGCTACGAGCGTATGAACACCATTATCAGGAAGAAATTTTCAGCGCCTTGCTGAACAAACACGCGGAAGAACCCCCGCCTAACCTCTCTTCCCCGCCCAATGCGCAACTGATCTTCTGCATGGATGACCGCGAAGAAAGCGTGCGCCGCCATCTGGAAGAACTCGCCCCCGACCTCGAAACCTTCGGCGCGGCGGGCGTATTCGGCTTGCCCAATAACTGGCGCGGGCTGGATGCACCCCGCCCGTTAAAATTGGCACAACCCGTGGTCACAGCGGTTCACGAACTCCGCGAAGTTCCCGCCACGAATGCCCAACGGCGCTTACCCGCCCACCAACGCCGCCAACGCTGGCTCCATTGGTTGCACAAGTTGAAAAATCACCGGATGCGCCACAGCGTCATCGGCACGACCTTGGCATTACCGTTACTCGCCCCGTTTGCTTTGCTGGAAATGGTGGGGCGCAGCCTCATGCCCGCCACCTACCAACGCTTCATCAGCAAGGTACAACGCCAAACCAGTGTGCCACTCAACACCCGCGTGGCTTACACCGCGCAAGACGCATTGGAATGCCCCAGCAAAGACCACAACCAGCAAGGCTTCAGCGCGGCAGAAAAAGTCACCAAAGTCGCCACTTTCCTCAAACTCACCGGCTTTACCAGCGGCTTTGCGTCCTTGGTAGTGCTCATGGCACACCGTTCGCGCCATTTGAACAACCCGCACATTCTCGGCTACGGTTGCGGCGCGTGCAGCGGGCGCTTCGGCGGCCCCAATGCCCGCGCCTTTACCAGCATGTGCAATGAACCGGAAGTGCGGGCGCAATTGGTCGCGCAACACGGCATTCACATTCCTGACGGCTGCTGGTTCATCGCCAGTGAACACGATACCACCAGCGATGCCATCGACTGGTTTGACACCGATTTGATTCCCGTCAGCCATCGAAGCGTGTTTGCGCACGTGCAGCAAGCCACCGAGCAAGCCGTGCGCTTATCCGCGCAGGAACGTTGCCGCAAATTTGCCTCCGCCAGCCCGCACTTGACCCCGCGTCAAGCCAAGCGGCACGTAGAAGGTCGCGCCGCTTCCCCCGATCAAGTACGGGCAGAATTAGGGCATCAAGGTTGTGCGGTCGCCTTCATTGGGCGGCGCGAATTGAGCAAAGGGATTTTCTGGGATCGGCGCTCCTTCCTGATTTCGTATGACCCACACAATGACCCCGATGGCAAAATGTTAGAAGCGCAATTGCAAGGCAATGGCGTGGTCGGGGTCGGGATTCAGATGGACTACTACTTTTCGCGGATGCAAAACGGCTACTTCGGTTCCGGCAGCAAAGCCACCCACAACCTTACTGGCTTGTTTGGGGTCATGGAAGGCGGCGCGAGCGATTTACGCACCGGGCTGGCGCAACAGATGGTGGAATTGCACGAGCCGATGCGCTTACTCGCGATTGCCGAAGCCGAGATTGATACCTTGGTGGCGATTTACCAGCGCCATGATTACTTGCGGCGCTTGCTGGACAATGGCTGGGTATTGCTGGCAGCAAAACCGCCGGAGCGTAACGAAATCCATGTGTTCCAACCGGGCAAGGGCTTTGTGCAATGGCAAGGCGAAATTCATCAATTGCCAAGGGTACAGCATTCACAAGAATGGTACGCGGGGCAACGCGGGTATTTGCCGCCCGCTGCGGTGCGCAATACAGCGGAGGTGACACATGGCTAATGGCTGGTTATTACTGATTCCCGGTTTGCCCTTATTAGCCGCTGTGTTGGTGGCGCTGAATCGGATGTTTCGTTGGAATCGTTGCGAAGCGGGCGAATGCCTCAGTTCGCAGTTAGTGCTGGGCGCAGGCTTGCTGAGTCTGGTCTTGGTGTTGTGGGCGGATGGGCAATATTTATTGCACGGTAGCCAGCACGTCATGGTATCGCCTTGGTTACACAGTGGTGTCTACAACGCCAGCATCAGTTTCATGCTGGATGGTTTGAGCTTGAGCATGTCGACCTTGGTGGCAGTGATTACGCTGTTGGTGACACGCTTTTCGGTAAATTATTTGCACCGAGACTGCGGGTTTCAGCGCTTTTTCATGGTGCTGGCACTGTTCACCGCTGCGATGCAATTGATTGCCTTGTCGGGCAGCGCGGTGTTGGCATTTGTCGGCTGGGAATTGGCGGGTGCGAGTTCTTACCTGTTGATTGCATATAATTGGCAAAGCAAAACCGCAACCACCAATGCGACGCGGGCATTTATCACCAATCGGCTGGGGGATGCGGGCTTTTTGCTGGGCATGTTCATGGCGTTTTCGTTGTTCCGCAGCACCGAATGGAACGTGATGTTGGTGCCGCAAGCCGAGCAGTCGAGCTTGCTGATTGGCGTCGCGGCGTTTGGCTTGATGGGCGCGGCCTTGGTGAAATCGGCGCAGTTCCCGTTTTCGGCGTGGATTACCCGTGCGCTGGAAGGGCCTACGCCATCCAGTACGGTGTTTTACGGGTCATTGATGGTTCATGCAGGCATTTTCTTATTGCTGCGGATTCACCCGCTATTGGAACAAGCCCCGGCATTGCAATATTTGCTGCTGGGGATAGGTGTTCTCACGGTGTTGTATGGCTGGCTGGGTGGCTTGGCACAAACCGATATTAAAACCTCGCTGTTGTTTTCCACCTTGGCACAAACCGGCTTGATGTTGATCGCGATTGCGCTGGGCTGGTATACCTTGGCGCTGGTGCATCTGGTGTTGCACGCGGTGTGGCGGGCGTATCAATTTTTGCATTCGCCCTCGTTTGCGCTGCATACCCAATGGCAGGCGGCGCCTGCGGTTCCGGCATGGCTGGGGAAACGGCGCTGGTTGCACAATGCTGCCTTGCAACGTTTCTGGCTCGACCCGCTGGCGGATTGGTTGCTGGTAAAACCCACCGTTGCGCTCTCACAAGAGGTGCAGATATTCGATGGGGAAATCCTCGATAAGCTGAGTGGCGCACCGGGGCATTACAGCAGCATTGCCACCCTTGCGGATATGCAAGCGCTGCAACAAGGGCGCTTGCGCGTGGAAAGCACCATTGGCACCGGCTCCGGTATCTTGGGCAAGCTAATGCAGTGGATCGCCGAACGCTTGGAATGGTTTGAACACCGCTTATTGCTACAACAAGGCGGCGGCAAAGCCAAAGCTGTTTTGGACACATTAGGGCGTTATTTGGACAGAATCGAACGCCTGCTTACCCAACCACGCTATCTGGTGTTGCTGATTTTGGCGACACTGGTTGTTATTTTTCAGGGGTAGCACCGATGATATTTTCGGAAATTCCAGCAACATCACCGTTATTGACCGTGTTGCAATTGTTCCCGCTACTGACCGGGCTGGTGCTAATCAAAATACGCGGCAATGCGGCGGTGGCCTTGGCGGGCATTATGGCGCTGGCGCAAATGTTGCTGGCAATAAGCTTGTACATCAAGTTTGATGTGCATCAAGCAGCGGGGGTAATGCAGTTTGCCGAACGCTTCCAGATACTCGGCGCGTTTCATTACCACGCAGCGGTGGATGGTATCGGGGTCATGTTTGTGTTGCTGACCAGCTTGATCAGCTTATTGAGTGTGGCGTTTGTTCTGGTGCGGCGCTTGCACGAAAGCTCGATACTGGCGGTGATGATGATGATTCAGGCGGTCATCATCAGCCAGTTTGTGACGGTGGATTTGCTGTGGTTTACCTGCATGTCATTTCTTGAAGTGATTATGGTGGGGTATTTGACCAAACGCTGGCCGACATTCCACGACATTCAACCGACCTTGGCGCGTTACCTGCAATTCATGGTAGTGGGCTTATTGCTGCTGGTGTTTGGCACGCTGGTGTTGGGCTGGAATTACGCGGATGCGAATGCCGGACGCTGGAGTTTCAGCCTGTATGAGCTGGCAACCCTCGGCTTTGGGGCGCACGATATGGTGGGAACCTTGGTGTTTTTCGCCCTGTTTTATGCAATGGCGGTACGGATTCCGTTATTCCCGTTTCACGGCTGGTTGCCTGCGTTTATGTTGCACGGCAATGTGGCGGTCGCACCGATTTACTTGCTGGGCTTGAAAGTGGGGGTCTACGGGCTGTTGCGCTTTGTATTCCCGATTGTGCCTCATGCGGTGTGGGAATGGCACATGGTGGCTACCGTATTCGCGGCAACTGGAGTGTTTTACGCCGCATTTTTGGCAATGCGCCAGCAAACCTTGCGTGAATTATTGGCGTTTGCGGTCATTAGCCATACCGGGATTTTGACAATTGGTTTATTTAGTTTGCATCGCATGGCGTTTGAAGGCGCTGTCTTGCTGGCGATGAATTTTGGATTGGCGATCACTGGCTTGCTGCTGATGACCGGCATGGTGTGGCAACGGACTCGCACCACGCGCTTGAGCAAGCTCGGCGGCATGATGGATTACATCCCGATTGTGGGCTTGGCATTTCTGGTGGCAGGCTTGGCGATTGTGGGAATGCCGGGGACACCGGGGTTTGATGCGGTGCATTTCGTGCTGGAAGGTTCGATTAAGCGCTTCGGTGCATTGGTCACTGTTGCCGCAGCCTTGGGTAACTTGGTGGCGGCGGGCTTTTTGTTACGCGCTTTCCAACAGGCGTTTTTAGCCAATCCGGGGGTGGATACCAGCCGCTGGGATACGCAACCGACTTACCACGCGGAAACACTGATGGCGGGCATTGTGATTGTAGTGACCGTCAGCGCCGGGTTTTATTCCGCGCCGTGGATTGCCTTGATTGATCAGCCCATTCAAGGGTTGGCGGGGCTGTTTGCAGAATACACGGGCGACGTGCCGGGGGGAGAGCATTGATGGATAGCTTAACAAGCATGGATTTTCCTTGGCTTAGCTTATTACTGCTGATGTTACCGTTGGGCGCGAGCTTGACCGCCTTCATGCCGGGGAAAGAAGCGCGGTTGGCAGCGTTGACCACGGCGGTACTGACATTGGGGGTGGCACTCATTATCGTGGCGGGGTTTGCCCCGCAGCAGGCGGGGTTCCAATTTGTGGAAAAAACCCCTTGGATGCCGAGTTTGGGGATTCATTACCTGCTGGGAGTGGATGGGTTATCGGTCTTGTTCCTGCCGTTCACCGCGCTGTTGTTCATTGGGGTGATATTGGCGTCTTGGAACGCGATTCGTACCATGACGCGCCTGTATTTCGCGCTATTGCTGGTGTTGGAATGCACCATGATGGGCATTTTTACTTCGCTGGATACGATTTTGTTTTTCCTGTTCTGGGAAATGACCTTACTGCCGCTGTTTTTCCTGATCAGTTTGTGGGGCAGTGGTGCGAATCGGCGTTACGCGGGGGTGAAATACAGCTTGTTTATGTTGGCGGGTGGCTTGCCAATTCTGCTGGGGTTTGTGGTGCTGGCGATGAATAATTCCACGGGGATGAGTTTTGCCTACACCGATTTATTGCAAGGTAGCCGTGAATACGGGGTGCAGGTGACGGTGTTTTTCCTGTTGCTGGTGGGGTTTGGGGTGAAAATTCCGCTGTTCCCGCTGCATACCTGGTTGCCGGTGGTCGCGCAAGAAGGGCCTGCGACCACCGTGGCCTTGCTGACGGGTTTGAAAGTCGGGGCGTATGGGTTATTGCGCTTTGGCTTGCCGCTGGTGCCGGATGCCGCGTTGGAATTCCGCTGGATTCTGGTGGGGCTGGGAATGATCGGTGTGCTGTATGGCGCAGTGGCAGCGTTGAGCCAAACCAGTTTGCGGCGCATGTTGGCGTTTTCATCCTTAAGCCATGTCGGGCTGGTGGTGTTGGGGATTGCTGCGTTTAGCCCGCAAGGAATGCAAGGCGCAATCTTCCAGTTGCTGAACTTTACGCTGATTGCGGGTGGCTTGTTTTTGATTACCGGCTTTTTGCATCAACGTACCGGCTCGACGGAATTATTGAGTTTGGGCGGGGTAGCGAAATCCATGCCCTTGCTGGCATCGCTGTTCTTCTTCCTCGGTTTAGCGGGAATCGGAATGCCCGCCACCAGCGGCTTCCCGGCGGAATTTTTGCTGATTGTGAGTATTTTGGAAGTACACACCGGCGCAGGTTTGGTGGTGTTGTTTGTGGTGATTTTGGGGGCGGCGTATTTCCTGAACTTCTACCGCAAAGCCTTTCTGGGTGAAGCGCGTCACGCCATTATCCGTGACGCGCCTGACTTGAAGCCGCGAGAACTGGGTGTCCTGCTGCTGATAGTTATACTGGTGCTGGTGTTCGGCCTCTACCCACAGGGGATGTTGGATATGACCGAAACCAGCAGCCAGTATTGGGTGAGCTTGATGCTGCCAACGGATACGTCACCGTAACGTTAGCGTAAATTACGCACCAAGCGAATGTACATACCCGCGCCTTTGAGATGTTCATAGGCGCGACCTTTAGTGAAATCCATGCTCCACGCAAGTGGGTCGGCCTGATTCATCGACCACAGCCCAACGGCGGGCATGTGTGGAAATACGTCCAAATTAGCAGCGGGTTCGACACAACGCTGTTCCACAATGCTGTTGAGTTCATCCAACGTCGGTAAACGCCAGCCCGTGTAACCGGCGAAATTATCACTGCTAACCAATTGCGCGAGATTAGCGGCTTTATCCCATTCCATGCGTAACGCCGACCCCACGCACCGCTCTCCGGTTTGTCCTTCCAAGCATTTTTTCCACATCAAGCCGGTGTTAGTATCAATTAAAGTGCCATTGCCTTGATCATTGAAGCGTTGCACCGGGGTAGAAGCGGGAATATTTCCCTGACAATTTTGCTGAGCCATCGCCCAATTAGCACAAGAAAGCAGCAAGCTGCTGCCCAACACAAGGGTGAGCCTTTTTATCGTCATATTATTATTTATCCAGCAAGTCATTTGTAAAATTTATTGATATACGTCAAAACAGTTTAATAAACAAACTAATAGTCGTATATTTGATCAAAATGGTTCAACTTTAATAAGCTAAAATTATCATTTTTTTAATTGCCAACATAAGTATCATCTGTTAGATACTGCCTAGTATTGCCCCTCAGTCAGGGAAACATTAGTCTAGGCTTAACTTTCAGCAAGAAAACCACCGGCATGACCCTCAAAGTATCATTTCAAATGATACCTTTGAGTCAGCAAAGGAAACCGCATGGGGATAATTATTCCAACATTCGCACAATGGCTGACGGCATCTGGCGTGAATACGGCTAGGGGTATTTTCATGACCGGCACGGATACCGGCGTGGGTAAAACCTGGGTCGGCATCCAACTGATTACGTGCTTGCGGGCTTTAGGGCGTGAAGTGATGGTACGCAAACCCGTGGAATCGGGTTGGACTGACGGCATTCAGCAAACGGATGCTTGGCAATTGGCACAGGCAGCGGGGCAAGCCTTTGACTCACGCATTTGCCCCTACCACTTTAGCGCCGCGCTTGCCCCGCCACGCGCCGCACAACTTGCCGGGGAAAGCGTGTCACTGCAACAACTGGTAGCCGCTTGCCCCACGCATTGGGAACCCCACCAGTTTTTGCATGTGGAAGGCGCAGGCGGCTTTTATTCACCGATTGCCGACGATGGCCTCAATGCCGATCTTGCCCAAAGGCTGGGCTTACCCGTGGTTATCGTTGCCGAAGACCGTTTGGGTTGCATCAACCATGTGTTACTCACGGCCGCAGCGGTGCAACAACGCGGCCTCACCTTGGCAGGCGTTATTCTCAATGCCCGCACGCCCCGTGTGAACGGCATGGATAATGCTCAAGATATGTGCCAGTATTTGGACGTACCAATCGTCGCTTTCCCGTGTGCTTAAGCCATTTCCGGCAAATCATAATGCGTAGCGCTGTCTTCTGCGTGTTCCGCACCGAAATTGATTTGCCACTCCAAATCATTGCGGGAACCGGCGTACTCCAAGGCCACGGTTTTGCTGATGTGGCTGCCGGTGTAAAGCTGGTACAAGGCTTGGTCAAAGGTTTGCATTCCATCCACCGACCCTTTGGCAATAATCTCTTTCAACTCGCCAAATTGTCCGGTACGAATCAGCTCAGCGACATACGGGGTATTCACCAACACCTCTGCCGCCAGATGCAAGCCATCTTTTTCATCAGGAATCAGCCGTTGCGCCACAATCCCGCGCAAATTCAAGGATAAATCCATCAATACCCGGCCTTTATTTTCACTGGGAAACAAATACAGCATTCGCTCCAGCGCCTGAATCACGTTAGTCGCGTGCAAGGTCGACAACACCAAATGCCCGGTATCCGCAAAACCCAACACCGCATCCATGGTTTCGGTATCGCGCACCTCCCCCACCATGATCATATCCGGGGCTTCCCGCATGGCTTCACGCATCGCATTGGCGTAACTCAAGGTGTCAAAACCGACCTCACGCTGCCCAATAATGGATTTGCCGTGGCGGAAAGTGTATTCAATCGGGTCTTCAATCGTCAAAATATGCCCAAAATGGTGCTCATTGCGGTGCTGAATCAAGGATGCCATCGACGTCGACTTCCCCGACCCCGTAGACCCCACGAACAGCAGCATCCCCTCTTTTTGCATCACCAGTTTTTTCAGCACTTCCGGCAATTTCAACTCATCCGGCGAGCGAATGTCGGAACGAATATGGCGAATCACCATCGACACTTCCCCGCGCTGAAAATAAAAATTCATGCGGAAACGCCCAATGCCTTTCAGCGAAAATCCCTTATTTAATTCACGATCGGCAAAGAAAGCTTCAATTTCGGTTGCCGTCAGGATCTCTTCGGCTAATTGGCGAATATTGCCCGGCTTCATCGACTCCCGGCTAATGCGCTTGAGCTGCCCCCGCACTTTAATCGTGGCGTGCGCCCCCGTGGTCAAATACAAATCCGACGCGCTTTGTTTCACCATCACATTCAGTAATGGTGTGATGCGCATCTCAGCTTCACTTAAAATGGTCATAGGGTGGTCTTCTCCAGCGGCTCAATCGCCAATTCATCCAAGCCCTTAAAGAAGTCGTTATCTTGCGCAAACCGGCTTTCCAACTTGAGGCGTAAGCGCAAGTCATTCTGCGAATCGGCATGACGCAACGCTTCATGCACGGTGATTTGCCGCGCTTCAATCAAATCAAATAGCGCTTGGTCGAAGGTGCGCATCCCGTGTTCGCGCGATTTCGAGGTCAGAATCTTCATGCCCGGCACATCGCCTTTCAGGATTAAATCCGCCATTAATGGCGTATTAATCACCACTTCCACCGCTGGCAAACGCCCTTCCCCTTTGGCTTTACGCACCAAGCGCTGTGATACCACCGCCTTCAGGTTGAGGGATAAATCCATCAATAACTGGTTGCGGCGTTCTTCGGGGAAAAAGTTGATAATACGGTCGATCGCTTGGTTGGAACTGTTGGCGTGCAAGGTCGACAAGCACAAATGCCCGGTTTCCGCGTAGGCAATCGCGTAATCCATCGCCTCACGATCCCGAATTTCGCCTAACAAAATCACATCAGGAGCTTGGCGCAAGGTATTTTTCATCGCAATTTCATAACTGCTGGTATCGACCCCCACTTCGCGCTGCGTAATCAAGCACCCCTTGTGCTGATGCACAAACTCAATCGGGTCTTCAATCGTGACGATATGCCCTTTGGAATTGGTATTGCGAAAATCAACCATCGACGCCAATGTGGTCGATTTACCCGAACCCGTCGCCCCCACCATAATCACCAAACCGCGTTTGGTCATGGCAATCTCGCGCAATACCGGCGGCAACCCCAACTCCTTCAACCCCGGAATATGGTTAGGAATATGGCGTAACACCATCCCCGCACAACCGCGTTGCGTGAACGCATTCACCCGGAATCGCGCCTTGCCCGGCAGACTAATGGAAAAGTTGCATTCCATGTCCTCCTCGAACTGTTTGAGCTGGCGGTCATTCATAATCGCCCGCACCAACATCCGCGCCGTTTGCTCATTCAATGGCTGATTGGTTAGCGGCACCATTTCGCTGGCAATTTTGGCAGAAGGTGTGGCCTCCGCCGTAACGTACAAGTCGGAAGCCTTTTTTTCCAACATGGTAGCCAATAATTTATGCACATAGCTAATGGCAGCATCGCGATCCATAGTTCAGCCCTCGTTAAATAGAATCCGGGTTATCGGCTTTGCGCCGCGCCGCTTCACGATCCACCAAACCTTTCATCACCAAATTTTTCAATGATTGATCAAGGGTTTGCATCCCGTCATTTTGCCCGGTTTGCATCGCGGAACGCATTTGCGCAATCTTATTTTCGCGGATTAAATTGCGCACCGCCCGTGTACCAATCAGAATTTCATGCGCCGCCACCCGCCCGCCGCCTTTTTTCTTCAGCAGGGTTTGCGAAATCACCGCCTGCAAGGATTCGGAAAGCATGGAACGCACCATCTCCTTTTCGGCAGCGGGGAACACGTCCACAATACGGTCAATGGTTTTGGGTGCGGATGTCGTATGCAACGTGCCGAACACCAAATGCCCGGTTTCCGCTGCGGTCAGTGCCAAGCGAATGGTTTCCAAGTCACGCATTTCCCCGACCAGAATGGTATCCGGGTCTTCACGCAACGCGGAACGGAGGGCGGCTTCAAAGCCTTTGGTATCGCGGTGCACTTCACGTTGGTTGACCAAACTTTTTTTGCTTTCGTGCACGAATTCGATTGGGTCTTCAATGGTCAAAATATGCCCGTAATCGGTATCATTTTTGTAATCGACCATTGCCGCAAGCGTGGTGGATTTGCCCGAACCAGTCGGCCCTGTTACCAACACCAAGCCGCGTGGGTTTTCCGAAATTTTCCGAAAAATACCCGGCGCACCCAACTGGTCGAGCGTTAATACTTTGCTGGGGATGGTACGGAACACCGCACCTGCGCCACGGTTTTGGTTAAAGGCATTCACACGAAACCGCGCCACACCGGGAATTTCAAACGAGAAATCGCATTCCCAATGTTCTTCGTAGTTTTTACGTTGGTGATCATTCATGATGTCGTACACCAGCGCGTGTACTTGTTTATGGTCGAGTACTGGCAAGTTGATCTTGCGCATTTCGCCATCGACACGGATCATGGGGGGCATCCCGCCCGACAAGTGCAAGTCGGATGCATTGTTTTTGACGCTGAACGCCAATAGTTGGGTAATGTCCATTGTTGTTATAATTCACATTGTGGGTTTAGTTCAGTGATTAATGAGGAAAGTAACACATACCATGACAATCCGTGACAATATCCAGACAATCGGCGAACGCATTCACGCTGCCGAACAACGCTTTGGGCGTAAACCGGGCAGCGTACAATTATTGGCAGTGAGCAAGAAACACTCCAGCGCCAGTATTCGCGAAGCCATTGACGCGGGGCAAACCCGTTTCGGTGAAAATTACGTGCAAGAAATGGTCGAAAAAGCTGCCGAACTTGCCAATGACAACCGCAATATCGAATGGCATTTCATCGGCCCGATTCAATCCAACAAAACCCGCTTGATCGCCAGTACTGCCCGCTGGGTGCATTCGGTCGACAGTCTCAAAATTGCCCAGCGCTTGAGTGAGCAAAAAAAGCCAGCGGATGCGCCTGCGATTAATATTTGCCTGCAAGTGAATATCAGCAATGAGATCAGCAAATCGGGGGTACAACCGGCGGAATTGGCGGCCTTGGCAAGCCAGATTGCTGCTTTACCGGGGATTCGCTGGCGGGGTTTAATGGCAATTCCTGCGCCAGAACACGATTTTACCCAGCAACGCGCCGTGTTTGCGCAAGTGCGGGCGTTACAGGAAGATTTGGTGGCGCAAGGTTTCGCGTTGGATACGCTATCCATGGGCATGACCGATGACATGGAAGCCGCGATTGCCGAAGGTGCAACCATCGTGCGCATTGGCACAGCGATTTTCGGCTCGCGGGCTTAACGATTGCTATTGCAGGGCTGAATACCGCAACACGCTGAATTTTACCGGCTCGGTGTTTTGGATAATGTCACCTGCCGCATTGCTTAATACGGCAAATACGTTGTGTTCGCCGCGTTCGACTTCGGTCAATGCAAAAGACAGTGCGGTGCCGGAGCCGACTTGTTTTGAGTCCAAATAGAGTGCCACCCCATCGCCGGGTTTCAATGCCGGTTTCAGGGATACGCTCACCGTCACATTTCCCTCGTTAGCGCGGATGGCTTCATCGGCAGTGGGCGAGGTAATCGCGAAATCGGTATACGCTTCTTCCTCTTCTACAGGCGCAGCGTCGGGCTTGGCAGCGGGTGCAGGTGCGGGGCTATCCGCCACGGTCAACATCGGCAAATCGACGGGCTTGGCAGCGCTTTGTTTCGGTGGATTGTCGCCGTACACCGTGTTACCGGCAGCATCCACCCAACGGTAAATTTCCGCCTGCACCGATACGCTCACAAGACCGAATATTAACAATAGCGATAGTAACCTGACACGCATACATAGCCACGATAGTTGGTTGATACGCTCATGATTCTACTGAAATTAATCGGTGATAGGGCAAGTGGGAGGATGGACGGTTGTTTCATGCTTAGCAATGGCTTGTTGCAAGTCTAATAGCGCTTGATCGCGGCGGTGGTAGCCGGTTGCGTTGATCAGCTTGGCGGCGGCTTCGATGTGCGCTTGAAGAGAAATCCCCCCTAGCCCCCCTTTGCAAAAGGGGGATTGAGGGGGATTTTCTTCCTCCGCCACCAACAACCGCGCCATCTCCAAATGATAATCCGTCAAATGCAGCCGCATCCCGCTGCCGTCGGCGATGTCGAACACTTCCTGCAAGTCCTGTCGGGCGCGGGCGAAGGCGCGGGTGTGGCGGTGCAGCGCAGCGCGGGCGAGCAGACCGAATGGTAAATACTGCTGTTGTCCTGCTGCACGCAAACCAGCGACAGCCTGCTCCAGCCAGTGAAGACCCTCACCCCCATCCCCTCTCCCGGAGGTAGAGGGGAGTAAGCGTTGTTGCAGATGGGCGCGTCCGAGGGTGAGTTGATCCAGTGCAATCGTCAGCAAAGGAGCACTACCATTTTGGGCTATATTCAACGCATATTCCGCCCGCTCCAGCACCTCCGGCGTGCTACCCTGCGCCAGCAGCAGGTCGCAGTAGCGGAAACCTTGCAGCGAATACATGCGCGGGTACGAAGGCTGGTCTTCCTGCTGGAGTTGCTCCGCTTCCCGGAACAGGGCAAGGGCGGCGGCGGTGTCCCCTGCCTGATGCAGGGCATCGGCGTGGGTGATGCGGCATCCCATACGCCAGAACATATTCCCGGACTGGTCGGCGTAGCGGCTGCTGCGTGCACCGCTTTCCACCGCTTGTGCCACATCGCCGAGGGTGAGTTGCAGTTCGCTGAGGTTGCTGGCTGCTTGTGCTGCACCTTTCCAGTCTTCTTGTTTTTCCGCCATTGCAATATCTACCTGCATCCGCTCCAATGCCTCACGCAGCCTCCCCAATGCGCGTAAGCAGAAACCTGCCCAGTTCAGCACTCCGGCTTGCCAGATTTCCTGCAAACCCGCTGCGGGGGTGTGCCACGGGGTCGTGAAGAAATGCGCTACGGTGGCGAGGTCATCGCTGAAAGCACCGAGTTTTGCCGTCAGGTAATGCTCACCTTCGCGTTTGATACGAGGCCAGTAAACCTCATCCAACGCCTGCTGATGCAACCCCGCCGCACACCCATGTGCCACCGCACTGAACAGCGGCTGCATTTCTTCCAGCGTTTCGGGCAACTCCTTCTCCGGCAGGGCTTTGTAGTATTCGTACAGCCGTTCATGCGCCTGCTGCCATGCTTGCGGTTGCTGGGTTTGCAGTTGCCCGCCGAAGTATTCGCGGATCAGCGGGTGGCAGTCGAGGTCGCCGCCACCGTCATGCTGCGACAACAGGTGGTGTTCTTCGCGCAAACTGGCGATGGCTTCCAGCCATTCGTCTTCATCAATGCCTGCGGTCAGGTGCGGAATCTGCGCATCCCACAGCATTTGCAGCACGTCTTGCCTGATGGGGTGGTCGAACAGCCCCAACAAGTGCAACAACGCCAGTTCCGGCTCGCCCGCAAACCATTCCGCATAAGCCTGCATCACCTTGAAGGCGTGGCGGCTGTCGCGGTTGCCCGTCGCTTTGACCAGTGCCGTGAGCGTATCGCGCTTGCGTACATCGCCCTGATGCCGCAGCCGCAACACATTCCCCAGCAAACTCAACGCCAGCGCATGACCGCCGTATTCACCCACCGCCTTGCCCAGTTCCGCCGCGTTGCCCTTCACCCCCAGCGATTGCAGCAACTGGATGCCATCCGCCGCTGTCAGGTTTTGCAAGTCGTGGCGGATGACGGTAGGCGTGTCGCGGTCACTGAGTTCATGCAGCGCAATCCGCGTGGTGATAATGCACAAACCGCACGGATGGCGGGCAAGCTGGCGCAGCAACTGGCGGATGGCTTTGTCCTTGAGTTCGCCGCGCATCGCCGCGCCGCCGTGTTGCAGCGGCTCTAACCCATCCAGCACCAGCACATAGCGTTTGCCGCGCAGCAATTCGGCGAGGTGGTCGCCCTTATCCTCCTCCGACGCAAACCGCTCGCGGCTCGAACCCAGCTTGGCAAACGCATGGCTGAAAAACGGCGTGGCGGAAGTCTGCTTGTCTTCAGATGACCCTTGCGAATAGAACGACCACGCGATTAGCACCGGGATGTCGGCGGTGTGGTCAAGCCAGTGGCGCAGCAGTTTGGTTTTGCCTGTGCCGCCGGGGGCGATGAATTGGAGGATGCGGGTGGTGGTGTTTGCCCATGCGTTGGTGAGAAGTTGCAGTTCGGCGGAGCGTCCGAAGAAGCCGCCTTTGACGGTGGGGAGGCGGTCGGAGTGGATGGTGGTTGGCGCGTGTCCATTCGCCGCTGGCAAGGAACGGATTTCCCCCAACGGCGGCGCAATGTATTCAGCTTGCCCCGTCAGCACGCGGTACAACTTGTCATAATCACTGGGCAGGCAGTACGTCGAATAAGGTTTCAGTGTTAGCGGTACATGCTCCAGACTGCCATGCGTCGGAATTAGCGGGATGAACTTAGTATTGCGGAAATAGTGGTCGTACAGCGTTTGTGAAATAACCACGCCTTCAAATGTCACACCGCGCCCACCGTCAGTTTCCTGCCCACGGTAACGCCGCAAATAAGTTTCGGTGCAAACCAACAACACAAAATCTGCCGCTTCGATCTGGTTTTCCATCCAACGCTGCCAACCTTCGGGTGGAAAACCGTTCACATACAGGTCAATCAGACAATCCAGCCCTTCCTTACGCAAACGGTCGGATATGCCGCGCACAAACTCGCGGTGCGCGTCAGAATCGTGGCTGTAACTGATGAAAACCTTGGTCATGTGAGCAAGCCCTCAGGGATAAAAATCGTCATAGCTATCCCGCAATGAATCCCGATGCCCATAGCCTTCAGTGGCATTCCTGACGATGCTATACGCCCGATCCCGAAAATCCTCCAGCAGATTGTGTGTTTGGATGAGCTGCAAGGCTTGAGTAAACATGTTTTCCGGGCGAGTATAATATTCCTCGCCATCCGGGCCATATTCCGAACAGAACCCTGACGTGCTTTCCACATACGTCAACATCATGTCAGCAATCAGCGCGGGTTCATTGGTTAGCTTTTTGAAGTCATTGAAAGCGTTACGGGCAACCGAGAACCGGGCTTTGGGGAATCCTCTCTCAGTACCACCAAATTCCTTGATGATTATGTCCTTGTATTTTTGGGCTATTTCGCTGATGTCCGCATGTTGCGCCTGATAGAGCTCCTTAACTGGCGAAAAGGTTTTGTACAGTTCGGCGATGTCAGCAATGAGTTGTTCTTTGCTTTTCTGGGCAAGATGCTTTTTTAAATCGGTCAGTGTGAAGGTTTGCTTGGTCATGTTTTCCTCGGCAATGGGTCAGTTCAGACCGTCATTCCGGCTTGTTGCTTGAGTTCGGTCAGTATTGACAATAATATTCCTAAGCTCAAGACTTTAGCGAGGTACAAACGGGAGAGACAAGCCATGACAACATTGAATATCTCTTTACCCGAAGACATGAAAACGTGGATCAACCAACGGATTGTGAGTGGCGATTACAGCAACGCGAGTGAATACATCCAAAACCTCATCAGCCGGGATTACCTGCAACAGCGTTTGGCAGAACCGCCCCCCGATGAATTTGCAAACATGAGCGAAGCAGAAGTCATACAAATGGTGCGTGAAGAAATTCAAGCCTATCGCAAAGGCAAAACCTGAATGCTATGGTAAGAAACCTGTAAGTGATAATTTTGACCTTATGTTCTAAACTACACTTTAGACAAAAGCCACTTTTCACCAAAAACAGGTTTCACAGACGATGATTTCCCCCATCCTCCGTCAGACATCCGCCTTAATCCTCGCCCGACGGCAACCCGAATACCGCCGTTTCCTGCACACTCGCATCGACTTCGGCGAACAACTGATCGGTATCAAGGGCGCACGCGGTTGTGGCAAGACCACCGTGCTGTTGCAACACGCGCAAACCTGCGGCTTGGAAGCCTCCCGTATCCTGTACATTGCCTGCGACCACCCAGCGATGGTGGATGTGGATTTGTATGCCCTAGCGCAAACCTTTTACCAAGAAGGCGGGCAACTGCTGCTGATCGACGAAATCCACAAGCGCAAGGGCTTTGCCATTCACCTCAAGGCGATCCGCGATACCTTTGATTTGCAGGTGATCTTTTCCGGTTCATCGGCGTTGCGGCTGGAACACGAACTGGCGGATTTGTCGCGGCGGGCGGTGGTACATGAGCTGCCGGTACTGTCATTGCGCGAATTCATGGAAATCGAAACCGGGCAACGTTTTGCGGCTTATGCCCTGCCCGACATCCTCGCCAATCACGCCAACCTTGCAGCAAACGTCATGCAAACCGTGCGCCCGATTGAACAGTTCAAGAAATACCTGCGTTACGGTGCTTACCCGTTCTACCGCGAATCGCTGGACAATTACACCAGCAAGCTGCTGGAAGTGATTAACCTGACGATTGATTCCGACCTTGCCAGCCTCTACAGCATCGACCCCGGCAAACTGGATAAGCTGAAAAAGCTGCTCTACATGCTGTGCAGCACTGATCCGGTGGAATTGAACATCTCCAAACTGAGCGCGGGGGTCGGAACATCATGGCCGACGCTTTCGCGCTATCTCGACAGCATGAGCGCGGGCAGTTTGGTGCATATCGTGCGCGGTGGCAGCGGAATGCGTACCGTCAACAAGCCGGACAAGCTGCTGCTGGATAACACCAACCTGTTTTACGCGCTGTGCGCCAGCCCCAATGTCGGCTCGCTGCGCGAAAGTTTTTTTGTCTCACAACTGAGTTACCAGCATCAGGTGCATTACCACGACAAGGGCGATTTTGTGGTGGATGAACGTTGGGTATTTGAAATCGGAGGTGCTGGCAAAACCCTCAAACAGCTTGCCCAGCACCCGGATGGTTATGCGGTGGTCGATGATGTGGTCATCGGGGATGGCAGGCGGATTCCGCTGTGGTTGTTTGGGATGTTGTATTGAGCCTCCACCAACCCCACCCAAGCCCCCCTGCACCGCCTCGCGCTCACGCACCAATCGCCCCGCCTCCACCACGGCTTCCTGCTCCTGCAACGCCAATGCGTGGATACGATCACGCAATGTCCGATAAACATCCGCCAACATCCCCGCCGTATCCGCTGGCAAAATCCCCGCCCCCTGCAACGCTTCCAATTGCCGGATATTGTCGCTCCAGCGCACCAATTCCGGGTGTTCGTGCGCATGAGCCAAAATCAGAAACTGCACAACAAATTCAATATCCGTCACCCCACCAGGGTCTTTTTTCAGGTTAAAAATACTGGCATCCTTGCTCGCCATGCTTTCCCACATTTTCTGGCGCATCGCAATCACCTGCTTGCGCAACTCTGCCCTATCACGCGGCTGACACAAAATCTCATGACGTACTTGCTCAAATTGCGCCCGTAAACGCTCCGTTCCCGTAATCACCCGCGCTCGTAACAAGGCCTGATGTTCCCACACCCACGCCTTTTCCTGCTGGTAGGTGCGGAACGCATTCAAACTGCTAACCAGCAAACCCGAAGCCCCACTGGGGCGCAAGCGCGTATCGGTTTCGTACAAGCGTCCCGCAGGCGTAAACGTCGTCAGCGTGTGAATAATTTTTTGGGCGAAACGCGCAAAGAACACTGCATTTTCCAACACTTTAGGGTTGCTGAGCGTAGTCGAAGCAGTTTGCTGCGCCGTACCGTGACTGTCGTGCAAAAAAATAATGTCGAGATCCGAACCGTAACCCAGTTCCAGCCCGCCAAGTTTGCCGTAAGCAATAATCGCAAACCCCGCTTGCTGCGTTTCCCCCGCTTCATTCTTGTAACACGGCACGCCCGTTTGTGCCGTCATCGTCGCCCACACATGCCGCTGGGTTTCTTCCAGCACCGCCTCGGCAATCCAGGTCAACTGATCCGACACCTTCATCAGCGGCAATACGCCGGTAATATCCGCCGCTGCCACCCGCAACACTTGCGCTTGCTTGAATTGGCGCAACCGTTCCATCACCTGTTCGGTGTCGCCCTGATCAATGCGTTCCAATTCCAGCCGCAACGCCGCGCCCAATTGTTCACGATCCAACGGCGCATACAACTGGCGCGAATCCAGCAATTGATCCAGTAAAATCGGGTGATCGGTCAACTGGCTGGTAATCCACAAACTGTCACTGACCAAGCGCACGAATTGCTCCAACGCATTCGGGTGATCCGCCAGCATCGCAATGTAGCCGGAACGCGGCGCAATCTTTTGCACAATCCGCAAACAGCGTTCCAACGCCTGTTCAGGGTCAGCCAAGGCATTACACGCATCCAGCAACGCAGGCAGCAAGCGGTTCAAACGGCTGCGCCCCGTATCAGTCAAGGTGTTGTACAAACGGCTGTGCAACAGTGCCTGAATCGCGGGATGTTCAGGCATCGGTTGACTTTCCTGCGTTTCGAGCGCAAACACGCGCTGGAAAATCTGCGAAACCGCCCGCTGATGACGATTCAATTCCGCCTCAAAATTCACCCAATCCGCAAACCCCATCGAGCTGGCAAGGCAGGCTTGGCGTTCCGGCGCGGTTGGCAGCGAATGGGTCTGTTCGTCATTCCACATTTGCAGGCGGTTTTCCGTGCGGCGCAGGAAATGGTACGCCGATTGTAATACCGCAAACTCTTCCGCCGTCAGCAATTGTTGCGCCTGCAATGCATCCAGCGTCGGCAGCAAACTACGCCCCCGCAATTCGGGAATCCGCCCGCCGCGCATCAATTGAAACACTTGCGCCGTAAATTCGATTTCGCGAATACCGCCCGTGCCGAGCTTCACATCAAGGTATTTGCCCCGCCGTTCGGTTTCGCGGTTGATCATCGCCTTCATATCGCGTAATTGCTCAATCGCGCCGTAATCGAGGTAGCGCCGGAACACGAACGGGCGCAACCGTGCCATCAATTCCGCGCCGTTGGTTTTGTCGCCCGCCATCACCCGCGCCTTGATCAGGGCGTAACGTTCCCATTCGCGCCCGTGGGTTTCGTAATAATGCTCCATCGCATCGAACGACAGCGCAAGTGCGCCGACTTCACCAAACGGGCGTAAGCGCATATCGACGCGGTACACAATGCCCTCCGCCGTGGTTTGCCCCAATAACCCAATCAGGCGTTGCCCGACACGGGTGAAAAACGTTTGGTTGTCGAGGTCGCGCTTGCCGTCAGTTGCGCCTGCTTCGGGAAAGGCAAAAATCATGTCGATGTCGGAAGAAAAGTTGAGTTCCTGCCCACCGAGTTTCCCCATGCCGATAATCACCATCTGCTGGGGTTCACCGCTACGGCTGCGCGGAATGCCGTGTTTGGCGGTGAGTTCGGCGTAACACCAGCGATAAGCTGCGTCCACCAAACCGTCGGCGAGGTCGGAAGTGGTTTGCAACGTTTCAGCGAGTTCAGCCATGCCCAGCAAATCGCGGTAGGCAATACGTACCATTTCGCGGTTGCGGATGATGCGCACCGTGCGCAATACGCTGTCGTAATCGGGCAGTGCAACCACTTCCGCCGCGATGTTTTGCACCAATTCACCCTCGGCATACGGCTGGCTGGCATCCACGTAAGCTTGCCATTCGGGGTGGCGAGCAAATTGGTGTTGCAGATAAGGGCTATTGGTTAAAATGGCATCATTTACTGGTACTGGCGGCATTGTTGTTCTCACATGGCTGCGTATCTCCGCATTATACGCCCCAGAATAGTGCACGGGAAATGCCCAACTTAATGCTTGCTGACGGATTGCATCAATACCTAGCAATGCGGTAAGATTAATCTGTAATCAAAAAAATTAATCAAATGGCAGCGTTTCAGTAGCGGGGGCTTGAGGAACATGCATAAATATAGAATCGCATTGGTTGCGCACGACAATCTAAAAGCGGCACTTATTCAATGGTCGAAAGCCAATTATCCTATCCTTGCCGAATGCGCGTTATTTGCCACCGGCACAACCGGGCGTTTATTGGCGGAACAAACCGGCTTGGATGTCACCTGCTTACTCAGTGGGCCGCTCGGTGGTGATCAACAAATCGGCGCACGTATTTCGGAAGGCTCGATTGATATTTTAATTTTCTTTTGGGATCCCATGACCCCAGTTCCACACGACGCGGATGTCAAAGCTTTGCTGCGCATTGCCACACTGTTGAATATTCCGATGGCAAATAATCAAAGCACGGCAGATTGTGTATTGGCGATGTTACGCCAGAGCAAAGCCGAAACTCAGCCTTGGATTGTAAATTTCAACGCGCAGCCGCCGGTTAATTACGCGGGCAAACCCAAACAATTACCCAACCGAGGTCATTCGTTACCGCTGGCAGCACGTAACAAATACCAGATCTCCCCGATTATGTCGGTCAATGCAGCACCACAACCCAACGTTTAGTGACATTTCAGCGGGCGGTTGCCCGCTCCAGCACAGCCAGTAACACCGGCAACTCGAAAGGTTTGCTGAGGAAATCATCCATACCGGCTTGCAAGCAACGTTCGCGGTCGCTCGCCAGCACATTCGCCGTCAGCGCAATAATCGGCGTGTGCGTGCCGGTCATTTGCTCATGGGCACGAATCAGCAAGGTGGCTTCGACGCCATCCATTACCGGCATTTGCATATCCATGAGAATCACATCCGGGCGCTGCTGTTGCCAGCTTTCCAGCGCTTCACGCCCGTTTACCACTACCGTCACCTGATGCCCGACTTTATTGAGCAATAAGCGCGTAAACATGCCATTGATTTCATTGTCTTCCGCCAACAAAATCGTCAGCGGGCGTTGCACCATGCCCAAGGCATTGGTGACAGGCGCTGCCGGTGTTTGCGTGACTTCGGTTGGCAGCAATAAGGTGAAATGAAAGGTACTGCCCTGCGCAAGTTGGCTCTCAACCTGCAATTGCCCGCCCATCATCGCGACCAATTGTGCGGAAATGGTCAGCCCTAAGCCCGTGCCGCCATAACGCCGTGAAATTCGGCTATCCGCTTGCTGAAAGGGCTGGAAAATAAGCTCAAGCTGTTCCGCCGCAATCCCAATACCAGTATCGCGCACGCTAAACCTTACCCGCGCATAGCCCGCTGGAGGGTTTGGTTCGGCGCTGATTGCAATCGCAATATTGCCGTCACTGTTGGTAAATTTGAGCGCATTGCCGACCAAATTGATCAGCACTTGCCGTAAGCGCCCAGCATCGCCTTGCAAGGTTTCCGGCACATCAGCCGCAATGCGCCAATCAAAGGCGATAGCCTTATGACGCGCCGCCATTGCCAGTGGCACTAATGCCGTTTCCAGCAACGCCCGCACATTGAATGGCGCATTGTTTAAACGGGTCGCCCCGGATTCGATCCGCGAAAAATCCAAAATCTCATTGATAATATCCAGCAACGCGCCCGAAGATGCCCGAATCAACTCCACGTATTCGCGTTGCGCAGGCGCAAGTTCGCTGTATCCCAGCAAATCGGTCAGCCCCATCACACTGTTCATCGGGGTACGGATTTCATGGCTGATCATCGCCAGAAATTCGTTTTTTGCCTGATTCGCGCGTTCGGCTTCCTGACGGGCGGCCTCCAAATTGGCGTGTTGCACACACGCCAGACACGCGGTTTCCAAACGCATTAGTACGGGCGTTAATGCCTGCAATTGCGCCACTGATAAGGGCGGGTCACGCCGCAATACCAGCAAACCGCTTTGACCGATGGGCAATAGGTGGCAATAACTGCCGTCGGTTTCCACACTATCCAACGGCTGGGTCAATAACCAAGCGTTATCCGCAATCGGTTGAATCACCGCCGCCAGCGTAGCGGACTTATCCACCAATGGAATTTTCAGCTTGGGGTAACTGTAACAAGGTTCAATGCCTGCAATCGTGTCAAATGGCTCACAGCGCCGTAGCCACAAATAACCGCTGCGGCAATTCAACAGTTTCAAGGCAGGCGGCAGAAACTGGTGCAACATCGTGCGCAAATCCAGACTTTGCCCGACAAGTAACGCCAGTGCGTATTGCACCGATACCAGTTCTAATGTCGTACTCATGCGTCAGCAACAATCCCCAATACCGTGGTTTTATTAAAAAACTCCAGACACGCATTGCCTGCATCCGCAATTTCACCCAGCGACAAGACGCCCAACAGCGGCAAATCAGCGGGTAAATGGGCGCGGATAGTATCGAGTTCTTCCTGAAAACGGTGGTCGAGAAACAAGGCGCGGCTCACGCAATCAAACAGCAACGCCATGCATGGCGCAGGCTGGGCGCGTAATGCCGTTAAGGTGCAATCACGAGCCGCCAGCAATAAATGTTCCGCATCGCCTTTGAGGATGTACAACATGTGATGCGCAGGCACTTCGCCAATGCACGTAATTGCATTATCGCGGCAAAATAACGGATCACGCACCACCACATCCTTGGTCAAACGCACCAACCCAAACGGGTAAGCCTTGCTCAATTCAAAGAACGGCGTGTCCGCAAACGAACGCCCGCTATCCGCTTCCACCACGCGGCGATAAACCTCAAACGCGGGTTGATAGTCCAACGATAACACGGTGTTATGCTGTGAGCCGGTCACGAAAAAAGGCTCTGCAAAGCTATGCCAGCCGTGTTCAATGCCAATGCTAACAGGAAGATTCAACGCGGTCAGTTGGGCGCAATCGCCAACCAAACCTTGATTGCTGAATAAACATGCTTGCTGCTGAAAACTGAGCGAACCAGCACCACCGCCGATATACGTGCATTCATCGCCGAATTCACCGTAAAGGCTTTCCAGTAAAGCTGAAATCCGCGTGCTCAACCCATCAACCAACACCACCAACGTTTGCGGCGGGTTAACCGTAGCGGTTAAGGCAGCGAGGGCGGAACGGTAATCCGCGCTAGGGTCTGAGAGTTTAGCGACGTATTCGACCGTCACCGCAAACGGCAAGCCACACACCACATAACCCTGTTCCAAGCGGCGCGAATCGACCACAATCTGTGGGAAAATGCCGCCAAAAACTGGCACGGGCAAAGCTTGCAAGCCAACATCCACCAATGCTGGAGTCAAGCCATTGCGCTCACACGCCAGCAATAACAGGCTTTGCGCACCGGCTGCGATTGCGGCTTGTGCGTGACGGAATAAATTTTCGCTCTCACACGCCTCATCCACTAACAGGATAAGCGCAGTGTTTTGTTGCCGCATTCGATCAAAATTCCATATAAAAATTGCGCACCATTCACAATAAGCCCTTGCGAATCAGCATAGCTCACTCATTCACAAAGCAACAGGTTGGTACACAAAAAGTAGGGCGTTCAACGCGTAGATAAAACACTGCCCGCTTTATGCGGGCAGGTGTAGTTAATGGGGTGTGTTGATTTTTGAAACAGTCTACGCCAGAGAAATCGCTTTACAACTGCTTTTCAATTTCGCGGGGCAAATTTTCGCGCCGTGCGCCTTGTTGCAAGCAACGGGTCGTATAACAAGCTGCGAGTACGATGACTGCAAAAATAATCAAACCAACGATACTCATATTGCACCTCCATAAGGCCCAAAGAATGAAAACTGTTGTGGTATTGAAACAACAATGTAGCAATAATAACTCATTGAAGTTTAAAGAGAAAACACCGCAAGTCGTCCAATATAATACCTGTATCACGGTAGTTTCTTAAACACTATTTTTTTATGACAACGCGGGTTTGCCCTAGCCCTTGAAATTTACACACCGCACCCACACGCTATAGCCTACCTAAAAGCATTTGGAGCGCATTTTGGAACAATACCGAGGAACCACCATCCTGAGCGTGCGGCGCGACGGCAAAGTCGTTGTCGGCGGCGATGGTCAAGTCACGCTGGGCAATACGGTGATGAAAGGCAATGCCCGCAAAGTCCGCCGCTTATACAATGACAAAGTCATCGCAGGCTTTGCTGGCGGCACGGCAGACGCCTTCACCCTGTTTGAACGCTTTGAAACCAAACTGCAAGCGTACAACGGCAACCTCACCCGTGCTGCTGTCGAACTCGCCAAGGACTGGCGCACCGACCGCATGTTGCGCAAATTAGAAGCCTTGCTGATCGTGGCAGATGCCACTGCTTCCCTGCTAATCACTGGCAACGGCGACGTGATCGAGCAAGAAAACGATTTAATCGCTATCGGCTCAGGCGGGGCATTTGCACAATCGGCGGCACGCGCCTTGCTGGAAAATACCGCGCTTTCCGCCCGCGAAATCGTCGAAAAAGGCTTGCACATTGCTGCCGACATTTGCATTTACAGCAACCACAACCTGACCATTGAGGAACTCCAATGACTGTCGGCACGATGACCCCCCGCGAAATTGTTCAAGAACTCGACAAACACGTCATTGGTCAGGACAAGGCCAAACGTTCCGTCGCCATTGCGTTGCGTAACCGTTGGCGGCGACAGCAGCTTGATGATGCGCTGCGCCCGGAAGTGACCCCGAAAAACATCCTGATGATTGGCCCCACGGGTGTCGGCAAAACCGAAATTGCCCGCCGCCTCGCCAAACTCGCCAATGCACCGTTCATCAAGGTCGAAGCTACCAAATTCACCGAAGTCGGTTACGTGGGCAAGGAAGTCGATTCCATCATCCGCGACTTGGCGGACATGGCGATGAAAATGATGCGCGAACAGGAAGTGGAAAAGGTTAAATACCGCGCGGGCGAAGCGGCGGAAGAACGCATCCTCGACATCCTGTTACCTGCACCGCGCAAAGAAACGCCGGTCAACGAATGGCTCTCCAGCGGCGATGACGAATCTGCTAAACCGGGGCGCGACGATTCCGCCACCCGTCAAAAATTCCGCAAAAAATTGCGCGAAGGCGAACTCAACGACAAAGAAATCGAGCTGGATGTCTCGGTCGGTGGCGCAAGCGTCGAAATCATGACCCCACCGGGCATGGAAGAAATGGCGAGCCAGTTGCAAGGCATGTTCCAAAACCTCAACCAGAGCAAAAAACGCAAACGCAAGATGAAAATCAAGGATGCGCTCAAAATCCTGACCGAGGAAGAAGCCTACAAAATGGTCAACGAGGAAGAACTCAAGCAACGCGCGTTGTTTGCGGTCGAGCAAACCGGCATCGTATTCCTTGATGAAATCGACAAAGTGGCGCGTAGCGGGCAAACCAGCGGCGCGGACGTTTCCCGCGAAGGCGTGCAACGCGATTTGCTGCCATTGATCGAAGGCTGCACCGTCAATACCAAATACGGCATGGTGAAAACCGACCATATTTTGTTCATTGCCTCCGGCGCATTCCACGTGGCTAAACCCTCCGACTTAATACCGGAATTACAGGGTCGGCTACCAATTCGTGTAGAAATGGATGCCTTGAGCGCGAATGACTTTGAACGCATCCTCACTGAACCGAACGCATCCCTAACTGAACAGTACCAAGGGCTGCTGGCAACCGAAGGCGTGAAGCTGACCTTTGCCCCTGATGCGGTGCGCCGGATTGCGGAAATTGCCTTTGAAGTCAACGAACGCACCGAAAACATCGGCGCACGCCGCCTGCACACGGTGGTCGAGCGTTTGCTGGAAAATGTGCTGTTTGAAGCGCCCGATTGCGACGACCAAATGACGGTGGACGCGGCATACGTCAACCAGATTTTGGGCGAATTGGTCAAAGACGAAGACCTTAGCCGTTATATTTTGTAAAGAGAACCGAACATGACACCACTTGATATTACCCTGAACCAGAAAACGCGCGAACTGTTGATTACTTGGCCGGGCGATGAAGTCCACGCGCTGAGTTGCGAATACTTGCGCGTGAATTCGCCGTCAGCCGAAGTGCGCGGGCATGGGCCTGGGCAGGAGAAGCTGCAAATCGGCAAGGAAAACGTGAATATCAAGGGCATTGAGCCAGTAGGTCACTATGCGGTTCAGTTGTTCTTTGACGACAACCACGACAGCGGGATTTACGACTGGAACTTGCTGTATGACCTTGGCAAGAACATGGAGCAGAACTGGGTGGAGTATCTGGCGAAGCTGGACGCGGCGGGTTATACGCGCAAATTGCCGGGTCAGGTGATTTAAGCTTCCTGCCAGACCACGCGATCAAAACCCAACGATACCACCGCGAGACAGCGTAAACGTTCCGGCTCGCGGTATTTTTCTGCCAACACGGTGCGGTAGTGCTGCAATTGCTGTAGCGCGTCGTGCAGCGCGGTTTGTACCGCTGGCAGTCGTGCCAAAGTTTCGCGGGATTGGGCGCATACTTGTTCACCGCTGAGTTTGAGGTCGCTGAGTGACAGGTATTTGAATTCCAACACAATGTCTTTCAGGGTGGGGTATTGGCGCATACTGGGGCGGATCACCAGTACCAGATCAGCATAGCGGCGTTGCAGCGCGGTTTCGGAATCGACCACGTAGTAAATATCGTTGAACAGCAGGGTCAAAAACGCCGTTTTGATGGTGAGTTCATTGCTCCACGCATAATCACGGTTATTGAAAGCAGCGAAGTATTTTTGTTCCAGATAATCCGCCAGCGGCTGGAGATCGGCGGATTGGTAGAATTTTTCTGCCATAGCCGCCACCGCGTGACGCTCTTTCGGGGCAGGCAGGATGCGCTGGCGCAATTCATCCACGTACAACGCACGGGTCACGAGGTTGGGAATGCCCAATATCAGTTTACCCAGCATATCCGTCCCAACAATCGTGAGTATGCCAAAGTAATACAGCAGCGACAGCAGGTAGCCTTCATCCTGTTGTAAATCAGCTAGTTTTTCCACACCGAAACGGGTTTCGAGAAGGTCAAGCGTGATGCTGCTTTCTTCATCGAGAATACGTTCTACCACCCCCGTGCCGCTAGGCTGGCTGGCAAGGTAGCGGATACGTGAGGCATCCATCATCAGGTTTCCGTCGAGCATTTGGCGCGGCGCGGTGCAATGGCGTTGGTAATGGCGCAAAAAATAGAAGCACAGCGTGGGGTTATAGACGCTGGGGTGATTGAGATTACTGCAAAAACGGTAGCCATTGTAAAACTCGCGCAGGGTACTGAGAATTTCTTGGGCTTGTTCGACGCTTTGTCCACACTGCCCGACCACGGTTTGTACCAAGTCTTGTAATTCAGTGGGCGCGATACCGCACAAGTTACTGTAATCTTCATCATGGGAAATGTCAGTGGCGACATTATAACCGCTGGTCATATCCGCCAGCACCAGCGGCGATACACCCGTGATGAATACCCGCCCAATTTTGCCCTCGGCAGCACTGCCTTTGATGATCTTGAACACCGATTTGAGAATGCCTTCACCTTCCAGCAAATCCTGATAACGCTGGCTGTTGTGCGGGTCACGTACCAGCACTTCATTGGCGAAATTGTCGTATTCGTCGATCAGCAGGTAAAGCTGTTGACCACTAAGATGTACGCTGTTCAGCACCGCCATGAAGGTAGCCAGCGCATCTTCACGAATGGTGACGGGAACTGTCAGGTAATGCCGATAGGTTTCAATGAATCCTTCAAACTCTTGATTCAAGACCTCGAATAAACTGTTTTTAATATCATCAATGTTGCCCTGCGCGGATACTTTGGAAAAATCCCAGCGCAAGATCAGGTAACGATTGTGTTCGGGAGTTGGGTTACTCCCGACTTCCAGTCCTCCAAACAGGGTTTCAAATTGATCAGCCGTCTTAACATCGTAATAATTAGCCAGCGTAGACAGCAGCAGGGATTTACCAAAGCGGCGCGGACGCAGGAAAACCAATTGCTTACCCGCAGCTTCTAACGAACGGATATGCTGCGTGCGATCAAGGTACAGATTATCCTCGGTACGAATAGCATTGAAGTTACTGATGCCATAGGGAAAACGGATCATGCGGTTATTCCTGTCAAATAATGGTTTATAACGCTTGCCAGACCACGCGATCAAAACCCAACGATACCACCGCGAGACAGCGTAAACGTTCCGGCTCGCGGTATTTTTCTGCCAACACGGTGCGGTAGTGCTGCAATTGCTGTAGCGCGTCGTGCAGCGCGGTTTGTACCGCTGGCAGTCGTGCCAAAGTTTCGCGGGATTGGGCGCATACTTGTTCACCGCTGAGTTTGAGGTCGCTGAGTGACAGGTATTTGAATTCCAACACAATGTCTTTCAGGGTGGGGTATTGGCGCATACTGGGGCGGATCACCAGTACCAGATCAGCATAGCGGCGTTGCAGCGCGGTTTCGGAATCGACCACGTAGTAAATATCGTTGAACAGCAGGGTCAAAAACGCCGTTTTGATGGTGAGTTCATTGCTCCACGCATAATCACGGTTATTGAAAGCAGCGAAGTATTTTTGTTCCAGATAATCCGCCAGCGGCTGGAGATCGGCGGATTGGTAGAATTTTTCTGCCATAGCCGCCACCGCGTGACGCTCTTTCGGGGCAGGCAGGATGCGCTGGCGCAATTCATCCACGTACAACGCACGGGTCACGAGGTTGGGAATGCCCAATATCAGTTTACCCAGCATATCCGTCCCAACAATCGTGAGTATGCCAAAGTAATACAGCAGCGACAGCAGGTAGCCTTCATCCTGTTGTAAATCAGCTAGTTTTTCCACACCGAAACGGGTTTCGAGAAGGTCAAGCGTGATACTGCTTTCTTCATCCAGAATCCGTTCTACCACGCCCTGCCCACTGGGCTGGCTGGCAAGGTAACGGATACGCGCTGCATCCATCATCAAATTGCCATCGAGCATCTGGCGCGGAGCGGTGCATTCATCCTGATAATGGCGCAGAAAATAAAAACATAAAATGGGATTATAGAGCAATGGCTTATCTATCTGAGCACAGAAACGGTAGCCGTTATAAAACTGTTTTAAGGTTTGTAACAAAGCATCACGTTGATTCTCATCTTGCCCGCAATGTTGCAAAACACCGCTTACCATCTCGCTTAATTCCGCGTGGGTAATACCACACAAGGCATTAAAGCGTGCCAGTAAAGAAATATCGGTGGCGACATTATAGCCGCTGGTCATGTCCGCCAGCACCAGTGGTGATACGCCGGTAATGAACACGCGCCCGATTTTGCCTTCTGCCGCACTGCCTTTGATGATTTTGAACAATGATTTGAGAATACCTTCGCCTTCCAGCAAGTCCTGATAACGCTGGCTGTTGTGGGGGTCACGTACCAATACATCATTGGCGAAATTGTCGTATTCGTCGATCAGCAGGTAGAGTTGTTGCCCACTGCTACTAACGCTATTGCACAGGGACTGGAAAGAGGCGAGTGCGTCAGTTTCAACCTCAACGTTACCTTGCAGCACATCCGTATAATCACGGATAAATCCCTTAATTGCGACATTAAGGTGCTTGAATAAACTGCTTTTGATGTCGGCAATGCTGCCTTGCGCCGATACTTTGGAAAAATCCCAACGCAGGATCAAGTAACGGTTGTGCTCAGGGGTTGGGTTACGCCCGACTTCCAACCGACCAAACAGGTTTTCAAACTGAACCGCCGTATTAATATCGTAATAATTCGCCAGCATTGACAGCAATAGGGATTTACCAAAGCGGCGCGGACGCAGGAAAACCAGTTGTTCTCCCGCCTCTTCCAACGCTGAAATATGCTGGGTGCGATCAAGATACAAAAAATCTTCATCGCGGATACGTTTAAAATTACTGATACCGTAAGGAAAGCGGGTCATGGCGAATAAACTCCGGTTAGCAGACCAGACTCAGCATAGCATAATCAGCCTGTTACGCGCCCATCATCCCCCTACATGCCTCATACCAGCGCCCAAACGCCGGATTCGTCACAGCGGCAGCTTCCAAAATCCCCATGCCCTGCGCGGAGCGCAACACGCCAAACACGCTGGTATCCACCAAACCCGGTTGTTCCCCCGCGTAAAAGTCTTTGCCAGCCAAACCCTTATCCACCCAATGCGCTAACGCCGTTTGAAACTCGGCAGCGGGATTTTGGATGCTGTGTTTTAACTTCATTTTATTGGCAACACGCGGCATCACCATTGCGCCAACCAGCCGCACGAAGAAACGCTTAATCGCACCATCCTTACCGCTCGTCATGACCAAACCAAGGTTGTGGAACGACTTGCTCATGTTCGGGTGTATCAGCGGCGGCAGGTAATGCACCAGCGTACTGTCCACCCATGCCAGCCATTCCTCATCTTGCGGCGCGGGCAGCAAATGCGCGTAAGTGTCGTTGAGGTAGTGCACAATTGCGCCGGATTCGACCACGATTGCGGCATCATCTTTCAGCACGGGGACTTTTTTGTGGTCGGTGAAATCCAGCTCTTTCATCTTAAACGGGGTGACTTCCACCAAGTCATACGGGATTTTGGTGTAGTTGAGGAAGGCTTTAACTTTCCAGCAAAACGGGCAGGAACTGAATTGGTATAGGGTTATCATTTGCGGTTTATTTCATCTAAGTTAGGGGTGGGTTACATCCTACAACATGCTGGTATACTCGCACCACTAACCGATTACTGATGGAGGAATTCACATGACATTGCCCGAAACGCTTGACTCGCTCAAATACAATGCCGACGGCTTGATTCCCGCCATTGCTCAGCAGTTCGACACGCACGAAGTGCTAATGCTGGCGTGGATGAACCGTGAAAGTATGGCGGAAACATTGGCAACCGGGCGCGTCTGCTATTGGTCGCGTTCGCGCAATAAGTTCTGGCGCAAGGGTGAATCGTCGGGGCAGATGCAGGTACTGAAGGAATTCCGTATTGATTGCGATGCCGACACGATTCTACTGCTGGTCGATCAGACCGGGCCTGCGTGCCATACCGGACGGCGTTCGTGCTTTTACAATAAGGTGGAAGGCGATCAGGTGATTGTTGACCGTGAAGTGTTGATTGACCCTAAGACGCTGTACGCCTGATGGATGTCTGGCAGTATGCCGCTGCGACGGCGATTGTAGTGCTGGCGTATTTTATTCGCGGCATTGCAGGGTTTGGGTCGGGCTTGATTGCTGTGCCGTTGCTGGCGTTGTTTTTGCCATTAACGTTTGTTGTGCCGCTGATTTTGTTGCTGGATTTCACTGCGTCGTTGGTGATGGGCGGGTTGAATTTGAAACGGGTGCAATGGCGTGAAGTCGGCATGTTGATTCCATTTAGCCTGATCGGGGTGATGGTTGGTACGCAATTGCTGGTGAATTTACCGCTTACGCCGATGTTGCTGATCTTGGCTGCGTTTATTTTCGTGTTTGCGGTGCGCAGCTTGTTGAATTTGAAGGGTGAAAAGCCGGTGTCGGCATGGTGGGCAATTCCGGCTGCGTTCACGGGTGGCACGGTCGGTGGGCTGTTTGGCACAGGCGGGCCGCCGTATGTGATTTATTTGAATCACCGGATTCAGGATAAAACGCTATTACGCGCTACGTTTTCGGCGCTGTTTTTTATTGAAGGGACGGTACGCATTGCGACGTTTTTTATTGCCGGATTGTTGATGGCGCAAACGGTGTGGTGGAATGCGTTGTTTGCGTTGCCCCTGATGTTGGGAGCGTTGTGGTTAGGCGGTCATGTGCATACGGGGTTAACGCAAACGCACATGACGCGCCTGATTGGGGTGTTGTTGTTGCTGGCGAGTGTGTCACTGACGCTCAAGGCGTTGAGTTAATGGCTACAAACACTTGCGCCCCATAATATCCAAAATCAGGTGCAACAACTCATCAGGGCGGTTAGTGATACCAAACGCACCCGCAGGCACGCCGTCTTGCGCATTGAAATTTCCCACATAGAAAATCGCGGGCAAAGCGGGGTAATGATCGTGCAAGGTTTGCAAGGTCGCGATGCCATTCGACTGCCCTTCGGGGCGGGCAATATCCGACACCAACAGTTCGCAACTGGTCTGTTTCAAATGCCCCAAGGCTTCACCTACCGAAGTGACGGTGATAACGTCCAAGCCCAAATATTGCAACAGGCGGATTTCATTCACTAACGTATCGGGGCGATCATCCAACCATAACACGCGGCAACCGCTTAACATCTCACCATTGCCTTGCAGCCGCCGTAACACCTGCGCCTTATCTGCTGCACTCACCTCGATATGCCAATGCGGATTTCGCGCCGCCACCGTGAGTACGTCATCCAAAGCACGTTCGACCTGTGACAGATCTGCCAACCAATTCTGTTGTTGTTTGGCATAAGTATTGAGCAATAATTGCCGTGAATACAGATCGTATGCCAACAGAAAAGCGCTGAATGCCCCGATCACCCATAAATACGCCGGTATGACTTTGATGATTTCCAGCCAAAAATCCTGATGTTCCAACATGCGTCGCCCCTGAGATATGTTTTTGCCCTTTATGTTGAAAATTCTAACACTTAAGCGGCAGTCTGTGGCAGATATTTGGCATTGACGCTATGCACTAATCAGCGTTTGATCATCAACAGCTTGGATAGACCAAGCCAAACAATTCTCAGCAACCTGTGTTCCGCAACGGTGAATGCTGGTCGATGATCGTTTTGACGTAGTACGGGAACGCAGCAACGCCGTATAATCCAAGGCATGAAACACATCCTCATCGCCATCATCCGCTTCTACCAACTGTTCCTCAGCCCGTTGCTGGGGAACAATTGCCGTTTTTACCCCACTTGTTCGCATTACGCCAAAGAAGCGATTGCAACCCACGGCGCACTCAAAGGCAGTTGGTTAGCCATCCGGCGTATCGGGCGTTGCAACCCTTGGCACGAAGGCGGGCTTGACCCCGTTCCCGATGCGTGTGAATGCGGCAAACCGCACCGCAAATCGTCTGATCAATAGCACGTTCATCTGTTCGCTGTTTACATCCCATCCGGCGGCTTATACCCTTTGCCCAAGATTGCCTTGCGTAGGCACACAATAAAAAACACAGGATAAAACGCCATGTCAGAATCACAAGCCATTGAAATGCAGGAACTGTTCGATCTGGTCGTCACCGGACACCGTTCTGAAAAGTCAGTCGAAGCCTTGGTACGCGATGTGCTGGATTTGCTGGACGATCACAGCCCTTACCTCGAATTCAAATTATCCGATGCGCTGCTGTTCAACAACGGCATGGTGTCAATTCGTGAAAACATCACCGCAGCCGACGCGCAAGCACTCAGCGCACAACTCCAAACGCTGGCGATTCACTGCGCCATTCGCCCCACGCTGCAACTTGTTCCCAAAGACGACGAAATCAACCCGCCCAGCGCCGCGCTATATAAGTGCCCTGCCTGCAAACACACCCAAGTGCAAACCAAAGAGATCAATGAAAAATGTGAAGCTTGTGGTGTGATTGGCGACCACTTTTTACGCTCTCAACGCATGAAAGAGGCGGTCGAAACTGAACGCCAAAAATACGACAACGAATTGGCGAAAAGCATTAAAGAAGCACACCAACGCGCCCAACAAGAAGAATCCGACGCACTTTACCGCGAAGCGCGGCGTCAATTGGGCACCGACGAAACCAGCAACAGCGACCCCAAACTAAAAATCGCCGCCGTGATTGCCGTCATCGGTATCGGCATTGCCGCGCTGTATCTGTTTAAGTAGGCTTAACGCGGCGTCAACACGTACACCTTTTCATCCAGCCGGGTCAGCCCGCGCTGGCGAAAACCGGGTTCATCCGCTAACACATCCAGCGCCTGCAAACGCTCCACTGCATAACGCTCTTCATAAAAACCGCGCACTTCCGCCTCGTGCACCGCAAACGGCGGGCCTTTCATTTCGCGCTGATCGTATTCCATGGTAATCAACAGTATCTGCACCGCAGGCGGTAAAATATTCGTCAAATGTTGCGCATAGCGGGTACGCATCTCCGGCGGCAAAGCGATCAGCGAAGCGCGGTCAAACACACCGGCACAATCTGCCACATCCGCCGCACTCAAATCGAAAAAATCGCCCTGCAAAATCACCAGCCCGTCACATTCCCAGCGCTCAAATGCGCCCTGTTGCGTGACGATCGGCGCTAAACCGTTTTCAGCAAAAAAATCATGCACTGCAATCGGGCTGATTTCCACGCCCGTTACCAACAAATTTTGCGAGCGCAGCCACAGCATATCGCGGCTTTTGCCACACAATGGTACGAAAATGCGGCTATCGGCGGGTACGCGCATTTGCCCCCAGAATGCCTGTAAGTGACTATTAATTTCCGCTTGGTGAAACCCGATTTGCTGGTGTTCCCAGCGTTCGTGCCAAAAATCCGCTTGCATGGTTGCTTGCTCCGTTAAGTGATGTGGTTGTTTGCCCCTCACCCAAATACAAACACAATAAGTGCAAGGGGGAAGTTTCCAGCGCTTCTGCCAAGCGCATGATGGTGGACAGTTTGGTATCCATCAGATCAGCGCTCAAGAGCCGGTACCAGGTTTGCCGCGATATATCGGCGCGACGCGCCACTTCCGAGCGCGAAATACCCAACATTGCCACGCGCTGTTCAAGATAATTAGCCAAATCTCTGCTTGACATAAGAGCCCCTCCAATTGTTTTTCGCTATAGACTTTGGAGGTTGGTCGCATTATGCGCAGCAAATGTTCATTTGGATTATATCAAAAATAGATTTTCCTGATCATTTTGCCCCTTACTGCAAGACCACGGTGTACGCCAACAAGTCTTTAGCGCCTGCACGTTCCACGGTCATTTTCACCGCATTCCCCACTTGGTGTTGCGACAACGCCAATTTTAGATCGCTCATGTTTTTCAGCGCCATGCCTTCCAAGGTGGCGAGACGGTCGCCTTTTTGCAAACCGGCTTTGCCCGCTGCGCTGTTTTCGCCCAAATCGGCAATACTCAACCCTTTACCCTGCGTATCCAACAATACACCCAATTTGCCAGTCGGCGGTAAATCCACCGCTGCGGTAAGCAGGGTATAATCCACCGCCGGAGCCGCGTCTTGGCTGTCACTGCTGGCAACGGTCGCCACTTTACTGCCCGGTAATTGCCGCGCCAAATCCGCCGGAATGCCCACGCCATCGCTGATATGCCCCACGCCTGCCAATACCACCAGTTGATGTTCGGGGTTAGCGTTCAAATACTTTGCCGCGTTGTACGCCATGGTTTCATCCCAAATCCGCTGCACCAGCATAAAGCGCTCGAATTGCTGCGAATCTTGCGAGTGCGCCTCGAATGCCTTGCGCAAGCGTGCTTGGTAATCCGCCGCCGCTGGGTGAATTGTCGGTGGCAATTGCGCCCGCTCATCTTTGCTCAACGCTTCCAAGCCGCCTGCTGACACTTTGCGGGTCAACTCGACCTGAGCATTCAACGCCAGCACCGGCAAGCCATTGGCTTTGGCGTATGCCAAAATCGGGCGCAATTGGCGGTAATCGTAGCCCCAGCGCTCGAAATATTCGCTGCGGCGCAAAAATTCCACCTCGGTAAGCTTGCCCGCCAAATAATCGTTGATCACCGGCTGAAATGACTGCTGGAACCATTCCACCCCGATCGCAAGCTTCGGGTTGCGTTGGTGCAAGCCTTGCAATACCGCCAATTGATGCAAGTGATGGTCATAACGGTCATGCATTTCACCCACAAATACCACACGGTTTTGTGCCAAACTCGCCATTAAAGTGGAAAATGGCAATGCTCTACCTTGCATTACGCCCGTGGGCGCGTGTTTGCCAATGTGCGCCAATGCCTCATCCAGCGTCGCGTGTTCCACCGTTGCAGCCATGCTGCTAGGGGGTAACACGCCAATGACTGCCACGCACGCTGCCAATAACGTGTGCCGCATCAAATCAGGAAATAGTGTATGTCGATTGTGAAACATGTTGTGATCCTATTGCTGTTATGGCTGCCAAGCGTGAGTGCTGCCGCCGCGTTGCCGGTGTTACACCACGATTTGCAGGTAACGCCTGATGTTAAAACCGGCGAATTGCAGGTGGAAGATACCCTGCGCATCCCCGCCGAATTGCGGCAAAACGGGCAATTTAGCTTCACGCTCAACCCACAATTCACGCTCAACGCGGATGGCGCGTCACAGCCCACCCAAGCGGCGGGTACTTACAGTATTCCACTTAAGCCGGAGCAAGGGGAAATCACCCTCAAATACCGTGGTAAGCTGACCTCCACGCCGGATTGCGCATGGTTGACCGAAGCTTGCATTTTATTGAATGAGCGCGGCATTTATTTGGACGCCAACAGCCAATGGTATGCGCAAACCGCTAACGCACAACACACCTTCACCCTGCAAGTCAGCTTGCCGGACGGCTGGGTGAGCCTGAGCCAAGGCAAGCAAACCAGCGCTGGCTGGGCAGAAACCCAACCACAAGACAGCCTGTATTTACTCGCGGGGCGTTTCCATGTTTACCAACAAGCGGGCAAACACGCGAATGCGATGGTGTATTTGCAGGAACCGGATGAAGCCTTGGCAAAACGCTACCTGCAAGCCACCGAACAGTATTTAACCGAATATTCCGAACTCTTGGGTGATTACCCCTACGCCAAATTTGCCACGGTGGAAAGCTTTTGGGAAACCGGCTGGGGAATGCCGTCGTTCACATTGCTAGGGTCACGGGTGATTCGTTTGCCATTCATTTTGCACTCGTCGTTTCCGCACGAAATTTTGCACAACTGGTGGGGCAATAGCGTGTACGTGGATGCCAGCGAAGGCAATTGGTCGGAAGGTTTGACCGCCTACTTAGCCGATCAGCGCATCAAACAGCAGATGGGCGAAGGTGCGGAATACCGGCGCAGCAGCTTGCAAAAATACGCCACCTTTGTTGGGCAGCAGGACGATTTCCCGCTGATGAATTTCCGTAGCCGTCACGATGAAGCCACGCAAGCCATTGGCTATGGCAAGTCGCTGATGCTGTTTCACATGTTGCGCCAACAGGTCGGTGATCAGGCGTTTTTTGACGGGTTGAAGCGTTTTTACCAGCAGTACCGCTTTCAGACGGCTACCTTTGGGCAATTGTTGGATAGTTGGCAAACCGATAAAACATTCCGCCAAACTTGGCTTGCGGGTACCGGCGCACCCAAGTTGAGTATTGCTGAACACACCTTGACCCCGGCAGACAAGGGTTATCGCTTGCAACTCACGCTCAAGCAACAGGCGCAAGCGGACAAAATTTACCCGCTGGCTTTGCCGCTGCGGATTCGTTTTGCGGAGGGGCAAGCGGAACAGGTCGACACCTTGCAGATGACGCAAGCAAGCCAAACGTTCACGTTATCCTTGCCTGCCAAACCGCTGCAAATCGCGCTTGACCCCGAATTTGACGTGTTTCGCTTGCCGGATGCGGCAGAAATGCCTGCATCAATTGGCGTGCTGAACGGCAAAGGCGACAAAACTTACGTGCTGTCACGCAAGACCGATGCGGCGATGCAGGTCGCGTGGGAAAGCTGGCTGGATACCCTGAAAGCGCGTGACCCGCAATTGCGGGTGCAGTACGACGACGCACCCTTGCCGGATACGGGCACGGTGATTTTGCTGGGTGGGGATAATGCAGCGCTGCAAGGCTTGTTGGAACGTGCCAAACAACCGTTTGGCATGACCGAAGCGGCATACACCTTGAATAGCGTCAATTACACCTGCGGCTTGCATACCTTGGCGTTGGGGATGCGGGCGGGTGAGCAGGCGATTGTATTGCTGGATGCGTCCAGCCCCGACAGTTTGGATGCGATGCTGGCAAAACTGCCGCATTACGGCAAATACAGCTATTTGGTGTTCAACAGTGTGAATGGCGAAAACGTGGCGAAGGGGCAGTGGGAGGTAACGGATTCGCCGTTAGTAGTGGATTTCACGCCGTGATTCGCTACTATCCGCAGTTTGCACCAAGGAACTGACTGAGCATGACGGATAACAACGCACCACCACGCATCACTGGCGTTATTCTGGCAGGCGGGCAAGGCAGCCGCATGGGTGGGCAGGACAAAGGCTTGCTGGAATTTCAAAGCCGCCCGTTGGTGGAACACGTGTTGGCGGCGTTGCAACCACAAGTCGAGAGTATTTTGATCAGTGCCAACCGCAATCAGGAACATTATCAGCGCTATCAGCACCCCGTGATCAGCGATACACTCGGCGGTTTTCAAGGGCCATTGGCGGGATTTTCCGCAGCAATGCAGGCAGCCACCACGCCGTACATTCTCACCGTGCCGTGCGATGCGCCGGAAATTGCGCCGGATATGGCGGCACGTTTGTGGGCGGCGTTGCAACGCGATTCCGCAGAACTCGCGGTGGCTTACGATGGCGAACGCTTGCAACCCGTACACGCACTGATTGCGGTGAAGTTATTGCCCAGCTTGCAGACGTTTCTTGCCAATGGCGACCGCAAAATCGACTTGTGGTACGCGCAACACCGCACCGCCATCGTCGATTTCAGCGATTGCCGCCAGATGTTTCGCAATATCAATACCCCGCAACAGCAGGCAGCACTGGAAAAAGAGAGCAAGCGTTCGGCGGATAATCTTGCGGTTCTCGGCGTGTGTGCGTGGAGCGGTACGGGCAAAACCACGTTACTAACCGCCTTGATTCCGCGCTTGAAAGCCGCCGGGTTGCGCGTGACCGTGATCAAACACGGGCACCATCAAATTGAACTGGACTCGCCGGGCAAGGATACCTACCGTTTCCGTGAAGCCGGGGCTGATCAAGTGGTGCTGGCTTCGCGCAAACGCGTGGCAATCATGCAAGAATGCAAAACCCAGCGCGACCCCGAATTAACCGACGTACTGCGTTTTGTAAACCCGGATTGCGCCGACTTGGTGCTGGTGGAAGGTTTTAAGCACGCTACCATGCCCAAAATCGAAGTACATCGCCCCTCTGTCGGTAAACCCTTGCTTTACCCCGATGATAACAGTGTGATTGCACTGGTGACGGATGACATGACGCTGGCTGTTCCAGCACACCTGAGCAAATTGGATCTCAACCAGCCGGATAGCATTGTCGAGTTCATTTTGCAATGGCACGCGGGATTTCATCTGAAAATGTGACCCATAAGTGATTCATTCTTCAAGTTTTCGCTATAATCATCAGACACCCTAATTATCGAGACCCGACACCATGACCAAAGATTTCAAACAACAAGCAGCGTCTGGCAGTGCTTTTGGGCAATACGGTCTGGGCTGGATGGTCGGCGGCGTGGCTATTGGGCTCATTATCGGCGCGGGCATGTACGCCCTTGCCAACAAAGGCAACGTCCCGGCCACCCACGCTACCAACCCAACTAGCAGCAATATGACGACCAGCAGCGTCGATGATCGCGCAACCCCGACCGATTCCACGCTGGTCGGCGGCGATACGCCGGAAACGGCGGCAGATGCAGCGCCAGAACCTGCTCCCGATGAGGCGCCCGGCTTTAGCTATCACGCGGTATTGCCACAACTGGAAATAGACGTGCCACTTGCCGTACAAGTTGAACAACAAGCAGCCGCTCCCAAACCCGCCAACGAAAAAAAGTCAGCAGTCGTGCCACCGCCTAAAGAAGCAGACAAAAAACCCGCACTGGCGGATACCCCCAAACCAGAAACCAAGAAATCCGCTCCGGCAGCCATTAGCGGCTCTAACGCCTTCCAAATCGGTTCTTACAAAACCCAAGACCAAGCCGCCGACATGCAAAGCCGTTTGAAGAAAAAAGGGCTGAACAGCCGCATCGAAATCGCCAATATTCAGGGCGCAACCTGGTTTCGGGTGCGCGTAGGGCCTGCGACATCCGCTGAAATGCTGCAACAATGGCAACAAACGTTATCTGGAATGGGAATTAGCCCCTTAGCCATTCGTATGTAATGATTACTAAAAGCATTTCATTGACTTAACGAAAAAACAGGAGACACTAACATGGCATACTTGGATATGAATTCGGGTACACTGGTTGCCAATGCCAGTGAAACCGAACGTGCGGGCTTCATTCGCCGCACTTACCTGCATTTGGGTGGCGCTATCGTCGCTTACGCGGCACTCACCACTGTATTGATTCAATCCGGCGCGGCTAAACCGCTGATGCAACTCATGCAAGGCAGCATGTGGAGCTGGTTGATGGTGTTGGCGCTCTTCATGGGCGCGTCGTATTTCGCCGACAAATGGGCGCATTCAGCGATTTCCAAAGAAATGCAGTACGCCGGTTTAGGCATGTACGTCGCTGCCCTTGCTCTGATTTCCACACCGCTGCTTTACGGTGCATTGAACTTTGCCCCCAACCCCAATGTGTTGCCCAGTGCAGCGCTGCTAACACTAATGTTGGCGGGCGGTATTACCTTCACTGCATTCACTACCCGTAAGAACTTTTCATTTTTAGCACCGTTTCTTACCGTTGCCAGCTTCATTGCAATAGGCGTGATTCTAGCCAGTATGCTGTTTGGGTTTACCTTGGGTTTGCTGTTTTTTGGCGCGATGATTGTGTTGGCGGGTGCAGCCATGTTGTATCAGACTTCACAAATAATTCATGAATACCACACCGATCAACATGTCGGTGCCTCATTGGGATTATTCTCCAGTGTCGGTTTAATGTTCTTGAATATTGTACAATTCCTGATGAGTTTAACAGGCAACGACTAAGCCTCATGCCTTCTGTGAATTTGAATGAGGCGTCCTGCGGGACGCCTTTTTATTGCGCTCAAGAAACAGGTACATTAAACAGGTAAACACATGGCTACTTACGCAATCGGTGATTTACAGGGGTGTTATGACCCACTCATGCGCCTTTTGGACAAACTGCGCTTTGACCCTCGGCAAGATACGCTGTGGTTTGCCGGGGATTTGGTGAATCGCGGCAAACAATCGCTGGAAACCTTACGCTTTGTACGTTCCCTGCGGGATGCGGCGGTGTGTGTTTTGGGCAACCATGACATCAGTTTGTTGGCGACGCATTATGGGCTACGTAAAGCGCACAAAAGTTTACAATCATTGCTGGATGCGCCCGATTACTCCGAATTGATTACCTGGTTGGCGCAACGCCCGCTGTTGCACGTCGATACCCGACTAGGGTACGCCATGAGCCATGCAGGAATTTCCCCGCAGTGGGATTTAGCCACCGCGCAAGCTTGCGCCCGTGAAGTTGAAGCCGAGCTTAGCAGCCCCCGCGCCGCCGACTGGTTAGCACGCGTTTACGGCGACCAACCGGATACTTGGAATCCGGCGGACAGTCAGCCAGACCGCCACCGCTACATCCTCAATGCATTCACCCGAATGCGCTATTGCCGAGCGGATGGCAGCCTCGAATTTGAGGCCAAAGGCAATCCGTTTGAGGCGAATAAATCAGCGATTGTAACCACGACGGAACTTATTCCGTGGTTTAACTATCCAATGAAACATATTCTGGGTGTGACCGTGTTATTTGGGCATTGGTCTACTTTGGGGTATCATAATGAAAATTATGTCATTGCGCTGGACACAGGCTGTGTATGGGGCGGTCAGCTCAGCGCCATTAGAATCGATATAAAAAATCAACAACCTAACTGCATTCGATGTGACGACTATGGCTGATGAAAAAAAAGACACTGAACCCAGCAGCTACGCTGGTACTGTAAAAGTAGCAATCCGTGGGCGCGATTATTACGTGCATATTTCCGCGCCCATGCCGATGATGTCCTTGGAAGATTTGCAAAAAGGGCTGGAACGTAATCGTGCGATTATCAAAGCCAGTCAAGAAAAAATGCGTGATATGTTTGTCATGGAGGCGTTTGAATACGCCGCACCTTGGACGCTGAACTATGACAGTCCCACCCAAGATGCGATTCAAGCGCACATCAACATCAATATGCTCGTGCCACTGATCAACCTCAAGGGCGGCGCTGCCAGCTATGACAAACCCGAAACGTTTCCGGTCAAACAACGGATCGAAATGATGCGCAACGTTGCTGAAAAAAGCGTATTCGTGGACAAAATGCTCAATCAAAACACCATGAACACCGGCATTGCCATGACATTTATGCTCGTGGTGGTATTAGCACTGGTGCTACTCTGAGAGCACGGATTCGGGCTGTTCCGCCGTCAGTTGCAACACTTCGGCGACAACCGCTTCAATCGTCGGCAAATCAGGGATGAAACACAGCAAATGTGAGGCGCGTACTTGGCGTGCCACATACGGGCAACGCTGCACATTGCCGCTGTGATCATCGCGCAAGGTATCCGGCAAAATATCCAAGGTGTTCAAGCCGCCCTGCACCCGCAACGCAATAAACGGCAAAGCGGGCAAAGCGGAGACCGTGTGCAAAATCAGGCACTTACCTTCATCCGATTCACCTGCCGCGTCTTGCATACACAGGGACTCCAGCGACACCACCGGAATTTGCCGGTTACGCCATTGTAACCAGCCTTCCAAACCCGGATGTTCCGAGGGCGTTAGTTCGCCACCTGTTACCAATTCTGCCATCAAATTGACTGGCAAGATCAAACTGCCGTGATGCAGGCGCACGATCAAGCTTTTGATCGCAGGTTGTGGTGTGGGGTTCATGCGGGTTGATTCTCCCATTCGTGGGTATTGTTGGCGTCATGCCCACTGGCTAATACCTCTTGCAAAGCATCCAGCAGCACGTCGTTTTGGTAAGGTTTGCCGAGGAAGCCCGTAGCGCCCAACGATCCGGCATGTTCGCGGTGTTTTTGCGCAGTACGCGAACTGATCATAATCACCGGCAACCGCGCCCATTGCGGGTCACGTCGCAGATGCCCCAGCAATTCAAAGCCATCCATGCGCGGCATTTCAATGTCCAGCAACACCGCATTCGGCTGGAATTCGGCAATGCGTTCCAGCGCCTCCATGCCGTCTTTCGCCGTCAACACCGTGTATTCACGGCTATTGAGGAATTTTTCCGTGACGCGGCGCACCGTAATCGAATCATCCACCACCAACACCCGTGGCGGCCCGCTGGGTTCTGCCGGTGCGGGCATTTCTTCAATAGCAAGTACCGGCGGCAAGGCGGAAGCGGTTTCCGCCAAGCGTGCCAATTCTGCCATATCCGGCACCAAGTATACGCTGCCATCCGGTGCTACCGTGGCTGCCGAATACAAACGGCAACTTTTGAACAAGGTTCCCAAGGGTTGCAACACCACTTCGCGCCGCCCGCGAATGTGATCAATAATCCACGCCAAAGCGCGTCCCTGCCACTGAATAAACACCACCGGGAAACGTTCATCAGCCGCGAACACCGGCTCCACCCGTTGCCCACCCAAGACTTCCGCCAGATGATGCAAAGCGTAAGCTTCCCCCGCAAACATCAGTTTGTCTGCATCCGCTTGCAGCGCGGCGTGAAGCTGTTGCCCAGACAAACGCGCCAGCCCTTGCACCCCCGTAATCGGCAAAGCATACACTTGGGTTTGCACTTCAACCAACAACACCGGGTTCACCACCAACGTAAACGGCAAATGCATCGCAAACGTCGTGCCTTCACCGGGCGTCGAACTGATTTGCAAACTGCCCCCCAAGGCTTTGAGTTCGGAATGCACCACATCCATGCCGATGCCACGCCCTGAGATTTGGCTGATGGTTTCAGCGGTCGAAAAACCGGGGCGCAAAATCAGCCGATCCAATTCCGCTTCGGGTAATTCCAGCCCTTTGCCGACCAAACCCATTTCGATAGCACGCTGCCGCAAACGTTCACGGTTCAACCCCCGCCCGTCATCACGGAAACGGATCACGATTTCATTGTCATCGCGGCTAATGGTCAAGGTAATGTTGCCGGTAGGCGCTTTGCCCGCCTGTTCGCGCTCTTCTGGGGTTTCCAAACCGTGCGAAATGGCGTTACGGATCAAATGCTCCAGCGGCGCCGTCATGTTTTGCAACAAATTACGGTCGAGTTCGCAGTCTTCGCCTTGCACCTCCAGCGCGACTTGCTTGCCCAATTCACTCGCCACTTGCCGGGTCAAACGGCGTAAGCGCGGCACTAACATGGTGACAGCCACCAAGCGCGTATCCAGCAAATCGCGCTGAAGTTTGCGGGTGGTGCGCATATCGGCTTGCAATAATTGCTCACCTTTGCGCACTTGAGCGGCTAAATCCACTTCCAAATTCACCAAATCGTTCAAGCTTTCCGCCAGTGAACGCGAGATGCGTTGGACTTCGGCGTATTGATCCATTTCCAACGGGTCAAAACCGGCAGCATTAGTGCTCGTTTTGCTGGCTTGCAAACGCTTGCTGCGCCCATCGTGAATGCGGGCTTCGCTTTCCACTTCCAAGGTACGGATTTGCTGACGCAAACGTGCCACGGTGCGTACCAATTCATCCACGTCCATCCCCATGCTGCTGAGGTGTTCGGACATGTGTACTTGTTGCACATTGAGTTCCACCACACGGTCGATCAGGTTATCCACAAACAAAGCGGGCAAACGGATGGTTTCGTGCGGGTTACTGACATTGGCGCTGCTGGAGGGGGTCGCATCCGGGGCAGGTGTGGGGCGAGAAGTGCTATCCAGCACACTAATATCGGGCAAACTGTCCGCTTGTTCTTGCAACAAACGCTCCAGCAAACTGCCGGATTCGGCCTGTGCAGCACGTTGCCGCACCCAAGCATCCGCTATCGGCGCAGGCATTGGTGCAACAAGCGGCGCTACTGCTGCGAGATTTGGCGGTTCTGCCACAACTGGCGTTGCCGGTATCATGCTAATGGGCGACGTATTGACGGGTGCGTTCGGTTGATTCAAGGCTTCCGTCAAGGTGTGCAAGCGATCAACCGCGACTTGCAAGTGCTCAATATCCGCATCCGATACCCGTCCAACCCCGTGCAAATGGCTTAACAGGGTTTCAGCGTCATGGCTGACATCGGCTAGTGAAGCCAATTGCGCCATGCGTGCGCCCCCTTTGAGGGTGTGAAATTCGCGTTCGAGTTCGCGGATAATGTCGCGCTCTTCCGGGGATTCCCGCAAATTTTCCAGATTACGGTCGAGCGCCTGAAGCTGTTCGGGGACTTCTTCCCAGAACAATTGCCAAATCATCCGCGATTCGGCATCGGCTTCCGCTGCATCATCGACTTCCGGTGCGGATTCTGGCGCTGGTTCCAGCGTCGTCACAAAATCAAATACAGGTTCGGAAGCAGGTGTAGGAACACTTTCCGGCTCAATATCACTAATGAAATCAAGCACTGATTCGGGTTCGGGCGCAGGAACGCTTTCCGGCTCAATATCACTAATGAAATCAAGCACAGGTTCAGGTAGCAGTTCGGGCAACGGTTCGGGTAGCAGTTCAGGCAACGGCGCGGGTTTTACGATAGGTTCTGCGGCGGAAAAATCCCACGTTTCCAGTGGCGCGGCTTCTGGCGGGAGTAAGACCGTTTCGGCTTCAGCAATGATGCGTTCAACCCGTGCATCTTTTTGTGAGGCGTTCAGGAAAAAATCGAGTCGCGCCCGCAATTCCTGCACCGCTTTGCCAATTTGCACGGAAACGCGCTCATCGGCTTTCAACTGTCCGCTCATGACATGATTCAATAAATCTTCGTGAATCCACGCGAAATCACCCAGTGCAAACGCTCCCGCCATCCGCCCACTGCCTTTCAGGGTGTGAAAAGCACGGCGGATTTCCACCAAAGCTTCGCGATTGGTTCGCGCCTTGTCCCATTGCGGGTAAAGCGTTTCCAGATTCTCACTGATTTCGGTCACTTCTTCGCTGAAAATCTCGAAGATGTCTTCCCCCAACGCTTCCCGCAACGCTGACATGGCGGGGAGTGCGGGCGGCGGCGGTAACGTGACCGCTGTTTCAGCGTCTACGCGGGAACTAATGTCGGCTGGATCGGCATCCGTAAGCGTTGCAGTAAAGTCGATGGTGTGCGCTGTTGCGCTTTTTTTTTTGCCTCAACGTTCGCTTCCAGCGCGTCGAGATTCACATCATTCAACAGATTCAAATCGCTGGAATGATCCAACTCTCGCAGTTTGGCAAACCCAGTCGGTAACAACGACAAATAATCTTCCTGATGCAACCGTGCCGATACTGACGCTTCAAACAGGGTCAGAATGTCCGCAAACGTCGACAATTCATCCAAGGATGGCTGGCGCTGGTGTGCCAATAAATCTTCGCGCACGTAGCGCACCGCCGTATCCACCAGCGGTAACAATTCGCTCGTTCCCGCAATCGTCAATGCGCCACTGATGTTTTCTAATAAGGTCGCCACATCTTCCAAGCACACGAATGCCCAACCTTCTTTGTAGAACGCCACCATGCGGGTTTGCGCACGGCTCAATTCCGTCAGCGTTGAGCGCAACAGGCTGCGTTCATCCGAAGGGTCGGGAGTATCATTGTCTGGGCTGAAAATGGTTTCGGTTAAATCGTGTCCGGTTTCGGCGTATTCGCTGAGAACCTTTTCCAAACGGGCGTAGTGGGTACTAATCCCCAACATGGCTTCTAAATCTTGCGCCGTGCCGCTGGCTAAACGCTCTTTTAACGCTGTGGCTAACCCAGAAGTCAGGTTGCCTGCTTGCCCCAAGCCCAACATTGCCAAGGTGCTGGCAAGATTTTCGGTTTTATCCGCGAGTTTACCCAGCAATTCGGGTTGGCGTTCTTGGTCTTGCATCGCATCGAGAATGCTTTGCAAGTTACGCAATTCTTCGGTGACAGAAGCAGCCACCGCCCGCCACATATCACGCCCCGGTGTGGTGTAATAATGGCGCAATTCATCCAAGGTTTCGCCTTGTGGCAAATACAAATCCAAGTGATACGCCGCTTTGACTTTATCGGCAATCGCCGCGCCGGGTTCAGCTAACCCAATGTAGTACAAAAGGTTTTTAATGAATTCGTCCGAAAGCACGCGGTCATAACGGGCTTCACCCATCTCGGCAAACCGGCGAATTTCACGCTCCAAGCGTCCCACCAACATTTTGACGGCAGTACCCTGTTCCAAGCGCCCGTGTTCCAGCGCATCGGTCAAACCGGAGGCAATCCACCACAACGAACGCAAGCGCTGGCTGCGGTTGAGCTTAATCATATTGTCAGTGACTTTTCCCGCCGCCTGCAACATGCGTTCGGGTTGTTCCTGACGAAACCAGCCCAGCAAAGCTTTTTGTAAGAAAAAGCGTAATTTGGTGCTGACCTGCTGTAATTTTTCCAGCGGCAATGCCACGTATTCACTCGTGCCAATCACCGCATCACTGGCATGACCGTCTTCTGGCAGGAAAATCAAATGCTCAGACAGCAATTCCGCATCGCGGGAGGCGCGTAAATTATTCAGCGTTGGCAACACAATCACCGGCAAATCGGCATAGCCTTCCTGCAAATGTTTGAGGTATTCCGACAATTGCAGCAAACCTTCGGCAACCGCATCTTGCGCCGCACGCAGGTTTTCCACCCGATCTTGAATCAGAGCATCCAACAACAGCACGAGTTCACGGCTGAGCATGGAGACACCGCTGGCATCCAGTATTTCTAACACCCCATTCAAGTGGCGGCAAGTTTCACGGCTGGCACTTAATTCACTCTTGTCCGTCGTCTCGGTGTAACGCCCAAAGGACTGCCGTGCTTGCTCAATTGCCAGCTCCGTGTCTTTGATGATCCACCCAAGACGGCTTGCCAAACTTGATTTATCCGAAATCATATTGCACCTGTCATTATTGTTTTTCTTCGGCGAGATTGAAATCCGCGATAGCACCGCGCAAATCAGCCGCTGTCGCATTCAGATCCGTGACCAGATCCCTGGTTTCTTCACTGTAACGGGCGGTTTGCTGGGTGATTTCCTGAATCGCACTCATGGTATTCACCACTTGACCCGCCATATTCGCCTGTTTGCCTGCTGCCTCGGAGATATTACCGATCAAACGTGCCAGACCCACGGTAACATCTTCCACTTCATCGAGCGCAGCACCGGCTAATTCGGCATTCCGGGCGCCATCCACCACTTTTGCCGTGGTTTCTTCCATCGACGCCATTACTTCGCTGGTATCGGCTTGCATGGTACGAATCAGCACATCAATCTTGCGGGAAGCCTCCCCCGCTTGTTGCGCCAATTGCTGCATTTCATCCGCCAAGCGCCGAAAACCCGCATTGCCTTGGGCGCTGCCGCTCATCGCTTGGCTGGAGCTGGTTTGAATCGACGCATTCAGTGCCAGAATATTCGTCTGTTCCGCAATGTCATTCATCAGGCGTACAATATCGCCCACTTCCTGCGAACTTTCCCCCAAGCGTTTCAGGCGTTTGGAAGTCGCTTGAATTTTTTCGCGAATCGCACCCATGTCCGCAATCGTGGCACGCACGGTATGCGCCCCCGCTTGCGAAATATCCAAGGATTTGCGGGCAACGTCGGTGGAACTCGATGCGTTGCGCGACACTTTTTGAATGGATTTCGTCATGGTCGCAATGGCGGCGGTAACAACCCCAATTTCCTGCGCTTGGCGAGCCGTTGCCCCGGCTAAACTGTTGATGCGCGTATCGGCATCCTGCGCAAAGCCCGTCAGACGGTGCGAGGTCATATCCACCCGCAATACCAAGGTTTGCAAGGCATCCACCGCGTAATTGACCGCATCGGCAATCGCCCCCGTCACGTCTTCCGTCACCGTCGCCCGCATGGTCAAATCACCATCCGCCAGTGAACTCATTTCATCCAGCAACCGCAATACCGCTTGTTGTTGCTGGCGGGCTTCACCCGCTGACTGCGTATGCATTTGGCGTTTCAAGTGCAGTAATAACACCCCCATCACCAATAACAGCAGCAGCAATACCGCAATAATAATCTGGTAAGCCAGCAGATTCATTAGCGCATCTCCCCACTTTCCAGTGCGGCCACCAATTTGAATGCCTCCAGCACCGCGACGGGCTGATCATCCAATAGCAACCATTGGCGCGTAAAGCGTAGCCAATCAGCCGCTAACGCTGGCGGCGCAGCACACACCGGGGTATCCGACCAAATATGCCGCACACCTTCAAAATTACCCGCTTGTAAGCCGAACCACTCTTGCGAACCCCGCACCACAAACGCCCGCCCTAAGGTGGTCGTGCGCTCTTTTCCCAGCAATAAACCCGCCACATCCACCAGCGTCACCAGTTGAGCGCGGCAATAAATCACCCCATTAACCCACGCAGGCACGCCCCGCACGCCCGCAACACTGGCTGGAGTCACCACCTCTTCGACTTGATCACAAGGAATCAGGCACAACAAATCGCCGACGTGCACCTGAAAGCCCGACCATTCCTGCAATTCTTGCGCGTGATGTTGGCGTGAACGGCGTTTTTTTTCGCGCAACAAAGCCAAGCCCGCCAGTAATTCGTAAGGATTAGCCATGTTTGCCAGCCTGAGTTGCAAACTGCGCAATGGTTTCCAACAAGACTTTGGGTTCGACCGGCTTGACCAAGTAAGCTTTCGCCCCTTGCCGCAATGCCCATACCCGATCGGTTTCGGTGGATTTGGAACTGCATACCACGATGGGAATGTGCGCCGTTTCAGGGGAACGGGTTAATTCGCGCGTGGCCTGAAACCCATTCAGCAAGGGCATCACCACATCCATCAGGATCACATCCGGCTGACGGGCTTTGGCAACATCAATGCCTTCCTGACCGTTGCAGGCAACGCTTACCTGATAGCCCTTCTTTTCCAGCAATGCGGTAAAAATACGGGATTCAGTCAACGAATCGTCGATGATCAGTACATGCAGCCCAGACATAACATCCCCCTTACTCGTCAATCAGATCAATAAAGGGAAGCTGGTGCGTTTCTGGTTCCGACTCTGCCAATGGCTTAGGCGCTTCGGGTAACTTGACGTGCGTGTAAATAGCCGCCAGCAAATCGTCTTTGGTAAACGGTTTGGTTAAATACTTATCAGAACCCGCTAAACGCCCCCGCGCCATGTCAAAAATGCTGTCTTTGCTCGATAACAGGATAACCGGCGTGTCACGGTACTGGCGGTTTGCTTTGATGAGAGCGCAAGTTTGATAACCATCCAAGCGTGGCATCATAATGTCTACGAAAATAACATCCGGTTTAAAGGAGGCTATTTTTGATAAGGACTCAAAACCATCACCGGCAGTCACCACCCAGCAGCCTTGCTCAGTGAGTAACACTTCAGCCGTGCGCAAAATGGTTTTGCTGTCATCCACGACGACAACTTTCAGGCCGGTCAGGTCGCGTTCAGGCGCATTATTTAGGGTATCAGGCATATTCACACTTTAACCTAGTTCGTTGTTTTTGTAATTATTACAGACTAACCGACCTACTGAGCAAGCGTGCGCTTACCGAAGGACTTTATGCTCAACAGTTTACCCAACGCAGCGCCCGAATACCCAAGCATTTCAGACAAACTGTCATGCCGCTAAGGAATAATAATCGCCAGCCACCAAGGTAACATGGGTAATTTCCGGCGAACAATTCCGGCGAATCGGCAAGCCGGTAGAGCCAATCCCGCGACTGGTATAAACCCACGACTCATTCACCCGATACAGCCCCTGCACGTATTTACGCCCCAAGTACGGGCGGATAAACGGCTTACCCGGTTTGAGTTGCACTTGTCCGCCGTGCGTATGCCCGGATAATTGCAACGAGATACGGGTATCATCCGCGTACCAATCCAGCATATCCGGCTCATGAGCCAGCAATACCACCGGCTTGTTACCGCGTAATTTATCCAATGTCGCCTTAATGTCAGGTTTACCGAGCCAACCATCGTCAATGCCCGCCAAATGAAACACGCCACCACTGTGCTGAATATCCAAGCCTTCATTGCGCAACACCGGAATTCCGTGCTTGGCGAAGGTGGCTTCAATCAATACCGGGTCAGTTTTAATGTCGTGGTTGCCCATGACCGCAAACACGCCGTAACGCGCATTCAGCCGCGCCAACACGGGCACAAGATCGAGAATGTCTTCGCCGTCATGCCACACGTAATCGCCGGTTAATACGACCAAATCCGGGTTGAGGGCGTTGGTTTTTTCCACCGCCCGCTCAATGTGTTCGACCTGTGTGTACGGGCGCAAATGCATGTCGGTGAGCTGCACAATGGTGAAACCCTCCAACGCTGGCGGCAAGTTTTTCACCGGAATTTCCACAAATTCTTCCACCAGCCAACGAATTTCATTGGTGCGTTCCGCGTGGCGATCATCGTGGAAATAACTCAGCCGCCCAATGCGGTTAAGTACCCGCTGGGGAGCCATTGCCGCTGCTTTCAACATGCTAGTAGCCTCTGGTTACATGCCGAAACGGAACACATCCGTTTCAGTCACACCGGATTCGCGCACACTTTTCAGTGCCGTTGCATAAGCGCAGAGGATCCCCCCGGCATACACAATACGCTCACGGAAATAAGTATCCGCTTCCGGTTGGTTTTGTGTCGGATCCGCATTGAGGACAGACTCCACATTGCGCACAATCAATTGTTCGGGGATGTAGCAAACACGGTTATTTTTGTAACTGCTCATCCGCAACTCTGCCACGGGGTAAGCGCCACCATCGGAGGAGGAAACCGCCACAATCAAAGCCGGTTTGTGCGCGAGTTCGCCCGCGCCCCACAGCAAAAAGAAATTCTTTAGCCCCGCCGGTACTTGCCCGTGCCATTCCGGGGCAATGATGACAAACCCATCACTGGCTGCCAGTTTTTCCGATAAAGGGTTGAGTAATGCCTGCCAGTTAGCATCGCCGTTCCAAATGCCTTCATCCCACAGCGGCAACGGGTTGCCTGCCAAGGAAAACACTTCCGTCGCGGTTGCTTGCTTATTATCCAGCAACGCTTGCGCGATGTGATGCGCTACTTTGTCGCTTTGCGAATGGTTGCGATGGCTACCGCTAATAATCATAATTTTCATACTACGCCTTCTCCCAGTAAAAAGCCGGGATATACCCGGCTTTTTCGTGACTGTCTAATAACCTTCGGAAATCAGATGTACAAGCAAATGTCGGCATCACCCGCGAAATCGAAGAACATCGCCGCACCTGCGTATTCCACATCGCCAATGAACTCCTTGGTATCCATCTCGAACAGGTCAACCGTCATTTGGCACGCGATGAATTTGACATCAGCTTCCTGACACAGTTCACGCAATTCCGCCAAATCCGCCACGCCTTTGTCCGCCATTTTCTTTTTCATCATGGAGGTCATCACGGCCTGCATACCCGGCAACGCCTGCATCAGGACTGGCACTGGGAATGGCATTGGCATACCCGGATTACCCAATGGGCTAACTTGCAGGTTCAGGTTTTTCTTCAACAATTGCAGGCCGTAGAATGTGAAGAAAATCTGTACGTCATAACCGAGTGCAGCCGCAGTGGATGCTAAAATGAACGGAGGGTAGCCCCAATCCAATGTACCTTTCGTTGCGATGATCGCCAGCTTTTTGCTCATGCTTGATGTCTCATGATAAATTGTAACTCACAGGTCAATAAGACCCACCTCTCTCAAATACCCTTCTGACTATAACAGAATTCTCTTATTTAGGCAGCGTTTGGTAACACAACTTTCATACCTGACTGATACCACGCGATAATTCCACCGCGTAAGTTCACCGCTTCGATGTCGGTATTCTGTGCTAAAAACATACAGGCTTGAGCCGAACGTGCACCGCTACGGCAATAAAACACGAGCGTTTCATCCTTGGGGAGGTCATTCATACGCAATGGCAGGGTGTGCAAGGGCATGAATTCTGAGCCTTCGATAATGCCCTGCGCCACTTCCGAGGCGGAACGCACATCAATTAAGCGGACTTTTTCACCGGAATCCAACATTTTTTGCAAACCAGCGGCGTCAACTTCACGAATTCCAAACATAAACAACCCTACATTCAAAGAAATATTAAAACTTAATGATATTCTAATGGAGATGGGGGCGCTGTCAAGTTATGCGCCGCAGAATTCAGCGATTACGGGTCAAAACACCAGATCAACCTTCACCGCTTTCAAAAACACCTGTTCGCGTTCCAAATCCGCCAGCAATAACGGCTTTTTCGCGCGGATGTCATCCGCAAAACGCAACTCAACCCGATTATTACCCACGCGAAGCCGTTCAATATGCGGCGCCACTTCTTTATGCGAACGGTGCAATAACACCGCCAAGCGCAGCAATACACACAGATACAAGGCATTCTGATAGTCTTTCGCATCCAACAAGCCAAACAATTTGCTGGAAAATTTTTGGCGGTGGGTGCGCACTAACACACTCAACCAGCGCTGCTCTTCGTTGGAAAATCCCGGTAAATCGGCATGTTCCAGCAAATAGCCACCGTGTTTGTGGTAGCTAGAATGCGACACTGCCAGCCCCAATTCGTGCAAATCCGCTGCCCAACCCAACAATTCCGCCAAATGGCTTGGCAATTTCCAATCATCGCGGCAACGGTTGAACAATTTAAGCGCGGTCAAATGCACTGCCGCCGCATAGCCCTGATCAACTTGAAAACGCTGCTGCCAAGCCCGCACCGTCTTATCACGAATATCATCGTGCTGGTAACGTTCCAGCCGGTCGTACACCAAGCCTTCGCGCAAAGCCCCATCAGACACCAACATTCGGTCGATTTTCAGTGCCTCAAATACCGCAATCAGCACCGCCAAACCACCGGCAAACACCGGCTTGCGCTCCTCACTCAACCCCGGCAATTTCAGTTTGTCGATATGCCCCGCCTCGATCATCATGTCACGCACGCGGTACATGTGCTCCAAGGTAATGCCGTAAGGCGCAAGCCCGATTTGCTGAATCACCTTTTTCACCGCACGAATGGTGCCAGATGCGCCGGTTGCCGATTCCCAACCAATCGCCCGGTAAGCGGCTTTGATCGGGCGTAACTCCAGCAAGGCTGCCGTAATCGCTTTATCCCAACACGCTTTCACCAGCTTGCCATCGGGGAAGAATGCCAAGGTGCTGCTGACACAGCCCATGCGCAAACTTTCCAAATGCAGCGGCTCGAAACCCTGACCAATGATCAGCTCGGTGCTGCCACCGCCAATATCCATCACAAAACGCTTGCCTTGCTGATCTTTAGCGAGGGAATGTGACACACCGAGGTAGATCAAACGCGCCTCTTCGCGCCCACTGATCACCGCAATCGGATGCCCCAACGCCGCTTCCGCCCGGTGCAAAAACTCGCGGGAATTTTTGGTCAGGCGCAAAGTATTCGTGCCAACGGCGGCTACATTTTCCGAGGGAAAATCGCGAATCCGTTCCCCAAAACGCCGCAGGCAATCGACCGCCCGCTGTTGCGCCTCCAGACTCAAATTGCCTTTCGCATCCAAGCCGCCGCCCAAGCGCACCGGCTCACGCAAGCGATCAAGGATAGTGACTTGCCCGAATGCATCAATCTGCACCACGATCATGTGGAAACTGTTCGACCCCAAGTCAATGGTTGCCAGCTTGTACGGCATTTGCCCGTTCGTCATGGCTTAGTCCAAGACCATAATGGCATCGACTTCCACGTCTGCGCCGCGCGGCAATGCGGCGACGCCAATCGCGGCACGGGCGGGGTAAGGTTCCACAAAATATTCTGCCATCACCTGATTCACGACGGGGAAATTCACCAAGTCGGTCAGAAAGACATGCACTTTCACGCAATCATTCAGCGAACCACCCGCTGCTTTCGCCACAGCGGACAAATTATCAAACACCTGACGCACTTGCGCAGCAATATTACCCTCCACCATTTGCATCGTGGCGGGAACCAGAGGAATTTGCCCGGACAAATAAACGGTATCGCCCACCCGTACCGCTTGCGTATACGTGCCGATCGCCTGTGGCGCGTCAGGCGTAGAAATGATGGTCTTGTTCATGGAGTTCCTTATTTCGTCAATTTGCTTACATCTAATACATTCGGTATATGTTTTAGCTGACGAATGACTTCTTGTAAATGCCCTTGATCATCGACTTGGATGGTAAAAGCATCTTGCTTGATACGCCCCTCGCCACTGATCTTCAGATCAACGATATTCACATCCAAACCGTCTAGGCATTTGGTAATTTGGCGTAACATGCCTTTGACATCGCGCACCTCGATCACAATACCGGCTAACAGCTTTTGCCCCACGCCATTTTCGCCCCATTCAGGCAATGCATCGTGTTGACGCAACCAACTGCGAATCGCATACAACGCCTTGCTCGTCTTCACGAAATTCAGCCAACTCACCTCTGGACTCGGCTTATCACCGCAGATAACTTCAATCGTCGCCATATTATTCGGCACACGGCTGCGCAAGGAACGTTCCACGCCGTCGACTTTGGCTTTCACGCAACGATGCCCTAATTCGGTGTGCACCGCGTAAGCAAAATCCACCAAGGTCGCACCACGCGGCAATTCTTTGACATCGCCTTCGGGGGTATAGGCGTAAATCTCGGTCTGGAACATATCGCCTTGCATCGCTGCGTAAAACTCATCCGAATTTTGCGCCTGACTATCGAACGCCTTAACCTGTTCGACCCAGCCGTCGAAAACCCCTTGGGTGTAAGCACGTGTCCCGGAAGCGTGATTCCAACGCGCGGCAACCCCCAATTGCGCCACCTGATACATTTCGCGGGTTTGGATTTGGAAACGCACCACCTGCCCATTGGATGCCGTCACCGTGGTTTGCAATGACTGAAAACCATACGCTCTGGGTGCGGCAATAAAATCCCTGACCATGCCCATGCGCGGCTTGAATAAACTGTGAATAATACCCAGAGCGCGGTAGCACTCTTCTACTTCAGCGACTTGCACGCTGATTTCCAGCAAATCACACTGCTGGCGGAAACCGACTTTTTTGCGACGACACTGCTCATACACCCGGAACAGGTTTTTTTCCCAAACCAGCGCGCTGCTCCCCGGAATGCTGACATCTAGCGCATCGGCGGTACTTTTGAAGATTTGCTCATGCTTCTCTTCATTTTCTTGCAGATACTTCTCCAGCGCCCGCTCCATAATGCTGCTGCGCCAAGGGTACAAACCTTGAAACGAGAGCCACTGCAATTCGCGGCGGATAATATTCATCCCCATGCGCCGCGCCAAGGTCACGTAGGTCGTCGAAGTTTCCCGTGCCACCCGCCGCCGCTTGTCTGGCTCAAGATTGCCCAAGGTTTTCATATTGTGCAAACGATCGGCTAATTTAACCAACACCACCCGGAAATCCTGGGTCATCGCCTGCATCATTTTGTGGTAACTGGCAATCGTCACCGCCTGTTTGGTCGGCAATTCATCGTTACGCTTTAACTTGGTAACACCGCCAACCAAATGCCCCACCGTAGACCCAAATTTCTCCACGATTTCTTCATTGGTGCAATCGGTATCTTCGGGAACATCGTGTAATAAGGCCGCACAAACGGTATCCACATCCAGGTACCACAATGCCAGCGTGCGGGCGACTTCCAAAGGGTGGGTGATATAAGGGGTAACTTTGTCGGCACGCATCTGGCCTTCGTGCTTTTCCGCCGCCAACAAAAAAGCATCGTAGACTTTGCGCGAATCGGTAGGCGTCATATAACGCTCAACCAACTGCATCAGATTATTGGCGCGGAACACATCAGGTCGCATTATTAACCTCAAAAAAATACCCACTCAAAGTAGCAGTGGGTATTCTTTATCCGTCTTAATCGTCGATTGCGGCGGTGGCAATCACCACTGGTTTCTGCACCAGCAAACCTTCCGCAATTTCGCGCAAGGCAATGACAGTCGGCTTGTCGCCTTCATCTGCCACCAGCGGTTGTGCACCGTGGGAAATGTCACGGGCGCGTTTTGCCGCCTTCAATACCAATGCAAAATTGTTATCAACATGCTGTAGGCAATCTTCAACCGTAATACGTGCCATCTTGGTTTCGCTCTAAAATTTGATTAATCAGATAAGCTAAGCTGAATCCAAGCCAAGGTCAACCCTAATATTTCAACCGCGCATAATACGTTTTCTGCGCCGCTTCCCGCGCCTGCCCCAGCGTATGAATCCCCCTTTCCGCCAGCAACGGAATCAAGCGCATAAACACCTCCGCCGTCGCCATCGCATCCCCCAACGCGGTATGCCGCCCCAAAATATTGATATTAAAGCGCTCGGTAATCGCCTCCAACCGATGCGATTCTTGATTGGGATGCACCACCGCCGACAGCAACAAGGTATCCATCACCGGATGATCAAACACCATCCCCGTCACTTTTTCCTTCACCTGCAAGCAACGCATATCAAACGCCGCATTGTGCGCCACCAACACCGTATCTTGCGCAAACTGATGAAACGCCGGTAACACCTTGTCAATCGTCGGCTGCCCGCGCACCATTTCCGGCGTAATCCCATGAATCGGAATCGTAATCGCTGGAATATTGCGCTTCGGGTCAACCAACTGGTCAAAGTTTTCGTGGCGCAACAGCTTGCCATTCACAATGCGCACTGCCGCAATCTGAATAATTTCATCGCCATTCGCTGGGTCTAGCCCCGTGGTTTCAGTATCAAACACCGTGAACGACAACTCGCTCAACTTGCTGTCTTCCAAGGAACGCGATTGCGCCGAGGCTTGGAACAAATCGAAATCGTAGTATTCCGGGCGGCTTTCATTGCGCACCACGCTGCTCGTTTCCAACTGCTCCTGCGGCGCTGCCAACGGTAATAAGAAGCGGAAAAATACCGTGCCCGTCTCCGCTTCGCGTTCAAACCAGAACGCCCCGCCGTGGCGTTCCACCACATCCTGAATCGTTAGCGAGGTATCTTCACCCCCCGAACGCATCGGATCATGTTCCCAACCCGGCACGACTTTATCGGTCAACTTCGCGGCACTCGGTATCCAACACAAATCCAATTGCGCCCGACCCGTCCCCATGCTCAAGCGCAATTGCACCGTATTAATCACGCATTCCTGCCGCAAACGTTCCGCCAAATACGACAAGGCTTGCAACAATGAAAAACTTTCCACTTTAAGCCACAAGGAATCATCGACCTCAGTCGCCACCACCGCCAACCCACCCAAGGCTTCGATACGCCGAATCGCCGCTGCCACCAAATCCGCCCCCAACATGTCTTCCAGCGGCCAGCGCAAGACGGTGCTATCCAACGCCGACGATTTCAGTTCTCGCAAGCGCGTCCCCAAGCCTTCGGTTTCTTCGCGCAATACCGCCAGCAAACGCTCATGCATGTCCGGCTCAAGATCGGGGTATTCCAACACCTCCAACGCCGCCTGCATATTGCCCAGCGCGGCGCGACTGCGTTCCGTCAACGTATGTAAAATATGATCTTGGCGGGATTGCGCCTCAAATTCACGGGTAATATTATCGAGCATCAGCACAAAACCCGTCATTTGCGCCGCTTCATCAGCACTTTGCACCGAACGTACCGGAGCCATTTGCGCCCGCAATAACTGCCCCGTTTGCGTCGTGGTAATGAATTGCGCGGAAGGCGCAGATGCACCGCGTTGCAAACGGTGCTGAATATTTTCCAGCGCGTGCATTACCAATTTGCGATCAAACACGCCGTAAACCGAACGTCCCAAGCCAATCAATTCGCCGCCACCCGCCACACCGGGCGCTTGCGACAACGCCCTAAACTGCATCCGCGCCCGATTGTTATACAGCAAAATGCGCCCATCCAGATTGCACACCACCACGCTTTTGGTCAGCTCCGACATCAATGCTGCCAGACGGTTTTTTTCCTGTTCGGTATTGCGTGCCGCTTCTTGCACCCGCGCATCCATTTCATCGCGCAAGGCTTCGCGCTGTTGCACCAATTGGTTAAACAAATCCGCCAAGCGCCGGTTTTCAATACTGCCCGTCGGCACAAGCTGGCGCTTCACATCGGTTCCCAGCAATACCTGCGCCTCTTCCGCCAAGCGTGCCGGAGCCGTCATGAAATACGACACCAAGAAACGTAATGCCGAACCCACCGCAATCAACGACACTGCCCACATCAACAGCAGCAGCATAATGCGCTCGCCCAGCGTATTTTTGAGAATGGTGCGCCCCGCGTCATCCAAGGTTGACCAGATCAAACCGCCCGTTGCCCCCAACCACACCAAGCAAATCAACCCAATCAGCGCAATGCCGAGCGCAACCCGTTTATCAAAACGCCTCATGCTTGCGCCCCCAACAAGTCACGCACTTTTTGCGCCAATTCCTTAGTGGAAAACGGTTTGGTCATGTAATCATTCGCGCCCATTGCCAGCCCTTTGGCGACATCGGTATCGCGCCCTTTCGCGGTCAGCAACACAATCGGCAGCGCCTTAAACGTCTCATTGGCACGGATTTCGTGGCACACCTCAAAGCCGGTCTTTTTCGGCATCATCACATCCAGCAACACCAAATCAGGGTGTTCGCGCTCAATCAACTCACACGCCTCCTGCCCATCGTGCGCCACCACCACCCGATAGCCTTCGCGCTTCATCAGATATTCGAGCGAAATCAAAATATTCGGCTCATCGTCCGCAATCAGTACGGTTTTTGTCATGTTATGCTCCTCTCTCCATTTTTCACCTCGGCAAGAAAAAGCCGAAACACGCGCCTTTGCCTTCCTCCGACTCCAGCCACATGCGCCCACCAAAATGCTCCACGATTTGGCGGCTAATCGGCAAACCCAGCCCCGTGCCTTGCACCGAACCGGACTCATTATCCACTTGCCTAAATTTTTCAAACACCAGCGCGTGTTTATCCGGGGCAATGCCCACCCCATTATCCGCCACCGTCACCGTGACACCCGCAGGTGCATCTAGCAAACGCACCACAATTTCACCCTGCGACACCGGCACAAATTTCAGCGCATTCGACAACAAATTCAGCACCACCTGCACCAAACGATCCGCATCCGCCCGCAACAGCGCAACACTCGCGGGCAATTCGGTATGCAAGGCAATCTGGCGTTCGCGGCACGTTCCCGCCACGCTATTCACCGCTTGTTGCACCACATCACGCATGTCCACATCGCTGTTGTGCCATTCGGCATGACCCGCTTCAATCTTCGCCATATCCAGCACTTGATTCACCAAGCGGCTGAGGCGTTCGGTTTCCGCCACCACAATCCCAAGGAATTGCTGACGTTGCCCCACCTCCATTTCCGGGTCATCCTGCATCATCTCGGAAAGCGCACGGATCGAAGTCAGCGGGGTGCGCAATTCATGGGTAACGGATGACATAAAATCATCCTTCAAATGATCCAGACTTTTGAGCTTTTCGAGCGCAATCCGCAACTCGGAAGCCTCTTCCAACATCCGCATCACATCATCCAGCTCCAGTGCCTCTTCCTCTACCACCGAAGCCACCATTACCCGTGCGGATGCGCTGCCAATCGCGCCCGTTAATTGCGTCTCGACGAAGTGTACCAGCTTCGCATCGGCGGGTATTTGCCCTATGTCATGCACACCCACTTGTTGCGCGTACTGGGCGAATAATTGTTCCGCACGGGTTTCGCCCAAAAAACGCCCCATCAAATGCAATAAATCGGTGACTTGCGCCTGCCCCTGCCAAAACACCGGATGCGTGGTGCTGGTGCGATGAAACACATCCACAAATAGCAAGGCTTGGCTGGCTTCACGCGCGGCGGGGCGTTGCCACAACGATACCCACACATACGCCGTCACATTCGCAAACAAGCTCCAAAACAGCGAATGCGTGAGGTAATCCAAGCCATTCAGCCCCAAAAACGCTTCTGGCTTCAGCCACGCGATTCCCCACGGCCCTTGCTGCAAAAAGTCCGTCGAGACCCAACCGGATTTGGCTAAGGAGGGCAACATTAAAGTATACGCCCACAACACAAAGCCCAGCAGCAAACCCGCCAATGCGCCATTGCGCGTCCCACCTTTCCAATACATCCCGCCCAATACGGCTGGAGCAAACTGCGCCACTGCCGCAAAGCTAATCAGCCCGATACTCACCAGCGCATAAGCTTCGCCCGCCAGATGAAAATACAAATACCCCAGCAACAAAATCAGAATAATCGCCACGCGGCGGATGCCCAAAATCAACCCCGTCAAATCCCCGCCGGAACGCTCCCCAAAGCGCCGCGTGCGCAATAACAACGGCATCACCAAGTCATTGCACACCATCGTCGATACTGCAATAGATTCCACAATCACCATGCCGGTTGCCGCCGACACGCCCCCGACAAACGCCACCAATGCCAGCCAGCCAGCCCCCTGCGATAATGGCAACGACAGCACAAACGTTTCCGGGTTCACCGTTCCCACCCCGAAGTACAACAAACCACCCAACGCAATCGGCAACACAAACAGATTGATCAGCAACAAATACAGCGGAAACACCCACACCGCCCGGCGCAAATGGCGTTCATCCACATTTTCCACCACCATCACTTGAAACTGGCGCGGCAAAAACACCACCGACAACATCGCCAGCAGCGTCAACGCAAACCACTGCGAATACGCAAACGGCTTACCCTGATCCAACGCCAACAACGGTTTCAGGTCAGCGTTTGCCAAGGCTTGACTAAAAATATCGCCCATGCCATTAAACATGCCGTAAGTGACAAATAACCCCACCAGCAAAAATGCCAGTAATTTCACCACCGACTCGAACGCAATCGCCGCCACCATGCCTTCGTGACGTTCGCTGCTATCCAGATGGCGCGTCCCGAACACGATAATGAAACCCGCCAGTGCCAACGCTAGGTACAAGGTACTGTCTTCCCACCACTGTGCCGGAGCGTGCAACGTTTCCCCCAACGGCAAGGTCAGCACCGCGTAGCCGCTGGCAATCGCCTTCAATTGCAGCGCAATGTACGGCACGATACCCACCACCGTAATCAACGTCACCAAACCCGCCAGCAACGGGCTTTTGCCGTAACGACTCGCCACAAAGTCTGCAATCGAGGTAATCCGGTAGGTTTTAGCGATGCGGATCATTTTACGCACCACCACCCACGCCAAGATCATCGCCAACATCGGCCCCAAATAAATCGGCAGAAACCACACCCCCGCACTCGCGGCTCGCCCCACGCTGCCAAAATACGTCCACGCCGTGCAATACACCGCCATCGACAACGCATACACCCACGGGCTGGCAATGATCGAACGCCCCGCTTCGGCGCGTTTATCGCCGATGTATGCCACGGCGAAGAGGGTCAGTAAATAGGCAAATGTGACACCGATGACTAGGATGGGGGTTAGCATGGGTTAGTCCTCACCCGTTTCCATAATCCACGCGAGGGCGGCGATTAGGATCAGCCATACGCTGAATAATCCTAGTGGGAACAGGGGGATGCCCCAGACTTGCACGTCGTGATCCCACAATGCCAGTAGCGGGAAATTGAATAGGGCAACGCCTGCCATGAAGAGGGCGAGTAGGCGTTGGGGTTTGATGCCTTTTAGCATTAGGTTTCCTCCTCGTTCTGTTGATGCGTTAGGTTAAGTGTAGCGAATTAGCAGCGCTTCTCTGGATTTCTTATCGCGGCACGTCTATAAACTGTTCATCTTGTTTCATTATGCACACGCAGGGCTTAGCTGTGGCAAAAATCTTCATCAGTCATTCCAGCAAAGACAAGGCAGAAGCACTCCAGATCATGCATTGGCTGAAAAGCCAAGGCTTTGAATCGCTATTCCTCGACTCCGACGCACGGCATGGCATTGCGGCGGGGAGCGAGTGGGAAAAAGTGCTGTACCGCGAAATCCAGCGTAGCCACGCGCTGATTTGCCTGCTCAGTGATCATTGGCTGGCTTCGCAGTGGTGCGGGTTTGAATTCATGCAGGCGCGTGCCTTGGGCAAAACCATTTTCCCGCTGCGCATCCAGCCCGGCTTGCAAACCACAGTGGCGGCTGACCTCCAGCACCTTGACCTGACAAAAGATCGTGATGATGCGCTGCAACGCCTGCACGCCCAGCTTACCGAACTGACCCTCACGCTTCAGCAACGCTTTGACTGGGACAAAACCCGCCCGCCGTACCCAGGTATGTTGGCGTTTGAGGCGGAAGATGCGCCGGTATTTTTCGGGCGTGACCACGAAACCAACCAGTTGCGCGAACGCCTCAACCAGCACCGTACTTTGGGCAATGCCAGTGTGCTGCTGATGCTGGCGGCTTCCGGTGCGGGCAAATCCTCGTTGCTGAAAGCCGGGTTATTGCCGCGTTTGCGCCGCGACACCCGCCACTGGCTGTTACTGGAAGCCTTGCGCCCGGAACGCGAACCGCTGCGCAAACTGGCGCAAGTGCTGGCAACCGCCAACGGCACACCACAACACGCCGCCGAGCTTTACGCCCAATTGCAGGGTGAACAGGCATTGCCCGCCCTGCGCGATTACCTTGAGCAATTGCGTACCCCCAATGCTCAATGGGATGCCACGGTGTTGCTGAGCATTGACCAAGCCGAAGAGTTGTTCACCACCGCCGAGCCGCCACAAACCCAAGCCCTGTTCCAACTGTTGCTGGCGGCACAACAGGCAAAACTGCCGCTGCTGACCCTGATGGCAATGCGCAGCGATTATCTGGCAGCCTTGCAAGCCCAAGTGAGTGAAACCGGCGCACTGGAAACCAGCCTGTTCGCGCTTGACCCCTTGCCGCTGGAGCGGGTCAGCGATCTGATCCGTGGCCCTGCGGGGGTGGTGGGGCTGACGGTGGAAGACGGTTTGGTGACTGCCGCCACCCGCGATGCGGCTACCGCTGATGCATTGCCGCTGCTGGCGTTTGCCTTGCGCGAACTGTACGAACGTTTTGGCGCGGGCGGCGACCTGACGTTGGACGAATACCAGCGCCTCGGTTCTGAGCACCTCAACCCGCTGGAAAATGCGGTGCAGCACAAAGCCAGTGCCGCCATTCAGCCCGACCGTTTGGGTGAGGCAGCACAGCAAGCCTTGCGTGATGCCTTCATTCCGCATCTGGTACGGGTCAATGACGCGGGCGACTACGTGCGCCAAGCGGCGGATTGGGAAGCCTTGCCTGCCGCTGCTCACCCGCTGCTGGACAAACTCACCAATGCCCGCCTGCTGGTGCAACGCAGTGCCAACGGCATCAAGCGGGTGGAAGTGGCGCACGAAGCCCTGTTGCGCCACTGGCAATTGCTCAACGGCTGGCTGCGCGAAGAACACGACTTCCTGCTCGGCAAGCAACAACTCGAACACAGCCTGCGCGAGTGGCAACACCTGCCCGACACGCACAAAGACAAGGGGCTGTTGCAGGGCATTACGCTGGAACGGGCGCGGGAATGGCTGTTTGCCAACCGCTCCGGCTTGAGTGCAGACGAACGCGCCTACATCCAGCACAGCCACCAAGCCGAAGAGCAGCGGCAACAACGTTTGGAGGCGATGTTGCGGGAAGCCAACACCCTGATCAACTTCATCAACTTCGACCTGCGCGACAAGCTCAAACCCATCGGGCGGCTCGACATCATGCAGGACATCCAGTCACGGGTAACGGCTTATTACCGCAACCTCGGCGATAGCGTCCAAGGCGACGATTTGGAACGACAACGCGCCGTTGGTTTTGGTCAACAAGCCGACACACTGGCAGCCCAAGGCAAGCTACCGGAAGCCGAAAAGCTGTACCGCGAAGCCAGCCAATCCTTCCAGCAACGTGCCGACAAAGATTCCAGCAATACCGACTGGCAAAGCGACCTCTCCGTCAGCTTGGAAAAGATCGGCAACATCCTCAAAGCGCAGGACAAGCTCGACGACGCCAAAGCCGTGTTTGAGAAAAGCATGAACATCCGCCGAACGCTCGCGGACAACGACCCCAGCAATGCTGAATGGCAACGCTATCTCTCCGTCAGTCTTAACAAGATCGGCGAAATCCTCACAGAGCAGGGCAAGCTCGACGACGCCAAAGCCGTGTTTGAAAAAAGCCAGACCATTGCCCAAACGCTGGCGGACAACGACCCCAGCAATACCGGATGGCAGCAAGATCTTTCAGCAAGTCTTATCTGGATTGGAACTATTCTTTCAAATCAAGGAAAACTTGATAAATCTAGGGCCGTGTTTGAGAAAAGCATGAACATCCGCCGAACGCTCGCGGACAACGACCCCAGCAATGCTGAATGGCAACGCTATCTCTCCGTCAGTCTTAACAAGATCGGCGAAATCCTCACAGAGCAGGGCAAGCTCGACGACGCCAAAGCCGTGTTTGAAAAAAGCCAGACCATTGCCCAAACGCTGGCGGACAACGACCCCAGCAATGCCGGATGGCAAACCGATGTGGTGATTTTACATTTCAAATTGATGGGTATTGCACAACAAAATGGTGAAACCAAAGTAGTCCGCACACACCTTGAGAAGGCATTGGCAATCCTGAAACCATTGGAGGAAAAAGGCTTGCTGCACGGGCAGCAGCAACAGTGGATTGGGATTATTGAGAAAACGTTGAAGGAACTGGAGTGATTGCCTGAACCTGGCTTCGACTCCGCTCAGCCAGCGCACGTGCCGTTGCCTGAGCGTAGTCGAAGGCAACATCGCCTAACCCAACCGCTCTACCAACCCCTGAAAATACCCCTGCGACCAGATTTCCAGCCGTTCCGTGTGCTTGATAAAACGGGCGACATCTTCCTTAGCTTGCTGGAAATCGACCTGCTCAACCCGTTGCCGCAGCAGTTCCCGCACCTCCTCCACACTCACGCTGTCCCGTCCCACGAGCTGCCCGCTTTGCTGGGCGCGTTGCAAAAAGTGGCTCAGGTGAACCCGATGCCCATGCCGCACATACCATTCAAAATCATACCAGTCGCGCCCCTTCACCCGGTTTTGCCACCGCCGGTACAGCAGGGCGTGCAGTTTGCCCGCGAACAAGTCGCCAATCTGGAAACATTTCACGTAAAACGAAAACGGCAGCATCAGCAACTTTTCTTCCGTGCCGAACCCCAACGGCGGCTGGGTATCGACTTCAAACTTAATCTTGATCGGGCGCGGCGGCGACCAGCTTTGGGCGTATTCCCCCTGAATCTGCAACAGGTGGATAGCCGTATTGCTTTTCAGAAACGCCGACTCGACCGCCGTCTGCCGGGTTTTCTGTTTGGCAGAAACCTCCACCTGAATCCCCAGCGCATGGAATTCCTTGCGGATGGCGGCAAAATACGGTTCCAGCGAAAAATTCGCGTCGGCTTGCAGCAGGGAAAAATCCAGATCTTCCGAAAAGCGGTCAAGTTGATAGAAAATCCGCAAGGCTGTGCCACCGTAAAAGGCCGCTTTCTGGAAGAAACCACCGCGATACAGCCCCGCCAGCGCGATTTCCTGCATGACTTCGCGCAACGCCTGATAGTGTGATTCTGCATCAGTGATCGGGTAACGTTGGAGCATGGCTTCAATCATGCTGCAATGCCTCCACCCACTGGCACAGATGCGCCAACATCGCCGTTTTGTAACCACTCTGGGCGCAGGTTTGTAAACGGACAGCATCAAGATTGTACAAATCGCTTTCCTCCAACCGCAAATTTTCCAACAGGTAGTCTTGCATGGCACTGACCGACTGAATCCGCAGTCCGGGGGTAGCCACCAGCACATCACACAGGGCTTTTTCCGGGGTAGCCGCCATGAACGCCACATCCCCTTCCTGCACAAAGGTCAAACCAACGGCGTAATAGCGTGCCGGAATCGCGGCATAACTGAACCTGCCCAACGCGGTGCTGACATGGCGGGAACGTTCCAAACACATGGAGGTAACCTCTTCCACCCGTTCGGTCATCCAGCCGTAATACGCCAGCATCCACTCGCGGGAAACGTAGCTGGGGCCATGCAAGTGATTGGCAGCCAAGCCGCGAGACACAGACCAAGCCGCCTTGCCACCCAAGGTGTACAAGCCTTTTTTCAACGGCAGCAGCTCGGCTTTAGCCAGCATTTCGCTGATTTTGTCGTTCGGGCGAGCGTAATCCTTCAACAGGGCGGTGAGGGTTGAATGATTGAAAATGTGACCTTGCCGGGGGATTTGTACGCTGTTCATGCTGATGATTATAGTCAATTTTGAGAGCTTAGTCGGATTATTTCCGATTATCATTACAAATTTGACTCAAAGTGTCGCCACTCGCAGATCAGTAACTCCGTTTTACATGGTTTTTTGGCGTTAGCGACTCCATTTTTCCGACTCGCACAACACTCATGCTCCACTCCGATACGCCCGAAACATCCCCTGCTGCAACCGCGCCACCACCTCACAAGCCCCCTTCAAATGATTACGCTCCAACGCCGACAAACTCGCCAGCGGCAACGCATTATCCGGCTTCACCTCCGCCTGTACCTGCCGTGACTGATGCTGCAAACGCAAGCGGCTAATCACTTCCAACGCTTCCAACAATTCCCCCACGTCATCACGGTTCAACGCCCCCGTCTCCGCCAAGGCTTGCAAACGTTCCACCGTATTCACCGGAGGCAAACCGTGCGCCAATGCGTACACCCGTGCCAAATCAATTACCGGCACAACGCCACGTTTTTTCAAGTCGATGACTTTCTCGCCCGCTGCATTGCGTTCACTGGCAAAGCCACCCCAAAAGTTTAGCGGAGGCTGAAAAGTTTGCGCGTTTTCTGCCAGCAAATGTTGGAATAGACTGCTATTGCGGCTACGCCCCAGCAAGTCATCACGCAACCGCAGCCACAAGCTGTCATCGCCATAAGTGCAGCGCAGGTCGAAAAATATAGTGGCATTCACCAGCGCCTGCGGTTCCGGCGTATCAATCCACTGGCGGAAATACTCGCGCCACACGTGCAGCGGTTGCCGCCATTGCGGATTGCTTGCCATGATATTGCCGGGGCAATACACATACCCACGCGCCGCCAGCCCGTCGCTGACAAAGTGCGCCACTTGCTGGAAATAGCTGTCGTGCAGTTCCGCCACGAAACTGTCATCCAGAATCATCGCGTTATCTTGATCGGTGTGAATGGTTTGCTCATGCCGCCCCATCGAACCAGCAACGATGAAAGCGTAGGGAATGGGCGGTGCGCCAAAACGGTTTTCCGCGAGTGTCAGCAGGCGATGCACAATTTCCTGACCGACCAGACTGAGGGAATGCGCACTATCGCAGGCAGGCGTACCGTTTTGCACCATGCGCACCAAGGCAGGCGGCAAATGTTGACTGAGGCGTGACAGGGTTGCCACATCCGCCGCGACGTGGATGTCGCCAATCAGCCAAGCGGCGTTGTAATCGTATTGCCGCAACAGATCGAACGCCGACACAATACCAAAACTGCCATCCGCCAGCCGCACCAGAATATGGCGAATATTGCGCCGTGCCATCAGCAGCAGCGCGGCGGATGCGGTTTCAGAAGCATCAACCACCAGCGGTTGGCTAGTCATAATGTCGCCCACTGGCGTTGTCGGCTCAAGCTCGGCAGCCAACACCCGTGTGCGCAAATCCATATCCGTGACCACGCCTTGCAGCTTACCAGATGCGTCCAACACCAGCGCAGCACGGCTTGCCGCCTGCGTCATGCGGGCAGCCACCGTGCGAATCGTGTCACTGCCTGCCACCGTCAGCGCAGGGCAAGCAAATTCCGTCAGGTGGGCATGTAACACACCAGCGGCTCTCCTCCAGTGGGTTATCTTATCTAAACTTATCCGCCTGATAGCGGGTTGCCATGCTGTCTTGCATGGTCGAAATCACCTCAAACGCATCTTTCAAATGGCGACGTTCCAGTGCTGACAGCTCTTCGGGCGGCATGTGGTTATTGGGTTTGTGTCCGTTTTCGATTTGCTTGGCTTGATGCTGCAAGCGTACCATGCTGATGAACTCGAACGCATCGCGCACATCTTCCACGGTAGAACGGGTGATCGTCCCCGCTTCCGCAATTGCCTCCAACCGTTCCCACGTATTGATCGGCGTAAGCCCTGCCGCCAACGCATACAGCCGCGCCATGTCGATAACTGGTACAACCCCGCGCTTCTTCATGTCCATCCCTTTTTCGGCGCTGCTGTCTTTGCTGTCTTTATCGAGCACGAAGCCACGGAAGAAACCAATCGGCGGTTTGTGGCTCAAGGCATTGCCCGCCATAAACGCTTGGAACAGGGTGCTGGCTTTGGTTTTTCTCAGAACCTCTTCCTGCAAACGGGTTAGCAAACTGGCATCCCCATGCAAGCAGCGCAGGTCGAAGAAAATGCTGGCATACATCAACGCCATCGGTTCGGGCTTATTGATCCACGTCTCAAAATAGCCACGCCACACCGACAACGGTTGCCGCCACTGGTCATTGGTCGCCATCACATTGCCGGGGCAATAAATGTAACCGCACGCATCCAACCCGTCGCTCACGACTTTCGCTATCTGCCGGAAATACTCGCCGTGTTGCGCTTCGTTGTAGTCATCCGACACAATCATGCCGTTATCTTGGTCAGAATGCGCGGTTTGTTCACGCCGCGCCATCGAACCCGCCACAATGAAGGCATACGGCACGGGTGGTGCGCCGAATTTTTCTTCTGCCATCACCAATAAACGCCGCGCAATCGCTTGCCCAACAGCGGTGACGGACTGCCCAATATCGTTGGCAGGCAGGCTTTGTTTCACCAAGCTCACTAACATTTGCGGCAAGTTTTTGCTGAGTTCTGCCAAGCGTGCCACGTCTTTGGCAGCGAAAATATCCCCGACCAAATACACGGCGCTATTGCTTTGGGTGCGCAATAAATCGCTGGCAGAGACGACGCCGACTACATCGCCATTATCCACCACCGGCAAGTGGCGAATATTACGCCGTGACATCAGCAACAAGGCTTCGGAGGCTTGATCGCGTGGTGTTAATGTGAGTGGGTTAAGAGTCATAATGTCAGCAATTGGCGCATTCACGCTGCGGTCTTCAGCCACCACACGCTTGCGGAAATCCACATCAGTGACAATGCCGCACAAGCTGCCGTCTTCGCCCGTTACCATCACGGTTTGGGTATCGAATTCGTTCATCTGTTGCGCAACTTGCTGGATGCTATCGCTCTTGCCCACCAACATCGGCAGCTTCATCAAATCACGCACATGCATGGCAACTAACGCCAAGCCGTCACTGCCACGGATTTCCTGAAGTGCATTGCGTAAACGTTCCGGCTTGCGCTCGGCGAAATAGTGACGTACCCGCTCAAAGCGTTCCAGTAAGGACAAAAACAGCTCACCCGGCACGGCATACAGCAAGGTGTCTTCGATCGCTCGCACCGTCATGCTGACCTTGCCGCCACGCATCACCGAACGGTAGCCGACCCAATCGCCATCGCCGAAACGCCCGTACCAATCACCGCTTTCCAGCAAGACATCCACCGCCCCAGCGCGGATTAGAAACGCGACGGTATTTTCTGCGCCAATGCTCAACACATCCGTTCCTTGCGGGATACGCTGGATTTGCACGGCACGCGCCAACGCATCCAACTCAACGGCGGGAAGCTCAGTTAATGGGGGGCATTTCGCCAAATAATCACGGATTGCAAGCTGTTCAACGTCCATCGCACCAGTCCTCACGGCATTAATTTGTGCAAAGCAGCATAGCACGGCGACAGCTAGGCTTTTTTGATTTATAGCAAGGATGTTATAGCAAGGAAATGACCTGTTGCGGGGTAATCTTTTTCAGGCAATCCAGATGCCCCAGCGGGCATTCGCGTTTGAAGCATGGGCTGCACGGCAAGCCAAGGTAGAGGATTTGCGCTTTGTCACTCAACGGCGGGGTATAAGTCGGGTCGGAAGAGCCATACACGGCAATCACGGGTGTGCCGAGTGCGGCAGCAACGTGCATCAAGCCAGAATCATTGCTGACCACCTGATCAGCTTGTGCGAGTAAACCCAGCACTTCCTGTAGGCTGGTTTTGCCAGCAAGGTCTTGGCAGACGGGGGAATTTACAGCGGCGGCGATTTGCGCGGTGACGGGGGCATCTTTGGCAGAGCCGAGTAGGATCACTTGACCGCCTTGGGCGATGTAGTGCTGGGCGACTTCGGCGTAATAGTCGGCAGGCCAGCGTTTGGCAGCACCGTATTCTGCACCGGGGCAGAGGGCTAGAAGCGACCCTTCGACTACGCTCAGGGAGCGGGTGGGAGTGAGGTGTGGCGGCTGAATCTTTGGTGGTAACGGGGCATCCTTCGCCAACCCCAACGCCACAAACCGTTGCACCGTCATCGTCAACACGGTTTTATCCATAGGGCGAATATCATTCAGCAAGCCGTAGCGCATTTCGCCCTTAAACCCCGTGCGTACCGGAATGTTTGCCCAAAACGGCACGAGCGCGGCTTTCAGCGAACGCGGCAACACAATCGCCCAATCATACGCATTCGCCCGCAAACGTTTGCCCAATTGGTAACGCTTACCCAATGCCAATTCGCCATGCTGCAACGGCATTTCAATGGCAGCGCGGACTTCGGGCATTGCCGCCAAAATCGGCTTGCTCCACGCAGGTGCAAGCACATCAATTTGCAAATCGGGGAAACGGTGTTTCAGCGCCATAAACAGGCTTTGTGCCATCACCGTATCGCCGACCCACGAAGGGCCGACGATCAGGCAACGTTGGGGGGAAAACGCCATGGCGTTTAGTCGATCAAACGGTAAAGCGTACCGCAGTATGGGCAACGAGCCGTTTTATCGGGGCTATTCTCAATCGCTAACGATGCACGCGGGTGCGAACACCACAACGCAGTGACATCGGTGGGGCAACTCAAGGGTAAATCTTGACGTTTCACCACCACTTCGCGGGTGTCATTCAAACGTTGGTAATCAGCAATACTCGGTGCAGACATACAACCTCTCTCACCATTCGTTAAACAAAGGTCAGCCAATCGCGGTATTTTTCGGAGCGCCCATGCACAATATCCAAATACAGGGATTGCAATTGTTCCGTAATCGGGCCGCGTGAGCCTGAACCAATGGCGCGACGATCCAATTCACGAATCGGGGTCACTTCCGCCGCTGTGCCGGTGAAGAATGCTTCATCTGCCATGTACACTTCGTCACGGCTAATGCGCTTTTCGCGGACTTCATAGCCCAAATCACGCGCCAGTGTGATCACGGTTTTACGGGTAATCCCATCCAGTGCCGCCGTCAGTTCAGGGGTGTACAGGACACCTTCTTTGATCAAAAAGAAGTTTTCCGCGCTGCCTTCAGACACAAAACCGTCCACGTCCAGCAACAAGGCTTCGTCATAACCGTCGTCTAACGCTTCACGCAACGCCAGCATGGAATTCATGTAATTGCCGTTGGCTTTCGCCTTGCACATGGTGACATTGACGTGGTGGCGGTTGAAGGAAGAGGTCTTGATGCGAATCCCTTTTTCCATGTTTTCCGCGCCGAGGTAAGAACCCCATGTCCACGCGGCGACCATTGCGTGGGTTTCCAGATTGTCGGCACGCAGACCCATGCCTTCCGACCCGTAAAAACACATCGGGCGGATGTAAGCGGAATCCAGATTATTATCACGCACGGACGCGCATTGCGCTGCATTGAGCTGCTCTTTGCTGTAAGGCATCGCCATTCGCATGATTTTGGCAGAATTAAACAGGCGGTTAGTGTGATCTTGCAAGCGGAAAATCGCCGTGCCTTGGTCAGTCTTATACGCCCGCACACCTTCAAAAACACCCATGCCATAATGCAGGGTATGGGTTAAGACGTGGGTTTTGGCTTCGCGCCAAGGCACCATTTCGCCGTCCAGCCAGATCAGGCCATCGCGGTCAGACATCGACATTGCTCATCTCCACAGATCAAAATCAAACAACAAAGCATACACTTCGCGTTTCATTGTTGCCAGTCCGTGCAGCCTACTGCGATGCAAAAAGAAGCCGCCCGCGTACTGCTTTACGATAAACCTTTGAAAACAGAGAAATCCTGCACCGGCTTTGCCCAACCTTGCCCACGTGAAATGCCTGCCGGTATCCGCGCATTGCGCTGATAACCCACCGCTTGTGGGGCTGCCTGCGCTTGTTGAACGGGGTATGCCTGCGCCCCCCGGTAATCACGCATGATTTTCGCCACATAATTTTGGGTTTCACGAAAAGGCGGAATGCCTTTGTGCTTGTGTACTGCACCGGGGCCCGCATTGTAAGCCGCTAACGCCAGCGCCACATTCCCATTAAAGGTGCGCAATTGTTCTGCCAAATATTTCACGCCACCTTGGATATTCTGATGCGGGTCCCAAGCGTTAGCGACGCCCATCATATCCGCCGTGCCGGGCATCAATTGCATTAAACCCATCGCCCCCACCCGTGAACGCGCACCGGGGTTAAAGCAGGATTCTTGTTTCATCAACGCAATCACCAGATTTTCATCCACACCGTAAGCGCGCGCATGAGTACGAATAGAATCCAGATGCGGCAACATTTTACGCTCTAATTGTGCGGCGTTTTGCGAGCCACAATGCCCGCGCGTACTTCCCATATTAACGGGTGCCAACGCGTTAGCCGAGTAATTCGCTACCTTGGGTAAAGCTGACGGTCTTGATGATTTTTTTTGCGGTGCGCCGTACTTTGCAACCAATTTATATTTGTTGCCTTTTTTCGGCGTATTGGTCAACCAACGTGTACCGTCTTTATCAACGTAAGTGTAAACAGCCGCTTCCGCCGACTCACTGTGTACTACCGCACTACATAGTACAGACAATACAACCAGACCACTGACTTGGCTTGATTTGTTTGGGGTTTTCATTATTACCACTTCTTGTTTTTATAGACACTATATAAGAAATCTATTTTCACTATACCCCGCTGTTTTCAGGCGTGTCTAGCGGGGTGTGACGAGTGGTAATATCGAGAAGATTTAATGCAAAACGCGCGGATCCACTAAACGAAACGGGGCAATAATCGCATCAAAATGCTCACCATCATCGGCTACCATTTGATAAGCACCCTGCATCACGCCCAGTGGCGTATCCAGAATCGTGCCACTGGTATAACGAAACCCCTCGCCCGGTTGCAAGTAAGGTTGCTCACCGACCACGCCATCACCGCGCACTTCTTGAGTACGGCCTTCGGCATCCGAAATCACCCAGTGCCGGGTCAACAATTTGGCAGGAATACTGCCTTGATTCACCATCGTCACGGTGTACGCAAACACGTAACGCGACAGTTCCGGGTTAGATTCTTTTTCGATGAAATGAGACTCCACCGACACTTGAATATTGTAACGCTCGCTATCCATCATTGACTCCCTTTGTCTACCAGGCTGCCAGAACATATCCCACCGATCGCGCACACCACAATAAAATCCGACTAAAGCAAGCTTTTCACTATAATAAGACCAAATTATCACGGTGGATCAGCTCCAACGCATCCACATAGCCTAGTACTTGCTCAATGGATTTGCTTGGCTGACGTTTAATGCGGTTTGCCTCTTCACTCGAATAATTCACCAATCCCTTGGCAATCAAGCGCCCGTCATCAGTGACACAACTCACCACCTCACCCCGATCAAACACGCCTTCCACCCGTGTTACTCCGATGGGCAATAAGCTTTTTCCCGTTTTGAGAACCGCTTCTGCCGCGCCAGCGTCAAGCCACAACGTGCCTTTGGCTGCCAATTGCCCCGCAATCCACTGCTTACGCGCTGCAATCGGTGCAGCATCCGGCAATAACAGCGTGCCTAACAACTCACCCGTGCGCAGCCGCTCCAACACCAGCGGTTCACGCCCGGAAGCAATCACGGTGGCACAGCCCGAACGCGCCGCCCGTTGCGCAGCGATTACCTTGGTACGCATTCCGCCGCTGCCGATCAACGTGCCCGCCCCGCCCGCAAATTCCACGTAATCGGGATTGTTAGCGCGACCCTCAACAATCATCTGCGCATCCGCAAACTTGCGCGGGTCTTTGTCAAACAAGCCGGACTGGTCGGTGAGAATCACCAACACATCCGCTTCGACCAGATTCGCCACCATCGCACCCAGCGTATCGTTGTCACCCAAGCGAATTTCCTCAAACGCCACCGTATCATTCTCATTGATCACCGGAATGACTTTGAGTTCAATCAAGGTGGTTAAGGTGCTACGCGCATTGAGGTAACGGCGACGATTCGCCAAATCGTCATGGGTGAGCAACACTTGCGCGGCATGAAAACCGTGTTGCTGGAACACCATCTCATAAGCATGAATCAGGCTCATTTGCCCAATCGCTGCCGCCGCCTGCTTTTCAAACAAGGCTTTGGGCTTGGTTTTCCAACCCATGCGGCTCATGCCTTCGGCGACTGCGCCGGAAGACACCAACACGATTTCCACACCGGACTGATGCAGGCGAGCCATTTGCCCCGCCCAATCCGCCAAGGCTTCACGATCCAAGCCTTCGCCATCGCGAGTCAGCAAGGCACTGCCAATTTTAACGACCCAACGCTGGGTCTTGGGCATGAATTCAGTTCGTGTGGTCTGCATGTTCGTCCAAATACTGCATAATGTGGAAACACAGGTCTTGCGTGCCTGCACTGGTCGCGGCGGAAATCTGGAAAACGCGCCCCGTCCAACCGAGTGCGTCAACAATTTCCTGACAACGGGAGGCGCGTTCTTCCGGTGGCAACAAGTCGATTTTGTTCAGCACCAGCCAACGCGGGTAATTGGACAGCTCTTCGCTGTATTGCTCCAACTCAGCCTCGATAGTACGCACCGCTTTTACCGGCTCATTTTCCTCCGCCATCGGTGCGACGTCCACCACGTGCAGCAATAAACTGGTACGCGATAAATGCCGCAGGAATTGGATGCCCAGCCCCGCGCCTTCCGCCGCCCCTTCGATCAAGCCAGGAATATCCGCCATCACGAAACTTTGCGTCACGCCAACACTGACCACGCCCAAATTGGGGTACAGCGTGGTGAACGGGTAATCCGCGACTTTCGGACGTGCCGACGACACCGCGCTGATCAACGTCGATTTTCCCGCATTCGGCAAGCCCAGCAAACCGACGTCTGCCAGCAATTTCAGTTCCATGCGCAACACACGCAATTCACCCACCGTACCCGGCTTAGACTGACGTGGCGCACGGTTAATCGAGCTTTTGTAACGCAAGTTACCCAAGCCATGCCAACCGCCTTTTGCCACCAGCAAGCGCTGGCCGGGTTCGACCAAATCGCCGATCATCTCGCCGGTTTCTTCGTCGTAAGCCACCGTGCCGACCGGAACGCTGATCTCTTGATCATCGCCACGCCTGCCGGTCATATTATTGCCTGCGCCGTTTTCGCCGCGCTGCGCTTCGTAATAACGCTGGTGGCGGAAATCAATCAGCGTATTCAAATTGCGTTCGGCAACCAAATACACATCGCCACCGTCGCCGCCGTCGCCACCGTTGGGGCCACCGAATTCGATGTATTTTTCGCGGCGGAAGCTCACGCAACCATTGCCACCATCACCCGCTTTCACGCGGATTACTACTTCATCAACAAACTGCATAAATCCTATCCCAGTAACTTGGCTTCACGCTCAAGCACTTCTTTAACAAACTCAGGGACTTCTTTACCAAGCTCAGAAGCGGCTGCCTTCAGTTTTTCATAAACAGCCACTTCATCCCCTTGCCAAACAAGGTCAATACGACGACTGTGGCGTGTTGCCACATGGGTATAATTTTCTGGGAAAGCCCAGTAACAAGTCAGGCAAACCTGCTTATCTTTACCACCATTCCAATTGTCACAATGCTCACACGACCAACTCCAATAAGGCGGCTGGCACTTCAGGCATAGAGCGCATTAGCCTCAGGCGCACAGTGTGGCTGTATAGAAATAGCATGACTCCGTAACGCAGGTAATTCCCGCTTCTGCGCTAAAGCTGGTGACAAATACAGCGATTCATACGTCATCTCAGCGCGTCCCAGCAAGGTCGATTGGCTAGAACGCCCCGCTAACAATTCAATACGCGACAACTCCAGATAACTAGGCAGCAATTCGCCAAATGCCTTATCTCCCCTACGCCCATCATAACTGACGAGGTAAGCGATACCCCGTTCATTCAAGCTTTCCAGTGCCAATACAAATTCACGGTGATCAATACCGGACAAGTAGCGCGAATCGTGTTCGCCGCAAACGCCCTGATAAGGCGGATCCATGTAAACCAAATCATTGGTCGTAGCCGTCCTCAGCACATCACGATAATCCAGTGCTGAAAAGGCACTTTTACCTTGCAACAACGCTGACACCCCGAAAATATTGTTACGCATCGTCGCGGGGCGAGTTCCTTTACGGCGCTTATCTGGGCTTTGATTGAACATCCCATCAGCATTGTAACGCACCGCACCTTTGACACAACGCGCTAACAAATACAGGAAAAGACGGGGATCTTGGCTGCGATTAAAGGCTTCGCGCATCTGATAATAATGGCTCGGACTATCCTCTGTGAGCTGCCCATTCCAAATCTGTTCGTAATAATCAGCCGTTGCTGTGGGTTGCTCCACCATCAAACGCAGCAATTCTACTAACGGTTTATTGACATCATTAATCGCGTAACGCGCCGCCAATTGACGTGCTCCCGCCGCAATACTAATCGCAGCCGAACCCGCAAAGGGTTCAATCAAACAATTCACATCCTTGGGGAAATAACCAAGAATGGCGGCTGCTAAATTGCGCTTACTGCCTTGATATTGAATGGGGTGCGGGATAGTTTTCATGACATGATCATAACACGCGAAAAGCCCCGACAGGCGGGGCTTTTACGCAAATCGTTCGAAGACGGAAGTTTTTAAGCGGAACAACCTTCAACAGGTTGGATGCTTACAAACTTACGGTTTTCAGCGCCTTTTTGCTTGAAAACCACTACGCCGTCTGCCTTGGCGAACAAGGTATGGTCTTTACCAATACCTACGTTGTCACCAGCATGGAAGCGCGTACCACGCTGGCGAACCAGAATGTTACCAGCCAGAACGAATTGACCACCAAAGCGCTTAACGCCAAGTCGTTTCGATTCTGAGTCGCGACCGTTGCGGGTACTACCGCCTGCTTTCTTATGTGCCATTGCTGTCTCCCCTTATGCTGCTGAAATGCCAGTGATTTCGATTTGTGTCAGGTACTGGCGATGACCAGTACATTTCTGATGGTGCTTACGGCGGCGGAATTTCATGATCCGCACTTTGACGCCGCGAGTCTGGGCCACAACGTTTGCAGTTACTTTCGCGCCTGCAACGTAAGGTGCGCCGATTTGCACGGTGTCACCTTCCCCGACCATCAGGACATTATCGAAATCAATGTCTGCGCCTTCTGCTGCATCCAGTTTTTCAACAAAGATGCTGTCGCCTTGAGCGACGCGGTACTGTTTACCGCCGGTTACGATGACCGCATACATGATTCGATTCTCCAAAAAATGTCCTGTTAAAGAGCCGCAGGATTATACCGTCTACGCCCCTTCAGGTCAAACGGGAAATAAAATATTTCAAGGAGTTGCGCGTATCGCTTGACAGGAGCTAGGGGGCTTCCTAGCATTCGGGGCTTTACCGCAGCCTGCATAATCATGGATTTCAATACAATTCGCCAACTTGCCGATGCTGACATGCAGGCAGTCAATGCTTTAATCCAGCGTCGTCTGCATTCCGATGTCGTGCTTATCAACCAACTCAGCCATTACATTATTGGCAGTGGGGGCAAGCGCTTGCGCCCATTACTCGCGTTGCTGGTGGCGCGTGCCTGCGGCTATCAAGGCGACAGACACGTTGATATTGCCGCAATTGTGGAATTTATCCACACCGCCACGCTGCTACATGACGATGTGGTGGACGAGTCCGATATGCGCCGTGGCAAGGAAACCGCCAACAATGTGTGGGGCAATCAAGCCGCCGTGCTGGTGGGCGATTTCCTGTATTCGCGCTCGTTTGAAATGATGGTGGACGTGGGCAGTATGCGGGTGATGGAAATCTTATCCACCACCACCAACGTGATTGCGGAAGGCGAAGTCTTGCAGTTGCTCAACTGTCACGATCCTGACACGTCCGAAGCGCGTTACATGGAAGTGATTCATTCCAAAACCGCGAAATTGTTTGAAGCAGCGTGTCAGTTGGGCGCAGTGCTGACGGGATTGAGTGCGGAACACGAAGAGGCGATGGCGAAGTATGGAATGCACTTAGGTACAGCGTTCCAATTGGTCGATGACGTGTTGGATTACACCGCTGATGCTGAGGAAATGGGCAAAAACGTCGGTGATGATTTAGCCGAAGGCAAGCCGACCTTGCCACTGATTATTGCGATACAACGCAGCGATGCGGCGACGGCTGCCATCCTCCGCAGTGCGATTGAGCAGGGTGGGTTGGATCAAATTGATGCCATTATGCAGGCGATTACCGACACCAAGGCGATTGATTACACGCTGGAACGTGCCAAGGGTGAAACCGAAAGTGCGATTGCCAGCTTGCAATGCCTGCCTGATAGCGACTATCGGCAAGCGTTGGAGTCATTGGCATGGTTTGCGATTAACCGTAGCCATTGAAGCAGCACGCCACGCCATTGTCTTGGCTGGCGGGTTTACTGCTGTTTTTACTCAGCCAAGTAACGGTGGCTGATGCCTCAACATTGATCCTCACGGATAGCCACGACACGGTTTCCGCCGCGCCCTTCATGGCAATTTTGGAAGACCCGTCACGGCAATTAACCCTGCAACAGGTTGCATCGGCGGCATTTGACGCAAAATTTACTGCAAACACCAGTCAAAACGCCCCCAGTTTCGGCAGAAGTCGCTCGGCGTATTGGGTACGTTTTACGCTAATCAACCAATCCAGCCTGAAATGGTATGCCCTGTCCGATGCATTGCTGGAGGATGAATACGACTTCCATCTGCTATCCGAGGGGCAGGAAGTAACGGCACAGTACGCCGCACCCGTGACCGGCTACCGCCGCCCCGCGTGGTCGCTGGCACTTCCTCACGGCATACCCTTGGAAATCTACGTGCGGGCAACCAATGGCGATTCCGCGTTTCGCTTGCCGGTAGATTTGGTCACGGCGGATGCGATGCTGGAACGCAGTAAAGAAAGCTATCGCCTCTACGCCGCTATTTACGGGGCAATGTTGGTGTTGGCGGCTTACAACCTGTTTTTGTTCTTCGCATTGCGTGAGCCTAGCTACTTGTCACTGGTGGCGCATATTCTCTCAATGGCGACGGTGGCGCATTTAGCCAACCCGGTATTTGAGGGGATTGGATTCCTCCATGACACTGGCTCGCACTTTTTCACGACACCGCTCTACCCATCTCCTTATACACAAGTCCCCAAACTGATGTAAGATAAGCAATTTTCACCCATGAACTGGTCATCTACCGAACTCACCGATCTTGATTTGGGAGACAAGCGTCTCGAAACACGCGCCGCTCATATCCTCAAAGCGATGCTGAAAGCCCCCCAATCGAGCATCCCGAAAGCTTGTCAAAGTTGGTCAAGCACCTTGGCGACGTACCGTTTCTTTTGGAATGAAGCGGTGAGCCATGATGCTTTGATGGCATCCCACTTTGAAGCGACCGAGTGTCGAATCCGTCAGCAAGATTCGCGGATTATCCTGTGTATTCAAGACACCACCGAACTGGATTTCAATGGGCAGGAAACCGAGGGTTTGGGGCGTTTATCCTACGATAAGCAACGCGGGATGTACCTGCATCCGACCTTGTGTATCACCCCAGACCGTCTGCCATTGGGGATCACCGATACGTGGATGTGGTCACGGGGCTTGAGCAAAGCGGCGGATCTTGCCAACCCCGGCATCAAAGAAAGCCGTCGCTGGATTGAAGGGTATGAACGGGTAGCCGAACTGGCGGCACGCTGCCCTGAATACCGCCTCATCTATACGGGCGACCGTGAAAGCGACTTTTATGACTTACTCAAACGGGCGCAAGCCTTGGATTACCCGGCTGACCTGCTGATACGGGCGCAACATAACCGCGCCTTGGGGGATGACCTCAAACTGTGGGATGCCATTGATCAACAACAGGCGTTGACTCGTATCACCTTTACCAAACCGCGCAAGCAGGGTGAAAAGCCTCGCAAAGTGGTACAAGAAATCAAGGTGTTACGTTATACCCTGCGTCCCAAAAGTAAGCATCCAATGCTATTGACCTTGGTTCAAGCCAAAGAAATCAACCCACCCGCCGGAAAATCGTCCCTCATTTGGCGTTTAGTCACCAACCGTTGTGTAGAGACCGCCGATGCCGCCTGTGAACTCATCGACTGGTATCGGGCGCGTTGGGAAATCGAGATGTTTTTTGATGTCCTGAAAGTCGGCTGTCGCGTCGAAAAACTGCAACTGGACACTAAAGAGCGCATCGAAAAAGCCCTCGCGCTCTACATCATGGTGGCCTGGCGGATTATGTTTCTGATGCGGTTGGGGCGTACCTGCCCAGAACTTCCGGCTGATCTGGTGTTTGACCCGCTGGAATGGAAAGTATCCTTCCGGCTCGGCAAAAAAGCACTACCCGATGGCATACCTACCCTCAATCAAGTGATCCGCAATCTAGCGGAACTGGGGGGCTTTTTGGGCAGAAAATGCGATGGCGAACCGGGGGCTAAAAGTATCTGGCTTGGCTACTCAAGGGTGCTGGACTGTATTTATGGGATTCAGATGGCTAGTGAGTTGGGGGAGGACTGATTTGTGTATAAAGAGATGCGCTCTACCTCGCCATGATTTCTTTTAGCGTATTTACGCAACAATTGCTGCAAACCAAACAACGGCTCCCCCGCCATCACCGGCTGTTAAGCGGGATCATCTGGATTTGCTTACCCTTGATCGTCATCACTGGCTGGATTCCCAGCGGAACCTTGATTACCAACAGCATGGGGCAGATTACGATGTTGATACTGTTCAGCACCAGCATCGCCGCCTTACGCCACGGCAATCGCATTGCCCGTTATTTCTTTGGCATTTTCTTCTTGGTGATTTTTTGGGTCGCACCCAGTGGATTGGTACTGATTTTCAATGTGACACACTGGGATGTGCAAGCGTTTTACGTCACCGCCATGCCAATAGGACACCTGATTTTTTTGCTGTTATTGTCCATTGTCCAAATGGAAAAAGTCAGGTTATTGCGTGAAGCCATGCAGCGCACCGCCGCCGCGAATCAAGCCAAAAGCAGCTTTCTAGCAACCATTAACCATGAATTGCGCACCCCGCTCAACGCCATCACCAGCCTCGGCACGCTGTTACGCCTCACCACGCTCACCCCCAAGCAAGCGGAATACGTCACGCAACTGGAGCAAACGTCCCAACACATGTCACGCTTAATGGGCAATGTGTTAGACATCGCCAAAATTGAAAGCAATAGCCTGGAACTACAGCAAGAACCCTTCCAACTGAGCATCGTGATGCGCCAAGTACACGATTTAACGCTTAATCAGGCACAGAAAAAAGGGCTGTCGTTGGTATTTGTCGGGCATGACACCATCCCGGAAACGCTACTGGGCGACCGTTTGCGCTTAACGCAAATCCTGACCAATTTGCTGCAAAATGCGCTGCGTTATACCACCGAAGGCTCTGTCACTTGCACGGTGCAGCGTCATGAGACACCTGAACCCCAGCAATTACGCCTGTCTTTTTCGGTGCGTGATACCGGAATTGGCATTGCCGCTGAAAAATTACCGACGATTTTTGATGAATTTACCCAAGCGCAACCCACCTCCAACCTTTCACAAGACGGCATCGGCTTAGGGCTGGCGATTAGCAGCCGCCTCGTCACCTGTTTGGGCGGAAAATTAGCGGTTGAAAGCACCGTGGGTAAAGGCAGCCACTTTTTCTTCACCCTGACCTTTAACGTCGCCCACCTTGAAACGGCAACAACGGATAAACCACCTTGCCGACTGCCGCAGGGCATCCGCATTTTATTGGTCGATGACGAATTCATGAATCGTTTGCTGGGTTATGAGCTATTGAGTGCTCAAGGCGGCAAGGTGGAAGTCGCCGCAGATGGGCAAAGTGCGTTGCTTTACCTGCAACAGCACCCGTTTGATGTGGTATTACTCGACATTAACCTGCCCGACACCACCGGCTTTGACGTGTTGCAATGGATACGCCAGCATTCACCCAATCCCAACATTCCCGTCATCGCCTTGACCGCGCACACGAGTACTGAAGTTAGGCAACAATGCCTAGCGGCGGGAATGAATGACTTTTTGCACAAACCGTCGGATTGGCAACGTTTGTGTCAAATCATCCTCAAGGTGCTTAACCATGAGGATGATGCTTCTTAGGGTTAGGGCTTAGCCCAAATCTGCTGCGAGTGACGCACGCGAGGCTTCACCCAAGGTCACGGTATACGCATAATTCGGATGCTCAATCCCCATCTGAATCGCCGCGCCTTCCTGCATCGAAGCCACCATCACCGGGGTCAACTCAAAGCGCGTAAAATGCACTGCTGAGGTTTTCTCCTCGGTTTCGCGCTCCAAATCTTCATTGGCAATCGCGTAAACCTTGTCGAAACCCGCCACCTGCACCCACGTATGCCGCTCGATCCCGATCAACCGCCCCAGTTGCACCTTGCGCTCTTCCACATCGGAAAACTCGACCATGAAGGTTGCTTTCCAGTTCGAGCCATCGGGAATCAACGGGTTATACGCTTCCAGTTCCTCATTAATGCCAGCGGACTCGAAAATTTTCTCAATCCGCAGCATTTCCTGAATCTGGTACTGCATGGTTAAGCGGTCTTCAAAATACAGCGTCGCATTCGGGCCAATGTGTATTTTGCGGTCAGCTTTATGCGCCATCACTTTCTCGCGGAAGGCTTTGCGCTCGATTGAATACTGTTCCAGACTCAGCAAGTCTGCACGGGTCAACTTTTCCATCATCACTCTCCTTACAAACCGTAAGCAATGCGTAACATGGTCAGCGGATGCGTTGGCGGAGGCATACCCTCTTCCAACCCACTCTCGATTTGATGCCCAGCCATCGGGCAATCGCTGCCGTAATAATCCGGCTTGGCCTGATTGACCTTACCGAACAGCGGACGGCAAATTTTTATGGCAATATCGTGGAACTCGCTTTTCACCGCATACGTGCCGTCATGCCCGGAACAACGTTCCAGCAATTCCAGCTTGGTATCCGGCACTAATTCCAACAATTCGCGGGTCTTGTAACCGATGTTTTGTACGCGCAAATGGCAAGACGTGTGGTAGCTGACCTTGCCCAACGGCTTTTTGAAGTTGGTGTTCAACTTGCCTTCTTTGTGGCGCAACATCAGGTACTCGAACGGGTCGAAAATGCGCCCTTTCACCGTTTGCACATCAGCATCATCGGGGAACATCAGCGGCAATTCCTGCTTGAACATCAACACACACGACGGTACGGGGCCGACAATATCCCAACCTTCATTGATGAGTTTCATCATTGCCGGAATATTGGCTTCTTTCGCGGCGGCAACCGATTCCAAATCACCGAGTTCTAGCTTCGGCATTCCACAACACTGCTCTTTATCCAGCAACGTCACTGGAATGCCGTTGATTTCAAATACCTTACGCAAATCATCGACGATATGCGGCTCGTTATAGTTGCCGTAGCACGTCGCAAAAATCGCCACTTTGCCCGTGGTACGCCCTGCTGCCACCGCTTTGGATTCATCCAAAGTCTTGTAACGCGCCACACGGTCACGCCCTTTGTCGCTGTGGTAAGACGGTATTTTCGCTTGCGGATGCACACCCAACACTTTGTCGAGTTGTTGACGGAAGGCGGGATTTTGATTCACTTTATTGACGATGCCCGCAACGACAGGAATCCCCGCCAACTTGCCGACCATATCCGTAGAACTCAGTATCTTGTCGCGGAATTTTGTGTCGCCCTTCTTAAACTTCACCGCTTTGGCACGCAGCATCAGGTGTGGGAAGTCAATATTCCACTCATGCGGCGGAATGTACGGGCATTTGGTCATGTAACACAGGTCGCACAGATAGCAATGATCCACGACCTGCCAATAATCTTTTTTGTCAACGCCATCCACTTCCATCGTCTTGGAATTGTCCACAAGATCAAACAGCGTGGGGAAGGAATTGCACAGGCTGACGCAACGGCGGCAACCGTGACACAGATCAAAGACGCGCTCCATTTCGTGCAGGACGGCATCTTCGTTATAAAATTCGGGGTTTTTCCAGTCGAGCGCGTGACGGGTGGGGGCTTGCAGGCTGCCTTCGCGTTTCGGGGTTGCCATCTTAGTTATTCTCCGTTGGGGTGTGGAGGCGAACACGCATTCGCCTCCACTAAAGCCTTATGCGTCTAAACTGTCCAATGCCTTCTGGAAACGGTTAGCGTGTGAACGCTCCGCTTTCGCCAACGTTTCAAACCAATCCGCGATTTCGTCGAAGCCTTCCGCACGCGCGTCTTTGGCCATGCCGGGGTACATGTCGGTGTATTCGTGGGTTTCACCCGCAATCGCCGATTTCAAGTTAGCCGCTGTCGGGCCAATCGGCAAGCCGGTCGCTGGATCGCCAGAAGCTTCCAAATATTCCAAGTGACCGTGTGCGTGACCCGTTTCGCCTTCCGCAGTAGAGCGGAATACCGCCGCGACATCGTTGTAGCCTTCCACGTCGGCTTTGGCTGCGAAATACAAGTAACGGCGATTGGCTTGCGATTCACCCGCGAAGGCGTCTTTCAAATGCTGTTCTGTTCTACTTCCCTTCAATTCCATCATGGACTCCTCAGTTGTATGGTTGATTAAACGCTTTGTAGGATTATACTCTAAGAGAAAGTAACGTCGATTTCCAATCGTATATTTTGAATGTTTCATTCGATTTAGCCAAATACCGCCCCCTTGAGGAGATGAGAAACATGAAAGTTGCCGCAGCCGTTTATACGCTTGCCTCCGTTGTAGTGTTGGCCTTAATGGTCATGCGCCCTGCCGTGAATATTGACAGCCCGGCTCAAAAGGCAGTCAACACCCCAGCACCTGAAGCAGTAGCGAGCGAAGCCGTGCCGGTAACCATGCCAAGCGTCGCCCCCACTGCCGACACCGCGCCAATTGCCCCGGCGCCGATGCCCGTGCAGGAACCTGCGCCTGCTGTTATCGCGCCCGCGCCGCTAACGGTACCCGCGCCAGCGGCGCTAACACCGCCGGTCATGCCGCCGCCCATGATGGACCCGATGCCCGCCGCGCCACCGGCACCCACTCCCCCTTCTGAGCCAAACCTCTCAGAAGAAAAAAAAAATGATGTAACCCCGCCACCTGCGGCGAACAAACCCGCACCCGACGCTAACGCCATGCCGGATTACGCTCGCGAGCAACGCCTTGCGAGTGAAATCCGCGATACGATTATGGATGGCGAGGTGATCAGCTTGAATGATGGCACCCAGAACTTCATGGGCATTCTGACAACGGCAGATCAACCGCGCGGCGCCGTTATCATTTTGCACGGGCGCGGCTACCACCCCGATTGGGAAAATGTGGTGCACCCCTTGCGGGTAGGTTTAGTGGCTAAAGGCTGGACAACCCTGTCTTTGCAAATGCCCGTATTAGCCAAAGAAGCCAAATACTACGATTACGTTCCACTGTTTGCCAATGCTGACAAGCGCATTGATGCGGGAATAGCCTTGCTGAAACAACGAGGCATCAGCAAAATTGTATTAGCCGCACACAGTTGCGGCGCACACATGGCCATGAACTGGGTAGACACCACCGGCGGAAACAATCTTGCTGCTTATGTAGGCATGGGCATGGGGGCAACTGATGAGGGACAAGAATTGCTGCACCCGTTCCCGCTGGATAAATTATCCGTACCCGTTTTGGATGTGTATGGCGAAAAGGATTTTCCGCAAGTGATCAGCCTTGCCCCGGAGCGTCAAGCACTCATGCAACGTTCTGGCAATACGCATTCTAAACAAATGGTGTTACCCGATGCGGATCATGATTACAAAGACAAAGGTGAAGCTCTCACCGCTGTGGTTGCCACTTGGCTGAATAGCCTGCCGTAAGCGCGTTACTTAAATGAAAAAGGCCACTATTAATAGCGGCCTTTTTTGAAGGGGCAATTTAAGAATAAGCGGGTTTGCAGGCACCCGGAATGCGTCCAAAACCGACCAGCCTATTGGCCCAATAACCTTCCAGCTTATCGGTAGTAATCGCTTTACCCGTGCGCGGTGCATGGACGAATTTTTCATCGCCCAAATAAATACCGACATGGCTGATACGTTTACCACTGGTTTTGAAGAAAACCAAGTCGCCTTTGCTGGCTTGATGCTTAGGGATTTTGATCGCTGATGCGTATTGATCCGCAGCGGTGCGTGGCAAAGAAACCCCAGCGCCTTGCTCAAAGGCAAACTGTGTTAAGCCACTGCAATCAAAGCCTGTTTTAGGACTTTCACCGCCGTAACGGTACATTTTGCCTTTTTGCTTTTCAGCGTTCCATACCACGCGATCTAACAGGCTAATATCCTGTGAGGCTTGAACAGGTATTTTCGTCACATTTGCCAATGTATTAGCACTATTCTTAGAATGGGCAAATTGTGCGGTATATACCTTGGCTTGTTCCGCTTCCGCAGTTTTAACGGTTTCAGAATTACAGCCAGCCAGTAACAATGCCACCGCCCCCAGACTTAACAGGATCAATGACTTCACACTAACACTACTCATAATCTCTTCTACAACCTTTCTTGCGTTCTCTACATATAGAACAATAGTTTTGTTTGTGATGTTTTTACACACTATAAACATCACAAAGCGAACGTTAGCAGAGTCTATGCACCAGAGACAACCTTCATGATCAATATTAGCTCAGATATACTATTGAATGTTTCAATTGTGCGGAGTCTACCAATATGTTGCTAAATTGCAACATATTGGCTCCAGATGATAATCAAACGCAATTAAACGACTAGGGAAAAACAGCCCGTAATTAGCACGTTAGCAGCGCCATTACCGTGATAGTCATCACAAACTGCCGGTGTTTCTGCCGTAGAAAATTTCTTTCATTTCCTTGCGCAATTGCATCTCAATTTGCTTAATGTCTTTTTCAAAATAATCATTTTTACCCAAACCAAACAAATAGTTATCCAGATCAAACTCTTTCAACATCATTTTAGTGTGAAAGATATTCTCCTGATAAACATTGACGTCTAGCATGGAATAATTGCGCTTTGTTTCAGGTGACAAGAAATTTTGGATAGAGTTGATCTTATGGTCGATGAAGTGCTTTTTACCCTTCACGTCACGGGTAAAACCGCGTACCCGATAGTCCATAATGACAATATCAGACTCCAAACTGTGTATTAAGTAATTCAATGCTTTCAACGGCGAGATGCGCCCACACGTGGATACATCAATGTCAGCACGGAAGGTACTAATACCATTATCGGGGTGACTTTCCGGGTAAGTGTGTACCGTCAAATGGCTTTTATCCAAATGCGCCACCACATCTTCTGGGTAAGGTCCAGGACGTGCCGAAATCGATGCACTGATTTTTTCTTCTGATAAAACAGGCTCTTCCGATACCAAAATAGTGACGCTCGCGCCTTGGGGATCGTAATCCTGCCGTGCCACGTTCAAAATATTAGCACCAATAATGTCTGCCACATTGGTGAGAATGTTGGTCAAACGGTCGGCATTGTATTCTTCATCAATGTACGCGAGGTATTCTTCACGGTGAGCCGGACTCCTTGCGTAGCAGATGTCGTAAATGTTAAAACTCAAGGTTTTCGTTAGGTTATTAAACCCATGCAGGCGAATCTGCTTTTGATGACGCTCAACCAATTCTGATCATCCTCTTTGTCTGGCGTAGCATAAAAAAATCCACCGATTGACCGACAATCGGTACGGGAATGAACTATGCAAAACTATGCCCCTGCGTGCAAGTGAAATAAATGCTTCACGGCGCTTCGTGCAACGCAAAATCGTGGGTAATCACCGCAGTTTTGCCTAACATAATGGATGCGGAGCAATATTTTTCAGCCGATAATTTCACCGCACGCTCGACTTTATCGGCAGCAAGGTTGCGTCCACTCACTTGGAAGTGCAGGTGGATGCGAGTGAAAACCTTGGGATCGGTATCTGCGCGTTCGGCTTCGATCTGCACTTCACAATCCATGACATGCTGTTTGGATTTCTGCAAAATCAACACAATATCGAAAGACGCACAACCGCCCAAGCCCAGCAATAGCATTTCCATCGGACGCATTCCAAGGTTACGCCCCCCAAATTCGGGCGCACCATCCATTACCACGGAATGCCCACTGCCGGATTCACCGACAAAACTCATATTATCCAACCATTTGACTCTGGCTTTCACGTTTGACTCCCGTTGTGTTCAAAAGCAGATTCTAGCACAGTCCATAATTTGACTTAACTCACACGCTCCCCCTCGGTATTGTGATAGCCTGAAACGGAAACTTAATGAAAAAAGGAGCGTAACGAATGTTTGGAGAATCTCACGATCTCGCGACCGAATTTCCCGAATACAAAGAGCAGATTCATCACCTGAAAATGAATGATCGGCACTTTGCTCGCCTATTTGAGGACTACAACGAGGTGGACGCGCAATTGCATCGGATTGAACAAGAAATCGAAGTCCATGCTGACGAATTTGTCGAAAGCCTGAAGTTACAGCGTCTACACCTCAAAGATGAGCTGTACGGTATCTTGCAACAAAATACCTAAACGCCGTTTGCCAGCCTGCACTCAACCGCATCCCATAGCAGGCTGGCAATATTAGCCGCATAAATCGTATCCAATTCGCGAATGCAGGTCGGGCTAGTAACATTTATCTCAGTCACGTAATCGCCGATCACGTCCAGCCCCACAAACAGCAACCCCATGTCCCGCAATACCGGCGCAATGCCAGCACAAATCGCAAATTCGCGTTCCGTCAAATCCACGCCCACGCCCGTACCGCCCGCCGCCAAATTCGCCCGCCCCTCGCCTTCCGCCGGAATTCGCGCCAATGCATGGGGGAACGGCTCGCCGTCGATCAGCAAAATGCGTTTATCACCCTGTTTGTATTCCGGCAAAAAGCGCTGTGCCATCACCGTGCGCGTGCCATGCGCGGTAATCGCCTCCAGAATCACATTGCTATTCGGATCACCCTGTTTAATTTGGAAAATCATTGAACCGCCCATGCCGTCCAAGGGTTTCACCACAATGTGTTGCTGTTGCGCCAGAAATTCACGGATACGTGCCATATCGCGGGTCACACGGGTTGGTGGGCAATATTCAGGAAACCACGCGGCAAACAATTTTTCATTGGCACTGCGAATACTCTCTGGGCGATTCACCACCAGCGTGCCGCGTTTTTGCACCAATTCCAGCAAATACGTGCTGTAAATGTATTCCATATCAAACGGCGGATCTTTGCGCATTAACACCACCGGCAATTCATGCAGCGGCATGACCAGCGCTTCACCGAACGTAAACCAAGCACTGGGATCGTCCTTGACCGTCACCGGATTCATTTTGGCAAACACCACGCCATCATCCATAAACAAGTCGCCTTGCAGAATATGGAATAAGGGGCAACCCCGGCGCTGTGCTTCCAGCATCATCGCGAAGGTACTGTCTTTTTTAATGTTAATGCTGCTGATCGAATCCATCACGATGCCGATAGCGTAGGCGGGAATGGTGTTCATGGGCGAACTCCCAATAAATAAACGTAAATTAAACGCTCAGAATTCCGCTTTCAAATCACGCGAAAGCAGTTCGTTGACCGCCTGTTTGGGCGGCAAATGTTCGTAAAGAATGCGGTAAACTTGCTGGCAAATGGGCATTTCCACCCCGGCACGTTCGGCTAGTTTGCCGATGGAAAGCGCAGATTTCGCGCCTTCTACCGCCTGACCGATTTCCGCAAGCGCCGCATCCCGGCTTTTGCCTTGACCAAGCGCCAAACCCAAACGCCGGTTGCGGGACTGGTTATCGGTGCAAGTCAGCACCAAATCGCCGACACCAGCTAAGCCCATCAAGGTTTCAGGTTGTGCGCCGAGCTTTGCGCCCAACCGCATGATTTCCGCCAAGCCGCGTGTAACAATCGCCACCCGCGCATTCGCCCCGAAACCCAAACCGTCGGAAATGCCTGCCGCAATCGCCAAGACATTTTTTACCGCCCCGCCCAATTCCACGCCTAACACATCGTTACTGATGTAAGCGCGGTAATTTGCCGCACTAAACGCCGCAGCAACGGCTTGTGCCAAAGCAGGCTGATTGGCAGCCACGGTCATCGCGGTGGGCAGACCACGCGCCACTTCAGCCGCAAAGGTGGGGCCAGACACCACGCCGTAAGCGCGGCATTGCGGCAATTCCTCTTCCAACACTTGATGCAGCAACTTGCCGGTTTCCAGCTCCAAGCCTTTGGTCGCCCACAGAACCGCATCAGCAGCGTTCAATAAGGGAGCTAATTTCCGCAACATTTCACGGAAAACATGGCTGGGAACGACGACCAAATGGTAATCCGCAAACGCTGCCACCGTTGGCAAATCAGCGGAACACCGGAGCTTGTCAGGAAAAGCAATGCCCGGCAGGTAATGCGCATTTTCACGTTGCCGATTCAGGTTAGCAACGTGTGCAGGGTTAATATCCCACAGCAACACATCCAGCCCATTACGCGCCAATTGCAGCGCTAACGCCGTTCCCCACGAGCCTGCACCGTAAACCGCGATGGACTGGATGCGTTCACTCATGCCGCGCCAGCTTTCGCTTGCTCTTCCTGTAAACGGCGAGCGTACAAGGCATCAAAATTGATCGGGGATAAGTGCAGTTCGGGGAAGCTGCCTTTAGAAACCATCCCCGCAATCACTTCCCGTGCATACGGGAACAAGATATTAGGGCAATAAGCCGCCAGCAAATGATTCAGTTGCTCTTGCGCATAACCTTGAATGAAGAACACCCCGGCCTGTTTGACTTCCACCAAAAACGCGGTTTTATCATCGCTTTTGACGGTAATGGTAATGAACAACTCCACTTCGTAGTTGTCATTAGCCAAGGTATTAACTTTAGTATTCAAGTCCAGATTGGTGTTGGGGTTCCACTCTTGGGTGAAAATCGCCGGTGAGTTGGGCGCTTCAAACGAAACATCCTTGATATAAATACGCTGAATAATAAATTGTTGTTCTTGTGGTTGAGCGTCGCTCATAGCATACCCCTCTAATGGATTTAAGGTTCAAACAGCAAGGCATCAAGCTTGCCAGCGCGGTCTAACGCCGCCATGTCATCATAGCCACCGATGGATAAATCACCGATGAATATTTGCGGCACCGTGTCACGTTGACTGAGACGTTCCATCTCTGCCCACAGCGTTGCATCGCTGCCGACACTGATTTCTTCGTACTGAATGCCCTTGCGTTTGAGCAACATCCGCGCGCGTAAACAGTAGGGGCAAAATAGCGTGGCGTACATGCGTACTGGGCGTTGGTTCATCGTTTAGTAACCGGAAGATTGGCGGACTCCCAGGCCATGATGCCACCCGCCAGATTACTGACGTTCGCAAAACCTTCTTTGGTCATGACACTGCAAGCGTGCGCAGAACGGCTACCGCTGCGGCAATACACCAAAACAGGTTTGTTTTTAGCCTGCTCCAGCTCAACCAAGCGTTTCTTCAATTGCCCCAGTGGAATGTGCTTCGCACCTTTGATTTTTCCGGCGCTCACTTCGCTATCTTCGCGGACGTCGATGACCACTGAGCCGTCCTGATTCAGAATCTGCACCGCCTGAGTCGAATTAACTTGTTTGTATTTGCGGGTAAAACGACTGAACTCTGTCCAGACAATCATGCCAATAATAGCAACCAGCCCCATCACTAATGCGGGGTGATTACGGGCGAAAACAATATATTCTTCCACATTAAACCCTTCAGCAACAAATAGTGCTTAAAGATATACAGGACGAGAGGGGAGGTAAACCCCTGAAAGCGGGATTTTGGTAATAGTCAGGCAGATATTCAATGCGGGGCGCTGCAAAAAACTTCCTGCATCATGCTGATCAAGCGCAGGGTACGGTAATCACCCACTCGATAATAAACACGATTAGCATCTTTGCGAGACGCAAGAATGCCTTTATCACGCAAAATGGCAAGATGCTGGGAAATATTGCTTTGGGATGTGCCAACATTATCGACAATATCCTGCACACTTACTTCTTTATCGCCTAACACGCACAGAATTTTCAAACGCAACGGATGCGAAATCGCTTTTAATGAACGGGAAGCACGGTCAATGTCCTCTTCCTTGACCAACATATCTTCAATCGTGAAGTCACACTTATTGCCGAGAGCAATGCTACCCATAGATTTCCTCGTCGAAAATGGTATTTTTAAGTAACTAAGTATATTAGTATAGACAAATACGATAATATACCCTATTGCATTCCGTGTCATCCATTTCTTATGGTAGACTCTCGCTTGTTATACACATTCAGAATTCTGACAAACGGTGAAATTTTACTTACCCCTACTCGCCTTGCTACTGCTTTCGTTGAATGGCATGAGTGTTGCTGACACCCAAAAACAGCAGCAGCTACAACGTGATATTCGCCAACTGTCCACTAACCTGCAAGCGCAGAAAGGTGAATCGCGTGAATTACAAGAAGAAGTGACCCAACTTGAGAAAAAACTGGGCGACATTTCTGACAAGTATTATCAAACCGAAAAAAAGATCGAAGCCACCCGCGTCAAGCTGGAAGAATCCACCCGCAAGCAACAAAAATTAGACGTGGAACTGGCTGCACAGAAAACAGGGCTGGCGCAACAATTGCAAGCGTTATATACCGCAGGGGAACAATCGCATCTGCGTTTATTGCTGCGCCAAGACGAACCGTCTGACATCAGCCGTACCATCCGTTACTTTGAATACCTGAACGATAACCGTGTCGCGCGGATTCAGGGCATCCAAAAAATTTTAAAAGAAAGTGACGCAGTACGCGCTAACATTCAAAAAGACAATGCGCAACTTCAAGAACTTAATGAAACCTTGACGCAACAAAAAGCAGCGATTGAAAGCACGCTCAAAGCACGCTCAGTCGCGCTCGACACGCTCAAAAGCGGCATTCGCACTGCCGAGAAGAAGTTAGGCAAGCTCAAAACCGAGGAAGCCAGCTTACAAACGGTGGTTGACCGCGTGGCCAGTCGCAAAGCCGACGTAGCGGAAGAGCCAACCACTGCCACCAAAAAATCCACCAGCACCAACGACAAAGAATCACAACAAGTCAATAGCGCCCCCGCCAGCACCCGCACCGCATCGGGGAAAGCATTCTCCAGTTTACGGGGGCAATTGCCATGGCCAGTCAATGGGCGCATCATCCACGGCTACGGTTCAGCGCGTAATGAGAAGCAACGCTGGCGTGGGGTGGTATTAGCGGCTCCCGGTGGCAGCAAAGTCAAAACGGTCGCCAAAGGCCGAGTCGCGTTTTCAGGCTGGATGGACGGTTACGGGCATTTAATTATTATCGAACACGATAACAATTACATGAGCCTTTACGGTTACAACCGAGCGGTATACAAAAAAGAAGGCGCGACCGTGAGTGCCAATGAAACCATTGCAGCCGTCGGCAATTCCAGCGGGCAAAGTCAAGACGCGCTGTATTTTGAAATCAGGAGTGGCACGACTCCACAAAATCCGGCGCGTTGGTGTCGCTAATACGGGTATTGAGCACACCACTTCTACGCGCCGGACAACCATTACAAATGCGTCATTTTTACAACAACTCAGGTGCATTTTTGCCACACGGTGGTAAACTGCAACGGTTTTGCAAACTGTAAGTACCATTACAAAACTACGCTGCTGACAAGGATGTCGGCAGTCAAAACATTAGAGAGAGACGATTATGCATACACGTTACCGCGTTCTGGCTGGCACTATGGCTGGCGTTTTGATTGGTGTCACCACCAGCATCAGCCTCAATGTGTTCGCCTTCCGGCAAACCATTGAAAACTCCCCGCCGTTGGATGAGCTGCAACAATTTTCCGAGGTCTACACCCGCATCAAGGAAAATTATGTTGAAGAGGTCAAAGACAAAGACCTGATGACCAACGCGATTCGCGGGATGCTTAGTAACCTTGATCCGCACTCCGCTTATCTGGATGAAGAAGAATTCAAGGAACTGCAAGTCGGTACCAGCGGTGAATTCGGTGGTTTGGGTATCGAAGTCGGCATGGAAGACGGCTTCGTCAAAGTAATCTCCCCTATTGACGATACTCCCGCACAAAAAGCCGGTTTGCAAGCGGGCGATTTAATTATCCGTCTCGATGAAACCCCGGTGAAAGGCATGACGCTCAACGATGCTGTCAAGTTGATGCGCGGCAAACCGGGTAGCAATATCGACCTCATGATCGTGCGTGAAGGCAAAGACAAACCGTTCAAAGTGAGCCTGAAGCGCGACATTATTCAGGTTAAAAGCATTAAACAACGCCTGTTAGAACCGGGCTATGGTTATGTGCGCATCACCAGTTTCCAAGCCAAAACCACGGAATCCCTATTAGAAGGTATCGAAACCCTCAAAAAGGAAAACAAGGATAAGCTACGCGGCTTGGTGCTTGACCTGCGCAATAACCCCGGTGGCGTGTTGAATGCAGCCGTGGGCGTATCCGATGCCTTTTTGGAATCCGGTAAAATTGTTTACACCGAAGGGCGCGTGGAAGACGCCAAAATGGAATACAGCGCCAACAAAGGCGACGCCATGGATAACGCCCCAATTGTGGTGCTAGTCAACCAAGGTTCTGCATCTGCCTCCGAAATTGTTGCGGGTGCGTTGAAAGACCACAAACGTGCCTTGATCGTCGGGCAGAAAACGTTTGGAAAAGGTTCCGTGCAAACCGTGCTGCAATTGGATGAAAAAACAGCGGTCAAACTCACCACTGCGCGTTATTTCACCCCTTCCGGGCGTTCCATCCAAGCGGAAGGCATTGCGCCTGACATTGAGCTCAAAGCCCTGAAAGTCAAAGGTGACGAAGAAACCGACGACATGCTCGACCCGGTATCCGAAGCCAGTTTGAGCAAACACCTCAGCAATCCGAACGGCACCGACAAAACCGAGAGCAAACCGGCGGAAGAAAAGACCGAGACAGCACCGGCAAAAACGGAAGAAAAATCTGACGAGAAAATCGACAAGGCCATTGATGCTGATAAAGCAAAATCACCGCTGGCTGAAGAGGACTATCAGCTATTTGAAGCATTAAATATCCTCAAAGGCATGGATTTGGTGCAAACCCGCCTCCAGCCTGAAGCCGCGACGGTAGAGGCTGATAAAGGCAAGGTCATGTAATGCCGAGCGATGATGCCATGAATGAGCAGCTCACGCATTTCAACGCCCAAGGCCAAGCGCACATGGTTGATGTCGGTGAAAAAAATCTCACTCACCGCATCGCCATTGCCGAGGGGCGCATTACCATGCAGCCCCGCACCTTGGAAAAAATCTTGCACGGCGATCATAAAAAAGGCGATGTACTCGGCATCGCCCGCATCGCTGGCATTATGGCAGCCAAAAAAACAGCCGATTTGATTCCGTTATGTCACCCGCTGGCCTTGACCAAAGTTGACATTGAATTAACCCCGCAAACGGCAACGGCTTCAGTTCACTGCCGTGTCAGCGTCGAAACACGTGGGCAAACCGGCGTTGAAATGGAAGCATTAACGGCGGTGAACATCACCCTGCTGACCATTTACGATATGTGCAAAGCCATTGATAAAGGCATGTCAATGGAAGGTATCCGCCTGCTCCTGAAGTCTGGCGGAAAATCCGGTGAATGGGCACGAACCGAACCTAGCACAACAATTCCTCTCGCCTAATAAAAATACTTAACCAAGCCTACAAAAACCCTAGTGCAACTGCTCAAAAATTGCATTACACTACTATTGGTAGTTTTTTATACTGCACAGTAACACTCTATAGCAACAACTTAACCGCTTATTTCTTAGGAAGTGTCATATGTTTTCGCGTACCCGTATTGCCTACCCAAGCGTAACAACCATTGGCGCCCTCACCCTCGGCGCTATCCTCATGGTGATGGCAGGCCCGGCATCTGCCAACCGCGTAACACTGATCGCCACCGCTAATAATCAATCCATCTTATCGCCGGTTTCTTGGTCAGTATTCAGGCTAAATGACAACAGATCGCCACCAAAACCTGTCGCAGAATTGCAACACCGGCACAGTGGTACCGTGCATTTGCCCGCCGGGGATTACCGCGCTACTGTTACCCAAGCACAAATTATCAAAGAGACGGTTTTTAAGGTCGAAGCAAATGTTGACAGAACCGTCAACATCGCTTTTGACTGACGCATAAAAAAGGCCACGTCACCCGTGGCCTCTCAAGATTATCCGCCGGGTTACGCTGGCATGTAGTGCTCGAATGGTTCAATGTCGATAGCATCACCAAACTGCTCTTTCGCGTAATTGATGGCATACTTGCGCTCACGGAAGAAACGTTCTTCCCCAATGTGCTTCGCCAGCCCAGAACGCTGAAACGCTTCGTACACCCGCAACTTCGTCCGCGCAATGTAGAACTCGATACCCGCAAATTTCAAGCGATCCGCCAATTTTTCGAGCATCTCTTCCCCGGTAGAATCCACTTGGTCAATCGATTCCATGTCCAGAATCAACACTTTCAGACCCGGTTTTTTTGCCACATTGTTCAGCAACTTACCTTCCAAATAGCCGGTATTCGCGAAATACAAATCCCCGTCAAAACGGTAAACCGCTACCGAATCACTGGTTTTCAAGCTGTGGGCAGCGGCATCCCGCATGGTACCGTCGGCATCCCGCGCCACTTCCACCAAAGCCGGGCTCATGGTGCGGTACAGGAACAACCCCAATGACAACACCACCCCTAACAAAATACCCTTATCCAAATGCGGTGCAAATGCCAAGGTAGCGACAAACGTCACCACAGCTACCACGCCATCGTGTGGTTCGACCTTCCAAGCGTGCTTAATCGGCGCAACTTTAACCAAGTTTATCAGTGCCATAATAATCACCGCAGCCAACGTCGCTTGTGGCAAGTGATACAGTAACGGTGTCAGGAATAACAGTGTCAATGCTACTAATAAGCCCGTTACGACTGATGAAAATCCAGTTATTGCCCCTGAAGCAAAATTCACTGCCGACCGTGAAAATGAACCAGATACAATATAGCCCTGAAATAGTCCTGAAACAATTTTAGCCAGCCCTTGCCCCACTAGCTCTTGGTTGGCTGAAAGCCGCTGACGTGTCTGTGATGCCATTGCTTTTGAGATAGAAATAGCCTCAACAAACCCCATCAAACCAATAATAAAACCATTCAATAAAATATTGAATAATTCTCTTATATCTAAACTAACATAGGGAATTTGAAACGAAGGTAAGCCTTGGGGAATTTCGCCTACCACTGAACCACCTCTTCCCTCCAGATCAACAGCCCATGCAATAACAGTTGTAATAGCAACTGTTATGAGAACACTAGGTAGCTTTGGAGCATATTTTTTTAGAACAAAAAGAGAAAATAATGAAAAAACTCCAATAATAAGTGTAGGGAAATGTGAAAGAAATAAAGAATTTGCGAGTTCATAAACATATTGATAATAATGTTCAAACTTACCGGAACTCAAAGGAATTCCCAATAAACTCGGAATTTGCGAACCCGCTATGATGATCGCAGCAGCATTAGTAAAGCCTACAATGACCGGATTAGACAAAAAGTCTACCAGCGTACCCGCTCGAACCAATCCCAGCATCAATTGAATAAAGCCAGAGATCAAAACCAACAAAGCAGAGTACAACATAAAAGCCTCTGTCCCCAAGTGAACATAAGGCTGTAAAGCAGCAGCGGACATTAATGAACCAATGGCTACCGGTCCTGTACCCAATTGTCGTGATGATCCAAAAACAGCAGCCACAATAACAGGTAAAAATGCTGCATAAAGTCCCACATAGGGAGGCAATCCAGCTAAATAAGCATACGCCATAGACTGAGGAATCAATACCAACGCCACAGTCAAACCGGCCATCGCATCGGCTTTCAATACCTCAGGATTTTTTAACTCACCTATCCAGCTTCTATAAGGAGTAAAACGGTCTTTCCAGTCGCTTAACAGCGACACTAGCCAGCTACCCATGTTGATACTTACCTCTACCCTGATTCCTATCCATTACGTAAAAAGAAACCAGCAGCATGACCGCTGGTTCATTAGAATATAAGATTGTACTTTTATTACCACAAATCCCATAGCGAAGGGATTCAATACTAAAGCGTCATTATGCAGGGTTTCTCAATACTACTCGACGGTCACGGACTTAGCCAAATTGCGCGGCTTGTCCACATCCGTGCCTTTCAACACCGCAACATGGTAGGACAGCAATTGCAACGGAATCGTGTACACAATCGGCGCAAGCATTTCAGGGACGTGTGGCATTTCCAGCACATGCAAATTATCCGCAGCGACGATATGCGCATCGCGGTCGGCAAACACATACAACTCACCACCGCGCGAACGCACCTCTTCCAAGTTGGACTTTAGTTTCTCCAGCAAGGCAGTGTTAGGCGCTACCGTGACAATCGGCATCTCGCTATCGACCAACGCGAGTGGCCCATGCTTGAGTTCACCGGCAGGATAGGCTTCGGCGTGGATATAGGAAATTTCCTTGAGCTTGAGCGCCCCTTCCATCGCAATCGGGTAAAGTTCGCCGCGCCCCAAAAACAGCGCGTGATTTTTCTCGATGAAACGCTCTGCCAGTGTTTCGATTTTCGGGTTCAAATCCAGCACTTGCTCGATCAGCGCGGGTAATTTGCGTAAATCCGCCACCATCTGCGCGACTTTCGCTTTATCCGCACCCTTGGCTTGCATCAGCAATACCATCAGCAATTGCAACGCCACCAACTGCGTCGTAAACGCTTTAGTGGATGCCACACCAATTTCAGGCCCTGCCATCGTCATCAGCGCCATATCGGATTCGCGCGTCAAGGAACTTTCTGCCACGTTGCAAATGGTCAACGTTGCCAATGCGCCGTGATTTTCCTTAATCTTTTCCAACGCTGCCAACGTATCAGCGGTTTCGCCCGACTGCGAAATCGTCACGAACAGCATGTTTTTGCGCGGCGGCTGACGGCGGTAGCGGTATTCGCTGGCGACTTCCACATTGCACGGAATATCGGTATTCGCCTCAATCCAATAACGCCCCACCAAGCCTGAGTGGAAACTCGTGCCGCACGCAATGATTTGAATTTCATCCACTTGCGCTAAGCGTTCCAACGCATCCGGCACACCTAACAATGCAGGCAACACATGATCGCTCGCCAAACGGTTTTCCAACGTCCCCACCACGGATTGCGGCTGCTCAAAGATTTCTTTCAGCATGAAATGGCGGTAGTCACCCAATTCCGCCGAACACATCGACGCATTCGACTCGCGTACCGGACGCACCACGCGCTCACCGTTCAGATCAAAAATGTCAATCTTCTTGCGGGTAATCCGCGCCACATCGCCATTTTCCAAATAAATAAAGCGACTGGTCACGGGTAACAGCGCTTGAATGTCTGAACCAATGAAGTTTTCACCGATCCCCAAGCCCAGCACCAACGGGCTGCCTTGGCGTGCCACAATCAGCGTATCCGGCTCATCGGGCGAAATCACCGCCATTGCATACGCGCCGTGCAATTCACAACGTGCCGCCATCACCGCATCCAACATACTCACACCCTGACGGCGGAAAATGTCGATCAAATGCGCAATCACCTCGGTATCGGTATCCGAATCAAAACGATAGCCATCGTCCTGCAAACGTTGACGCAATGCTACGTGGTTTTCGATAATGCCGTTATGCACCAAGCCGACCCATTCGCCGCTGAAATGCGGGTGTGCATTGCGTTCGGCAGGCACGCCGTGCGTCGCCCAACGGGTATGCGCAATCCCCAAGTTGCCGTCAATCGGTTCGCCTTCGAGACGCTCCATCAGCGCTGCAACTTTGCCCACCGCACGGCTGCGCACCAGATCACCCTCGGCACGGACTACCGCGACCCCAGCAGAGTCATAACCGCGATATTCCAGACGGCGTAAGCCTTCCAATAAAATTTCCACCACCGGACGTTGCGCGACTGCGCCGACAATACCACACATTATTTTTTCTCCTTCACTGGACGCTGCCAGCCTTTCAATGTTAGTTGTTTAGCGCGGGACAAGGTGAGTTCACCTGCCGGAGCATCTTTAGTAATGGTTGAACCTGCGCCAATCGTAGCACCGTCACCAACGCTGACCGGCGCAACCAATTGCGTGCAAGAGCCAACGAATACATCGTTACCGATAACGGTTTTGTGTTTATTGGCACCGTCGTAGTTACAGGTAATCGTGCCTGCACCAATATTCACGTTGTCGCCCATCTCGGTATCGCCGATATAGCTTAGGTGGTTGACCTTGCTACCCACGCCGATGTGCGCTTTTTTGGTTTCGACGAAATTGCCGATCTTGGCTTTTGCAGCAAGAACTGTGCCGGGACGCAACCGCGCAAACGGACCAATGTCGCAATTTTCTGCAATCAGTGCTGATTCGATCACCGAATGCGCTTTGATGTGCGTATTGTCGCCAATTTCAGCATCCTGAATCACGCAACCGGCTTCCACAGTGACGTTATTGCCGAACTTGACCTTGCCGATCAACACCACATTCACATCCAAAAAGACATCTTGCCCGGTTTCGACCGTGCCGCGAATGTCCAAACGGGCGGGGTCAGCGACGGTCACGCCTGCCAGCATCAGCTTTTCGACCTGACGCTGTTGGCAAGCGCGTTCCAAACGCGCCAATTGCACGCGGTTATTCGCGCCTTCGACCTCGACCGGATCAGCGCACAGCACGGTATTCACGCTGCCGCCTTCGGCTACTGCCAAGCTGACGCAATCGGTGAGGTAATATTCGCCTTGGGCATTTTGTGGGGTCAGTTGCTGCAACCAACGCTTCATATCCGCGCCACGTGCCGCAATGAAGCCGGTATTCACTTCGCAAATCTGGCGTTGCGCGTCACTTGCGTCTTTTTCTTCGACAATCGCCTGCACCAAACCGTCCGCATTGCGCACAATACGCCCATAACCTTTCGGGTCAGCAAGTTGCGTGGTCAGAATGCACAACGCCGCATCTCCCAAGCCTTGCGCCAAGGCTTGCAAGGTTGTGGAACGAATCAGCGGGACATCGCCATACGCCACCAATACCACGTCATCATTGTCCACCAAATGAATGGCTTGGCTGACCGCATGACCCGTGCCTTTTTGCACCGATTGCAGCGCCCAATTAAGGTTCTCACCTTGAATGCGTTCGCGCACCAATTCACCGCCATGCCCATACACAATCGCCATGTGGCACGCTACTTGACGGTTTTGCAGCACTGCGCAGGCTTCCACCACGTGTTGCAACATGGGTTTGCCTGCGATAGGGTGAAGAACTTTGGGGAGGGAAGAGCGCATCCGAGTGCCTTGACCCGCTGCGAGGATAATCGGAAAAATATTCATGGGGGATATGCCCGTCAGTAAAATAAAATAATTGTCTCAAATAATAGTCACATTATGCCGCCTGATTACGTGATGCTCATCACATCCAGCTCATCAAAGTTTTTTACCCAGCGGTGTTGCAAGGCATCGGTTGGCTGACCCTCACGCACCAAGCCGCAAGTTTTCAAACCGGCGGCGGCGGCGGCATCCAATTCTTCCGCAATATCCGACAGGAACAGAATCTCGCTTGCCGACATGCCAATTGCAGCCACAATCGCCTCATAAGACTTGGCTTCACGCTTATGCCCGACTGCCGTGTCGAAATAGCCACTGAACAACGGGGTTAAATCACCGGCATCAGAATAGCCGAACAACAGCTTCTGCGCATACACCGAACCCGACGAATAGACGTATAACGCCAGACCAAGCTCATGCCAGTACAATAAATTGCGCACCGCGTCTTCGTACACATGCCCGGTGAAATCGCCGTTACGGTAGCCTTCTTCCCACATCAAACCTTGAATTGCCTTTAGCGGGGTAATCTTTTTATCTGCCGCAATCCACTGCCGCAATTGTGCAATCGCCCCCGCCAACGACAACACCGCATTGCCCGTTTCCAAGCGCACGTCATCAATCAGTGTCGCAACCGTCGGATCTTGACGGTGCGCCACCACAAACGTCTCCATCTGCTGATCGGCATAAGGGAATAACACGTCCTTCACAAAGGACAAACTGGTCGTCGTGCCTTCAATATCCGTGAGTATGGCTTTAATGCTCATCAGTTCTCCAAGCGCGGAAACTGTGCCGCAATCTCGCTGCCGGTAAAGTTTGCCACCCACCCCTCGGCATTGGTGAACAAGCGAATCGCCTTGAAACGTGGATTCGCCCCCATATCAAACCAGTGCGTTGCCCCCGCAGGCACGCTAATCAAATCGCCTTTTTCACACAATACCGTGTACACTTTATCGCCCAAATGCAGGTAAAACAAACCCTGCCCATCCACAAAAAAGCGCACTTCGTATTCGGTGTGGGTGTGTTCGTTCAAAAATTTCTGGCGCAATGCCACTTTGTCGGGGTGATCGGGCGTTAAACTGATCACATCCACGCTCTGAAAGCCGTTTTCTGCCATTAAACGCTCAATATCGGTGCGGTATGCCGCAATCACTTCTTCTTGTGTTGCCGCATCCGCCAACGGCGCATTGGCTTCCCAGCGTTCAAAACGCACCCCCTCAGCCTGCAATAACGCGCTGATCGTGGCGTAATCGGTGTACATTTCTGCTTGTTGCGGATTGGTGTCCGCGTAAATCTTCAATTCACTCATGGTTTTACCTGTCTAATAGCAGTTGCCGATAAACACATTCAAACAAAAATTCCAGCGCCTCGATGTGACGTTGGGTATCCGCCACCGTCGCGCCCCACGTATACAAGCCGTGCCCGCGAATCAAATAGCCGACAGTCTGCGGGTTTGCATCCAAATAAGCATCCACGACTGCCGCCAACGCGGGAATATCTTGGCTATTCGGGAACACCGGAATCACCACACGGCTGTCATGCGTGGTCACACCGGGAAAGGCTTTTTGCACCTCATAGCCCGCAAATACCACCTCATCTAGTCGCATCGACAGCACGGTGGCATTCACCGAATGCGTGTGCAACACACAAGCAATCGCCGGATCACGCCGATACATCACCGTATGCAACCCCGTTTCGGCAGAAGGTCGCTTGCCGACATCCAAGGCATTGCCGTGCAAATCCGCCCGCAAAAACCCGTGCTCATCCAGCCGCCCTTTGTGTTGACCGGAACTGGTAATGAGCATCTCGTCAGCACCCAAACGCGCCGAAAAATTGCTGCTAGTCGCCGGAACCCAACCCCTAGCATGAAAAAACTGCCCAGCGGCGATTAACTCAGCACGCAAGTGCAATAATGTCTCAGGCATAACATCACTCATGGCATAAAGCCTAGCATTTTCGCAGCATTGCACCCGTTTGTCAGACGATTTGCAAAAAGTTCTCCAAACCGTAAAAAATCGCTTTACATTAGAAAACACTAATATTAGAATAATCTTATATTGAACTGACACAACAATTTGCTAGGAAACACACTCATGAAATTACAAGCTATTCTTTTTTCTGCCTTGATCGCTCTGTCTGGCGCTGCTTCTGCTGAATTCTTTAACGGCTTCGACAACGGTTCTGCGGTAGGTAACGGCACCAGCAACGGCACTGCCTCCACTGCGGCTAACAGCACCGGCTACGGTAAAACTGCTGGTGATGCAAACGGCTGGGGTCGTGGCAAAGGCGACGCTGACGGTGAAGTGGATTTCAGCATCACCTTCAAAGGCAAGGGCCGCACTAACTTGGATACCGACATGGCTGCTAACGGCAAAGGCAACGGCGACTGGTACGGCACTGGCAATGGTTACGGCTACGGTGATGGCAACAGCAACGCTTACGCCACTGGCAACTCCTCCACTTCTGGCAACAACGCGCCAGTAATGGCACCGACTGCTGCGAAATAAGGCTTAAAGTAGGGATACCCGTTTTGCTCTAATTTACGCATAAAAAAGCCCGGTTCATCCGGGCTTTTTTTATTTCAGACCAGCCATAAGCTTAATCCCACTTCAGCGCCCCGCCAGTTTGGTATTCGGTCACACGCGTTTCAAAGAAGTTCTTTTCTTTGCGCATATTGGATTGTTCATCCAGCCAAGGCAGCGCATTTTGCGCACCGGGGAACGGTTCTGCCATCCCCAGTTGACGCGCTCGGCGGTTGGCAATAAAGCGAAACTGTTCGTGGTGGTCTTGCTGGCTATAGCCCAAAATCGGCGAAGGCAGAATGTATTTGGAATAACCGATTTCTGCCGCTTCCGCCTCATCCCACATGTCACGCACCGCTTGCGGGTCAAGTGTCACGTTTTCTTCCTGCATGATTTGGCGCACCACGCGAATGCCGAACGATGCGTGCAACACTTCATCACGCATAATGTATTGGAACTGCTCACCCGTGCCTTTCATCATGCCACGCCGTTGCAACGCAAAAATTGGCGAGAAGCCATTGTAGAACCAGCAGCCTTCAAAAATCCCCGAAAAGAACGTGTACGACATCACGAAGTTGTGCAAATCGTCGCGGTTTTTCAGGTCAATGTCGTGGCGCAGCGCATCGTTTAAGCGACGGTTTGCCAATTGAATTTTGGCATTGATTTCCGGCACCACGCGGTAACGGTTGTAGATTTCCACCTGATCCAAGCCGATGGTTTCGATGCAATGCTGATAAGTCCAGGTATGCAGCGCTTCCTCGTAAACTTGGCGGGCTTGGTAGATTTGCAGTTCCGGCGCAGTCATTTTTTCCATGACTGCCAGCCCAATATTGCGCATCGCCAGAATGTCGGAGGTGGTCAGGTAGGCCAGGACATTTTCGTAAACGTGGCGTTCGGCAGGGCTAAGGTTGTGGTGGTAATCATGCACATCCTGCGCCATATTGATGTCGAGCGGTGTCCAGTGATTTCGATTGGCGTTGAGGAAAAATTCCCATGCCCACGGGTATTTGAACGGAGCCAGTTGGTTGATGTCGCCACTGCCATTGATCACGCGCTTGTCGTCGCTGCTGATCGGCTGTTGAGGCTTGAAAGGTTCTGGTGCAATCTGAACGGCTTCCACATTAATGTGAGAAGCCGCCTCTGTTACCGCCGTTGCAAACGTCGCCGACTCCGTTGGCGACTTAATTGCAACTTGGGTTTTTGCACTGAGCTCACTTTCATCTACCTCCACAGTAGGTTCTTCAACAAACACTTCGTCAAAACTAAAAGCCGGTTGATAGCCGTTCGTGCGTGGCACGGGAGCGGCAAGTGGGTTATCCCAATTAAGCGTCATGATTTTACTCTCCTAAATGCTTATTGCCAACTAAACTAAGGTTTGAGGTTGGCAGGTAGTAATATGGTAAGAACTTCACCAGTAGATGCTCTAATAATTTCACGTTATCGACCATCACAACGACACTGCCCCGATCAACCGATTGTTTGTTAGAGTGTGATTAAAATGAGACCAGCAATCTAGCTGACGGGGCATATTCAAATATCCCTGCTCTGGTTTGTGCTTCACCAGCTCTTTTGCCAAGCTATCCAGTTGTTCCTCGTCTTGTAACAGGTAACTGTCTGATAGAAATGCAACGACATCATCCTGATTGCCTTCATTTTCCAAAATATTGCGTATCCCTTTCGTCATCTTGAAATCAGCAGTACGCTCCGCCGCGACAAAAATCGTGTTAGCAATGATTAGGTTGACAGCATGGGCAACTTCATCATCCGTCTTGTCATATACGAAAATGATCAATGAATAACCTAAGCCATACACTTTTTGCCGTGGTGACTTGAACGGACAAGAGGATTGAGATCTGTCGGTGCTAATAACTTTCATATCGACCAGCAAACCAGGAAAGTCGATGCCGTTGGCGGAATTATCCTCCTCAAATTGATACCCTTGCCCACGGAAGAATGACCGAAATTTGTGTTTCAGATAAGTACCTACAGTCTTGCCATCCGTCACGCCAAACAGCGATGGTTCAGGATGTTGACTTTCGAGAGCTGCAAAACGAGCGGCTTCGGCACGGAGGATTTCAGTAGTGAGTTCCATAAATTATCCAACCGCCCTATAAGCAAACGGCATTGTTTGCTCAAACACTGGTTTGGCTTGCTGCAATGTTGTGCGCAAAGCCTTGCCGAGTGTTTGGGACAAATGCACTGGCACTGCATTCCCAATCTGCCGCATCGCCTCGCCCCACGCGCCTTCGATATAAAAATCTGCCGGGAAGGTTTGCAGCAACTTGGCTTCATGCACCGTAAAATAGCGCACCGAACCATCACGGTAACGCAGCATATTTTCGCCACCCGGTACGCCATGCCCACCCGCTTTCAAGGTTTTGGCAGGCAAGTCATGATCACTGCCCGTATGCCCCGAATACACTCGTGCGCCATCACGGAAAATGTGATCGGGAATGGCATGATCAGAACGCGAGTCTGGCAAATGTCCCAACGCATCACGCACGGTCTGCCACGGTTTCAGCGCAGGCGGGAACAAACCACAACGGGTTTTGAGTGCATTCACTTGCTTTGGGGTTGCGGTATTTGGCTGTTCACGCTGCTCATGCGCCAAACCGTGTTTTTCCCAATACTCGCCTGTCACGAACTTGTCCCACAACAAACGGCTATCGGAATGTGTAGGGGTGGGAAATGCCCATTCCACATCCAAATCAGCACGGATACCGACCATAAATACCCGTTCTCGGCTTTGTGGTACACCGTAATCCGCCGCGTTGACAAGCTGATAAGCCACCTTGTATTTCAGCCCTTGATGGGTTTCGTACTTGAGCTTTCTGAGTAATTGCAGGTGTAACTGCCAATCCAATCCAAATTTTGGTTTATAGTCGGGAAAGTTCAGGCGCAACACGATGTATTCAAAATAATCAGCGAAGGATGAGCGCAACAAGCCTTTTACATTCTCAAAAATGAACCCTTTGGGTTGCAGTTCGCGAATGGCGTTGATGGCATAGGGGAACATATCGCGATGATCCTGATCCGCCTGATGCTTGCCACCCAAGGAAAACGGCTGACATGGTGGGCCACCTGCTACGATGTCCACGCCTTGCAAGCCGTCATAGCTGAAATCACGGATGTCCCCTGCGAAAACTTTTTCTGTACCGAAATTAGCTTGCAAAGTGGCGCAAGCGTGTTTGTTGAACTCCACCAGTTTGACGTGCTGGAAGCCGGAAAGCTCCAGCCCTTTGGCTAGTCCGCCTGCACCGGAGAACAGTTCCAGCGTTTTCATGACTGGCTACCCAACTGATTCAGGTGAACATTGACCCGTGCAAAGATGGTAGTGTCAGAGGAATGCATACCTTTACACTTTTCCGCCCAAGCACGCCCCGAATGGATCACATCCCAATCAGATTTAGCCTGTTCGTAACGGCCTTTGCCCGGATCGTGGTTGCCGAAACCATCCACTACCGTATTCCACAGCGGCATATTGAGTTTGATCAGTGCCGCTTCAATCGTGCTAATCATATCCGAGGCTTCACCTTCAAAGATGACGAAACGGCACATGAAATCCTCAACTGCCAGACTGCTTGCCGCACCAATACTGCGGGCATGTTCACGCAGGCGGGTGTGCAATTCCTTCGATTGGTTCAACACATCATCTGACAATCGCGCCTGCCGCCAGCCTTTAGGAACGGCTTTGCCAACATAAATAGGAAAATTGTAGGCAAGACGGTTCAGCTCGGCATATTTCTTATACGCCGGATGCTGCCCCGTGTAATAGATGGCATACACGCCCGTTCCCCCAAAGGCTTCAGGAGGCGGGAGTGTATGCACGGGAGTTCCGTTGAAAAACCTGACCGCATCTTTGACCAGTTCAGCGAACGCGGTACTGGTGTAGAGGTGTTCGTTGCGGTCAAAAGTTAAGTGTTTCATATGACTTACTGGCAAGCTTCGCACTCTGGATCAAGCAACGAACAAGCCTTCGGCGCTTCTGACCCAACCGATACCAAATTCGCCGCCCGCTTAATCCCCGCCACGCTATTCGCCGCCGAAGAATCATCCGAGCTGGTCTTTTCCGCGCCTGTCGCCCCCAAAGTACGCAAGTAATACGTGGTCTTCAGTCCACGCACCCACGCCAGTTTGTACAAATTATCCAGCTTCGTACCATTCGGCTCTTTCATGTACAGGTTGAGCGATTGCCCCTGATCAATCCATTTCTGGCGACGGCTGGCGGCTTCGATCAACCAACGGGCGTCGATTTCAAACGCGGTGGCGTACTTGGCCTTGAGCGCATCCGGCACGCGATCCAGCGGTTGCAACGAGCCGTCGAAGTATTTGAGGTCGTTGATCATCACCTCATCCCACATGCCGAGTGCTTTCAAATCCTGCACCAGATACGGGTTGATGACGGTGAATTCGCCCGACAAATTGGATTTGACGAACAGGTTCTGGTAAGTCGGCTCGATGGACTGCGACACGCCGCAAATGTTGGAAATGGTCGCGGTCGGCGCAATCGCCATCACGTTGGAATTGCGCATTCCTTGGGCTTTGACTTGGTTGCGCAATGCATCCCAATCCAACGTTTGGGTGTGGTCAACGATGAAATATTCGCCGCGTTCTTCGCCCAGCAATTCCAGCGAGTCGATGGGCAGAATGCCTTTGCTCCACAGCGAGCCGTTGTAACTGGGATATTTGCCGCGCTCTGCCGCGAGGTTGCTGGAGGCACGAATCGCGAAATACGACACCGCTTCCATGCTTTGGTCGGCGAATTCGACCGCTTCGGTAGTGGCGTAAGCGAGGTTCATTTTGTACAGCGCGTCTTGGAAACCCATGATGCCCATGCCGACCGGACGGTGGCGCAGGTTGGATTTTCGCGCTTGCGGCACGCTGTAGTAATTGTAGTCAATCACGTTATCCAGCATCCGCATCGCAGTGGTCACGGTGCGTTCCAGTTTTGCCACATCCAGCTTGCCGTCATTGACGTGCGCAGTCAGGTTGACTGAGCCAAGATTGCAATTATGTACTACTAAACCATTAGCCAAGAAATTGTGATCTTCGGCTAAAGCTAAATCAAAGACAGGTTTAATTCCTTTCGGCACAATACTCACAACAGCACTATGCTGAAAAGCTGCCTTAGTAGAAAGCCGCTGTAAACTATCGACCAATTTAGTATGTTTGGCTGGCGTTAAACTAAAACCAATAAATTGGGAAAAATTCAAAATAGACTCAGCGCCCTTAATTTCATATTGCCCCTGCCAGAGACCTTCCCGCCCACGCACTTCACCACCACGAATGCGTCCATGTACACCGAATGGCTTCAGTAATAACTGCACATCACGCAATAAATCAATGCTGGCTGAGGAGAGCGACACAGTAACACCACCTTTAATTTTACGATCATCGGTAATAACACAACCATCAGCCGAGAATAAGCCAGAGAGGAAACTAGCAATTTGGTTCGGTTCAGCTACTTTAATCGGAGAGCCAATGTGCTTAGTACCGCCTTTTGCCCGTACAAAACCAAAACGCTGCTCCACATAACGAATAAAACCTCCCCGTTGACTATGCCAATTCACGACACCATTTGGTTGTGTATAAGGTGTTGGTGCATATCCGTGAGGCGTGTTATTACCTAACTCAGAAGCCTGATGCCATTTGTTAATGATAGGTAAAACAAATTGCTGCGCCTCTTGTTCATGAGGACCAAAACAGACACCGTAACTGGTAGACATCCACCCATCACCCAACATCCAACCGGCAGCGGTGAAATCAGTGTCCTGCTGACCGATTTCAGCATAAACAGGCTCAGTACTTGGCGAAGCAATAAAATCACCCGCCTGCAATTCTTTCAGTTTTTTCCACTGATAGACTTTTGGCTTATCATGATCAACTGGCATTTGCACAAGGAAAGGATGATCATCCGTCGCCTCAATCACAATGCCGCTTTTAGTCACAAGTTCATAAACTGGCTTCTCACCCTGCACCAACAAACGTGCTTGTAGAAAACGGGATTGCCGTTGAAGTTGCCCATCAAATGGAACAAATATCTCGCGCCCATCACAATCCTCAATTGGCATTTGTCCATCGCGGGTTAAAACTTGTGTGCCTGCTGGAAAACAAACGGCAATTTCATCATCCGTCGTATGCAGCATTATTTCTGTACACAAATTAGAGCTATGTACAACTCCCGTATGTTGATTACTGTAACGGATATTGCATGGATCTTTGAACGTAATCCACGGATGTCCAGTTTCAAAAATCATCCCCAACATTTTACGCCATAACTGCATAGCAGGTAGTTTGCGGAATAGTTTAATTTCGCCACGCTCGATTTTAGCTTCATATTCCTTGTAGCGTAATTCAAATGCTTTACCTGTCAGATCATGCAAATCAGATGCCTCATCTGGTGAAAACAATGTCCAATCTGCTTCAGCCGCCACGCGCTTCATAAATAAATCAGGAATCCAATTTGCACTATTCATATCATGGGTGCGACGACGCTCATCCCCTGTGTTCTTACGTAACTCCAGAAAATCTTCGATGTCAATGTGCCAAGTTTCAAGATAAGCACAAACAGCGCCGCGACGTTTTCCACCCTGATTCACCGCTACCGCCGTATCATTCGCCACCTTCAAAAACGGCACAACCCCTTGCGATTTGCCATTCGTGCCTTTGATATGCGCCCCCATGCCGCGCACCCGTGACCAGTCATTACCCAAACCGCCCGCGTATTTCGACAGCAAAGCATTGTCTTTAATCGCGTCGTAAATCCCTTCCAAATGGTCGGGCACGGTAGTCAGGTAGCAAGACGACAACTGCGGACGCAATGTCCCAGAATTAAACAATGTCGGCGTACTGCTCATGAAATCAAAGCTGGACAGCAGGTTATAAAACTCAATCGCGCGGTCTTCGCGCTCGACTTCGTTAATCGCCAAGCCCATTGCCACGCGCATGAAAAATACCTGCGGCAACTCAAAACGTACCCCGTCGTGATGCAGGAAATAGCGGTCATACAGCGTTTGCAAACCGAGGTAAGTGAACTGCAAATCACGCTCCGGCTTAAGCGCCGCGCCCAATTTCGCCAGATCATAACGCCCCAAATCATCCGCCAAGCGCTCAACAGTCACCCCGACCCGAATAGTTTTTTTCAACACTTCAGGGTACAGCGTGGTCATTTCCTGCTGCGTGGCTTCAGTGTGCTGACCTTCGATGAAACTCAAGGCTTCGCGGCGCAAGCTGTCCATCAGCATTCGTGCCGCCGCTTGCGAATAGTTCGGTTCGCGGTCAATCATCACGCGGGTGCTGATGATCAACGCGGTGGCAACTTCTTTTTCGGAAATGCCATCGTACAAATTGCGCATGGTGGCCGTCATCACCTGTTCGGCACTGACCCCTTCCAAACCGTCGACGGCTTCCGCGATAATCTTGCGCAAACGCTCTTCATCCAACGGCTTCAGCTCGCCGGATGCGGCTTTGACGTGAATAATGCTGTCAACTTTTTTGCCTTTCTTATTGGTTTTCGACTCTTTTTCAGCACGCAATCGCGCGCGTTCGGCACGGTACAGCACGTAACTACGCGCCACTTTGTGTTCACCTGCCCGCATTAACGCCAGCTCCACTTGATCCTGAATGTCTTCGATATGCACCATGCCAGCTTCAGGTGTGCGGCGCTGCAAAGCATCGACAACTTGCGCGGTCAATTTGCGTACCGTGTCGTGAATACGTGCCGACCCTGCTGCATTGCTGCCTTCCACGTCTAAAAAAGCCTTGGTCATCGCCACCTGAATTTTGCTGCCGTCAAAATCCGTCACTTGACCGTTGCGGCGAATCACTTTGCTGGCAAATGAATGGGCATTGGACACCGGCAGTGTCATGGAAACGGGCGTAACGGGCTGAAAGTCTTGGGCGCTGGCGGCTGGCATGGTTATTCCTCAAAATTATTGGTTCCCACAAAAAAGTGGATTCTTTTGCAAGAAACACTATAGGATGTGTTTTACCACGTGGTCAAGCACAACATCTTGTTTAAAAACTGTGAACAGCCTGTGGATAACCCCCCTAAATCCAGTACCGATACGGACTTAATCCATGCCGCAGGTGCTTTGAAAAATTTTCTGAACAACGGCTTGGTGGCATAACCACTTATCAGCAATAAACCTCCCTATCGGTAATTTCTATGTTTACTGAAGATAAGAATGTGCTATCTAAGTGGCATATTCTCATTGAGGGCCTTTTACCATGCGTACATCATTGTCAGTCACAGCAGCCGCGTGCATATTGTTTATGGTCAGCTTAATGGCAGGTTGCGCCGAGACCGCACCCGTTAAAGAAGCTGAAACCCAAAACATTCAGGAAGTGGCTAAAGCGGCCATGAATTCCACCGGCAAGCTCACTAAAGCGCAAGTCGATGCCTTGATCCGCGCCAATGCTGCCTGCCGCCCTGATGACAAGCGCTAAGCCATGCAAACACTCAGCACCCTGCTCATCGGCTTTTCTGTGTTCAGCATCCCGTTGCTTGCGCTAACACATTTCCGCCGCGAACATTACCGAGGTCAAGCTACTGCACAAGCAATGGGCATTATCGTGCTCATCGCGCTGTTGGGTTTGCAACTGGCTTACTTCACTTGGCTGCAAACCGGCACTGACACTATTCACAGCCCTTACTACCAAGTATTGCTGTTTACTGTTGCCCCAACTTTTTACTTGTTCAGTAAACCATTGTTGCAGACCGGCGATGAAAAGCTGCCGCGTGATTTGTTGCACTTGCTGCCGATTTTGGTCGCCCCGTTTTTACCTTTCGCACTCGCCATCAGCTTGGCTTTTGCACTGGGAGCGGGCTATTGCGTGTGGTTAGCCAATCGGGTGTACGCGACGCTGAGCCAACAACGCAGCCGCTTTCAGCCGGTAACGGTTGTTTTGGGCGCAGCGTTTACACTCACCCTGCTCCTGTTGCCATTGGGCATAGGTGCCACGTTGCTGCCAGAAAACATTTTTTTTACGGTGCACGCCAGTGCCATTGGGCTGGTGCTGTGGTTAATCCAAGCCGCTCTCAGCATTGCGCCGCGCTTAACCGCTGAATTGGCGGAAGTGGCCAATGAAACCCACCGCGTATCGACATTAGCACACGTGGATTGCGAGCTCATGTTGGCGGAAGTCGAAGGTCTAATGCAGGAGGAAGAGCTGTTTCGGCACCCCGACTTGGCTCTCAACACCTTGGCAGAACGGTTGGGGCTTTCTACCCCACAAGTGGCAGAATTGCTCCAAACCCGTCTTGGCAAAAGTTTCTCGCGTTATGTCTGCGAATTCCGGGTGGAAGCGGCAGAAGACCGGCTGTTGGAAGAACCCGATGCCAGTTTGCAAGCCGTGGGGTTAAGCGTCGGTTTTGTATCGGAGAGCCAATTCACCGCAGCGTTCCGTGAAATTAGCGGCATGACACCGGGACAATTCCGTAAAATCAATCAGTTCGCTGAGCAAACCCACTTTGGGGCTCTGCTAAAGTCTTAAGTAAGCGCGTTTTCTTCAAGTCAATTCTACCGCTGATCGGTAAAACCGAACAAAAAGCGAATTTATAGCAAGTATTTTTGATTGGCTTCGACCAGCACTACACCGTATATTTGGTTCGTGTTTTGTTCGTTTTGCTTAGAAGGAACCGCGCTATGCTGACACGCCGTCAACAACAAATTTGGGACATTATCCAGTCCCTGTACGCTCGCAATGGCTACACGCCGACACTGGATGAAATTGCGCAGGCCGGTGGAATCTCCACCCGCAGCACCGTTCACCAGCACGTGCAAGCCCTGATCCGGGAAGGCCGCTTGCACGCCACCGCAGGTAAACGCGCCTATCGGCTGCCAGAAACCACCGTGGCACGTCACCCGCAAATGCCACTCAGCCTTGGCTTGCCTCTTGCCGGGCGCATCGCTGCGGGTAAACCGATTGAAGCGATTGCAGGCAAAGATGAAATCAACCCCAGCGACTTGTTCGGCGGCAATGGGCGCTATGTGCTCGAAGTCCGAGGCGAGTCGATGATCGACATCGGCATTATGGACGGTGATTTCGTCGTTATCCAGCAACAAGACAACGCCCGCGATAGCGACATTGTGGTCGCCTTGGTCGAACGTGAAGAAGTCACCCTCAAACGCCTGTATCGCCTACCCGACGGACGTATCGAATTGCGCCCAGAAAACAGTCAAATGCAACCGATGATTTACCCCGCTGACAGTGTACAGGTACAGGGCAAAATGGTCGGTTTGTTCCGCAGCTATTAATCCAATAATCAAGGAGTAACCTTATGAATATCGAAATGCAAACACACGTATTAAACCCGGCTCAGCCAAGCAGACCGGAATGGGGGCAAGTCTGGCAAGTCACCCGTGCTTTATTGGTGGTGTGGGCATTGGCTGTCTGGGCATTGCTCATTCTGTTGCCGGGGCTGGAACAAATCATCAATGTGGAAACGGCGATGTTGCACTTGCCCTACATGCTGATTGGCTTGACCTTGGTAGGGGCAGTCGTCGCCGCGCATAGCCTGCGGGCTGATCGGCATTTATTGTGGTTTTTGGGCGTGCTACTGATGTTAGCAGGCTGGATGTGAACCATGCGTGCTAACGGTGCAGCATAAAAATGGCGTGATGAAAGTTGCCGCTTCCAACACGCCGGAGATTCCCGCTATCACTACGTTACGTTTAAGACAGGAAGATTTAATTATGACGGATTCCGACACAAATACCAACTTGGATCGACCAGCGCACTTGGTCGCTACCAAATCACTGCGCGACATCTTGGGTGATTTGCGCAAAGCCGAGGCTTGGCTATTAATGGCAGCGTTTGCGGCATTCCTCGCCTCCGCGTTTTTCGTGGTGAAATATTTCGTGGGCGGGGAGATGGATCCGCCCAATTGGAATGGTGAGCAGTGGGCTAATGCCATTTTAGGTTTAGTCATTACCGCCGTGATCACCGCCGCCCAAGCTTTTTTGTATGCCAGTGGCTACAAAGGCCCTGCGGCGATTGTTGCCACGGTGATCGTGGTGTTTTTCGGCTTATTCTCGGAAGTATCGCAGTCGATGGAACGTGAAGATGCCACCGTGCGCCAACGCTCCGAAGGCTCGCCAGTGTTCCAAGCCGCGCTCGGCAGCATTCAGAACTTGAGTGCGCAAGCTGCTGCGCCGTCGAGCGCTACCGCACAATTGGCAGCCGCACGCGGCAAATTGGCGAAGCATGAGGCAGAATTAGGCGCGTGCCGTGCCAAATACCGTACCGATACACGCATCCAGCAGTGTCAACGCTACGAACACGATCAAATTGCCGCTGCGCGTGGTGAGTTAGCGGCGGCGGAAGCCACTGCCAACAGTTCCGCCACGGTAGTCGGCTCCGCCTTGAGTGCGGCGATTACCCAAGCCAAAACGCTGGAATACGATGAAGATAAACACTACGCAATGATTCGCCTACTCAAAGACCTGTTTAATGTTGGCGGCATTTGGGCGTCGTTTATGTTTTCAATAATTATTATCGGTACCTTTGAATACGCGTTTCACTTTGTGGGCGGTTACGTGGCAGACCACAAACGTGCTTTGTTATTGCTGGGACGCGATACGCGCGGTGAGTTAATCCACGCAGACGCCAACGGTTTAACCACGGCAAGCAGTGCCAGCCTCAACGGTATTCCCAGGGATTTCGGCAATGCTGAACGCGATCAATACTTAAACCAAATCACCCCGGAACGCACCGATTTGATTGACGTGGGCAATGTACGCATCCGTGCTGAAGGGATACCAGAATCGCCCGTGGACAACACAAGTGCATCAACAGAAACACCACGCCCTGAGCCGCCGGAAGCCAAGGTGCGCGACCTGACCCGTGAGCGTTTTTTCAAGCTGATTTACATGGAAGTGCGCTCGCGCATTCTCAACGGTGACATTAAGCCCACGGTACGCCCTGTCACCGAGGCTGTCACTGACGTGATTCGTCAGCACACCAAAGAACTGGGCTTGCAGCCGTCTCTGATTGGCAAGCCCGAACGTCAGAAAATCGCGGAAAAAATCCTCGAAAAACTGGAAGGTGAAACGGTGCTGGAACTCAACCCGCAACAAGGTGTCGGAAAACCCAAGTACCTGTTGGCAAGCCGCTGGGCTAACCGACCTGCACCGGAAATCCCGATGGCAGGACAGGCCATCCAGTAAACCGTGCAGAGCGGCTAACATCGGGTTATGATTGTATGGGCTAAGACGATCCGGCTGCATTTCGGGTGCGGATCGTCTATATAAAAGATTAACTTAGATTGTCTCTGCGGAATTGCCATGAAATATAAAATACTTGCTGTTGTCACCGGGCTGTTGCTGGCAACATCATTACTCAGCTTGCCACCCGCTTTCGCCACCACTAACTACGGGCCGGTCAAAAACAATGATACTTTGTGGGACATTGCCAGTCGGCGGCGCCCGTCTTACGGCATTAGCGTACCGCAGATGATGGCTGCTATCCGCGCACAAAATCCCGATGCTTTTCTGAGTGGCGACATTAACAAGCTTAAAAAAGGCGTTTATCTCAAGATACCCCTGATTCCTGAGGTACAAGAAAACGCTAACAAACAAGATTCCCAAGCCAGCTTACACGCTGAAATGACGCGCCTGCGGGAGCAACTTAATGCCGAACAGCAACGCAGTGCTGACGTAAACAAGCAATTAACCGACCTGAAAGCCAGCCAAGCCACGCCCCTACAAAACGACCTAATGATTAAATTACAGACAGAGTTGGCGACGCTGAAGCAACAGTTGCAGGCCAAAGATGCCCGGATTGCGGAATTAGAAACGGCCTCAAAACAAGTCGCCGCCCTGCCTACCACCAACACCACACCAGAACAAAACCAACAAGCCGATGCCGCCTTACAAGCCGAATTGACCGATCTCAAACAACTGTTAGCGCAACGCGACACACACATTCAGAATTTACAAGCCTCATTGCGGGAAGCCAGCATTTCCATCAAACGTCAATACGCCGAAAGCCAAGCGCTACACGCGCGTCTCAAGGAATTGGAACCCGGCAATGCCAGTGCTGCACCGCCGCCACCGACCGAACCGGGTAGCACTGCACCGCCCAGCTTGACGCTGGCTACTGAGCCAGCAACCGCACCTATTGTACCCGTATTCACCGACCAACTGACGCCACCGACTACACCCGCGCCCGATAAAGGCAGTAACGCTGCGATACCCTTGCAAAGCATTTTAGCGCAGCAAGGCACTGGCACTGGCACTGAAAGCGACGGATTCCCAACGCCGACGCGGGTATCGCTAGTGGTCGCGCTGATTTCCTTAATGTTCATTTTAGCACTGCTGTGGCGTTCTATTTCGCAACGCCGCGCCCTCAACCGCGAAGAAGCCCGCTTACGCGCCGAGCTGGAAGCGTAAACGCGTAGCCCATTAACCCAGCAATGCCAGCAAACGCTGGGTAACTGCGGGTGCATCCTGCGTATCGCTACCGCTGAGGTTTTCCACGGTATTAACGCTGTCACTGTTGCCTTGCACCCCCGTCAGTGCAGGCTGCGTGACCGGATACAGCGCCAAACCGGGTTTATCCAACGCCGCCGCAAGGTGCATCAGCCCCGTATCCATGCCAATGACCCCTTGCGCTTGCTGCATAATCGCGGCAAGTTCACCCAAACGGCTGCGCGGCAGTACCTGTACATGCGAGCAAGCAGCCGCAAGGCGATGCGCACGGGCTTGTTCACGGGCGTTACCCCACGGTAACAAGGTACTGATACCTTCCACTGCCAAAGCACTAATCAAGGTTTGCCAATGCGTTTCAGGCCATTCTTTGTCCACTCGACTGGTGCCGTGCAGCGCCACCACGTAACGTGCGGGCAGTGATACGTTCGGCAGCGGGTAAGTGCTCTGCGCAATGCCATGATCCAACGGCAAGGTTTCAATGCTATACCCCAAGGTATGCGCTACTAGCAGCCGATTGCGTGTAATTGCATGGCGTTGCCGCTCGACACTAAATAGGTGCTGATACGCCAAACTCGCCAACGGTTCGCGAATACTGCGACGGTCATAGCCGTAACATTCGCCGCGAGCAAATACCGTCAATAGCGCACTTTTTAACAAACCCTGAGCATCAATAACCGCATCGTATTGCACTTGCTGGAGACGCCGCCGAAATGCCTGCATTTCCTGCCAAGTCGTGCGTTGGAAAAGGTGTTTGCGCCAGCGACGGATGGCGATAGGTATAATATTCCCGACAGACGGGTGCCAAGCCGGTACTTCGGCGAAATTTTCTTCCACAACCCAGTCAATGTTTATTCCCGGATACTGGTGGCTGGCGTCGGTCAGCGCGGGCAACATGTGCACTATATCGCCTAGAGATGAGGTTTTAATAATCAGAATATTGCGTGCTGTCATTGCGCAGGCTCCACGTGAAACATCGCGTATTGGTTAGTAAACTGTTGACAAGGCGTGTGGATAAGTCTGTTGACTCAACAAGAAGTCGCTACGCTGTGCCGATCACTTCTTGATGTGCTTTTTCCACTTGGCTCCTGAACCGGAGATTAAAAAACAGTTTTGACCGACAAAAGGTTTGATTTAATCGACTAATGACTACGCCGTCTATCCACTTGTCGTTTTTAGCAGCAGCACCCAGCAGTGGATTGATGACCAAATGCAAGCTGTTGATAAACGGCCTTTCTGTGGATAACTTCGTGGATAAGTGGACAGGGTGCGACTGGTTCATGGCCTCGCAGTGTAGCAGATTGCGTGCTAAATGCTGGAAAAGAAACACGGGATAGGGTACAAGGCGTTTTCAGGCAAACAGTATGACAGGGACACGATGAAATACGACGTATTCGGTATCGGCAATGCGCTGGTAGACAAAGAATTTGAGGTCACAGACGACTTTTTAGCGGCGCACGGCATTCAAAAAGGCATGATGACGCTGATCGATGCGGAAAAACAGCAACAATTGCTGGCAGGTTTAAGCGCAACGTTTGGTTTGAAAAAGCGTGCCAGCGGCGGTTCAGCCGCGAACAGCATCGTGGCGGTCAGTCAGTTTGGTGGCAAAACGTTCTACGCTTGCAAAGTCGCTAACGACGAAACCGGCGAATTTTACATGCACGATTTGCACGCAGCGGGGGTCAACACCAAGCTGGATCAGGTGCGTTGCAGCTCAGAGGGTGTCACTGGCAAGTGCATGGTGATGGTCACGCCGGATGCAGAGCGCACCATGAACACGTTTTTAGGGATTACTGCTGACTTTTCCGAAGCCGAATTGCATTTGGACGAGTTGAAGCAAGCGCAATACTTGTACATCGAAGGTTATTTGGTCACGTCGGATGTTTCGCGGGCAGCCGCTTTGAAAGCGCGACAAGTGGCGAAAGAGCACGGCGTGAAAACCGCAATGACATTCTCTGACCCGGCGATGGTGCGTTTTTTCCGCAGCGGTGTGGATGAAATGCTGGGCGATGGCGCGGATATTTTGTTCTGTAACCACGAGGAAGTTAGCGTGTTTACCGGCAAAGACGATTTGGAAGAAGCGATTGCGGCGATCAAACCGTATGCGGGCAAGCTGGTGATCACGCTGGGCAGCAAGGGTGCGCTGGTGGTGGATGATGACGGGCGTACTGAAATTGCCGCGCATCCGGTCAAAGCGGTGGATACCAATGGCGCGGGCGATATGTTTGCGGGCGCGTTCTTGTACGGGATTACGCAAGGCATGGATAATGCGCAAGCGGGCAAGCTCGCAAGCATGGCCGCAGCACGGGTGGTGACGGTGTTCGGCGCACGCTTGGATAAGGATGCGCACGCGGCCGTGTTAGCAGCGGTCTAAACAATTGCTCTGGCTTGTGCCGCATCCCGCGCAATCTGAGCTTTGAGTTCATCCAGTGACGCAAATTTGATTTCGTCACGGATGAATGCCAAGGGTTCGACGCAAATATGTTTGCCGTACACCTGTTGCGCAAAGTCGAACAGGTGAACTTCCAGCCGATTTTCCACGCCATGTACCGACGGACGAGTGCCTAGATTTGCCACGCCGTTGATGGATTCCTCGCCCAATCCGTATACTTTGACTGCGTACACGCCACGGCGTAAGGCGATGTGTTGCGGCACGCGCATGTTCAGGGTGGGAAAGCCGATGGTACGCCCACGTTTGTCGCCGTGGCGGACGCGCCCCGAAATGCGGTACGGTTTGCCCAGCAATTCTGCGGCTTGTGCCAATTCTGCGGTGCTCAGTGCCAGTCGAATGCGGGTGCTGCTGACGCGCTGCCCGTCATGCAAAAAAGTGGGCGTATCCACCACCTGCATCCCTGCTGCCTCCCCCATCGCTTGCAACAAGTGATAATCACCTTTACGCCCTTTGCCGAAGCGAAAATCATCGCCAACCACCAGATAGCGCACCTTCAACCCATCCAGCAAAATGTCTTGCACGAAAGCTTCCGCTTCCATGGTGGCAAGCTGGCGATTAAAACGCAGGCACGCAAAGCGCTCCACGTTCATCGCCGCCAACAGGCGCAATTTGTCACGCAACGCGTAAATGCGCGGCGGCGGCGGGCTGCGGAAAAACTCAATCGGCAGTGGCTCAAAGCTGATCACGGTGGCGGGTAAACCCAACGCTTGCGCTTTCCATTCGACATGCTGGATCACGGCCTGATGCCCTAGGTGCAAGCCATCGAAATTGCCGATGGTGGCAACACAACCGGGGTCATGGGCGGGAGCGGGGAGGATGCGGCGGATTAGTTTCATGCGTTGAGTTTAGCCTAAACCGACGAATTGTTGTTGGCGCAATGCCTCATACACCACCACCGCGACGGTATTCGACAGATTCATGCTGCGGCTATCCGCCAACATCGGCACGCGCAATTTCAGCTCATCCGGCAAGCTCAATAGCAAGGCTTCTGGCAAACCGCGTGTTTCCGGGCCAAACAGCAATACATCCCCCGGCTGAAAATCGGCATCACTGTAGCGCGTACTCACCTTGGTACTCAGCGCAAACACGCGCTTGCCCTGCATTGCTAAGTTGAACGCGGCAAAATTGTCGTGTTCCTGCACCACCGCCAAATCACGATAATCCATGCCTGCTCGCTTAACTTGCTTCTCATCCAGCGAAAAACCTAGGGGGTGGATCAGGTGCAACCGGCAGCCAGTGTTAGCACACAAGCGCATGATATTGCCGGTATTCGGCGGAATTTCGGGTTGGTAAAGCGCAATATCAAACATCAAACAACATCCATTTCATTCCTGATCTTAGGATAACATAATCCTGATTTCACGCTATACTAATCCCAATCTTACGACGTAGGTATCGCATGAACAACGCCTCATTATACCCCAGACTACTCCTAACGCACCTACAAGAAGCACTCGCTGATACTCCAGTGGTATTGATTACTGGCCCACGGCAGGCGGGTAAAACCACGCTGGTACGCCAATTAGCAGGCACTGGAATGCGCTACCTGACACTGGACGATAACCTTACCCTGTTGGCGGCGCAACAAGATCCGGTCGGTTTCATCCGTACTCTTGATCGGGCAGTGATTGACGAAATCCAGCGTGCGCCGCAACTGTTGCTGGCGATCAAAAAGACCGTGGATGAAGACCGCCGACCGGGGCGTTTCCTGCTAACGGGTTCTGCCAATTTAATGACGTTACCCCTGGTGGCGGATTCATTGGCAGGACGCATGGAAACCCTTCCCTTGTACCCGTTTGCTCAGGTAGAAACCCATTACCAAACAAGCTGTTGGCTAGATGCCATCTTTGCGGGAAACATCCCAGTGACCACTCAACCCCTGCTGGGTGATGACCTGATAGAAGCCGTTTTGCGCGGTGGCTACCCTGAAGCCTTAACCCGCCCGAATCCACGTCGCCGTCAGACATGGCATCGCCAGTATCTTGATGCACTCATCCAACGCGACGTGCAGGACATTGCCACCATCGACAAATTGGGGCAACTCCCCCTTTTCCTAAACGCATTGGCAGAAATGGCAGGGCAACTCTGCAACTACAGCCAGTTAGGGGCGCAAACGGGGATGGATGCCAAAACAGCCAACAAATACATGGGCATTTTCGAGCAGATGTATGTGCTGAAACGTATTCCGGTGTGGGCGAATAACCGTCTCAAGCGCGTCCTCAAATCCCCCAAACTGCAATTTATAGATTCCGGTTTGCTGGCTTCCGTGCGGGGTTTGACGGTGGACACCCTCAAACGTGATCGTACTTTGTTCGGGGCATTGCTGGAAACTTTTGTGTATGCCGAATTGCTCAAGCACAGTACCTGGGCGCAAGCGGATTACCAAATACTCTATTACCGCGATACTGATCAGTATGAGGTCGATTTTGTGGTGAAAAACAGAGCGGGCGAACTGATCGGCGTGGAAGTTAAAGCCTCCGCCACGCTCACCGAAAAAGACCTGCGCGGGCTGAAACGGCTGGCGGGTTTGGCAGGCGATGCCATGAAGTTAGGTGTGATTCTGTACGATGGGACGGAAGCACTGCCATTAGGCGAAAAGCTCATGGCAGTGCCGTTGTCGAGTTTGTGGGGTAGTTAATGGCAACGAGAATTAAGCACTAAACACCGTCTTCCCTGCCAATAAAGTACGTTTTACCGCACCGTTAAAATTCCAGCCCCCAAACGGCGAATTCTGCCCGCTGCTATGCATGTGGTTCAAATCCAACTCCCACAATGCTGCCGGGTCAAACAGCACCAAATCCGCCGGAGCGCCCACGCTGATTTCCCCCGCTTCGCTACCAATAATGCTGGCGGGCGCAATCGTCACTTTGCGCAAGGCTTCTGATAGGCTCAATACGCCATCCTCCACCAGTCGCAAGGTTAATGGTAATAAGGTTTCCAACGCGGAAATCCCCGGTTCGGTTTGCTGGAACGGCGCAAGTTTGGCATCGACTTCGTGCGGCTGATGGTCAGAACAAATCGCATCAATCGTGCCATCCGCCAGCCCTTCGCGCAACGCATCCAAATCGCGGGTAGAGCGCAACGGCGGCATCACATGGCAGAGCGGGTTAAAATCGCTGACATCGCGATCGGTCAAGAACAACTGATGCGCGGCGACATCGGCGGTAATATCAAGGTCGCTTGCCTTGGCTTGGCGAATCAAGCGCACGCTCAAACGCGCCGATAAGCGGCAAAAATGCACCTTCGCCCCGGTATGGCTGGCGAACGCTAAGGTTTGCGCCACCGCCACGGTTTCCGCTGCCGAAGGAATCGCGGGCAACCCTAAGCGTGCCGACACCTCACCTTCGTGCATATAACCACCTGCCGCCAGCGCGTGTTCCAAGGGGTAGATGAACACCGTAAGGTCGTGGGTGGCGGCATACTCCATTGCCCGGCGCAAGGTTTGCAAGCTATGGAAGGGTTGCAGACCATTGCTTACCCCCACGCAACCGGCGCGTTTCAGGCTCGCCATATTGCTCAGTTGTTCGCCGCGCAACCCTTGGGTTAAATTGCCCAGCACTTCGACATTGGCGTATTGCGAACGCTGATTCAAATCATAAATCAGCTTCACCTGCGCGGCATTGTCAAAGCTGGCACGCGGTTCCGGCTGGTAACACAGGGTGGTAATGCCACTGGTGGCGGCGGCGTAAGTTTCGCTTGCCAGAGTCGCTTTCTGATCCAAACCCGGCTCACGTAGCCACGCCGACAAATCAATCGCACCGGGAAAGACCCACAGCCCTTTGGCATTGATTTCCTCATCCGCAACAAACGCGGCGGACGTTTCGGCAATCGCCGCAATCCTTTCGCCGTCAATCAACAGCGTGCGCAGCCCATCCAGCCCACTGGCAGGATCGATCACCCGTGCATTGCGTATCAATAAGCTCATGCCGCGCCTCCTTGTGGCCCCATGATCATCGACATTACCGCCATGCGCACCGCAATGCCGTTGGTGACTTGCTCCAAAATGACCGATTGCAAGCCATCCGCCACCCGCGAATCAATTTCCACGCCGCGATTAATCGGGCCGGGGTGCATCACAATCGCGTCGGGTTTGGCGAGTTGCAGGCGTTCTTCGGTCAGCCCGTAGAGTTTGAAGAATTCGCGTTCGGATGGCAGCAACGCGGTCTGCATCCGTTCGCGTTGCAGACGCAGCATAATCACCACATCCGCATCCTCAATGCCCTCTTCCATGTGGTGAAACACGTTCACACCCATGCGCTCAATGCCCGCAGGTACGAGGGTTTTGGGGGCAACCACGCGCACTTCGCCGGTTGCCAGCGTGGTCAGCGCGTGGATTTGCGAACGTGCTACCCGCGAATGCAACACGTCCCCGACAATCACCACTTTCAAAGGCTGGAAACTGCCCTTCTTTTGGCGAATCGTGAACATATCCAACATCGCTTGGGTGGGGTGCGAATGCCGCCCATCGCCCGCGTTCAGTACACTGATGTGCGGGGCACAATAGCGGGCAATGAAATGCGCCGCCCCCGCGTGCTCATGGCGCACCACAAACATATCGGCGTTCATTGCTTCCAGATTGCGCACCGTATCCAACAAGGTTTCACCTTTGGATGCCGACGAGGTACGAATATCGAGGTTGGTGACATCCGCGCCGAGGCGTTGCGCGGCGATTTCAAACGTGACGCGGGTACGGGTGGAGTTCTCGAAAAACAGGTTCATGACCGTTTTGCCGCGCAGCAGGGGGGCTTTTTTCTGCTGTTTATTCGGCAAGGTGACGAATTGTTCGGCGCGATCAAGGATCTCTTCCAACAATAGCGGCGGCAAACCTTCGATAGTCAGAAAGTGTTTCAGCTTGCCGTCTTTGGTCAATTGCATACGTGACGGTAGCGGCCCTGGGGAAAGGTGAGCGTGGAGCATGGATGCACTCGCTTTTATTTTGAACACTAAAGGTGCGGGTATCTTACAAGGTTGCGATGGTAAAGCGAACCGTCACTCTCGATAATTTTTCATGCGATGGTCATGAACGGCTCAACCTTCACCTGCTGCGAGCAACACTTTTTGTACCAAGACATTTGATAAACGGTATTCGTGTGCTTGCAAGGCACGGATGAGGGGGGCAAGTACGGGAATTGCACCCGATTGTTTGGCGTTGAGTAACACGCCCAGCACGCCTACCACGGGGATTTGGTAGCTTTGGGCGACATGCCGCCCCATCTGTTCATCCATGAGGACACCGCAATGCAGTTGACGCGCTAGATACAGGGCTTGCACTTCGCCTTCATCCAATGTTTGGCGCAATTGGGCGCAAAAATCATTGTCGGCATCGTCATGCACAATCAAATGTTCGGTCGCAAAGTCCCGAATCAGGCGGGCATCAGGGCGTTGCAGGTCACGGGTGGCTTCACTTAATACGGTAAGCGGGATATGCACACTGGCAAATGCGCTGCCCAACAACGTGAGTTGTTGCAGTTTTGCCAGCGCAATCAACGGGCTGGTATCGGCGACGATAATACGTTTCATGCGTTCAAGTAGGTGAGTTCTTGATCCAATTCCGCCGGATCGTAATTAACCACGGGTATTCCCAAGCGGCTGACGTGTTCCGTAAATTCTGCGATGGACATCCGCGCCAATTTGGCTGATTTACCCAAGCTCATGCTGTTGGATTGGAACAGGTGGGTAGCAAGCGCGACGTGTACGCCAAACGCTAACAGGGTGTCGCTAAAGGGAACGCTGACAAATAATGGTTGCCCGTGACGCGTCACTAACGCCAATTGCCCTTGTTCGGCACTACGGCTGAGTTCGCCGGTGTGTTCGCGTAAATCACGGATGGTGAAGGTTTGCATGGTATTGTCCTTCTGAAGTTGTGCTAACAAATGATAGCACAATAATGTTTTTAATTGATGAGAGAAAATAGCACTGCAACCCGCATTTCGTTACAGTATTCTCCATTCAACCATCACTGACAGACGGAACGCTCATGCAAGCCATTCTCGCCAACCCACGCGGCTTTTGTGCCGGTGTTGACCGCGCTATCGAAATCGTTGACCGTGCCTTGGAAATCCTCGGCGCACCCATCTACGTGCGTCACGAAGTCGTGCATAACCGCTTCGTGGTGAATAATTTGCGCGATAAAGGCGCGATTTTCGTGCAAGAACTCGACGAAGTGCCGGACGATGCCACCGTCATTTTCAGCGCCCACGGGGTTTCCCTCGCGGTACAGCAAGAAGCCAAACGCCGTGGTTTGAAAGTGTTCGATGCCACCTGCCCGTTGGTCACGAAAGTGCATATCGAAGTCATGCGTTACAGCCGCGAAGGACGCGAAACCATCCTCATCGGTCACAAAAATCACCCCGAAGTCGAAGGCACAATGGGGCAATACGACACCGCATTCGGTGGCGCAGTTTACCGCGTCGATTCCCCGCAAGAAGTGGCGGAACTGGTGGTGAATAACCCCGAAAAGCTGGCATTCGTCACCCAAACCACGCTATCCGTGGACGATGCCTCCATCGTGATTGATGCCTTACGCAGCAAGTTTCCGGCGATAATTGGCCCGAAAAAAGACGACATTTGCTACGCCACCCAAAACCGGCAGGATGCGCTGAAAAAGCTTGCGGATGAAAGCGATATGATTCTGGTGGTCGGCTCGCCCAACAGTTCTAACTCCAACCGCTTGCGCGAAATTGCCGAAAAGCGCGGCACACCGGCTTACTTGATTGATGGCGCGGAAGATATTCGTGCCGAATGGTTGGAAGGCAAGCACAACGTCGGCGTAACCGCTGGCGCATCTGCCCCCGAAGTGTTGGTGGAAGGCGTGATTGCCCACCTGCAAGCGCATGGGGCGAAGGTGCGCGTGCAGGATTCGGGCATCACTGAAAACGTGTCGTTTGTGTTGCCGAAAGCGTTGCGGCGGGATTAAGCATAACCTGACTATTTTAGAGCGTACTTAAAAATAGACTTGACCATTTTAAAGTAGGCTCTACTATAGTCAAATGCGTTACATCAAACTTCCCATACAACAAGACCTGCAAAAGAAGATGGTCTTCATCGGTGGCCCTCGGCAAGTGGGTAAAACCACTTTGGCGCGTGAAATACTCGCTGACAGTGATTCAGGGCGTTATTTAAACTGGGATTATGACGATGATCGGCAAGCCATCTTACAAAAAAAATGGAGCCATGATGACCATCTGCTTATTTTCGACGAATTGCATAAATACCCGCAATGGAAAAGCTGGGTCAAAGGCTTGTATGACGTGGCAGGTCAACGGCATCACATTCTGGTCACGGGTTCGGCGCGATTGGATGTGTATCGGCAGGGTGGTGACTCCCTGTTAGGGCGTTACCATTACTGGCGTTTGCACCCGTTTACCTTGGATGAAATTCCCGCTGGGGTGACACCACAGGATGCGTTTCAACGCTTGATGACACTGGGTGGTTTCCCCGAACCGTTTCTTGCCAATGATTTGCGTGAAAGTCGGCGGTGGCGTAAAGAGCGTTTCGACAAAGTATTGCAGGAAGACATCCGCGACCTTGAAAGTATCCGCAATATTCAGGCATTACGTCTGCTGCTGGATTTGTTACGCACACGGGTCGGCGGTATGGTGGTGATCTCGAATTTAGCGCAAGACATTCAGGTTGCCCCACAAACCGCCCAATCATGGCTGGAAGCGCTGGAACGCATGTATGTCGTTTTTCGGGTGATGCCTTATGCCCGTGATGTGGCGCGTGCCATTTTGAAGCCACCAAAAGTGTATTTCTTCGACAATGCGGATGTGGTGGATGAGCAAGGGGCACGTTTTGAAAACCTAATCGCGACTACCCTGCTCAAGCGGCTGCATTATCGGGAAGATTATGAAGGTTATCGCTGCGAACTCCGCTACATACGCGATAAAGAGGGGCATGAGGTGGACTTTGCCATTTTGCAGGATGGGGTGTTGGAAGAGTTGATTGAAGTAAAGTATAGCGATGATAGCATTTCGCCCTCGCTGCGTTATTTCAACGAACGCTTGAAGCCCAAGCGGGCGACGCAAATTGTCGCCACGTTGGATAAGCCGTATGACAAGGATGGCATTCGTGTCACCAATCCGTTTCGGTATTTTGCCGATGGGGATGCGGATTACTTCACCCACGTCAGCAGCGTTGCGTAGCTATCTACCACTTCATACCTAACCGGCGGCAGCGGCAGATCTTGGTTGAGTTTGGCAAAAAACTTGCGGGCGCAGTCAATACGCGCCTTTTCTATCTCGCGTAATTGCATAGATGACATTGACCCTTTGGTTTCAGCCACAAAATAAACGTGTTTCACTGCGCCTTCCTGAAAAGCGATTGCCCAGTCAGGGTTGTAATTGCCAACGGGAGTGGGGATGAAAAAGCCTTTGGGTAACTTGGCATACACCACGACGGCGGGATCAGTATCCAATTCCTTCACAAAGGCGCGTTCCGTATCAGAATCAGTAAACACGTAATCGTAAATGTGCTTATTAAGCGTTTTACCCGCTTTGGTCATGTCGATTTGGCGTTTATCTTTGGTGAAAATGTCGATGCTGTGAGTTTCAGCAATCGTGTCGTAAGTCAGGTGTTCCACAATCACCGTGGCTTTTTGCTCGTTAATCAGGCGTGAGACACTGGCAATAAAATCTTCGGGGTTGGTTTTGTATTGGCTAAACACATCGGCGCGGATACCTTGCAGAATAGTGGCAAGCGTACTGCGAGTCAGTTGAGTGGCTTCCGCCAGTTTGCCCATTAAGTCGTATTTAACGGCGGAATACACCGAAGTGCGCAGCTTTTCCGTCGCCGTGCTTTCCAGCGTAAAGCCGTCCCCGCTTTGCAGTTGTTCGTAAGTGACATCGACGGCTTGTGAACCTGTCGCCACCGTGTACAACAACGGGGTGACGTGCAGCTCTTTGTTCAAGGCTTTAACACATTTGTTTACCAGTTCTGGCGTTTTAAAATCAACGGCATACGCAGCTTTGTGATTAATGCGTTCCCACAAGGCTTGGAATTCCTGACGATCAAAGTTCGCGTTGAGCGGGTTGGTTTTGTGGTTACGCCCATTATCAATGGCTGGCAATTGCGCATCACTAAACACACTATCAATCAGTTGGAAAACTTGTTCGGTGTAAGCGGCTAATTCCGGCGGCAACGGGGCAAGCGTACCTGTTTGCTTGGCGGTGTGATAACCCTCGGCGATTTTATCATCCGCGTCGGTGTAGTCGTTTTTCAGCAAGTATTTGTAAAGCTGTTTGGCGAATGCTGGCGTGATTTCCACCTCACCTGTGGCAGTTTTCAGTATTTTTCCGGTGAAATATTTCTCGTCGGCAATGCGCGGACGGGCAGACAGTGATTCACTAATGTCGCGTTGCAACGCCGTGACAAACGCGGTGTAACTTTCGCTGGTGACAACTGTTAGCACATTAATGTCATGCACAGTGGCAGGATCATCCATGCGTTCACCGTGTTGGTTGACGCATAAACGCATTCCGCGCCCGACTTCTTGGCGGCGGGAAACGCTATTGTCGCTGTGTTTGAGGGTGCAAATCACGAACACGTTGGGGTTATCCCAGCCTTCGCGCAACGCCGAATGCGAGAAGATGAAGCGCACAGGTTCGGCAAATTGCAGCAGGCGTTCTTTGTTGCGCAAAATCAGGTCGTAGGCATCCGCGTCATCGGTTTCGGTGGATTTCTTACCCGTTTCAGGGTCAATCAAGCGTTTGCTCTTTTTGTCGATGGAAAAGTAGCCTTCGTGGGTACGCTTGACGGCAATGCCTTTAAGGTAAGTGTTATACGGCGTGTCGTAGACGGTCAGCACTTCGTTGAGGTGTTGCTGGTATTCTTCCTCAAACAATTGCGCGTATTCGCCCACGGTTGCCGCCCCGCTGCTGTCGTAGCTGCGGTATTTGCCCACGCTGTCGATAAAAAACAGCGTCAGCACTTTAACGCCTTGCGCAAACAGGGCTTGTTCTTTCTCGAAATGCGCTTTAATCGCTTCGCGGATTTGAATACGACGTAACGCGATTTCGTTGACATCGCCCGTGGCATCGCCCACTTGCAGCTCCACACCGTTGGTAAAGCTCAAGGTATTGGTATTGGCGTTAATGTCGGCTACCACAAACCCTTGGTATTGGTCTAAACCGTCGGAAAGGTCATGCAAATTATCACCGTGGTTGAGGGTGCGTAGTACGCGCTTGATACCGGATTTTTGTTTGATTTCTAACTCGACCTTGACCACGGGCGGCTTGCTGGTGGAGGTGTCAATGCTGCCCAGATACAAATACGGGTGCGTACCGCCCATGCCTTTGAGGGTAATGCCGCGCACGCTGATTTTCTTCACCAGCTTTTGGGTGTAAGCGTCCAACGCATCAAGGCGGTGGATTTTATTGTGTTCGGTTTTGTGGGTGGCGGAATAGCGCAAGATCATCAAGGGATTGAAACCTTTGAAGGATTCCAACGTTTTCGTGCCTTCCATTTTTTGCGGCTCATCCAACATCAGGATGGGGCGGTTGGCGGCAATCACATCTATCGGACGGCGGCTTTGGAAGTCGTCAATCGCTTCGTTAATGCGACGAGCATCCTTGCCCGTGGCGTTGAAGGCTTGCACGTTGATAATCATCACGTTAATGCCCGCGTCGGATGAAAAGTTCTCCAGTTGGTGCAATTGCTTGGAGTTGTAGATGAAAAAGCGGGCTTGTTTGCGGTAGCTTTCCTGAAAGTGAGCGGCGGTAATCGCAAGCGATTTGGCAACACCTTCACGGATGGCAATGCTCGGCACAACGATAATGAACTTGCTCCAGCCGTAGCGCTGGTGGAGTTCAAACAAAGTCTTGATGTAACAATAGGTTTTGCCTGTACCCGTTTCCATTTCAATATCGAGATTGATGGCGCATCCGGTTTTTTTGTCGTGGCTCAATGCGCTGGATTGGGGTAAGTTTTGGCGGCGTTGCACGGCTTGGATATTGTGCAACAGGTTTACATGGGGCTGAATATCGGCGTTTTTGAAACCGTCATCGCGCATCATGGTTTGTTGCGTGTTGGTGTCTTGCTTGCCCAAATCGATTTTGTAGCGGCTTGACGCGACACTGACGTGCGGTTGCCCTTTGAAGCAATCAACCACAGCATTCACTGCAAGGGCTTGGTGCGCTTGATGCTTGAATTTAAGTTTCATCGTTGTTCACTGCCATTGCTTGCTGATAATCCGCGTACAGACGTTCTAATTGGTCAAAATCACCATCAAAGGTTTCAATTTCTAACGCATAATGTTTGGCGGCAGCAAAGTGAAAAATATCAAATTTATATTTTTTCTTGTCGGGTACTTGGATGTTTTTATATTGCGAAAAACGGAAAAGATTTTCAGCCAGCGCAGCTACTTCCGAGGTGATTTGAAACAAGCCCAGTGCGGCTAATTGTTCATGCACAAAGCGGTAATCGTCTTGCTTGCCCCATTTTATGCCACATAACACTTCGTAACGAATCAAGGGTGTAATGGCTAAATTGGCATCTTGCTCTAATAAATCGGCAAATAGCGTCTCCGCTTGGGGAGCGTGTGTATCGAATACGCCAATGAGTAAGTTGGCATCCAGTAAAATATTGCGCATCAGGAAACTTTCCTTTCACGAAGGTAGGTTAACAATTTTTTCTTGGCTTGTTTTTGCGCGTTACTCACGGGGCGTTCCAATGCCAAACGGTTTAAGTCGATATGGAAAGCTTGTTTTAGCAGGTCAATCATTGCGGTGCTGCTGGGGTGATTGATTTTGTGCGTCCGAACCACATCATCGGCATCACGGCGCAGTTCGTAGGCTTCGCCATCTTCTAGTTGGCTTAATACCAGTGGTGAATGGGTAGCAATGAAAAACTTAGTGTTAGGGAATAATTGTTTGAGTGTTGGGATGATTTTTACTTGCCACTCAAGGTGCAGGTGGCCTTCAATTTCATCAATCAACACAAAACCTGTGCGGTTTAGTGTGCTGCTATTGTCTCTATTGAATTGCCCATAGTCAGAGATGATGTGTGCAAGGATTTTTATCACAGAGACAAAACCTGTACTCAATTCGGCAAGCTCTTTTTCCTGACCATTCACTCTTAAGAAAATTTTATCTTCATCATCCAATTCTAAAAAATCAGCGTCATAACTAGCATCCATTTTATTCAGGCACGTCAGCAAGTCTTTTAAGTCGTGTTCGTGGGCTTTTTTGTTTTTACGAAAGTTGCTTGATAAGTTAACACTTGAACAAATCCAGTCGCGCAGGAAGCCGCTGTTACTGCCCGTACCGTCAATGAAATGCCCACGGTCGCGAGTTTCGATGAACACAATGGGGTAGAACGTTGCGCCGCCATCATCATTGAAGGCGGGTTCATGCGGTGGCGATTGTAGCAATGCCCATTGATCTTTGAAGTGCACCAAAGCTTCCAAGAGTTTGGTTTTTCCCACGCCGTTTGCGCCGATAAAGACGTAAGCCTGCTGGTTAGGTTCAAGGTTAAGTTCTATTGTGCCGACACCTTGCACGTCATTGAGGCGTAAGTGGGTTAATTCTGGCATATCAACACTCCTTAAATCGTCTTCACGTCAGTATGCGGTGAGAGCAGTTTGAAGATTTCGCCGACATTGATTTTTACGCTGTCGCTGTCAAAGCCTGCGTCTTGGAACACGACCCGTAGCGGTTGGCGTTGGGTCAGGGCTTTGACAAAATCTTCGTTAATGCCGGTGTCGAAGCAGGCGGCTAGGGCGTTGTCATCGACGAAAAACACGGTTTTGCCTGCGATGGTTTCTTGGGTAATGGGTAGGGTTAAGTCTACGCCCCAATTCAAGAGGACTTGGAACAGCAAATCTTCGGGGGTGCGGTCGGGGCGGATATTGCTGATTTGCTCCAGCAGGTCGATTTGTTGGATGGCATCGGGGGTGTAATACACGTCCTTCATATTAGAGCTGTCGATTTTCAGCACGCGGAAACCCACGTCCAGATTCGGCGCAGTCAGCGCATTTTCTGCCTTAATCTTGCTACCCGCACGCCGAATGCGCTCCTTGCCAATTTCCGCAATCGTTTTATAACCAGCCTTAAATGCCTCACTTTTTGCGTCGGTCACTTCGGGCAATTGCACCATAATAAACTTACGCTGCCCGCCATCTTCCGCATTCAACGCCATCACCGCATGAGCCGTCGTCCCACTCCCCGAAAAAAAGTCCAACACAATGCTCTCATCTTCTTCGGCTTCGCTAATATTAATTAAGCTTGTCTAAAAGGTTGATTCGGCTTTGGAAAATCAAAGGAACTATTCTTCAGCTCATGCAAATTTGTCAGTCTTCATAATTCTATATTGAAGCCATCAGCACCGTATTTGCTCCATATACTTTCATAATCATGATATTCCAGTAAGATGTTTTTGACGCTGCTTCATTCTGTGTGTATTGATTTTTTTATAAGCAATATATGTTCCATCTTCGCGGCTGATAATCAACATCTCCGCTATAAATCACTATCCAGACGCCTATCTTTCCCAAGTTGCTAATAACCTTCTGCTCCTTCCGTTTCTTATAGGAAACACTTCAACGCAGGTGGTATTCAGCCTCACGATCTGAACATTCAATATAATATCGTATGATTTGGTCGCCTAGAATCTAAACTGGCTTTATTGAGCCGCTCTTTCTCATAAGCTCGCCTTTTATATCGCAACCTTTATTTTCTATTATAAATATCTGAATTTGTTCAGTTGAATTCATGATTTTCCGCAAAATCAACTGTCTTCTACGTTTTTAGCGTAACAAAGTACATATTCGTGATCATTAACAAGTAGATTATTATCACTCGCCACCACCTTCAGTCATGCCAGGAACAATGTTAGCGATGAAATTTGTTCGTCCGAAAATTTCGTCGCATAGGCGTTTGCTGAGGTTATGAACGTTCGTGGTCGTCGATGGAGATGAAGATTACGCCGTCGTCGCGCAGCAAATTGCGGGCGAGTTTGAGGCGCGGGTACATCATGGAGAGCCAATCGGAGTGGAAGCGTCCGTTGGATTCAGTGTTAGCCACCATGCGCTGCCCCGCTTCATCTTTTTGGTTGGAGCGTTGCAAGTAGTTCGCGGTGCTTTCTGAAAAATCGTCTGCGTAGATGAAATCGTTGCCCGTGTTGTAAGGCGGGTCGATGTAAATCATCTTGACCTTGCCCAGATACGTTTCCTGCAACAGCTTGAGCGCATCAAGGTTATCCCCTCAATGAACAAGTTTTGCGTGGTATCAAACTCAACACTTTCCGCACGGCACGGGCGCAAGGTTTTCGCAATCGGTGCGTTAGCCGTCAACAACGCCTCCCGCTTACCCGGCCAATTCAACTGATACCGCTCTGCCGCCCCCTCCACTATCGAACCAGAAAGCTCTTGGCGCAATTGGTCAAAGTCGATAGCGGTTTGCACTGAACCATCAGCAGCACGAGTTTCGGTGACACAGTGGGGAAACAACGCCGCCAGCTTGTCGATATTGGCTTGCGTAAGATCAGTGCTGTGTAGTTTCAGTTTTTCCATGCGGGGTTAATCCTTGGGAGTAATCATGCAAGAGTGTAACAAGTTGCGGTATCAGGTGCGTGCAAATACCAGCAAGAGCATCATATTGTGCCTATCCGCCGCCCGTAATGCTTCCAAATAAGCACTTCGTACTTCAAACGTTTAACTCGCCTTGGGTGGTGATATGTGTCGGCAATAAACCTTGCGCTTCGTCAGGGTCAAGCGGTGTTGCACCGAGTGGGTATTCAAAATTCACCGCCATAACTCCCGACGTGAACCTTCGCGCAATGCCTTGGCGAGCTGCTGAATTTGTTTGTCCGTCACTGCGTGATAAACGCCCTGATCTTCCAAGGTCATTGAATGCGCGACGGGCAATACACGTTCACGCGCAACCTGTTCGGCGCGTTCATTCAGCATATCTTCGAGCGGTTTACGCGGAATGAGCGCGTATGTCAGATTACAATCCAATGCTGTCGCCACTTTGCGCAAGGTAGCCAGCGTAATTGCTTCATCCCTTTCCGCTTTTTCGAGATGGCGTAAACCCGCATCGGTCATACCCAAGCGTTTTGCCAAAGCCACCGAAGTCATGCCCAGTGCTTCACGGATAGCATGAATCCAGCCATTGCTGGGGCGCGAGGGAAGTGCTGCTTGTCGCCAACACTCTAGCGCTTGGCTGGTTTGCTGCAATTTGAGATCACGAAAAACCTGTTTCATAAGGCGACTGCCTAAAAAGAAAGTAACAGGTTTTGATAATGCCACGATTCAATAGCGATAACTACTGAATCGTGGATTTTTGAGAGGGATTTAATCCCCGTTGCCATTCCCCGGCTTCAGCTTCCAAATCTCGCGGTTATATTCCGCCATCGTGCGGTCAGTGGAGAAAAACCCACTGCTCGCCGTATTCAGAATACTCATGCGCGTCCAATGCTCTTGATCTTGCCACGCCACCGACACATGTTCCTGCGCATTCACGTAGCTGCGGAAATCTGCCAGCGTCATCCACGGGTCGTGCGGGCTGAGCAGCGCATCCAACACCATGTCGAAAATGCCCGGTTCGGTCATATTGAAGTGACCGCTGCGGATCAGCTCAATTACCCCGCGCAAATCCTCATCCTGTTCCACGTAATGCCAGGGGTGGTAGCAATGGCGCAATTCATCCACATCATCCGCCCGCAACCCGAACAGGAAGAAGTTTTCCTGCCCTACCGCTTCCAGAATTTCGATATTCGCGCCGTCATACGTGCCGATGGTCAATGCGCCGTTCATCATGAACTTCATATTGCCCGTGCCGGACGCTTCCTTGCCTGCGGTAGAAATTTGTTCGGATAAATTCGCGGCAGGCGCGATAATTTCCATGCTCGACACCCGATAGTTAGGGATGAAGGCGACTTTCAAACGTCCATCCACATCAGGGTCGTTATTGACCACTTCCGCCACGCTGTTGATGAGCTTGATAATGCGCTTTGCCATCGCGTAACCGGGCGCGGCTTTACCGCCGATCAGCACGCAACGATCCGCCCAATGTTCCAGCTTGCCGAGTTTAATGCGGCGATACAAATGCACCACATGCAACAAATTCAGCAATTGGCGTTTGTATTCGTGAATCCGTTTCACCTGCACATCGAACAGCGCATTCGGGTTGAAATCCACCCCGCATTCTTGTTTGACCAATGCCGCAAGGCGTTGTTTATTCGCGTATTTCACCTCACGCCACTGCGCATGAAACGCGGTGTATTCGGGCGCTGCCAATGGCTTGAGTTTTTCCAATTGGCTCAAATCGCGTACCCAGTCTGTACCAATGTGTTCGCTGATCAACGCCGTCATGCCGGGGTTAGCGTGTGCCACCCAACGCCGTGGGGTTACGCCATTGGTTTTATTATTGAATTTGTCCGGCCAGAGTTCGTAGAAATCGTGGAACAGCCCATCCACCAGCAATTGCGAATGCAACGCCGCCACGCCATTCACCGAGAAACTGCCCACAATCGCCAGCCACGCCATGCGCACTTGTTGCGAACCACCCTCTTCGATGATCGACATGCGGCGCTGACGTTCGGTATCACCTGGCCATTTCATCGCCACTTGGCGCAAGAAACGTGCATTGATTTCAAAGATAATTTCCAGCAAACGCGGCAACAGTTTGGCGAACAAATGCACTGCCCAACGTTCCAAGGCTTCCGGCAGCAAAGTGTGGTTGGTGTACGCCATGCAGTTGGAGGTGATTGCCCACGCCTCCTCCCAGCCCAAGCCTTTGTCGTCCATCAAAATACGCATTAATTCCGCGACCGCAATCGTCGGGTGCGTATCGTTCATTTGGAACACGTGTTCAGCGGCAAACTTGGTGTAATCGTAATTACCCTGACGTTCCCACAAGCGAATCGCGTCTTTCAAGCTGGCAGAGGCAAGGAAATATTGCTGGCGTAAGCGCAATTCTTTACCGTTTTCGCTGCTGTCGTTGGGGTAGAGCACCATCGAAATGTGTTCAGCGTGATTTTTCGCTTCGACCGCTTCGGTGTAACTGCCTGCGTTGAATTCGTCGAGGTTGAATTCATCGGTCGCAGTCGCTTTCCACAAGCGCAAGGTATTCACAGTGTCGTTTTTATAGCCCGAAATCGGCATATCAAACGGCACGGCGAGTACGTCATTGGTGCCAACCCAGCGCACGCGCTGCTTGCCGCTGTGATCCAAGAAATGTTCGGTGTAACCGCCAAATTGCACTTTCTGGCTGTATTCGGCACGTTCCACTTCCCACGGGTTCGGGTCGCGCAACCAATGGTCAGGGTCTTCGACCTGATAGCCTTTCTCAATGTGCTGGCGGAACATGCCGTATTCGTAGCGAATCCCGTAACCGATCACCGGCAACCGCAACGTCGCGCAACTGTCCATGAAACACGCTGCCAACCGCCCCAAACCGCCATTGCCCAAGCCCGCATCCGGCTCTTGCGCAGACACTTCTTCCATCGTGGTGCAATAGTTTAACAAGGCACTTTTAGTGGGTTCGCAAATATCCAGGTTCAGCAAATTATTGCCCAGAGAGCGCCCAATCAGGAATTCCAGCGACATGTAGTACGCCCGCCGCCGCCCCGGTTGCAAGTATTCGCCCCAAGTACCGCGCCAATTCACGGTCAAGCGGTCGCGCAAGGTGTACGCCAACGCCTGATACAAATACACCGGCTGGCAGCCTTGAAAGCGCCCCAAGTGGTAAGACAAATAACGCTGGAAATCATCGCCCAAAGATTCCGCATCATTGGGTAACGGGTCTAGCGGCACGGCGACGTAAGGAATGTGGTGGTGTGAAAGGTGTTCTGTCATGCGGTTGCTCCTTTGTTGTATAGCGCCAGATAGTCTGTTGCGCTGTTGTCCCATCCGAATGCATGTTTCATGCCGTTGGTCTGGAAGTGCTGCCACACGGCAGGCTGATAGAAACAGTCGATTGCCCGCAGAATAGTGCCCTTCAACGCACTGGTCAGCGGCTCATGGAATACAAAACCGTCCACGCCGTCCACCACCGTATCGGCCAAACCGCCGGTATGCAGCACAAGCGGTGGAGTGCCATAGCGCAAGCTGTACATCTGGTTTAAGCCGCACGGTTCAAAGCGCGACGGCATCAAAAACATATCCGCGCCCGCTTCCAGCAAATGCGCCAACTGTTCGTCGTAGCCGATGAACACAAATACGCGGTCGGGGTGTTGAGCCGCCAATTCGCGCAAGCGTTGCTCAAAATAGCCATGCCCGGTGCCAATCAACACAAAACGGGCATCCGTCATCGCCAGCACATCGGGAATCGCGTTGATGATCAAATCCACGCCTTTTTGTTCCACCAAACGGCTGACCATGCCCAATAACGGCGCAGCCATGTGCGCGTCAGGATTCGTCACCCCAAAGCGTTGCAATAACGCGGCTTTGTTCTGGCTTTTACCGGGTTGGATGTGTTCTGCGGAATAATGCGCTGGCAAATACTTATCCGTCGCTGGATTCCAAATGTCGTTATCAATGCCATTCAGAATGCCGTACAGCTTGTAACTGCGCGATTGCAGCAAACCATCCATGCCATAGCCAAACGATGGCGTGCAGATTTCCCGCGCATACGTCGGGCTGACGGTGGTGACGGCATCCGAATACACAATGCCCGCTTTCAGCATCGAAAAGCCGCCGTAGAATTCCGCGCCTTCCCCCGACCACCAATAGCTGGGTAGGTGCAGGCTGGTGAAATCGGCCTGTGAAAAATGCCCGCCGTAAGCCAGATTGTGAATGGTAAACACCCGCTGCGGGCGTTGCGGCAACATGTCCAGAAACGCAGGCACTAGCCCCGTTTGCCAATCGTGCGCGTGCACCACATCCGGCGTCCAGTCGAGTTGCAACGCATCCCGTGCCAATTCTGCCGCTGCGCGTGCAAACACGGTATAGCGTTCGGCATTATCCGCCCAATCATAGCCATTCGGTTGCAAATACGGGTTGCCGGGGCGATCAAACAGCGCGGGGCAATCCACAATCCACAGCGGGAATGGGTAATCGGGGTGCTGGCTTTCCAGAATCCGCACCGTGTGTAGTTGCCCTGCACCTTGCAATTCCAGCCAGCCGAGAATCCGCACGCCCCGCAATTTACGCAAGACATCGCGGTAGCCGGGTAACAACAGCCGCACATCCACCTCGGCTTTGTGCAAGGCCACTGGCAAACTGTACGCAACATCCCCCAGCCCGCCCGTTTTTACCAAGGGGTAGGCTTCACTCGCAACAAACAGTAGTTTCATTCAGCACGCTTGTAAAAATAACGCCGCCAGTGGCGGCAGGGTGACTTCGACCGAATGCTCAAACCCCATCCATGCGTGAGGTTGCACCGGAATCATGCCCGCATTGCCGCAATTGCTCCCACCGTAGTATTCCGAATCGGTATTCAGCACTTCGCGGTAGCTCGCAGCAGCGGGAACCCCAATACGGTAAGCGTAACGGGGTACCGGGGTAAAGTTTAGCAATACAATCAACTTATCGTCAGGATTTTCACCGTGCCGAATCAAGCTCAACACCGACTGATCGGAATCGTGGCAATCAATCCACTGAAAACCGCGCCCGTCAAAATCGTAGTGGTGCAAGGCGGGCAAATCACGGTACAGCCGGTTCAAATCGCGCAAGACGTGGCGAATGCTGTCATGCGCTGGAAAACTCACCAAAGCCCAATCCAGTTCCTTTTTGACATTCCATTCTGCCCATTGCCCGAATTCACTGCCCATGAACAGCAGCTTTTTGCCGGGGTGCGCGTAATGCCAGGCATAAAATAGCCGCAGATTCGCAAACGCTTGCCAGTAATCGCCCGGCATTTTATCCAGCATACTGTGCTTTAAATGCACCACTTCATCGTGTGACAGCGGCAGCACGAAGTTTTCCGAATACGCATAAATCTGGCTAAACGTGAGTAAGTTATGGTGGTATTTGCGGTGAACCGGGTTCTGTTCAATGTACTTAAGGTTGTCGTTCATCCACCCCATGTTCCATTTCATGCTGAAACCCAAACCGCCGATTTCCACGGGGCGCGATACCGCAGGCCACGAGGTAGATTCTTCTGCAATCGTCAAAATGCCGGGGAAATAGCCATGCACCACGGTATTCATTTCGCGCAAAAACGCAATCGCTTCAATGTTTTCGCGCCCGCCGTATTTATTCGGCAACCATTCTCCGGCTTTGCGCGAATAGTCCAAATACAGCATCGACGCGACCGCATCCACCCGCAGCCCGTCAATGTGGAATTCATCAATCCAATACAGCGCATTGGAAATCAGAAAGTTCTTCACCTCATTGCGCCCGAAATCAAAAATCAGCGTACCCCAATCCTGATGTTCGCCACGGCGTGGGTCAGCGTGTTCGTAGAGCGGTTCGCCGGTGAATTTTGCCAGCGCAAAATCATCTTTGGGGAAATGCGCCGGAACCCAATCCAGTAATACGCCAATCCCCGCGACGTGGCAGGCATCCACGAAGGCACGGAAATCATCCGGCGTACCGTAACGGGCGGTGGGGGCGTAATAACCCGACACTTGATAACCCCACGATTCATCCAGCGGGTGTTCCGCGACCGGCATTAATTCGATGTGGGTGTAATTCAAGTCGATGACGTAAGGAATCAGCGTTGCGGTGAGTTCTGCCCACGAATAAAAACGCCCGTCCGGGTGTTTGCGCCATGAGCCGGGGTGCAATTCGTACACGCTCATGGGTTGGTGTTGCCAGTCGAACTGTTCGCGGGCGGCAATCCACGCGCTATCTTGCCAAGGATGGGGCACATCGTTGGGAACGCGCGAGGTGGTTTCGGGGCGCATGAACATTTGCTGCGCATACGGGTCGGTTTTGACCACGATGGCATCGTGACGGTTGAGAATTTCGTATTTGTACGACGTGCCGACTGCAATGCCGGGGATGAAAATTTCCCACACGCCGGTTTCACCACGCACCCGCATCGGGTGTCTGCGCCCGTCCCACGCATTGAAATCGCCGATCACGCTGACGCGCTTGACCGCTGGTGCCCACACCGCAAACAGTGTGCCTGCGATACCGTCAACGCGGGTTGCATGAGAACCGAGCACTTTCCAAGCGTGGTGATGGCGACCTTGACCAAGGAGATGCAAGTCAAGGTCGCCCACCTGTGGAGGAAACGTATAGGGACAGACGGCATCGTGCCAATTACCTGCTTGTTTATCCTGCCAGCTTAGGGCGGGGTGCGAAGGAGCAGCGTCGGTCGGAGAGGGTAGCTTCGCTTCAAAACAATCAGTACCTTCCAGGCGTGTCATCAATCCATGCCCGACGACTTCAACCGCTTCAGCGGCAGGCATGAAAGTACGCAGCACCCGGCTGCCATCCGGTAGCGGATGCCATCCCAGCCAGTCAAACGGATCGTGATGTGTGCCTTGTTGTATCCGAATCAAGTTCTCGTTCATCTCGCTGGTGTTCCTGTAGTTTTTCATGCAATTGCGATGCCAGAGTATCCGGTATGTCTGACCAGTCGAAGCGCCACGCCCAATTACCTGCCACCGTACCGGGGGTATTCATGCGGGCGTCGCTACCTAAATGCAGTAAATCTTGTAATGGAATCATGGCTAACAACGCGCGGCTGGCGAAAATTGTGTCCAGCATGGTAGCTGTTACCTGTGACACCTCCTCGATAGCCAACACTTTCATGACGTGTTGCTGGGCTTCCTCACTTAAGCTGGTAAACCAACCCTGCAAGGTGTCGTTATCGTGTGTCCCCGTATAATACACCGTGTTAGCGCGTACATTGTGCGGTTTGTGCGGGTTATCCTCAAAGTGATCAAAGCCAAATTGCAGCACGCTCATGCCCGGCAAGTCGTATTTGTCACGCAATGCGGTGACATCGGGCGTAATGACACCCAAATCTTCAGCGACTAACGGGATATTCCCCAGTGCCGCTTGCAGGCTGGCAAGCATGGCGTCACCGGGAACGTCCTGCCAATAGCCATTGATCGCGGTCGGCTCGGTTGCCGGAATCATCCAACTTGCCGCCAAACCCCGGAAGTGATCCAAGCGTACCAAATCGAAAAATTCAAAGTGATACAGCAAGCGTTGTTGCCACCATTGGAAGTTTTCCGCCTGCATATTTTCCCAATGATAGTGCGGATTGCCCCAACGCTGCCCTGTTTCGGAGAAATAGTCGGGCGGCACGCCGGTGACTAAGGTTGGCGTGCCAGTGTCATCTAACAGGAAACGCTGCGGGTTTGCCCACACATCCGCGCTGTCGTAAGCAACGAAAATGGGCATGTCACCGAACAGGGCGACACCGCGCTCGGTGGCATAAGTGCGCAAGGCTTGCCATTGCAACCAGCAAGCATATTGCTCGTGGATAATGGCGGCGAGGGCTTCAGCGTGTTCGCCGCGTACCGTGAACAGCGTTTGGGGATCGCGACTGCGGAAGGCGGGCGGCCATGCAGCCCATTCATTGCCATCGAACTTCTGTTTTAGCACCATGAACAGGGCGTAGTCTTCGACCCAGTGTTTTTGGTTGGCGTACCAAGCGTCGAAAGAAGCGGTGGGGTTAGGAGGGGGTTCTGCTGCAAACAACCCCGGATTTACCGCAAATGCAGACGCGCATTGATACGGCGACAGCCCCGCCAGCGGCACACCCAGCGGCAACATTTGCCAGACCTTAAAGCCTGCATCCGCCAGCCAATCTATCCAGCGGTACGCATCCGCTTCCAACTTACCGCTCGGCAAAGAAGTGGGGTGCAGCAACACCCCCGCCGCCCGTCCAATCGTTTGTATCCCCATCAAGTATTCCTACGCATCGTGCCCGCATTTTCAGCGCCTGCACCACCTTGTGACATCGGTTTATCCAAATACACGGGCGTATCCACGCCCAACATTTCGTACAGCTTGTGCAATTGCTGGCGGAACAAGCGCTCGAAATCGCGCACGCTATCCGCCGGATTGTAATCGCCGAACCACCAGAACCAGTCCGAGCCTTCGCAAATCCCCAACTGACGGCTGGCGAGTCCTTGCTGTTGGGTATCGAGCGTACACGCCGCCATTACCTCGTCGAAGGCGACTTTGGCAGCAGCAAGGTAATCCCACCCCCGGTTTTTATCGGGCGAACCAATCCACGTTGAAAACGAGCCATACACCCAACTGCCCGCGCAAATCTTAGGTAGGGTGCGCGTCGGCAAGTTACTGGCTTCCGCAAACGTCACCATTTTGATTTGGTCAGAACTGCTCAGCGCGGCATACAGCGCATCCAAGAAATACGCGCCGTTTTTCGGGTAATACTCCCACGCATTTTCGCCATCCAGAATGATCGACACCACTTGATTGGAGGCATTGTGATTCAGGAATACCGCAATGTTTTCCAAGTGTTGCACGAAATCCGCCACCGCATCACGGGCGTGCCACGTGCTGTACTTAAAGCCGATCAAATCCGACAAGCCATCATCGCGGAAAAACAAGCGCACCTTGCTATCCGCTTGCTGATACGGCATGAACAGGCTGCGTTTGCTGTGTTCATCTTTACCGTTGTAACCGGACAAACGGCAACTGTTGCGCCACACGCCTTCCCCGGAAGCCGTCCAACGAATCCCCAGCTCATCCAGCAGGCTTACCGCGTCTTCGCTAATCCCACCTTCGGACAACCACACACCTTGCGGTTTCATGCCGAAGTAATGCTGGAAGACGTCGATACCTTGCTGCAAATGCCAGCGTGACCGCGCTTCACCATCCGGGTAATGCGTGGTTTGCGGTACCGGCGCATCCGGCAAGGAACAGCGCAGGTTATTGAAATCATTCAGCAACGGTACAATCGGGTGCATGTACGGCGTCATGGATAATTCCACCTGCCCACCTTCCGCCAGCTTGCGGTAACGCGGAATCAGCCCCGCCAGACAATCGCGAATTACCACCAGCAAATCGCGCCGATCCGTCGCGCTGAATTCACTGCCCTGCTGCAACAAACGCTGGATAACCGGCAACGCTTGCAACGACTGCCCCAACCACGCCAAGTGATACCAGGTCAGCAAATCCAAAAAGTATTGATCGCTCAAATACACCAAAGAGCAACGAAAGCGCTTGCTGCCAATGCCCGATTCATCGGTGGCACCAATCATCTTGAACAAGCGCTGGAATGGCGCGTGCGTGTGAATCATGGTCGGCGCATGGCAACGCTGGCATTCCGCAATCAATTCAGCACGCGCCGCCGTATCCGCAGGCACGGGTTCAACCCCTGCCAACAGATTCAGCAACTTATCCTGTATCGGCGCACCTTTGCTGAGAAACGCGCTTAATTGCTGGGCGTAATCGTCAATTTGCTCCAGCAAAACCGGGGCAAAGTTGACCACGCTACGCATCCGGCTGTGTTTTTCCAGATGCGCCGCCATGTCGCTGTAATCTTTGATGCCATGCAAGTAAACCCACGGCAGGCGGTATTCACCGTCTAACCCGTTGCGATACCACGGCTGGTGCATGTGCCAGCAGAGCACCACATTTAACTGGCCATTCGCCATAATACATCCTTATCGCCTGTGCGTAGTTTCTGCCCCATCATTTCGGCTGTGACCAGCACGATACCTTCGGGGGTGACATGAAAACGTTTGCGGTCGAGTTCGAGGTCTTCCCCGATAATCGTACCGTGCGGAATCACGGTGCCTTTATCGATAATGGCTTTGGTAATTCGGCAATTTTCCCCAATGCTCACTTTGGGTAAAATCACGCTATCACGCACGTGGCTGTATTTGCCAATCGTGGTAGCGAAAAACACCAGCGAGCGTTTGACCCTAGCGCCGGAGAGGATGCAACCGGCTGAAATCAACGAATCAATCGCCTCACCCCGGCAACCTTCATCGTCGAAAATAAATTTAGCGGGTGGATATTGCGCTTGATACGTCCACACCGGCCAGTCGCGGTCATACAAATTCAGTTCGGGTTCGACGGCGCACTGTTCCATATTGGCTTGCCAGTAAGAATACAGCGTTCCCACGTCACGCCAGTAGCCCGGATCGCCGTTTTCCTTGCGGAATGGGTAAGCCATGGCCTTGGCGCTGTGGATATTGGCAGGAATAATGTCCTTGCCAAAATCCCGCGACGAATGCGCTTTCGCGGCATCTTCATACAACACTTTAAAGAGGAATTCGCGCGAAAAGATATAAATCCCCATCGACGCTAACGCAATGCCCGGTTTGCCCGTAATTTCTTCGGGATGCTCAGGCTTCTCGGTAAATTTGGTGATGCGCAACTCGTCATCAACTGACATTACCCCGAAACCTTTAGCCTCCTCCACCGGCACTTCAATGCAGCCCACGGTAAAGTCGGCGCGTGAATTGACGTGATGCACCAACATTTTGGAGTAGTCCATGGTATAAATGTGGTCGCCGCCCAATACCAACACGTAATCCGGGTCGTGGCGTTGCACAATGTCGAGATTCTGGAACAGCGCATCGGCTGTCCCCTGATACCATTCCTTTTTGCTGGTGCGTTGTTGCGCGGGGAGAATTTCGACGAATTCGCCGATTTCCGCCCGCATAAACCCCCACGCACGTTGCAAATGGCGAATCATGGAATGCGATTTGTATTGCGTCAGCACTCCAACTCGCCGAATGCCCGAATTCACGCAATTCGACAGCGCAAAGTCGATAATGCGGTATTTGCCACCGAATGGCACAGCCGGTTTTGCCCGCCACATGGTCAGGTCTTTTAAACGCGACCCTTCGCCACCCGCCAACACCAACGCTAAGGTTTTGCGGGTCAATTCCGTGACCATCTTCGGCTCCGTGTAATACCGGTACAGCTTCGCCTGTTGATCTTTATCCAGTGTCATGATGTTTTCCTATGGTGCAACGCAGCCGCCAGCGCCCCTTGTAAGCCGAGCCGCGTATTGGTAATTAAGTAAATCGGCATTTGCTGAACCAAGCCAGCCATCCTGCCTTTGTCAAAACAAGCCGCCAAAAACCGGGGTGTCTGTAACCAGGTTTGGATGCGCGCGGAAATGCCACCCGCTAAATATAAACCGCCGCGTGGTTGGTAGAGCAGCGCCACATTGCCGACCCAGTTGGCGTAAATATCGGTAAATAATTCCATTGCCGCCAGCGCTATCGGCTCGCCTGCTTGGGCAGCGCTATTCACTTCCGCCCCACCCCGTTCGCGCAAAGCATCCGGCAAACTGCCCGTCATATCGTGCAAACAAAACTGGTAGACCTGATTCACGCCGGGACCAGACAACACCCGTTCCCACGACACATGGCTGAAACGTTCCCGCATAAATGCCAGCAAGCGTTCTTGCTGCGCATTCGCTGGCGCAAAATCGGTATGCCCGCCTTCGGTCGCAAAACTCTGGTAATGCCCATTGGCATCCACTTGCATCCAGGCCAGCCCTAACCCCGTTCCCGCGCCCGTAATCACACGCGGCTCGCCGTTCCCTGAGCGTAGCCGAAGGGAATCCCCCGCATTCAACACCACATAATCGTCCGCCGTTAGCGTGGCAACACCCGCTGCCGCCGCTTGGAAATCGTTCATGAAGAGCAGTTGTGGGGTATTCAGCAGGGCTTGCAGCGCGGCATGTTCCAGCGTCCAGTCCAGATTGGTGAGGCGAATCGATTGACCGGCTTGCACCGGCCCCGGCAAAGCTAAACAAACACCATCCGGGGTAACGGTTTGCTGCGCATCCGCGAGGAATTGCTGCAACAACGCTTCGGCACTGACAAATTCGCCACTGGCATACACATGCTCGAAGCACACCCTGGTAGCCTGCACATCGGCTTGCACCCATGCCAGCCAGCTTTTTGTACCGCCAATATCACCAGCAATTACATTCATCGACGACCCTGTGGTTACGTGTGCGTTTTTGGGTTATGGCTTGTTATGCCTTGATCCTAGCAGGCGTGGACACGCCATGCGCTGCTACAGGTCAAGGTATGCGCGTTTATATTGCCCGTTGTTGAGCGCGTTGTTGCCGATAGCGATTAATCAAACCATTGGTGGAAGCGTCATGCGCGGTCACGGGTTCGGCTGCATTCAATTCAGGCTGGATGCATTTCGCCAATTGTTTCCCCAACTCGACACCCCACTGATCGTAGGAATTCAGATTCCAGACAATACCTTGCACAAAAATTTTGTGTTCGTACAACGCAATCAACATGCCTAAAGTATGCGGGGTGAGGGCTGTCAGCAATAAAGCATTACTAGGGTGATTGCCAGCAAACACTTTGGGCGCATGAGGCGGCGTCACGCCACTGTCGCGGGTTTCTTGCAAAGTACGCCCCCGCATTAGCGCCTCGGTTTGCGCCAAAAAGTTTGCCATCAGAATGTCGTGCTGCGCGTGCAAATCGGTCGGCGGCGTGACCGAAATAATGAAATCAGCCGGAATCAGCCGTGTCCCCTGATGAATCAATTGGTAGAACGCATGTTGCCCATTAATGCCACTCGTCCCCCAAATAATCGGCCCGGTGGCATAATCCACGGCGTTGCCATCACGATCGACCGATTTGCCATTGCTTTCCATATCGGCTTGCTGCAAATACAAGGGCAAGCTGCGCAAGTAATGGTCGTAAGGCAGGATAACTTGCGATTCTGCCCCAAAATAATTGCTGTACCACACGCCCAATAGCGCGAGGATGACCGGCATATTGCGCTCCAACGGTGCATCACGGAAATGCTGATCCATGGCGTGTGCGCCACCCAGCAAGGCAATGAAATTTTCCGCCCCCACTGCCAACACCACCGACAGCCCAATCGCTGACCACAGCGAATAGCGCCCCCCGACCCAATCCCAGAAACCGAACATATTCTCAGGGTCAATCCCAAACCCCATCACCGCTTCCCGATTGGTGGAAACCGCCACGAAATGCTTGGCAATGTGCGCGTCATCGGCGGCGTGTTGCAAAAACCAGTGCCGCGCATGGTGCGCATTGGTCATGGTTTCTTGGGTGGTAAAAGTTTTCGAGGCGACGATAAACAGCGTGGTTTCAGGGTCAAGGCTTTCGAGTTTTTCGACAATGTGTGCGCCGTCAACGTTGGAGACGTAATGCATATTCAGACGTGGGTGGCGATAGGCTTTCAGGGCTTGGTACACCATGTGCGGCCCCAGATCAGAACCGCCGATGCCGACGTTCACCACATCCACAATCGGCTTGCCGGTATAACCTGTCCAAGTGCCGCTGCGTACCCGTTCGGCGAAAGCGCTCATCTGTGCGATCACCGCATTCACCGCAGGCATGACATTTTCACCGTCAACCAGCACCGGCGTATTGCTACGATTGCGTAACGCGGTATGCAACACGGCGCGGTGTTCGGTGTTATTGATGGTGTCACCTTGGAACATGCGTTCGCGCCAGCCTGCCACATCCGCCGTTTCAGCGAGTTGCATCAATAATTGCAAGGTCGTATCGGTAATGCGGTTCTTGGAATAGTCGAGGAAAATATCGCCGACTTGCAGCGAAAAGCGCTCAAAACGCGCCGGGTCAGCGGCAAACAATTCACGCAAATGCACATCGCAGAGGGTTGCATAGTGCTGTTGCAAGGCGGCATGAATAGGCTGATGCAATGCGGGCGGGGAACCTGCGTGGGATGGGTGTTCCGTGGTGATGGGCATGAATTCTCCTTCTTCGTGTGACCGGCGGTATTGTTATGCAAATTCTATGCCGGAAAACCAACACCTTGCCATGATCTAGCGCAGGTTTATTGTGATAAAGCGTACAAGATTTTCACCCAATGCAGGTGAATACGCAATGAAATTTTGCCCCAATTCAGTGCGTAGCGCTCAACAATCGGCAACTTTACACGAGCGAATTCTGCCCGTTCCCGGGGAAACAATGACGTTATAACGATCAACGCTGTCGACTTGGATAGTCAACGTGCCATTGTCGTGTGCGCTACCGTTTGGTTTATAGCGAACCACCTGTTTAGGTGTGAAATTACTGCCAATGACGATATTGGTCATGTCGGGTTGATTGTCCAACAGAATTTCTTCTGCCGCATCGGTGTTACCGGAGCCGTAATTGCAACCGGCAGTATCAATCACGTTGTCACCGTCACAATCCACGAACACCAGCCAACCGTTTTCAAAGCCACCTGTTGTTTCACAAGCACTGCCATCGGTTTTACGCACGCACATGGTGACAGGATAATTGCGTTTTACGGCTTCTGCGCGGGCATAGTTGAGGGCGGAAACCAACTGGTTATTGAGTGCTGTTAAGCGGTTATTGTTCAACATTTCACGCAATGACGGCGTAGCGACGGCTGCCAAGATTGCCACGATGGTAACGGTAACGATGAGTTCGATGAGCGTCAAACCGCGCTGTGAGTGTTTGTTCATGAGGCATTCCCTTAGCTGTGTCTTATTGTTGGGATTCAGGGAAGAAAAGGCGTCCATGCCATGCACGTACTTCCTTGTGACAGCAGTATACTCAATCTGCCGTGCAGCGGCGGTGAATGTGGGATGAACGGCTATCCGCAGCAGATTAAGCGCATTAACGGATTACTTACGCCAAAATGCCGGAGCAAGCAAGACCAGCACCGTCATCAGTTCCAACCGCCCCATGATCATGCACAGCGACAACCACCACTTGGAAAAATCGCTTAACGGCGCGAAATTGGATGACACATTACCCAGCCCTACGCCCATATTATTGATGGTAGCGGCGACCGCTGAAAATGCGGTTATCTGATCCTGACCATCCGCCATTAGCCCCAACATGAACACCACAAACAGGGCGGCATAAATGAAGAAAAATCCCCACACGGCTTTAACGATTTGCTCATCAATTACCTGCTTGTTGATCTTGATGGGCATGTGCGCACGCGGGTGAACCAATAAATTAATTTCCCGAATCGCCTGCTTAAGCAACAATAAAAACCGGATGGCTTTCATGCCACCGCCGGTTGACCCCGAACAGCCACCGCTGGTGACCAGCAAAGTAATAAATACCGGCAGAAACGTCGGCCACACCGAATGATCCCCGATAATCAGCCCGGTACTGGTCATGACCGACACCACGTGAAACGCCGCATAGCGCAGCGCATCAAACGGGTTAGGGTAAGTATCATACGCAAACAAACTAAGCGCCACGACCACAATCGCCGCCAACGTCAAACCTGTATAAAAGCGAAACTCAGAATCTTCCGCGTAAGGTTTTAAGGTCGCGCCACGCCACGCAATGTAATGCAGGCCAAAGTTTGCCCCCGCCAGAAACATGAAAATAATCGCAATGTAATCAATCATCGGGCTGTCAAAAAAAGCGAGGCTTAAATCGTGATTGCTAAATCCACCCGTGCCTAATACTGAGAAACTATGCCCCACGGCATCAAACCAGCTCATGCCTGCCAGTCGGAATGCTAAGGCACACAAAATGGTCAATACCAAATAGGTGTACCACAACAATTTTGCGGTTTCGGCGATACGCGGTTCAAGTTTGGCATCTTTGATCGGGCCGGGGGCTTCCGCTTTATACACTTGCATTCCCCCAACACCTAACATTGGTAAAATCGCCACCGCTAACACGATAATGCCCATGCCACCCAGCCAGTGCAGCTCCATGCGCCAAAACAGAAGTGAGCGTGGAAACGAGTCCAAATTCACAAAAACCGATGCCCCGGTTGTCGTCAACCCAGAAGTGGATTCAAACACCGCATCCGTGAAACTCGCCGGAATTGTTTCTGAAAACACAAACGGCAAGGCACCCGCCAAACTCAGCACCACCCAAAACAGGGTGACAATCAGAAAACCATCACGGGTACGCAATACCGCACGTGCGTGGCGTACCGGCAACCATAAGGCGAAACCGACTCCCAACAAAATAGCGCCCGCCCACCAAAAGGGTGCCAACTCAGGATCCTCCATCAACCAACCGATCAAAATCGGCGGGAACATGGTGAAGCTGAACACCATCAGCAACAGGCCAAAAATTCGCAGGATGATACTGAATTGCATAATGGGGCTTGCTTAAAAGTAGTGGATGCCGACTTGAAACAATTTTTCAACCGCAGGCACGTAGCGTTTATCGGTCACGAACATAATGATGTGATCCTCGGCGAGGACAACAATTTCATGGCTTGCCATCATCACCTCTTCTTTGCGCACCACCGCGCAAATGACCGTGCCGGGGGGCAATTTGATTTCTTCCAAGCGCTTGCCGACCACTCGCGAGGTTTTGCGATCGCCATGTGCAATGATTTCCAGCGCTTCCGCTGCCCCGCGTCGCAGTGAGTGTACCGCTACAATGTCACCGCGCCGAATGTGGGTCAATAATGCGCCGATGGTGATTTGTTGCGGGGAAATGGCAACGTCGATACTGCTTTCCACCAAATCAATATAGCTGAGGCGATTGATCAAACACATGACCCGTTTTGCCCCTAGCCGCTTGGCGAGCATGGATGACAAAATGTTGGCCTCATCGTCATTAGTGACAGCGATAAATACATCGGTGTTTTCGATATTTTCTTCCGCCAGCAGGCTTTCATCGGCAGCATCGCCTTCGAGCACGATGGTTTTATCCAAACGCTCGGCGAGTTTGGAAGCACGCGCATTGTCTTTTTCAATGATTTTGACTTGGTAGCGGGCATCTTCCAACAAACGCGCCAAGCGGTTGCCAATATTGCCGCCACCCGCCAAGATAATACGCTTGTAGGGTTTATCGAGTTTACGCAACTCACTGATAATGGAACGAATGTGGTTGGGGCTGGCAATGAAAAACAATTCATCGCCCACTTCAATAATGGTGCTATCGCTAAAAGTGATCGGTTTGCCCTTGCGAAACAGTGCGGCAATCCGAGCTTTCAAACCGGGCATGTGGGCGTGCATGTCTTTGAGCGGATGCCCAATCAGCGGGCCATCGTGCAACGCTTTGACCCCGACCATTTGCACCTTGCCATTCGCAAAACTGATCACTTGCAAGGAACCGGGGTGCGAAATCAGGTTGAAAATGTGTTGCGTCACCAATTGTTCCGGGCTGATCAGCACATCAATCGGCACCGCCGCATCGTTAAACAATTCGGGGCGATCCAAATAATGCGAAGAGCGAATCCGCGCAATTTTGGTCGGCGTGTGGTAAAGCGTGTGCGCAATCTGGCAGGCCACCATATTGGTTTCATCGCTGTTTGTGACCGCCACCAGCATATCGGCGTCTTCGATTCCGGCGCGTTCCAGCACCCGTGGGTAGGACGCCTGCCCCACTTCCACCCGCACATCGAGTTTTTCACGCAAATCACGTAAGGCGGCGGCATTCGTATCCACAATGGTGACATCGTTGTCTTCGTTTACCAATGAGGCAGCCACGGAGTGACCCACTTGCCCGGCACCAAGAATCAGGATTTTCATAAGGTAAACTTAGCGTCCGTATTTTTTGGGGTCGACATTCAGGGAGCGCATTTTGCGGTACAAGTGGGTGCGTTCCATCTTCACCTGATCGGCGAGTTTGCTGACATTGCCATCCGCTTGCTTGAGTTGATAAATCAGGTAATCGTGCTCAAACTGTTCGCGGGCTTGGCGCAGTGGCAGGTCAAACAGGCTTTCGGGAATTTGCCCGATTTCTTGCGAAAATACCGGAATTCGCGTCCCCACCGATTCTTCCACCTCATCCAGCGACACTTCGGTCTCGGTACCCAAAATCAGCAAGCGTTGCACCAAATTGCGCAATTCGCGGATATTGCCCGGCCAGGTGTGATTGCGCAGAAAATTTTGTGCTGCCAGCGAAATGTGTCGGTACGGTAAACCGTCTTGCGCGGTCAAAATATCAACGTAATGATTCAGCAATTCCGGCACGTCTTCGGGGTGATCGCGCAACGGTGGAATCATAACCGGCACAACATTCAGCAGGTAATACAATTCCTCATTGAATTTACCGCCGTGCACATCGTCCAGCAAATCGTGGGAGGAGGACACCATCAAGGCAATGTCCAACTCCACCCAATCGCTGCCACCGACGCGCATAAAGCGGTTTTCCTTGAGGGTATGCAACAAACGGGTTTGGGTATCCTGATCCAGCTCATAAATTTCAGCGAGGAACAGCACCCCGCCATTGGCTTCATCCAACAAACCGTATTGAATCTTGCCCTGCTCTTCACGCCCAAACAGTACGTGGCTCAGCGTCGCGGCATTGTCTTTATTTGCACTCAAAGCGGCACGCACAAACGGGCGATTTTTGCGGCTGCTAAGCGCGTGAATGTGGCGAGCAAAGGTTTCCTTGCCTGTCCCCGGCTCACCGTACAACAACACGCGGCTATCGTGTTGCGCAATGCGTTTGGCCTGTTCGCGCAAACGTTGCAAGGTTTGGCTGCTCCCCACCGGCTCTAGGGAACTGACCATTTGTTTGCGCAAACCCCGGTTTTCTTTTTCCAATTGGCTGGCACGCAAGGCATTGCTAATCGTCAGCAGCATTTTCGCCATCGACAGCGGCTTTTCAATGAAATCGTGAGCGCCGAGTTTGGTGGCTTCCACGGCGGTTTCAATCGTGCCATGCCCCGACATCATAATCACCGGGCAACACAGCGTATCGTTTTCACGCCATTCTTTGAGCAGGGAAATACCGTCTTGCCCCGGCATCCAAATATCGAGCAAAATCAGGTCAGGTTTGCGGCTGCGGTGCAATTCGCGGGCTTTAATGGCGTTTTCAGCCGTGACCACCCGATAGCCTTCGTCTTCGAGGATTTCACTGACAAGCTGGCGAATATCCGGCTCATCGTCCACCACCATAATGTATTGTGCCGTCATATCCCTACTCCCTATGCCGAATTCACTGGAAACTTTACGCTGAGTATAGCGCCTCCGCCCTCATGATTGCGGGCGCTGAGGTGTCCGCCATGCTCTTCAACGATTTTTTTAACGATGGCTAAGCCTAATCCGGTGCCTTTGTGTTTGCTAGTGACATAAGGCTCGAACAGGCGCGGCAGCAATTCTGGCGCAATGCCGGGGCCATTATCGCGGACACTGAGCAGCGCTTGCTTGGTATCCATGAGGTATTGGGTGCTGATGGTCACATTGGCGGGGCTGACGTGATGCTCTTCCAAGGCTTCCAGCGCATTTTTGGTCAAGTTCACCAGCAGTTGGCGCAAGCGGTGAATATCCAAGGATAGCGCGGGCAAATTCGGCTCCAGTTGCAACTGAATTTGCACCTGCCCTTCATTCAGGCGATAAAGTTCCGCAATTTCCTGCACCAGCGCATTCAGATTCACCGCTTGCAGGCGCAAACTGGGGGCGCGTGCGTAGTCGCTGAAGGCATTCACCATCGACTTGAGGTTGTCGACTTGTTGCACAATGGTATTGGTCATGCGTTGCAGGAAATTGGCAGAATCGGCACTGAGTTCGCCCGCCAATTTGCGGTGCAAGCGTTCCGCCGAAAGCTGAATCGGGGTCAGCGGATTTTTGATTTCATGCGCCAAACGCCGCGCCACTTCGCCCCATGCCGCATCGTGTTCGGACTGAATCAAATCGGTCACATCATCAAACACCAGCACCGAACCTTGTTGCCCCGCCAAACCCTGCGGCAAACACGCGCCCCGGCACACCAAAATGACGCGCCCATTGTCGGTATTCAGGGTAATTTCTGCCTGCCATTCATGCCCGGTGAGCATGTCTTGCCAATGCGTGCTTACCATGTCGATAAACGGCTGCAATGCAGGCAAATTGTCGCCCAATTCACGCAAGGTTTTGCCGACGTGATCCAACAACGGTTGGCGCAAAATGCTGTTAGCTGCCGAATTCACCCGCCGAACCGTGCCGGTTTCATCCAACGTAATCACGCCGGATGACAAATGTTCCAGCACCACATGCAAGTAATCGTGTTCCTGTTGCAACTGGCGGCGGGCTTGCTCACGTTCCACCCGCGCATCCGACAAGCGCTTGGTCATGGTATTGAACGAACGCGCCAAGATGCTGAAATCGTCGCGTTCCGAGACAGGCAATTTCTTATCCAAATCGCCTGCCGCCACCGCAAGTGTGCCCTCCACCAACGTCCGTACCGGGCTGGTCAAGCGCCGCGAAAACACAAACGCTGCCCACAACGAAAACAAGGTGGTCAGCACCATAATCACCACAATCATCAGGCGAAACATGTTTTTGAGCGCATCACGCTGGTACACCAAACTCTTGTATTCATTCCGCGCCAACAACACGCTTTCCGCCAGATCGCGTTCCCGGTCGGCTATGGGAAAACGCGCCGTCAGAATGGCTTGATGCTCGCTGTCTTTGCCGTAACGCACTGTCACCGCAACGCGCGAAAACAATTCGCCATCGCCGCCCGGTTCAAGGGTGGAATAGTAACTGCGGATTTGCATCATGCTAAACAAGCTGGCGCTGGGGATTTGCGGAATCAGCGTTTCAGTGTCTTCTAATGCCAACGCCAGCAATTGTTGAGCGCTATCCATCAGCAGAATCTCGTTGGCACCAATGCTCAGGAACTGCTCCAGCAACAACGGAATCTCGGATAAATTTTTGCCGCGCAGATTGGGCTTAAAGCGTTCCAGCATGGCAATGTATTGGCGGTGACGGGTTTTCAGCGCCAGATCGCTGAGTTCCAAAGAGTCATCCAAGGCGCGTTCCACCGACACCGAAAACCAGCGGTCAATGCGCGTGCCAATCAAATTCACCGCAAACAGCGACACAAAAAAGACCGGCAATAACGTTAGAATCAAAAATCCCGTCATCAAACGCAAAGTGAAGCGCGAACCCGCTTGCCGAGTACGCCATTGGTTAAACACTTTGACCAAATTCCCCAGAATAACCGCACTCAGCAATACCAGCGTCAACACGCTGAAATAGAAATGCCAATCCCCATAACGTTGCAGATTGCTAGGGCTAAGCGTCGCCAGATTCAATAGCACCAGCGACACCATCAGTAACACAAATACCAACAGTAGCGGCAACCATTGCCACCACCGGCTTTTTAAGGAATCGGCCACAGCACTCCATCACTTTCCAGTGAATAGCGATCAGAAAATAAAGACTTCAATTTCAACGGCAACTCCAAAGATTGCTGGGTCAAGGTCGCGGTCACAAAAACGGCGGCGTTATCCCCCCACGCGTCTTCCGGCACGGCGGGCAGTCGATAATCGCTCAAGGTTCCCAATTGTTCCAAGGCAGCGGGCAGGTTTGGGAAATTCCAATTCTGCTTGTTATCTTCGCGCACGACCTGATATTGCTGGCTCAATGGGTGGTATTTTAGTTCAGTTTTCACCACTACCAAGGGTTTTTGGGTATTCCACCACCAAGTATTGTGCCATTCCAAGGTAAAACGGGTTTCGTTTTGCAGCGTCAAGCCGTTGAGCAAGCCTTCGCGTAAATAGTCGCTCAGGTCGTAATCCAGCTTGAGGCTGGTTACTAACTGCTTGGGTGGTTGAATCTGAATCGAAAATTCCTGAAAACGGATACTGTTTTCAGCCGCCTGCACTTGCCCAAAGCCAGTACACAGCACGAGCAGCCCCGTCACCAAAAACCGCTGCAAAAGGGATCGTCTGCTTGTCACGTTGTTGTTTCCTGCACTGCTTTGCGCAACAGTGCGTAATAAAATCCATCCATGCCCTGTTCACCCGGCAGAATTTGCCGCCCGACGCTTTGAGCATGACCCCAGACACCCGCAAGCGGCGCCTGGTAAGCATCAGGGTGCTCTGCCAAGAAAGCTTCCACCTGACGGCTGTTTTCATCCGGCAAAATCGAGCACGTCGCGTACAACAACTGCCCGCCGGGGCGCAAAGTATGCCACAACGTGCGCAATAAACGTGCTTGTTCTTGTTGCAACTCGGCAATATCGCTGTCGCGGCGCAACACTTTAATATCCGGGTGGCGACGGATGACGCCGGTTGCCGAACACGGCGCATCCAGCAAAATACGGTCAAATACCTGCCCATCCCACCAGCTTGCCAATTCCCCCGCATCTGCCGTTACCAGTTGTGCCTGCAAATTCAAGCGCGTCAGGTTTTCGGTAACACGTTTGAGGCGTGATTCGCTGTCATCCAGCGCGATTAAGTGCAAACCGTCGGTGCGTTCCAGTAAATGGCTGGTTTTGCCACCGGGCGCAGCACACGCATCCAACACGCGCATTCCGGCTTGGCAATCCAGCAACGGCGCGGCGAGTTGCGCAGCGGCATCTTGCACCGACACCGTGCCGCTGAAAAAGCCGGGGAGTTGTTCCACACCCACGGGGGTTTGCAAGATCAGGGCGCTGTCAACGGCGGGGACGCGTTCTGCCGCAATGCCTGCCTCTTGCAGCAAGGCTTGATACGCTGCGGTGGTTTGCAGCCGTTGATTAACCCGCAAGGTCATCGGCGCGTGCGTATTGCTGGCGCTGAGGATGTCTGCCCAAGCGTCCGGCCACGCGGTTTGCAGGCGTTTGAGTAACCAGTCGGGGCAAGCGTAACGTGCCGTAACGCTGCTATCCGCTTGCACCAATAATTCGGCTTGCTCACGGATGAACGTGCGCAACACACCGTTCACCAGTTTGCCCGCCCACTCTTTTTTGAGCTTTTTGGTGGCTTTAACGGTTTCGTTGACGGCGGCGTGATCGGGTTTGCGCTGGTAAATGAGCTGGTAGAGGCCGATGCGCAACAGGCATTCCACATCCTTATCTGCCGCTTTTAACGCTTTTTTTACCAGCTTGTTGAGGATGGCGCTTAAACGCTCGTGCCAACGCAAGGTGCCGAAACACATATCGCGCAACAGCGCCTGATCGGAGGGGTTGAGACTGGCAATCGCACGGTCTTGCAGCACTTCGGTAAGCGATTCGCCCTCGTAAATCACCCGTTGCAAACACAACGCCGCTGTCGCACGGGCGCTCACAATTGCACCCCTAGTAACGAACGCCCGTTGAGGAATTGTTCTGCCGTGAGGCGTTTACCGCCGGGGAGTTGCAGGCTGAGGATGCGCACCACACCCTCACCCGTGGCAATGTCGATGCCGGATTTGCTTTCGGCAATGACCGTGCCGGGGGAAGCATTCCCTTCGACTTCGCTCAGGGAATGGGAGGCGAAGAGGCGTAAGGGTTGCCCTTCGTATAAGGTAAATGCTACCGGATACGCATCAAAGGCGCGGATGGTGCGGTCAATCACTGCCGCTGTTTGTGTCCAGTCGATTTGCGCTTCTGCCTTGGTGAGTTTGTGAGCGTAATTGGCAAGCGCATCGTCTTGCACTTCGGGTTGCAGTTTACCGGCTTCCAGCAATGCCAGCGTGTGCAACAACGCCGTTGCGCCCTGTGTTGCTAACTTGTCATGGATGCTTTGCCCGCCATCCGTCGCGGTAATCGGGCAAACCACTTTGTGCAACATATCGCCCGTATCCAAGCCCGCCGCCATTTGCATAATGGTCACGCCGGTTTCGGTATCACCCGCCTGAATTGCGCGTTGAATCGGTGCCGCCCCACGCCAGCGCGGTAAGAGCGACCCGTGAATATTCAAGCAACCGTGACGCGGAATATCCAATACCACTTGCGGCAAAATCAGCCCGTAGGCGGCAACAATCAGCACATTCGGCGCGTAAGCACGCAGCTTATCCTGCTCTTCCACGGCTTTCAGCGACAGCGGCTGTTCAACCGGAATGCCTGCATCCACCGCCACTTGCTTCACCGCGCCAAAAGTGAGCTTGCGCCCACGACCTGCCGGACGGTCGGGCTGGCAATACACCGCCACGACCTCATGCCCTGAAGTGAGCAAGGCTTGCAAAGCGGGAACCGCAAATTCGGGCGTGCCTGCGTACACGACCCTCATGCGATAATCGCTTTGGCGGCGGCAGCCCGTTTTTCTGCCAACTTAGCCTGTTCTTTTTCCCACTTTTGTACCACTTTGCGGGCTTTTTGCTGTTTGGGCGTCGACAAGTAATCGACAAACAATTTGCCTTCCAGATGATCCATTTCGTGTTGGATACAAATCGCCAGCAACTCATCGAAATCTTGTTCCAGCACCTCACCGTCGCGGGTCAAGGCGCGTACCCGAATGCGCTCGGCACGAGTCACCGTTTCGTAGTAATCGGGAACCGAGAGACAGCCTTCCTCGTGCTCGATTTTGCCTTCTTTGTGCAAAATTTCCGGGTTGATCAAGCACAGCCGTTCCGTTTTCGTTTCCGAAATATCCAAGGTGATAATGCGCTGGTGAATGTTGACCTGCGTCGCCGCTAACCCAATGCCTTGATTGGCGTACATGGTTTCAAACATATCATCCACAATCTGTTGGATGGTGGTGTCAACTTGGGCAACCGGCGCGGCTTTCTTGCGCAAACGCGGGTCTGGATGGTGTAAAATCTCTAGTTTTGCCATTGTAAATACCGAAAATCTAAAAGTTCTGAATGTTTTTCAGGCCATAGTTTATTATAAACCGCACATCCAACCCATAATAACGACAAGGATACCACCATGCGGCATTCTTCTGCTTTCTTCTTGAATACCCTGTGCATTAGCATCGGGGCGACCCTTGTGCTTAGCGGCTGCGGCGCAACCACCACCACCCCACGCGGGGGCGCTGACCCTTACGACAAGTATTACGGGCAAGTGACCGCGCCAGCAAGTGATGTGATTGATTCCAAAAGCATTATCATCAATCCCGCCGCGCCCAATACGTATGTGGTCAAACAAGGCGATACCTTGTGGGGCATTGCCCGTAAATTCCTGAATACGCCTTGGCATTGGCCGGAAATCTGGGATAAGAACCAACGCATTGCCAACCCGCATCAACTTTACCCCGGTGATGTATTGACCTTCGATTACGCCACTAGTGCCACGGCTGGCAATGGCGATAAGTTGCAGCCGCGCCTGCGCATTGACCGTCATGGGCAAGGCGAACCGATTGCCACCTTAGCCGAATTCATGCTGTGGCCACGGGTGCTGGATGAGGCAACGATTAAGAATGCGCCCTATATCCTCGCCTCTCGCGATGATCGCCAATTGATTACCGAGGGCGAAACCATTTACGTCAAAAACCTGCGCAATGCAGCAGCCGGGACACGTTGCGCCATTTTCCACCCCAACAAAGCCTTGCACGACCCGCGCACGGGGCAATTGCTAGGCTACGAAGTGACTTATGGCGGCTACAGCCGGATTGAGCGGGTGGATAATACCGCAACCGCAACCGTGGTGGATGCGAAGCGCGAAATCCGCAAAGGCGACCGCTTGCTGGCACCGTTGGACGACGTGGCTTATTTGAATGGGGTGATTCACGCGCCCAACACCAAGATTCGCGGCGATATTGTTTCCTTGTTTGATGCGGAAGCGATTAGCGGCAACCACATGATTGCGGTGATCAATAAAGGCTTGCGCGACCGCATTGAAGTCGGGCACACGCTGGGCGTTTACACCGACGGCAAATACGTGGTGGACGTGGTGAAATCGTGCGACGCCAAATCGGGTGCAGTATGCAGCCAATTGCCGCCGGAAAAAGTGGCGAATCTGGTGATTTACAAAGTGACCGACCGGGTGAGTTACGGGCTGATTATGGATGCTACCCGTGAGGTGAAAGACGGGGATAAAGTGGGGAATCCTTAACAACACGGGGGCGAGAGATACTCGCCCCGTGCTAGTCGCTGTTATTACAGCTCTTTCATATTGGAAATGAGTTCATTCGCGACCGCCTGCCCGTCGCCATACAGCATCCGGCAGTTGTCAGCGAAGAACAGGTGGTTCTCGATTCCAGAGAAGCCTGCGCCCTGGCCGCGTTTCACCACGATTACGTTCTTGGCGTAATCCGCGTTCAGGATCGGCATTCCGTAAATCGGGCTGTTCGGGTCAGTCCGCGCAATCGGGTTCACCACGTCATTCGCCCCAATCACCAGCGCCACGTCAGCGGTGCGGAACTCTTCGTTGATTTCATCCAAGTCGTAGATAATGTCATACGGCACACCCGCTTCCGCCAACAACACGTTCATGTGACCCGGCATCCGCCCCGCAACCGGGTGAATCGCAAACTTGACGGTCACGCCGCGTTCCTGCAATTGCTTGGTCATTTCCCAAATCTTGTGCTGCGCCTGCGCCACTGCCATGCCGTAACCGGGGATGATAATCACCTTTTCCGCAAACGCCATCATGATCGCCGCATCCGGGGCTTCAATTGCCTTCATCGAGCCGCTGACTTCTTGCGCTTCGCCGGTGGTTTCGCCGAAATTGGTGAACAACACGTTGGTAATCGGGCGATTCATCGCCTTTGCCATCAATTGTGTCAACAACGTACCGGCGGAACCCACCACAATGCCCGCAATCATCATCGCCGGGTTATCCAACACATAGCCTTCAAAACCCACCGCAAGGCCCGTGAAAGCATTGTAAAGGGAAATTACCACAGGCATATCCGCGCCACCAATCGGCAAAGTCATCATCACGCCAAACGCCAGCGCCAAGGCAAAGAATACGAACAACACAAACATGCTGTAATCCGTGCCGCTGGTCGCAATGCCCAAGCCTATCCACGCGGTGAGAATAAACAACCCGGCGTTGATGCGTTGCTGATTCTTAAAGCGGAATGCGCCACGCAATTGTTTCAAGCCTTGCAGCTTACCAAACGCAATCAATGAACCAGAAAACGCGATAGCACCAATCAGCGCACCCGCCACCGCCAGTGCCTGCACTACCGGATCCATTTCATGCTGCTTGATCAGTTCGACCGCTGCAATCGCTGCTGCCGCACCGCCACCCATGCCGTTGTAGAGCGCAATCATTTGCGGCATATCGGTCATGGCGACTTCTTTGCCGGTTTTCCAAGCAATACCGCCACCGACCGCAATCCCGATGAAAATCAACAAATAATTGCTATTAACGTGCGGGTGTACAAACGTAATGACCGTTGCCAGCACCATACCGATGCCCGCCCACACGATCCCGCGCCGCGCGGTGACAGGCGATGCCATTTGCTTGAGGCCGAGAATAAACAGCACAGCGGCTGCCAGATAAAAAATTTCAACAAGTAGGTTCATGTTTATTTGCCCCCTTTGCTGCTTTTGAACATGTCCAGCATCCGCTCAGTCACGACGTAACCGCCGACCGCGTTACCCGCCGCCAGCACCACCGCAATGAAACCCACCAGTTGTTCCATAAAGCCTTCCGCCTGACCCAAGACGACCATTGCGCCGACCAAGACGATACCGTGGACGAAGTTTGAACCCGACATTAGCGGGGTGTGCAGGATAACCGGCACTTTAGAAATCACTTCATAGCCGACAAACCCGGCAAGGATGAAGATGTAAATGGCGATAAAACCTTCCATTGTTATGCTCCTTCAACCAGTTGGCGAATGGCGGCGTTCATGATTTTGCCTTCGTGCGTGAGTAACGCGCCTGCAATCACTTCGTCGCTAAAATCGGGGGCATATTCGCCACCTTTCAACATCGGGGTGAGGAAGTTCAGCAGGTTTTTAGCGTACATCTCAGACGCATGTACCGGCACTTGGCTAGGCACATTGAGGGGTGCGTGAATGGTCACGCCGTTATGCACGATGGTTTTGCCCGGTTGCGTCAGGGTGCAGTTACCGCCGCCTTCTGCTGCCAAGTCGATAATCACCGCGCCGGATTTCATGCCGTCCACCGTGGATTCGGGAATGATTTTCGGGGAAGGACGACCGGGAACAGCAGCGGTGGTGATCAACACATCGGCAGTGGCAATGTGTTTTGCTAAAGCTTCTTGCTGTTGCTGCTTTTCTTCCGCCGTCAATTCACGTGCGTAGCCACCCGTGCCTTCAGCGGTAATGCCGAGTTCGATGAATTTTGCGCCGAGGGATTGCACTTGTTCTTTGGTGGCAGCACGCACGTCATACGCTTCAACCACCGCACCCAAACGCCGTGCAGTCGCAATCGCTTGCAAACCCGCCACGCCGACGCCAATGATAATGACTTTGGAGGGGCGAATCGTGCCTGCCGCCGTGGTCAACATCGGGAAGAAACGCGGGGCAAGGTCAGCGCCCATGATCGCGGCTTTGTAACCGGCGATAGCAGCTTGCGAAGACAGCACGTCCATTGACTGCGCCCGCGAAATCCGTGGAATCAGCTCCATCGCAAAGCTGGTGATATTTTTGGCGTTGAGTGCCGCCAGCCGTTCAGGGGATTGGTAAGGCTGCAACATGCCGATGAGCACACTGCCATCCTTTAATTGCGCAATTTCAGCATCAGACGGGGGTTGCACTTTGAGTACGATGTCAGCTTGCTGATACAAATCGCCTGCATCAGCCACCAGCGTTGCCCCAGTAAAGGCGCTGTCAGGAAGGTGTGCCGCAGCGCCCGCACCGGCTTCGACCAAAACTTCAGCGCCTAATTTGCTGAGTTTGGCAATGACGCTGGATTCGATGGCAACCCGACGCTCGCCTTCGGCGGTTTCCTTGGGCACAGCCACTTTGATTGACATAGGTTCTGTCTCCAGAAGGTAGAGGGGTGATAAGGGTCAATATACTAGCGGAATATTCGCAGGGAATGAAATATTTCATGCGGATAGCACCAAAAGAAAAGCCGAGTAAAACCCGGCTTTCCTTTATCAAGACCCTACGTGTTTAAGGCAGGTTGGCGGCAACGCTTAACGTGTGCCATTTGCCATCAAGTCAACGCGGCGGTTAGCGGCGCGACCTGTTTTAGTGCCATTGTCAGCAACAGGCTGCGATTCGCCTTTACCGACCGCTTGGATAGCAGCGGCTGGAACGCCTTTGCCAGCCAAATAGTTGGCAACTGCGCCTGCACGCTCTTCAGACAACTTTTGGTTGTAAGCATCAGAACCCACGCTGTCGGTGTGACCCGTCACGCTGATACCTGTTACTTTTGCGCCTGCCAAACCAGCGAGGAACTGATCCAGATTCGCTTTACCGGCTGGCTTCAGGATGGCTTTGTCAAAGTCAAAGTTAGCATCTGAGGTCAATGTCATCTTTTGGATAGGTGCCGGTGCCGGGGCTGGAGCCGGTGCGGGCGCTGGAGCCGGAGCTGGTGGCGGAGCCGGTGGCGCTTCTTCACAGCCTTCTGGCGAACTGCCGTAAGCGGCATTAACGCACTCTTTATCGCTGTTTTTGACCGCTTTACCGGAGCTGTCTTGAACGTATTTGCCGTCTTCCGCGTAAGCGGTAGTCATCATCATCGCAGCCATCAGTGCAGCAATGCTAATGCTGGTAATTTTCTTCAGAGTCATGTTGATCTCCTTAAGCCTAATTTGAGTTTAAATTGTTGAACCCCGGACTCTTACAACCATGAAAGATTAATTCTATCGGTAAGAGACGTAAGTTATGACTATAGTGTCTTAAATATACAACAACGGCTAGGATTATAGGTTACTTTCCGGTTAAGTTCCTATAGGTGAAGAGAATTTTATTTGTAAACGCAAAAAGAAAAGCCTCCTCGCATTTAAGCAGGGAGGCTTCTTAAACCGTTTATGAATCAAGCGACTTGATGCATTTCGGGCTTTATTTCTGGTAGCGCTTCATGCTAGAACGTGCTGCCGGATCCATTTGAACAGGACCTTTGTAGTTGCCTTTTGCTTTCACTTTAGGCACAACTGGCATACGCACGGCGGCACGTGGTGTAGGTGCTGGCGCAACAACAGGAGCAGCCGGGGGCGCAGGGGGCGCTACTTCGCAGCCTTCTGGTGAGTAACCGTAAACAGCTTGAACGCATTCGCCATCACTGTTTCTGACCACTTCGCCGTCGCTATTTTTAACTACTTTCATCTCAGCCGCGTGAACGCCTGCGGTTGTGAGCATCATCGCAGCGAAGCTGATGCCTGCAATTTGTTTCAGAGTCATGGTGATCTCCTTGGAGTCTAGGTTTTGAGTCGTAAAGTTGAGTTTTGCTTTATGTTTGAGCGTAGCATTCATACCACAATTGTGTATATTGCACGACAAACGCACGATACGCCACAGGTAAATGCTATGCAAGGCAAAAACGGATTAAGCCCCCCAGCAATCAATGAATTGCTCAATATTATGAGTCGCTTGCGTGACCCGACGGGCGGTTGCCCTTGGGACATCAAGCAAACCTGGCAAACGATTTTACCCTACACCCTAGAGGAAGTGTACGAGGTAGCCGATGCCGTCGACCGCCATGACGCGGGGGCGTTGTGTGACGAGCTAGGCGATTTGCTGTTCCAGATTGTGTTTATGGCGCAAATTGCCAGTGAGCAAGGTTTGTTCGATTTCAATGATGTCGCTGCTGGCATTTCCCGCAAAATGCTGCGCCGCCACCCGCATGTCTTTGGCGACACGGTATACGCCGATGAGCGTGAGCAAAAACAAGCGTGGGATGCGATTAAGCAAACCGAGCGCAACACGCAAGCCAACGAAAGCGGATTTTTTGCCGGAATCCCCGCCGCCATGCCCGCGTTACGCCGCAGCCAGAAACTTCAGCGCCGCGCTGCTGCCGTCGGGTTTGATTGGGAACATTGGCAACAGGTCATTCCCAAAATTCAGGAAGAACTCGACGAGGTGGTGGATGCGGTTGCCAACAGCGAATCGCAAAGCCGGATTGAGGAAGAAGTCGGGGATGTGCTCATGGGTGCGACCAATTTGGCACGTTTGTTGGGGGTGAATGCGGAAAATGCTTTGCGTTTATCCAACCAAAAGTTTGAACGGCGCTTTGGGCGAGTCGAAGCAATACTCGCGGCTCAGGGAATTTCGCTGGAAGTTGCCTCACTGGAACAGATGGAAGATGCGTGGAATATCGCCAAGCAGGAAGAGAAACAGACAGACGGTAGCTAAAAGCGCATAAAAAACGAAGCCCCCGACGAACGGGGGCAGTCAACACGGGCAAATGTTATTATTATTGTCTTATTATTATGGTTGTTCTCAAACACCTATCTCCTGATAAAGTCCCCTTGTGTTATCCACAAGGGGTAGAGGAGTCGAGACATGGTAAGGCGCTTTATTGTTATTAATGTTTATGCCTACTCGCTATCTCTTGGGGCTTGCTGATAAATGCTTTCCTTAACCCTTTCTTATTATTGTTGTCGTCCCTTTCCAGACCTTCTAGTCTTTGCTGTCTCAGTCTGTGCAAAGGTTATTGCAACGCCCATGCCAACCGCACCTTTCACGCTTAAGCCATTAATTTAATTGATTAAAGAATGGTTTTGTCGGAAGTGACACGGTGGTTTGGCTGGTGTGAATGCTGTCAGAAAGTGACAGAATTGACAGATTGAGTGTCAGGTCTGAACTAGGATTCGTAGAACCTTAGTTCAGACTGGCGCGAAGCGCTTGGCGAATCATGTCTTCCACACTCAAGCCTTGATTGTCGTAAGCGGCAATCATCTGGCTGGCTTGCGCGGGTTTATAGCCGAGTGCTAACAGCGCATTCACGGCTTCATCGCTGACCGATACGGATGGAAGCGGAGCGCTAACAGCAACACCCGTGCTGCTGCTTGCTTCTGCTTTAGGCAAACGATCCCGCAACTCAATCACCAAGCGTTCGGCGGTTTTCTTGCCGACACCGGGGATGCGGCTCAAGCGGGCAATGTCCGCCGCGTGAATCACTTGATTGAATTCAACCGGGTTCATGCCCGACACAATCGCCAGCGCCATCTTCGGCCCCACACCATTCACTTTGAGCAAGTGGCGGAACAGTTCGCGTTCGATTTGCGAGCTGAAGCCGTACAGCAATTGCGCATCTTCGCGCACCACGAAATGGGTGTAGAGGGTGACTTCCGCGTGTAATTCCGGCAGGTCGTAAAAGGTGGTCATCGAGGCTTGGACTTCGTAGCCCACGCCGTTTACGTCGAGCATTAAATCCGGGGGTTGTTTGATTAGCAGTTTGCCGCGTAATAATCCAATCATGCTACGGTACTCCTCAGGCGTTGTTGCAAATGGCTCGCATGAGCATGGCACAATGCCACCGCCAGCGCATCTGCCGTATCGACCTGCAAACGCCCTTGCAAACTGAGCAGCAGCTTGACCATGTGTTGCACTTGCGCTTTATCCGCGCCGCCTTTGCCGACGGTGGCTTGTTTGACTTCTTTCGGGCTGTATTCGGCGACCGGCAAACCGGCAATCACCCCCGCGCAAATCGCCGCACCCCGCGCTTGCCCCAATTTGAGTGCCGACGCGGGGTTATTGGAGACGAACACGCTTTCAATCGCCATTTCAAGCGGCTGGTATTCGCGAATAATGCGGGTGATTTCGCTGAAAATCGTCCCTAGCCGTTCGGGAAACGACGCATCGCCTAAGCGCAAACAGGTGCTGAAAACGTGCTGATTGCGGCGCCCATCCGTGTCGATAATCCCGATGCCGGTAATCCGCGAACCGGGGTCAATGCCTAGAATCCGGCGGGTGGTCACTTAACCATGCGCCACTAAATCGGCATCGTTGAAGTCGGCATTGGTGAAGACTTCTTGCACGTCATCCAAATCTTCGAGCATGTCGATCATTTTCAATAACTTAGATGCCGTGTCACCTTCGACGGAAGTCAGGTTATCCGCCCGCATGGTGACTTCATCGTGATCAGGCGTGAAACCTGCTGCAATCATGGCAACTTTTACCGCTGCAAAATCTTCCGGCGTGGTAACGATTTCAGCCGAACCGTCGTCATCCATCTGAATGTCGTCCGCTCCGGCTTCGAGCGCGGCTTCCATGAGCTTTTCTTCATCCAGACCGGGGGCGAAGTTCATCACGCCGATTTTCTTGAATTGGAACGCGACCGAGCCATTCGTGCCGAGGTTGCCGCCGTGTTTGGTGAGGGCATGGCGTACTTCGCCCACAGTGCGGTTGACGTTATCGGTCATGGTTTCGACGATCACTGCAATCCCACCGGGGCCGTAGCCTTCGTAGCGCACTTCGACGTAATTGTCGGTGTTGGTTTCGCCCGCGCCGCGTTTGCAGGCTTTTTCGATGGTGTCGCGTGTCATATTGGCACTCAGCCCTTTATCCACGGCGAGGCGCAAGCGCGGGTTGGTGTTGGGGTCGGAGGTTTTGCCTTCGCGTGCCGCTACGGTGATTTCGCGGATGATTTTCGTCCAGATTTTGCCGCGTTTCTTATCAACCGAGGCTTTCTGGTGTTTGATGTTTGCCCATTTGCTATGACCGGCCATGTCGAACTCTCGTTTTCAGTCTCAAAAAGTGCAGATCAGTTTAGCATAATCGCTAAAAGTTTTAGACTTCCGTCGTAAAAACTTGGCAGTGAAAATGCTTACGTCAGATTCTCTTTCACAAAAGACCGTTTGCGATTGTTGGCTACGTACTTGATTGACCAAGCCGAACCCTTACCCGTTTGTTGTGCTTCTCGAATCGCGTGTTCGGCATGTTCCAGAATCTCCCGTGTCCATTCCAGCACGGCAAGGTTCTTTTCGAGTGAGGGCAGCTTGTTCCATTGCTTGCCCGACAGCCAATAGACTACCAGACCCGATTCAGCCAAGGCTTTACGTTCAGCCGCCGATTCCCTGAATTGGTCTTGGCTTAAGATTGCCCAGTCGCTTTCGCGTTTTAAGACAGCAATCCATTCAATATCAGGCGTATGCGGCGGAAATTTGTCACGTAAATGAATCGCCTGATGCGTGGGCGCAATCAAAGCATCCAGTGCTTTTGCCAGTGATGGCGGTAAATTATTATCCAGAAACAGTTTCAAGCGGCTTCCTGTAAGCGCGATTCATACAGCACCGCTTGTTTAACGTCTTCCTGCGTTACCGCGTAATTGGCAGCAATCACCGCCAGCGGCTCATCCAGTCGATACGCCTCATACAGCACCCGTGTCGGTACACCAGATTCTGTCAAAATCGGTTTGCCGAAAGCCCGTTGCGGGTCAAGTACAATGGATTTATCGGCATATTGCGCCTCATTCATCGGATACCAGCGTTCCGCATCTCCAAGACTAGAATAATCAATGCTTGCCAAAAACGACGGGCGGTAAACTTTATCCATCACATACTGTTTGCTGATGACATCGACTAGATGCGAGTCACCCATCTGTTCTGCTGCTTCCAGAAATACTTTTTTGCCATCGGTATGGAAGTGTTGGCGGGCAAAGGGGTAAGACGTATCGAATTCTTCCCGCGCAATCCGTGCCGCTTCACGAATGACGGCAATGCTCAAACCTTGCTGGCGAAATTCATGCACCAGCTTTAATTCCAGCAAATCATGGAAGCTAATCACGCCTGCTTCAGCGATTTCAGGTTGCCACAAACCCGCGTATGCCACGCCCTTGCTGTGGTAGCCAAACATCCACCGCCGCAAGGTTGACGCAGGCACGCGGATGATGTGCGCGGCTTCGCGGGCTGAATACAAGCCCTTGCCCACCAATTCACTCATTGCCATTGTCGACCTCTCTTACCCAAAATGGGCATTAACTCCAACAACGATACAACATAATCAGACTTCCAGCATCTCAAAATCGTCTTTGCCCACGCCGCAATCCGGGCAACGCCAGTCATCGGGAATGTCTTCCCAGCGCGTACCCGGCGCGATACCTTCTTCGGGCAAACCGTTGGCTTCTTCGTAAATCCAGCCGCACACCACACACATCCACGTTTTCATTGGCATTATCACTTGTTGGTTAGAATAATGGCTTGATTATCAAACAAATAAAACCATTAAGCAAAAAGACGGATGACGTCAAGGATTTTGCTACTATTAGCATTACCAATAAAGGAATCGAGTGTTGTCATGATATGGGTATTGTTTGGTTTAGCACTGCTGCTAGTAGCATGGCTGGCTTATCGAGCCGGTTGGGAGCGCGGCCTGCTGGAAGGGCATAAAGCAGGTGCAGGCGAAGGTTTCAAAAAAGGTCACGAAGATGGCATGAAAGCCGGTCTCAAAGCGGGCATTAAAGAGCACATGGTCACCACCTTGGTGGATGCCAAACCCATTCCGGGGATGCACGAAGATTTGCATCAGCAAGTGAAAGAAGAAGTGCTGAAAGCGATTACCGCCAAGCCCGAACAGAAAAAAGCGCCTGCATCGCCGAAACCCAGCTTCATTAGTATGCTGTGGGAAGAATTCGGCGGCTGGTTATTGATTGCGTTGTTCGTGTTGCTGCTTGTATACCTGTTCCGATCGGGGTAAAAACACACGAGAATTTCTTCATGCTTAGAGTGATGCCGCACCCATGAAAACAGCACCCCGTGAAATCGCTACCCCTTGCCCGCAAATGTCCCTGAAAGTGCCGCAAGGCATGACGCAGGTGGAATTTTTCAACAGCCCCGCCAACCTGAAAAACCTTGCCGAAGAAAACGGCTTGTTCCGCACCCCGGAAGATTTGCTGCTCTACCGCAAGCTGGTGGGGCATAGCGTGGAATTCGACACCTCGATTATTCTGGATTGTTCACGCCGCATTCTTGACCCGCTGGGTCGCCCGGTGCGCCGCGATCAAATGAAACGTCAGGAAAAGAAAGTCTGGTCGAAGATGACACAAATCATCTGCGATTACATGTTTGAAAAATACCCCGACCCTGCCGAACACCTGATTTTATGCGGGGAAGCCAGCCTGGATTCGACTTGGCCGTTGAACAAGCCGGGTGTTCCCAGTATCCGCATGATTCACAACCATTTTATGGTGTTTCCGATGGCAGAGTTACGCGAGGCCAAGGAAGCCGATGCCAATAACCCCAACCTAACCGACAGTGGACATAACACCTTGTTTTTACGGCAATTGAGTGAGGCTTACCGCAAGTTTCTGGAAGTGTTGGATCTGCAAATTCTCAAGCTATTGCCAACCGAAGAAGCCTCCTTGCGCTTGACCTGCTACCCGCAAGGCTTGCCGTGTTGGGAAGTGGTGGGCGGCGCAGAGCGTTTGAAAGACCAGTATTTCTGGTACGAATACGAGCAAGTGTTGCGCGGCTTTTTGGATTTCTACCGCACCTTTTTCTCGATGGTTGCCACGGGTGAGGCGCGAGTGCCGGATAATGCCAATTTCCCGAACCAGATTGATGATGTGTTGCTGGGTAATCAGCGTTTTGTACGGGTCGCACGCGATTTGCGCGAAAAAGTGATTCAAGACCCGCAATTTGCCAACGATATTCGCTGGCGACCGGCGTACAAGCAAATCCTGTTCCGTGATGACAAAGGGCGCTTGGTGGTAACGATTTCGCAGAATTCGGTGGGCAATGCGATCACCGAGTTGCTGGGGATTGTGGTGAAACGCCAAGTCGATTCCGATGCTTACGCTGCCGTGGAAGAGGGATTGGTCAGCCGTTTGTTGGAGGTGCGCGGACGCTTGCAGGCCGCTAACTTGGGTGAATCGTTGTCTGCCCCGTGCTGGCCGAATGGTCATTACCAGCCGTGCCGTTAAGTGAAGTGTATTAGCTGAATGAACGTATTATCTGACCCGTTAACGCTAACCATGGCGGTGTTGGCACTGCTTATCGTCGGCATTTCCAAAGGTGGCATGGGCGGCGGTTTGGGGGTATTGGGTGTGCCGTTAATGGCGCTGACCATGCCCCCTGCGCAAGCAGCGGCGATTTTGCTGCCAATTTTATGTGTCATGGATTTGATGGCGTTGAAAGCCTTTTGGCAACGCTGGTCATGGGTGCACCTTCAGCAATTATTACCTGCTGCCATTCTGGGGATTGTGATTGGCGCGTTCACCTTTACGTATTTTCGTGCCAGCGATGTGCGTTTATTGGTGGGGCTGATTGCGGTCGGGTTTGCGTTGAATTATTGGTTCAAGCCCTTCCAGCGCTTGGCAATGGGTAAACCGGGGGTAAAGTCAGGGCTGTTTTGGGGCAGCATTGCGGGGTTCACCAGTTTTGTGGCGCACGCGGGTGGCCCGCCGGTGAATATTTACCTGTTGCCACAAAAGCTGGATAAAACGGTGTATCAGGCGACCACGGTGCTGTTTTTTACCAGCGTGAATTACGTGAAGCTGATTCCTTATGCGGCGTTAGGGCAATTCAACAGCACCAACATGGGAGCATCGGTGCTGTTGTTGCCGATTGCGGCGTTCGGGATTTGGTTAGGCTACAAACTGCATCACCGCGTACCGGAGAAGCAGTTTTTCCAAGTCGCTTACGTGTTTTTGTTTCTCACCGGCTGCAAGCTGATGTTCGATGGCATTAGCGGTTTAATCACCGGCAGTGGTGTCTGAATGCAGCGCACTGGCGAGTACTTTGTCAATGCGCGTGCCGTCCATGTCCACCACTTCGAGCCGCCAGCCTTCCCATTCGCAATGGTCGGTGGTTTGCGGCAAACGCCCTAGAATCAGCATCAACATGCCGCTTAGGGTGTGGTAACGGCCTCGGTCTTCTTCGGGGACGCTGCGGAAGCCCAAACGGTCTTTGAGTTCGGGAACGGGAATTAAACCGTCCAACAACCAACTGCCATCCTCGCGCTGGATTGCCCACGCATCTTCCTGCGATTGCGGTTTGAATTCGCCGGTAATCGCCTCCATCAGGTCATGCAGGGTGACAATGCCTTGAATTTCGCCGTATTCGTCGATGATAAATACCATTTCGCCGCCGGAATTCTTAAGGTTTTCCAACAACTCCATGCCGGTCAGCGATTCGGGTACAAAGACAGCCGGGCTGAGGTGTTCGGTCAGGCTGGGTTCTTCGCCGCGCAACAATTGATTCAGCAAATGGCTGGTGCTCACCAAGCCCAGCACCTCCTCCCAATTGCCACGCACCACCGGGAAACGGGTGTAACGGTGCGCTTCCACTTGGCTCAAGCTTTCTGCCAGCGGTTTATCCGCGTCCAAAAACACCACGTTATTGCGCGGCACCATGAACGAGGCAATCTGGCGGTCATCCAAGCGGAAGACGTTGCGCACCATTTGGTGTTCTTGCTGCTCAATTACCCCGGCATCCGAGCCTTCGTTCAACAGGTGGTGAATGTCTTCTTCGGTGACACTGTTATTGCCGGTGTCTTTCACCCCCAGTAGACGCAACAGCAAGCGGGTCGAACCCGATAACAACATGACAAAAGGCTTGGTCAGAATCGCCAGCCACAGCATCGGGCGTGCCACGAAACGCGCAATTCCTTCGGGGCTGAGTTGTCCGATACGCTTGGGCACCAGTTCGCCCAATACGATGGAAAAATAGGTGATGCCCACCACCACCAGCACGGTTGCCGACGGATTAGCAATGTGAGCTTCCACCCCAAAGCCTTGCAACCACGCACTGAACGGCGGGCTTAGGGCGGCTTCGCCCACCATCCCGTTCAAAACGCCGATGGAGGTGATGCCAATTTGCACGGCTGAGAGGAAAAAAGTGGGGTCTTCGCCCAAACGCAGCGCGGTAGCAGCGGCACTGTCGCCTTGCTGAGCGAGGTTTTGCAGGCGGGCTTTGCGGGCGGCGACTAAGGCAATTTCTGACATGGCGAAAAAGCCATTGAGGAAAATCAAGCCAAACAATATGGCAATGTCCATGAGACTGTGTGTTCCGTGATGTTATGAAAAGAATGGCGGCATTGTACCTGCGATTGTTACTATTTCCGCTATTTCACCCACACTTTTGGTTTAAATCCATGAAATTAATCAGTTGTCAGTACCAGAATCAGCGTTTTGTCGGCATTGTCGAGGCGGAGATTGCCCTGCTTCCGGCGTTAGATGCGGCGTTTGATCAACCCGCATGGCGCGATATGTTGGCGTTGATTGATAGCTGCATCGACTTGCAGGCGGCGCGTAACACCTTGACGGCGGCAATGCGGGTGCCATTGGCGGACGTGACGCTGTTGGCACCGATTCCGCGCCCGCGTAAAAACGTGATGTGCTTGGGACTGAATTATTTGGAACATGCCGAGGAAACCGCGAACCAAATCGGACGCACCGGCAAAGCACCGCAATACCCGATTGTGTTTACCAAATGCCCGACCAGCGTGATTGGGCATGAAACCGCTGTGCCGTTTGATGCGGATACTTGCGCACAACTGGATTGGGAGGTGGAACTGGGCGTAGTGCTGGGCAAAGGCGGTAGGAAGATTGCGCGTGAGAATGCCTTGGCGCATGTGTTTGGTTACACCGTGATCAATGATTTGAGTGCGCGGGATATTCAGTTGAATCACAAGCAGTATTTTCTGGGCAAAAGCATCGACGGTGGTTGCCCGATGGGGCCTTGGATTGTGACGGCGGATGAGATTGCCGATCCTCAAGCGCTGGCGATTACGTGTCGGGTGAATGGGGTGACGAAACAGGCATCGAATACGCGCAATATGATTTTTGACGTTGCCAGCATTATTGAATGGCTGTCGCGGGGGATGACGCTGGAAGCGGGCGATGTGATTGCCACGGGTACGCCGAGTGGCGTGGGCTTTGTACGCGAACCCCCGGAGTATTTGCAACCGGGGGATGTGGTGGAATGTGAGGTGGAAGGCGTGGGCGTGTTGCGCAATACCATCGTAGATTAAATGCTGGACAATTGACCCCACGGTATCACGCGCACGCCGTGACGGGTTTGCGGTGTATCGCCCGCGTATACGATTTTCCCCTGACTGGCGTTCAGTTGGGCTGCCAGCTCGTCGCGGCTGGCGGCTTGGGTGAAATTCTTGAAAAATTCACTGTTGATGGTTTGCGCCGATTTGATTTCTACGGGAGTCCACCCTTCCGGTGTTTCCATCAGTACATCGAATTCTAACCCGCTGTTTTCACGGTAATGGTACAGCCCCGGTTTTTTTCCTTGGTTGAGGTAATGCTTGTGCAATTCGGCAACCACCCACGACTCGAAAATAGCGCCGCGTAAGGGGTGTAGCCGTAATTGTTCGGGATTGCTGATGCCCAACAGGGAGCACACCACGCCCGTGTCGAGAAAATGCAGTTTGGGGGTTTTGACCAGCCGTTTGCGGATATTGCCGAGCCACGGCATGAGCGTTGCGGTGAGGAAACTTTCCTGTAAGACCGATGACCAGTTGCGGATGGTGTTGTGTGACAGCCCCACATCATTGCCGAGCGTGGTGTAATTCACTTCCTGCGCCGTGTGCGCGGCGGATAATTGCAGGAAGCGGGAAAATTGGTCGAGATTACCGACGTTGACCAATTGGCGTACATCGCGTTGCAAATAGGTAAGGATGTAATCTGCCAGCCATTCCTCTGGCGCAACCGCTTGATTATAGAGACGCGGGTAGCCACCTTTCCAAACCGCTTCCCAGACGTTGGCGGGCGGTGTCACGGCTTGGCTGATTTCGGTATAACTGAGCGGCAAAAGCGTGAGAATCGCGGTGCGCCCTGCCAAGGATTGTGACACTTTGGCGGAAATGACCAGATTTTGCGAACCAGTCAGGATGTATTGCCCCATGTTGCCGTTGTTATCCACCCGATCTTGGATGTAGTGCAGCAATTCCGGTGCATTCTGAATTTCATCCAGCACCACACCTTGGTCGCCGAATTGATCCAGAAAACCACGCGGGTCAGCTTTGGCGTAATCGCGTGTGTCCAACGGTTCGAGCGAAACGTAGGCTTTGTCGCTGAAGGTGGCTTTGCACAGCGTGGTTTTACCGGATTGGCGCGGCCCCAGCAGGGTAACGACAGGGTTGCTGGCGGCGCGTTGGCGTAATACAGCGGTTAAGGTACGGGGGATCATGGTTTGCCTCGGCAACATTCTTGCAGATTGTAAGTTGGACTTACAGATTGTAAGTTGCAACTATAGATTTTGCTACATCCCATCGCAAACACCTAAAAATGCTGCGATAAGTCAAATAGTCATTAAAAAAGCTGCTAATAGTTATATCTGTTGTCGAAATTTATCCCGAAATATCTATATGATTAGGCATACCTTTTGAGTGTTGTGTGACGTGTGTCAAGGGGCTTAATCATGCGTATTTTGATTGTGGATGATCACCCGTTATTCCGTGAGGCGTTAGGCAGTCTGCTCGAACGTTTTTACCCCAGTGCAGCAGTATTTGAAGTCGGTTCGGTGGAAGAAGCCGCAGGCGTGGTGCGCCAATATGCACCGTTCGATCTGATTATGTTGGATGTTTTTTTACCGGGGCAAAGCGGTGTGGCGGGCTTAGAGACGTTGCACGCCAGTGTTGCGGTGGAGACCCCGATTGTCATTATGTCTGGCTCGGACAATTCAGAGATGATGAATCAAGCACTTGCCAAGGGTGCGCGAGGTTATATCGCGAAGTCAGCGGGCGTGGGCGATGTGAAAAATGCGTTGCATTTGATTTTAGCGGGGGAAATTTATATTTCGCCGTCGATGTTAGCGGAGGTGCGCCAACGTACTGAACCGAAAGACCCACCTCCCCCGAATTTGCCACCACCGACCGATAACACGGGTTTGACGCCGCGTCAGCGCGATGTCATTCGCTTGATGGCGCGGGGTTTGCCCAATAAATCCATCGCCAGAGAGCTGAATTGTTCGGATGGCACGGTGAAACTGCACGTGAGTGCGATTTTGCGCACCCTCCATGCGCGTAATCGGACGGAAGCGGTGCAGGCCGCAACACGTTTAGGGGTGTTGTAACTTGACCCAGTGAGGATTCATGCAGGCACAACCACCGATTCAGAATGAGGCGTGGGACACGTATTTACGGCGGCATTATTACCGTTTATTGGTGCAAGTGATTCTGCCGCTGATTCTGACGACGGTGGTATTTGTGCTGGGCGGGGTCTTTTGTAGCGTTATTCCCTGGTGGTATTGGTTGCTGGGCTATATGGGGCTGGCGGCATTATTGTTTCGATTCGGGCACGCTTTACACGCCGAATTACAGGAATTGTTTGCGGCGCAATTGCACTGCACTGTGATTGAACGCGAAGCGCATTGTTTGCAGCGCGATGCTGCCGTTGGGCATTCTGTCCGCGTTGTTACCCATGAAATTAATAACCTGATCGGCATTGCTAAACTGTCGGTGGATAACCTGCGCTATTCCCCGGTGGCTATGCCAAAAGACATAGACCGCTTGGAAAAAGCCTTGGGGTATATGACCCAAGTAACCCATTTGATACTGGATGGGATAGGCAATAAGCACGCGACTACCCGCACGCTTTCGCTGGCAGAACTGCAAGACGATGTGCGTTTATTAATAGGGCATGGGCAATCCCACCCGCAGGTGGCGTTGTCGGTGGTGTTCCCGCCGGATGCGGCACAGTACCGTTTTGAGGAACGCACCGGGGCGACTTATCTGATTATTCATAACTTGGTGAAGAATGCGTTGGAGGCGGTGGAGGCGCGGTTTGGGGAACAGTTGGGGGGCGAGGTTAGGGTTACGGCTGAAGTCTTGGGTAATCAGATAGTTATTGCGGTGGAAGATAATGGCGTGGGGATGACGGCGGAGCAAATTGAGGCGGTGATGCGGGGGAATGGGCAGAGTTTTAAGGTGAATGGGCATGGGTTGGGGCTGGGGTTTGTGTTGGGGGAGTGTGAGAATAACGGCTTTCATTGCCATATTGACCCTGAGTTGATGCGAGGTAGCCGTTTCTTATTGTCTGTAATGATGGCTTCTGATGTATGACCAACGATAGGTTTGGCATATAAAGGTTATTAGACTTTTGTGGTATTTAATTATCTTATTAAATAATTATTATTATAGCTAAGAAATTCTCTTGGAATTACATCTTAAAAGGCAGTGACAAGTGTCCTGCTTAAATGACTTCGGGCAAAAGGATGTTGTTATGAAACTGATCCCGGTTTTAAGTGCTGTGTGTATGGTTGCGCTTGCAGGTTGTGCCAGTATTTCTGGTGGCCCTGATCCTATCATTCCCTCAAATGAAGAAATCAATATACTGAAACCAGTATTTGATTCCAATCAGGTACTTGCATATTTCTCTGAGCAAAACCCAGAGACAAGAAGAGCGTTACGTGATCAGATTATTAGTGCACGTCTGTATGCGTCAGATATTAAGTTCTCGGAGTACACACAAAGTATTACTCAGGAATTGCGTAGTGGGGCATTCGGAACTGATTTTGCCAGTATTTTGTTGAGTGGCCTTGCCTCTGTATCTGAACCCGGTCAACGGACAAAAATCATGGCAGGGCTGGACACGGCTTTGAAAGGTGGTCGACAGGCTTTTACCAAGGAAATATTGGTTGATAGAACATTGCCTCTTTTGATTACGCAGATGGGAACTGACCGTAAAAGGATTTCATCCCAAATTTGGGATAATTTGGCGAATCATGATGATATGGAATATCCATTACCTTTGGCATTAAGCCATCTCAATGAATATTACCATGCGGGTACTGTTGTCGGTGCATTAACAAGTTTGGGCGATAATTTATCGATTCTTTCTCTTAGAGAATCGAGAGAGCGTTCTTTTGATGATTCAGTTACCCCTACTGTTGAATTAACAGATAACATTGATCTTTTGGCGAAGGAGTTTTCTGTAAAAATTGCTCCTGATATTGATAATATTGCATATGGGGTTAATTATTATACAGAAATTCTGAATAAGTATGTTGATTTATCATTGACTGATAGCGAAAGAAAAGAGCGATTGAAAACCATTCAATCTGAAATTGATAAAATTGCTCCTGACGCAGTATTTGATGTAAACGATGTGCTTTTTTCGGGAGATAATAAATACTTGAAAATACAAAAATCTGTTGTTAAAAATTTGAAACTTGATTAAAGAGGTGTTTGACATGTCAGCTATTGTGAACAGGGCTTCGCGGCTAAAAAAATATACTGGAATACTAACTATTGAATTAGCGGAAAGACAAGCGAAAAATATTGTTTCTCAGCATGAAGACTGGCAAGTTAAAATAATTGGAAATGTGCCACCTTATACAGTTATTGCAATCCCACCAGAAGAAAATAACGACACTGATGAAAAATCAGCAAGTTTATTTTTCTTAAGCAATGAGGGGAAAGCATTACTTCAGAGTATTGAAAAACTTAATCTGAAACCTTATGATGATCAAACGAGTAAGCAAATTTCAAAATGGATAATAGGTGCAACTATAGGTTATGGTCATCTGATTGAAAGAGTTGAATGGGATTCTTATAAAAATGGAATCACAAAGGCTGAAGCGGAAAATTTGTTTTTTCGTGATTTGCAACCTTTTGTCAAGTTAATTAGAGAAAGTATAGATGTTAATATTAAGCAGCACCAATTTGATGCGTTAGTAATGTTTGCATTTAATATTGGCATTGGTGGATTTAAAGGATCATCAGTATTGAAAATCATTAATGGTTCTTTTGATGACAACTGTGCTGATGAGTTAAAAATCGCATGGAAAGCTTGGAATAAATCTCAAGGAGTAATAAACAATGGCTTAATAAATAGACGGAAGTGTGAATTGAATATTTATTTTGATGCTGTTTATAAAAGATGGTGAAGTGGTGTTGTATTTAAAATATACTATTTCCTTTCTGTATCTTTTAATGGTCGGGTCATTTTGTTTTGCAGTAGATGATCCTAATGACCTTGATTTGATTAAAGAATTTGAGTTGCGTTGCAAGAAATATGCAATAGTAATTAATGAAGAGGCTGATACTGATCATGAAATTTCCATAAAAAATAAAGAATATATGTTGTTTCTTGATAAAGAGCTAAATAGTGCTTATATGAAGCTAATAGCGCTATTGGATGAGAAGTCAAAGAAAAAATTAGTCTTCTCGCAGCGTCAGTGGCTTAGGTTCAGAGATGCTGAGTTTGGTTTTATTGTTAATAATTGGACAATAAAAGATTTTGGCTCTTCATCTGCTATTTCTAGAGACGCTTACCGAACAGTATTGGTTAAAAATAGAATTATTGAGATATTAAGTTATCTGCAAAATTATTAAGCAATAGATTCTATTGGAAAGACTATTTACTAGAAGGATGTTTGATATGAGTCGTTTAAAAGCAAACTATAGTGATGTACGTTACTTAATGAAGCCAGGTGATGTCATTGCGTTTTCTGGGAAGGGTAATTTATCAGAACTCATAAAGTGGGCTACACGCGCAAATGTTTCTCATGTGGGTGTGGTTCTTCAGTCTACACTTTTGATTAATAATGACTCGTCGAATAGCTTTTTAAATCAGATTATTGAGTCCACATCACTCAATGAAAAATCGTCAGGTGTTACTATCAGTCGTCTAAGTGATTGCATTACCAATTATGATGGTGAAGTTTGGTGGCTACCATTAAGTGATGAGATACGTTCTAAGCTTGATTTGAAAGCATTTTACGATTTTTTGTTGCGCCAGAATAGAAAGCCATATGATGAATCTCAAGCAATAAAGTCTTTATTAGATGCGTTGGATGAAGTTCAATTGCTTGGCTCTACTACCTATAACATTGAAGATTTTACTCGATTCTTCTGTTCTGAGTTGGTGGCAGCAGCATTAGAAGCTGGTGGAGGTATTGATAGTGTTAATTCATCTGAGGTGACACCAATAGATCTTTGTATGTTCTCTGTTTATCAGAAAAACTATTATCAGTTGCTTGGCGCTGATAAAGATATTCGCGGTTATAATTCTTTGTTACCAGAAAAATGGGGTGAGTCATGAAAAATAATGAAAACCACATCAAAGATGTTAGTGCTAACTATAATGTTAATAGAGACCATGTTGTGAGTCCGGCGAATACGTCTAATAATCTCATTGTTCATGATGCTGCTGTTAGTGAATTAGCAGAGTCTGGTAATGCAAATAAAACCATTCCTACATTAAGAGAAAAGATTAAAAGCCGTCTTAAAAATGATGGAGGTCATGAAGAAGATAAATATATTATACGTGAACGTAATTCTGAGTACATTGTTTATATTGATAAGCATAATAATTTAAGATGGGAAGTAGGAGAGCATACTATGTATCACACTGATCAAGATAAATTGGAAATATTAGGTAGTATTGAATATCTATCGGCTTTTCCAACCGAATATCTTAATGATAAACAACTATTTTCTTGGGCTAGAATGATTGCTCATGCAATATCATTAATCACGTATAATAAAACAAACAAAAGTGGTGATAATTCGGGAAATAATAATAATGTTATCGGAGCAAAAAAAATTCTCGAACACGCTGAGATTTTCATAAGAACAAGAACTAAAGAAAAAGCACGTATTTGGATGATAGAATCGAGCGTCATTGCATCTGGTTCTTTATTTCTTTTGTTATTTATGTTATCTGCTTTTGTAAATCATGATCCTTCTTGGAAATGGATGAGTTCTTCTTTCTTTAATTCAAGCGCTCATGATGTATTACTTCTACTTTTATCTATGGGATCTGGTATTGTTGGGGCGCAATTTTCAGTTCTTACCCGATTATATAAAATAAAAGTTGACCCTGCTGCTGGTCGTATGGTTCATTGGGGAGAGGCGACTATTAGGGTAATGACGGGTGTTTTTTCTGCAATTATTGTTTTCATTTTATTAAAGTCTGGGATTATTCTTAATTTTTTGAATTTAGGTGATAATGGTATTAATCATGGCAGAGAAGTTTGGATTCTAGCCTTTTTATCTATGCTAGCTGGATTTAGTGAGCGTTTCATTCCTAGCTTCTTGGATAAAATAGAAGAAAAGCGGGTAAATAATGTAGATGAGGTTCATGAAAAATAAACACAAATATGCTTTTCTTTATTAGATAAAAAGGATTTGTTATGCCTAATATACCTTCTGACCCAAGTATTATATATATAGCCATATTGTTATTGTTAATCGGATTGTTTTTATTTGTATCTGGGCTTGATATAATAAGCGTTGAGAAAATCACAGTTTCAAAAGGATTTAAAACTTGGTTCGTAGGATTGATTTTGATGATCTCTGGTGCAGTATTAATGGTTCCAAAAATAGAGTTGATCATGAAGGATGATTATAGTTCTAGTAACCAAAAAATAATATCCCCTATAAGTAATTCAATTGATAAAAAAGATGAAAGTAATGTAGAAAGTAAAGAGGTGATTAAATCTTCCACAGAAACGCTGCTGCCAAAGAAGAGTTTTCCTGCTGAGTCACCCGTTCAAAAAGAGTTAATATCAAAATCAATGATCTTAGCTATAAAAAGATCGAAAAAGACACATGTATACAATGGCACTTGGAGTGGTGTTTCTTCAAAAATGTATATAGAGTGGGAAGACTATTTGGGAGAAAATGGGGCTGTGAAAGGTTTCATAGAAACTTCTGGCGGGGAAATAATTGAAGCTTTTAAGGGCAAGAATTATGCTTTTCGTAAACTTCAGCTATCCTTAAGCGACGAAAGTACTGTGTATTTATCAGCGACAGTGGATGGTGATATTAAAACATGGCACGCTCAAAATATTAAATTTTCTCATAAGTACAAATGATGCTAATTTTTCACGAATGACATGTTTTAAATGTAAGTGATTTAAATTTATAGGTAATAGTCAAAATATAGACCTTTGTTCTATTGGCTCATCCAAGTATTTTGTTACGATGAAAACAGAGGGTGTTTTCTGTAATCGATGCAAGGAGTCTGTGTCATGTTCGCATTTGAATATACTGAAAGAAAATTAGTCGGGTTACATCGGCAGTATAGTTATTACATCTTATTGGTTGCCAGCATGGTAATTATCACCGGATGTGGCGGCGGCGGTAACAGTAGCACCTCAGATACGCCAAACCCCAGCGATAACGCCACAGCTACCGTCACCTCTACGCCCCCCGTTACACCAACGCCAACGGTAGTGGTAAATACTGATACCACTCCATTAAATCCCCTTTATACAGGGAAACGCGAGCAAGCACGCTTGACAGAAGAAGCCACGATGCAATTTATTGAATGGGGGGATTTCTTCGTTTCTGATGGTGGATATAGACCCGTTCCTGTCGCTCTTTTATATCTTCCTATAGTGTTTTCGGGGACTATACCGTGTTTTATGTCGGGAGAAATTACGAGAACAAGCAATGAGACCTCATTGGATGACGGGGGGAGCAAGTATGTGAGGCAAGATATTTATAATGCATGTGGAACTGAAATAGCAGTACTCAATGGTAGTAACACTTACACTCGTATCAATATTGAATCGCCATCCAAAACTATAACTTATGGTTATAATTATGATTATACTGTTAAATCTGCATCCGTAGATTATATTGATGTATACAATGGTGATACTTTACTCACCAAAAAAGACAATAATTTAACAGTTAAGCAAAACCTCTACATTAAAGAAGAAAATGTAGAATCTCTTAAATTCAACTTACAATATTTGGGTACAGGTGATGAACAGCAAGGTGTCATTACAGAAATGACCGGACAAACGTATGTAGGCGATTATGGGTATGTTACGCCTAAAGTTATACAGCCACTCTACTTTAGCGGAGGACTCATCTTTTCGGGCGAATTGATTTTGAATGGAGCGAATAATTCAAAAGCACAAATTTTGCCAACATCAACGAAAACGATAGTCTTGAATATCGACGAGGACGGTGATGGTGCTTATGAAAAAACGCGCAATCTTACTTGGTCTAGGCTGTAATTACTGCCTTACGTGAGCAGCATAAATTCATAAGCCAAGTTTCTCCCACATCGCATCCACGCGGGATTTCACCGCCGCATTCATCACAATCGGCGTACCCCACTCCCGCGTGGTTTCCCCCGGCCATTTATTGGTCGCATCCATCCCCATCTTCGACCCCAGCCCCGACACGGGCGAGGCGAAATCCAGATAATCAATCGGCGTATGTTCAATCAACGTGGTATCCCGCGCCGGATCCATGCGCGTGGTCATGGCCCAGATCACATCCTCCCACTTGCGCGTATTCACATCGTCATCCACCACGATAATGAACTTGGTGTACATGAACTGGCGCAGGAACGACCACACCCCCATCATCACCCGCTTGGCGTGACCGGGGTATTGCTTCTTGATGCTCACCACCGCCATGCGATACGAACAGCCTTCCGGCGGCAGGTAAAAATCCACAATCTCAGGAAACTGCTTCTGCAAAATCGGCACGAACACTTCATTCAACGCCAAGCCCAAAATCGCCGGTTCATCCGGCGGTCGCCCGGTATACGTGCTGTGGTAAATCGGGTCTTTGCGGTGCGTAATGCGCTCAATGGTAAACACCGGAAAGCTATCAATTTCATTGTAATAGCCGGTGTGGTCGCCATAAGGCCCTTCAGGAGCCATGTCATCGGGGTAAATATGCCCCTCCAACACAAATTCCGCCGATGCCGGTATCTGCAAATCCGAGCCGATAGCTTTCACCAATTCCGTCCGCGAACCACGCAACAACCCCGCAAACGCATATTCCGACAATGTATCCGGCACAGGCGTGACTGCACCCAAAATCGTCGCCGGATCAGTGCCAATCGCCACCGCAATCGGAAACGGCTTACCCGGATTCGCCTGCTGAAACTCGCGAAAATCCAACGCGCCGCCGCGATGCGACAACCAGCGCATAATCACGCGATTCTTGCCCAACACTTGCTGGCGGTAAATTCCCAGATTCTGGCGCTTCTGATTCGGGCCTTTGGTAATCACTAAGCCCCACGTAATCAGCGGTGCAGCATCCCCCGGCCAGCAATGCTGAATCGGCAGTTTGCTCAAATCCACCTTATCGCCTTCCACCACGACTTGCTGACACGCGGCTTTGCTGACCACTTTGGGCGCCATATCCAGCACCTTACGAAAAATCGGCAATGCATTGAACGCATCCTTAAACCCCTTCGGCGGGTCGGGCTGCTTCAGCAACGCCAGCAATTTACCGACTTCGCGCAAAGCTTCGGTGGATTCCTCACCCATCCCCAACGCCACGCGGCGCGGTGTGCCGAACAGGTTTGCCAGCACTGGCGTGTTATGCCCTTTGGGATTTTCAAACAGCAAGGCAGGGCCACCCGCACGCAATACGCGGTCGGCGATTTCGGTCATTTCCAAATACGGGTCAACTTCCACGCTAATGCGTTTGAGTTCGCCCATTTTTTCCAGTTGTTGGATAAAGTCGCGTAGGTCATGGTATTTCATGGCGAGGATAATAACGGAAATTTTCCTAAGCTGACTATGAGCTTGCGTATAATCAGGTTTTTTGCAGCGCAATAGGCAACACGATGGCACAAGAACCCGATCTGAGTTTGCGGCAGCAGCCGTTGTTACGTTATTGGCTGGCAACCCGCCCCGCGTTTCTGGCGGCAAGTGTTGTACCGGCGGTGGTGGGCGCGGCAGCGGCGTGGGCGCAAGGGTATGCCTTGCACGGCTGGTTACTGGCGTGGACATTGCTGGCGGTGATGCTGGTACACGCGGGCATGAATGTGCTGAACGATTACTACGACGAGCAAAACGGCACGGATCGGCGCAATACCCAACGCTTGTTTCCGTTTACTGGCGGCAGTCGCTTTATCCAGAACGGCGTATTAAGCGCGGGCGAAACTTTGGTATTCGGCGCGTGCTTGCTGGCGGTGGCAATGCTGATCGGGGTGGGCTTGGCATGGCAAAGCGGGATGGATTTGTTGTGGATTGGCGTGGCGGGTTTGGTGATTGGTTGGGGTTATTCCGCGCCGCCGTTGAGTTTGAATAGTCGCGGCTTGGGCGAACCCACTATTGCGGTGAGTTTTGGCGTATTAACCCCGTTGGGCGCGTGGTTTGTGCAAACCGGAACGTTGGCGTGGTATCCAATAGTGATCAGTTTGCCCTTGTCGTTGTTAATCATGAATATTTTGCTAATTAACCAATTTCCCGACCGCGAAGCCGATGCCGCCAGCGGCAAACACCATTGGGTCGTGCGCTTTGGGGCGGATGCGGCAGCGAAGGTTTATGTGGCGGCAGTCTTGCTGGCAACGTTGCTGCTGGTGTTGTGGGTAATGCTGGATGTATTGCCACCGATGGCATTGCTGAGCGCCTTGCCGTTGGGGATTGCGTTGCGTGCCGGTTTGCAATTGGTGGAACACGCGCACAACCCGCACAAGCTCGAACCGGCGATTAAAATGACGATTGGCAGCGCGGTATTGCACGGCGTGCTGTTGTCCTTGGCGTTGTGGCTGGTATAGTTCGCGCATGAACCCAACTACCTTTGATACCACGGGCTTTGCCCGCGCTTATGCCGCCCCGTTACGCGGTGAATTCCGCAGTTTGCCGGAAGATTTTATCGTCGATGAACAAATGGAGATTGCCCTCACCGGCAGTGGCGAACATTTGTGGGTGCAAGTCCGCAAAACCGGCGCGAATACCGACTGGGTGGCAGGGCAACTCGCCCGCTGTGCCGGTGTACCTGCCAAGGAAGTCGGTTACGCGGGGCTAAAAGACCGCCATGCCATCACCACGCAATGGTTTAGCCTGCAATTGCCCGGCATGGCTGACCCGGATTTTGCGGCATTGCCTGCTGAAATCGAAGTCCTCCAACAACAGCGGCATGACAAAAAGCTGCGACGCGGCGCATTGGAAGCCAACCGTTTCATCCTCACCTTGCGGCAGTGCAGCGGCGATTTCGCTGAAGCGGCGGCGATTTGCGAACAAATCAGCCAGCACGGGATTCCCAATTACTACGGTGATCAGCGTTTCGGGCATAACTTCGGCAATTTGCGCAAAGCAGAACGCTGGTTTGCAGCGGGTGTAGAGCCGAAGCAACGTAACCAGCGCAGCTTGTATTTGTCGGCAGCGCGTTCGTGGATTTTCAATAATGTGTTGGCGCAACGGGTCGCAGACGGAACCTGGAATCAGCGCGTGCCGGGCGATGTGTTTATGTTTGAAGGCGGCAGCGCCTGGTTTGCCGACGATGCGAGTGCGGAATTGCCTGCACGGTTGGCAACGCAAGCCATCCACCCGACCGGCGTTTTGTGGGGACGTGGCGAATTGCCTACACAAGCCGAGGCACGCGAGTTGGAAGCCGCACAAGCCGCACGTTTCCCGATCTTTTGCGCCGGGTTGGAAAAACAGGGGCTGAAACAGGAACGCCGTGCTTTGCGTGTCAATGTGGGTACGGTGGGGTTTGAGGTGGTGGATGACAGCACCTTGCGCCTGAGTTTTGCCTTGCCAGCGGGGGCTTATGCCACGGTGGTGTTGGAGCAGTTGGGGACGTTTGTCGTACCGCTACAAATTCAAGCTCACGCCGTGTTGCCGTAGCCATTCTTTGCGTTCACGGTAGTGACACCCGCTCAGCACGCAATCGCTGGTCGCTCAGAAAATAGCCTTGATTTTTTAAGCGTAAGCTCGCTAAATAACACGAGATTTTTATGAATCGAGTCAAAAGGACACCTAACAATGGCTCAACCAGCACGCAAACACGACACCCCTCCCGCAACCTACGCCGACCTGTTGCAACTGCCGGAACACCTCACGGGTGAAATCCTCAACGGCGAACTGCACACCATGCCGCGCCCCGCCATTCGCCATGCCCGCGCCTCCTCCGTGCTATCTGGCAAAGTAGCGCCAACGTTTGACTTTGACAACACAGGTTCAGACGGCTGGCTCATACTGTTTGAACCTGAACTGCACCTCGGTGACAAACCGCACATCCTCGTTCCCGACTTGGCAGGCTGGCGACGCGAACGCCTGCCCAGCCTACCGGATACCGCATGGCTGGAACTTGCCCCTGACTGGGCATGTGAAGTCCTCTCCCCCTCTACTGCCAGCAAAGACAGAATCCTCAAAATGCCTATCTACCGTGCAGAAGGGGTGGAATGGTTCTGGATAGTTGACCCCGAACACAAAACCTTGGAAGCCTACCAATCATCGGGCGGGCATTGGATTTTGCTGGGTGCATGGGGCGACGACGACGTGGCACGCATCCCACCGTTTGATGCCATAGAAATCTCGCTGGCAGCGCTGTGGATATAACGTGCCTTTCACGAGTCAGCAACAGGGATTCAAGACGGGCAAGGGTGAGTTTGGCAACGGTCATGGGTACAGCGACTTCTCATCAGGGGAATGGGGAGCTATGTTACCACGACTACCCACTTCGCCAGCATCGTTACCAACCCGGCAGGGTCGATAGGCTTGCTCAAATAATCGTTCATCCCCGCTGCAATGCACTTCGCCCGTTCGGTGGAAATCGCGTGGGCAGTCATCGCCACAATCGGTAAATGCACCCATTGCGGCTGTTGGCGAATCAATTTAACCGCTTGATAGCCGTCCATGTGTGGCATTTGAATATCCATGAATACCAGATGAAAGGTGTTTGCCTCCAAAGCTTGCAGCGCTTCGAGGCCGTTATTCGCCACCGTGACCGTCACACCTAAGCGCTGCAACAATTCACCCGCCACCATTTGATTCAACAGGTCATCTTCCACCAACAAGACCTGCGCCGTCTTGAACAGCCCCGTGGCTTGGGCGAAGGGTGTATTGATCGGCACAATATCGACACACGCCGCAAACGCCACGCCAAAACTGAACGTGCTGCCGCGCCCTTCCAGGCTTTCCAGCCTGATTTCACCGCCCATCAGCCGCGCCAGCGATTGACTGATGGCTAAACCCAAGCCGCTACCGCCGTGCCGCCGCGAAAAGGAGCTATCCGCTTGCGAAAACGGTTTAAACAGTTTCGCCTGTTGCGCCACACTGATGCCCATGCCGGTGTCAGTCACGCTGAATTGCAAGCGGACAGTGGCAGCGTCAGCCGTCAAGCACGTCACCCGGATACACACCTCGCCCACATCGGCGAACTTAATGGCGTTACTCACCAGATTCAGCAAAATTTGCGCCAAGCGTTGCGGGTCGCCAATCAAACACGGCGGTACATCTTCGGCGACGTGAATCTGAAATCCCAAGCCTTTTTGCCGCGCCGGTTCTTCAAACAAATAGCTGAGTTGCTGCAAGACGTTACTGAGCCGGAACGCTGTAGAATTGAGCGCGAGCTTGCCCGCTTCGATTTTCGCCACATCCAAAATATCGTCGATAATGCCCAGCAACATCTTGGAAGACGACTGCATTTTATTCAGGTAATCCGCTTGTTGCGCCGTTAAATCCGTTTGTTGCAGCAGATACCCCAAACCGATCATCGCATTCATGGGGGTACGAATTTCGTGGCTCATATTCGCCAGAAATTCGCTTTTGGCTTGATTGGCGCGTTCCGCCTCTTCCTTGGCTTGTTGCAGCGCGGTATTCAAACGGGTCAGTTTGCGATTCCAGTAAATGCTGCCCAACAAAATCAGGCTGGCACCGCTGACGAGTTTCCACAGCAGGGCATAATCGGTCGTTTCCACCACCGTGATTGAATTCCAGTTACGCTTGACAGCATCGTGATCGGCTGGCGTGAGGGAATCAACGGCTTTTTGCATAATGCCCAATAGCGGCGGGGAATCTTTGCGCACCGCCACCGAAATGGGGTAGTCGTAATCCAGTTTGCCAATGATTTTTAGGTTGTACAGCCCTTGCTGAATAATCTGGACGCCGTGCGCAAACGAGGCCACCCCAGCGTAAGCCTCACCGTTTTCCACCTTTTCAAACAGCGCATCGGGGGTTTCCGCCTCAATAAAAAGAGTACGGGGGTAGTCTTGGCGCAAGCGCACGCCAACTGCGCCGCCGGTGGGAATAACGATTTTTTGATCCGCAATATCCGCCAACGACTGCACAAACGGTCGCCCAGATTTGGCGAGCAAAACGTGCGACGTTTGATAATAAGGCGTGGTGAAGGACAAAAAATCTTCACGCTCAGGGGTTTTGACCGCACCAGACAGGAAATCGCACTTGCCTTCGCGAACAAACTGCAAGGCTTCACCCCACGTATTGCTCAACACCGGCTGTAACGGGAGATTCAAGCGTTGCGAAAAGAGTTGGAGGTAGTCGGCGAAAATGCCTTTGTGCTTGCCATCCTCTAGGAAGTCGTAGGGTTTCCAGACGGGGCTGAAGCAATAGCGCAGCGGTGCGCCTTGGCGTTGATCGAGCCATGTTTGTTCTGCGTTGCTTAAAACGATGCGGGTAGTGGACAGGGCTTGCTCAACAGCCGGAGTGTTCGCCGTTGAAAAGATCAACAGACCACACAGGAGGATGAGGAGCAAGGGTTTCATGCGCACAATAGTAGCGCATCTGTCACACCAATATAACTACCAACTCCTTCGGCCCATGCACCCCATACGCCAGCGTCTGCTCAATATCCGCCGACTTCGACGGCCCGGAAATCAGCAGCGCATTGCTGGGCATTCCCGCTTGCACCCAGCCTTGCGCCTGCACCGCTTCCGCAAACGTGGTGTAGAGCTTATCCACTTTCAACAGCGCAAGATGCACGGGCGGAACCAGCGACATCAAACGTGGTTCATCAACGGATGGCATCACGATCAACGTTCCCGTTTCCGCAATCCCGCCATGAGTCCCCGTAAACGCTGCATCTATCCCGTAAAACATCTCCTGTTTCCAGCTTTCAATCGGCTGGTCGTAGGTTTTGAGGGTGGGAAAACGGTCGGCTTGCGCGTGAATCTGTTTGCCCAGCACGGTTTCGGGCGAAACCAACAAGTTGTTCAAACCTTTATCCACACACACCTGTTGGACGACATCTAGCCACGTTTTGGGTGTGGCGTGATGCACTTCGGCTCGTACTGCGACCATGCGTTCGGTGAAACGGCGTACCCGCTCTGCCGTGTCCCAGTCGTAAGAAACCCCTCCTAACCTCCCCTTGTCAGGGGAGGAACAAGAGGCAGTTTCTTTCAGGCGGGCGAGGATATTAGCGCGTGCCGTATTACTCATGGTCAACTCCCAGATGTTTTGCCTGTTGGTGCAAGGTCGATTCCGCCAGTTTCGGCGCACTACGTACCGTCGTCCACGCCCCTAAATTCGTCGGCAACATCCCTTTAAAGCGCGTCGCCAGCGTCGAACCGGCGTGATAAATCGTCGGATGCGTTGCCGCCCACGCCCATGTTTTCCACGTTGCTGCCTCGCTCAAAGTACGGCGTTTACCCGAACCGACAGTGTTGGTATTTGCGGTATCCTTGCGCACCCCGTCATAACGCAAGCGGTTGAGAATACTCGGAATCGGAATCCGTACCGGACAAACTTCGCTACACGCACCGCACAAGGTCGAGGCTTGCGCCAATTCGCCATGCACATCCAGCCCCGCTTTTTGCGGTTCTAAAATCGAGCCAATCGGCCCCGGATACACCGTGCCATAACTATGCCCGCCAATGCGCACGTACACCGGACAATGGTTAATACACGCCCCGCACCGAATGCAGCGCAAGGTCGCGAGCAATTCGGGATCACTGTAAATATTGGAACGCCCATTATCCAGCAACACCAAATGCACGGCTTCGGGGCCATCCTTTTCCCCCGGCTTGCGCGGGCTGGAAATCATATTGAAGTAGGTGGTAATCGGTTGCCCCGTCGCCGAGCGTGTCAAAATGCTCAACAGCGGCGGCACATCGCTCAAACTTTCCACCACCTTTTCAATGCCCGTGACCGCAATATGCACCGACGGCGCGGTGGTCGACATGCGCCCGTTGCCTTCGTTTTCCACCAAACACAACGTGCCGGTTTCCGCCACCATGAAATTCACGCCGGAAAGCCCCACGGGTGCGGCATAAAACTTGTCGCGCAAAATCCGCCGCGCCATTTGCGTCAATTCATCCACGTCTTCGGTGTAGGGAATGTCGGGGAATTTTTCGTGGAACAGCTTGGCAATCTGCACACGGTTTTTGTGAATCGCGGGCATGATAATGTGCGAGGGCGTTTCACCATCCAGTTGGATAATGAATTCGCCGAGGTCAGATTCGAGGCACTCAATACCCAAGGCTTCGAGGAAATGGTTCATGCCCATTTCTTCCGACACCATCGACTTGCCTTTGATGATCGACTTGGCGTTGTGGCGTTCCAAAATCGCTTGCACGATTTGGTTGCCTTGTTCAGCGGTTTCTGCCCAATGCACTTGGATGCCGTTGCGGGTCAGGTTGGCTTCGAGCGTTTCCAACAATTCCGGCAACTTGCTCAGGGCATTGGCGCGGATTGCCATGCTTTGGGTGCGCAAGCGTTCCAGTTCCACTTTGTCGGGAAACTGGTCGAGGCGACGTGTCATCAAGCCATCCATCGCACGGTAGAAATTGGCGCGAACTTCGGGCTTGGCGAGGTTAGCGCGGACAGTATTGCGGAATTCGCTGCTCATGCTGCGTTCCCCCCCGTTCTTTCCCACAAAAATTCAGCAATGTGCTGGTGCGGAATCGCATCCCCCTGCTTTGCCATTGCCCCGCCAATATTCATTAAGCAACCGCATTCCTGACTGATCAAACGATCCACGCCGGTATTGCGAATATGGGTCACTTTATCCAGCACCATCGCAGCGGAAATTTCCGGTTCTTTCACCGCGAACGTGCCGCCGAAACCGCAGCATTCGGGTTTGCGAGCGTGTTCCACCCGTTGCACATTGCTGAGTTGCCCCAGCAGCGATTCGATCTTGTCGGCAACACCCATTTCACGGCGGGCGGAACAGGAGGTATGTACTGCCACTGTCAGCGGTTCGCCCAAATCTTGCAGCTCAATGTGCAGCACATCAACGAGGAACTCGGTGAGTTCGTACACGCGGCTGGCAACATCGACGGCTTGCGCTTCATCCGGTTGCCCCGCGAAGAGTTCGGGGTAATGCACTTTCATCATCCCCGCACACGAACCGGATGGAATCACGATGGGAATGGGTTTGGGGAACAGCGCGATTTGCGCCCGTGCCACAGAACGCGCTTCGTCGCGGTAGCCGGAATTCCAGGCGGGTTGTCCGCAACAGGTTTGTGCAGGCGGGAAAATCACTTTCACTCCCGCACGTTGCAGCAATTGCATCGCCGACACGCCCGCTTGCGGGTACATCAAGTCAACAAGGCATGTGCCGAAAAAGTAAATGGTGTCAGGTGTGGGGGGCATGGGTTTACCTTCCAAGCAAAGTAAGGTGGCGCAACGAACGCACTTTGCGGGCTTCGTCTGCGTCGATGGATTTGAGGGAATCTTCCACAAAAGCCAGATGTTCTTGCGCGGCTTTACGGGCGCGTTCGGGGTCACTGGCAACCACGGCTTCCATTAATTCACGGTGCTGTTCGCTGAGCGGATCAAACACACGCGGGATGGTGTAGAGCTTATCCAGATTGTGCGAAATGCTGTTTTGCAGCAGTTCAAACAGGTTTTTCATGACGTGCAGCAGCACCAGATTGTGCGAGGCTTCGACAATCGCCAGATGAAAATCGGCATCGGCGCGGGCTTCGTCCATCGGGTCAGCACTGCCGTGGCGGGCGATCATGCGCTCGAAACAGTCGCGGATATTGGCTTTGTCGTCATCAGTGGCACGCAAAGCGGCATACCAGGCGGCATTGCCTTCCAAGGCGTGGCGGATTTCCAGCACGTCGAAACGGTATTCGGGATTGTCGCGGAACAACTCGACCAAGGGGCTGCTGCACGGCGCGTTGGCTTGCGGGGTATCGTTTTCCACAAACGTGCCGCCGCCGGGTTTGGAAACCAGCAAACCCCGGCTAATCAGGGTTTGGATGGATTCGCGCAAGGAAGGGCGCGATACGCCGAATTGTTCCGCCAAGGCGCGTTCGGCAGGCAAACGTTCGCCCAGCGTGAAATGCCCGCTGGTGATCATTTGTTCCAGTTGTTGAGTGAGTTGTTCGGCGATACGTAATTTCTTCATGGCTTCCGCTTTTTTGGTCTTACCAATTTTCGCTATCATAAAAGCCTGAAAGTTTTATTGCAAGTGGATTAGATTGTGTATTGACAAGGACTTACGAAAAGCCCCAGAATTCATGGTCTTACCATTTAGCCATTATAGCACAATTGGTAAGACCAATAATATTCAGGAGGAGGAGTTCTCAATGAGTCAAACGCTACTTTCGTTACTGGCATTTTTGCCCTTGGTGCTGGCAGCCGTGCTGCTGGTGGGATTTAACTGGCCTGCACGGCGAGCGATGCCCGTGGTTTTCGTGGTGACGGTGGCGATTGCGCTTACCGCGTGGGAAATGACGGCTAATCGGGTGCTGGCTTCTACCCTGCAAGGGTTGATTCTCACAGGGGCGATTCTGTGGATTATTTTCGGAGCCATTTTGCTGCTGAATACGCTGAAGCATTCGGGGGCGATTACCGCGATTCGGGCGGGCTTCTCGAATGTCAGCACCGATCGACGCATTCAGGTCATTATCGTGGCGTGGTTGTTTGGCTGCTTTATTGAGGGTGCATCCGGTTTTGGTACACCCGCAGCGGTGGTTGCGCCGTTGATGGTGGCTTTGGGTTTTCCGGCAATGGCAGCGGTCATGGTCGGGATGATGGTGCAATCCACGCCGGTATCATTCGGTGCGGTGGGTACGCCGATTATCGTTGGGGTTTCTGGCGGTTTGGATAAGGCTGGCATCAGCGAAAAATTACTCAGCGAAGGCTCAAGCTGGGATGTGTTGTACGCACTGATTACCTCGGAAGTGGCGATTACGCACGCGATTATTGGCGTGTTAATGCCGCTGTTCATGTGCGTGATGTTGACCCGCTTCTTTGGGCGTAACAAGTCGTGGATGGAAGGGTTGGCAGTTGCACCATTTGCGATTTTTGCCGGTTTGGCATTTGTAATTCCTTACGCATTGGCTGGCGTGTTTTTAGGGCCGGAATTCCCTTCTATCATTGGTGCATTGGTGGGTTTGTCATTGGTTGTACCAGCGGCGCGTGCCGGTTTCTTGGTGCCGAAAAAATCGTGGGATTTTGCGCCACCGAGCGAATGGGCAGCGGAATGGATGGGCAGCATCGAAATCAAGCTGGATAGCCTGACCGCAAAAGCACCCGTGTCGATTGGCATGGCGTGGTTGCCGTATGTATTGCTGGCAGTGTTGCTGGTGCTGTCACGGGCGAATGCCGAGGTAAAAGCCTTCCTGAACAATACGTTGGTATTGCCATGGGTGGATATTCTCGGTGAAAAAGGCATTTCCGGCAAAATCGAGTTCCTGTACTTGCCGGGTGGCATTATGGTGTTGGTGGTGCTGGCGACATTCTTCCTGCATCGCATGAAATTTTCTGAGTTGAAAGCGGCAGTGGGCGAGTCTTCGCGTACTTTGCTGGGTGCTGGCTTTGTATTGATTTTCACCATTCCAATGGTACGGATTTTGATTAACTCTGGGGTGAATCTGGCGGACTTGCCGTCCATGCCACGCGCAATGGCGCAATTGGTTGCCAGCAGTGTGGGCGATGTTTACCCGTTCTTTGCTCCGGCAGTTGGGGCGTTGGGCGCGTTTATTGCTGGCTCGAATACCGTTTCCAACCTGATGTTGGCGCAATTCCAGTTTGATACGGCTGGCTTGATTGGGGTATCGGGTGCAATGTTGGTGGCGGTGCAAGCGGTGGGCGCGGCGGCGGGCAATATGATTGCGATTCACAACGTGGTGGCAGCATCGGCAACAGTGGGCTTGCTGGGGCGTGAAGGGCAAACCATTCGCTTGACGATTATTCCGACGCTGTATTATTTGGTGATGGCGGGCATTATTACCATGGTTGCCATTCATGTGTTAGGCGTGACTGACCCGTCATTGTGAGGTAAGTGCCATGAACCATCCCCTGATCACCACCCTGCAAGGCATTGTGGGCGCGGATAAACTGACGACCGGGCAACGCCGTACTGAGTATTACCGCACGGGTTTCCGTTCGGGCAGCGGCACGGCATTGGCGGTAGTGTTTCCGCAAACCCTCATGCAACTGTGGCGCGTGCTGCAAGCCTGTGTGGATGCGAACACCATTATCATTATGCAGGCGGCGAAAACCGGCTTGACGGAAGGCTCGACCCCCAGCGGGGACGATTACGACCGTGAGGTGGTGGTGATCAATACCTTGGCGATGGACGATTTGGTGCTGTTGAACGGTGGTGAACAGGTGTTGAGTTTTCCCGGCGCAACGTTGCACAAGCTGGAAAAGTTGCTCAAGCCATTGAAACGTGCACCGCATTCGGTGATCGGCTCGTCCTGTTTGGGCGCGTCGATTGTCGGCGGCGTGGCGAATAATTCGGGCGGAGCTTTGATCAAACGTGGCCCTGCTTACACCGAAATGGCGTTGTTTGCGCAGGTGAATGAACAGGGCAAGCTCGAAATGGTTAATCATTTGGGCATTGCCTTGGGCGATTCGCCGGAGGAGATGATTACACGGCTGGAGTCTGGCGATTTTGCAAAAGACGGGGTGGATGACGGCGGTAAACTGGCATCGGCTCGCGACTACCTGGCAAGATTGCGTGATGTGGATGCGGCAACACCTGCGCGTTTCAATGCTGATGAAAGCCGTTTGTTTGAAGCCAGTGGGTGCGCGGGGAAATTGGCGGTGTTTGCGGTGCGGCTGGATACGTTTCCGGTGGCACAGCAGGAACAAACCTTTTACATCGGCACGAATGACCCGCAGGTGTTGACGCGCTTGCGGCGGCACATCCTCAGCCAGTTTGAAAATGTGCCGGAAGTGGGCGAATACATGCACCGCGATATTTTCAATATTGCGGAAAAGTACGGCAAAGATACCTTCCTGACGATTGAGAAGTTGGGAACGGATGTGATGCCGAAGTTGTTTGCGATTAAGGGGCGTACCGATGCGACGTTGAACAAGTTGCCGGTGTTGCCAAAATATTTGAGTGATCGGGTAATGCAGGGAGCAAGCCGTTTGTTTCCGCAGCATTTGCCGGGTCGTTTGTTGGAATTCCGTGACCGTTATGAACATCACTTGATTTTGAAAATGAGCGAGGGCGGGATTGCCGAGGCGCAGGCGTTTTTGCCGGAATTCTTTGCGGATACGGATAACGAAGGCGCGTATTTTGAGTGTACGCCGCAGGAGGCAAGTAAGGCTTTCTTGCAGCGGTTTGCAGCGGCGGGCGCGGCGATTCGTTACCAGACGTTGTTCAGTGATCAGGTCGGCGAGGAAATGTTGGCGTTGGATATTGCATTGCGGCGCAATGATGCGGATTGGGTGGAAGTGTTGCCGGAGCATATTCGCAGCCAGATTGAACAGTCGTTGTATTACGGGCATTTCATGTGCCATGTTTTCCATCAGGATTATATTCTGAGAAAGGGTGCGGATGCCCATGCGGTGAAAAAGGCGATGTTGGCATTGCTGGATGCGCGGGGGGCGAAGTATCCGGCGGAGCATAATGTGGGGCATTTGTATGCGGCGGAAAGTGGCTTGCGGGAGTTCTACAAAAAGCTTGATCCGACCAATACGTTTAATCCGGGGATTGGGAAGATGGAGAAGTATAAGAGGAATTGTAGTTGTTGTGGGTGAGGGCACAAAGCGTATATATAAACCGTATATGTAGTTATGTGAGAGAGATGAGACGAATGTCTCACCTCCCCACTCGATTATTATTGAAAAATAAATTCAATGATCTCATCGATCGCTTTTTTGTTTGCAGCTAATTCTGCTCCATCTGTAATAGAAATTGCTGAATTCTTGAAGTTATTAATAGACATTATCTATAAAAAAAATAAAATATATAGATAATAATTATAAATGGCAAAATGCACATCCAGAGCGTAAATTCCTAACAGTAATAACAGCCTAGAGTAGGGACTAACGGCATGGCGGAGTACAGCTTTAACGCATTGAAATCCAATGAAAAGGCATTTGTTGCCATGACCAGTCTCAACGTCAAGGAGTTTTTGGGTTTGCTCGAACTGTTCAGCGCAGCTTACCAAACTGACCTACACGCACGGGGCAAACGTGTTGATGAGACGCGGGGTCGTTCTGATGGGAAACTGGCATTAATAGAAGACAAACTGTTTTTCATTCTGTTTTACCTGAAGACCTATCCTTTACAAGAAGTGCTGGCGCATTCATTTGATCTTCCCCAAAGTGTGGCAAACCACTGGATACACCGCTTATGCCCGGTATTACAAAGTGCATTGGATAAGATGGGACATAAGCCCATTCGACTATGCTCAGAATTAATGGGACGGCTAGCAGAAGAAGGGCAACAGGAATTGGTTATTGACGGAACAGAGCGGAGAATCCAGCGCCCCGTGGATAATGATGTCCAGCGTGAATACTATAGTGGTAAAAAAAATCCCATACGGTTAAAAACAATGTCATCGTTGGCTGTGCTGACAGACATATCAAATACTTAGGGAATACCCACTCAGGCAAGAAGCATGACAAGAAAATTGCCGATGAGGAGCAGACCCGATTACCGGAGGGTTCTGTGATTTTACGTGATTTAGGCTTCAAGGGGGCTGACATGGGAAAAGGTGTCACCGTCATTGAGCCAAAAAAGAAGCCACGGAATAAATGCCTGACCCCGCAAGAAAAAGAAGAAAACCGTCAAATTTCTGCCCGCAGGGTAGTCGTTGAACATATCATCAGTGGTATTAAACGCTGCCGATGCCTGAAAGATGTGTACCGTAATTTAAAAGATGACTTTGATGACCAGATTATGGAAATTGCTTGCGGACTACACAACCTGAGAAACTCCATGAGAAATCCCATCTATTGAAAGTTTTAAAAACTTTTAGATAAAAATTATTTATAGATAATGTCTAATATCGATGCCTGCAAATGGAATATCAATATACCTGCATGGGCTATTCCATTTGTTTATATCCATTGTGTAATGGACACGGCTTTTATTGCCAAAGCCACTTTTTATGGCAAATCCACAAATAGAGGGAACCTCTAAAAACCCCCTGAACCCCGTACAAATGTGAGAAAATATCCATTTGAGCCAATGACCCCGTTACTAGCCATGCCCAAGAAAAGTGCCATCAAAACCAGCCTGTTTGCCGCCGAAGAACGGGAACAGAAACTCGACCGCAAGGGCGACCTGCTGTCTACCCTAAATCAGCACGTCAACTTTGTCGCCTTGGCAGCAGAAATCGACCACATCGCCCCACGTCCAGGTGACAAGCGAGGAGGTCGCCCGCCATACCCCACGGAACTGATGGTACGGATCCTGGTATTGCAACACCTTTACAACCTGTCGGACGAGGCATTGGAATACCAATTACTTGACCGACTGTCGTTCCAACGCTTCTGTGGTCTGCGGCATTCCAGCACGATCCCGGATGCCAACACCTTGTGGGTATTCCGTGAGCGGGTCAGTGCGGCAGGTGGTGCGGATGCGCTGTTTGATGCCGTCCAACGGCAATTACAACAACACGGTTTTATTGCCCGTGGTGGTCAAATCGTCGATGCCACGCTGGTGGAAGCCCCTAAACAACATTTCCACAAAGAAGAAAAAGCGCTGTTGGAACAAGCGGCAACCCCCGCTGGCTGGACACCTGCCCAACGTCGCCAAAAGGATACGGAAGCAAGCTGGACGAAAAAACACGGCAAAAGCTACCACGGCTACAAACTCAGTATCAGTGCCGACCGGAAATACAAACTCATCCGCAAACGCCACATCAGCACTGCCAAAGAACATGACACCAACCATTTTGAAGCGGTGCTTGACCGAGCCAACACCAGCCGTGACGTATGGGCGGACAAAGGTTACGAAGACCAATCCCGTGAACAACGCCTCAACCAAAGTAGCTGGCGGTTACACATCCAGCACAAAGCCAAGAAAGGCAAGCCGCAATCCGACTGCCAGAAGCGCCGCAACACCCGCATCGCCAGACCCCGCGCACGGGTTGAGCATGTGTTTGGGTCAATCTGTGCAATGGGTGGTAAAGCCATCCGCACCATTGGGTTGGCGCGGGCAGTATTCGGCCTCAGTATCAAGGCTGCCGTATACAACCTGCGGCGGCTCTGTTCGCTCAAAGAGGGCGGAGTTGTACCCATTTGACGGGAAAATCCCCGAAAAAGCCGCAAAAATGCGGAAAAACAACCTAATTGTGGCTTGGTGTGTTAAAAATTGAGGTGGACTGGTGTTTTTTTAACAAAATGCCGACAGGCCAACGCTAACTGCTGCAATACGCCGAGTTTTTAGAGGTTCCCTCTTGTCTTCGCCCGCATAGAGTACATGCAGGATCGCTCCGACCAGCAGTGCGTGCGAAGTCTTCTCCCAGTGGTTGCGCCGCTCCAGCGCACCTTCGGGATCGACCAGAATGTCGGCGATGTTCTGTACATCGCGCACTTCATGCGCGCCGCGTCGGACTTCCAGCAGTGGGTTGTACGCAGCTGATTTGGGATCGGTCGGGTTGAACAGCAGGCAGTGCGAGAAGCGCGAGCGCCAGCCAGCGGTGATGTTCCAGTTTTCGCCCTTGATGTCGTGGATGACTGCGGATGCAGGCCATGACAACAGCGTCAGCACCACCAGACCCACGCCTTTGCCCGAGCGTGTGGGCGCGAAGGTCAGGACGTGTTCCGGCCCTTCATGGCGCAGGTACTGATCGTCATGCAGGCCGAGGAAGACACCAGCTGGATTGGTCAATCCTGCTTTGCGGATTTCCTTTGCATCGGCCCAGCGTGCGGAGCCGTAGGTGGTAACCAGCTTGGACTGCCGCGAGCGCCATATCGACATGCCAATGGCGACCATCACGGCGACCATGCCGCTGGCGCCAGCGATGGTGCCACCCGTGTTGAAGATGTGCGGCGCGTAAGCGTCGAAGAAGAACCACCACTCGAACAGACGCCAAGGGTGATAGACCGGTGTGCCGAAGAAGTCGAACCAGGGAATGCCAAGGCGTAGCTGGTAGCCCAGGGCAGCGGCAGTCCATTGTGTGGCACCCCACACGCCGGCTATGACGATGCAAAACACCGTCAGCACCTGACCGAACAGCACACTGGTCCCTTGCATCCTGACCTCCGAATTTCTCCTGCACATCGCGTGCACAAAGACGTGCCACAGACGTGAGATTCGGTGTTAGGTCAGTGCCGGTCAAAGACCGTTATTGGCACAATCTACGGAGAAAAAGCAAGACTTCCAGTAGCAGCGAAGACGAGAAAAACGCCGCAAGCGGCTGCGCGTTGCGGCGTGTATGGAGATTTGTTGAAAGATTTTTTGCCGACGTGAAGAATCGATACACACGGAGCCATACGACAGGCATTGACCGGCGGCAGGGGCGCTATCTGTGCTAGGCGATCAGTTCTTCGGTGTCGGCTCGGGCGTGTACGGCGTGCCGTTGCCCATGAAGCGCTTGCGTGCGGCTTCGGCCACTGCGTTGCACAACGCATCGCCCAGCTTCGCACGGTCGGCCTTGCACTGCTTGCGCAGTTCCTTCAACCGCTCGGGATTGGCTGCCAGCGATTCGACCGTCTCTGTAGGAGCGGACTGGCCACAGGCGGTCAGCAAGACCAAGAGCATCAGGGTAGTAGTCATCTTCATGGCATGTCCTCTCATTGAACGGTGGCGGGATTCGATGCTTGGTCATCAACAGGGCTCACCCTGTCGATGAAGCGGCTCAACTGTTCGGAGGGCTCGGTGTCTGGTCGCAACAGGTAGGTGGTCAGCATCGGTGATCGACCGGCCAGCGGACGGGCGATCACATCGGGATTGCGGCATGCGGCGATCTGACTTTCGCCCGCGAACCCCAAGCCGTAACCAGCGGCCACCAAGGTCATCATCAAGTCCAGTGTTGGCACACGATCCGTCACGATGGGCTTGGCATCCACCGTGCGCAGGACCCGTTTGACCTGCTGCCAGAAGCCTTCGCAGGTTTCGGGATGGCACAGTACCAGCGGATAGCGCAATACCTCGTCAAGCGGGATGCGCCGATGCACCAGGATCGGATGGCGCGCCGGTACAACGATCACCAATGGCTCACTCCAAATAGCCTCAGCAACGATGCCTTCTCCCACTTCATCGGATTGTGCAAACCCCGCGTCATACAGGTCACTGTTCAGCCCCTTGATCTGCAGCGACAGCGGCGTTTCTGATAAGCGAATCTCTACCTCTGGCTCATCTTCGCGGCACTGCGCCAGCAAAGCCGATAGTCGTGGCTGGGCGATGCCATCGGACAGCGCGATGCGTAGGCGGCCGTGGTAACCGGTAGCCGCCGCCTTCACGCTGGCTTTAGCTTGGTCGATAGCTGCGAAGATGCGATGGGCCTCCTCCAGAAAAACCTTACCCGCCCAGGTCAACCGCGTGCGTCGTGTCGTCCGCTCGAACAACTGCACGGCCAAGTGGGATTCCAGTTCCTTGATAGCCCGCGACAACGGCGACTGCTCGATGTGCAGGCGCTCGGCCGCACGGGCGAAGTGCAACTCTTCGGCCACTGCGATAAAACAACGAAGGTGACGTAACTCCATGTTGTCTGGCCTATCGGTTATTTGCGCAACTCACGATTGTTCGGTCCGAACCAGCTTGTGCCGCCCCGAAAGCATGATTCCGAACAGCTTGCCAGGGGATGGATTGATGCCGAGAACAACTCCGTTCGGTTTCAGCTGGGCACGGCCATCCTTGATAGTCAGTGTTCCGGCCGTGTCGAACACGACATCAAATTGATGCTTGAGCGAGTCGACATTGAATTGCTGATAGTCGAAGACGGGAACGAAAAGCCGATGGTCACGGCCAGGCACCGCGATCTTCACCATCACAGTCAACCTTACGAATTCACTTGCACGCATACTTGCTCACCGTCTTTGGCAATCTCAACATGGGGGGATGACTCGCTTGTGGCAAGAAGCCAAGCGTCAAGATTGTGGCCAATGTGCGTGAGCCAGGTGCGGTCGGGATTTACCTTATTAATTGCCGCCAGTGCAGTGGGCCAGTCATTGTGATTTTTCGGCTCAATCTGTGGCGGGTAGCTGCAATCGAGGGCCAGGCCGTGCGGATGCCAGTCGGTCAGAAAGGTTTCGGTGCGGGGTGGCAAGCCGAGCGTATCAGTTAGGTAAGCAAAGCGGCTACCCCGTGAAGATTCGATGGCATAGCCGAACGTCACTTTGGAGTGAATCAGAGGTAAGGGCGTAAGTGTCACATCGGCGATAGTGATTGCTACAAACTTGGTTAATGCATGAAATTCCAGCACGCCGGGGTGTTTGTACAAGTCGGAGCAACCATCCGAGTCGGGTGGCCCATAAACAGGAATGCGCGTACCCACACCCCAGCGCAGATGAAACAGACCCTGCACATGGTCGGGGTGAAAGTGCGTCAGCACAATGGCATCCAGATCACCGGGGGCGAAACGCTCATGCAGGTCCGTCAACCCGGCATCAAGCAAGATGCGCGTGTTGCCTGATTCGATCAGCGCTGAGCACGGTCGGCGTACAAAAACCGGCTCTAAGCGCGCGCGCTCGCAGGCCTCACAGGGGCAACCAAACAGTGGCACGCCACCCGCAGCGCCTGTGCCTAAAAAAGTTACGCGCATGGCACAGCCTCGCTGTCACCCATTTTTTGTCGGTCGCTTTGCAACACAGGGGGCGCGCCACTGCAATGGCGAATCAAGTCCACCAGCGTGTCACCGGCCACCCGTAGTTCGCCATCGTTGCGGATAACCTCGCCACGGCGACCCAAAGGCTGGCTTTGGGTCGCACGCGCCAGGCGCTTCTCGATCTCTTCTGCACACTCACGGCCGCGCGCTTGCAACCGCGCACGCAGCACCTCTGGCGACACCTCAACCCATACTGGCATTAGCTCGGGATAGCGCTGTGCTGCCGTTTCAAGATATTCCCGCGACCCATTCACCACCACCGTGATGCCTTTTGCCAGCCATTGATTGACTTCAATCCCGATGCCATAGGAGTGACCATGGCTTTCCCAATGCATGGCCATCAAACCAGCCCTGCGGCGGGAATCGAATTCCTCTTGCGTCAATGCAACGTGGTTTTCCCCGCCAGCATCCGCAGCCCGGGTGATGTAGCGATGGGAAAACACCACCTGGCTCTCGTTGGCCAGGCTATTCCTCGCATAGCTCATCAGACTATCTTTGCCGCTTCCCGAGGCACCCACGACATAGATCACACGTGCATTCATGGCAGTTCCTTCACGCATGGTCGAAGTGCGCCGACAGCGCTGCCACCCCAGCCACCCAAACCCGATCGGCCTGTGGCAAGCCACCCAGATATTTGACCGCCACCAGATCCGCCCGCTTGCCGAGGGCGATTTCACCCCGGTCAGTGAGCCCCGCAGCACGCGCTGGGTTGTGGGTCACCAAACTGATGGCATCAGCCAGGCCAATGCCAGCCAGCTCGGGTAACTTCATCACTGACGGCAGCAGCGCTGCAGCCGAGTAGTCGCCGCACAGGCAATCGACCACACCTTCGAGCACCGCGTCCAGCGCGCGCATGTTGCCCGACTGTGACTTCCCGCGCAGGATGTTGGGTGCACCAAAAAGCGTCGCCATGCCACGCGCACGCGCTGCCTGGGCAGCAGCCAGATTCGTTGGAAACTCCGAGATAACAGCACCCAGGCTCGCCAGCGCATCGACCTTCTCAACGCTATCGTCGTCGTGGCTGGCAATTGACACGCCATGCTCACGAGCTACTGCTGCAAGAGCGGACATACGCGCCATTGCCCCTTCGGCGGCGGACTGCTTGTTGGCTAGCAACGCATCCAACTCTGTATCGGAGGTCTTGTAGCTGCGTGCTAGGTAGGCACGGTAGGAGGCTACGTCCTGGAACTGCCCCTGCCCGGGACTGTGGTCCATGAAGGACAGCAAGTGCCCATGGCCGTGCTTCAGAAGATCTGACAACACCGGAGGAGCGGTCTCATCCGTGACCTCGTAACGAACATGTACCCTGTTGTCTACCAGTGCGTGCGCCTGCCATGCGTAAACTGCGCGAGCAATCTCTGCGGCAAAACTATTGTTCCGCACGCCCAGCTCATGATTGGCAAACGACAGGGCGTGAAACACCGTGGTGATGCCAGCCATGGCATTGCGTTTGTCGGCCTGGGCGCAGGAAAAATCCAGAGGAAAGTGAACGCCTGGGCGGGGTTCAACTTCTTTTTCAAGCGCATCACAGTGCAGGTCAATCATGCCGGGGATTAACAGGTGTCCGGAGAGGTCAAGCGTGCGGGTGTTGCCCACCGCTTCGGGGTCAATCGCCGCAATGATGCCGTTATCGATCAAAATGGCCACGTCGTCACGCACCTCTTGGGCGAAAACGACACGGGCATGGGTCAAAAGTAGAGGGCTCATGATGCACAGGTCTCCAGAATGTCAGATACAGCCACAGGGGGTGTGAGTTCCACCACGCGGTCAGCCAGGCGCTGCACCAGCTCGGGGTGGTGAAAAATCGCAAGCATGGCCACGCCTTCGGCCTTGATGGTGTTGATCAGCTCAATGACCCGCTCGGTCGTCGTCGGGTCGAGGCTGGCGGTGGGTTCGTCCAGCAGCAGCAAACGGGGCCGCGCAATCAGACCACGCGCCAGGTTGACGCGCTGCTTTTCGCCGCCCGAAAAGGTGGCTGGTGGAACCCCCCACAGGCGCTCGGGCACATTGAGCAGGCCAAGCAGTTCACTGGCGCGTTCGCGGGCCGCTTCTCGCTGTACACCTTGTGCCACTAACGGCTCACACACCACGTCCAGCGCGCTACGCCTTGGCAGGCAGTGCAAGAATTGGGTGACAAAGCCGATGTCGCGCTGGCGCAGTTCCAGCATGCGGTGCTCCGAGGCCTGGGCCAGGTCGGTGCTGTGGCCTTCGCTATCGCGGTAGACCATGCGCCCGCTGGAAGGCAGGTAGGTGCGGTAAACGCACTTCAGCACCGACGACTTTCCCGCGCCCGTGGGGCCAATCAGCGCGGTCAACTGACCGGCATGAACTTGCAGGTGCACGTTCGCGCACGAAGGAATCAGCTTGTTTTGCTCGTGCAACTGAAAGTGCTTGCTCAAGCCGTCGATTTCAAGAATAGGTTGCATCACATGGTTCCTTACAAGGCAGACGCGACCAGCCGCTGGGTGTAGGCGTGCTGCGGGTCTTCCAGAATTTGATCGGTCAGACCCGACTCGATCACGCGCCCGTACTTCATGACCAGCGTGCGCCCCGCCAGCAGCCTGATCACGCCCAGGTCATGGGTGACGACGATCATGGCGGTGCGCAGCTCCTGCTGGATTTCCAGAATCAAGTCCAGGATGCGGGCCTGTACTGACAAGTCCAGGCCGGTAGTGACTTCGTCGAGGTACAACAGGGGTGGCCGTGTCGCCAGGGCCTTGGCAATTTGCACGCGCTGCTGCATGCCGCCCGAGAATTTCTTTGGCGACTCGTCCATGCGGTCGATCAGCACCTCGGTGCGCGCCAGCAACTGGCGCGCCCGTTCGCGGATGTCACCGTAGTGGCTGATGTCACTCATGAGCAGTCGCTCGGCGATGTTGCCGCCGGCCGAGACGTTGAAGTTCAGCCCCAGGTGCGGGTTTTGGTACACCATGCCAAAGCGGTGGTTGCGCAGCCAGCGCTGACGGGCCGCGTTGAGCGCGAACATGTCCCACTGCTGAGCGCCTTGCGCATTGTCGAAAAAGATGGCTTCGCCTGAGGTGGGGGCTTCGTCAAAAAACAGATTTTTGACCACGGTGGACTTGCCACTGCCCGACTCGCCCATGATGCCGAGAATCTCGCCTTCGTGCAGGTCCAGGCTCACGTTGTGTGCCGCCACCACCGAGCCGCAGTGCGGGCAGATGTTGGTGTCGGCCTCGGGGCCGGTGGACTCAAAACACTGCGGGCAACCCCGGCCGTAGATTTTTGACAGGCCACGGACTTCAAGAATTTTTTTCATGCGTTTTCCTCCGCCAGCAGCATGTGCTGGGCCAGCTGCTGGTTGCAGTAGTCAGAATCCGAGCACTGCCAGAATTTTTGCGTACCGTCCTGTGCATCGGCCGGAATGATTTCGTCCAGGAAAGAGTCCACCGCACCACAGCGCACACAGGCGTGGCGCTGGCCCTGCGCATTTGTGAAGTCTTCGGTGCGAAACGGCACATCGTCAAAAACCAAGGGCTCGGCGCGGGTGTATGGCGGCACTGCGTAGATTTTCTTTTCCCGCCCGGCCCCCAGCAGCACCAATGCTTTGGACTGGTGCAGTTGCGGCACGTCGTAGCGCGGGATCGGGCTGGGGTCAATCACGTAATGCCCGTTGATGCGTGTGGGGTAACGGTGCGAGATGGTGATCTCATCAAAGTGCACCAGGTCTTCGTACAGCTTGGTCAACAGCCGCGAGTAATCACCCTCGCCATGCATCACCTTGCGCCGGGCCTCCGAGGACTCGACCAACACCAATGGGTCTGGGTACGGCACTTGCAGCACCAGCACCTGCGCTTCGGTCAGCGCTGTCTCTGGAATGCGGTGGCGCGACTGAATCAGCGTGGCATCAGTCGTGGACTCGGTGGTATCGATGCCGGGGCAGGTGAGCTCCACAAACTGGCGCAGGCTAACGGCGTTGACCGAGTCGTCGGAGCCTTGGTCAATCACTTTCAAGACATCGTTCTGACCAATTAGCGACAAGGTCACCTGCAGGCCGCCGGTGCCAAAGCCGCGCCCCATCGGCATCTCGCGCGAGGCGTAAGGGGTTTGGTAACCAGGGATGCTGATGGCCTTGAGAATGCAGCGGCGCACCTCGCGCTTGGCGTATTCATCGAGAAAACCGAAGCTGTAGGCCGCTTCGTCAAGCGGGAGTTCGTAACCGGGGTTCATGCCTTGACTCCTTGCGTGGCTTTGGACTGTGTAGTGCGCAGACGGTCCATGTCGGACTGAAAGGTCACGTAGTGCGGCATCTTGTAGTGGCTGGCAAAACCCATCGAATCGACACCATCCACGTGCAACAGCACAAACTCCGGATCTTCCGAAGGGTTACTGGGGCCGTCGCGCATGCCTTTTTGCAGCGCGCGGTCGAGAATCGCCATGGCAATGGCCTTGACCTCGTTGTGCCCGAAGCAAGCGCCATAGCCCAGGGTGAACACGGGCAGGCCGTCGTTGTCGCCCCCTTCGTACATGGCGACCACTTCGCATTCGGTCATCAAGACCTCGCCCGCTTCGATCAATTCACCCGTCACCGGGTGCGGCAGCATTACCGGCAGGTAACCCACGCGCAGTTCGGCAATAGTGGGGTGCACATCGCCATACCCGCGCATATTGGAATAGGCAATGGCCAGCAAGGAGCCGGTTTCAGCCCGCGCCATCGTGGCGAGTGCAGCCGAGCGCGGCACCGGGAACACCAGCGGTTCGCGCGTGATGTCAAAGGCTTCAGCAGAGCGTGAGGCCAATGGCGGGAGCAAGCCATCGGCGCGCAGGGCATCAAGCACTTTGGGGAAGGTATCGGGCAAGTCGGCATCGGGCTGCGCTTGCATGAAGCGCCTGGCCACGTCACGAAACGCCTGCGGCGACTCCTCAGCCAGATCCATGCGCATCAGGCGCAGGGCGTAGTCGTAAGTGGCCCCCAGCATCTGGCCGCCAGGAATGTCCTTGAAAGCCGACGAGATGCGCCGGATCAGTCGCATGTTGGAGGTGTCTTGTACCGGCATCTCCAGCAGCCGCGGCTTGGTTGACCTGTAGGCCCGTAGGGTAAACGCCGCTTCCAGCGTGTCGCCCTGCATCTGTTTGATGGCCAGTGCTGCCAGGCGTGGGTGGTAAAGACCGCCTTCGGACACCACACGCGAGGTCAACAGGCGCAACTGGTGCTCAATGGTCGATAAAGTTAAAGGCGTGCCGTTATCCCCCTCAGCGGTGCGTAGAGCTTCTGCGGCAGCGTGCGAGCCTTCAATGGCGCGACCGCCTCCTTTGATGGCTACATAGCCCATGTTGTTTCTCCTTGCGCGGCCATCGGTGTGGCATCTGTGGCTAATGTGGTTCTGGGCAGGGCGACGACACTGTTGGTATCGACCAGGATTAGGTCCACGCCCAATGGGAAGCCTTCGTTCCAGACTTGGCGGCGCGCCAGCCAAGCGGGGTCAAGGCCAGAGATGGCCAGCGCTTGCGTAGTGGCAATGCCGGGGCCGGTGAGTTGCCAATGCATGCCCTCGCCCAGGGAGGCAACTTTCAGCAAAATCGTCGCACCAAATTCTGGTGACTCCAGCGTGCCCAAGCTTGGCTCGAATGGGGGCGACTGGCTGCCATCGGCCACAATGAATTGCGCGTGCTCAGGCTCCGTCATGCGGGCTTGCAGGCGCTGAAGTGTCAAGGCATCCAGCAGGTTTTGCGGGTCGGCCAGGGTGGCCTCGCGGTCCACCAGCGTGGCCAGCGTTTGCGTCAAGGCTTCACCATCGGCCAGGGTTTCAATACGACCGGGAAAGCTGAAGGCGCGCATCAACTGGCGAAACACGGTTTGCTGGTTTGGCGCACTCCAGACCTGCAGGTCTGCACTCATGACCTCATTCATCATCGTTCTCCTCATCGGATGTGCCCAGCAGCGAAAAATCGACCCGCGTGCTTGCCAGCAAGGCGCGGCGTTGCGCGGTTTGCTCGGCCAGGCGGGTCTGTCCGCTTGCCAGCAAAGCCTGTGCTTCTTCATGGCCGGGCATCTGGGCTGCCAGTACCGCATCCAGCACAGCAATGGCGCGGGCCAGGCTGGCGCGGTCATCGAGCAACTGAGCCGCGCCTTCGCACGACTTGCCATCTGCCGTGGTGACGCGCACGCGGGCAATCGCCAAGGGCACTTCGCCGGGGTAATAGGCATCGCCCTGGGCGCTGTCGCACAACTTGAGCAATGCCAGACCCGATTGGGGTAGCTGGATGTCTTGCACCGCGTGCAGCTCACACAGACTGCGTGCCATATTGCGCACAGACGCAGCCGGACAAGCCAGCAACAGACGCGGCCATTGGGTGCGCTCAGGTACGCCAATCAAGGCGTGGGGTGAAGGCCTCATGGGCGAACTCCTTGTTTCAGAATTTAGGTGGGTAGTCATCATCAATCCAGTCTTTTTCGCAACCAGGCTGAGGCGTAGTCGATGAGCAAAATGGTCGCCAGGATGACCAGAATCAGCGCTGCAGATTGGCCGTACTCAAACAGGCGCAAGGTGTCGTGCAGCGCCAGCCCGATGCCGCCCGCACCCACCAAGCCCAGCACGGAGGCCATGCGCACGTTGCGGTCCAGGATGTAGAGCACGTTGCCCAGGGCTTCGCGCAAAATCGACGGCCAACCTGCATACATGACCATCTGCGCGAAGTTGGCACCGGTGGAAGCCACGCCTTCACAGACACCTTTGTCCACGCGCTCCAGGCTTTCGGCAAAAAACTTGCCCAAAAAACCTGCCGTGTGCACGCCCAGAGCCAGTGCGCCGGGCAAGGGCCCTAGGCCTAGCGCTGTCACAAAGATCAGCGCCAACAGCAGGTCGGGCATGGCCCGCATAAAGTTCAGCAGCTCGCGGGCGATGCGGTAGATCACCACGTTCGGGGCAAAGTTGCGTGCGGCCAGCGGTGCCAGAAAAAAGGCGACGACCAGCGCGAACACTGTGCCCCATAGTGCTGTGGCCAGGGTGACACCCATGAGGTGTACATATCTAGATAAGTCTGCGAAATCGGGTTTTCCATAGCGGCTGAAATACTCGCCCATGTCGGCCAGCCCGTAGGCCAGTGTTTCAAAGGAAAGCTCCAAGTCGTGCACGATCACCCACAGAAGCGCAAGTGTCAAAGCCACCCACACGGGTATCGGGCTGCGCGGTTTAGGAGGCAGCGATTTGGTCACTGACGCTACCAGCTTGGACTTATTTGGCATCATTGCTTTCTCCCATTCAGAATCCGACGGCGAAAGCTGTCGGACGCCCGGTCCAGCGCGGTGACCACCAGATAAATCGACAGCGCGATCAGCAGCAGCCGTTCGTACTGGAACAGGCGCATGGACATGACCAAGTCATAACCAATACCGCCAGCACCCACCAAGCCGAGAATGGCGGCGGCGCGCAGGTTATGGTCCAGGATGTACATCACGGTACCGACAAAGTCAGGCAAAGCCTGGGGCAGCATGGCAAACAGGCGAACCTGCATCCAGCCCGCACCGTGCGCACGCACGCCTTCCACCGCTTTGTGGTCTACCACCTCTATCGACTCAGCAAAGAACTTGCCCATGAATCCCACCGTGACAAACGCCAGTGCCATCACGCCTGGCAACGGGCCCAGTCCAACCGCAGACACAAATACCAGTGCCCAGACCAACTCCGGCAAAGCGCGCATCAGGCTCAACAAGTCGCGCGTGAGCCGATAGACGACGAGGTGCGGCGTGGCATTGCGTGCTGCCAGAACGCCCAACGGTAAGCTGATGACGATGGCAATGGCGGTGGCAAGCACGGTCATTTCCATGGTCTCCAGCATCTTTGCCAGCAGTTGTGGCACATAAGCCCAGTCTGGTGCCACAAACATCTGCCCCGCAAAGGCCAGCATCTTGCCAACCGAGGTGATCAGGCGCACAAAGTCCACCTCGACGATCGGTGCCGTCAACCAGAGCGTGAGCAACAGTGCGAGCACGCTGCCTACCAGTGGCAGCGGCAGCCGACCGCTAGACGTAGGCCAGCGCCATGTCGAGACTGTTGTCATTTTCTATGCCCTCACGTTGGTAAATAGTGCGCAGCACCGTGGCTGTCATCTGTTGGGGGCTACCGTCGAAAACGATCCTGCCGCTGTTCATGCCAATGATGCGGTCCGCAAAGCGACGCGCTAGTTCGACTTGATGCAGGTTGACAACCACCGTGATGCCATCGCGGTCACAGATATCGCGCAACAGCGTCATGATTTCTTCGCTGGAAACCGGGTCAAGGCTGGCCACGGGCTCGTCTGCCAGAATGACTTTAGGGTGCTGCGCCAATGCGCGTGCGATGCCAACACGCTGCTGCTGACCGCCGGACAACTTGTCGGCACGATTCCATGCCTTGTCTGTCAACGCCACACGTGACAGCGCCTCTTGGGCAATGCCCATGTCCTCATGGCGGAACAGGTAAAATAAGCTACCTACCCACGAACGATGGGCCAAGCGACCAGTCAGGACGTTGGTGACCACTGAGAGTCGATCCACCAAATTAAACTGCTGGAAAACCATGGCGACCTTGGAACGAATTCGGCGCAGTTGCTTGCCGTTGACGACTTCGCCGCCAATGCGCAAGGAACCGCTGGTTGGTGTCTCCAGGCCATTCATCAGCCGCAGCAATGTGGATTTTCCCGCACCGCTGGGGCCGAGGATGACCGTGAAGCTGCCCGGTTTAATCTCAACATTGATACCTTTGAGCGCCTCAAAACCATTGGGAAACCGTTTGGTAACGGCCTGAATCGAAATATCGGACATTAACTTTCTCCTTGATCAGACAAGGCAGGCCAACATAGCCCACCTTGCCTGAATGGCTTACTTGAGCTGTTCTTTTTTCAGGCCGAGTTCTTTCACCATGTCGCGTACGACTTGGTAGTCTTTCGGGCTGACCGCCACGTAATGGCTCAGATCGCCGTAGCCGGTAACCTGAATATCTTTGTGCGCATTCAACACCGCGTCACGAATCTTGGCCTTCATGTCAGCGGGTAAATCACCCCGGTAAACCAACGGCGAGCCAGGCAGGGGGGAGGACTCTTTGATAATGCAGTTGGTTTCTTTGGTAATGAGTCCCTTGGCAATCATGGCGGGATAAGTGATGTCGTTGTCTGCGGCGGCATCAACGGTCTTGTTCTTGACGGCCAACTCAGCCGCGTCATGCGAGCCTGCGTAGGTGAATTTGCCGAAAAACTCTTGCGGCATCATGCCGGTTTCCTGCTTGACCATATAAGTTGGCATCAAGCCACCAGAGGTCGAAGCTGGATCAACAAAAGCGACGTTCTTGCCCTTCAGATCCTTGATTGACTTGATACCCGAGTCGCAAGGGGCAACGATGATGCTTTTGTAGGTGCTGGTTGTGCCACCCTTGCGGATGCCAACGGCAAAAGCTTCAGCACCGGCTTCCATTTCAGCCAAGTAATACGACAGAGGGCCAAACCAGGCAACGTCCACACGTTTCTTTTTCATCGCCTCGATCACGCCGGTGTAATCGGTCGCGGTAAAGACCTTCACGTTCGCACCAAGTTTCTTTTCCAGATAGAGCCGCATGGGCTCGAATTTCTGGATCATTTCTTCGTTGTTTTCGGCCGGAATCAGGCCCATAACAATGTCACGCGCTTGAGCAGCGCTGGCAGCAAAAGACAAGGCCAAAGTCAAGGCGCTTGCAGCGAGAGTAGGTTTCAAATACATTTAGGAGACTCCTGTGGGGAAGATGGTCGAAAAATTGAATGACTGGTCAGTCACGGGTTAATGCGCAGTTGGATCCGGTCTGCACGGAACCGGGTAATGGCGTATTCGATTGGGGTTCCATCCCGCTCGTCTACATTCACACTCTTTACCCGCAGCACCGGTCGGTTCTGCGGCATGCCCAGCAACTCTGCGTCATCTCCTTGCGGGAGCACCGCTGTCACCAGACTTTCGGTTCGTTTTAACTTGCAGCCATAGTTGGCTGCAAGAAATTGGTGAAGTGACTCACCGCTGTAGCGCGTATCCAGATCGGGAAATCGATCAGAAGGGATGAAGTGAGAGATCACACACAGTTGCCGATCAGAAGCAGTACGTAATGTTTCAATCCAGAAAACCCGGTCACCGATATTGAGCGCCAGGCGCTGCGCCACACGCTCGGTTGCGCCCAGCGTTTGCAGGCACAAAATGCGGTTTTCCGATTGCAGCCCGAGAGCTGCAAGGTTTTCTGTGAAACGTGTGCCGGTGCCAATCTGGTAGTCGATCTGGCTGTCCAGTACAAACACGCCACGCCCGTGGCGGCGCTCCAGCAGGCCGGCTTCGACCAATTCGTCAATCGCGCGACGCAGCGTGTGGCGGTTTACTCCGAATCGGACCGCAAGCAAGCCTTCTGCCGGTAGGCAATCTCCAGGTCCGTAGCCGGTGGCTACTTCCTGTTCAAGCTGACGGGCAATCTGCACATAAAGCGATTCACCGTTATTCCGGCTGACTGCGTAAAGACTCATATGTGGTTATCTATACATGTTGATATGCAGTGATAGTAACCCGCCTATGTGACATCTTCATGACGAAAGTGGCTCGACGAAAAGCAACCGACTATATGTTTACGAAAATCAGCAAGGGCAGCTGTCAATCAGACAGAGGGTCCGCGCTGCCGTCCAATCTCCCACGACACACTGTTACCTCGCACCGTTGCGGTCATAGTCTGCCCAAGCCGCTGATCGATCACCGGTTTCCACGGCACCAGACTGAAACTCATACCGTCGTCGAGCATGGCGAACCGCCCGCTGGCGAGTTGCACGCTGCGTCGGTAGGCCCCGCTTACGTTCTTGCCATCGGCCACCGGCCGGTGCTGCAAGCCAGTCTCGACCGCGATGTTCTGACCTGCGACCGCAAGCTCCCTGTCACGCAATGTTCGCAGCAGGTCGCGCGCCAAGATCACGCGCTGCCCGCGTCGCTCGGCCAGCCCTTGGTCAATCAAGAAGTCGGAGCGCTGCTTGAATGCTTCGCGTACTTCATTACCAAAGCCCAGCTCGCCCAAGCCCTTGCCGCCTCCGATCAATTGCTGGTCCAGCCAGGTCGCGCCGATCACACGTGCCTGCCGCTCGATGGGCAAGTGCGAACGCAGTTCCACTGCCACGCCACCCAGCCGCTGCATGTCGTATTGCCTTGCTCGATGCGAATAACGCGCCGTGCCACAGCAACCTTGGCCTGCCCGTCGCGTAACCGCTTCAGCCAGTCGATGTACAAGTCCTTGTGCTCACCGGGACTCAGGTAGTGTTCAATCTCGTAGGTTGTCATTTTCGTCTATAAACGAATGACAGTAGACATTATCTATAAAAAAATAAAATATATAGATAATAATTATAAATGGCAAAATGCACATCCAGAGCGTAAATTCCTAACAGTAATAATAGCCTAGAGTAGGGACTAACGGCATGGCGGAGTACAGCTTTAACGCATTGAAATCCAATGAAAAGGCATTTGTTGCCATGACCAGTCTCAACGTCAAGGAGTTTTTGGGTTTGCTCGAACTGTTCAGCGCAGCTTACCAAACTGACCTACACGCACGGGGCAAACGTGTTGATGAGACGCGGGGTCGTTCTGATGGGAAACTGGCATTAATAGAAGACAAACTGTTTTTCATTCTGTTTTACCTGAAGACCTATCCTTTACAAGAAGTGCTGGCGCATTCATTTGATCTTCCCCAAAGTGTGGCAAACCACTGGATACACCGCTTATGCCCGGTATTACAAAGTGCATTGGATAAGATGGGACATAAGCCATCTCTTTATACACAAATCAGTCCTCCCCCAACTCACTAGCCATCTGAATCCCATAAATACAGTCCAGCACCCTTGAGTAGCCAAGCCAGATACTTTTAGCCCCCGGTTCGCCATCGCATTTTCTGCCCAAAAAGCCCCCCAGTTCCGCTAGATTGCGGATCACTTGATTGAGGGTAGGTATGCCATCGGGTAGTGCTTTTTTGCCGAGCCGGAAGGATACTTTCCATTCCAGCGGGTCAAACACCAGATCAGCCGGAAGTTCTGGGCAGGTACGCCCCAACCGCATCAGAAACATAATCCGCCAGGCCACCATGATGTAGAGCGCGAGGGCTTTTTCGATGCGCTCTTTAGTGTCCAGTTGCAGTTTTTCGACGCGACAGCCGACTTTCAGGACATCAAAAAACATCTCGATTTCCCAACGCGCCCGATACCAGTCGATGAGTTCACAGGCGGCATCGGCGGTCTCTACACAACGGTTGGTGACTAAACGCCAAATGAGGGACGATTTTCCGGCGGGTGGGTTGATTTCTTTGGCTTGAACCAAGGTCAATAGCATCGGATGCTTACTTTTGGGACGCAGGGTGTAACGTAACACCTTGATTTCTTGTACCACTTTGCGAGGCTTTTCACCCTGCTTGCGCGGTTTGGTAAAAGTGATACGAGTCAACGCCTGTTGTTGATCAATGGCATCCCACAGTTTGAGGTCATCCCCCAAGGCGCGGTTATGTTGCGCCCGTATCAGCAGGTCAGCCGGGTAATCCAAGGCTTGCGCCCGTTTGAGTAAGTCATAAAAGTCGCTTTCACGGTCGCCCGTATAGATGAGGCGGTGTTCAGGGCAGCGTGCCGCCAGTTCGGCTACCCGTTCATACCCTTCAATCCAGCGACGGCTTTCTTTGATGCCGGGGTTGGCAAGATCCGCCGCTTTGCTCAAGCCCCGTGACCACATCCACGTATCGGTGATCCCCAGTGGCAGACGGTCTGGGGTGATACACAAGGTCGGATGCAGGTACATCCCGCGTTGCTTATCGTAGGATAAACGCCCCAAACCCTCGGTTTCCTGCCCATTGAAATCCAGTTCGGTGGTGTCTTGAATACACAGGATAATCCGCGAATCTTGCTGACGGATTCGACACTCGGTCGCTTCAAAGTGGGATGCCATCAAAGCGTCATGACTCACCGCCTCATTCCAGAAGAAACGGTACGTCGCCAAGGTGCTTGACCAACTTTGGCAAGCTTTCGGGATGCTCGATTGGGGGGCTTTGAGCATGGCGTTGAGGATATGGGCAGCGCGTGTTTCGAGACGCTTGTCTCCCAAATCAAGATCGGTGAGTTCGGTAGATGACCAGTTCATGGGTGAAAATTGCTTATCTTACATCAGCTTGGGGACTTGTGTATAAGGAGATGCGTTCATGGGGGTACGGATTTCGTGGCTCATATTCGCCAGAAATTCGCTTTTGGATTGATTGGCGCGTTCCGCCTCCTCCTTGGCTTGTTGCAGCGCGGTATTCAAACGGGTCAGTTGACGATTCCAATAAATACTGCCCAGCAAAATCAGGCTTGCGCCGATGACGAGTTTCCACAGCAAGGCATAATCTGTGGTTTCAACCACCGTGATTGAATTCCAGTTGCGCTTGATCGCATCGTGATCGGCTTGCGTCAGGGAATCGACGGCTTTTTGCATAATGCCCAATAGTGGCGGGGAATCTTTACGCACCGCAACCGAAATGGGGTAGTTGTAATCCAGTTTGCCGATGATTTTTAGGTTGTACAGCCCTTGCTGAATAATCTGAATGCCATGCGCAAACGATGCCACGCCAGCGTAAGCCTCACCGTTTTCCACCTTTTCAAACAGCGCATCGGGGGTTTCCGCCTCAATAAAAAGGGTACGGGGGTAGTCTTGGCGCAAGCGCACGCCAACTGCGCCGCCGGTGGGGATAACGATTTTTTGATCCGCAATATCCGCCAACGACTGCACAAACGGTCGCCCGGATTTGGCGAGCAAAACATGCGACGTTTGATAATAAGGCGTGGTGAAGGACAAAAAATCTTCACGTTCAGGGGTTTTGACCGCACCAGACAGGAAATCGCACTTGCCTTCGCGAACAAACTGCAAGGCTTCGCCCCACGTATTGCTCAACACCTGCTGCAACGGGAGATTCAAGCGTTGCGAAAAAAGTTGGAGGTAGTCGGCGAAAATGCCTTTGTGTTTGCCATCCTCCAAGAAGTCATAGGGTTTCCAGACGGGGCTGAAGCAATAGCGCAGCGGTGCGCCTTGGCGTTGGTCGAGCCATGTTTGTTCTGCGTTGGTCAGAACGATGCGGGTGGTGGGTGGGGCTTGCTCAACAGCCGGAGCATTCGCCGTTGAAAAGATCAACAGACCACACAGGAGGATGAGGAGCAAGGGTTTCATGCGCACAATAGTAGCGCATCTGTCACACCAATATAACTACCAACTCCTTCGGCCCATGTACCCCATACGCCAGCGTCTGCTCAATATCTGCCGACTTCGACGGCCCCGAAATCAGTAGCGCATTGCTGGGCATTCCCATTTGCACCCAGCCTTGCGCCTGCACCGCTTCCGCAAACGTGGTGTAGAGCTTATCCACTTCCAACAGCGCAATATGCACGGGTGGAACCAGCGACATTAAACGCGGTTCGTCAACGGAAGGCATCACGATCAACGTTCCCGTTTCCGCAATCCCGCCATGAGTCCCCGTAAACGCCGCATCTATCCCGTAAAACAGCTCCTGTTTCCAGCTTTCAATCGGCTGGTCGTAGGTTTTGAGTGCTGGAAACCGTTCGGCTTGCGCGTGAATCTGTTTGCCCAGCACCGTTTCTGGCGAAACCAACAAATTATTCAAACCTTTATCCACACACACCTGTTGGACGACATCTAGCCACGTTTCGGGTGTGGCGTGATGCACTTCGGCGCGTACTGCGACCATGCGTTCGGTGAAACGGCGTACCCGCTCTGCCGTGTCCCAATCGTAAGAAACCCCTCCTAACCTCCCCTTGTCAGGGGAGGAACAAGAGGCGGTTTCTTTCAGGCGGGCGAGGATATTAGCGCGTGCCGTATTACTCATGATCAACTCCCAGATCTTTTGCCTGTTGGTGCAAAGTGGATTCCGCCAGTTTCGGCGCAGAACGTACTGTCGTCCACGCGCCCAAATTCGTCGGCAACATCCCTTTAAAGCGCGTCGCCAGCGTCGAACCTGCGTGATAAATCGTCGGATGCGTTGCCGCCCACGCCCACGTTTTCCACGTTGCTGCTTCGCTCAAGGTACGGCGTTTACCCGACCCCACTGTGTTGGTATTGGCGGTATCCCTGCGTACCCCGTCGTAACGCAAGCGGTTGAGAATACTCGGAATCGGGATGCGTACCGGGCAAACTTCGCTACACGCGCCGCACAAAGTCGACGCCTGCGCCAATTCGCCATGCACATCCAGCCCCGCTTTTTGCGGCTCTAAAATCGAACCAATTGGCCCCGGATACACCGTGCCATAACTGTGTCCACCAATGCGCACGTATACCGGACAATGATTAATGCACGCCCCGCAACGAATACAACGCAAGGTCGCCAGCAATTCCGGGTCACTGTAAATATTGGAACGCCCATTATCCAGCAACACCAGATGCACGGCTTCAGGGCCATCCTTTTCCCCCGGCTTACGCGGGCCGGAAATCATATTGAAGTAAGTGGTAATCGGCTGCCCCGTCGCCGAGCGCGTCAAAATGCTCAATAGCGGTGGCACATCGCTCAAACTTTCCACCACCTTTTCGATGCCCGTGACCGCGATATGCACCGACGGCGCGGTGGTCGACATCCGCCCATTGCCTTCGTTTTCCACCAGACACAGCGTGCCGGTTTCCGCCACCATGAAATTCACGCCGGAAAGCCCCACGGGTGCAGCATAAAACTTGTCGCGCAAAATACGTCGAGCGGTTTGCGTCAATTCATCCACGTCTTCGGTGTAAGGAATGTCGGGGAATTTTTCGTGGAACAGCTTGGCAATCTGTATGCGGTTTTTGTGAATCGCAGGCATGATGATGTGCGACGGGGTTTCGCCATCCAGTTGGATAATGAATTCGCCGAGGTCGGACTCCAAACACTCAATCCCCAGAGCTTCGAGGAAATGGTTCATGCCCATTTCTTCCGACACCATCGACTTGCCTTTGATGATCGACTTGGCGTTGTGGCGTTCCAAAATCGCTTGCACGATCTGGTTGCCTTGTTCAGCGGTTTCTGCCCAATGCACTTGGATGCCGTTGCGGGTCAGGTTGGCTTCGAGCGTTTCCAACAATTCCGGCAACTTGCTCAGGGCATTGGCGCGGATTGCCATGCTTTGGGTGCGCAAGCGTTCCAGTTCCACTTTGTCGGGAAACTGGTCGAGGCGACGTGTCATCAAGCCATCCATCGCACGGTAGAAATTGGCGCGAACTTCGGGCTTGGCGAGGTTAGCGCGGACAGTATTGCGGAATTCGCTGCTCATGCTGCGTTCCCCCCCGTTCTTTCCCACAAAAATTCAGCAATGTGCTGGTGCGGAATCGCATCCCCCTGCTTTGCCATTGCCCCGCCAATATTCATTAAGCAACCGCATTCCTGACTGATCAAACGATCCACGCCGGTATTGCGAATATGGGTCACTTTATCCAGCACCATCGCAGCGGAAATTTCCGGTTCTTTCACCGCGAACGTGCCGCCGAAACCGCAGCATTCGGGTTTGCGAGCGTGTTCCACCCGTTGCACATTGCTGAGTTGCCCCAGCAGCGATTCGATCTTGTCGGCAACACCCATTTCACGGCGGGCGGAACAGGAGGTATGTACTGCCACTGTCAGCGGTTCGCCCAAATCTTGCAGCTCAATGTGCAGCACATCAACGAGGAACTCGGTGAGTTCGTACACGCGGCTGGCAACATCGACGGCTTGCGCTTCATCCGGTTGCCCCGCGAAGAGTTCGGGGTAATGCACTTTCATCATCCCCGCACACGAACCGGATGGAATCACGATGGGAATGGGTTTGGGGAACAGCGCGATTTGCGCCCGTGCCACAGAACGCGCTTCGTCGCGGTAGCCGGAATTCCAGGCGGGTTGTCCGCAACAGGTTTGTGCAGGCGGGAAAATCACTTTCACTCCCGCACGTTGCAGCAATTGCATCGCCGACACGCCCGCTTGCGGGTACATCAAGTCAACAAGGCATGTGCCGAAAAAGTAAATGGTGTCAGGTATGGGGGGCATGGGTTTACCTTCCAAGCAAAGTAAGGTGGCGCAACGACCGCACTTTGCGGGCTTCGTCTGCGTCGATGGATTTGAGGGAATCTTCCACAAAAGCCAGATGTTCTTGCGCGGCTTTGCGGGCGCGTTCGGAGTCACTGGCAAGGACGGCTTCCATCAGTTCGCGGTGCTGATTCTTCAGCGGATCGAACACGCGCGGGATGGTGTAGAGCTTATCCAGATTGTGCGAAATGCTGTTTTGCAGCAGTTCAAACAGGTTTTTCATGACGTGCAGCAGCACCAGATTGTGCGAGGCTTCGACAATCGCCAGATGAAAATCGGCATCGGCGCGGGCTTCGTCCATCGGGTCAGCACTGCCGTGGCGGGCGATCATGCGCTCGAAACAGTCGCGGATATTGGCTTTGTCGTCATCAGTGGCACGCAAAGCGGCATACCAGGCGGCATTGCCTTCCAAGGCGTGGCGGATTTCCAGCACGTCGAAACGGTATTCGGGATTGTCGCGGAACAACTCGACCAAGGGGCTGCTGCACGGCGCGTTGGCTTGCGGGGTATCGTTTTCCACAAACGTGCCGCCGCCGGGTTTGGAAACCAGCAAACCCCGGCTAATCAGGGTTTGGATGGATTCGCGCAAGGAAGGGCGCGATACGCCGAATTGTTCCGCCAAGGCGCGTTCGGCAGGCAAACGTTCGCCCAGCGTGAAATGCCCGCTGGTGATCATTTGTTCCAGTTGTTGAGTGAGTTGTTCGGCGATACGTAATTTCTTCATGGCTTCCGCTTTTTTGGTCTTACCAATTTTCGCTATCATAAAAGCCTGAAAGTTTTATTGCAAGTGGATTAGATTGTGTATTGACAAGGACTTACGAAAAGCCCCAGAATTCATGGTCTTACCATTTAGCCATTATAGCACAATTGGTAAGACCAATAATATTCAGGAGGAGGAGTTCTCAATGAGTCAAACGCTACTTTCGTTACTGGCATTTTTGCCCTTGGTGCTGGCAGCCGTGCTGCTGGTGGGATTTAACTGGCCTGCACGGCGAGCGATGCCCGTGGTTTTCGTGGTGACGGTGGCGATTGCGCTTACCGCGTGGGAAATGACGGCTAATCGGGTGCTGGCTTCTACCCTGCAAGGGTTGATTCTCACAGGGGCGATTCTGTGGATTATTTTCGGAGCCATTTTGCTGCTGAATACGCTGAAGCATTCGGGGGCGATTACCGCGATTCGGGCGGGCTTCTCGAATGTCAGCACCGATCGACGCATTCAGGTCATTATCGTGGCGTGGTTGTTTGGCTGCTTTATTGAGGGTGCATCCGGTTTTGGTACACCCGCAGCGGTGGTTGCGCCGTTGATGGTGGCTTTGGGTTTTCCGGCAATGGCAGCGGTCATGGTCGGGATGATGGTGCAATCCACGCCGGTATCATTCGGTGCGGTGGGTACGCCGATTATCGTTGGGGTTTCTGGCGGTTTGGATAAGGCTGGCATCAGCGAAAAATTACTCAGCGAAGGCTCAAGCTGGGATGTGTTGTACGCACTGATTACCTCGGAAGTGGCGATTACGCACGCGATTATTGGCGTGTTAATGCCGCTGTTCATGTGCGTGATGTTGACCCGCTTCTTTGGGCGTAACAAGTCGTGGATGGAAGGGTTGGCAGTTGCACCATTTGCGATTTTTGCCGGTTTGGCATTTGTAATTCCTTACGCATTGGCTGGCGTGTTTTTAGGGCCGGAATTCCCTTCTATCATTGGTGCATTGGTGGGTTTGTCATTGGTTGTACCAGCGGCGCGTGCCGGTTTCTTGGTGCCGAAAAAATCGTGGGATTTTGCGCCACCGAGCGAATGGGCAGCGGAATGGATGGGCAGCATCGAAATCAAGCTGGATAGCCTGACCGCAAAAGCACCCGTGTCGATTGGCATGGCGTGGTTGCCGTATGTATTGCTGGCAGTGTTGCTGGTGCTGTCACGGGCGAATGCCGAGGTAAAAGCCTTCCTGAACAATACGTTGGTATTGCCATGGGTGGATATTCTCGGTGAAAAAGGCATTTCCGGCAAAATCGAGTTCCTGTACTTGCCGGGTGGCATTATGGTGTTGGTGGTGCTGGCGACATTCTTCCTGCATCGCATGAAATTTTCTGAGTTGAAAGCGGCAGTGGGCGAGTCTTCGCGTACTTTGCTGGGTGCTGGCTTTGTATTGATTTTCACCATTCCAATGGTACGGATTTTGATTAACTCTGGGGTGAATCTGGCGGACTTGCCGTCCATGCCACGCGCAATGGCGCAATTGGTTGCCAGCAGTGTGGGCGATGTTTACCCGTTCTTTGCTCCGGCAGTTGGGGCGTTGGGCGCGTTTATTGCTGGCTCGAATACCGTTTCCAACCTGATGTTGGCGCAATTCCAGTTTGATACGGCTGGCTTGATTGGGGTATCGGGTGCAATGTTGGTGGCGGTGCAAGCGGTGGGCGCGGCGGCGGGCAATATGATTGCGATTCACAACGTGGTGGCGGCATCGGCAACGGTGGGCTTGCTGGGGCGTGAAGGGCAAACCATTCGCTTGACGATTATTCCGACGCTGTATTATTTGGTGATGGCGGGCATTATTACCATGATTGCCATCCATTTCTTAGGCGTGACTGACCCATTAATGTGAGGCATTGCCATGAACCATCCCCTGATCACCACCCTGCAAGGCATTGTGGGCGCGGATAAGCTAACGACCGGGCAACGCCGTACTGAGTATTACCGTACTGGTTTCCGTTCGGGCAGTGGCACGGCATTGGCGGTGGTGTTTCCGCACACCCTCATGCAACTGTGGAACGTGCTGCAAGCCTGTGTGGATGCAAACACCATTATCATTATGCAGGCGGCGAAAACCGGCTTGACGGAAGGCTCGACCCCCAGCGGGGACGATTACGACCGTGAAGTGGTGGTGATCAATACCTTGGCGATGGACGATTTGGTGCTGTTGAACGGCGGTGAACAGGTGTTGAGTTTTCCCGGTGCGACTTTGCACAAGTTGGAAAAATTGCTCAAGCCATTGAAGCGTGCGCCGCATTCGGTGATCGGCTCGTCCTGTTTGGGCGCGTCGATTGTCGGCGGCGTGGCGAATAATTCGGGCGGAGCTTTGGTCAAACGCGGCCCGGCTTATACCGAAATGGCACTGTTTGCGCAGGTGAATGAACAGGGCAAGCTCGAAATGGTTAACCATTTGGGCATTGCGTTGGGCGATTCGCCGGAGGAGATGATTACACGGCTGGAGTCTGGCAATTTTGCGAAAGACGGGGTGGATGATGGCGGTAAGCTGGCATCGGCTCGCGACTACGTGGCGCGGTTGCGCGATGTGGACGCGGCGACACCAGCGCGTTTCAATGCCGATGAAAGCCGTTTGTTTGAAGCCAGCGGGTGCGCGGGGAAATTGGCGGTGTTTGCGGTGCGACTGGATACGTTTCCGATGGTGCAGCAGGAGCAAGCGTTTTACATCGGCACGAATGACCCGCAGGTGTTGACGCGCTTGCGTCGCCACATCCTCAGTCAGTTTGAAAATGTGCCGGAAGTGGGCGAATACATGCACCGCGATATTTTCAATATTGCGGAAAAGTACGGCAAAGATACCTTCCTGACGATTGAGAAGTTGGGTACGGATGTGATGCCGAAGTTGTTTGCGATTAAGGGGCGTACCGATGCGACGTTGAATAAGTTGCCGGTGTTGCCCAAATATTTGAGTGATCGGGTAATGCAGGGCGTTAGTCATTTGTTTCCGCAGCATTTGCCGGGGCGTTTGTTGGAATTCCGTGACCGTTATGAACATCACTTGATTTTGAAAATGAGCGAGGGCGGGATTGCCGAGGCGCAGGCGTTTTTGCCGGAATTCTTTGCGGATGCGGGCAATGCGGGGGCGTATTTTGAGTGTACGCCGCAGGAGGCGAGTAAGGCGTTCTTGCAGCGGTTTGCGGCGGCGGGCGCGGCGATTCGTTACCAGACGTTGTTCAGTGATCAGGTCGGCGAAGAAATGTTGGCGTTGGATATTGCGTTGCGGCGCAATGATGCGGATTGGGTGGAAGTGTTGCCGGAGCATATTCGCAGCCAGATTGAACATACTTTGTATTACGGGCATTTTATGTGCCATGTTTTCCATCAGGATTACATTCTGAAAAAGGGTGCGGATGCCCATGCGGTGAAAAAGGCGATGTTGGCATTGCTGGATGCGCGGGGGGCGAAGTATCCGGCGGAGCATAATGTCGGGCATTTGTATGAGGCGGAAAGCGGTTTGCGCGAGTTTTACAAAAAGCTCGACCCGACCAATACGTTTAATCCGGGGATTGGGAAGATGGAGAAGTATAAGAGGAATTGTAGTTGTTGTGGGTGATGGGCGGACGCATGGGTTTTCCTGCTGTTCTTGTGAAAACGAAGTAAAGCAGGAAAGCCACCATGCCTACTACCATCAACTGTAAACTCTATCCAAAGCGTTCACACTATTGAGATGGGTTCTAATGCAACTGACATCCGCCCCTAACACTTTCCGAAACGGTAGCAATGGCAGCGGAAATGCTTGGATGCTCGCTTACCGATTTGATTGCACCGAAAAAAAGCACTAAAATGCAATCGGTTTAGGGAAAGAAAAAGGCGAGATGCCTCGCCTTTTTGGTTGGCGTGAACTGTCATTTTTGCTATGTTATGTTCTTATTTGCCACGGAATATCATATTCATTTTTAGACTTCATCATGAAGTCATGAAGTTCTTTCATTTTTTCTACGCACCATTCTGTAATCAATTTGGATTGATTCTCTTTTTCAAGAAAGAATTCCAGTTCTTTTTGATATCCAAAACCGAACCAAACGCTTTCTTTGGGAGAACTAGAAAAATCATCTTTTGATCCAGCATATGAATCTATGAGATTTCTAATATTCTTATAATTATTATTTTCATCTTTTCTGTCATTTAGCCAAACATAGACTAATAGTTTTGGCTGAACTACTGAAGTGCTTCCAAAATAAAAACCTACAATAACAACGCCTTCTTTCCCTAATACATTTTTAGATAATACAACTCTACGATGATCTAGCATTTGACTAAGAACCAAACTCTTTCCATCTGGCTTTCCAAACCTTGCTTCAAATTTTGGACTTATTAATGCAATATTGGCATCTAAAGACTTTAACATTTCAACCAAATATCGCATTGTTTCTAAATCATATTTATTTATTTTATGCATTTTACCTATTTCCTGTCTGTCCAAATAATCTAAGAAATGCGTAACTAAGTGGTTGCTTTTTTCTTGCTTTATCAAAAAATCATATACTTGCCACCATTGATATTGATTGAATTTGATTGGGCTATATAATGCTGGGTTTTTTGGCTCGTAATTTTTTGTACAAAACAATAAAACAGTCTCTTTAGATATTGTCTTAAGAATTTCAGCATAAGCCTTCAATTGCTGAGCATCAGCGTCTTCTTGGTCATTTTCGGAAGAGTTGACTTTTATCTCTAAAAATATCAAATAACTATTATTCTCGAAAATCACATCAATACGACGCGAGTGATTTTTATAAATTTTTTCAGTGCTTATATTGAAATTAATATCTTCTGTCTCAATCCCAGCAAACTCTTTGAGAAAATTTTTCAATAAAGATTGATCAGATCGCAGAACACTACAGAATGCTTCTGTTGTAAAACGTTCTTGCGGGGTTCTTACAGAGCTACTGTTATATAACTTAAAAAGTGCATTGAACATATCAGCATCCAAAAATCAGATGATATATAACCTATCATTATGGTTAATAAAAAGCCACCACTTTCGTTTGTTACGCCTCAATGCTCAATCGTGGTCGATGTGCATTTGCCCCAACAGCGGGCGGCTTAGTTCTGTGCATATAAACGCTCAGGCATTGTGATATGCTTTTTGAAAAGCACCTGAGGGACAGCGAATGAATGCACACAGCCGTATCACCATCGACCCCAGCATTTGCCACGGCAAGCCCACCATCCGTGGGTTACGTTACCCCGTGGAAACCATGTTGGAGCTATTCAGCGCGGGCATGAGTCTCGATGAGATTCTGGATGACTACGAAGATTTGGAACGCGAGGATTTGCTGGCAGTGCTGGCGTATGCCGCCCGTCTTTCCCAAGTCAAACGCATTGAAACGGCATTGGCAGCATGAAGTTTTTAGTCGATGCACATTTGCCACGCAAGTTGGCAATCCAGCTTAAAGAAGCGGGTTACGATACGCGCCATACTTTGGGCTTACCGCAAGCAAATCGAACGACTGATCAATTCATCAACGACCTTTCGCTTGCAGAAGAGCGAATTGTTGTCACCAAAGATGCTGATTTCGTGGATTCATTCTGGTTAAAAGATCAGCCGTGGAAGTTGCTCTTGGTATCAACAGGCAACATCCACAACAATGAGTTGAAAGCCTTGTTTCTGAACAATCTGGGGAAAATCGAGGCGGCTTTTGCGGACGCGCGTTTCATCGAACTGACGAGGGATAGCTTGATCATTCATGCTTAGGGCGGGGTAAACACATGTTGGCAACGTTGCGCGAACACTGCGCGATGAGCATTGCCGAACTTGCCCGCACCTTGCAGCGCGATTACAAGAATGTGCATAACGATGTGGAACGTTTGATGGAGTGGCTAGCAATTGAGCGCGATGCACAGGGCAAGGTGTTTACGCCTTATTCCGAAATCGTGGTCGATGTGCATTTACCTCAGCAAAAAGCCGCCTGACAAGCATTCATGCTATCCTCATGAAAACACCAGCAAAGCAGGAAAGCCGCCATGCCAACCACCATCAACCGTAAGCTCTACTCAGAACTGGACAAGCTGCTATGGGATGTCCATTGCGAAACCATTGACCCTGAATTTGCCTTCCGCGTGTATGAAGAACGCTGGGGCTTCATGCAAGCGCAGAACCTGAGTGACGATGAGCAAAGTCTAATCAAGGAACTCACTCGCACAGTGGGGCAAGGCATTTTCATTCCAGCGTTTGGTGTGTCGCATAATAACCATGCGGATTTGACGATTTGCACCATACTAACCAAGTAATTTCAAACCCGGACTTTGAATATGTCTGGTCTACGTCGGGATATTGAGCAATCTATCCCTTAACTGCCGCTGCTTATCCTAAGCAGTCTTTTTCAAACGCAACGCCCACACCGCCGCAACCACCGCCGCCAAAAAGGACACCAGCGCCCAATTCGCCAGCGAAAGTCCCAAAATAACCAGTTCTTGGTCTTCGCATAAGCCGCTGACTTCAAACAAGCTGGGAATATTATCGCTGAGGAAATACACCAATTGCTCAATCAGATTAGGATTGCTGCCTGCGCATGACGCGCTGCCAGGTGGCTGCAATTGCAGCCAAGTCTGATAACCTGCCGTCGCGGTTCCCACGCCTGCCAGCAAAATCACCAGCCCGCCCCATACTTTTTCACCAAACCCCGTCGCCGCCAGCAACCCAAATACCGCCAGCAGCATGAATAACAGCCGCTGAAAAACGCACAAATAGCACGGATGCAAATCCAGCCAAGCGGTCAGCACAAAGCTGCTTGCTGCGAGGCTCATGGCAATCAGGCCAAGCGCCAGCCATAAGGTTTTAGAGGTTACTGTCAACATGTGTCGGGGTTTCCTGTATTTTCACAACGCCTATCGTACAAGAATTAGCAGCACCCCACAGTATGAAATCCCTTATTGCGGTTGTTTTCTTTTCCGGGGTAGGCTGTGTACAGTAGGTGTTTGGATGCGGTTGAGAGAGGCGGTTATGGATACGAAGGCAAACCCTGTGCAATTGGTGGATCGTTTCGGGCGGCAAGTCACGTATGTGCGGCTGTCCGTGACGGATCGCTGCGATTTGCGTTGCGTGTATTGCATGTCCGAAGACATGACCTTCGTACCGCGTGAACAATTACTCACCCTAGAAGAAATGACGCGCTTGGGCAAAGCCTTTGTGGAGCTGGGGGTGAATAAAATTCGGATTACCGGCGGCGAACCGCTGGTGCGCCGCAATATTTTGAAACTGTTCCAAGATTTGGGGCAACTCGACGGCTTGCACGATTTGACCGTGACCACCAACGGCACGCAATTGGCACGTTACGCCAAAGACTTGCAAGCCGCTGGCGTTACCCGCGTCAATATCAGCCTCGACACCTTAAATCCCGACCGTTTTCACGCTTTGACGCGCTTGGGTGACATCCATAAAGTGCTGGCAGGCATCGACGCAGCCTTGGAAGCGGGTTTCCAGCGCGTCAAACTCAATGCCGTCATTTTGAAACACCGCAACCACGACGAAGTGCTAAATTTAGTGGAATTTGCCCACGGGCGCGGCATGGACATTACCTTTATTGAAGAAATGCCCCTAGGCGTCATTGGCGATCATGACCGTGCCGAAGCGTTTTATTCCAGCGATGAAATTTTGCGCGACTTGCAACAACACTTGCCTTTGAGCGCGATCGAAGAACAGACTGGCGGCCCAGCACGCTATTTTCGCCGCGAAGACAGCGCGTACCGTGTGGGGTTTATTTCACCGCATAGCCACAATTTTTGCGATACCTGCAATCGGGTGCGCGTGACGGCAGAAGGACGCTTGCTGCTGTGTTTGGGGCAGGAACATTCGATGGATTTGCGGCGCGTATTGCGGGCAAACCCAAGCGATGATGCACGGGTGCGGGCAGCATTGCTCGAATCCATGGCCATCAAACCGCAAGGGCATGAGTTTAATCTGCAAGCGGCACAACCGCTGATTTTCCGCCACATGAGCGCCACGGGTGGCTAAAGCCTAGCAGCGCGGCCTGCCTGTGGTAGAATCCGAGCAAACTTACTGTTACACAGGTTCCTTATGACTGAACGTACTGCCAGCGTGACACGCAACACGCTCGAAACCCAAATTAGCATTACCATCAACCTCGATGGCACCGGCAAATCACGCTTTGCGACCGGCATTCCTTTCCTCGAACACATGCTGGATCAAGTGGCGCGGCACGGCATGATCGACATCGACATCGAATGCAACGGCGACCACCACATCGACGATCACCACAGCGTCGAAGACATTGGCATTACCTTGGGGCAAGCGTTCGCGCAAGCGGTTGGCGACAAAAAAGGCATCCGCCGCTACGGTCACGCTTACGTGCCATTGGATGAAGCCCTGTCCCGCGTGGTGATCGACTTTTCCGGCAGACCGGGCTTGGAACATCAGGTGGAATACCCGCGCACCAATATTGGCGCGTTTGAAACCGACCTGTTTTACGAATTTTTCCAAGGCTTTGTGAATCACGCGCTGGTGTCATTGCACATCGACAATTTGAAAGGGCGCAATTCGCACCACATTGCCGAAACCGTTTTCAAAGCCTTCGGGCGGGCGTTGCGCATGGCGTTGGAACTGGATCCGCGCATGGCGGGGATTATGCCGTCGACCAAGGGGAGTTTGTAATGCAAAAAATCGCCATCATCGACTACAACATGGGCAACCTGCACTCGGTGGAACGCGCCGTTTCCCACGCTGCTGCTGGCAATGCCACGGTAGCGATTACGTCTGCCACGGCAAACCCACCATCCGTGGGTTACGTTACCCCGTGGAAACCATGTTGGAGCTATTCAGCGCGGGCATGAGTCTCGATGAGATTCTGGATGACTACGAAGACTTGGAACGCGAGGATTTGCTGGCAGTGCTGGCGTATGCCGCCTGTCTTTCCCAAGTCAAACGCATTGAAACGACATTGTGAAGTTCGATGCACATTTGCCACGCAAGTTGGCAAATCCAGCTTAAAGAAGCGGGTTACGATACGCGCCATACTTTGGGCTTACCGCAAAGCAAATCGAACGACTGATCAATTCATCAACGACCTTTGCGCTTGGCTTCAATCGAATCGTCGAGTCTGCCAATGATTTTGACTTGGTGGATTTATGCTGGCTTAAAGATCAGCCCTGGCTTTGCTCGTCATATCAACAGATCAACATCATTTTCTGACAATACGATAGAGGTTAATTCACCCTTGTCGATTGTGTCGCCACCGATAATGTGCAAATCAGATGCGATTCTTTCACTTTTCCTTGTAAATAACTAGCAAGTTTGGCTGAGCCATGCTTTATTTCCGACAGTAACTTCTGTCATAAACAGTCTGTGCGAACACTGCGATGAGCTTCGCCAAATAGTGCATCCAAAACATTCCAAGCAATGCGCATCACGATGCCGAACGATTAAAGGCGAGCTATGCGCAATAATGATCACGCCAAATCCTTTGCCAGCATAGTCAATTTCGCCTTGCAGTTCCTAAACATCGTGGTCGATAGTGTTTGCCTCGGCTCAATCCCGCGTTGACAGGCATTCATGCTATCCTCATGAAAGCACCAGCAAAGCAGGCAAAGCCGCCATGCCAACCACCATCAACCGTAAGCTCTACTCAGAACTGGACAAGCTGCTATGGATGTCCATTGCGATAACCATTGACCCTAATTTGCCTTCCGCGTGTATGAAGAACGTCTGGTGCTTCATGCAAGCGCAGAACCTGCAGTGACAGATCGAGCAAGTCTAATCAAGGAACTCACTCGCACAGTGTGGCAAGGCATATTCATTCCAGCGTTTGGTGTGTCGCATAATAACCATGCGGATTTGACGATTTCACCGTACTAACCAAGTAACTTCATAACCCGGACTTTGAACATGTCTGGTCTACGTCGGGATATTGAGCAATCTATCCCGTAACTGCCGCTGCATCGTCCTAAGCAGTCTTTTTCAAACGCAACGCCCACACCGCCGCAATCACCGCCGCCAAAAACGACACCAGCGCCCAATTCGCGAGCGAAAGTCCCAAAATGACCAGTTCTTGGTCTTCGCATAAGCCGCTGACTTCAAATAAGCTGGGAATATTATCGCTGAGGAAATACACCAATTGCTCAATCAGATTCGGATTGCTGCCTGCGCATGACGCGCTGCCCGGCGGCTGCAATTGTAACCACGTCTGATAACCGGCGGTCGCGGTTCCCACGCCTGCCAGCAACATCACCAGCCCGCCCCATACTTTTTCACCAAACCCCGTCGCCGCCAGCAACCCAAACACCGCCAGCAGCATGAATAACAGCCGCTGAAAAACGCACAAATAGCACGGATGCAAATCCAGCCAAGCGGTCAGCACAAAGCTGCTTGCCGCGAGGCTCATGGCAATCAGGCCAAGCGCCAGCCATAAGGTTTTAGAGGTTACTGTCAACATGTGTCGGGGTTTCCTGTATTTTCACAACGCCTATCGTACAAGAATTAGCAGCACCCCACAGTATGAAATCCCTTATTGCGGTTGTTTTCTTTTCCGGGGTAGGCTGTGTACAGTAGGTGTTTGGATGCGGTTGAGAGAGGCGGTTATGGATACGAAGGCAAACCCTGTGCAATTGGTGGATCGTTTCGGGCGGCAAGTCACGTATGTGCGGCTGTCCGTGACGGATCGCTGCGATTTGCGTTGCGTGTATTGCATGTCCGAAGACATGACCTTTGTACCGCGTGAACAATTACTCACCCTAGAAGAAATGACGCGCTTGGGCAAAGCCTTTGTGGAGCTGGGGGTGAATAAAATTCGGATTACCGGCGGCGAACCGCTGGTGCGCCGCAATATTTTGAAACTGTTCCAAGATTTGGGGCAACTCGACGGCTTGCACGATTTGACCGTGACCACCAACGGCACGCAATTGGCGCGTTACGCCAAAGACCTGCAAGCCGCTGGCGTTACCCGCGTCAATATCAGCCTCGACACCTTAAATCCCGACCGTTTTCACGCTTTAACGCGCTTGGGTGACATCCATAAAGTGCTGGCAGGCATCGACGCAGCCTTGGAAGCGGGTTTCCAGCGCGTCAAACTCAATGCCGTTATTTTGAAACACCGCAACCACGACGAAGTGCTGAATTTGGTGGAATTTGCCCACGGGCGCGGCATGGACATTACCTTTATCGAAGAAATGCCCCTAGGTGTCATTGGCGATCATGACCGTGCCGAAGCGTTTTATTCCAGCGATGAAATTTTGCGCGACTTGCAACAGCACTTGCCTTTGAGCGCGATCGAAGAACAGACTGGCGGCCCGGCACGCTATTTTCGCCGCGAAGACAGCGCGTACCGTGTGGGGTTTATTTCACCGCATAGCCACAATTTTTGCGATACCTGCAACCGGGTGCGCGTGACGGCAGAAGGACGCTTGCTGCTGTGTTTGGGGCAGGAACATTCGATGGATTTGCGGCGCGTATTGCGGGCAAACCCAAGCGATGATGCGCGCGTGCGGGCAGCGTTGCTCGAATCCATGGCTATCAAACCGCAAGGGCATGAGTTTAATCTGCAAGCGGCACAACCGCTGATTTTCCGCCACATGAGCGCCACGGGCGGCTAAAGCCTAGCAGCGCGGCCTGCCTGTGGTAGAATCCGAGCAAACTTACTGTTACACAGGTTCTTTATGACTGAACGTACTGCCAGCGTGGCACGCAACACGCTCGAAACCCAAATTCGCATTACCATCAACCTCGATGGCACCGGCAAATCACGCTTTGCGACCGGCATTCCCTTCCTCGAACACATGCTCGATCAAGTGGCACGCCACGGCATGATCGACCTCGACATTGAGTGCAAAGGCGACCACCACATCGACGACCACCACAGCGTCGAAGACATCGGCATTACCTTAGGGCAAGCCTTCGCGCAAGCCGTCGGCGACAAAAAAGGCATCCGCCGTTACGGTCACGCTTACGTACCGTTGGACGAAGCCCTGTCTCGCGTGGTCATCGACTTTTCCGGCAGACCGGGGCTGGAACATCAGGTGGAATACCCGCGCACCAACATTGGTGCATTTGAAACCGACCTGTTTTACGAATTCTTCCAAGGCTTTGTGAATCACGCGCTGGTGTCATTGCATATCGACAACTTGAAAGGGCGCAATTCGCACCACATTGCCGAAACCGTTTTCAAAGCTTTCGGGCGGGCGTTGCGCATGGCGTTGGAGCTGGATCCGCGCATGGCGGGGATTATGCCGTCGACCAAGGGGAGTTTGTAAGGGTTACTAAGTGATTTATCTGGCGTAATGCATAAAAACTAATGCCTTATTTTCTACATAACGAAAAAAATGGTGCTATTATTCCGATTAAGGATAACTTTAGGATAGAATAATGGACGATATTAGGCAATCATTGATCAGTCGAATGGCAGTGGAGTTCGGCTCTGCATTTTTAACTGAGCTTGAAGAACGCATCACGGCAAAATTTCAAGCAGCATCAAGCTACGTAACGAATCATTATTCACTGATGTTACGCAGTCCGACCGCTCATCGACTATATTTCAGGTATGAATCAAACACGCCTTGACCTCTACACCGACTACCTGACCGTGACTTTTGGCTACGCCACAGCAACGGGTTTATCGCAACTACTGGATGGCGAAATTAGCCACGATGCGATCAGTCGTTTTCTTTCGGGAGATGAGTACACCTCGAAAGACCTATGGAAACAGGTAAAAAAGACTGTCAGGGAGGTCGAATCAGCCGATGGCATCCTGATTTTCGACGATACGGTGCAAGAAAAGCCCCATATGGACGAAAGCGATCTGATTTGTTGGCATTACGACCACTGCAAAGGACGCAATATCAAGGGAATCAACCTATTGAACTGCCTGTACCATAGCAATGGAGCATCCATTCCCGTCGCGTTTGAGCTGATACGAAAACCGTTCCGTTTCTGCGACATCAAGACACGCCAAGAAAAACGGTGCAGCGGTGTCACCAAAAATGAGCAAATGCGCTCAATGATTGACACCTGCATTCAAAACCAACTGAAATTTTCATGGGTGTTGAGCGACATTTGGTTCGCCTCCGCCGAGAATATGGAACACATCAAGGAGAAACGGCAAAAGGACTTCATTATGGCATTGAAAAGTAACCGATTAGTGGCATTGAGCGAAGCAGACAGCAAGGCAAAACGTTACACACGGCTCGACCAATTGGCATGGACAGAACAAAAAGCCATCACGGGCTACTTGAAGGGGCTGACATTCCCCGTCAAACTCGCCCGGCAAATCTTTACGAACAAAGACGGCAGCAGCGGCATTTTGTATCTGGTTTGTAGCAAGTTGGTGGCAGAGTGGGACGAAATCACGACAACCTACCAAAAACGGTGGAAAGTCGAGGTCTTCCATAAATCGCTCAAATCCAATGCGGCATTTGCCAAATCCCCTGCCCACACTGCCAAAACTCAAGCGAATCACTTATTCGCCTCCATCGTCGCCGTCTTCAAAATGGAGTGTTTGACCATCAGCAAACATCTTAACCACTTTGCCTTACGGGCAAAACTCTACGCCAAAGCAGTTCGTGTCGCTTTTGATGAGCTACAGGTACTCAGGGCTGCGTAACATCAGTTATTCAAAAGAAATGCGTTCCCATATTGAAGGCACTATGCAACACGCGCATCTTGTGGATGAAGTGGTTGATGCTGCTAGTCATGCTGGTTTGGAAGCATCACGTGCCCCAACCAGCCCCAAAGGGCATCATTATGCAAAAGTGGTTTCCAATACATTTGTTATGGGTTGCATCCGCGACAAATCCAAGCATTGGAATAACGCAAAGCATAAGAAAGAGTTGGGTAAGTTGAATGAAGCGGTAGAACCCTTCACGCAGGATATGTTTGAAGCCTGTCAAGTCGGCACAACCTCAGATAAGATTTTTTTGGTTGCAACTGTTACAGAAAATCCCCTGCAACAAAATTTACCTTACATTGCTTTCATTGTGCCATTTTCTGACTTAACGAATTTCCATATGCGGGCAAGCCTCGATGAAATACGGGCTGCTTGCCATAGCAATACATTGTCGTCAGATGATTCTGGAGCCACTGCCTTTCCTGAAAAAGCGTCTTGGCGATATTGAGGGCGGTAACTCAACCGCAGGGTAAGGTGATGATATGCGTACTGGAGTAGCAGGTTTTCAAAGCGAACGATTGGCACAAGCACGTACTGCACGGGGGCTGACTCAAACCGCGCTCAGTGCGATTAGTGGTTGTTCTACTGCGTCCTTGTCCAAATGGGAACGGAATGAGCAGCTTCCTGAAATTGGTGCATTGGAAAAGGTTGCGGCTGCTCTCAATTTACCGACAGCGTGGTTTCTAAAAACCGTTCCTGATTACGGTCAAACGGGTTATTTTTTCCGTTCCAGTGTTGCTTTGACTAAGGAAGCCCGCAATATTGCCAAAACCCGTTTGGAGTGGGCATACGAACTGTCACAAACCATACAGGAGTGGGTGGGTTGGCCTGCTCTTAATTTGCCCGCTTCATTGTCCCGTAAGGAGGCACTAGCCTTGACGGATGAGGACATTGAAACGCTTGCAGTGACTTGCCGTAACCATTGGCGCTTGGGGCTTGGACCGATTGACGATGTTATTCGTATTGTTGAAGGCTCAGGTGTGTTGACCGTGCGTGAATCTTTGGGATACATCAAGATGGATGGCGTATCCCGCTGGTTTGATCCCGAAGGTCGCCCTTACATGTTCATTGCCGCAGACAAGGCCAGTGCAGTACGTAATCGTTTTGATGTTGCCCATGAATTGGGTCATCTCATCATGCACCGTTATTTAACGCCAGCCGATAATTCGCGTATGTATAATGAGTTAGAACGCCAAGCCCATTTATTTGCTAGCGCATTCCTGATGCCAGCGGACAGTATTTCAGTGGAATTGGCTTGCCCAACACTGGATACCTTGTTGGTGCTGAAACGGCGTTGGAAAACCTCCATTGCAGCCATGATCATGCGAGCAAAGTCTCTCAATGTACTGGATGATGCTTATACCACTCGCCTATGGAAAAACTACAGTGCAAGAGGCTGGAAGCGTGGTGAGCCACTGGATGATGTACTGCAACCGGAATTACCACGCCTGTTGCCTCGCGCTATCAAGTTGTTGCTGGAAGACGGTGGATTCAGCAAAGCGCAGCTATTAAGCACGATCGGTTTGTCTGCCTATGATGTAGAAGCCTTGTGCCAGTTGCCAGAAGGTTATTTGCGTGAAGATTTTGGCGAAGTTATTCAGATAAACATACCCACATTGCGCAAACGGGATGAGGTGTCCGGCAATCTTAATACGATGGTTAGGCGTGATTCTTCAAACGTGATTTCGCTGCCCGTTCGCATAATTCCCAGCAGAGGTACACAACCATGCAATTGACATTAGACATACCTGACCACTGTTTTCCGTCCCAACAAGACACGACGACACTGGCGCAAAAAGCAAAACTGTACACAGCATTGCTTTTGTTTCAGTCTGGGCAATTATCGCGTGGTGCTGCTTGTGAATTTGCCGGGGTTGACATCTACAGCTTTTTTGCCGCGTGTAAACAATACAATATCCCTGTTATTAACACGGATGCGGATGATTTAGAAGCGGATGTGATGCGCTTTAATCGGCTACACCCCGTATGATTGTTATTGCTGATTCCTCGCCATTGGTAGCGTTGTCCGTGTGTGGCTGCCTGTCACTGTTGGATAAATTGTTTGGGCAGGTGCGAGTCCCTGATGCTGTTTTTCAAGAAGTTCGCGTAGCAGAGTAAACCTGAAGCCAGCAATCTCAGTTTGTATTTGCAAGACAAAGTATTGATGGCTTCAACCGCAAATTTTCCGATTCATCCGCTCAAAGGTTTAGGCTTGGGTGAGCGCGAAGCAATGGCTTTGTATCTGGAAATATCCGCTGATTTATCGTTGGTTGATGACCAACGCGCTAAAAAAGTTGCGTATGCCAACGGTTTAGAAGTCATGGGCAGTGTGGGCGTGCTGTTGTTAGCGAAGCAACGCGGTATGTTGCCTGCGATCAAACCGTTATTAATGACCTTATCGGCTTCGGATGTTCATCTTGGAGAGAACATCATTATTAAAGCCTTACAACAAGCTGGTGAGATTTGAAGACTCTCCGCACTTATAAGAGAACAGCTAATGCAAAAAATCGCCATCATCGACTACAACATGGGCAACCTGCACTCGGTGGAACGCGCCGTTTCCCACGCTGCTGCTGGCAATGCCACGGTAGCGATTACGTCTGACCCGGACATGATCCTCAAAGCCGACCGCGTGGTATTTCCGGGGCAAGGTGCGGCGCGTGACTGTATGCGCGAACTCGAAACTCGTGGCATGGCGGAAGTGGTACGCGAAGTCATCCAGACCAAACCCTTCCTCGGCATTTGCATGGGGATGCAGGTCTTGATGCAGCATTCCGAAGAAAACGGCGGCATCGAATGCTTAGGGCTGTACGAAGGTAATGTGCGCTACTTCGGCACGGTGCATCAGGAAATCGGCGTGCGCCTGAAGATTCCGCAAATGGGCTGGAATCAAATCTGGCATCAAGTCGAACACCCGCTGTGGCAAGGCATTGCGGATGGCGCACGCTTCTATTTCGTCCACAGCTATTATGTCGAGCCAGTCACGCCAGACTTGATTGCAGGCTCGACCGAATACGGCATCAGCTATGCTTCAGCGATTGCCAACGACAATGTGTTTGCGATTCAGGCGCACCCGGAAAAATCGGCGGATGATGGCTTGAAATTGCTGGAAAATTTCGTCAACTGGCAGCCGTAATCAGTTGGGCAACGCCTGCTCTTGTTCCAACTGCTTTAACCACTGCTGGGCGGAATCCTGCACTGACAAATCATCACTACTCGCCGCTTGCCGATAATGGCGGGCGGCTTCCTCAAGATTTTTCACCACACTCCAACCATGATGATGCGCTTGTCCTAGCCATAATTCTGCACCTTTATCACCGGCAAGGCTTTCCGCTTGCAAAAACTCTAAGCAACTTGTCTGGCGTAACCCATCACTGCTGCTTAAGCTGTCGCGAATGCTGTCACTGGATAAGGTTTCCCCAGCAGGCGTACACGTTGCAGGCGGTTTGCTGGAAGCCGCTACAAGAGTGACTGCGGGGGCAGGAGGCGCTATTTCTGCGGTTTCAACAGGCGTTGGCGCTACGGTTGCCGCAAGATTGGTGGACTTATCGGCAAACCAGCCAAACGAAAACAAATAGCTGCCAATCAATAGCGCAAATAAACTGATGATAATGACGATTTGTATCATCCAAAAACGGTCAATTTTCACGGTGTTACCTTCTCCGCTGCTTTAGGCATAATCAATATATCGCCTGTTTCCAACAAGTTAGGGTTAGGAATACGATTTTTGTTGAGTTCCCACAAGGTTTTCCAAGCGGTTGCCGTACCCAATTTTGTTGCAGCAATTTTGCCAAGTGAATCACCGGGTTGGATAGTGTAGGTATTGCTGCCTTCCGGCACTTCGTTGGAAATTTTGAAGGGCAAATAGCGTTTGATTAACTCGGCATATTCATCGGATTCCTTGATCTTCGCAAGCGCAGTGTTGACAGCGGTACGCATCGCATCGTTACCCTGTTTCATGCCAATCGCGTAGGTGCTTTCATTCAAATTAAAGGCAGCAATTTGCAAACTGCTGCTAAACGGTTTGATTTCTTCAACCGTGAACGGGTAATCGTAAATGATGGCGTCAACATCGCGTTTTTCCAGATGACGAAACCAGCCCACGCCTTCGTAAGTCACTAACGCTTTTTTGCCGGGAATCGTGTCGTTGATCCACTTAATAACAGCAGGGTCTTCGTAAGCGCCAATGGTTTTCCCGCGCAACTGCTTGATATTTTTGATCGTGCTACCACGCGGCACAATCAGGCACTGCCCGAAATCCAGATAGCTATCCGACCAAGCGATACCCTCAATGGAATCATCAGGAATGTAGCCGCCCATCACCATGTCCGCCTTACCCTTCAACCGCTAAACCGGGCAGCTTGGAATAATCATCTTCCACCGCTTGCACGGTCGGAAGTACCCAGCTCTTTAGCCACCAGTAACGCCAAGTGGTAATCGAAACCGTCTTCCTTGCCTTCTTCGTTAATCCAATACATGGGGGGAAATCCGGCTCCATCGCTACCCGTAACACACCCGCTTGTTTGGCGGCAGACAGTACATTGACCGGCTCGGCGGGTGGCGTGGTTGCAGTGGCGGCAGGCGGTGACGGGGGCGGCACCGCCGCTGCTAGGCTGGTTGCCAGACAAAGCAAGGCAACACCGCAGAACCAAATAATTTTTTGCATACCACAATTCTCACACTGTTATGGTTGATTGACATTGACAGTATAGATGCAATGCCAGTGTTGTTGAGTGTGATAGAGATAAAAGGTAGGTTAGGCGCGAAACACAGTCCAGCGGATTTGTTTGCACGCGGGCGTGTGCTTGGCGGAAAATGCAGGCTCTTCACCACGGGATCTTTTTTTCATGCTCACTGATTCAGAACTTCGCGCCCGTCTGCATTTCTGGCGTGCCAAAGGCATGGGCCCTAGCAGCCTGCGGCGACTTGTGGAACATTTCGGCGGGGCAGCGGAAGCCTTGCGCGTGTCTGACAGTGCCTTGCTGGAAGCGGGTTTGAAACAGGAAGGCATTGCCGCCTACCGTGCGCAAGACCGCGAAGCCGCGCTCCCCGATTGGCGCTGGCTGGAAGCCGCCGCTGATCACCACATTCTCGTGCCCGAAGACAGCCGTTACCCCGCCTTGCTCAAACGCATCCGCACCGCGCCGCCGGTATTGTTTGCTCTCGGCAACCCCGATTTGCTGAATGACCCGCAAATCGGCATGGTCGGCAGCCGCAACCCGACCCAAGGCGGCAAAGAAAACGCCCGCGCCTTTGCCGCGCATTTCGCCACCAATGGCCTCACCGTCACCAGCGGTTTGGCGGTCGGCATTGACGCACACAGCCACGAAGCCGCGTTAGACGCCGGGGGCAATACCCTCGCCGTGGTCGGTAACGGTCTCGACATTATCTACCCGCTGCGCAATCGCAAACTGGCGGAACGCATTGCCGCGCAAGGTTGCATCGTCTCCGAATTCCCCATCGGTATTCCTGCGCACCCGCAACATTTTCCGCGCCGCAACCGCATTATCAGCGGCATGAGTTTTGGCGTATTAATCGTGGAAGCGGCTTTGCAAAGCGGCACACTTGTGACCGCCCGCCATGCGATGGAACAAGGGCGCGAAGTATTTGCCATTCCCGGCTCGATTCATAACCCGTTGGCACGCGGTTGCCACCATTTGATCCGCCAAGGTGCCAAATTGGTCGAAACGGCTAACGATATTTTGGAGGAAATTGCGCCACAACTAAACGTTTGGTTACAACAAGATAAGGCGAATCCGACAACACCCGGACAAGCGGTATTGAACCTATCTGCGCAATTACCCGACACCGATACCTTTGATCCCGAATACGCGCAAGTGCTTGATGCGTTGGGCTACGAACCGCTACCGATAGACCAGATTATCCTGAATACAGGCTTGACCGCTGAGGCAGTTTCATCCATCCTCCTTATGCTTGAACTGCACAACCTTGTAGCAGCATGTGGTGGTGGGCATTACATGCGATTGGGGTCAGGAACTGGAAACTGATGAAAGAAAATACGCTGGACGTTCTCTTCTACCTTTTCGACAATTATCCCGACATGGGTGACAACCTGCCGGAAGACCGCGCCTCCATGCACGGTTATTTGCAAGACGCTGGTTTCCTGAACAGCGAAATTACCCGCGCTTTCGATTGGCTGGAAAGTCTTGGTGACGACGCCGAGCGCGTGGAAGTGACCTACCGCTCGTGCACCACGCGCATCTTTTCCCCGCAAGAACGTTATTGGCTGGACGGCGAATGCCAAGGCTATTTAATATTCTTGGAACACGCGGGCGTGATCAGCGCGGAAGCCCGCGAACAAATCCTCGACCGCGTGCTGGAATTGCAAGACGACGATTTCAACCTCGACCGCCTCAAATGGGTGGTATTAATGGTCTTGCTGAACCGCCCCGAAGAGGGCAATAGCTTTTTCTGGGCAGAAGGCTTGAGCGTTTCCGGCGAAGCCCCGGTGTTTCACTGAAGAAGCATTCACCCGACTGAAGGCTTGTGGCATCATAGCGCCTTTGTGTGAACAACTAACAGGCACTGCCATGACAACCCAACCTAACTGGTTTACTGAACTTTCCGATTCCGGCACGATTTTCGGGCTGGAATTAACCGATGCGGGCAAAATTCACGAAGAGCAAACCCCGTTCCAAACGCTGGCTATCTACGACACTAAAACCTTCGGCAAGCTGATGACGCTGGACGGTTGCACGATGGTCACGACCCGCGACAACTTCGTTTACCACGAAATGATGGCGCACCCGGTATTGTTCAGCCACCCCGCACCGAAGCGCGTGTGCATTATCGGCGGCGGCGACTGCGGTACCTTGCGTGAAGTCTTGCGTCACCCCGAAGTCGAAGCTGCCATTCAAATCGACATCGACGAGCGTGTTACCCGCGTGAGTGAGATGTTTTTCCCGGAATTGTGCGAATCCAATAACGACCCGCGTGCGACACTGGCGTTTGAAGACGGCATTGCGTGGATCAATAACGCCGAACCGGGTTCGTTGGATGTGCTGATTGTGGATAGCACTGACCCGGTGGGGCCAGGCGCAGTGTTGTATAGCGAAGAGTTTTTCCGTGGCTGCTGGCGGGCGTTGGGCGAAAACGGCTTGCTGGTACAGCAAAGTGAATCGCCGTTGGTTCATGCGGAGAAAATCATCAAGCCGATGCACGATACCATGCGTAAGGCGGGTTTCAGCGATACGAAATTGCATCAGTTCCAGTTGGTGAGTTATCCGACGGGGTGGTGGAGCTGCACGATTGCGGCGAAAGCGGGCAAGGTGGAATTTGCACGGCAAGCAGCGGCGGAAGCGTTGGCGTTCCCGACCAAGTATTACAATGCGGGTGTGCATCAGGGTAGCGCGGCGCTGCCGCAGTTTATGAAGGCATTGCTGGGTTAAAACTTAATTCTCAGGACTGGAGGATTGGCTTGATGAGGGCATACCTGCATTAAGCCAATCTTCCAATACATCCAATGTAAGACTTGATCAATAGACGGTGAAAATTAATGTTGACGCGAGAAAATGCAAAAACTTTAGTAAAAAACACCATCAAGAACAGCATTACAGAATTTGCTGCCAAGTCCCTCAAGAAGTCCGCCCTATGTAACCTATAATAGTAACCATGTGTAAGGTTGTTGAAGGTTAATTATGTACTCTGTCGCACAAGTTGCCGATATGTTGGGCGTCTCAAAGGAAACGCTACGCCGTGGGATAACAGCGGGAAGTTGCCCTCTACGCGCAACCCTATGAATAATTACCGTTTTTACGACAAAGACCAGTTGCGGCAATTCGAGGAATTACGCTTCATCTTTGATGATTCCAAACGCCCGGTAATCACCCAAACCGATGCCTATAAAACCATTGAACTGTTCGCGGGTGCAGGTGGTTTAGCGATTGGGTTGGAAAAAGCTGGGCTCAGATACTGTGTTGCTTAACGAAATCGACAAAAATGCCTGCGATACCCTCAAGACCAACCGCCCTCACTGGAACGTGCAATGTGGCGATATTGGCAAATTAGATTTTACGCCGTACCACAACCAAATTGACCTGGTAACGGGTGGTTTTCCCTGCCAAGCCTTTAGTTATGCAGGCAAAAAAATGGGCTTTGAAGATGCCCGTGGCACACTGTTTTTCGAGTTCGCCCGCGCCATCAAGGAAACCAACCCCAAGCTGTTTATGGCGGAAAATGTGCGCGGCTTACTCAACCATGACGGTGGTAAAACGCTGGAAAATATCCGTTCCGTCATCAGCGAACTGGGCTACACGTTGCTTGAACCGCACGTGATGAAAGCCATTTTCTACCGTGTCCCACAAAAACGTGAACGTTTACTGCTGGTTGGTATCCGCAACGATCTTGCCGGATTGGTAAAATTCCACTGGCCCCGCCCTTACCAAAAAATCTACACGCTCAAAGATGCGTTGCAAGCGGGTGAACTGTTTCCTTGCCATGTTCCCACCTCCGCTGGGCAAGGCTACCCTGCCAAAAAAGCCGCAGTGATGTCACAAGTTCCCCCCGGTGGTTACTGGCGTGATTTGCCGGAAGACGTGCAAAAAGCCTACATGATGCAAAGTTATTACCTCGGTGGCGGCAAAACCGGCATGGCACGGCGGATGCACTGGGATGAACCTTGCCTCACATTGACCTGCGCTCCCGCACAAAAACAGACGGAACGTTGCCACCCCGAAGAAACCCGTCCGTTTACCGTGCGCGAATATGCCCGTATCCAAACCTTCCCGGATGATTGGCAATTCAAGGGGGCGTTGACTTCGCAATACAAGCAGATTGGCAATGCTGTGCCCAGCAACATGGCGTATGAACTGGGTTTGTCGCTCGTGGATTTTCTGAATCGACTTTGCAAGGAAACTGAAGTAATGCCTGCGGGAATGCCCGTACAACAAACCCTTAAATTCGGCTGATGCCCTAACCCTAAGTATGAATCCAAATGACGAACTAAAAACGAACCACTGATTGCTAAAGGGAAACTATAAGCATAAAATGCAAAAAAGTTTCCCGTGGAGTCAATCATGTACGAAGTCAGAGCGTCAACGGTGTTGCAGTGTCTTGAAGAGGCTGCGCACTACTACAACCATTCCGAAATTGCTGAAAAGCTGGGAGTTAATCCCAGCACCGTCGGACGCTGGCTAAAACATGAGACAGAGCCAAAACATGGCATTCTGTACGGCCTGCAACAGATGTTAATGCCGTTTGGCAAACCCGCTGACAGTGCCGATTTCACCTTCATCGACCTGTTCGCGGGAATTGGCGGCATTCGCAAGGCATTTGAACTGCAAGGGGGGCGCTGCGTATTTACCAGCGAATGGGACGCTTACGCCCAACGTACCTACCACGCCAACTTTGCCGATGGGCAACCGATTGCCGGGGATATTACCGCGATACCCGAAGCGAACATTCCGGCACATGACGTACTATTAGCCGGTTTCCCCTGCCAGCCGTTTTCGATTGCGGGAGTCTCGAAGAAAAATGCCCTTGGACGGGCGCACGGTTTTGAGGATGAAACTCAAGGCACGCTGTTTTTCGATGTGGCACGTATTATCAAAGCCAAACGCCCCGGTGCATTCCTGCTGGAAAACGTCAAGAATCTGCAATCCCATGACAAGGGCAATACGTTCCGTATCATCCTGCATACCCTGCGGGAAGAACTCGGCTATCAAGTTCACTGGACAACCATTGATGGGCAGCACTGGACACCCCAGCATCGTGAACGCACGGTCATTGTCGGCTTCCGCGAACCAACCGCATTTAGCTGGGATGCACTGCAATTGCCGGGCAAAGGGCGCATCACGCTAGGCAACATTCTACACAAGACCGATGGTAGCGAACCTGTACTGGAACACGACGAAGGCCGCTATTTCGATCATGCCAACCGCAAGATTCATGACAAATACACCCTAACCAACAATCTCTGGAAATACCTGCAAGATTACTCTGACAAACACAAGGCTAAGGGTAACGGCTTTGGTTTTGGGCTGGCGTATGCCAATAGCGTGACCCGCACCCTTTCCGCCCGTTATTACAAAGACGGCTCGGAAATACTGGTCTGGCAAGGCGAAAACAAAAACCCGCGCCGCCTCACCCCGCGAGAATGTGCGCGGCTGATGGGCTACCCAGACACTTTCCGTATTCCGGTGTCGGATACACGGGCGTACAAGCAGTTCGGCAACTCAGTGGTGATGCCTGTCTTCCGCGAAGTTGCCCGCGTGATGAAACCTTGGATAATGCAACAAACTTACAAACCCCTGATGGCTGATATGTGGATCAATCAGGATGACTCAACCCCTTTATTTGTAATGGAGACAGACTATGTTGTCAGTAGAAATGATTCCCGCACTTACGGATAAAACAGCGGCTGGTACAGGGGTATAGCGGGAGAAAATTTATCGTGCAAGACGAAAATACCAGAACTGGAACATCTATGGAATCAATCAACTCGCTCTTACAGCTCATGGAATCACATGGAGCAATCCGTTTCTATGCGAAAAAGTTAGCGCCTAACGATAACTCAAAAAATCAGTTCTACCTTGGAGGTGGCTTTTCTGCCTTGCACACTATTCCTCATGGTTCCCTCTACGTAGACGATAGCAATATAGCTAAAGGCAAAACGTCACGCACAAAAGCCGATGTTACCTTCTATTGGGTCGATCAAGAACGGACGTTATCTTGCCCCGAATGCTCAGCTTATTCTGTATCCCGAATACCCGGAAGTACGCATGTCTGGGCTTCTAAAAGGTTGCCGTCATGCCCCCTCAAGCGTGATCGCTTCCCGCGATGAAGGCAGGACATTGTTCATTGGTATCACCCCAAACGGCGATGTATTGGGTTACGCTGCTACCCCGGATGACCCGTTGAGCAAGGAGCTTTATGCGCTTACCAGCAATAACATCAACGTCAGCAGTGTTCTTATTGAGCTATTCCCACCTGATAAAAAGCAAAATACCCGCGTTCTGCTATTGGAAGCCCTCAAAGAAATTTGTGAGAAAAATTGGATAGCTTCACAGAAACTGGGGAAAGATGGTGTGATCACACCTTACAGTGCCAGAAATGGCGGCGGCTATACGTTGGAGGCTGAACTGGGTATTTCCCCCAATGGTTACTCAGAACCCGATTACCTTGGATGGGAAATCAAACAGTATGGAGTCAATGACTTCCGTTCTTTTAAGCCCAAAAGCCCCGTAACACTGATGACACCCGAACCCACTGGTGGATTTTATTGTGATAACGGCGTACCTGATTTCCTGCGTCGCTTCGGCTATCCCGACAAAAGTGGCAAGGTTGACCGCATCAATTTTGGCGGCATTTATACAATCGGTCGCACCTACCACGCCGACACAGGCTTACGTTTGATATTAGATGGCTACGATCAGCAATCGGGGAAAATCACCGATATGGCAGGCTGTATTGGCCTTGAAACCCAAGCTGGAGAAATAGCTGCATCGTGGAGCTTTAGCGGTATGCTGGATCATTGGAACCGCAAACACGCGCAAGCCGCTTATATTCCGTCGCTATTTCGGACTCCGCCGCCAGAATATGCCTTTGGTTGCCAAGTTTTGCTGTGCGAAGAAACCGACTTCTTGCTGTTCCTGAAAGCGATAGCAAACGGAACCATTTCCTATGACCCCGCGATCAAGATGGAAAAAGCCTCATCCCAAAAACCTGTAACCAAGCGGCGTAGTCAGTTTCGGATTAAACACGACAACCTCATCAACCTTTATTACAAACTGATGTTACGCAGCCCTGAGTACCTGTAGCTCATCAAAAGCGATACGAACTGCTTTGGCGTAGAGTTTTGCCCGTAAGGCAAAGTGGTTAAGATGTTTGCTGATGGTCAAACACTCCATTTTGAAGACGGCGACGATGGAGGCGAATAAGTGATTCGCTTGAGTTTTGGCAGTGTGGGCAGGGGATTTGGCAAATGCCGCATTGGATTTGAGCGATTTATGGAAGACCTCGACTTTCCACCGTTTTTGGTAGGTTGTCGTGATTTCGTCCCACTCTGCCACCAACTTGCTACAAACCAGATACAAAATGCCGCTGCTGCCGTCTTTGTTCGTAAAGATTTGCCGGGCGAGTTTGACGGGGAATGTCAGCCCCTTCAAGTAGCCCGTGATGGCTTTTTGTTCTGTCCATGCCAATTGGTCGAGCCGTGTGTAACGTTTTGCCTTGCTGTCTGCTTCGCTCAATGCCACTAATCGGTTACTTTTCAATGCCATAATGAAGTCCTTTTGCCGTTTCTCCTTGATGTGTTCCATATTCTCGGCGGAGGCGAACCAAATGTCGCTCAACACCCATGAAAATTTCAGTTGGTTTTGAATGCAGGTGTCAATCATTGAGCGCATTTGCTCATTTTTGGTGACACCGCTGCACCGTTTTTCTTGGCGTGTCTTGATGTCGCAGAAACGGAACGGTTTTCGTATCAGCTCAAACGCGACGGGAATGGATGCTCCATTGCTATGGTACAGGCAGTTCAATAGGTTGATTCCCTTGATATTGCGTCCTTTGCAGTGGTCGTAATGCCAACAAATCAGATCGCTTTCGTCCATATGGGGCTTTTCTTGCACCGTATCGTCGAAAATCAGGATGCCATCGGCTGATTCGACCTCCCTGACAGTCTTTTTTACCTGTTTCCATAGGTCTTTCGAGGTGTACTCATCTCCCGGAAGAAAACGACTGATCGCATCGTGGCGAATTTCGCCATCCAGTACGTTGCGATAAACCCGTTGCTGTGGCGTAGCCAAAAGTCACGGTCAGGTAGTCGGTGTAGAGGTCAAGGCGTGTTTGATTCATACCTGAAATATAGTCGATGAGCGGTCGGACTGCGTAACATCAGTTACAAACATGAGACTGTCGATCTTTCATCAGAAAAACTAAGCCTGCAACACATCCCAATGAACCTCAACCTCACCCTTATCACCCGCGATATAAGCAGAGTCGCCGGTAATTGTGATCGACAAATCCATCGTGCGGCTCACCAACGCCGCCAGCGCTTCAATCTCTTCTGCGGGGAAGCGGTAAAACGCCGCATCCAACTGGCTAAACTTCTTCAGATTTTGTGACCACCAGACATCCGACTTGCTGTTAAAGCTGTAAACACGCACTGCTCGCGCCCGATGCTTCGCCTTTTTGATCCGTTCTGGGGTGGGTTCGCCCAAATCAATCCACAGGGCGATTTGCTCATCCATCGTGCGTACCCAGATGGCGGGTTCTTCCACGTCTTCCAGCCCTTTGGTCAGCTCAATTCCTTCCTGAGCATTGAGGCAATACGCCAAAATCCGCACCATCATGCGCTCCAACGTTTCGGAGGGGTGCTGGGCAATGGTCAGATTCAGGAATCGTAGTAATTGCGTTCCATATCCGATAACGCAATTCTGGCTTTGTAAATGGTTGGTTTGATGGCCACGGTAAACCTTGTCTGTTGGGTTGCTGGAAGGGTGCGTGCGCATACTAACATTACACTGACAAAACATCAGAGGTTAGGCATTTTCCTTGTCTGTTATGATAAGCAAGCTGTCAGAGCCATGATAAAACGAACAGGAAACCCTCATGAAAACACAGGCAGAGCTTCTCCCATTACTCTCCCATTTGCTGGCACTCCCCGCAGAAACCGAGTGGCTGGAGTTCAAGGAAGCCAAAGAGCATTTCGATTTCACCAAATTGGGTAAATACTTTTCCGCTCTCAGCAACGAGGCAAACTTGAATCGGCAAAGCGCAGGCTGGTTGATTTTCGGTGTCAACACGCACCATCAAGTGGTTGGCAGCAACTACCGCCCCGACCGCGCCCAACTGGATAAACTCAAAAAGGAAATCGCCGACAAAACCAGCGGCAGGCTAACCTTTACCGAAATTCACGAGGTACAACATCCGCAAGGTCGAGTGGTCATGTTTGAAATTCCACCCACACCGACTGGGATACCCACCGCATGGGAAGGTCATTTCTACGGGCGTGAAAATGAATCACTCTCCCCCTTATCGTTGTCAGAGCTGGAACGTATCCGCCATCCTGCCCACCCAGACTGGTCAGCCCAAACCATCGCGGATGCCACTTTGGATGATTTGCTGCCCCAAGCTATCCTGAAAGCCCGCCAGCAATACCAAGAAAAACACCCACATCTGGCTGAACAGGTCGATAGCTGGAATGACACGATCTTCCTCAACAAAGCCAAAATCACCATTGCTGGGCGCATTACCAACACCGCTATCCTGTTATCTGGGGGCGACCTGAATCCGTTCACTGGCTTTCCCCCGCCCAAGCTCAAATGACGTGGGTCTTAAAAGATGCTCAAGGCAATGATCGCGATTATCAGCATTTCTCCCCACCCTTTTTGCTGAACACCGATGCCTTGTTTGCCAAGGTACGTAACCTGACTTACCGTTACCTGCGGGAAAATACCCTGCTGCCAACCGAAGTCAGCCAATACGATTCATGGGTAATCCGCGAGTTGCTGCACAATTGCATTGCCCATCAGGATTATGCTTTGGGTGGACGCATCAATGTGGTGGAGCAAGAAGATTCCCTGCTGTTCACCAATATGGGGAAATTCCTCCCTGATTCGGTGGAATGGGTGATTGAACACGATTCACCACCAGACCAATACCGCAACCCGTTCCTTGCCCAAGCAATGGTGGAACTCAAAATGATCGACACCATTGGTAGCGGCATCAGGCGGGTGTTCAATAAACAACGGGAGCGTTTCTTCCCGCTACCGGACTGACGATTTGCATGACCCGCAACGGGTACGGGTGCGTTTGTACGGCAAGATTTTAAACGAAAACTATACCGTGCTTTGCTAAACAATACCGACTTGCTGCTACACGAAGTCGTTGCACTAGATTGTTTGCAAAAAGGGCAAGTCTTAACAGACGAGCAATTCCGTCTGCTTAAACACCGCAAATTGGTAGAAGGGCGGCAGACCCAACCTCTATGTTGCCGCCGCAGTCGCGCAGGCTACTGAAGGAAAAGCCGCCTATATCCGACATCGTGGCTTTGATAACGCCTACTATAAAAATTTAGTGGTTCAGTACTTACAGGAATGGAAAGAAGCCAGCCCAAACGACATGAAAAGATTACTACTAGAGAAAACTTCCCGATATTTTGGATTATGATCAAAAAAAGAACAAAATTAAAAATCTGTTACAAGAAATGGTTCAGGAGGGGACTATCCAAAATCAAGGAAAGAAGGGCAAAGGAGCTAAATGGGTTTTGCAGAATTAGCTTAATAACCAAGACATTCCTAGACTAATATTTCCCTAAGTATTTGATTAAATGTAACAATAATAAGATTCTTTACTTGATTTAACTGCTTGTTTTAGCTTAACCAACACAAAAACGCCCGCATCAGCGGGCGTTTTCATCATCACTCACCACCAGCCCACTTACGTCGCCTGATAGTAGAGATTCTGCGGATGATTCGCCTGTGCGAAGAAGAACCAGCGTTCCGCCAGCAAGCCAACGTACTGAATCAGCGCCGAGGCTAACAATACCAACGCAAGCTGATTCGACCAACCAATCACCATCAAGGTCACTGGCACAATAAAAGCCACAATCAAAAAGAACAATTTCACTGTCTGCAAAAATTGCGGGCTTTGGTGGTGGAAGAATTCACGCGTGTTGAACGACCCACCCATAGCGCCTTGTGAAATCTGCGTGATTTTCGGGTGACGTACTCCAATAGCGGTACAAACCGTGCTTTTATGCTTAAGGCGTCCATTGCGGCGCAACGCAAACATGCGGCTCACAAAGCCCACCAGCGTGAACAATACTGCCCAGAAAATGTACGCATCCACCAAACTGCTACCGAAATAAGCGCCCAGCGCGGCTGCCAATGAGAAACCGGAAGCCAACCCTAGCAAGGTGTAATTCACAATCGTAAACGGCGTTGCCCATTCCTGAATGAATTTCACCGCTGCATAAATCATCCCCGTGCAAACGTACAGCAAAAATGCCAGCAAACCGGCGGCAAAACCGACAATTAAAGTCAGTTTGATTGGCACCGCACCCGCCGTCAACATAATCGGGTCAAATCCCACATAATGCAACGCGCCCCAGATGAACGCTGCCCCGGCGAACGCGGGCAACACAATCACTTCACGCGCCAACCACGACGTGCGCCACATGGTTGCTGCTCGCCATGCCCGCTCCGGTCTTCCCAAATGGAAGAACGACGCAAACAAACCCAATGCCATGAGTACCGTCACCACGATGGTACCCACAACGTACAGCGCCAGCGGCGGCATGGCATCGCCTACGACGCCGAACGTATTATAAACTTGGCCGGTGTACAGCGCCAAAAACAAGCCCTGACCCGTACCAATCAATGTGGTCAAAAAAATGACCGAAAAAGCAGGATGCATAAATCCAATCTCCTTAGAACAGGAAGTCGTCCAACGATGGCAGGTCAGCACTGACCGGCGCACGGTGTTCTTCTTTCTTCAACGGGTTATCAATACGGTGTAAAGACTCTTCAGTTACGTGCGACTTGATTTTTTGCCGAGGCAAATAATGGTTCGCGGGTCGCGTTCCCCATTCCGGCATCAATTGATAGCCGCCACGTTCGCTGATTGCCACCGACACGGCTGACAGCGGGTCATGCACGTCACCAAACAGCCGCGCATTGGTCGGGCAAGCCAACACACACGCCGGTTTGCGGCGGTCTTCGCGCAAGGTCGTGTCGTAAATCCGATCCACGCACAAGGTACACTTCTTCATCACCTTCTGCTTTTCGTCGATTTCCCGCGCACCGTAAGGGCACGCCCACGAGCAATACTTGCAGCCAATGCACTTGTCGTAATCGACCAGCACAATGCCGTCTTCCTTGCGCTTGTAGCTTGCCCCTGTCGGGCAAACGGGCACGCACGGCGGGTCTTCGCAATGCAAACAGCTTTTCGGGAAATGCACCGTTTCGACGTTGGGGTATTCGCCCACTTCAAAAGTTTGCACGCGGTTAAAGAACGTACCCGTCGGGTCTTTGCCATACGGGTTTTTGTCCACCATGCCACCGCCGCCTTCGCTGGAGGTGTTCCATTCTTTGCACGAGGTGACGCAGGCGCTACAGCCGACGCACACATTCAGGTCAATCACCAAAGCCAACTGGGTCATCTTACTTACCCCCTTTGAACATGTTCTTGAATTTGCCAGAACCACCCACGAAGGTCAGCCACTTGCCCACAGGCTTCGCCATACCGGGGTAACGCGGCTGAGTCGGGAATTGCGGGAAAGTCGAACCTTGGTCTTTCTCGTCCGCTTTGTAGACTTTGACGCGCACATCGAACCACGCCGCCTGCCCGGTGATCGGGTCAGAGTTGGAGATATGTTCGCCTTCCGCCTGATTGGGCAGCTCTTCGCCGATAATGTGATTCAGCAAGAAACCACGGGTGCATTCGTTGGCATCTTTTTCCAGACCCCACGCGCCAGAGGCTTTGCCAATCGCGTTCCAAGTCCACACCGTGTTCGGCTCGACCGATTGCGAGTAACGCGCTTCGCAACGCACGCGCCCGTGGGTGGATTCTACCCAAATCCAATCGCCGTCTTCAAAGCCGTACTTTTCGCCGACGCTGGGGTGCATGTGCAAATAATTGTGCGCGTGAATTTGGCGCAACCACGCATTCTGCGAATCCCACGAGTGATACATCGCCATCGGACGCTGCGTCAACGCACTCAGCGGAAAATCCTGCTTATTGATCATCTCGTTTTCGAGCGGCTCGTGGTAGAACGGCAGCGCATCGAAGAAACGTTCCACCCGTTTACGCAAGCGTTCCGGCGGCTGCTTGCCGTGCGAAATGCCTTGCGCGGCGCGGCGGAATTTGTGCAGCACCTCGGAATACAGGTGGATATTGATCGGCTCGGCGTGACGCACTAAACCGTTAGCCTTCGCCCATTGCAAATAGCCTTCGTTCCAGTTACGCATGTACTGGTAGGACTTCGGCATCACATGGTGGTGCATACAATTGTTCTTGGCGTACTGTTCCCACTGATTCGGGTTCGGTTCGCCACGCATGGTCTTTTGACCGTTCTGCCCACGCCAGCCGCTCAAGAAACCAATGCCGGAACCGGGCGCGGTTTCAAAATTGACAATGAAATCGGGGTAATCGCGGAATTTGCGCTTACCCTCTTTGTCCGTGAATGCCGGGAAGCCCAAGCGCGAACCGAGTTCAATCAACACTTCTTGGAACGGCTTGCAATCACCTGTCGGCGGCAAAATTGGAATTCGTACCGAATCAACCGGGCCGTCGAATTCGGAAATCGGCCGATCCAGCATCGACATCACGTCATAGCGTTCCAAATACGTGGTATCCGGCAAAATCAAATCCGCAAACGCGGTCATCTCCGAATGGAACGCATCGCACACCACGAGGAACGGGATTTTGTACTCGCCGTTCTCATCCTTATCCTTAAGCATGTCGCGGACTTCGGTGGTGTTCATGGTGGAATTCCACGCCATGTTCGCCATGAAAATCAGCAAGGTATCGAGCTTGTACGGGTCGCCGCGCCATGCGTTGGTAATAACGTTGTGCATCAAACCGTGTACCGACAGCGGGTATTCCCACGAGAACCCTTTGTCGATCCGCACCGGCTCGCCCTTGTCATCGACAAACAAATCGTCCGGGTCAGCAGGCCAGCCCAACGGCATCCCATCCAACGGGGTATTCGGCTTGACCGCATCCGGCGACGTACCTGTTTTCGGGCAAGGCGGAATCGGGCGCGGATACGGCGCTTTGTGGCGGAAACCACCGGGGCGGTCAATCGTACCCAACAACGACATCAGAATGCTTAACGCACGAATGCTTTGGAAACCGTTGGAATGCGCCGCCAAGCCACGCATTGCATGGAACGCCACCGGGTTGCCAACCACGTGATCGTGCTCATTGCCCCACACGTCTGTCCACGCAATCGGCAATTCGATTTTCTGGTCACGCGCCGTAATGCCCATTTCATGCGCTAAACGCTTGATGGTGTCCGCCGGAATGCCAGTAATGCCTTCCGCCCATTCTGCGGTGTAGCTTTCGACGCGCTCACGCAGCAATTGGAACGCGGGTTTCACCGGGGTGCCGTCTTTCAGCTTGAATTCGCCAGTCAAAAACGGGTCAACACCGGGGGTATGAGTTGAAATCGGCTTATTGAGGTCGCGATCCCACCACAGCTTGTTTTGCGCATCAAAACAGCCTTCTTCATGCGGTACTTCAAAGCGCAGGAACATGCCGTATTCACGGTTGTTCGGATCCATATTGACCAATTCGGGGCCGTTGGTGTAATTCACCACGAAGTCGCGGTCATACAAACCTTGCTCAATGATTTCGCGGGTAATCGCCAGCAACAACGCGCCGTCGGTACCGGGGCGGATCGGAATCCACTCATCCGCCACCGCTGCATAACCCGTGCGCACCGGGTTAATCGCAATCATGCGTCCGCCGTTGCGCTTGAACTGCGACAACTCGATTTTCAGCGGGTTGGAATGGTGGTCTTCCGCCGTGCCGATCATCACGAACAATTTCGCGTGGTGCAGGTCGGGGCCGCCGAATTCCCAGAACGAACCGCCGATGGTGTAGATCATGCCCGCCGCCATATTGACGGAGCAGAAACCACCGTGTGCCGCGTAGTTCGGCGTGCCGAATTGCTTGGCAAACAAGCCGGTGAGGGCTTGCATCTGGTCACGCCCGGTGAACAGCCCGAACTTTTTCGGGTCAGTGGCACGGATGTGGCGCAGGCGAGTTTCGAGGGTGTCGAAGGCTTCTTCCCACGTAATGGTTTCAAACTGCCCTTCGCCACGGGTTGCGTTGGCTTTGCGGCGCAACGGCGTGGTCAGACGGGCAGGCGAATACTGCTTCATAATGCCGGATGAGCCTTTGGCACAAATCACGCCTTTGTTGAGCGGGTGATCGGGGTTGCCCTCAATGTATTTCACCTCGCCATTTTTGAGGTGGACATTGATACCGCAGCGGCAGGCACACATGTAGCAGGTGGTGCTTTTGATTTCGGTTGCTTGATTAATTTGAGTAGTCATATCAGTAGGTAACTAAATAAGGGATTACTGAATTACAGCATTACGCTGATAGTGCTTGAGATAGATCAAGGAATCAATAATAAAAATTATCTATGACTATAGAATTTTTCTATTGCAAGATAGAACAACCCACAAGGGATATTTGTATCGCCGTTATGACTATCACATAGGGAATAAGCCGTTGTCATGGCAACGATTTCAGCCGGTATAATGCCCCGTCGCTCTCATCCGTCAGCACATACAAATACCCATCCGGCGCTTGCTGAATATCCCGAATCCGCCCGATCTCGTCTTTCAGCAAGCGTTCCTCAGCCACATAGCGATTCCCATCCAGCGTAACGCGCGAAATCAATGCAAACTTGAGGGCGCTGACCAGCAAATTGCCTTGCCAGCCGGGGTATTTGTCCCCGGTGTAAAACGTCATGCCTGCGGGTGCAATCGAAGGTGTCCAATGCAATACCGGCGGTTCCATGCCCGCTTTTTCCTTCAAACCCGCCCCGACTTTGCCGCCGCCGTATTCTTCGCCGTAAGTGATCACCGGCCAGCCGTAGTTCGCGCCTGCTTGCAGAATATTGATTTCATCGCCACCTTGCGGGCCGTGTTCGCCCGTCCACACCTGCCCGGTGGTTGGGTGTAGCGCAATGCCCTGCACATTTCGATGCCCATAGGTATAAATTTCCGGCTGCGCCCCGGCGGTGTTGACGAACGGATTATCCGCCGGAATCCGTCCATCATCCTGCAAGCGAATCACGCTGCCCGCATGATTTTCCAGCATTTGCGCATTCTCACGCTCCCCCCGATCGCCCAGCGTCAGGTAAACGTAACCGGCACGGTCAAACGCTATCCGCCCACCAAAATGTTGCCCGCCAAACGATTGCGGGGTGGCCGCAAACAACACCTCAAGCTGTGTCAATGCGCCATCCTGATAGCGCCCGCGAGCCAAATGCGTGCTGTAACCGTCATCACCCTCCGCCGCATAAGCAAAGTATAACCAACGGTTTTGCGCAAACTGCGGGTGCAACGCCAAGCCCAACAAGCCACCTTGCCCTTGCTCAGCAATCGCTGGCAGGCCACTCACCGGCTTGGGCAATAAGGTGTTGTCTTGAATGCGCCGCAATCTGCCCGCCCGTTCACTGACCAACACCTCACCATCCGGCAGAAATACCATCCCCCACGGATGTTCCAGCCCCGCAACCAGTTTGGTCGCCGTCAGTGATTCAGCCGCCAACGAAGCAGAAAAAGCCAGCAATGACACCAGCATTACTGGCAACCACCACCGACGTAAGCCATGCGCAAAAGTTGACATCGAAGCCTCCGTTAAAACACACCATTCCTTTGAGTATAGTGAAGCTATCCACCCTTTTCCCGACATCCATCAAGCAAATCCTCACGCAACACTGCTAGGCTATCCACAAATAAGAAAACCAAACCGTTTTCCGTACCAAAGGAAGCACCACATGTTTCAAGTCAGAATCCACGGGCGTGGTGGGCAGGGCGTTGTCACTGCCGCCGAAATGCTCTCCATCGCCGCCTTTGTCGAAGGCAAGCATTCACAAGCCTTTCCCAGCTTCGGCTCCGAGCGCATGGGCGCACCCGTCATGGCGTTTTGCCGTATTGACGATAAGGAAATCCGCCTGCGTGAACCCGTCCTCACCCCCGACGCACTGATCATTCAAGACCCCGGTCTGCTGCATCAGGTCAACCTGTTTGAAGGGCTGGCGGAACGCGGTTACATCCTCATCAATTCCAACCATTCGCTAAGTGAACTGGGGCTGGACACCTTCTTGCAAACGCATCCCGGCGAACGCATCAGCGTCATTCCCGCCAGCGAACTGGCTCTCAAGTACGTCGGTCGTCCGTTGCCCAATGCCGCTTTGCTGGGTGGTTTTGCCGCCCTCACCGGGCTGATCCAGATGGAAGCGTTGCAAGCCGCCATCCGCCAAAAGTTCAGCGGCAAGATTGCCGAACAGAACATTGCCGCTGCGCAAGCCGCCTTTGCCCAAGTGCAGGCCACCTTACCGGGAGGAAACCCATGCTGAAACAGATCGAAGGCTCTCAAGCCATCGCCGAAGCCATCGGCCTGTGCCGCCCGGAAGTGATTTGCGCCTACCCCATCACCCCGCAGACCCACATTGTGGAAGGCTTGGGGCAAATGGTGGATCGGGGCGAAATTCAGCCGTGCGAATTCATCAATGTCGAATCCGAATTTGCCGCGCTGTCAGTTGCCATCGGCGCGAGTGCTGCCGGGGCGCGGGCTTACACCGCTACTGCCAGCCAGGGCTTGCTGTTCATGGCGGAAGCGGTCTACAACGCCTCCGGTTTGGGTTTGCCCATCGTGATGACCATTGGCAACCGCGCCATCGGCGCACCGATCAATATCTGGAACGACCATCAGGACAGCCTGTCGATGCGCGATTCCGGCTGGATTCAGCTTTACGCCGAAACCAATCAGGAAGCGGTCGATTTGCACATTCAGGCGTTCCGGCTGGCGGAAGAGCTTTCCGTGCCGGTGATGGTGTGCGTGGATGGTTTTATCCTCACCCACGCCTACGAGCGGGTGGATATTCCCGCACAGGCACAGGTCGATGCTTACCTGCCACCGTTCGAGCCGCGCCAACTCCTTGACCCCATCCACCCCGTCACCATTGGCGCGATGGTCGGGCCGGAAGCCTTCATGGAAGTGCGCTACCTCGCGCATTACAAGCAGATGCAGGCACTGGGGCTGATCCCGGAACTGGCGGAGGAATTCCAGCAGCAATTCGGGCGCGATTCCGGTGGCCTGATCAAGCCGTACCGCAGCGAAGATGCCGACACCATCGTAGTTGCGCTCGGCTCAGTCAACGGCACGATCAAGGATGTGGTGGATGAACTGCGCGATGCAGGCATGTCGATCGGCTCGCTGGCGATTAGCACTTACCGCCCGTTCCCGCACAAGGCGGTACGCAGTGCGCTGGAACACGCCAAACGTATCGTAGTGGTGGAAAAATCCCTCGCGCTGGGCATTGGCGGCATCGTTGCCACCGACGTGCAGATGGCGGTGGCAGGCTTGCACAAGCCGGTACATACCGTGGTCGCAGGCTTGGGCGGTAGACCGATTACCCGCGATTCCCTGCGCAAGCTGTTCCACCGGGCGGATTCAGGCCATCTGGAACGGCTGGAATTTCTCGACCTCAAGCACGATGTCGTCCACGCCGAAATTGCCCGCATGGAAGCCGGACGCCGTTCCGGGCCGATTGCGGAAAACATCCTGCACAGTGTCGGCACTGTCGCCAGCCAGATTCGCTAGGAGAACAAACATGGAAACCACCATCAAGTTTTACCAGACCGACACTTTCACCGTCGGCAACCGCCTGCTGAGCGAGCAAGAGCGCAGCGTGCAGGCGGGAATGCAGCGCACCAACGCGCTCAATTCCGGGCATCGCGCCTGTCAGGGGTGCGGCGAAGCACTGGGCGCACGGTTTGCGGTAGATGCGGCAATGCGGGCGGCGGGCAATGACCTGATTGCCTGCAACGCCACCGGCTGCCTCGAAGTCTTTTCCACTCCGTACCCCGAATCTTCTTGGCAATTGCCGTGGATACATTCGCTGTTCGGCAATACCGCAGCGGTCGCCACAGGTGTCGCGGCGGCACAGCGGGTCAAGGGCAAAACCACCCGCGTACTGGCGCAGGGCGGCGACGGCGGCACGACCGACATCGGTTTCGGCTGCCTGTCGGGGATGTTTGAGCGCAACGATGACGTGCTGTACATCTGCTACGACAACGAAGCCGACATGAACACCGGGGTGCAACGTTCGTCCGCCACTCCACCTGCCGCCCGCACTGCCACCACCGTACCCATCGGGCAACATCCCAACGGCAATGTATTCGGCAAGGGCAAGAGCGTACCGCTGATTGCGATGGCGCATGAAATCCCCTACGTGGCGACTGCCTCCGTCGCCGATTTGCGCGATCTGGAAGCAAAAGTCACCAAGGCGATGAGTATCCACGGGGCGCGTTACATCCACATCCACGTACCTTGCCCGCTGGGTTGGGGCGCAGACCCGGCGCACACCATCAAACTGGCGCGGTTGGCGATTGAGTCCGGCCTGTTCCCGGTGTTTGAGGCCGAACATGGCGAAATGACCGGGCATCGCGCCATCCGCGAACAAGTGCCAGTGGAGGATTATTTGAAGCTGCAAAAACGCTTCGCCCATCTGTTCCGCAATCCCAAGCAGGTAGCGGTGATTGCGCAATTGCAGGCGATTGCTGACCGCAATATCCGCCGCTTCAAATTGCTTGAAAAGAAGGGGGCTGCTGTATGAGTATCGAAAAACCATTCGCGATTACGCTGGACAAAAATACTAGCCTTGCCAACCACACTGGCTCATGGCGCAGCAAGCGCCCGGTGTACGTTGACCGTTTGCCTCCTTGCAATGCGACTTGTCCGGCAGGGGAAAACATCCAGAACTGGCTGTTCCATGCCGAATCGGGCAATTACGAAGCGGCATGGCGTTCGCTGACTGAAAACAACCCGCTGCCTGCGATCATGGGGCGGGTGTGTTACCACCCTTGTGAAGGTGCGTGCAATCGCGGGCAACTGGACGAGGCGGTCGGTATCAATGCAGTGGAACGTTTCCTCGGCGATGAAGCCTTGAAACAAGGTTGGGCATTCGCCAAGCCTGTTGTGGAAAGCGGCAAGCGCGTGCTGGTGGTCGGTTCAGGGCCTGCGGGTTTGTCCGCTGCCTACCATTTGCGCCGCATGGGGCATGGCGTGACCATTGTCGAGGCGGAAACGGCGGCGGGCGGCATGATGCGTTACGGCATCCCGCGCTACCGTTTGCCACGTCAGGTGCTGGATGCCGAAGTGCAGCGCATTGTGGACATGGGGGTGGAATTGCGCCTTGATACCCGCGTGGATGACGTGCTGGCAATGCAGGCGACGGAAGGTTTCGATGCGGTATTCCTCGGCATTGGCGCGGGGATTGCCAAGCGTGCCTACATTCCGGCAGGTGATGCCAGCCACATTACTGATGCGGTCAGCGTGCTACACGAAGTCGAAGACAGCCAGCCTTTGCTGGGGCGCAAGGTGGTGATATACGGCGGCGGCAATACCGCCATCGACGTGGCGCGTACCGCCAAACGGCTGGGGGCGGAAGAGTCCATCATCATCTACCGCCGCACCCGCGACAAAATGCCCGCCCACGATTTCGAGGTGAAAGAAGCACTGGAAGAAGGCGTGAAGCTGAAGTGGCTTTCCACCATCACCGAAGCGGGAGAAGGCAGCATCACGATTGAGAAAATGGCGCTGGACGCGAAAGGTTTCCCGCAACCGACCGGCGAATTCGAGACCTTGCCTGCCGATTCGGTGGTGCTGGCGCTGGGGCAGAACGTGGAACAGACGCTGCTGGAACACATCCCCAGTCTGGCAATGAAGTGGGACAGCGTGCAGACCGACGCGGTAATGATGACCAGCCATGACGGTGTGTTTGCCGGGGGCGACATGGTGGAGGGCAGTGAGCGCACCGTGACTGTGGCGGTCGGGCATGGCAAGAAGGCGGCGTGGGCGATTGATGCGTGGTTGCGTGGCGAATGTTACCAGCCTGCGCCCAAGCATGAGCCTGCCACTTTCGAGCGCCTCAACACCTGGTATTACGCCGATGCGGAAAAGACAGTGCGTCCGGTGCTGGACATTATCCGCCGCCAGTCCACCTTTGACGAAGTGGTCGGCGGGCTGGATGAAAGCAATGCCCTGTTTGAGGCGCGGCGCTGTTTGTCGTGCGGCAATTGCTTCGAGTGCGACAACTGCTACGGCGTCTGCCCGGATAGCGCGGTGATCAAGTTGGGGGCGGGCAAGCGATTTGCGTTCAACTACGACTACTGCAAAGGCTGCGGGCTGTGCGCGGAGGAATGTCCGTGCGGGGCGATTGTGGTGGTGTTAGAGGACAAGTGAACAGCAAGGCACGGCTTTAACCCTTGTGTTTAGCCGTGTGGTACAAAAACGCGGGGCAGTCGGTTACTATCGGTATCCAAACATTATCAAGAGCGCACACACATGGACATGATGGAATCCCTCAATGTACTCGGTACCGAGCTTGAAGAATGCGGGGTCAAACCCGTGACTGGCTTTTTCCGTGACGGCTCCTGCAATACCAACAAACAAGACGTCGGCTCACACACGGTATGCGCAGTCATGACGCAGGATTTCTTGGAATACAGCCGTGACCGAGGCAACGATTTAATCACCCCAATGCCCGAATACGGTTTTGCTGGTTTAAAACCCGGCGATCGCTGGTGTTTGTGCGCCGGGCGTTGGTTAGAAGCCTTCAAAGCCGGAAAAGCCCCACGGGTCGTGGTACGTGCCACGCATCAGGCTTGCTTGCGGTTGGTGTCATTGGATGACTTGAAAGCTCATGCCATCGACTTATCGTGAACCCGACGGGGTGGAGGTGCACATCCCGATTACGCTGCTCACGGGTTTTTTGGGCAGCGGCAAAACCACGGTACTCAATAACCTGTTGAAACCGTCGTTTTGGGAGCGTTTGTTACGCGCACCACCGCTTACTGCGGTAATCATGAACGAATTCGGCAGCATCGGGCTGGATCACCAACTCGTCGATAACACCCAAGGTACGATGGCGCTGCTGTCCGGCGGGTGCGTTTGCTGCGAAATCCAAGGTTCACTCGTCCCCACCCTGAAAAACCTGTGGATGGGGCGACGCGACGGCAAAATTCCCCCCTATGAACGCATAATTATCGAAACCACCGGTATCGCCGACCCCACACCGATCCTCGAAACCCTGCTGCGTTCCGACTGGGTAGCCAAACGCCATTATTTGGATGGCGTTGTGACCACGGTGGATGCGGTATTCGGCAACGGACAGCTCGACCAACATTTTGAAGCCGTGCGTCAAGTCGCGGGTGCAGACCGCTTGCTGCTCACCAAAACCGACCTTACCGACGCTGCCGCCATCCAACAGCTTGAAGCACGGCTGGCAACGCTCAACCCTGCGGCTCCTATTGTCCACGTCCAACACGGCAATGTTGACCCCGACCACGTGTTCAAACTCCGCGCCTACCACCAATCCGAACCCGTCAAAGCCAAGCAATGGCTTGCGGCAGAAAACTTCCGCGTCGTGACCGCAAGTTTGCCACTCAAACAACCCGGCATCCTCAACCCCAACGTCCCCACGCACGGTGGCACGGACGGGCGCATCCGCAGCTTTTCCCTGCAATTCGACCAGCCTTTGCCGTGGGCAGGGGTCTCCGAAGCACTCGACACGCTGGTGGAATTTTGCAGCGCCCGCCTGTTACGCATGAAAGCCATCGTCAACGTGCAAGAATACCCCGGTCGCCCCATTGTGCTACACGCGGTGCAACACCTGTTTTACCCCTCGGTGGAACTCCCCGCATGGCCTGACGCTGACCAGCGCAGCCGCTTTGTGTTCATCACCGCCGACCTCGACGAAGCTTTTGTCAGCAATTTATTGGCTTCATTTACCCAAACTGTGAAGACTGCAACGCCTACTGGAAAATAATGAACGTGATCGAACTGCAAAACCTGCATTACCGCTGGCAAGGGCAAAGCCGCGACACGCTGGCAATTGCCGCATTGCACGTCGCCCAAGGCGAACACCTGTTTATTCGCGGCGCCAGCGGCAGCGGCAAAACCACCTTTCTCAATTTGCTGGCAGGCATTTTGCGCCCTGCCAGCGGCAGTTTGACCGTTCTGGGTCAAGCTTTGCACAGCATGAACAATTCTGCCCGCGACCGTTTCCGTGCGGATCACATGGGCGTGATCTTCCAGCAGTTCAACCTGTTGCCGTATCTGTCGGTGCGCGAAAATGTGCAGTTACCTTGCCATTTTTCCACGCGCCGCAAGCAGCAAGCAGGGGATATGCAAGCCACCACCAACCGCTTGCTGGAACATCTGGGGCTGGATCGCAACTTGTGGGAACGCCCCGTCACCGACCTGAGCGTGGGGCAACAACAGCGCGTCGCCGTCGCCCGCGCCCTGATCGGCAGCCCCGAATTGATCATTGCGGATGAACCGACCTCGGCGCTGGATACCGATACCCGTGATGGCTTTCTAAACTTGTTATTCAAAGAAGCGGCGGCGCAACATAGTACCATCGTATTTGTCAGCCACGATCCGCACATTGCCAGCCATTTCTCGCGCGTGGTGGATTTGAGTGACGTGAATCAACCCAACAAGGATCGGACAAACCCATCACCAACACCAACACCAACACCAACACCAACACCAACACCAACACCAACACCAACACCAACACCAACACCAACACCAACACCAACACCAACACCAACACCAACACCAACACCAACACCAACACCAACACCAACACCAACACCAACACCAACACCAACACCAACACCAACACCAACACCAACACCAACACCAACACCAACACCAATGATACAAGCAGAACAACGCCTCGATCATGCCAAACTACGGGCATTGCAACCGCCGCTACCCATAACCAGTGAAACTCTAAATCGAGTCATGGGGGCGTGGTATCGAAAAGATCAACCGCGAAAACAACGAGCCACACTTGACCCGCCATCAACTGGCTCAACGCCTATCACTAACACCCGATAGCGTAAAACATCACCTGCAAAAATTGAAAACCGCAGGACGTATCGAGCATGTAGGTTCAACCAAAGCAGGCTATTGGAGAGTCTTGAAATGAATACAATCCCCACCCAAAAGCAAAACAACAACCCACTGCACGGCTTAACCTTGCAAACCATCCTCACCGAGCTGGTCGACTACTTCGGCTGGGAAGGCTTAGCCGACCGCATCCCTGTGCGCTGCTTTGCCAGTGACCCCAGCATCGCCTCCAGCCTGAAATTCCTGCGCAAAACCCCCTGGGCGCGGGAAAAAGTCGAAGGGCTGTACGGCTTCATGTTGCGTGAAAAGCGCCGCGAATCATGATCCTACTTCACCTCACCCTCCGCAGTTTGTGGAATCGCCGCGCCAGTTTGCTGCTCACGTTGTTTTCCATCGCCATTAGCGTTTCGCTGTTGCTGGGCGTGGAATACATCCGCAAAGAAGCCAAAAGCAGTTTCCTCAGCACCATTTCCGGCACCGATTTGGTGGTCGGCGCACGCAGTGGCCCGGTGCAATTGCTGCTCTACAGTGTGTTCCGCATCGGCAACGCCACCAACAATATCAGTTGGCAATCGTACCAAGAGATCGCCAGCAAACCGCTGGTGGACTGGACAATCCCCATCAGCCTCGGCGATTCACACCAAGGCTATCGGGTGTTGGGCACGAATCAGGATTATTTCCGTTACTACCGCCACGGCGATAAACGCTTGCTGGAATTTGCCGCTGGCAAGCCGTTTGCAGGCGTGTTTGATGCCGTCTTGGGCGCAGAAGTGGCACGCAAACTCGGCTACCAACTCCACGACAAAATAGTGATTGCGCACGGTGCTGCCGCGACCAGCTTTACCTTGCATGACGACAAACCGTTTCAGGTGGTGGGCATTCTTAAACCCACCGGCACGCCGATTGACCGCACCGTGCATGTCTCGCTGGAAGGCATTGAAGCCATTCACATCGACTGGGTAGGGGGTGCAAAAGTCCCCGGCTATCAAATCAGTGCCGAGACCGCCTTGCAGAAAAACCTGCAACCTAAAGTGATTACCGCCTTCATGGTCGGGCTGAAAAACCGCGCTGCCGCGTTTCGAGTACAACGCGAAATCAACGACTACAAACGCGAACCCTTGCTGGCAACCGTCCCCGGCGTGGCGCTGGCAGAACTCTGGCAAGCCATTGGCATGTTTGAAAACGTGTTGCGCATTATCACTGGCTTTGTGGTGATAGCGGGCTTGCTGGGCATGTTGACCACGCTACTGTCCACCTTGAATGAGCGGCGGCGCGAAATGGCAATTTTACGGGCAGTGGGCGCACACCCGCGTCAGGTGTTCCTGCTGTTTGTGCTGGAAGCGGGGGTATTGGCGGTATTCGGTGGCTTGTTGGGTGCAGCGCTGGTGTGGGTTGGGGTATTAGCGGCACGTCCGTGGGTGATGGCGGAATACGGGTTTTACCTGAGCACTTGGCTCCCGACTTGGCATGAAGGGCTGTTGCTTGCAGTGGTGGCGCTGCTTGCGTTACTGTTCAGCCTGATTCCGGGGGCAATTGCGTATCGGCGTTCCCTGCAAGATGGTTTAACCGTAAGAGTTTAAAATGAACACAAAACTATTATTCCCCGTCATTATCCTCACTAGCCTGCTGGTCGCTTGCGGTGAAAAAAACCAAGCAGACACACCGCCCGCGCTCCCTAGCAATGCGCCTGCGGTGGGTACACCCATTAAATCCGTCACTCAACCTAGCGCCGCGAAATCACCACAAAACGGCGAATACACCGAAATCGAATGGGAAAATCTGGAACTACCGGGGCAGGGATTGGCGGAAATCGTCAAAAAATACCAGCCACAAATTGATTCCATCCCCGAAGGCGACCCCGCAGAAGACGCGGTGATGGAACAAATGCAAGCCGAATTGAATGCTGCTCCGGTCAACCCTGAACTTAATGGCAAAAAGATCAAAATTCCCGGCTTCCTTTCCCCGCTAGAAGTGGACGAAGCCAAGGGCGTGGTGAAGGAATTTCTGCTGGTACCGTATTTTGGCGCGTGCATTCACACCCCACCGCCACCGCTTAACCAGACTTTGCTGGTCAAACCGCTGGAAGGCAAAAGCATCGGCATAGAGCGCATGTATGAACCCGTGTGGGTGTATGGGACGATTGTCACCGAACAAATTCACACCGATCTTGCCGAGGCGGGCTACCAAATCAAGGACGCCTCCGTAGAAATTTACCAAGACGATGACACCACGGCTAAACCCAATTAACCGTTATCGTGCGGTACTGCGCGTTGCAATGCCAACCGCCACAATACCCAATACAGCAAGATACCGGCGGCATCAGCAGCAACATCCGCTAAGGATGCCGAGCGCCATGTGGTAAAACCTTGCACTATTTCAATGAAAACGCCGTAGCACAGGAGTATAGGTACTTGCCAGCGCCAAAAACTGCGCGTGGTTGCCAAATCCAAGAGCAGGGCAAACCCAAACAGGGCAGCGGCGTGCATCAATTTGTCGGCGTAAGGTAAATCTTGACCACCGCCCGGCAGTAACGCGGCAACAATACCGAGTCCACACAGCGCGACGAATAAAAACTTCAGTAGAAGTCGGGTTTGTCGCGGGTTAACCGTGAATCGTGAGAGGATGGCTTGCATGGATATACCTGCTAATGTTTTCAATGAGGACTGGTTAATTGCTGCCAGTTTCCTACTTTTTGTTGTGTTAGGGCGTGCGCTGCGTCACGCGAACTGGGTTTACGTGCGTGAACACACGCATGTTTACTTGGGCGCGATTGCATTTGCAAGCGTTATCTGGCTATTAAGGGCAGGCATAGGCACCACCCTCAATTTTCATTTACTCGGCATGACCGTGATGACGCTGATGTTCGGTTGGCGCTTAGCACTGCTTGCGGCTACGGTGATCGTCAGCATTGCATTCTGGCATTTGGATGCGGGTTTGCTGGCAATACCGTTGAATACTTTGGTGATGGGCGGACTCCCGATCCTGATCACCCACCAGTTATTGGTGTGGAGCCAGCAGCGCTTGCCGACCAATGTTTTCACTTTCGTATTCATTAATGCGTTTCTTGCCGCGATTTTGAGCAGTGTCGCGGTAGTACTCACCGGCAGCTTATTGCTGTGGTTGACGGATACTTTCACCGCGCATTATTTGCAAACTTACTACCTGCCTTTCATTCCCTTAATAATGTTTCCCGAAGGCATCGTCAATGGCATGTTGGTGGCAATTGCGGTGATGTACATGCCGCAATGCATTCCGGCGTTTGATGATGCCCGCTACTTGCGCAAAATCGATGACGATAAACCGCGTTAAGCACTGTTGGGGCTTGCTCCCAGCAGGCGGTTAATTTCAGGCCACATGCGTTCCACGGTGTCATAACCCTCGGCAATCGCCTCCGCCGCTCGGTGGAATTCCAGCAATCCAATGTGTTCCAGCGCGGGGGTAAGCAATATTTCCGGCGGGTCGCCGACCATGCGGCTGCGGGTGATTTTATCCTGCATGATATTGATGGAAGCGGCGAGTGCATCCATCAAGCCAGGAGCCGTTTCTTTGGGTTTGCTGTTGGTATCGGGGAATAACGCGGCGGAATATTCACGCAATGAAGTGGTTAGGGTATCCACAAACGTTTCAGGCTTAGCCGTTGTACCGTCACTGGTTTTATTGGGGGTGGCGTCAGCCGGTTTTTCTGATTTGGCTTTTTGGGTATGGTTGGCATAACGCCGCGCAATGTTGCCATTCAAATTCACCGCAATGATGACCTCTGCCCCCAATGCGCGGCACATGGACACAGGCACGGGGTTAACCAAACCGCCATCCACCAGCCATTGCTTGCCATAGCGATAAGGGGTAAATAAACCGGGCAGGGCGATGGAGGCAAAGACCGCTTCCAGCACCGCACCTTGCGTAAACCAGATTTCGCGCCCGGTTTCTAAATCGGTGGCAACACTGGCAAATTTGCGCGGCAATTGTTCAATGCTTTGCTTAGCATCACACACGTTGGTGTGAAAAAACTGTTGCAGCTTATCGCGGTTCACAAAACCGTTAAGCGAAGGGTTTAACTCGAAAAAGCGCACCAGTTCCAAACGGTTGAGCGTCAGCACCCCGGTTTCTAACACATCCAAACGCTCTGCGGCATAAGCCGCGCCGACAATAGCGCCGACCGAACAGCCGCACACGATTTCTGGGTGAATGCCGTGTTCGGCTAAGGCGCGTAACACGCCAATGTGCGCCCAGCCACGCGAAGAACCACTGCCCAGTGCAATGCCAATACGGGGGAGATGTGCCATGCGTTTAATCCATTGCAATCACAATGCGGTTACTGGTTCCCGCCAATACCGTGAAGGCGCGACGGCGTTCTTGCCCATCCAAGGTTGCCACGGCTTCGTAATGACCGGGAGCCACTTCGAGATTGGCAGAATGACGGCGCGGGGTCGCAATGGTTTGCTTGCCATCATCGAGCCGATACACTGCCCAACTCATCGGGCGCAGGGCGGGACCATTAGCAAGGGTTGCAACCAATGTCACTTTGCCGGAGGGCATTTGGATAGTAGCGGCACTGAGTTTACCAGAGGTGACGCGCAAGCGCTGCGAATGTTGAATACCATCGCCACGGCTGGCTAATACGTCGTATTCACCGGGTGGCAAGAGGGTATTGAGGATTTTACTACCCTTGCTGTGGCTAACGACTTTTCCGGCATCCGCTCCCTGTCGAGCAGTAATTTTCCAATCAGCAGGGTGCGAACTGCTGATCCGTAAACGCCCGATATTGGCCGCAAAAGCGAGACGGCTGAGTTTCCCTTCCAAAACCTTAATTGTCTGAGTGGCGGTATAGCTGCCGACCAACAATGTTATTTCGTATTGACCGCTAGGCACACTGAGCGAAGGCGAAGGCCCCAAATAACGCTGTTCGTAGCTGCCATCGGCTGCGCGGATGCGCCAACTAATATCCCTTACCGCCACCGCGAGATCACTTGCTAACCCCACCGACAGGGCTAAATTATCGGTTGATACGGCATTAACCGTCGCTACTGGCAACGGTGTAGGAGTGGTTACCGATAATTTGGCGGAGCCGATGCTGAAAACCGCTAATAGCAATACGGCTGCCAACAATGGCATATTGTTTTTATTGTTTACCATGAAAAATGCACTGCGTTCTGACATGGCAACCATGAAACGCTATCGCAAGCTGAATAACAATCTTCAGCAGACAGACACCAACATTTTTACGCCTGACGGTTAAGGCACATTATTTTGATTATTTATCAAGCAGATTTTGGTTAAACGGCGGTAAAGCTTTGCTGCTGATCGTGACGAATGGAATCTTGGCTTGCAGCTTCGCAGCGGGGGTAAAGACGTCTACAGTCGCCAACCATTCCATTCTTTCCAGCGTACACACCGGCAAAATGAGTTTGCCTTGGAATTGCGTTGCGCCGGTGGATTTCAAATCGGCGTATTGGTAGCCCATGAACATATTCACGCCTTCGACCGTCAGGCGTAGATTGTTGACGTCTGTTAGACCGTTGGTGTCGACCTGTACGGTCAGCTCCTCCATCAACGGAATACTCGTGGGATTAATGCTGAAACGTAGACTCCGCCCTTGCGCATCACTCGCCACACACGGTGCTTGGCGCAAATCACACGGGGTTTGCAGGCTTAACGCGACGTTAGGTAGGGCAGTGGTAAGGCGAGTATCAAACCACCACTTGCCCGCAAGCGTTAGCACAAACACAGTTATGCCGATCAGCAGGTAACGTATCACCGTAAAAACTCCGCCACCACCGGCGTGTGATCAGACGGCTTTTCCCACGTGCGCGGTTCACGGTCAATCACACACGATTGGCACGCATCCGCTAACGGCTTGCTGGCAAGGATGAGGTCAATCCGCAAACCGTGATTGCGCCGAAAACCACCGCCCCGGTAATCCCACCAGCTAAAGCTTTTGTCCGGCTGCACAAACTGCCGGAAGGTATCGCTTAAGCCCAATGCCTGAATCGCCTGCAACGCCGCACGTTCCGCAGGGGAGCACAGAATACCTTCGCCCCACGCAACCGGGTCATGCACATCGCGGTCTTCGGGGGCAATATTGAAATCGCCCAACACCACGAGTTGCGGGTAACTGGCGGCTTGTTGCTGCAACCACGCGGTCACTTTCGTCAGCCAATCGAGCTTGTAAGCGTATTTGTCCGAGCCGACTTCTGCGCCGTTGACCACGTACAAATTCACCACGCGCACACCGTCGATAGTTGCGGCAAGGATGCGGCGCTGTGGGTCGTCTAAATCCGGGATGTCAGTAACAACGTCGGTGGCGGGTGATTTACTCACAATCGCCACGCCGTTATAGGTTTTCTGCCCAGCGAATACTGCGTTGTAACCAGCGGCTTCCAGCTCTGCCAGCGGAAACTGTTCATCCACCGTTTTGGTTTCCTGAATCGCCAGCACGTCAGGTTGAGCCGCCTCTAACCATTGCAGGACGTGAGGCAGTCGTACCCGCAGCGAATTGACGTTCCATGTCGCAATTTTCATACGGTAAGACCGCTGTGGCGCAGCAGGGCATCGGCGGAAGGTTTGCGCCCACGGAAAGCGACAAACGATTCCATTGCTTTGCGTGAACCACCGACTTGCAGCACTTCTTTCAAGAACGCTTCGCCCACGCCTGCGTCAAACAAGCCTTCTTCTTCAAAACGCGCAAACGCATCGGCTGACAACACTTCCGCCCATTTGTAGCTGTAATAGCCTGCCGCGTAACCACCGGCAAATACGTGGGTAAAACTGTTCGGCATCCGGTTGAAGGCAGGGGGTTTAATCACCGCCACCTGTTCCAGCACCTCCTGACGGAGGGCTTCCAGACGACCGGCTTCTGCCGCCTGCGGATCAAGGTGCAAACGCATATCAAACAACGAGAATTCCAATTGGCGCACTGTCGCCATCGCGGTCTGAAAATGCCGAGCTGCTTGCATTTTTTGGAACAAGGCTTCGGGTAAGGCTTCGCCCGTTTGCCAATGTGCCGCAATCATATCCAGCACACTGCGTTCCCAGCACCAGTTTTCCATGAACTGGCTCGGCAACTCCACCGCATCCCATTCCACCCCGTTGATCCCCGCCACATCGGGGTAATCGACTTGGGTCAGCATGTGGTGCAAACCGTGCCCAAACTCGTGGAACAACGTGACCACTTCATCATGAGTCAGCAAGGCAGGCTTGTCGCCGACCGGTGCGCTGCCATTGCAGGTCATGAACGCCACCGGAATTTGCAAACCATCCGCACGCCGGAACCGTCCGCAGAAATCACTCATCCACGCCCCGCCGCGCTTGTGCTGACGTGCATACAGGTCAAAGTAGAAACAGGCTTGTACCGTATCGGTACGGTCATACACCAAAAAGAAACGCACATCCTTATGCCACAAATCGATGTGCCCCTGATGCCGTTCGATGCGCACCCCGAAGAGTTTTTCCACCAAGGTAAACAAGCCGCCGATCACCCGCATAGCAGGGAAGTAGGGCTTCAAATCTTCTTCGCTAAAATCGAAACGCGCCTGTTTCATCTTTTCGCTGACGTAGCTCACATCCCACGCCTGCACCTCATCCATCCCCAACTGTTCCCGCGCAAACGCCTGCACATCAGCAAACTCGGCTTCGGCAAACGGCTTGGCTTTCTGTGCGAGGTCTTCGAGGAAATCCAGCACCTGTTGCGGGCTTTCCGCCATTTTGGTTGCCAGCGACAATTCGGCGTAATTCGCGTAACCGAGCAGGGTAGCTTCTTCGTGACGCAAGCGCAGAATATCGCGCATCACCTGACTGTTATCCCACTCCGGGTTCGCACTCAAATCCGACGCACGGGTGGTATACGCACGGTAAACTTCCGCCCGCAACTCCCGGTTATCCGCGTAAGTCATGACCGGGAAGTAAGAAGGGAATTGCAGGGTAATCACCCAACCTTCCAAATCGCGTTGCTTAGCGGTTTGCGCTGCCATCTCCAACGCCGATTCCGGTAAACCCGCGAGTTCGTTCACATCCAGAATTTGCTTCGTCCACGCATTGGTGGCATCCAGCACATTGTCAGAAAAGCGTGAATTCAGTTGCGAGAGTTCCTGACTGATAGCGCGGTAACGTTCCTTTTGCTCCGCTGGCAACGCCACGCCAGAGAGTTTGAAACCCAGCAAACTGTCATCCAGACTTTTTTGCTGTGCCGTATCCAGCGACGTATCGTTTTCCCGAATCGCCTGAATCGCCTGCAAACAACTGCGCGTTCTGCCCCATCTCGGTGTGGTAATCACTGAGGCGCGACAGGTTGGCATTGTATTCCTTGCGCAATTCCTCGCTGTTAGCCACCGCATTCAAATGACTGACGGGCGACCACATCCGTTCCAAACGGTTGCTGGCTTCGTTCAAGGGCGCAACCAGATTGTTCCACGTGAAACCGGCTGTTTGTGCCAAGGTTTTTTCCAAACCCGCACGGTTATCGTTAAGCACCACATCCAACGCGGGAGTGACATGCTCCGGCTTGATTTGCGAAAACAACGGCAGTTTGCTGATGTCCAGCAGGGGATTTTCTTGTTTCACGTGAAACCTCACACGTCCAGATTGGAAACAGATAACGCATTCTTTTCGATAAAGTCACGGCGCGGCTCGACTTCATCGCCCATCAACATGGTAAACACTTCGTCGGCAGCAATCGCATCTTCGACGCGCACTTGCATCAAACGGCGCGTTTCAGGGTTCAGCGTGGTATCCCACAATTGCTCAGGATTCATTTCACCCAAACCTTTGTAGCGGCTGATTTGCAGCCCACGGTTGGCTTCTTTCATCAACCATTCCACCAGTTGGTCGAAACGCTGCGCTTCGTATTTGCGTTCGCCGCGCATCACCACCGCACCTTCACCCAGCAAGCCATCCATTTCGCGGTTGGTTTTGATCAGCAATTTGGTTTCTGGCATCAGGAAGAAATCGCGGTCGAGCATAATCCGATGATCCAAACCGTGTTGGCGGCGATTAACTTCCAACGTCCACGCGCTATCGTCAATTTTGTTTAAGTGCGAAGTGTAAGTGCGTGCGCCATTATCCGCCGTGTTCATGGTGGCAATGGCACTGCCAACCCATTCCGCAAACGACTCGGCAGTGACGCTATTAATGTCTTCAGTGGAGGGCAGTCTTTCAAACAGCAAGGCTTCCAGCAAATTACGGTCGTAACGGCGTGATAAGCGGCTAATCACTTGTTTGGCGGCATTGTATTGGCGCACCAACGTTTCCAAAGCTTCGCCACTGATCGCAGGGGAGTGCGCATCCAAATGCAGGTTCGAGCCATCCAAGGCCAATTGCAGCAAGTAACGTTCCATCTCGCTGTCGTCTTTGATGTATTGCTCTTGCTTGCCGCGTTTGGCTTTGTACAGCGGCGGTTGCGCAATGTAGATGTAGCCATTTTCAACCAATTCGGGCAGTTGGCGATAGAAGAAGGTCAGAAGCAAGGTGCGGATGTGTGAACCGTCCACGTCCGCATCCGTCATAATAATAATGCGGTGGTAACGCAATTTGGCGATATTGTATTCTTCGCGCCCGATGCCGCAGCCGAGCGCAATGATCAAGGTGCCGACTTCTTGCGAGCTGATCATCTTGTCGAAACGGGCGCGTTCCACGTTGAGGATTTTACCTTTCAACGGGAGGATCGCTTGGGTACGACGGTCACGGCCTTGCTTGGCAGAACCACCTGCTGAGTCCCCTTCCACCAAAAACAGTTCGGACAGGGCAGGGTCTTTTTCTTGGCAGTCGGCGAGTTTACCGGGCAAACCAGCAATGTCTAACGCACCTTTGCGGCGGGTCATGTCACGGGCTTTGCGAGCGGCTTCACGCGCCCGCGCCGCTTCGATCATCTTGCCCGCAATCAGCTTGGCTTCAGAAGGGCTTTCCAGCAGGAATTCGCCGAGGCGTTCGTTCATGGCGGCTTCGACAATGCCCTTAACTTCGGACGACACCAGCTTGTCTTTGGTTTGCGATGAGAACTTCGGGTCAGGCACTTTCACCGACAACACGGCGGTTAAGCCTTCACGCGCATCATCACCCGTTGGGCTGATTTTTTCTTTCTTCGCCAACCCAGCACTTTCGATGTAGCTGTTCAGAGTGCGGGTGAGGGCAGCGCGGAAACCGGATAAATGCGAACCGCCATCACGCTGCGGGATATTGTTGGTGTAGCAGAAAATGTTTTCCTGATACGAGTCATTCCACTGCAACGCCACTTCCACGCCCACGCCATCGCGTTCGGTAGTGAAGTAAATAATATTGTTGTGGATGGGTGATTTGTTGCGGTTAAGGTGCGCGACGAAGGCTTTAATGCCGCCTTCGTATTCAAACACGTCTTCACGCCCTTCGCCGCGACGGTCGATCAGGTGAATGCGCACCCCAGAGTTCAAAAACGACAGTTCCCGCAAGCGTTTCGCGAGGATGTCGTAATGGAATTCAGTCAGCGCGAAAATCTCTGCACTCGGCCAAAAGCGCACCGATGTCCCCGTGCCTTCGGTATCGCCAATAACCGCCAGTGGCGCAACCGGATCACCCAATTTATACATCTGCTGATGCAATTTACCGTTGCGACGCACCGTCAATTCCAAGTCGGACGACAGCGCATTCACCACCGAAATACCCACACCGTGCAAACCGCCGGACACTTTGTACGAGTTATCGTCGAATTTACCGCCCGCGTGCAACACGGTCATAATAACTTCAGCAGCAGAACGACCTTCTTCTTCGTGCATATCCACTGGAATGCCACGACCGTCATCCGACACGCGTACCGAGCCATCACTGAAAATTTCGACTTTGACTTCCTTGCAATAACCGGCCAGCGCTTCGTCGATAGAGTTATCCACCACCTCGAAGACCATGTGGTGCAAACCCGTGCCGTCATCGGTATCACCGATGTACATACCGGGGCGTTTGCGCACCGCTTCCAAGCCTTTGAGTACTTTAATGTTCGAGGAATCGTAGGTTGGTACAGGTGTTGGTTCAGTCATGTCTTTTCCATTATTGCTGTGATTTTGGTGGCTACGCGCTGGCAAACACTTGCCCGTGTTTCACGTGAAACACCTTGGCATCTGCCACCCAGTTCTTCAAAGGTTGGTGATGTGTGCCGGTAATCAGCAACTGTTGTTGTGTCGTGTGCAGCGTATTGTATAACGCTTGCTGATTTTGCTCATCCAATTCTGCTGCCAAGTCGTCGATGGCGATTATACCGCGTTTTGTACCGCTCTCGGCAATGGCATGGCTTTGCGCCAATAATAAACTCACCGCGAGTATTTTCAGTTGCCCGCGTGACGCAACCCGCACCGCCGGAATCCCATCCAACAGAATGTGTAAATCCGCCCGATGCGCACCGTAGAGACTGAAACCCTGCTTGAGTTCCTGTTCGGCTTTCTCACGAAAAAAAGTATGCAGGGCAGTTTCGTCTTCCACTGCAATACCTTGCGGGAAACCGCTGCTGAGATGCAGTTGCGGCGTGCCTGACGCCGCTAACAGTTCGTGGGTATGCTGCAAGGCTTCCAGTAAGGCACTGAGAGCGTTCACGCGGTATCGGTACAGCACGGGCTGCAAGCTGATAAGTTGTTGCGTCCATGGCGGCAACGCCTGACGCTGGCGCGGATCACGCAAACAGGTATTGCGCTGCTTCAATACCCGCTGATACTGCCGCCATGCAGTATTGAAATCGGCAAAACGGTAAAACGCAATCCAGTCGAGAAACGCCCGCCGCGCTGTCGGACTGCCAGTGACCAGTTCCACCGAACCGGGGTGAATCAGGGTGAGGGGAACATGGCTGCTGAGTTCGGCTTGCTGCGGCACATCAGCATGGTTGATACGAATGCGGGTATCCGCCACACTTTTGCTGATGCCCAAAGGGTAACGCGCCCCGGATAAACCGTTTTCCACAATGGCTGCCACGGTGAGTTCGGTTTCCCCCCGGCTAATTAATTCGGCAATACGTGGGGTACGAAACGAACGCCCGCGTGACAACACACTCAAGGCTTCCAGCACGCTGGATTTGCCTGAAGCATTATCGCCGTACAGCACATTGACCCGTTCTGCCAAAGCCAGCTCCGCACGCAAAACCACGCGGCAATGCTCAACGCTGACGCGGCTTAGCCACATGCGTTTGGATTCCGCACCTTACAGGCGAATCGGCATAATGACGTTGCGCACTGTCTCATCGTCGGGGTCGGTCAATAACACACTGCTTTCTGGGGCGTTGCAATGCAAACGCAGGGTTTGCCCATGCAAATGGTTGACCGCATCCAACAGGTAAGTGACGTTGAAGCCAATGCTGAAATCCTTGCCGCTGTATTGCACATCCAATTCATCCGTAGCGATTTCTTGCTCAGGATTATTGGCTTCAACTTTTAAGCTGTTTTCGCTCAAAGAAAGGCGCACCCCCCGAAACTTCTCATTGGAGAGTATCGCTACTCGACCCAACATGTCTTTGAAAGCTTTACGATCCAAATCCACCTGAATTTGTCCGCCACCCGGAACTGCCGCGCGGTAATCCGGGTAACGCCCATCCACCAATTTAGTGGTGAAGCGCAAATTATCCAACTGCACCCGCAAATGGTTTTGGCTGCTCTGTACCTGTACAGGCACTTGGCAGTCATTGCGGAGCAAACGTGATAACTCCAATACGCCTTTGCGCGGAATAATCAACTGACGGCTGTGTTCCACGCCAGACATCTCAGCGGTATGAAAACACAGCGCCAAACGGTGTCCGTCGGTTGCTACCGTGCGCACACCATCGGGGTTGACTTCCAGCAACAGGCCATTGAGGTAATAACGCACATCTTGATTAGCCATTGCGAACGCGGCGGCTTCAAGCAAATGCTTCAGGGTATTTTCTGGCAGTTCAAGGGTATGCACATCCCCAATGTCTTCCAGTTCCGGGAATTCGCTGGCGGGTAGGGTGGCAAGTTCAAAGCGACTGCGACCGGCAGTGACCCGTGCGCGTTTGTCTTCTTGCACTTCGATATTCACAATGCTTTCAGGGGGAAGCGATTTGCAAATGTCGGCGAGTTTGCGAGCGGGTAAAGTGATCTCCCCGTCGGCACCGTCCATGATTGGCGCGTGGGTGGCAATTTCCAATTCCAGATCAGTACCGCGCCAGAAGGCTTGGCTGCTTTGAATCCGCAGTAATACGTTTTCCAGAATCGGGGCAGTATGGCGTTTCTCGATAGCCCCTAAGGTGGCTTGCAGGGATTCGAGCAGGTGTTCACGGGTTTGGGTTAGTCTCATTACTGATATATCTTAAATCTTAAAGAATAGTAATCATAATAGGGAAGCAGCTCAATTGTGGATAACCTGGCTATCTAGCTGATTTTCCTGTATCACATTGTACTTATCCACAAGGATAAGGCTGTGGGTTACTTCCTTGCCTTTTTGTTAGTATCTTGTGGATACTTTTCCATCCACCAATTATCCACAGGTTGCCCCATGGGTTATCAGGGTGGTTATCCTCAGCTTGTTAGCGTCCGAAACAAGATGCGGTATTCCTCTTCCAGCTTCGGATCAGACTCACGCAGTTCGGTCACTTTACGGCAGGCGTGCAATACCGTGGTGTGGTCGCGTCCGCCAAACTCGTCGCCAATTTCCGGCAAGCTGTGGTTGGTCAGTTCTTTGGATAACGCCATCGCAATTTGCCGGGGACGTGCCACCGAGCGGTTACGGCTTTTTGCATCCATGTCGGTTATCCGAATATTATAGTATTGCGCGACTATTTTTTTGATATTCCCCATCGAAACCATCTTATCTTGGCTGGCTAACTGATCGCGCAGCGCATTTTGCACAAAATCCAAGGTCACTTGGGTGGTGCATTTCAGGCGCATACTGGCGATGACCCGTTGCAAGGCGCCTTCCAAATCACGAATATTAGAGTGGAAGCGTTTGCCAATGAAAAAACTGACCTCATTCGGCAAGTGCAGCCCTGCATCTTCGGCTTTTTTACGCAAAATCGCTACCCGCGTTTCGAGATCGGGGGATTCAATTTGCACAGTCAAACCCCAGTTGAAGCGCGTTTTCAGGCGGTCTTCTATGCCATCGAGATCGCGGGGGAATTTATCACTGGCGAGAATAATACGCTTTTGGCCTTCCAGCAGCGCATTAAACGTGTGAAAAAATTCTTCCATCGAACGGTCTTTGCCTGCAAAAAACTGAATGTCATCGATGAGCAGTGCATCCAAATTGCGGTAATGCTGCTTGAACTCTTCCATGCGCGAATTGCGGATGGCGGAAATCATGTCGTTTACAAAACGTTCGGCGTACACATAAATCACCTTAGCCGCCGGGTCGCATTCAAGAATGCGGTTGCCAATCGCGTGCATCAAATGCGTTTTACCCAAGCCGACCCCGCCGTAAATGAACAGCGGGTTATAGCCGGTATCCGCGTGATCCCCAACTTGTTGCGAGGTGGCACAAGCCAATTGGTTGGATTTACCTTCCACGAAATTCGCAAAGGTCATGCGCGGGTTGAGCGAATTCGCAAAGCGCTCACTCACGGGTGCCGGTTGCTGGGTGTTCCACCCACGATCACGGTTCGGCGCGTCGCCAAGCGGTCTAAGGGGTTGTGGGAACGTGAGCGCGGGTTCTTCACGTGGCGGCGGCGCTACGGATGAGCCAATTTGTAAGAGCACATCAAATTCATTGTCCCCGGTGATAATGCGTGCATGGAATACGATTCGGGGCAGGTAGTGTTCATGCACTTGTTGAAGCACAATCGTATTCGGGGCTAATAAATACAAAGCCTGACGCTTTTCAACCGCGTGCAAAGCACGTAGCCATGTATTGATGTCACTGTCAGGGATTTCCTGTTCGAGTTGCTGTAAACATTGTTGCCAAAGCATAGAAAAGCGGTTCCAAGGTGGTTGAAACGGGTGGAGAGCACAGTGTTGGAACAAGCAATTATAGACGCGCTTTAGAGTTATCCACAAGCACAAGCTCTGCACACCGCCGGATTGCGGTATTGACAAAATCCACGCAATCCCTTAACATACTTAACCTTTTTGGCTGCCCGTGAATCAAATATTTTTGGAACGGTAGCAGTGATTGACTTAATGATTTAACGGATGACCTGTCATGAAAAGAACCTTTCAACCAAGCAAAATTCACCGTGCTCGTACTCACGGCTTCCGCGCACGCATGGCAACAGCGGACGGTCGAAAAGTATTGAGTGCGCGTCGTGCTAAAGGCCGCGCACGTTTGATTCCATAAGATTTTGGATGCAGGTCACTCAGGGATAACCGCTTTTCCGCGTGGCGTGCGTCTGACACGCGGGGTAGAATTTCAGCGGGTATTCCAACACGGTAAACGCCTGCACGCCAACGGATTGAATGCCAGAGCCGCCGCTAATAGCGTTGGCTTTCCGCGTTTGGGAATGGCGATTGCTAAAAAAGCCCTGCGACGTGCGCATGAGCGTAATCGCATCCGACGGTTAGTGCGGGAAAGTTTCCGTCAGCATCAAGCCAGCCTGCCAGCGGTGGATATGGTGATTATGTGCCGCGCTGACGTATTAACAATGAGCAATACTGACATTTTCCAGCAATTGGAAGGTTTATGGTTGCGTCTACACAAGCTATACTCTGCCCTACCCTAACCGTCAATAACCGGATTGCTTTATTCATGGATTCGCAACGTCCCTTCCTGTACCTCACCCTGATTTTCATGCTGTTCCTGATTTGGACAACTTGGCAACAGGATCATGCACCCAAACCGCCCGCCGCCGCTGCCAGTGGCGTCACAGCGCCCGCCAGTGTCGACGGTGCTACTCAAGAAGTTCCTACACAAGGCAGTGTAGCCGCCCTACCGGGACAGGCTGCACCCGTGCCGTCCGCCGATAATGGTGCGGGTCAAACCCTGACCGTGCGTACCGATACGCTGGTGTTTCGCATTAATACCCGTGGTGGCGAAATTTTAGAGACGGATTTGCCCACTTATCCCATTAGCCTGGATACACCGGACAAGCCAGTCAAAATTCTGGATTTGAACGGGCGCAATTACGTGGCGCAATCCGGCTTGCAACACCAGGTGGTGGCGGGCATTGATGCTAAAGCCCTCGCGCCGGATCATTTGGCAACTTACACCGCCGCACAAACCGAGTACGTTTTGGCTGAAGGGCAAGACGAGCTGATTGTGCCGCTAACTTGGCAAGGTGCCAACGGTGTCACCGTTACCAAGCGTTTTATTTTCAAGCGTGGCAGTTTCCTCGTTAATGTGGAACACGAGGTGAACAACCAATCCACCAGCATTTGGAGTGGTACTGAATACCGTCAATTGAAGCACGGTTATGCGGCAAACGGCGGCAGTCTGTTGGGTGGGGTGCAAGCTTATGTTGGTGGCGCGTACTTCCATGAAGGCAAATACACCAAATTATCGTTCGATAATTTAGACGATAAGCCAGTCAACGAAACCGTGAACGGCGGTTGGGTGGCGATGCAGGAACATTATTTCCTGAGTGCTTGGATTCCGCAGCAAGACCAAGAAACGCAATATTACAGCATGGTGAGCCAAAACCAAGGCGTGAAAGGGTATGTGCTGGGGATGCGCAGCGCCACGCAGCAAGTGGCACCGGGAGCGACAGGCTTATTCAAAACGGGTTTTTACGTCGGCCCTAAAAACCAAGACTTGCTGGAAAGCATTGCAACCGGATTGGATTTAACCGTGGATTACGGCATCTTCGCGTTCATTTCCAAGCCGATTTTCTGGTTGATGCAGATGATTCATAACGTTGTTGGTAACTGGGGTTGGACAATTATTCTGCTCACGGTATTGATCAAGCTGGCATTCTTCTACCCGTCGGCGATGAGTTACAAGTCGATGGCGAAAATGAAGGCTGTATCCCCGAAGCTTAAAGACATTAACGAGCGTTACGCCGACGACCCACAAGCCAAGCAAAAAGCCATGATGGACATTTACCGCAAGGAAAAGATCAATCCCTTAGGCGGGTGTTTGCCGATTGTCATTCAGATTCCGGTGTTCATGGGGTTGTACTGGGTATTGCTGGAAAGCGTGGAATTGCGCCAAGCACCGTGGTTGCTGTGGTACAAAGACTTGTCGATTATGGATCCGTACTTCGTGTTACCGCTGATTATGGGGGTATCGATGTTTGTGCAACAGAAATTAAATCCGCCACCGGCCGACCCGATGCAGCAGAAAATTTTCCAGTTCATGCCGATTATTTTCACGGTGATGTTCCTGTGGTTCCCGGCGGGTTTGGTGCTGTACTGGGTGGTCAATAACGTGTTGTCGATTGCTCAGCAATGGTTTATCAACAAGAAAATTGTTGGTCATGCTGCTTAGAGGCTAATGTTTCATGTGGAACAATCCTGACACCATCGCTGCCATCGCTACACCACTAGGGCGCGGTGGGGTTGGGATTATCCGACTTTCCGGCAAGCGTGTGCCTGAGCTTGCCGTCGCTATCCTCGGCGCTCTGCCCTCCCCGCGTAAAGCGGTTCACCGTTTGTTTAACGCTGCCGATGGCACAGCGTTGGATGACGGTATCGCCTTGTATTTCCCTGCCCCGCATTCGTTCACTGGCGAAGATGTGTTAGAGCTGCAAGGTCATGGTGGCACGGTGGTGCTCGATATGCTGCTCAAACGCTGTGTGGAACTGGGTGCGCGACTGGCTCGCCCCGGCGAGTTTTCCGAACGCGCCTTTTTAAACGACAAGCTGGATTTGGCGCAGGCCGAAGCGATTGCTGATTTGATTGATTCGGGGTCGGAACAGGCAGCACGTTCAGCTTTGCGTTCTTTGCAGGGTGAGTTTTCCACGGCGGTGAATGTTCTTCTCAGTGGCTTAATTGAACTGCGGGTTTACGTGGAAGCGGCGTTAGATTTCCCCGATGAGGAAATTGATTTCCTCGCCAGTGTCGCGGTGACGCGTCGATTGGAAACTATTAAACAGCAATTGCACACGATTTTCCTCAAAGCGCGGCAAGGCAGTTTGTTGCGCGATGGAATGCACTTGGTCATTGTGGGCAGACCGAATGCAGGCAAATCGAGCCTGTTGAACGCGTTGGCTGGACAAGAAACCGCAATTGTCACCGAAATTGCCGGTACGACCCGTGACGTGTTGCGCGAACGCATTAACCTTGACGGAATGCCGTTGCATATCGTTGATACGGCTGGGTTGCGCGAGAGTGCCGATCCGGTGGAAAAAATCGGCATTGCACGTGCTTGGGCGGAAATGGCTAAGGCGGATTTGATCCTGTTACTGGTGGATGATACCCGCCATGATGAACCGGAAAATGCGGACATTCTGGCGCGTTTGCCCCCTCACCTGCCGCGCATTACGGTGCATAACAAAGTCGATTTGAGTGGCAAGCCGCCCGGTAAACAAGGCGAACACTTGTATATTTCCGCCAAACAGTCGTTGGGGATTGATGCGTTACGCGCCGAGTTGAAAACACGGATGGGTTATCAGGGTGAGGCGGAAGGTACGTTTATGGCACGGCGGCGGCATTTGCAGGCGTTGGAGACGACGCAGGCAGCGGTGGAACGGGCTGAGTCGCAGTTGCGCGAGTTTAACGCCGGGGAGTTGATGGCGGAAGAATTGCGGATGGCACAGGATGCCTTGGGGCAAATTACAGGACGGTTTACGCCAGATGATTTGCTGGGGGAAATATTCAGTTCGTTTTGTATTGGAAAGTAACGGGCGAGGATGTCAAAATGTGTCGACAATCCACCAACGAGACACGCAGACCTTATGGAACGCAAAGAACCCGGTCATAAAGAACGCGGTGCTGACAAAGTAGCCCGCATCCCCATCAAAGTTGAACCCACCACCGAATTCCGTCGCAAACCGGCGTGGATCAAAGCCAAAGCGCCGACTTCGCCGGAAGTCAAACGCCTCAAAGCGATCTTGCGCGAGCAAAAATTGCATACCGTCTGTGAAGAAGCGGCCTGCCCTAACCTTGGCGAATGCTTCACCCACGGTACGGCAACCTTTATGATCATGGGGGATATTTGCACCCGACGTTGCCCGTTCTGTGACGTCTCCCACGGCAAACCGCTGCCTTTAGATGCCGACGAACCGCTGAATATGGCGGAAACCATCCGTGCGATGAGTTTGAAATACGTGGTCATTACTTCGGTTGACCGCGATGATTTGCGTGACGGTGGCGCGGAACATTTCGTTCAATGCATCCAAAAAGCCCGCGAATTGAACCCGGCGCTCAAGATCGAAATTCTCACCCCCGATTTTCGCGGGCGCATGGAGATTGCCCTGCAAATCCTCGAAACCGCGCCACCCGATGTGTTTAACCACAATATGGAAACCGTGCCGCGTTTGTACAAACAATCACGCCCCGGTGCGGATTACCAATATTCGCTGAATTTAATCAAGGAATTCAAACGCCTGTTCCCGCAGATTCCCAGCAAATCCGGCTTAATGCTCGGCTTGGGCGAAACCAAGGAAGAAGTCATTGCAACCTTGAAAGACCTACGCGCTCACGACTGTGACATGCTGACCTTGGGGCAATATTTGCAACCCAGCCGCCACCATTTGCCGGTAGACCGCTTTGTGACCCCGGGCGAATTCGCGGAACTCGCCGATATTGCCACCGCGATGGGTTTCAGCAAAGTGGCCAGCGGGCCGATGGTGCGCTCGTCTTACCATGCGGATCAGCAAGCCGCTGGAACGTTTGCCAGCGCATGAACACCGTTACCAGCCGCACGCTGGAATTTTTGCTATTGCCCCCCGGCAATCTGGTAGTGTTTTTATTGTTAGCGCTGCTGCTCTACCGTTGGCGTGGCGCGAGGCTAACCGTGTTATTCATTGGCACGGTGCAGGCTGTGGTGTTGAGTCTGCCAGTGGTTGCCGAAAAACTCATGGTGGGCTTGGAGCAGCAATACCCGCCCGTTCCTGAATTGTGGTTACAAGCGCCCTTGCCTGAAGCCATCGTCATTTTAGGTGCAGAACGCAATCTCGAAGCCAGCGAATACGCCGGGCGCATGAGTGCCAGCACCGAGCTGGAGCGCCTCAATTACGCCGCGCATTTGCACCGTAACACCGGCTTACCGCTATTGCTCTCCGGCAGTGATCGCGATGTGAAGTTTATGCGGGATGTATTGGCCAATACCTTCCAAGTGCCGTTGCGTTGGCAGGAAAATCAAAGTCATACCACTTGGGAAAATGCGGCATTCACTGATCAAATCTTGGCGGATGCGGGGGTTCGTTCCGCTTGGGTAGTGACACACGCATGGCACATGCCGCGTGCCATGCAGGTATTTGCCGATCGACAGGTGCACTATTTGCCCGCATCCCTGAGCTACGGGTCAAGCAATTTTTGGCGGCATGAATGGTTGTGGTGGGTACCGCAAGCCAATGCGCTGGCACGTAGCCAAACCGCGCTGCACGAATGGCTGGGATTACTCGCTTACGAACTTCGGTAGCGGCACTCCGTTTTATAAAGCAGCGGAAAGTTTTTGCAGAAACAGCTAAACTTACAAAGCAATCCGCACTGGCACATTATCGAAGGGAGTTATAATGGCTTTCGGCAAACTGACGATTGATTGGCGTAGTACACTGGCAGCGGTGTGGCGTTCCAACCGGCATTTCCTCAAACCTATCAGGAATGTTGACTTGGTAAACCCTGATACCTTGCAGGGCATTGACGCGCAGAAAGAAGCGCTATTTCGCAATACCGAACATTTTTTACGGGGCAAACCCGCCAGCCATGCCCTGTTATGGGGTGCGCGTGGTGTGGGCAAATCGTCGCTGATCAAAGCTGTGTTGACCCGTTACCACACGTATGGTTTGCGCATGATTCAGATTTCCAAAGATGATCTGAATGTGTTGGTGGATATTACCGATGAAATTGTTGATTCCCACCACCGTTTCATCATTTATTGCGATGACTTGACCTTTGACGAAGGCCAAGGGGAATACCGCATGTTAAAAAGCACGATGGAAGGCACTTTGGAAAAGCCGCCGGAAAACGTGCTGATTTACGCTACCTCCAACCGGCGGCACATGATGCCGGAGCAATTGTTCGACAACCTCGCCACCAGCGCAATCAACGGCGACATTCACCCCGGTGAAGCCATTGACGACAAACTTTCATTGGCGGATCGGTTTGGCTTGTCGCTACCGTTTCATTCCATGAATCGGGATACTTATCTGGAAATTGTGGATAAGTTGTTTAAAGGCCGCGTACAAGATGCAGAGTTGTTGCACCAAGAAGCCATGACGTTTGCGACTGAGCGCGGCGGGCAAAGTGGGCGCACGGCACGGCATTTCTTCAACCATTGCCAAACAGGTTTAAGTTAAGCACTACTGGTACTCTGGCCTAAACTCCGGTACAAGTGGCGCTAGGTTACTGATTAAATAATTATTGAGGACATCACATGAAATCGACAACCGTATTTTTAACACTCGCCCTGCTATTGGGTCTGGGCGCTTGTACCCAAGAAACCCAAAATAAAATCGGGCGTGAAATCAATAACTGGACCGGCGTCAACGGCGTGCTGGAAGTGTATGCCGGTGAGAAACTGGTCAGACGTTTCATGAAAATCGATAAGCTCACCACTAGCGCTGGCACGGGCAGTGGCGTTGATCGCCCTTACCGTTTCGGTTATGGCATTATGGATGCGAATTTGAACGGCGTTGCGGATGGAAATGAGAAGAAAGTCTACTTTGAATTCAGTGACTACTCGACTTCCTATGTATTCTTTGAGAATCCATCCTGAGCAAGGCATTGACGGCTATTAACGGAGGGCGAACATGTTACGCACCCGCTTAACCACTGGTTTGTTACTGGTGCCACTGTTGCTGAATGGCTGCGGGACAGACACTGCTGACCCGCAATCTTCGACCCAACGGCAGCCCAATGCGCCTATTGCTGAGACACTGCTTGACCGTTACCCCATTACCGACACCAGCGCCGGTGCTATCCAGTTGGGGATGTTGTCCACGGACATTCCGGCGGCGATGCCCGGTGCCGATGCTGCCGTCGAACAAGACGGTGACGGCATTGAGTGGATGACGCTGAAAATGAACGGCGAAGCCCTCATGAATATTATGCTGGATCGCAGCACACACACCGCCAACTTGATTCGCATCCTCAGCCCACGTTTCATCACGGCACAAGGCGTGAAGGTTGGGGAAAATCTGCAAAGCGTGGGTGAAAAACTCGGCGGCTTGAAAGAAATTCAGTGGACTGAAATTGAATCGCGCGAATTTGCCACGTTCAACAATTCCCCCGTGACCATGGTATTCCAAGTGATTGCCAATAATGGCATGGCGGGCATTTACCCCACTGGTGAAGCGATCACCACTGTGGCGGCCTCTTCTGCCACCATCCATTCCATTTGGCTAATGCAAGACTAACCGTGCGTGCGCTATTTTTTCTTGGCGCGGGGGTGCGCCTTGTCATACACCGCAGCCAAGTGCTGAAAATCCAAATGCGTGTAAATCTGGGTGGTGCTAATGTCAGCATGACCCAGCATTTCTTGCACCGCGCGTAAATCCCCCGACGATTCCAACACATGGCTGGCGAAGGAATGGCGCAATTTGTGCGGATGAACGTGCTGTTCCAACCCTTGCTGCAAACGCCAATGATTCAAGCGAAATTGCACACTGCGCGGGTGTAAGCGCGTGCCACGTTTGCTGACAAACAACGCCGTTTCGCCGTGTGCTGCCAACGTAACTCGCTGCTGCAACCACTTGGCAACGGCGGCTAATGCCATGCGTCCAACGGGGACGTAACGCTCTTTATTGCCTTTGCCGATCACGCGCACTTGCTGCTGGTGCGGGTCGACATCGTGAATATCCAAGCCCACCAGTTCTGCCAAGCGCAACCCGGAGGAATACAGCAATTCCATCAAAGCACTATCACGCACGGCTAAAATATCATCCGATTCGATATTCAACAGCCGTTCCAAAGTATCCGCATCCAAGGTATCGGGCAATTTGCGGGCGTGTTTCGGCGATTGCACATCCACGACCGGGTTGCTTTCAATCAGATTTTCGCGCAATAAAAAGCGGTAAAAGCGGCGGATGGAAGACAGCTTGCGTTGCAAACTTTTGCCCGATAAACCTTTGCGGTGCAAATGACTGATCCATTGACGCACTTGCGCGGTGTGGATAGTCAACGGCGAGGGTGCTTCAGCCGTGCCCGCCTGTTGTTCTAACCAGGTGATGAAATCGTTCAAATCGTGCTCGTAACTGCTGACAGTGCGCGGCGAATAGCGTTTTTCGCTGAATAAATGGTGGTGATAACGCGCCAGAATCGCATCGACAACTGCATTCAAGGCCACCTAAGACCCCATCTCGACAGTATGCAGGGGCGGTTCCAAATAACGCGCTAACGCCCGCGCTACCAAGTCGCCGAGTTGCCCAATGAATAATGTGCCCATGCCGGGGTAAAAACGGGCTTCGTTTTCGCTGCCCAGTGCCAATACCCCGATTTCACGCGCTTCAAACAACGGAATCAACACCGCTGATTTAATGGATGCGCCCTCGTCGCCAAACAAAAACATTTGCTGGCGCGGGCGCAAACGCCCACACACCGGCTGACGTTTGCGAAACAGCGTGGCCAATTGCTTGAGGTACTTGTCATCGGGGTCAATGAAATGCAGGCCATTCCGCGTGCGCCCATGCCCGATCAGGCGTAACACCACATTGTCGGCTTTGAAATCACCACGCAGCATGTGATTACAGGTTCCCACCACATCATCGAGGCTATCACAGGTCATGAGTTCCAGCGCCAGATGGTGCAAGCGGGCAATCACATGTTCGCTGTCACGCGCCGCTTTCAGCATGTCACTTTGGCGTTCCTGCAATTCACGGTACTGATCACGCTGGCGTTGCACCAAGCGTTCCAGCAGCGAGACTGCCCCGCCGGTATGCAAATGCGGAATGCTCAAGCCATCCAGCACGTCTTCGTGCTCACGGAAAAAATTGGGGTGGTGGCGCAACCAAGCCGCTACCTGCTCAGCGCTGATGCCCTGATCGCGCTGTCCATCTGCTGTGTTCATAAGGTAAGTGTTCCCCTGAATACCGTTACTGCCGGGCCGGTCATTGCTACCGGCTGCCCTGCACCTTGCCACTGAATCCGCAACTCGCCACCGGGCAAGCTGACGCTAACCTGCTCATCCAATAAACCCTGCAAGCGCCCGGCTACCACGGCGGCACACGCACCCGTGCCACACGCCAGCGTTTCACCACAGCCGCGCTCGAAAACCCGTAAGCGGATGCGGTCACGCGCCACCACTTGCATAAAACCGACATTGACCCGCTTGGGAAACGCCGGGTGGCTTTCCAACAATGCGCCTAAGGTTGCCACCGGAGCGCTATCCACATCCATCACTTGCAGCACAGCATGGGGATTGCCCATCGACACAGCGGCTAAGGCAAGGGTTTCACCACCCACATCCACGGAATAAAGCGTTTGCTGCCCCTCGGCAACGAACGGTATTTGTGCAGGTGCTAATACCGGCACGCCCATGTTCACCATTACCTGCCCATCGGCTTGAATGTGCAACACAATGCGCCCGCTGGCGGTCATCACCGGGATTGTGGTCTGATCAGTTAAACCCTGATCAGACACGAAACGCGCAAAACAACGCGCCCCATTCCCGCATTGTTCCACTTCACCGCCATCGGCATTGAAAATACGGTAACGAAACGCCGCATCCGCCCCTGCGTAGGCTTCCACCAGCAATAATTGATCACAGCCCACCCCAAAATGGCGGTCAGCAAGGTGCTGAATGTGCGCGGCACTTAAATCTACCTGCTGATTAATCCCATCCAACACCACAAAATCATTGCCTAAGCCGTGCATTTTGGTGAAATGAAGCTCGCCACCGCCCATACTGAATTTCCTATTAACGAAAGCATTAGTATACAAACATATAGCGATACAGCAATTTTGGTGATATGTTATATCACTCAATTTTTCGGATCGCATCACATTAATCGCAAGATTAGGAGAGGAAACATGTCTGATTTCAAACAAGAACTTGACGCTCGCGGCTTAAATTGCCCACTGCCCATTCTGCGCACTAAAAAATCCATTAACGGCTTGGCTTCTGGCGAAATCCTGAAGGTCATCGCAACTGACCCAGGCTCTGTCAAAGATATGGAAGCTTTCTGCAAGCAAACTGGCAATGAAATGATCAGCACCAGCGAATCTGGTGGCGACTACACTTTCATGATCAAGAAAGCGTAAGGGCGTGTGGGGGCGGAAGCTGTTTCGCCCCTGCGTAAAATATTGTTATTCTAATGCCTGCTGATTCCAAATTTACCAAACTCCGCACAGAACTCGACCTCCGCCGTTCCCGGCACCTTTACCGCCGCACCCGCCTCGCGGACTCCCCGCAACAACCCCAACGCCACATCGACGGCAAACCTTTTCTCACGTTTTGCAGCAATGATTACCTTGGGCTGGCGAATCACCCCGCCGTCATTCGTGCGTTTCAGCAAGCCGCCAATACTTACGGTGTCGGCAGTGGCGCGGCACATTTGGTCAATGGGCATTCGCGCCCGCATCAGCAATTGGAAGAAGCGTTAGCCGCCTTCACGGGGCGGGAACGCGCCTTGTTATTTTCCACCGGCTACATGGCCAATCTGGGCGTAGTCAATGCGCTGCTAAGCGGGCGTAATGACGTGGTGTATGCCGACCGTTTAAATCATGCCTCGCTGGTGGATGCGGCCTTGTTATCCGGCGCAACACTGATCCGTTACCCGCACAATGACACCACTAGCCTCGGCAAACGTTTGCTGGCACACGAGGGTGATGCTCCCACCCAACTGATTCTCACCGATGGCGTTTTCAGCATGGATGGCGATGTGGCTCCGCTGGCCAAACTCGCGCTGATGGCGCGGCAGCATGAGGCTTGGCTAATGGTGGATGATGCGCACGGGTTTGGTGTATTGGGCAATACTGGCGCGGGTTTGGTGGAAGCCGCTGGCTTGAATCAAGACGACATGCCGATTCTTATGGGCACTTTGGGTAAAGCACTCGGCACCGCAGGCGCATTCATCGCCGGTAGCCATGATTTGATTGAATACCTGATTCAAACCGCGCGCACCTGGATTTATACTACCGCTCAGCCGCCCGCTGTTGCCGCTGCCACCTTAGTCAGCTTGCAACTGGTAGCAACCGAAAGCTGGCGGCGTGAACATTTACGCAACCTGATTCAACAGTTTCGCACGGGCGCTACCCAACTCGGTTTGCCGTTAATGCCGTCTGACACCGCGATTCAGCCGCTGTTGGTCGGCAGCAGCGAACACGCGTTGGCAGTTAGCCGTCAGTTAGAAGAATGCGGCATTCTAGTGACCGCGATTCGCCCACCTACCGTACCAGCGGGAACGGCACGGCTGCGAATTACTTTGTCGGCAGCGCACACCGCCGAAGAGGTGGAACGTTTGTTGGACGCACTCGGTAAATGTCAGCTCTTTGTGCTACCAAATTGACCGAATATATCCATCCAGTGCTTAAATATGTCCGCATTGCCCGCGACACCCGGTTTGAAAAAGGTTAGGGGGTCGAAACCTTCCGCGCCTTCCTGCATTTTCTTCAGCATTTGTGCCATGACTTCTTGATTGAATGCCTGCACATCGGGCAAGCCCATGACGCGGCGCAGTTCTTCTGGGGTCATCTCGACGTTGACGGTGATATTCATCAGTTACTCCCTTGATTGCAAGGCATTCATTTTGCCATAAATCCGTTAATCGCGTTTATATTGCCTATACTCTGTCAAACACTTGCAAAGGAAACGGGCGCTCATGGCTGATACACCTCCGCTAAGCATTGGCAAACGCTTGCAGGCATGGGCCTTGCATTCCCTTGAGTTTATGCGCTTGCTCACCGAACGCCTGATGGGATTCCTGCGGCTGTTTGCCACTTTAGGGCTGTTTCTAATCGTGTTATTTGTGGTTTCCAAAGCGGTGGATAGCGCCAACTTGGTTTTAGTGAAAGCTTTTACCGTGCCGCAAAGCATGAGCGCTAACCATGCTGACGCCGGGCGCATTATCGCCAACACCCTCAAGCAAGAGTTATTGCTGGCGGAAAGCGACATTTACGCCACGGTCAAGCGCACCAGCCGCAACAGCAATGGCAAAATCAATATCGATGCCGTGACCGGCAGTAACGAAGAATATTTACTCGGCTCCAGCATTAAACTGCCCGAAACCGGCATTTCCATTAATGATGTGGTGGAATTTATCGGCAGCATTTTTGGGCGGCGCAATCTCACTGGCTCGGTCTATCAAGACCAAGGCAAGCTGTTTTTGCAAGTCGAACTCGATGGGCGCATTTTCCACTTCGAGCGCAAACTGGACGACCACGACCCTAACGCCCTCAATATGGATTTGATTCGCGACATGCTGCGCGAAGCCCGCACGCAACTGCTGAGCGTTGCCTCCGAAAGCCACAACTTGTATTTTTATTGCAGCGGAGAAGCCGCCACGGTGGAGCATCCCGATAGCCGACTGAACGAATGGTTTGACTATTGTTCGCGCTTGCAAAGCAGTCAAGTGACGCCAGAAATTCTCAATACCTTGCTGAACGACCTGCATTCCGCCCACACCCGGCAACTGGCGAATGGCAATGATACGTTGCGGCATATTTTAGGACAAACCATCGGCAGTGCTTTGGATAAAGCCCGTTTGCTTTGTCCTGATTATCCGACTACCAAAGTCTGCAAAGCACCAACATTGCCAGAAGTCGCACAAATTTCGCTGAAATTGCCTAAGCCAATGGTGGCTGCTGCCGCGCCTGCGGCGCCATCGTTATACCCCGAACTGCCAGATGCCCGTGCATTTGAACCGGATACGCTGTCGATGCGCAGCATGATTCGGGTTGAGCCGTTGGCGAATGCGGTAGCCGAACCCTTGGTGGCATTACCCTCGGTCAGAGCCTTACAAGCACAATGTGCCAAGCACCCGGCGGCTAAACCACAAGAAATATTGGCGTCCAACCGTACCGAAAGCGATGCAACGCTGCTGTTCAACAATAACCGCCCGATTCAAGCGGCAGAAAAATACGCACAAGCCATTGAGCAGAATTGCGGCAATGTATTTGCTTGGGCGAATTTAGGGGTGTTGCTGGTCTCGACTGAACCGCCATTGCGGAGCGCGGATGAGGCCAAACTCGCCTTGGAAATGGCGGTTAAACTAAACGATAAGATTGACTGGATTCAAAACAACCTGTGCATCGCCCGCGCTTGGCTTGCACCCTTGGAATCGGTAGAAAAGATGGTAGGCGATACCGCGTGCACCACCGCCCGCAGTTTAAATCCTGCCAATAAAGTGATCCTCGACAAACAGTTTTATCTGGCATTGGCGGATCGTTACTTGCTGGAAGCGCAATACGCACAGGCAGCGAGCACGTATCAAGTTGCAGTCAGCGCGGATCGCAAGCGCGATTGCAATACCAGCAAAGTCATCGACAAGCTGGCCTTGTTGGAAGCGGCGCACGGGGTGGCGGGGGCAAAAGCGGCAGCTTGCGCGATTGTGCAAGACGCCGCCGCGTTGCCGGGTGGAAAGCTTAGCGCGTGTGAGGATAAACTCGCGGCGTTCACCGGCACTTGCCCGTGAGCTTAATCCAAGCCTTGGCTGCTTAAATACTCTTCGTAAGTGCCACGGTAATCGACAATCGTACCGTCGCCTTTCATGTCAAAAATGCGCGTTGCCAAGGAACCGACGAACACGCGGTCATGCGACACAAACAGCAAGGTGCCGTCGTATTTGTCGAGTGCGCCGTTGAGGGATTCGATGGATTCCATGTCCAAATGGTTGGTGGGTTCATCCATCAGCATTACATTGGTGCGGGAAAGCATCATACGCCCGAAAATCATCCGCCCTTTTTCACCACCCGACAATACGCGCACCGGCTTTTTCACGGTATCGCCGCCGAACAGCAAGCGTCCCAAGGTGCCACGGTTTTGGGTTTCGGCATCTTCACCTTCGTAGCCGCTTTTGCGCACGAAATCTGCCATCCAATCGGTGAGGCTGATGTCGCTTTTGAAGTCGTCTTCGTGGTCTTGCTCGTAGGTCGAAATACGCACTTTTTCTGCCCACTTGATGCTGCCTTTTTGCGGCTGCAATTTGCCTTCGAGCAGCTTGAGCAGAGTGGTTTTACCTACACCGTTTTCGCCGATGATACCAACTTTTTCACCCGCTTCAATCGCGAACGTGAAGTTTTTGATCAGCGGTTTTTCCATGCCTTCGTAGCCAAAAGTGAGGTTATTGACCTCGACGGCAAAACGGTGCAGGCGTTCTTTTTCGTCGTACTCGAAGCGAATCCACGGGTATTGGCGGCTGGAAGGTTTAATGTCTTCCGGCTTGAGTTTGTCGATCAGCTTGCGGCGGCTAGTGGCTTGTTTTGCTTTGGATTTGTTAGCGGAGAAACGGCGCACGAAGTCTTGCAATTCCAGAATGCGGTCTTTCGCCTTGGCGTTGGCATTGGCTTGGCGTTCACGGGCTTGGGTAGAGGCTTCCATGAAGTCGTCGTAGTTGCCGGAGTAAATCTGGATTTTACCGAAATCTAAATCCGCCGTGTGCGTACACACTTGGTTTAAAAAGTGGCGGTCATGCGAGATGATGATCATGGTGGAATCGCGGTTATTGAGCGTTTCTTCCAACCAGCGGATGGTATTGATGTCGAGGTTGTTGGTCGGTTCGTCCAGCAACAAAATGTCAGGGTTGGCGAACAGGGCTTGGCACAGCAATACGCGCAATTTCCAGCCGGGAGCGACTTGGCTCATCGGGCCGTTGTGCTGTTCGATGGGGATGCCGACCGCCATCAACAATTCACCGGCACGCGATTCAGCGGTGTAGCCGTCCATTTCCGCAAACTGTCCTTCGAGTTCCGCCGCTTTCATGTAATCGTCTTCGGTCGCGTCCATGTTGGCGTAAATCGCGTCTTTGGCGGACATGACTTTCCACATTTCTTCGTGCCCCATCAGCACCACATCCAGCACGCGCACGTCTTCAAAACCGAACTGGTCTTGGCGCAAATAGGCGATGCGTTCGTGCGGGTCTTTGGAAACGTTACCCGCTGTTGGCTCTAATTGCCCGCAGAGGATTTTCATGAAAGTGGACTTGCCCGCGCCATTTGCGCCGATCAAGCCGTAGCGGTTGCCGTCGCCAAATTTGACGGAAACGTTATCGAATAGGGGTTTAGCACCGAACTGAATGGTGACATTGGCAGCAACTAGCATGGATCAATCCTTGAGCGACAACAGGGGCAAATAAAATGAAACATTACTTTAGCATTTTCTGGATTTTTGAACCACGCTTGATGCGTTTCGCCTGTGTTTAGTTTCACGTGACGGCTCGGAGAGTTGTCCACATCATAACCTTACGTTCACATTTGCGTTTGACTTGTCAACCGGGTGTAAAAAAATAATTTAAGTTGTTGAAATGGCTTAATTAAATCAAATTGTTTAATTTTTATTCAAAGTGCATAAGTGCTTATTTGACAAGGCGTAGCGGCAACTGTCCGCAGTTCTTCCACAGAGTTATCCACAGGTTCTGTGCATAACCGCAATTTCCGCTTATGCAGCAAGCAGTTGTTAAGGCTTCCGCAAGCTTCGCACCAGACTGCGCCACAAACGCTAACGCGCATTCTGCATAATTCCGCTAAACTTGCGCCCATGAGTCAAACCGCCTACATCCTCCAAATTGCAGTGCCACGCCCGCTGCGCACCTTGCTGAGTTACGCCTACAGTGCTACTGCTGCGCCGCCCGTCGGCACGCGTGTGTTGGTGCCGTTTGGCAAGCAACAAGCGGTTGGTTTGGTCGTCAGTGCTGAGCCTTTAGCAGCAACTGACACTGCTGACGATGCCAACGCCGCCTTTACCGTTAAGCCGGTGGCGGCGATACTGGATGACACCGCCCTGCCTGACGCGCACTTGCTGGAATTGTTGCAATGGGCGGCACGTTATTATCACCACCCGGTCGGCGAAGTGATCTTTTCCGCTCTCCCGGTCGCGTTGCGCAAACCGAAACCCTTGTCTGCCCGTTTGCAAAAACTGTTGATAGCACCGCCACCTAACGCAACAAGTTCACCTAACACCGCACGCTTACAGTTGACGAATGAACAACAACAATGCCTGCACCACATCCAGCAATGGAATGCACAAACCCCGCGTCGCCCGATTTTATTACACGGCATTACCGGCAGCGGCAAAACCGAAATTTACCTGCGCCTGATTGCGCCACTGTTTGCGGCGGGAAAACAAGTGCTGGTCATCGTTCCCGAAATCGGCTTGACCCCACAATTGCTGTTACGTTTTGCCCATTTTTTTGGCGATACCCCGATGGCGTGTTTGCATTCCGGTTTAAGTGATGGCGAACGCCTCAAAGCTTGGTTGCAAGCGCGTAGCGGCGCGGCGCAAATCATTATCGGCACGCGCTCGGCGATTTTCACCCCTGCCCCCCACCTCGCGCTGATCGTGATTGACGAAGAACACGATGCCTCCCTCAAGCAACAGGAAGGCTTCCGCTATCACGCCCGTGATTTGGCGATTAAACGTGCGCAAATGCTGGATATTCCCATCGTCATGGGAACCGCCACACCGTCATTGGAAGCGCTATACAATGCCCAAACCTCGCGCTTTCATTACGCCCGCCTCGAACGTCGCCCCGGCACGACGCGCAAACCCGATTTACAAATTCAGGATACGCGCCCGTTTGAATTGCAAGCCGGTTTAACCCCGCAAAGCCTGCAAGCCATTCGTGCGACCTTAGCGCGGGGCGAACAAATCATGGTATTTCTGAATCGACGCGGGTTTGCACCCACCCTGTTTTGCCCCTCCTGCGGCTGGCACGCCAATTGCGACCATTGCAGCGTGAAAATGACTTGGCACGCACGGCGTAACCGCTTGGTTTGCCACCATTGCGGCGCTGAACAAACCACGCCAATGCAATGCCCAGTGTGCAAAAATCCCCAACTCACCACCCAAGGCCAAGGCACGGAACGGCTGGAACTCACCCTGCAAACCACGTTTCCCGACGCCCTCGTGGTGCGCATTGACCGCGACAGCACCAGCCGCAAAGGGCAGCTCGAAGACAAACTCAGCACGGTGCGCAGCAATGACCCGCTGATTCTGGTCGGCACGCAAATGCTGGCAAAAGGTCACGATTTCCCCAATCTCACCTTGGTGGTGATTATTGACATTGACCAATCGCTGCTCAGCACCGATTACCGCGCACTGGAACGTTTGGGGCAATTGCTGGTGCAAGTCGCAGGGCGTGCTGGGCGTGCTGACAAACCGGGGCGGGTAATTTTGCAAACCAGCCAGCCAGATCACCCTTTATTGCACCAACTGGTCGGGCATGGCTACACCCCGTTTGCACGGCAATTGCTGGAAGATCGCAAACGCTGGCATTTCCCGCCCTTCGGCTACCAAGCCTTGATTCGTGCCAGCAGCACCGTGAGCATGGAAAAAGCCTTGGAATTTTTGGAGCACGTTAGTCAACGTTTGCTGGCGGTGGATGGCGCGGGAATTCAGCGCTTGGGGCCAATTCCCGCACCATTGGAAAAACGCGCCAACCGTTACCGGGCGCAATTGCTGTTAGGCAGTCAGCAACGCGCCGCATTGCACAACGCTTTGCACCAATTGCTGCAACACGCCGCCAGTTTGCCGGGACGTTCGGGCGTGCGCTGGTCGATTGATATTGATCCGATTGAGTTTAGCTAGATAGCAGCTTGCCAATCAGTCAACCGCAAGTTTGTAACGCGCTCAAATTCATGGGTGTTATTCGTTACTAGCACAGCATCATGTGTGCGGGCAATTGCTGCAATTAATAGGTCATTCGGGCCGATCAGTTTGCCTTGGCGTGTCAAGTCAGCACGAATTTGCGCATATTCTGCGGCACAGCGATCATCAAACGGCAGGCTTGCCAGCGGTGCGAAAAACAATGTTAGTTTTTGCAGATTGGCTTCGACTCGCTGGCTATGGCGTGCGCCAAACAGCAATTCTGCTTTCACAACGCTGCATACGGCAATTTCACCGGGTGAACATTGCTGGAAGTGGCGTTTGACTGCTTGCGAGGTGCCATTCATGAACTGAATGCAGGTGTTGGTATCCAGCAAGTACATCAAAACAACATCTCGCGCAATTCGTGTTCGCCTTGTTCTGGGCGTTGCAAAGCGTCGCCTTCCCAAGCGCCGAATAAGTCAAAATAGCCTTCAGGCCATTGTGTACCAACGTCTTTTTGAATCAGCAACGCAAGATACTTAGAGATGGAAAGGTGTAGCTGTTCGGCTTTATGTTGAAGCTGAATTGCGACTTCTTCAGCGACGTAGCAGTGGAGCTGCGGCATGTATGCCTCCAAATATATGTGGTGTATGTGTTTTCCACTATTACACAAATTTGATTGACTGTCAGTTGGCATTTTAACTTTTTGGCGCTAATTTCAGTGCAGTTTAATGCGCGGCGTGGTACTGCGGTGAATCAGCGCTGACAATGAATTCAGGGCGACTTTCCAAACGCCATGTAACCCCACTTGGTGCTTTTTGTAGAGCATGTTGTACATAAAACGCGCAATATAGCCTTCCACGAACAAGGTTCCCTTGGCAAGATTGCCCATTAAGCCGCCAACCGCCCAGTTTTCACCCAATGACACCAATGAACCGAAATCCTGGTAGTGGAAGTCGGCCAGCGGTTTGCCGTTTATGCGTTGCCGCAATTGTTTAGCAAGGTGTACCGCTTGCTGATGCGCGGCTTGGGCGCGAGGTGGAATCATGGTTTCGGCGGCTGCGTCCAACCAAGGTGCAGCGGCACAATCGCCGAACGCAAACACATTATCGTCGCGCGTCGTTTGCAAGGTCGGTTTGACGAGCAATTGGTTGATGCCATTGCTTTCCAAGCCATCTAGGTCTTGTAAACACGCTGGAGCGCGAATTCCCGCCGCCCACACCACCAATTCGGCAGGCAAAAACTCACCCGTTGCCAATTGCACCCCAAACGGGGTTACGCCGGAGACGCGAGCATTGGTGCGGATTTTCACATCCAGCTTTTCCAAGATGCGGGTCGCTTCACTGGCAATGCGTTCGGGCAATACCGGCAAAATGCGCGGGGCGGCTTCGATCAGGGTGAGGGTAACGTCTTGATCGGCTTCGATGCGTTCCAAGCCATACGACACCAAGGTGCGAATGCTGCGGTACAATTCAGCCGAGAGTTCCACGCCGGTAGCGCCTGCGCCGATAATCGCGACTTGCAACTGATTCGGGAATAAGGGTTCGGGTTGGGCATGAGCGCGAATGCAAGCATTTACCAGCTTACGGTGGAAACGTTGCGCCTGTTCAGGGGTATCCAATTGAATTGCGTGTTCCGCCACGCCCGGAATTTTGAAGTCGTTGGTACGGCTGCCAACCGCAATCACCAACGTGTCGTAAGGGAAACTGCGCTCTTGGGTAACGGGTTTGCCATCTTCATCTTGGTGGGAGGCAACATGCACCCGTTGTTGCTGGCGATCAATGCCAGTCATGGCGCCGATGCGGTAGCGGAAATGGTGCCAGTGCGCTTGAGCGAGGTAGTCGATTTCGTGCAGGCTGTAATCCATGCTACCGGAGGCAATTTCGTGCAGCATCGGCTTCCAGATGTGCGTGCGGTTTTTGTCGATCAGGGTAATGTGAGCAAGCTGCTTTTTACCGAGGCTATCACCCAGCAAAGTCGCCAGCTCCAGCCCGCCCGCGCCGCCGCCGACAATCACAATGCGGTGCATCCCCTGCCCGTCAGGAATATGAGTTTGCATAATCGTTCTCACCGTTAAGGATATTGCAGTGCAGCATAACGCAGCGAAAACGGATTGGCAAAAAGTTGGGGGGATAGAGGGTTACTGGAAATTAATCGGCAAGGAGACTTCTTGCCCATTGCGGGTAATATTGAGGTTCACTTGGTTAGCCGTCGCTGCTTCTTGAAGCACGCGCATCGCAATCCCCGGATTTTCCAGCACGGTGCCGTTCACGGCGGTCACAATGTCGCCCGGTTGCAGCCCCAATTGGTTGAACATTGCCACATTGCTACCCGGACTTAATTGAAACCCCAGAAATTTGCCATCACGTTCGTAAGGCTGGGGGCTGGCAACCTCTAACAAGCGCGTATTATTGTTCATCACCGACTGACGAAATTCCCCCAAATTAGCTTGGGGTTCTGCTGCCGGTTCCATGGGGGGAGGCTCTTCTGCTTGCGGCGGTGGCACTGCACCTTCGCTGGGAATGAACACTTCCGGCGGCATAATGTCCGGTGGCGGCTGGGTAAAGTCGGTAGTGGGCATGTCCATGGGGGCATTGTCCACCAACCCCGCAGCGGTATTGCCACCACCGCTGAGTTCCGGTTTGGGAAGTGCCAGTTTTTCCAGCAACCCATTGCGCCGCAATAGCACATGATCCGCTAAAATTTGCTCCAATACTGCGCCAGAACTTCCAATGGTTTCGCCCGCTGCGTAAGCTTTCTGCTGCGCATTTTCCTCGATTACCGCATAACCGCTGTTATTTGGCGGGGCATAAACCCCCTGAAGTTTGAGTGCCAATTGGGTGTTTTGAATATTACTTGGCGCGGGTTTGCTGGTATCTGCTTGATAGACGCCAAACAAATGATAGCCCGCTAAAGTATCGCCGAGATTTGGTTGTGTTGACGCGGCACTATTGACCACGCCCGCACCGCTGGCAGTAAGCAGTGGCGGTGGCTCGGTGGGAAATAGCATCCACGCCAAGCGTGCCAGCAAAAAGCCCGCCAGAATCACCAGCACAAAACTGGCGTAGTCCGGGGCGCGGCTTAGCAGTTGCTCAACGAAACGCGCACGTTGCGTACCTTGCATGGGAAAGCCTCATTCGTTAATGGCAGTTAATGCCTCAAACCTGATAATAATCGCGGTACCACTGCACAAAGCGGCGTGTACCTTCGTCAACCGACATACTGGGACGATAGCCCACATCTTGCACCAGCGCACCCACATCCGCGTAAGTATCCGGCACATCGCCCGGTTGTAATGGCAGCAAATTCAGCTCCGCCTTCATCCCCAATGCCTCTTCAATGGCACGAATATAGTCCATCAATTCCACCGGATTCTGATTGCCGATATTGTAAACGCGCCAAGGGGATTTGCTTGTGCCGGGGTCTGGCTGCATCCCGCTCCAATCGGGGTTGCCTGTCGCGGTATGATCCAACGTGCGAATCACACCTTCCACAATGTCGTCGATGTAGGTGAAATCGCGGCGATGCTTGCCGTAGTTGAACACATCAATCGGCTTACCTGCCAAAATCGCCTTGGTGAATTTGAACATCGCCATATCGGGGCGACTCCACGGGCCATACACCGTGAAAAAGCGCAAACCCGTGGTCGGCAAGTTGTACAAATGCGAATACGTATGCGCCATCAACTCATTGGCTTTCTTGGAAGCCGCGTAGAGCGACAGCGGGTGATCCACATTGTCATGCACCGAAAACGGCATGGATTCATTCGCGCCGTACACCGAACTGGACGACGCATACACCAAATGCTTCACGCCATTATGACGGCAACCTTCCAAAATATGCCCAAACCCCACCAGATTGCTGTCAATGTAAGCCAGCGGATTATCGATGGAATAACGCACCCCCGCTTGCGCCGCAAGGTTCACCACCGCATCCAAACCTTCTTCCGCAAACAGCTTTGCCATCCCCGCACGATCAGCTAAATCCAAGCGAATGAACTTGAATTTGCCTGCCGCATCCGCCTCGATCACCCGTTGCAAACGGCGTTCTTTCAAGGTCACATCGTAGTAATCGTTGAAATTGTCGATACCGACAACTTCATCACCGCGTTGCAGCAATTGCAACGCGAGGTGCATCCCGATGAATCCCGCAACCCCTGTGATCAATACGCGCATGGCTTATTCCTGTGTTATTAATTTTTTGGTTATTTCGTGAGTAAGTCGGCAACTTCGTGGTACTTAGCTGCGGTTTTTTCCATAATCTCCGCAGGCAACTCCGGCCCCGGCGCGACTTTGCCCCAATCCAGCGTTTCTAAATAATCCCGCACGAATTGTTTGTCAAACGATGGCGGACTAATGCCGGGTTCGTACTGATCAGCAGGCCAGAAACGCGAAGAATCCGGCGTGAGGATTTCGTCGATCAACACCAGCTTACCCTCCGCATCCAACCCGAACTCGAACTTGGTGTCAGCGATAATAATACCGCGTTTGAGCGCGTATTCCGCCGCTTGGCGATACAATTCCAAACTCACGCTGCGCACTTGCTCAGCAAGGTCTGCGCCAATGCGGGTTTGCATGTCGGCAAAGCTGATATTGATGTCGTGATCGCCCACGTCGGCTTTGCTGGAGGGCGTGAAAATCGGTTCAGGCAAACGGTCTGCCATTTGCAAACCAGCGGGCAATTCGATACCGCACACCGCGCCGGTTTGCTGGTAATCCTTCCAGCCCGAACCGATCAAGTAACCGCGCACAATCGCTTCCACCGGCAAGGGCTTGAGGCGTTTCACAATAATGCTGCGCCCCTGCAATTGCGCTTTTTCATCGGCGGTCAGCGGCAGATCATCCAATGTTTTGTCGCTCAAGTGATTCGGGATCACGTCATGCAGCAAGCCAAACCAGAAATTCGCCACTTGGGTGAGGATAACGCCCTTCTGTGGAATAGGCGTCGGCATGATCACATCGAATGCCGATAAACGATCCGTGGTCACGATCAGCATGTGCTGGTCATCGACGGCGTAAATATCGCGGACTTTGCCCCGTGCAATCAACGGCAGGGAGGTGATGTGCGTCTCAAGAACGCTGCTTGGGTGACTGTTTGTATTCATTCGCTTGCGGTTAGTTAGTGCGTAAAAGGTACATCACGTTATAATATCAGATTTTGCAGAGAAATAAGGGGAGCTTCATGACTCAACCCAATTCGGCGGTAGTGGTAGGGGTTGTCATGGGTAGCAACAGCGATTGGAACGTGATGTCCAAAGCCGTTGAACAACTGGAAAAATTCGGTATTGCGCATGAATACCGCGTCGTTTCCGCCCATCGCACACCCGATTTGCTGTTTGAATACGCGGAAACCGCCCGCGCACGCGGTTTGAAATGCATTATCGCGGGTGCTGGAGGGGCTGCGCACTTGCCCGGCATGTTAGCGGCAAAAACCACCTTGCCGATTTTAGGCGTGCCCGTCACCAGTCGTGCCTTGAACGGCATTGATTCGCTGTATTCGATTGTGCAAATGCCCAAAGGTGTCCCCGTGGCCACGTTTGCGATTGGCGAAGCGGGTGCGGCGAATGCGGCGTTGTTTGCGGTAGCGATGCTGGCGAATAACGACCCAGTGCTGGCGGAAAAGTTGGCGCAATTCCGTGAAGAACAACGCCAGTGTGCCATGAATATGGCGTTACCCCCGACGTAATCCTTAACCATGTGGCATGGGGGATGGGGTGTCAGCATTCGACTCGTGTTGCTGCTGAGTCTGGGGTGCTTGTTCGCGCCAGTGAATGGCTGGGCGGTAGAACGTTCTCACGTATTGCGCCATGCCCCGCTAGTGATTGACCATTCTCTGGATTTTTTACCTGACCCCACCGGAACACTGGGCGTGAATGACGTGATCGCGCCCACGTATGCAGCGCAATTTCGCAACACTGGGCAGATGGCATTCTTAGCAGACCGGCGCGACCACCCTTATTGGCTCAGGATACTGATTGATAATCAAACGGGTGCTGCTTGGCAAGGTTACGTGCAGTGTTGGGGAATTGCGGTTCCACAGACGCAGCTTTACCTAACCCCCAATGATTCAGCGTCTGGCAATACGCCAGTAATGTTGCCGCATACGCCGTATTTTCACCATCACACTTATCAGCTCGCCTTACCCGCGCAAGGCGTGCAAGCGTTGTATGTTTATTTGCCCCGTGTGAATGATTTTATGCCGGTCGATTTCCGCTTGGTAAACGCAGAGGCTCGGATCAATCTGCCTGTGCTCGTGGTGGAAGCCATTATCACGGGGGGATTATTGGCGTTGGGGCTGTACAACTTGCTGTTGTTTACCAGCCTGCGGGATAGCAGTTACGCTTGGTTAAGCCTGTTCATTTTAGCGACGCTGTTTGAATTGAACCGCCACACGGGGATTTTTGAGCAATACGCGGGAAGCTGGTCGCAATATCCGCAGTTTCACAATGTCTTCGGGCATTTGGCGGTGGTGGGATTTGTCGCCTTTTTTCGGCATATCGTGCCGACTTACCCGTTACAGACGCTGGATAAGGTGCTGCGGGGCTTCTTCTGGGTGGCTTTGGTCATTGCGCTGAATAGTGCTTGGTTGCCCTACCGTTCCTTCTTAATGAGTGGTGTAGCACTGGGGGCAACGTGCTTAGTGGTATTGGTGTTTTGGCAGGCATTCCGGGTAAAACAGCCGGTAGCGGGTAAATTGATCGGCGCGTTTGTCATTTTGCTGCTGGGTTTATTGCCGACGATTTTGGCGGATTTGGCGATTATGCCGCGTTTATCGGAAGATATTTTGCTGGCGCTGACGGGGATTGCGTTGTTTTCCTTGTTATTGTCGTTGGCGCAAGCGGATCAGACGCGGGTTTTGCGTGAACAAACGGCGAGTGCCCAAGCCGCGAATCAGGCGAAAAGTGAGTTTTTGATCACCATGAGCCACGAATTGCGTACCCCCATGAATGCGGTTGTGGGGACGGGGGTGTTGTTGCGCCAGACGGCGCTGACCCCACCTCAGCAAGGTTATGTGGAGAAACTGGAAATTGCTGCCAAACACATGCTGGCGTTGCTGAACAATGTCTTGGATTTATCCCAAATTGAACAACGCCAGCTAGTGCTGGAACAGATTCCGTTTGACCTTGCAAAGATCCTGGATGAGCTACACACCTTGTTTGCCGAACCAGCACGGGCGCAACAGCTTCACTTAAGCGTGCCGCAGTCACTGGATTTCCCCACGCAGTTGCAAGGCGACCCCACCCGTTTGAAGCAGGTGTTATTTAATCTAGTCGGCAATGCCATTAAGTTTACCCATCGCGGCAGTGTGCGCTTGGCAATCCAGCCGGTGAACACGCCGCCCGCAGATACGCATTCGATCAGTTTGCGCTTTAGCGTGACCGATACCGGCATTGGCTTGACTCCAGAACAGCAAGCCAAGTTGTTTCAGCCGTTTTCCCAAGCGGAGCGTGGCACGGCGCGTCGTTACGGCGGTAGTGGCATGGGCTTGGCCATCAGCCAGCGCTTGGTAGCACAAATGGGTGGAAACTTGTTGCTGGAAAGTACGCTGGGTAAGGGCAGTTGTTTCCAGTTTACCCTGACGTTTCCCTTGGCAGTCGCTGCCCCTACATCGCTGCTGTCGGATACTCCCAAACCTGAGGTGCCTGCCCACGTTTTGCTGGTGGATGATGATGAACTGAATCAATTTTTTCTGCCCAAATTGCTGAATACGTTGTCATTAACAGTCACCGTAGTGGGTAGCGGGCAACACGCAATTGCACAGGTGCAACAGCAAACGTTCGCGCTGGTGCTCATGGATGTGAGTATGCCGGGGATGGATGGTTACGAAACAACCCGGCGAATTCGTTGCTTTAAGTCATCGGCAGAATTGCCGATTATTGCGCTGACAGCACACGCCTTGGCGGGGGAACGCGAGCGCTGTCTTGCAGCGGGGATGAATGATTTTCTGGTGAAGCCGTTCGAGATGAAGGATTTACAAACCATTATGCAGCGGTGGTTGCGTTGATGCGCTGAAAATCAACCATTCACTGGCTGATTTTCCTGAGCTATACTCACGGTTATGTATACACGCCACATCACCCCACTGCTGCACGAAGCGCTCACCGATACCCCCGTGGTATTGCTCAATGGCGCACGCCAAACGGGCAAAAGCACTTTGGCGCAAACGCTGGCAAAAACGCAGCAGCGCCGCTACCTGACGCTGGATGATCATGCCGTGTTAGCAGCGGCACAGAGTGATCCAGCCGGTTTTATCGCAGGTCTGCAAGGTAAAGTGGCATTGGATGAAGTGCAACGCGCCCCCGCTTTATTCCTTGCCATCAAAGCAGCGGTTGATCGCGACCGTCAAGCGGGACGCTTTCTGCTAACGGGTTCAGCGAATGTCATGTTATTGCCAACGCTGGCGGATTCATTGGCAGGACGCATGGAAGTGCTGTCGTTATTACCGCTCTCCAGCGCTGAAATCACGCATTCCTCCACCTTTAACTGGGCAGATTGGCTGTTCGATGGCGCACTGGATAGCGTGACGATTGCCCCGTGTGAACGCACCGTGCTGCTGGAACGCTTGCTGGCGGGCGGTTTCCCCGAAGCCGTGGGGCGCACGCAAATCCGGCGGCGAGCGGCATGGTTCGACAATTACCTACAAGCGATTTTGTACCGTGATGTGCGTGAGTTAGCCCGCGTCGAGCAACTCAGCGAAATCCCGCACTTGCTGCAATTGCTGGCAACGCGCAGTGCCAAACTGCTGAATTTTGCCGAACTTGCCCGCACCAGCGGCTTGGCACAATCCACCCTCAAGCGTTACTTCACTTTACTGGAAACACTGTTTTTGGTGTATCGCCTCCCCGCGTGGGAACGCAATTTCGGCAAACGCATGGTAAAAGCCCCGAAAATCTTTTTGCCGGATAGCGGCTTGCTGGCGCACCTTACCCACACCTCATTGGAGCGCATCGAGCATGAACCCAATGTACTCGGCGGGCTAGTCGAAACCTTCGTCCTCAGTGAATTACTCAAACACCTGACATTTTCTGCCCAGCGTTTGTCGTTATGGCATTACCGCACCATCAGCGATATAGAGGTCGATTTCGTGTTGGAAAACCGGGCAGGCAAACTCACGGGCATCGAAGTCAAAGCCAGCGCCACCATAGATAGCAAAGATTTCAAAGGTTTGCGGCATTTGCAAGAAACCGAACCCACGCTGTTTCAACGCGGCATCGTGCTGTATAGTGGGCGCGAAGTCGTGCCGTTTGGTGAACGGCTCTTTGCCGTGCCGTTGTCGCTGTGGTGGGGAGTGGAGAAACCATGAATTTCCTGTATCCTTATCTGTTATTTCGTAACCCCAGCTTACTCGACACCTTATGACACTACTCCCCGGATCAACCATCGGAATGCTCGGCGGCGGGCAACTCGGACGCCTGTTTACCGTCGCCGCTCGCACCCTCGGCTACCGCGTGCTTATCCTCGAACCGGATTTTCACAGCCCTGCCGCGCAACTCTCTGACGACCACATTATTGCCGCTTACGATGACGAAGCCGCGCTTACGGCTTTCGGTAAACGTTGCGATGTGATCACCACTGAATTCGAGAATATTCCCGCGCAAACGCTGGAATTCCTTGCGCAGTTCTGCCCAGTACGCCCGTCCGCCCAAGCGGTGAAAATGGCACAAGACCGCATTGTGGAAAAGGAATTCGTGCGAGCGTGCGGCTTGCAGCCTGTGCCGTTTGCGGCGATTCACACAGCGGCGGATATTGCCGCAGCACCCAACAGCATCCAATTCCCCGCCATCCTCAAAACCGCCCGCCTAGGTTACGACGGCAAAGGGCAAGTCACGGTGCATTCGGTTGCCGAAGCGCAAGCCGCGTTTGCCCAATTGCACGGTGTGGCGTGTGTGCTGGAACAGCGCGTGGAATTGGAACGCGAGATTTCGGTCATCCTCGCCCGCAGTGTCGGCGGCGAAGTGCGCTGTTTTCCTGTAGCAGAAAACGAACACCGCGACGGCATCCTGCACCAAAGCATTGTACCCGCCCGCATTGATGCCGCCCTCGCTGCCGCCGCGCAAGCCGCCGCCACCCGCATGGCGGACAAGCTGGATTTCATTGGCGTGATGGCAGTGGAATTCTTCGTCACCCGCCAGGGCGAATTGCTCATCAATGAAATGGCACCGCGCACTCACAACAGCGGGCATTACACCCTTGATGCGTGCATCACCTCGCAATTCGAGCAGCAAGTGCGCATGGTCTGTGAACTACCCTTCGGCGCAACCGACCTGCTGTCCCCCGTGGTCATGGTCAATATGCTCGGCGATTTGTGGCACGACACCCAACCGGAATGGGTAGCCTTGCTGCAAAGTGCCCATACCAAGCTACACTTGTACGGCAAACACGAAGCCCGCCCCGGTCGTAAAATGGGGCATTACTGCACACTAGCGCCGCAGCTTGACGATGCACTGGCAGAAGCGGGACACATCTTTCAACAATTGCAATAAGGAACGTACCACATGGATATGAACACTTTGATACTGAAAGTACACGCGATTATCGCGCTGCTTTCCGTGGCCATTTACCTCATCCGAGGGGTATGGATGTTGACCAATAACCCCGCTGTCAACGGCAAAACGGCTTTAGCGAGTGCGTCATTGTCGATGCTGATTTTGTTGGGAACCGGCCTGTGGCTGGCATTCGTCACTACCGCACACGGCGTGGATAATTTTGTCATTATCAAAGCGGTGGGTTTGATTGTGTACGTGGTATTGGGCGTGATTGCACTGAAACCGGGCTTGGGGAAAATCAGTGCGGTAATGCTGTGGTTAGCAGGTTTGGCGGCATTTGTTTACACCTTTTTGTATGCGAAAAATCTTGCACCGGCGATCCTCTAATGGCTGATATTCCTTACACTAAAAGCCTGCGCGACGACATCCGTTTTGAAACCGAACTGTGCGGGCAGCCGTTTACTTTCCTATCAACGTGGGGGATTTTTTCACCACGTGAAATTGATGACGGCACGGATTTGCTGCTGAAATACTTGAAAATCAACCCGACCGATGATTGCTTCGACCTTGGCTGCGGCTATGGGCCGGTGGGTTTGGTGATGGCGAAACTTGCCCCGCAAGGTCAAACCTTGATGGTGGATAAGGATTTCATGGCAGTGGAATACGCGAATCGCAATGCGGGCGTGAATAAATTGACGAATGCGCGCGCCATGCTCAGCAACGGTTTCCAGCACCTCGACAAAGAGGCGCGGTTTGATGTGATTGCATCCAACCTGCCCGCGAAAGTGGGCAAGGAAATGATGAGCATTTTGCTGCACGACATGAAACATCACCTCAAACCGGGCGGGCGCGTGTATATCGTGACGATTAATGGCTTGCGCGAATACATGAAGCGCAACCTGAAGGACGTGTTCGGCAATTTCGACAAGCTCAAACAAGGCCAGTCGTACACCGTGTCGTATGCCGAAAAAATAAGTAACGCATAAAACAGAAGAGCCCTTCACCCCTTGCGGGGGAAGGGTTGGGATGGGGGGAATCTTTAGGCGTTATGGTAACTCGTCACCAATTCCACCTCATTGCGTGAACCCATGACGACAGGCACGCGCTGGTGCAGGTCAGTCGGTTGCAGTTCCATGATGCGTTCGTAAGCCGTGGTTGCCATGCCGCCCGCTTGCTCAACGATGAAGCCCATCGGGTTGGCTTCGTACAACAAACGCAATTTGCCGGTTTTGCCGCTGGCTTTCATTTTGCTATCCATGGGATAAATGAAAATGCCGCCGCGCGTTAAAATGCGGTGAATTTCGGCAACCATTGACGCTACCCAACGCATATTGAAGTCTTTACCGCGCGGGCCTTCGACGCCTTGTAAGCATTCGCTGATGTAACGTTGCATCGGCGGTTCCCAGAAACGTTGGTTCGACATATTGATCGCGAATTCTTTGGTGTCAACCGGGATTTTTACGTCTTCACGGGTCAGCAAGAATTCACCGCAATCCTTATCCAGGGTGAACATGTTCACGCCGTTGCCCGTGGTCAACACCATAATGGCAGAAGGCCCATACAGGCAATAACCTGCCGCGACTTGCTTGGTGCCCGGCTGCATGAAATCGGCAGCGGTCGGGTTTTCCACGCCTTCGGGGGCTTTGATGATGGAGAAAATCGTACCAACCGATACATTCACGTCCATATTAGAAGAGCCATCCAAAGGGTCGAATGTCACCAAGTAATGACCACGCGGCACATGGTTAGGCAGATGGTAAACCTCATCCATTTCCTCAGAGGCTAATCCCGCTGCGTGACCGTGGGAAAGGGCTTCGATCATCACGTCATTGGTGATAATGTCCATTTTTTTCTGCTCTTCGCCCTGAACGTTTTCAGAGCCAGCAGAACCTAGCACGCCGATGAGATCGCCTTTGCTGGTGAGTGCTGCAATTTTTTTGCAAGCAAGGGTAACGTCATTCAGTACTAGGCTGAATTCGCCGGTTGCGCCTGCGTGTTTGCGTTGTTCTTCGAGGATAAATTGTGTCAGTGTGGTGCCAATTTGATACATGCCTAGCTTCCAAGGTTAGAAAGAAAAAATCGTGTATAAATTGATTATGATATGCTGATGGATGGATTGTAAATAAAAAAAGGCGGATCCGAAGACCCGCCAGACTTGCGAGGGAGTATTATAACTTTGAATATTACTAGTTGAGTGTGTAGTGTTGCTGATGAGTCGCTACCATTGCGCTAGTGGTTCAACAGCAGTTGAAAAAAATTATTTTTTATTTTTTTGGCATATACGCCAAATCGATTAGAACCAAAACGGTAACGAGAGCGACACAGTGATGGAAGGCCACCCACAAGGCAGCAAGCAACAAACTGAACTGATAAGCAAGCTTAGCGATGAAACCCTGATGGAATGCATCGGTCGCGGAGACCAACAGGCATTCAGTCAGTTATACCTGAGATACCAGCCCAGATTGGTTAAATATTGTTCGCGCGTTTTGCGTGACGACATTGCTCAGGCGGCTGATTTAGTGGATGAGGCCATGTTTGATGTTTGGCGGTCAGCGGAAAATTTTGCAGGCAGATCAAAAGTATCGACGTGGATATATTCGATTGCTCGCAACAAGATGGTGTCGTGGTTACGCAAAACCTCGGAAGTGACGTTGGAAGATGAGTCGATACTCGATGCCATGATTGACCCAGCCGCCGGCCCTCACGAGGAATTGGCATTGGATGACATGAAACAGCAATTGCTGCGTTTAATGGATCAGTTGACGGAAGAACACCGTGAAGTGATTCGCCTGACTTATTTTGAGGATAAGTCGGTTAAGGAGGTGGCGATTGTGTTGGATATTTCGGAAAACACCGTCAAAACTCGCATGTTTTATGCGCGTAAGCGCTTGGCGCAGTTACTGGAAAAAGCCGGTATCGTCGGCGTCGACTTTTAAACGGCATTTGAGACTATTGTGATATGAGCTTATACCCACATGGCGATCCAGTTGAAGAAGCACGGCTGTTATTGCCTTGGTATATCACCGGCAAATTAACCGAAACCGAGCGTAAACTGGTTGAACGGATGCTGGAAACCCACCCTGAGTTAGCCGACGAATACCGCAGTGAACTCAAGTTAGTGGACATGATTCGCGCCAATACCGCGCTGTTGGAATTATCAGCCGTTGACACCACGCAACAGCGTTTAGAGAAGTTAATGAAGCGCATTGAACGTGACGAGCAGATCAATGCAGCACCATCGCCAACAGCGGTGCACCCACGCCCGCCACCGCGTGATCGGCTGCGCGAAGCCAAGCAATGGATGCGCAGGCTATTACCAAATTGGCAGGGTTTAACGCCCGCCAACGCAGTGTTTGCTTTATTGTTGTTGATCCAGGCAGGTTTCTTAGGGTGGTTTGCTAATGCCAGCAGCAGTCAGCCAGAAGGTATTTATGTGAGTGCTACCGTGGCCGATGACCCTGCTGCGACCGTGCCGGTGATTAAAGGCATGGTCTTGTTGGTCGATTTCAATGGGGAGGCGCGGATACAACAAGTTCGCGAGTTTTTATCGCATTGGAATGCCCGCATCCTTGATGGTCCGACCGAGACGGGCTATTTCAAAATTGAAATGAAGGATGTACTCTCGTCCGACCCGCAAGCGAGTGTTATTTTACAGCAAATGCAGCAGGATAACGCCGTCATTGCTTTTATCGGACAAGAATACTGAAATCACCATGCCAGCCGTATTACGCCTTTTTACCCTCATCGCAGCTCTGGGTTTGCTTAGTGCTTGCAGCCCCGTGGAATACAAAGTGATTGGCAAAGCCAGCGATTCGCCCGCTTGCAATCTCAGCAGCAGTATTTGTGTGGAAACGCCGGTATTTCGGCGCGTAGACTACGAAAAAGATGAAATGTTACTCGCTTATGACCAGCAAAAACCCGCTGAGGTCGCGGATGCCGTGCTGAAAAAATACAAATTACGCGCAAAACGCAGTGACAACTTGGATTCTATTGGCACCACCATGATTACGGCAGCGACCAACGGGCAAGACCCTTACGATTTGGTCAAGTCGATTAAAGCCAATGAAACCGAAGTGGAGGCAACCACTAGCAATTTTTATGTTTCCGCCGGTACTAGCGGCACGCTAAGTGGCGAGTATCCCTTGGGCATAACCGGCGCAGACGCGATGCGCCAACGCACCACTGGGCGTGGCGTGGTGGTCGGGATGATTGATACCCCGATTGACATTAACCACGATTCGTTCCGCTCGCCGATTGACCGCATTGAGTTGATTCCGCGAGGCGACGAACGCAATCGTTTGCACGGCACGGAAGTAGCGGGTGTCATTATTAGCCAGAATGCGCGGATTGGGATTGCGCCCGATACTAAATTGATTGCAATCAGTGCGTTCAGTGCTAACCCCGCCAACCCTGACGAGCGCCGCAGCAATTCCAGTTTGGTGGCGCGTGCCTTGGAGCGGGCGATGCGTGAAGGGGTGCAAGTGCTCAATCTCAGTTTTGCAGGCAAGGCTGATCCGCTGGTCGACAAATTGGTCGCGGCAGCGATTCAACAAGGCATTGTGGTGGTGGCGTCGGCGGGCAATGGCGGGCCGGGGGCGCCGCCTGCTTACCCTGCGGCTTTGCCGGGAGTGATTGCGGTAACGGCTGTTGATAAAAATGAGCAGGTATTTAATCGCGCTAATCGTGGCGATTACATTGATTTGTCTGCGCCTGGCGTGGGGATTTTGACAACTGCACCGCACAGTTCCTTTCAAGTGTCGAGCGGTACTTCGTTGGCAACCGCGCATGTGACCGGCGCGATAGCTTTATTGAAGTCGCTGAACCCACATTTCGACCCCGAATCGCTCAAACACACCGCCACCGATTTAGGGCAGCCGAGTCTTGACCGGGATTATGGTCATGGCCTGATCAATATTGAGCGGGCGCTGGCAGTGCAATAGCGGAAATTGCTATAAACTTGATTTTTAGCAAGAATTCGCTTTTTCAGCACTGTTGAATTTGATTTTGCTCAACGCTTCACCGCAAGGCTACCTTTACGATGATTCCATAAATTCACCGCAAAGGAACAAACGCCATGTCAAGTTTTTTCACCAGTTTTGAAGGCATCATTCTAATGTCTGTCTTAACCATCGCTTTTATTTTTGGTTTTATGGGCTATCTGGCTTGGAAATTTTACAAATTGTCTGGTCACAAGCCAGTGCCCGGTGAAAAAAACTGGTGATTCGCTAAGCTTCTGCTAACCAATCACGCGGACGCAGAAAGTCAGTGTATAAACGGGCTTCTTCGCTGCCCGGTTCTGGCTGCCAAGCGTAGCGCCATTTCACCAATGGCGGCAATGACATGAGAATGGACTCGGTGCGTCCGCCCGATTGCAAACCGAACAATGTGCCTCGGTCATAAACGAGGTTGAATTCGACATAGCGCCCTCGGCGGTAAAGTTGAAAATCGCGCTGGGTATCGTTAAACAGCAAGCCTTTGCGTTTGCTAACAATCGGGCGATAAGCATTGATGTAAGTGTCACCGACACTGCGTGTGAAAGCGAACGTTTTCTCGAAACCCCAGGCATTCAAATCATCGAAAAACAGGCCGCCGATACCGCGCGGCTCGTTGCGGTGCTTGAGGAAGAAATAGTCGTCGCACCATTGCTTGTAACTCGCGTAAACATCTTCCCCGAATGGGTCGCACGCTACTTTGGCGGCACGGTGCCAACTGATGCAATCGTCTGCAAACCCGTAATACGGGGTGAGGTCGAAACCGCCGCCAAACCACCATACCGGGTCTTCGCCTGCTTTTTCGGCAATAAAAAAGCGCACATTCGCGTGTGAAGTCGGCACCAACGGATTATTGGGATGAATCACCAGCGAAACGCCTAATGCCTGAAAACTGCGCCCTGCTAATTCCGGGCGTTGCGCGGTTGCTGATGGCGGCAATTTATTGCCAAACACATGCGAAAAATTCACCCCGCCTTGCTCAAATACGGCACCATTGCTAATCACGCGGGTACGCCCGCCCCCGCCTTCGGGACGCTCCCACGCATCTTCAGTAAACGTGACATTGCCATCTTCGGCTGCTAATTGCGCACAAATATCATCCTGCAAGGCCAGCAGGTAGGTTTTGACGGCGGCAATATCCACTTGCGACATGGTGTTCGTACCTTAATGCTTGAAAAACACCTATTGTAGCGGGAAATGGTGCGTGGCTCTAATACGGTTTTATCCCGACGTAATTACCCGGTGGGTTATAGTTGCATACCCAAATCTGGCCTTTGTCGGGGCAAATTGCCATGCCGCAGCCCACTTCGGTGGTCGCATTCCAGACCATCTGGGTGTAATGCCCGCAGGCTTTGCCGGGGGCACAACTGTTAGTGGTATAATCATAGTCAGCTTTTTCATCTGCCCACGCCGTTGCAACTTGGCTGGGGGTGATGGCTTGAACGTCGGTACGTCCGTCGCTCCAGCGCACCGCACTGCCCCAGAACAGGTTTTCGCCGACATTTAAAGGGGCATTGCCTGCCACCGCGCGGTGTTTCATCTCACAATTGTTGTTATTGGCAAGGTAAGTTGCCCATTCTTGGGCGTACTTGGTCATTTGACTTGACCAAGTAAGCGGCATCACCGCCACTGCTGCGCGCGCTTGGTTGTGGGTTTCCAACATTCCACTCAGGGTGCTCGGCTCAGGGGCGGGCGAAACGGGAACCGTGGTAGACGGTGCTGTGGGAGTCGCTGGGAGAGTGTTCGACGAACCGCCGCCGCCACAGGCGCTCAGCAGGGTTATGCCAATGATGACCAGTAGATTGCGCACTTTACCGTCCTCGCATGATGGGATAAAGGGGTTGTGTTCGACTCACACCCTAAAATGGCGCTAACATCATCTTGGTCAGCCGGATGCATGAGTTTACGTGGGAGATTATAGCTTGGAATGGTATTTATTGGTTTCTTTTCTGGCACTGGGTTTAGTGGTGGGCTTTGCGGCAGGGCTGCTGGGCATTGGCGGCGGCGGCATTATGGTGCCGGTGCTGACGGCGTTATTGGTGGCGCAAGGCTTTCCCACTGAGCATGTGGTACACGTGGCGCTGGCAACTTCGATGGCGGCAATTGTGCCCACGGCGTTGGCGAGTATGCGGGCGCACCATGCCAAACAAGCGGTGCAATGGGCGGTGGTGCAACGTATTACGCCGGGGATTTTGCTGGGAACGTTTGCCGCAACATTTTTAGCAACGGTGTTGTCAACACTTAGCTTGGCATGGTTTTTCGCGGCGTTTATGGCGTATGTCGCGGTACAAATGTGGCTGAATATCAAACCGAAACCGCATCGGGAATTGCCGGGCATGGCGGGTTTATCCGTCGCGGGCTTGGTGATTGGTGGCGTGTCAGCGCTGGTCGCGATTGGGGGCGGTTCGTTGTCGGTGCCTTACCTGATGTGGTGCAATGTTGACGTGCGCAAGGCGATTGCGACTTCTGCCGGGATTGGCTTGCCAATTGCGATTGCGGGGACGCTGGGTTATCTCGTCAATGGTTGGGGGCAAACGGGGTTGCCCGCTTACACCATCGGCTTTGTGTATTGGCCTGCGGTGTTGTTAATTGCATCGATGAGTTTTTTCACGACACGTTTGGGGGCAAATTTGGCACATACCTTGCCGGTAGCGGCGTTGAAAAAGGTGTTCGCTGTATTGCTGATTTTACTGAGTGCGAAGATGTTGCATTCGGTGTTATGACGCGCGATTAACCGCGCAATCGGGGCAGCAGCCTTGCAGATTCAAGTCGACTTCTTCCAATTGATAGCCGGGGGGCAGCGCGAACAGCCATGCGGGTTGCAAATTTTCTAAGCAAAATACGTGCTCGCAACGTTTGCAATGGAAGTGGGCGTGTTGGTGGGGAATCCCCATTTGCGCATTGTAGCGCCAGGTACGGTCGGCTCCGGCAATTTTGTGCGCCATGTGGTGTTCGACTAGCCAATCGAGCGCACGGTACAGGGTTACACGGTCAAAACTGAAACCTTGTTGTTGGGCGAGGTGTTCGATTTCTTGATGCGTGAGCGCGGCAGTGGCGGCGAGCAGTATGCCCAACACGCCGATTCTGGCAGGCGTGACACGCCCACTGGCTTGCTGTAATAAGGTACGGGCAGTTTGTTCGTAAGGGGATGTGCTCATGGGTTTAGTATAAACCTTAGCGCAGCCAAAAGTTAAGTAATCAAGGAAGTGCCGGATCCGGGCTAAAGATCCGGCACGTTACAAGCGAAACATATGGGGGCTGATCATCTCGCCCGTCCTTGAACAACCACGTTAAGAGGAAGAAATGGGTATAACTTCCGTGTTATTTTTTCATTCCGTTGGTCGTATGCTTAATGTAGCCTGAATGGAGAAAAAAGCAAGGATTATGACTAAAGTTTAATCGTAAATATTGCCTGAGGATGGAAGTTGCCCCAGCTTTGCCGTAAAGTGCTAGGCTGTTATTCCTTTATTCAATCAGACACGCGCAGGAATCATGTCCGAGATTATTCGTATCGCTACCCGCACCAGCCCGCTCGCCATGTGGCAAGCCGAACACGTCGCTCACCGTTTACAAGCACTTCACCCTGACCTCCAGATTGAAATGGTGGGAATGGTGACGCGTGGCGATAAAATTCTCGACAGCCCGCTGTCTAAAATCGGTGGCAAAGGCTTGTTCGTCAAGGAACTGGAGCTGGGGATGCTGGAAGGCATTGCGGATATTGCCGTGCATTCCATGAAAGACGTGCCGATGGAATTTCCCGAAGGGTTGCACCTGCCGGTGATTTTGCAGCGTGAAGACCCGCGTGATGCGTTTGTTTCCAATCATTACCAGAATTTAGATGCTTTGCCGCATGGCGCTATTGTGGGAACGTCGAGTTTGCGTCGTCAAACTCAAATTCGTGCCCGTTACCCGCATTTGCAGATCAAGGATTTGCGCGGTAATGTGAATACGCGGTTGGCGAAACTGGATAACGGCGAATACGATGCGATTATTCTGGCGGCAGCGGGGTTGATTCGGCTTGAATTCCAAGCACGGATTACCGCTTTTTTATCCACCGAACAAAGCTTGCCTGCAATTGGGCAGGGCGCGGTGGGGATTGAATGCCGCCACAACGACCCACGGGTGGAAAATCTGCTGGCTCCCTTGCGCCATGCAGAAACCACGGTGTGTGTGCGTGCCGAACGTGCCATGAATCAGCGCCTCAACGGTGGTTGTCAAGTGCCGGTGGCAGGGTTTGCGGAATTGCAAGACGGCGCGTTACGGATGCGCGGGTTGATTGGCTTCCCGGATGGTTCGGCGCTGTACACCTGTGAACAACGCGGTTGCACCGTTGACCCGGAGGCTTTGGGTGTAGCGATTGCCGAAGATTTGCTGGCACAAGGTGGGGATAAAGTGCTGGCGTTGCTGGGCATTCATGCCTAAAGCATTGCAGGGCTTGCACATTGCCGTTACTCGCCCTGCGCATCAAGCCGCCGGGTTTCGGCAAGCGTTGCAGCAAGCTGGCGCGACAGTGTTGCCGTTGCCATTGATTGAGATTCGCCCACCGGATAATCAAGCGGCAATCCCGCTCACGTTGGCACAGTTATCGTGTCATGACACCGCCATCTTTATCAGCGCGAATGCCGTGGAATACGGTTTGCCAGCGCTGCATCCGGCACAGCAAGCACTGCTACACCGGATGACGCTGGGTGCGATTGGCAAGCAAACCGCGCAGGCGTTGCAACAGCACGGTTTCACTGCAAACTGGGTTCCCGCACAAGGTTTTACCAGCGAAGATTTTCTGGCATTGCCGCAAACACAGGATTTAGCCGGTCGGCATATCCTAATCTTTCGCGGGCAAGGTGGGCGGGAATTACTCGCTGATACCTTGCGGGAACGCGGTGCACAGGTCACTTATTTGGATGTGTATCAACGGGTTTGCCCACAAATCGACGCTAATCACCTGAAATACCTTCATGAACAGCGTCAGCTTGATATAATCACTATCACCAGCAGCGAGGGAGTGTTGAATTTGCTTACCTTGCTGGAAAATCTCGACTGGATAAAAACGGTTCCCTTGTTGGTCGGTAGCCAGCGCATGTTAGCCACGGCACGCAGCGCTGGATTCACTGGAGCCATTCGCATTGCAGACAACCCCGGTGATGAGGCGATGTTACAGGCGCTGATTCATTGGGCACAGGAATTCCAAGCATGATTGATAAACCAGCGACACACGCAGCCGATAACGATACTTTGCACTCAACAGTGGATGCGGTTGAGCCGATGGGGTCGGCTACAGTGGTTGAAAACAGCGCTGCCGCCTCAAGATCAGCCAGCGCCCGTTTTGCTGCTTTTATGTCCATTTTGGCGCTCTCGTTCACGGTTATCGGCATTGCCGCAGGCTACAAGCATTGGCAGCGCATGAACGATAAAGTGCGCGAAGATGCCGCTGAAATTGCCAACTTGCGTGAACAGCTCAATACGGTGCCGACCAGTGATGCGTTGAATACCTTGCGCGCGGATTTAGAAGCCAAAACCGCTAAATCGCTTAGTAATAATGAGCAAGCCTTACAAGAAATGGCCAGGTTGCAAAACCAAACCCGCCAATTTGCCGATACAGTCGCCTCACAAGTCGAGCAAGTGACCTTTTTGCAAGCGAAAATGCAGCAAAGCGCGACCCCGGCCAGTGCTGCTGAATGGCAGATTGCTGAAGTGGAGTTCCTGTTAAAACTGGCTTCCCGGCAATTGCATCTGGCGCATGATGTACGCACCGCCATCACCGCGCTGAAAGAGGCCGATGTGTTGTTGGCAAAGGTCGGCTCGGTGAATTATTTGCCGGTGCGCCAACAAATTGCGCGGGATATGTCGAGTTTAGAGGCCGTGCCGATACCCGACATTGTGGGCGTATCGCAACGCATCAACGCCATGACGCTAGGTTTGAAGCCGCTACCCGCACTGACTGCGACCCCGGTGACGGAAGAATCCGCGCTTGCAGCAGCGGATGCTGAATCGGTGGTGGCAGGTAATTCGTTATGGGCAGATTACAAGCGTAAATTCTTAGAAACATTGAATGACGCCGTGGTTATCCGCCAACACGACAAGCCTCTGCAAATGCAGTTGGACGCCGACGCCCGTTTGCATTTGTTCCAACTGTTGCAATTGCGGTTGGAAAATTTGCGCTTATTGGTACTTCAAGGCGACGCTGCCGGGTTCAAGGCGCAATTGACTCTGATTCGGGAAACCTTGAATGGCTATTACCCGCCCGATCAGGCCAAGCCGTTATTGGCGGAACTGGACGACATCGGCAAATTGGAGTTGCAGCCGCTTATCCCTGATATTTCGGCCAGCCTCAAGCAGTTGGACAGTGCGCGTCAGGCGGAAACGGCTAGAGTGCTGCAAGAACAATCCGCTGCTGACAGTAAAACGGAGGCGCTTAAGCCCGCCGAGACCGCTGAACCCGCAGCGGAGGATGCTGACGCAGCCAAAACCAGTACTGGCAAAAAACCAGCAAAAAATTCAGGCAAGACTAACGCAGAAGGAGGCAAACGCGAATGATGTTTTACCTAATCGTGTTGCTGATTCTGCTTGCACTGCTGACCTGGCTGGGGCAGTTGGTGTTGGCACACCCCGGTATTGCCACCATTACGTGGGGCGTGTGGAGTCTGGAAATGAAGACTGCCACGCTTGCTGCATTGGTGTTGCTGGCGTGTGTGGGATTTTATTTGCTGGTCACGTTGTTGCGGCACGGCTTTGGGATGCGCCGCAGTTTTAGCCGTTTTCGTGCCGCGCGACTGGGCAGCAAAGCCAACCGTGCGTTGACGCAAGGCTTGATCCAATTGACCGAAGGCCATTGGGATAAAGCCGAAAAGCTGTTGGTGGATCATGCACCTTATAGCGATACGCCGCTGCTGAACTACCTCGCGGCGGCACGCGCGGCACATATGCGTGAAGCGTATGAACGCCGTGACGAATTGCTCAAGCAAGCGATTGAAAGCGACAGCAAAGCCAATGTTGCGGTCGGGGTGTCACAAGCTGAAATGCAATTCGGCAGCGGGCAATTGGAACAAGCCCACGCTACCTTGGTGCGTTTGCGCGAACTGTCCCCCAAGCATCCTTACGTCTTGAAATTGTTGGCGAAAGTGTTGTATCGCCAAGAAAATTGGGACGCGCTGCTGGGATTATTGCCGGACTTAGCCAAGCAAAATCTTCTTAAAAACGACGACATGGGCAAGGTACAAGGCGCGACCCTGAAAGCCATGTTCCAGCATTATGCTAAAGCGGGACAGACCGATAAGCTCCAAGCCATGTGGAAAAAGCTACCGCCTTTGATTCGTGACAACCACGAGGCGATGGTGTTGTATGCCAAAGCGCTGCACACTGCCGGGGACGATTTGGCGTGTAACAGCTTCGTCAACAACATTCTCAATAAGCGTTGGGACGATGACTTGGCGGATTTATACGGGCGGATTCAACACCACAGCCTCGGCAATACCATCCAGCAAGCGGAAAAATGGCAGCTTAGCCAACCCGCGAATAATCCGGCATTGCTGTTGTTGCTGGCGCGGTTGTATAACCAGCAAAAACTGTGGGGCATGGCGAAAAGTTATTACGAAGCCAGCCTCAATCAAGCGCCGAACACCGAAGGCTATTTGGAATTGGCGGAATTGCTGGAAACCATGAAAGAGCCAGCGAATGCGCAGCGCTGCTATCGCATGGGCTTGCGTTATTGCATCCGCGCTGATGGCGAGAAACTGAGCTTGACCCCAACGCAGCGTCCGCAGATAAACCCGCAGACGCCGCCAGCCTTAACCCCCTACAACGGTTTGTAAGGCGCTCACTGAATGGTTTTGAGTAACTGACCGGGGACGGGTTCACCATTTGGGAATAACCCGTTCATTACCCGCAAGTGCATCGCCGCGTTATTGCTCAAACGACTGGATACCGCCAAGTTGTCGAAGTTATCGCCGGGACGCGCCGTCATCAGACGCACTTGGACGGTTTGCCCATTGCCTAGCGGCAGGCGCAAGCCGTCGATCTGGCGCAAATACGTATCACGCCCATTATCGCGGGTGCCACTGCCGTAGCGTCGTGCCTGCCCGATCAATTGTTGCAAGCGCACGTCGTTGTTGGGGTGCGTGGCAAACAAATCGCGATAAGGGTCAGAACTGCCACCTTTGAATTGGTCGTAAGCTTGCAGGGTCGCAATTACATTCGCCATATTCGCAGGGTCGTACCCGGCGCGAGCCAAGTATTCCGCACCCAAACCATCGGCTTCGAGTTCTTGGGTGCGGCTGTAACTGCTCAAGCCAAACTCACCGAGGGTGTTAATCAGCTCTTTGTTGCCGAATTTTTCACCGATTACGCTGGCGGCAAGACCGCCCACGGCATTCCAAGAAGCTTGTTGGACATTGTGACGATCGGCAACGTGACCAATTTCATGCCCCAATACCCCGGCAAGCTCGGCTTCGGAATTCAAATACATCATCAACCCCGTGGTGATGTAAACGTAGCCACCGGGTAAAGCAAACGCATTGACAGCGGGGTCATCCAATACCGTGAAGGTAAAACGCAAGTTATTGCGATGGCTTTGTGACGCCATCAGTTGCCCAATGCGGCTGACGTAAGCTTGTACGCCAGCATCTTGATACGGTGGGCTTTTCGCCAAAATTTCACGGTGGGCTTGTTGCCCGGTTTGAATTTCTTCTGCTTCGGACATCAAGGCCAGTTGCTTTTCACCCGTGACCGGGCTGACCGAACACCCGGCAAGTAAGATTGTGCCACTGACCAGGATGCTGGAAATAAGAGTCGTTAGCCGCATGTTATCGTTCTCCATCAAACACAAAAAAGGCGCTCTGATGAACGCCTTTCAATGATGCATGATTCTGGAACAGTCTGCTAGGGCTTACTTAGCGCCACGTGCATAACGGCTCTTGAACTTGTCTACACGACCAGCCGTGGTGCTAACCGCTTGCTTGCCGGTGTAGAATGGGTGAGATTGGCTAGAAATTTCCACTTTGACCAGTGGGTATTCTTTGCCATCTTCCCAGGTAATATTTTCTCTGGTGTTGACCGTGGAACGGGTCAAAAACGCGAAGCCGCTAGTCATGTCTTGAAAGACGACTTCTCTGTAGTTAGGGTGAATGCCGGGCTTCATGTTGAAATCCTTAAGTTATTCGGGTATGTACGAAAAGCGAAGTATGATAGCGTGATTGAATCCAAACTTCAATCACGGTTTACCGATTCGCTCGCAGTTATTGCATTAGAAATTGTCGGTTGAGGTGAACAACCCAACCCGTAAGTCTTTCGCGCTGTAAATTTCGCGCCCGTCGACTTCCATGGTGCCGTTGCCGATGCCCATTACCAGTTTGCGGGTAATGACGCGGGTTAATTCGATTTTGTAAGTCACTTGCTTGGCTTTTGGCAATACTTGACCAAAGAATTTGACTTCACCCACACCTAAGGCGCGTCCATGACCGGGGTTGCCGAGCCACGCGAGGTAAAAACCGATGATTTGCCACATCGCATCCAAGCCCAAACAGCCGGGCATCACCGGGTCGCCGGGGAAATGGCAATCAAAAAACCATAAGTCGGGGGTAATATCCAGTTCTGCCACAATATGGCCTTTGCCTGCCGTGCCGCCATCCGCACTGATTTCGGCAATGCGATCCATCATCAGCATATTGGGGACAGGTAATTGCGCGTTACCGGGGCCGAACATCTCGCCACGGCCACATTGTAGAAGTTCTTCACGGGTAAAACTGGATTGTCTGGACATAATGCAAGCTCAAAAGTGTCATAAAGCAGGCGATTGTAGCGGAATCTGCTTCAGAAAGCATAATCGGCTGCAATTCCGGCAAATACCGCCATGCCCAGCCAATGATTATTGAGGAAAGCTTGTAAACTGGATTGCGGTTCACGTTCACGAATCAACCATTGTTGGTAGACCGACAGTAACGCCGCCACCACTAATCCCAGCCAATACCACGCCCCGCGTTCGCTCAGAATACCCACAGCAACCAGCAACGCCAACGTAAGAATCTGCAAAATACCGATGATCAAGCGGTCGTGTTGCCCGAACAAAATCGCGCTGGACTTTACCCCGATTTTTACATCATCCTCGCGGTCACACATCGCGTACATGGTGTCATAGGCCGTTGTCCACAGCACCGCAGCCAGAAACAGCAACCACGCCACCAACGGTGGCAACGTGTTTGTTACCGCCGTAAACGCCATCGGAATTGCCCACGCAAACGCTGCTCCCAAATGCACTTGCGGCAAATGGTGGAAGCGCTTCATAAACGGGTAAGTCGCCGCCAATAATACCGCCGCCACCGATAGCGCAATGGTCAAGCCGTTCAACAATAGCACCAACGCAAAAGCGCTTAAGCCTAATACTGCAAATACACCCAAGGCTTCACGCGAGGTGATGTGCCCTGCCGCCAACGGGCGCGTTTTGGTGCGAGCAACGTGTGGGTCAACTTCACGGTCAGCATAATCGTTAATCGCGCAACCGGCAGAACGCATCAGCACCACGCCAGCAACAAACACCAGCAACACCAATAAATCGGGTACGCCTTCCGCCGCTATCCACAGCCCCCACAAAGTAGGCCACAGCAATAAATAAATACCAATCGGGCGGTCAAGGCGTACCAAACGGGCATAATGCCGCCATTTATCCATCATACTGGGTCAAGCATTAAACGTTCGACGGGTTTGCCTTGCTGCAAATGGCTTTCGACGATCTCATCAATGTCGTCTTTATCGACATAGGTGTACCAGATGGCTTCAGGGTAAACGACGATCACTGGCCCTTCAGCACAGCGATTCAAGCAGCCCGCAGAATTGATGCGTGACTTGCCGTCTTTGTGCAAGCCGAGGTCTTTGGTGCGTTGCTTGGCGTAATCGCGCATGGCTTGGGCGTCAAATTGCGCACAACAGGATTCGCCATCAGCACGTTGATTGGTGCAAAAAAAGACGTGGTATTGGTAGTAACTCATGGGTAATGGCTTTTCTGGAAAACAGAAACCGATTATGCCAGACGATAGGATACCCACAAAATAAAACAGGGTGGAAAAATCCACCCTGTTCTGTAGTCAACAGCCTAACGGCCAGTGATCACTTTGGTGCAGCAGGTGCAGCCGGATCAGCAGCAGGTGCGACTGGTGCAGCTTGCTCAGCAGCAGGAGCAGTTTGCATAGCAGGTGCATCAGCTTTAGGTGCTTCAGCAGCTTTTTCGCCACAAGCAGTCAGAGCGAAAGCAGCCAGCAGCGCAGCGATCAGTACACGGTATTGAGTCATTGTTTTATCTCCACAAAAGTTGACTTTAAAAAATAGTTAAGTGATGGTCGCATCGAATACGCGCCTAACACTTGTGGCCTTCTTGTTTCCTTGAAAACCACTGTTCTATATGAGCAATCCTTGCTTATCTTTCATAGGTGTTCCTACGATGCTAAGCGTAGCACTGTTTTAAAATTTATGTATAGATTTTTAATAAAGCAGCAAGCCAGTCTTATTGGTCATCAGAAATACTGTTCATGCTGGCGAGCACACCGTTCACTTCGGCGCCCTCATCCATTTGAATTTCAACGTAATGAATATTACCATTAATCTTAGCAGTGGATTTTAATGAGATGCGCCGGGATGCAAATATATCACCTGATATAGCGCCCGAAACAATAATGAGTGGTGCACGTATTTCCCCCCTCACTTCGCTATCTCCCTGAATATACAAAGCAGCACGCGAGTCCATGGGGGCAACAATATTGCCATTCACTTTTCCGTGAACGTATAAATTGTTCTGAAAAGTGATATTGCCAATAATTTCCAGGTCTTTTTCAAGCAACGAAGCTGAAGAGGTGTTTCTGGTTGTCATGTATTTGTCTTATTTATTGAGTTCGTAAAAACAAAGTAATCAAGTCAAGGATACTAGCAGGTGTCTGACGAAACATCATGTGTTATTGCCATGTGCCCGCATTTGTTCCAGCTCATTTTCCAATACCGCAATGGTATCGTCGCGCATCTGCAAATCTTCTAACAACGCTTGCACGCGAATTTCATAAGTTTCCAAGCGCTCCAGCACGTCATCATCCGGTTGCGTGCTGTTTTCTAAACGTGCTGTTAGTTTTTCAGCACGTTCCTCGGCTTCTTTCAAATCGCGGCGCAAGGTCGCATTCTCACGATGGCATTGTTCCAAGCGAAACCGCGCATCAAAAGGGTCATCGACCGTTTCTGGAGCCAATGTGTGTGATTGTGCCGTTTTATTACCAGCCCACCAGCCAATGGCCAAGCCGCTTACCACCGCTAGTGCCAACAACAAAGCAATTTGTATTGTTAGGTAAAACATCGGCGTCCTCTTGCCTTAAATCACCAGACTGCCCTATTGTAGCAGCATCGTGCCACTAGAGAGCCTCACCTTTCATCAGAAAAACATTTTTCCCCGTTGTTTATAGACTATGATTAAAATGTCTTCTTCTATTCTGATAGAATATACTATAAATCATGATTGAGTGTTTGGTGTGAACCTGAAATTATGTTAGGAAAATTGCTACGCAGCGGGAAAACCCAGCCCCCGCCGGAATTGCCCTTGGCTTTTAGTCTTGCGTCTGAGCGACAGCTCCGGCTGCATCAGCACCATGACGTTTTGGGCGTGTGGCGTTTTCTTTCTCACCACATTTGCCGCTACCCACAGGATTTACGTGCACACACCCAGCGCATTTTGTTGACACAGCACGAGTCATTGCGTAATTATTTAGCAGGTAGTCTTCAGGATTTATTTCTGGCCTTGGACGGTGCAGGTTCGTTGCTACGCGAACGCTTGTTTAATTTGGTGAAAGACGACTTGAATCGCCAAGATGAGATGTTTTTCCAGCAATGGCTGGCAGCACCGGCAGCGCTTGACGATTACCAGCAATGGCGCGAGGGATCGGTTTTATCCACTGGGCAAGAAACCTCCGGGGTCAAATTGCTAATGCTTGAGCGTGCTCAAGAAGCGGCTCAATATTCCAATGTGATGGAAGAAGTTTTCGCTTGTTTGGAATACGGTCAGATTGATACTGCCCGCGAGTTATTGGAAGCCGAAGTTCTCGCAGGCAACACCGAGGTAGCAATGGAGCAGGAGCTTGTGAACATTTATCAGTACACGCGCAGCAAGGATGGGCTGAATACCATGGTCGAGCGGATGCAGGCAGCGGGGCGCGAAATTTCTGCCCTGTGGCTGGAGAAGCAGCAGGAATCCGAACAATGGTAAAAAAATAACGATAAGCAGGCTGGATTTATGCTGAAACATTCTAAAACAGGCCCCTTGAAAGTTGCGTTGCTGGCGATTAGCCCGCACAACCGAGCAATACTTGAGTTTTTTTTCTCAGGTGCTGGGCGCAATTTATTTCGGGTGGTGCCAGAAGCCGAGGCTGATGCCTTTATTCTGGATCATGATCACCCTGATGCGAAGGAAGATTGGCAACAGCGGACGGCTGCACACAAACCGGGCATTATTTTGTCGGTGCATCCCGCTGAATTACCGAACTGCATCTGGATTCCTAAACCCTTGACCTCACGTGCTTTGACTGATGCCGCTGACAGGGTACACGAGTTACTGGTGACGTTGGAATCGAAGTCTCACAAAGTGCAACGCCCCTTGGCGGATTCAAGTGCAGAAATTGCTGCTGAGAAACCCTTGGTACAGCACGCGCAAGCCCATTTTCGTGACCTGCCGCAACCGTTTGGGGTGGCAGCATCCGCGCAACGTGCTGATAAAAAATTGCGCTCGCTGGTCATCAATCTGCCCGATGAAGACGAAACCGAGGAGCAGGCTCCCCCCGCTACACCCCTGCCTGAAGCGGACATTCCCGCCAGCGTGTTTGATCCGGCGGAAGTGGATATTCCTTTGGAGGAAATCGATCGCCCTGTCGATGATTCATTGTCTCAGGAAGAGGCAGAGAATCGTTGGAAAGCATTGTGTGGTGAACAAGACGACGTGGCGTCCATGGCTGATATAGCGTTATTTACCCCGGAAAATTACGTGCTCAGCACAATTTTAGAAGCCATACGGGTCGCAAGAGATTCACAACAAACCGTGTATCTTAAATTATCAGCGCAAAATTACGCTTTACTGATGCCGCAGCAAGGGCTGGCGCACTGCACATTGGACACCCGATCAGAAGAATTTCGCATCCTGTGCAATAATCCCGTACAAACGGGGCAAATTGCGCTACATATACCCAACGGTGCGGAACTTGAAAGATTAGAACAGCATGCAGCGCACAATGCTGAGATGCTGTTGGATCTGGAGGCCTTTGCGTGGGTCAGCAGTTTATTGACTGCACGCGGTCGTTTAGGGCGTGGTGTTGAGATTGAGCAAAAGATTTCGCTGAAATACTGGCCAAACCTGACACGTCTTGAGCAATTCCCCCACATTATGCGTATCGCTGCTTTGTGGAATCAACGCCCGGCAAACGCGCTGGATATTGCCAAGGCTTTGGTCATTCCGCAACGCTATGTATTTGCATTCCACACCGCAGCTAATGCACTTAACTTGTTTGAAATGGATCAGAACAAACTCAAAAGTCGGGAAAAAGAGAAGCCGCAGCAGGAAAATCGTGGCTTCTTCTCGCGCTTGTTGAAGCGTTTGTTGGGAGGGGGGACGAAATAGCTTTATGAGTAGCATGATTAACCGCAAAATTATTTTCACAGGCCCGGTCGGTGCTGGTAAAACCACTGCCATCGCCGCCATCAGTGATATAAAACCCATTTCGACCGATGAATACGCTTCGGACATGACCAAAAGCCGCAAGCCGCAAACCACGGTGGCGATGGATTATGGTTTGATCCGCTTGGGTGAAAACGAGCGGGTGCACCTATACGGTACGCCCGGTCAGGAACGCTTTGATTTTATGTGGGATATTTTGACTAAAGGTGGAATCGGCTTGATTTTGCTACTGGACAATACCCGCAAGGATCCGTTTCAAGACATCCGCTTCTACACGAACGCTTTCCGCGACTTCATTGAAAAGCAGCAAATGGTGGTGGGAGTGACACGCATGGATTTGCACCGCAAACCAGGCTTGATCGAATACCGGCATTATCTGGAATCGTTGTCACTGCAAGCGCCGGTGTTCGAGGTCGACGCACGCAGTCATAAAGATGTCACCATGCTGATTCAGGCGTTGTTATTCTCACTGGATCCCGGAGTAAGCAACTGATGAGCGAATACATACTCACCGAAAACTTGCATCTGGGCGTGACCCCGGCAGGTACTTATTATGCGGTACAAGACAATGCCGCAGAACCGGGGCGGGTATTTTTACACCGCTTGTTTCAGGAAGCTGTTACTCCACTGTTTACGGTTGATATTGCCTGTGAGCTTAGCGGCTACAAGAAAAAGCGTGCATTGGAATTCGTCCACTGGATGCAAGAAGCCGGGATGATTCTGGGGCAAGAGCAAGATGAGTCTGCACCGGAAGAAACGCTGGAGCGTTTACTGCCTAAATTATTGCGTACCCTGTCTGATGAGGGCAAGGCGATTTTGGCGGAAAGCCGGGGGCTGTATTTGGGCAGTGCCGGTTTTACCCACGAAGCAGCTGAAGAGCTTGCCGCCTTAAGTGCCAACTTGACGGCAGTGTATTCTCGCCATAAAGAATTGTTGCATGGCAATTTGGGCTATCGTCAACGGGCGTGGGGTCTGGTGGATGCCAGTGGTAACAGTGAAGTCGGTTTTTGGCCGCTCTACATTGGTCAAAACCGTTTTACCCTGATTATTGGCGGCATTCCCCAATTTAACCAGCCAGACTTCAAACGCTTGGTGTGGGCGCTGGAAATGCGTTACGGCAATACTGAAATACCTGTATAAATTGAATTAACTATTGATAATCAAGGAGAAAACGCGACATGCGCTCTGAAATGCTGAATTCTATTCTTAGTGACCTAAACGGTTCGTCTGCGGATATCGAAGCCTCTGCGGTTTTGTCTACGGATGGTTTGATGATGGCCTCGATGTTACCCGGTGGTATGGACGAAGACCGCGTGGGCGCAATGAGTGCTGCGATGTTGTCTTTGGGCGATCGCACGGCAGAAGAATTGGCGCGTGGTGCGCTGGAACAAGTGCTGATTAAAGGCGCTAGAGGCTATATTTTGATGACACACGCAGGCAATGAAGCGGTGGTGACAGTATTGGCGAAACCGAATGCACGTCTTGGTCTGATTTTCTTGGACGTGAAGCGTGCTGCCGAGAATATCGGCAAAATTATCTAATCGCTAAGCTGAATATCATAACAATAAAGTTGTCTCAACCCATGCCTGACGGTTTATTGCTACGCCGTTTTAGATTGCGGGAAGCCAACACGGAGTGATGTGATGGAAGATATGACAAACAAGGACGTGGAAGCGCCTTACACGGCGCATCAGTTACATTATTACGACGGTACTTCGCGGCGTGTACTGGTGAGGGACGAAGAAACACCTTTTCCAGAAGGTAAGTTAATTGTGTCGCGCACGGATTTGCGTGGCATTATCACCCATTGTAATCAGGCATTTGTGGAAATGTCTGGTTATTCTGAAACCGAATTGCTTGGGCAGCCACAATACATTTTGCGGCATCCCGATATGCCGAAAGCCATTTTCAAGGATGCGTGGGAAACGGTGGCACGGGGCGAAAAATGGCACGGTTACATTAAGAATTTGTGTAAAAACGGGTGTTATTACTGGGTGTATGCCACGATAATTCTCAATATGCGGGCAGGAAATGCGATCAGTTGTACCTCGGTAAGACGCAAACCTTCGCGCACCCAAGTCGATGCCTGCATTGCGTATTACGCGCAGTTAAAGCAAGCGGAGGTCTGAAATGAAGCCTTATGTAATGAGTGTCAGCCCCGATTTTCCACCCGCACAGATTGCAGGTTGGTACATTTTTAACACGTGGTTGCAACGCCAGTTGGATGTGCCCATTCACGTGAGTTTGTTTGATGATTTTGCCAGTCAGCGGGCAGTGATTCAGCAAGATGGGATCGACCTGATTTATGCCAACCCTTTCGATGCGGCAATGTTGGTGCGCGAAAAGGGTTTCACTGCCATTGCAACGCCGTTGCACAAATCGGATGAGGCGATTATTGCGGTGGCGGTCGACTCACCCGTGCAATGTATCGAAGATTTGTTGCCGGGTATTCGGATTGCGGCAACCGATGACCCGGATGTGAACCTGATCGCGATGATTATGTTAGAGCCTGCGGATTTATCGGCGCAAAATATCCAAACCCATACGGTGGATACTTATGTGTTGGTGGCTAAGCGCTTATTGCAGGAGCAAGCGGATGTTGGATTTTTCCTGCGGGATGCGTTTGAAGCGCTCTCTGGCATGATTCGCCGCCAGTTGCGTGAATTGATTCGCAGCGAAATACACGTGATTCGCCATGTGTTGTTGGCAGGCCCACGTTTGCAAGCGCAGCATGAGTCATTGCGCCGTATTTTGCCAGCCATGAGTGCTGACCCCAAGAGCCAAGGCGTTTTAGCCAGCATGGGTTTGCAAGGCTGGGAAATACAGGAACAGGAAGATACCGAATTTATGATTGACCTGATGGATACATTGGTTAACTAAGCATGAAAAAACTGACCTATTTTCACCAGCAGGTGCGCTCCCGTTTATTGCGGGCGTTAATTTCTGTGTCATTGGTAGGAACGTGTTTGTCTGGCACGGCTCTAGCAGCAGATAGTGCTTGGGAGGTTCAGTCCGGCAATACTTTGGGCAAGATTGTTGCTGAAAAATATCCCGGTTATGACAACCGTCAGGCGATTATGCGGGAAATCCTCAAACGGAACCCGCAAGCTTTTCGCAGTGAAAATATTAATAGCTTGATTGTGGGCAAAACGCTTCAGCTCCCTGAGCCCGCTGACATTCCTGAGCTTAAACCGCCGGTTCCCAAGCCTGCTGAAGGTGTTGACCCCGCGCTCCAAGAAAAAGTACAAGCGCTAACGGTACAGGTCACGGAACTCGAAGAAACCATTACCATTTTAGAAGAGGAAAATGCCTCGTTACAGGAAATGGTGAATGAGGCGGCAGCAGGCAAACCTACCACTGAGCCAGTGTCCGCGCCATCCCCGGTTGATGACGCATTGCCACAGCGCTTGGCGGAGGCAGAAAAAGCCTTGTCTGCGAGTAAAGCCACTAATACCACGTTAGAGGAACAACTGGCAGCAATTCAGCGCGAAAACGAAGTATTGCAGAATGACCTGCAACAAATTCGCGCGGCGGCAGCAGTGGCAGAAACCAAAGCGGTAGGCTCGGGTAACTTGCCGTGGATTTTACTCGGTTTGCTAACGCTATTGACTCTGCCACTGTTGTGGCTGTTGCAGCGCCAACGTGCAGTAGCACCCGTTGCAGCCGTAACCAGTCGCGTGATCACCGAGCCAACGGCATCGGTTGAGGTACCGCCGCTGCCCGTCATGACGGATTTGCCGCCTGCAACGACCAGTATTGTACTTCCCTCAGATGAAAACCCGGACGCTGCCCTCAAGCTGGATATTGCTCGCGCGTATTTGGATTTGCGGGATTCGACAGGCGCTGCTGACATTTTGCAGGATGTTTTGGTCGAAGGCGGCGAACAGCAACGCCAAGAAGCCCGCGAAATTTTATCGTTTATTACTTGATAAAACCGTTAATCTTTATAAATTAGCAGTTTATCCTGCTGATCTGCTGCTTATCCCCCTCTATCCTGTTGTCACTGGCGAATATATCGCGATGCTTCTAATCTCAAGACTCAACCATTGGTCTATATTCTATGGTTCGAGTAATAGATTGGGAGCATCTAATGGCTTTTTCCGTAACCGTGAGCAAACAGCAAGTCATGCCGTTTGCTGCGCTGCTGGCATTGGTAGCAGTCACCGTCTTAACTTTGTTGAGTTTGTGGGTGCAACAACCGGCGATTGAAACAGATTTATTGCAACGTACCCGCCAAGCATTAGCGGAGTCGGGTTTGCCCACGCATTTGGTTCATTTTAATGGGCGTGATGGCGTCTTGACCGGAACCGTTGCCGGTGAAACAGAGGGGCAACGCTTGCAACAAATCGTTAGCAATGTTTACGGGGTGCGTCACGTTGAGAATCGTCTTATCCCTGTGAGTACGGCTTCCGCACAGGCCGACAGTTTGGAAATTCCCGCCGCACCCGCTGGGTTACATACCCCATCTAAACGTTTTCCCATTGAAAAAATTGATTTGAGTGCCATTCAATTTGAGTATTCCAGAGCCGAATTAGACGGCGAGGCTATGGCTGCGTTGGAGCAAGTGCTGGTTGAATTGCGTCAACAGCCGACAATGATTATTGAAGTTTCCGCACACACCGACCACGGCGGCACGGCACTGGGTAATTTGACGGTCAGTCAAGCGCGCGCCGAAGTGATCCGCAATTACTTATTGTCGCAAGGCATCGAAGCTAAGCAGGTGCAAGCTAAGGGCTACGGTTCTACCCGCCCAATCGTGGACGCCAGCGCCACAGATTCGGAGCGAAACCGTCGGATCGCTATTACGGTGTTGGAGTAATAGCGGCAATGTTCTATCTCGCTCTCCAAATGGTGTCGTGGCTCAGCATTGCAGTCTTGATCGGTGCACTGTTGGGCGCTTGGGTTGTGAGATGGCATTGTGCCCGCGAAGCAGCGCAATGCCTGACCGAATTGGCAGGTTTGCGGCGCAATTATCAAGATGCGAGGGCAGACAATGCGTATTTGCGCGATAAAGCCCGTCAGTTGGAAAAAGTCTTGCGCAAAATTAGTACACCGTCAGCAGCAAGCGATTATGGTCAGTTCCTAGAACTCAGGAAAACACTGGAAAAGACTCGGCGCGAATACCAACACCTGCTGGAACAATACCACGCGCAAGAAAAAACCTTGGCTGATTGGCGCGTTGAGCGGCAACGTCAGCAGCAGGTATGCACGGCGATGCAAGCGGCTCCCGCTACAACTGCCAAGGAAGATGCGCTGCACTCTGCATCAGCAGCCGATAGCTTGCTGTCAGGCGCTGCACCGCACGACGATCTGACCCGCATTCAAGGCATTAGCCAACAATTAGCCAGTCACTTGAAGGCGCTAGGCATTGTTACCTACCGCCAAGTGGCTGAATTTACCACGGATGACGTGCAGCACATTCAACGCATTATCGGCACAGATCTGTATCAACCGCCAGAAACGTGGGTGCAAAACGCACGTGCCTTATGCTGACTCAAAACTTAGAAGGTTTTTGGTGAGTGCGCATAATCAGAAAACCCTTCTTCAATTCCGCATGATAAATCAAGCCGATTTCACGGCCTTCAGCGCTGCCAGTAAAGCAGGTTTCGCGCCCTAACGCTGCCGGTTGCCACCAAGGAGCCGGGGGTTGCTGCGTCATGAAGGTGTTTTGTAAGACCTCAGAGCTTAAATTTTGTTGTTTCAAACCGTTTTGACGGATGAAATATTCGACTGCTGAGCGCTCCATGCCAAACGCAAACCACGAGGTATTGCTTTCCGCAGATGTCTGATTACTGGCTTGCACTTCGCTCACTTTAGTCGGTTCAGTACCAAACCAGTTGGCAAGCGCTTGTTTGGCACGTTCGGGGTCGGCAATACGCAAACTGGTTTTAGATGCCGGAAAAAACAGTTCCGCAATGTAAGGCGTCAGTGCCAGACTTACCCCAGAAAGGATGGCTAAGATCATTAGGGTTGGAAAAAAGTATTTCATAAAGACTCGTGTTGCAGTTTAAATAAGTGTAACGCATTCGCGGTGGTTATTTCAGCAATGTGCTCAAGGCTTTCACCCCGTAATTCTGCCAAGCTTGCCGCAATCACTGGCAGGCGTGTAGGGTCATTGCGTTTACCACGCCATGCACTGTCCGGCTGATCAGGTGCGTCCGTCTCCAATAGCAGCCGCTCCAGCGGTACATTGGCAAGTACCTGCCGCAGCCGTTGTGCGCGAGGATACGTCACGGTGCCGCCCACCCCCAAATAAAACCCTAATTTGATCAACATATCGGCTTGCTGCTGACTGCCTGCAAAACTGTGGATCACGCCACCTAAATTTTTTTTATCAGAAAAGCGTCGAATGTGTTTGAGAACACAGTCAAGCGAGCGGCGAGCGTGGATAATGAGTGGCAGCTCGAATTCGCGAGCGAGTATTAAATGGGCGATAAATAAAGATTCTTGTTCCATTACGCTCAGTTCTGGCAAGAAAAAATCCAACCCGCATTCGCCAATCGCGACGGGTTGTTCTTGTTTTAACCAGTGGCGCAATGACACAAGATCAGTAGGGGCATGTTCAGCAAGGTACACCGGGTGTAAGCCATAGCTTGCATGAAAATGCGGCGAAGTCGCGCAAATATCGCGCAGTCGAGGCCAGTGCTTGGCGCTGATGGCAGGAAAAATCAGGTCGCTAACGCCAAGTGCGCTCATTTTATCTACTAATAATGACCGATCGTCGGCAAAATCAGGTTCATCGAAGTGGCAGTGTGTGTCGATCAGTCTCATTTGCAGTAAAGTACAATATAATGAATGGAATGAATAGGATGTGGCTGGTGTTGATGATCGCTATTGGCGAATATTGTTACCCAAAAAAGAAACTAGCCAATCCATCGAAAATAATTATAAGATGTTGTTATGTGGTCAGTTACGCTTAAAACAGGCTCGTGAGGGGCTATTAATATGAAAAAAACACCTGACGCGGTGCATCTATTTCAAGTGACGGATAGCCATTGCTATGCCAGCGATGACAGTCGCCTGACTTGGACGGATCTGCCGATTTATCCCAATTTGTCATTGCAGGCGATGCTGGCACATTTGGGCGCGGAGGCACAGGGTTACAGTGCATTGTTATTGACAGGTGACTTGGCACAGGAAGAAATTCCGGCAACTTATCAGCGCGTCAATGCCTTGTTGAACAGTTTCCCTTTGCCGGTCTACACCATTCCCGGTAATCACGATATTCCGCAAATGATGCAGGAACATCTGAATGGCAATGTCACCATGCCGGAACACGTTACTTTGGGCGTGTGGCACTTATTATTGCTGAATACCCATGCCGATGGCAAACCCGACGGACGTTTAACCGATGCGCAATTTGAACGTTTTGAGCAGCACCTCGCGACGCTTCCTGACGATCACTTTGCTGCTATTTTCATGCACCATCACCCGGTGCCGATAGACAGCGAGTGGATGGATGTGATGGGCTTGCGGCAGAAAACGTATTTTTGGAATGTGATTGCGCATTTCCCGCAAGTCAAAGTGGTGTTCAACGGGCATATTCACCAAGAATTCAACGGCAAGCATGAGTATGCCGATGGACGTAGTGTGGCGGTTCACGGCACACCGGCTACGTGTGTGCAAATGAAACCCGTGCGCAAAAACATTGAGTTTGACCACAGCAAACCGGCATGGCGTGATATTGCGCTGTTGGCGGATGGCAGGGTGGAAACGCATGTGCATTATCTGCCCTTCGTGGTTCATGCCGATGCGCTCGACTCCATTTGACAGTGGCGGCTTAATCCCGTAGTTTGCAGCGCTGTTTAGGTGCGCTCATTGCGGTGAGCGTTAAACGGGAAGTTGGTGCAACACCAACACTGCCCTCGCAACGGTAAGCAGGTTTGATCAATCTGATAAGTCCGACACCGGCCTGACAAGGCGCGACTTTCGAGTCGTTTTCACATGCGTGCGCGATGGGCGCAGCGTTACGGAAATCCATACCCCCATGAAATACACGATTTTTGCCGCAGTGTTTGGCACTGCTGCTCATTGCCTATTGGCATCCCCGCTGGTATTGGCTGATGAAACCACCGCGCTTGACGCCATTATCGTCACGGCTGACCGCAAAGCCCGCACCGTTGATGAAACCTTAGCCCCTGTCAGCATTATTACGCGGGCGGATCTTGAAAAATACCAAGCCAGCAGCATTGCCGATGCCTTGCGCCGTGTACCCGGTATCAACCTGAGTAACAGCGGCGGCACCGGCAAAGCAACGTCAGTATTCATGCGCGGCACCAATTCCAACCACGTCTTGGTGTTGATTGACGGGATTAAAGTGGGTTCCGCTACCACTGGCAGCGTGGCTTTTGAAGATTTACCGTTGGATCAAGTCGAACGCATTGAAGTGGTGCGTGGCCCGCGTTCCAGTTTGTACGGTTCAGAGGCACTGGGTGGCGTCATCCAAATTTTCACCCGCAAAGGTGGCAAGGGCTTTCAGCCTGAAGTCAGCGTGAGTGTGGGCAGCAATAATACCCAGAAAGCCCATGTGAATCTGGCAGGTGGCGACGCCAAAACGTGGTACAACCTCAACGCAGGCACGGAAACAACCGATGGCATTGACGCGACTGCTGATCAGCGCGAGCCGGATGCGGATGGCTATGAGCGCGACAGTTTGTCATTGCGTGCCGGGCATCGCTTTGCCAATGGCGGTAGCGCGGAGGTGTCGGCGCTGCGTGCCCAAGGACAAAGCCAGTTTGATAGCAGTTTTAACAACGAAACACACGTTACCCAGCAAATTTTGAGTGCTCAGTGGCAACAGCCGGTGGGTGAACGTGTTTTGGTGACAACACAATTGGGGCAAGCACGGGATGAAGCGGAAAACTACCTCAATGGTGAGCCGCTGGCGGCGTTCCGCACTTACAATACTCAGCGTGACACTGCGTCCCTGCAAGCTGATATTGACGTGGGCAACAACAGCGCCGCAACGGTAGGGCTGGATCAGCAAAGCGATCAAGTGACCAGTGACAGTGCTTATGAACGCACCACTCGCGACAATACCGGGGTGTTCGCCAGCTACCAAACCGATGTCGGTGCGAATCGGCTGGAAGTATCCGCCCGGCATGACGACAACGAGCAATTCGGTACTTACAACAGCGGCGGCGTTGCCATCGGGCGCGATCTCAGCAATGGGATGCGTGTAACGGCGGCGTATGGCACCGCTTTTAAAGCGCCTAGTTTCAACGATTTATACTACCCATTCAGCGGTGAGCCGAGCTTGCAACCGGAAGAGTCGCAAAACGCGGAACTCGGCATTGCCGGTAAACTTGCCGAGGGTAACACCACTTGGTCAGCGAATGCTTTTAATAACAGCATCGACAACTTGATCAGCTATCGCCCTCCCACTTACCAAGTCAGCCAAACCAACGAAGCCCGGATTCAAGGCGTGGAGTTGAGCGCGAGCACCCAATTAGCCGCTTGGGAGATTGCGGGCAATGTTACCCTGCAACGTCCCGAAAACCGCAGCGGCACGGACGCGGGCAAGACGTTGATCTACCGCCCAGAACAACTGGCCAGTGTCGACATTGATCGCGCGGTGAATAAATTCCGGGTTGGTGCGACGTTACGCGCGGAAAGTCAGCGTTATACCGACGATGCCAATACCGCCAGTGCCAAATTGCCCGGCTACGGTACGGTCGATTTACGCGCTGATTACCGCTTGGCAAAAGACTGGACGGTTGGCGCAAAACTCGGCAATGTATTGGACAAAGATTACCAAACCAATGCTGGGTATAATCAAGACGGTATTAACGGTTTGGTGACGGTTAAATATGCACCTCAATAACAGGAGATCATGATGTTTGCACTTTCTACAAAAAATCAAGGGTTGGTCGGCGGCATGTTGCTGCTGGCGATGCTTGTCACCCGCGCTCATGTGAGCGATCACTTGCTGGATGCGTCCTGGGCAGTTTTTTTCCTTGCTGGATTTTACCTGCGCAATTTGTTGGCGTTCGGGGTCTTGATGGCGACGGCGGTGGCGATTGATTACGTTGCTACCAGTCAATTGGGTGTGAGTAATTTCTGCGTGTCGCCTGCGTACATTGCGTTGATTCCGGCTTATGGTGCGATGTTTGCGGCGGGTCGTTGGTTCGCGGGGCAGTATCAAGGGGAAACGTTAATAGCACTTGGCAAGTTGGTGTTGGCGGTATTGGTCGGGTTTGCGCTAACGGAAGTGATTTCCAGCGGCAGTTTTTATGCCTTGTCGGGCACTTCTGCTGAAATCAGCGTGATGGGTTTTGTGATGCAATTGGTGACGTATGCACCGCATGGTTTGTATGTGACCGGCCTGTATTTAACGGTTGCGGCTTTGTTACACATTGCCGTTAAGCAAGTGTCGGGTCTGAAAACCACGGCGTAATGGTGTGCGCCTAATCCTCGCCCCGATGGAGGGCGTGATGGATCACACCATGCGTGACTTGCTTACCCGTGTCGGCGGTTACGACCGTTGCGTGACCGAATTTGTGCGGGTGGTTGATCGGCAATTGCCCACGCGGGTGTTTTACCGCGCTTGCCCCGAATTGCACACGGGCGGTAAAACGCCCGCCGGAACGCCGGTGTATGTGCAACTCCTCGGCGGCGATCCGCTGTACATGGCGTTAAATGCGCAGGTGCTGGAACGTTTGGGCGCACCCGGCATCGACATCAATTTTGGTTGCCCCTCCAAAACTGTGAACAAAAGCGATGGCGGTTCGGTGTTATTGCGCGAACCGCAGCGCGTGCATGACATTGTGCAAGCGGTGCGGGCGGCAGTCAGCCCACAAATTCCGGTCACTGCCAAAATCCGCCTCGGCTTCAAAGACAGCAGCTTGCTGGCGGAGATTACGCACGGCGTCCAAGCAGCGGGGGCAACCGAATTGTGCATCCACGCCCGCACCAAGCAACACGGTTATTTACCCCCCGCGTATTGGGCAGAAATCGGCACGGTCAAACCGCATTTGCGCCTGCCGGTGATTGCCAACGGTGAAATCTGGTCAGTGGCGGATGCCATTCAAGCCCAAACCGACAGCGGCTGTGCGGATTTAATGTTGGGGCGTGGCGCATTAAGTTTCCCCGATTTGGCACTGGCGATTCGGGCGCGATTAGCCGGTGAAGCGTATACGCCGCTGTCATGGGCGCAAGTGCTGCCCCTGGTGGTGCGCTATTCTACCGAATTAGAAGCCCGCGCCCCGCAATACGCCGCGAGTTTCATCAAGCAATGGTTCACCTATTTGCGCCGCCAATACCCCGAAGCCGAAGCGCTGTTCCAACACATAAAACGTATGAAACTGCCGAGCGAGATCAAAGCGGCTATTATCGCGTAGCTTCCCCCTTTGAACCGAGACGAACCGATGACTGACACCGATAAAAACACCCGCCACCAACTGCGCATGGCACGCAAAAAAGCCATTATCGACGCCAACATCGCCAATGCTGACCAAGAAAAAGGCTTATTACTGGTGTTGACCGGCAATGGCAAAGGCAAATCCAGCTCCGCATTCGGCATGGTGGGGCGCTCCTTGGGGCATGGCATGAAAGTTGGCGTCTGCCAATTCCTCAAAAGCCGTACCGATACCGGCGAAGAAGCGTTTTTTGGCAAGCAAGCCCGCTGCGAATGGCACGTATTGGGCGACGGTTTTACCTGGGAAACCCAAAACCGCGAACAAGACATTGCCACCTCGGAACGCGGCTGGGCAGTGGCACAAGCCATGTTGACCGATGCCAGTTACGATTTGGTGGTGTTGGATGAGCTGACGTATTTGCTCAATTACGGCTATCTGGATGCGGATCAGGTGCTGGATACCATCGGCGCTCGCCCGCCCATGCAACACGTGGTGGTTACAGGGCGAGCCGCCAGCGAGACCTTACGCGATTTCGCCGACACCGTGTCGGACATTACCGATGTGAAACACGCTTACCGCGACGGCATTAAGGCGCAACCGGGCATTGACTTGTAGCGCTAACTTACTTCACCCATTGGTCTACCAATACTTTGGCGCGGCGAGCGTATTCGTTATACGCCTGTTGCCAAGCTTCGCCGCTGAGTTCTGGGAAATACAGCGGCTGGCAATCTTGCGCCATGATTTCGGTCGCCGCGAGGTAATAACCTTGATTGCGGTAGCGCCACGTAAATTCTGCGCCGCCACATTGCAATTCATCGTTGGGAAACGCGCGTTTGAGCACTAAGCGGGTGCGAATTTCTTTGTACCCTTGTTCCTTTTGGTGATTGAGCACATGCAAACTGCCATCACCTTCTGCCAACACGCGGTATTTGCCGTTAGCGGCTTTTTGCAACACCCACTGATGCGGTTCGGTATCGCCTTGGCGCAACTTGGCGCTTTCATCATCACTTAAGCATTGCCTGGCGGAAAACGCGATCACCCATTCCTGTGTGGTGGGCTTATCATCCAGCTCGAAAGGGACGCCTAGCACCGCGCAATCGTCAAGCCGCTTGCGATTATTAGCGGGTGTGTAGAAAGCCGGGTAACGCTTGCGAAACGGGTTGTCCGTGCTGTCGGCTGACAGCGCCGCGTTCAGCGCCGGGCTGATGGCGTGGAACACATCATCGTGTTGTTCGCCCATTAAATCGGCTTTGTTTTTATACAATATGACCCAGCCATTCGCCGCAGGCAGTGCGGGCACGACGGGGGGAAAGCGTGTTTCAAACGCCGCTTTGTACCAGTTGGTTGGCAATTTAACCGCTGCTTCATCGGGAGCGGCGTGGCCGGCAGTGCTTAAACAGCAGCCCATAATAAGCAATAAGCGGCTTAAGGTTGTGATGTTGTACACCATTGGGTTGGTTATCCTCCGTGATAATCCTGTCATTAAACGGCTTGCGCGAAGCCCTGTTGTACCAAACTATCCATTAGCACCTGCCATTGCGCGGGTGTTTGCGGGTTTTGCCGCTTGAGCAGGGTATGCAACTCCAACATATCCACTGCGCGGTAACAGCGCCCGCGTGTTTGCACTTGCTGCCGGAAATCACGTGCGGGCGGTACGCCTAAAATCGCGTCATACTGATAATAGCGACCGTCGGTTGGGCTAAGCGATGATTTATTCTTGAAACCGATGATATAAATATTAGCACCACCACCCAGCCGCAAAGGATACAACGTAATTTTATCGGCTGCCAGCGGTTGATTTTGAATGTCCGTGTTGCCCATGATCGATCCGCTCAACATGCCGCTGATCGAAATCGTGTGTTGCCCACCGATCTGCAAGTGATTGCTGCGAACATGCAAATTGCGGAACGCGCCATCACTGGCAAAGATGCCTTGCAGCGCTCCATCAGAATAAATCACATTGCCTGAAATGCTGACGTTGCTCATAACCGCCCCGCCGAAGCGGTCAATGCCATCCGCTGTGCGGTCGGGAATCAATTGGAAGGCATCGCGGTGTGCCATGCGCAAAAACGGAAACATACGGTGGGTGCGCCCGCGTTGTTGTTGATAGGCATTGATATTGTTCACTAACTTGTCAAAGTCTTGGGCAAAGCTGGCGTACACGCTATCATCCACCACCACTAGATTGCCAATCGTTAAATTGCCTTGACTGTAGATTTGCATAAAGTCGCGAATAAAAAATGTCTGCCCCATGCGGCGCCCGCTTAGGTTGAGGCGCGTGAACCGGCGTTGTTCCGCATCGCTAATCAGCGGCAAACGGTTGTACATGTCTTGAGCTTGGGTTTGGTTACGAATCCAGTACAGCGGTGAGCTATTGTTTTCGCGAATAATCTTGTAGGCGGCAGCTTTACTGTCATTGGCGGGAATCCGGGCAGCACTGTATTTACCGTCCAGCAATTCTTTGAGAATCGCATTGTGCGCAGAATCTTGGTTGCCCGTGGCGTTAAAAGAATCAGCTACCGCGATAATGAATTGATTCGCACTGGCAGTGTCAGGCGCGGCGGCTGGTGGCGCGTTCAACCAATCGGTGAGACGCCTCACTTCGGCATTGTAGTAGTCACGGCGTTCGCGCCATAAATCGGCCGAAGCTTGATTGCGGGCTTGCAAGGCTTCGCGCATTTTAGCGTCAGCGTCTTTCGCCAACTGATTCATTTCCTGAATTTTGGCTTTTACGGTGTCACGGTTTTCTGAAGCGCTGGTTGTGGTTGGTGGCATGGTGTCGTTCCCCAGATGTTATTTGCCCATCGTATTATTGAATAGACCGCTGTTTTCCGGTTTGTATCCCTTAATTCTAGTGTGAAATACCCCATTTGTTGAAAAAAATATGCCGTTGATTCGTGTTAATCAGGTTTTAATGTATCACCAACGCCGCGCCCAGCAGCCAAAACATTTCCCCAATTTCTACGCTGGCTCCGGCGGTATCCCCGGTACACCCTTGTAAGCGTTGCAACATCATGCGCCGTAGTAGCCAAAATCCTAATAACGTCAACGCGGTTCCAACCGGGGAGATGCTGGCGCTTAACAATAAACCGCCAGCAGTGAACCACCCTGCGGTTTGCCGAGGCAAATGTTCGGTCACAGCGCTCGCCAATCCACCAGCCCGCACATAGGGCGTGGTGAGAAATAGCAATAAAATCAAGGTGCGCCCCACCAATGGCGCCAATAACACGCTTTGCCAGTGTTGCTGCTCAATCAAGACCGTCAACGCCGCGAATTTCAGCAGTAACACGCTGATCAGCGCAATCGCGCCCGCTGCACCCACCCGTGGATCTTTGAGGATGCGGTGAGTTTTTTCCGCATCCCCCAAGCCACCAAGCCATGCATCAGCACTGTCTGCCAGCCCATCCAAATGCAGACCGCCGGTCAGCACCGCCCAGAACACGCTGAGGATTGCTGCCAGCAACAACGGTGCGGCGTGCGGGAACAGCAGCAAGGGTGCGCACAGCAAAGCACCGATCACCAAGCCGACCAGTGGGTAAAACAAGGCAGCATGGGCAAAATCGGGCGGTTCCAGCTTGCCAAGGTTGGGTATGGGAATGCGCGTGAGGAAGGAGAGGGCAAGGAAAAAGTGTTTTATCACGTTACTTGCCTTGTGGCTAACTGTTGCGCCAATTGGCTAATTTTCTGTTTCCAGTCCGGCGCATCTTTATTGGCGTACATGCGGCAGTCGCGCAATAACAACTTTAAGTGGGGCAATAGCTCACTGGGATGATCGGTAAAGGCTGCGAGTAAGCAGGAAAAGTCTGCCAGTGCCAGCGGGATAATGTGCAAGTCCAGTTTACGGTCGTCTTTGAGATACCACTCACCCAATTTGAAGGTATTAGCAGTATTGGTGTCAATATTGATTGCAATAAATAACCCAAACACCTGTTTGCCCGTCCCCTCGTATTGCTCGATGACTTGTGCCACATGGCGACGCACCGGCTCACCTTCTGCGGCTTCCTGACGCGATGAAACGGTTAATGTAACTTCCACCACCAGCACCATATCGTCAAATTCAAACACCATATCTGCCCCATTGCCGGGGGCTGTGCCGACGGGCAAAAAATCACGGTCAATCGTAAAACGCCGGGCTTCCCATGAAGGTTTGACCAATGAATTAATGGCTAGAAACGCTCGCCACACCGCCCATTCAAAATAAGCAGGCGCTTCTGAACTGGGAATTTCCAAGATGTCATCGTTTTCACGCACCAGTTTGCGGTTGCGCTTGGTTAACAGTGCGAGATAATCGAGTATGTCGCTGACTTGTCCCGCTTGCTGATGGGCGTAGTCAGTTTCTTTGTGCTGCTCCAATTGCGCTTGCAAGGTGGCGGTCAGGCTCGCAATGTCGGCGATTTGGTTTAAATCGGTTGGAACAGGTGGCTGTTCACCGTATTGCTGCAATGCTGCGCTGACATCGTGTAAGGCTTCCCACGCCCCAGCAATTTCATCGGTGGGCAAAGTTGCACCATTGGTCAGGCTTTGAAGTAAGGCTAAGTCTGTCGCGGGTTTGAACGCTTCTTGTGCTAAAGCGTGAATAACGCTGCGTTTTTCGGGGGCAAAAGCAATCCCACGTCCTTTGCGCAAGAACAAACCTGTCGCTTTCAAATAGCGCAGATTGGTGTCCGCATAATCTTTCAGCGAACTGGCTTGAATACCGTCTTGCTGTTGCGCGGTTTGCAGTGCCGCATCGTCGAATTTGCGTTTATACGGTGCAGCGTCGCGTTGCATCCGAAAAGCGAGAATGTCAGTAGCAAGCTGCGACGCAGGCATTGCTGAGGAGGTGCGCTGAGTAAACAATGCCATTTCCATAAAGCTTAACGATTCATCACCTGTTTGTTGCTGCAATGCCGCCATTACGCCCAACACATGCCGCAAGGGTGAAAATACCGGACAATCGTGTTTGGGTTCAACCGGCGATGGAATGTAATAAGCCGCCAATGCCCGCAAGAAACAGAGTTGCCAACCGCCTAACGTGGTATTTTGTAACAAACGTTCGCCATTGGGGGTGATGGTATCTGCCGCCCCCAACTGACTTTGCAACGCTGCTGCTTGACCTTGCAATTTGGGGTAGAGAAACCCCATTTGCCCCAGTGCGGAACGCCACTTGCGGCTGACGCTACAAGTTTCATCACCTTTGGGATCGACAATGCCTGCCGCTCCCAATAACTCATAAAATGCGCAATCCGCCTCTTTGCCGCGCAAATTGCCATGCAAAGCAGAATGCCGTAACACCGCCAAACCATCGCGTAAGCGCAACGGGCTGCGGACAGTGGTATTACCAAATAGCCACGGTTTCATTAGTACCCCACGAACAGGTATTCTGTGACCTGATTCTTGTTATCCCCGACTTTGTGCTGTTGATTGCCCATTGAATAGCGATAATTAACCGGAATGGCTTGTACATGCGTTTTGTATTTACCCATTAAGGCTAACATTTCTTCTTGCGTGGGCTGGCTATTGGACGAGTAGGAAACCAGCAAAATGCTGTCTTTAAAACGCTTAAACAAGGTATCAAATGCGGCTGTCGCGCCTTGGCGTGAAGAAAATGGCGTTGGGTAAGACTTAAACTTTTTGGTTTGGGTGTGTTGTTGAATTTCCACACCTTGCCAATCGCGGGCAATGCCTTCGACGAAATGGTAACGCCGCACGTATTCATTGTCTGAATAAGGCGAATAATAAGGTGGATCAAGATACACCAAATCGCAACCTTTCGAGGAAACTTCCAGCGCGTCTTTATGCAATGAGCGGTTTTGTTTACCGTTATCAAAAACCGCCGCATTCAACCTGGTAACGGCTTCTAAAAATTGCGTGGCAAACGTGAGTTTTAAATCCTTGCGCCCATCGTCGTAACGTTCCCCCGTATAGGTGAAAATACCGCGCGGGCGTTTTTTAACACAAGCACGGATTAACGCGGCACGCGCAATCGCTTGTTGATACGGATCAGCCATCAGCTTGATATTCGCCCGCAAACGGTCGATTAAGCGGTTGTCGTCATCGCTGAAATACAAACCTTGAAAGGTCGTTTCCACAAAACCATCGCCGAGTGTTGGCGTATCCAATAACGCCTGCGCGTCAGCACTGCTCAAAGTGACATCGCTATTTTCAATCAGTGCTTTGCTAATCGTGTGAGACATTGCCATGTAGTCATTGCTAACTACTTGTTTACCTTGCGTTTTAAACAAGTAACTCACCACGCCAGAACCGGCAAATAAATCGTGTACGGTGTCAAATTCAAACTGCGAAGCCACACTCCAAATCGCATCCAACAGCTTATTTTTCGATCCCATGTAACGGGTGGAGGGGTATTTGCTCATTTGTACCGGCAAGGCGGTAACGAGTTTGAGTTGAAACTGTTTTTTCAGGGGAACGCTCACGATGACATCCTGCCCTTCACGCTTTTTGCCTTGGCAGGAAATATAACGCTTGGTTTGCAAGACATCCAAGGTAAAAGCGCCGTACAACTCATGCACCAACGGATGATTCGCATTGGTTAAGACCACATGGCAACCCAATTCATGCAAGCGCATGACTTCGCTGGCTAATTCGATATGATCTTCTTCGTGAAATTGTTCTTTGGTATAGCGTTTAAAATCGGCATAAGTCGATACCGGCAAATAAGGCGGATCGAGAAATACAAAATCGCCGGGTTGGGTGTATTCGTGCAAAACCGTTTTGTAATCCGCGCACACAATCTGGGTATGTTGCAGCAAAATCGCTGCATTCCGCAGGTTATCAGCATCCAAAATCGTGGGGTTGGTGTAACGACCAAATGGCACATTGAATTGCCCTTGTTTATTCACCCGATACAAACCGTTAAAACAAGTACGGTTTAAATAAATCGTGCGGGCTGCGGCTAAACTGGATTCGAGGCTGTGCCAATCCCATGCGCGGACAGCATAAAATTGCTCTTTATCGTAGCGGAATTGCGCCAGATGGTTAATCACCGCTTCCACATCGTCAGCGACCGCCTGATACAAATTGATGAGTTCGGGATTGCTATCAGCGATTAAGCCGTTTTGGGGTTGAGATGCAAAAAACAATGCACCACCGCCGATGAAGGGTTCGATGTAACGACCGTAGCGTTTCGGCATTTTGTTGAATAATTCATCGAGCAACTGTGACTTGCCACCGACCCACTTGAGTAAGGGGCGGGGTTTGTCCGTGCTTGATGATAAATGCTTCAATGCGTATGCCATGATTTTTCCCTAATACTTACCGAGACACTAAGCCAGCAGTATTCCCTAAATAGTGAGCCGTTTCACTTTTTTCTGCACAAAATGGCACAAACACCAATCCAGTTGTCACGCGCTTGCGTAATACCTCAAGACATGTCGATACCAGCGCTGCCCGAATCCTGACAACGAACGATTGGAGAGCCATGATGAATAACCTTAGCCGACGTAATCTCACCTACCCGCGTGTGGGCGGTGCCAGCGTATTACTGGCAGCCTTACTGAGTGGCTGCAATGGCGGCAGCAGCAACAGCGCAACTGTCACCCCCGACCCGAACCCCACACCCGTAACGCCTGTGACCCCTGCCCCGCCAGCCGTTTCCTCCGTCGCTTTGGGCAAAAGCGTATTCAGCTACGAAACCTTCGGCAATGAACGTTTCTGGACAGATGCCATGCGCTTGCCGCAAGGCTTGGCGGGCGCAGGCGTCACCCCGCTGGATGCTCTGAATCTGGGGTTGAACGTGAATGTGGAAGCCCTATCGCCGGGAACAGCCACCGCCTTAGTGGGCGCGTTGGATCAAATCAAGGCAGGCACATCCCCCAGCGACACCGTGCTGGCAAAGCCGGAAGTGACCCTTGCCTTGATCAACGAAGGCGCAGTCATCGGGGTTGTACCCTTCGATGCGTCAGGCCAACGCAAACCCTTGGGCAGTGATCCCGCGTTCAAAAATGATAGCGTCTTCAACCCGCTGGTCGGCGACCGCATTGGGGTCTCGTGTTCCTTGTGCCATGCCGCCACCGATAATTCGGTCGTGCCCGCAGGCTTTGCAGGCCCCGGTTCAGTTGGCAGACAAGTCGATGGCGTGATTGCGGAAAAGCTGGATGTTGGGGCAATTTTTGCCGCAGCAGAAAACCCGCTGGCGTATTTGCCGTTCCTGCAACTCTCGTATGACGCGCTGGGCGATGCAACCCTAGGGCGTGGCAGTTTCGCCGGTATTAAAAGCAGCGATTCGATTGCGGATCAAACCGCCGCTGCTCGCGCATACCTGACAGGCATGACCGCTGAAGGTTTGCGCCATTACCCGATTAGCTCGTTTGACGCGACCCCGGACGGTATCGGCAATGCCACTTACATCCCGCCGTTTTTCCGCACCGACCTTGCCGCGCCGTGGGGTAGCAGTGGCGCGTTTGAGAAGCTGGATGATTTCAACAATCTGGTATACACCGTGGCACTCGACCCGACCAGCTTGCTGACCAAAGACGGGCGTGCTTTCCTGAACTTCCTCGCAGGGCCGGTGGGGGATGAAATTGCCGAACGCTATGAAACGGTGTTGCGGGCGACCCATGTGATTCCCGATGCCACGACTTCCGACGCCATCAAGCCGTTTGTCACCGCGAATGCCACCGGCATGGCGGCAGGTTCGCCGACTGGCCCCGTGGGTTTGCGGGTGGATGAGAGCAAATTGCAGGCATTGCGGGCGTACACCGATCAATTGCAATCGCCTGCTGCTCCGGCGGGTTTGAATCCTGAAAAAGTGGCGTTGGGCGAACAGATTTTCATGATGCCACGCGCTGCGGGTGGGGCAAATTGCATTGCCTGCCATACCGCACCGGATAAGGCGGTGGAAAGTTTTGTGCGCCCACTCGAACAAATGTACCGCCCTTACAGCACTAACTTGCTGACCTTGCTGGATCGTTCGGACAAAGGCATTACCAATATCCAGAAAACGCTGGCAGGGGCTGACCCGAATTACGACCTGTCACTGGTGGTGTTGGATGCGAGTATTCGCGGTGAACCAGTCAGTGCGCCGGGGTCAAAACCGGGTTACGCCAAACCGTTATTGCTGGACTTGAATGCCAAGGATGATTTCCTGCATGACGGCTCGGTGGGCGGGGCAACGGCTGCGGCAGGTTTGAACAAACTGCTTGACCCCGCACGCGGCACGGAGTCACCGCATCCGTTCTACTTTCCGGGCTTGAGTGCCACGGGTGAGCTGCAATTGGGGCCTTATCTGGGCAATGGTGATGGCAGTGCCGGGCGTGAAGCGTTGACCGAATACTTGCGTAGCCGTACCACTCAACAATAAGCGTTCCGCAACACACTCCCCTGGCTGTCATGGCTGGGGTTTTAAAGCCTGACAGGATTCCCCCTCATCCGTCAGGCTTATTTTTTTAAAATTCGGGATGCAATGCCCCTGTGCTAGACTCACAAAATCATTTTGCGGGAGAGCATGAATGGCACACGATCAGGCCGAACTTTACCCTTTGCTGGCACAAGTGCAGCGGGGTGATCAACAGGCATTGGGCAATTTTTACGATGCAACCGTGGGCAGGGTGTATGCCATTGCACTCAAAGTCACCGCGAATCCGGCGTTGGCGGAAGAGATTGTCAGCGATGTGTATTGGCAAGTGTGGCGAGCGGCGGGCAGTTACAGCGCCGAACGTGCTACCCCGCTGGCATGGTTGTTGATGATGGCACACAGCCGTGCGATTGACGCGCTGCGCAAAGAGTCTGCCACCACCAAACAGCAGGTGGAATTGAGCGATGATTTCGAGGCAGCCGACCCCGATACGCCTAACCCGCTCGATTTAACCTTGGCAGTAGAAGCGGACAGTGCCTTGCAAACCGCCTTGCAATTGTTGGATGCGCCGCAACGCCAATTGATTGCCTTGGCGTTTTATCGAGGCATGAGCCATCAGGAAATCGCCGCGCATACCGGCGAACCGTTAGGGACAATCAAAACACAGTTACGGCGGGCGCAAGCGATTTTACGCGCCGCCTTAGCGGATTCTTTTCCAGACAGAGGTGTGTCATGAACAGCAATGACGACAACAACGTAATGACAGACGCATTGGACGCGGACGTGGCAGCATTATTGGCAGAACACCACGCCAGTGCGACCGTGCCAGCCGCGCTGAAACTGCGGATGCGCACTGCTGTGCTGGAAAAAGTGGCGGCAGAAAGCGCGTGCCTAACACCGGGTTTCCAAACTATTCGCGCGGCGGATGGGGAATGGATACACGCTGTCCCCGGTGCAGCAATCAAAATCTTGCACCAAAGTGCGCATTCCCCGGTGGTCACGTATTTGGCACGGTTGGAGCCGGGGTTTGAAATGCCGGGGCATCCGCACCCCTACGATGAAGAGTGCATTATGCTCGAAGGCGAAATGTGGCTGGGGGACTTGCACCTCAAGGCGGGCGATTACCATTTTGCCGCCAAGGGCGTGTTGCACGGCAAGTTGCGGACAGAAACGGGCGCATTGGTGTTTCAGAAAGGGGTGTTGCCGGTTTAAAACGTGTCAGGCGTGTGGCAAACCGTGCCCGACCAATGAGGTTTCCCCGTCAGGGTAAGTGCGCACCCGCGTAATCTGCGCGTAACCCACTTCAAACCGCAAGCTACGCTGATAAAGGATGTCGAGTACTTTCGCCAGCACCACCCGAATCACGCCCGCATGAGTCAGCAGTAACACCTTTTGCCCCGCGTAAATGTTCTGCAAATCCTGCCAACCTGCTTGCACGCGGTCGATGAAATCTTCCATCGCTTCGCCATTGGGGGCAATAAAACGGCGCGGCTGATACCACAAATGTTGCATGAGTTCGGGGTCTTGCTCCCAGATGGCGGTGTGGGTTTTGCCGATCCAATCGCCGAAATCCATTTCCCCAAAACGCGCATCCACCACAAACGGGCAATCGAGGCGCTGGGCTAACAAGCGGGCAAAATCGTGGCAACGGCGGCTGGGGGAGCTGATTACGATGTCCCACTTCCCCGGATTGGTGGCGAGGGTAAGCTGTTTCCAGCCGTGATTGCCGAGCGGTTCGTGACTGGGGGCGCAAAACAAATCAGGGGTCACGACTTGCCCGTGGCGCAATAAGTCCACTGTTGTCGGCGTGGTAATGGGGGCGGGCGGTGCTGGTTCATCCGCTGGGTTTTCTAGGGTCACTTACAATTTTCCGGCAATCGCAGCTTCCGCAAAGGTCGCCATTTGATTGTGTAAAGCGCAAGCCATGCGCAGCAATGGCACGGCGATGGCTGCCCCGCTGCCTTCGCCTAAGCGTAAATTCAAATCCAGCAAAGGGCGCTGTTTCAGCTCTGCTACTGCAAAGAAATGCCCCGGTTCGGCTGACGTATGCGACAGCAACAACCAATCCGCCACCGCCGGTTGCACTTGGATGGCAATCAATGCCGCCGCCGTGCTGATAAAACCATCCACCAACACCGGCAAACCCAGTTGCGCCGCTCGGATATATGCCCCAGTCAGCGCCGCGATTTCAAACCCACCCAAGCGGCGTAAGACTTCCAGCGGTTGGTCGAAATGGCTGCGGTGTTGGTTGAGGATGCGGCGAATCACATTCACCTTATGCAACATGCCTTCGCGATCCAAACCCGTGCCGGGGCCGGTGGCATCGAGGATGGGAACATCCAACACCGCGCAATAAATCGCGGTTGCCGCTGTGGTGTTAGCAATGCCCATTTCCCCGCCGATGAATAAATCAGCGTTGGCAAGCGCGGCGCGGTCAGCCGCGTCTGCTCCGGCTTGCAACGCAAGCTCCAGTTGGGCGAGTGTCATGGCCGCTTCAAGGGCGCTATTGGCAGTGCCATTCCCGGCGCGTTGGCTCAGCAATTGCGGGTGGTCGATGGGCGTTTTGACGCCAACATCCACGATTTCCAGCGTTGCTTCCAATTCGCGTGCCAACACGCTAATCGCTGCGCCGCCATTGAGGAAGTTTTGCACCATTTGCGCGGTCACAACTTGCGGAAAAGCCGATACGCCTTCGTCGGCTACGCCATGATCGGCAGCAAATACCGTAATGTGAACCTTATCCAGTGACGGTTCCGCGTGCCCTTGCAAGCCCGCCAAGCGAATCACAACAGCTTCCAATTCACCCAAGGCACCGGGTGGTTTGGTGAGTTGTGCCTGATGCAAGCGGGCGGCTTCTTGTGCCAAGGTGTCTGGGCCGGGGCAGGTGGCATTTAACCATTCCATGGAATCACTCCTTTTAAAACCTGTGGCAAACCCGCCACCATGAAGATTACCGTGTCGGCTTGTGCCGCCAATTGCTGGTGAAGTTGCCCCGCATGGTCGACGTAACGGCGGGTTAATTCGCCCAGCGGCACAACGCCCAAACCGACTTCGTTACTGACCAGTAATAAGTCAGCGGGAAGTCGCGGTAAACACGTGAGCAATGCCTGCGTTTCACGGGCTAAGCATTCCGTATCCGTTGAGCATAGCAGGTTGGTGAGCCAGAGCGTGAGGCAATCGACCAATAACAAGCGTCCGGGCGTGGCGTAACGTTGCAAGGTGGCGGCTAGGGCGATGGGCTCTTCCACGGTTTGCCAGTGTGCCGGGCGCGAAGTGCGGTGGTGGGCAATCCGGGCGTGCATTTCGGCGTCGTGGGCTTGCGCGGTGGCGATGTAAATCACCTCGCAGGCGGCATGTTGCGCCAAGGTTTCGGCGTAGCGGCTTTTGCCAGAACGTGCGCCACCGAGGATCAGGGCTTGCATCGTGAGCCGCTCAGACTTTAACCAATTGCAACGTCAGTGGTGCAGGCCCGCTGACTTGATAACGGAAACCGCTACCCGGTTCTTCACGCAAGGCGACAATTTGCGGTTCGATGGGTAATTCACGGCCTTCACGTGCAATCAGTGCGATCGCGGTAATGCTGGCAGGGCGGCCAAAATCAAACAATTCGTTCATTGCGCCGCGTAAAGTACGCCCGGTGTAGACCACATCATCCACCAGCAATACATGGCGACCTTCAATTTCAAACGGCAGGTGCGATGGCTTTTGCTGGCGATGCAAGCCGACTTGATGGAAATCATCGCGGTAAAACGTAGCGCTGAGTTCGCCGAGCGCTTCGGTAATCGCCAAGCGTTGCTGCAAGGCTTGTGCTACCCAAACGCCGCCCGTGTGTAAGCCGACCATCACCGGATTGGTAATGTGTTTGGCTTGCATCCATGCGCGCGTTTGTTGTTCGAGCTGGTCGAGTAATTCGTTGATATTATAGTTTTTGTTGTTCATGGGTGTATTCCTGCATCCAGCTTTCGAGAATGATCGTCGCTGCTATTTGGTCAATTTCTTCTTTACGCACTTTGCGCTTGCGTCCGGCTTGGCGGGCTTGTTTCAAGCGTTGTTCCGCTTCCAGCGACGAGAGTTGTTCGCTTACCACGTCGACAGGCAGGTGATAACGCCCTTCCAATTGGCGGATAAAGCGTAAAATCGGCTCTTGCATGGCGCTGTCCGAACCATCCAGTTTGCGCGGCATTCCCACCACCAAGCGCTTCGGCTGCCATTCTTGCAGGCAACGGCTAATCGCATTCCAGTCGGGTACGCCGTCGTGCGCTTGAATGGTCGACTGCGGGGTCGCAATCCCGGTGACGGTATTGGTAATCGCCACCCCAATTCTTGCCTTGCCGTAATCAAAGCCCAGCACCGTCATGTGACTCATGCGTGACCCGCCGCAACCCCTAATAGATTCAAATCCACGCCGAGGGTACGCGCTGCACCGCGCCAGCGTTCCTGATACGGCATCTCGAATAAAAGCGGCGCAGTGGAATCGCAGGTCAGCCACGTATTTTCTTTGATTTCGTGTTCGAGTTGCCCCGGACTCCAGCCCGCACAGCCCAGCAACAGCAAAAAGTGTGCCGGGCCGCGATTGTGCGCAATGTCTTGCAAAATATCGCGCGATGAAGTGAGCGCTAAATCGTCACTGATCCGCAAGGTGCTATCCCAGTTGCGGTCGCCATCATGCAGCACAAAGCCTTGTTCGGCTTGCACCGGGCCGCCACTGAGCGCGTATTGCCCGGCAATGTGCGGGTCGTCAATCACAATGTCGAGTTGCTCAAATAACTCGCCCACGGTCATGTCCAGTGGGCGATTAATGGTCACACCAAACGCACCGAATTCATCGTGTTGGCAGATCAGGCTGACCGTGTGCTCGAAGTTGGGGTCGCCCATGCTCGGCATAGCAATCAGCAAATGATTACGCAAGTTGAAGGTATCTTGGGTCACGGTTGTTTCGGTCACACTCTGGCTATTGGGTATTCAGGGTTCCGCTGTGGAAAATCCACGTGCGAGTGATGTTCAATTGATCCCACTTGCGGCGAATTTCATCTGGCAATGCGGGGTAAGGGCCTGCGAGTTTAATAATGCGCAGCGCGGCTTTGTCCAGCACGTCATACCCTGATGATAGACTAATTTGCGCGTCAACAACACGCCCGCCATGATCCAGCGTGGCATTCAAGATAAGTTTGCCGCTGAGGTTGCGCATAATGGCTTCTTCGGGGAAATTGATATTGCCGATGCGCTCAATTTTTTTCACCCAGGCATCAATGTATTCCGCTTCCACCGCACTTTTGGCACTGACCGCATCAATGAAGTGGATGCGCGGGCGGCGGGCGTAACGCGCTTCGTCTTCGTCCATTTCGGCGAGTAATTGCGCAATTTCTTCGGTGGCATCGGTGCGTTCATCCGCCACCGGCACGTCTTCTGCTTCCTCTGGCTGTTCCGGGGTTTTTTCGACGCGCTGGAAGGTTTCGCCCTTGGTGGTGAGGATTTGCGGTGTCAATTTCAGCGGCGTGTCGGGGGAACTGGCTTCCGATTGCACCGGCGATTCGCCACTGGTTTCGATGGGTACTAGCGAGGACAACGGGCTCTGTGGGCGGTTGGTTTCATCGCTGCTGCCGCTGGCTTGCTGGTTGGCTTGCGCAATGAAATCCACCACATCGGGCGCTGCTGCCGAATGCGTTTGCACGAGGGTAATGTCCAATACAGGTGCAAGGCGGGTATTCTGGTTAATTTCCGGGAGAAAGCCCACGCCGAAAATCAGTGCCAAGTGCAACAGCGCGGCAATGGGAAATGTTTTGGCTAACGGTTCGTCAGCTAGGTTCATTGGCAATACATGCATTGTTATAGTACGCAGATAACGTGTCCCACGGACAGGATATTGTTGTTAATATGATCCTGCTTGCTTTTTTTCAAGGTATGCCCCTTTGATTAGGCTTATCTTAGCATTATTGATAGCCGATTGAGTAGAGTTTGATGTTGAAACAAATCATTGGGGTCGTGTTAGCCATGGTGTTGGGCGCGGGTGGCGCGTGGTTCGCCGCCGGATTTTTTAGCCCGGATGCGGTGGTCAGCGATGCCGCTTTACCCTTACCGCAAGGTGGGAATTTTACCTTGCAGGGCGTCAATGGCGCGGTCAATCTGAGTGATTTTCGTGGCAAAACCGTGGTGCTGTATTTTGGCTACACCGCCTGCCCGGATATTTGCCCCACGTCAATGGCGACCTTGAAAGCCGCGCTGGGGCAGTTGAATGCTGCCGAATTGCCGCAAGTGCAAGGGTTATTCGTATCGGTTGACCCGGAACGCGACACCTTGGCGCACATCCAGCGTTATGTCGGTTATTTTCACCCCAATCTGGTGGGCGTGAGCGGTGAACAGGCGCAGTTGCAGGAAATTACCCGCCGCTACAATGCGTTTTACCGCAAGGTGGAAGTGCCGGGGTCAGCCATGGCTTACACCATTGACCATTCCGCGATTTTGTACGTGATTGATAAGCAAGGGCAAGTGCGCGAACAGGTGCAACACGCGGTTCCCCCCGCTGAATTAGCCGCTGCTATTCGCCGGTGGTTGTGAGTTTGCGGCACAGCATGTGCTGGTAACGCGCCAGCGAACGCCAAGGTTCTTGTTGTGAATACTGGCGTTCCAACGGCAACACTTCCTCCAATTTGGCGGCTTTGCGCACATCACGGTACATATAATCGTAAAAGCAACGCACCCCCGACCAGGTATGCAATTCCAAACCCATGGGAGCCAGCCAACTTAAGACTTCATCAGGCTTCAGCGGGGAAATTGGTGCCAAGCCGCGTTGCCCGTCACTGGCAATATTGCCTTGGCGCACGGTTTCCAAATCGCCCGCAATCAGCCGCCGCATCACGGTGGAATGGTGGTTGAAAAACATCAGCGACAACCAGCCATCGGGCTTTAAGTGGGATAACAATTCGGCTAATCCCGCCCGTGGCTGCGCCATCCATTCCAATACCGCGTGAAACGTAATCAGGTCAAAACTGCCACAGTCGTTGGCGGTGAGTTCTTGCACACTCAGCGGCAATAATTGGATGGAATCTTGCACCCCAGCGGCGGCAATGGTGGCGGCAGCGCGTTGCAACATTTCGCCGGACGGTTCCGCCAACACCACACGGTGGCCTTGCTCTGCTAACCAAATCGCCATTTGCCCCAAGCCGCCCCCGGCATCCAGAATCCGCAACGGGGGCGTATTGACCACCAAGGCTTGCAAATCATCTTGCAGAATAGCCAAGCGAATCGCGCCACGCGGGTCATCGTAGATGCTGCGCTGGAAGCGTTGAGCCAAACCATCAAAGATGCGGTCGTGTTGCATGGCGGAAACCTATGGTGATTACTAGGAAAATTCCCACAATTTTTGACAAAGATCATGGAAAAAGACTTGACGTGTAAACCGGCATTAACTTTTTGTTTGCTATGCTGATTTCAAGTTGTAAGGACTCTTTCTAATCAACTTGGTGTGCCAGAGACCCCTCAACTGACCATATCATCTGGCACATATTTCAACCGGCCGACACTTGTGGACGCCGGTTTTTTTATGCCCGCAAGCTTAAGCTTGTTGCTCCAGCGCTTCCCAACGGGCGAACGTGGTTTCCATTTCCGCCTCCAGCTTTTGCAATTCATCCTGACGTGCTGCCACTTGAGCGGCACTTTGTTGGAAAAAATCGGGCTGGCTCATCAGGTCATGGAGAGCAGCAATCGCCAATTCCAGTTGCTCAATGCGGGCAGGCAATTGTTCAAGTTCGCGCTGATCTTTAAAGCTAAGCTTTTTTTTAGGAGCGGGTTTAGCGGCGACCGCGACGGGTTTTTCCGCCGGTTTTTCGGTTTTGGCGGCAGATTTGTCTTTCTCTGACACCGGCTGCGGGCGTTGTAACAGCCAGTCATCGTAACCGCCCGCGTATTCGCCGATAGTGCCGTTATCAAACACGATGGTGCGCGTGACTACTGAGTTGAGGAAACTTCTGTCATGCGAAATCAGCAATAAGGTGCCTTGGTAGTCGATCAGCAATTCCTCCAGCAATTCGAGGGTTTCGGCATCGAGATCATTGGTCGGTTCGTCGAGCACCAGCAAATTGGAGGGTTGCGAGAATAAACGTGCCAGCAATAAACGGTTGCGTTCGCCGCCGGAGAGCACTTTTACCGGCTTTTGGATTTGCAGCGGAGTGAATAAGAAATCCTGCAAATAGCTGATAATGTGGCGGCGTTGCCCGTTGATTTCGACGAAATCGGAACCGCTGGCGATATTGTCGCGCAGGTTCTTTTCGCCATCAAATTGCGAGCGGTGTTGGTCGAAATAGGCGACTTGCAAACGTGTGCCGAGCTTCACCGTCCCTGCTGTGGGCTGTAATTGCCCTAATAACAGTTTGATCAGGGTGGTTTTGCCGACACCGTTAGGGCCGATAATGCCGATCTTGTCGCCACGCAATACAGTGGTGTTGAAGTCTTGAATCAACAGCTTGCCATCCCAGCCGTAATCCAAGTGTTCGGCTTCGACTACGATTTTGCCGGAATTGTCGCCTTGCCCGATTTGCGCAGTGACTTTGCCTTGCAGGTTGCGGCGTTGCTTGAATTCTTCGCGCATGGCTTCGAGGCGGCGCACGCGGCCTTCGTTACGGGTGCGGCGGGCTTTGACGCCTTGGCGTATCCACACTTCTTCGTCTGCTAAGCGCTTGTCGAAGAGTGCGGCTTGTTGGGCTTCGGCATCGAGCGCGGCTTGTTTGTTTTCTTGGTATTTTTGAAAATTGCCGGGCCAACTGGTGAGCTTGCCCCGATCGAGTTCAATAATGCGCGTGGCAAGCTTTTGCACGAAGGAGCGGTCATGGCTGACAAACAACAGCGTGCTTTTGAAGCCCATTAGAAAGGTTTCCAACCATTCGATCGCGGGGATGTCGAGGTGGTTGGTCGGTTCGTCCAGCAACAGCAAATCGGGTTCGGCAACGAGGGCGCGAGCGAGCAATGCGCGACGTTTCCAGCCACCGGAGAGGCTTTCAAACAAGGTGTCAGGGTCAAGCTGGATGCGGGAAAGCACCGTGTCGACTTTCCATTGGATTTGCCAGTCGTCTTCAGGGGCTACTTCGCCTAAGCCTTCTGCCACGATGTCGAAAATGCGGGCTGACAGGTCGTGCGGCACGTCTTGTTGCAGGCGGGCAATTTTGAGTTCGGGCTGGTGAATCATTTCGCCATCATCCGGCAGGATGTCGCGGCACAACAGCTTCATCAGGGTGGATTTGCCCGTGCCGTTGCGCCCTAACAAACAGAGGCGTTCGTTCGGTTCAATGGTGAGGTCGATGCCGTCAAACAGGCGATTGTCGCCGTTTTCGAGGTGGATATTGCGTAAGTGAAGTAAAGCCATGAGTGCCAGCAAGGTGTTAAACAGGCGGGCAGTATAGCGCAGATGCGGGAAAAAGGGTTCTGTCTGTCATCCGTCACGTTGCACAAAACGTCACTTATTGCGTGGCACTGGAAACCGCAATTCCAGTATCAATCAGACTTTCCCCAGAAGCCGTTACCGCTGATACCACCATGCTATCCATCGTGGCTTGCCCCACAAGCGTAGCGAATGAGGCATCGGCGGCATCCCTGCCGGTGCCAATGCGCACAAAACCGCTGACAGGTGCCAGCTTGGTCGCATCAAACAAATACCACTTGCCGCCCAAATACGCCTCAAAGAAGCCGTGAAAATCAGGTGGTTGCAATTCTGGCGCATAACCCGCCACGTAACGCGCGGGAATGCCAATCGCGCGGCAAAAAGCAATGCTTAAATGCGCAAAATCACGGCACACGCCAGCCCGCTGAATCAATACATCGCAAGCACTGGATAACGCGTCGGTGCTGCCCGGTATGTAATCAATATTGTGATACACCCAATCAGCGATGCCTTGTACACGTGCGTAACCCGTTGGCAGTTGACCGAATTCTTTGAAAGCAAAACTGCTTAAACGGTCAGATTCACAATAACGGCTGGGATTTAAATAAGGCAAGATTTCGGCCGATAACGCACTGAATTGAATTTCTTCCAATGGCATTGCTGGGGTTAATACCGACATTAATTGCACGGTGGCGCAGTACTCTACCGTTAAAGTTCCCGGTTGCGATTGAAACCGAATTAAACGGCTGCCGTAATCGCCCACGTTTAACCATTCGGCGGACGTATACGGCGTGATGATCAAGGCTTCTTGATGCAATTGCTGGAAATTTGTTAGCGCCGGGGCAATATTGAATACAAAACTCGTGGGATTAATAATGGTGTAATCCAATTTGCAAAAAACATTGATCACGTTATTCAACATCGAGTAACTTCCTTTAAAACGCAGCATTAACATAGCATTTCCCTTGCCACTTAGTAACCGCCATCGTCATGATTATTCAAGCGCGGGCTGCGTAAGCTTGCACTTCCTTATCGAATTGTCGCACCTGTTTTTGGTATTTCTGGGTACGGATTTCCAAGGTATGCAGGGCGTTTTGGTAGTGCTTGAGTTGTGCCATTAGTTCGGTCATTTTATCGAGATCGGCGCGGTGCAGTGCGACAGCAGGAGCGACCGGCGGTGCAGTATCGGTATCAAAAACGCTGATTTGTGCAGGTTCGGGAATGGTTTCCGTGTTACGTGCGGTTGTGGGCGGTAACGCTGCCGTGAGCGCGGGGGTTATGGTGTTGAGCCAAGCCAAATCAATGTTTGGCGTGTATACGCTGGCTGCGGTGAACGCAGGCGTTGGAGTCATGACTTTTCCGAACGGCTCGGCTACTTTGACCGATTTTTGTGTGACCGTCAGCGGAACGATATTTGCCAACGTGTCGGTAACAGGCGGCAGCGCCGCGTGGTATTGCATCAAATGCGCGTTGGTTTGTTTCCATGCTACCGGCCAATCGTATTTGAATTGCCGTTGGTAAGCTTCCCGCACCCAGAGCGGCAGCCAGAAACACCGCCCGGAGAGTTCCAACAAACCCAATTCGCGTAATTGCAAAATGGCTTGATAACGCTTGCGTTGGCTTAGGCGTAAGAAGCCTGCGATCAAGCTGGCGTAATTATCTTGCGGCGGGCGCTTGAAAATCGGGGGCAACGCCCAGCCGCGTTCTCGGCTGAGTAAAGCTTCCAGCGTGTCCCAGTGCACCGGGCGGTACAATAAACTCAAGAGATAGAGGATGGCTTCGCTGGGTTTGCCGTGCAATTCGGTGGCGTTGGCGACCAGAATGCGGCGGGCTTGGCGACCGTCGGTTTGCTGATCCATCAACACGGGGATTTGATCCATGCGTTGCCAGTCGCCCGCGTGCCAAACGCTCAGGTAGCCGCCCAGCAAATGCAGCGTCAGCGGATTTTGCCCATAATCGACCGCCATTTGACGCAATTTGTCGCTATCGGCTTGCACGCCTTTGTGGGTTAAGCATTCGGCGGCAGCATCAACGGATAATTTTTCCAGTGCATGGCGTTTGACCCCAGCGGCGGGGAAATGGCCTGCTAAGGGTTGACGACCAATGACAACACACAAACCTGGATTTTGAGCAGCAAGGCGTTCCAATAATACCTTCAGACGCGGGTCGCCGACTTGGTTCTCGCTACTGCCTTTGGTGTATTGCAAGGTTTCCAAGCCGTCCAAAATCAATAAGGTATGGTACGCAATCACCAGTTTGGCTAAATATTCACCTTGTAGTAAATTGGGGCAACGGGTGGCGACTTCTCCACCGAACCAATGCAGCGCGTAGTGGAAAAATTCTTCTACCGGGTCTTGGAGGGGTTGGGTCAGATCGGGCGGGTAAAATGACCAGAGAAATACCGTTTCGGCATCATGCCAGTGCTTTTTTTGCAGGGTATGCAGCCATTTGTGCATCAGGGCGGTTTTGCCTATCCCCGCTTCCCCGTGCAGCAAAAACAAGCGTGACTGGCTATCAACCCAAGCCTGATTCAGCAAACCGATTTCGTGAGTACGCCCAAAGAGCACGGGGGTTTCAAACTGCTTAACGTAGTCTTCCGCCTCGGTATCGCGCTGTCCACAATGGTGTTCGTCCCGGATAAAGATCCTGGTCATTTGCATTCCCCAATGCCTGTAAAACGTTCTTATGGGCTACACGGTAGCAAATCACCCGCACTTGTCAAGCAGCCCGTCTGCCATTCAGTCCCGCTTTGTGGCAGAAAGTTCAGTCAGGCACTGAGGCGTTTAACCGTGGGTTGAATGCCCGCCATATGGCGAGCGCGTTGCAACAGGAATGCGGCTTCGCGGATACCGCCGGTTAAACGCAATAAGCGCGTCAACAGCTTCATGTTTTGCGCCATGCTGGGTTGGTCGTGGCTGAGTTCCGCATACGCGACCCCGCGTCGGGCGCAATACATTGCCGCCGCGAGGTTGCCGAGAATCAAATGGTGTTCACACAAGTGATTCGCAATGATCGAAGCGCGATACCAATGTTTTTGTAAGGCAGATTTTTCCAGTTTGACGCCGAGCGAACGAGTCGCTGTGACGGTTGCTTGCAAGTCAGAATGCCCCAATGCCAAATATTTGATCTGACTACCGGGCAAGGTCGCAGTATTAGGGGGAAGCACGGTGGCGAGTGTTTGCGTGCATTTTTCCAATAAACTTTGCAGGCGTTCGGGGATGCCGGGAAATCTGGCGTGTACCCGTTCGCGGAAATAGGTGCGTAATAAGCTGTGCACATCCAATGCGCCAGTGTCGGGAGCGGCGGTGATTAATTGGAGGTGATACAAGCGGCGTTGCACTCTGGAAAATTCGCGAATACTGAGTTTGCTCAGTGGCGCCAGCGCTTGCAGGGTTTCATCGGGCTTCAACCAACGCTGAAACCACGCCTGCCGCTGACTGTGCAGCAGCAAGAATAATTCCTTTTGCGTCACCGGGCGGTCTAATAAGGCAATGAGGTAGAGCAATAATAGCTCTGGGGTTTTCCACAGCCATTGTTCGATTAACGCGAGTACCCGCCGTGTTTGTAAGCCTTCGCGTTCTTTATCGCGCCATGCCAGAATGCTGTGTGCTTCTTCGACACGCCCGCCATTAGCAAGGTGTGACCCCAATAAATTGAGGGTAAGCGCATGACCGCAAAAGTCATGTGAAAGCCTGCGCAAGGTGTCGGGTAATAAGAGCACACCGCGTTGACGCAATAATTCCGCGCCTTCGTCTTCACTCAAATCGGGCAAGGTGTATTGGGTGATATGTTGTTGAAATACTTCGCAGCTTGGCAATGGCAGGCGGGAAGCAATCACGCATAAGCCGGGGTTATACGCTGCCAGTAAATTAATGAGAACACCCAGTGCCTGCGTCTGCGGGGCGGGTGATTCATCGGTTATTTCATCAGCATCAAAACTGACGCTGGGGAAATTATCCAACACTAAGAGCGTGCGCGTGCGTTGAATCAGTTTGGCTAACAGGTTGACGCGCTCAAGGGGGTGTTCGGGCAAAATCAGGTGATTGCCAAACCATTGCAGCGCGTGTTGGACGAATTCGTCAACCAATGCTGGCACATCCGCCGCGTCAGTGCTGTCGGGGAATGACCACGCATACACTTTGTCAGCTCCTAACCAATCAGCGGCTTCCAGCCTGCTTAACCACGCTTGCAGCAAGGACGTTTTCCCCGTGCCGCCGAGTGCATTGAGCAGAAAAAAGCCGGTGGCTTCATCGTGCCAAGCGTGATCCAATGCCAAGAGTTCGCGCTCACGGGCGACGAATCCTTGGGCGCTATCCAGTACGTTGGCAACGGCGTGTTGCCCTTGTTGATGCCGCCAAAAGGTGACAAATACCCCGATCATATTGTTGCCCACCTGATAAATAGGTCGAATATTGTTATTTATTAGCTAATCAGCTTATCAAGTAAAATAGATTTTTTTTATTAAATTGGGCTTATGGCATAGAAGCGTTCTATTTTCCAGCACTCAGTTGTTCGGCGGAAGGATCCGGGGTTTCAACCAACTCATTTTGCACCAATTTCTCTGGGGTATTATTCACCGGCTTGGTCGCTGACTCAGTGAGTGCTGGGGTTTCTTCCGCTGCCGCGAGGGGTAAATCTTCCTGTATGCTTTCGGTTAAATCGGTCATATTACTCAAGCATTCTTGCAGGTATGCCGATTTTTTGCCGTCACTAATGCCGTCTTCTTCGGCATAGGTGTTGCACAGTTCAGTGAGTGCCGCATTGTTGTTTTCAGCGGCACTGTCTTCTGCATGGAGGGTAGCACTGGTGCTGATGCCGAGCAGGGTCAGCAGGATGAGAGGGTATTTCATGGGGTTAACCTTTTTTAGGCATGTCAATCCGCCCAATCGCGCAACTGACGACTGAGCGGGCTTTTTCTTTCAGGGATGCCAAGCCTTCGACGGAACCGCGTTCGGGGTAGCCAAGGCCAAACAGGGTTTGCACGGCAGCGTCACGCACGGCTTCGTTGCTGTGCAAGGTGACAACCTGATGCTCTATATCGACATCCACCGCTTGGATTTGTTCATTTTCCATTAATTTTTTGGAAATGGTATTCGCACACCCACCACAGCGGATATTTTCAACTTCGATACGGGTTTCCATGACACTCATCTCCCTGACTGGCGATTAATCTAGGAATATTAATATGAAGTCAATGGGAGAGAAATACAAGTACTAGCCGATTTTCAGTCCGACAAAAAATCCAGCAACTGCACTCACCCCTTTGCTGGTGATGTACGAGAGGCGTTCGACCAGAAAACCACCCGATTGTTTGACCATGCCGGTGGCGGCATTGGCGGCACTTTGCAGCTTTTCATCGGTCATTTCGGTAATCCCGTAATACTCGGTGACGAATAACAACACAATCGCCGCGCCCCCAAGAAACAAGGCAAGCCGCAACATCTTTTTAGCGAAATAGCCGACCGCCAGACCGATGACAAAAGGTGCGCCCACGTTCCCCAACAGGAAAGCGGAGGAGAGAATGTCAGTGCTTGGCGCGGTAGTGAGAGAATAATCGTTCATTGTTTGCCCTTTGATAGACCGTTTAGATCATTGGAGTTTTATTTGTAAAGAGAGTTCTGTTAAATTTATCACTAATCATAAAAAATATCATGGATAGCCATCAAGTATGAAGTATTCCATCGGTTTGGCGTGTCTGTTGGTGTGTCTGGCATTGCCGGTTCACGCCACTCAAATCATCCAGCCTTCCACAGCAGCTACCACGGTTAGCGGCGGTAGTGTAATCGTTTTTAAGCCGGTTTACACCGTGGCAACCCCGGATAATGGCGCAGAAACCGGGCTGGGTTTGCGGGTGCATTTCAATGCCAATGCGTTGCAATTCAAGGGGGTGAGTAAGGCGTTCGCTTACGGTCTTCAGCCGGTGGGCGAGGTGAGCGTGGACAGCGCTAATGCGGATGCCGATGCCAGTACCGATAGCTACCTCACGCTGGCTTGGGTGGATGTGACCGCGCAATGGCCGGGCGCTGACGGATTGCCGCTAACCTTGGGTGAAGTGGCGTTTGAGGTGTTGCCAGGGTTTACCGGCACGACCCACATCCGCACCAGCGCCAGTGACACGGCGGATGGCGTGGCTTTGCAAACAACGCCAATGAAGGTGACGGCGGAAACCGTCGCAGAGCCGGTAACGCTCAAGTTGCGCGGAATGTTACAAGGCGCTTACGTGAGTGCGGATGCGCAGATGCGGGATAGTTTGCGTACCACTAATTCGATTCCATTGACACAGCCGTATGCAGCATGGGGTCACGCGGGCAGTGAAACCACGACCACCACCTTGCTGGCGACCACGGGTAATGATGCAATCGTCGACTGGGTATTGGTGGAATTACGCCCGCAACAACAGCCGCAAACGCGCGTTGCCAGCCAAGCCGCCTTATTGCAGCGTGATGGCGATGTCGTTGATGCCGTAACGGGAAGCCCTACTCTGAGCGTTAAGGTTGCGCCGGGGAATTATTACGTGGCTTTGCGTCACCGTAACCATTTAGGGGTAATGAGTGCTGCCCCGCTCAAACTGACCGCCACCGCCAGCACGCTGGATTTCAGCCAAAGCACCACGCCGATTTACGGCAATGAGATGCGGATTTCACAAAGCGCCGTGCGGCTATTGCCGACGGGCGATGCCAATGCGGATTTCAAATTGATTGCCGATGGCCCCGGTAACGACAAAAACGCGGTGCTAGGTGCCGTTCTCGCCAGCCCTGACAATGCCGGGGCACACACCAATTATCAGTTACCGGGCTATCGGGCAACCGATGTGAATCTGGACGGTAAAACCCTCTACGTCGGCCCGGATAATGATGTCAATGCCTTATTGGGTAGCATTTTATTAGCACCGGGCAATAGCACTAACAGCACCAATTACATTCTGCCCAGCAGCTTGCCGCAATAAGGTCATTTATGATGAAAACGCTAACCCTGACGTGTTTATTACTGGCCTTGGCGCACCCGGTGCAGGCAAATAGCCGCGCTGAACCGGAAGTGTTTCAAGGCGAAACCGCTACAGAAGCGGTGGCATTGCGCTTGCCGGTATTGCCCAAGACGGCGGCACGGGGTGCAAGCACGCGCAGCACTACGGCAACGGTTAATGCGGTGAGTTTACCGGCATTGCAAGACGCTGAACTTCAGTTATTGCAAAACGGGCAAGGGGCGAAGGCGTATCGCGTCGGCGTCGGGCGGGCATTGCCCAGCAGCGTCAGTGACACCATGGATTTGAATGCTTGGCAATGGACAACGGTTAGCGGCGGTCAAGTGGCGCATTTCAGTGTGACCTCCACTGGCGCGGTGCGGGTACGGGCGCAGGTGCAGATCGGCAATTTCCCCGCAGGCGCAGAGCTGCGCTTTTATTCCCCCACGAACCCGGCCCAAGTGTTTGCGGCGGATGCCGCCGCCCATAGCCTTACTTGGTCGCCGACGGTGGAAGGCGATACCTTGGGCATGGAGGTGTTTCTGCCCACCGGCGTGACACCACAACAGGTGGAATTGGCGCTGCCGCAGCTTTCACATTTGGTGCTTGACCCTGCCAGTAGCCAACTCAAAAGCAGTATTCTCAAAGAAGAATACGCCAGTTGCCAGCAAGACATCGCCTGTGCCAGCCCCGCTTGGCAGGAAACCGGCAAAGCGGTGGCGCGTTATGTGTTTACCGAAGCAGATGGTTTGAGTTATTTGTGTTCGGGAACGGTGCTGGCGGATAACGATGTGTACACGCAAGTGCCGTATTTTTTCACCGCCGCGCATTGCGTTAGTGATCAGCAAGCCGCCAGCACCATGGATTTGTTTTGGTTGTATGCGAATGCCACCTGTGGCGGCACTAACAGCAGCTTTACGCAAACCACCGGCGGCGCACAATTGTTGATGAGCAAAACGGCGCTGGACACAACTTTTGTGCGTCTGAATAAAAATCCGCCCACTGGCGTGCTGATGTCGGGGTGGACGAATACGCCCTTGACCAGCAACCAAGCCGTGACCGGCATCCATCACGGTTTGGGCAGCCCGAAAAAGTACGCGATGGGCAATTTTCAAGCGCACATGCGCATGGAAACCCTCAACGGTGGCTATTCTGTCATCCCCGATACTAACGGTGATTTTTCCAGCGTGCAGTGGCACACCGGCATTACCGCGCCGGGGAGCAGCGGTTCGGGCATTTGGGTGGAACAGGGCGGCAAACATTATCTTAACGGTTCTTTACTGGGCGGTTCGTCGGATTGTGCCAACCCCGCTGCGCCGGATGAATACAGCCGTTTCGAGCGCACTTGGCCGTTGATTAGCAGTTGGTTGGGGGCAACCGGCACGCCGCCGTCATTGCGCCTGCGCGGTAGCAGCATTCCGCCCACGGGTTTAGTGGAAGGCGTGCTTGTCGCCCGTTATTTGCAAGGGACACGCGGGGCCGCGTTGGTGGAAGGTGTTACTCAGCATACGTTCAATCTTGCGACCTTGGAAACGCAATTAGCCGCCGTGCAGCAGGTGATGGATATTGATGCGGATGGGCAACAACAGGCTGACAAAGATGCGATTTTGCTGATACGTTATTTGTTGGGCTTGCGCAATGCCGCGCTGATTCAGGTGATGGATTTGAGTGGCTCGACACGAAAAACAGCAAGTAGCATTACTACTTACCTTGAATCCATTTTGAAGTCGGTTTAGTCAACCTAAAAAAAACCCGGTCGCGGTGACCGGGTTGACCGCTCAGACCATACACAACCTAGCAATACTGTGCATGGCAACTACCCTCACTAGCGGTTTTAAAAGCGTTGCTGTTCAGGAAATTTGATATTACTCAATGTGCAGAAAAACACGCGCAATGTCAATAAGCAGTTGATATTTAAAATATTCTTAAATACTAACGTTGCGCTGCAACAAAGCCATGGTGATTGCTGTGTTTTTATGGGTATGTTGGGGTTACACGGTATGGTTGTGTGCATGTTTACCGTACAATCTTGATTGTTTTAGTTAAAGCGCACCACGTCTATGTTTGATTATATTGATAATGCTGAGAAATTAACCGATTTGCTGGCTCGGCTCGATGCTGCCGAGTGGATTACCTTGGATACGGAATTTATCCGCGAAAAGACGTATTACCCGCGTTTGTGTTTGATCCAAATTGCCAGTGCCGACACGTTGGCGTGTATTGACCCGCTGGCAATCGGTGATTTGCAACCGTTTTTAGCTTGGCTCAATCAGCCGCAGCGCCTGAAAGTGTTGCACGCTGCTTGGCAGGATATGGAAATTTTCCACTATTTAGGCGATGGCAACGTACCCGCTCCGCTGTTTGATACCCAAGTTGCCGCTGCCGTGTTGGGCATGGGCGACCAATTGGGGTATGCGCGTTTGGTGGAAGCCTTGCTGGGCATAGCGCTGGATAAATCGCAGTCACGTACCGATTGGTCACGCCGCCCTTTGACGACCGCGCAACTGGAATACGCCATCGACGATGTGCGCCATTTGCGCGATGTTTATCTGCGCTTGCGTGAACAACTGGAACAATTGGGGCGGATGCATTGGTTGGAAAAACCGTTCCAAAAACTCGCCGATCCCGCGACTTACACCGTTGACCCGCAAACCGTGTGGGAACGGGTGAAAGGTTTGCAAATCCTCAAGCCGCAGCAATTGGCAATTTTGCGCGAATTAGCGGCATGGCGTGAACAGCGTGCCTTGCTCAAAGACATTCCTCGACGCTGGATTTTATCCGATGAAATCTTGCTGGACATGGCACGGATGCAACCGGACAGCCCAGCGGCATTGCGCCAGATTCGTGGCTTAAGCGATGAACAAATTGAACGCGGCGCGGGCGAATGGCTGGCCTGCATTGCACGCGGACAAGCGGTGCCGAAAAGTGAATGCCCGTCTTTGCCGCGTCGCCGCAAACTGGACGCCTCCATGAGCGTGGTGGCGGATGTGTTGACTGCCCTGCTCAATCAAGTCGCGCATGAAAATGGCATTTCGGCGCAGATGATTGCCACCCGCCAACAGCTTGAAAAAATGCTGGAAGAAGGGCGAAATACTCTGTCTGACGATTGGCGGGGCGCGTTAGTGAATGATTTGTTTACGGCGGTATTGGCAGGCAAGGCCAGCATTCGGGTGCGGGATCAGCAATTGGTGATGGAAGCGTGATTCAAAGTAGCCAATTATCCGGCAAGTCGCGCAAGGGCGTGACCCTGATTTCCTGAAGCGCAGTACCCGGTCGAGCGAACTGGCAGACGACTTCCAGCGCGTGTTTGCCGTGGCTGTAACGGGCTGAAATTTGCGCGGCAAGGTGCACATCGTCATCGGTAAGCGTGTCGCCATCCAGCAGGGTTAGGGGGCCGGAATGACTGGCGGTTTTGATCCAGAGGAATTGGTTTTGGTAGCCTTCGAGGAAATGGGTTTCACCCTCCTCGCGTGACACAATCATTTTGAAATGCGGGCGCGGGCGTAAATGCCGCCCGATTTTCAGCAACATAATGTCATCGAGTTCGTAAGCGCGGTTGGGGCGATGTGCCCACAAATCTTGCAGTTTACCGGCGTAATGCGCGTCGGTGAGAAAGCAACAGCCACCTGCCGGTTGCGCGTAATCGGTAATTCCCCATTGCGTGGCGAGTGCCATTTGCGGTTTGCGGCTGCGCCCTCTAAAACCAAACAGTTGTTCGCGATTCACCCAGCCCTCGCGTTCGGGTTTGCTGGGGGGTAAATTGTGCGCAGACAGCGGGCGTAACAGCAGTTCTTCCGCGCCCGATTCGGCGGCGATAATCGGCATGGTATCCGGGCGCTGTGACATTGGGCGTTGCCCCACCACTTCGCCGGTAATGATGAAGTCAAAACCTTTTTGCTGAATCCATTCGTGCGCTTTTTTTACCATGAAAATCTTGCAGTCAAGGCAAGGGTTTAGGTGCGCTCCGTAACCGTATTTGGGGTTGAGCACGACATCTTTGTAGGCTTCCACAATGTCAATCATGTGCAATTTGATGCCGAGTTGCTCGGCTACCCACAGGGCGTTATTCCGCTTGTTTTTGTCGCTGTGACGTCGGCGGATGGCGTGCGTATGGCCTTCCACGCAAAAGCCGGTGTAGAAGTTGATGCCTTCCACATGAATGCCTTGTTCCAACACCGCTTTGGTGGCAAGCATGGAATCAAGGCCACCGGAAAGCAGGGAAACAGCGCGGTATTGTCGGGTCATTAGGCTCACTAACTGGTTGGGTTGAGGCTAAGTATACGCTATGCGCCGGGCGCTTGTGCCAGTCTTCCTGCGACTGCTACCACTGTTCGCAGCGGCGCTCAACAGCGATTCGATACAGTGATAGGGTGTATTTATGTCTACGTTTGAGTTGATTGCATGAATGCCACTGTTATTTTGTCTGCGTATTACCGGCACAAACCCGGCGGGTTTACCACGCGCCTGTATCGCGCTTACCGCGCCTTGGATGCGGCGGGTTATCGGGTGATTTATATTGCAACTGAAACGTTGCCGGTGGCAGGTGAACGTATCCAGCCGGTCATTTTACCGATGCGTTCCCGCCCAACTTCACTGTGGTATTGGCCGGAATTTTACTGGCGTGCTGCGCGTGAATTGCGCCGTCTGACCCGTGAACATCGGGTGCAACATCACCTGATGTTTTCGTTTTTTTATGCCAGCTTGTCGATTCTGGCGAGTTGGGGCTTGGGGGTGCGTACCCTCACGTTTATTCGTGGGGATGATATTTTCGATGCGGCAAAAAAACGTTTTGCCCGCCCGCGCCTGTGGGTGCATCGCGTGTTGGAAAAACTGGGAATACGCTATTCATATCAGGTGATTACCACCAGCGAGACCATGAAGGCAATTATCAATCAGCGTTCCGGCGGGCAGGATAAAACCCAAAGCTTGCCCAATAACATTACCACGCAAGCACTGCCCATTCAGTTGCCGAATATTCGTCAAGACACGGTACGGATTGCCACGCTGTCGGTGTTGAATCCGCGCAAAAATCAGTTATTGGTGTTGCAAGCGCTTCAGCAATTACCGGCGCAACACTGGGAATACCTGCTGATTGGCAGTGATAACAGCGGGCTTGATTACCAAGCAGAATTGCAGGCATTTGTTGCCGACAATGGCTTGAGCGAACGGGTGAAATTTCTCGGCTGGCGTGATGATGTTCCCGCCATATTGCAACGCTGCCATTTGTTGTTGCTGCCGACCTTGCACGAAGGTTCGCCCAATGCCTTGTTGGAGGCCATGGGGTATGGGCTGCCCTGCCTTGCCAGCGATATTCCTGAAATTCGTGAAATTTTACCCGACGCGGAATTGTTGTTTTACCCGCACCATCCGGCGGAATTGACCCGCAAACTGGAGCGTTTTTTGCAACTGCCCGGTTACGCAGGAGTGATTCAAGCCAAAACCGCACAGTGCAGCGCACGTTATACCTTTGACTGGGATCAGCGTCTGGTCGCCTTGGTTGATGCGGCTATTGATGGCTAAGCGTCACGGTTATGCCAGTTCTACCCTGATTCGCTTGCTGGCAATTGGGCTGAATGCGGTTGGCGCGTTGCTGTTGTTGCCGTTTGTACTCAATGCCTTGGGCGCAAGCGATTTTGGGATTTGGGCCATGGCAACCTCGATCACCGGCTATTTAATGCTGCTCGATTTTGGGATTGCCTTGGCGTGTACCCGTTATTTATCGGTGCACAGCGAGGATAAACAGCAATGGCGACGCACGTTTAGCAGTGCGTTCCTGCTGTCACTGGGCTTGGCGGCAATCTTGGTAGGTATTGCCAGCGCCGTGCAGTTATTGCTGTACAGCGGGGTATTGCCTGCCGCTTATCAACCGCTACCGGATGTGATTACGCTGTTGTTGGTGGAAGTGGCGCTCTCGATTCCCTTGCGTTTGTACCAAAGCATTTTGCGGGCAGAAGTGCGCTATGTGGAAATCGGGCTATTTGAAATCGTGCGGATTGGGCTGCGCTTGGTGGGAATTCCACTGCTGCTGTGGGGAGGCGGCGGGTTAATGACCATTTTGGTGTATGCCTCGGTCATCAATGTGCTGTTTTTTGCCTTAATGCTGGGCAGTGTGTATTGGCGTGAACGCAACACCTACCTCGATTGGCAAGCATGGGATGCGCAGCATCTGCGCGAATTGCTGGGTTTTAGCCAATACGCGGCGGTGACTCAGGTGGCGGAATTTTTCAAATACCGTACCGACAATCTGTTGGTCGGGGTATTGCTCGGCGTGAGTGCGGTCGCGCCTTACGCGATTATGGTGGTGGTCATCGACATGTTGACGCAAATTCTGATGCGTTTTCAAAGCTATTGGGACACCATCATTATGCGCCATGCGGGGGAACAGCGGCTGGCGAGTGCCTTGGATACCACGCTGACTTCTTTGCAAATTGGGGTGTCGCTGGCGTTGTTAGCCACGTTTGATACTTGGTTATTGGGCGCTCAATTTCTTAGCTTGTGGGTGGGTGACACCTATGCGGCGCTTTCAACCTCGCTAACGTTATTCACGTTGATATTGCCGGGGCTGGCAGTGCAACTGGCAACCTCACCGTATTTCAATGCGTTAGGGCGACAACGCAGCAATGCGACGCTGGCATTATTGGAAATTGTGCTCAAGTTGGGCTTGCTGCTGCCACTGATTAATGGGTTTGATGCGGATGGGGTTATTTTCGCCGGTGTAGTGGCGGCAATCGTTACGGCGTTGCTGCGTTTGTGGGTGATGGCGGGGATTGTGCGTTGCAAATTTTGGCATTTGGTGCGGGTCGTTATCTGCAAATTACTGCCAGTTATCGGGTTATTGGGCGTGTTATGGGGATTATGCTGGGTACTGGAGACAGCGGGTATACCACTGCTCTTGACCATTGCCACGATTTTATGCCTACAAGCATTGGGATTATTATTTCTTATCAAAAAACCCATTAATACGCATCATCGAGTGGTTTCTGCCATTTGTCCACGCCTGTCTAGCGGCGGCTGACTGCTTTGCCTATTGTCAAGCTTACCGAAACCATTAAAAACGAGCATCCCGTGAAAATCGCATTCATTGCCATCAAAGGAATCGACCGCATCGGCGGGGTTGAGACCTATACCATCGAGTTGGGCAGAAGGTTGGTTGATGCCGGGCATCAGGTCATTGTGTACACGGCAACCACCCCGGAACACCCGACGCCATTCTATTATCAGGGGATGCGGATTATCCCGCTGCCCACATTGCGTCATAAATATTTTGAAAAAATGGTGTTGGTTATCCTCGCGAGTCTGCATCAGTTTGCGGTGAAAGGCATTGATGTGGTGCATTATCACGCGGTAGGCCCCAGCTTGTTTGCGTTTTTGCCACGTTTGATCGGGCGTTACACTGTGTTTCAAAGCCACGGGCATGAATGGGAACGTAATTCTTGGAATTGGGTAGCCAGACTGTTTTTTCAGGTTTCAGAAAAGCTAACGTTTTGGTTTGCTAACGATGCCACGGCGGTTTCACGCACTCTCCAGCAGTATTACCAGCAAAAGTATCAAAAAAATGTTACCTACATTCCGACAGGTATCACGCCGCGCTTGCACCCGGCTGCTTTGCACAAAATCGCAGCTTACGGCGTAACCGCAGGGGGCTACATCCTCTATGTCGGGCGCTTATCCTTGGAAAAACGGGTGCATGACCTGATTCAGGCTTACCAGCAATTGGTGCAACCCCGCGTCAAACTGGTGATAGTCGGCAGTGCACGAGCGCAAGACCCTTATGGCGAGGAATTGCAAGTGCTGGCAAACGCTGATCCGAATATCGTGTTTACGGGCGCGGTGTATGGCGAAGAATTGGCGGAGTGGTACGACAATGCGTTCGTGTACGTATTGCCCTCACAGATGGAAGGCTTGCCGATCACCTTATTGGAGGCGATGAGTCTGGGTTGCTGTTGCATCGCCAGTGACATTGACGCGAATACCGAAGCACTCGGCGGCAAAGGCATTTTGTTTCCGACCGGGCAACCCGCTGCCTTGCGCGATTGTTTGCAAGCGGCGCTCGATGATCCAGCGCGAGTGCAAGCCATTGGCGATACCTTGTACCAACACGTTTTAACCCATTACACCTGGACATTGGTGACGGATCAATTCATCCAGTTTTATCAGAAAGCATTACCCGCGACGGTCAATAAAGGCAATGTAACCATTATGAAAAGCAACCACGCTTCCCCGATTCACTACCCTGCCAAGACCGTGCAGGAGTCGCCCAACGCCCCACACATTTTGCTGGCAGAACCCGTCGCCGGGCGTGAGTACGGCGCGTATGCTGCGCCGCCGAAAATTCCCTTGTCGCATTACTGGAGCACCTTGCGCCAGAATCTGGGGTCTATCGTATTAGCAACCGCGCTGCTGACGGCGTTGCTGTTAGCGTTGGCATTGCTGACTAACCCGACCTACACCGCGAAAAGTAGCGTTAAAATCGAAACCACTTCGCCTAAGTTATTGGAATACGACGTGGATACCGCCCGTCCGCCGTCCTATATTGATGAAAACATTTTCTACAACACGCAGTATAAAATGTTGCGCAGCCGCGATTTGGCGACAGAAGTGATTGATACCCTAGGGATACGTAACGCCTTGCTACAAGAGCGGGCATTTAAAGCGCCGGTTTATTGGTTGACTGACCCGCTGAAAAGTTTGATCGCGGACGCACGCCAACTGTTCCCCAGCAACGATGCCGCGCTGGGGGATACCTCACCCGTATCGGCGGAAGAGATTTTTCTCGAACACCTGACCATCAGCCCGGTGCGTAATTCACGCATTATTGACATCCACTTCACGGCAGCCGATCCGGTCATGGCGCGGGATGTGGTGCAAAGCATGACGGAAGTGTTCGTGCAATTGCAGCACCGTGGACGCCAAGCGGCGGCGGAACAAGCCAAGCAATTCCTTGACCAACAAATTGACGAAGCCCGTGGCAAGCTGCAAACCAGTGAAACCGCTTTGATTCGCTATGCCCGTGATAAAAACATTGTCGATACCGATTCGGACAAATCCCTGATTGCGAAAAATCTGGAAGAACTCAGCAAGTCATTCATGGCGGCTAAAGAAAAGCGCATCCAAACCCAGAGCCTATACGACAGCAAAGGTAAGCTTTCCGGCGGGCTAAATGTGGATGAAAACCCTTTGATTCAGGAGCATAAAAAAGAGTTGGGCAAACTGGAAAGCACGTATTTGGCTAACTTGGAGCTATTCAAGCCAAATTACCCGTCAATGCTGTCATTACAGGAACAAATTGATAGCCGCAAACGCCTGATTGCGACCGAAAGTGCCCATATCCGCTCCAGCACCACCACGAATATGAAAGCGTCGTATGAAGCTGCCGCTGCGGAAGAAAGTAAGCTGGGCAAAGAAATTAAGCTCTTGGAACAGCAATTGCTGCAATTCCGTGATGACAGCATTGGTTATGCCAACCTCAAGCGCGATGTCGAAACATCCCGCAGTTTGTATGACGGTTTGCTGCAACGTCTCAAGGAAATCAGCGTGGTGGGAACGGCGCAGACCGGCAGCATTTCGGTAGTGGACAAAGCCATTATTCCACCGCGTAAAGATGGCCCGAATTACGCCAAATACGGTTTGTTGGGGTTATTGTCAGGCTTATTTTTGAGTTCATTGCTGGTGTTATTGCGTGAAAGCCTGCAACCCAAGGTGCGCCTCACCGCTGATTTACAAGAAATCGGGGGTAAATACCAAGTGTTGCACTCTCTGCCTTTCAGTAAAACCTTGGGGCGGGGTGCGCAGGCCGAATTGCTGCGCCAGAATCCAGACCCGGTGTGGGTGGATGCCTTGCGTTACCTGAAAACCTCGTTGGTGTTGGCGAATAATGGCAAGTTTCCGCAAATCTTGCACATTACCAGCCCGTTACCGGGCGAAGGCAAAAGCACGACAGCGGTTAATTTGGCGCTGATGCTGGCAAATACCGGCAATAAGGTGTTGCTGATTGATGCTGACTTGCGCAAACCTACCGTGCATAAGCATTTGGAACTGGATAATACCCACGGTTTAACCCATTACCTCACGGGTGTAGCGCATGAAAGCCCGCTGGCACGGGTGAAAGGCTCACGCTTATTGTTCGTGGTGTGTGCGGGCCCGGCGGTTCCCGACCCTGTGGAAGCGCTTTCCAGCGATTACATGCAAACCTTGCTGGATAAATCACGCGAAATCTTTGATTACGTGATTATTGATGCACCGCCCGTGCTGGGCATGGCTGATTCCCTGTTGCTGGCAAATCGTGCCGATGGCACTTTACTGATTGTGGCGAATAACCGCTCCACCAAACAGGATGTGCGCACCGGCATTGATTGCATTGAAAAAAGCCACGGTAAACTCTTGGGGCTGGTGCAAAACATGGTGCCGAGCAAAGCTAGCAGCGCTGGCAGCTATTACTCGGATGGGCGCAATATGATTGTGCACGCCTAATTGCGGTGTGTGCTTTTAAAACTTATTGCGTATTCTTACTAAAATTTAATGATGCTTTAAAATAAAACCCCATGATTAAACGTTTTAAAGTCCATAGCTAAACAATGGCTGTTCGACAGTTAGATAAGAGCTCAGTATATTGATTTTTGTCAAGAGACAAAACGCTAACCATGTATTGGTTTACTGAGATTATGTTGGAAGGAGTTTGATGATGTATTTCAAATTATTAGTAGGATTAACTGCTTTAGGATTACTCACTTCAACTGCTTATGCCGGTGGAGACCATTGTAATGGGTATAAGCAAAACCAAGCTTACCGTTCTTATCAACCTGCCGTTAATTATATGCATCCCGCTTATAATCAACAAGGCTATGGCATGATGAAAACCGGCAATTATGAAAAAGCCTCGGCTGCTCAAGCGGCGCCGGTCGCTGAAGCGACGAAAGATATTGTGGACACTGCCGTTGCTGCGGGTTCATTCAATACCTTGGCGGCTGCACTGACAGCGGCTGGTTTGGTTGATGCTTTGAAAGCGGAAGGCCCGTTCACGGTATTTGCGCCGAATGATGAAGCTTTTGCGAAAATTCCCAAGGCTGACTTAGACAATCTGCTGAAAGATAAAGAAAAGCTGGCAACGGTTCTGAAATACCACGTGGTGAGTGGCAAAGTTACTGCCGCAGACGTTGGCAAACTAACAACCGCTGATACCTTGGCGGAGTTGCCAGTCAAAATTGACACCACCAGCGGTGTCAAAATCAATGACTCAACGGTAATACAAGCGGATGTTATGGCAAGCAATGGCGTAATTCACGTCATTGATACGGTCTTAATGCCACCCGCGAAATAAAACCGGCGTGACTTGAACGTTATACAGAGTTTCCCATCATTTAAAGCCAAACAATTGTTTGGCTTTTTTATTGCGTTATCTTTTTAAAATTGTTGTTTGGTTTTGGTGATTAATACCATGTGCGGCATGGTTAATGCCGCTAAACCAATAAAGATAATCTGTGTTAATTGTTGTGTGATTACGGCATGACGATCAACAACAAAATACCAATAAATAGCAGCTAATATAAATGTTAATAATGAAAAAATCAGTAATGTGGCAATAACTGTTGACGGGGATACGGCAGCGTTCGCAATGTGTTTTATTAAATGCCGTGGGCTGTGTAATGCGCAGAAGTACAGAAAAAACAATACCAGCGGTGGCAATAAAACAGCCGCTACGCTCAAAATGGCTATTTCAGCAGCAGCAGCCGAATCACGTGACCAAATATAAGGTAAAGCCAATGCCAATAACCCTAAATGCACCGGAGCAATAACACTTAGCCCTTGGGTCAATTGCGCTGCTGCTTCAGCCGACGTCAACCAAGCAAACAATTGCTGGATTTCCGGCGCATACCATAGCGTTGGCAACACGATAACACTGCTGCTTGCTAACACCCGCACTGCCAGTGGCAAATGTGCTTTCCAATCACCCGCAAAGTGCCAAGCGGATACCATTAGAAAAATCATCAAGCTGGTTGTTGGCAAATACAGCCAAGCCGCCACTACGCTCACCGATAGCCCTGCGTAAGCCAGCATAAACAATAACAGTCCAGCAGGTTTTTTCCACACCCCCGCTTGATAAGCGACCAAGGGGTCAAGTGCACCGTGTGGAATGCCCACAACAGCCACGACCAAACTTAAGATGATGATTTGCGCTGTCAGCGGCGGTGTTAATCCCATTAAGTTGGTCAAAATAAACAACGCGCCAATACTCAAAAAAGCGTAGTGGTGGTAGCGATTCAATGTGTTGATGTCCATCGTAAACCTCGCGGTATGTGTGGAAGTAAAACGGGTAGTGCTTGAATAAAGGGCAGTGTTGGCATGGCACGAACCACTTGTAGCACGTCGGCAATGCTGGCTTTTTCTGACAGAAAACGCGCGAATGTTTGATCATCCAAGGCTTGCGCCATGCGCATAAAGAGTTGCGGCGTGAGTGCTGGACGGGTGCGCAACACCTCTAAAAAAATCGCGTCCATTGCTTGCCGCCAACGCGGTTCTGGTGGATGCGGCAATAATAAGCCCGTGCGTAAAAACTCCTGTGCACATTGCAGTGCCCAGCCCTGAATGCGTTGAAACGCATAGCCGCTGGCAGCCCGAACCGCGCCACCGCCGGTGCCAGCGCGTACATAGGTTGCGGGTTTGGACGCGCCATTGGCTAAATGTGTTGTCATGGGAATGCAGCCGTATTCTTCGCGTTCCACTTGGTAGGCTTGTCCGTTCAAGCGTTGCTGCAAAGTTTGCGTCAAACGTTGTTGCAATTGGGTCAGCGGAACGGTATGCGCCGTGAAGCGGGTTTCTTCCACCAGCGCATGGGTGGGACTGAATGGCAGGGTATACGTGAAACGAAACCCGTATTCATCACTGCTCATGCCTTGCATCAAGCCCGCACTGCCTGCGGAAAACACGGGGATGGTGGTGCGCACTTCGTAACCCAAAAATACCTGCTGCAAACCACCACGCCAACGCGCGGCATCGGGTGGGCGGGTGTCGACAACCGCGTTGGCATAAAAAGTGGCTGCGTCTGTTTGCAGGGAATAACCCGTATCGTGCGTTTGGCAGTGGGTGAGGCGGGTGCCTAGCAGCAAAGTACAGCCGGAGTGTTGCGACAATCGCGCTTGCATCGCCTCGTAAAACACGTCGCTGGGAATGCATTGATAGCTTAATGCACCCGCTTGCGTGTGCTGCCAATCGCGGACTTCCCCCTGCAAACCGAAAGACCATTGCTGCCAACGGTGTTGCACCAAATCGCTGAAACCGTGTTGGTCTGCTTGCCAGAAACACCAGGTTTTATCGCGGGTGTAATGCGCACGGCTTTCCAGCAACAGGATACGAATTTGTGGCGGTGCTTGTTGGAGCAAGTAATGCGCCAACATTAACCCGGCGCAGCCACCGCCAATGATTGCCAAGTCGAATGGTGCCGTCGCTTGGTGCATAACCCCAACCTCAGTGCAATTGCCGGGTGTTGGTGCCGAACAAGCCGTGCAAAGTGCGGTGCAAATCGGCTTGGTGCGGGTGCGAACGTTGGTGATAAACCGGGCGCGTGACAAATTCGCCGCACGCTGTTGCCGCGTGCAACAGTTTTTCGCTGACGGGCACCACCGTGCGCCCCTGCCAAAACGCCAATTGCTGCCGACACAAGCGCAAGCCGATTGCACGATACAAACGCGATGCCACCAAAATAGCCAAGCGCGACCGCCAAGGCAAAAAGCCTAGCCCGTGTTCGGCGCTCTCATAATATTCTTCCGCTTTATCCAATACACAGGCGATGCCAATTTTCAGGTACGCTTGCATAAACGCATCGGGCTCGCTGATGGCTTGTGGCTGTACCGCACCGATCAATTGCACTGGCAGATACACCCGCTCGGCTGCGGCATCCTCTTTAATATCGCGAGCAATATTGGTTAATTGCATGGCAATGCCCAAATCAATCGCGAACGGTAGCGCTGTCGGGTCACGCATTCCCAGCACGCCGCAAATCATCAAACCCACCGTACCCGCCACGCGGTAGCAATAGTGCATCAATTCCTGTTCATCGCGCAGTTGCTGGTGTTGCAAATCACCGCGCACCCCTTTGATCAATTCCAACGCCGGTTGCGGCGAAAATTCGCATTCAGCCGCCAATGCCAAAAAATCAATGGCGTACACATCGCGTGCTTGCCGCTGTTCAATCTGCTGGTAGATGTCGGCTAATTGCTGATCAGCCCACACTTTGTCAGGGGATTCATCCGCAATGTCGTCGATGTAGCGACAGAAAGCGTATAACCGCGCACACCGCAGGGCTTCGGTTTTTCCCAACAAATGGCTGGCAAAGTAAAACGTTTTGCCGTGTTTACGGAGCACTTGGAGCGGGTTGAGCGCTGGGGTTTCCATGGGTGTGGCCTCTTTGCTGCACGGGGGTAAAGGCATTGGCAACGGCGGGAATAAGCTGGTCGATCACTTTGGCGGAACTGAGTACGCCGGGAACGCCAGCGCCCGGATGCGTGCCTGCTCCGACCAAATAAAGGTTTTCGGGGCCTTCCGCTTTATTGTGGAAGCGAAACCACGCCGATTGCGTAAAATACGGCGCAACCGAAAAACCGCTGCCGAACGCGCTTTGGTAATTGGCGGCAAAATCGCGCGGCGTCATGTGGAATTCAGCGGTAATGCTTTCGCGCAAACCGGGCAGTAGGGTTTTGTCCAGCGCGTCAATAATACGCTCTTGCAAGGCCGCGCCTTCCACGTCCCAATCAATATTCGCCTGCAAATTGGGCACAGGGGCGAGTACATAAAACGAATCGCAGCCTTCAGGCGCAAACGACGCATCGGTCGCGGTCGGGCGGTGAATGTAGAGTGAAAAATCTTGCGGCAAAATCTTGCGGTGAAAAATATCGTTCAACAACGTCTGGTAACGTTCGCCCAACCAAATCGTGTGGTGCTTCACCTCTGGGTATTGACGGCGCGTACCGAAATACAACACAAACAAGCCCATTGACAAACGTGCGTGCCGTGCTTTTACCTGTGCTGAATAACGCTGCGCCTCACGATCCAGCATATTGGTATAGAGGTGCACGGGGTCGGCGTTGGAAACAATAATGTCCGCCGTTAAGGTTTGCCCGTCTTCCAATACCGCGTGGGTGATTCGGTTATTCGCCACCGCCAAGTGTTTCACGGTAGTTTGCAGACGAATCTCAATACCTTGTTCGCGCATCAGGCGTTCCAAGCCTTTAACCAGCGCACCTGTGCCGCCCATCGCGAAATGGATACCCCATTGGCGTTCCAAATAATGAATCAAATTGTAAATGCTGGTGGTGTCAAACGGGCTACCCCCGACCAATAAGGGGTGAATGCTGAATGCTTGGCGCAATTTCGGGTGCGATAAATGCTGGGAAACCAACGACCAAACGCTGCGGTAACTGCCCAATTTCAATAAACGTGGCACTTGTTTAAGCATCAGCCCCAGTCGGTGGAACGGTTGCGCGGCTAATTGCGTGAAACCCACGTCAAAAATAACGCGCGATTTTTCCAATAAAGCGGCATAACCCGCCACGTCTTGCGGGCAAATGCGTTCGATTTCACGCTGGGTATCTTCAACACTGCCACCGTAATCAAAGGTGGTGTTATCCGTAGCAAAATAGAAGCGGTACCAAGGGTTCAAGGGCACCAATTGCACGTAATCTTCGCGCTGCTTGCCAAATAATGCGAACAAGTCATCCAGCAAAAACGGGGCGGTAATCACGGTAGGGCCTGCATCGTGCCGGAACCCATCTTTCTCAAACACTTGAGCGCGACCGCCCAATTGCGGGCAACGGTCTACCACCGTTACCGCGTAACCTTTGGCACGCAACCGCAAACTGGCGGCGATGCCACCCAAGCCACCCCCGATTACCAGTGCGGTGCGGGCTTGCTCATTAATCATGGGTTTGTTCTCCTTGCTCCAGCGTCTGATACAGCCGGACAACGTGGTGCATCATGAGTCTGCCGCAATCAGCGGGCAAACCTTCCAGTGAGCGTTTGACTTGGGTCAGGTGTTGAAACGCGCGTTGCACGGCGATGCGCCGCGCTTCTTGTGGGGGATGTTCGCGCTCCAATAGCAACACCGCATTGAGCGGCTGACCACCATTGCGGTGACGGTCTTGTTCAATGTCCTGCAAATCATCGCTGATTTGGTAAGCAATGCCAAAGGCGCGACTCGCCCGGCGCACGGTAGGCAATAACGCTTGCTGACCAGAGGCTGCCAGCGGCAATTCCAGTGCAAGTGACAATAACGAAGCCGATTTCAACGCCACAATGGTTTCATACGCATCCAATGACAGCGGTTGCTGCGCGTGATAATCCAAGTCGGCTGCCTGACCGTGAACGGTGCTGGCAACCGCTGTGTGCATGATTTGCACTAAATTACTGGGGTTACAGGCAGGCGAGACGCGTGCCAGCAGTCCATAAGAGCCTGATAGCATCAGGTCGCCCAAACATATCGCAATATTGGGGTTAAACTGTTTCCACACGGCTAATTTGCCGCGCCGGTATGCGCTGCGATCTTGCAAATCATCGTGAATCAAGGAGGCGTTATGTAGCAATTCGCAAGCACTGGCAATGTAAACCGCGTCATCTTGCGGCAGCTCCAAGGTGGCGGAAGCGTCCAGTGCCAAACTTAAGCGGGTGTAATGACCACCCGAAGATAAGTGGTGTGAAAGTGCTTGTTTGAGGGTGTCATCGTGAAAGCTGCCATCCAAACACGTGTTGGTCATTGTCAGGTGACAGGCAGTCAATGCTTGTTCGGTGTCAAAGCGTTCTGAATAAGCTTTTACCAGTGCCATGATTATTCTCCTGCATCGCCAGTTGCTCAGGTGTGGTACGGCATTGAACGCAAGCCCAATGCCGTACCGTTCACGCCACTAACGGTTATGCATGGCTCATCTGTGCTGCACGAAATTCGATTTCAGACTTGCGTACTGCAATCATATAAATCAACACACCGAAACCGGCTTTAGCAACGATATCCGCAATGGTATAACCGACTTGCACCGCTGTTTCCGCCGCGCCACCTGTTAAACCAATCATTGGGAAAATAAAGACCACTGGGTAGAATGACCAAGATAACACCGTTACCCAACGCGCAGTATTGACCAAACCACGCACCTCTTCTGGCTGTGATTCAATGGAGGTGCTCAGGCTTTTGAACAATTCCAATACGATCATCGCGAATGGAATCATTGCCAGTGCCCACCAGATCCAACGTGTGGTTGACGCGTCAGAAATTTCACCAGGGTAACCCAAAACCACCATGATAGCTGCCAAACTGCCCAATTTCAGACCTTTGTTAAGCGTTTCTTGCGGCGTCAAACGCATAACCAAAATCAGTTCAACCAGCAGCAATGGCACGGTCAATAACCAATCCACATAACGGTAAGCATCATTAAAGCGTGCCCCTGACAACGCGACTGCACCATCAGTGACCGTGTACGCGGCTTCCCAGCTCTCGAAAATTCTGAAGTAGTGATAAGCAGCGATGAATGTCACCAAGCCGGTGATGGTTAACGCCATTTTGTAGTTTCGACTGACTTGCGTCAGGCTAATCCAGAAAAACAGAGTGGCGGCTGCCATGGTAGCAAAGCCAAAGGATAGAGCATTGTAGACGAGATCGAATTGACCAACGGTTATACCGTCCATGTTTCACCTCTTTAATTGATGATGGAAAACAATAAATATTGCTCCTAACTTTGACAACAGACTGAGACACTACGAATTGTTGTACAAAGTTATTTAAATATTGTAGAGGTTTATTTGCGTTTAGCAAGATGTGTATAATCTTTGTGTGGTATTAGAAATACAACCGGCCATGATTTTTTTACTATTTTGCATTACCATGATATAAATCAACAAAATTGAATATAGTCTTTATTATCAGTTATTTGTATAATATCAGCGTATTTTTGTTAAAAACATAAATCATGAAAATTATAATAAATGACAAAACCTTTAGGGTTTACCCTAAAAAAGACTAGGGATGTGTTGTACAAATTCTGATTAAAATTGTAGAGATTTTAACGAAATATTTATACAAAAATACAATCACCTTTGCGCTAGATTAAACTTAACGGGCGCGATGCTGGTTGTACGCTGGCGGTACAATTCGTATACCATTACCGCGATTCCAATATCCATAAACAGGTCGTTGCTCAGAATGCCCGCATTGTGAAAAATGGAGTTTACAAATGCGCCAAAAATAAACACTGCCCGATACCAACGCCAACCGATGAGTCGGTAAACGTAATAGCCCAGCAGCAACACCCCCGCAAACCCAAAGGTATGCACCAAATTCAGAATGGAATTGTGTACCGGCACAATGTAATGCGCTTTTTCATTCGGTTCGTAGCGGAACAGGTTATTATCGTTAATAAAATAATTCACCGCATAGTCCACCGTATCAAAATTAAACCCGTAACCGAACGGCTGTTGCAAGAATAATTCCGTGCCGTATTTATAGAGCGTGCTACGCCCCACGGCGGAAGCATCATCCAAGCTGACCAGCCGCGAATCCAAGCCTGCTTTGTCTGCCAGTAACACGGCGGCAACCCCACCCAACAAGACCAGCAAACCCGCAATCGGCAACACCCGCGCTGGAAATAAGATCAGGTAAATCAGTGCAGGCATTAATAACGCCGCCCCCATCGCCGAGCGGGTTTCTGACGCAAAAATTCCACCAATCAGTACCATACTTACTACTAGGGCAATCGCTTGTAGCCGTGGGTTATCGCGGTTTTGCAGCACCAGATACAAATTCAAAATCAACGCACCCAAGAGCATGTAAGTTTGCGGAATCGCATACAAACTCAAGCCCGGCGGACGCAGCAAGGCTTCGGTAATTTGTGACTGAATTTCATCACTCAATTCTTTGTTCTGAATCCCCATCAAGATGCCGTGCAATTTCCAAGCAAACTGCACCTCCAAGCCCTGCATAATCCCCACCAAAGCCGATGGCAGTGCAATCCCGATCACCAAATAAGCCAGCATCCGAAATCCGTATTGTTCCACCACAAAAAAAGCCACGAGCACCATCAAGTAAGATTGCAGCAATTTCAACTCGCCATTGACAATACTGCTGAATGGTACGTTATTGGCTAACGACACCAGCAAACCCAGCATCGCCAGCAATGCATACACCTTGCTCACCAACCCTATGCGAAACAGGGTTCCATAATCCAGCATGATCACCAAACCACCCGCCAGCAAAATCAGAAACGAGCGCATCGGCAAACCGGCGAGGTACACATTATTCAGGTAAGCCAAGAAAATGAAATGCAGGGCGAACAAGCCCAAAATGACAGTACGCATGATTTATAGCCCTTGGTCGAGTTCAATCAGATTGAGGTAAGCCGTACCCGGCTCAGGTTCGGGGTCATAGCCACGTTTGGCATGAGCATAATAATCCGACACAAAAAACAGGTAACGCCCTGAAATAGAGCTGGCAGCACGGGCTTCACGTTTATAATTGCTCACTTCGCCGGGGCCGTGACGGGAATTCCCCACGTAACGCGCCGCTTGTTTGCCGCTGCTATCGACTAAATACAAACCGCCATTTTGCTGACGGGAGAGCAATACCCAACCGGGTTTGCCCGCAATGCGTGCCACATGCCCGGAAGCGTTATAGCTAGGTGGGGCGTCTTCCGCATCCCCATTATCCTGCACCGGCCAGATACGTTTGGAATGCCCATCCGCCAGCCGCACGGCAAACAAACCGCGCCAATTGCCATACACCCACCACGCCTCCCCAGCGTTATCAAGGATGAGATCGCTGTGTTTTACATCGTCCAGCAAACTGCGTGGCTTAGCGCTGGCAGCTTCACTAAACGGTATGATGGCAGTGATTTCGTGCGGGGCATGTTGCGCATACACGATATATTCGCCGCTGGGATCAACGCTCGCCCAATCGAAAGCGCTTTCATCGTCCGCAACGTTGCGCCAAGGCAGCGCTTGTTTGCGCGAAATGTCGTAGGGTTGCAGGTAAATCCCCGCGCCGTCTTTGGCTTCCCCCGCCAACACTACCCGCTTGCCATCATCGGAAAAGTTGCCTTCACCGAAGCCAAAGGTGACGTAATCAAAAGCGGGGAACGTATCCCAAACCTCGGTGCGGGTTTCATAAGTGGCAAAATCAATGCTGGCACGCATTAGGCGATTGCCGGACGTAAACCAATACACATTCGCCGCTTGTTTATCCCACAATAATTGGCGCTGTTGCAGGTGCAAAGCGGGATCAGCTGCCGGAACCCACGCCACCAATTGCTTGTCTTTGAGCCGCCATAACGCCGCATGGGGTTTATGTTGCCCACCCGAACTGAGGGCGTGGGTTTCGTCACGGTTAGCAGGCGAGGTGCGGCTGTAAAAGTGTTGTGCATGTAACAGCGTAATCACCTCTTCGCCCTCTGGGTGCGGGTGTTGCTGCTGCATTTCTGTTGCACTGCCGCCCAAGCGCCAAACTTTCAAGCCCGTGTCGGGGTCAAGTTTGAAGCCAGCCAGCGGCGGGATTGGCAGTGGGCTGGCAACGTGTTCACGCGCCGACACGCCATGGATGAGCAACAAACTAAGCAAACTCATGCTCAGAAGATGAAGGTGCGATCTTTTCATTCAACGCTGCTTATTCAATTATTGTTGTTAATTCAATGGTATTATAGCTGTCGAATAATTTTAGCATTTTCACGATAACATAAGTGTTATTGGTGATAACTGGTCTTGCATTGTGGCTGACAAAGGCTATGCTATTAAGAAATAAATGATTTTTAACGGTGCTGGGTATAAGGAGTAAAGGCATGGAACGCCTAATCAATGCATTAATGCCAATTTTATTAATAGGCTGTTTGGTATTACCTGTTTCTAAAGTGTTTGCTGCTGATGCAGGTATTGTTTTAACCTTTGACGATACCTCAGTCGATCAATGGTATGATTTTTTCGCTGAACGTAATGATGTCAAAGCGACATTTTTTGTGAGTCACTGGCATACCTTATCCAGCCCTCAAATTGAAAAGCTGCGTAGCTTGCAAAACAAAGGCAATGAAATCGGTTGCCACAGCTATGACCATATCCCGATTCATCATGCCCCGTATTTATCTGAACCCGCGAATGCGCCGCTCTACCTGGCGCAGCAAGTGTTACCCGCCATCGCCAATATGCAGGCGGCAGGGTTTTATCCGCAGAGTTTTGCCTACCCGAATGGACGACACAATGCCGCGTATGATGACGCGCTGCGCCCTTACCTGCCGTACTTGCGGGCAACCACCCCCAATACCGGGCAATCCTTATCCACCTTGAATGAGCTTTACCACACCAGCAGCAGCCGTTACGGTTTCCTCTCCGGCGATGGTATCGACAGCAGCTACCAACACGAATTGCCCGAAATCACCGCCGCCATGCAACGCGCCAAAGATCGTGGTGAAATTCTCACCCTGTACGCCCACCGCATTTTACCCGCTGGTGAAACCCACGCTTACGGCACACCCGCCAGCAAATTGAATGCCGTGATTGAGCAAGCCAAAGCCTTGGGCTTACGGTTTTACACCTTCCAAGAAGCCTATAAAGTCGGCAATCGCAGTGGCGCAGTTAGCAGCACTGTTGCCCCCAGCAACGCCGCCATCAGCGCGACAGTAGATGGCGACCGTGTGCGCATTCAATGGGACAACACCCCCACCGATTTTATCGGCATCGTCCCCGCCAACCAAACCGAGTGGCAAACAGGCATGGCGGGCGCAACTGCCGATGGCAGCGCTGCCGGTAAACTAGGCATCACCCTTGCCAACGCACCACGCGGGCAAGCGTATGTCGCCATCCTCTACCGCAACACCGCCAAAGTAGGCGTTTCCGCCCCGTTTAATTGGTAATAGCATCCCCTCAGGTTTTTTCGATGATCAAATACAAATGATCGTCGAAAAAACCGGGGTGAATATCCGGGTAAATTTTACCAAGCAGGTTTTTGTATTCGCGGTCGATGGCGGATTGTTTCAGCCGATAACGCATCCCCAGAAATGAAGAAATGCTGCTTACCACCTTGAGCTTTTGCACCTCCCCAATCGCAATATCCAGCTCATGAAAACTCATGCCGCGCCCACGCCGTAAAAAGTGCTCGGCGGATTCGGGTGTGTATTGCCGATACAATTCGCGGAAATTTTCACGCGGGCTAAATTTTGAATAACGAAACGCCAGCTTATCCGGCAACCAGTTAAAAAACGGTAAGCGCGAGGTATGGCTATCAAAAAACCACAAGCGATTCGGCGTTTCAATAATCACCAGCGAACCACCCAGCGGCAACATCTGCCACGCATCCCGCAGCGACGCCAGCCGTTCCGTCAAAGTCATGTGTTCCAACGAGGCAAAGAAGATAATGCTGTCAAAAGTGCCTTTACCGAAAGTATTCAGCAATTGATTGGCATTGATGCTTTGAAAGTCGGCGGAAACCCCGTACACCGCCGCCCGTTCACGCGCCACTTTTAGTGCGCCTTGGTCAATGTCGATGCCGGTAACTTGCGCCCCTTGCTCGGCTAAAGCGATGGTCGATGAACCTGTGCCGCAACCGATTTCCAGAATGCGCTGCCCGCGTAACGGTTTGGCTTTATTCAACCACGGTACAATCAAACGTCGGTCGTTTTCCAGCCGTTCGGATAAATGCGCTTGCAAATCTTCTTGGTATTTTTCAGGGGAATAATGTGCTTCGCTGCGCCAATCTTGGTGATAATGGGTGCGGATAGCCTGTTCGATGTGCGCCAATCCAGCGGGGTCGGGTTTGATCTGGTTCTTGCGTAAGGCGTTCGGCACGGGCAATAACCATTGCTTGGCAAGGCGCTTAACAGACTGTTTCATGGAAAAGTATTCCTAGGGTAAATACTCTCAAGTCTAGGTGCGACTCACCGATTAACGGCTTCAGGTAGGATAGAGGGCGTGCTTTTGCAGATGGGAAGAATTAAGCAGCAAGGGCATCAGCGCCGGGATCACCGGCACTGACTTTCGCTACCAGCTTACGCAACTGGCGTTTGTCTTCCTGCCGCTTGGCAGACTGGCTTTTTTCGTGAACCCCACCCCGATTGACGAATAAGTGGTGGGCGACGGGATTGCGCTTACGCGGCGGCTTTTTTGCCATGAGATTGCTCCTGTGTGGGCAGTTTGAACCATTGTGCTTTACCGTGCCGTTGCAGGTAATGCAGATAGCGGACAGGTTTGAGGAAGTCCGGCGCTTCGCTGGTCGGGACGAAGCAAAACTTTTTCGGCAATTCGGTGTACAAGTAACGCGGCGGCTTGCCGAGATGGTAGTAACGCTCGATACCTTTGAGGCGATTACCCGTGTCGTAGCTGTGGTAAAACACGTCGCGAATACCCAGTTCGCGGCGAATAAAGCACAGTGCCGCCGTCAACATCGCCTCATCCCACACCTTGGCATAAGGACGTAATACCTCGCGGTATTGCTGCATCTTGTCCTCGCCGTACAGACAGTTTTGGTAGCTATCCGCTGCACCTTTGACCCAATCGGACTGGATTTCTTCGATCAGCGCCTGATTGCTGGCAAAGTCGAGGTCGATCCGCGCCCATGCCAGTGTTTCCAGCGTGCCATCTTTGCGCACCGGGTGCCCGTGATAGGAAAACGGCGCAACATCGTCTGCGCCAACCAGCGTTTTGAGGTGCTGGTGGTGATCATTGGCAAAATTCAGTTGCAGCACCAAGTCGTAACCTGTGCGGCAGGTCTGTTTCCAGTGGCGGTCGTCTTTGTCGTCTGTACCCCACTCGTCCAGCGTGAGGATGAAATTCAGTGGTTTGTGGTCGCGGTATTGGGCAATGACCGCTTCCAAATGCCACGGTTCTAGCTGCCCTTTGCCCGCTAATGCCAAGGCTTCGGTGACAATCGGTTTGGTTAACAATTTGGCGTAAGGGGAGCGGCGCAATGCTGCAATCCCCATGCCATTGCCGATGTAGTCTTTGAGCAATTGCAGTGCGTAGCTGTCCGGTGCGTAGCGGAACACCGTGCGGCTGCCGCTTAAGCACTCGCGGATCAGTTCAACTTGTGTTTTTTCCATGGGTTGCTCCTTGAAGAGGGCGTATGCAATACGCCCCTACTAACCTTTCACGCAAATGACTTGTTTCAACGTATGTACGACCTCGACCAGATCGGTTTGGTTCTGCATTACCGCGTCGATGTCTTTGTACGCGCCGGGAATTTCATCGACCACGCCTTTGTCCTTGCGGCATTCGATGCCCTTGGTCTGGGCTTCCAGATCGAGGGTGTTGAAACGCCGTTTGGCTTCGGTGCGGCTCATGCGTCGCCCCGCGCCGTGTGAACAGGAGCAGAACGATTGTTCGTTGCCCAAGCCGCGCACGATGTACGATTTCGCGCCCATGCTGCCGGGAATAATGCCGAGCTGCCCCAACTGCGCACTGATTGCGCCTTTGCGGGTCAGGTAGACTTCCGCGCCGAAGTGCGTTTCCTTTTGCACGTAATTGTGGTGGCAGTTGATCGCTTCGCGGGTGGTGGTGAAGGTGGGCAAGGCTTTGCTGCGTTGCAACGCATCCAATACCAAGCGCATCATTTCGCGACGATTGACCAGGGCGTAATCCTGCGCCCAACCGACCGCTTCCACGTAATCATCGAAATGCTTTGTGCCTTCGGTGAAGTAGGCGAGGTCTTTGTCGGGCAATTGACCGAGTTCTCGCCCCACATCCTTTTTGGCCTTTTCGATGAAATAACGCCCGATGGCATTGCCGACCCCGCGACTGCCGGAATGCAGCATCACCCACACGTCGTCACTTTCGTCGATGCACAGCTCGATAAAATGATTGCCACCACCGAGTGTGCCGAGTTGCTTGCCCCATTGACGGTGAAAGTTTTTCAACATTTTCACCAGTCCGGGGTGCTTGTCGGTAATAACATCCAGATGCTTACCCATATTATTGAGCGTCGAACCGTTGATGCTGGGGCGTTCGTGTTCGTCGAAACCCGTGGGTACGCGCTGTTCAATCGCGCTGCGAATGCTGTACAAGTTGTCGGGCAAGTCGTGGGCTTTGAGCGATAAACGTACCGCGTTCATTCCACAACCAATATCCACGCCGACAGCAGCGGGAATAATCGCGCCACGGGTGGGAATCACCGAACCCACGGTCGCACCAATGCCGTGATGCACGTCTGGCATCGCCGCAATGTGGCTGTGGATGAAGGGCAGTTGCGACAGGTTTCCCAACTGTGTCAGCGAGCCGCTATCCACATCGTCAGTAAAAATCTTGACCGGCACTTTGCCCTTATTGAGCATAAAACTGATAGGCATAAAAAAACCCCGTTGGTTCACACCATCCGGGGTTTTCGACATGCTGTACACGAAGCACCGCATTGTTACGCCGGATGACTGAGATCAGTCCCCCGGCACAAGCGCGGGAGACACTAATTGATTGAATTGCTCCGTATATGTCCATTCAGCATGTTGGGTGTCTCCATAAAATAAGGTTGATAATGGTAAGAAAGTGTAGCGGCAATGTTGCTAAAGTCAATGAGAATTTTGCGTGTAATCACTAGCGTGGTTTGGCATGGGCCGGGCGAAACGCTTTGCACTGTTCCGGGTCAGCTTCCAGATACGCCGCTTCAATCAAATCCAAGCAATACGGAATTGCCGGGAATACCGCTTGCAAGCAATCATCAATCGCTGACGGTTTACCCGGCAAATTCACGATCAAACTGCGCCCGCGAATACCCGCCGTTTGCCGTGACAAAATCGCTGTTGGCACAACAAGCAGCGAAGCCGTGCGCATTAACTCACCGAAACCGGGCATTAGCTTGCTGCACACCGCCTCGGTCGCTTCCGGGGTAACATCACGTAACGCAGGCCCCGTGCCGCCAGTCGTCACAATCAGGCTACACCCTGCCACATCGCTAAGTTCACGCAATGCCGCTTCAATTTCTGGCTGTTCGTCAGGAATCACCCGCGCCACCGCTTCCCACGGGCTGGTCAAGACCCGGCTAAACCACGCATGAATCGCCGGGCCGCCTTTGTCCTCGTATTCGCCGCGACTAGCGCGGTCGGAAACGGTTAAAATACCAATACGTGCGATGGCTTGTGTCATATTTACTGTGCAACGGTGGGGTGGGTTACGGGTACTCCAGCAGCCCCGGAAGTGGCAAGCAGAGCAGCGAGAATAAGTGCGTGTAATTTCATGTGAGTTTTTCCTAGCGTCAGTGGATACGTAAAGCACTGTGTAGTGTTTTCAAAAGGGCTTATCCGAGGGTGAACCCTCACAAGAAAAATGCCAAGATCAGCAACACGACACCCACCACTATCAGCAAGAAAACAAACAGTAACGACAAAAAGCCGAGAATCAGTGACAGTGGGTTGACCAGCGTGCCGATGCTGATATACGAACCCACTAATTCGCGCGCTTCGCTTGCCAGCGAACCAATGCTCCACAAACTTTTCGCCGAACTCAAGAAACTCAGCTTTTTGACTTGCCCCGCACGGATGCCTTGCACCGTTTCCTGAATCTCGCCTTTGGCATCGGTCATCATGCGCCCGGCGATGTTCGGCAAATCTTTCAGCTCTTCCAACGCCCACCAAAAGCGCAGCAAGATCAGCAGCGGCAGCAATACCACGCCCGCCACAATCAACGCACTGGTCAACGACAGCCCTTTGAGGAAAAACAGCCAGATAAAAATCCACACATCCAGCCCCACGCCCAACAAGGCGGCGAAACGCACCTTGTCAGACACGCTATCCACCAACGGCAGCAAGCGTTCAAAAATGGTGAGCAGGCGCTGCTGCTTATCCGACGTTGCTACCACGCGATGGTACTGCCATCAATATCAATCAAACGCCCCGAATCCGCCAAAGTCACGGTTGCCAAATTGCGTTTCAACGCGGTAACAGATTCTTCCACCGACAGCTCACCGTTGGGGCCGCCCATGTCGGTGCGCACCCAACCCGGATGCAGCAATACCACGCTAATGCCTTTACGCGCCAAATCGTGCGCCGCACTTTTATTGACCATATTCAACGCGGCTTTGCTGGAGCGGTAGATGTAACTGCCACCCGACGTATTGTCGGTAATACTGCCCATTTTGCTGCTCATATTGGCAATGATTTTGCGCTCGCTTAGGGCAACATTGGCGGCAAAATCTTGCATCATCAGCATCGGGGTAATGACGTTGATATTCAACACATCCAACCATTCATCGGCTTGGCATTGCCCGAAACCTTGCGTGCTCCAACTGCCCGATACGCCCGCACTGTTGAACAGAATGTCGATGGGCTGATCGTTGAGTTGCGCCGCCAGTGCCGTGCGCTGGGCAGCGTTGGTAACATCCAGCAAATACACTGCGACTTTACCCGCAGATGCAGCAGCCAATTTATTCAAATCGTGCGCATTTTCGGGGGAACGGCAACCAGCCAAAACATGCCAGCCATCCGCAGCGTATTGACGAACCAGTTCCAAACCAATGCCGCGATTGGCACCTGTAATCATAATTGTAGGCATGTAACGCTTCCTTCTAGTGGGGTGAAACGATTATAGCAGGGTCGTTAAAGATTGTGGGAGACCGCATGAGCAGTAGTTTTAATTAATGATATTAATCTATTCAGCTAATTGAGTTATAATGGGATCTACGTCTTTGGCGACGACAATTACTAATAACAGGGGCTATTCATGAAAATATCGCACATCTTGCCTGCATTGGTGGCAGGCACACTGTTAAGCGCGTGCGGCGGTGGCACGACCACTTCCAGCACCACCACGGGCAGCAACACAAGTACCAGCATTGTTAGCAGCAATACCACAAATACTGCATTGGCAGAGGCGAGCAGCGTTTACACCGGCAGCCGTTCCTTGGCCTTGCTGGATACTGTCAGCAGCATGGCGTTTGTGAATTTGGTGTTAGGCACCGAAAATATTAATGACAATATTACCGCGCCACGCCCGGCAGAAGCCAGCACGCCCCCGGCGACGGCTACTACTGCGCAACTCAATTGGCTGCAATCTCAACGTGTATTGTCTGCACTGGCCGCCCAACACATTACCGCGCAACACTACCAAGCTCGCTCTGTGACTGAGAGCGATACCTGTCCCGGTGGCGGCAGCGCTACTGTGACTGGCGACGTGGATGACACCACCTTAACCGGCACCTTGCAAGTGACCTACAACCAATGCAAGAGCGAAAATGTCGTCACCAATGGCAGCGCAATGCTGGTTATCCACAGCGTTAATATTGCGTATTTAGAGCCCACCGCCTTCACCCTCAGCATGAAAGGCTTAAGCATTCGTGTCGACGATGTGCCTTACACGGTCACGGGCACGTTACGAACCGATGTCAACATGACCACCGGGCAGGGCACTTTGCTGGCAAATCAATTCCAACGCAATCTCAGCACGGGTAAACAGCAACTCGCCGAAACCGTAAAAATGCTGGTGTCAAGCGACGGCTATACCGACATCAGCGGTAAATTCTGCGAGGGTGTGCAAGGTTGTGTCAATGTTACCACCGTAAAACCGCTGCTGTTTGCGACCGATGGCGTTCCCCTCGAAGGTGAACTCGCCCTGACGGGTGCCGCCAACAGCAAAGTCCAAGTGATTGCACAAGGTTACGACACGTCCACCCCGCCACAGCGCAAATTACAAGTGAATTTGGACAGCAATGGCGATGGCGTGTACGAATCTCCGTCGATCCGCAACGAATCGGTACTGAAAAACTACGCCGTCACCGCCAATACCGCCCCCACCGCGATTGCCACCTTGCCGCTTGCCATGCCATTGGGCGTACCCGTTGTATTAGACGCCAGCAAAACCACCGACCCCGACGGCGATTTCCTCACCTACCAATGGACGCTGGAAGCCGCGCCAACCGATAGCCTGGCCGCGCTGATCGCCGCTGACAGCATCACCGCCAATTTCACCCCCGACAAACAAGGCTCCTACACCGTCAGCCTGAAAGTGACCGACGCATTCAGCAATACCCACGTGACCAGCAGCACCTTGACGGTGCTGGCAGCGGCTAACCCCTTGAGCAGTAATGCACTGGATGCTGCTTACAACGATGAGACGGAACAATTGATCACTGTCAGTAGCCAACCCCGCAACGCGCTAAACATCATTAACCCTAGCAGTGGTAGGCAGCGAGCCGTGGCATTACCAGCGGTGCCGACTAGCCTCGCGATCAGTGCGGATGGTGAAACCGCCGTGGTCGGGCATGACGGTGCGCTGACTTACGTTGATTTAATCGACGCTGAAATTTTAGAGGTTCACGACAATCTGGGTTTTCAAGTATTTGATATTGCTCTCAGCAATGATGGCAAGGCTTACGTGACACCCCCGGCGAGTGCGTCGTGGAGCTATTTGTACGTGATTGATCTTGCCAGCGGCAACGTGCAAGAAGACAGCGGCACACAACGCCTGTTTGGGGGCGCACATCTGCAATTGGTGCCGGGTTTGAAAGCCGCCTATACCTTGGATACCAGTTTTGTGAAAAATGATTTGAACCGCTACGACACCAGCGCTGCGCAACCGCGCTGGTTGTATGACTCGCCATACGCCGGTCAGCATGACGTCGGTGCTGTCAATAGCAATTTGTGGCGCACAGATGATGGCATGTATTTGCTGACTGCTGGCGGCAGCTTATTCCAAACCGCCGCGCAAGCTGAAGCGGATATGCGGTACCAACGTAGCTTGGCGGATGATGACGGCAATTCTGCCACGTATTTATTGCACGCTGACCATTCGCAAAAAGCAGCCAAGTTTGTGGCGATTGAAGCGGCGGCGGATAGCTACCGCTTCAAGACGTACACTACACCGTTGCTGAATCTTGACAACAGCTTGACGCTGCAAGGCTTGAGCATTGATGGCAGCAGCGCGGCGGTTAAACCACGCTTTGTGTTTTTCAATGCGGAGGGGACAGAGCGTTATAGCGTGCTGGAGCAGAGTGGTAAGAGTTACGTGATGGCGTTTTAATATCATTCCGTAACAAAAAAAAGCCCCGCAATCGCGGGGCTTTTTTGCAGTCGGAGATCGCGAAGCTTACTTCTCAGCGTCCAACGCTTTCTTGCGTTCTTGCGCTTCTTTGATAACCTGATCGGAAACCGAGCGTGGGCAAGCCGCGTAATGTGAGAACTCCATCGAGAATTGACCACGACCGGACGTCATGGTGCGCAAGTCACCGATGTAACCAAACATCTCAGACAACGGCACGTCAGCCTTGATACGTGCACCAATAGGCGCGGTATCTTGTGACTTGATCATCGCACGGCGACGGTTCAAGTCACCGATCACGTCACCGACGTGGGAGTCTGGTGCGAATACGTCAACTTTCATGATTGGCTCAAGGATTTGCGGGCCAGCTTTTGGCATGGTTTGACGGTAGCCGCCTTTTGCCGCAATTTCAAACGCGATGGCAGAGGAGTCAACTGCGTGGAAACCGCCTTCGCGCAAGGTCACTTTCACGTCAACCACTGGGTAGCCAGCCAAGGGGCCTTTTACCATGCTGTCACGGAAGCCTTTGTCGATCGCAGGCCAGAATTCGCGTGGTACAGAACCCCCGACGACCACGGATTCAAAACCGTAACCCGCGCCCGTTTCATTGGGTTCGATGGTGTAGTCGATTTTGCCGTATTGACCCGAACCACCGGACTGCTTCTTGTGGGTATAGCTGTCTTCCACACGCTGGGTAATGGATTCGCGGTAAGCCACTTGCGGTTTACCGATGTTGACTTCCACACCGTGAGTACGCAGCAAGATGTCGACCTTGATGTCCAAATGCAATTCGCCCATGCCTTTGAGGATGGTTTCGCCGGTTTCTTGGTCGGTTTCAATGCGGAAAGAGGGGTCTTCTTTTGCCATTTTGTTGAGGGCAACACCCATTTTTTCGGCACCGGCTTTATTTTTCGGTGAGATAGCAAGCGAGATAACCGGATCAGGGAATACCATTGGTTCGAGCGTCGCCGGTTGTTTCGGGTCACACAAGGTATGGCCGGTTTGCACGTTTTTCAGACCAACCAAGGCGATAATGTCGCCCGCTTGTGCGAAGTCGATCGCGTTGGCTTCATCCGCGTGCATTTCCACCATGCGGCCGACGCGTTCGGTTTTGCCGGTGAACGTGTTGAGGATGGTGTCGCCGGTTTTCATCGTACCGGAATAAATGCGGGTAAAGGTCAAGGCGCCGTATTTGTCATCCATGATTTTGAATGCCAAAGCACGCAAGGGACGCGCCGCATCCACGATAGCGAATTCGCCGGTCGGGTTGCCTTCCAAGTCCACTTCAGGCTGCGGCTTCACTTCACCCGGGCTTGGCAAGTAATCGACTACGCCGTCCAGCACCAATTGCACGCCCTTGTTTTTGAAAGAAGAACCTGCAAACGTCGGGAAGAAGTCCAGCGCAATCGTGCCTTTGCGGATGCAGCGCTTAATGTCTTCCAGTGCCGGTTCTTCGCCACCGAGGTACATTTCCATCAGTTCGTCGTCTTGCTCGACCGCCATTTCGATCAGCTTTTCGCGCCATTCATTGACGAGCTCCTCCATGTCGGCGGGAACGTCTTCGATGGTGTAATTCATGGGGTCGCCGGAGTTGTCCCAGACCCATGCTTTACGGGTCAACAGGTCAACCACACCAACGAAGTTGTCTTCGATACCGATAGGCAAGGTCATGGGCATTGGACGTGCGCCCAACACTTCTTCTACCTGTTTGATAACGCGGTAGTAATCGGCACCGATACGGTCAAGTTTATTGATGTAAATGACACGGGCAACGCCTGAATCATTCGCATAACGCCAGTTGGTTTCAGACTGGGGTTCAACACCGCCGGAACCGCAGAATACGCCGATACCGCCATCGAGAACTTTCAGTGAACGGTAAACTTCGATGGTGAAGTCAACGTGCCCTGGGGTGTCGATGATATTGAAGCGGTGACCTTTCCAAAAACAGGTGGTCGCAGCCGACTGGATGGTGATCCCGCGTTCTGCTTCCTGCACCATGAAGTCAGTGGTGGCAGCACCGTCGTGCACTTCACCGATCTTATGGATTTTGCCGGTCAGCTTCAGAATACGCTCGGTGGTAGTGGTCTTGCCCGCGTCAACGTGGGCAAAAATGCCAATATTTCGGTAAAGTGTTAAGTCAGTCATGTGTCCAAATCTCTAAGAATAAGCGCAGGAACTGCGGATAAAGGCGTGATTGTAATCCATCTTGCAACACGGAGTAAGGGGGAATTCAAGCACGATTTGTAGAAATTGCTGATTTTGCGGCTCTGCACACAATCTGCAAACTATTTCCGACGCATCTCCACACCATTGGGATAATACCTGCACATGTTTTCCGTACCATGCAGCCCTGACACTACTCACTGAACGGGAGGCTGGAGATGACAACAATAATCTTCTGCTACGACCAGTTTTCCCGGCGGGGTTGTAACACCCTGAGACGCCTAGACCCCGACCAACGGCGCGACACCCGTTGGTCGGGGTTTCTTATTGTTTGCTACAATGGCTCACATGAATAAACATATCCTCATTGCCGACGACGACCCTCATATCCGCGATGTGATTAGCTTTGCGCTGGAAAAAGCGGGGATGCAAGTCACCCAAACCGAAGACGGTCGCCAAGCCCTCGACACCTTCCGCCGTCATGCCGCTGATTTGATCGTACTCGACATCAATATGCCAGAGCTTGATGGGCTAGAAGTCTGCCGCGAAATCCGCAAGTTTTCAGAGGTGCCGATTTTGTTTCTTTCGTCCCGCGATGACGAGATTGACCGCATTTTAGGCTTGGAAATCGGCGGCGATGATTACGTGACCAAACCGTTCAGCCCGCGTGAATTGGTGGCACGCATTAATGTCATTCTCAAACGCACGCAACAGCACAGCAAAGCAGCGCCGGAGCCAGAGCAAAGTTCACTGCGTCACGGCAAGCTCAGCATTCAGCCCGAACAACACACCGCCAATTGGGATGGCAAAGCGTTGAACCTAACCGCCACCGAATTTGCCATGTTGCAATTGTTTGCCCGCCAACCCACTCGCGTTTTCAGCCGTGACAGCATTATGGGCAACGCCTACGACGGCAATGTGTATGTCAGTGACCGCACCATTGATAGCCATATTCGCCACATTCGCCAGAAATTTGCGGACATCGGCTGTGAAAATGTGATTGAAACGGTGCATGGAGTCGGTTATAAACTTGCCACATGCCAATAAATGCACGCCTACCGTTTCCTCGTAAAACGCTATTCCGCTTGCGGAGCATTTTGCTATTGGTGATGCTCGCGGTATTGGCGTTGCCCTTGGGTGGGCTGTATTTTTTCCGCATTTATGAAAATGAATTAGTCCAGCAAACCGAGTTGGAACTGATTTCGCAATCGGCGGCACTCGCCGCCACGTTTCGGCAATTGGTGCGCAATCAGCCGCAAAAGGGCAATTACGGCTACATTCGATTTTCCACTTCTCTGACACAACCTGACCCACCGTACACGGAAGAACAACCGCTGGACGATCCATTTTACACCCCGGTCAAACCTAGCGTGGATTTGATTGCGCCGATTGCACCACCACGCCCCGAAGCCCGCCCTAGCACGCAAGCGATTGACCCGTTAGCCCGCGAGATCGGCGAGCAAATGAGCCAAATATTGCGCGATACCCAGCAAGTGACGCTATCCGGGATACGTTTGCTCGACCCCAATGGCACCGTGATTGCCGGGCGCGAAGAAGTCGGCTTATCACTGGCGCACATTGCTGAAGTCAAGCAGGCCATACAAGGGAAATACGCCAGCGTCATCCGCCAGCGCATTTCTGATCAGCCCCCGCCGCCGCTGTATTCGATTAGCCGGGGCAGCCAGATTCGGGTGTTCACCGCGTTTCCGATTATTGAAGACGAACGGCTGCAAGGCGTGCTGCTGCTATCGCGCACGCCGAACAATATTATCAAGCACTTGTACGCCAACAAGGGTGTATTGTTCATGGCTACCTTCAGCTTGTTGGTGCTGGCGGTGTTGCTGATTTTATTGGTGTCATCCACCATTTCGCGCCCCATCCGCGAATTATTGCGGCAAACCGAACGGGTACGCCAAGGCGAACAGCGCGAAGTCGAACCGATTCAAAATCCCGTCACCAAAGAAATTGCGCAATTGTCGGAAAGTTTCGCGGGCATGTCACACGCGCTGGCGGAACGTTCCGATTACATCCGCCGCTTTGCTACCCACGTTTCCCACGAATTCAAAACACCCCTGACCGCGATGCAAGGCGCATTGGAATTGCTGCATGATCACCTTGACACCATGCCCGCTGAACGCCGTGAAAAATTCATTCAAAACTTATTGGCGGATACCCAGCGCCTCAAGCAATTGGTGAATCGCTTGTTGGAATTAGCCCGCGCCGATTCACTCGAAACCCGCAAAGAAACCAGCACGTTGCCTGCCTTGTTCAAAGCCTTGCACAACCGTTATCAGGAACGGGGTTTGCAGGTGCGCATTCACAATGCCTTGCCCAATACACCGCTGGCGATTGCGCCGGATGCGTTGGAAACCGTTGTTATCAACCTGTTCGATAACAGCTTGCAACACGGCGCCAAGGGCGTGGATGTGTATGCGAATGCTTCCGGGCAGCAGTTGTGTCTGCGCTTGCACGACAACGGGGAGGGAATTTCGGCAGCGAATCGTGACAAGATTTTCACCCCATTTTTCACCACCAAACGCACCAAAGGCGGCACGGGTTTGGGGCTGGAAATCGTTGCCTCCATCCTAAAAGCTTACAACGGCAGCATTCGGCTGGGGGATGCGGCTCACGGGGCGGAATTTATCCTGCTATTGTCGCTGGAAAAAAGCGACGGCAAATAACGGCTATCGTTTTTCCACTACCGCTAACCCCGGTGCATTTTCCTTTACTAGCGCCTAGCGTTACAGAATAGCTGTGATTTCATTTAATAGCGTCGGGATCAGCGTATGCGTTACCTCAAAGCCTTGTTATTGGTATTGCTCACTTGTCTGCCTTTGCAGCTCTGGGCATTCACCGCACCTGCCCAAGTTCAGGTGGAAAGCGAGTGGGGCGAAGCCAACCCCGATGACATAAAAACGGTCTTAACGTCGGTGATTGAGGTGATTGCGCCGTACATGGCGGGGCGCACCTTTGGTGATATTGTTGTTAGAAACGACAAAAGCGGCCCCATTTCCTTGTACGAAAAAGGTGCTAATGATGAATACATCATTATGCTCAACGTTGGTGGGCGTTATTGGGCGCAGTTGTCTTACCAGTTTTCCCACGAAATGTGCCATTTGATGTCCAATTACGATCTTGCTCCGAATAACATCACTCGCCAACAATGGTTTGAGGAGTCCTTGTGTGAGGCATTCAGCTTATTTGCGTTAGAAAAAATGGCACAACACTGGGAAACCAATCCGCCTTACCCGCATTGGCAGGAGTATGCCCCCAAATTTCGGGAATACCAGCAAGACATGTTCAAGCAAACCCACCGCCAGCTTCCTAAAAGCATGAAGTTACCCAAGTGGTATCAAGCCTACGCCAAAACGCTGAGTGCTGACCCCTACGCGCAAGGTCGGGACCTTAACGAATTGGTCGCCAATCAGTTGCTGCCGATTTTTGCTGAAAAACCAGAGACGTGGGTAACGCTCAATTATTTAAACCTTGGCGATGACAGCGGCGACAAAACATTGGATAAATACCTGACCGATTGGGAAAATAATGTGCCATCGCCATGGCAGTCGACGATCACGGGTGTTAAACAAATTCTACTGAAAGACTGAGCAACCAGCCGCTCTTCGGAAAAAGGTTTTTTGCGCCACAAGATTATTTTATAATACTCTATACAAAAATATGAACTTTCAAACAGCCAGTCTGTCATAAAAACTAACAACAGCAGACCGGAAGGGATATTAGGGTGTACATTATGAACAAGAAACCTCTGCTAATTTTGTTAGCATTTACCATTTTTATGATTGGGTACTGGATACCCGAAGACCGTCACGTACCTGTCGCGAACGCCAAATCTTATGCAAGCGATTCCATGGTTTACGGTTACAAAGTTGGCGGCGTCAATGCACAAAAAGGCATTACCATTTTTGCTGACCAAGGCGCAGCGGTTGAAGCGGTCACTAGCGGGCTGGTGCTTTACCGTGAACATACCCCGCAAGGTGATAATTCAGTTTGGGTTCTGGGTGCAAAATGGCGGCTACACCACTACGCCAATCTCGACAAAGTTGAGGTGACACCGGCGTCTTGGGTTAAAACGGGCGAGAAAATTGGCACAGTTGGCACAACCAAACCAGCGAAACCAACGAAGCCAGTGGCAGCCAATTTGTATTATTCGATTCGTAGCTTGCCACCACTGGTGACGGAGTGGAAAGCAGAACAGCCGTTGGGTTTGGATCAAGTGTTTTACGTGAATCCGCATGAGTTTTTGACGGCTTACCAAAACGAAACCAAAGCTGAGCATTAATCATTGTGACGCGCCCGCACTCCCCGCGTTAGAATGCCGCTTTGCAAGATTTTGTTTCAGGAGTACACCATGCCCGTTTACCGTTCCCGCACTTCCACCGGCGGTCGCAATATGGCTGGCGCACGCGCTTTGTGGCGTGCGACCGGCATGACCGATGCGGATTTCCAGAAACCGATCATCGCGATTGCGAATTCCTTCACCCAATTTGTCCCCGGTCACGTCCACCTCAAGGACATGGGGCAACTGGTGGCGCGTGAAATCGAAGCCGCTGGCGGTGTCGCCAAAGAATTCAATACCATTGCTGTCGACGATGGCATTGCGATGGGGCATGGGGGGATGCTGTATTCGCTGCCGTCCCGCGAATTAATCGCCGATGCCGTGGAATACATGGTGAATGCGCATTGTGCCGACGCGCTGGTGTGCATTTCCAACTGCGACAAAATCACGCCGGGGATGTTGAATGCCGCGCTGCGCCTGAACATTCCCACCATTTTCGTTTCCGGCGGGCCGATGGAATCCGGCAAAGCGGTGATTGGTGGCAAGCTGGTGAAGCTGGATTTGGTGGATGCAATGGTGTCCGCCGCCAACAGTGCCGAAAGCGACGCAAATGTGGAAACCATGGAACGTTCCGCTTGCCCTACGTGCGGCTCGTGTTCCGGCATGTTTACCGCTAACTCGATGAATTGCTTGACCGAAGCCCTGGGCTTGAGTTTGCCGGGGAACGGTTCGACGCTGGCGACGCATTCTGACCGCAAGCGCCTGTTCCTCGAAGCGGGGCGCATCATTGTCGGTTTGGCGAAACGTTACTACGAACAGGACGACGAATCTGTATTGCCGCGCTCGATTGCGACCATGGAAGCGTTTGAAAATGCGATGTGTTTGGACATTGCAATGGGTGGCTCGACCAATACCATCTTGCACTTGCTGGCGGCGGCGGAAGAGGCGGGTGTCAATTTCACCATGAACGACATCGACCGTTTGAGCCGCAAAGTGCCGCAATTGTGCAAAGTTGCGCCTTCCACCCAGCTTTACCACATGGAAGACGTACACCGTGCGGGCGGGGTATTCGGCATTCTTGGCGAACTCGACCGCGCTGGATTGTTGCACCGCGAAGTCGGCACAGTTCACGCGACCAATATGGCGGAAGCCTTGTCGTTGTGGGATGTGCGCTTGACCGACGATGCCAAACGCCACGAATTTTTCCGCGCAGGCCCCGGTGGAGTGCCAACGCAAGTGGCATTCAGCCAAAGCAAACGCTGGGACACGTTGGATATTGACCGCGAAAACGGCTGTATCCGCGACAAAGCGCACGCTTACAGCCTTGAAGGTGGCTTGGCGGTGTTGTTCGGCAATATTGCGCTGGATGGTTGCGTGGTCAAAACCGCTGGAGTGGATGACAGCATTCTCACATTCTCCGGCCCAGCGCGTATTTTTGAATCGCAAGATGACGCAGTGGCGGGCATTCTCGGTGATAAAATTGTCGCGGGTGACATCGTATTGATCCGCTACGAAGGCCCTCGCGGTGGCCCCGGAATGCAGGAAATGCTCTACCCGACCTCGTACATCAAGTCGAAAGGCTTGGGTAAGGCGTGTGCGCTGATCACGGACGGGCGTTTTTCCGGCGGCACGTCGGGCTTGTCCATCGGTCACGTTTCACCGGAAGCGGCAGAAGGCGGCGCGATTGGCTTGGTGGAAGAAGGCGACATGATCGACATCGACATTCCGAACCGGACGATCAATGTGCGTGTTAGCGATGAAGTGCTGGCAACCCGGCGGGCGGCGATGGAAGCACGCGGCAAAGCGGGTTGGAAGCCAGTGAGTCGCGAGCGTTACGTGAGTGCGGCGTTGAAAGCGTATGCGGCAATGACGACTTCGGCCTCACGCGGTGCGGTGCGCGACGTGACGCAGTTGGAGAAGTAAGCTTGCGCCGGGAAAAGTGCTCATGGCTTTTCCCGGCATTGGGTTTGTTTATGTCCCCGTCGCGGTGCGGCTATGACGGTCGGCTTTTAACAGTAAGGCGACCATTTCATTGGATAATTTATGCATTTCAGTCACCGCGCGGTAACTGCCGACAGCGTTGCCATTGCGGTATTGCGCCAGTGCCTCGTCACTGGAATCGTGAAAGCGTTTGTGATTTTTCTCCAAAAATTCAAATAAAAAGCTGCCATCTGGCGCAGAATTTTGCAGGTGTTCGTGCCCGTTGTGGTAGAGCCACTGTCCCAATTTGCACTCGGTGCAAGCCGTTCCTTCAAAGTCGTCCACACCTTTCAACGTGTTAGTGACTTTGCGGAGGTATTGGATGTGGTCATTCAAACGTTGTATAAAAAAAGCGTTATTGCTTGCCATTGGATTAATCCCCTTGTTTATCGTCATAGTAGTTGTGCCAGTACAAGTCATAGCCCGAATTGACTGAGTTCTACTGCTTTGTCTTCCAGCACTTGTTGCGCAGCTTGCAAATGATTCAAGTTGAATTCCTGTATCAGTGCCCGGCTGAACGGTAAAATTTCCTGTGTTGCGGCGAAATCTTGGGTTTGCAATGCCACCCGTACTTGGCGTAAATAAGCTGCCGTGATTTCTTGCCCCAAACGCGCCACTTGCGGGTGTTGAGCCGCTCGGTCGCGTAATTGGCGAGTGAAATACAGGGCGCTGCGGTCACTGCTGCCCAAATCACCCGCTTCCATCGCGGCATAAGCTTGCGCGATTAAGCGCTCAACGCCCTCATCCGAGGGTAATGCGGGTTCAAGTATGACCGCTGGTGCTACCGATGACGGTTTTTTCGCAGAAGCGGGTGCTGGATTCAACGGCGGCGCTTTTGTAACCGCAGGCTTGGTATCTTTTGCCTTGAGTGCCGCTTGAGGTTTGGCCTTGGGTGGGTAGCCAATCGCAACCAGTGGTGTGTCTTGGTACGCCTGCGCCTGACGATTAATTGGCAGGACACTGGCGATTGCGGTGGGCGTTAGTGCCGCAAGTTTTAACGGTTCGCGCGGTTCTGGCGCAATTGTCACCAAAGGCGCGGGGGATACCACCGTTTCTAACACGGCATTACCTGCTACGGCGGTAAAAACACCAAACAAGCCCAACAGTGAACCCGTCATGAGCGCTTGACTAAGGTGTTTGTGCGGAATAATGCGGTGGGTGCCGCGTTTTTCCAACTGCTGCACGCGCGGTGATAAGGCAGTGGCTAATACATGCACGTCCATGCCCGCGACGCACAGCAATAAAGCGGGGTCGAGGTGTTCATCCAAGTACCCTTTTTTTATTAACGGCTTAAGATGCTTGTAGGCATTCTTTTGACACGGTGAATGTTGCCCGGCTTGCGTGAGAAGACTTTGGACTTCCCAGGTATCCGGGCTTTCCAAAACGACATAAGCCTGACCGTTATCGTGCCCGTAAGCCAGCGGCATTAAAATCCACGGCAATGCTAGGCGCTGGCTGGTGAGACTGATGTGTTGAAACAACTCATCCAATGCCCAAGCGGAAGCTTCACTGGGTAATACATGAATCAAAATGCGCGATTCCAAGCCTTGGTATTTGACTTGTTCCAAATCACGGCCTCGGTAAATTTTTCCGGCACCGGACACCGCTATGCAACTCAATAATGCATAGCGGTTATCCAGGACAAGGTGTTTACCTGAATCAATCAAAGCCCCCATATCACGACTCCATTTCTCATAAAAAACGACAAGAACAGAAGAGCGATCGAATAAAAATTCAATAACGGTACGATCGCCGAAAGTGCGAATAGCTCTCAACAGCCCCAAGCTGGTCAACTTTATCTTAACGCCAGCTTCACAAAAGCCAAGTAAAACACCCGTGTTACCCGTAACGCCGCCCTGCTATTTGCCTGCTAAATAGGCGTTAATCATCAGCATAAACGGTGTGTCTTGGTCATTAAGTGCTTGAAATTGCTTGATTGGCCAAGGCGCGTGGCGACAGGGTGACTAAGCGTGACAATTAACACCTTGTTGGCTTGTGGCTTTCATGCAAGTATTGCTGCCCGATGGTTCAGTTGCCGTTATGTATCAGCTTGGCGTGCTGTTTTTTATTAAGAAGAAAATAGATTTTATGGAAGAAAAAGAGTGGATTCAAAAAGAGCTTCGTCAAATATTAGCCAGTCGTTTATTAGAGAATAAAAAGCAAGCCTGTAATTTTTTAGCGTATACCGTTGCAGAGACCTTGGCCGGTCGTGGTGAAAAAATAACGCAGTACGGTATTGCGATCGAAGCGTTGGGTAAACCTGCGGATTTTTGCTCCACGGATAGCCCCGCTGTGCGGGTAGAGGCGGGTCGGGTACGCAAATTGTTGGAAGAGTATTACGCGGGCGAAGGCAGTCAGAGTAAGTACAGAATTATTTTACCTAGCGGCAGTTACCAGCCCAGTTTTGACAGTATTCAACCCCACGCACTGCCTGCGGCGCAACACTTCGCCCTTAAAAGCATTCAGTCGTTAGGGCCTAAGGTGCACATTAGCTATCCCGATACCGAGCTGATTCGTGATGATGCGCTGCGCGGCTTGGTGTACAACTTGCGTACTTTATTGCCGATGGTGTTGGGGAATTTCCGGGAAATCCGCATTGCCTTGGCGCGAGCCAGTCACCCTAAGGGGCACAAAGTGGATGAGCTGGACGCAGCATTGCGGCATTATCAGGCAGAATTCTTGCTGCAATGCACGGCGGATGTGGCGGAAACGGGTTTCACCCTCAAATTTGTCTTGTTTCACACCCTCACGCGCGAGCAGTTGTGGTCAGATAGCGTGCCCGTGCCACGCCATTACACGCAGGCTACCTTGGAGGCGGTGTTTGGTCAGTTGATACTCGAAACATTCAGCTTGCACCGAGGCACCGCGATGGCTTACTGGAGCCGCTATTGGAAAACCCAGGATGATATTCCCTGCCATTACCGGGTGCTGGTTGAGCATATCGCGGTTCTTCAGGACGAGGCGGGAGATGCAAATCTGCAAGCATTTTCAGACGCTTGCGAAGACCGTACTCAGCGTTACCATGACGATGCCTTGGCGCATTTGCATTACGCGGTATGGTGTTTATACGCTTACATGCTACGCGCTGAGCCGATTGCCAGTTTAGAAATTATGTGGAACCGTCTGGCGCTGCGTGCGTTGGAACTCAACCCCGGCAATGCGTTGGCGCACAGCATTTTTGCCTTGGAATGTTTTCACCGTGGCGATCATGAAATGGGCAAATTGGAAATTGAAACCGCGCGTCAAATAAACCCGTTTGACCGCACTGGCGGGCATTTGCTGGCGGTAGGGCTGTGCGCCCTGCGGCATTGGGAGCTGGCGTTCACCTTGTTACGCGACGTGGCGGGGCTGGATTCGCGTTACCCTGATCCGTTGCGAGCGGTGCCGTGCTTATTTTATTTTCGCCAAGGCGAGTTTGCGAAAGCGGCGCGTTCTAGCGTTCAGTTTGCTGCGCTTGGTGGGTGGGAAACCTTCGGTGCCTTGGTTAATCATTGCCGGACGGATGATTGCAAAGGCTGCATTCAAACCTTGAGCCAAGCAGTGGATAAATTGCCTGCCAACCTTAGCCGCAACACGTTGCCTGCCAGTGATTTCTGGGAAAATATTCAACAAAATGCGCCAAAACCGGGAACAGCCAGCACGTTCGTGACAACCGCGACCGCGACGGATACCTTGACGGCTGCGGAATGAACGCCTAAAGCGCATTCATGGCTAGATGACCGCGCCGCGTCTCCCGTATACTTTAAGACCCCCTGTTGTTGAGATGACGCATGAAAGACGCAATTATTGTCGGTGGTGGCATTTTAGGTATGTTGACAGCCCGTTTCTTGCACGAAGCGGGGATGAACGTCATGATCATCGACCAAGGCGAATTGGGCAAAGAATCGACATGGGCGGGCGGTGGTATTTTGTCCCCGCTTTACCCGTGGCGCTACCCGGATGCTATTTCACGGCTAACCCAATACAGCCAGCAACATTACCCCGCTTTGTGTGACACCTTGACGGCCGCCACTGGGATTGATCCACAATGGATTCGTTCTGGCTTGCTGATGACGGATGCGCACGAATCTGCCCGCGCACAAGCTTGGGCGCAAACTTGGGGTTACGCGTTGCAGCCGCTAAACACTGCCGCTGACATGCACGCGTGCGAACCGCAATTGGCAGATGCTTTCCAGCAGGGTATGTTTATGCCCGCTATTGCACAAATGCGTAACCCTCGAATTGCTGATTCATTGCGCACCAGCCTGCGTTTGTTACCGATTGAAATTGCGGAACATTATCCTGTTACTGGGTTGGAAACGGCGAATGGGCGCGTGACCGGGGTGAAATTGGGCAGCGAAGTCTTCAAGGCGAATAATGTAATTCTCACCACGGGGGCGTGGACGGGGCTGTTCCCGGAAATGCAGGCATTGCATGTGGATATACGCCCGGTACAAGGGCAAATGATTTTGTTCCGGGGGGCAAAAGGCTTGCTCAAGCGCATTGTGTTGCATGAAGGGCGTTACCTGATTCCGCGTCAAGATGGGCGTATTTTGTGCGGTTCCACTTTGGAAATGCGCGGTTTTGATAAGCAAACCACCGCCGAGGGTTTAAATGAATTGCGCGAAACGGCTTACGCAATCATGCCAGCGTTACGCGATTTGCCGATCAACAACCATTGGAGCGGTTTACGCCCCGGCTCACCGAATGGCGTTCCCTATATTGATGAGCACCCGGAAATTGCGGGCTTGTATGTGAATGCGGGGCATTACCGTTATGGGGTGACGATGGCGTTGGCATCGGTGCAATTGCTGACGGATGTGATGTTGGGGCGCACGCCGTGTCTTGATCCGACGCCTTACCGTTTGGATGCGGTGCGCGAACCGAGTAACGAATTTTTAAACTAATGCTCTTTGGTAGAGACGCAAAATGTTGCGTCTCTACCGTGTTGGTTACGCCCGCACAACTGGCGGTACGCGCCGCACCAGCCACACGCCCAGCATCGTCAACGCCATGCCAAAGCCTTGCAACAAAGTCAGGCGTTCATCAAACAGCAACCACGCAATCAACGTCGTTACCGCCGGTGTCAGGTAAAACAAGCTGGTCACATTGGTCGCGCCTTGATGCCGAATCAACAGGTTAAGCAAGCTGATTGCACCCAAAGACAGCACGATTACCAACCATCCCAACGCAAAAATGAAATCGCCCGTCCACGCAATCCGCCATTCACCGTGCACGGGTACAAGCAAAGCCGTTGCGAGTAATGACGGGACAAACTGCACCACCGACCCCGTGCGCAAATCGAAATGCGAGCAAAAGCGCTTTTGGTACAACGTCCCAAAGGTAATGCCGAGCAACGCGCACAATGCCGGAATGACCGCTTCCCAGCCAAAACTATGCGCAGCCCCCGCACTGGCTTTTTCCGCCAGCACCAGAATCACACCCAGCAAACCCGTCGCAATCCCCACCCACTGATAGCGCCGCACCGTTTCGCCCAGCAAAATCCCCGCAAACAGCGCCGTGAGCAAGGGCTGCAAACCCACAATCAAACTGGTTAAGCCAGCGGGCAAACCGTGACTAATCGCCACAAATACCCCGCCCAGATACGTTGCCTGCAACAGCAAACCCGCCACCATCAAATGGAATAATTGCTTCGGATTGGTTTCCCAAACAGCTTTACCCGCCCACGCCAATACGGAGAGGGCGGCAATCACCAACACATAACGTGCTGTCAGAAACGCCAGCGGATCGGCATACGGCAGGCCGTATTTTGCGCCGATAAAGCCGGTACTCCACAGCAACACAAACAGCGCTGGAAACGCGCCCAGCAAACGCGGTGGCAGTACCATGCGATTCCTGATTTAGAGTACGGACAAATCAGCAACGCGCAGGAACAAGCCACGCAAGCGATTCAGCAACGCCAGCCGATTGTTTTTCAAGTCCACATCGTCCGCCATCACCATGACATCATCGAAGAACTTGTCCACGGGTTCGCGCAATTCCGCCAATGACAGCAACGCGGCTTCGTATTGACCCGCCGCAAACAATGGCACAACCTTGTTTTCCTGATACTGCACCGAACTGGCAAGCGCTTGTTCCGCCTCAAGCTGCAACAAGGTCGGGTTTACGCTGTCCGGCAAACTGCCCTCGACCTTTTTCAAGATATTGCCAATACGCTTGTTGGCAGCCGCAAGGCTCTCAGCAGCGGTCAATTGGCGGAAAGCAGCAACCGCTTTGACGCGGCGATCAAAATCCAACGGCTGGGTGGGCTTGAGGGACGCAACCGCTTCCACCAATTCCGCGCCAATGCTCTGTTCCTGATAGTAAGCGCGCAAGCGTTCGAGGATGTAATCCAAGGCTTCTTGCGTATCCGGTTTGCTACCAAGATGTGGGGCTAAACCGTCAGCAGCTTTATCCAGCAAATCAGCTAAATCCAGCGGCAATTGCAACTCGATCAAGATACGCAACACACCTAACGCCGCACGGCGCAATCCGAACGGGTCTTTTGCGCCCGTCGGTTTTTGCCCGATGCCGAAAATGCCGGTGAGGGTATCCAGCCGCTCCGCCAGCGCCAAAATGCGTCCGGTAGCCGTGGAAGGCAGCTCATCACCCGCAAAGCGCGGCATGTATTGCTCTTCCATCGCGCTGGCAACTTCAGCGGCTTCGCCATCGTGGTTGGCGTAATAACGCCCCATCGTGCCTTGCAGTTCGGTGAATTCAAACACCATGCTGGTCACGAGGTCACACTTGCCGAGTTGTGCTGCGCGGATGGCTAAGGCTTCATCGCCGCCCATGCGTTTGGCAATATCCGCCGCCAACAGCGCAACGCGCTCGGACTTGTCGTACAGCGTGCCGAGTTTTTGCTGGAACACCATTTTCTTAAGTTGTTCGCGGCGGCTTTCCAGCGAGGTCTTTTTGTCTTGCGTCCAGAAGAATTCGGCATCGCTGAAACGCGGGCGGATGACGCGCTCGTTGCCGGTGGAAATTTGCGTCACATCGCGGCTTTCGATATTGGCGACGGTGATGAAGTTCGGCATCAGTTTGCCCGCCGCATCCACCAGCGCGAAATATTTCTGGTTGTCCTGCATGGTGGAAATCAAGGCTTCCTGTGGCACGTCGAGGAAACGTTCCTCAAAACGCCCCGCCACGGGGACAGGCCATTCGACCAAGCCGGTGACTTCATCCAGCAGCTCTTCCGGCATGATGGCAGTGCCGCCAAGTTCAGCAGCAAGCGCTTCGACTTTAGTCTTGATCATGTCACGCCGCGCTTCAAAGCGGGCGACCACATACGCATCACCCAATTGCACGGCGTAATCGGCAGGCGTGGTAATCGCGATAGGAGCAGGCGCGTGGAAACGGTGTCCACGGGTTTCGCGCCCGGTTTTGATACTGAGCATTTCAGCATCAATCACCGCATCGTCTGCCAGCATCACGATCCAATGAATCGGGCGCACGAATTCAGCCGTGCCGCTGCCCCAGCGCATCCGCTTCGGGATGGGCAATGCCGCGAGGGATTTTTCGACAATCGCAGGGAATAACGCGGTAGTTTGCAGCCCGACTTGCTGCTGGCGGAAGATCAGCCAGCCGCCTTTGTCGGTATCACTCTGTTGCAAGTCCGCGAACGCCACGCCGCACGACCGCGCAAACCCTTCCGCCGCTTTGCTGGGGTTGCCTTCCTTATCGAACGCGGCTGCCAATGCGGGGCCTTTGCGCTCGATAATTTGATCGGCTTGTTGCTGCGGCACGCCTTTCAACCACACCGCCAGACGGCGCGGCGCGGCGTAAGGGTAGACTTCTGCTGCGACCAGACCGGCATCTGCCAGACCTGCGACAATGCCCGCTGTGAACGCATCCGAGAGTTTTTTCAGGGCTTTGGGTGGCAACTCTTCCGTGCCAATTTCCACCAATAAATCGTGTAACATTATTTTTCTCCTGCGGACAGCATCGGGAAGCCTAAGGCTTCACGGACGTTGTAATAGGCTTCGGCAATCGCCCGCGACAAGGTACGCACCCGCAAAATGAAACGCTGGCGTTCGGTCACGGAAATGGCTTTTCGCGCATCCAGCAAATTGAAGGTGTGCGAGGCTTTGAGCATTTGTTCGTAAGCAGGCAACGGCAACCCGGCTTCGATCAGGCGCTGGCTTTCGCGTTCGCACACATCAAAGGTGTGGAATAGCTCTTCAACATTGGCGTGTTCAAAGTTGTAGGTGGATTGTTCGACTTCGTTCTGGTGGTAAACGTTGCCGTAGGTGACAACCCCTTGTGGGCCTTTTGTCCACACCAGATCGTAGACGCTTTGCACGTTCTGCATGTACATGGCGAGGCGTTCCAGACCGTAGGTGATCTCGCCGCTGACGGGCTTGCAATCCAAGCCGCCGACTTGCTGGAAGTAGGTGAACTGGGTGACTTCCATGCCGTTCAGCCACACTTCCCAACCCAAGCCCCATGCGCCCAGCGTGGGCGATTCCCAGTTGTCTTCGACGAAGCGGATGTCATGCACCAGCGGGTCGAAACCGAGCATTTGCAGCGAACCGAGGTAGAGTTCCTGAATATTGTCGGGCGACGGCTTCAGCAAGACCTGAAACTGGTAATAGTGTTGCAGACGGTTGGGGTTTTCGCCGTAACGTCCATCCGTGGGGCGGCGTGACGGTTGCACGTATGCTGCCCGCCACGGCTCAGGGCCGATGGAACGCAGGAAGGTCGCGGGGTGGAACGTTCCCGCGCCCATTTCCATGTCATACGGTTGCATGATGACGCAGCCCTGTTGCGCCCAGTAATCTTGCAGAGCCAGAATCAGCCCTTGAAAGGTGGAAAGGTCATAGTTAGCCATAACTTGCTTGCTTTACGTTTATGCCTGAAAGGGGGCAAGTATACTGCAAGCTGCTGCTGCATTCAGCACTCTAACCGAATGTGCGGTAGGAAATTGGGGGTTTATGGCGAATTGTTAGCGCCCCAAAATCCGCGCCAACACATACCCATCCCGCACGCTCAAAAAGTGCGAACGTGGTACTGTCCAAAATTCAGACTGACCACGCAGTGCAAACACATTGTTCATGTTTTGGCTGTACGTTGGCACCACAAAATCAAAGCGATCAGGGCGCATCTGATTATCCCGCACCACTGAGACATAACGGATGGACGGGTGCGGCTGGTGATTCAGCCAGTACAAAAACCGCCCCGGTTGTTCACCGCGCAGGTCATCGTACAAATCATCCGGCTGACCGCTCCAGTGATCAAAGCCCATCATGTCCGCGAAAAAGCCCATTGGGGTGTCGGTTGCCAAACTCGCCAAATCCGCGCTGGGGGTGCCCACGTGCGGGGTTGCTACCGTTACCAGAGTTTCCACGGGGACACTGTTGGCGCTGACCAGCCAAGCGCGTGACACCAAGCCGCCAGCGGAATGCCCGACCAACGTCAGCGGTTCTTGGCGTTGGGTGTGAATGTGTTGCAGGTAGGCGTTGAGCCAATACGTTTGCAGCATAATCGGGGCGCGGGAGGGCAATTCCACGGTGTAGAACATGCGTTCTGGTTTAACCGCCGGGTTGCTGAGGCTGTAAGCGCCTTGCGGGGTCATCACCACGTTGCCGCCGTCGACCCAGCCGTATTGTTGCAATACGGGAGTCACGCCTTGTTCACGCCAGTCCATGCCGGTGCTTTGGAAACCGTGTACGAGCACCACGGTTTGCGCCCATAATGCGCTAGGGAATAACAATAAGCTTGCAGCCATTACTATTAAACGCTGGATTTTCATGTAACCTCCACTGATTATCACGGTGTTAGCGGATGCTAAGAGCACCGATAAATTCTAACCTAAATCTTGAGTTGCCTCATGACTATACGTTGCATTGTTTTTGATCTTGATGACACCTTGTGGCCGGTAAAGCCGGTGATTCAACGCGCGGAACAACACTTTTATGCGTGGTTGCAGCAACACTGCCCGCGCATTACCGCACAGTATGCGCCATTGGAGCTGATCCAGCACCGCATGAACTACATGCAGCAATACCCTGAGTTGCACTATAATCTTACCGTGCTACGCAAAAACTGGTTGGCAACCTTGGCGCAAGCACACGCTTACCCTGATACTTTGGTAGACGCTGGGTTTGATGTTTTTTGGCTGGCACGCAATCAAGTGACCTTCTATGAGGGGGCGTTGGCGACGCTGGAGTCACTGTCGGCACGTTTTTTGCTCGGTGTTATCAGCAACGGCAATGCCAATGTGCACCACATCGGCATTGGGCATTTGTTTCAATTTGCGCACAGTTCGGCGGAGGCCGGGGTCGCGAAACCACACCCGGCTATTTTTCATCAAGCATTGGCGCGTGTGGGTATCGCTCCGCAACAAGCGGTTTACGTGGGCGATGACCCGGTACGGGATATTCAGGGCGCGGCGAGTGCTGGCTTGCGCACGGTTTGGTTTAACCCTGAACATCAAGCATGGCCGGGCGGAATAGCACCGGATGCGACCATTCACCACCTCGCACAATTGGAGGCGGTCATTACCACACTATAAATAACAATTATTTGCTAGAGAGGAAGCTTTGCTGACATGCGACATAGCCGAACCACTGATACCGAGTCACGCACCCGTCAAGCGTGGATTGAGCGCTTTTGGGTATCCGACAACGAGCGCGATTTCTACCTGATTGGGCAAATCATTGATAATTTGCTGCAAGCGCCGCCGCCGACTGATGCATTGCAACCGTGCAGTCTGGATGTTGCTGAAATTTTACGCCATTTGGATGTCGATCAAACCACGTTGATGGCAGCGTTGCTGTGCGATAGCCGTTTCCAGAAAAACCTGAGTTTGGATGAGGTGGAAAAAGAGTACGGGCAAGCTGTGCGGCGCTTGTGTGAAGACATGCGCAACCTGCAACGTTTCCGTGATTGCGTGGAAAACACTGACCCTAGCAGCTCGCGCCAAGAACAGGGTGAACAGTTGCGGCGCATGTTGATGGCGATGATTAAAGACATTCGCACCGTGCTGATTAAGCTGGCGTGGAGCTTGCAACACCTGCGCTTGTTGTCGCGCGAGGAGCTGTCGGATTTGCACCGTTGTGTGGCGCGGATGAGCATGGATTTGTACGCGCCGATGGCAAACCGCTTGGGCATTAGCCAAATTAAGTGGGAATTGGAGGATTTGTCGTTTCGGTTTCTGCAACCCGATACCTATAAAAGCATCGCTAAATTATTAGCAGGCAAGCGCATTGAACGTGAGCAATACATTGCTGATTTTATTCATATCCTCAAAGATTTGTTGGTTGAAAACGGCATTGACGCCGAGATTTACGGTCGCCCCAAGCACTTGTACAGCATTTGGAAAAAGATAACCCGCAAGCAGATCGGCATTGACGAACTCTACGATTTACGCGCGGTACGGGTGATTGTGGAGGACAAGAGTACCTGCTACCGCGTGCTGGATGTGGTGCAAAATACTTGGCGATACATTCCTGAAGAGTACGACGATTACATTAGCCACAAGAAACCCAACGGTTACAAGTCGATTCACACCGTGGTGGTGGGGCCGGACAGTAAGTTTGTGGAGGTGCAAATCCGTACCCATGAGATGCACCGTTTTGCTGAACTGGGGGTGGCGGCGCACTGGCATTACAAAGAGGGCGGTCGCCAAGACCAAGCGATGAGCGATGCGATCAATGCGATGCGGCGTTTGCTGGACAGCAACGACAGCGACACGGATTTGATGGACGATTTTCGCACGGAAGTTTTCAGCGACCGGGTGTTTGTGATCACACCCAAGGGGCGGATCATTGACATGCCAAAAGGCTCAACGCCGGTCGATTTTGCCTATCACGTACACACCAGTGTCGGGCACCGTTGCCGGGGCGCCAAGGTGAATGGCAATATTGTGCCGCTTAATTACGCGCTGGGTAACGGCGATCAGGTCGAAATTCTCACCAGCAAAAACGAACACCCGCGTCAGGATTGGATGAAACCGGAACTCGGTTTCGTGATGTCTGGCAGTACTCGCCAAAAAGTGCGTCAATGGTTTAGTCAGCAAAACCACGAACAGAATGCCAAAGACGGCGAACGCATCCTTGAGAAAGAACGCCATTTGCTCAATTTGGGTAAGTTGGATTACACGGAACTGGCGCGGCAATTCAATCGCCCAACGGAGCGCGATTTCTTGATTGCGGTGGGGCGTAATGAGGTATCTCCGGCGCAAATTCGGCGCTTTTTGCTGAGTACGCACGAGTCCGAATTCAAATTGCGCAAAAGCCGCAGCCCCGACATGGCAGGCAACGACATTGAGGTGCGCGGTGTCAGCAAGCTGTATACGCAGTTAGCGACGTGTTGCCACCCGGTCAATGGAGACCCGATCGCCGGGTATTTGTCGCAAGGGCGCGGGGTGATTGTGCACCGCACCGATTGCCCCGATTTTGCCAACTTACGCAGGGAACGTGAGGAGCGCATTATTGAAGTGGACTGGGGCAGCCACACCGCTGCGTATGCCGCCGACATTACGGTGTCGACGTACAATAAATCGGGCGTGCTAGGCGATATTGCGAGTTTGCTGGCGAAGGAAAAGGTGAATATTCACAGCCTGCACACCCGTGATACGCACGATCCGTGTTTGGCGGTCATGGATTTCACCTTGGAAATTCGCGATGTGCAACAACTCGGCGAGGTGTTGGAAAAGCTGTTGCAATTGCCATCGGTGATTGATGCGCAGCGCAAGGGGTGAGTGGTGGGTTGGGTTAATTAATGGCTCAACCACTTATCTGCACCGCGTTGGAGCGCTTAACAGGAGCTGCTAGACTGGTGTAACCCGATAAACTATTGATAAAAATAACACCATGAATACCGGACTCATTATCTTCTTCGCCCTGTTGGGTGGCCTGCTGTTGTGGGGCATCCTGTTATACAACCAATTGGTGTTACTCAAAAACAATGCCGAAAAAGCGTGGAGCAATATGGAAGTATTGCTAAAGCAACGCAACACCGAGTTACCCAAGCTGATTGCAGTCTGCAAAGAACACATGGCTTACGAACAAACCACGCTGCAAACGGTGATGGATGCGCGTAATCGCGTGGTCAGTGCGATGCAATTTGGCAATCTGGGGGCGCTGGAAGCCGCTGATAATGCTTTGCGCATTGGGTTGGGAAATTTGTTTGCGGTGGCAGAAGCTTACCCCGAACTCAAAGCCAGCGAGTCATTCCAGCATTTGCGCGAACGCATTACTGGCTTGGAAGACAGCATTGCGGATCGCCGCGAGTTTTATAACGATTCTGCCGCGCTCAATAATACCCGCATGGAACAATTCCCCGATTTAATCATTGCCAAATCGTTCAGTTTTAAGCCCTTCCGTTTGTTGAGTTTCAAGTCTGAGGAAATCGCGGATGTGGATGTGGCTGCGCACTTTACTGCCTGAACCCGACCCGGTTGCGCCGTTTGCAGGCGATGCGGATGGCATCAATTGGTATCACGTCGCGCAAAATCAAAGCGTTGCGGTGTTGCGCAAAGGTGGGCTGATCAATGCTGCCAGCACGTGGGGTTTCGCGCTGTGGTGGGCGGCGGCTTGCTATGTGCTTACGCAATACGTGGGGCGGGAATGGTTGTTGTTGCCTGCGTTGGCGAGTTTGTGGTTTGCGTTGGGCTTGTACCGGCGCTATCGCTTGATTGTGGATACGCCCACTTCACGGCTGAGCAGCAGTGCGCAAGGTTATGTGGAATTGTCCGGCACGGCGGCGTTGCCGGAGGGTGAAAGTTCCCGTGGTTTGCCGCATTTGCCGGTGACGGTGTGGTTGCCGGGTTACGTGGAAGACCAGCCGTTTTTGTTGGAAGATGCCTTTGGGCGCTGTTTGTTGTACCCGCAAGCAGCGGAAATTGTGACGCGCACCGGCGATAACCACTTGTTTTTATTGCACGCAATTTACCCCGGACAGACGTTGTATGCCGTCGGTGAATTGCGAACACAACGTCACGCAGATACTAATTTGCAGCAGGAACGGCGCGAACGTTTGGCGGTATTGCTGGCGAATTGGAAGCGCGATGATCACACCTTATTGCAGAATTTTGATGCGGATGGCAATGGGCAAATCGACCCGGACGAATGGCAGACTGTGCTGGCGGCGGCGGAACAATGGGTGGATGCGGATATTCGTGCGCAACAGCGCCTGCCGGGGACGCATGTGATGTCAGGGGCGCAGGCCGGGCAGCTTTTTCTGATCACGAATATTCCGCCGGAGCAATTGGCGCGGCGTTATCAGTGGGCAGCGTGGTTGCATACGCTGGCGTGGTGGGGGTTAATGGCGGCGGCGCACATCCGTTAAGCTTTTGGGTATTAGTCTGTTGTCATTTTGGGAATATTGAACAGCAAATCCACCAAGGCTTTGTTCAGGTAATAATTTTCACGCCCCAGTTTGTGTTTTTCCAGCACACCATCCTGTGCTAATGCATCCAGATAGCGGGTCGCTGTGGCACGAGACACGTTAAGATCATGTTCCAGAAATTGTACTTTGGTGTACGGGTGGCAAAAAATATTATTGATCAAATCTTGACTGTAAAAACGGTGATGACGGCGAATATGGTGTTTTTGCTGTTGCAGCAATACGCTGATGCCTTCAACCAGCGTAATCGTGTGTTTTGCGGTTGAGGCAATGCCGCGCAGCATATAAATTACCCATTCCTGCCATTCGCCGGTATCACGCACCTGTTGCAGCAAACGGTAGTAGTCCGCTTTGGTATGGTTGATGTAACGGCTCAGGTACAACACGGGCGAGTCTAACAAGCCTTCCTTAACCAGATACAGGATGTTGATAATACGCCCTGTTCTGCCATTGCCATCGTAAAACGGGTGAATGGTTTCAAATTGATGGTGGATAAGCGCCATTTTAATCAAGGGATCGAGTGCCGTCTGCTCATCATGCAGCAGGTATTCCAAGCCACTCATCAGGGCTGGCAAGGTTTCGGGGGACGGTGGTGCAAATACGACTTCTCCGGTGTGCTCATTACGCAGCACTGTTCCCGGTACTTTGCGTAAACCAGCGCGGCTCTGTTCCAATGTTTCTTGAATCGCAATAATAGTGTTCAAGGTGAGCAAGCCGTGTTCACGCACTCGCTGGTAGCCAACGCTTAAGCCATCTGCATAGGCTGAGACTTCTTTGGCTGCCACATCCACCACATCGACTTGTAAGCGGTATTTAAAGAGCGCATCTTGGGTGGTAATAATATTTTCAATCGCGGAACTGTCTTGTGCTTCTTGCAAACTGAGAGTGGAGAGCAGAATTTCCTGATTGGGGATGGTTTTTGCAATGCCCTTAAGTTCTGCAAGGTGGCGATGTGCGGCCACTAACGCCTTCAGGATGGCGGGTGTTTCCATCTGCGGCAGTAAGTCTGTCAGTGATGTAATCTGCATAATTTCTTCTCATCTTCTCAGAAACACGTGATTTTGGTGTATGTCCTTTAGCATCTTCTCAAAAAACGCGATTTTTGAGAAGATCAACGACAAAATTCATCTTACACACGTAAGGAGTAATCGCATGACCACTGCATCATTTTGCCCATTCTGCCAACTCGCGGCGGCGAATATTGTGGCGGAAAATGCGTTTCATGTGGTGATTCGGGATCGTTTTCCGGTGTCGTTGGGGCATTCGCTGCTTATTCCGAAGCGTCATGTGGCTTCACTGTTTGAACTTACGCCTGAAGAATTCAACGCTTTGCATGAATTGCTGCATCTCACCAAGCAGCAATTGGATACCCAATACCAGCCCGCAGGCTATAACATCGGGGTGAATGTCGGGGAAGCGGCAGGGCAAACGGTGTTTCACCTGCATGTGCATGTGATGCCGCGTTATGTGGGCGATCAGGAAGATCCGCGTGGTGGGGTGCGGTGGATTTTTCCTGAAAAGGCGGTGTATTGGGATTAGCTATTTATTTGAATTCACCTTGATCGAAACTGATCGCTACCCAAACCAGTGTTCTTTTGCTCTAATGACACTCTTTTCCCTGCAATGACCTGTTCTGATGACCCAAACAAAACCAAAAAGCATACCAACTACGCTGGATGAAAAATATTCATCTACATTATCGTATCTGGAAAAACTCTATCTTGATGACGAACGTCCTTGGGTTGTTGCCTTTTCTGGAGGCAAGGACTCTACATTGGTTTTGCAGTTGGTATATGAAACCGTAAATTCCTTGCAAGCTAAAGGCTGTGCAGCACTGAAGCCTGTTTACGTCCTTTCATCAGACACGCGCGTTGAGTCTCCTAATGTTGCAAAGTATGTACGTGATACGCTGAATGCCATTGATGCTAATGCGCAAGCAGGGGGGCTACCGTTTCATGTGCAACTGGTTGAGCCGACTGCGGCAGAGAGCTTTTGGGGAAAAATGATTGGGCGAGGCTATCCACCACCAACACGACATTTTCGTTGGTGTACCAGCTACATGAAAATCAAGCCGTCACGACGGGCTATCGAGTCTATTGCCCATGTCCACGGCAGTGTCATTCTGTTGCTAGGCACACGCCTTGATGAAAGTAGTGACCGCAAAAAACGCATGTTGGCTATATCCGAGAACGAGAGCCAACTCAATCCACACCATGAGATCCCTAACGCCCTCGTTGCCAAACCCGTTGCTAACTGGACAACGGATGAAGTGTGGGAATACCTCTACACATTTAACCCACCACCTTGGGGTAAATCCCATGATGAAATGTTGGCATTATACCGCCAAGCTAATAGCAACGAATGTCCGGTTGTGCTGGACTTAAGCACCCCATCCTGTGGTGGTAGCCGCTTTGGGTGCTGGACTTGTACTGTTGTTAAAGAAGATAAATCTATGCAGGGTTTCCTGCTACATGAAACCCGTTTGGAACCTCTCTACCAATTTCGTAACTGGCTGAAGGAAATGCGTGAAAACGAAAGTTATCGGAGTCCAGTACGGCGGAACAATCAAGTAGGGTTAGGGCCATTCAAACCTGATGCAAGAAAAATGCTCTTGAAAAAATTGCTCGAAACGGAAAGAAAAACGGGTTTTGAGCTGATTTCTGATGCAGAACTGGCATATATTCAGCAGCAGTGGATTAGTGACTTCGATTATTCAAATCAAAGTGTATCTGAACTCGTCAAACCATTTGGTCGGGAAGTCCCTGCATTGGAGAGTCTTATGCCCGTAGCTGTCAGCATAGAAAAAGACATCATTGAAAAACTGGCAATTGAAAATGACCTGCCATCTGAATTGCTTGAGTCCTTGTTGCAACTTGGTCGAGAGGCTGAGGGTGACATGGGGCGTTGGGGGGCAAAAGCTGAATTGGAACGGAAGGTAGGCGAGTTTATTACCAAAGCAACAACCCAAATTAACCAAGCCATCCCACAGGTGATGGAAAGCAACTCATGATTATTGATCGCGTTATCATCAGCAACCTGTTCTCCTATCGGGGGCAGCAAATATTTGACCTGAGTCCTGCAACAGACACTCGGCGGAATATTGCCCTGATTCATGGGCGTAATGGCTATGGCAAGACCAGTTTCATCAATAGTGTCAAACTGCTATTCCTAGGCACGAGTGATGCCATGCTTTCTACTGTGCAAACAGGTCGAAAATTACGCCCAAAGGATTATATTCAAGGTGCTGGAAATGAATGGCAAGGTATCCTGAATACTGAAGCTCGCAAGGCAGAACCTGATGGAGACTTCTCCATTACATTAGAATGGACTGAGCGCGGCGAAAAAGCATCTGTGCGCCGATTTTGGCCAATACATCAAGAAAACTATACCGACAATGGTTTGCTAGAAATTACGTTCAGCGATGGTCACAGCATTACTGATCAGGAAGATGCAGATGCATTTCTTGAAAATATTTTACCTCGCCATCTTTTACCATTTTTTATTTATGATGGGGAGCAAGTACAAACACTTGCTGAAGCTAACCGTACCCGCCAATTAGAACAAATTGAGAAAATTCTTGATATAGCAACAGTTGACCTGTTGGATGAGTATATTGGTAAAAACATTTCAAATTGGCGACGGGAAGGTTCAGCCAGAATAGAACAGGCAGAGCTGGATAAGCTTCACGGTGAGTTGCAGATTAGTTGCGCAACCCATGAAGCACTTCAGGCAGAAGTACGGATTCTGGAAGAGAAAAATCAAGAATACACCTACAAAATTAAAAATCTTGAAAGTTATATTCAATCAAAACGTGCGTTCGCTCTACAAGAAGATGAGACACGACTGACAACTCAGATAGACGAAATAAGAAAGCAGTTGGAGCAGAAAACACAACAGTTCACTGATGATTTCACCCCGATTGCGCCGGTACTATTAGTGCCTGAATTGCTGCAATCGGCTGAACAAAGCCTTTCTCATTTAACGAAACAAACAGAAAGCCCTATTGGTAAACTGCTGTCAGAATTAAAGAAACAACTGCCACAAAAACTATTGCATGAAGAACCTCTACCATATCCCGATATTTATCAGGATCAGCGAAACTTCTTTCAGCAAAAACTGGCTGGTTTGCTATCAATGTATGAAAAGCTATATGCACCAATGCCAGTGACTGAAAGTTCAGGTTTGAAATTCAAGCTGGATAGCGTTCGGACGACCAAATTACTTAAACGCCTCCAGTTTTTCTTGCAAGCAGATACAGAACGTCAACGTTTAGGACGAGAAAGTCAAAGCATCAGTGATTTAAAACGCCAACAGCGTACAATCCAGCAAAAGCTGGATGATGTCAGCAGTCTTGACCAAGACGAACAGAAAAAATTTCAGGGACACAAAGCAGAAATTGGTAAACTGCAAGCAGTGCGTGATGAAATTCTGAAAGCTATTGGTCAAAAAGAAGATGCTATTAAGCAAGCTCAACGAATGGTTGATCAAAAACAGCAAGCAGTAAAAACACAAGATACCAAACTGCGTCAACTAAGCTCTAGCCAAGAAAAATTGGAGTTGGCACAGAAACTACAAACGATTTATCGTGACTACAAGCAAGACTTAAAGAAGCGGCGGCGTGAGCAAATTGAAGAAAAAATTAATATTCGTTTTAATGCGTTAATGACATCACATCACTTGATCCACAAAATCAAAGTTGATGAAAATTTCAGTCTCTCTTATGAAAATGCACATGGCGAACTGGTTGGCATGGCCAATATTTCGTCTGGGATGAAGCAACTGGTTGCTCAAGCTCTGTTATGGGCGTTGAAGGATGTTTCAGGAAAAGAAGCTCCTGTCATTATTGACACACCGCTTGCGCGAATTGACCGATTACACCGTATCAACTTATTGGAACAGTATTATCCTGCATTAGGACGACAAATTATTTTACTACCTACAGACTCTGAAATTATTGCAGAGGATTACCATCGACTTAGACAATATATCTATAGAGAATATCGCTTGGAAAACAGCCAAGATGGCGCACATACGCAACCGATAAAAGATGAGGCTATGTATTAAATGGCTAAAGTAAATACAAGTCTTAATGATGAGAGAACCATTGAGCTTGTTCAACGCAAAGGTTTGTTGGCAGGTCGGTATAAATGGCAAATTTTGCGCTTGGCATTGGCACGCTCTCTGAAAATGACCACGCCACCGGGCGAACACTATGACTTTGGAACTAGTGACGGCAAAGAATACTCATTGGAGCAAGTCTGTGGAGAAGGCAAGCCTGATGATGAAAATTTTACTGATCTCTATCGTCTGTTAATAAGTAACTACCATCAACAAGATTTGTTTACTGATGAGGAAATGTTTGTCCGTTTGTTACAACGTCACATCCGGCGCGGTTTAGATGAGTTTCGCACCAGTTGGCGGGAGTCACACGATTTCCATGAGTACCTGTATCAATCCTTATTCAGCAACCTGAATACAGCAAAACAGCAGGATAGAAATGCCGCCCCACTACCATTACTGGAAATGTTAGAAGAAATAGGTGTTCGTGGGCATATCAAAGAAACCATAGATGGCTCTCGTTTAACCCGTTTTATGTTGCATCTGCCTGATGCTAATGACCTTAGCAAATTGAAGCGGAATCTGGATACATTGGCATTTTCTTTAGGCTTGCAAGAACAAGGCATTTTCACCCATGAAACTAACCAACCCAAAGTGATCGGATTGGATGTACCACGTCCTGCCTCATCTTGGCATTCCCAAGGATTCCATGAACAAAGCCGTTGGATAGAACAAGGGAAAAGTACAACGTTCTTGCTGCCTGTTTATCCCGGTGTGGATGTCTTGGGTAAACCATACAGTTTTGATCTGGCAAAAGCACCGCATCTGTTAGTTGCAGGCACAACGGGCAGCGGAAAAAGTGTCCTGTTGCACGCTCTCATTGCTTCACTTATACAAAGTTGCACGCCTGAGCAACTTCAAATTTATTTGATTGACCCCAAAAGAGTTGAGTTTACGGCGTATAAGCAGTTAGCCCATCTTGCTCCTGAAGGTTTAGTCATAGATGCGCCAGCCGCACTGAAGCTACTCAAAGAACTAGTGGGTGAAATGGAGCGTCGGGAACAAGTATTAGCCGATGCAGGCGTGCGGGATTTGGAAGAGGGCTTAACCAAGCAAGTCATCCAGCTTCCTTTTATTGTTGTATTTGTTGAAGAATTATCCGCTCTGTTGATGGAATCACAAGACACGGAAACCTATTTGGTACGGCTTGCGCAAAAAGCCCGCGCAACGGGCATTCATCTCGTTCTAGCAACACAACGCCCTGATGCTGACACTTTCAGTGGCTTGCTACGCAGCAACGTTCCCAGCCGTATTGCTCTGACTGTTCGTACTGCTGCTGAATCACGCATCATTCTGGACGAAACAGGTGCGGAAAAGCTCACTGGTCGTGGCGATATGTTAATTCGTTTGGTTGGTGGCAACGTTCTGAGGCTACATGGTGTTAATATTAATGCTGACGATATTGCCCAATTAGTCAAAATGACAAGGAAATAGCCATGCAGATCAAACAGTTCTCACCACTCTTCCTGACGGTTGACCGTATTGGCCCGTTTCAGGAACGCTTGGAGGAGTTCGATTTCACTGATGTGAACGAAGAACCCTGTAATGTTTTCCTGTTTGCCTCCAAGAACGGGCGCGGTAAGACCACCTTGCTGGAACTGATGGTTGCCATGATGAACATGCTGGGTAAGACCAAACTGGAAAGTTTCGGCTTCGAGCCGCTGGACTACGGCAAAGGACGTGCGCAATGGGATATTCTGGTTCGTACCCAACGTGATGGTGTTGACAAAGTGTGGGTACTGTCACTGATCGCTGGTTTTATTGGCAACACTTTCCTGAAAACGTGGGATGAGAAAGAGCTTGACCGCGTTGGTGCGAAAGAATGGCATCGGTTTGGATTTCGTCGAACGGATGTAGGTCGGATTGAAATGTTAGGAAAAGTCGACTCATGGACAGGCGAACTTGACGCATGGATTAAAGATTTTAATTCATTACTTCAACAGGCACAGGAAAAAGACAATACAGAAACAGAACCTCATGGTTTTGAAGATGCATCACTCACTTATCCGACACTACTTTACTTCTCGGCATACCGGAATATTCCTAAGCCTGCGAATATTGACCAACGTAGTATTGATCGCCCCAACAATTGGGGATACAAACCAACCCATACTTTTTCTACAGAAGGGCAGTTGTGGGATCAGTCATTAGATAATTTATTGGTTTGGTTGAAATGGTTGGACGAAGAACGCTTCAAAGAAGCCTTATCAATCATTAATCAACGAGTATTTGGTGAGTCCAACAAGAAAATTACTGATGTCAACAAACGTACCTTGTTGGCTGACGTTACTGTAGATGGGCAATCACAAGCTCATCGTCTGGATCAAATGAGTAGTGGGGAAAAGAGCCTTCTGCAAATATTCTTGCGTCTTGGTATTCATATGACAGGTAATACCATTGTTTTCATTGATGAGATAGAAACGCATCTACACACGACTTGGCGTTTCCAACTTATGTTTGAGCTGATGAAAATGGCACAGAAGCATTATCCCGGCTTCACTTTGTTTGTTACTACGCATACTCAGGAAGTTATGAAGGCGTTTGCCCCACAATTGACAGAAAAGAATCTGGTGAAGGGGGCGTATATTCTTGAAACCGCCGAAGAAGAAGCTAAAGCACAACGAATCATGCAGGAAATGAGGGAGCAACTCAGTGCAGAGTCTTAAAAGCAGACAACGGGCAACCAGCACAGTTACTACTGACGATGACATTTTATTTAGCCGTTACGCAGGCAAGCGGATTGTTTACCTTGAGTCAGAAGCAGATGTAAATCTCTATGAGAATTACTGGTTTCGTGATTATTTGAGAAAACTGGCATTTAAACCGGGTAGTGATGGCAATGCAAACATGAATGGCTGCACTGCGGTAAGGCAAAGTGTTGAGCATGACCGCAGTGCAGGGATTGAATCCTACGGTATTGTAGACAGGGATTCTGTAAAATCTGCTGACTTATGGGATTTGGTTTGGGAAACGGATGATGAAGTCTTTATCGCCGCTAAACCGTTCGGCGACTATATTAATGTCCTACTGCGTTGGGAAATGGAAAGCTATTTGCTTGAGCCTCATGCTCTGGAGCGGCATTTAGCTTCCCATCAGCAAGGTCGTGCTGAGCGTCCAACTCATGAAGTCACCTCTGAACTGCTTGAACATTGTGACGCATTGATACCATTGGCTGGGCTGAATCTGTTAAGACATTCGCAGCGTAAACGGGAAATAAGCAATCCATATAAGAATAAAAAACGTGATGATATCGATATTGAAGTAAGGAAATTACTAAATGTGCCCCATGATATAGAGCCTTACGAAGCCAATCTATCAAAGGCAGCAACATTTACGAACAGTAGCTCAAATTTACTCGATCAATATCACGGTCTGCTACGTATCATTGATGGAAAGCTATTGCTTAATCGTTGGAAGCAAATTCACGCAATTATGGATGACCCACGCTATCATCTTGCGGAGCGAATTAACCCAGCACCCATTGAAATAGCAACGTATATTGATTCAATAAGCTCAAGTCATCTGTAGATATGCCGTATAGAGGTGAATATCAATTGATAACCTCTGCACCTAGCTTATTGGGCAAACATGTTGGCAGTAATTCCTACTGGCATCATCTTCTGTTCAATGAGCAACCTTCTGAAGTTCAGAGGCTGATTACTGAAACTCAATATAATTTCAGTTTGAAAACTGAAAAAGACTTCAATGTTATTAAAATCAACCACAAGAAGAGAAAAATCTCTTTTTTACAATATATTGACATTTTCAGTATGCCGTTTCCAACTCTAGCATATAGCTGGATAATAGATTTACCCTCGCAATCTATTAAAAAACGTCACTATATAACCCCTCACCTGCCCATCCTCCACCGCAAAGAACTCCTTCTCCCCCCCGATCACCCCGACATTCCCAAATTCGCCGCACTTACCAAGCAACTCGAAGATGCCGGACTTTTCAAAGACTCCCGCAAAATCGGCTATAAAAAACAATGGGAAGAACGCCTCCGCAATGCAGGTTACAAAGTCGTCGATCACACGCTGGTTAAACTTGATGGAAGTGAAATAGCACCACCCGAAACTACTGAAAAGACTTCCAACGTCGAACGCCACCGCACCGCGCTAACCCGCTACGCCCTCTCCAAACCCATGCAACTCCTCGCCAAGCATGACTTTCTGGAAGGCAAACACACGATTTTCGACTACGGTTGTGGCAAAGGCAGCGCCGTAGACATCCTGCGCCAAAACAACCTCACCGCTAACGGTTGGGACCCGCATTTCTGCCCCGACAACCCCAAACACACCGCCGATATTGTCAACCTCGGCTTCGTCATCAACGTGATCGAAGACAAGACCGAACGCATGGAAGCCGTGTTAGGCGCATACCAACTTTGCACCCAATTCCTGTGTGCGGCGGTCATGCTCGGCGAACAATCCCCCGAACGCGGGCGTTTGTTCCGCGATGGCGTACTCACCAGCCGCAACACCTTCCAACGCTATTATTCCCAAGAAGAATTCCGCGAATACCTGCGCCACGTACTCGATGAAGACCCAGTAGCTGTCGGCCCCGGCGTGTTTTTCGTATTCAAAGACAAAGACGCAGAACAAGCATTTCTGGAACGCCGCTACCGCAACCGCGCTACCGCCAACCGCCTGATCAGCCAATTACCCAAAGTGCCGAAAGCCGAACGCGCCGCCCGCCTCACCAAAGCCGACAAAGAACGCGCCTTCTACGAACAACACGCAGCTTTATTGGATGCACTCTGGCTACGCTGGCTAGAACTGGGCAGACCGCCCCAAGACGACGAATTCCCCGACCTTGCCGCCAGCAAAGACCTATTCGGCACAACACAACGCGCTCTGAAATTCCTGCAACGCTTCCACGGTGATGAACTGCTGAAACTCGCCTTCGACAGCCGCCGCGATGACCTCACGGTGTACTTTGCGATGCGCCGTTTCGACCAGCAACGCATCTACCGCCATTTGCCGGAAAGCCTCAAACGCGATGTCAAAGCTTTCTTCCAAAACTACCAACACGCCCAAACCGACGGCGAACGCCTGTTATTCTCAGCGGGCAACCCCGCGTTGCTGCGCCAAATGTGCCAACAAGCCGCCGCGCAAGGCTATGGCTATCTCGATGAAGAAGGCGCGTTCACCTTCCACACCGCGCAAGTCGTGGCATTGCCGCCGATTTTGCGGGTCTACATCGGTTGCGCCACCTTCGTTTTCGGTGACGTGACCTCCGCCGATTTGCTGAAAATCCACGCCGAATCCGGCAAATTGTCGCTGATGAAATACGACGACTTTGAAGAATCGCCCCTGCCACGCTTGCTGGAACGCATCAAAATCAGCCTAGTCAACCAGCGTTTCGAGTATTACAAATACGGCGACACCTACACTCCGCCTTACTTGTACCGGAAAGCGCGTTTCCTCACCCCCGACTTCCCGCACTACGCCGAACAACTCGCCTTTGACCAGGTGCTGGCAACCCACCCTAAGTTTGCCTTAGACGGTTACGGAATACCCCCCGAACAATTCGATGCCACGTTGCAGCGTTTACGCTTGGCAGTCGTGGGCTTTGAACTGCAACCCGCGCCACACACCCCCGCGTTGGATGACCCCTGCGGTCAATACCACACCTTCCGCGACTTCATCGAATGCGGCGCAACCCAAGCCAACACCGGCTTACCCAACCTGCCCAAACAACCTGACACCTATAACGCACTCGCCGCGCTTGCCCTGCACATTATTGACCCGGTAATGGATTACTTTGGCGGTATCGAACTCACCTACGGCTTCTGCTCCCCCGAACTCGCCAAACACATCAAAGGCAGCATCGACCCCAAACGCGACCAATACGCCGCCCATGAAGTAAATACCCGTGGCAACCTGATCTGCGAACGCAAGGGTGCAGCCTGTGATTTCATCATCCCCGACGAAAACATGCTGGAAGTCGCGCAATGGATCGTGCAAAACACCCCGTTTGACCGCCTGTATTTCTACGGCAACGACAAACCGCTACACGTCAGCTACGGCGATGCACACAACCGCACTATCGTGCTGATGTTACCGGGAAAAAGCGGACGACTCGTGCCGAAAGTAGTGACGGCGGAAAGATTCGCCGCGATGACGACAGACGCTTAGTCTAAGCAATTACCACCGCAAGAAACTTGCCAGACCACTACAAATGGTTGTACATATGACACCATGAAAACACGAATTGCGAATAAACTGACATTGCGTTTACCCCAATCATTGCATGAGAAGATCAAAGAGCTGGCAAAGGCGGATGGTGTCTCGATCAATCAATTTTTGGTAACAGCGGCGGCTGAAAAAATGTCTGCCTTGCTGACCAAAAATTATCTGGCGCAAGAAGCGTCTCAAGCATCACGCGCAGATTTTCTCAAGGTCATGCGTGCTGTATCGGATGTTGAGCCGGAGGCGTTTGACCGTTTGTGATCGACTGTTGCCGAGGAAAAGCGGGCGACTCGTGCCGAAAGTGGTAACAGCGGAAAGATTCAGTCTGTTAGCTACTACTCAAAACAAAACGGGTTAAATACCGCTCGTTGCCAAAGCCGCTCACGTTCATGTGTCGTCATGCCCGCTTGTTCACAGACGCTATGCCAATGCTGTTGGATCGTTTCCACCTGCTGATCAATCAAATGACGCGCCGCTTCGGAGCTTAATTGGAAGTGCTGGCAGACTGACAAGACGTTCGCCAGTGTAGAAAAGTTGCCGTGGATACCGCCAATGCGCATGGCTTGCGTTGCTTCACGATCTGAACGCATTTGCGGGCAAAGATCGTAAGCCGGTGTCAATTGCAGCGAATTCCCGTCCCAAAAAGCAGCGTGATTACGTGCGTGATCGTCGGTATTACCGATCAGGATATTGAAAACGATCCGCCGGAAGAGTTCGTGTAAGGCGGCAATAGGATTAGCAAATCGCAAGCGAATCAGATCAGCTAAGTCTTGATAACTGGCATAGCGGGCTTCCATCTCATTCAAACCCAACAGGCTTAAACCGCTGAGCAAACAACGGCGGTAGTGTTGGTTTCCTTGTTGAAAGCGGTCAAAACGCTCCACCAATAACACATCTTTCCCCATGACAGATACCAACTGCGTCTGGGCAACGTCAAGCCCCACGTGTTGCGCCAATTGCATGGCGACGTATTCCGCTTTCACAATGTTGTAGTAATCCGTCGATGCGCTGAATTTGGCAATGTAGCTGTGCCGCCCGTCGTTGAGCAGGGCTTTGGGACGTGCGCCCCCGACACTGGTTCCGTGCATTAATGCCACATCCAGTTCTGGAGAAAGGGGTTGCCCAGTTTCCACCCGTTGTGCCGCCGTTAGTAACTCGGCTAATTGCGCTGCTTGGGTTTGTCGTGATTGGTAATGGCTGCCATCGCGTTGAAAATCCAGCGCACCGATACGGTCACTGCCGGATAACAGCAGATAATCGAGTTCATCAGGCGTGAAATTACGGTGTCGGTAACTGATTACTCGCCGTCCCCAAGCATCCGGTGCGGCATCCCGCAGGCAGGAGTGGAGTGTGTTCAAACCTTCCGGTTGAAACGTGTTTTTGCCTAAGGGTAATTCAAACGGTGATAACGCTATCGCATTCTCACGTTGCAGATAACTGCGTCCATAGGTGAAATAATGCAATTGCCCCCGCCTGACAATACGCCCAGCAACCACGGGTTCAGTCTGCCCTGGCAACCAAATCCATACATAAGCGCTGTCTGCTGGCTGTTGGTCAGAAATCATTATCCAACTCCACTTTGATTGCCCGGGCGCGTTCGGGGAGCAAGCTGGCGAGATTCGCTACGGTGGTCGAAAGACGCTGCAATTCACGGGCGTTGTCGGTTAGCAGTGGGATGCCGACAATCGTTGCTGCTTCAAACACTGCACCGATGGCAACCTTTGCATCCCCTTTTTCAATGGCACTGATGGTTTGGCGGCTAACGCCCAAACGTTCCGCGAGTTCGGCTTGTGGCATTTTTCTTTCCAAACGTGCAGCACGGATCATGTGACCAAAAACTTCCAGTGTGATGGTGGTACGAGCGGATAATGTCAGCATATTTAAACATCTTGGTTAACTTAATCGCGGTTAAGGTTAATTATAGTATGCTTTTGGTGGTAAACGGCAAGTTTCCCTAAACCTCGATGTTTTGCTGCACTCACGACGGTGCTACACTCTTACCCCTATTCGCGGGTGCAGCAGTGGGGCGACCCGCATTCCTTGATTGACGGAGTTTGCAATGGTAAAGGTTGGTTTTGTCGGTTGGCGCGGCATGGTCGGTTCGGTACTGATGGAACGGATGCGGGCGGAACACGATTTTCAGGGCTTTGAGCCGGTATTTTTCACCACTTCGCAGTCCGGCAAACCCGGCCCTAACGTCGGCATGGGCGCGAAACCGTTGGAAGATGCAATGAATATCGACAAGCTGGCGGAAATGGACATTATCCTCTCCTGCCAAGGCGGTGATTACACCAACGCCGTTTACGCCACGCTTCGCGCTCGCTGGAACGGCTACTGGATCGACGCGGCGTCCACCTTGCGCATGGCAGACGACGCCATCATTGTGCTCGACCCGGTAAACCGCAATGTCATCGACGCGGGCTTGCAAAGCGGCATCAAGAATTACATCGGCGGCAATTGCACCGTTTCCCTGATGCTGATGGCCTTGGGCGGCTTGTTTGAAAAAGGGCTGGTCGAATGGATCAGCTCCATGACTTACCAAGCTGCTTCCGGGGCGGGCGCGAAAAACATGCGCGAATTGCTCACGCAAATGGGCGAACTCAACGGCGAAGTCGGCGATTTGCTGGCAGACCCCGCTTCCGCGATTCTCGACATCGACACCAAAGTGACCGCGAAATTGAATGACGGCACACTTTCCACCGCCAACTTCGGTGCACCGCTGGCAGGTAGCCTGATTCCGTGGATCGACAAGCTGTGGGAAAACGGTCAAACCAAGGAAGAGTGGAAAGGCATTGCCGAAACCAACAAAATCCTCGGCAAAACCGCAGCGAATAGCATCCCCGTCGACGGGCAGTGTGTGCGTATCGGTGCGATGCGCTGCCATTCGCAAGGTTTCACCATCAAGCTCACCCAAGATTTGCCGCTGGCGGAAATCGAAAGCATCATTGCCAGCCACAACGAGTGGGTAAAAGTCATCCCGAATGATAAGGAATCCACCTTGCGCGGCCTGACGCCGGTACAAGCCTCTGGCACCCTAACGGTTCCGGTTGGGCGGATTCGCAAAATGAATCTGGGGCCGCAATACCTCACCGCCTTCACCGTTGGCGACCAATTGCTATGGGGCGCGGCAGAACCCGTGCGCCGGATGCTGAAAATTGCCCTGCAATACCTTGGCAAGGCGCCGTAACTAGTGGCAACCCTAAGCATCTCCTGCTAGTTCTTATGAGCAATGTCATGATCTGCAACGGCGTAATCACTTATGCTTTGCGGGAATTAAACATTTAAGCGCGTACCACTACAGGAGACCAGCCCATGATTTCATACATGGAACTCAATGAGCAAAACCATAAAATTACAGAACTTTCCAATGTGCTAAGTTACTTGATCAACGAACGTTCCATCTGTGATACCGAAGTATCCTGCGAATTGTTTTTTCGTTACGTTGATCTGGTGAAAGCGCATCTGGAAACCGAAGAACACGAGTTGTACCAGTTATTGCTGATGGATGAAGACAACGATGCGCGTAATACCGGGCGCAAATTCATGTCCGGTTCCGGTGAAATCAAGCGGGTCTTTGGGCAATACCTGAAACGTTGGTGCAAGGGCAAAGAACTCAGGATTGGCGATCACGAAGCGTTTATTCGTGACAGCCGCGAAATTTTTGCGCTGGTGATTCGCCGCATTGACGACGAAGTTGTGCATTTATACCCCACCTTGGTACACAAAGGGCATTTGCCGATGAAAGCGCAAGCGGCTTAATGGTAGGTGTCGGTGAGGGGGTTTGCCCCTCACTCGGTTGTCCACTTAAACGACAAGGTGCCAATCACCACAAACAGCGCTGCCATTGCTACCAATACCAGCAATTGCACACCAATATCCGCCAAGCCCGCCCCATCCAGCATAATCGCCCGCGCCGCGCTGAGGATGTGGGTCAACGGTGACAATTGACTCACCCATTGCATCACCGGGTTAGTGCCTTCCATCGAAAACCATACCCCCGACAACACCATCATTGGCCAAGTCAGCAGGTTGAGTAAACCGCCCGCCAATTCCTCGCTGCTCACCCGTGCCGCGACCACCAAGCTCAGCGCAATCAGGGTAAATGCCCCCAATACCAGCACCAACAACAGATTCCAATAACTGCCTTCCATCGTGAAGTGCATGAACAAGTTAGTGCCAGTAAACACAATCGTGGTCACGAAGACGACCAGCGCCAAACGCGAAGCAATTTGCGCCAACAGGAATTCGGTAGCACTCAAAGGCGTGGCATTCAGGCGTTTCAAATAGCCGCTTTTACGGTAGCGCACGATTACAAAGCCCACGCCAAACAAGCAACTGAACATCAAGTTCATCCCCAAAATGCCAGGAACCACCCAATCGACGTAGCGGATTTCTGCGCCCTGCACACTCTGCGGCTGCAACGCTGTACCGCCGCTGTGTTGCAACAGCTTTTCCAGAAAGTAACCGTTTTGCGAATCGCTATTGACCCAATACCGGGCAGATTCGGCCCGTAAATCCAGCAGCATATCGACCTGATGCCGCCCGACTTTGCGTACCGTCGCCTCTACCGCATCCGGCGTCACCTCATAAAACTCAACGTGTTCGGTGTGCAGAAACGGATGCTCGGCACTTTGAGCGACCACCGCGACTTTGAACAGCGGCTGTCCATCCCCCGAAAACACAAACGCCAAGCCAAATACCAGCGCGATTGGCAAAATGAAATTCCAGCCAAGGGTGGAACGATCGCGCAAAAATTCCAGAGAGCGGGCGTAAAACGTTGCCCAAATACGCTTGATCATGCGCGTAACTCCTTGCCGGTAAGCGCCAAAAACAGGTCTTCTAAGGTGCGGGGGCGCACTTGCAAACCCGCCAAGGATGCACCGTGTTGGATCAGCAATCCCAAGGTGGCGTTCACGTCTTGGGTGATGATTTCCACCGTGCCGGTCACTTTATCCAAATAGCGGTGCGGAATGATTTTCGCCGCTTCTGGGAAATCGCGTTCGGGCAATTCGATAATCACATCTTGAAAATGCGTTGCCAGCAAGGTGTCGGGCGAACCGTGGGCAATGATTTTGCCGTGATCCATGATCACGATTTCATCGCAGAGGTTGTACGCCTCTTCCATGTAATGCGTGGTCAGCAACACCGTTTTGTGGCGGGCTTTAATGCTGTTGACCAGTTCCCAGAAATTGAGGCGTGCTTGCGGGTCAAGTCCGGTGGTGGGTTCGTCGAGGAATACCACGTCGGGGTCATTCACCAGCGCTAAGGCCAGCAACATGCGTTGGCGTTGCCCGCCGGAGAGTTTGCTGGCATCACGATCCAGGTACTCTTCCAAGCGACAAATCGCGACCAATTCGTCCAGCGGCAAGCTGTGCGGGTATAAGCTGCTAAAAAATTTGAGATTCTCACGCACCGTGAGGAAATCTTGTAAGGCGGTGGATTGAAATTGAATCCCTGCTTCTTGGCGAAAGCGTGCGCCTTGTAACTCGCCTTTGTAGCGAATTTCGCCCGCTGTGGGTTTGGTAATGCCTTCCAACATTTCGATAGTGGTGGTTTTACCTGCGCCATTCGGCCCTAGCAAGCCAAAGCAAATGCCGGGGCGCACCGCGAAGTCGATGCCATTCACGGCATTCACACCGGGGTAGTGTTTGTGCAGATCACGCACTTCCAGAATCGCTTGCGTCATTAGCTCGATAACTCCATTTTCCATAACAAGCCCATGCCGACCACCATAAAGGCGGCTGCCATTAACAAACCGCCTTGATAGCTGCCGGTTGCTTCGGCAATGTAGCCGGTAATCGCGGGGGCGACGATTTGCGCCACGCCGTAACTCAAGGTCAGCCGTGCCATCGCTTTGGCAGGGTTGGCGGGGTAATAACGCCCGATGACCGTCAAGGTCAGGCTGACAATGCCGATAAAGGTTGCACCATACAGCGCGGCGCTTACTACCGCTAGTAACGGATGCTGGGATAAGGCAGGCAATAGAATCGACACAATTTGCCCCGCAAATGCCAATTGCAAAGCTCGCATGTCGCCGACCCGCCGCGCCACCCGATCCCACACAAAACAGGCGGGTGTGGCAGCAAGCCCTACCAATACCCATGTCCAGTTTCCCCAGCCTGCTAATGCCGGAATTTTTTCCACCATTGCCACGGTGAAGGTGGCGCTGACCACAAAGCCCACACCCGCGCAAAAGTACATCGCTACCATCAGCAGTAACCAGCGGCGTGACGGCGGCGTTTGGGTGTGGGTGGCTTGCGCTGTTGTCGGGAGCGGTTCGGGCAACCATAACCAAGCGGGAATAAACAGCAGCGCTGCCAGCAGGCTGAGCGTCCACCATTGCTGCGCCCAATCCAGCGCCAGTGCACTCATGGCAACCGCCACTAACCCCGATACCAGAATGCCACCGCCTAAGCCGCCGAAGTGAATGCCGAGTTCCGGGCGATGTCCGTTACGCATCAACCAGTTCAGCATTAAGCCCGAACCGATCAGCAACCCGGCGGCACTGCTCAAGCCTGCGGTATAACGCAACATCGACCACAGCAGCATGTCTTGCGTCAGCGCCATGCCCGCAATGCTCAATACGCCGATGACCAAGCCTGCGCGGTAAAGTCGGTATTTGGTGTGCAAGCTGCTAATGGAAGCGGCGAGTAATGCGCCACTCATGTAGCCCATGTAATTGAAGGTGGCAAGCCAACCGCCCGCGACTTCGGTGAGCCAAGTTTCTGCTCGCATCACCGGCAGTAACGGCGTGTAGGCAAACCGTGCCAACCCCACGGTGAGGATCAGGCTGCAAATGCCTGCCAGCAATACTTTTCTTGTGTCTGTCGAACGCAGCATACCCGCACCTGATCATTGTGATTGGCCAGCGCGGATAATGGCACAAAATATTGTTGCAGTGCGCTACTATTTCACAGCGCAGCGAGGCGATCCAACGCCCGATAACTGAGGGCTTCGGTCAAATGCGCGGTGCGAATCTCGGCACTGTCGGCAAGGTCGGCAATGGTTCGCGCCACTTTGAGGATGCGGTGATACGCCCGTGCGGAAAGCTTGAAGCGTTCCATTGCCGCATTCAGCAATTTCTGGTCTTTGTCGCTCAAGACGCAATGCTGATCCACATCGCGCCCACTTAGGGCATTGTTGATCTTGCCTTGGCGAGCGTGTTGGCGGGAACGTGCCGCTTCGACCCGTAGGCGCACGGTGGCGCTGGTTTCGCCGTGTTTGAATGATTGCAGGTCGTCTTGTTTCACTCGTGGTACTTCGATTTGCAGGTCGATGCGATCTAAAAACGGTGCGGAAATGCGGCTGCGGTGTTTGCGTTGGCGTTCTGGGCTGCATTCGCAATTATCACGCAAATCGCAGGCACGCCCTTGCGGACACGGGTTCATGGCAGCGACGAGCTGAAATTTAGCGGGGTAAGTGGCTTGGCGAGCGGCACGGGATAGCGTGATCTTGCCGGTTTCCAACGGTTCGCGCAGCACGTCGAGTACGTGGCGGTCGAATTCGGTGAGTTCGTCGAGAAACAAAATGCCGTGATGCGCGAGGGAAATTTCCCCCGGTTTCACTTGCGAACCGCCGCCGACCAAAGCCACGCCGGACGAGGTGTGATGCGGTTCGCGCACTTGGCGTTGCCCCCAGCGGCTGGCTTCAAAACCGTGATGGCTGATCGAGGCAATTGTAGCGGATTCCAGCGCTTCGTCTTCGGAAAGTGGCGGCAAAATCGTGGCAAGGCGGTTGGCAAGCATGGTTTTGCCCGTTCCGGGTGGCCCGACCATCAGCAAATTGTGACCGCCCGCCGCCGCAATTTCCAACGCCCGACGTGCCATGAATTGCCCCTTCACATCGCTGAGATCAAAGGGGTAAGTGGTTGCGGTGGGTTCAATGTGGTGCTCCCAGCGTACCAGTGGTTCACTGCCGTGCAAGTGTTCTACCACTTCGCTGAGGGTGTTGGCGGCAAAAACCTTCAAGCCTTTGATCAAGCTGGCTTCGGCGGCATTGTCTTGCGGCACGATTAAGGCACGTCCGGCTTGCAGGGCAGCAAAGGCGGTAGGCAATACCCCGCGTACCGGGCGCAATTGCCCGCCTAACGATAATTCACCGATGAATTCGTAACCTTGCAATACCTCATGCGGCAATTGCTCACTTGCCGCCAACATCCCTATCGCAATCGGTAAATCGAAACGCCCGCCATCTTTGGGAATATCCGCCGGAGCCAGATTAATGGTGACGCGCCGCAGCGGAAAGTTGAAATCGGAATTGGTCATGGCGGCTTTGACACGATCCCGGCTTTCTTTCACCGCCGTTTCGGGCAGGCCGACGATGGAAACACCGGGTAGGCCATTGGCGAGGTGCACTTCGACGCTCACTAACGGGGCATCCAGCCCGTTATTGGTGCGGCTGTAAACGATGGCTAAGCTCATAATGATTATTGCTGACTATTGGTGCGGGAGTGGCACTGATCTTGCGTTTTTTACGCGATTTGCTCAAAAAAAGTCGACAAAAGGCAAATGATGAAACTGGCATACAAGTTGCTTAAACACTACAGTACGCGACTATCGCTTTTTTCATCACGATTGTGAAATCAATCACGGTTTTCACAGTCGAAAAGTTCTATAACGTGGTAAATCCACAACACTTCAACAAGACACAAGGTACAACAACATGAGCGACACTAACGAGACTACCGGGCAGCCTCAAAGCATTTCTAGCACTACCCCCTACCCGCAAGCCAGCCACATTTGCACGCGCCACGGCACGGCAACCACTGAACAGGGGCAACGCAAAGTGTATGCGCGCCATACCTTTATTACCCGCGACCCGCACGACAAAGTGCTGCAATATTACAGTGAGCAATTCGGGGAACCCCGCGAACAAGCAGGCGCGGTCTGTTGGCAACAAGAAACCCAGAATGGCAATCAACATATTTTGGTGGAATTAACGGTGGAAGTGCCTGCGCAATCGGATCAGCTCAAACCACAAGAACAGGGGCAAACCTTGATCAAATCGTACCGGGCGGTGACATCCGGTAATCAAGCGGGATGACAAACAAAAAAGGGTTGCAGTTTGAAACTGCAACCCTTCGTTTTGTATGGTGGGCCGTGTGCGACTCGAACGCACGACCACCTAATTAAAAGTCAGATGCTCTACCGACTGAGCTAACGGCCCTGAGAAGAGCGGTATTATAGACAAAAACGTTTTGGGTTCAAGTCTTTTCTGCCACTTCGTTTAAACTTTTTCAAGTTTGCGCAATGATTCGGGTAAAAGCTTCAAATCGACCAATCCAGTGATCAATGCTTTGCCAAAGCTGGCTTCTTCCTCATACATCATTTGGTAGAATTGCACTTTCATGGTGAGCGCACTGCCCAACACAATGCCCGCAAAAGCAATGAACGAGCCAATCGCAAGGGTAGACAAGCCCGTAACGCCTTGACCGATCGTGCAACCCATCGCCAATACGCCACCAATCCCCATCAGGATAGCGCCCAAGACGTGGCTAATCACATCGCCCACGGACGCGAACCATTCGATACGGAAGCTGCGGCTAACCAAGGCCCAAGCGAATGAGCCCGCCATCACGCCAAACACTGCCATGACCCCAAAGGTCAACAGATTGCTGTTGAAACCGCCTGCCGTGTAGCCAACGGCTTGCGCCATTGGATTGATGAAGGTGAACGATTGCGCGGCAAGCGCGGCACCAATCGCGGGTTTGCCATCTTCTGACTCCGCCAACATATCCCATTCGCCGTAATATTGCGTGAGTGGGTAGGGTTGCGCGTCGATGCTGACCGTTATATTGCTGGTGACATACCAAGCGGCTAACACGCACAAACCCACTGCAATGCCGCCGAGGGCTAAATCACCAATGCTGCGAAAATCCTTGGATTTGAACGCCAGCCACACCAGAAACAGCCCGATAATCGACCCAATCACTAAACGGGCGCTCAATGCATTGCTTTCGCCCGCAATGACACTGCCCAAATCTTGCGAATTGCCCAGATTCACCGCCAAAGGGTTGAGCCATGGGTAAAATAATAGCGAATACAAGGTTTTATCCGAACCGGGGAACGGGTTCAGCATGAAATAGGCCACCACCCCAATAATCAGGAACACGAGAATGGATTTAAGGTTGCCCGCGCCAATGCGCACCAAGCATTTATTTCCACAACCACCGGCAATGGTCATGCCGATACCGAATAAAATACCGCCCAGCAAGTTTTCTGCCCAAATCAGTTGCCCGTTGCGGTAAGGCGGGTAAGAGCCGTTGGCGTTCACCAGCCCCGCCATTTCCAACACCACAACGCCAAGCATGGCAACGCCAATCGCCAAACCCCAAGCGCGGAAACGCCCGGTATCATCCAAATTGATCCAATCGGATACCGCACCCATGGTGCAAAAATGGGTTTTATTAACGATTGCCCCCATGATGAAGGCAATCACAAAGCCCGCGATCAGCAAAAATGACTGCGCGGATGCAAAATTATCAAACGTCATAACCTCTCCTCTAACTGTAGTGCAGAGGGGATTATAGGTTGATAAATCGCAAAGAGGAAAGCCTCTATGCCTTTAGGGTATGCCCACTTTGCTGACATTGGATGTGGTGCGCCAACGGCACACCTTCCGGCTTGGTTTGCGCGGTTAGCCAAATTTGGCTCATTACGCCTTTGCTGGTTTCCACCAAACTGTGCAGCGTGTTATTGCTGCGCTCTGGGTCGAAAAAGGCAAAGGGTTCGTCCAAAAACAGCATTTGTTTGTCGGTTTTGGTGGCATCGGCTAATGCATTCGCCAGTGCAATGCGCATGGCTAAAGCCACTTGGCGTTGCGTGCCGGTCGAAATTTCATTGAAATCGAGGTAATCGCCTTTTTCCTCCGACAACACTTTGAGGCTGAAATCGGGCAAAATTTCCAGCGATTGGTAATGCGCTTGGGTGAAACGTTGCAGCAATTCCGGGCAACGTGTTTTGACCAATTGGTTGAAGCGTTCAATCGAGTGGCTGGCATCGCGCTTTAACAAGTCGATGGCAGTACTGGTGACGACGTGCTGGCGGCGTTCGTGTTCCAAGGCTTGTTCTTGCTCGGTTGCCAAGGCTTGTAAGTGTGCGCGGTGTTCCAATTGTTGTTCGGCGGTGAGAATTTCGGCCTTCGCCGTGTCTAGGTGTTTTCCCAGTTCGGCGCGACGGTTGGTCAGCCCGACATTGAGGGTATCCGCCGCGCTGTGCACGTAAAGTGCTTTGGTTTTGTACAGGCGCGTGGTGTGTATCCACTCTGGAATCGACGCCATGTCGGGATGGTTGGTGCTGGTGTCTGGCATATCGAGGTGTTTTTCGACCAAATAATCAACGCTATCGGTGTTGAGCTGGCGGCTAACCGGCTGGGTACAGGCTTGGTAGCTGTTTTCCATGGCAGCGGCGAGGTGATTGGCGTGGGTTTGTAGCGGGCGCAAGCGGCGCACTTCCACATACCAGCCGTAAACCAATAGCACTGCGCCCACCAAAGCCGCAATCGAGGCGAGGCGGATTGCCCCCCGCCCCAGTGTGTCTTGCCATGAGGCCGAGAGATTGCCGAGCAAATCCTTGCCCCATTCCGGGGTGAACATCAGGAATAAGCCTACCAGCAATGCCAATAGGAAGACGACGAGAGTGGTTTTTGTCCAACGTCCGATTTTACGGCTGTGTTGGTCAACGCTTTGAAAGGCATCGAGATTATTGGGGTAGGCGAGTGATTCTTTGTCGAGCCGTTGCGCCATCAGGGTAAGTTGTTGCTGGCGATCTTCCACATTGGTGACGATGGCCTGGAGACGCGGCAATTGGGTGTCATCAAGGTGAAACGTGTCGATGGAACGCAAGGTGTGTTTGCAGCGCCCTTCCATTGCCTTGAGGGTATCGAGGCGTTCTTGTTGTTCGCGTTCCAGTTGGTTGCTGAGGGTGGCGTGCTCTTTGAGTCCGGCAATCGCCCGGAGGTTGTCGCTATCGCCTTCCTTGCTATTGCTGCTTTGTTGCCCCCAATAAAACGCGGTAGAAAATGCGCCGTAATAGTAGCCAAACAGCGCTTTGAGTTGGCGTTCCACCGTTTCCGGGGTATCTGCCAGCGTGACTTCTTCTTCGGTGGAAAACAGGGTGGCGGCAACATTGCCCTCGGTGTCGATGGAACGTATGAGCCGGTATTCGTGTCCCCGGTGTTGCAGGCGCAAGGCAACGCTGGCTTGGCTGGCTCCCCAGTGAATCAATTTGGCAGCGTCGGCGGGTTTTACTTGTTCGGTGCGCCCGAACAGGCCGAATTGGATGGCGTCGCCAATGCTGCTTTTGCCGGATTCATTGCCGCCAGTGAGCGCGATTAAGCCACGCTCTGGCAGGTTTTCCAGTTGCAGGTGTTGGTATTTGCGGAAGTTTTCGGCGTTAATGGCAGTGATGATCATCGGATTTACTCCATGTGCCGCGTGGCTTCGAGGCGGTTCACGACCAGTGCGACCGCGTCTGCATACACCTTGGGGTCGAAACCATCCGCGTGGGTATGGCTTTGGAAGTCGTGTTGGCAAAATTCCATGAAGCGCCGGGCGGCGGCGGTTTTCAATGGCACAGGGGGTAACACCTGCGCGAGATCCAATTCAGGGGCTGGTTTGGGGCTTTTTTTGCCGAACATGCGCGTCTCCGCTGTTATTTAATGGGCATCCATGCCCGATAACTATATGCAAAAATGCGTAATTTTGCAGGAGAAGCTGTCAGTCTGATTAAAAAAAGAGGGGCTTAATGCCCCTCGGTCTTCATTTGATCCAAGCGCTCTTGCGCCAGTTTGCGGGTTTCGGCGTTATCCGGGAAGAAGCTGATCACGTCTTGCAAGGTTTTGCGGGCTTTTTCCCAGTCTTTCAGTTCGTAAAAACTGTAGCCGAGTTTGAGGGCGGCATCGGGCGCTTTGTCGCTGCCTTTGTGCTCTTTGAGTACCACTAAAAACTCTTCAATCGCGCCTTTGAAGTCTTTTTCAGCGTACAGCGCTTCGCCTACCCAATACTGTGCGCTGGAAGCCAGCGGACTTTTGGGATAGTCCTTGAGAAAAGCGCGAAATTCCGGCACGGCTTCTTTGGGGTCTTGCAGCAAAGTTTTAAACGCGTCGTCATACACCGAGCGCTCCTCGCGTTCAGGTGCTGGGGTTTTATCCGCTGTGGTGCTGGAATCCGGCGCTTTGTTTGCACTGGGTAAACCGGGTAACTCAGCGGTTTTGTCAGCAGGACTATCGACCTTGGTGTCGGTGATTTTACCCGCACCAGCCGGTGGGTTTTTGTCATCTGACTTGTCGGTGCCGTAGCTGTAGAAACCGTTGGGGTCGGGTTTGGTTTCTTTGGCTTTGAGCGCGTCTACATCGGTGTTATCGAGCACTTTGTCTGGCGTGGGTTCGGCTTTGTCTGCTTGAGCCGCTGTGTCTGGGCTGGCGTCTTGCAGTTTTTCAATGCGTTCGTCGACTTGTTGAAAGGTGTCGCGCTGACTTTTCTGCACGATTTCTAACTCATTTTGCAGTTTTTCATTGTCACCGCGTAGGTTGCGTAATTCCTGCTCCAGTTCATTGACCCGTTGCAGTAATTGCACCGCAGCCTCATCCGAGAGCGGTGCTGCTCCGACAGGGGAAACCGCCAGCAGCGTAGCGACCAGAGCGCCGAGGACGCTGCGGTTTAGCTGGTTTTGCATCACATTATTCTCCGGCATATTTGATTTCGACGCGGCGGTTTTTACCCCACGCGCTTTCATTGTGCCCGAAAACCGCCGGAACTTCTTCGCCGTAACCGATGACTTCCATCTGGTTGCTGCTAGTGCCTTTGACTTGCATGTAATCGAGTACCGAATAGCCCCGACGCTCCGACAAGGCAACGTTGTATTCGCGTGAGCCGCGTTCATCCGCATGGCCTTCCAAACGTACCCGCAAATTAGGGTAGGCAGCCAGCAAAGAAGCATGAGCATTGAGGACGTTCATGTATTCCGGCTTGATGTCAGCGCGGTCGAGATCGAAATAAATAACCCGTTGCGCCAGAATGCTGCTAGGGTTGCGCAGCTCTGCCGGGGTGTATTGACCCGTGCCAGTCCCGGTGCCGTAGCCATTGCCGTAATTACCACCTGTGCCGTAGCCGCCCGTGCCGTAACCACCGCCTGCGGTACCGCCACCTGTGCCGTAACCACCGCCAGCAGTGCCACCCGTGCCAGCGGCATTCGGTGGCACTTGTTGACACCCGGTGATGCTCAACGCAGCAATCAGGGCTGAAAAAGCCAATGTTTTCATTTTCATAACACTCATCTCGCTATTCATTAATCAAGATAGGGCGACCATGCGGGGTCGCGTACATCGCCCGCCTGTGAATACAGGCTTTGGTGGGCTTTGCCATTGTCACTGGCGACTGCCAAGGAGTTACGCCCACCGGCATCCGTCGCGTACAACACCATCATGCCATTGGGGGAGATGGCAGGGGAATCGTCTTGGGTGCCGCGTGAAATGGTGCGTTCCTGTTTGGTGGCGGCATCCATAATGGTGATGCTGGATGTGCCGCCGTTTTGCCGCACCATCGCGACGCTATTGCCCGCAATGCTGGCTCCGGCATTGTAGCCGCCGCTGAATGACATCCGGCTTTCGCTGCCACCATTCGCGGTGGTTTTGTAGAGTTGCGGTTGTCCGCTGCGGTCAGATGTAAACACAATGGTATTGCTGTCGGCCCATTGTGGCTCGGCATTAATGCCGCGTGTGTTGGTAATTTGGCGTGCGCCATCGCCATTCGCGCCGCTGACCACGATATTGTAATTACCGCGTTCGGCAACACTGTAAGCAATCGAGCGACCATCCGGCGACCAAGACGGGGAAATGCTGGAGCGGTTCGGGTCAGAAACGGTGCGCTTGCCACCGGATGCTAAATCTTGCGCATAAACCACCGGACGCCCCGTTTCGTAGGAAACATACGCCACTTGCTTGCCATCCGGCGACCAACTGGGGGACATCACGGGTTTGCGCGAAGAAACGATGGTGCGCGGGGTAAAGCCATCCGCATCCGAGACGATCAACTGGTAGGTTTGATTTTTGGCGGGCCCGCTGGCGGAAACGTAAGCAATCCGCGTGTCGAATGCGCCCTTCACCCCGGTAAGTTTTTCAAACACCAAGTCGGCGGCTTTGTGTGCCATGCGCCGTTCATTCGGGTGCGTGGGAATGCGGAAAGCACCAGCCACTTGCCCGGTACGCAGGTTGACCAGTTGCAGATTCATCTCACCGCTGTGAGTGCCGACCACGGCGTATTCTGCGCCCGTGACACGCAAAGCGTCGGGGGAGAAATTGCCACCCGCCCGTGCCGGATCCATCAGCGCGAAGCGCCCACTGCGTTGCAGGTCAGCTTCGATGACTTTGGACATGGGGCTGAACGGCATCACAATAATGCTGGTTTCACCGACGGTGGCATCAATGTCGATGCGTGAGAATAACTCTTCCGCCGAAGAGGTAACGGGTAAGCCAAGCCCTGTGACGAGTAGGGCAGATGCGAGTAAGGTTGTTTTCATGTGCATTGCGGTTAATCCATCGTGATAACGTGAGTATCGTTGTACAGTTCTTGGTATTCGGGACGTGGAAACGGGTCGGAACGCTGCACCGCCGCTTTGATCGACTCGCAAAACGCGGTGCTGCCATCACAAGACAAGGTGAAACGCCGGATGCCACCCGATGGGCTAATGCCAAGGCGAATGGTGGCAGACATGCCGAAGCGTTCGCCGGGTTTGTTCCAGTTGCCTTTGATTTTGCGGTTGACGGCAGCTTTCCATGCGGCGCGGGCGGCGTTCAATTCGCTGTTGCTAGGGCCTGCATTGGCAGCGGCTGCGGCGGCACGGCGGGCGTCTTCTTCAGCGGCTTTGCGTTTGGCTTCGGCGGCTTTCCAGCGTTCACGGTCAGCCGCCAATTGCGCTTCTTCGGCGTCGGCTTTTTTACGGGCAAGCGCTTCGGATTTGGCTTTGGCGGTTGCTTCGGCCTCTGCTTTTTCCGCTGCTTCGGCTTTTGCCTTAGCTTTGGCCTGTGCTGCTGCTTCAGCCCTTGCCTCGGCTTTGGCTTCCGCAGCGGCTTCGGCTTTGCTTTTTTCGCGGGCTTTCTTTTCTGCCAACGCTTTCGCTTCGGCTTCTGCCTTGGCTTTGTTGGCTGCATTGGCTTGTTTGCGTTCGGCTTCTTTTTCGGCGGCTAGGGCTGCACGGCGGGTTTCGGCTCTGGCTTCTGCCCGGCGACGTGCTTCGGCTTTGGCGCGTTCTTCGGCGGCGGCTTCCTGCCGCGCGGCGGCGGATTGTTCACGAGCGGCTTCTTTGGCTTTGGCGGCTTTGTCAGCGGCTGCTTGTTCGCGTTCGGCTTCTTTGGCTTTGGTTGCTGCCAGTGCTTTGCGTTGTGCGTCGGCTTGCTGCTTGGCTTGTGCTGCCGCAGTGACCGCCGCTGCCGCGATGATGGCTTGTTGCTGGGCTTGCTCTTCCGCTTTTGCCTCCGCTGCTGCATCAGCCTTGGTTGGCTCGGCTTTTTCGGGGGAGGCATCTTCTGTCGCGGTTAATGCGGTGCGTTCTGGTTCGCTGGTATTGGGTTCCGCTTCGGGGGGAATGGGGGCGTCGGGCAGCGTGACTTCGACGGCTTTGCTTTCGGCGGTCTCTGGTCGGTCGGTCCATTGAAAACTGAGCAGTAACACGCCGACGATCAGGACGTGCAGCAGAATGGCCCAGAAGAGTGCTTGTGGTTTGTTACGTATTTCTTTAAACATGATCTTGTAGCCCTTCGCAGATCAGCTCACGGTTGGTCGGGCGGTGCAGGGTCAGCCATCAGGCCGATTTTTTTTGCACCGGCTTGTTGAACGGCGACCATCGCATTCATTAAATGCCGGTATTCGACCGTGCTGTCGGCCTTGACGTAAACGGGGCGCTCGGCTTTGGCGTCCAATTGGCTGCTGACGTAGGCGGTAACGTTGGCAGCCGGGACTTCTGAGCCGTCATCCAGAAACAATTTGCCGCTGGCGTCGACCGAGATGGTGAGCGGTTCTTGTTGATTGTTGGCATCCAGCGGCTCGGCTTGGGCATCGGGGGCGTCGACGGTCACGCCGGTTTGCATAATCGGGGCTGTCACCATGAAGATAACCAGCAACACCAACATGACGTCGATGTAAGGCACCACGTTCATTTCTGCCATGATTTTACGGCGACGACGCGGGCTACTCATGCCAGTTTCCTTTGGGTAACAGCATGGCGTTCCAGCAGGGCGGTGAATTCTTCGCGGAAATTGTCGTAACTCACCACCAAACGGTCGATTTTGTCACTGAAACGGTTATAAGCAATGACCGCAGGAATGGCCGCAAACAGACCAATCGCGGTCGCAATCAGCGCTTCCGCAATGCCGGGGGCAACCACGCCGAGGGTCGCTTGCTGCATTTGTCCGAGTGAAATAAACGAGTTCATGATTCCCCATACCGTGCCAAACAAACCGACATACGGGCTGGTTGAGCCGACGGTAGCCAAAAACGCTAAATTCCTTTCCAACTCATCGACTTCTTTGGAGGCGGCAACGCGCATGGAGCGTTGTACCGAATCCGTGACCGAGAGTCGTGAGGTCGGGTCGGTGTTAAGGGCGCGTTTGTATTCGTGAAAGCCGTCGTAAAAAATTCGCTCCAGCCCACGCCGCTGTGTTTTCTGAGACAACTCTTCGTACAAGGAGTTCAGTGAAACCCCGCTCCAGAAGCGTTCTTCAAATTGGGTGACATTGCTTTGGGTGCTGTTAATGGTGCTGGATTTCACCATAATCAGCGTCCAAGATAGCAGTGAAGCCAAGACGAGTAAGATCATTACGATTTTGACGACCAAGCTGGCATCCATGATCAGCTTGAGTATGGAGAGGTCTGTTGTCACTGAAGGAGTTCCCTGATTGCTGTCGGAATTGTCATTGAACGAAAGGTGCCCATATTGACACAGACTACTTTGACGCTGGCAGTTGTCAAGAGTTCACGCGAATTATTGCTGCCTTCGCGCCAAATTTCTTGCTTGAATAGTAAACTAGCACGCCCGATGGTGTCGATTTTGGCGTTAACCAACAAAGCATCATTGAAGCGGGCGGGCTTGCGGTACGCAATTTCCAGTCCAGCCACCACGAAAACGGCATTCAATTCTTGTGCCAATGTGTCTTGTTCAAAGCCTAAGGTGCGCAGCCATTCGGTGCGGGCGCGTTCCATAAAACGCAGGTAATTGGCGTGATACACCACCCCACCGGCATCGGTGTCTTCGTAATACACCCGTACCGGGAAGATAAATTCATTCAAATAAGTCAAAACTGTTGCCTGCTTGATCCGCTGGAGTCGCGTTTACGTTGAAACGGGCGGGAATATTCAGCCCAAAGTGTTGCCATGCATGGCGGGTCGCGACTCGCCCACGCGGGGTTCGCATTAAAAAGCCTTGTTGGATGAGGAAGGGTTCGAGCACGTCTTCAATCGTGCCGCGTTCTTCACCAATCGCGGCGGCGAGGCTGTCTACACCCACGGGGCCACCGTCGAATTTTTCCATCACGGCTAATAGCAGGCGGCGGTCCATGTGGTCGAAACCTTGATTATCCACATTGAGCATATTCAGGGCTTTGTCTGCCATTTCCGTGTCAATAATGCCATTGCCTTTGACTTGCACGTAATCGCGCACTCGGCGCAACAAGCGGTTGGCAATGCGCGGTGTGCCGCGTGAACGGCGGGCGATTTCTTGCGCTCCACCGGCGTCGATATTGGCGCCAATGATGCTGGCGGCGCGTTGCACGATGTAGGCTAAATCATCAACATTGTAAAATTCCAGGCGTTGCACAATCCCGAAGCGATCCCGCAATGGCGAGGTCAGCAAGCCTGCCCGCGTCGTCGCGCCCACGAGGGTAAAGGGCGGCAGGTCAAGCTTAATGGAACGTGCAGCGGGGCCTTCCCCAATCATAATATCGAGTTGGAAATCTTCTAAAGCGGGGTAAAGAATTTCTTCCACCATCGGGCTGAGGCGGTGGATTTCGTCGATAAACAACACATCGTGCGGTTCGAGGTTGGTCAGCAAGGCGGCGAGATCCCCCGCTTTTTCCAAAACTGGCCCGGAAGTTTGACGCAGGTTAGCACCCATTTCATGCGCGATAATGTGGGAGAGTGTGGTTTTGCCTAGCCCTGGTGGACCAAAAATCAGGACGTGATCCAAGGCTTCGCCGCGATGACGGGCGGCATGAATGAAAATTTCCATTTGTTCGCGCACCACGGGTTGCCCAATGTAGTCTTGCAAGCGGCGCGGGCGGATGTGCTCATCAATGGTGGTTTCTTCGCGCTGATGTTGTGGCGAGAGGATGTGCGCTGCGGGTTTTTCCATAAGATTCAGTATTTATGTGTGCATTGAGTGTGTGTATTTTAACGGTTTTTGATTGCCTCGCGCCAGCGCACGTTGGCTGATCGACGTGTGCGGGACGATTTTAGTGTTTGATTATAATTCAAGCTTATTGTTTGGTTTTTAATCAGATTAATCTGGTCGATAATTTAACAAGATCATTCGTTTGTTTTCGATCAAAAGAATGCATTGAAAACTGAAAAAATCAGCGGAAATTGCGTGGAAACGAACTATAGTTTGTCACTGAAAGCATTAAGGTTACTTGTTTTTATACGATTTACTTATATCAAGCGTCGATATTTTGGTCAATAATTTTGGTATTTTTTGGTCAAAATTTGATTAAATAAGTAAATTTTAATACGTTTTTTTGATGAAATGCGCTTTTTCATGGATAGACAGCGTTGCTATATTCCCATAAAACATTATACTTATGTTTATATATCAATTAAATGATGTATTTTGTGAAAAAGCAGAAGTGTTATAAATTTTTTCTATAGTTTGGAGTCTATCTTTGGGTTTGGCAGCGTTTGCTTATAAGTGTTTTTAATTGCTTGTGCTCATAAGTAAGCGTGCCTGCTAGATCATTGATTAAGCGTGTAAATAATTCGTTGACGAGAAGCAGTTAATACCCTTTGGGCATGAATAGGGTGTGTGTTTTTCGCAGGGTGTTTGCACGAATGTCGGGTAGTGCTGAGGATACATGAATGTCAAGGATGCAACGATTTTTTGCGCGGTATTTGCGAGGTCGGACACGATCCGGCTGTGGCGGTAGCGTTTCAGCGCCCAAGTTTTTTGACGTATCTGTAGAAACGAATAAGGCGCTTTTGTGAACAGGAGGTTCCAGTGAGTTTTGCGGGCATTTTTTTGTTGGTTTTCTTTATATCGGCGTTATCCATTCTGCTGCTTACCCCTTTTGCGGTTAAGTTTGGCTTGGTGGATATGCCGAATGCGGAACGTAAGTTCCACAAGGGTGAAATTCCGTTAATAGGTGGCGTGTCCATGTTCGCTGGCTTGGTGATGGGTATTTCGCTATTCATCACGCCGAACAACAGTTCGCTGACTTATTTGGTGTGCAGCAGCATTATTGTGGCGCTAGGGGTAACGGATGACGTTAAAGATCTATCGCCTAGATTAAGGTTGTTTGTGCAAATGGTGGTTGCCGCCCTGATGTGCGCGGGTAGCGGAATGTACATTCACTATTTGGGAACGATGTTTGGGACGCCCGCAGGCGTCGATCTGGCAGAAGCACTTGGCTATTTGGTGACAATGCTGGCTGTTCTGGCTGCTATCAATGCATTCAACATGATAGATGGAATTGACGGCTTGTTGGGTATTTCTTCACTTGTTACTTTTGTGAGCATGGGATTCCTATTCTCCCAGAATAATGACATAACCAACATGAAGCTGACCTTAATCTTGTCGGGTGCCCTCGTGCCTTATCTAATTGCCAACCTTGCTGGGGGGGTACAAGAGAAGGAAAAAAGAATCTCTAAGATTTTCATGGGTGATACGGGTTCTATGCTGATTGGCTTCACAGTCGTTTGGTTGCTGATTCAAGGGACTCAGCCGTCGCCCGAAGAATTGGCCAATGCTAAAAGTGTTAGTTTTTCGGCTGCAACCGCACTGTGGTTGATTGCTTTTCCACTGATGGACATGGCGCGAGTCATTGTGGATAGAACCTTGCGCGGTCATTCACCCTTGAAGGCTGACCGTACACATCTTCACCATATTTTGTTGCAGTGTGGCGATGGTAAGCAGATCGCTCTTGTGAAAATCAGCACTTTGTCGGCATTTTTTGCAGCGACAGGCATAGCAATGCATGTTAGCGGTTTCCAAGAGGTTACTATTTTTCTGACCTTCTTGGCTGCGTTCGCTCTGTACACCGTAAGGGTCAGGCAATTGCAACTGAAAACTGCTTGATAACAGATTGTTTAGCATAGGAAATAATACAAATGACTCAATTGCAACAAAACAATGGTTTCCTGCCTGTCTCTAGGCCGACCATTACGAGAAAAGAAATCGAGTATGTCACAGCGGCTATTGCATCAGGCTGGGTGTCATCATTAGGCGAATACATCACGGCGTTTGAAGAAAAATTTGCAGAATTCTGCGGCAGTAAGTACGCCTTAACGTGCAGTAACGGCACGACCTCTTTGCATTTGGCATTGGTTAGCATGGGCATTGAGGCTGGTGATGAAGTTATCATGCCGGATTTAACGTTTATCGCTACGGCTAACGCCACCAAATACGTGGGTGCCTTGCCAGTGTTAGTGGATATTGATCCTGAAACCTTGTGCATTGATCCTGCCGCGATTGAGGCTGCCATTACGCCAAAAACCAAAGCGATTATTCCGGTGCATTTGTACGGGCACCCGGCGAACATGCCAGCGATTATGGCAGTTGCTGAAAAGCACGGTTTGTTGGTCATTGAAGATGCAGCCGAGGCGCACGGTGCGGAGATTGCGGGTAAAAAAGTAGGGTCTTGGGGGCATTGCGGTTCTTTCAGTTTCTACGGAAACAAGGTGATCACGTCGGGTGAAGGCGGCATGATTACCACCGATGACGAAGCTTTGTATCAACGCGCTAAATACCTGCGTGACCACGCGATGAGCCCTACCAAGCGCTATTGGCATACTGAAGTGGGTTTCAACTACCGCATGACCAATCTGCAAGCCGCGTTGGGCTTGGCACAGTTGGAACGCATCGAAGAAATTCTGCAAAAGAAACAAGAAATATTCACTTGGTATCAAGATGCTCTCGGTGGGCTGTCTGGCCTTACTTTGAACCGAACGGCACCTTGGGCAAAAAATGTTTATTGGATGGTGACCATCGAACTTGAGGGTGCAAACGAAACCACGCGCGATGCTTTTATAAAAACATTGCGTGAATTCGACGTGGATAGTCGTCCCTATTTCTATCCACTGTCAAAAATGGCTGATTACCCCGGCACACATACGCCTGTCACTTATCAAATCTATGAAACGGGCGTTAATCTGCCCTCTTATTTTGATATGGAAAAGCGCGATGTCGAGCGTGTATGCGCGGCTGTCAGGAAATGCATGGAAATGTCCCAATAAGACGTTAGAATGCAGGCATCAGGTTCGTTGGTGAGCCTGATCTGCCAAATTCAGAGTTCTAAATAATGAAAAATATTTCGAGGAACATAGCATTTAGCGGCCTTGGCTATGTTCTGCCGTTACTGGCATCACTGGCGACAATTCCGCTGATGATTAAGCACATGGGCACAGACGTTTATGGGCTGTATGTTATTTGCATATCCTTGATTGGTTTTATGAATTTCGTCGACCTTGGCGTGGGGCAGGCGATTGTTAAATACGTTTCGCAGTACGAAGTGACGGGCGAAAATATTAAAATTAAACCAATTTTAGACATTGCTCTGCTGATGTACTTGGTACTGGGTATTGCCATCGCGGTCGCGGTAGTGGTATTCGCCTTACCATTGGGCAATTTGATTTATAACGAAGACGTGAAAGCTGAGTTAGCGGCCAAGGCGTTTTCGGTGACGGCGGTGGCGTTTTTACTGAGTTACATCAATCAATTTTTCCTTAATCTTTTCAAAGCTTACCACCGTTTTGATGTTCCGGCAGTGATTCAAAATTCAGCCAATATTGCGGGCATTGTCATGGCGACTGGGATGGTGTTACTCGGTTATGACCTGATCGCTATTTTGTGGGGTTATGTCATTATTCAAGTCATAGCATTGATCAGTGGTTATACCTTGGGACGTCAGGTATTGCCAGCAGGAGTGAAACTGGGCTTGTCGTTCGATCGGCATATTTTTGCTGAAATGATTGGGTTCAGTGCTTACACTTTTGTCAGCAATTTCTTGGGTGGCGTGGTATCCCGACTGGATAAGTTCATTATCGGGTCGATTTTGGGAACAGAAGCGGTTACGTATTATCAGATTCCGCATACGATTGCGCAAATGGCCAACGGCATTATTCAGGTGCTGAGCCAGATTACCTTCCCGCGTTTTAGCGAGTTAGCCAGTTTGAATGATCAGGTCGGGCGGCTGGCGCTATACCGGCGGGCAATGTGGTTGGTATTCCTGTTTAGCATGGCGATTAGCGTGGCGTTGATTTCCTCCGGTGGTGCTTTCCTTGAATTGTGGATTTCCCCTGAGTTCGCGTTGCGTAGCACCCTCACACTGCAAATTATTGCGCTGTATTTTTTCTTTCAATCGAATACAGTGGTGGCTTACTGGGTCTTGCAGGGATCAGGGAATGCCAAGGTAACGGCGATTAGCTCTTTCTTGGGAACCGCCGCGTATGTAGCGGGCCTGTATGTATTGACACCACGTTATGGCTATAACGGTGCAGCGCTGTCCTTGTTCTTGCTGTTGCTACCGTTGCCTTATTTTTATTGGTGGGTGCAGCGTAATGTAGGGCATAAGTTTGGGGAGTACCTACTGCAAACCTTAGTGTTTGTCGCAGTGGGTTTGCTGATAGTTTTATTGTTGAATTATGCGCACGAGTACATAAACAGTAATTTGCTGGTTATTGTGACAGACGGCATGGTCTTGGCGGGCGTGGTTGGGGCGGCTTTGCTTTACCTGTTTCGCGAGACCTTGCGAGTGCGTTTTAGATAGCTGATAAATAGTAAAGAAATGGTTGCGCTATTATGAAAAAAAACATTGGCATACTGACTTTTTATCCCATGCATGGCGGGGGTATTTTTCAATATATCCAGTCAATGGTGGATGCGCTCGCGGTTGACCAGAGCAATCACTATATTATTTTCGCCGACAAAGACGATACACGTTTTGATGGTTATGGCTTGGAGGTTAGGAAGCTGTCGCCCTCTAACCGTTCCGGTGTTAATCAAGCCATTATTTTTTCGCAATTATTGATGGGGATACGTCAGCCGTTTTTTCTGCGCGACGATGAAAAACAAGTGTATGCGGACATTGATTTGTTTCTCTCGCCCGCCACGTCGGTGTATCCGCATGTGTTTTTGAAAAAGCCGTTCATTTTTACATTACATGACATGCAGGAAAAATATTACCCCCATGCTTTTACGCGGGTGGAACGCTTTAAACGGGTGCTGCGGAATCGGGCACTGACTCAGGCGGCGCAGGCTGTCATTTGTGAGTCGAATTACGTTAAGCAGGACATTGTGAACTTTCTGGGTGCGCCCAGCGACAAGGTGGCAGTGATTCAGTCGCCTCCCCCGGATTTTTTGCGCAGCTATGCCGCTAAGCCAGAAAATTTTGCAGCCGTGCAACGCAAATATGCATTACCAGAGCGTTATATTTTCTACCCAGCACAGTGTTGGTTTCATAAAAATCACCTGAAGTTGGTGGAGGCGTTCAATATTATTGTGAACGATACCGATGAGGATGTGATGCTAATTTTATCAGGGTCACAGCAAGATTATTACCCACAATTGATGGCGAAAATACAAGCATTAAACCTTGGGCATTGGGTCAAACATTTGGGGTATATTGATTATGAGGACATTCCTTACCTCTATAAAATGGCGAAGATGTTGGTAATGCCAACCTTGTTTGAGAGTGTCAGTATTCCGATTTATGAAGCATTTGCCTTGGGTGTGCCGGTTTGTTGCTCTAATGTGGTGGCTTTGCCGGAGCAGGTGGGGGATGCTGCATTGATTTTTGACCCTAATAATGCGGCTGACATAGCGGATAAAATCTTGCAATTGTTACGTGATGTTCCCTTGGCAGCGGAATTGGTTATCAGAGGTAAGCAGCGTGTCAAAAATTTTGATCATGCCGATTATGCTCGAAAAATACTGGCTGTTATTAATAAGTAACGGGGATTAGTATGCAAATTAACGCCTCATTTCTGAAGATCGTTTCTCCTGCGCAAATGGGGGCAGTGGCATCAGCGTATGACAAATGGGTGATGATAGCGGCGTTGGCCTTGGTATCCGGTTTGTTCTTTTTGAGTGATGACCACCGCTTTGGCTTGGTATTTTTACGTGAAGCGGTCATTGGTTTGTCGTTGTTGACAGTTATTTATATTCTTGCTGCCAAACAAGAAGTGTTGGATACCATTGATTGGTATTTGTTGGCGATGGTGGCTTTATTATTCCTGATCCCCCCCATTTTTGCTTACGTCAGTTTTCAGCAGCCGTTGCAATATGGTTTTTTGGAAGAACGCCGCACCTTGCTGTATCTGATCTACTTTCCGATCATGTTGGCAATTGGCGGGCGCAGGGGCTACGGCGAATCCGATTTGGAAACGATTTTGAAGTCTTTGTTTTATCTGGCCTTGGCTTGGTCGGCGGCAAATGCGTTTGAGTTGATTCCACGTAACGCTGGCTTTGAGTTTTCGGTACATGCCGAGCAATTTGCAGATGATTTTGTGGCAACCGATGAGCGCTTTGCTACCCGTTTCTTGGAAGCCGGTTTTCTGATTGCGCTGTATCCTTTCTATTTAGTATCGCGTGGCGAATTCTTGAAAGCGGTGATTCCGCTTGGCCTGCTGGCAGCTTATATGCTCTACATTAATCAAACCCGTGGCATGAGTTTGGCGATTGTCTTGACCTTGGTGTGGATCACTATTTTGCGCCAACGCCTCAGTAATTTTAATGTGAGTGTGCTGCTATTAATTCCTGTCGTGGCAGTATTGGGCTACCTTTCTTACTTTTTGTACGTGTATGCGTTTAATGAATCGGTAATTTTTTATGATTATCACCGTAACAAAGAGCTGAACGTGATGCTAGGCGAGGCGTTAAGCAACTTTTTGATGCCGCACGGCGCTTTGTCACTTCAGTTCAATGAGGGATTTCGTTCAGTCTACGGGATAAATATGTATGTCTCGGATATTGGCTTGACGGGATTGCTGTTTAAATACGGCATTTTATTGTTTCCGTTAGCGTTCTTGATGGTCATGATTGTGCATCTGTTGTCTGTCAAATATCGCAATAATTTTTCCATTATTTTAACAGCGTTGCTGCTGACCGATTTTATGATGCTTCCCTTTGGGGATTTTTTAGGACGCGGCGCGGAAGAATTTGCACTGTTGATGGTGCTAGTGAGATTGCAAGGAGTAGATCATGGACATCAGTATATTGCTTGTGTACGGCGAGGGCGGGCATCATGATCAGGCCATGCGTCTGATGAAGCAAATGCAGTCACTCGACCCGACGATTGATTTCATTCACGTGACTGACACGGTAACGATGAAAGGGGATTCCATTGAAAAAATTCATACAGTGCCACCCATTAGGCACAAAAATGAATCCTTCAATCCCCTCGCGTTTGTGAATGCCTACCTGAAAGCCGTAATCTTGACGGTAAAGTTGGTACGTCAACACCAGCCGCGTGCGGTGATTGGGTTTGGGCCGGGCATTTGCATCCCCGTTTTTATGGTTTGCAAAGTGATGCGGGTCAAAAAACGTATCTTTTTTGAAGATTGGTGCCGGTTTACCAGTAAAAGCTTATCGGGTAAGGCGTGTTCACCGTTCAGTACCAAATTTTTTGTTCAAAATGAATCCTTGAAGGAGTTGTATCGTGACGCTGAGTTCGCTGGACGCCTCTAATAATAAAACGCGAATCCTGGTCATCACTGGCACTACCGGGTTTGACTCGTTAGTGAAAAAAATTGATGAAAGCCGTGAGTTGGAAAGTCGCTACGACATTACCTTGCAAACTGGCGAGGGCAGTTATCAACCGCAGCACAAGCCTTGGTTTGATTTTGATAAAAGTTTAAAAGACAAACTTGCGGATTATGACTTTTTCATTACACATGCAGGAGCTGGTACGATTTTTATGTTGTTGGAGCATAAAAAACGGGTGTTAGTGGTTCCTAACACGGATAGGCCGGACAAACACCAAGTTGAGTTGGCCAACTATGTGAAATCAAAACAGTTGTGTGCGGTGTGTGAACATGTGCAAGATATTGACGCGGCTATTACTGCGATTGATGCGAGTACACAACATTTACAACCGTATGCAAAAGTAGAGTTTAATGCGGTGCGGGACGTATTGAGATACATTTATGAATAACAAGTTATTTTTTATTACTATCTGTTACAATAATTTAGCGGGTTTGCAACGCACGATTGACTCTTTACTGATACAAACTTACCAGAACTGGGAATGTATTGTTATTGATGGCGCTTCTAAAGACGGTACTCCGGCTTACTTACAGCAATTGTCGGCGGCGCAACCCAACATTCGCTACATCTCCGAGCCGGATAAAGGCATTTACGATGCGATGAATAAAGGCATTAGTCAGATTCGGTCGTGCGACTATTTTTGTTTTCTGAATTCCGGGGATTCACTGTATGCAGCCGATACCCTGACACAGTTAGACCAACAGCTCCAGGTATTCATGGCGCAACCCCCCGCCATTGTTTACGGTGATATGTGTGAAGAATTCGCAGATGGCGTGGAAGTTATCAAGGCTGCAAAGCATACCTTCAGTCTGAAAAAAGGCATGTTCTGTAGCCACCAGTCGATGTTTTTCCACTACCGCTACGCGGCATTGCGTTATGATCTTGAGTACAAGATTTCATCTGACTATGACTACATTGTGCGTGCGGTTAATCTGCTCAAGCACCCGAATGATATGCAGCGTTTAGATCTCATTCTGTCACGCTTTGATATGACAGGGGTCTCGAATAGCCGCCGCCTGTCAGGTATCAAGGAAGATTTTACGCTCAGAATTAAAAACGGACTGTGTTCACCGGCGGCTTCCGCGCTATACGCAGCACGTTCGGTGGGTTTGATGAATTTGAAACGCTTTTCCTACCCTTTGTATTTGCTGATGCGCAGCAAAACCGCTTCTAACAATCAAGTGATTTAAACAAGGAATAATCATGAGCAAAACGGCTTTAATTACAGGTATCACGGGTCAAGACGGTGCTTACTTGGCTGAGTTTTTGTTGAAAAAGGGCTATATTGTACACGGCATCAAGCGGCGTTCTTCATCACTGAATACCGACCGTATTGACCACCTGTACCAAGATCCGCATTCCTCTGACGGTAAATTTGTGCTGCATTACGGCGACATGACCGATAGCATGAACTTGACCCGCATTATCGGTCAGGTACAACCGGATGAAATTTACAATCTCGCGGCCATGAGCCACGTTCACGTTTCGTTTGATATGCCGGAATACACCGCCAATGCGGATGGTATCGGCACATTGCGCATCCTTGAAGCGGTGCGTTTCCTCAATCTGACCAAGAAAACCCGCATTTATCAAGCATCCACCTCTGAATTGTACGGGTTGGTGCAAGAAGTACCGCAAAAAGAAACCACGCCATTCTACCCGCGTTCACCTTACGCAGTGGCGAAGTTGTATGCTTACTGGATTACGGTGAACTACCGCGAAGCCTATGGCATGTTTGCGTGTAACGGTATTTTGTTCAACCATGAATCCCCCTTGCGTGGTGAAACCTTTGTTACCCGTAAAATCACCCGTGCGGCTTCTCGCATTGCTTTAGGTTTGCAGAAAGACCTGCATTTGGGCAACCTGTCTGCCAAGCGCGACTGGGGTCATGCACAAGACTACGTGGAAATGATGTGGTTGATTCTGCAAGCGGACACGCCAGAAGACTTCGCGATTGCGACCGGTGTTACCACTGAGGTACGTGAATTTGTGCGTATGTCGTTTGCACGCGCTGGTATCTCGGTTGAATTCCACGGCGAAGGTGTCGATGAGAAAGGCGTGATTGCTGGTTTTGATCGTGCTGTTTATGAAGTGGCGACCGGTGCGACACCGGAGCAACACGGTTTAGAAGTGGGTCGTGAGATCGTCTCGGTTGATCCGCGTTATTTCCGTCCGACTGAAGTCGAGTTGCTGATTGGCGACCCAACGAAAGCCAAAGAAAAATTGGGCTGGGTTCCTAAGCATGACCTGAATTCACTGGTGAATGACATGATGGAATCTGACCTGAAGCTGATGCTGAAAGAAAAGCATCTGAAAGACCACGGCCACCGCATTATGTCTTACCACGAGTAATCCGCATGAAAAAAACCCGTATTTATGTCGCTGGCCATCAGGGAATGGTTGGCTCTGCCTTGGTTCGCCAATTGCAACAACGCCCGGAGGTGGAGTTGGTATTGCGTTCCCGGCAGGAATTGAACCTGAACCGTCAACAGGAGGTTGAGCAATTTTTCCAAACGGAAGCCATTGATCAAGTCTATCTGGCAGCGGCAAAAGTCGGGGGGATTCATGCCAACAGCACGTATCCGGCGGATTTCATTTATGAAAACCTGATGATTGAAAGCAATATCATTCATTCAGCTTGGCAAGCAGGTGTTCAGCACCTGCTTTTCCTCGGCTCATCGTGCATCTACCCCAAGTTTGCCAAGCAGCCGATGGCTGAATCCGAATTGTTACAGGGTGAGTTGGAAGCGACCAACGAGCCTTACGCGATTGCCAAAATCGCCGGAATCAAATTATGTGAATCGTATAACCGTCAGTATGGTACGCAGTACCGCAGTGTCATGCCGACCAATTTGTACGGTTTTAATGACAATTTTCACCCAGAAAACTCCCACGTCATCCCCGCGCTGATGCGGCGCTTCCATGAAGCGACGGTGGCGCAAGAACCGCAGGTCACGGTCTGGGGTTCGGGGACACCACTGCGCGAGTTTCTGCATGTGGATGATATGGCAGCGGCTTCCATCCACGTGATGGAAATGGCGGATGCGGAATATCAGGCGCTCGTGCCACAAACCCAATCGCACATCAATGTCGGCACCGGCGTGGATTGTAGCATTGCGCAATTGGCGCAACTCATGGCGGAAGTGGTCGGTTTTCAGGGAAATATTGTGTTCGACGCGAGCAAGCCCGATGGCACTCCGCGCAAATTGCTGGACGTTTCTCGCTTGAAAAGTTTGGGCTGGCAACCTCAAATTGCCTTACCCGATGGGCTTAAATCAACGTATGCATGGTTCGTGGATCACCAACGTGATTTCCGACAATCTTAAAATGAAAGAAGGTATAGAGATGGCGACTCCAATCACTCCCGTAATCCTTTCTGGTGGCTCTGGTTCACGTTTGTGGCCGGTATCGCGCAAATTGCGCCCCAAGCAATTTTTGCCGCTGATTTCTGAAGACCGCACCTTGTTCCAATCAACGCTGGAACGTTTGGATGGTTTGGCGAATAAGCAAGCCGCTGTCATTGTCTGTAATGAAGAACACCGTTTTATGGTGGCAGAACAGTTACAGGAGATTAGTCAAGCAAACCAAGGCATTTTGCTCGAACCAGTGGGGCGCAATACTGCGCCTGCGGTGGCGGTGGCTGCTTTGTCCCTGCTGGAAAAAAATGGCGCAGATCCGGTGATGTTGGTATTGCCTGCTGACCATGTAATTCCTGATATTGCTGCGTTCCAGCAAGCCATTATGCAGGCGAGTGCTTTGGCGGAAGACGGTTTTTTGGTGACGTTTGGGATTACCCCCGTTACACCGGAAATCGGCTACGGTTATATCGAACAAGGCGCTGCGATTGCCGGTTTTGAGAATGCTTGGCAAGTGGCAGCATTTGCTGAAAAGCCCAGTTTGGAGGTGGCGACTGCGTATCTGAACGGCGGCAAGCACCTGTGGAATTCGGGCATTTTTATGTTCAAAGCCAGCGTTTTCTTGCGTGAACTGGAAACGTACAAGCCTGATATTCTCGCCGCGTGCGAGAAGACCTTTAAGCACGCGCAACACGATCTGGACTTTATTCGTTTGGATGCGGCGGCGTTTAAAGATTGCCCTTCCGATTCCATTGACTACGCGGTAATGGAACATACCCGCCACGCAGCGACCGTACCGCTCAATGCCGGTTGGAATGACGTGGGTGCGTGGTCGGCGGTGTGGGAAGTGAGCGAGCGTGATGCTGCCAATAATGTATTGCGCGGCAATGTCATGACGCATGATGCCAGCAATAACTTGGTGTTTACCGAAGATCGCTTGGTGACGCTGGTGGGTGTCGATGATTTGATCGTGATCGAAACCAAAGACGCTACCTTGGTTGCACACAAAAGCAAAGCGCAAGACGTGAAGCGGATTGTGACGGCATTGGAAGCGGAAGGTCGCAGCGAAGCCATTATTCACCGTTTGGTAAACCGTCCGTGGGGTTGCTATGACTCGGTGGATGCGGGTGAGCGTTTTCAGGTTAAGCGCATTACGGTCAAACCCGGTGCGAAATTGTCGCTGCAAAAACACCATCACCGCGCTGAACACTGGATTGTGGTGAAAGGCACGGCTGAAGTGACTTGCGATGACAAAACGTTTTTATTGACCGAAAATCAGTCAACGTACATTCCATTGGGCAGCGTGCACCGCTTGGCGAATCCGGGCAAAGTGCCACTCGAATTGGTGGAAGTCCAGTCGGGCAGTTATCTTGGGGAAGATGACATCGTTCGTCTGGAAGATCAGTATGGACGCAACGAAGCCTAGTAGAATGGTAGTATTGTTTTGAATCACGGCATTTATTGTCGTTATTATGGCGTGTATTATTGTTGATTTAATTTCAGAAATCTCTGTCGGCGGTGACAATAACCGGTAGCGGCAATGCTCAAGGAGCGGTGATGGAAAACTATTACGCAAATCAATCGAGAAGTCTCGAAGTGCGCTCGGCGGGGAATGCTCAGGTGGTGGAGTATATTCCGATCGAAGACGTTGCCCCGCGTGCTCAAGCTGAGGAGTTTGGTTTCGGCGAATTATGGCGGCGGTTAATGCAGCGTAAATGGCTACTGCTGGGTATTGCTTTAGCCACTTTTTTGCTGACGGCGGTGTTTACCTTTTTGTCACCGGATGTCTACCGCGCGACGACTACCTTGCAAGTAACCCCGGAAGAGGCACGGGTGTCATTGGGGGATCGGGCAGAGCCTGCCCGCGCCCCGCGCAGTGAGCGTGAATTTTATCAGACTCAAACGGAATTATTGGGTAGCGAACGTCTCACCAGTGAAACGATTGCGGCACTGAAAATTGCTGACCGTTTTGAAGACAATGATTCCTTACGCGCCCGTGTTTATGCGTGGTTGGCTGAATTTAAACAGCGCGTTTCTGGCAGTGAACAATCTCAGGAAGCGCAGAGCAATGTTGGTGAGAATTTCCGGCGCAATCTGAGTATTCAAGCGGTAGAAGATTCGCAGATTTTCAAGATTAGTTACGATCATACCGACCCCAAACTAACGGCTGATATTGTGAATACCTTGGCAGCTAATTATAAGCAGATGAGTTTAAATTTGCGTAATGAGGCGGTTTCTAATACCAAGGAAACCCTCGACGGTAAATTAAAAGAAGCCAAGCTGAAGTTAGAGAATTCTGAGCGCGAATTGGTTGCCTACGCTAAAAAGCAAGGCATTATTACGTTGGATGGCGACCGTTCTTCGGCGTCAGGCGTGCTGGATTCCCTCAATTTAGCCTTGACCGATGCCACCAGTGCGCGGATTGCGGCTGAAGCGTCGCTCAACCGCTCGCAAAATGTCGCGGGTGCTGACCGTACCTTGGAAAACCCAGCCATTCAACGTTTGAAGGAAGAGTTGGCGCGTGTACAAGCGGAATACCGCGATAAATCCAGCTTGTTTAAAGCGGATTTCCCGGAAATGCAGCAGTTACAAGCACGCATCAATGAACTCAGCAAGGAAGTGCAGCGCGAATCTTCCAGCATTGACCGCACTGCCCGCAGTAAATTGCAGGCCGAATACGAAGCCGCCAAACAACGTGAAGGCGAGTTGAAGGGTGAAGTCAAAAAGCAGGAAGCGGTACTCATGGGAAACCGCGATAAATCCGCTGGCTATTTGACCTTGCAACGTGAAGTAGAGGCCGATCGTACTAACTATGAAAGCTTGTTGGCACGCTTGAATGAGATTGGTCGTGTTGCCGACAGCAGTGCCAGTAACGTGGCGATTGTTGATGAAGCGAGTGTGCCAACGCGACCTTTCGCGCCGAATATTCCCTTGAATTTGATGATGGGGGCAGCGTTAGGTTTGCTGCTAGGCTTGTTGGCGGCGATTATGGCTGAAATTATGGATGATCGGTTAAGAAGCGTCGAAGACATGCGCCGTGCACTGGGGTCTGTGCCTTTGCTGGGGGTCATTCCTTATATTTCCGGTCGCAACAATAAGAATGTCTTGGCATTACGCGGGCAGGTCGGCAGCTCGTTTATGTTGGAGGCATTCCGCTCATTGCGTGAAAATATTCTCATGATGAAAGCGCCATCGCAGCAAGGTTTGGCTTTGATCATGAATGTTACTAGCCCTTCGCCCAGTGAAGGTAAGACCACTACAGCGGTGAATTTGGCTACCGTCTTTGCTTACACGGGTAAAAAAGTGCTGTTAATTGATTGCGACATGCGTCACCCGGAAGCCCATAATAAACTGGGTTTGGAAAATCGGCTGGGCGTGAGTGATTACCTGTTAGGTGAAAAAGAAAACATCGCTGAATTGATTCAGGAAACCACGGTACAAAACCTGTCAGCTATTTCTGCCGGTTCTGCCGTGCCTAATCCAACCGAATTATTGGCAGGTGAGCGCTTCACTGAATTATTGAGCGAAGTGGAAGGCATGTTTGATCATATTATTCTCGATGGCCCACCCGTGATGGGGTTGGCGGATGCCTTGATCATTTCTAACCGCACGGGTAACACCGTGTTTGTCAGTGCTTACGGTCAGACCCGTAAACGTAATCTGAAAGATGCGGTTGGACGTTTACACCAAGCGCAATGCAATATCATTGGTACAGTATTGACCAAGATGAAATCACCGGAAGTGTCGAATAAATACTACGGCTACCCGAACCGCTACCCGCGTAGCAGTCAGACCGCCATGGTCGCTACGCAGTAATCACTGGGTAGTTTTCTTCCACAGTTCTTCTAACCGCTTGGCTGATACCGGCCTTGCGGTTCCTAGCTCCTGCGCAAATAGCGATATTCGGAATTCTTCCAACATCCAGCGGTACTCGTGCCAATTCCCTTCGACTTCGCTCAGGGAACGCCGCCGCTGGCTGAGCGTAGTCGAAGCCGCTTTCCATTGATCCCAGTAGGGTTGTACTTGCACCCGTAACACCCTGTCTTTGGTCGGGTTCTCCGCCAATTTTTGCAAACGTCGCTGAATGCCTTTGAGGTAACGCGGAAAGTGCCGCAACTCCTCCGCCGATACTGCGTCCAAAAATCCTACGTACACCAAATGGTTCAATTGTTCGCTGATGTCATTCATGGCTTCTAACCATGCCGGTTGCACTTTGCCTTTCAACTGTTTACGCAAGTCATGGTACAGTGCGAGTATCGGGGTGATCAGACGCGCCGCTTCTTGGGTTTGCGGGAAAATTTGTGAGCGGCATTCGCCCAGTGCGTGGGTAAAGCTGTCCTGCTTGCGGATGGTGAGGTGGTTTTTAAATGCTTGCCGGAACACGTAGTGGGTGATGCTGTCTTTAAGCTCCTCGCATTTGCCGGTGGCGGCGTAGTGCAGGCACAAGGTTTGCATTTGCGGCACGTATTTCAGTACGTCTTTCACTTCAGCGGGTAACGCCAGCCAAAACAGGCGCAATACACCCTGCCAATGGGCGTTGCTGGCATCGGCTTCATTGTCAAATAAGCGAATGCTGACACTGTTGTTGGCATCGACTAAGGCAGGCCAGGTGCGCAATTTCGTGCCGCCTGCTTCCAGCCAATAGAGTTCGGGTAAATCGCCAAAATCCCACGTCGTAATGCCGCGCCGTTCGATGGATTGCACGGGTTTAGATGCCAGTTCCGCACGGGTTTGCGCGTGAACTTTACCGCGCAATGTATCCAAATCGCGTCCGCTGCGAATCACGTTGCCTGCTTCATCGGCGACTTCAAAGCGCATTTGCAAGTGTGTTTCCAGCGTAATGGCTGCCCACGCTTCGGGTGGAATTTGGCTGCCACTCATGCGTAATAGCTGTTTTTCCACCGAGGTTTGCAAGGGCAAGGTGTCGCTCGGCTCGATGGCTTCCATGCAGGCACGGGCGTAATCCGGTGCGGGTACAAACTGTTTGCGGATGTGTTTGGGCAAGGCACGAATCAGCGCGGTGATTTTTTCTTCCAACATGCCCGGTACTAAGTACTCGAAGCGGATGGGGTTGAGTTGATTTAGCCCCAGCAAGGGTAAACGCACGGTGACGCCATCGTCTTCGGCCTTGGGGTCAAAGTGGTAGCTTAACGGCAGAATCATGCCTTGCACCTGCAAGCTGTCGGGGAATTGCCCGCTTTTTTCATGCTCTGCTTCGCGCTGCATCAGGTAAGCGTGGGTGAGGTGCAGCAATTGGCTGTCGTGCTGTTCGGCTTTTTTGCGCCAGCGCTCGAACGAATGCCCGTTGACAACATGAGCGGGGATGCGTTGGTCATAAAACGCATACAAACGGTGTTCGTCGGCGAGAATGTCGCGGCGACGCGCTTTCGCTTCCAGCATTTCAATGTCAGCGATGAGTGCGGCATTGTGTTGGAAAAACGGCGCGGCGGTGCGGTATTCGCCGTATACCAAGGCGTGGCGAATAAAAATTTCGCGACAGGTGACGGGATCAATGCGCCCGTAGCTGACTTTGCGGCGCGGGGTGATGGTGATGCCGTAGAGCGAGGTGCGTTCAAACGCGGCGACTTGCGCTTGTTTTTGTTCCCAATGCGGTTCGGTGTAATGATGGCGCAACAGGTGTTCGGCGAGTTTTTCCACCCATTCGGGCTGAATTTTGGCGATGGTGCGCCCGAATAGGCGCGAGGTTTCCACCAATTCGGCCGCCATGACCCATTGCGGTGGCTTTTTGCGCAGGCTGGAGGCGGGGAACAGGTGAAATTTGCGTCCACCCGCGCCCATGTATTCGCGCTCTTCGTCTTTCATGCCGATATTGCCGAGCAAGCCGGTCAGCAGGCTGAGGTGAATCGCGTCGTAACTGGCTGCGGTGTCATTTTCCTTGCCACCCATTTCCAAGACCATTTGATGCAGTTGGGTGTGAATGTCGTGCCATTCGCGCAGGCGCATGTAGGAGAGGAATTCTTTCTGGCACAACTCGCGGAATTTGCGTTGTGACAGGTGCTTGCGTTGCTCGTGGAAATAATCCCAGAGTTTGAGGAAGCTGAGGAAGTCGGATTGCTCATCCTTGAAACGGGCGTGTTTTTCGTCAGAGGCTTGTTGTTTATCCAGTGGGCGTTCACGCGGGTCTTGCAACGTTAAGGCGCTGACGATGATCAGCACTTCGCGTAATGCGCCGTTGTCGTTTGCTGCCAGTAACATGCGCCCAAAGCGGGGGTCGAGTGGCAGTTTGGCGAGTTGATGCCCGCTGCTGGTGACGTTGAAGTTTTTATCGACCGCACCGATTTCAAACAGCAGCTTGTAGCCATCACGAATCAGGCGAGTATCCGGTGGTTCGACAAAGGGGAAACCTTCAATGTCCGCCGTCCACATGGTAGCGAGTTGCAGGATAACCGCCGCCAGATTGGTGCGCAGGATTTCCGGTTCGGTAAACACCGGGCGTTTGTTGTAATCGTCTTCGCTGTAAAGCCGGATAGTGATGCCGTTGCTAACCCGCCCGCAGCGCCCAGAACGTTGATTCGCCGAGGCTTGTGAGACTTTTTCAATCGGTAAACGCTGCACACCGGCTCGCCATGAATAGCGTGAAATGCGAGCATAACCGCTATCGACGACGTATTTAATGCCGGGTACAGTAAGGGAGGTTTCCGCGACATTGGTGGCTAACACAATGCGGCGTTGCCCGTGCGGTTCAAAAATGCGGTGCTGCTCTTCGTTGGAAAGCCGCGCAAACAGCGGCAGAATTTCGGTGGCAGGCGGGTGGTGTTTGCGCAAGGCTTCGGCAGTTTCACGGATTTCACGTTCGCCGGGCAGAAAAATCAGAATGTCGCCGGGGGCTTCACGGCCTAATTCATCGACGGCTTCGAGAATGGCTTGGGTTTGATCGCGCTCGAATTCTTCCTCGGCATCCACGTCGATCAAGGGGCGGTAGCGGATGTCGACGGGGTAAGTTCGCCCCGACACATTGATGATCGGGGCATTGTCAAAATGGCGGGAAAAGCGTTCCGGGTCAATCGTTGCCGAGGTAATGATGATTTTCAGATCACGGCGTTTCGGCAACAGCCATTTGAGATAGCCGAGTAGAAAGTCGATATTGAGGCTGCGTTCGTGCGCTTCGTCGATAATCAGGGTGTCGTATTGGCGCAGGTAGCGGTCTTGCTGAATTTCTGCCAGCAAAATACCGTCGGTCATGAGTTTTATGTAACTGTCCGGCGAGCAGCGGTCGTGGAAACGCACTTTGTAACCGACTTGCTGACCGAGTTGCGTCTTAAGTTCTTCGGCAATCCGTGCGGCGACACTGCGGGCAGCGATGCGGCGGGGCTGAGTGTGACCGATAAAGCCATCCACGCCACGCCCCAATTCCAAACACATTTTGGGGAGTTGGGTGGTTTTGCCTGAGCCGGTTTCGCCGCAAATAATGATGACTTGATGCGCACTGATGGCGGCGAGGATGTCAGCGCGACGGGCGGCTACCGGAAGTTCTTCGGGGTAAGTTGGCTTGGGCAGATTTTGCAGGCGCAAAGCGCGGCGTTGAATGAGGTTGCTCACGGTAAGATCAAAAATCCAGCGTTAGTGTCAGGTGACAAGGCGGGCATTGTAACGCGCCGCCTTGCTGGATTCATCTATCGACGCAATCTGTGTGCTTATGGCAGTTCTTTGACGGCAGTAATGAGGTCGAACACATCTTGAGAAATGCGCGTGCCCGCATTGGTGCCGGGAGACAATAAGCTTTCACCGTTGGTGTGAATGCCTAATGACCACGCGGTATCATTGTGTTGTAACCAAATGGGTGCGCCGCTCATGCCGCCGGTCGTGTCGTTATCGTAATAAAGTTTTGCCGGGGTTGAGCGTGCAATCACCCCAGTGCTGCCCCATTGTTCATTAGCGTCCGCTTTATCACCGGGGTAGCCATTGATGGTAATCGCCGTATTATCCGTTTGTGCGGCGACAAAATAGCTGAAATAGCCGGTTGCTTTACCGATAGCGCAATCGAGTTTGATAACCCCAACATCCGCATCACTGTCTGCTGAGGTAATCCAGCCATAAGAGGAATAGGTTTCACGGGGTTGGCAAGAGCCGTAGGGCGCATAACCGTCAGAGAATCCAGGGTAAATTTTGAAAGCACTCGGTGAACCCCAGCGCCCATTAGCGCCGCCACTATGGACGCAGTGTCCGGCTGTTACCAAGGTATCGGCACTGACCAACCAGCCAGTACAATGGGTACTGCCATTGTAGGTGATTAAGGATACTGCCCGTTGTGGGTAACCATAGGGGTTGACATGGAAACGGCTATCAAATCCCAATATGGATTCGTTAATGATACGTGCGGCGGCGGTGGGTGTTGTGGTTTTGATGGCTGCCAGTTCCGTATCCGTCAGTGGCATTGTATCAGCGCCCAGCGCACCGGATGCTTCCGGTCTGCCCGCTGCACCGCTTGAGCCTATAGAGACGGTTTTCGTCTGGTTTAAACTACTGGAGTCAACCACTTGACCGCTACTGGAAACAAGACTGAAGCGTTGACTGGTAGTGGTAGCAGAGTTGGTAACGGTTGCTGCGGCAATAGCAGGTGCATCCACGCTCGGTGCCGCTGCGGTTGCTGGTTGGGGCATAGGTGTTGCCATTGCTGTTGAGGCTGTCGCTGTCGTTACCGCTGTCGTTACCGCTGCCGCTGCCGCTACGATTGTCGGTGTGACAGGCGTGTTATTGGTATTATCCAGAGCCGTGGTGCTACTGCTGTTGCACCCACTTAAGTAAGGGGTAATTACTGTAATTAATAATGCAGCCTTTACCCAGTTTCTATAAGAATGAGAATATGTGTCCGTCATAAAAATCCCTGCCATCAGCGTATAATAAACTATGTTGATTTATAGGCTGATTGTAGCAATTAATTAAATCAATTTTTTTAAATATTGATAACGTAATTTAATCAATCAAGGGTTCATAATTAATCAGGGTGCTCTGCCATAATCATTAAATTTTAATATTAAGCGGATGTCATGAGTTTTTTGATTTCCCCTAACGTGCCCAATACTTTTTTTAATGCTTCGTGCGAAAAAATAGACCGATTATCGGTATTTGTGGTTTCAATTAATTGCGCATTACTGCGCAATAATTCCTGAAGCTCTTGCAAGCTACGTACCGTTTGTCCCAGACGAAAGCAACTTACGCTGCGGGCTAATTCACCCCAGTAACCAAAATATTGAATGCGCTCTGCCAGCACCCATGCGTTCTGGTAGCGCCCCTGATTGAACGCGTGCAGAAAAGGCAACACGTAGTACCAATTAGGTTGCGGAAACGCCAGCGCCATAAGATCACGAATCGCTTGTATGCCCGCCGCCTGATCGCCAGTCATGTACAACCCGAATCCATACATGTATTCCACCGACGTGTCGAACGGGTTTAGTTGGCGTGCCGTTTCTAACTCGCAACGGCACAGGGCATTATCGCCGACAAAGTAGCGATTGTGCGCAAAAATGGAATGCGCCTCCGCATTGCCGGGGTCAAGTTTTAAGGCGGTGCGGGCTGCATGTGTCCAAGTGGTTTCCAGATGCTCAATCAAGTGGTATTGCAGCACGTGATCGTAGCCGCACAAACGCGCCAAAATCACCAACGCTTTGCCGTCATGCGGAAAGTGTTGCAGGCGTTGTTGGCAGCTCATAACGGCTTTGTGAAAATTCTCGCGGGTAATATCGTGTAAAAAAGCCAGATAATCCACCAAAGCGGCGTGGTGGGCGGCGATGGGGGCGATCATACTTTGCTGATATTGCGCCCAGTAATACAGCATTCTCCCAGAATGCACGGCAACCGTGTTCGCTGCCACTTGCGTCCATAATTTGTCCAAATCTTGTTGGCTGGGTTGCGTTGTTAAATGCAAGGTATCTGCCCATACCAGTTCATTGTTGAGCGCGTGAACGAGCACCACAAACAATTCGACTTCCGTCTCGGTAATTTGCAGATCGCAATCCAAGGTGTAATCGGTTTGGTGAAGTTTGGCTCTGTCTTGCGCATCGCCCGCCACCACGCGAATATTGCGGAAACGGTTGAGCACAAACAACAAGTCGTTGCGTAATTTATGGCACAACGGCGCGGCATGAGCAGTCTGAGACGTTTCCAGCACTTGGCAGCGCAGCAAGACACGCGGGCCTTCGGTAACTTGCGGCGTCAAGGCAGCGTCGGTCAGTGTCGCTGTCTTAGGCGGGTTATTTCTTAGCACAAACGCCGCTTGATACGCACCCTTCGGTATGGTGATCATGACATTACTGGTGTTATCGGCGCTTGCGTAGTGCGTTTTTAACAATTTACGCAGACGCCCGGCTTCAATGCGCACCACTGGGTTGTAAGCCGGTGAGAAATCCGCCGGTTTGCCAAGGGCGTGGATCGCAATGTTTTGTTGGTTGAGGGCATCGCCGCGCCCGGCTAAGGTTTCATGCACAACATAGTGTAAAAACCGTTTGATAATTTTTCTGGCGCGAAAGCATGGGCTGGTAAGCAGCGCGTCAAGCTCCGCAATAACGCGTTCTTTATCAATATTTGTGCTCATGGAAGCCAGCAATTCCCCGTATTCTTGTGTTTCTTCTAAAAGATTGAGCGCTACTTTATAGCATGTTTTTTATCGAAGAAAACGCTATTCCATGAAACCGAATGGATTTCTTGTAACAAATTGTAACGAAAAATAAGCAAATTCAGCGTTTAAGCGGCGTGGGTGGTGGCGGTTTGTGGCATGGGCAACTTGATAATGCCTTCGCCACAACTTTCCCTGGCAATTTGGTTGCGTCCGTTACGTTTGGCGCGGTAAAGCGCGCGATCGGCGGCATTCAAAAGCATCGCCGGGTAAACCACCGCAGTATCATGCAACGATGGCGCTTCATGCACCGCATTTGGTGTGCAACTGGACACGCCAATGCTGATCGTCACAATGCGCGGAATTGCGCCATCCGAATGCGGTATGCGTTGATCTTCCACACTCTTGCGCACACGCTCTGCCAATAAAGCGGCATCTTCCAAATGCGTATCCGGCAATAAAATCACGAATTCTTCACCGCCGTGACGCGCCACAACATCCGATGCCCGCCGTGCCACTGCTTTAATGCACTGCGCGATAATTTGCAGGCATTGATCGCCCGCTTGATGCCCGTGCTGGTCGTTGTAACGTTTGAAATGATCGACATCAATCATTAACAGTGACAGGGGTTTTGCGTCGCGAGTGGCACGCCGCCATTCCATTTTAAAGGTTGTGTCGAAAAAACGCCGGTTAGAAATCTGCGTAACGGGGTCGGTGTGCGCCTGTTCTTGGACTTGAATCTGGGCGCTGTGCAAATCATTCAACAAGCCAGTGATCGAACGCGATACCATTGCCAATAAAACACCTAGCAACGCGATTGCCAGCGCCAGTGATTGTTGCGCAGTGCCGCCCAGCAACAATAAATTCAAGGCAATCGGCAACAGAATGGCACCGATTTGCAAGTATAAAGCCAAACTGGAAAGCGCCAACACGGGCATGGCGGCAACAATTGCCCCCGCCAACAACAACACATGCACCGCTTGCATCGAGGGGTCAAATGAGAACAAGATGAAACCTGACACGCCCCACAAGGCACTAATGAGGGTGGAATACACCAAGTAGCGTTGCCCTAACTCTTGTAATTCCTCACTGGAATAATGTTGGGAGGGTAAGAAGTGTTGTCCGAACAACCAGCGCATCACATTCATGGCTAAAATCGCAGCGAACCACACTAGCAGTAACGCCATGTTTTCGGTGCTTTCCGCCCAGCGCAATAATACAAACAGCGTCGCCGCAAACGCGTTTCCCCACAGCCAAGTCGCCCCGTGCCGCGAGAGGAAGGTTATCTGTCCCTGAATAATCAGGGGCGATGTGTGTAAGGATGCGCTGAGTTTTTTCTTATTCATTGAAGTTTTTTCTGGGTTGCAACCATCGGTTTAGTGCGCCTTGGCGTGACGCCCCTGTCAATGCCAAGTCTGAATATAGTGCATCTTGTGAGGGATTGCGCTAGCTAGGTTGAATGTTTATGGGTTAATAATAGATTTTTTTTATAATAAAAGACAAGCTCAAAAAGTAGGCGCATTTAAGTCGAACGGCTGTTAAGTGACTATCGCCGGTGATCGCCTTGCAATAAAATGAAGCGGCGCAAAATAATGCTCTACCCGCACACCATCATGGGAACAATACATGAATAACTGGCAACAGGTCGATGACGAAGCCGCGATGCTTGCACTGGGCGCCAGCGTTGCCCAACAATTCCCTAGCGGCGGTCTGATTACGCTACACGGTGATTTGGGGGCGGGTAAAACCACGCTGGTTCGCGGTCTGTTACGCGCCTTGGGGTACACGGGCAATGTCAAAAGTCCCACTTATACCTTGGTTGAACCCTATTATCTGGCGGGACGCGACATTTTTCACTTCGATCTGTACCGTTTAGCTGAACCAGAGGAGTTGGAATACATGGGTATCCGCGATTATTTGCGCTCGGATGCACTCTGTCTGGTGGAATGGCCTGAAAAGGCCGCTGGGATCCTGCCCAAGGCGGATTTGCGTATTCACATACGCTACTGCGGTGAGGCGCGAGAAATCTTTTTAGAAGAGTTTAGCTATTTTAATCATGATGTTAGCGCGTAATGATAAAAATTCACTTGAAAAGTACGCCACGCTGTATTAATACTTATAACTAAGACATGTTTTTCCACCCATTGCGAACTGACCCATGAACAGCAAACAATTGAGCCGCCGAGGTTTTATCTTGAAGTTGGGCGCACTGGCCGGAGCGGTCGCCAGCGGATTCAAGAGCGTGTCAGCGTTGGCTGCCGAAGCCGTCGCCGGACGTTTAACCGGCGCAAACCTGAGCGGAACCGCTGATAAACTGAATTTCTTGCTGCAATTGGATGCGCCAATTGCTTACAAGGTTTTCACCCTCGACAAGCCGGATCGGGTGGTTATTGATTTAAAAAATACCACCATGCAAGGCAAGCTCAAGCAAGGGGCGCACGATCGTAAGCCAATCACGGGGATCCGCTATTCTGACCGCGAAGACGGCAGTTTGCGCGTGGTACTGGACGTTGCAGAGCGAGTCGCCGTCAAATCTTTATTAAGCGTAGACGGCGTTAATCATCTGCTTACCGTCAGCCTCAGCCCCACTGGGAAAGGCAGCAGCGGCAGTGGCAAATCGAAGACGCCCAAAAAATCCGCTCCAGAAGCAGACAAACCGGCGGGCTCTGAACCTTCTAAGGGCAAATTTATAGTGGTGATCGACCCTGGTCATGGTGGTAAAGATCCCGGTGCGGTTGGTGCTAACGGCACGCAGGAGAAAGAGGTGGTGTTGCAAGTTGCCCGCAAATTGAAAGCACGGATTGATCGTGAAAAAGGCATGAAAGCCATCCTCACCCGTGACAGTGATAAATTCATCCCCCTGCGTGAACGCATGGATATTGCGCATAAACACAAAGCCGATTTGTTTGTATCGGTACACGCGGATGCCAATCCCAGCTCGCGGGTCAGTGGCTCCTCGGTATATATTCTGTCTGAAAATGGTGCATCTAGCGAGGCGGCGCGGGTGCTGGCAGAAAGTGAAAACTCTTACGAATTAAAATTTGGCGGGCGCCATACCAGCGATAGAATTGCTTCCGTTTTGCTGGATTTGAGCCAGAATGCGATGATGGATCGCAGCTTGAGCTTGGCAAAAGGCGTGCTGAACGAACTCACCAAAGTGAATAACCCGTTGCGCCGCCGTGTTGAAAGTGCCCGCTTTGTGGTGTTACGCTCACCGGATATTCCATCGATGTTGGTAGAAACCGCATTTATCAGCAATCCTACGGAAGAAAAGCGCCTACGCACGGCTGAATACCAACAAAAGTTGGCGAGCGCGATGTTTCAAGGCATCAAGCGCTACCAGATTGCGTATGCGGACAGTGGGCGAGCCAATACCTGAGCATTAATTTATGAGCAAACCAATTACCATTCCGCTGATTAAAGTGCCGCTCACGGCACACATTGAAGCGCTGAATCCGCATTATAACCCTGAGCAAAAGCGTCTGGTTAAAGAGCAAATTAAACAAAAGCTCAGGGAACAAGACGCGGTATTGGTGGCGCATTACTATGTCGAACGCGATTTGCAGGAATTAGCCGAAGAAACGGGCGGTTATGTTTCCGACTCATTGGATATGGCACGCTTTGGCAATGAACACCCTGCGAAAACCCTGATTGTAGCGGGTGTGCGTTTCATGGGCGAAACCGCCAAAATTCTCAATCCAGAAAAGCGCGTGCTAATGCCGACCTTGGAAGCCGAATGTTCCTTGGATTTGGAATGTCCCGCTGACCAGTTTATCCCGTTTTGCGACGAACACCCCGACCGCACTGTGGTGGTGTATTCCAATACCAGTGCTGAGGTCAAAGCCCGCGCCGATTACGTGGTGACCTCAAGTATCGCGGTCGATTTGGTCACATGGTTGGATGAACAGGGTAAGAAAATCCTGTGGGCACCCGACAAGCACTTAGGGCGTTATATTCAACGCTTGACCGGGGCAGATATGTTGCTGTGGCAAGCGGCTTGCGTGGTGCATGACGAATTCAAATTTCGGGCATTGGGCGAGATGTTGGAGAAATACCCTGATGCAGGCGTCTTGGTGCACCCTGAATCCCCGGAAGAGGTTATTCGGTTGGCGGATGCGGTGGGTTCCACCTCGCAATTGATCAAAGCTGCGCAAACGTTGCCCCATCAGCGTTTTATTGTGGCGACGGATAGCGGGATTTTTTACAAAATGCAGCAAGCGGCACCCGGTAAAGAGTTTATTGCTGCGCCCACTATGGGCGAGGGAGCAACTTGCAAAAGTTGTGCGCATTGCCCGTGGATGGCGATGAATGGCTTACACAATCTGCTAAGCGTATTGGAGACCGGGGGCAATGAAATTTTGGTGGAAGAAAATGTGCGCGTAAACGCCTTGCGCTCAACCCAGCGGATGCTGGATTTTGCCAAGATGCGCCGCTAACCAGTGTGAGTATTGACACGCCCTAGCCCTTTACGAGTAAAATAGTTTACTAAATTACTAGGCAATTTGAGGAGACTCTGACAATGAGTGTAGAAATCCCCGCACGCGATGGTGACGGCTACTTAATTAGCATGGATGACTGGACACCTGAAATTGGTAAAGCCATGGCTGAAGCCGATGGCGTCGATCTGACCGATGCCAAGTGGGAACAGATCATGAAAGCGCGTGAATATTACGACGATCAAGCTGTCGTACCCCCGATTCGCAAGTTCTCTAAATTCATTAACATGGATCAAAAAGAACTGTTTGCGCAATGGAAAACCGGCCCGATGAAGCCGATTACCAAATACGGCGGTTTGCCGAAGCCGACTGGCTGCGTGTAAGTCTTTGGGGTGCGGGGTTAAGCATATTGCCCCGCACACCAACCCGACGCCCACGCCCACTGAAAATTATACCCCCCCAACCAGCCGGTGACATCCACGGTTTCACCAATGAAATACAGCCCCGGCACTTTGCGGGCTTCCAGTGTTTTAGACGATAACTCGCGCGTATCCACCCCACCCAAACTCACTTCAGCCGTGCGCATTCCTTCGGTACCCGCCGGGGTTAATTCCCATGCGTGCAATTGCGCGGCAATCGACTGAAGCATTTTATCGCCGTATTGCCCTAACGGTCGGTTAGGAAACACGGTTTCGCACAGCCGTTGTGCCAAGCGATTGGGCAAGACTTCGGCTAACAGCGTTTTCAATTCCGCTTTTGGGCGTTGCTGTTGCACCGTTTGTAGCCACGCATAAGCATCTAGCCCCGGTAGCAAGTCAATCTGCACTGCCGCCCCTGTTTGCCAATACGATGAAATTTGCAACATTGCCGGGCCACTCAAGCCTCGATGCGTAAACAGCATCTGTTCGCGAAAATAACCGTCCCCGCAACTGACTGCCACTGGGGTGCTAACACCTGCCAAGCCCGCAAATAAGCCTTCTAATAAAGTCTGGTCAAAGGTGAACGGCACGAGTGCAGGCGAAAACGGAATGTTTTTCAAGCCAAACTGCTTGGCGATGTGGCTGCCGAAATCGGTTGCCCCCATGCGTGGAATCGAGGGGCCGCCGGTGGCAATCACCAGTGACGCTGCTTGGAACGCTCCTTGCGTGGTGTGCAGGTGAAATTGCGCGTCTGCTCGCTGAATCTGAGTGACATCGGTATTGAGGCGTAAGGTGACAGCGGCTTGTTGACACTCTGTCCACAACATCTCCACGATCGCGGGGGCTTTTTGGTCACAGAACAGTTGCCCCAAGGTTTTTTCATGCCAGCTCAAGTGGTAATGACGCATCAAATCGAGGAAATCGTTGGCGGTGTAGCGTGCCAGTGCGGATTTACAAAAGTGGGGATTCTGCGACAAATAAGCGGCTGGGTTGACGTGCAAGTTGGTGAAATTACAACGTCCGCCACCGGAGATGAGAATTTTTTTGCCGATTTTGTCGGCTTTATCGAGCAATAGCACGCGCCGCCCGCGTTTTCCGGCTATCGCTGCACACATTAATCCCGCCGCGCCTGCGCCGAGAATTACCACATCATAAGTTTCTGGAATTTGCATGAGCGCATAATAAGCGTTTGTTTGCCAAGAAAAAAGCCCGCGATAGGTGCGGGCTTTGAGTAATCCTTCGATCGTGAGTGTTATTACCAGTGAATGCTAACGTTGCGTTTTCCCCAACGTTTTGCTTTGCGCACGTCTATCCCCATGTAAATGTCGATTTTTTTGCGCCAGCGGGCATTCATTTTATCCATAACGATGTATTCGCCGTCGAGGTATTCACCATCGGGGCTTTTGATTTTTACTTTATCGCCGTATCTGAGGCCGTGTTGTTTCAACAAATCTCTGGAAATGGCGATGGCTTTTAAGCCAGGTGTTAAGCGATCGCCCCATGCGGCGATGTCTGGAGTGTTATCCGTTTGTGCAGGAACTGAATTATAAGCAGTCGCGGTTACATGAAGGCTGTTTGGCCGTTTCTGCCCAGCCGAGGCGATTCCAACCATGTTAATGGTTAGAAGAACCACTGTCAGGAGACGTTTTACAGTAAACATAAATTAACCTAAATTTTTGATTTAATAAGAAACTTTAGTAAAATTGATTGAAGGATTAAAAAAGAGATTAGCATATCAAGATATTCTAATAAAGGGTGCGCACCCGTGCGACTGACCAACGGCACGTTTTGCAGTGATAAATGAGGGGCGACACTAATCAACTTCACTGTATCTATATAACAACATACTATAGAGTACTGGAGTGTATATCAGAGACAGTATGTTGTCATTTTTTTGCTACTAAAAAGTTCCATTGTTTATTATATAAATTAATAAATATTTTTTATAATTTATGTTAAACAGTGGCTTAGCCTTGGATTTGCTCTTGTTGGTCAGTTAATCAGAAATTTAAATGGATAAAATACGATTTTAATTATGGTAAACACTATTATTATTGCCACTTTGAATGCACGCTACACCCATGCCTCGTTGGGTTTACGCTACTTATTAGCCAATCAGGGTGAGTGGCAAGCGCAAACAAAAATCATGGAATTTACGATCGCAATGCGCCCGTTGGATATTGCCGAGCAATTATTAATCGGTCGACCGCGCATCATCGGTTTGAGGGTGTATATCTGGAATATCACCGAAACCACCGCCTTAGTAGCGTTGCTCAAAGCACTCGCCCCAGACGTGGTAATCGTGTTGGGCGGCCCGGAAGTCAGTTACGAAACCGCGCAACAAACAATTGTGCAGCAGGCGGATTACGTGATTACCGGGGCGGGCGAGGTGAGTTTCCGGCAGTTGTGCGGGCAATTGCTGCACGGGCAAAAGCCTTTGAATAAAGTTATTGCGGGTGAACAAGTGCCGTTGGCGCAGTTGATGCTACCGTATACGCAATACACCGAGGATGATTTGGCGACACGCTCGATTTACGTGGAAGCCTCACGCGGGTGCCCGTTCAAATGCGAGTTTTGCTTGTCGGCTTTGGATAAAACCGCGTTGCCGTTTGAATTACAAAACTTTTTGGCGGAAATGGATCGGCTGTGGCAGCGGGGTTTGCGTCAGTTTCGCTTTGTGGATCGCACCTTTAATCTGAAAATTGCCACGACGGTGGCGATTCTGGACTTTTTCTTGGAACGCTTGGATGCGGCAACGTTTTTGCATTTTGAGCTGATTCCCGACCATTTGCCGGACGCACTTAAGGAACGGATTACCCGTTTTCCACCCGGTTCTTTGCAGTTTGAAATTGGCATCCAAACCTTTAACCCAGAGGTACAGGCGCTGATTAGCCGCAAGCAAGACAATGCAAAATCGGCGGAAAATATCCGCTGGTTGCGGGAACATTCTGCCGCGCATTTGCACACCGATCTGATTTTTGGGTTGCCGGGGGAAGATTTGCCGAGTTTTGGGGCGGGTTTTGACCGTTTGATGGCCTTGAATCCGCATGAAATTCAGGTGGGTATCCTCAAGCGTTTACGCGGTACGCCGATTATTCGCCATACCGAGGCGTTTGGGATGGTGTATAACCCACAGCCGCCGTACAACATTTTGCGTACCGATCGGGTGGATTTCGACACCATGCAACAGATGAATCGGTTTGCCCGCTATTGGGACATGATCGCCAATTCCGGGCGGTTTGCGCACACCTTGCCGTTGTTGTTGGGGGATGCACCGTTTGCGCGTTTCTGGGCATTATCGGCTTGGATTTATGCGCAAGTGCAACAAACGCATCAAATTGCGTTGCCGCGTTTATTCGTGTTGGTGCATGGCGGCGGGCAGGCAGTGTTGGGGATTGAGCTAAGCGTGTTGGAAGACGCTTTGCTGCAAGATTATGCGGTCACGGGGCAGAAAGGGCAGATTCCATTTTTGAGCGAAGCCCGTAAAAACCGGGCAACGCCACAGGATGGCGGCAAAAGTGGCAATCAGCGCCAATTACGCTTTCTGAATTAGGACTTGCTGCACACTTCTTTGGCAAACGTGGGGTAATCGACAATTTTGGCGCTTTCGCAGGCAATCTTGCAGCGCCGCCCGAACGATTCCCCAACAAAGCCGGGGTGTTCACCTACCGCCGCGACCCCGCGTGTCAGGTAGCCGGGGAAACTGGCTTGCGGGTCGGCGCAGTTGCCATCGGTTTCGCGGTGTTCTTTGCACGCGCCTAGGGCTTCTTCGTACAACCAGCGGCAGTTTTCTTCGCCAACAAAGCTTTTGGGCACGGTTTCGAGTTCAATGCCCAATTGACTGCCTTGCAGTACCGCATTTTTGTGTTTGCCCGCTTGGAAACCCAGATCCAGCAATAAGCGTTCGCCATCGACATTCACGGTGAGATCTTCTGGCACCGCGTTGAAATCGGGATGGCTCACCATGATGGGGTCAGCGTCTTCCTCCAACAGCAGGAAATGGAACTGGTTTTGCGGGCAAGCCGTGCCGCCGCAATTCGTACCAAACAGCACCACATCGCGGTTATTTTGTTTAATGTAGTAGTGCAGCGACAGGTAAAAACCTTCTTGTTGGAAAATCTTCTTATCATTCAGCAGCAAGGAGTCTGGGGGGGAGTCGGGCTGGCTGTGGGTGATTTGTAATTTGCCAAACCGGGTATCCAGCGTCTCATTTTCCAGCTCCAAGGCTTGGATATAGGTTTCCAAGACGGTGACGTTGGAGGAGGGCGAGGCTGCTGGGTTTTCGGGAGCGTTATCGCAGCCTGCTAACAGTAACAGCAGGCTACAGGCGCTTACCCAACTTAAATGTGCCAGATACTTCAGCATAATAATCATTAATCCGGTGAGGTTCAGGTTTGGATACTAATGGATAGCCATCAGTTCGGCAATTCCTTGTTTCCAAACGGTTTGCATCCGTTCACCGATTGCGGTGAAGGCGGGGTTTTGGTGTTGATAGGCTTGTAATTCCGGCAAGGTGCTTTCCAAGCCGTGCGCCACCCATTCCAGCAGGTGTTTGGCGCGACGCTCGTTGATATTGCAAAACTGGCGGGCAAAGGCCAACAGTGCTTTGCGTTCCGGGAAGGCTTTGCTGCCCCCAAATAACAGTGCCAAGGTGTCATTGGGGATGTACGGCGTGGTGGAAACAATATCGAATGCGGGTGCAAAGCGCACTTCGCCTTCCGGGTCATTGTAGAGTACCCCGAAGTTTTTCAGGTGTGCATCGCCATTGCGCACCGCACAGGTTAGCGCTAACGAGAGGAAAAACTGCTCCAATGCTTCGTGTACCCGTGTGGGGGACACAAATTGGCGGATGCGTTGCGCAATATCTTGATAACTGCCAACGTATTTGTCATCAGTGGCCAAACCGTTCAGCACACAGAAATCTTCAAAACCGAGGTAGCCGCCATTGGCATCCAGATCGAAACGTTTGACGATTAACAGACGCCCTTGCGCGGCGAGTTCCACATCGGGGGTTTCCAGCCCGGCTTTGCGTGCGGCTTGCATACAGAAATATTCGTTGGCAGCAAGTTGTGGGAAGCGGTCGGGGTTCCAGCCTTTGACAATGTGGGTGGCATCGCGGTAACTGAATTGCTCCAATTGCGCGGCGGTGGCGACAGTATCGGCATCGCGCACTAATACTTTGGGTTGCACACCGGAAATACCTGAATAGCGAGCGTAACGTTGCAATAAATCAGCGAATAAATCTTCTGTGCCGGAATAGGTGCGCAATTCCTGCATGTCTTGCAGCGGCATCGCATCGGGCAGTGTTCCTGCGGGGGTAATGCGGATGCGCCCGATTTGCGAATGCCCCACGATGCTCAATAAGGCGAGGTCGTCAAAATTCTGCACGGTTTTTTGGAAACGGTTACGCAATAATTCGCGCAGTTCGCCTTCGGGCAGATTCATTTGAAAAATCGGGTGTACCCCTTGTTGATAGCCGTATTGGTCGGGCATGACCGGCATGGTGAGCGACACCGCTTGCGCAGGCGCGGTATCGGGTGAATAAGCAAACACGTAATTGAGCGCTCGCAGCGCACTGCGCCCTAGCGTGCCACTGCATTGGTTTTGCACGTAAATATCGAGGCTGCTTGGTGCGGTCGGTGCGGGGGTGCTCATGAGGTGCGGCCTGTTTTGCGTTGGGTAATCTCATCCACCAGCGTGTGCAAGGTGGGGCGGCGCGGCGCGATGGGTTGAACGAGTAATTCCAAGCCCAACACGGAGCAGAGGGCGAGTATTTTGCGAATGCCGACTTCGGGAATCGTGCCATTTTCGATTCCAGAGAGCGTAGCACGGCTCATGCCGACTTTTGCGCTTAAATCGGCTTGGGTAAAACGGCGTTGTTTGCGGGCGTCGCGCAAGGCTTGCCCTAATAATGTCATGTCCATGCCTAGTATATAGTGCAAATTAATGCTTTTAACAAGTTATGCATTATATACAGTGCATAACAAAAATGGTGTATTCTCTATCGTATTGATTTCCTTTCTGTTAAATTAATAAACGTCAGTTGATCATTGAGGAATAATAAACATGTCTGCATTAGATTTGGCAGATTACTTGCGTTTGCGTCTGCGTGCCATGCAGATGACAACCACGGAAGCTGCAAAACGTTCTGGTATTTCACGCCAAACATGGCACAAGCTGTTGCGTGCCGAAATTGGTGAAGCACGCTTATCCACCCTGACGCAGGTGGCGGATACGCTGGAAACACACCCATTAAGCATGTTGCGCATCTTTTTTAGTGGGCGCGAAGTGTCACTGGCCGGGCGTAGAGGCGGTAGCACGGCTTTTGTGCTGGGTTTTGTGGCGGATGTAACCTTCCCCGACAATAGCCAGGTTCGCGTCGGGGAAGAGTTTGAGAAAACCTGGGAAGTTACCAATTTAGGCAAAGAAGCTTGGATTGGTTGGCATTTGCAATGCGTGAGCGTTGACGGCGACGCGAGCCTGTTGCCAATGCGTGAAAATGTGCCGATTCCTGATACTCAGCCGGGTGAGCAGGTGCGTTTAACGGTGCGTTTGCGTGCACCCAATACACCGTGCAGTGCCGTGATTTCGCATTGGAAATGTGTCAATGCGGCGGGTGAAATAGCCATTCCTTCTCATGCTGGGCTGTATTGCATGGTTAAAGTAGTGGCTTGAGATTGCTAATCCAGTGATGGTGGCTTGTCTGCCAGCGTAGAGACGCAACTTTTTGCGTCTCTACCTCAAACGAATGAAGGTCGATTCACCATCACCCCTGCATCGCTTTCAGCCTATCCGGGCTGTATTCAAACGAATCGTAAAACAATTGCGCCTCCGGCAAACCCTGCGCCAAAAACGCCATTTGCGCCGCATTCACCATCGGTGGCGGCCCGCTCAAATACACATCATGCCCCGCCGAATCCGGGAAATCACGCGCCACCGCATCGTGTACCCAGCCCGTGCGCCCCGCCCAAGCATCTTCCGGCAACGGCTCCGATAACACCGGCACATAAGTCAACAACGGGTGACGCGACACCCAACTGCGCACCACGCTATCCATGTACAAATCTGCCTTAGCCCGCACGCCCCAATACAAGTGCACTGGCTTCTCCAAGCCTTGCGCCATCATCTGTTCCAACATGCCTTTTAGCGGCGCAAACCCCGTGCCACCGCCCATCAAAATCAGCGGGCGTTCGGATTCGCGGATATAAAAACTTCCCAACGGCCCCTCAATGCGTAACAAAGCCTTTTCTTTCATCTCATTGAACACATGGCTGGTGAAATAACCACCTGGCACATGGCGAATATGCAATTCCAGAAACTGATCGTTAAACGGCGCATTCGCCAGCGAAAAACCGCGCCGCTTGCCATCTTTCAGCAAAATGTCGACGTATTGCCCCGCCCGAAACCGCAAGCGTTCGGACGCGGGCAATTTCAGCGTCAACTCCATCACATCCGCCGCCAATTTGCGCAGCTTTTCAACCCGCACTGGCAAGGCTTTGATTTCAATGTCCGGCTCCAGCCCCACACGCGGCGCATCAATTTCCAGATCGCTCAACGCCGCAGCCATGCACAAAAACGCTTTGCCACGTTCTTCCTCATACGGCGCAAGCCCTTGCGGTTCACCAAACGGGTAATGCACCTGCCCACTCAGCACGGTGGCAGCGCACGAACCACACACCCCGCCACGACAACCGTAAGGCAACGCCACGCCTTGGCGCAAACCCGCCTCCAAAATTGCCTCGTTAGCTTCTGCCCAAAATGTGTGTCCCGAAGGTTGAACCGTTACCTTGAAAGTCATTGCTGTATCCCTAAAAATCTCGAATCGGCAGAGTGTAACGCGCCGGAATCGCTTGTGCTATTCTCCAGACTTTTCCGCCCACTTGTTGCCACTCGGAGGCCATTCATGCGCATCGGAACCCCGCTTTCCCCCTCAGCCACCCGCGTCATGCTGCTTGGCAGCGGCGAACTCGGCAAAGAAGTCATCATTGCCCTGCAACGCTTAGGCGTGGAAGTGATCGCGGTTGACCGTTACGCCGATGCGCCGGGGCATCCCGTTGCACACCGCGCCCACGCCATCAATATGGCAGACCCGCAAGCCTTACGCGCCTTGGTGGAAGCCGAACAGCCGCATTTTATCGTGCCGGAAATCGAAGCGATTGCCACCGACGAACTCGCCGCGATTGAAGCCGCCGGTTTAGCAGAAGTGATTCCTACCGCACGCGCCACGCAACTGACCATGAACCGCGAAGGCATCCGCCGGTTGGCAGCGGAAACCTTGGGTTTGCCGACTTCGCGCTACCACTTCGCCTCCAGCTTGGCAGAGATGCAAGCCGCCGCCGCTGACGTGGGCTACCCCTGTTTCGTCAAGCCGGTGATGTCATCCTCCGGCAAAGGCCAGTCGATGCTAAAAAGCGCGGACGAGGTGGAAGCCGCGTGGGAATACGCGCTGTCAGCGGGGCGGGTGAATCATGGGCGGGTGATTGTGGAAGAATGCATCCATTTTGATTACGAAATCACCTTGCTTACCGTGCGAGCGGTGGGGGAAAACGGCGCAATCGCTACCCATTTCTGCGACCCGATTGGGCATCGCCAAGTCAAAGGCGATTACGTCGAAAGCTGGCAGCCGCAAGCCATGAGCGCCAGCGCCCTTGCCAAAGCGGAAGACATTGCCGCGAAAATTACGGATAACCTCGGCGGGCGCGGCTTGTTTGGGGTGGAATTATTCGTGCGTGGCGATGAGGTGTATTTCTCCGAAGTCAGCCCGCGCCCGCACGACACCGGCATGGTGACAATGGCAACGCAATTCCAGAACGAATTCGAGCTACATGCCCGCGCTATCCTCGGTTTGCCGGTGAATACTGCATTGCATTCCACGGGCGCAAGTGCGGTAATTTACGGCGGGCTGGAAGCGGAAGGCATTGCGTTTGAAGGCGTGGAACACGCGCTGCAAGTGCCAGAAAGCGACGTGCGCTTATTCGGCAAGCCGGTGGCGTTCGAGCGGCGGCGCATGGGCGTGGCGTTAGCGCGGGGCAAAGATACGGATGAAGCGCGAGCACGAGCGGCAGAAGCGGCAGGGCGCGTGAAGCCAATTAAAAATTAACCTCCTAAATGTGCAAATACCACATCACCGTAGAGACGCAAAATTTTGCGTCTCTACATTCGCAGACCCTGGCAACAAATTCATGCGCTACCCCTCCATCCCCAGCTTGCAATTAGACTGTCGCGCCACCTGCCGAATACTGCTTCCACTGATGATTCGATGCCCCATTCGATTGGAAATACACCTCCAATAAATCGGGAACCGAAGTCCGCAACGTCGCCGCCACTTTGATTAAGGTCGACACTTTCGCCTCCTGAATCTCGGCGCGCATTAGCTTGTGCCATGTTTGCCGCGAAAGCCCCGAACGCTCTGCCACGTCTTTGATGCTGAGACCCAACACCTGCATCCGGCGTTGCACGTAATTGGCTAAATCCATTGATGACATCCCCTGTTCCCTCGATAACACCCAATAATGGCATTGAGTTTCACGGTTTGGGCGTGGGGCAACAAGGTAGAAATTTCCACCCTTGACGATGCCGCTTGAGCGTGGCAGTCGACTGCCGTTAGACTAGTGGTACTAACACCCAAAGCCCAGTTGCTGGGAAGTCTGGATTTATGCGCCCTCATCAATATTTACTCGGTGACTTTGTTAATACACTGTTTTCCAAACCCTCGTTTCAAGAACGCTTCACGCTTTACGTCAACTTCATCGAAACGCTGGGGTTTGAGGGGCGGGTTGTCTACACCTACTTGCCGCTGTTGAGCCTGGAACGCGAAGGCAAGCTATTCCCAGCCACGCCAGAATTCACGCATACCCATGATTACCCGGTTAATTTTCTGCAACACTACGTCGCTGAAAATTTGGATCGCTGCGACATCAGCGTCAAAAAAATCAAAAACAACGATTTTTCACTGACAAACTACCGCGAACACGCTGAAACCATCGGACTGAAACCTGATGAAAATCATTTTGATAAGTTAGCCACGCAATTATACGGCTGCGTGAATGCCCTCAGTATTCCCGCTGCGGGGGCAATCGGCATTTCCACCATCAATATTATCAGCAGCGAACACCCTGATATTTTTAACCATTTAATGCGCGAACGCGCCGAACTGTTGTTGCAGATGACGCAGATATTCCACAGTTTGGTATTATCCGACCCGCAAACCTGCACGCGGTTTACCTCGCCGTTTTTGCCAAGCTTAAATGAGACCGAAATTACCATTTTACGCTACGCAGCCACGGGTAAGCCCTTCAAAAACATTCAAGATCACACGGGGATTTCGTATCGCTACGCCAGCAAGGTGCTGGATAAACTGCGCGATAAATTAGGGGGAATTAATCGGGATAGATTGTTCTATTTAGCCGGATTATTGCATTTGTGAACCAGCAATGAAAGCAACAACACCCTATCTCAACACTGACCTTGACCTGATTGCCGAGCAGGATTTGACGCTTCTGGTGCAGGCGTTGGAAGCCAGCGGTTTGTATTCATTGCACGCGGGTGTTGGTGATGACGGCAAATGGTATGCAACGTTGGAAGTCAATGAAGCGGCTGACGAGGCATTGCACCTGCGCCAGCCTGAGCTGACTATTGTGCTCATGCTTGATGCTATCGAAGCACTGGATGCTCCAGCCCGTGCCATTTGGGACGCTTGCATGACCAAAACATTGGACATTGGTTATCAATGCGGCGGGTTACGGGTCAGAAATGGGCTGACAAATGTAACCCTAACCCGCATGACCGCTTTGGGGGTGGATATGTCTATCTCGCTGTATCCGTGCGAATTAGATAACATCAGGAATCATTAATGGTCTATCAATAAGGCAAAAATCTTCCTGTTCATGCTTTTTTAATGTCGCAACAAATTGATCTCTTAATACACCTGCATCTTGACCAGCCGCGCGTAGTGCCAAGGTTTCTTTTGCATAAAGCGGGGCTATTGCCAACATACGTACATCCCCATAAGGTGTTGAAAAAACAGCGGGAATGCTCGGTGATGAATAACCTAGAATAACGCCAACATGCCCCTCATCTGTTGTATGGTAAACTTCAGGCATACAAGGGGCAGGAGATTCGAGGGACAGACAGGAATAATGCTTAAACAGATTCAGGTTAGCAGGCTCATAAGCAATATCATCAGACACTGCTTTGACAAGTCTGAATAAGCAGGATGACATTGCCTCCTCAATGTTTAGATTTCCTGGCATTTCCGCGCAAATTTCCACCCCAAAACCAAGGGGTGTGCCGTCATCCCAGTAGGTGTCACTCATGCCGTCAGTGGCAATGATGACGGAATGAGGACGATTAATGATTGTCCAAGCGGGTTTTTCTCCGGGCCAGACGGAGCCATCGCCCAAGAAACAGGGATGATTAATGGGTGTCAGAACAAAAGGACATACCTCGCCAAGGCTGGCATAGAACGTGGCACGCGCTTTCTCTGTTTGTACACTGGTATCGGTATCTATGGTTTCACAAGATTGTTCGTTCATGTCCATTGTTTGTCTATCCATTCGTAATGTTAAGAATTCACCTATCCTTAAACATACGTTATTTTTAGGCAAATAGGGATCACCCCTTCACACATACCATCTGCTTCAGCATATGCAGCACTTCCACCAAATCGCTCTGCGCCGCCATCACCTTATCAATCGGCTTGTAAGCCGACGGCGTTTCGTCAATCACACTGTCTCTACGCGGCATTTTTATTAATGCTGACTAAAAAGTACTGTTGACAATAGTTAGTATGCTTACTATATTAAGGTAAGCTTACTTACTATCATCAACGCTACTGGAGATCGACCATGAAAAAGTTAATAGCCGCAACCATTGCCAGTTTGGTTTTATTGAGCGCGTGCTCGAACCTAGAAACGACACGCTCAGGTTTTCTTAACAACTACGAACAGATGCAGCCCAATGGAAAAGGCACACTAACCTATAGCAATTCCCTTGCACAAAAACGCTACACTGCGTTTTTAGTCGATGACGTGCAGTATTCTCAGGGCGATAAAGGCGAAGTGTTGAATGCAGAACAAATTGCCACACTAAAAGACACCTACCGTAACGCCGTTACCAAAGCTTTTTCAGACAAATACACCTTGGTATCGACACCCGCCGCCAACGTGATGCGGGTGCGCCTTTCTATCACCAGTGTCAACAAATCAACCGTGCCGCTTAACTATGTTTCAACACTAGTGCTGTTGACACCGGTATCAAACGGCGGAATTAGCACCGAGAGTGAGATTGTTGATGCACTGACGGGGGAACGCCTATCCGCCTTAAGCACCCATAGCAACCCCACTGTTTTTGATGGGAAATTTTCTGGCTACTTTAACCCAATTGGTCACGCGCAAGCGGCGTTAGAAAGTCACGCCACCCAACTTCGTGAAACCGTTGCACCTCGCTAAAACAGAAGGAAAAAACGCATGAATCGTAGAAAATTTATAACGATAGTAGGCTCGTCCGCGATTGTGTTGGCTGCGGCTGGTTTTGAAGGCTATGGCTGGGTTAAAACACGTAGACCCGACAGAGCCTTGGCACCATGGGATAATGCAGGCAATGCTTCGTACCGTGACCCACGAATGAAAGCCCTGTCTTATGCCATATTAGCCCCCAACCCGCATAATCGACAGCCGTGGTTAGTGGATTTGAAAACACCGAATCGCGTGGTGCTGTACTGCGACCTTGAGCGCTTGCTGCCGCAAACTGACCCGTTTAACCGTCAAATTCTGATGGGGCACGGCTGCTTTCTTGAGCTGTTGGATATTGCGGCGCGTGAGTTAGGTTTTACGGTAACGATCACGCCGTTTCCTGATGGATTTTCCGATGAAGCACTCGATAAACGCCCGATTGCGCTTATCGACTTTACGTTGGATACAGCCGCCGATAAAGACCCCTTGTTTCAGCAAATCACGAAAAGACGCACGAATAAAGAAACATACGATACCAACCGCCCTGTCGATCAAGCGAAAGTAGCCGCCATCTGCGAAGCCGTCAGCCAAGGCGTATCCTCTGACTTTACGTTAGACAGTGGCTTAGTATCGCGCTTGCGTGATTTAACCCTACGCGCCCATTTGGTGGAATTTACGACCCCGCGCACTTGGAAAGAAACCGTCGATTTAATGCGCATTGGCAAAGAAGAAATTGAAAGAAATCCTGACGGCGTTGACTTGGGTGGCGCGTTTTTAGAAGGCTTAAGCGCACTTGGGCAAATATCCCGTGAACAAATGACCGATGTTAACAGCACCGCGTTTAAGCAGGGACTTGATATATATAAAGAAAAAATAGCATCCTCGATGGGATTCGTGTGGATTACTACGCCAACCAACACCCGGTTTGAGCAAATCAACGCGGGGCGTAGCTGGGTACGCATGAATTTAAAAGCAACAGAACTGGGTGTTTCGGTCAATCCGCACAGTCAGGCGTTGCAAGAGTTCCCAGAGATGCAGGAACTATTTGTTGAATTGCATCAAGAATTACACCTAGAATCACCCAGCCGTTTGCAAATGTTTGCCCGCATTGGCTATGGCCCCGTTGTTGACGTTTCACCGCGTTGGCGCATCGACAGCAAAATAATGACCTGACCATGTGGATATGAATGTGCAGCACGATACACAAACTTCGTTAGCTAATATTGACGGGGTGTTTCAACTGTTTGTTGAAGTCAACATCACCCAGATGTTGGCGACGACTGAAATGACGCGTGTACTGCCGCATAAGCTGACATTTTCTCAGTTTTCGCTGTTAAGCCATTTCAGCCGCACCGAAAATTTGCAACGCAGCATCGTTGATCTGGCTCGTATTTTCCAAGTGACTAAACCCAGCATGGGGGAGACTGTAGACAAACTACTCAGCAAAGGATTTGTCAAGGTCGAAGCGAATCCTGCCGACCGCCGCGAAAAAATAGTATCGCTGACGGAACAGGGTGCTGCGGCTAAACTGGATGCCGAAAAAGCGATTTATCCCTTGCTTGAAGCCATGCTTGCACAGATGGGTGTAGCGCAGTTTGAAGCTGCCTACACCGCTCTCAAACCCATCCGGCAATGGTTGGATGACAATAGAAACGTTTAGCAAAGCACCGATAAACTCACCCCTTCACACATACCACCTGCTTCAGCGTATGCACAATCTCCACCAAATCGCGCTGCGTTGCCATCACCTTGTCAATTGGCTTGTAAGCGGACGGCACGTTTTCTTGCAGACCCTAAAGTGGCTAGTATTCCTTCCTGTATTAATATATAACACAGTTGTGTCACATGTAAGCGACACTATCACCTCATCCATCATTATATTTTCCATTGAATCAGGATTTTTATATGAAAAAATACTTCCTTTTGGTCACATCAATATTTGCTTTCTCAGGTTACGCTATTGCAGGAACGGGCTTGCCCTGTGGAGAGATGGCTAAATCTGATAGTTTCCAAACTGACGGCGAGTTCAGTCAGTGCTTAACTCAAACAGATCAGGAGTTAAATGGCTCTTTCGAGGCTCTTAAGAAAAAAATGAAAGACAGAAATGTTGCGGCTGATCTTAAAAATATGCAATTGGGCTGGATAAAAATGCGCGATGCTCAATGCACCGTAGAAGCAATGACTGCCAATCTAGCCAATGGCATGGAAAATCGCGCAAAAACCTGCAAAATTCGCATGACGAGCGAGCGTACTGCTGAGCTGGATGCTATCGCGGATATGTGAATCCAAGGTAAATGCGTAAGTCCTAAATTAATTCAGGAAGATGGTGATACGCTCCATCTTCCTGGTTATGCCAGATTCGCGGATTGCTGGCGCATCTGCCCTTACTCACCTCTTCACACACACCACCTGCTTCAGCGTATGCAGCACTTCCACCAAATCACTCTGCGCCGCCATCACCTTGTCAATCGGCTTGTAAGCCGACGGCGTTTCGTCGATCACACTTTCATCCACGCGGCATTCCACCCCGGCAACAGCGCGTTTATGCTCCTCCAGCGACACGCGGCGTTTCGCCTCAGTACGCGACATCACGCGCCCCGCGCCGTGGCTACAACTGCAAAAACTTTCGGCATTACCCAGTCCGCGCACGATGAACGATTTCGCTCCCTAAAAAGATAAAAGTCCTATCTTTCAATTTGTTCCTGCTTTAACAGGAACAACTTTGCATCCTGTCCCCAATACGCTATTATTCCTTGAATAGCAGGAACAATGGTAATCCCATATGGCAAGACCCCTGACCCCACTTCCCACCCCGCAACAATCCGGCGCACTCACCCCGGAATTGCTGGGGCAATTCATCCGCGCCAAGCGCACCCAATCCGGTTTGCGGATTGACGATGCTGCCGCGTTACTCGGTGTTGCCAAGGACACCTTGAGCAAGCTGGAACGCGGGCATTCCGGCGTGCAACTCGGTACGTTGCTGCAAGTGCTCAACGGCCTTGGCATTGCGCTAAAAGTGGAGCCGTGGACGGAAGGTGGCGACGATGACTGGGTATGAACACCGCCTGCGGGTTTGCTTGGGGGAACAGCCCATCGGTTTCCTGCTGGCAGATGTGCAATGGCAATTGACGCTGGAATACACACCGGCATGGCAGGCCAGTGGTTTCGCCATTTCGCCACACTTGCCGTTGACCTCAGTCGCGAACCATCAGGTGCTGCAACGTTTCCTGCGTAACTTGCTGCCCGAAGGTCAGGGTTTCGACATCCTGCTGGAAAACTACCGACTTAGCCGTGCCAATACCTTTGGCATTATTCGTGCGTTGGGAACAGATACGCCCGGTGCATTGCAGTTCTTGCCCGAAACGCTTGAACCCATCCAGCCCGCCCACTTGCGCCCGATCCTGCCTGCTGAATTGCTGGAGCGGCTCGACAATCAACCCGCCCGCAACCTGATTGTGTGGGATGGTCGCCCGCGCCTGTCGGTGGCAGGCGTTCAGCATAAAATCAATGTGTTGGCGGATGCACAAGGCGGGCTGGCATTTGGCGAAGGCAGCTTGTGTTCCACCCATATCCTCAAATTCGAGCCAGCCAACCAGAACCATGTGGTGCTGAATGAATACCTCTTGTGCTCAATCCATCGGTTTGCCCGTCGCAGCGGTGGAATTGCGGCGTTTCGGGCAGCATCGTGCGTTGCTGGTGACGCGCTTCGATCGCAAACGCCAGGGCGATACGGTATTGCGCCGCCATCTGCTTGACGGTTGCCAGGCACTCGATTTGCAGCCTGAATACAAATACGAGCGCAATTTTGGTAACAGCCCCGATGTGGCGGCTATCCGTGACGGCGCAAGTTTGCCGCGTTTATTCGCCTTCTGCGCCCATTGCCGTTCGCCTGCGCTTGCCCGCAAATACGTGCTGGACTGGGTGCTGTTCAATCTCATCATCAGCAATTGGGATGCGCACGGCAAAAACATCAGCTTTTTCGTCGGCAAAAACGGTATCGAACCCGCGCCTTGCTACGATCTGGTCAATATCGCGGTGTATCCCGAATACCAGCAGGAGCTGGCGATGGCGTTGGGGGATGATTTCGATACCCGTGTCTCCGCCTTTCAATTGGCAGATTTTGCCGCGAGTTGTGGTCTGTCGCGCTCACTGGTGCAGGCAACACTTACCGCGATGTGCAAGCAGGTCGTGGAACAATTGCCCCGCGTGTGGGCGGCGTGTGTATTGAAAACCCCGGCAGAACAGCAGTTTGCTGCAAACTTGCGGGATAGCATCCAGCAGCAGACAAGCCGCTTGCTGGAACATGCAGGCATGATGCAGGATGTGGAGATTCAGTGAATGCTTACCGCCGCCACTCACTGACAATTTCCTCGTATTTCGCATCGACCAAACCCTGCTCATCAGCACACGCAGACAATGCCACTTGCAGCGCAGAATATTGCTGGGGGTAAGCACGCAATTGCTCCATGATGTGAATAACTTCCGCATCGCTCAAAAACTGTCGTTGAATCAATGCCAAACTCGCGGGTTCAACGATGTCTTGCATGGGGTGAGAAAACGCCACTTTCCAGTAAGCATACATCGCCAAGTGTTGTTCAAGATTCAGGGTGACGGATGTAGGCAAGCGGCAAATTTCATGCAACACCAGAAACGGCGCATCGCCACCGATTTCTAGGGATTGCGCAATGAGTTGCTGCCATGCGGCTGTGTCGTGATAGGGGAAACGGCAGTCGATGTGGTCGTAGAATTCTTGGTAGGTCATGCGGAAATCTCACGTTATGATGGAGTATGGAAACGCAAATACAGGTGTCTGACATGCAAATTATACTGGATATACCCGAAGACTTCGGGCGTGACACGCTTCCCGAACTGGAAAAGCAAATCAAGCTGGAGGCGGGCATTGCACTGTTTCATGCAGGGAAAATATCTGCTGGATTTGCTTGCGAGTTTGTAGGTATAGATCGTTACCGCTTTTACGAAGAATGCGCCAAACGCGATATTCCGGTAGTTAACTACGATCCCGGCGAACTCGAAGCGGAGTTGGAATATTTGCGTAGTGATGACACTCTTGCTTGAAAAAGTCTCTGAAACTCTTCTTGTAACCACATACCTGTTCTTGTATGGCAATGCATATCAAAATCAGTGACTTGGATGTCATAGAAGCTTTTTGGATGAGTCAAACGATTACGTGCCCATTTCGCCGTAAGAAACTCATTGAATTCATTATCTTGTGTTGAGAGTTGAAAATCTATGTTCCAAATTTTCGCTGCCAGTTTGAAGGTTCGTTGAACATTTTGCTCCAATGATAAAAATTTTCTATGCGAAGTTCCTACGATGGTTAATGAACCCAGTGTTTCCCGTTCTTTTGCCGAGAGTGGGTTGGAGTATTTTCTAGTCCGAATTGTTGATCGCAGCTCAACCTTTATGCACTCAATCAAAGCCTCTACGTAAGAAAAGACTGCGCGAACAACGCAACGACGTAAGTATTGTGACTGCCGATCCGTTTCCAAAATTTCATAGGCAGCATCAATATCAGCACGTAATTCTTGGAGAAGATCATAAGTACGAATAAGACCTTCACCTTTGTCGATACGTGGATGGCTTGGCATTTTGTTGTTCAATCCTTGGTAGTTACTGTCGCTTAAATTTCTATTGGGTTAGATCGGTAGAGTTGGGTGAGTATTAAACTCACCCCTTCACACACACCACCTGCTTCAACGTATGCAGCACTTCCACCAAATCGCTCTGCGCCGCCATCACCTTATCAATCGGTTTGTAAGCCGACGGCGTTTCGTCGATCACGCTTTCATCCACGCGGCATTCCACCCCCGCAACAGCGCGTTTATGCTCCTCCAGCGACACGCGGCGTTTCGCCTCAGTACGTGACATCACGCGCCCCGCGCCGTGGCTGCAACTGCAAAAACTTTCGGCATTACCCAGCCCGCGCACGATGAACGATTTCGCCCCCATGCTGCCCGGAATAATCCCAAGCTGACCTTTTTGCGCACTCACCGCCCCTTTGCGCGTCACCCACACATCCTTGCCGTAATGGTGTTCGCGGTTGATGTAGTTGTGGTGGCAATTCACCGCCTCCACGTCCGCCGTGAACGGGATCGGCAATACCTCGCGGATCGCCTGCAAAGTACGCGCCATCATCACCTCGCGGTTGGCTTGCGCGAAATCCTGCGCCCACGCCACCGCCGCCACGTAGTCGCGGAAATGCGGGCTACCTTCGGGGATGTACGCCAAATCCTTATCCGGCAAGTTGATGAAATAGCGTTCCATATCCTTTTTCGCCTGCTCGATAAAGTGCGTACCGATGGCATTGCCCACCCCGCGTGAACCGCTGTGCAACATCACCCACACGGTTTGGGTTTCATCCAGACACACCTCGATGAAATGGTTGCCCGTACCCAGCGTCCCCAAATGCTTCAAGTTATTGGTGTTTTTCAGGAACGGGTGCTTCTCGCACAACCGCTGGAAACCCGCACTCAACGCCAGCCATTTTTCCAGTACATCGTCCGGCGGATCACCCCAACTTCCGGTATCGCGTTTACCGCGAGTCGCCACGCGCCCATGCGGAACAACCTTCTCAATCTTGCTACGCATCGCTTCCAACGAATCGGGCAAATCGGCTGCGGTCAAGGTGGTTTTCGCCGCCATCATCCCGCAACCCAAATCCACGCCCACCGCCGCCGGAATAATCGCCCCCACGGTCGGGATCACGCTGCCAATGGTTGCACCTTTCCCCAAATGCACATCCGGCATCGCCGCTACCCACTGGTGAATAAACGGCATCTGCGCAATGTTCAGCAATTGCTTTTTGGAGTTGTCGTCGAAAGGCACGCCTTTTGTCCACGCTTTAACGGGCGCGTGACCGGCTTCGTGGAGGACTTCGTAGGGAGTGGCGGTAGTGCTCATGGTGTTTTCCTTGCTTGTCGTTGGTTACGCCGCAAGCATTGCAAGGGGTGTGCCAACCACAAGAAAATATCAAAAGAATGCTATAAGCACTTGAAAATAAAAAGATAAAATTTTATTTATGCTTTTAAAGCCAAAAAATTAGCTCCGAGTTGCTATCTAAATAAATAAAAATCTATCTTTTAATTTATTACCACGTTAATAAAATAAGGTATATTCTGCGATCTACTTATCAACAAAAAAGCTGGACAAGTGAGTACCTTGCCCAGCCTGTATTTACTGTTACGGCATTAGATGATGAATCTGTTACCAACCGACGCAGTATTTAGCTGTTGAAACGATTGAAGTTGGCAAAGCTAGTATCGAACAAGTTGGCAACTTCATACAGATTGACCGTGGTTTTGTCGCCTTTTTCTGAAATGCTGCCATCGAGCTTTTCAATCGCACCGCCACCCTGTGCACCCGCACCTTGATCACCGTTTCTTACTTTATCATCGCCATCAGCGGTTTGACCCCATAGACCATGCGGCATGACACCATCAGCGGCAACGTTAGTGCTCTTGAAATCAACATCAAGATAAGACTTATTTGCGGCTGTTTGACTATTCACGGCGACACTGTATTCGCCATCGTTCAGAATCACTGATTTTCCTTGCTTAGTGACTGATCCAACATCCACTTGATACGTGCCGTCTTGTTTGGCTTCGCCATTGATAGTGAGAGCGCCATCCACGTCAACTTGTACTTGGTCTTTGCCCATAGTTGCACCGACATTACCCATAATGGTAGAACCAACTTCATCCCATTTGGCAAAGGACGCATTCACTTGGAAACCTTTGTCGCTGAGGATATTGTAGGTTTTACCTGCTTGGCCTTGTACATCGTATTTTCCTCCATCAGCACCAAAAAAATGCGGATCACCTTGAACGCCACCATTACCCGCTGTAGGAATTGGCTTAGGCTTTGCGCAATGGTTCCCAGTGTTCCCAGTGTTCCCAGTGTTCCCAGTGTTCCCAGTGTTCCCAGTGTTCCCAGTGTTCCCAGTGTTCCCAGTGTTCCCAGTGTTCCCAGTGTTCCCAGTGTTCCCAGTGTTCCCAGTGTTCCCAGTGTTCCCAGTGTTCCCAGTGTTCCCAGTGTTCCCAGTGTCCTTGCAACCTGATCCCTGCATTGTTTGCATCAACTGTACAATCATTTGTAACAGGCTTAACAACAATTGCTGAGTATTCTGATTACTATTAAGACCAGGAAGTCCACCAGCATTACTACTAATAATAGAATTGGTGGAAGAACTTGAGTTGGATTTGTTGCCGCGATTGGCAGAGTAGCTGCACCCACATTGATTGGCTTGAGATGTGTTTTGGGTATTTAAATTAAGCATTTTTCGCTCCTACACTAAATGATTAAACGCTAAAAGATCATGGATCAGCTAACGTCCTGACTGTTTACTGTTTTCCTATGGAGTCAGTAAAACAAGCCCCACATTATGGTTGTACCCTCTGAAGGTATAAATTGAAGCAAGGACAAACGCTCAAAATTTTCTTATAAGTGGCACGATAAAGAGTTTTATCCCAAACATCACCTTGATCGACTACTACATCTGTGGGTCATTGTGTTGCAACAGTTGGATGATGGTCAGTAATTCTCATTTTAAACGAATGGTTGGCAGTGTAATCAATATGTTAAAAATCATGACCATTTTTTATGTGTTTTCAGTGCCTTGATTCATAAAGCATATTTTTCAAAATGAGAATTGCTGGATGATGGTTCGATTGTGCATACAATTACAATATAGGCGTAAAATTGATAAGTGTAGTATAGAATATTACGCCCATATTAGCCTATCTCTGCCAACAGCATCTCCGTCATCCGCGCCGCCTGCTCCCCATACCCACTGCCAAACAAGTTGAAGTGGTTGAGGATGTGGTACAAGTTATACAACGTCTTGCGCACCGCATAGCCCGAATCCAACGCCCAAGCCGCGTTATACGCTGCATAAAAGTCTGCCCCAAACCCGCCAAACAGCTCGGTCATCGCCAGATCGGTTTCGCGGTCGCCGTAATACACCGCTGGGTCATACACCACCGGGCTGCCATCCGGCAAATACGCCAAATTCCCACCCCACAAATCACCGTGCAACAACGAAGTCACCGGCTGATAATCGGTAAACAATGCGCCAATGCTTTCTTGCAAGCGCAAGCCTTGCTCATAAGAACGCGGCGGATAGCCATTACGCCGCGCCCGTTCAAGTTGAAACCCCAGTCGTTCCTGTTGCCAGAACGCCACCCAGTCGTGTGTTTGAGTATTAAGCTGCGGGCTTGCGCCGATGGTATTGCTACGAAACCACCCGTGTTGTGCAGCCGTGTGGCGGTGCATGGCAGCGAGTTGCGTACCCGCTTGTTGCTGATCACCGTGTTCTTGCAGCGGCAAATATTCCAGCAACACATACGCCTGTTGCCCTTGCACCCCATAGCCCAGCGGCTCAGGCGCACGCAGGCTGGCACTGGCGCGGATTGCATTCAACCCATCCACTTCCGCCGCAAACATTTCCAGCAAACTCGCCTGATTTACTTTGAGGAAATAGCGGCTGCCATCGGCAAGTGTTACCGTACTGGTTTGGTTAATACAGCCGCCGCTGGCAGCGTCGACACGCGCAATCGCAATGCCCGTACCAAGGTGTTGCTGGAGCATCGGTAAGATCAAATCGGCGTTGCTGGATTTCATTACATTTGAACCGGGGATATAACATGAAGTATGCATTGTGTGCCGCACTCGCGCTGTTAGCAACCGCGCAAATACCTGCCGCCAGCGCCGAACCGCGCCAGTGGAATGTCGGCCTTGCCGCTACCGCCGACCAATCGCCATTCGTGGGGGGCGACACGCAAACCGGCGTCAAACCCGTCATCATTAAGGAAAACGGCTTTGATATTGCAGGCCCTGCATGGTCATTCAACGCCACTCCCGAACGTGAATTTTATGTGGGGGCAGGGCTGGATGAATGGGATCACGAACGCGGTGACAGCCCCGCATTGCAAGACATGGCGGAGCTGGATCGCGCCATCAATCTGCGGGCGGGCGGGGCTTGGAAACTCGCCACCGGCACGGTTGCCGCCGACCTTGCGCAAGATGTCGCCGCTCACGAAGGCGCCCAAGCCAAACTGCGCTACACCCATCACCTCGATACGCCCCTCAAGCTGCGCCCGTATGCGGAACTGCAATGGCTTTCTGCCGACCTGACCGACTACTACGTGGGTGTCGATGCTGCCGAAGCCAAAGCAGACCGCCCTGCTTACCAAGCTGACGCCGCCCTCGCGCTGAAACTTGGCGTTACCTTGGAGAAACCCATCAATGAGCGCCTAACCTTGGTGGGTGGCGTGAATGCGACTGGCTATGACAGCGCGATTGCTGACAGCCCCATTATCGACAGCAGCACGGTTTGGGGCGGGTATGCAGGCGCGGCCTACCGTTGGTAACACCTTTGCAATAATCGGAGAGTTTATCCATGACAGTGTTTACAATAACCGGCGACGTTGACCCGTTTTTACACGTTGCCATGCAAAAAGGCGACAAAATCTACTGCGAATCGGGCGCGATGGTGATGATGGAGGCCAATCTTGAGCTGAAAGGCCGCATGACCGGCGGGCTAGGCAGTGCTCTAATGCGGCGTTTCACCAACGGCGAATCCCTGTTTCAGCAACACATCGAAGCCACACGCGGGGACGGTGATTGCCTGCTTTCCCCCGCGCTGCCCGGTGGCATGGAAATCATCGACGTGGGCGCCCGCCAATATTTGCTGAATGATGGCGCGTTCGTCGCCGCCACCTCCGGCACAGAAATGAAAGTGCGTACCCAAAGCATCGGCAATGCCTTGTTCGCGCAATCCGGCGGCTTTTTCGTCATGGAAACAGCGGGGACAGGGCAGGTTGCCGTATCCGGTTTTGGCTCAATGTTTTCGCTCGATGTGGAACCGGGCAACGATCTCACCATTGATAACGCCCATGTTGTGTGCTGGGACAGTGCCTTGCACTACGAAATTTCTGTCGCCACCAGCAGTTCTGGCGGCGGTTTAGGTGGCATGTTTGGCAATCTGGTCAACAGCGTCACTAGCGGCGAAGGCGTGGTGTTGCGCTTCAGCGGGCGCGGCAAAGTGCATATTTGTTCGCGCAACCCCGCCTCATTTGCCGCCTTGGTGCAAAAAGGCATGACAGCCTGAGTCAGCAATGGGGGTGACTAACGCAACCGCAATTGCTGCCCTGCATTGATGTTATTGGAGGCGGTCAACTGATTCAGCGAAACCAGACGCTCGATGCTGACCCCTGTTTGGCGCGAAATCGCATACAGCGTTTCGCCAACCTTGACCACGTACCGATCCACCGCAGCCTCCGCAGAGCTGACATTAGCCATTGGCAGCATTTCTTTGTCAGGCGTCTTCCGAGGCTGTGCGGTATTAGGCAGATCAAAAAGCTTCAGCGGCTGACCTTCTTTCAGATTATTCAGGGAAGGCAGTTGGTTAAGGACAATCAAATTCTTAATCGGAACGCCAGATTTACGCATAATCGCGTATAGCGTATCGCCTTTCTGCACAATATAAAAATTATCAGCAGCACTTGGGCTACTGCTGGCAGGCGCAGTTGGTGGAGAAATCGCCAACTGATTGGCAATGATTTGATCAAAATACGCAGAATCTGTCGGACTGGAACCTCCCTTCAGGGGAACGCAGTTGTAAGTATCCTCAGCAGCCAGTGTTGCTCCGCTGGTCATCGCACAGGCCAACAAAAACGACTGCCCTAGTCGTACCTTCTCAATCAGAAAATTATCGGCAAACATTATAAAACCCCTTTTTTATTATACGCTTGTATACATACTGTAATGCTACGGACGCTGACAGCAATCCCACCAAGGGTTGGTTGCATTATCCATTAGACAAATATATCAGCATCTGTGACGAATGCCCATTTGAATTGTAGGCAACGCCGCTCATCCGCCATTATCGGCACTTTTTCTACCGCTTATCTGCTCTCAGCGACCGTCAGTTGCGGTTATCGCCCGCGTTTTTGCGCCTGTCTAGGGGGCGCGTTTCTATTAGTTCGCTTTATGAAAATATGGACACATCAAATAACAAACATTCAAAAAGCGAGATCACCCATGAAAAACAACAAATTAATCAAATCTTTAGCCCATTTCATTGGATGCACTTTCGTTTGCTTACAACTGTTTGGCGGCGTCGCCAATGCCGACTATCTTGTTTATCAAGTGAGCAACGTACAGCAATACGACCTCTACGAAAAACCGCAAGCCGCTTATCAGCCAGCACCTGAACAAACTAACCGCTCGTCAAATATCGGCAAAGCCTCCTACTATGGAACCCAATACCACGGACGCCCAACCGCGAGTGGCGAAACCTACGATATGTATGCCATGACTGCTGCACACCCCAACTTGCCTTTCGGTACACTTATTCGTGTTACCAATCTGCAAACGGGGCAATCTGTCACGGTGCGCGTTAATGACCGTGGCCCATTCAAACCGGGTCGTATCGTGGATGTTTCACAAGCCGCCGCCGAACAGTTAGGGTTGCTCCTCAATGGCACTGCTGACGTACAACTGGACATCGTTGGTTAATAAGCTTCACCCACCAAGCGATTTGCCCCGCTGACCAAGGCTTTGATGGAGGCGGTAATGATATTGCCATCAATCCCCACGCCGTAACATTCGGCACTGCTGCCCACACCCGCCTGCCGCAATTCAATGAAAGCGCAGGCTTGCGCATCACCCGCATCCACGCTTGCGCCAATAGAACGCTCCTCGTAACTGCGCACTTGCACCCGAATCCCCGCCCCTTGCAAAGCATGAACTGCCGCATCAATCGGCCCATTCCCCGTCCCCGTGAGTTCGTGTCGAATGCCATCGCGCTCAATCACCAAGCGAATGCCTTGCGCATCACCCTGTTCAAACAAATGGTGTGCGCAATAACGCACGGGCGTAGCAGTCTCCAAATACGTCGCAGCAAAAATGCCCCAGATGTCGCTGGCATTCACTTCGCAACCGTGCTGATCGGTGTGGTCTTTCACCACGCTGGAAAATTCGACCTGCAAGCGGCGCGGCATCACAATGCCATAAGCACTTTCCAGCAAGTACGCAATGCCGCCTTTACCCGACTGGCTGTTGACGCGAATCACCGAATCGTAACTGCGCCCCACGTCCGCCGGATCAATCGGCAAGTACGGCACGTTCCAGAACGATTCCGCCGTTTGCACCGCCAAGCCTTTCTTGATCGCATCCTGATGCGAGCCGGAAAACGCGGTAAACACCAAATCGCCCACATACGGGTGACGCGGATGAATCGGCAATTGCGTGCAATATTCCGCCGTCCGCGCCACTGCGTTGATGTCGGAAAAATCCAAACCGGGCGCAATGCCTTGGGTGTAGAGGTTGAGTGCCAAGGTCACGATGTCAACGTTGCCGGTGCGTTCGCCGCTGCCGAACAAGCAACCTTCGACCCGATCAGCACCCGCCAACAACGCCAATTCTGTCGCTGCTACCGCTGTGCCTCGGTCATTGTGTGGATGCACACTGAGGATCACGCTGTCGCGGCGGGCAAGCTGGCGGTGCATCCATTCAATCTGGTCGGCGTACACATTCGGCGTTGCCATTTCGACAGTCGCGGGCAAGTTGATGATCACCGGATTGGTGGGGGTTGCGCCCCATGCAGCGGTCACGGCATCGCATACTTCACGAGCAAATTCCAATTCGGTGGCGCTGAAGGTTTCCGGGCTGTATTCCAACACCCATTCGGTTTCCGGTTGGTCGGCTGCCAAGTGCTTGATCAATTCCACCGCCGACACTGCCATGCCCAACACATCCGCCTTGCTCATCCCAAACACGGTGTCGCGGAACGGCTGAGAAGTGGCGTTGTAGACGTGCACAATCGCCCGCCGTGCGCCGCGCAAGGATTCCATTGTGCGCCGAATCAAATGCTCCCGCGCCTGCGTCAACACCTCGATGGTGACATCGGCGGGAATGTGCTTGCCTTCGATCAGCTCGCGCACAAAATCAAAATCGGTTTGTGACGCGGAAGGAAACGCCACCTCAATTTCCTTGAAACCGATGGTGCAGAGGGTGTGGAACATGCGCATCTTACGTTCCCCATTCATCGGCTCGAACAGTGATTGATTGCCATCGCGCAAATCGGTACTCATCCAGATCGGCGGCTGGGTAAGGGAACGGCTCGGCCATTGGCGGTCAGTCAAGGCGACGGGCGGGAACGGACGGTATTTGGTGGAAGGCTGTTTCAACATGGCACGCTGCTCTAGTGGTTAATGCGCTTAGTTTAAAAGAAAGGGCGTGGCAGGCGATTGCGTTTTGCGGGATAAAAACCTATCGTATTGGCAGTAAATTGCTAACAAAAACTCAATTATGGAATAATAATGCAACTCGACCGCTACGACTGGCACATCCTGCAAGTGCTGCAAGACAACGGCTGTATAAGCAATCAGGATTTGGCTGACCGCATTGGGCTGTCACCTTCGCCCTGTTTGCGGCGGGTACGGCTGCTGCAAGAGGCGGGTTTCATCACCGGCTATCGGGCGTTGCTGGATGCGAAAAAGCTCGGTCTGTCGTTGATGGCGTTAATCCACATTTCGATGGATCAGCACACGCCGGAACGTTTCGACACCTTTGAAACCCGCATCGCTGACATTCCCGAAATACTCGAATGCCTGCTGATCACCGGGCAATCCGCCGATTACCAGCTCAAGGTGGTGGTGAAAGATATGGATGCGTATCAGGCATTGCTGCTCAACCGCATTACGCGCATACCGGGGGTGAGCGGGGTGCATTCCAGCTTTGTGTTGCGGCGGGTGGTGGATAAGGCGGCGTTGCCTATTGCCACCATCACAACCGATCCCACTCTGGCACGTTAGGATTGTGTGGCACTTTATCCAACAATGACGCAATTTTCTGCTTCAAGTCGCCGAGGTTTTTAGTGCGCAACCGTTGCTCGATACCCGCAAAAGTTTCAAGCTGGCTTAATTGCGTTGTTAGCAAGTAGTTGGCAAGGCTATTCCGTGAACCCATGTTAATATAGCTATAATCATCCACATGGAAACCACTATGCGAACCTTGCAAATGACCTTTGATGACGATCTGGTAGCTGAACTTGATCAGGTTGTTCAGGAAAACCACACCAACCGTTCCGCCTTCACTCGCGAAGCCTTGCGCATCGCAATTGCACTCTATCACCAACGCAAATTGGTAGAAAAACACCGCGCTGGCTACTTGCGCCACCCTGTTGCCCCCGACGAATTTTCAGTGTGGGAAGAAGAACAGGCATGGGGTGATGAATGAAGCGTGGCGAAATTCATTGGTATACCTTCAAAGAGCCGGATAAACGCATCTCCTTATACACAAGTCCCTAAGCTGATGTAGGATAAGCAATTTTCACCCATGAACTGGTCATCTACCGAACTCACCGATCTTGATTTGGGAGACAAGCGTCTCGAAACACGCGCTGCCCATATCCTCAACGCCATGCTAAAAGCCCCCCAATCGAGCATCCCGAAAGCTTGTCAAAGTTGGTCAAGCACCTTGGCGACGTACCGTTTCTTCTGGAATGAAGCGGTGAGCCATGATGCTTTGATGGCATCCCACTTTGAAGCGACCGAGTGTCGAATCCGTCAGCAAGATTCGCGGATTATCCTGTGTATTCAAGACACCACCGAACTGGATTTCAATGGGCAGGAAACCGAGGGTTTGGGGCGTTTATCCTACGATAAGCAACGCGGGATGTACCTGCATCCGACCTTGTGTATCACCCCAGACCGTCTGCCACTGGGGATCACCGATACGTGGATGTGGTCACGGGGCTTGAGCAAAGCGGCGGATCTTGCCAACCCCGGCATCAAAGAAAGCCGTCGCTGGATTGAAGGGTATGAACGGGTAGCCGAACTGGCGGCACGCTGCCCTGAACACCGCCTCATCTATACGGGCGACCGTGAAAGCGACTTTTATGACTTACTCAAACGGGCGCAAGCCTTGGATTACCCGGCTGACCTGCTGATACGGGCGCAACATAACCGCGCCTTGGGGGATGACCTCAAACTGTGGGATGCCATTGATCAACAACAGGCGTTGACTCGTATCACTTTTACCAAACCGCGCAAGCAGGGTGAAAAGCCTCGCAAAGTGGTACAAGAAATCAAGGTGTTACGTTACACCCTGCGTCCCAAAAGTAAGCATCCGATGCTATTGACCTTGGTTCAAGCCAAAGAAATCAACCCACCCGCCGGAAAATCGTCCCTCATTTGGCGTTTAGTCACCAACCGTTGTGTAGAGACCGCCGATGCCGCCTGTGAACTCATCGACTGGTATCGGGCGCGTTGGGAAATCGAGATGTTTTTTGATGTCCTGAAAGTCGGCTGTCGCGTCGAAAAACTGCAACTGGACACTAAAGAGCGCATCGAAAAAGCCCTCGCGCTCTACATCATGGTGGCCTGGCGGATTATGTTTCTGATGCGGTTGGGGCGTACCTGCCCAGAACTTCCGGCTGATCTGGTGTTTGACCCGCTGGAATGGAAAGTATCCTTCCGGCTCGGCAAAAAAGCACTACCCGATGGCATACCTACCCTCAATCAAGTGATCCGCAATCTAGCGGAACTGGGGGGCTTTTTGGGCAGAAAATGCGATGGCGAACCGGGGGCTAAAAGTATCTGGCTTGGCTACTCAAGGGTGCTGGACTGTATTTATGGGATTCAGATGGCTAGTGAGTTGGGGGAGGACTGATTTGTGTATAAAGAGATGCTCTTTAATCTATTCTGAATATGGTGATTATAATACTGCTCTCAATTATTTTGAAAAATCACTTGCTATAACACTTGAAATTGGTGACAAATTTGGCGAGGGTAGAACTCGCTGTAATATTTCAATAATTTATTCTGGACGTGGTGACTACGATATTGCCATAAACCACCTTAATAAAGCACGTACTATTCAACAGAAAATCGGTGACATGGATGGTTTATGTAATACATTTTTTAGAATGGGGCATGTATGCTTGAAAAAAAAGATATAACAAGTGCCATGCGATTTTGGTTGGAAGTCTATGTTATAGCTACAAAAATTTGCAATAGGGATGCACTAAATCAACTTGAAAATCTGGCGAAGGATATAGGCTTAATTGGTGGTTTGCAAGGTTGGGGTGCGTTATATTTATCGGAATGTTCTCGTAAATATAAAACTCTTTCCACTTGCGTCATGGGAAATCAAACATCAGTGCAAATTAATCACTACGAAATATTCAGTATTTCAATCGGTGAAATGCATTATTCATTGGTATAAAAAATAAAGGCATTAATGATGATTTCGAATCATCTTCCATACTTTCTGTTCGTAGTGCCAGTGTTTATATTACTCCGCCAAATTAATAAAATATAGAATATCTGTTTCGCTAAAGTCATTACCTTTGAACAGCAACGGTTCAGTGCAAGCTACCGCTGCGGCATACGAAAAGCAGTCACCAAAATTGAGTTTGGCGGGATGCCTGCTTTTTCCATAACGTTCGTAAGCCTGCCGTGCCAATGTCGCTTGTTCAGGTGTCACCGCAATGGTTTCAATAACTGCTTCCTGCAAAAAAGCATCCAGTTCAGCAACTCCGGCTTCACCCCGGCGGTTCAGAGTGACAATGCTGGTTTCCCACTGATACTGCTGAAATCAGATGTACCGGGTCATAGGCAATCGCCTCAATCAAGCGTGCTGCTTCTGGCTCATTTTCAAGGATGGCAATCAAAACCTACGAATCAATCATCATGCACTTGGCATCCCATAATAGTCGTAACCCAGAATTTCATCCGGTGTGCGACGGTCAAACAGGGGCAATGCGGCGCAGCGTTTGGCAATGGTTAACAAACGTTCTTTGAGTGCTGCTTGAGAGGGCGCTTGTGCCGGTTCCGTTTTTTCAGGCATCAGCATGATTACCTTCATAATCGTTTACCTATCAAGGGTGTCCGATGATGATACTACGCTGATTGGTTTGCGGCTATCTACCACCGCGCTGCTTGGGCTTGCTGGTCGGCTTCGGTTTACCGCCAAAATCCGCCCACGCCTTCGGTGGCAACCCCGTATGCTGCGTCAACATCTTCCCACTCTGCGGTTTACCCGCATTCGGTTTATTCGCTGCCGCTTGCGCAGGTTTGCCAGTATTGGGTTTACCAGCCGCTGCACTTTGCACAGGTTTACCATAATTCGGTTTCCCCACTGCCGCTTGCGCAGGTTTCCCCACCCGCTTCTGATGCTCCCCGCCCTTATTCTTGCGCCGATGCGCCTCATACACCAACTGTTCCTCACCCGCCTTGTAATGCGGGATCAACTGATTTTCGCCATCGCCGATCAGTTCCTGCCGTCCCATCTCCGCCATCGCTTTGCGCAGCAGCGGCCAGTTTTTCGGGTCGTGCCAGCGCAAAAACGCTTTGTGCAGCTTGCGCTGTTCCGGTGATTTCGCGGTGGCGACTTTTTCGCTCTTGTAGGTAACTTTGTGCAGCGGGTTTTTGTCGGTGTGGTACATGGTGGTGGCGGATGCCATCGGCGAGGGGTAAAACGCCTGCACTTGGTCGGCGCGGAAGCCGTGTTTCTTTAGCCACAGCGCGAGGTTGAGCATGTCTTCGTCGGACGTGCCGGGGTGCGCGGCGATGAAATACGGGATCAAATATTGTTCTTTGCCCGCTTCCTTGGTGTATTTCTCGAACAGGCGTTTGAATTCGTCATACGCGCCGATGCCCGGTTTCATCATTTTGGACAGGGGCGATTCTTCGGTGTGTTCCGGGGCGATTTTTAAATAGCCACCGACGTGGTGCGTCACCAATTCTTTGACGTATTCGGGGTCTTTGATGGCAAGGTCATAGCGCACCCCTGAACCGATCAGGATTTTCTTGATGCCGGGTAAGGTACGCGCTTCGCGGTACAACTCCTTCAAGGCGGCGTGGTCGGTGTTGAGGTTGTGGCACACATCGGGGTAAACGCACGCGGGTTTGCGGCACGCGGCTTCGATCTTTGGGTCTTTGCAGGCGAGGCGGTACATATTCGCCGTGGGGCCGCCAAGGTCGGAAATTACCCCGGTAAATCCCGGTACTTTGTCGCGGATTTCTTCGACTTCGCGGATGATGGATTCTTTGGAACGGCTTTGGATAATGCGCCCTTCGTGTTCGGTAATCGAACAGAAGGTGCAGCCGCCAAAGCAGCCGCGCATGATATTCACCGAGAAACGGATCATGTCATAGGCGGGGATTTTTACGCCGTTATAGGACGGGTGCGGCAAGCGAGCGTAGGGCAGCCCGAACACGAAATCCATTTCCGGCGTGGTCAGCGGAATCGGTGGCGGGTTCAGCCACACGTCGATATTGCCGTGTTTTTGCACCAAGGCGCGGGCGTTGCCGGGGTTGGTTTCCAAGTGCAGCACGCGGTTGGCGTGGGCGTACAAGGCTTTGTCTTTGCTGACTTTTTCGTAAGACGGCAGGCGAATCACGGTGGTGTCGCGGTCTAAACGGGCGCGGGGGTGGAAGATCAGTTGGTGTTCGTCGGGGCGTTTGCTGCGCGGGTCTTCGTACTCAAACCATTGCACGTTGCGCTTTTCGACTTCGCATTCACTCATCTCGGTGGTGTTGAGGTAGGGGTTGATAATGCGGTCGATTTTGCCCGGTTGGTCGATGCGGCTGGAGTCGATTTCCATCCAGCCTTGCGGGGTGTCGCGGCGGATGAAGGCCGTGCCGCGCACGTCGGTGATTTGGGAAACGGGTTCGCCGGAGGCAATGCGGTGTGCGACTTCCACCACGGCGCGTTCGGCATTGCCGTATAGCAGCAGGTCGGCGGCGGCATCCAGCAGGATCGAGGTGCGCACTTTTTCTTGCCAGTAATCGAAGTGCGCAATGCGCCGCAACGAGGCTTCGATCCCGCCGATAATGATCGGCACGTCGGGGTAGGCTTCGCGGCAGCGGTGCGTGTACACCAGCGTGGCGCGGTCGGGGCGTTTGCCTGCCATGCCGCCGGGGGTGTAAACGTCGTCGGAGCGCGTTTTGCGGTCGGCGGTGTAGCGGTTGATCATCGAGTCCATATTGCCCGCCGCCACGCCGAAGAACAGGTTGGGTGCGCCCAGTGCCATGAACGGGTCTTTGGAATGCCAATCGGGTTGCGCAATGATGCCGACACGGAAACCTTGTGCTTCCAGCATCCGCCCGATGACTGCCATGCCGAACGAGGGGTGGTCTACATAAGCGTCACCCGTGACGATAATAATGTCGCAGGAATCCCAGCCCAGCGTGTCCATTTCCGCACGACTCATGGGGAGATAGGGCGAGGTGTCGTAGCATTCCGCCCAGTATTTGGGGTGGTCGAACAGGGCGACAGGTACGTGGGGATTGGTATTCGGCGACATGGGGCAGTTTCGTCAGGTCTCAAATTGGCTATTCTAACGCAAATCACAAATCCCATCTCTATCTTGTAAATAACCCAAGGTATTCCCTAAACACAAACAACCGATTCCGCCGCTGCCCGGTGATTTCAGCCAACACACCATAACTAACCAAGTCATCAACCAGCGACCCTGCCGTTTTTTGCGTGGTTTCCAAAAGCTCCGTAACCGTTTTAACATCAACAACCGGCTTCCGGTAGAGGTAGCGCATAAGCTGTTGCGCATTCTCCTGCCGCCGTACACCGAAGCGTGGCAATACATCCCTGTCGATACGCTCTTTGAGCAGCAATATGCTTTTGAATACAGCAATAGAGGATTGTGCCGTTTCCGCCACGCCATGCAAAAAGAACAGCAGCCATTCACGCAGGTGGTTGCCTTGCCTGACTGCCATCAGGTGGTCGACATAAGCCGTCTTGTTGCGCTCGAAATAATCCGACAAATACAACGCGGGTTTGGCAAGAATCTGTTCAGATGCCAGAAACAACGGAATCAGCAAACGCCCTAAGCGCCCATTACCATCCAGAAACGGGTGAATCGTTTCAAACTGGTAATGTGCAATCGCAATCTTGAGCAGCGGTGATACATAGTGCGTGTCGTCGTGCAGGAATTTTTCCAGATCACTCATTAACTCGCCAACCCGCTCATGGTGCGGGGGAACAAACACCGCATTTTTCAGGCTAATGCCAATCCAGTTCTGGCTGGTGCGAAATTCACCGGGTTGTTTGGTTGCGCCCTTGATACCTTGCAACAGAGTGGCGTGTGCCTCCCGCAACAAGCGGTTGGAGAGGGGCAGGGTTTCCAGCCGCGCCACCGCATAATTCAGCGCCTGAATGTAGTTCTGCACTTCCGCCCAGTCGTCACGTTTCTCTGGCGCGACATCAGCAGCATCCTTGAAAGCGTCTTCGACATTCGTTTGCGTGCCTTCAATGCGGCTTGAGTAAGTCGCTTCCTTGGCAACATACATCTGGATGAAAAAGTCGACATTCGGCACTAATTGCGAAAACGCATTCAGCTCACCCAATGCACGGTCAGCCTGACTCAGTAGGTGCGACAGGGCAGGATCAGCGATCACCCAAGGATGATTGATTAGGGATGGCATGAAGCTCCGGTACTCATATTGAGCTTCATAATGACCAGATTGATACTCAGATAGATTCATATTTTAGAAAGTGGCATGGTTTCTACAATAAGAAAAACTATAATGGAGATTCTCCCCGTAGCCAAGTTCTTATTGGAGAAAAGTAATAACTTTCTACAATATAATCTCTCTCCTCATTCCATTTCCATCCACAAGGCGCAACATGCTCGAAACCATTCTCAAAGGCGCGATGATCGCCAGCGGTCTAATCGTCGCCATCGGCGCACAAAACGCCTTCGTCCTAAAACAAGGATTAGCCCGCCACCACATTTTCTGGGTCGCGCTGATCTGCTTCCTGTGCGATGCGGTATTAATGTCGGCAGGCGTATTAGGTTTAGGCACGTTAATCAAGGACAGCACCATCGCAACGTGCAGCCTCGCGCTGTTGGGTTCAGCCTTCCTATTCTGGTACGGCTTCAACGCCTTCCGCAGTGCTTACCAAGCCACCAGCCATCTCGAAGCCGCCGCCAGCCATGCCAACACCGCCAGCCTCGCAGCCGTCATCACCACCACGTTCGCGCTAACCTTGCTGAATCCGCACGTATACCTCGATACCGTCGTCATCCTCGGCAGTGTCGCTGGCACATTGCCTTCACACGAAAAGTATTGGTTTCTGCTCGGCGCAGTCAGTGTGTCGGGCATCTGGTTTTTCGGGCTAGGCTACGGCGCAAGATTACTCTCACCGCTTTTCCAAAAGCCCAGAACATGGCAAATCCTCGACATCCTAATCGGCATCATTATGTGGACAATCGCGTGGGGACTACTTCAAGCCGACCTGTGTTGGTAAGCATTCAGACGCTTTTCCAGCAAGCGAAACGCATACACCAGCGCATACGTCATGATCAGATACAGCACCGCCGCCGTCAGATACATTTCATACACCGCAAAGGTTTTGGAACGGATCAAATCCGCCGCGCCCGTCAAATCAATCACCGTAATCGCGCTCACTAACGACGTAGCTTGCAGCAAAAACACCACCTCATTGCCATACGCAGGCAACGCAATCCGAAAGGCTTTCGGCAAAGTCACACGTCGGAACAGCAACCAACCCGACATCCCAAACGCCTTGCCCGCCTCAATCTCGCCACGCGGCACGGCTTGAATCGCGCCACGGAAAATTTCCGCCGTATACGCCGCCGTATTCAGTGTCAGGGTCAGCACCGCGCAAAACCATGCATTGCGAAAATACGTCCACAACCCCATGTCACTCAACACGTCACGGAATTGCCCACTGCCGTAATAGATCAGGAATAATTGCACCAATAACGGCGTGCCCCGAAAATAAAACACAAACCCCGCCGTCGGATACTTCAGCAAGGGATTGTGTGACAACCGCGCCAATGCCAGCGGCACAGCCAACAGCAAACCGATAGCAAGGCTGAACAAGGTCAGTTGCACCGTGACACCCGTCCCCGCCAACAATTTCGGCAAACTCTCGCCGATCAATTCCCAATTCATACGCGCACCCCGCGTTTTGCCCAGGTTTCGGCACGCTTCAACACCAACGTCGACACCAAGGTAATCGCAAGGAACAACAGGGAGGCGAGGAAATAAAAGGTAAACGGCTGATGCGTGGCGGTGGCGGCCAGTTTGGCGTTACGCATCAATTCATCCAACTGAATCAAGGAAATCAGCGCGGTGGCTTTGATCAATACCATCCACACATTGCCCAAACCCGGCAATGCCATGCGCATCGCCAACGGCAATTGCACCCGCCGGAACGCCAGCGCTTTGCTCATGCCAATCGCTCGCGCCGCTTCCATCTGCCCACGCGGCACGGACAAAAACGCCCCGCGCAGCACTTCGGTACAAAATGCGCCGTAGATAAAACCGATAGTCATAAAACCCGCCACAAACGGGTTGAGGTCGAGCCGCAACTCATACCCCAATGCCGCTGCACCATCCTGAATCAGCTTCGGCACACCGTAATACACCAACAACAGCAGGATCAGCTCCGGCACGCCGCGCACCACGGTGGTGTAGGTATCCGCCGCCCAATTCGCCAACCGTGAGTGCGAAAACTTGCCCCACGCGCCCAGCAACCCGAACAGGATTGCCATGAACATGGCGCACAATCCTACCAGCACGGTCATTTGCAGACCTTGGAGCAGCAGCCAGCCGTAACCCTGTAAATCCAGCAATGTGTATCTCCTCGAAGACCCTCACCCCCCAGCCCCCTCTCCCAGAGGTAGAGGGGGAGCAAGAGTGTATTTTTCTTAGCCCCTCTACCTCTGGGAGAGGGGTTGGGGTGAGGGTCTTATTCCCCGTACAAATCAAAGTCGAAATATTTCTTATTAATCTCCGCGTAAGTGCCATCTTCACGGATTTTAGCAATCGCCTTATTCAGCTTCTCCGCGAGTGCCGTATCACCTTTGCGAATACCAATGCCCACGCCTTCCCCGACGAATTCAACATCCTTGAAATCGCCGCCCACAAATTCGATTTTACCCGCGTTCTTTTCATCCTTGATAACGGGCGCAAGCACGACCGAATCCGCACACACCAAATCCACGCGCCCTGCCAGCAAATCCATATTGGCTTCGTCTTGGGTTTTGTACGCAGTGACTTCCACGATGTCTTTGAATTTGCCGCGCACGAAATTGTCCGCTACCACACCGCTTTGCACGCCGACCATTTTGCCTTTGAGTTTGGCGGTGTCGGTCGGGTCAACGTCCGTACCGACAGCGCGGATGCACTGAATCGGGGTGGTGTAATATTTTTTGGTGAAGTCGATTTTTTCCTTGCGCTCCGCCGTGATCGACATGGAAGCAACAATGGCATCAAACTTTTTCGCATCCAACGCCGGAATCAAACCGTCCCAGTCCGATGTCACCCATTCGCACTCGGTTGCCATCGCTTTGCAGAGCGCATTGCCGATGTCGATGTCAAAACCTGCTAACTTGCCGTCCTTGTCCACGGTATTGAACGGGGCATACGCGCCTTCTGTGCCGAGACGCAGTTTGTCTTCGGCTTGGGCAGTCCCGGCAACAGCCAGTGCCAGTACAGCGCTCGACAGTAAGGTGGTGAGTAGTTTCATGGTTGTCTCCTGTTAGGTTATTTAAGCTGGGTGGCAAGAAATTGCTGGCAACGTTCCGAACGCGGGTTGTTGAAGACTTGTGCAGGGCTGCCTTGTTCTTCGATTTGCCCTTGGTGCAAAAAGATCACTTGTGAGGATACTTCCCGCGCAAAACCCATTTCGTGGGTCACGACCAGCATGGTCATGCCTTCGTCAGCAAGCTGGCGCATGACGCGCAGCACTTCGCCAACCAATTCGGGGTCGAGGGCGGAAGTGGGTTCGTCGAAGAGCATCACGGCGGGTTTCATCGCCAGCGCTCGCGCAATCGCCACGCGCTGCTGTTGTCCGCCGGATAAGTGATCGGGATAGCTATCGGCTTTATTGGCAATGCCGACTTTGTGCAGCAATTCGAGGGCGTATTCTTTGGCTTCGGCTTTGGGAATGCCGAGCACATGCACGGGTGCTTCGATAATATTTTCCAGAATGGTGCGGTGACTCCACAGGTTAAAACCTTGGAATACCATGCCTAAGCGGGTGCGGATGTGATCGACTTGTTTCTGGCTTTTGGGGAAGGTTTTGCCGTGGCGGTCGCGGGTCATTTCGATGCGTTCGCCAGTGACGTAAACATCGCCTTCGTCGGGCGTTTCTAACAGGTTGATGCAGCGTAACAAAGTGCTTTTGCCAGAGCCGCTAGAGCCGAGGAGGGAGATCACATCGCCTTTGTCGGCGGTTAGTGAGATGCCATTGAGGACGGCTAAATCACCGAAGCGTTTTTTGATATGACGGACGACAAGGGCGTGTTCCGGGGGCATGAAGTAAATTTCTCGCTGGGCTAATCACGAATGCACAAAGCAATAATCCAATCGTGTCAATAAAGCAAGTGATTGCCCACCATTCAACTAGAAATTGCTTGAATTGCGCTTGCTAGAACAGGCATAAAGACTACTTGCCTTGAAATGGTGCGGGATACGTTTGGCTTGCACACATCTGATGCTCAATAATTCAGGCTGATATTGCTGGCATGGATATTGCTTTGGATTTAACAGCCAATGTCCTGTTACTTTTCAAGGTGATGTGGTTGGTTCCTATTTGTAATTACGTTTGAGGTGTTGTATGCATACTAAAAAAACGCTTGCTAGTGGTCTGCTGGTGATGTTGTCTGCGGCTGCGTTGACCGCACCCGTTGCTCATGCGGGTTCTGGTGCAGAAGTGTCTGCTTCTGCCGGGGTCGCTAACATGTATTTGTGGCGCGGTTTTGATCTGGGTGATGGCGACGCGGCTGTCTATGGTGATCTGAAAGTAAAACACGGTTCCGGTGCGTATGCAGGCATCTGGGGTTCTTCCGGCGACGCTACCTTGGGTACAGAGTATGACTTGTATGCTGGTTGGGCGGGAAAAGTAGGCAGTTTAGACGTTGACACAGCGCTTTGGAGCTACGTTTATCCTGATTCTGGCAAAGGCAACATCGACCCAGGCGAATTGGTTGATGCAGTGGTGTCTGTTGGCTCTGGCCCTGCAAATGTCACGTTGTATGAAGCACTGGAAGGTGACGATGCGAATGAATACCGCTATGTCACCGCTAAATACACGAAAGATAAATATTCAGCCATGTACGGTCAGCACATGTATGAAGAAGGTGCCAGCCCAGGTCACATCCAGCTTGGCTACCAGTACAATGACAACCTCGGCTTTGCGGTGAGCCAGTTTGTCGTGGATAACGAAGAAGTCGATGACAATCCACAGTTTTTGGTGAACTACACCTTGCCACTGACTAAATAAACTCCATTTAATGGTTTTGAAGAGGGATGCTACGGCATCCCTTTTTTATGCCTGTCGTTTTCGCAAACGTCATTAATGGTGCAAATGTTGTTTTATTGCATCGGTTTGGTGCGTAATTACCACAGCCAAATACTCTGGCACGCTTTGTGCTTAATCCTGAACAGAATAAATTTTTCATCCATCCTTCAGGAGTGACCCAATGTTTCTTAAAAACGTTTTCAAACAAACTTTGTTGGTTGTGAGCATGGCGGCGGCGCTGGGGACATCCAGCTTGGCAATGGCTGCTGATGACACCATCAAGGTAGGCGTGTTGCATTCCCTCTCCGGCACGATGGCGATCAGTGAAACCACCCTGAAAGACACCATGCTGATGCTGATTGATGAGCAAAACAAAAAAGGCGGCGTACTGGGCAAGCAACTCGAAGCCGTGGTGGTTGACCCTGCCTCCAACTGGCCTTTGTTTGCGGAAAAAGCCCGTGACCTGATCGAAAAAGACAAAGTAGCGGCGACCTTCGGTTGCTGGACATCGGTTTCCCGCAAATCCGTGCTGCCCGTGTTTGAAGAGAAAAACAGCCTGCTGTTCTACCCGGTGCAATACGAAGGTGAAGAGTCTTCCAAAAACGTATTCTACACAGGTGCTGCGCCGAACCAGCAAGCCATCCCCGCCGTTGATTACCTGATGAAAGAAGGCGAAGTGAAACGCTGGGTATTGGCAGGCACAGACTACGTTTACCCACGCACCACCAACAAGATTCTGGAAGCGTATCTGAAATCCAAAGGTGTCGATGAAAAAGACATCATGATCAACTACACCCCGTTCGGTCATTCTGACTGGCAGTCCATCGTGGCTGACATCAAGAAATTCGGCGGCGAAGGCAAGAAAACTGCCGTGGTTTCCACCATCAACGGCGATGCTAACGTACCGTTCTACAAAGAACTGGGCAACCAGGGCATTTCCGCAGAAGACATCCCCGTCGTCGCGTTCTCCGTGGGCGAAGAAGAACTCTCCGGTATCGACACCAAACCATTGGTTGGTCATTTGGCGGCGTGGAACTACTTCATGAGCGTTGAAAACGACGGCAATAAAGAATTCATCAAGCAGTGGAAGGCATACACCAAAAACGACAAGCGCGTCACCAACGACCCAATGGAAGCACACGTCATCGGCTTCAAGATGTGGGTAAAAGCAGTCGAGCAAGCCAAATCCACCGACACCGATAAAGTCGCCGAAGCGATGATTGGTCAGGAAGTGCCGAACCTCACCGGCGGTACGGCGAAAATGCTGCCGAACCACCACTTGACCAAACCGGTGCTGATTGGCGAAATCCAAGAAAACGGTCAGTTTGAGGTCGTCTCCAAAACCCCAGAAGTTGCGGGTGACGCATGGTCTGACTTCCTGCCTGACTCCAAAAACATCGTCGCGGATTGGACAGGTAAGGAAACGGGCGGCAAACCGTGCGGCAACTACAACACTGAAACCAAGAAGTGTTCCGGGCAGAAGTACGAATAAATACCCCCATCCCCAACCCTTCCCCCGCAAGGGGTGAAGGGAGCAAGAAGGAAGATGGGGAACTCTTTCTCGGTATTCAGGAAATAGTATGCTGAAAACGACTGATTTCACCCGCCTGTTGCTATTGAGCGTGTTGTTGTGGCTTTGCCCACCGCTACAAGCTGAGCAGCAAAGTGCAACCCTCACCCAAGCAGCCCCGTTATTTCAGGAAGCCTCTTTCGACAAAACCCGCGAAGCGGTGGATTTATTGGCTGCCAGCGGTGACGCGGAAGCCGTGCCGTATTTGCAAGCCTTGTTGGATGGGCAACTCTACCAACATAAAGCACAAGGAACGCTGGTCATCGCCAAGGATGGCAACACTGGCGATGAGTTACGCAAGATTCCCACCAACAACAGTTTGCGCAAATACGTGCGCGGCGCGATTGGGCAACTCAGTTTAAGCCACCCTGATGCAGCGGTGCGCCTCACCTCCGCCAACGGATTGCTGGAAACGGTCACGCCGGAAATGGCAGGGCAATTACGCGGCTTGCTGGACAAAGAAACCGATTCTGCCGTCAAAGAAGCCTTGTCACTCGGCTTGGCAATGGCGGATTTGAATGCAGCGGAACAGCCTGTGCGGTTGGCAGCGATTGAATCACTGGCGGGCAATTTACACCCCGGCGTGCGCAATCGCTTGACTACGATGACGACCGATAGCGATGCCGAAGTTGCCAAAGCCGCGCAGGAAGCCTTGCGCAGTATTGAAGACACCGCAGCGTTGTACGGGCATGTTGAAACGCTGTTTTTCGGCTTGAGCTTGGGTTCGGTGCTGGTGCTGGCGGCGATTGGCTTGGCGATTACTTTTGGGGTGATGGGCGTGATTAATATGGCGCACGGCGAGCTAATCATGCTGGGGGCGTATACCACTTACATTGTGCAGCAATTGATGCCCAACTTTATTGATTACTCGCTGTTTGTGGCAGTGCCTGCGGCGTTCATTGTGTCGGGGTTAATGGGGATTTTGATCGAACGTACCGTGATCCGCCATTTGTACGGGCGACCGCTGGAAACCTTGCTGGCAACGTTTGGGATTAGCCTGATTCTGCAACAACTGGTGCGCACGGTGATTTCGCCGCAAAACGTGCCGGTTTCCAACCCGTCGTGGATGTCGGGTTCGCTGGAAATCAATAGCGTGTTGTCGTTGACCTACAACCGCCTGTATATCGTGCTGTTTTGCCTGATGGTGTTTGCGCTGCTGTATTTTGTGTTGCGCAAGACCAATCTGGGTTTGCAGGTACGGGCAGTGTCGCAGAATCGGGCAATGGCGCGGGCAATGGGGGTGCGTTCGGCGCGGGTCGATGCTCTCACCTTCGGGCTGGGTTCGGGGATTGCGGGTGTCGCAGGTGTCGCGCTCAGTCAGTTGACCAACGTGGGGCCGAATCTGGGGCAGGCTTACATCATTGATTCGTTCATGGTGGTGGTATTCGGCGGGGTCGGCAATTTGTGGGGAACGTTGGTGGCTGGCTTGTCGCTGGGCGTGGTCAACAAGGTGCTAGAACCGTGGGCGGGGGCAGTGCTTGCCAAAATTCTGGTGCTGGTTTTCATTATTTTATTCATCCAGAAACGACCGCGTGGGCTATTCCCGCAAAAAGGTCGGGCAGCGGGGGATTAAGCCATGTTCATCACACGTATTCTGCAAAACGATCGGGGTGGGCAAATCATGCTGGCGGTACTCGCGCTGGTGTTGGTGCTAGTTCCCGTCTTGAATTTGCTCGTGCCAGAAGGCAGTTTTCTGCACATGCCGACGTATTTGGTGACGTTGCTCGGCAAGTATTTGACCTACGCCTTGTTAGCCGTGGCGGTGGATTTGGTGTGGGGTTATCTGGGAATCCTCAGCCTTGGACACGGGGCATTCTTTGCCCTTGGCGGTTACGCGATGGGCATGTATTTGATGCGCCAGATCGGGGATCGCGGGGTGTATGGCAACCCGGAATTGCCGGATTTCATGGTGTTTTTGAGCTGGAAAGAACTGCCGTGGTTTTGGCAGGGCTTTGATATGTTTTGGTTTGCGATGCTGATGGCGTTGCTCGTGCCGGGACTGCTGGCGTTTGTGTTTGGTTGGTTGGCGTTCCGCTCAAGGGTGACGGGGGTGTATTTGTCGATCATTACCCAAGCACTGACTTACGCGCTATTGCTGGCATTTTTCCGCAATGAAATGGGCTTTGGCGGGAATAATGGCTTGACCGATTTCAAGGATATTTTGGGTTTCAGCCTGCAATCTGATGGGACGCGCATGACGCTGTTCGTGCTGTCGGGACTGGCATTGGCGGGTGGGTATTTGTTGTGCCGTTACATTATCAACTCTAAGCTGGGGCGGATTGTGGTCGCTATCCGTGATGCGGAAAGTCGCACGCGCTTTGTTGGCTACCGCGTCGAGCATTACAAGGTGTGGGTGTTTACCGTGTCGGCGATGCTGGCGGGTGTCGCGGGCGCGTTGTACGTGCCGCAAGTGGGCATTATCAACCCCGGCGAATTTTCCCCGCTCAACTCGATTGAAATCGTGATTTGGGTGGCGATTGGCGGGCGTGCCACGCTGTACGGCGCGGTGCTGGGCGCGATTCTGGTCAACTACGCCAAAACGGTGTTCACCGGACTGATGCCGGAATCGTGGATTTTCATGCTGGGCGCGTTATTCGTGCTGGTCACGCTGTATTTGCCGCAAGGCTTGGCGGGACTGGTGAAAAACATCAAGGAAAACCGCTGGTTACACAAATTTAGCAGGAGGGCGCAAGCATGAGCGAAGGCGCACATTTACGCCAGACTGAGGCGGGGCAACCGGATGCCAGCCACAAGGCGATTCTGTATCTGGAAGATTTGAACGTTAGCTTCGACGGTTTCAAGGCGATTAATAACCTGACGCTGTACATTGATTCCGGCGAATTGCGTTGCATCATCGGCCCCAACGGTGCGGGCAAAACCACCATGATGGACATTATCACCGGCAAAACCCGCCCCAACAGCGGGCAGGCGTGGTTTGGGCAAACGGTGGATTTGCTGAAACTCTCCGAACCCGAAATTGCCAACGCCGGTATCGGGCGCAAATTCCAGAAGCCCACCGTGTTTGAATCGCACAGCGTCGCCGAAAATCTGGAACTGGCGATGCACGGCAATAAAAGCGTGTGGTACAGCCTCCGCGCCCGTTTGAGCGGCGAACAGCACGCCTTGATTGATGAAACCTTGCAAACCATCGGCTTGACCGAGAACTACCATAAGCAAGCAGGCGCGTTATCGCACGGGCAAAAGCAATGGCTGGAAATCGGCATGTTGCTGGTGCAAAAACCGCATTTGCTGCTGGTTGACGAACCTGTTGCCGGGATGACGCATCAGGAAATGGAGCGTACTGCCGAATTGCTCACCTCGTTGGCTGGCAAGCATTCGGTGGTGGTAGTGGAACATGACATGGATTTCGTGCGTTCCATCGCCAACAAGGTCACGGTGTTACACCAAGGCAGCGTGTTAGCCGAAGGCACAATGGATGAAGTGCAAAACGATCAGCGCGTGATCGAAGTGTATCTGGGGGAATAAATGCTCAAAGTCGAACAACTCAACCAGTATTACGGCGAAAGCCACACGCTGTGGGATCTGGAAATGCACGTCCCGGAAGGACAATGCACCGTGCTGATGGGGCGCAATGGCGTGGGTAAAACCACCTTGCTCCAGTGCATCATGGGTTTGATCAAAGCGCGGGATGGCGTGATTCAGTATCAGGGACAAAACCTGCTGGGGATGGATGCGGAAAAGCGTGCCAACCTCGGCATTGGCTACGTACCACAAGGGCGGCAGATTTTCCCGCTGCTGACGGTGGAAGAGAATTTGCTGATTGGTTTGCCAGCGCGGCGTGACAAGGTGCGCAGCATTCCGCCGTTCATTTTTGAGCTGTTTCCGGTGTTGAAGGAAATGCTGGGGCGGCGCGGCGGCGACTTGTCCGGCGGGCAACAGCAGCAATTGGCGATTGGGCGGGCATTGGTGCTTGACCCGAAACTGCTGATTCTCGATGAACCGACCGAAGGCATTCAGCCGAATATCGTGGCGGAAATCGGCGACATTATCCGCAAGCTCAACAAAGACATTGGGCTGACGGTGTTGCTGGTGGAACAGAAATTGCCGTTTGCGCGGAAAGTGGGGGATCGGTTTTGTATTCTGGATCGCGGGCGGCGTGTGGCGGAGGGGGAGATGCATACGCTGGATGATGGGTTGATTCAGCGGTATTTGACGGTATAACGCCGCCAAATACCTGACTTTTGCATGAACGTTACTGAAACCGCCGGAAGTCGGTTAGCTGGCGGTCTTCACGTACTTCATCGTGCGGAATCAGCAAATAACGCCACGGTTTCGTGCCTTGCTCTCGCGCATAATCTGAGGCATGGCTGCACCAGCGTCTTGCCGCATCCGCCTTGGCTTGCACGTCAGGTGCTTCCATATCGGTTTTTGCCTTGGTTTCCACCATAAAAATCACGTTATCCGTTTCAGCGACAAAATCCGGCACGTATTCCGGCTGTTCTGTCCCCAGCTTGTAGTAAATCTGGAATTGCCCTTTGGCGGGCTTGAACCATTTTTGCGCGTCACGCTCCAGCAGCACCGCAAAACGGCGTTCCGTGTCGGAATCAAACTTCTGTAAAGGGTACAAACATTTCTCAAAGCCACCAAACAGCATTTGCTTGATCTTGCCAGTTTCCGTCACGGTTTCGCGGTAGGAGCGCGGCGGCTGGTTAGCGTTGGCGGTGAAGTTGCAGGATTTTAGTGGGGTAAAACCACGGCTGACTTGCACCTCGTAACCGCTGGCTTTTTCCCAAAAATGTTTGAGCATTTGCGCATGGATTTCGCGGGCAATCAGTTTGCGGTCTTTGTTCAGTACATTATGCGCCTCGTCTTCGGACAGGTAAGAACGCAAGTGCTGCACCATCTGTCCTGCAAGGTCGTAGAGAATTTCTTTCTGGCTGAAGTAATCAATGTCGTCGTGATCCAGCAGGGCGAATACGATGTAATCTTCCAGCCGTTCTTCCTGTTTGCCAGCGGCGGCTTTGAGATGGAATTGTTCGTGGGTGCGTAGCATCTGCCCGACCAGTTCGCGGTCGCCCGGTTGCAGGTGCAAGCCGCTCACATCCAGTTTGAAGGGGTGGAAGCCGGTTTCAACTTCGCCGGTTGGGTTGACCAGTATACGCGGGATGTCGATGGTTTGTTGCACCATGACGGTGGTGGTTTTGGCAACGATGGCGGCGAGGTCGGCGGCATAGTCAGCGGTGAAGAGTGCGCCTTGTTGGGGGGTCATGCGTTCGCGGACTGCGGCGGCGATGGCTTGTTGCACGTCTGCTTTGAGCAGGGCATTGCTGGTGGGGACGAAATCGCGTTTGGCGGCGTAGTTGGCAGCGACTTCGGCGACGACACGGGCGGTTGTACGTTCGGCTTCGGTTTTGAACAGGGGTTCATGGGTTGGAATGGTAGCGGCATTTTCAGCCAGCCGCTGGATTTTAAAATAGTTGGTATCGTCAATAATAACACCAACATTGGACGGAATTTCGATGCTGATCTTTTTGTCGTCGGGCGTGGGAGCATCCAGAATGATGCGCTGGAGACGGATCGGCGAGTCGCCTTTGTTGGCTTCGTCGATGATTTCCTGAAAGCGGTCGTGGGCGACGATATTGAGGCGGTCTACGGCATCATTGCCCGTGCGTTTGCCGTAGGGCAGGCGCAAGCCGCGCCCGATGGATTGCTCAATCAGGGTGCGGGCGTTGGCGGCACGCAAGGGCACGATGGTGTAGAGGTTGGTCACGTCCCAGCCTTCTTTGAGCATATTGACGTGGATAACGATTTCGGTAGGTTCGTTGACACTTTCCACTGCCAGCAGGCGGGTGATCATTTCCTCTTCTTCCGCGCCGGATTTGCTGCTATCCACCTGAATCGCTTTGCCTTGGTAACGCCCCTCGAACAGGGTTTGTACTGTTGTGAGCAATTGCGCGGCGTGGGTGGTATCGCGGGCGATGACCAGCATGAACGGTTTGACGATGGCAACGCCGTTTTCGCGGGCGTAAGTGATCAGCTCCACCTTGGTGATTTCGTGCAGGCGGATGCCGTCTTCCAGCTTGATGCGCTCAATGTCTTCGGGGTTGTGGTCAGCGGCATTGAATCCGCGCTGGGTGACAACAGCGGGTTCTTTCACAAAGCCGTCTGCCATTGCCCGCGCTAAGGGGTAATCCATCACAACATTTTTGAACGGCACGGGGCCACGGCTGGTTTCCACGAAGGGGGTGGCGGTGAGTTCCAGCCCAAACAGCGGTTTGAGTTCGTTGATGGAACGCACTCCGGCACTGGCACGGTAGCGGTGGGATTCATCCATCAGCAGCACGAGGTCGGGCAGCGTTGCCAGATAGTTGAAATAGCTGTCGCCCAGCACTTCTTTCATGCGCTTGATGCGCGGTTCTTTGCCACCGCGCACTTCCGAGTTGATCTTGGCAATGTTGAAAATATTGATGGTAACGGGTGACAGCAGGCTGCTTTGCACTTGTGCGGCGCGGTAGTCGTAGTTTTCGCCCGTGATGATTTCCGGCGGCTGGAACACGAAATGGTGGATGCCCTTGAACACGTATTTGGGCGTATTCGGGGTGAAATCGGCAATCAGCTTGTTGTAAATCGTGAGGTTCGGCGCAAGCACGAAGAAGTTATTGATGCCGTAAGCCTGATGCAAATAGGTGATGAACGCGCCCATCAAGCGGGTTTTGCCGACACCTGTTGCCAGCGCGAAACACAGTGAGGGGAATTCGCGCTCGAAATCTGCCAGCGTAGGGAACTGCGCTTGCAGGCTTGCCAGAATGCCGTTGAGGTCACGTTCGCCCGTTTGGTTCATGGCGGGGGCAGTTTCCAGCGCGGTTGCCAGCTTTTGCAGCGATTCGGCTTGCGGTGGGCGCAAGGAGAGGCTGGTATTGATCTCGTGTAGGGTTTGTTGGCGTGTCATGGTGTTTCCCCTTCCCCAAATAAGCTGGCTTGTGTGCCGCTGGTATTGTCTTGTTGTGGGTCGGATTTTAATCCGACTTGTCGGGCTGAAGCCCGACCTACAGGCGTGGGTTCATCCACGGGTTGCGCCATCGGCAGGTTGGCGACGTTGAGGCTGTAGTCGTCCTTGCCCCATTCGCACAGGTTGAGGATGCTGTTGGGGATTTTTTTCAGGGTGAGGTTAGGCCAACGGCGGCTGGCTTCTTCGCCGCTGGTGCCGCGCCATGCAGCGGCGATGATCAACAGGGAACGGTGTTCGCCGACTTCTTCCGCGAGTGCTTGCAGTTGCTCGAAGGACAGGTTTTGGGTGGTGGCGTAGAGGAAACTGCGTTCGGTGGCGTAGCCTTGTTGCCAGAACACGGTTTCGGAGGGGGCGTAGGTGTAGCCGTGCTGTTTGCACAGGGCTTCGCTCATCATCGCGGCGTTGTAGTCGGGGTTGATGGTGAAATTGCCCCAGCGGTCGCGCTCCAGCAGGGAGGGGGCGAGTTTGTAATAGCGGAATCCGCCGCCGCCCGCCCAGTCCATTGCTTTGCTGATGCCGCCTTGGTCGCTGCCGTCGATGACTTTTTGCAGGCGGGGGATGATGTGGGTGTGGCAATGGTCGCCCAGTTCCACCATGATCCACTTGCGCCCCATTTTGTGCGCTACCGCGCCGGTCGTGCCACTCCCCGCAAACGAATCCAGCACCCAATCCCCCGGATTCGTCGCAATTTCTAAAATTTGTCCTAAGAGTCTTTCTGGTTTTGGCGTTCCAAAAAGGTCATTAACATTTGTATCTGGAAACAAATTTTTCAACTCATATTTTGCTTGTCTATTATGCCCAGTTTTTTCAAGTTCCGCCCAAAGTGTTGATGGAGGAAGCCCCTTCATATCTAGCAAGTAAGTTCTTCTTCTAATATTGCTTTCATCGGCTGTAAAACGAATTTCTCCTGATAATATTTTTTCTGCAATTGTTTCCCTTGACCAACGCCATCCATTTTTAGGTGGTTTAATTGTTTTTCCACTAGGCGAAACCAAATCAAAAGTTAAATTAGGTCTAGGCTTCGGTGAGTTTAATGGATTGCCATCAAAATATGCCCCACGAGGATCATTATCAGGATTTTTAAAATGGCTACGCTTAGTGTCATCAAATATCTTATTTGGGGACCATTCTTCTTTTTTTGAATACACTAGGATGTAGTTGTGATCTGTTGAGAACTGCTTGGAGTCATTGTTGCTGTTATCAGTTGACCTCCAAATGATTGATGCGACAAAGTTTTGGCGACCGAAGAGTTCGTCGCAGAGGACTTTGAGGTAGTGGCATTCGTTGTCGTCGATGGTAATCCACAGCGAGCCGTCGTCGGAAAGTAGGCGGCGGATGATTTCGAGGCGGTCACGCATTAGCCCCAGCCAGATGGAATGTTCCAGCCCGTCATCGTAATGCGTAAACGCGCTGCCGGTATTGTACGGTGGGTCGATAAACACGCATTTGATCTTGCCGGTGAACTCGGCTTCCAAAGCGCGTAAGGCCAGCAGGTTATCCCCGAAAATCAGGCGGTTGTCGAACTGGTCGTGGTCGGTCACGCGGGCGGCAGCGTGGTGGGATTTGGTGGGGTCTTCCAGCAGGATGCGCGGTTCGAGTTTGGGGCGGTGGGATTTGCCGATCCAAGTGAGTTCGAGTTTGGGTTGGGTCATGGGAGTCTCAAGTTTGGAATCATTCGTGATCGCTATTTGTGCCACCACCTAATAAACCACCTGCATCCCGTTGGTCAAGCTCCATTTTGGGAGTGGACTGCTTGACCCGCTTTTCAACATCTTTAATGTGTTCCGCTGGCGGGATGTGTTCTGGTGGTGTGCCACCGATACGCTTGATAGCTTCGCGGACTTCTTTGCCAACCTGCTCGTGGGTTTTGATGGCGTGTTGCTGGTTGTTGATAGCATCACGGGCGAGCTTGTCACGGGTTTGTGTCATACGGAACTGGTTAGCGGCAAGTTCAGTGGCGTTCATTCGATCCATCAATTGATGCTTGTCGGGAATTTTCTTGTATGCCTGAATATCGGCTTTCCCCATACCACCATACAGACCTTTGTAGCCCGCATCATGAAACACGCCGAACATGCGATTTTGCACACCTGCCTGTTGCGCAGCACCGGAAAGGGCCTTGAATTCTTCCGCTGTTTGCTTACGCAGTTCCAACCGCTCAAGATCAGCCGCGAGCTGTTCACTGAGTTCCTGCTTGCGTGTCTGGATGGCGAAATATCGTTGGGCGTAGGCAATCTCTGACTTCTGCGGGTTGCCATTTTGAGCAATAAGGTAGCAGGCAAAGCGGGAGAGGTGGTAATCATCGACTTCGCGCACGCCACCTTTGCCAAGCTCTATCATTTTGCCAACGTCGGCAAAATGATGCTCGGATGGGTTTCCTGATTCTTTACAAGAAGTTATTGCACGTTTGATAACATCTTCAAAGCGTCGCCACTGACTGTAACCCAACAGGTTTTGCAGGTCACGGGCACTCCAGTATTCAGCACCGTGTTCGTTGGTTTGTTTGATGTCTTCAAAAGATTGGGCAACGGCGGTAGGTAGATTTTTTGGCATGGCATTTCTCGAATGTGATAGCAAGCAATTGATAATAAATCAGAAACTCCAGCCCTGATGCTGCATAAACGTTTCCAGATTGATGCAGGGAATCTTGAAGTGTTCACAAACATTCGGGATTTTCGCCGCATTGGGTTTGAGTTGTTCTTCGGTCACAACCGTACCCCCTTGAATTTTTGCACAGGCAATCACAAACGGGTCAGCAACAGGTGTGCCCTTGAGCCGCTGTTGCTCCCCAATCAACATATGGAAATGTTGGATTGTAAAAATCTCTGCCACAAATTGAAGCTCGGCAGCCGTGGGCATGGTGAAGATTTCTTTATGATTTTTAAACCATTCATTGGTGTACTGGTCGCTGTTGCCCCGCTCCATTTCTTTCCAGACTTCGCGGGTAGAAATCAATTCACCACGCTGGATCAGGTCTTCCAAGCCCTGCCAGACAGATTTGAATACACCGGGGTAGAAATGTTTGAGTTTGCTGAGTGAACTGGTATCAAACACATAGATCATGCAGCCGCCCCTTTCAGGACAAGCTGTTCAAACCCGGCAAAATTCTTCGGCTTGATACCCAAAAGGTCAGAAGCCTGTTCCATACTGATTTGCTGGCGATAATGGCGGCTGAAAACCTCTTGCATAAAGCGTTTGCTGATATAAGCCCCTTGGGTACTGAACCAATCGCCACCGCTACCTTTTTTCTGCTGGTTATTCCATTGTTTAGCCAACTGTTCATAGCGGTGTTGGCTGACACGGTTCTGATCCAGAAAACGGCGCAACACGGCTTCGCGGCTGACACCGTAGCGTTTCGCCAAACCTGCAAAATAATGCTCCTCAACCCTGTCCAGATCATGCGACCAACCTTGGATTTGTTGCTCAAAGTCAGCGGAGGGAATCAGCACTTCCGCAGCAATAGCATTACAGAACTGTTCAATGCGTTTTTCCGACGGCGGCAGTTGCTCAAGGTAAGATTTGTCGAATTTGCTGATGCCATTCTTTTTCAGCAACAAGTGGGCAAACTCATGCAGCAGGCTGAATATTTGCCGGGTTTTGGTGGTGCTATTATTCAGGTAAATCAACGGAAACTCCCGATCCTGCAAACAAAAACCAGAGATTTCCTTCTGTTTGAAACTGTCCTTGAACACAAAAATCCCGGCATTTTCGATAACTTGCCGCCATTGCTTGAGAGCGGAATCCTCGTCTTTCCAGCCAACCTGGGTATCCACGCTAATGCCCAACGCATTGCGGATGGCTTGTGCCTGCGCACTGACCGGCGCATCCAGTTTGAGGATGACATGCCGCCAGATGAGTTCTTCGACAGGATTACGGTTGTCGAACAGTTCTTTCAATGCCAACTGGTAGGCATGAGCGCGGCGGATGCGCAAATGGGTATCAGGCAACAGGGTTTGCAGGTCAGCAGCAGGTAAGCTTCTGAATTCACGCTCAGGTGCGGCTTCTTCCGGTGGAAATGGCAGAAAAAACACGGCTAGAGGGCGTTTATAAATGTCATATGCCAGCTTTTCCAGTTGGGGGTAAGTTGGCGCACTGGAGCCAGCCTCCCAAGCCTCAACTTCATCAATCGGGCGTTTCAAACGTGCCGCAACATCCTCGACAGACATACCGAGGCTTTGCCGTGCCCACTTCATGAGCGCGGGCTGTACGCCTGCAACAGCTTCGGTTTTCATGACATTATTCCTTCCTAATCTTAACCATACCTATTACTAAGAGTAGTTTGGTTCGGTTTTTGTTTCATTATGAAATTTTAACCATTAACAGGTAGGCTACACCAACTCCCACGCAATCGTAAATAACACCTGTTCTTCCACCCGCTGCTGCAAGCGGTCTTCCAGTTCTGTGATCAATTCATTACGCTGTTCGTCGATGTCATCTTGCCGCCGGAACAACTCACGGCGGGACTTGCTACGTTTGGTTTCCAGTTCGCGCTGGCGTTTCTGCCAATGCAGCTTTTCATCCAGTGTAGGCGCAATCGCAGCGGTACGGCGCACTTCCTTGATTTCGCGGTCAATATCCTTGATTTCCTGCTCCAGCCCCAGCTTGAGGTCATCCGCCCAGCCATCGAGCTTTTGCACTTCCTGATCGAAATAGCTCAGGTTGCGGTCGTTGATTTCACGCAATAAGGCATTTTTACGTTGTTCAAGGTCGTGTTGCAGCAATGGACTGTCAGGTAAATCTATCGGTGTCGCCATAACCATTGCCGGGATGCGTAACAGTTTGTCGGGGTCATCCAGTTCCAATATATTGCCATTACGGTCAATCGCCGCCACCAGCAAATGTTGTTCTTCCTGTGCCAGTGCGGAAACCGTCAATAACCGCACTTGCAAAATGCCACTCGTACCACGGAAGTTTTCCAGTGTTGCCAGCCTTGCCCCATACGCTGCGTAATCAAAACGCAAACGGGCAGGTGGCAAATGGATTTTTTTGGCTTGAGCCAGCAACCATTCCGCCAGTGGATGCCCCAAACGGTAGAGGTGCGCCTCCCCGGAACGGCGTGGCAATTCATAACGTCCGAGTGGCACTTGTCCTTGTAAGGCCGAGGTAGGCAGGCTTTGCAGGTTGAAACCGTTGTCACCACTGAATTCAGCGTGGGTAGCGAGTGCGGTACTGGTAAAATCCATCAGCATCCGCTCGTAACGGCTGAGGATGGTCTGACTGTCATCCGCGTGTTTCTTCAGTTTGGCGTGGACTTCTTCATCAAAGTTTTCGAGCAACAACTGGCGGGTTTGTGTCATCGCTTCCGAGATTTCACCTGCCAATTCTTGTTGGAGTGCGGCAAAGCTGCTGCGAATTTCTTCCGGTTTGCGGCACGTTTGGTAGATACGGGCAATGCGGCGTTCAAAGTCTATACCCGAACCAATTGCGCCCAACACTTCATCACTAGCACCGAAAACACCTTCAAAAAGCTGGAATTTCTGCGCCAACAATTCATACACACGCTTATCGGCCTCATTGCTCAAATCGACAAAGTTGACCACCACGACATCGTGTTTTTGCCCGTAACGGTGGCAACGCCCAATGCGCTGCTCAATGCGTTGGGGATTCCACGGCAAATCGTAATTGATCACCAGTGAACAGAACTGAAGGTTGATACCCTCCGCCCCCGCTTCGGTGGCAATCATCACGCTGCCCTCTTCGCGGAAGTAATCAACCAGCGCGGCACGGGTATCTGCCGTTTTCGAGCCGCTAACCTTATCCGTACCGGCATGACGTTGCGTCCATGCCTTATGGATTTGCTGGGCTTGGGTGTCGCTGTTCGTACCATTGAACAACACCAAGCCTGCACCGTAAGAGGTGTCCCGTAACAGGTTTTGCAGGTAGCTTTGGGTGCGTTTGGATTCGGTAAAAATGATGGCTTTTTTTGCCGCACCCAAGCGTTCCAGTTCCTTGAATGCCTTACCCAGTGCCAACAACAGGGCTTGTCCCTTGCTGTTGTCACGAATCTGATCGGCTTTTTCCTTGAACAGGCGTAGTTCTCCCATTTCTTGCTGGATAGCTTCGCGGACGTTGAGTGGCTTGTCGTTTATCTGGTCTTCGTCATCCCATTCCTCGGCGGTTTCATCCAGTGCCTCATAGTCGTCATCCAATAGCGTTGAATCCAGCTTGTCCGGGTCATCCAGTGTGGCTTGCAAACGGTTTGCCATCGTTTCCAATGCGCCCGCAATCGCATGGGTAGACGAGGCCAACAGTTTCCACAACACCAGTGAAATCAGTTGGCGTTGACCATCAGGCAAGGCTTGCAACTTGGGGCGGCGCAAATACTCGGCAACCAAATTGGAAAAATCCCGCTCATCCTGTGTCGGCGTGAACTCTTCCAGAATCGGAATGCGTTTGGTGTAAGGAACGTATTGCTGGACTTGTCGCCGTAGGGTGCGTTTACAAAACGGGCTGATACGGTTACGCAGGTTTTGCAGCGTCGTTTCGCGGTTGGCTTGTCCAAACTGAGTACGGAAACTCTCCAAATCACCAAACACCCGATCATCAATCAGGCTGACCAGCCCATACAGTTCCAGCAAGGAATTTTGCAACGGAGTGGCGGTCAGCAGGATTTTGGAATGGACATGCGCCAATGTTTCCTTGAGGGTGCGGGCAATGACATTCCCGGTTTTGTAAACGTTGCGCAGGCGGTGCGCTTCATCCATCACCACCAAATCCCAATCTACCGCTTTTACGTCTTTAGCCTTGCTTTTGGCAAATTGGTAAGAGCCGATAATGATGTGGTCAGTATTATCAAACGGATGCCGAGTACCCGCCTTTTGCAAGGTGTTGTAGTTTTTGCTTTCCAACAGCAAGCAAGGCAAGCCGAATTTATCCTGTAACTCCTGATGCCATTGTTTGCGTAGGTTGGCGGGGACGATGATTAATATCCGGCGTTTGCGTTCTGCCCAGCGTTGCGCAATGACTAGTCCCGCTTCGATGGTTTTTCCCAAACCGACTTCATCCGCGAGGATCACGCCTTTGGATAAAGGGTTTTCGTAGGCAAACAAGGCAGCTTCAACCTGATGCGGGTTGAGGTCGATTTGGGCGTTCACCAAGGTCGGGGCAAGGGATTCTAGGGAGTTGCTGGCGGCATGGCGCGTGAGTTGCCATGCGTAGTATTGGGATTGGTGAGGAGTCAGTCGCATGATAGCTCGGCTTTAGATGTCAGGCGTAGAGTATAGCTGAGGATTTGTCTATCTTCACTTCATGATGTTTCGGCAGTCGGCAACGCTTGTGCATAAATGGTTAGGCACAGTTCCAGATCACTGATCGACTCGTATTTCGGCAATTTACCAGACAATCTCTCACTTTCCCGCAACAGCATTTCCACGCCGAAACCGCGCCTATCCATCAGGTAGCTTTTGCCCAAACCGACTTCATCAACCGGGTAATAACGCGAAAACAGGCTGGCGAGAATTTCGTTACGCGGCACAGACAAACGGCTCATCGACTCCAAAGACAAGGTGTTAGGCAATGCGCCCGGTGAATGGATTTCCAGCCTGTCCGCGAACATAAACAAGCGGATACGTTGCGCGTGCAGGGAATAATCCCGATGTGCGACAGCGTTCACAATCGCCTCAAACACTGCGCCCAAATGGTATTGCGGGTAATCCACACGCCCCAAAGGTTTACGTGCCGCCGTGGTCATGTTACGACGCACAAAGTGGAAAGCATCCAGTATTTGCCTATCCAATGGCCCCCGAATCTCCTGCGCATCCAGTTGCTCATTCGGATCATTCCGCAAGCCGCTATGGGCGACGGCAAGAATTTCAGCATTACGTAACCATTTGGTTGGATCTAACGTACAGAGCAAGACCCCCGCAATGGTGGGCAGGACTTCACTCTCACGATTGTCAATCAAATGCAGCCGTGCCAATTGGGTAATCACATCACCTTGGTCGGGCTTGAGAAAACGGCGTAATAACAATGCGTCAAGATCATCGAAACTAGCTTTAGGGACGACTTGTTCCTCAAATCGCACAATCCGCGCCTGACTGCGTTGCTGAAATAAACGCGCCAACATATCCGGTTGCATTTCACGTTTGGCGTGACCAATGCGTTTGAAATAGCCATTCGCACTTTGATGTACCCACAAACTGCGCGGCACTTCCACCACGATCACGGCTTGTAACTGCCCTTGTGTATCCGGTAGTTCGATGTGGTGGGTGACAACTTCTAGCGGTGGCTTAATACGATCCGTGCAAATGGCAGTTAGCCATGTTTCCACTCGATCCAGATGTTCGGCAGGAATCCCCGTGACAGCACGGGTTTTATCGTCGACCCCAAACACCATCAAGCCACCATTGGCGTTCCCCATTGCCGCCAATTCATCCGATAAACCATCAGGATGCGGCTCAAGATTTTTACCAGCGTCTTTAATATGAATCTGTTTGAGTTCCAGCGTGGAATCTTCGCCCAAACGAATGCGCTGCATGAGGTGGGTGAGGTTCATCGGTCATCTCCAAGCTATTTTGACGCAGTATAGCCTATGGATGCCTCCTCCCCCATAATCCATGTTTTGCTAACCACCCGATCATCCCCCAACATCATCAGCACAAATAGCAATTCCGCAATATCCTGACAATGCCGCAAACGCCGTTCCAGCAACGGCGTTGCCTTGGGGTTCAGCAACACAAAATCCGCCTCTTTACCGGGGGCGAAATTGCCAATCTTGTCATCCAGATACAGCGCCTTTGCCCCGCCCAGTGTTGCCAGATACAGCATTTGGAATGCTGACAGCTTGTTGCCACGCAATTGGGTAACTTTGTAGGCTTCGTTAGCGGTTTGCAGCAAGCTGAAACTGCTGCCGCCGCCCACATCCGTGCCCATGCCGACCCGGATTCCATGCGCCTTAGTATCCATCACATCAAACAAACCGCTGCCGATAAACAGGTTAGACGTGGGGCAAAACGCCACTGCCGCGCCCGTTTCCGCCATGCACTGCTTGTCCGCTTCATCCAGATAAATGCAATGCGCCATCACGGAACGCGGTTTCAACAAACCATGCTGGTGATACACATCCAAATAGCTGCGGCTGTCGGGAAACAGTTCCTGCACCCATGCCACTTCCGCCCGGTTTTCCGCAACATGCGTATGCAGGTAAACATCAGGAAATTCCTGCAACAATTGCCCCGCCTTGCTGAGTTGCTCAGGTGTCGAGGTCGGGGCAAAACGCGGTGTCACCGCGTAAGACAAACGCCCGCGCCCGTGCCACTTTTCAATCAATGCCTTGCTGTCCTGATACGCACTTTCCGGGGTATCTTGCAGATAATCCGGGCAATTGCGATCCATCATCACCTTACCAGCAATCATGCGCAGGTTACGGGTTTCGGCAGCGGCAAAGAAAGCGTCCACCGATTCGGGATGCACCGTGCCGAATACGCACGCCGTCGTCGTACCATTACGCAGCAATTCCCCCAGAAAGAAATCAGCCACTTCGCGAGCATGGTGCGGGTCAGAAAATTGACGTTCGGTGGGAAAAGTATAAGTTTCCAGCCATTCCAACAATTGCTCGCCATAAGACGCAATCATGTCGGTTTGCGGGTAGTGAATGTGGGTGTCGATCATGCCGGGAATGATCAAATGATCGGGGAATTCCAGTAATTCGCAGCCTTCCGGCAAGTGTGGCAGTAACGCGTTGGCAGCCCCTACCGCACGCACATAACCATTTTCCACCAACAGAATCCCGTCCGCAAAATACTCAACGGCAGCAGGCACAGGGTTCAATTCATACCCCGGCTCATCCAGCAAGTGAACGATAGCAGCCCGAAACGCTTTTACTTGAGTCATGGTAGTTGCTCTCTTATCCCCTCTCCCCTTGAGGGAGAGGGTTAGGGTGAGGGGTCTTCTTACTTCGGCAATTTGCCCGTAATCCCTTTCACATAGAAATCCATTTTCGACATAGCTTCATCCGACATATTGCCGCCAGCAGCAACGATTTCCTTGCCGTCCTGATCAACAACTGGCCCCGCAAATGGGTGCAAACTGCCATCCTTGATCTTGCCTTTAGCGGCTTCCACCTTGGTTTTGACATCAGCAGGAACCGCATCGCTCATCGGCGCTAAATCCACCATGCCATCCTTGATACCGCCCCAGATGCTGCCCGGTTTCCACGTACCATCCAATTGGCTTTGCACTTGCTTGATGTAATAGTCACCCCAGTGATGGGTAACAGCCGTCAAATGCGCATCCTTGCCGTATTTGGACATATCGGAATGGTAGGCGATGGCGTATTTCTTCTTTTCCTGTGCCGCAATCACCGCAGCGGTGGAATCGGTATGGTGCGTAATCACGTCCGCGCCTTGGTCAATCAGGGTATCCGCCGCTTCACGCTCCCGACCCGGATCGAACCACGAATTCACCCACACCACATTCATCTCGATTTTCGGATTGACACTCTGCGCCCCCAGCATGTAGGCATTAATCCCCTGCAATACTTCGGGGATAGGGAACGCCGCCACATAACCCAGCTTGTTATCCTTGGTCATTGACCCCGCAATCATGCCCGCCAAATAACGCCCTTCGTAAAAACGCGCATTGTAATTGCCCAGATTATCGGTCGTTTTGTAACCTGTCGCGTGTTCAAAATGCGTATCCGGGAATGTCTTGGCAACTTTGAGCATCGGGTTCATGTACCCAAACGATGTGCCGAAAATCATCTTGTAACCGCTACTCGCCAGTTCACGGGTAACACGTTCCGCTTCTGCACCTTCTGGGATAGTATCCAATACCTTGACTTCGATTTTGTCGCCGAACTTTTCCTCCAATGCTTTGCGCCCGGTGTCATGCTGGTATGTCCAGCCAGCATCCCCAATCGGGCTGACGTAAATGAAACCGACTTTGAGCTTGTCTTCAGCCTGTGCCGTGCCCAACAGCAGCGAACTGGCAACCAGTAACGACCCCAGCAAAGTTTTCAGCCGTGGGTTGCGTTGCGTAGTGAACGGGTTTGTCATCATCAATCTCCTTGTACGTTAATGAACTTCACGATGGAAAGCCTGCCCCAATGACGCGGGGGCATTCAGGCGAATAGTCTTGGCATTGCGTGAAATCAGCACCAACACCGCAATCGTTGCCAGATACGGCAACATCGACAGAAACTGCGAGGGAATATCCACCCCCAGCCCCTGCACGTGAAACTGGGCAATGGTCACGCCGCCAAACAGGAACGCGCCCAACAGCACCCGCCCCGGTCGCCAAGTGGCAAACACCACCAGTGCCAGCGCAATCCAACCGCGCCCGGCAGTCATGCCTTCCGACCACAACGGGGTATATGCCAGTGACAAATACGCACCGCCAATCCCCGCCATTGCCCCGCCAAACAGCACCGCCAGATAACGAATGCGAATCACCGGATAACCCAGCGCGTGTGCTGAAGTCGGCGATTCACCAATCGCCCGCACAATCAACCCGCCCCGACTGTGATACAAAAACCACACCAACAGCGGAAACAGCAGCAACGCCAGATACACCAGTGGGTCATAGCTAAACAGCAATTGACCCAGCACCGGCAAGTCACTCAGCAGCGAAATATGCAGGGATTTGATGCCTTCCAACGCCACACTGCTGTATGCCTGCCCCATATACGCACTCAAACCGATGCCGAAAATCGTCAAAGCCAACCCAGTTGCCACCTGATTTGCCATCAAAGTCAGGGTGATGAACGCGAAAATCAGCGCCATCAACATACCCGCCCCAGCACCCGCCAACACCCCCAGCCACAATTGCCCGGATTCGGCAGCCACCATGAAACCGCTGATTGCGCCGACAATCATCATGCCTTCCACGCCCAAATTCAGAACACCGGATTTTTCCACCACCAGCTCGCCCAATGCGGCAAAAATCAGCGGCACACCGGCGGTAATCGTCGCCACCAGAATCAGAATAACGGTATCGGCATTCATGCTTTGCTCCCCCACGTCGGTGTCAGGCGAAAATGGATTAACACATCGGTTGCCAGCAAAAAGAACAGCAGCAAGCCCTGAAACACACCACTCACCGCAGCGGGCAGCGCCAATTGCATTTGTGCCGATTCACCGCCCAGATACAGCAGCGCCATTAACAGGCTGGCCAGCAAAATACCAATCGGATGCAAGCGCCCTACAAACGCTACAATGATCGCGGCAAAGCCATAGCCCGGTGACAGCGGCATACTCAATTGCCCGATAGGCCCTGCGATTTCATTCATCCCCGCAATACCAGCCGCCGCCCCGCCCGTGAGCAAACCGATCCAGATCGTGCGTTTGGCATTGAACCCAGCATAATCCGCCGCCCTAGGCGCAAGCCCCGCTACCCGCATTTGAAACGCCACCACGCTCCAGCGCATGAACACAAACACCATCACCAGCGCAATCAGCGTTAGCCAAATGCCCGCATGGGTGCGCGTGCCTTCCAACATAATCGGCAGAATCGCTGATTCAGTAAACTGCCGGGATTGCGGAAAACCAAAGCCATCCGGGTCGCGCCAAGGCCCATGCACCAACCAACTCAGCAACAATTGGGCGACATACACCAACATCAAACTCACCAGAATTTCGCTGGTATGAAAACGGGTACGCAGTAACGCTGGAATCGCCGCCCACAGCATTCCACCGAGTGCACCCGCCATGAGCATGAGCGGTAAAACCCACAGGCTTTCAGTTTCGTAAAACCACAAGGCTACGCCACCAGCGGCAATCGCGCCGATGGTCAATTGCCCTTCCGCGCCGATATTCCACACATTGGCGCGGAAACCGACCGACAAGCCCAAGGCTATCAATGCCAGCGGCGATGCCTTAATCAGCAATTCGCCCAAGCCGTACATATCATTGATAGGTTCGATGAAAAACGCATGAAATGCCTTGATCGGGCTTTGCCCCAGCAAGGTGAAAATGACCATGCCGACTAACAACATCAGCGCAATCGCCAGCAACGGCGACAGCCAGACCATGCGCTGGGATGGTTGCGGGCGGGGTTGCAGTTTAAACAGCATGATCAGTATCCTCCGTGTGTGCAATCAAACTGCCACCGCCCATCAGGATGCCGATGTCTTCCAGCGTGGTGCTGCGGGCATTCATGGCCGGTGACAAGTTGCCATCGTGAATCACCGCAATGCGGTCGCAAATTTCAAACAATTCATCCAGCTCTTCGGATACCACCAGAATCGCCACGCCATCCTTGCGCAAATTCACCAGCGTTTGGCGGATAAAGCTGGCAGCGCCCACGTCCACGCCCCATGTCGGTTGCGCAATAATCAGCACCTCCGGTTTGAGCAGCAATTCACGCCCAACGATGTATTTCTGCACATTGCCACCCGACAAGCTCTTGGCTTCGGCATGGTCGCCTGAGCATTTGACACTGAAGCGATCAATGCAATGGCGTGAAAAATCCCGCATCCGTTTGTGGCTAATCATGCCCGTGTTCGACATGCCGTCTTCATGCCCGGTGAGCAAGGCATTGTAAGCCAGCGACATGGCGGGAACCGCACCACGCCCCAGCCGTTCTTCCGGTACGAAACGCAGCCCCAGCTTGCGGCGTTGCGCGGGGTTTAAGCGTCCGGCGGGCTGACCCTTGATGAGAATATCGTTGGCGTGTGGGGACGGTTTTTCACCGCTGAGGGCGTACAGCAATTCCTGCTGACCATTGCCGGAAACGCCCGCAATACCGAAAATTTCCCCGGCTCGCACGCTCAGGTTGATGTCGTGCAAATCGGTGCCAAACGGATCTTCTGAAACCCGCGACAGTTGTTTGACCACCAAGCGTTCTGCACCGTCGGTGCGGGCGGGGGCGTGTTCACACACGGGCAGTTCTCTGCCGACCATCATTTCAGCAAGGCTTTTGGCGGTTTCCCGACGCGGGTCGGCTTCACCGCTGACGCGCCCCATGCGTAATACGGTGGCTTTGTGGCAAAGTTCGCGGATTTCTTCGAGCTTGTGGCTGATGTAGAGGATGCTGCATCCTTCATCCGACAACCGTCGCAGCGTTTCAAACAGTTTGCGCACCGCTTGCGGGGTCAGCACGGAGGTGGGTTCGTCCATGATCAGCAATTGCGGGTTTTGCAATAGGCAGCGCACGATTTCTACCCGCTGGCGTTCACCGACGGACAGGTCGTGTACCAAGCGGTGCGGGTTGAGGGGCAAACCGTAACTCTCGGATACTGCTTCGATTTGTTGCGCCAGTGCTTTCAGGTTTTGCTTGGCATCCATTGCCAGTGCAATGTTTTGGGTAACACTGAGGGTGTCAAACAGCGAAAAATGCTGGAATACCATGCCAATGCCCAGCTTACGGGCTTGCGCGGGGCTGTGGATATTGACTGGCTCGCCGTTCCAGAACATGTCGCCCTTATCGGGTTTGACCACGCCGTAAACTGCTTTCATCAGGGTGCTTTTGCCTGCGCCGTTTTCACCCAATAGCGCATGAATTTCACCGGGCATCACGGTGAGGTTGATGGCTTCGTTGGCAATCACCGAGAGGTAATACTTGCTGATACCGCGCAATTCGAGGCGGGGTGCTGTCATAGCGGGTTCTCCTGTAGGTGAAGTGCCAGCAATTGCGCGGCGACGGCAAGGGCAATGTGGGCAGGCTGTTTACTGCGGATTTGCGCAATACCGATGGGGCAAACGAGGCGTTCCAGCGTTGTATGGCTATACCCTTTATCCAGCAAGTGCTTGCGGAATTTGCCGAGCTTGGTTTGCGAACCGATCAGCCCCAGAAAGCGGAAACGGTTGTGGCGCAAGGCGGCATCACAAATTGCCAAATCCAGCGCGTGATCGTGGGTCATCACCAGCAGGTAGGCGTTGTCTGGTAAGGCTTCGATCAAGCTGGCAGGGTTGGGGGCGATATAGGCTTTGGCATTGGCGGGCAATTCGGCGGGGAATTGTGCTTCCCGGCTATCCACCCAATACAAACGGCAGGGTTGTGTTGCCAGCACAGTGGCGAGTGCTTGCCCGACATGCCCCGCGCCGAATAGCACAATCGGGAACTGGTTGGCGTTGATGGCATCGGGGTGTTGCCATTGCTTAGGGTCAGTGCAGTATTCGTAGTTGATGTGGACGCGCCCGCCGCAGCATTGACCAAGCGTCGTGCCTAGGGTGAATTCGCGTTGAAGTTGAAGAGGGCGTATGCAATACGCCCCTACGAAGACCGTCCCCTGTAGGGGCGTATTGCATACGCCCTCTTCACGCTCTGCTTCCGCCAACAACGCCCGCGCCTCTTCCATCACCTGTTGTTCGAGCTTCCCCCCACCAATACTTCCCAATGATTCCTGTGCGGCAATCAGCATGTAAGCCCCGTTTTCACGCGGTGTTGAACCTTGCGTATCGGTAATACGGGCAATGATGAAGGCGGCTGGAATCATGCGTTGTCCTGCATGGTGTCACGCACCGCTTGCACCGCATTCAGAATCGCTTCCGGTGTTGCCGGTGCTTGCAATGGCGGGCGGCAACAGTAATCGCCGACGCTGGCAACCGCATCCCGCAGCGCAAAAAACACCGACATCGCCAGCATTAGCGGCGGTTCGCCCACCGCTTTGGAACGGTAAATGGTGTGTTCCACATTGGCATTATTGTCCAGCAGCTTCACATTAAACTGCGCTGGAATATCCCCTGCCACTGGAATTTTGTACGTGGATGGCGCATGAGTACGCAAACGCCCGCTGTTATCCCACCACAATTGCTCAGTAGTCAGCCACCCCATACCCTGAATGAAACCACCTTCGATTTGCCCAATATCCAACGCCGGATTCAGCGATTGCCCGACATCGTGCAAAATATCGACGCGCACCACCCGATTTTCGCCCGTCAAGGTGTCGATAATCACCTCAGACACAGCAGCACCATACGCAAAATAATAGAACGGTCGCCCCGTCATGGTTTGCGGGTCGTAATGGATTTTCGGGGTACGGTAAAAGCCAGTCGCGGAAAGTGAAACGCGGTTAAACCATGCCTCGTGTGCCAATTGCGCGAAACTTACCGTGCGTGTGCCGAGATGGATTTGCCCGTCCTGAAACACAATGCTGGCGGCATCCACCCCGTAGTGGCTGGCGGCAAATTCGGTGAGGCGTTGTTTCAAGGTACGTGCCGCATCTTGCGCTGCCATGCCGTTAAGATCCGAACCGGAGGAGGCCGCCGTTGCCGACGCATTCGGCACTTTATCGGTACGGGTAGCGGTGCAGCGGATTTGACTGAGCGGAATTTGCAATGTTTCCGCCACCACTTGCGCCACTTTGGTGTACAAGCCTTGCCCCATTTCCAGCCCGCCGTGATTGAGCTGTACCGAACCGTCACTGTAAATGTGCAGCAATGCCCCCGCCTGATTGAAGAAGGTGGCGGTAAAGGAAATTCCGAATTTGACGGGGGTGAGCGCCATGCCTTTCTTCAACCAAGGACTGCTGCGATTGAACGCAATAATGTCGGCGCGGCGTTGCTGGTAGTCGGCACTGCTTGCCAGTTCATCGACAATGCGTTGGATAATATTGTCCTCGACCGCCATGCCATACGGGGTTTGGCTACGCACACCGTTTGTGCCGTAGAAATTGGCACGGCGCACCGCCAACGGGTCGCATTGCAGGTAACGCGCCACATCGTCCAACACGTATTCAATCGCCATCATCCCTTGCGGGCCACCAAAGCCACGAAACGCGGTATTCGATTGCGAATTGGTTTTGCAGCGGTGCGAAACAATATCCACATGCTCCAAGTAATAGGCATTGTCGGCGTGGAACATGCTGCGGTCATTCACAGGCCCCGACAGGTCAGCGGAAATGCCGCAACGGGAGGCATACACCAGCTTCACCGCTTGCAGCAGCCCCGCGTCATTGAAACCCGCTTCGTAGTGAATGTCGAAACAATGGCGTTTGCCAGTGATGGTAATGTCATCGTCCCGATCCAGCCGCAATTTCACCGGGCGTTGGGTTTTCAGTGCCAGCAAGGCGGCGATGCTGGCGAACAGTGCTGGTTGGCTTTCCTTGCCACCGAATGCGCCACCCATGCGACGGCATTCCAGCACAATGTCTTTTTCGGTCAGCCCCAATACGCCTGCGAGGGTTTTTTGGTCGTGGTGCGGGTGCTGGGTAGAGCTATAGATCAGCACATCGCCGTGTTCACGCGGCAAGGCGAAAGCAATCATGCCTTCCAGATAAAAATGTTCCTGCCCGCCCAACTGAAAATGCCCGCTGAGGCGGTGGGGGGCTTGTTGCAGGGCGGTTTCGGGTTGCCCGCGTTGCAGGTGTTTGCTGGGCAAGACGAATTGCTGTTGCTCGATGGCGTGTTGGATGTCGAGGTTGTGCGGCAGGGTTTCATACTCGATCACAGCCAAACGGGCAGCGCGGCGGGCAGCTTCGACAGAAGTGGCAGCGACGGCGAAAATGGCTTGCCCAATGTATTCCACCGTGTCGGTAGCGAAGATTGGCTCATCCTGCATGACTCCGCCAAGGTTATTCGCACCGGGAATGTCAGCGGCAGTCACCACGGCGATGACGCCCGCTGCTTGACGAACTGTATCCAGATTGACACTGCGCAAGCGGGCGTGGGCTTGTTGGCTGATGCCAATGGCGGCGTAGAGGGTATTGCGGGGTTCGGGTAGGTCATCGGTGTACTGTGCCGCACCAGTGACATGCAATTCGGCGCTGTCGTGTTTGATAGGTTTGCCAACGCTCATGCTGCTACCCCCGTTGCGTATAAGGAAAGCGATTCGCAGGTGGTTTCCAGCAGGCATTTCAGCAACAGGTTTTTCGCCACACTCATGCGGTAGGCAGCGGAAGCCCGCATATCGCTCAGGGGTTGAAAGTCTTGTTCCAGCGCGTTCATGGCTTGGGTGACGCTGGCTTGATCCCATGCTTGCCCGATCAACGCGGTTTCGCAGTGGGTGGCGCGTTTGGGAATGCTTGCCATGCCACCGTAGGCAATGCGGACTTCAGTGACGTGCTGTTGTGCATCGAGTTGAATCTGGAAGGCCGCACACACGGCGGAGATGTCTTGCTCAAAACGTTTGGAGATTTTGTAGCAGCGCAGCAAGCCAGTTGCCGCATTCGGCAAGGGAATTCGTACGGCTTCCACCAATTCACCTGCTGCCAAATCTTTCTGTTGGTAGCCCAGATAAAAGGATTCCAGCGCCAGTTCGCGGGTATTCGCGCCTTTACGCAGACGGATACGCGCATCCAAGGCAATCAGGGCGGGAATGGCATCACCGATGGGCGAACCGTTGGCAATATTGCCGACCAAAGTGCCCGCATTGCGAATCGGTAGTGAGGCAAAGCGTGTGTGCAGTTCGGTCAAATGCGGGTAGTGTTGGTTGAGTGCCTGAAAAGCGGCTTGCAGTGATACCGCAGCGGCGATTTCCAGCCAGCCATCTTGTGTGGTGATTTGATCCAGCCCGGCGACTTTGTTCAGGGAAATCAAGGTGGGTAAATCGCGGTGTTGTTTGGTAATCCACAAGCCTACATCGGTTGCGCCAGCCAGTAAGGTGGCATCGGGATAGCGTTCCAGCAAGCTGGCAAGTTCGCCAAAGGTGGTGGGGGCGCAAAAGCGTTTGCCGTCGTGTTCCAGTAACAGGCTGTGGGGTTGTTGCGCCCATTGCGTCAAAGTATTGATCAGCGTTGCTTCGGCAAAATCATCGTTTGGAAATGCGTGGGCGTATTCATACATGCGTTCCCCTGCCTCCAGAATGGGACGGTAGCCGGTGCAGCGGCACAAATTGCCGGACAGGGCTTGGCTGATTTGCAGGCGGCTGGCATTCGGCTGGTTCTGGTACAGGGCAAACAAGGACATGACGAAACCGGGGGTACAAAAGCCGCATTGCGAGGCATGACAATCGACCATCGCTTGTTGTACCGGGTGCAATTGTTTACCAAGTTGCAAGCTTTCCACGGTAAACAGGGCTTTGCCGTCCAGCGTTGCCAGCAACTGGATGCAGGCATTCACAGCGCGGTAACGCAAGCGCCCGTGTTGCAAGTCGGCGACCACCACGGTACACGCACCGCAATCGCCTTCGGCACAACCTTCTTTGGTTCCCTTGCGGTACAGGTGTTCGCGTAGGTAATTGAGCAAAGTGGTATCGGGGGCGAATGGCGGCGGGGTGTGCGCTTGCCCATCGAGCATGAAGGTGATGCTGTGTTTGACTGTTACCTCGCCTGCATTCATTCCCTGTCCTCTGCTAAGAAGGGAGGGCAGAAGATTCTGCCCCCAACGACTCGAAGAAAAATTTACACGCTACATCTTAGAAATGTGCTTTGATCATGAACGCCGGATTGCTTTCGTTTACGCCGTCAATCCCGAATTTGTTTTTCCATTCGGCGTGTTCAATCCCCACGTAAATCGGCTTTTTGGTGTTGAACAATTGCTTGCCTGCATCCCACTTGATTTGCGAGGTGAAATTGGTTTCGGCGGCATGGTCGTCTTGTGCGGTGCTGGCATCAATAAAACCGTCGTATTGGAATTCGGCTTTGCCCACTTTGAAAGGTAACGCCCAAGTAACAGTGACTTGCTCGTCATCAGCGATTTTTTCGTTATTGACCTTGTACAGGTTGACGTTGACGTACTTGAACTTGGGGACATTCAAAGCCACGCCGACACCAGCGAGGTAGTTGTCAAAACTGGGCGAACCTTCCACCGTTCCCGCCAAATACACGTCCTTGACAATGCCTTTTTTCAGTTCTTTGCCGGTCAAGTAGCTTAAGCTGACACGCGGGGCGAGTTCAAAATAGGTTTCTTTCGTGCCGTTTTCGGAACGCAAATGATCGGCGAAGAAAAAAGTGTCGCCCCAGTTATGACCACTGGCGTGTTCAAAGGTCATGACTTGACGCTTATCATCGCCGACTTTGTAATTTTGACCGTTAATGTAGGTCAGGCTGGCATCGCTCCATAATTGTTCCGCCAGCACTGCTGGAGAAGCCAGCACACCACACGTCACCACGACGCTGAAAAACGCTTTGTTTGGCATAAAATTTCACCTCGTTGCTATTCATCAAAACCTGACCAACTGGACAGCTTTTGATGAAAAAGCAATAATCGCGCCAACTGTTTGCATGAGCGTGCAATATTCCCCGATAACCTTAGATATGTCTTAGATTGGGTAAGTTTTTACGTTATCGTCTAGCAACTCCCTGTAAAATAATGCGCTTGATTAGTGCGTAACATAATCGTCATGGTGCATGGCGACTTGGCAAAAAGGTTAGCGTTCCATGTTTATTGAGCTTGACTCACACACCCCCAACGGCCTGGCAGGGCGTATTCGCAAAGACAATGAATGCAAAATCATTGCCGCCGCCGAAGCCGAATTCGCCCGCCACGGCTACAAAGGCGCGAGTATGCAAAGCATTGCTGACCATGCCGGGTTGCCCAAAGCCAATATCCATTACTACTTTGGTTCCAAATTGCGGCTGTACGTGGCGGTGTTGGCACACATCTTGGATATGTGGGACAAGCTGCTGGTGAGTTTGGATGCAGCAGGCGATCCGGCGGTGGAACTGGAAGCCTATATCCGCGCTAAAATGCGGCTGGCACAAGCACACCCGCAAGCCTCGCGCATTTTTGGTATCGAAATTATGAGCGGCGCACCTTACTTGCAGGAATATTTCAGGACAGGTTATCTGGAATGGTTCAAGGGCAGGACGGCGGTATTTGAGGCATGGATGGCGCAAGGCAAGATGGATCGGCTCGACCCGGCGCATGTGATTTTCCTGCTGTGGTCATCCACCCAGCATTACGCCGATTTCGCTTGCCAGATCAGTGCGGCACTGGGCAAACCCGGTCAACCGCTGCAAGCCGCAGACTACGAGCGGGCAACCCAAACCTTGTTGCACGTAATCCTCAACGGTTGCGGCGTACAACCGTTTCACCCCTACCAAGGAAATGAATCACCAAGATGACCGGATTAACCACACATGTTCTGGATACCGCCAATGGTTGCCCCGCTGCGGGGGTGAAACTGGCGCTGTATGCCTGCCCAGAAAACGCTGCCCGTATTCTGATGAAACAGGCGTTTACCAATGCTGATGGGCGTTGCGATAGCCCTTTGCTGCGTGCGGATGAGATGCAAACTGGCATTTGGGAGTTGGTCTTCCACACCGCTGACTATTTCCAGCAGCGCCATACGCCGTTGGATAACCCGCCGTTTCTGGATGTGATTACCCTGCGATTCGGGATTGCCGATACCCGCGCCCACTATCACGTCCCGCTACTCGTCTCCCCTTGGAGTTATTCCACCTATCGCGGCAGTTAGCCGTTAAGGAGTCTTGGCTGATGGAATCCCTTATTCTGGAATGGTTAGGTTTGGCATTTCGCTGGATACACATTATCACCGGCATTGCGTGGATCGGCGCATCGTTTTACTTCAACTGGTTGCTCAACCATCTGCTAACGTCGGATGACCCGAAAGTGTCGGGGCAATTGTGGGCGCTCCATGCGGGGGGCTTTTTCAATGTGGAAAAACGCAATATCGAGCCGGGTCAACTGCCCGAACCGCTGCACTGGTTCAAGTGGGAATCGTATTGGACGTGGATCAGCGGTTTCGTGATGCTGGTCATCGTTTATTATTTTGGCGCGGAAGCCTATTTGATTGATCCGGCGGTCATGGCGCTGACCGCGTGGCAGGCGATTGCGATCAGTCTGGCAACCTTGGCGGGTAGCTGGTTGGTGTATCACGGTTTGTGGAATTCAGCGTTTGGGCGCAGTAACCAAACCCGCAGCGTGGTATTGACGGCGGTATTCATTATCGTCATGACAATTGTGCTGACGCAGGTATTCAGCGGGCGTGGCGCATTTCTGCATGTTGGCGCAATGTTGGCGACTTGGATGAGCGGCAATGTGTTTTTCGTCATTATGCCCGCCCAGCGGCAATTGGTGCAGGCGACCTTGGCAGGGCAACCGCAGAATAAACAGCTTGCCAATGATGCGGGGCAACGTTCCTTGCACAATAATTACCTGACCTTGCCGGTGCTGTTTTGCATGTTCAGTAACCATTACCCGGCGACGTTTGGCGGTGACTGGAACTGGCTGATTCTGATTGCGTTGTTCGCCGTTGGGGTATTGGTGCGCCATTATTTCAATGTGCGTGACAAGCAAGGCAATTTCAAAGCGGGCTGGATGTTGGTGGTGGCGTTTGTCGTGTTTATTGGCACGGCGTTAGTTGCCAGTTATCCGGCGTTGTCGCAAAAGGCGGCGGGCGAAATTCAGTTCAATCAAGTGCAAGGCTTGCTGCAACAGCACTGCATCAGTTGCCATGCGGCACAACCCACCAGCACCGCGTTTACCAGCGCACCCAAAGGCGTGATGCTGGAAACCGAGGCGCAAGCGCGTAGCCAAGCTACTCAAATTGCCACGCAGGTTTCATCGCGCATTATGCCGTTGGGCAATACCACCGGCATGACCGAAGACGAACGCCAGTTGCTGGTGCAATGGGCGCGTCAGGTTCAACCATGAGTATTCACCATGCTTGAACAAACAGCCTATCCCCGCGATTTGGTCGGTTACGCCGATCATGTACCGCACGCCAACTGGCCGGGCAGTGCGCGTATCGCGGTGCAATTTGTGCTGAATTACGAAGAAGGCGGCGAAAACTGTGTGCTGCACGGTGATGCTGCCTCCGAAGCCTTCCTGTCTGAAATCGTCGGGGCGCGACCTTACGAAGGGGTACGCCACCCCAGCATGGAATCCATTTACGAATACGGTAGCCGTGCTGGTTTCTGGCGCATTATTCGTTATTTTCGGGAACGTGGCATTCCGCTGACCATTTTCGGCGTGGCAATGGCTTTGGAACGCAACCCCCGCGCTGTCGAGGCAATGTTGGAAAATGGCTATGAAATTTGCAGCCACGGCTGGCGTTGGATTGACTACCAATTCGTGGATAAAGCACTGGAACGCGAACACATGCAACGCGCCATTGCGATTATCGAGCGCATGACCGGCGAGAAACCCAAAGGCTGGTACACCGGGCGCAATAGCCCACATACTCGCGAGTTATTGCTGGAGCAAGGCGGCTTTCTCTACGACGCGGATGATTACAGCGATGATTTGCCGTTTTGGACAAAGGTTGGTGACAAGGATCATTTGGTCGTGCCTTACACGTTGGATACCAACGACATGCGCTTTGCGTCCCCGCAAGGCTTTAACAGCGGCGAACAGTTTTTGCAGTACCTCAAAGATGCGTTCGATGTGTTGTACGCCGAAGGGCTGGAAACGCCGAAGATGCTGTCGATTGGGCTGCATTGCCGCTTGATTGGTCGCCCCGGACGTTTCCGCGCCCTGCAACGTTTTGTCGAATACGCCCAGCAACATCAGGATGTGTGGTTCTGCCGTCGTATCGACATTGCTCAACACTGGATCAAGGAGCACCCAGCCCCATGAAAACATCCCTTAGTGCATTGAATCAACTGGATCAGGCGGCATTTGTGGCGCTGCTTGGCGGGGTGTACGAGCATTCTCCGTGGATGGCAGAACGCAGCTTTACTTACTTGCCGTTTGCGGATGTGGATGCGCTTTTGCAAACCCTGCAAACCGTATTGGCGCAAGCTGATCAGGCGGCGCAATTGGCGTTGATTCGGGCGCATCCTGATCTTGCAGGCAAAGCGGCGTTACGTGGCGAACTGACGGCGGAATCTACCCGCGAACAGGCGGGTGCAGGCTTGGGGCAATTGACGGCAGAAGAATTTGCCCGTTTCACCGAACTGAATACACGCTACCAAACCCGCTTTGGGTTTCCGTTCATTATGGCAGTGAAAAACGCCACCAAACACCAGATTCTCAGCGGTTTTGAACAGCGGATTGATAATACGCCGGAGCTAGAATTCGCTACCGCGCTGGAACAAATCAACCGCATTGCCGCCTTCCGTATTGCTGACCTGATTGAGTAAGCCATGACTGATTTATTGAAAACGCTACAAAATTATTGGATTGACCTTGCCCAACCGCGTTTGGGGGCGCAAGCCGTCTATGCTACCGATGAATTTTTTGCACCACTGGAACGCTTGATCCAGCCAGAAGAGCCGGTGTTTATTCCGGGCAAGTACGATGACAACGGCAAGTGGATGGATGGTTGGGAAACCCGCCGCAAACGCGGTGACGGTTACGACTACGCGATTATCAAAATCTGCTCCGGCGTGATTTACGGGGTGGATTTGGATACCGCCCATTTCACCGGCAATTTTGCACCTTCTGCCAGCATTGAAGCCTGTTACAGCAAAACCCCGCCGGATGAAAAGACCCGCTGGTTTCCCTTGCTGCATTCGCGGGCGTTGCAGGGCAATACGCACAATACGTTTGAAATCGGTTCGCGTGAGGTGTGGAATTATTTGCGCCTGAATATTTATCCCGATGGCGGCATTGCGCGGTTACGGGTCTACGGGCAAGTGCGCCGCGAACTCCATGCTGATGAGCTGGATGGAGAGATTGATCTCGCGGCGATGCTCAACGGTGGGCGGGCGTTGTGTGCCAGCGACATGCACTTTGGGCATATCAGCAACCTGATTGCGCCCGGCAAAGGCGTGAATATGGGCGATGGCTGGGAAACCCGCCGCCGCCGCGAACCGGGATTTGATTGGATCATTTTGCGCTTGGCGTATGTGGGGCAAATTACCCGGCTGGTGATTGATACCGCGCATTTCAAAGGCAATTATCCGTATGAATGTTCGGTGTGCGGCACGCTCTATCAAGGTGGTAACGAAGACAGTATTGCCACGCAAAGCCTTTATTGGGATCAAATCCTGCCTCCCCAGCGCATGGCGGCGGATACCGAGTTTACTTTTATCGAGCAATTGCAGCAGATTGGGCCGGTGTCGCATTTGCGTTTGAATATTTACCCCGATGGCGGGGTAAGCCGTTTGCGGGCATTTGGCAAGGTGCGGAGGGTGGAATGATCCTGATACCAGAACCGTTGACAGCGGCAGCGTTTGCGCCGTTTGGTGATGTGATTGAGGTGGGTGATGAGCGCACGCATTACGCCATCAATTACGGGCGTACTGAGCGTTACCACGATCTGGCGCAATTGGATGTGCTGGAAAATGGTGGCAAACCCACCGTGAGTATTTTCCGTTCGCAACCGGCACAGTTTCCGCTGAAAGTGGAGGTGATGGAACGCCATCCGCACAGCAGTCAGGCGTTTCTTTCCATGCAGCGTAAACCGTTTCTGGTGTTGGTTGCGCCGCCCGGTGAGCAACCGTTGCTGGAACAGTTGCGGCTGTTTGCCGTCGGTGCGGATCAGGGGGTCAATTACCATCGCGGGGTTTGGCATCACTACCAGTTTAGTTTGGATGAGGTGCGCGATTTTCTGTGTATCGACCGCAGTGGTGGGTATGGGGGGAATTGCGATGAGTATCGGTTTGTGGAGGAGGTTTACATAACCTTCCCCCCCATCCCCGACCCTTCCCCCGCGAGGGGTGAAGGGAGTAAGAGTTGATTTAATGCGTTTCTGCCTCCGCACTCGCCCGTACTGCCGCGCTGGTATCGTTGCTTACCCCGTTGAAGAACAGGTTCAGCAAGACGGCACTAAACGATGCCAGCAAAATGCCGGATTCGATCAGGGAATGAATCCCGTGTGGCATCCACTGTTTGAAGTTGGGTGCAATCAGCGGAATCATGCCCATGCCGATGGAAATGGCTACGATCATGGCGTTATTGCGGTTGGTCTTGAAATCGACCTGCGAGAGGATGCGGATACCCGTTGCCGCCACCATGCCGAACATAACCAGACCTGCGCCACCCAATACCACGGTTGGTAACGATTCCACCAATGCCGCCATTTTCGGCAACAAGCCCAGCACCACCAAAATAATACCGCCAGCCACACACACGTAGCGGCTGCGGATGCCGGTGACAGCGACCAACCCCACGTTTTGCGAAAAGCTGGTGTAAGGGAAGGTATTGAAAATCCCGCCAATCAATGTCCCCAAACCATCGGTACGCAAGCCGCGTGACAAGCGGGCTTGATCAACAGGACGTTTCGTCATTTCCCCTAACGCCAAAAACATCCCGGTGGATTCAATCATCACCACAATCATCACCAGCGTCATGGTCAGAATCAGCAGCGGGTCAAATACCGGCATTCCGAACTGGAAGGGCATGACCAAGCCAAACCAACTGGCATTGGCAACTTTTTCAAACGTCATCATTCCCAACGCGGCGGTAATTACTCCGCCGACCAGAATGCCGATCAGTACCGCAATATTCGACAAAAAGCCTTTGGCAAAGCGCGAAATCAGCAAGATAGAGGCGAGCACCACAGCGGCAATGCCCACATTGGTCAACGTGGCGTATTTGGGATTCGGTACGGTGGAAGCCAACGCGATACTGGCAGGCGGGGCGGGAATACTTGCCCCTGTATCAGTGGCGGCTTTGACGGCTTCCAGCCATTGCGCGTGTTCAGGGCTAATAATCATCGGCGCGGTAGGCCCCACGGGGTTGCCGAAAATCCAGTTGATGCCAATCCGCATCAGGGTAATGCCGATCACCGCAATGATCGTACCCGTGACGACTGGCGGGAAAAACCGCAACATACGGCTGACAATGGGCGCAATCACTATTGAAATCAGCCCTGCACCAATCACCGCACCGAAGATGAGTTGCGCACCTTCAACGCCCGGTGTGGCTTTTGCCATGCTCACAATCGGTGCAACCGCTGCGAAGGTTACGCCCATCATCACCGGAAGCTGAACGCCAAACCATTGCGTCATCCCAAACGATTGGATCAGGGTAACAATGCCACACACGAACAAGTCAGCCGAAATCAGCATGGAAATTTGTTCCGGGCTGAGTTGCAGCGCCCGCCCGATAATCAGCGGCACGGCGACCGCGCCCGCATACATAATCAGGACGTGCTGAAGTCCCAATGTTGCCATTTTGCCGACGGGGAGTATTTCATCAACAGGGTGAACCGATGTACTCATAAAACGTAGCTCCTTAAATTGACAGGGCTTGTGAAAAAGTTGTCTACTTGGTCAGGTTTTTCTATGCAAAATGCTTGCCATATTTTTTAAGGAGTTACGCGGCATGAGTGACCAAGCAAGGTTGTGGATTAAGAACCCGTTGGCAATGTTCACTTTAAGTGGGCAAGACGCGGGTGGTGGCGTGGTGGTGCAAGGCAACCGCTTGGTTGAGTTGGTTGCTTCGGGTCAGCAACCACAGACAGCGGTGGAACAGGTCTTCGATGCCAGTGAACACGTGGTCTTGCCGGGGCTGATCAATACCCATCACCACTTTTACCAAACCCTGACCCGTGCGTATCCGGGCGCGTTGAATCAGGAGTTATTTCCGTGGCTGGTATCACTGTATCCGGTGTGGGCAGGGCTTGAACCGGAGATGTTGGAGGTGGCAACACGCTTGGCGTTAAGCGAATTGCTGTTGTCGGGCTGTACCACTGCCGCAGACCACCATTACCTGTTCCCCGCAGGCATGGAACACGCGATTGATGTGCAAGTGGCAGCCGCCGCACAGGTAGGCACGCGGGTAACATTGACCCGTGGCTCAATGAGTCTGGGCAAGGATCAAGGTGGCTTGCCCCCGCAAAGCACCGTGCAAACCGAAACGGCGATTATGGATGACAGCGCCCGCTTGATCAGCGCCTACCACGACCCCAGCGAAGGCGCGATGGTGCAACTCGCGCTTGCGCCGTGTTCACCGTTTTCCGTCACCACCGATTTGATGAAGGCCAGTGCGGAACTGGCGGGGCAACATCACGTGCGCTTGCACACCCATTTGGCAGAAACGCTGGATGAGGAGGCGTTTTGCCTGAAAATGTTCGGAATGCGCACCGTGGATTATCTGGAAAGCGTCGGCTGGTTGGGGGCGCAAACCTGGCTGGCGCACGGTATTCATTTCGATGACGATGAAATCCGCCGTTTGGGTGCGGCGGGGGTTGGTGTGTGCCATTGCCCCAATTCCAATATGATGCTGGCATCGGGGATTTGCCGGATTCGTGAACTGGAAGCGGCAGGAAGTCCGGTGGGCATTGGGGTGGATGGTTCAGCTTCCAATGACCATTCCAACCTGATTAGCGAAGTGCGCCAAGCGATGTATATTCAGCGGTTGCGCTACGGGGCGGCGAACGTTACGCATTACGATGCGCTGCGTTGGGCAACGCAAGGTTCGGCGCGGGTATTGGGGCGTAGCGATATTGGCGAAATTGCGGTCGGCAAACAGGCGGACTTGGCACTGTTTAAGCTGGATGAATTGCGCTTTTCGGGGCATCATGATCCGGTGGCGGCACTGTTATTGTGTGGCGCACACAAAGCCGATCGCGTGATGGTCGCGGGGCAGTGGAAGGTGGTGGATGGGCAATTGCCCAATGTGGATGTTCGCGCTCTGATGCACGAACACCAGCAAGCCGCCCGCCGACTGGTCGCAAAACATGGCGGTTGATGCTGGTACGAAATTTGCCTGTTACTCACAATATTCTTAGGAGCAACCCCTTATGTTGAAAATAGCCACTGGGTTCATAACCAGTTTCCTCATCATGATGACCGGCATCGCCACTGCCCACGATGGCATCGCCCATCACGCTGAAACCCACAACGACATGGCGCATTTCGCCGCCCACACCTTGATGGCACTGCCTGTGGTCATCGCGGTATGGCTGCTGGTTTGGGGTGCGAAACGTTTCATTGCCAAGCGTGCCGTCCTGCGCAAGCGTGGCTGAAGCCGCCACGACCCAAGGCTGGCAAGCGGAATTACGCCTCGGTTTCGAGCAGCGTAGCACCAAAACCGTGCTGGCAACCCGCCAACAGCGCGGCCCTTTAGCCGTGCAACGCCCCTTCTACCCCGAAGGCGAGGTTTGCCACGCCTACGTGCTGCATCCGCCCGGCGGTGTGGTGGGCGGTGATTGCTTGCAAATGCGCTTTCAGGTTGACTCCGCTGCCCATGCCTTGCTGACAACACCCTGTGCAACCAAGTTTTACCGCAGCGCCGGACTACAAGCGCAACAACACCAACATTTTCATGTCACGGACGGCTGTCTGGAATGGTTGCCGCAGGAAAACATCTTTTTCCCCGGCGCAAATACTGCCTTGCACAGCACGATTCATCTGGATGCAGCGGCGCAATACATCGGCTGGGAAATCCACTGCCTCGGACTGCCAACCATTGGCGAACAATTCACCCACGGCAAGACCTTGTTCAAAACCGCCGTTTACCGCGCTGGCAAACCGCTATTGCTCGATCGCTTGCTGATTGCCAGCGAAGCCGATTTGCACACCGCCGCCGGATTGCGTGGACAACCCGTCATGGCAACGCTGTTGGCTACCCCCGCCACGCCTGCGCTACTCGAAGCCGTGCGCCCGCATTGCCAAGACATTGCCAATGGCAGTGCTGGCGTAACGCTGCTCAATGGAGTGCTGGTAGTGCGTTATCTCGGCAATAGCACCGCGCAAGCGCATCGCTTATTCCGGCATCTGTGGCAGATCATTCGCCCGCTAGTTACGGGACGCCCCGCCACACCGCCGCGCATCTGGAATACTTAGGAGGAACAATACAATGGAACTCACCCCCCGCGAAAAAGACAAGCTCTTGCTATTCACCGCCGGATTACTCGCCGAACGCCGCAAAGCGCGTGGCTTAAAACTCAACTACCCTGAAGCGATTGCCTACATCAGTTGCGCGATTATGGAAGGCGCACGCGATGGGCGTTCCGTCGCCGAAATGATGGATTACGGGCGTACCCTGCTGACCCGTGACGACGTAATGGACGGTATCGCCGAAATGATTCACGACGTGCAGGTGGAAGCCACCTTCCCCGATGGCACGAAACTCGTCACCGTGCATGACCCGATTGTGTAAGGAGTACCCCATGATTCCCGGACAACTTTTCCCCGCCGCTGGCGACATCGAACTCAACGCAGGGCGCGAAACCGTCACCCTCACCGTTGCCAATACTGGCGACCGCCCGATTCAGGTCGGTTCGCACTACCATTTCTTTGAAACCAACAACGCTCTCGCCTTTGAGCGCGATCAGGCACGCGGTTTCCGCCTCAATATTCCCGCCGGAACTGCCGTGAGGTTCGAGCCGGGACAAACCCGCGAAGTCGAGTTGGTAGCACTGGCTGGCACACGCGAAGTCTACGGTTTCCAAGGCAAAATCATGGGGAAATTAGCATGAAAATCAGCCGACAAGCCTATGCCGAAATGTACGGCGCAACTACTGGCGACCGCGTGCGTTTGGGCGACACCGCACTCATTATCGAAGTCGAACACGACCACACCGTGTACGGCGATGAAGTCAAATTCGGCGGCGGCAAAGTCATCCGCGACGGCATGGGGCAATGCCAGCGCAACGATGCCGAAGTCGTGGACGTGGTGATTACCAACGCGCTGATCCTCGACCATTGGGGCATCGTCAAATCCGACATCGGCATCAAACACGGGCGCATTGTCGGCATCGGCAAAGCAGGCAACCCCGATACCCAAGCGGGCGTGAACATTCTGGTCGGCGCAGGCACGGAAGCGATTGCAGGCGAAGGTCACATCCTCACCGCTGGCGGAATTGATTCGCACATCCACTTCATTTGCCCGCAGCAAATCGACGAAGCCTTAATGTCCGGCGTGACCACCATGCTCGGCGGCGGCACAGGGCCTGCGACGGGTACGAATGCCACCACTTGCACCCCCGGCATCTGGAATTTGCACCGCATGTTGGAAGCCGCCGACAGCTTGCCGATGAACCTCGGTTTCTTGGGCAAAGGCAATGTCAGCCTGCCCGAACCCTTGCGCGAACAAATCGCTGCTGGCGCAATCGGCTTGAAATTGCATGAAGACTGGGGCACAACCCCCGCCGCCATCGACAACTGCCTGACGGTGGCGGATGAAATGGATGTGCAAGTCGCCATCCACACCGACACGCTGAATGAATCTGGCTTCCTCGAAGACACGCTTGCCGCCATGAAAGGGCGCGTGATTCACACCTACCACACCGAAGGCGCAGGCGGCGGACATGCCCCCGACATTATCAAAGCGTGTGGGCAAGCCAATATCCTGCCATCCTCCACCAATCCAACCCGGCCTTACACCATCAATACGGTGGACGAGCACCTCGACATGCTGATGGTCTGCCATCACCTCTCGCCCGCGATTGCGGAAGACGTGGCATTTGCCGAAAGCCGCATTCGCCGCGAAACCATTGCTGCTGAAGATATTTTGCACGACTTGGGCGCATTCTCGATGATTTCGTCGGACTCGCAAGCGATGGGACGGGTCGGCGAAGTCATCATCCGCACTTGGCAAACCGCGCACAAAATGAAAGTGCAACGTGGCAGTCTCGGCACTGATCCCGCCACACAAGACAACTTCCGCGCCAAACGTTACATCGCGAAATACACCATCAACCCTGCGATTACCCACGGTATTTCCCACGAAGTTGGTTCGGTCGAAGTCGGCAAACTCGCGGATTTAGTGCTGTGGAAACCGGCGTTTTTCGGCGCAAAACCGAGCTTGATCATCAAAGGTGGCATGATCATCGCCGCACCGATGGGCGACCCGAATGCGTCAATTCCCACCCCGCAACCCGTGCATTACCGCCCCATGTTCGGCGCATTCGGCAAAGCCAAGCACGCCACCACCATGACCTTCCTCTCGCAAGCAGGCTACAACGCAGGCGTGCATCAGCAATTGGGGCTGCAAAGCCTGATTGGGGTGGTGAAAAACTGCCGTACCATCAGCAAAGCCAGCATGATTCACAACGACTACCAGCCGGTGATTGAAGTCGATTCGCAAACCTATCAGGTGCGGGCGGATGGTGAATTGCTGGTGTGTGAACCGGCGATTGAATTGCCGTTGGCGCAGCGTTACTTCCTGTTCTGATCCCTTCCTTTGTGGATGGTGGACAGAATCATTGTCTACCATCCACTTATTGCATCATTGCTATTTACGCAAAAAAAGCACGTTGCCATTCCTGTTTTGGCTTGTTATTGTGTCTACGTCACCATTGAGGATGTAGAAAATGTTGCTCAAGGACATTGTGTCAGCCAAAGCAGGTTATCCGTTTCGCGGGGCAATCACGGCAATACCCAGCGCAGCAGTGCGGGTGGTGCAAATGAAAGATACCTTTGTCGATCAAGCTATTGAGTGGTCAGCTTGTATTTGCACAGAGCTACCCAGCCAACGCTCAGCAGATTTTTTATCAGAAAATGATATTTTGTTTGTAGCACGCGGTACGAAAAACTATGCCGTGTTAGTCGATGCGGCGGTTGCGAACTACCAAGCAGTGGTAGCCCCTCACTTTTATGTATTACGTCTGACAACACCCAGCGTGTTACCTGCATTTCTAGCATGGTGGCTCAATCAATACCCCAGCCAGCAGTATTTCCAGCGTGAAGCCGAAGGCAGTGTGACCAAAAGCATCCGCCGCAGTGTGTTGGAAAATACCCCTATCGTTGCACCTTCGCTGAGCAAACAACATGCCATTATTGGCTTTGCCAACACTTTGAAGCAGGAACGGGAACTGGCTGAGCAACTACTGCACAATGGTGAGCGATTGATGAATGCCATTGCCAATGACTTGTTACATCACTAAGGACGTTTAATTATGGACAAGGAACATCAACTGTTTGAACAGTGTAAACACCTAGATAACAACGGTATTGAATACTGGTCTGCCCGTGAACTTTCAAAGTTGATTGGATACTCAGAATATCGTCACTTTCTGCCAGTTCTCAGCAAAGCCCAAGAAGCGTGCCTGAATAGTGGACATGCCATCAATGACCATTTCGAGGACATCCTCGCAATGGTTAAAATTGGGTCAGGAGCGCAACGCAAGCTCGATGACGTGAAGTTGTCCCGTTATGCCTGCTATCTGGTGGTACAAAATGGCGATCCATCCAAGCCTGTCATCGCCGCAGGACAGACGTACTTTGCGGTGCAAACACGGCGGCAAGAGCTGGCGGACGATGACGCATTCAAACAGCTTAAGGAGGATGAAAAACGCCTGTTTTTACGCAACGAACTCCGGGAACACAATAAGCAATTGGTTGAAGCAGCCCAACAGGCGGGTGTGGCAACCAACTTGGACTTCGCCATTTTTCAGAATCACGGTTACAAAGGGCTGTACGGTGGGCTTGATCAAAAAGGTATTCATGCCCGCAAAGGGCTGAAGAAAAGCCAAAAAATCCTCGATCACATGGGGTCAACCGAACTAGCAGCGAACCTATTCCGAGCCACGCAAACAGAAGAAAAATTAAAGCGTGATAATGTGCAAGGCAAGCATCAGGCTAACCAAACCCATTTTGCAGTGGGTCGGAAAGTCAGGCAAACCATTGAAGAACTGGGTGGAACAATGCCAGAAAACCTGCCTACGCCAGAGAAGGCGATTAAACAATTGGAAACTGGTACAAAAGCATTAGGCAAAAAGGATCAATAAGCGCATGAACGACACCATCAGCCAAGACAGCATCAACAAAGCCCTGTGGGCAGCCTGCGATACCTTTCGCGGTACGATCAGTGCCGACACGTACAAAGATTTCATCCTCACCATGCTGTTCCTCAAGTACATCTCAGATGTGTGGCAGGGTCATTACGAACGCTATCAGGCGGAGTACGGCGATGAGCCGGAACTGATTACCGAAATGATGAAAAGCGAACGCTTTGTGCTGCCGCCTATCGCCAGTTTTTACGCTTTGTATGAGCGTCGTCACGAACCGGGTAACGGTGAGCGCATTGACCAAGCCCTGCACGCGATTGAGGAAGCCAACGGCACGAAACTCAAGGATGCAGGCAAAAGTGTGTTCCAAGACATTTCGTTTAACACCGACAAGCTGGGCGAGGAAAAGCAGAAAAACACCATCTTGCGCCACTTGCTGGAAGATTTTGCCAAGCCGGAACTCAACCTCAAACCCAGCCGCGTGGGGACGCTGGATGTGATTGGCAACGCCTACGAGTACATGATCAAAAACTTTGCTGCCAGCGGTGGGCAAAAGGCGGGTGAGTTTTATACCCCGCCGGAAGTGTCCGATTTAATGGCGGAATTGCTTGAGCCGCAACCGGGCGACAGCATTTGTGACCCGGCGTGTGGTTCGGGGTCGTTGCTGATGAAGTGTGGGCGCAAGATCGTCGCCAACTTCGGCAGCAGGCAATACGCGCTGTACGGGCAGGAGGCGATTGGTTCTACTTGGTCGCTGGCGAAGATGAATATGTTCCTGCATGGCGAAGATAACCACAAGATTGAATGGGGCGACACTATCCGCAACCCCAAATTGCTGGATAAAAACGGCAACCTGATGCTGTTTGACATCGTGACTGCCAACCCGCCGTTTTCATTGGACAAATGGGGGCATGACGATGCGGAAAATGACAAATTCAGCCGTTTCCGGCGTGGCATTCCGCCCAAAACCAAGGGCGACTATGCCTTCATCCTGCACATGATCGAAACGCTGAAGCCGGATACCGGGCGCATGGGCGTGGTTGTGCCGCATGGGGTATTGTTCCGGGGTTCATCCGAGGGGCAAATCCGCCAGAAGCTGATTGAGGAAAACTTGCTGGATGCGGTGATTGGTTTGCCGGAAAAGCTGTTTTACGGTACGGGCATTCCGGCGGCGATCCTGCTGTTTCGCAAGGATAAGCACGATACCAGTGTGTTGTTCATTGATGCCAGCCGCGAGTGCAAGGCGGGCAAGAACCAGAACTTGCTGACGGCGGAGAATATCCGCAAAGTGCTGGAGACGTACCAGACCGGGAAAAGCGTGGAGAAATACGCCTACCTCGCCAGCCTTGCTGAAATCCGCGAGAACGACTACAACCTCAATATTCCGCGCTACGTCGATACCTTTGAGGAAGAGGAAACCATTGATTTGATAGCGGTACGGCGCGAGCGGTTGCAACTGCAACAGCAGTTGGCGGCGTTGGAAACGGAGATGGCGGGGTATTTGGAGGAGTTGGGGTATGACTCAAAATAGAAATGTAGCGGCATGTTTGGGTAGATGGGAAAACATCTACAGCCCAGATTGTAACTACGGCGAATCTGCCATAATTAGGCGTGCAAACCATTTTCGTGACGTCACGAAAATGGTCAATATTCACCCGGTATTCGAGCTATGAAACCAATCTCCCGAAAACATGACATCATCAGCAACCTGCAACAGTTCCTGTTGGAATCGGGCAAGGGATTTGCATTTGTGGGGCGCAAGCAACGCATCCGTATCGAAGATCGGAATTTCTACATTGATCTGGTGTTTTACAACATCAAACTCAGATGCTTTCTGCTGATTAATCTCAAGCTGGGCAAACTTACGCATCAGGATGTGGAGAAAATGGATACCTACATTCACATCTATGACCAGCACCACAAGGAGGAGGAGGATAACCCGACGATTGGGCTGGTATTGTGCAGCCAGAAAAGCGAAGTAGTGGTTAAGTATTCGGTTCTCACTGATAGCCAGCAATTGTTCGCTTCCAAATACCTGCCCTATCTGCCAACGGAAGCAGAACTCAAACGCGAGTTGGAGTGTGAACGGGGATTGGTGGGATGGCAAATCGAAGAAAGCAGGGGGATTTATGCTGTCTGAGGAGTGGAGGATCGGAATAATAAAAGATTTGGCTGACACGGTGATGGGCTACGCATTTAAAAGTACAGATTTTGTTTCCGATGGTGTTCCATTGTTGAGGATGGGAAATCTCTATCAAAATACATTGGATTTAAGACGAGATACAGTATATTTGCCAAAAACTTACAAAGATACATATGCAAGATTCATAGTCAGATCAGGTGATCTTGTTATGTCTATGACTGGCACGATGGGCAAGCGTGACTATGGCTTCACCGTTCAAATACCAGATAGTGCACCAGAATCATTACTAAACCAACGTGTTATGAAATTCGTTCCTAAGAAAGAGTCAAATTCAGAATATCTATTAAATCTTCTCAGGAGTGAGATTCTGTTGTCTAAGCTGTACTCATTTCCGGGGGGCACAAAGCAAGCAAACTTATCGGCAAAACAAGTTCAGGATCTACCAGTTCTTATTCCCCCACTCCCCGAACAAAAGAAAATCGCCCAAATCCTCTCCACTTGGGACAAAGCCATCACCACCACCGAACAACTTCTTGCCAACAGCCAGCAGCAGAAAAAAGCCCTGATGCAGCAATTGCTGACTGGGAAGAAGCGGTTGCAGGGGTTTGGGGGCGAGTTCAAACGTTCATATCTCTCTGATCTTGCCAAAATTGACGCTAAAAGTTTAGGGAATAAAACGCCTACAGATTTTGAGTTTCAATATATTTCATTATCAGACGTAAACGCTGGACGAATAGCAGATAACATAGAGTGTCACAAATTTCATAATGCACCAAGTCGAGCTAGGCGCATTGTATCTGAAGGTGACATTCTTCTTGCAACAGTACGTCCTAATCTCCAAGGCTTTGTCAAAATTACTAAAGAGTATTCTGACTGTATAGCTTCTACAGGATTTTCTGTGCTTTCACCGAAAAAAGGTGTTTGTGGTAGTTACTTATATCATTACTTATTTGGTGCTCATATCACGGGACAAATAAATGCATTGGTTGTTGGAACAAACTATCCCGCAATTAATTCCTCTGATGTTGCTGGGTTATTGATCTATTATCCAGAGTATGAAGAACAGGAAAAAATTGCAGAATTTTTAAATAACTGTGATTCAACACTATCGGTTTTGCAGCAAAAACTTGAGGGTTTGAAGCAGGAGAAGAAAGCCCTGATGCAGCAGTTGTTGACGGGAAAACGGCGGGTGAAAGTATGAGGAAATACGTATGTTGACATACCCGATTAAAATCGAAGGACTCAAAGGCGTAGGCAGCGTCGAGTTGAACTTACAGGAAAACCAGCGGGTTTATACCCTGATAGGGGCGAATGGTGTTGGTAAAACCAAGACGCTAGAAGCATTGTTTCAGATTTTGTTGGCAACTAATGATGAATTTATAAAAAAAACCCAAGCTCTAGGTATTAATTGGTGTTTCAAAGGATTGATAGCCGACAGTGTTTTGTCTTTAACCGCTCAGAGTACTGCAAAACAAGCATCACATGTTTTACAGATGCAAAAAAGTTCTCTTGCTACGCACAACCTACCGATTGTGTTTCTTGCTTCCCAAAACCGGGGATTTATTCAACACGACAACAAACCTGCCCAAGCTATTGGGACGCTAGAACAACGCCGTAATGCCTATTTCCAGCGTTTGATTCAAGGCATGAACAACAATTTCACCAGCCTGAATATGGATACGGGCATTGAAGAATGGTTTGTCACCCTAGCCCAATCCGCTAACCCTTACCAAAAGCAGGAAGATAACCGCGACATCGAAATCCGTGTAGTACTGGAGTTGCTAAACAAAATCGACAGCCGCATCGACCCCAAATACATGCAAATCAGCGGTGATGGTCGGGTCAATCTGAAAATTGATGGTCAGCCGCGTGAGCTTTCCCATCTGAGTACCGGCTTTGCCTCCATCCTGAAAATGCTACAGGCGATTGTGTCCGGTTACGGCTATTTCACCAATGAAACCCGCTTGCAACAGGTGAAGGGTATCGTGCTGATTGACGAAATCGAAAGCCACCTGCATCTGTCTTGGCAAGCAAAAATCATCCCCTTGCTCAAACACTTATTCCCGAATACCACCTTTTACATCACCACCCATTCTTCCATCGTGCTGTCACAGCTAAAGGCAGGAGAAGCCTATCGCCTGCAACGCGATACCGATGGCGTGGTGCGTACCCAAGCGATTACTTCACCCAATACCACCTCGTTGATTGATGTGCTGCAAGAAGCCTTTGATATTGATCTAAATCGTCTGAAGCTGGACAGTCTCGTTCCCGCTGATCAACAACAAGCGAAACAACAGTTGTTGAATCTGATCAATGGGCAAGGGGTTTAAATGACCATGCGCAAGGTTTTATTAGACGCAAACTTATTGATCGCCGCCTTGGATGACGGTAGCACAACTTCCGAAACCGAACGTACCAAAGCCAAGCAGACTTTGGCAGCCTTATTGAGCAATGAGGAGGTGACGCTGATTATCACCCCATTGATTCGCTACGAAGTGCTGCGCGGCATTGGCTGGCAAGATCAGGTACGTTTTGCCCAGTTGAAACAATCACTGGATGGTTTGACCGAGTTGGATGTTAATCGCAATGTCTCCGAACTGGCAGCCAACTTATTCCGCTTTGACCGTGCAGAGAATACAGACCAGCAACGCAATATTGAAAAGCGCAAGTTTGATGTGTTCCACCTTGCCAGCGCCAAGTGCCACGATTTGGAACTGGCATCGCAAGATTCAGACATCGCCGGATTGCAAGGTTTGTATGAGCGTTATACGCAGGCAATCTCATGAAACGATCACGAATTCAGCAATCTACATCTTCTTCAGTGAGCCAACCATGCTAATTTTTAACTGCACCAAAGCCGCCACCGAGTTTTTCACTGTCACCCGCAAAGGCGTGAAGCAATCGTTTGTACACGCACCGCCTAACAAAGACATCGCCGCAGATGGTCAATACCTGCAAAATGACGAAGGCAAGCCGACGCTGGCTTTCCAGTGGGTACTGCACGCCATCACGGTCAAGCGCAAACATTGCCTGATAGCGATGGAAGTCAACACCCGTTTCAGCGTTATCCTCACCGCCATGCCCAAAGGCAATCCCGATGCGTTCATTGACCGCTTCAAACCCCGCCTGCTGGATCAGCTATTCGGGTTTGCGTTGCAATCTGGCATCTTGAAGGAAGAGCAGTTTGCCATGTTCATTAACGAATTCATGGTGCAAGCTGCTGATATTTTCTTGTGCCAACGTTCCGATCGCAGCGTACAAGCTCATATCAACGATGTGGTTTCACAGTTCACCGAAACCGTAGATGCCAGCGGGTACGTGCCGGATAACGACCGTGAAATGCTGCATTTCAGCAGTTACATCAACCGTCTATTGCGTAAAACTAAGCAAAGCAGGGACTATACCCAGCCAGATGAGCAAATGCTGTTGTTCTGGTTACAGCAATTTTGCGGTTTCACATCAGAACAGGCGGCGGGCATCAAGCAACATTTTTCTGACCTGCACCGCCGCAGTTTTGGGGGATAAATAATGCCAGCCTTGCCACGCTTCCAAGAAGAATACAGTGCCAAACTCCCCGCCTTGGCACTGTTGAGCCAATTGGGTTGGTCATTCCTCTCTCCGCAACAGGCCGTGATTGCCCGCCACGGTCACTACGATCAAGTGGTGTTGCGCGACATCTTGCGTAGCGAATTGCAAAAACGTCGTTTTATCTTCGCCGGTCGTGAATACGCCCTGTCGAGCCACGCGCTGGATAACCTGATTGCCGAAGTGTGCAGCCCCGCCCTCAACGAAGGTTTGCTGTCTGCTAACGAAAAGCTCTACAACCATCTGCTGTATGGCATTTCCATCAGCGAATTTGTCGACGGCAAAAAAGCCAACCCGACCATTGCCCTGATCGACTGGCACAACCCCGCCAACAACCATTTCAGCTTTACCGAAGAATTCAGCATTACCCGCGCTGGCGGTGTCGATACGCGCCGCCCGGACATCGTGTGTTTCGTCAACGGCATCCCACTGGTGGTGATTGAAGCCAAACGCCCCAATGGTTACGCGAAAAAAGCCCCGACCATCGACGAAGGCATTTCACAAAGCCTGCGCAACCAACGCCCCGACGAAATCCCGCACCTGTTCGCCTACAGCCAATTATTGCTCTCCATCAATGGCGCAGAAGGCCGTTACGCAACCTGTGCCACCCCCACCAAATTCTGGTCAGCATGGCGCGAGGAAGACATCAGCCCTGCGGAAATGCACGCCATCAAAAACCGCCCGCTGACCGCACTGCAAACCGAACTCCTGTTTGCCCACCGCACTGCCCAAGATTGGGCGTGGTATCAGGCTTGGAGTGCCGCTGAATTGGCAGTGACGGGTCAAGATCACCTGCTGATCAGTCTGTTACAGCCGCAACGCTTGCTGGAAATGGTGCGGTTTTACATCCTGTTCGACAAAAAGGTTGGCAAAATTGTTGCGCGTTATCAGCAGGTATTCGGTATCAAACGGCTGATTGAGCGTATCAACACGCAACGCCCAGACAGCGGACGCGAAGGCGGCGTTATCTGGCACACCACCGGCTCAGGCAAATCCTTCACAATGGTATTCTTAAGCAAAGCCCTGATCCTGCACGATTCCCTCAAGCACTGCCGCATTCTGGTTGTCACCGACCGGGTAGATTTGGAAAGCCAACTCAGTAAAACCTTCACTTCCGGCGGCGAGTTAGCCAGCAAAAAAGACAAAGAAGCGGCAATGGCAACCTCCGGCAAACGCCTTGCCGAACAGATTGGCAAAGGCACGGAACGCATTATGTTCTCCCTCATCCAGAAGTTTAACAGTGCCACCAAACTGCCCGAATGCCGCAATGCCAGCCCGAATATCATTGTGCTGATCGACGAAGGCCACCGTAGCCAAGGCGGCGAAAACCACATCCGCATGAAACAGGCATTGCCCAAAGCCGCGTTTGTGGCGTTTACTGGCACGCCCTTGCTGAAAGACGATAAGACCGAAGGCAAGTTTGGCAAGATCATTCACGCCTACACCATGCAACGCGCTGTGGATGACCAAACCGTTACGCCCTTGTTGTACGAAGAGCGCATCCCCGATCTGGATGTCAACGAACGCGCCATTGATAGCTGGTTCGAGCGCATTACTGAAGGCTTGACCGCTGAACAAAAAACCGACCTGAAACGCAAGTTTGCCCGCAAAGGCGAAATCTACAGCGTGGATGACCGCATCCGCCTGATTGCGCTCGACATTGCTAACCACTTCGTGAAAAACATCGACGACGGCTTGAAAGGGCAACTAGCTTGCGACAGCAAAGCCTCCGCCATCAAGTACAAACAATACCTCGACGAAGCCGGGTTGTTTGAATCCGCCGTAGTCATGAGTCCACCCGATACCCGCGAAGGCAATACCGATGTGGATGAAGCCGCCTTGCCCGCCGTGACTAAATGGTGGAAAGACAATATCGGTTCAACCGACGAACAAACCTACACCAAAGCCATCATTGAGCGTTTCGACAAAGACGAGGCGTTGAAGCTGCTGATTGTGGTAGACAAGCTGCTGACGGGGTTCGACGAACCGAAAAACACCGTGCTGTATATCGACAAGCCGTTAAAGCAACACAACCTGATCCAAGCGATTGCGCGGGTGAACCGTTTGCACCCGCTGAAAAAGTTCGGTTTGCTGATCGACTATCGCGGCATTCTGGCGGAACTCGATACCACCCTCCAGAAATATCAGGATTTGGCGGCGCGTACCCAAGGCGGTTACGACATCAATGATATTGCGGGTTTGTATAGCCAGATGAGTACCGAATACAAACGTTTGCCGCAACTTTACAAAACCTTGTGGGCGATTTTTGCTGGGGTTAAGAATAAGCACGACATTGAGCAATTGCGGCAAGTGTTAGTGCCGAAAATGGTGGAGCAAAGCGACGAGTTGGTCGATGCCAACCTCAAAGTGCGCGAAGACTTCTACGAAGCCCTGACCGCCTTCGCCAGTTGCCTGAAAGTCGCGCTGCAATCTGCCACCTTCTTTGCCGATACCAGTTTCAGCGATGCTGACCGCCGCCATTACAAAGAAACCCTCAAGCAATTTTCCAGCCTGGGCCAATTGGCAAAACAAGACGCAGGCGAAACCATCCAGTACGACCAGTACGCCGCGCAGGTAAAAAAGCTGTTGGACAAGCACGTGGTCGGCGTTGACATCAAAGACGCACAAGGCGTTTACGAAGTGAACAAAATGGGGCAAAAGCAAGCCCCTGAAGATTGGAGCGCGGACAAAACCCGCAACGAAACCGACATTATCAAAACCCGCGTGACCCGCATGATCGAGCAGGATTTGCGCGATGACCCTTACGCGCAGGAAGCCTTTTCCAAACTGCTACGCCAAGCTATTGCGAACGCAGAAAAGTTGTTCGATCACCCGCTCAAGCAATACCTGTTATTCCACGATTTTGCCGAGCAAGTGCAGCAACGGCGCGTACCGGATATGCCGAATGTGTTTGTAGGCAATCACCACGCGCAGGCGTATTTCGGCGTGTTCAAACAAACCTTGCCGGAAGTATTCACGGCTGCTGATCAAGCCACGCAAGACCAATGGGTGCAACTCGCCTTCGGACTGGATGCGCATGTGGAACAATCCGTCGCCGAACATTCCATCAACCCGCAAAACATCGAAGCCGACATCCGTAAAAAACTGCTGCCGCTGCTGTTCAAAGAGTGCAAAGCGATTGGCGGTGGCATGGATCAGGCTAAAGCAATGGTTGAACGGGTAGTGCAGATTGTGCGCGTAGGCTTGAGTGGGATGTAAGCAGATGCTTCAGTTTAGCTATGGTGATGAACAGATTACGTTTGAGCGTTTGCCGCGTAGCGAGGGAATCCAGCGGGTGTTGATCAAGGTTCACCCCGATTGCCGGATCGAAGTTGCCGCCCCAGCCCAAGCGGATGATAACGAAGTGCTGGCAGCAGTGAAAAAGCGCGGTCGCTGGATTTACCAACAACTGCGCGATTTTCGCCAACAATCCGCTTACGTCACCCCAAGGCAATATATCAGCGGGGAAAGCCATTATTACTTGGGCAAACAATACCTGCTGAAAGTGCTGGAAGACCCCAACACCACGCCACAAGTAAAATTGTTACGCGGCAAACTGGAAGTGACTGTGCGTCAGAAAAGTGCGGAAAAGGTGCAACAACTCTTGAGCGACTGGTACAAGGTTCGTGCTAAAGAAGTGTTTGCCAAACGGCTGGATGCCATGTTGGAACAGGCACTTTGGGTGGCTGAACGTCCGCCGTTACGCATTTTTACCATGCACACCCAATGGGGCAGTTGTTCACCCCAAGGTAGGCTAACGCTTAACCCGCATCTGGTGAAAGCCCCACGCGAGTGCATTGACTACGTGATTCTGCATGAGTTGTGTCATCTTGCCGAGCATAACCACAGCGAACGCTTTTACCGTTTGCTGTCTCAGGTGATGCCCAATTGGGAAAGGGTAAAGGCTAGACTGGATGCAAGGGCGGGGTATTATGTGTTGGCATGAAAACTGCTTTGTGGACGTGCAAACGTTATATTTCCTCTACCTAGGTTAAGTAATGCTTAAAATTGAACGTATTCTGGATAAAAGCAGCGTCCCACCCCGCCAGTTTTACCTGTCGCTGACCTTACCGCACGAACGCCGCATTATCAGCCGCCAACGTGTGACCTTGGACGATGGCAGCGATGCAGGCTTGTTCCTGCCACGCGGTTCCTGCCTGCAACACGGCGATGTCCTGCAAGGCGCAAGCGGTGAACTCATCCGCATCCAAGCCGCGCCCGAAACGGTATCTACCCTGACGTGCGCCGACCCGTGGTTGCTGGCACGGGCTTGCTATCACCTCGGCAACCGCCATGTACCCGTGCAAATCATGCAGGGCATGATCCGCTACCAGCACGACCATGTGCTGGACGACATGCTTCACGGTTTAGGCTTGCATGTAGTGGTGGAACAAGCCCCATTCGAGCCAGAAGCGGGGGCGTATGGCGGCGGGCATTCGCATTCCCATGATCACTGATCTGGCACTGTTGCGCCTGCTGCACCTAGTCAGCCCGACCTTGCCGATTGGTTCGTTCACTTATTCGCAGGGGATCGAATGGGCGGTGGAATGCGGCTGGATTGCCACTCCCGCCGATTTGCAAAACTGGCTTGCAAGCCAGTTGCACAGCGGCATGACGCATCTGGATATTCCGGTATTGCAACGCCTGTATCATGCAGTGGAACGCGCTGATGTGGAAGCACTGGAATACTGGATTCACACCCTCAACGCCAGCCGCGAAACCAGCGAATTATTGCTGGAAGAAAAGAATCGCGGGCGGGCGCTGACCGATTTGCTGATTGCCTTGGAAATCCCCAATGCTGCTCGCTGGAAACCGCTACTCGCCCAAAGCCAATCCGCCGCTTTCGCACTCGCTGCGGTGCATTGGCAAATCCCGCTGCAACAGACCGCTTACGGCTATGTGTGGAGCTGGTTGGAAAATCTGGTGCTGTCAGCGGTAAAAATCATCCCGCTGGGGCAAACTCAGGGGCAAAAGATTTTGCATGAAATGACGGCGTTGCTGCCGGAAGTGGTGGCGCAAGGCTTGCAAGTGGCTGATGACGACATTGGCGCGTCATCGCCCGCCTTAGCTATTGCCAGCAGCCGCCACGAAACCCAATACACCCGTTTGTTTCGATCGTAAAAAAAGGAAATACCATGTCTAACCCCTTACGTGTCGGTGTCGGCGGCCCGGTCGGTTCTGGCAAAACCGCGCTGCTGGATGCGTTGTGCAAAGCCATGCGCGACACTTACGACATTGCCGTCGTCACCAACGACATTTACACGCAGGAAGATGCGCAATTCCTGATGCGTAGCGAAGCCCTGCCCGTAGAACGCATTGTCGGTGTGGAAACCGGCGGTTGCCCACACACTGCGATCCGCGAAGATGCCTCGATGAATCTGGCAGCGGTGGAAGATTTGCAAATCCGTTTTCCCGGGCTTGATCTGATTTTCATCGAAAGCGGCGGCGATAATCTGTCGGCGACTTTCAGCCCCGAACTGGCAGACCTCACCATTTACGTGATCGACGTGGCGGAAGGCGAAAAGATTCCGCGCAAAGGCGGCCCCGGTATTACCCGCTCCGATTTGCTGGTGATCAACAAGATCGACCTTGCACCTTACGTAGGGGCTTCGCTGGAAGTGATGGAAAGCGACAGCAAACGAATGCGCGGCGAGCGTCCGTTTGTGTTTACCAACTTGAAGGAAAAGCTGGGCTTGCAGACGATCATTGATTTTATCGTCCACAAGGGGATGTTGCGGGTGTCGTAGGCGGTGGATTGCCGCTTGGTGTCAGAACGTGTTAAAAAGCTTGCCCATGCAAACTATCATTCTTCCCCCAAGCTGGCAAACTGCTCTCGGTGCAGAACTCACCAAGCCCTACATGCTCGACCTGAGCAATTTCCTGCAAGCGGAAACTGCTGCGGGCAAACACATCCTGCCTGCGGCGGAGCAGCGTTTCAACGCCCTGCAAAGCACGCCCCTAGATCAGGTCAACGTGGTTATTCTCGGTCAAGACCCATACCCCACACCGGGTCATGCGCACGGTCTGGCGTTTTCGGTACAAGCGCATGTTGCCGCGTTACCGCGTTCGCTGCTCAATATCAACCGCGAATTGCATGACGATTTAGGCGTAGACAATAGCCACACAGGTTGCCTGCAAGCATGGGCGGCGCAAGGCGTTTTGCTGCTCAACACCGCACTAACGGTAGAAGCGGGCAACGCGGGCAGCCATCAAAAACGCGGTTGGGAAACTTTTACCGACACGGTAATCCAAGCCGTTAGCGCTCAAATGCAACCCGTGATGTTCATCTTGTGGGGCAATCACGCGCAGAAAAAAACCGCGCTGATCGACACCGCTCGGCATGGCATCCTTGCCAGTGCGCACCCGTCACCCTTGTCGGCACGGCGCGGTTTTTTTGGCAGTCAGCCGTTTTCACGCACCAATGCGTTTTTGCAAGCCAAGGGCAGAGCGCCGATTAATTGGTTATTGCCTGCCTAGCGCGCCCCCTACGCCTCATGTGAATAATCGGTTATGCTGCATCTTTACCGCCCCGGACACTGAAAAATCCATGCAGCCTACTGACATTCCCACGCCCGCCCCCACGTTTGCCGACTTCGCGCTCGCCGCCCCGCTGTTGCAAGCCGCGCAAAAAATGGGTTTCACCCAACCCCGCCCGGTACAATTAGCCGCGATTCCCCGCGCCATGACGCGCCGCGATTTGCTGGTCAGTGCCGAAACTGGCAGTGGCAAAACCGCCGCGTTTTTGCTACCCACCCTGCACCATTTGCTGACAAACCCCTCCGAATATTTCGGCACGCGGGCGTTGGTGCTCGTGCCGACGCGCGAATTGGCGAAGCAAATTCACCAGCAATGCCTGCAATTGACCGAATTCACCGGGCTAAAAGTGGGGCTGATTACGGGTGGAGCCGATTTCCGTGTGCAGCAAAACATGCTGCTCAACAATGCCGAAATCGTCATCGCCACACCAGGGCGCGTGCTCGAATTGATGGAGGCGAAAACCCCGGAGTTTTCACGTCTGGAAGTGCTGATTCTCGATGAAGCCGACCGGATGCTGGAAATGGGCTTCAGCCAAGAGTTGGAAACCATCGCAGCGGCGTGCAATCCCGACCGCCAAACGCTGCTGTTTTCCGCCACGCTCCAGCAATACGGCATGATTAAAATCGCTGAAAAGCTGTTGCGTGACCCCGAAATGTTACGCCTGAATACGCTGCAAGATGAGCACGCAAACCTTGAGCAACAGGTGATTATTGCCGACGATATTGCGCACAAACAGCGTTTGTTGGCGTGGTTGCTGCTGAATGAAACGTTTGCGAAAGCGGTGGTATTCACCAATAGCCGCGTGCGGGCGAGTGAATTGGTCGGCGGTTTGCAAGCCAAAGGCGTGCGTTGTGGCGTGTTGCATGGCGAGATGGATCAGAAAGAGCGCAACCGCATTATGGCGTTTTTCCGTGATGGCACGATCAAGGCGCTGATTGCGACCGATCTGGCGGCGCGGGGTTTGGACATTGCAGGCGTGGAATTGGTGATCAATGTGGATGTACCGCGCACCGGCGTGCATTACATCCACCGCATTGGGCGCACCGGGCGCGGCGATGCCAAGGGCACGGCGATTACGCTGGTGCAAAGTTCCGAATGGAATTTAATGGTGAATATCGAGCGGTTTTTGAAACAGCGTTTCCAACGGCGCAGCATCGAAGGCTTGGTCGGTACGTACAGCGGTCCCCAAAAACTCAAAGCTTCTGGCAAAGCAGCGGGCAGCAAAAAGAAAAAACTCGCGAAAAAAGCGGCGGCAGCCAAGAAAGGCAAAAAGCGCTAAGGTTCGCGATAGGGCAAATGTTCACTGGCGGAACGCATGTAGTCCGCCACACTGCCTTTTTCATACTCCGCATGACGCGCCACGGCTTGCCGGAAGGTTGCTTCCCGCAACCAATGCGCCGAACGGGTCAGGGTCGGGATAAACCCACGCGGAATTTTGTGTTCCCCCTGCGCCCCCGGTTCAAATACCTGCAAACCCTGGCGGATACAATATTCAATGCCTTGGTAATAACACGCCTCAAAATGCAGGCTGTCGATGTCTTGGGTGCAGCCCCAGTGCCGCCCGTACAAGCGCGTCGCACTCGCAAACATCAAGGAACCGGCGATGCACTCGCCCTCACGGTTATCCGCCAAAATCAGGAAAACTTGTTCGCCCAACGCCGTTGCCATTTCGCGGAAAAAACCGACATTTAGGGTGGGAATACCCCACTTGCTTTCAAACGTGTGTTGGTAGAAAAACGCAAACCGTGCCCAATCCTCTGCCGTTGCGGTATTGCCATCAAGCAGTCGCAAATGAACCCCAGCATCCACCACTTTGCGACGTTCCTGCTTAATGTTTTTGCGCTTTTTCGAGGTAAGGGCAGCGAGGAAATCGTCAAAGCTCTGGTAATCCGCATTGCGCCAATGAAATTGGCAATCGTGCCGCACGGTTAGCCCTTGCTCTGCCAACCATTCCAGTTGCTCGGCAGGGGAAAACAAGCAATGAAAACTGCTGCATTGCAAGGCTTCTGCCACTTGCGCCACTGCCGAGAGTAAATAGGGAAACAGTTCCGCCTCGCGCCCGACTTGCACCAATAAGCGTTGCCCGCTGGCGGGCGTGTAGGGAATCGTGGAAACCAATTTGGGGTAATACTGCATCCCCTCGCGCTCATACGCCTGCGCCCAGGCATGATCGAACACGAATTCACCATAGGTATTGTACTTTTCGTACAAGGGCATGGCGGCAACCAAGACTTCGTGCTCGTAAACCACAATATGGCGTGGCAACCAGCCGAATTCCTTGCCCACACAGCCGTGGTGTTCCAGCGCTGCCAGAAATTCGTGGCGCAAAAACGGGTTATTGTCCTGCACCAGTGCATTCCACTGGTCGGCTGCCACTGAATCGAGGTTGGGGAGAATTTCAATTTTCATGGGGCGGATGCTACCCCGTTCAGGCGGGGCGAACAATTTCCCCGGTAATCCCGTGGCGGATTTCGGTGGGTTGCGCTTGATCGCCCAAGGGCGCATCCAAAATCGCGTCCAATTGCGCACCGAATTGCTGTTGTACTTCAGCCGCACTGCGGGCGGGGGGGTGATCACTCAAATTGGCGCTGGTGGAAATCAGTGGGTGGCCGAGTTGTTGGCACAGGGCGCGGCAAATCGGGTGGGCGCTAAGCCGCACTGCCAGCGTGTTGTGATTGCCGCGTATCAGTGGGGAAACCTCCGGGCGCACTGGCAGCAACCAGGTTACTGCCCCCGGCCATGTGGGGAGGATGCGGGCTTGCAACGTCGCATTCAGCGGTAACAGGTACGGCTCCAGTTGTGACAAGTCAGAGGCAATTAAGATTAACCCTTTATCGGCGGCGCGTTGCTTGAGGGTGAGGATGCGTTGCACGGCGGCTAGATCAGCGGGGTTGCAGCCCAGACCGAAGACGGCTTCGGTGGGGTAAGCAATCACGCCGCCGGATTGGACGGCGTGAAGGGCAACGGATAAATCGCGGGTCAACATGCGTTAGCTCGCTGATTTTTTCGGGCTAGGTGCTTTTTTGCTTGCCGTCGGTTTCTTCGCGGCGGGCTTTTTGGCAGCAGCGGCTTTTTTCGGCGCTGCTTTGGCTTTCGCCGGTTTTGCCGGAGCATCGGCGGCTGGCTGTTCTGCCGTTTCTGTTGCGGGCGCAGCGGCTGCTTTCTTCGCGCCTTTCTTGGCAGTTTTGGCTTCGGCAACGACCGCAATCAACGCTTCGCATTCTTCCAAGGTCATGCTGTCGGGTTCGCGGTCTTTGGGCAGACGTGCTTGCACTTTGACGCGCTTGATGACTTTGTTGATGTACGGCCCCCAACGCCCTTTGAGAATTTGCACCCCATTGCCGAAATCCACCAGAATTTTTTCCGCATCCTTGATTTTTTTCTCAGCAATCAGTTCCAAAGCCCGCTCCAAGGTAATGGTGTGCGGGTCGTCTTCCTTTTTCAGCGAGGCGAATTGGTCGCCGTATTTGACGTAAGCCCCAAAGCGCCCGACATTGGTGCTGATGGCTTTGCCGTCTTCGGTATCGCCTAATTGACGCGGCAGTTTGAAAAGTTCGAGGGCTTCTTCGAGTGTGACCGTATCCAGCTTCATTCCGGGACGTAACCCAGCGAAGACCAGCTTTTCCTCATCGTCTTTGGTGCCGATTTGCACCATGGGGCCAAAGCGCCCTAAACGCACCGATACGGGTCTGCCACTGGCGGGGTCAATGCCGATTTCGCGCGATTGCAACACGTCGCTGCGGTTGACGCTTTCCATTTTTTCGTCAACCAGCGTGTGGAACGGTTGCCAGAACGCATCCATCACCGGAACCCAAGCCTTTTCACCCCGCGAAATTTCATCCAGCTCATTTTCCAGATTCGCAGTGAAATCGTAATCGACGTATTGGGTGAAATGCTCCGTCAAAAACCGGATCACAATGCGCCCAATATCGGTCGGTGTGAAGCGGCGGCTTTCCAGTTCGACGTATTCACGCGCCAACAGGGTGGAAATAATGCTGGCGTAGGTCGATGGTCGCCCAATGCCGTATTCTTCTAAAACTTTTACCAAGGACGCTTCCGAATAACGCGGTGGCGGCTCGGTGAAATGTTGTTCGGCGGCAATGTCGTTGAGGGTGACGCTTTCGCCTTCTTCCAACGGTGGCAGCGGGTTTTCCTTTTCGCTGGCGCGGTCATCCAAGCCTTCTTCGTACACCAGCAAGAAACCGGCATCGCGGATGGTCGAGCCGGAGGCGCGGAAGAAACTGCCTGCGGCGGCGGTCAAATCCGCCGATACCGTATCCAACGTGGCGTAGATCATTTGGCAGGCAACCGTGCGTTTCCAGATCAATTCGTACAGCTTGAACTGTTCTTCATTGAGGTGGTTTTTGACCTGTTCCGGGGTGCGGTATGCCGAGGTCGGGCGTACTGCTTCGTGCGCTTCTTGCGCGTTTTTGGATTTGGTTTTGTAGAAATTGGGCGTTTCCGGCAATTTATCTTGTCCGTAACGTTGTTCGATCAGACCGCGCAATTCGCCGATGGCTTCGTTTGCCAACGTTACCGAGTCGGTACGCATGTAGGTAATTAAACCCACCGGCCCGCTGCCCAAGTCAATGCCTTCGTACAATTGCTGGGCAACCCGCATGGCGCGTTGGGTGGAAAACTTGAGTTTGCGTACCGCTTCCTGCTGCAAGGTCGAGGTGGTGAAAGGCGGCGCGGGGTAACGCTTGCGCTGTTTTTTGTCGACTTTGCTGACCAGCAATTTGCCGTTAGCAGCTTGCAGCAAACGCTCGCGCACTTCGGTTGCCCGCGCTTCATTGTTAATGTCGAATTGGTCGAGTTTGTGATTATCCAGCGTGTGCAAACGGGCGTTGAAGGCTTGCCCGTTTTTGGCATTTTGCGCGGTCATCGTCCAGTATTCTTGGCGGACGAAACGTTCGATTTCGTCTTCACGTTCCACAATCAGGCGCAAGGCGGGGCTTTGCACCCGCCCGGCGGACAGGCTGGGTTTTATTTTGCGCCACAGCAACGGGGAGAGGTTGAAACCGACCAGATAATCCAAGGCGCGGCGGGCTTGCTGCGCATCCACCAGATCGTAGGCAAGGTCACGCGGGTTGGCAATGGCTTCTTGCACGGCGCGTTTGGTGATTTCGTGGAAGACCACGCGCTGCACGTTTTTGCCTTTGAGTGCGCCGCGTTCGTTCAATAATTCGTATAAATGCCAAGAGATGGCTTCGCCTTCGCGATCCGGGTCAGTCGCGAGGTACAGGTTGTCGGCTTTTTTGAGCGCCCGCGCAATCGCATCGACGTGCTTTTGGTTGCGGTCGATGATTTCATAACGCATTGCGTAGCCGTTGTCGGTGTCGACAGCGCCTTCCTTGGGGATTAAATCGCGCACATGCCCGTAAGAGGCCAGCACTTCAAACCCTTGCCCCAAGTACTTTTGGATGGTTTTACCCTTCGCCGGGGATTCGACGATTACTAGATTTTCACTCATTTTTTATGCTTCCAAGCAACGCTGCCCGTGTTTCGATTAGTCACAAGGCCGCATTTTATGCTTGTAATCGCGGTGAAAGTAAAGTTTTGCAACCGTAAAAGTTGAAATTAGCCGGATAGCGAGTCAGGGGCTTTGGCTATTTTCACTGAAATTTGCGTTACTATCAGGGCTTGACCCCACTGCGGTGCGTTGGCACTAAGGATTAAATGATGAATATTTACCAAGTTTTTATTTATGGTTATTGCGCACTCATTATGACCGGCTGCGCCAGCGTTCCGCCTGCCGAGCAATTGCAACGCGAAATGGCGGGCGTGAGTAATCAGTCACCGCTGTTCACCAACGGATACCGCGACGGTTGCCAAAGCGGGCTGTCAGCGGGTGGCAATAAAGCCTTCGCTTATGCTAAAGAGTTGAGCAAGGCCAATAATGCGGAATACAAGTTGGGTTGGGATGACGGTTTCCGCGTGTGCCAATCGCGGCAGGTGCAACGTAACAACGAGCGTAACAGCTACGACGGCGTTGGCGCCGGATACCCGTGGTTGCCGCGCACCGGCGTGACTATTGGCGTGCAGTTGTAGGCTATCGCCAGCTTAGGCTTTTTCCACGATAAAAATCACCCCGTCTACGCCGGTAACACGCACCCGTGTGCCGGAAGGCAAGTCGTCTCCGCGCACGCGCCACGCGGTATCACCCACGCGCATGGTGCCGCGCCCGTCGATAATCGCCTCGGTCAAGGTGTATTCCTTGCCGAAGTGACTGTGCAAACGGTTGTTGAGATCGGGCGTGTCGGAATGAATATTTGCCTCACTGAAGCGCGATTTGCGCCAACCAAAGACGCTTACCAGCGACACCAGCGCGAAAATCAGGATTTGCCCACTCAGCGGCAATGCCGGAATTAGCCAGAGGGCGATACCGGCGACGATTGCGCCAAATCCGAACCACATCACCAGCATCGCGGGAATGAAGCTTTCCAGCGCCATGAGCAACACGCCGAAAATCAGCCAATGCCAGAATTCAAGCTGTTGCATGTCCATCAGGTTTTATCCTTCATCGCTTTCCAGAGTTCATTGATGCTGCCGATGGAACCCATCAAACCACTGGTATCCAGCGGCATGAAAATGGTTTTTTGCTGGTTGGAATCGGCAAACTTGCCCAATGCTTCGACGTATTTTTGCGCCACGAAATAGTTGAGGGCTTGCACATCACCTTCCGCGACGGCTTTGGACACCATTTGGGTGGCTTTCGCTTCGGCAAGCGCTTCGCGTTCGCGGGCTTCGGCACGCAGGAATGCGGCGGTTTTCATGCCTTCGGCTTCGAGGATTTGCGCTTGCTTTTTGCCTTCGGATTCGGTGATTTGGGCGCGTTTTTGGCGTTCGGCGGTCATTTGCAAATTCATGGCGCGAACCAATTCGGCGGGCGGCTCGATGTCTTTGATTTCGACGCGCAGCACTTTGACACCCCAAGCGTTGGTGGCTTCGTCCACAATCGCGAGTACCCGTGCGCCGATTTCATCACGCTTGCTTAACAGGTGATCAAGCTCCAAAGCACCGCACACTGAACGCAAGTTGGTCATAATCAGATTGAGGATGGCGGTTTGCAAATTGGTGATTTCATACGAAGCCTTCGCGGGGTCAAACACTTGGTAGAACACCACGCCGTCAATGTTGACGTTGGCGTTGTCGGCGGTAATGACTTGTTGGGGGAGGATGTCGAGTACCTGTTCCATCATGTTCACCTTGCGCCCGACGCGGTAAATCATTGGAATAATCAAGCCCAGACCGGGTTGCAGCGTGGTGACGTAACGCCCAAAGCGCTCGACCGTGTAGTTGTAGCCTTGCGGCACCATTTTCACGCCCATGAAAATGAGCGCGGCGATGAAGATCAAGATGGCGATGGCGAATGATGTCATGAACAGCTCCTTGTAAATGCGGTAAATTTGTTATTGTCGTTATGGGTTAGTGTAGTCTTGCCTGTGGTAAACGGCTAGTATTCACTGCTAGAGAGGAGCAAGCAGCCGACCAGTTGTTCAGTCTAATAACCTTACTTAAGGAGCACACCATGCAAGACGGCATCATTCAAGATGGCATGAAAGGTATTTCCAATATTGTGGATAACCCTTACAAGCATCTGCAAAAAATCGCCGGTGAATTGGACAGTTACGATACCCGTGACAAAATTGATCGGGTATTGGATGAGTTGGATTTCATCCACGAGCTAATTGACCCCGAAGCGCAGTCCATGGTGTCACAAGTGACCAAGACGCTGATGGAACGTTACCGTGCACTGGCTTAATTATTGTCAATAAAAAATTTAATCTATTCATAAATAAAAATATTTTCATTGACCCTCGGTGGCTTCTTGCTTAAAACATTTGTTTTGAGTAAAGAGTGTCCACCTCATGAGAAAAATCATCCCCCGCGCCGTCAGCGTGTTGCTGGCGTGTGCTTCGCCTTTTGCCCACGCCGCAGGCTGCCAAACCCTCAGCAGCGATAATCTGCAAGCCAGAGCCAATGCGTATAAACCCTTGATCCACAACGCTGCGATTCAACACGGCGTGAGTTCCAGTCTGGTGAAAGCGGTGATTACGGTGGAAAGTTGTTTTCGTCCCAAAGCGCGTGGCTCACTGGGGGAAAAAGGTTTGATGCAACTCATGCCCGCCACGGCACGCCGCTTCAATATTCGCAATGGGTACAGTGTCCAGCAAAATATCCACGGTGGAACCCGTTATCTGGGTTATTTGCAGCAACGCTACAGCGGTGATTTACCGCGCATGGTCGCGGCTTATAACGCGGGTGAGGGACGTATTAAACCCGGCGGGCGCATTCCGAATAAAGCGTATGTGAGCAAAGTGATGCAAGCTTACCGCAAGTTTTCCGGCAAAAGTGCCGGTGCCGAAGTGAGTGTGAAACAAGCCACGTTTAAAACCCTTGAAAAATCAGCCGCTAAGCTGATTAGTCACGGCTTGCCTTGGGCGGATTTGCATACCGGCACGTATCAGGTGAAAGCGGGTGATACCGTGTACGAAGCGATGCGTCAAACCGGCGTGCCGGTCAAAAAGTTGGTGCGTTTGAATAACCTGTCCGCGCCTTACACCATTAAAGCGGGACAGGTATTGCAGCTAAATTAAGCCTTAGCTGTTGTTGCCGCCAAAGCTGGCTCGCCCAACGATCAGCGGGTCAGCTTGGTTGATATTGCGTGCATCCTTGCCTGTGTAGTTCATCTTATTTAGCACGTAACGCATGGCGTTGAGACGCGCCCGCTTTTTGCAATCTGATTTGATAATGATCCACGGGCATTCGGAGGTGTCAGTATGGAAAAACATCGCCTCCTTCGCTTTGCTGTATTCATCCCATTTTTCGAGGGATGCCAAGTCAATTGGGCTAAGTTTCCACTGCTTGAGCGGGTGAATTTCACGTTCTTTAAAACGACGGCGCTGCTCTTTGCGGCTGACGGAGAACCAGAATTTAATCAAGTGAATGCCACTGTTCACTAAATGGCGTTCCAATTCCGGGGCTTGGCGCATGAAAGACAGGTATTCCGCTTCATTACAAAAGCCCATGACACGTTCAACGCCTGCACGGTTGTACCAAGAACGATCCATCAGCACGATTTCACCGGCAGACGGTAAGTGTTGGATATAACGCTGGAAATACCATTGCCCACGTTCCATGTCGGTGGGCTTTTCCAGTGCCACGACGCGAGCACCCCGTGGATTGAGGTGTTCCATGAAACGTTTGATCGCGCCGCCTTTACCCGCTGCATCGCGGCCTTCAAACAGAATCACCACCCGTTGCCCGGTTTCGCGTACCCACGCTTGCAACTTGAGTAATTCCACTTGCAGGTGGTATTTCTGTTTTTCGTAAGATTTGCGTGAGAGGCGATTTTTGTAAGGGTAAACCGCTGAGCGCCAGTCATCGACCAATTCATCGTCGGGGCTGACGGGCATTCTGGCTTCGTATTTTTGCCAGCGTAACAGCGCAGTTTTGAGAGCGGCGGCATCATCGGGGGAGGCACCTTCCAAAATCGACTCCAGCGCTTTGAAGGCGGCGGCACTATCGGTCGGTTTGGGGATAATGTGTTCCAAAATGTCTTCGGCGGCACTGATTTGGGCATCAGACGCCTCCGCGCTGGCTTGCAGCACGGCAAACGTTTCCACCGCCTCGGCAGTAATCGGGTCAGTTTCCATCGGTTCGGTTGCGTTAATTTGCTCTTTATCCATTAGGCGCTCCACATTTTTTTCATCAAATCTTAACGTTTCCATGTTAGCAAACCTAGGGCAAATAATTGCTGATAAATGTCAGGGCAGCGGGGTGTTGCGCAAGCGTGCCAATACCGCTGCGGCTTGTTCGCGGGCGTGCTGGGCTGGCGGCAAGTCGCCGTTGAGGTAAGCATCAATGTCTTGCTGCGCCTGCATTTGGTCGTCAAACGTGTCCTGGCGTTGGCGAATACGCTCCAGCGAATCTTGCATCCGTGCAAATTTGTCGCTGTGGACGTTGGCATGGCGGGAGAGTTTACCGACCGCTTGCTGGGCGTGTTGGGTCGCCTGTGCCATGCGCAATTCCGCGCGGTAATGTTCCAGCTTGTTGGCGGTGCTTTTCAGGGTTTGCAATAGCCGCTGTTCGTAAGCGTGCAATTGCGCGTGTTGGCGCTGTTGCTGTTCCAGCCGGGTTTCGTGTTGGCTGAAATCTTCTGCCAGTGACAGCGCGGCGGCTTCATCGCTTTGTTCGATATGGCGGCGAATCAGAGTTTCCTTGCTTGCCAGTTGGGTTTTTTGCGCATCAAGCTGGCGTTGCAGGCGTAATTTGTCAGCCATCACTTGCGCAAGGTGTTGCTTGGCTTCGCGTAAATGGCTTTCGGATTCGTGAATCTCCTGCCCCAAAATGCGGGTGGCGTTGGCATCGACGGCGGTTTCCAGTACTTCACGAGTGCCACCACGTACCGCCGTGGCGAGTTTTTCGATTAAGTAAAACATGCGGATTGCCTCCCTTACTCGGCGTATTCTTTGAGGATTTTGTTGGTTTTGGCTTCGCTAATGCGATTCAGCAAGCGTTGCGCTTCGTGCTCATCTCGCAAAGTTTTTGACAACATAATGGTGGAGCTGACCAGAAACAGGGAGTTTAAGGCAAGGTAACCTTTGGTGAGCAGATTGCCTTCGAGGAAGAAGATGAAAGCTGCCATCCCCACCAGCGCAATGCCGAAGGTGAGTTTGACGAAGAATAACCAGCTACTGGAGTTGGGCAGGGTGATATTGTCGTTCATGGGGTGTTCCTCTGGTTGCGATTAACAGTTGTTATGCTCTGAGAGGAAGATTAGGGGATGGTTGCGCTTGACGCAACGTGAATGGGAAAAGTTGAAGATGGCAAGCCGTTAAGTAGCAAAATATGATACGTGCTTGTATTTGTGTTAGATTAATCGTCAGAGGTTTGACAGCGTGCCTGCCCTAAAAGGACAGGGATTCTTCCTGAAAAAAGCACATATCAACGTTCAAAATTATTAACTTCCTCTTGATCGCTTACTTAATTTTTTGGAGTTTTTCAATATTTTCTCGACATTCTTTTTCATAAAATTTTCCGTGATCATATTTTATGCAATTGGTGAAATCAGAAATGGCTTCATCTATTTTCCCCATGTCTCGGTATGTAAGTCCTCGTATATAATAAGGGTAGTAAAAAGTAGAATCCTTTTCGATTCTTTTATTAATGGCAGATAAAGAAAGATCATATTTTCCTATTATTCTATAATTTATTGCTATATCGTGTAATATATATCTTTCGCTTGGATTTATAGATAGCGCTTTTTCATATAGCTCTATTGCCTTCATGCGCTCACCCTTAGTAGCGTATATCCATCCCTTTACTTCATACGCCTCCCATTTATTGGGGTTGATCGTTAATAACGTATCAAGTATTTGTAATGCAGATTCATGTTTGTCATTTTGGTAGTAAGCTTTGCCAAGAGAAAGTAATGTTAGTTCGTCGTTTGGCCAGTGTTTGAGAACTTCACGAAGATCTACAATCGCTTCTGCATATTTTTTTTCATCGTATTTTTTTATGCCAGAGTCTAAGCGTTCACGGATGTCCAAATCTGAAAGTGAAGCAGGTGGCTCTTCTTTCTTTTCCAGTGAGGCGGTGAAGGCAGGCGCAACTTGTAAAGCTAAGCCTAACGATAAGAATACAAAACTCAATACTCCCGCAAACCAAGCATTGACATTGATTCTTACCAGATGATCAGCAGGTCTTACCCCTAAAGCTAAAAACAGTAGGACAAAACCGATCACAATAAAAATGACAGGAATCGAAGCCCCCTTTAATAAATCAATAACTTCCACGGAAACACCCCATTAGAAATAAAAATATAGACAAAATATTCGTGATATTGTAGCGTAAAAATCATACATTGCACCACCTTTTGTGCCTGCATTCCAACGTTTTCCTGTCTGCTGATCACTTGTTGTGAAGGATGAATATGCCCCTGAATGGAGCTTTTGCCTTTGGCGAAGTGCTGGGCTAAGCTGTGAGTATCTTGCCAACCACACCGAGGTGCAACGTGGGCGCAGTGCCGAAATCCAGCTATATGTCGCCAGACGAGTATTTGCAGTGGGAACATAGCCGTGGGGATGATGAAAAATACGAGTACGTAGACGGGCAAGTGTACGCGATGGCGGGCGCTAGTCGCTCACATAACCGTGTTGCCATGAAATTTACCAACCTGCTGTACAACCATCTGGAAGGTAGCCCGTGTGAGGTGTTCCAGTCGGACATGAAAGTGGGCATCCGTTCGCTGGAAACGGATCGCTATTATTACCCCGATGTACAAGTCAGTTGTGAGGAAGAAACCGAAACGTATGCCAACACTTCGCCATGCTTGATTATTGAGGTGTTATCAGACAGCACCGCCCGCAAGGATCGCACCGAAAAACTGGCAGCCTACCGGCTGTTTGCCAGTTTGCAGGAATACGTGTTGTGTTCGCAGGATACGCCGCATATCGAGGTTTACCGGCGAGCACGTGACTGGGAACGGGAGATTTACACGGCGGGGCAAGTGTTAATGCTGGAATCAGTCGGGTTGGAAGTGGCGGTGGATGATATTTACCGTTTTCTGATGTGAATTTCACCAAATCTAAGCGCTCAGTAGTCAGGCTTTCACTACCCGCAATACATTCCCATAATACAAGTCCTTACCCGTGCTGGTCTGCATCCACAACTCACGCACATCGCACTGTTGCGGTTTGAAATACTGATGCGCCAAGCGGGTGATTTCCGCCAAGCCAATCGTGGGCGAATACGTGTTGAGGATCAGAAACCCGCGTGATGTTAACAACCCTTGCACGCCTTCCAATAACGCTTCCAGCTTATTATCGAGTTTCCATTTTTCGCCTTTTTTACCCAAGCCCCACGCGGGCGGATCCATAATAATGCCGTCGTAATGCCGCCCGCGTTTGAGTTCGCGCTCCACGAATTTGAGCGCATCTTCACGCACCCATTTAATATCCGTCAGTTTGCTGCGCTCCATATTGGAATGCGCCCAAGTCAGCAATGGCTTAACGGAATCGACGTGCAAGGTTTCCGCGCCGGTTTGCCGAGCGATGCACGACGCCGCGCCGGTATACGCAAACAGGTTGAGAAAGCGGCTTTCAGCGGGCAGGTGTTCCGCAATAAAATCCCAATTGCAGCGCTGTTCAGGGAATAAGCCAAGGTGTTTGAAACGGGTTAATTCGAGCTGGAAACGCAGCCGCTGGTAGCCGATTTCCCACGTTGTTGGGGCAGCGTCGCGCAAGGGATGCCACACACCGCTGTGTTTATCGGCTTCGATGAATTCCCAATGCGCCAACGTGTACCATTCGCTGTGAGGCTTGCCCGGTTTGAAATAGGCTTGCACTTCCGGGCGAATGGTGAGGATTTTCCCCCAGCGTTCCAGCTTTTTGCCATCGCCTGCGTCGAGCAGTTCGTAGTCATCCCAGCCGTGGGTGTAGAGGCGTTGTTGCGTCATTTAGGGGAAGTCTTATTGGAAAAAGAAGAGCGGTAGGCGGCTAGTTTGTGCAATTGTGCCGCAATCACCCGCTTGCTGTCATGCACCGGCATCAACGCCAAGGTCGGTAAGCTGTAACGGCTAAGCGTTGTCGATGTCGGCGGATTCGCTTTGTCGGCGCTTAGCTCGTTCGTAACGGGCGGCGCTGTTGGCGGTTGTTCCGTTTGCCGAGGGTTCAAGACAATCGTGGTATCAACGGGCGGTACCGCCGTTGCACTGACAATTTTACCAATAATTTCCACGCGTTCTTCTGAAGAAAACTGGGTGATGACATCCAGCACCTTCATGCGTACTTCATGCGTCAGGTGGCGCTCTTCCAGATTGTATTGATGGCATTGTCTGAGGTGCATAATTTCCACCCTCGAACGCCGCCAAATGAGGAATAACACGGCTCCCGACCCCGATAACACCAAAATTATCGCGACACCCGCACCGGATACGAGGTAAATGCGGCTCTCTATGCTTGCTGCTTTCTGTTGTTGCATGGTGGCATCGTGCGTTAATTTCATGCCTAATTGCGCATTATCAGCCGTCAATTTTTGCTGGTTAAGGGTGTATTTCGTGGTGGATTCAAGCTGTTTGATGGCAATCTCGGCTTGTTGCTTCTGTTGCTCGGCTTGTGCTTTTTGGTTTAATTCCCATTGTTCGGTGGCGAGTTGCCGTTGAATGCGCAACTGTTCCAACTGCACGTCATGGTTCAAGGTTTGCTGTTGGAGGTACGTTTGGTAATTGAGTTGTTGCTGATTTATGGCCAAATCACGGTCTAAATCGAGTTCTTTTATCTGAACTTCATGCTGTTGCTTATCGTCATCCAATTGCAACTGCATTCTTACTTCTTCGGCTGTACGTGGCTTATTGTCTTTAATCAAAGCGTAGCCAAGAAAAATGCTAAATAAGCCAATAATAAATATTATAAGCACAGCAATGGGTTTCATAAATAATCTGCGCCAAAGACACTTAAAGTAAAATGAACAAGATGTTTTGGTTTAAAAATACAGCGTATCTCAGTCAATTTCAAGGAAAAATGACTGATGGATGCCATACATTGATTAGTGGGCGCTACACCCGTGGCGTTAGCTTGCGCTGATCACCGAATAGGCGTTCGTAATCCCAGTCGCGTATCGCCAGCAGCACGGTCGATCCCTTGCGTTCGCCGATGGGCAGACTGGCATCATCCTTGCTCAGGGTGTCGAAATCTTTGGCTAATTGCGTCATTTTGCGTTGGAACAGGGCGTTGCTGGCATCGCTTAACATGCCGTTGAGTACCACCAGTTTTTCGTTGTCTTTGATGAAACGCGCCCGGAAAAATTCGGTTTCGATTTTGGCAAGGAATAATTTCATGATTGGGCCATCATCGCGCCATTTGAAATTGGGGGCAACCAACAACTTAATGCGGTTGCCCGGCTGCAATTCGATAATGCGCAAGCGATCGAGGTGTGCGAGGTAGCGGATCACTTGCGCTTCGCTAAACTGGTAACGGTTGGTAATGTCTTGCCATGACCAGCGATTCAGCACCAGCACGGTGACGAGCAACAGGTGCAAATCGTCGGCAATTTCCTTTTCCTGTGCATGGCTTAGCTCGCTGATGGGTTTGGCGTGTTCGGCTCGCATTTCATGTACCAAGTCGGAGATTTCCATGCCCATTAAGGTACAGATTTTATCCAAACGTTGCAGCGACAAATCTTGTTCGGAAAACAGGCGTTTGACGCTGGCTTCGGAGAGTTGCAGGCAGGCGGCGACGTCAACATAAGTTTTATTGTGGCGCTTGAGTAGCTTTTTCAGGGTGGTGATGAGTTCGGTGGTTTGCGGCATGTGAATAAATTACCGCATTGTCAGCCGTTTGGGTAGGTAGAGATGCAAAATCTTGCGTCTCTACGGGGGTAGTTTGCCGTGGGTTATTTTTTGGTGGATTTTTTGACGGTCTTTTTGGCTTTCTTTTTTGCCTTGGGCTTGGCTTTGGTCACTGCCTTGAAGTCGGAGGCGGTGTAATGCATTTCCTCATCAGCCATCTGTAAGTTTTGGTCGATGCTGATTGACAGTGGGCGACCATTGTCTTGATCGTATTGCACGCTGATACGCGCCGCTTTGCTGTCAACACTTTTGCGGATAATGTCGAATAAATCTTCCACGGTTAAGGCATCAGCGCGGCGTTCCAGTGCGAGGGCTACGCCGTCTACCGTTGATTGGGTCACGGTGCTGCCAGACACCTCAATGTCAATCGGTTTGCGGAATTCCGGGGTGCAAAAGCACGAACGTTGCAAAGTGTAGCGGTAATGCGCGGGTTTGTGTTGCCGCCATTTGGTTTCAGCCGCCAGCAGATCACGGTTGGCGATGAAATAGCTTTCAGCCGACGCCGCTGGTTGTTGCACCGGGGCTCCGGTATTGTTGGTTAAGGCTGGATTGGTTGCGACACAGCCACTCAGCAAGCCCGCGCAGAGTGTGGTCAACAATGTGTATTTCATGGTCATAATTCCCGTATTCGCTGGTGTTGATACACCAAAAGACCGTCGGGATAGGGGAAAGTTCAGGTAAGCTGTGCCAGAATCAAATCATGAATAAAGAAAACCACCCTCACGATTTTGTTCTGCACCCACAATTGACGCAGGACACGTATTTCGTTACTGACTTAGAACTCTGTCGCGTCTTGCTGATGAATGAAGCGCGTTACCCTTGGCTGATTCTGGTACCTCGTCGCGCGGGAATCCGCGAAATCCACGAATTAACGGGCACCGAGCGTCAGCAATTGTGGGCGGAATCGGCTCAGGTAAGCTTGGCGCTTATGACGCTGTTTCAAGCGCACAAGCTCAATATTGCGGCACTTGGCAATGTGGTGGCGCAATTACACTTGCATCACATTGCACGTTTTCAAAACGATGCGGCATGGCCTGCGCCTGTTTGGGGGAAATTTCCCCCGGAACCTTACGCACCCGATGTGGCGCTTGCCCGTTGCGAATTATTGCGCACTTGCCTGCAAAACACCCCTCACTAAAACAGCGAGGGGGCAGAATTACTTAGAGCTTCTTCTTGGTCTCAATCATTTCATGAATGATGGGGTTTAAGATCAGCTCCATCGCCAATACCATTTTGCCACCCGGCACCACAATGCTGTTGCGGCGTGACATAAAGGAGTCGTGAACCATGGCAAGCAGGAAGGGGAAATCCACGTTAAACGCTTTGGGGTCAGCAAAACGGATAATCACGAAGCTTTCATCGGCGGTTGGAATATCCCGCGCAATAAACGGGTTGGACGTATCCACCGTTGGCACCCGCTGGAAGTTGATGTGGGTGCGCGAAAATTGCGGGGTGATGTGGTTAATGTAATCCGGCATCCGGCGCATAATCGTGTCGACGGTCGCCTCCGGTGAGTAGCCGCGTTCGGCGTGGTCACGCGAAATTTTCTGAATCCATTCCAAATTGACGCTAGGCACGACACCAATGCCGAGGTCGACGTATTTGGCGACGTCATACCCACCGTATTTTTTATCGGCGCTAATATCCTTTACCAAGCCGTGCAAGCCTTCGTAAAACAGAATGTCGGTATTCGCTTCGGTATCTTCCCATGGGGTGAATTCGCCGGAACCTGCGGTGCAAGTGATTCCCGTATCCGCCAAACGCTTATTGTGGTGCGCGGCTTCGGCATCGTTGTGCAGGTAGTAACGCTTTTTGCCGCTGCCGGTTTCGCCATAGCTTTTGAACAAGGCTTCCAGCGCATGGAAATCGTTCGCTTCAGGGCCAAAATGACTGAAGTTGGTTTCTACCGCAGCACGCTGTTTGAATTCAGTGCGTGTCACGCTATGAAAGCTGTCACCTTCAACCACAGCAGCAGTGATTTTTTCACGGAAGAAAATATGCTCAAACGCACGTTTAACGAAGGTGGTGCCTGCACCTGAGGAACCTGTTACCGCAATAACGGGATATTTTTTCGACATCGGATGTTCTCCTCTCAGAATGTGAATGCGCAATCGACCAATATTCTAACCAAACAGGCAGGTTGCCTGTATATGCCTTTCGATAGGGATACGTTAAATAGGGTTTTAACACAATCTTAATATTAACTTAATCAGGCGTTTAGGTGGGTTATCCCCACATCCTGTGGATAAGTCTGTGGAGAGTTGGCAAAAACAGGTGCAAGAGCGCTTGTTGTATAAGGATTTTTCCCAGATTGATTAAAAATAAATCAAGATATTTAGTTAATAAAATCATTGGCTTATGAATGGCGCAGGGTTTTGCTGAGACATTGTGAGCGGATACTGTGAGGCTTTCACCATATCTTGTGCTGTGTGCATAACTCCGTAGCCACTGCGAAAAGTGCTTGACACAAGATGTAGTGTTGCAGCCAATTTGCGCGGATACCAGCGCACAATGTGTCGAAATCCGCTATCATGATCGGCTTTCCAATCACTTACCCGTTATTTGCTATGAAACAAGCTCAGCCCCGTGTCGGTTTTGTCAGTCTCGGTTGCCCCAAGGCATTGGTGGATTCCGAACGCATTCTTACCCAATTGCGTGCCGAAGGTTACGAAATTAGCGGCAGTTACGACGCTGCCGATTTGGTGGTGGTGAATACCTGCGGTTTTATTGATTCTGCGGTGGAAGAATCGCTGGAAGCCATCGGCGAAGCGCTCGACGAAAACGGCAAAGTGATTGTGACCGGCTGTTTGGGGGCAAACGCGGGTACGGTGTTGGATGCTTACCCCAATGTGCTCGCCGTGACCGGCCCTCATGCGTATGAAGCGGTGATGCAAGCGGTGCATCAGCATTTACCGCCCTTGCATGACCCGTACACGCACCTGATTCCACCGCAAGGGGTGCGCCTGACGCCGCGCCATTACGCTTACCTGAAAATTTCGGAAGGCTGTAATCACCGTTGCTCGTTCTGCATTATTCCCTCCTTACGTGGCGATTTGGTGTCGCGCCCAATTGGGGATGTGTTGCAGGAAGCCGAAAATCTGGTGAATGCGGGGGTGAAAGAATTATTGGTGATTTCGCAAGACACCAGCGCGTATGGGATTGATGTGAAATACCGCACGGGTTTCTGGCAAGGTCGCCCAATCAAAACGCATTCGCAGCAATTAGCCGAAGCCTTGGGTGAGATGGGCGTGTGGGTGCGCTTGCATTACGTCTACCCGTATCCGCATGTCGATAACCTGCTACCGTTGATGGCGGAAGGCAAAATTTTGCCGTATCTGGATATTCCCTTCCAGCACGCCAGCCCCACGGTGTTGAAAAACATGCGCCGCCCAGCTCATGCGGAAAAAGTGCTGGAACGTTTGGGTAAATGGCGGGCAACCTGCCCAGAGATTGCAGTACGCAGTACCTTCATTGTGGGTTTCCCCGGTGAAACCGAGAATGATTTTGAAACCTTGTTGGATTTCCTAGAAGAAGCGCAACTCGACCGCGTAGGTGCGTTCACCTATTCGCCAGTTAAGGGCGCAGACGCTAACGCTATCGACGGCGCAGTGCCGGAAGAAGTCAAAGAGGAGCGTCTGGAACGTTTCATGGAATTACAAGCCGAAATCAGTGCTGCCAAGCTTAGCCGTTTGATTGGCAAGACCATGACGGTGCTGGTGGACGAGGCGGGTGATGGGCAAAGCATTGCACGTACTCACCGTGACGCGCCTGAAATTGACGGGCAGGTCATCATCGAGGGTGCCGAGTTGCCGGTCGGTGAATTTGTGCAAGTGCACATTACTCATGCTGATGAACATGACTTGTGGGCAAAAATTTAATCATTATCAATAAGATAATTTAGTTTGCCCAACATGCTTTATTTATTTACCCTGAAAATTGAACTCTCGGCAAGAAAAGTTGCCTAAAAATAGAACGATTCAATCACGGCGCTATACTATTAGTTTTTGTGTATAAAGTGATCATTATCACTGTATTATACCGAGACTATTCATTAAAATAGCTAATGACTATTTAATGATGCGCCTGCACAAGGGCTAAACAGATGATGAAGGCATTCAACCAATTATGCAGTGCTATCCTCGCAAATTTGCACGATGCACTGCCAGTACTTGTTATTATTATTTTTTATCAAATGACGATTCTTGAAATTCCACTCGCCGAGATTGTGGGCATGTTGGGTTGGGTGGTATTTGTGTCATTTGGGATGGTAATGATTTTATAAATACTAAACCCCCGATCAGGCGGGGGTTTAGTCTGGCTAATAACAAAAATTATTGCGCACTGGCTATGCTATTTTGCGCCCCGTAATATACCCATTCCACCAGATCATCATGCGCTTCTTTGGCGGTAGCACGGATGCTGGCATCGTTGTGCAATAGCGCCACCACGTAAGTTTGCCCGTTTGCCGCTGTCAAATACCCCGCCAGAGCGCGTACATCACGTAAGGTGCCGGTCTTGAATTTACCGCGTCCCGCCAGATTTTTCAGGCGACTTTTCACCGTGCCATCCACGCCCAGTACCGCCATTGAGCGCATTAATTCGTCGCGATACGGGCTGTTGTAAGCGTCGACTAGCATTTCGCCCATTTCACGGGTGGAAATGCGTTCCACACGGCTAAGGCCAGAGCCATTTTCGATTTTCAGGTTGGAAAAGCGCAAGCCCCGGCTTTCCATGAATTGCCCCACCGCGCCCGCGCCTTTTTGAGTCGTGCCGGGAGCGCCGAATTGCTTAGCACCCATTGAGAGCAATACTTGGCGAGCTTTGACGTTGTTACTTTCTTTATTGATTTCGACCAACACATTACTCAAAGGTTGGGAATGGTGCGTGCTGACCAGTTGCGCTCCGGCGGGTACGGCTTGCACTTGCAGGCCACCGCTCAGATTTCCGCTCATTTCCCCGACCCAGATTTTCCAGAAGTCCCCGAACAAGTTGGCGTTTAAGTCATTGCCGTTGCGGGGTGCAAGCGGGCAGATTTTTTGGATTTGCCCAGCTTTGTTGCGCATTTCATAGCAACTGCCGCGTTCGTTATAGAGCAAGGCTTCTGGCTGCGCGTTGTAGTCTGCCCCGGCGTTGCCATCAATCGCGGCTTGTGGCGGAACGTTGAAATAACTTTTGTCGATCACGAAATTCCCGGCGATAGTGCGGATACCCCGCGCCCGCAATGCTTGCAGCAATTGCCGGAAATCGGCTTCACGGAAATCAGGGTTGCCGTAACCTTTAATAATGACATCGCCTTGCAAGGTGTCACCCACCACATTGCCTGCGGTGTAAATCTCAGTCGGCCAGCGGTAAGTTGGCCCTAATACGCCCAGTGCGGCGTAGCTGGTGACCAATTTCATGGTGGAAGCCGGGTTACGCGGTGTATCAGCATACGCAACCAGCAACGGTTGACCGCCACTGACCGGGCGCACATAAGCCCCAAGGTTTTGTTCTGACAAGCCATGCAGCCGTAAGCTGCTGGCAATATTGTCAGGTAAACGGTTGAGTTTGCCTGTCCCCCGGTAAGTTTTATCGCCACCCGCTGATTGGAGTTGCGTGGGGGAAATTTGTGCCGTCGGTGGGGTCGGCTGTTCATCTTGGTTGAAAGCAACGGTCGGTTGCGCTTGTTGCGCCCGGTTAGTGATGGGGGCTTGCTGGTGCGAAGCGGTGGAGGCTGTATCGCCAAATAATTCAGCTTGTGAGTGCGTCGCCATCGCCGTACCCGGCTGCACATTTTGTGAACTGCAAGCAGTCACTGAAATCGACAACGCCAATAATGTGCCAATGTGCAAAATTCGCATAAATTCCCCGTTCTTCATGTTCCTGTCCCTAATAATTTTAGCGCCCCGTCTAAAAACAGGTGAGATCAAAAATGAATATTGTAAGCCCTGTTGACTGATAAGTCTGTCATAACCCGCATAAATAGAGACTTAATCTGCCCAAAAAGTTCAATCGTCAATTGCAATTGTCTTGGTGCGCCGGTACGGGAACGGTTTTACAATCCAAGGCATCGTGCTATGATTTTTAACGACTTATTCTTTTTTAGTCGGAGGCATTGAGATAACAATGAAAATACAACCACCCAAAAAGTCAAGCTGGGCACGCAAGATCAGCATTGGCATAACAGCACTGGCTTTGGCCGTGACCGCAAGCTTACCTACCGCAGCCGTAGCGAAAGAAAAAGCGGCTACCTCTAAAGTCTCGAAACATTCCAAACACAAGTCGGCGAAGGCCACTGCTCATCCAGCGGTAAAAACCAAAGCAAAAATAAAACCAAAACCCACAATTAAAACCAGCAAGCCTGCCAAAAAGCGTTTAGTGAGTAAAAAACGCCAGACATCCAACCGCCGCAACGCCCGCGATTCCTCAGCCCCGCTGGTGTGGAATGCTGCCCATGAACCAAAACAGGCGTATTACGTGATGCCTGATTCGCTAGGGGGCAAGGTCGCTACCCCGCAACCCCAGCCCGGTTATCTGCAAGTCAGCGCTCATCAAAACCCCGCCAAAACGTCCCCTCCCCCATCCGCCCGCGATACCGATGCTCCCGCCAAACCTCACCAAGTCGGCACGGCCTCTTATTACAGTGATAAGTTTGACGGGGGCAGAACCGCCAGTGGCGAACGTTTCGATCAGGATGATTTGACGTGCGCCCACGGCAGTTTGCCGTTTGGTTGCCGCATTCGTGTCACGAATTTGCGCAATAACAAAGCTGTTGAAGTCAAGGTGAATGACCGTGGTGGTTTCAGCAAGCACGGGCGGGTGGTGGATTTATCCAAAGCAGCGGCAAAAGAAATTGGCATGGTTGGCACCGGAACCGCCAAAGTCAAAGTCGAGGTATTGGAATAAACCATTCTTGGCGTTCCCGCGTACACAGTCGCACGGTTGCGTTAGTGGCAATCGTGCTGTTGGCAACGCTCACGTTAGCCACGGTTTATTACGCGGTACACCAAAACGCCGCCGAACGTTTGCAGCAAAAAACCGAGGCGTTGTCCCAGCAATTGGTGGGGCAACTCACTGTCGAATTGGAAAAACACGGTTATCTGCCAGAATTATTGGGGCAAGCCCCCGCCGCCCGTGCGCTCTTAGCCAACGCCACTCCCGACCCTGAACGCTTAGCGGCTTTCAACCGTACCCTGGAAACGGCGAACCGGATTGCTAGAACAGCGGATATTTACCTGATGCGCGCCGATGGCATGACCATTGCCGCAAGTAATTGGAATACCCAAGCCTCCTTCATCGGTAAAAATTTTGCGTTTCGGCAATATTTTCAGCAGGCGATGCAAGGGCAACTGGGGCGTTATTATGCTTTGGGGACAACCTCGAAAAAACGCGGCTATTATTTCGCTCATGCCATCCCGGATGCACAGGGTAAGCCCTTGGGCGTGATGGTGGTTAAAGTGGACATCAATACCCAAGAGGCGCAATGGCAGCAAGACAGTGCCGAATTCATGGTGACGGATTTAAACGGTGTGGTGTTTATGTCCAGCCAAGAAACATGGCGTTTGCAAACCTTGCAGCCGTTGTCAGCGTTGACGCAAGCGGCCTTATTTCACAATCAGCGTTACGATCAGCAAGCCCTTAACCCTTTGTCTTGGCGCTCGCGGATTGACCCTGCGTTGGAATTGCAACGGGTGGATACCGGCACATACGATTATTTAGTGCACAAACGCGCCATGCCGTTTATTGATTGGAATGTCTACATTCTCACCGATTGGCGCAGCGTCACCCGTCCGGTGGTGGTAACGGTGGCAATGACCGCTTTCATGCTGTTGCTGACTTTATTGCTGGTGTACGTGCTGTGGAAAAATCAGCGCCAACGCCGTGAATACGAGCAAAAAGCCCGCGAAGATTTGGAGGCAAAAGTCGCCGAACGCACCCGCGAATTACAACACACCCAAGAAGAATTGGTGCAAGCCGCGAAAATGGCAGCATTGGGGCAGCTTTCCGCTGGCATCAATCATGAACTGAATAACCCGCTGACCGCGATTCGGGCGTATGCCGACAATGCCACGCAATTTCTCGCCATTGGCAAGCCGGAAATGGCGCACCACAATTTGCTGGAAATTGTCAGCCTGACCGAGCGTATGGCGACCATTACTCGCCAGTTGAAAACCTTTTCGCGCAAAAGTGCCGGGCAAATTGAGACGTGTGATTTGCACTGGGCATTGGATTCGGCATTAAGCATTGTGCAACCCAAATTGGCGCAAACCCGCATTGTGTTGGCGCAACAGCGCGATGCTGCAACGCGCTACGTGCAAGCCGATTTGGTGTGGTTGGAACAAATTCTGGTGAATTTAATCAGCAATGCCGCCGAAGCCGTGGAAGAACAAGCCGAACCACGGGTGTGGGTAACGTTGCAAGCACACGCCGAGCAGGTGGACATTAGCGTGCGTGATAACGGCACGGGAATTAGCGAAGCCGCCATGCCACATGTATTTGAAGCGTTTTTCACCACTAAAATTATTGGCAAAGGCTTGGGGCTGGGCTTGTCGATTTCTTACCGGCTGGCGCGTGACATGAACGGGCAGTTACGGGTAGCCAATGCACCGCAAGGTGGTGCAATATTCACGCTCACCTTGCAACAAGCCGCCGCCGGAGAGACCGAATGATTGCCCCGAATGTTCTGTTGGTTGATGATGAAAAAACAGTCCGCGATGCCACAGCGCAATCGCTGCTGCTGGCGGGGAATGAAGTGCAAACGTTTAGCCGCGCCGTTGACGCTTTGCCATTAATCACGGCGGAATTCGAGGGCGTGATTATTTCCGACATCCGAATGCCGGAAATGGATGGCTTGGAATTTCTGCAACAGGTCTTGCGCATTGACCGCGACTTGCCAGTAATTTTGATTAGCGGACACGCAGATGTAGCAACGGCAGTCAGTGCGATTCGCAACGGCGGTTACGATTTACTGGAAAAACCGTTTTCCAATACGCAATTGGTGGAGGTGTTGAAACGCGCCGGTGATAAGCGCCGCCTTACCTTAGAAAATCGCGCTTTGAAAGAAGCCTTAGCCAATCAAACCCGCCCCGGCCCGCGCATTATTGGGCAAACCCCGGCGATTATGCTGTTGCGTAAAATGATTACCCGCATTGCGAATGTGAATGCCGATGTGTTGGTCATGGGTGAAACCGGCACCGGCAAAGAGTTGGTGGCGCGTTCTATCCACGAACAAAGCCAGCGCCGCGATCACAATTACGTGGCGATTAACTGCGCGGCGATTCCCGCCAGTTTGTTGGACAGTGAATTATTCGGGCATGAAGCAGGCGCATTCACCGGCGCAAAAGGCAAGCGCATTGGCAAGTTTGAACACGCCAATGGCGGCACGCTGTTTCTGGATGAAATCGAAGGAATGCCGCTGACCACGCAAGCGCCGTTATTGCGGGTGCTGCAAGAACGCCAGATTGAACGACTGGGGTCGAACAAGCTGATTCCGCTGGATATTCGGGTCATCGCCGCCACCAAGGTCGATTTGAAAGATGCTGCCGAACGCGCGGAATTTCGCCGCGATTTGTATTACCGCCTGAATGTGGTGACGCTGGAAATTCCCCCGCTGCGAGCGCGGCGCGAAGACATTCCCTTGCTGTTCCAGCATTTCGTGTTGATTGCGGCGGCGCGTTGTGAAACCGAAGTGCCGCCGCTGAATAGCCGCGCCTTGCACGTATTGATGGGGCATGACTGGCCGGGGAATATCCGCGAATTGCGCAATATTGCCGAGCGTTATGTGCTATTGGGGGAGGCTTACAACTTTGATGAACGCGGGTGATCGGCTGGAAGGGCTGTCTTTGACCGAACAAGTGGCGTGTTTCGAGAAAACCTTGATTGCACAGGCATTAAATCACCATCAGGGCAATACCCGTGCGGTGATGGATGCGCTGGATGTGCCACGCAAAACCCTGACCGACAAAATGAAAAAATACGGCTTAGAGCGCGAACAGTTTCGGGAATAACGAACGCGCCCAGAAACCGCTATACTCTGGCTTTTACCCAGCATCATGCAAACCCCTATGCCAAGCAATAGCCGCAAACCGCTCGTCCTCGTGGACGGTTCATCCTACCTGTTCCGCGCTTTCCACGCGCTCCCCCCGCTGACCAATGCACACGGCGAACCCACCGGCGCAATGCACGGCGTATTGAATATGCTGGATAAATTGCGCAAGGATTACGACCCCGAACACATGGCGGTGATTTTCGACGCACCCGGCAAAACCTTCCGCGATGACCTTTACCCGCAATACAAAGCCAACCGCCCGCCGATGCCGGACGATTTGCGCTGCCAGATTGAACCCTTGCTGACGATTATTCGAGCGCAAGGCTACCCGCTGCTGATTATTCCTGACGTGGAAGCCGATGACGTAATCGGCACGTTAGCGGTGCAATACGATGGCAAAGTGATTATTTCCACCGGCGACAAAGACATGGCGCAATTGGTAGATGAGCGCGTTCACCTGATCAATACCATGAGCGGGCATTACGCCGACCCCGCTGGCGTGGTGGAAAAATTCGGGGTTGCGCCAGAACGCATCCGCGATTACCTCGCGCTGATTGGCGATACCGTGGATAACGTCCCCGGTGTCAACAAAGTTGGCCCTAAAACAGCGGTCAAATGGCTGGACGAATACGGTTCGCTGGAAAACATTATGGCACGAGCCGCCGAGTTCAAAGGCAAAATCGGCGAAAACCTGCGTGAAGCCTTGGCGCATTTACCGCTGTCTTTCGAGCTGGTCACGATTAAGTGCGATGTGGAACTGGATTTGCAGCCGGAAACGTTGGCGTTTGCTCCGCCGGACGTGGAAACCTTGCGGGCGCTGTATGAGCGGTATGGGTTTCGGACGCGGTTGGCGGGGTTGGATAAGGAGGAAAAAGCAGAGGAAGGTAATCAATCTATTTCTCCCGCTCCCGCCGCAACCTACACCACCATCCTCACCCAACCCGACCTAGACGCTTGGCTAACCCGCCTGCAAGCCGCCGCCGAATTCGCCTTCGACACCGAAACCACCAGCCTCGATTACATGGAAGCTGAAATCGTTGGCGTGTCTTTTGCGATTGCGGCGGGCGAAGCCGCTTACCTGCCATTGGCGCACGATTACCTCGGCGCACCGCCACAACTCAACCGCGAAGCAGTGTTGGCGCAACTCAAGCCATTGCTGGAAGACCCCACTATTCGCAAAATCGGGCAAAACCTCAAATACGACCGCAGCGTCTTGATGAATCACGGGATTACCTTGCGCGGCATTGCGCACGACACCATGCTGCAATCGTATGTGCTGGATTCGACCGCCAGCCGTCACGATTTCGACACGCTGTGCGCCAAACACCTCAACCACACCACCATCAGCTTTGCCGACATTGCCGGTAAGGGCAAAAACCAACTGACGTTTAACCAAGTTGCGTTGGAACAAGCCACCCCGTATGCGGCGGAAGATGCCGATTACACCCTGCGCTTGCATCAGCATTTCTGGGCGCAACTGCAAGCCCTCGACGGGCAGCGCAAGCTCTACGAAAGCGTGGAAGTGCCGCTGGTGAGCGTGCTGTCGACGATTGAGCGCAATGGCGTGAAAGTCGACGCGGCGATGTTGGCGCGTCACAGCCAAGAACTCGAAACGCGGATGCATTCCGTGATGTTGGAGGCTTACGCGGCGGCGGGGCAGGAATTTAACCTTGCCTCACCCAAGCAATTGGGGGAAATCCTTTACACCAAGCTCGGTTTGACCGCGCCGCGCAAAACGCCCAAGGGTCAGCCGTCTACCGCCGAAGACGTGTTGGAAGAACTCGCGGATATGGGGCATGAATTACCTAAGCTGATTTTGGTGCATCGTGGGTTGGCGAAACTCAAATCCACGTACACCGACAAATTGCCGCAGCAAATTAACCCGCGTACCGGGCGCGTGCATACCTCTTACCATCAGGCGGTGGCTTCGACCGGGCGGTTGTCGTCGTCAGACCCAAATTTGCAGAATATCCCGATTCGCACTGAAGAAGGGCGGCGCATTCGCCAAGCGTTTATCGCGGAAAGCGGCTGTCAATTGCTGGCGGCGGATTATTCCCAGATCGAATTACGCATTATGGCGCATTTGTCGCGTGATGCCGGTTTGCTGAATGCGTTTGCGCAAGGGCTGGATGTGCATCGCGCCACGGCTGCGGAAGTCTTCGGCACACCGTTGGCGGACGTGACCACGGAACAACGTCGAGCGGCGAAGGCGATTAACTTCGGGCTGATTTACGGGATGTCGGCGTTTGGTTTGGCAAAACAGTTGGGCGTGGATCGGCGTGATGCGCAAGATTACGTCAATCTGTATTTCGCCCGTTACCCCGGTGTGAAACAGTACATGGATGACACCCGCGAACAGGCACGCGCCCAAGGCTATGTGGAAACGCTGTTCGGGCGGCGTTTATTCCTGCCGGATATTCATTCAAAAAATGCCGCTACCCGTCAGTATGCAGAGCGCACGGCGATTAATGCGCCAATGCAAGGCACTGCGGCAGATATTATTAAGAAAGCGATGCTGGCGGTGGATGCATGGCTGCAAAACAGCGGCTTACGCACCAAAATGATTATGCAGGTGCACGATGAACTGGTGTTTGAAGTGCCGGAAAACGAAATGGCAACGGTGCGCGAACACGTGGTTGCGCTAATGACGAATGCCGCAGCGTTAGCAGTGCCATTGTTGGTGGAGAGTGGGGTGGGGAATAATTGGGATGAGGCGCATTGATACAATAAAAGAACCCCGCAATGCTTGCGGGGTTAAGAACTTAATGTGTTTGACTGGTTTATTTATTGTTAGCCATAAACCATTACGGGACCTACACGGCAGAAACCGGCAATGCCAATAGGTTTCTTGTCACAATTATCCAGAGCGACTACTGTGACCACCAAGTAGAAGACTTTGCCACATTTAGCACTGTCGCCTGCGAGCCACTCACCAGGAATATCAATGTCAACGCAATCTGGAGCCGGGTTGCAATTGTCCATTGGCAACTCGACACATTTATCGCGATCCGCTCCTGTGCCAATGGATTCTGCGGCAACGCAGATACACCATGTGCCGCAGATCAGCTTCTTGATCGCAGCAGCCAGTTCAACACATACCCTGACGGTGTATTTTCCATCTTTGTTGATGATGTTTACCGGCGCATAATCGGGTGCTTCCAGTAAATCTACCCCAATAGTAGCTCTCAGTTGATCCCGGAATGCAGGTGGAAACTCCATAACGCATTTAAATGTACAGTTCATAATACTAATCTCCAATTTAACAACGGATTGTTCCCGCTTCTTAGCCGTTAGGTGGAAGGGGGATTTTAGACCGGCAACCTCTGTTGTCGGCTTGGGGTTAAGCTTAGGCACGGTTACTTAGGTAAGTACTTAGGCAGATTTGAGAAATATCTATGCAAGTTTTAAGTGGTGTTTAATCACCAGACATTAAGCTGCAAGTCCAATATCTGTAACAGCACTGAGGGTAGGAATACACCATGAGTCAAAGAAAGAAATCTGCTGCAAAAAGTGATGCGCTTAGTGCAGCCGTACCTAGAGCCAATGGTAACGGTTATGACTGCAAGTCACTGGCGACTTTTATCGTTGATTATCAAACTTATGTCGATGAAACCGATAAGCAGCGGTTCAAAACCCTTGTTACCCAGATGGATGTGGAAACTGATACCGCCCGTACAGAAGAATGGGGCAGTATCGAGCGTATCAAGCCGTGTGAGTGGATGCAGCAACGTCTGGATGAAATCTTGGCAATTCAAGGTATCGAGAATAGACAAACACCGTTGGAGACACTACCAGCAGCTCCTTTGAATGCCCGTATACTCGCTTATCAGATACGCTCACCTTCAGGTTCGCTTCGGGCAGAACCTCCCTTTATACAGGTTCAACAGATTATGTTAGCGGCGAGCAGCAACTTTGATCTGGACATTGAGTTTACGCTGGAAGGTTTATCGGCATCCAAAGATAAGTCATTGGGGGGCTATCATGCAGGGTGTCACGTCATACCCTGCGGCAGTTATCAGGAAACAATGTGCTTGCAGGGTGACAGGCAACGCCAACTGCCGGTGGGTAAAAATATCGAAATCGCCTATTTGGAAGCATTGCAATTGCCAGCGGGTGATTATGAGACCTGGCTATCGGTAACACCGGATGCCGCAGGTAGCTGCCCTGATTTGGTGAAAGGACCAAGTATCAGGGTCATGGAGGAAACCTAAAAATGAAGGTTAATGATGGCTGGGAATCGTTAGGAACATTTATTGTTGAGTATCAGGCGCAGACTGAGACCAAAAATGAGCAGCAGCAGTTCAGAACCCTAGTGACGCAAATGGATGTGGAAAAAGATGACGAAGCCGACTCCAATGAGTGGTCAGGTTTGGAGGTTGAAGCCCCGTGTGGCTGGATCGGTATGCGTTTGTTGGGGAAACTTACTAGCTTGTTCGGCGTCAGAGAGGAGGATGAATAGCTGCTATTATTTAGCTGTTTGACGGATTTGATTGAGTAGCTGAATGGTTTTTGCGCAAGGCTCCAGATTGAGTTCCTTTTTCAATGCGGCTTCACAGACTTGATATTGCCGTTGTGCCATCTGCCGTTGCCCCATTTTCAGGTAACAGCGCATGATGCGCCGATGGGCTTTTTCGTTACAGCTATCCAACATCACCGCTTTTTGCCATAACGTGGCACATTCCTGATATTCGCCTGCTTCCATCATCCTATCCCCTAGATATTCCAGTACACTTAGGTATTTCATTCTGTATGCTTGACGGATTAGGCTTGCCCATTCTTCATCATCCTCCAGTAAGCAATCTCCCTGATACAAGGCTTCGGCAAGACGGTAGCTGGCAATTGCCTGCGTGGTATCATTGCGAGTGTCGTGTTGTTGCGCTATTTTGATATGCTGGTCGAAGGCTTCTGTATCTACCCACAGGGACAAGGCTGGATTGATGGAATAACAGTCATCCTTGTAACTCACAAACGTAAAGGTCTTATGGTAGCGGGATAAGTCCTGACGCAGGTAATAAATGGAAACATTGAGATTATTGCGCGCAGCACGTGCGTCAATTTCCGTCCAGAAGGTTTCCATCAAGCGTTCTTTGCGCACTGGCGCGGCGCGGTGAAGTAGCAAATATTTGAAAATTTTCTGTCCTTTGCCGCGAGGCCAACGCTTGATTTCGCGGTTATGTAGGCTGGCTTTAAATTCTCCGAATAGGTGTACCGACAGTTTTAATTCTTGCTCAGCAGAAGAAATTTCAGCTCGTTCCTTCTTTTGCAAAGGGGGTGGTGCGTCATAATCGGCGACATGTGTTTGTGGGGTGCTACCTTTTGCTAAAGGAGAGACAAAGGGTGGGGGGGACTCGTGAGTAAGTTCCTGTTGGGGCAAGTGCAGCACTTCATCAATTAGCCTGCCAATATTATCCCAGTAGTGAGCCTGCAATACCTCGCGCTCATCAATTTCTGCATCGGCTCTGGTTCTGATCTGCTTACAGATTTCCTGCATCCGTTTTAACTGGTTAGCTACACTGGTTTCTTGATTGTGAGCATACTGCAAGCGTTGCCATGAATGATGCAGGTCCAACAGGATTTTCACATAGCCCTGACACAGTTGCACGGCATGTTCCATCAGGGGACTATTCGGTGAAATGCTTAGCACATGTTGTGCTAATGTTTCACTTTCACACAGATAGCCCAACAATTCCTGTTGCCGCCCAACTCCGTTTGGGGTGTTTTCCCAGTTGTTACCTTGATGCTTTTCAGACCCTTTATCAATACCAATATGGTTAGTATGAGTCGTTGTCACACTTTTGATTCTCCCACGCACGATTGCGGTTTTCCGCTACGGCTGGTGTCTCCCCTCGCTACGCCAGTAAAATGTTCAGTTTTGCGCTTTTTTTTGCGCAATTAAGATAACTATTGTGTTAATGATTGTTTCTAAAAATCTGAGTTATTGTTAGGTTAGATAATTAGAAGTTAATAATTTAACATGATTGTCAACAGATTCTCATGAGGCTCCCTTGATGTGTTTACTAAAATAGACCAGTCATACGCTCATTGCCAGATAAGAATATCTATCAGCGTAAGGTTTTGATCTTATAGTTAGTACTGTGTCGATACGCTGAAAAATAACAAATGTTGTGATGCTGGTATTTCAGTCAAAGTGTTGCTGAATCAAGACCAATGCTCTGATGCTGACCTAAGAATTTACCTTGGTAACGCCGTGTGCAACATTGATCTGATGTCGATTATCCCGAATTGGACACATTGCGAATCGTACCGCCCGTTGACAGTAAGTGATGAACCCACTTATTTTTCTCCCACCGTTACACCAGCAAGTTGACCAACTGTAAGGATGAGTTACCAAGCATCCTATTAAGGAATACTGCCACGGTATGGCTCAACACTTTGCGAAAAATCCTGACGGTCAGGTGCCACCTATCCCGTGCCCGGATACGCTGGATATGGAAACGCTCCGTCAATTGCCCAATGACCGTCTCGACCAAACGCCGCTCCCGCATGAGTTCCTGAACGTATTCCTTGGGGCGGTCATCCTGCATATTACGGCGCAGTGGGGTTTGCAAATTCAGGCCGATGGCTTGCAACCCTGCTTGGTGGATAGGTCGGATAAACCCCTTATCCCCCGGCATAAGGCCCGTTTGTCCATGCAGGCATTCCCAGATGCCGTCAGCTTCATCATGATTGGCTGCCATCACGTTGATGCCCGTGACCACACCACAACCGCTCACCAACAAGACGGCCTGAAAACCATAGTAGTGCTGGTCTTTGGATGCACAGTAGCCGTAGCCCGCCAATCCCGCGAACAAACGGCAATGGTTCGCACGCCGAAAATTACACAGCTTCAGGGGGAAACCATCCACGCGGTGCACGCCGTTTCCCATCACACCCATTTCCCTGCACAGGTCAGCATGAAGCTGCTGCTTTACCCGCCACAAATGTGCCGCTTGGCGGACATAAGTGCTACGGCTGGGAAGCTTGGGAAACCACTCCAGCCAGTGGCGACGGAAATACTCCCAAGCCTGTTTGTCCTGTTCATATCCCATAAATTCAGCCACCACCTCCAATGTCAGCACTTCGGCATCACTGAAGACCGGGCTGAAACCACGGTGGCGCAAAATAACCGGCAGTTTCTTCAGCCAGTCGTCTATCAGGCAGTACACATGGGTGATAAAGTCTTCCAAGGGCATGGTGTCCTCCTCTCGTTTGGATTCGCTATCCTTGAGGATACCTTGCCCTGCTTAACTTTGGGACGAGGCGATGTATGGAGGCTCAGAGAAAAGTTGCACACGGCGTTAGAGTTGGGTGTGCCAATACGCCAAGGCATCACTAAAATCATCCAAACTGATCGCGATGGGTTCGGCGAAATCATCGCCATACAATTCCTCAATCAAAACCCGATGTGGCTGTAGCTGGATGAAATAGCTATTGCCACTGAGGGAATAAGGCTCCGCATCGGGATTTCCTTTGATCTTATCGAACGCTGCCTGCAAGATTTCCAGCATGGTCAGGTTGGTTTGTACGTCCAGCAGCAAAAAAGCGGCAGTGGCGGCGTGGCCTGCGCTTTGCTGTTGCCACTGCTGCCATTCGTGTTCATGTATCATGGGTATTGCTCCTCAAGCAGCGGGTTAGCGTAGGGGGAAGGCGGTATTAACACCGCCGCGTGACGACGATGCTCCGGCAATCAGGTAAGGCGTACCGTCAGCACTGCGGCAATACGCATCCGACTGATCCTGTTGGGGGGAATTAGCCCCACACCATGCCCAATTGGGCGCACTTTTCGGGCAATCTTGCTGATTGCGAGCGGCGTACCCGATGGTATTAATCACTTGAGTCGGGGTGCAATGGTCTGGGTAGAAGGTGGAAAATTTGTTCTCGCTCTTATTGCCGACCGACTCCCATTGCCCCGCGTAAAGCCCTTGCTTATTGGGTTTTTGGGTGATGCGCACCTTGGCTACCGTGCTAGGGTCGTTACCTTGCGGGCGCGAATGGAAACCGACTACCCGCCCCTTATTGTTCAACTCGCCGCAAAAGATATGCGCGTAATTCACCTCAACACCATTGCTCGCCTTGACCCACTGGTGTGAGGGGCAGGTAACGGTTTCAGCACCAGTGCTTGTTTTGCCAGCGCTTGGTTTAGAATTGTCGGGCGCAGGCTTACAAGCCACTAACCCGATGGCGGCGACGCCTAACATTACCCAAATCACTGGTCGACGCTGATAACCCATGCCGTCTGCTCCTAACATGCTAAAAGGCTGCATCCTAACTTATTCGGCTGGAAAATTTCTGCGGGACTCGCTTTTGGCGGCGATTAATCAGTATGTTGGGCAGCAAGATTAATACGGTTATGGCTTACTTTGTGTCGAAAGTGGGCGGAGTTGTCCCTTACTTTGTGACGAAAACTGGCTCATGAATCGTTTTCCATTACAAACGGATTAATCAGCTCAAGCCCACACTGTTCAAAATCTTTGGTGTTACGGGTAGCAACTGCAAAATGATGCGCACTGGCAATTCCCGCAATCTGCCCATCCACCATACTCATGGGTAAGCCGATGTTTCTCCGGTAACTCATGATGTCTGCGTAATGGTTTGCCGCTTTTGCCGTGAAATCGAAAATACGCCCTTCAAACGATCGCCCAATATACGCTTCAAATTGCATGGTGAGTCGGCGTTTGCGTTCGCCATCCGGCAAGATGCCTAAGCCGTAGCGGATTTCGGCAAGGGTAATCGTGGTCACAAACAGGTTCGGGGTATCTTGCTGATCAAGCCATGTGAGTACAGCGGACGAAGGCTGTGGGCGCATCACTTCGGAAATGATATTGGTGTCTAACACGATCATCAGTCAAAACTCACGGGTGCATAGACTTCACGGGCAGGCAGATTCAATTCCACACCGTGCTGTTCCCCGAAAAACTGCTGCGCTAACCGACCCAAGCGTTCGGGTGGCATCACCGCCAACCGCAAAATACGCCGCACTTCTTCTTCCATCGACACCTGATGTTGTGCAGCACGAATGCGCAAGCGTTGCAGCGTTTCGTCTTCCAATTTACGAATGCTTAAACTAGCCATAGCACCCTCCCGTTTCTATTGTGCTTTCATGTGAAAGCATTGTAGTCAGTTGCCTTCAATCGGGCAATCCTTTATAGCCAAACCCTATTCCGGGTCGTATCAGGTTCTGCCGGTTTTTCAGGAGCGGGCAACGTAATCGCCGGTGGTGCCGCTTGTTGTCCATCGGGTTTCAGGTCTGGTATGGCGCCGAATGACGGTAAATCCTGAAAAAACTGTTGGAAGAATTCATCATTCAACGGGCTGTTTTTGAAAAACGGATCATCGAACGGATCTTTACCACCGAACGGTGAATGACCAAACGGAAAATCGTTGCCAAAGACATTGCCAAACAATGCATCCGGCCTCATTTCCAGTGCCTGCAACACCGCCTGCTTGCGCTCTTCCGGCAAGTTCACTTGCGCCAGTTGCTGGCGGATTTCTTCCTTGCTGCCTTCAAAAGTGAACTTGCGGGTAGCGTTAGCCTGATCCTGATAATTGATTTCCGCGTGGAAACGCCCATCCGGTAAGGTGTAGACCTGCACGGCCTGCGACTGTAGCTGAATGTTGGGGGTAATGAGCGGTTGCTGGTTCTGAAACGAGTCATTTGCCCAGGTTAAACTGCTTAACAGGGTCGTCACAATCAATGCTGAAAGGTGTTGTGCTTTCATAGGTCATGCCTCATTACGTCACAAAGGCCAAGGTTGATGAATGTTACCCATCATTTTAAGCAGGGCAGACATCAGGTAAAGTTACGAAATGTTAAGGTGTATTCGCTTAAATCGTAAACACATCCCCCAGCACCCCATCCTCCTCACGCTTACGCGCTGCTGCTGCATTGTCATACACCACCAACAACGCGGTTTCGGCATTATCTTGCGTAAACAAGCACATGCCTTCCGCGTGATCATTGCCGTAACCGTGCGGAATATCCGCCACCACCTCCAGCACAGCGCGAGGAATCAGGCTTTCCCCATTCGGCTTTGCCCCACCCTGCCAACGGTAAACCCGCACCGGGCCATCCAGACTCATGGTCGGCCCTGCCAAAATCAGCAAATTCGCGCCTTGCACGCACAAATCGCGGATACCTAAACCATCCAATTGCAGGAAATGCTTGCGGTAAGGGCGGTCTTCTTCGCCAATACGCGCCAGCTTCAGCACGGTAGGATCGTCGTCATCTTCCACACACTCGATTTCCAGCAACACCGCCCAGCCGCGCAAAACCGGCCCGCGCAAACCGAGAAACAAGCGCTTGCCAATCACCGCCAAGCCTTCCACATCGAAGCCGTTATCTTTGCCGGGGATTTGCAGGAAAGGCTTGATATGCGGGTCATCGCGCAAGGCTTCCAGCAATGCATTGCCGTCAAGATGTAACGGCAAATGCGCTCCCGGTGCTTGCAATATCGGAAGACCACCGACGTGCGCCAAAGGAATTCGTGCGATCAAATAGCGGTTCGGGTCAGGCACGATAGCCCCTAAACGCTCAATGCCTTTGCTGGCTAATTTGCCCGTTTTAGGCTTGCTGCGCTTGAGGCTGTGCGAACCCACCACCCACAAATACCTATCGTGGTACGCCAAACCTTCCACATCGACTTCGTTATCGTCTGCATCCGCCGCGACCGGCAATGACAAATAATCGTGCAAAGCAAAGCGGGTATGCGCGGCGTACAGCGGGTTGCCATCCGCATCCGAGCCTTGGTAGCTGAGGCGTTCCAGATGAATGCTTTCGTCGTTGGCAACCCACAAGGTATCGCCGATTTGCACAATGGCAGACAGCGCATCGCGGCATTCCAGCGCAGATGGGGCGAATTTGAAGTGGACAGAATGCAACGCTCGATCTGCTTCTTTCCAAGATTTTTCCACGGATCACCTTTCAAATAAAGTCTGCATATTCTCGCAACGCATGGACGGTTTGCGGGAGTTGTTGTTTTTGCAATGTAGCAAGGAATTCTTCTGTGGTCTTGGGGGGATTTTTCAGGCTCTCACGCTGTAATTTCAGTGCTCGACACACAGTCGTTGGTGCAAGGTCAAGCTGGTAAGTAATGAAGTCATCGGGATGGATGATTTCAATGTCGAATTCCGCTAGATAAGCCGTGGGGAAATCTTTCAAATTCAGGGTAACAATCGCATTGGCATTGCTTTTAATCGCAGCCGCCAGTACGTGGCGGTCATTCGGGTCTGGCAATGTCAATGTGTCAATCAGGTATTCATAACCTGTTACTTTGGCATCCCGAACATGGGCATCCATCAAGTCGCGGATTTTTTCCAGCACCTTGCGATCACGCCCTTGTTTGCTGACCAGCGCACGAATCCATTCCTCATGAATCCTGTCTGTCCAATGGGCTTTGAACAAATCGGTCAATGCTAGATACATCAACAAATCCCGCAGGGGAGCTGGATACAACACACAAGCATCGTAGACCACTGAAAACTTGTTAGTCATCAGTTGTATCCCATATCCAGTTCCTGTGATTGGCTGACCAATTGGCTCAAGGCTTCAAGACGGTCTTTGTCCACTTGATCTTTGTATTTGAAGACATCTTCAGCCAGTACACGCCGATGACTGCCAACTTTACGAAACGGGATAATGTTTTGTTCCAATAAATTGATCAGGTACGGGCGGCTCACATTCAGGATGCTGGCTGCTTCTTGTGTGGTGAGTTCCGCATGGACAGGTACAACGGTAATGGCATTGCCTTTCGCCATTTCCGCCAAAATGTTGAGCAAAAGATGCAGGGCGTAACCCGGCACAATCAAATCTTCTGTTTTTTCCTGCCCCACATCACAAATTTTTAATTGCAGCCGATCTTTGTCGGCGTATTTTGCCAATACCCTGCTAGTCGTTTTTGCCTGTTGTGCATCTTCCTGTGTAGGAAGTCTGACTAAATTACCCATCATAGTTTATTCCTCTGCTTGAGCTTGGAAGCCTAGCACAAACGCAATAAACGCAACAGAACGATATTTACCCTCAGAACAGATCGAAACCACACACTTACAAATTCAAATTCACCAACAACCGCCCCTGAATCCGCCCCGCCAAAATATCCTTGGCAGCCTGCGGCACTTCTTCCAATGCAATCGCGCAACCCAGCTCAGCATACGCACTCGGTGGCATCGCCACCGCAAGGCGTTCCCACACCTTCACCCGCCGTTCTTGCGGGCAACTCACCGAATCCACCCCGCGCAAACTCACATTGCGCAAAATAAACGGCATCACCGTGGTATTCAACTCGAAACCGCCCGCCAACCCACACGCCGCCACCGTGCCACCGTACTGCATCTCTGCCAGTACCCGAGCCAACGTGCTACCGCCCACCACATCCACCGCACCCGCCCAATTTTGGCTTTCCAACGGGTGTGCCGGGCGACTCATTTCTTCGCGGGTCATGAATTCTTTTGCGCCCAAACTCGTCAGGAAATCTTGCGTCTCCGGGCGACCCGACACCGCCACGACGTGATAGCCGAGTTGCGCTAACAGCAATACCGACACACTGCCCACGCCACCCGCCGCTCCCGTCACCACCACTTTGCCGGAAGTCGGCGTCACGCCTGCTTCTTCCAACGCCATCACGCACAACATCGCGGTAAAGCCTGCCGTGCCGATGATCATCGCTTGCTTCGCATCCAAGCCCGCAGGCATTGGCACCAGCCAATCCGCTTTCACGCGTGCTTTCTGCGCAAAGCCACCCCAGTGGCGTTCGCCCACACCCCAGCCGGTGAGAATCACCGGATCACCTGCCTTGAAACGCGCATCAGCGGATTCCGCCACTGTCCCCGCGAAATCAATGCCGGGAACCATCGGAAACGAACGGATAATTTTGCCGGTTCCCGTTACTGCCAAGCCGTCCTTGTAATTGAGCGAGGAATAAGCGACATTCACCAATACCTCACCTTCTGGCAAGTCGTCTACATTGAGTCGACGTACTTCGGCTTGGGTTTTGCCTTCCACTTGATTCAGCATTAGCGCTTTGAACATAACATTCTCCTTGGATAATCCGGGTGTTTTAAGTGCAAACATGATAGGTTATTTGCAAGGCACACACCATTATGACCATACAACGACCATAAGCTACCGCAGATACTTCAAATAATATACCAAACGCCGTGTGCAACTTTTCTCTGAGCCTCCATACATCGCCTCGTCCCAAAGTTAAGCAGGGCAAGGTATCCTCAAGGATAGCGAATCCAAACGAGAGGAGGACACCATGCCCTTGGAAGACTTTATCACCCATGTGTACTGCCTGATAGACGACTGGCTGAAGAAACTGCCGGTTATTTTGCGCCACCGTGGTTTCAGCCCGGTCTTCAGTGATGCCGAAGTGCTGACATTGGAGGTGGTGGCTGAATTTATGGGATATGAACAGGACAAACAGGCTTGGGAGTATTTCCGTCGCCACTGGCTGGAGTGGTTTCCCAAGCTTCCCAGCCGTAGCACTTATGTCCGCCAAGCGGCACATTTGTGGCGGGTAAAGCAGCAGCTTCATGCTGACCTGTGCAGGGAAATGGGTGTGATGGGAAACGGCGTGCACCGCGTGGATGGTTTCCCCCTGAAGCTGTGTAATTTTCGGCGTGCGAACCATTGCCGTTTGTTCGCGGGATTGGCGGGCTACGGCTACTGTGCATCCAAAGACCAGCACTACTATGGTTTTCAGGCCGTCTTGTTGGTGAGCGGTTGTGGTGTGGTCACGGGCATCAACGTGATGGCAGCCAATCATGATGAAGCTGACGGCATCTGGGAATGCCTGCATGGACAAACGGGCCTTATGCCGGGGGATAAGGGGTTTATCCGACCTATCCACCAAGCAGGGTTGCAAGCCATCGGCCTGAATTTGCAAACCCCACTGCGCCGTAATATGCAGGATGACCGCCCCAAGGAATACGTTCAGGAACTCATGCGGGAGCGGCGTTTGGTCGAGACGGTCATTGGGCAATTGACGGAGCGTTTCCATATCCAGCGTATCCGGGCACGGGATAGGTGGCACCTGACCGTCAGGATTTTTCGCAAAGTGTTGAGCCATACCGTGGCAGTATTCCTTAATAGGATGCTTGGTAACTCATCCTTACAGTTGGTCAACTTGCTGGTGTAACGGTGGGAGAAAAATAAGTGGGTTCATCACTTACTGTCAACGGGCGGTACGATTCGCAATGTGTCCAATTCGGGATAATCGACATCAGATCAATGTTGCACACGGCGTTTTATCTGCTCGATACGAACATCAGCAGCTATATCATGCGCAAAAAGCCACCCAATGTACTGGCAATGTTGGAAATGCAGGTACAGGCAGGCAATGAGATTTGCATTTCCGCCATCACCTACGCCGAATTGTTGTTAGGGGCAAAACGCTCCGGCAATCCAGACAAGCACCTGAACCTGATTGAAGCCTTGCAAGAACGCTTACATCACATCCAACCGTGGGATGCGGCGGCAGCAGAGCAGTTTGCCGACCTGCAAACCTTGCTGTTTAACGCAGGCACACCGATTGGCACGAATGACGCATTGATTGCCGCTCACGCCTTGAGCCTGCAAGCCATTATGGTGACGAACAATACGCGGCATTTCGATAAAATACCGGATTTGCGGCTGGCAAATTGGGTTTAAGACAACTAACCGTAGGATGATCCCATATCATGACCACATTGCAAGTCAATTCAGTTATTGAGGCTGTAGAAAAACCCTCTTTTTCGCCATTTTGTGGGATAATCAGGCATCACAAGCACCCGAACGAGTAAGCAGGCATGGCACGCTACAAACCGATTCATCAAGGCTTAAAGCTGTTGGCATTGGACTTTGATCGGCAAATCCTGCCCGGTACGTTTGAATACGCGCTACGTCATTTAGTTGACCACGAACTCGACCTTGAAGGCTTCCACCAGCGTTATAAGAATGATGTGCAAGGCGCAGCCGCTTTTGACCCAGCGGTGTTACTCAAAATCATCCTGTTAGCTTACAGCCGTGGCATTATCAGCAGCCGCAAAATCGAATCAGCGTGTCGCGAGAATATGCTGTTCATAGCGATTTCCGGTGATAGCCAGCCACACTTCACCACGCTGGCGGCGTTCATCGCCAATGCCGGGGAGCTGATCACCAAACTGTTTACCCAAGTGCTGCTGATTTGTGACCGCCAAGGCTTGATCGGGAAGGAGATGTTTGCCATTGACGGGGTGAAGTTGCCCTCCAATGCCAGCAAAGAAAGGTCTGGCACTCGCGCTGACTTCTTGCGCCAAGCCGAACGCATGGAAAAAGCCGCCGCCAAGATCATCGACAAACACCAACAAGCCGATGCCAGCAAAACGGATGCGGCGGCAGCCCAGCGCGAAGCCAAACAACTGAAACGCCTGCAACACGAAGCCAAGCAGTTACGTGACTGGTTGGCAGACAACCCCAAAGACCGCCAAGGCGCTAAAGGCAGTATCCGCCTGTCCAACCGCACCGACAACGAATCCGCTAAAATGGCAACCAGCAAAGGCATGGTGCAAGGTTATACCGGCGTAGCAGCCGTGGATTGCCATTACCAAATCATTATCGAAGCCCAAGCCCACGGCACAGGGTCGGAACAAGAACTGCTGATGCCCGTGGTCAATGCCACCGCTTCAATGCGCACTCCCGAAACGGTGATCACCGCCGACAACGGCTACCACAGTGAAGCCAACCTCAAAGCCTTGGCGGATGCTGGAATTGATGCCTACATCCCTGACAAGGATTACCGCAAACGCGATGAACGCTATGCCGATCAGACGGTGCATCAGCAAAAACCTGACCCCTTATCGAACAAATGCCCCAAGCCCAGCAAAACCAAAACCTATAAACCTGCCGACTTCCAATTAGCCGCTGACCTTAGCCATTGTCTTTGCCCGGCGGGAAAACGCCTTTACCGTACCGGCAAGAATTGCACCCTGAATGGCTATGCTTCGGTACGTTTCCAAGGCGCGTTGCGTGACTGTGAACCCTGTACACAGCGTCCCCAATGCCTGAAAGACCCGGCAAAAACCCGCGCTCGGCAAGTGACGTTCCTGCAAGGCAAGCGCGATGACACCCCCAGCCACACCGATTTGATGAAACCCAAAATCGACTCCGACCTCGGCAAGCGCATGATCACCCAACGCTTCGCCACCGTCGAACCCGTATTTGGGAACTTGCGCGGCAACAAACGCCTGCACCGCTTCACTTTGCGCAGCAAAGCCAAAGTGGACGGGCAATGGAAATTGTTTTGCCTGATGCACAACCTCGAAAAGCTGGCACATCACGGGTATGCCGCATGAAGGGGGAAATGATGCAGCCAAACACGAAAAAATGCACCGTATTGAGCGTATCAGGTGGCATTCAGGGCGTTATGGGGAAGCAGGAAGTCGGCAACGTTGAAAAAAACGCCCAGCCGGTTAGGGTGTTCAAAAAAATGACTGCCCGGTCTGGATGGGATGATCAGATTCGGGTTTTTCTACACCCTCATTGAACGGGAAGCGGTATTGCTGCAACAAATCAATACGCCGTTGCCCGCGCAAACGCTGGCAGACTATCAGGAACTCAGCCAAAAATTGCGCGATGAACGCATTACGTCAGACTTTCAAGCTGTTTGAGCTGTTCGGCATTTATGCGTAGGGGTACGTGTCTGAGTGGGAGAGCCAAAACCCTTGCATAGCCAAAGAAGAAACACTAAGCTGCATACACGTCAATTATAAAAAACACTGATAAATGGTGAGATAACCCCATGTCCCTTACCAAGCACCAGGCAGCATTGCGTTCGCGCCGCGACCAAGCCGAAATACAAAAAGAGCGCTTTGTTCAAGGTTTGTCTTTGTGTCATGGCAAATCATCTTGCCAAGAGCCATGCGCCCAACGGGTCAACGCCACGACGGTTGCCTCTTGGCAGCGCAGCCCTGCCGCCTTGCAATCCCAGCCCATCGCTACACCCCGTGACGATGAACACAGTATTTTAGCGACGTGGGAAGCATCCCTCTTACGTCAAGCCGTATCCCCTGAGCTGGATAAACTTAACCGGCTGGTGCAGGAAGACACGTTCGTCGCCGCCATCGCCGACCCCAATGGCAAATTGCTCTGGACTGCCGAACACCCATCCCTGCGACCCTTTACCGAAACCATTAACTTCATACCGGGCGGTCAATGGGCGGAATCCATCAGCGGCACGAACGGTGTCGGTTTGGCATTGAGCTTGTGCCGACCGTGCACGGTGTTTGCGACCGAGCATTATTGGCCTGCCTGCCACGACATTGTGTGCTACGCCGCCCCGATTATTCACCCGCAATCCGGGCAATTGCTGGGGGTGTTGGATTTGACGACGCACTGGCAGCGGCATGTTCCCTTTGCGGAAAGCGTAGTGGCGCACATAGCCAACGATATTGCGCGGCGTTTGCCGATTTACTTGCCCAGAGCCGACCTCGAAATTCATGCCTTGGGGCAAGCCAAAGTCTTGTTTCAGGGGCAATGCTTGCACCTTAACCAGCGTCAGCTTGAAATCCTCTGTATCCTCGCCCTGAACCCACAAGGCATCACCCTAGAAACCTTGTATCAAGCGTTGTGCCCTCATGCGCACACCCATCCCGCGACCATCAAGACCATTCTTACCTCTTTGCGCCATCTATTGAAGGGGGAAATCAGCAGCCATCCTTACCGCTTTGGCATGTCCGTATGGGCGGATTTTGTGGAATTGTCACAGGTGCTCCAGCAGAACAACCGTATTGCAGACGCGCTCAAGCTGTATCACGGCTCGCTGTTACCGAACTCCACCGCCCCGGCATTGGAGGAAGCACGAAACCACCTTGAAGCGGGTATGGAAGCGTTGCTATACCGCTGTCAGGATGCTCAAACCTTGCTCGACCATGCCAACAACCTGCTGTGTAACCCGTTGGTACGGGAACGCTTGCTGGAATTGTTGGCCTGCTGATGACCACCAAGGTTTAACAAAGGTTGGTGAACAAAGCGCCCATTACCAACCTTTGTTAAACCCCTTTCCCGGTAAATTAGGCACTGTCGGCAACCGATAACAAGCCCTAATAAAGTCGCAAGGAGCAATGCCATGAAACCCCTAACATCCATCCATGCCACCCTCATCACACTGGCGTTGACAGCAAGCGCCCCAGCGGTTGCGGGTGTCCAGTTCCGTATTAGCCATGAAACCAGCAGCAATGAATACGTGGTCTACATGACCCCGGACACCGTACCCACGCCCGATATGGTGCTGTCAGCGCAAGTCAGCTTGGTCGTGCCGCGCTCAACGGATGGTAACGGTTTTGTTATCAACAGCCTGAAAAGCGCCGTCAAGGGCATCAACTGGGTTAACCATTCACAGGTAAAAGCCCCCACCGAAAACCGCCAAGCGGATTATTTGTCATTCGGGTTGCTATACAGCGGTGGTCGCCCGCCCGCATTCGGTTGGCAAGCAGGCAAGGAGCAGCGCATCTTTTCCTTCACCAGCCCATCCGGGTGCGTGCCGGGAATGGCTTTGCTGGAGAATAGCGACCCATTCAGCCAGTTACCCAATTCAGTCAATACCAACCCCGGCAATGAATTTACCAATGTCGGCTGGTTGGGTGGCAATGCCTATACTGGCAACTATGGCGGCGCGGTGCAGTGTGGAACCGCCGCTACCTTACCTGCGCCGATTATTTCCGCTATTCCGGCATGTGAAAAGAATGCGGCTAAATTGGGCGGAATCAGCCGTGAAATTCAAATCTTGTCTACCTTGCTCAACCGGCTGAGTGTTTCCACCCAACGCACCAATCTGCAACAACAGTTGGATGCGCTACGCAGTGCCTTAAAATGCTCATGAACATTGGCGATGACAGAGTGGGCTGCGCACCAAATGACGGCACTTGGCAACTGTGCGAATCCACCCCTTTGCAATTGGCAGCCGCGCCATCGTTGGAAAAAATCAGCCAATTGGTGCATACCAACGAATTGCTGATTACGCTTGCTGATCAGCATGGGCGGCTGTTGTGGACTTATGCCAGCAAAGCCAATTGGACGCTTTTATCGGATTGGGTGTGTTATTCAGCGCCGATTCTCCATCCGCAATCCGGTGAATTGCATGGCGTGTTAAGTTTGGGCATGAATTGGGAGCGCCATTCTGTCGCCGGTGAACTCATGGCTGGCTCATTGGCGCAAGACATTGCGCAACACTTGCCACGCCATGTGCCGCGTGCGCAATTGGAAATCCATGCCTTGGGTCAGCCTTGGGTACGTTTTCGCGGCAAAATCTTGCATGTCACTCCCCGTATGGTCGAAATCCTCTGCATCCTAGCGCTGAACCCAGACGGACTAACCTTAGAAGCCTGCCATGCCGCTTTATACGGTGATGTGCCGGTGGCGACCACCACCTTGAAAGCAGAGTTATCCCATTTGCGCACCTTGCTGGATGGGTCTGTCAGTTCCCGCACTTACCGCTTATTGGGTACGGTATGGGTTGATTTCGTCGAATTGTGGACAGCCCTGCGCCTGCATCAAGACGAGGTAGCCCGCAGTTTGCGTAGCGGGGAATTATTGCCAGCGTCGCAATCGCCAGAGATTCAGGAATGGCGTAATTGCCTCAATGCCGTCAGTTCCGCCAATGCGCGTCACGGCGCTTCTACAGGCCGTTTCAGCCCGTGAACGCTTCCTTAGATGCCAGATACGCCTGTTCTTCCGCCGTGCTTTCGCGCCCTAATGCCGTGTTGCGGTGTGGAAAACGCCCAAATTGGCGCACAATTTCGCGATGATGGCGGGCGAAACGCGCATTGGCTTCCAGTCCGGCGGCTTCAAACAAGCGCACCGATGCATCCTGATCGGCTAGGTGTTCGCTGTGCATCAGCGGCATGTAGAGAAACATGCGGCGTTCGGGCGGTAATAATTGGTCAAAACCGTGCTGAAGCGCGTGTTTGGTGACGGCTACCGCGTGTTGTTCGGTGGAAAAGCTACGCGCTTCCCCGCGAAACATATTGAGCGGGAATTGATCCAACACAATGCACAGCGCCAAGCAGCCGTCGGGTGAAGCTTGCCAAACGTCAAGTTCCCCGGCGGCGGCTTGTTCCCACAACGCACCAAAGCGTTGCTGAATGTCGGTATCCAGCGCGGGAGTGGAGGCAAACCAATGCTCTGGCAGCGGCGGGGTGTACCAAAAATCGAGAATATCCGTTGGTGTATGCGCTTTCATCATCAAGTTTACGCTGCCTCAGTAATTCGGTTCATTGCCCGCTTTCCATTTAATATTGCAGCCTAGCGAGGGTTTTTGCTCATCGGGCGGGTACATATTGTCGAGTAAGCGATCCAGTGCATGGCGCAAATCATTGCCGGTCACGGGTATATCCCCACGCGGGCGGGCATCATCAAATTGCCCACGATAGAACAACTGGTGGTGTTCGTCGAAGAGGAAGAGGTCAGGGGTGCAAGCCGCTTTATATGCTTTAGCCACCGCTTGAGTGTCGTCATACAAATACGGGAAGGTGTAACCGTGTGCGTGTACGGCTTCGATCATTTTTTCAGGGCTATCATCGGGGTAATTGTCGACATCGTTAGCATTGATGGCGACCACCGCGACACCGCGTTCTTGGTAATCTTTTGCCAATTGCGTGAAAACGTCGCGGATTAAAATCACGTAGGGGCAATGGTTACAAATAAAAATAACCAGTAATGGTTTGCTCGCAAAATCTTGTTTGCTAACAAGATTACCGCTGGCTGGTGCTGGGAGCGTGAAGTTAGGTGCATCGGTACCAAGGGCTAACATGGTGGAAGGGGTGCGTGCCATGGCCGCCTCCTTTGATCTAACAATAGTGGTAGGGTAACTTGATTATACGCAAATTGTTACCGCTCGTGACAAATTCCACACATTTCGGCTTATACTGCTGCATCGCAACAGTAAATTCGTGGAGAAGTGGGTATGGCAGCGCATTACGAAGACTTGGGGCACGGCGTTTATTGCATTGATACGGATCTTTATCGCCCGCAAATGGCGGCCTGCTACTTGGTGCGCGAAGGCGATGCAGTCGCGTTTGTCGATACCGGCACTTACCACACGGTTCCGCAATTGCTGGCAGTATTGGCGGTGCTGGGCTTGAGTGCTGACAATGTGCGCTATGTTATTCCCACGCACGTGCATTTGGATCATGCGGGCGGTGCCGGTGAATTGATGGCGCGTTGCCCGAATGCAACCCTGATCGTGCACCCCAAGGGCGCCGCGCACTTGATTGATCCGTCCAAATTGCAAGCGGGAGCCACGGCGGTTTACGGAGCGGAAGGCTTTGCTAAGGATTATGGCAAATTAGTTCCGGTGCCTGCCGAGCGCGTTATCGCTGCCAGTGACGGTTACACGGTTGATCTGAACGGACGCTGTTTAACGTTTTACGATACGCCGGGACACGCCAATCACCACGGCTGCATTTTCGATGCAAACAGCCGCTATTGTTTCACGGGCGATACCTTCGGGATTTGCTACCGCGAGTTTGTGACGGCTAAAGGCGCATGGATTTTCGCTCCCACGACGCCGGTGGCTTTTTCACCGAATGAATGGCAACAAAGCCTCGATAAATTGGCTGCACTGCAACCCGCCGCGATGTTGCTTACGCATTATGGGCGTGTCACCGATGTGCTGGGCTTGCTGCCCAAACTGCGTGCCAGCATCGAAACATTGAGCAACCTAGCGCTAACCCTAAGAAATGCACCAGAAGGGCGCGTTGATGCACTTAAAACGCAAATCTTTTTGACCTGGCTTGAAGAGATAGATAAACACGGTGCTGACCTTCCCGAAAGAGATAGCCGTGAATTGCTGCGTATCGACGCTACCCTGAACGCACAGGGGCTGGATGTGTGGTTAAAGCGTCTGGAAAAAGCCAAAACCTGAAGGATATTCAGGTAATTGCAAATACCCTAGCAATAAAATCAACTAATTCAATGTAAGCATAGTGCTATATAACAATATAATTATATTCTTTAAATATAAGCATTTAGGTGCAAAATACATAGATTTTTCTTATCGTATCGAAGAAACAAACCCATTGGTTTATGCACTAAAATTGTATAGAGTGTGAATGGTTCAAAGTTTCAAGCAAGTGGCTAATGAAATTTTTCTATAGTAGATAGAATTGGTGTTGGTCACTCAAAAATCGATACAAGATTTGGCGGGTACCCATACACTTACGGGAGATTGGCATGATCAAGCCTCATGGTTCTGAGGAACTGAATCCACTATTCGTATACGACAGTGCTGAAAACGAAGCGCTGCAAAAAGAAGCAGAAAGCCTGCCTTCCATCGTCGTCAGCTCGGCGACGGCAGCGAACGCGGTGATGCTCGGCGGTGGCTATTTCAACCCGCTCACTGGCTACATGAACAAAGCCGATGCACTGTCAGTCGCTGCAACGATGCACACCACGTCTGGTCTGTTTTGGCCAACGCCGGTACTGAATCTGGTTGAAGATGCTGGCAGTCTCAAAGCGGGTGATCGCATTGCCTTGAAAGACCCCAACGTGGCAGGGCATCCGGTACTTGCCATCATGGATGTCGAGGGTGTCGAAGCATTCACTGACGAAGAAATGGCGACCATGACCCAGCAGATTTACCGTCCTGCTGAAGGTGAAGCGCATATCGGCGCGGATACGTTCAATGCCCAAGGCAAGTTTTGTCTGTCAGGGCCGATCAAAGTCCTGAACTTCTCCTACTTCCAAAGCGAATTCCCGGATACTTTCCGTACTGCGGTTGAAATTCGCAACGAAATTACCGAGCGCGGCTGGAAAAAAGTCGTTGCCTTTCAAACCCGTAATCCGATGCACTTAGCGCACGAAGAACTGTGCCACATGGCAATGGATCGTCTCGGCTGTGATGGTTTGGTCATCCACATGTTACTGGGGCAATTGAAGAAGGGTGATATTCCCGCGCCAGTCCGTGATGCCGCCATCCGCAAGATGGTTGAGCTGTATTTCCCAGCGAATAGCGCGATGGTCACGGGTTACGGTTTCGACATGTTGTATGCGGGCCCGAAAGAAGCGGTATTACATGCCGTATTCCGCCAAAACATGGGGGCGACGCATTTCATTATTGGTCGTGACCACGCGGGGGTGGGCGATCATTACGGTGCCTTTGACGCGCAGGAAATTTTCGATAATGAAGTGCCTAAAGATGCGCTTGCGATCGAAATCTTCCGCGCCGACCACACCGCTTACTCCAAAAAGTTGGATAAGGTGGTGATGATGTGTGAAGCGCCGGATCATCAAAAGGAAGATTTTGTCCTGCTGTCTGGTACCAAAGTGCGTGAAATGCTGGGGCAGGGCATTGCACCACCGAAAGAGTTTTCGCGCCCTGAAGTTGCCCAGATACTGATCGATTATTATCAAAGTGAGAACAGTTAAGTCTGTTTAAAGTGCCTCTGGTGCAGTCTGAGCTTTGAGGAAAGGGCAATAGGCTTCACTGGTTGAGTTCTGTGACCGTATGTAGCAATACAATACAATTAATTGAAGGAGTTACACCATGCCTACGTTTGTACGTACTGACAAATGTGATGGCTGCAAAGGCGGCGACCGCACCGCTTGCATGTACATCTGCCCGCACGACTTGATGAAGTTGGACGTTGACGGTTCCGTCACAGGCCACGCGATGAAAGCGTATAACCAAGAGCCGGATCAATGCTGGGAATGCTATTCCTGCGTTAAAATCTGCCCTTCCAATGCTATCGAAGCCCGTCACTATGCTGACGTGGTGCCACTCGGTGGTTCTGTACAGCCTTTGCGCGGTCAAGACTCCATTATGTGGTCGATCAAATTCCGTAACGGTGTGATGAAGCGTTTCAAATTCCCGATCCGTACTACGCCAGAAGGCTCGATTGATTGCTACGGCGGCAAGCCAAAAGCGGATTTGGCTAACTTGGGTAAAGCACTGTTGACGCGTGATGTCATGAACGGCTACCGCGCGGGCAACCCGGATGAGCTGATCTGCAAGTGATGGGTAACACAAGACACGCTTCGTTATTAACCTTTAAGCATTGAGGAAACACAAATGGCAGGTACATTTGGTAATCCAGAAGTTGTCCAAGAAGAAGTGGACATCCTGATCATCGGTGGTGGCATGGCTGCGTGCGGCGCGGCGTATGAGATCATGCCTTGGATCGGCGCGGCGAAAGACGCTGGCGTTGACATCACCGTTAAATTGGTTGACAAAGCGGCAATGGATCGCTCCGGCGCGGTTGCGCAAGGTTTGTCCGCCATCAACACTTACATCGGTCCAAACCAAGACCCAGCGGACTACGCCCGTATGGTTTCTAACGACCTGATGGGTATCACCCGTGACGACTTGGCCTATGACTTGGGCCGTAACGTTGACGATTCCGTGCATTTGTTTGAAGAATGGGGTCTGCCTATCTGGAAAACGGTAAACGGCGAACGTTTTGACGGTGCTACTTGGCCGAAAGAAGGCGGCAAGCTGTTGAAAGACGGCGGTGAGCCAGTGCGTTCCGGTAAATGGCAGATCATGATCAACGGCGAATCCTACAAGTGGATTGTGGCTGAAGCGGCGAAAAAAGCATTGGGTTCTGACAATATTCAAGAACGTGTTTTCATCGTTAAGCTGGTCAATGACGCTAACGACAAAAACCGTGTGGCGGGTGCTGTTGGTTTCTCGACGCGTGAAGACAAAGTATACGTTTACAAATTCAAGGCTTGCCTGCTGGTAGCCGGTGGTTGCGTCAATATCTTCCGTCCACGTTCCGTGGGTGAAGGCCAAGGCCGTGCGTGGTATCCCGTGTGGAACGCAGGTTCCACCTACACCATGGCTGCGGAAGCCGGTGCAGAACTGACCATGATGGAAAACCGTTTCGTTCCAGCCCGTTTCAAAGACGGCTACGGTCCGGTTGGCGCATGGTTTTTGCTGTTCAAAGCCCAAGCGACCAATGCTTACGGCGAAGTCTACATGACCAAGAACAAGGAATTGCTGAACGACTATCCTCCGTATGGTCAAGCAGCGGTTCCAGCTTCTTGCTTGCGTAACCACTTGATGCTGAAGGAAATGAAAGAAGGTCGCGGCCCTATTTACATGGATACCGTTACCGCTTTGGCAAAATTGCGTGAAACCCTGTCGCCGCGTGAAGTAAAACACTTGGAAGCAGAGGCGTGGGAAGATTTCCTTGACATGTGCGTCGGTCAATGCGGTATCTGGGTGGGTGAAAACATCGAGCCAGAGAAGAAAAACTCTGAACTGATGCCAACCGAACCGTACTTGCTGGGTTCGCACTCAGGTTGCTGCGGCATCTGGGCTTCCGGGCCAGAAGACGTGGGCGCTCCGACCAATGAAGAGCATCCTGAAGCAGACAAAATCCCTGCGCACCTGCCACAAGGCTGGAATTGGGGCTACCGCTCGATGACTACTGTGCGTGGTTTGTTCACAGCGGGTGACGGCGTGGGCGCTTCTGGTCACAAGTTCTCGTCTGGTTCACACACCGAAGGTCGTATTTGTGCGCAGTCGATGGTGAAGTTCGTGATGGACAACAAGGACTGGGTGCCGACGCTGGAAACGTCTGTTGACGATCTGGTTAGCGAAATTTACCAGCCAGTTCGTACTTTCTTGGAGCACAAGGACTACACCACAGCGATTGATATTAACCCACACTACATCACTCCGCGCATGTTGCAGTTCCGTCTCCAGAAAATCATGGACGAGTACGTGGCAGGTGTGGCGACTTACTACACTACCAACGGTCACATGTTGGCAGTAGCGGAAGAAAAACTGGGTATGTTGAAAGAAGATGCGCTGAAAATGCGTGCAAAAGACCTGCACGAATTGCTCCGCGCTTGGGAAAACTATCACCGTATCCTGACGGCGGAAGCGCACATGAAGCACATCCAATTCCGTCAAGAAAGCCGTTACCCCGGTTTCTACTACCGCATGGACCACAACTACGTGGATGAAGAAAACTGGCATTGCTTCGTAAACTCTGTCTACGACAAAGAAACCAAGTCTTGGACGGTATTTAAACGTGCTCACAAGGATTTAGTGGACAAGTCCAAGCTGTTTAAAGCTGCTGCACATTAAAATCGAGTTGTCGACAACAGCGCTAAACCTTACTATCGGGGTTTAGGCCACATCAGGGCATCTCATGATGCCCTGATTGTTATCTACGGTAGTCAATCTCGAGGAGTCCCCCACATGAAAATTATCCTATTAGGCGGCCCCGGTGCAGGCAAAGGCACTCAAGCTGGGTTCATCAAAGCAAAATACAATATCCCTCAAATTTCCACGGGCGACATGCTCCGCGCTGCGGTCAAAGCAGGCACTGAGATGGGGCTTGCTGCCAAAAAAGTCATGGATGCCGGTAATTTGGTGTCTGATGAAATCATTCTCGGTCTGGTCAAAGAGCGCACCGCTGAAGCCGATTGTGCTAATGGTTTTTTGTTCGACGGTTTCCCGCGCACTTTGGCGCAAGCTGCGTCGTTAAAAGCCCAAGGTGTCGACATTGATGCGGTGGTGGAAATTGCGGTTGACGATTCTGAAATCGTGCGCCGAATGAGCGGTCGTCGGGTGCATGTTGCTTCTGGTCGCACTTATCATTTGATATTCAACCCGCCCAAGGTCGAAGGCAAAGACGATGAAACCGGCGAAGACCTGATCCAACGGGTTGATGATGCGGAAGAAACCGTCTTGAAGCGTTTGGAAGTGTATCACGCGCAAACGGCACCGCTGATCGGCTATTATTCCGAGTGGGCGGCTTCGGGCGAAGCCAACGCGCCGCGTTACATTCGCATTGATGGCGTGGGTTCGGTTGACACTATCCGCGACACTATTTTCGCGGCCTTGGGTTAAAAGCATAGGAGCAACAATGACTGCATCTCCCGAAAAAGTGGCTGCTGGCAAGGTAGTCCAGTTCACTTACCGCATCGCTGACCGTCACTGCGATATTGTAGAGCAAGTGGATTTGCCCCTGAACATGGTATTCATGCGTCACAATCGCTTGTATGACCTGGTGGAAAAAGCATTGGTCGGTTGCCGCGTGGGGGATGAGGTCGCTGTTGATGTTCCCGCCGTGGATGGCGCGTGGGGCGAAGCCGATGCTGACCTGATTTTGGTGCAAGACATTGAGCACGTGCCACCGCCTTACCGCAAGGTCGGTGCCGAAGCGCAGTTTCAAGCTGAAAATGGCGAAATCAAAACTTTCAGAGTCACCAATGTCACGGAAGATGCGGTCACTTTGGATGGCAATCATCCGTTTGCCGGGCAAACCATGACCTTCCATGTCAAAATCATGGCGATCCGCGATGCCAGCAAGGATGAGTTGTTGCACGGAATTGAATCCGGTGCCCCGACCGATTTTGGCAATACGACCATTCATTAATCATGGAGGCAGCACAGTATGGCAATTCCTGATTTGACCGCCCTCGAAACATCCATTATCCAGCAAAGCATTAATGAGCGGTGGCGCAAAGGCGGCATCGTCGCGGAAGAAGTCGAAGTCGAATTACGCCTGTCCAAAGCCGACCGTGACGTAACCGCTTGCCCCGCACTGTATTGGGAACACAACGGTTGTACCTTCCTCGTCGCCAAGACCGGCGAGAACCGCTACCGCTCCCAATTTTTCTACTCTGCCAAAGAACAATTCAGCACCGGCATTGAAGAATACACCGATTTAGGCGACTGCGTGCTCTTCTTGCTGCGTTTGCAGGCAGATCACGAGAGCGAACGCCAGCAGAATTTCCCCACAGCATAGAGGAGTTTGTGTTTATGACCGTTAAAAATGCTTTTTACGCACAGTCCGGTGGTGTTACCGCCGTCATCAACGCTTCAGCCTGCGGCGTGATTGAAACCGCCCGCCAGCACAGCGACAAAATCGGCACGGTATACGCGGGTCAAAACGGCATTATCGGCGCATTGCTGGAAAACCTGATTGATACCAGCAAGGTTTCCGACGCCGATGTTGCGGCATTGCGTCACACCCCATCCGGTGCATTCGGTTCTTGCCGCTACAAAATGAAGAGCTTGGAAAAGAACAAGCGCGAATACGACCGTCTGATTGAGGTGTTCAAAGCGCATAACATCGGCTACTTCTTCTACAATGGCGGCGGCGACTCGGCGGACACTTGTTTGAAAGTTTCGCAATTGGCAGATTCAATGGGCTTCCCGATTCAAGCCATCCACGTGCCCAAAACCGTGGATAACGATTTGCCTGTGACCGATAACTGCCCCGGTTTTGGTTCGGTTGCCAAGTACATCGCGGTTTCCACCCGTGAAGCCAGCTACGACGTAGCCTCCATGTGTGCCACCTCCACCAAGATTTTCGTGCTGGAAGTGATGGGGCGTCATGCGGGCTGGATTGCTGCGGCAGGCGGTTTGGCAGCCGATGCGAACAACGATATTCCCGTCGTGATCCTGTTCCCCGAAGTTGAATTCAATCAGGAAAAATTCCTCGCGACCGTCGATGCGAAAGTGAAACAGTACGGCTATTGCAGCATCGTGGTGTCCGAAGGTTGCCATTACCCCGACGGTACGTTCTTGGCAGAGCAGGGCACGCGCGACTCGTTTGGTCATGCGCAATTGGGCGGTGCTGCGCCGGTGGTTGCCAATATGATCAAAGACGCACTGGGCTATAAATTCCACTGGGCGGTGGCGGATTACCTGCAACGTGCGGCACGTCATTTGTCGTCCAAGTCTGATGTGGAACAGGCGTATGCGCTGGGTAAAGCGGCGGTTGAGTTGGCGTTGGAAGGCAAAAACTCGGTCATGCCAGCGGTTATTCGCACCTCCAACAACCCGTATCAGTGGCACATTGGCATCGGCGAGTTGAAGGACATCGCCAACGTCGAAAAAATGATGCCAATGGAATACATCTCTGAAGATGGCTACGGCATTACGGATGCTTGCCGCGAATACTTGTTACCGCTGATCGACGGCGAGGATTACCCGCCATACGAAAACGGGATGCCGAAATACGTCACCTTAAAGCACGTATTGCTGGAGAAAAAGCTACCCGAATTCGCGCTATAAGCCGTAGGGTGGGTGGAGCGCCGCGCTACCCACCGTTTTTCTTTTTGTCTCACACAGCACACTGGGTAATAACAATCATGGCTGAAAAACTCGACATTCCCGAAGAATTCCAAAGCTCTCTCGTTCCCGAACTGCTGACGGATGATACTGTTATTCAGTTTCACTGCCACCCCGGTGTTTCCTGTTTCAACAGTTGCTGCAAAGCGGCGGATGTGACGCTTGCACCGTATGACATCATTCGCTTGAAAAAACGCCTAGGTATGACGTCGAGCGAGTTCCTCGACCAGCATACGGTGCCGTTTGAGACCGATGGTCACGGCACACCCGGCGTCAAGTTGCGCACTGACGAAACCAAAGCGTGTCTGTTTGTGCGTGAAACAGGCTGTAGCGTTTACGAAGATCGTCCTGCCGCGTGCCGTTATTACGGGTTGGGGCTGTTGTCGCATCGCGCCTCCGGTTCTTCAGAAGATAAACAATACTATTTCCGCAATCAGGAAGCACACTGCCAAGGTTGGAAAAGTGAACAGGTGATCACCGTGCGTGATTACCGCGAGCAGCAAGGCGTGCCGGAATACGACGCAATCAACCGCGAATGGATGCAGTTGATGCTGAAAAAGAAATCAGCAGGCCCCGCGATTGGCAAGCCTGATCCGCTGAGTTTTCAGTTGTATTTCATGGCAAGCTTCGACATTGACCGTTTTCGGCGTTTTGTGGAAAGCCCCGCGTTTGCGAAGGTTTACATGATTGGCGATGACGAGCGCACTGCGTTTCAAGATGACGTGGTTTTGCAAAAGTTCGCGTTCCGTTTGCTGCGCCAAGTGTTGTTTGATGAGCAAACCATCCCCACGCACGCCAATGTGCTCGAAAAACGTTGGGAAGAGCGCAAAGACATTATTGAATTGCGCCACAAAGCGGCGGTTGAATTGCACTTGAAACGCACCGAAGAAGAGCGTCAAGCCGCCTTAGACAGTGGCTCGAACACAGCTTAATCAAAACCTCGCTAATCGCATCCGTTTTCGGGTTATTTTGGTTTTATCCGACTGGCGGACTATCTACCCGCCAGAAAACCTGTATACTTAGGGTCTCAATTTACATCGTTTCTATCGAGTCTGCGGGCATCCTGTCTACATCCTCTTGAACGGTTTACGAAAACCTTAAGGAGGTTCTCATGGCTACTAAGCTTTACGTTGGCAATTTGCCTTATTCTGTTACGCAACAAGGTCTGCAAGAAAAATTCGCTGCATACGGCGAAGTGACTTCTGTTAGCGTTATCACTGACCGTGATACTGGGCAAAACAAAGGTTTCGCATTCGTAGAAATGTCTAACAGCGGCGAAGCTCAAAAAGCTATCGACGGTCTGAACGGCGCTGATATGGGCGGTCGCGGCATGAAAGTTAACGAAGCAAAACCACAAGCACCACGCGATAACAATCGCAGCGGCGGCGGTGGTTTTGGCGGCGGCAACGGCGGCGGTGGTTCACGCGGTGGTCGCTGGTAATAAGCCTTCGGCTTAACCAAGCATTCAAAAACCCGGCCTTGTGCCGGGTTTTTGCTGTTGCGATAATCACAAGTGCATCAACAGTTTGGGGAGGTATAACCATGACGGTTTCTGTAGCGATTATTTCTGATACACACGGGCATCTTGACCCGCGCATTATCGAAATCATCCGTGAGTGTGATTACGCCATTCATGCGGGGGATATTTGCGGGGAAAATGTACTCGCGGCAATGCAGCCGAAAAGCGCGATGGTGATTGCGGTGGCGGGTAACAACGAGCCGCGTTGCATGGTCGATTTCCCCTTGCCATCCATTAGCGAGCTGGAATTGCCGGGTGGCAAGATTTGCATTGAGCATGGGCATGAGCACGGGCATCACACGCCTTGCCACGATTCCTTGCGGGCGCAACACCCTGATGCACGAATGATCGTGTACGGGCATACCCATAAAATGGTGCAAGACAAAAGCGCATTGCCGTGGGTGGTGAACCCCGGTGCAGCAGGGCTGACCCGCAATCACGGCGGGCCATCCTGTTTGGTGTTGACCGCGAACGATCAAGCGTGGGATGTGCGGGAAATCCGCTTCGCCGATTAGTTAACGCCGAGCAGCTCAACGTCAAAGATCAGGGTCGCGTTCGGTGGAATCACGCCGCCCGCGCCACGCGCACCGTAGCCCATTTCCGCAGGAATGACTAAAGTACGTTGCCCGCCGATTTTCATGCCTTGCACGCCGTCATCCCAACCTTTGATAACACGCCCACCACCGAGTGGGAACTCGAAAGGCTGCCCACGATCACGCGAACTGTCAAATTTCGTGCCGTGCTTGTCGGCAGCTTTTTCGTCGTACAACCAGCCTGTGTAATGCACAGAAACCATCTTGCCAGCGGTGGCTTCCGTGCCGTCGCCTACTTTTACATCCGTTTTAACTAAATCGACCATTTTAATATCCGTTGCTTGTGGGGAAGAAGTGCCTGTGGTACTCGTTGTGGCGGTTTTATCCGAACATGCTGCCATAAAAACGCTGCCGGAGAGTGCCACAGCCAGCATTAATAATGTGGTGGTTTTCATGTTTATCAATTCCTTGGCAAGAAAAAAGGAACATTATGCCCCCTTTTCCCTAAACGTGCGATAAACGGTTAGTTAGCGCTTATTTGTCCGCAATTTCACGCAGTCGCTTGGACTGGATGATATTGCCATTCAACGCTGCATCCAACGCGGAACGCCCGAACGCCACGTCCATCAACTGGCTGTAGTACATGACCGGCATGTCGAAATTGGTCTTGTAACGCGCATTGATGTCATCTTGGTAGATTTCAACGTTGGCTTGGCACAGGGGGCAAGGGGTGACGATCATGTTCGCACCGCTGTCGTAAGCGGATTCGATGATGTCTTTGACCAATGCCTGACCTTTTTCGGGTTCAGAGAACATCAGCGCACCGCTACAGCAAGCCACTTTTTTGTCGTACTTGGTGAGTGCTTCTGCGCCAAGGGTTTCGACCATCTTATCCAGATACATCGGGTTCTCGAACGATTCGCCGTCAATCCCGAAGGGGCGGTTGGTTTGGCAACCGACGTAACCGGCGATTTTCAGCCCTTCCAGTGGCTTTTTAACCTTGGAACCCAACACGTCGTAACCGATGTCTTCGATCAACACTTCCACCATGTGGCGGACTTTTTTGTTGCCCTTGTATTCCAGCTTGACCGATTGCAGCGCAATATTGGTTTCGGCTTTCAGGGCAGGGTTGTGGTTCAAGCGTTCCTGCACTTCGCGGGTGTTGAGCCAGCAAGCCGCGCAAGTGGCTACCACGTCCTGATCCGGGTGATGCTTTTCGGACAAGGCCAAGTTACGCGCGGAAAGCGTCATACGTGGCAATTCGCCACCGCCAGCATAACCGATGGATGCGCCGCAGCAGTTCCAATCCGGGATTGGGTTGAGCTTGATGTCCAGCTCTTCGCACAGGGTTTCCACCGACTTTTCCAGGTTGGAAGACGATGCTCCCTTCTGGGAAGAACAGCCGGGGTAGTAAGAATATTCATGCTTTGCCATTGTTACCTCATCCTCCTCATTTCGCGTCAGTGTTTGCGCCGACACGTGCTGCTTCCAGCTCTTCGGCTTTTTTCAGCATGGCGTGGAAGCCAGAAAGATCGCTAACGCCATGCCCACCGAGCATTTCCATCGGTGACATACGCTTGGCTTTCATCATGTTCATACCCAGTTTTTGCTTGCCCATCGACACTTTCAAGCCTTCGGCGAAACCGTCTTTGAAGTACAAGCCCAGACCCAGTTTCAGCTCGTTGACACGACCTTTCTTGATCAGGTTATCCCAGAACATTTGCCCGAATTTTTCCGTCGGCTGGTTCTTGGGTTTCATGCCCATGCGCTTACCGTAGTGCGCCAAGCCGTGCATGATGTGCGTAATCGGCAGACCACGCGGGCAACGTGCCACGCAGTTGTAGCACGAGGTACACATCCACATCGAGGTGGACGACAGCACTTCGTCACGCTTGTTGGCGCGGATCATCATGAACAATTCTTGCGGCGGGTGATCCCAGTGCGGCCCTAGCGGACACGAACCGGAACACACGCCACACTGCATACACATTTTGACCCAGTTGCCTTCCTCGACGTTATCCGTCACTTCTTTGAGGAAGTTGCCTTTGTATTTTTCAACCATCGCTTGATTGACAGCAGTAGTCATTCCAGCATCCTCCTTAGAACTTGAACGGGCTGAGACCGACGCGGTTGATGACTGCCACCATTTCGTCGAGCAATTTCGGGGCGCGGTCGATGTCGGTAATGGCAACTTCATGCACCGCGACGCGCTCGGCTTCGAGGTTCATGGTAGACAGGGTGTCGCCGATTTTTGCCATCCGCACATGCGCCATTTCCGAGCCTTTGACAAAATGGCACTGATAATCTGCGCCTTTTTTGCAGCCCATCATCACCACGCCGTCGTAGCCGCTACCCAACGCATCCTTGATCCAGATGGTGTTGGTCGAACCGAGGCAACGTACTGGAATCACGCGGATAAACGCACTGGATTCGTTGCGCTTCATCGCTGCCATGTCGAGGGCAGGGTAGGCATCGTTTTCACACGCCAGTACCAGAATACGCGGCTTTTCCTGGAACTCATCCGGCACATCGACGGCTTTCAATTGCGCCCCGACGGTTTCGATGGAGTAGTTCTTGAAGGAAATAACCTGTACCGGGCAAGCACCCATGCAGGTCCCGCAACGGCGGCAACGCGCTTCGTTGTATTGCGGGTAGCCTTTTTCGTTTTCGTCAATCGCACCGAACGGGCATTCCACGGTGCAGCGTTTGCACTGGGTACAACCTTCCTTACGGAACGATGGGAAGCTCAAGTCACCGGAACGTGGGTGGGCAGCGCGACCAATCGCGGAGTTTTCAATCGCCTGAATCGCTTTCATCACCGCGCCCATTGCGTCGGTTTGCGCTTGCGCGGCATCCATCGGGCGGCGTACCGGGCCTGCGCTGTAGATACCCGTGCGGCGGGTTTCATACGGGAAGCAGATGAAATGCGAATCGGTGAAACCATTCACCAATTGCGGCATATCCGGGCCTTGGCGGTAGTTCAGGTTGAGGATGGATTGGACGGAGACTTTCACTTCGCCGCTTTCGTCCTTGTCCTTCATGGTGTCGATGTCAGTACCGGAGTTGGGTAACATCCCCGTCGCCAATACCACCAAATCCGCGCCCATGTGTGCGTCTTCGTCAAGGATCAAGTCTTTGAAATTGACTTGCAAATCATTGCCCTTAACGTCAACCGTGGAAACTTTGCCTTTACGGAAAGTCACAAACTTGTCTTGCGCACTGCGGTAGAAATTTTCGCCGCCAGCACCCGGTGTACGGATGTCGTCAAACAACACGGTGGTTTCAATGTCAGGGTTAGTGTCTTTGAAATACATCGCTTGCTTGATGCTGGTAGCGCAGCAATGACCCGAACAGTAGGACAAATGCCCTTCTTTGGTGCTGCGTTGACCCGCGCATTGAACGAAGACCACGTTTTCGACCACTTTACCGTCGGCACGTTTGATTGGGCCATCGCCTGCGGCGCGAGCCAGTGCTTCCAGTTCCAGTTGAGTCACAACGTTCGGCGATTTGCCGTAGCTGAATTCTGGCAGGTTATTGGCATCGTAAGGGGTGAAGCCAGTGGCTTGCACAATCGCGCCAAACTCAGCGTGCGTGCCTGCGCCTACCGTAGAGGCAATATCCACCTCGAAACGCCCCGGCGCACCAGCGGTTTTCGCGATGGTTGAACTCAGGTAAACGGTGATTTTGTCATCCGCTTCGACCGCTGCGATCAGGGCTGCAACGCCGGTATCTTGCGGGTTTTGGAACGGGGAATGTTCTGGCTGGCGTTGCTTGAGTTGCCCCATCACGCCGCCCAAACGGTCGGACTTTTCGATAATGCTGGCGTAGTAACCGGCTTTGGAGGCTTCGAGTGCCGCTGTCATGCCGGTAATGCCGCCGCCGACCACCATAATGTGGTTGTTTTTGCCTTGTTCACCACTAGCATCGGCTTGTTGCATCGCCTTGACTTCGGCGCAACCCATGCGGATGTAGTCGGCTGCCATTTCCTGCGTGGTTTCGTCGTGTTCGCTGCCTTCGGGACGAATCCAGATAACACCTTCACGCAAGTTTACACGAGCGGTTGGTACTGCCCCGAAGTTGAAACTTTCGGTTTTGGCACGACGCGAACACGCCATAATGACCGCTTTGGTCACTTGGTCGTCGCCTTCTAACGCCATGTCGGCTTTGATCATGTCCACGCCTGCCTGACTGCACAGGAAGTCGTGGGTTTTGCAGAAGCCAATCCGACCTTCGCGCACGGCTACTGATTCGAGGGATTTAGTGTCAAGACGGTCGCCGATACCGCAACCCGTACACAGATAACCACCAATTTTCATCTTATGCTCCTGCTACCTGATTGACGACTTGCACCGCACGCAAAGCCGCAGCCGTGGCGTGTTGCACTGCGCGGTTTACGTCCAGCGCGTCGGAGGCAACCCCAGCCGCAAAAATGCCGCCGTTGCTGTCGTCATGTTCGATGAAGCCTTCATCGTTGACCAGAATCTTGATCGGGAAACCTTTGAAATCCACGCTCGGTTCCATGCCCGTTGCCAGTACCACCAGATCGTGTTGGTTGGCGTAACGCTTGTAACCTTCGGTATCCACGCCGTGCAGCACGGGGTTGCCAGTCGCTTTGTCTTCTTCAACTTTTGCCACTTTAGACTTGATGAAGCTGACGTTCGGGTTGGCTTGCACGTTTTGGTAGAAATCGTCAAAACGGTCAATCGCCCGCATGTCGATGTAGTAAATCGTGGATTTACCGTCGTCACCAAACTTTTCTTGCACGTAGTTGGTTTGCTTGAGGGAAGCCATGCAGCAAATGCGTGAGCAATGCGCCAGATGGTTTTTGTCCCGCGAACCCGCGCATTGAATGAAGGCGATGTTTTTCGCTTCTTTGCCGTCGGATGGGCGCAGCAATTTGCCGCCCGTGGGGCCGTGTGGATCCATCAAGCGTTCAAATTCGACGTTGGTAATGACGTTGGCAAAACGGTCGTAACCGTAAGCCTGAATCTTGTTCGCGTCGTAAGGTTTCCAGCCTGTCGCAAACACCACCGCACCGGCTTTCAGGTCGAGGGTTTCGACTTGCTGATCCAGTTCGATTGCGCCGTATTTGCAGGCAGCTTTGGCAGCGTCGGCTTCGGCAGTGCCAATGATGCGCTGGTCAATCACGTATTGCTGCGGGAATGCCATCGCGTTGGGCAGGTAAACGCTCTTGCGCTTGCCGAGGTTGTAGTTGAATTCGTCGTCAAATTCAGTCGTTGCAGCCTTGGCGCAGTCGCCGCACGCGGTGCAATTGCTGTTGACGTAACGCGGGGTAATGGTCACGGAAACCGTGTAATCACCTTTGTCTCCGCTGATGTTGGAAACTTCCGCTTGGGTGATCACCGTGAGATTTTTGTTCATCTTGATGCGGCGTTGATTGATTTCTTGACCGCAGGTCGGGTGACACATTTTAGGGAAGTATTTGTAAAGCTGGGAAACACGTCCCCCTAAGTAAGGGCGTTTTTCTAGCAAAATGACCTGCTTACCCGTTTCGGCTGCTTCGAGTGCAGTGGTCATGCCACTGATACCGCCGCCGACGACGATAATGGTCTGGTTGGTTGCAACGACATCCGTCATTGAGGCTCCTCCGTCAAAGACATGTTGGAATCCTGTGAGATGCACCGTTATGTGACCCAAAGTGTGCAGATTGGGATGGGGTGCATTCCCGAAGTGGCAAACAGAATACTATATTTTGTTCGTTTGATTCTAGCGTGTAGCCCGATAAGAAAACACGCTTTTATTGATTTGCAAATTAAAAAAACGTATGAATTTGGGAGTATGGATAAATATTAATTATTGGTTATATTCCCATATTCCCACATACCAAGCTTAATGAAATTCTGCCAGCTCTTTAATGTGCGCTGTTACTGCTCGCCCCAGCGGTGACAATTCATAGCCGCCTTCCAAACACGACACCACGCGACCTGCGGCAAATTCCTTGGCAATTTGGCACAGTTCGTTGGTGATCCACACATAATCACGTTCCACCAAGTTAAAGCCGCCCATATCGTCTTCCAAATGCGAATCAAACCCCGCAGAAATCATCACCAATTCCGGTTTAAACGCACGCAAAGCGGGCAACCAATAAGTTTCCACGGCTTCACGCCAAGCTGCACCACCCGTTCCAGCGGGCAGCGGCAAATTATAAACATTGTCGGCATCGCTATCCGCGCCGCTAAACGGGTAAAACGGGTGTTGGAAGGATGAGCAAAACATTACGTTGTCATTGCCGCTAAAAATCTCTTCGGTACCGTCACCGTGGTGCACATCGAAATCAATGATCGCGACCCGTTCAATCCCATACACATCAATCGCGTGAGCCGCGCCCACCGCCACATTGTTGAAAATGCAAAAGCCTGCCGCCCGATTACGCCCCGCGTGATGACCCGGTGGGCGAATCGCGCAAAACGTGTGTTTGTGTGAACCTGCCATCACCAAATCGACCGCCATGACCGCAGCACCCGCCGCGTGCAACGCCGCGTCCAGCGAATGCGGATTCATGCCGGTATCGCCGTCGAGCATGGTGTGACCTTTGGCGGGCGCGGTAGCAAACACGCGCTCCACGTATTCCGCGTCATGCACCCGCAACAAGTGTTCGCGCTCCGCACAATGCGAGTCGTAATGGCGTGAAATCCAGTCGACACCCGACATAATCATGCGGTTGTTAATGGCATCCAAACGTTCCGCACATTCGGGATGGTGAGGCGAGCCATTATCGTGCAAATGGCAGTGCGAATGGGTAATTACAGCGACAGTCATATTATTTTCACACAAATCAGAGTAAGATATGTTGCAATGCAGCAAAAGACGGTTTTCATGCTTTTGTAACTATTCATCATAGAGGTTTTGGCCATGAGCCACCATTACTTAAATCAACTATTTGCCCCGCAAAGCGTCGCGGTATTCGGTGCGAGTGAGCGAGAAAAGGCCGTGGGAACCGTGGTGTTTCAGAATTTATTGTCCGCTGGCTTTAAAGGGGCGCTTTACCCGATTAACCCCAAACACATTGAGGTTCAAGGGCTGGCGGCTTACCCGAATCTGTTGGCATTAAACAAGCCCGTGGATTTGGCGGTGGTAGCAACACCGGCGGCGACTGTCCCCGGCATCATTCGGCAATGCGGCGAGCACGGCGTGAAAGGCGTAGTGGTATTATCTGCTGGGTTTGCTGAAGCGGGCAATCGCGGGCAACGCCTGCAAAAAGACATTACTGAGATTGCGCGGCAGTACGCGATGCACATTATTGGCCCCAATTGCTTGGGAATCATGCGTCCTTCGGTCGGTTTGAATGCCACCTTTAGCCGCAATCAGGCGCAACCGGGCAATTTGGCGCTGGTGTCGCAATCCGGTGCGATGTGTACCGCGATTTTGGATTGGGCAGCCACGCAAGGTATTGGCTTTTCGACCGTGATTACCTTGGGCGATACGGCGGATGTGGATTTCGGCGACACGCTCGATTATCTGGCGCTTGATCCCAAAACTGACAGCATTTTGCTGTACGTGGAAGGGATTCACGATGCACGCGGTTTCATGAGCGGTTTGCGCACCGCTTCGCGCATGAAGCCGGTGATTGTGTTGAAAGCCGGGCGCTACGAAGAAGGTTCGCGCGCCGTGATGTCGCACACCGGCGCGATTGTGGGGCGGGATGACGCGTTCGATGCCGCGTTGGAACGTGCCGGTGTGGTACGCGCTAATACCATTGCGCAACTGTTTTCGGCGGCACAAATCCTTTCTTCCGGCATTCGCGTGCAGCAAGACCGCTTGCTGATTATTACCAATGGCGGCGGTCCCGGCGTGATGGCGACGGATCGGGCGGTGGAAATGGGCTTGCGCCTAGCAGAACTTGCGCCGAATACGTTGGCTGAATTGAACAAAGTATTGCCATTCACGTGGTCGCACGGCAATCCGGTGGATATTCTCGGTGATGCTGACCCGGAACGTTACGCGGTAGCGCTGAAAATCTGTATGCAGGATGAGAACATCGACGGCATTCTGGTGATGTTGACCCCGCAGGCGATGACCGACCCCGCTGGTGTGGCTGCTACGGTGATCGGTACGTGCGATGCCAATAAAAAAGCCAAGCATTGCAAACCGATTCTGACCTGCTGGATGGGTGAGCAACAGGTCGCTGTTGGGCGCAAGCTGTTGGCAGAAGCCGGTGTGCCGCATTTCCGCACCCCCGAAGCAGCGGTCGAAGCGTTTGCTTACCTCACCCAATACCGCAGCAATCAGAAATTGCTGATGCAAGTCCCGCCGTCGGTGCAGGAGCAAAAAACCGAGCCGGATGTGGACGGGGCGCGTTTGATTATTGAAAGCGTGTTGGCAGAAGGGCGGCGGGCGCTGTCCACCACCGAATCGCGTGCGATTTTGTCAGCATTCCGTATTCCCGCATTGCCGACCATTTTGGTGCGCAGTCCGGCGGAAGCGTTGGTGGCGGCGGAATCGTTGGGGTATCCGGTGGTGCTGAAAATCAGTTCCCCCGATATTCACCACAAGTCGGACGTGGATGGGGTGCGCCTCAACGTTGCCAGCGCCCACGCGGTACGCAGCGTTTACCAAGAATTGCTGGAAACCACGCGCCGTAATTTGCCGGAAGCGCGGATTGATGGCGTGACCGTGGAAAGCATGTACCACAGCAATTCCTCGCGTGAACTGATGATCGGCGTGGTGCGTGACCCGGTATTCGGCCCGGTGATCAGTTTCGGCATGGGCGGTACCTCGGTGGAAATTCACCGTGACCGTGCGGTGGCATTGCCGCCGTTGAACGATTACATGATCAAGAAAACCGTGTGCCGTACCCGCGTGGCGCGTTTGCTGGGTAAATTCCGCAATATGCCGCCGATCCATTTCGATTCCTTGTGGAAAGTGATGCAGCGCGTCTCCGAAATGGTGTGTGAATTGCCCGAAATAGTGGAAATGGACATCAATCCACTGATGGCGGATGCTAACGGGGTAATGGCGGTGGATGCGCGTTTCATTATCAACTACCCGCCGACCACGGCGCGGCGTTATGATCACATGGCGATTCACCCTTACCCGAATGATTTGGTGAAGCGCCAGCAATTGCCGGATGGCACGGACATTGTGATTCGCCCGATTCGCCCCGAAGACGCGGAAATGGAGCAGGAATTCGTGCGTAACCTGTCGAAAGAATCGCGGTACATGCGTTTCATGCAGGCATTGCGCGAACTCACGCCCGACATGCTGGTGCGTCTTACGCAAATTGATTATGACCGTGAAATGGCGTTTCTGGCACTGACCCGCCAAGACGGGCAGGAAGTGGAAATGGGGGTGGCGCGGTATGCGATTAACCCCGATAAAATGAGTTGCGAATTTGCGCTGGTGATTGCCGATGGCTGGCAGAATCGGGGCTTGGGTGGCTTAATGATGCAAACCTTGATTGAGGCAGCGCGGGCAAAAGGCTTGCGTACCATTGAGGGCGAGGTGTTGCCGCATAACCACGGGATGCTGAAATTGATGCAGCGCTTGGGGTTCACCCGTCATCAGGATGGGATGGACGATGGTGTTGTCATGGTGAGTAAACGGTTAGGAGATTCCTGTTGCTAACAGAGCATAGCGTTGCATCGGCAGTGCCGGTGGTAATGACCTTGGCGGGGCATGACCCCACGGGTGGGGCAGGTATTCAGGCGGATAGCGAGGCGATTGCCAGTCAAGGCTGTCATGCGGTGAGTGTTATTACCTGTTTGACGGTGCAAGATACCCGCAATGTGCAACGCATTGAGCCGCTGGCGGATTATTTGATCGAGCAGCAAGCGGAAGCGTTGTTGGCGGATATGCCGATTGCGGCGTTCAAAATCGGTTTGCTGGGCAGTGTGGAGGTGGTGCAAGCGGTGCATCGTATTCTGTTGCAAGCGCCGGATGTGCCGGTGATTCTTGACCCGGTGTTGGCGGCAGGGGGCGGCAAGGACTTTGCCAATGCGCAATTATTGGGGGCAATTCGTGAGTATTTGTTGCCCCTTACCACGTTACTGACGCCGAATGTGCCGGAAGCTACGCAACTGGCGGTACGTGGTGAGACGCTGGATGAACAAGCCTTTTCCTTGCTGGATCAGGGCTGTGAATACGTGTTGCTGACCGGGACTCATGCCGCAACCGAGCGCGTGGAAAATGCGCTGTATGGCGATGGTAAGCGCTTGCGCACCTGGTTGTGGGAACGGCTGCCGGAAACTTACCACGGTTCGGGGTGTACGCTGGCGTCAGCGTGTGCGGCGAATCTGGCGAAGGGGATGGAGATGAGCAAAGCAGTGGCAGCGGCGCAGGCGTATACGTGGGGCAGTTTGCAGGCGGGGCGGAAGCTGGGGCGGGGGCAGTGGATACCGGATCGGTTTTATTGGCGGCAGACATGAAAAAAGTGTGATGTTGCTTCAGCCATCGCACTCCGAACAACCCCTCGCCCCTTGAGGGAGAGGGGTTGGGGTGAGGGGTAACGGAAGCCGGATGAAGAAAATCACACTTTTGTTCACATGTGTTATTCACGCCTTGCTAGGAAAATCTGCCCTACTAGATCATGACGAAAGTACCAAATTCGGGTATAACTGAAAGCAAGCCAATAGCCGTGAGGATTGTGTGATGTCTCAAAATACACCTATATCCCCCATTGATCACTTTGAGGGGCAGGAGTTACGGGTGCAACGCTTGCGGGAATCTCTGATAGCGGGTGAAAACAGTGGGCAACCCCAATCCTTTGACCGCGAAGCGTTTGAGCGCAAAATTCTGCACAAAAGCATGGATAGCGAACGGCATTTGCAAGACAACTAAAGGATTAACGTGACACCAAACGGACTCTACGTCATCACCGACGGCTCAACCGGCGACACACTGTTAAGCAAAGTCGAACAAGCCCTGCACGGCGGTGCAGCTATCGTGCAATACCGCGACAAAACCACCGATCAAGCACGGCGCGAACAAGAAGCCGCTGCTTTGCACTCCATCTGCCAGCAACACCACGCACTCTTCATCATCAACGACGATGTGGCATTGGCAAAAGCGGTACAAGCCGACGGTGTACATGTGGGGCGAGACGATTCCGCCCTAACTGCTGCAAGGGAAGCCTTGGGAACAGCCGCGATTATCGGTGTATCCTGCTACAACCAATTAGAGCTGGCACTGAGTGCAGCGGAGCAGGGCGCGGATTACATCGCTTTTGGTAGCTTTTTCCCTTCACCCACCAAACCCAATGCGCCCCGCGCTACGCTGGAATTGCTGCAAGAAGCCCGTCAGCAACTCACGCTACCCATTTGCGCGATCGGTGGTATTACGTTGGACAATGCTTCCGATTTGCTGGCAAACGGCGCGGATATGCTGGCGGTTATCACCGATGTATTCAGTAGCCCGGCGATTGCAGAACAGGCGAGCCGCTATCAGGCACTGATTCGGGAACATAGTCTGGCTCAGTCGGCATAGGCGTTTCTAGCGTGATCATGCTAAGCGCGTCCTGTAATGCCGAGCGTGCATCCGCGCTTAAGTTGGGTTGTTGCAATTGCGCGGTGAGGCGTTGGCGCAATGCCGTATTGTTTTGCAGTTTATCCATAATGGGTGTGCCTGCCATTTGTGCGCCCAAAATCAAGCCCACCTGTTCGGCTAAGGTTTTGCTGTCGACAATGCGTTGGTAGTACACCGCATCGGCTTGTTCACGGTGTTTGAGCAATTCCATGGCATAGCGCTGCGTCCCGTATTCGGAGAGCGCATAGCGGTCTTGCAAGGTGGGTTGCGCTAAGCCATTGTCGAGGTATTGCAACAATAACTGCCGGTGTTGTTCCGGTATCACGCGGTTGACATTGCTTTCTGCTGCATTGGGCGAAAGTTCCATAAAAAGGGTGTTGCTGAGCATTGCCATCATGCCTTGGCGTTGTTGCGGTGTCATGGGGGTGCTATTGAGGTCGCGCAATAAAGCGGGCACATCCGTATTGGCGGATGTCAGTGCTTGTTGTTGCAACCGAAAGCTGAAGTACTGATCCGGTGCGAGGTGGTTGCGCAAGTTTTCAACTTGTTGCGCAAATTGTGTCGGTGAAACCAAGCCATGTGCATCGCGTGACATGGTTTGATAAATGTTCAGGTAAGTGCCGAGCACCTCCGGGTCGGTTTCGCGCGGAAATTGGGTTTCGAGAAATTCTTTAATGCGCTGTTGGCGCGGGGTAGCAGGTTGGGTGCTGGCTGCGGTGACGTTGTTGTCGTAATACCGGGTTTCTGGCGGCAGTAAGGTGCTGAATGCCAAGTTGGAACGCGCCACGCCGGAATGGGTGCCGGAGGCTAACACACTGAGCATGTCTTCAAACAAGGCATCATCCAGCGCGTAACTCATTAAACTGAGTGCTTGTGAGCTGGCGGGGTCTTCCAGTCCTAAGTTGAGTATTTGTTCCCACATGGCACGTAAGGTAAGCGGGATGGAAATGTCTTTGGCTTGCGCAAAGCGTTTGTCGAGGCGCTCGGATAATTCATCGATGCGCGGTTGATAGGTTTCGCGAAGGGTTTCATCGACGGGTTGATAAGGGTCATAAGGGTTGTAGAGCAGTTGCTGCAAGCTGGAAATTTCCAGCAAAAGGGTGTGGATTTCACTGAGTAAGGGGTCAAGTTTGGCGAGCAATCCAGTGATTGCCGTTGGCGTTGGCGGGGCAAGGCGTTGGGTAGCCTTCAGCGCCGTTGCTGTTAATGGTGTACTTGCTGCAAAAGGCAAGCGTGCGGCTGTATTCGGGGCGTCAAGGTGTGCTACTGTGGCGACAGATTGCGAGGGTGTAGCCGGTGTATCGGGCTTGCCGTACAAATAAGCCAAGGTGATAGCAATGGCTACCAATAAGCTGAAACTCAGTTTGTAACTGTTCAAGCGTAAACCTCTCGCGTAAGATTATAAACCTTCCCTGTTATCGTCAATTCTGCCAAGGATGCCAGCCGTGACCCGTTCTGAAACGTTATTTGAGCAAGCCAAACATTCCATTCCCGGTGGGGTTAATTCCCCGGTACGTGCCTTTCGCAGTGTCGGCGGTTCTCCCCGTTTTATTGCCCGTGCTCAAGGGGCGTATATGTGGGATGCAGACGGCAATCGCCTGATTGATTACGTCGGTTCGTGGGGGCCGATGGTCGCCGGTCACGCGCATCCCGAAGTCGTTGCTGCGGTGCAAGCCGCTGCGGTGGATGGTTTGAGCTACGGTGCGCCCACCGCGTTGGAAATCACTATGGCAGAGCGCATTTGCGCCCTCATGCCGTCGATTGACATGGTGCGCATGACCAGTTCGGGCACGGAAGCCACCATGTCGGCGATTCGCTTGGCGCGTGGTTTTACCGGGCGCGATTTCTTGGTCAAGTTTGAAGGGGGCTATCATGGTCATGGCGACTCGTTGCTGGTGAAAGCCGGTTCGGGTGCATTGACGTTTGGACAACCGAGTTCGCCCGGTGTTCCCGCAGCATTGGCGCAATACACCCTGACGCTTGACTATAACAATAGCACACAGGTGCGCGAAGTGTTCGCGGCGCGTGGGCATGAAATTGCCTGCATTATCGTCGAACCCGTTTCCGGCAATATGAATTGCATCCCGCCTGTCGACGGTTTCCTCGAAACCTTGCGCGAGGTCTGTGATCAGTCGGGTGCGGTGCTGATTTTCGATGAAGTCATGACCGGCTTTCGCGTGGCATTGGGCGGGGCGCAGCAGGTGTATGGCGTTAAACCCGACATTACCACGCTGGGTAAAATCATTGGTGGCGGAATGCCGGTCGGCGCGTTCGGCGGCAGGCGTGACATTATGGAACAGTTGTCGCCGTTGGGCGCGGTGTATCAGGCTGGCACGTTATCCGGCAACCCGATTGCGATGACGGCAGGGTTGAAAATGCTGGAAATCATTGCCCGCGATGATTTTTACGCGGAGTTGACCAGCAAAACCAAGTACTTACTGGAAGGTTTGCAGGAAGTCGCCGACACTGCCGGTGTGCCGTTTATCACCCAGCACGTGGGGGGGATGTTCGGTTTGTTCTTCACCACGGAATCCCGCATTGACACTTACGCGCAAGTGACGCAATGCAATGTTCCACAATTCAACCGCTTTTTCCACGGCATGTTAGACCGGGGCGTGTATCTCGCGCCGTCTGCGTATGAGGCGGGATTTGTTTCCAACGCTCATAGCCAAGCCGATTTGGATGAAACCATCGCCATTGCCAAAGATGTATTTGCCAGCTTATAAGCGGTAAGGAATGCCCTAGTGTCGTTAAGACTTTTGCTTTTGTTGGCGACCCTGTGGTTGGGGGTCGCCTCGCCGTCGTGGGCGGAAAACAGTTCTTCTTCCATTTATTCCGATGTGGAAGCGTCGGTGTACCAAGTGCGGGTGATCAATCAGCAAACCGGCAAAAAAACCGCGATTGGCTCGGCGTTTGTGGTGATGCGCCCGGATATTATTGCGACCAATTATCACGTGGTCAGCACCTACATCAATAACCCGGAAGGCGATTTTGCTTTGGATTATTTGTCGACTTCCGGCAATACCGGGCGTTTGGAATTGCTGGCGGTGGATGTGTTGCACGACCTTGCGGTGTTGAAAGCCGACACCAACTTGGGCACACCGTTGCAAATTGCGAAGATTCCACCCAAGGGGGCGCGGTTATATTCTTTGGGCAATCCAATGGATAAGGGCTTTTCAATTGTGGAAGGCACCAATAACGGCGTGATGAAATCCAGCGATGATAACAATATCCTGTTTTCCGGCAGCCTGAATTCCGGGATGAGTGGCGGCCCTACCTTGGATGAGAACAAAAACGTGGTGGGGATCAACGTGGCGACGTCGGGCAATGGCTTGAGTTACCTCGTACCGGCTGACTATTTGGCAATCATTCTGGAACGGCTGACAATGACTGGGTTTCAGGCGGATGCGGATATTGGGCAGCGCATTACCGAGCAGTTGAAAAGCAATGCCGATAAGTACGTGCAAAATTTGCAGAAGCGGGAATGGACGCTTCAGCAACTGGGGCATTTCAAAGTGCCGATGGATGTTACTGGCGTGGTGCGTTGCTGGGATAACAGCGATAAACCCAAACCGGATACCTTAATGCGTGCGTATTTCACCCAGTGCAGCAATGAAAGCAGCATTTATTTGGATGATGAGCTGGAAGTGGGCACCTTGGATTATGAGTACGTGTGGTTGGATGCGGGGGAAATGCTTCCGGCGCGTTTTTACCGCCAATACGAAGGCTTGAACGTCAGCGTTTCCGCCAGCGGTGCGGGCAAGCAAGACGTGACCGATTTCAAATGCTTTACCGATTTTACGCTGATTGCGGGGCAGGAGTTCAAGATGACGGTGTGTCGGCGTGATTACCTCAATTATACCGGGCTGAGTGATTTGCTGGTGACAGCGGCGTTGGTGGGGCATAAGCGCCAGGGGATGCTGTTTAATTTGGACATGACCGGCACGACTTTTGAGAGTGGCATGGCGTTGTTGCGGCGCATGTTGGGGGATTTCAAATGGCAACCATGATTTTGGAGATCCAAACACGCGGTTTGAATCAATACCACCGTTTGGAGCAGTTCCCGGTAACGATTGGGCGGGCATTGGATAATGATGTGATTCTCTCCGATAACTCGGTGTCGCCCTACCATTTGCGCTTGGAGCAAGACGCTAAGGGGCAGGTATTCGTTCACAATTTGTCGACTGAAAACGGTACGCGTTTGAATAAACACCAGCTTGGGTTGCAGCCCGCGCAAGCGCCGATTCCGAGTCAGTTATTGTTGGGCAATCGCCGCCTGCGGTTAGCATCGACCGCGATGCCGGTGGAAACCACGCACGTGAGCCGTTGCGGGGGGCTTTTTACGCCTTTTTGCAAGCCAGTGTGGGCCGCATTACTGCTGCTATTAACGCTGGTATCGTTGTTGCTGAATGATTATTTGAATGTGCCGACGGCTAAAGAGGCGTTGTTTTACATCAGTGGCGTGTTGCCGACATTGCTGTGGATGATTATTGCGACTTTGGTGATTAGTGGCATTACACGGGCGGTGACGCACCGTTGGGAGTTCGCCCCGGCTTTGAGCGTGGTGTCGCTGTTTAATTTAGTACCGATGGTATTGCAGGAAGTTAGCGGCTGGTTGGACTATTTCCTGACATCGGATGCACCGTCGACATGGTTAATGACAGGTCTGAGCGGTTTTGTGTTGATACCGGCGTTGTCGTATGCCTATGTGCATTGGGTATTGAGTCAGAAACGCTTGCCTGCGTTGGGCATTGCCTTGGTGTTGAGCGCGTTGCCGTTAGGGTTGCGGGCGATTAGCGTGTTGGATCAAGTGACGCTGGCAAATGAGTTTTCCAGCGAGCCGTATTACCATCAGGCGTTGAGTTCGTTGAATATTCACGCGAACCCACCGTTGCCGCTGGAAACGTATTTGCAACGGGCCACCGACGCCTTACCCGCGCCACTGGTAGACGAATAGCTTATAAATCGCCAAAGCGGTGCTGGAGCAATGCCAGTGCCGCGATACTCGCCGTTTCCGCGCGCAATATGCGTGGCCCCAATGAGACCGGCATAACGCCTGCTTGCACGCAGCTTCCCACTTCCTCATCGGTAAACCCACCTTCGGGGCCTATCACGAGCGCAATCGGGGTGGATAAATCCGAGGGCAGGGCATTAATGCGCGGAAAATTACCGGGGGCGAGAATCAGCCGCGTGCCCGTAAACGGCATGGCCAGCCAACGTTCCAGTGTCAGTGGTGCTGACACTTCCGGCATTCGGCTACGCCCCGATTGTTCGCAAGCCGCGATGATAATTCCTTCCCAATGCTGCAATTTTTTATCCGCCTGTTCTTTGCCGATGCGGATGACGCTACGTTGCGTGATCAATGGCTGGATAGTATTTACCCCTAACTCCACGGCTTTTTGCAGGGCAAAATCCATCTTGTCGGGTTTGATAACCGCTTGCACGAGGGTGAGGTGAAGGGGAGATTCGGTATCAAGTGCGGAAAAACTGTCGATCAGCACCGATGCAGCACGTTTGCTGACGTTGCTTATCTGTGCGCGATATTCCCCACCTTCACCGTTGAAGAGGATGAATGGTTCATCCACACCTAAGCGCAACACTTGGATGGCATGGCGAAAAGTCGTGTCGGGCAAGACAAATTCCTGCCCGACAGCGAAAGGTTGCGGCACATAAAAACGCGGAACGCGCATTAATCCGCTAACCCGATGTTTTTCCAAATGCTCATGGTCGGTTCGACCCGATTCATGGTGTAAAAATGCAAGCCGGGCGCACCCGTTTCCAGCAAGTTTTCACACAGCAGGCTGATGAATTCCTCGCCAAATTGGGTAATCGCATCGGTATCATCCGCATACGTTTCCAGTTGCTTGCGCAACCAGCGCGGAATTTCTGCGCCGCACATGTCCGAAAAACGCGACAGTTGTGCGTAATTGGTGATCGGCATAATGCCGGGGACGATGGGAATGTCCACGCCTTTTTTCACGCATTCATCCACAAAGTGCCAATACGCGTCAGTATTGAAAAAATACTGGGTGATCGCGCTGTTCGCACCTGCTTTGACCTTACGCACGAAATTGTCGATGTCGACGCTAAGATTCGGGGCTTGCGGGTGCATTTCGGGGTAGGCTGCCACTTCGATATTGAAATGGTCGCCGGTTTCCTTGCGGATAAATTCCACCAGCTCGTTGGCGTAGCGGAATTGCCCCAAATCGCGTGAACCGGACGGCAAATCACCGCGCAGGGCGACAATGTGCTTGATGCCGTTATTGCGGTAGGTGTCCAGCGTTTCGCGGATTTGTTCGGCACTCGAACCCACGCACGACAAGTGTGGCGCGGCTTCAATGCCAGAATCGCGTTGGATTTCTAGCACGGTGTTCAAGGTATTCGCTTGCGTTGAGCCGCCCGCGCCGTAAGTGACGGAAAAGAAACGCGGTTCTAATGCTGCTAGTTGGTTGCGAACTTCGCGCAAGTTTTCCGCGCCTTTGTCAGTTTTGGGCGGGAAAAACTCGAAGCTAAAAACGAGATCATCGGGTTGATGATCGTGGTGATGGTCGTCAATCATAACGTTGCCTCTCAAGTTCCCCCTCGCCCCTTGCGGGAGAGGGGGGCTAGGGGGTGAGGGGTTCTTACACCTTAATAACGGTAATGGTCAGCCTTGTAAGGCCCTTCCACCGCAACACTGATGTATTGCGCCTGTTTTTCGGTCAAGGTGCTGAGTTGCGCGTTGAGGGTCTTCAACTGCAAACGCGCTACTTTTTCATCCAGATGCTTGGGCAGGGTGTAAACGCCAATTGGGTATTTGCCGGAATCGCGTTCTGTCCACAACTCAATTTGCGCAATGGTTTGGTTCGCAAATGACGACGACATGACGTAAGACGGATGCCCAGTCGCACAACCCAAGTTTACCAAACGGCCTTTTGCCAGCAGGGTAATACGCTTGCCGTCGGGGAAAATCACGTGATCAACTTGTGGCTTGATTTCATCCCACTCGTATTGTTCCAGTGAAGCAACGTCGATTTCGTTGTCGAAATGACCGATGTTACAAACGATGGCTTCGTTTTTCATCGCCACCATGTGGTCATGGGTGATGACGTGTAAGTTACCCGTGGCGGTGACGAAAATGTCAGCTTTGTCAGCCGCGTATTCCATCGTGACCACACGGTAGCCTTCCATTGCCGCTTGCAGGGCGCAAATCGGGTCGATTTCTGTGACCCACACTTGGGCAGACAGTGCGCGTAAGGCTTGTGCAGAACCTTTGCCCACGTCGCCATAACCCGCAACCACGGCTACTTTGCCTGCAATCATCACGTCGGTAGCACGCTTGATGCTGTCTACCAATGATTCGCGGCAACCGTACAAATTGTCGAACTTGGATTTGGTCACGGAATCATTGACATTGATGCCGGGGAATTTCAAATCGCCACGTTCGTGCATTTGGTACAAGCGATGCACGCCGGTAGTGGTTTCTTCGGTTACGCCACGGATTTCTGCCAAACGGGTGCTGTACCAATTCGGAGACGTTTCCAGACGGGCGCGAATCGCCGCGTACAGGTAGGTTTCTTCTTCGGTTTCAGGTTTGGAAACCAAGCTGATGTCTTGTTCAGCGCGTGCGCCCAAATGCAGCAACAGCGTCGCGTCGCCGCCGTCATCCAGAATCATATTGGCTTGTTCGCCATTCGGCCACTCGAAGATTTTGTGGGTGTAATCCCAGTATTCTTCCAATGATTCGCCTTTGTACGCGAATACCGGCACACCTGTCGCCGCAATAGCAGCAGCGGCATGGTCTTGCGTGGAATAAATATTGCAAGAAGCCCAGCGCACGTCCGCACCCAGCGCCGTCAATGTTTCGATCAGCACGCCGGTTTGGATGGTCATGTGCAATGAGCCAGAAATACGCGCCCCTGCCAATGGTTTAGCCGCTGCGTATTCGTGACGAATCGCCATCAAGCCCGGCATTTCATGTTCAGCCACGTTAAGTTCTTTACGACCCCAAGCAGCCAAGCCCATATCAGCAACAATATAATCGGTAAATGCAGTCATTGTGTAATCTCCTAAATATTTTACAGGCCAGCAGCAGCGCGTAATGCGTCAGCGCGGTCAGTGCGTTCCCAAGGCAGGTCAAGGTCGTCACGACCGAAGTGACCATAAGCTGCGGTACCGCGATAAATCGGGCGCAGCAGATCCAACATTTTGGTGATGCCGTAAGGACGCAGGTCGAAGTGTTCGCGTACCAGATTTTCGATCAGGGTTTCATCGACCTTGTTAGTGCCGAAGGTTGCCACTGTGATGGAAGTCGGTTGCGCAACACCGATTGCATAGGAGACTTGAATTTCGCAACGATCCGCCAAGCCCGCCGCGACGATGTTTTTCGCGACGTAACGACCTGCATACGCCGCAGAACGGTCAACTTTAGAGGGGTCTTTGCCGGAGAATGCGCCGCCGCCGTGACGTGCCATGCCACCGTAAGTGTCGACGATGATTTTACGCCCCGTCAAACCGCAGTCACCCACTGGGCCGCCGATCACGAAGTTGCCGGTGGGGTTGATGTGGAATTTGGTGTCTTTGTGTAACCATTCTTTCGGTAACACTGGAAAGATAACATTTTCCATGACAGCCACTCGCAAGTCATCCAAGCTGATGTCTGGGCTGTGTTGGGTGGAAAGCACTACCGCGTCGATGGCAACGATTTTGCCGCCTTCGTAACGCACGGTGACTTGGGATTTAGCATCCGGGCGCAGCCAAGGCAGCGTGCCGTTTTTGCGCATATCCGCTTGTTGCTTCACCAAACGGTGGGCATAAGTCAGAGCGGCTGGCATTAATACGTCGGTTTCATTGCTGGCGTAACCGAACATCAAGCCTTGGTCGCCCGCGCCTTGGTCTTCAGGTTTCGCACGGTCAACGCCCATCGCGATGTCAGGGGATTGCTTGCCGAGGGCATTGATGACAGCGCACGTATGACCGTCGAAGCCGATTTCGGAATTGTTGTAGCCGATGTCATTGACCACGCCACGCACGATACCTTCGTAATCGATTTCAGCATTGGTGGTGATTTCGCCCGCGAGCACAACCATGCCGGTCTTGGTCAAGGTTTCGCACGCAACTCGCGCATACGGGTCTTTGGCAATAATGGCATCCAAAACGGCATCGGAAATTTGATCCGCCATTTTGTCTGGGTGGCCTTCAGAAACAGATTCGGACGTGAAGAGGTAACTTCTCTCAGTCATTAATGTTCTCCTAAACTAAAAATTAAATGACTGAGCGCCGTTGTATGTTCATCACAATTCGAGCCTGGCAAAGCATCAATAGCTTTGTCGCAACGCTCCTCGAATCGGTAAATGCAATCATAACGGAAAAAAAACCATCATGCAGCACTGTTGGGCAGTAGATTGGGCATAAATTTCCGGTCAATAAGGCATTGTCTATCCAACTAGGGGGAGTTGCCCCTGCCTGCGAACTTAGCCACAATAGATGTGCTTTAATTTGCCTGAATAATAAATACACGCAGGGCACTGCCGTTTCGTTTTGGTCGCGCTGATGAAACCGCAGTCAATATCAGGGCAATGCAGGAATCCCGTATTGGACTGCATCCTTCGGTGGTAACAGTCAGTATCGGCATCTTGCATTCACCATTTTAAGCTGCGCCGCTTGCGTGGCTGATTACGATATTTGAAAACTACAGGAGACCCGTCAATGACTACACGCCGCGAGTTGGCTAACGCAATACGCGTACTGGCTATGGATGCCGTACAAAAAGCAAATTCTGGGCATCCGGGCGCCCCGATGGGGATGGCTGATATTGCCGAAGTCCTCTTCAACGATTTCATGTCCCACAACCCACAAAATCCACACTGGGCTAACCGTGACCGCTTTGTCATGTCCAATGGGCACGGTTCAATGCTGCCATACGCAGTGCTGCACTTGACAGGTTACGACCTGAGCATGGACGATTTGAAAGCGTTCCGCCAATTGCATTCTAAGACCCCTGGTCACCCGGAGTACGGTTACGCACCGGGTATTGAAACTACCACAGGCCCACTCGGTCAGGGTATTACCAACGCTGTGGGCATGGCCTTGGCTGAAAAAGTCCTTGCTGCACAATTCAATAAGCCGGGTCACACGATTGTTGACCATTACAGCTACGTGTTCTTGGGCGATGGCTGCTTGATGGAAGGTATCTCCCATGAAGCGTGCTCATTCGCAGGCACGATGGGGCTGGGCAAACTGATTTGCTTCTACGATGACAACAACATCTCTATCGACGGTGAAGTCGATGGTTGGTTCACCGACGATACCCCGAAGCGTTTTGAAGCTTACGGCTGGCACGTGCTGAGCGTTGATGGTCACGATGCTGACGCGCTCAAAGCAGCAACCGCAGCAGCGAAAGCAGAAACCGGCAAGCCTTCCATGATTTGCTGCAAAACCACCATCGGTTTTGGTTCACCCAACAAAGCCGGTTCGCACGATTGCCACGGCGCACCCTTGGGTGACGCTGAAATCGCGCTGACCCGCCAAGCACTGGGTTGGACTAATGCGGAACCGTTTGCGATTCCTGACAACGTTTACGCGGGTTGGGATGCGAAAGCGAAAGGCGCAGCAGCGGAAGAAGCATGGAACGGCACGTTTGCCGCTTACGCAGCAGCTTATCCAGCAGAAGCGGCTGAATTCAAGCGCCGTACAGCGGGCGAATTGCCTGCAAACTGGGCGGAAGAATCGGCAAAAATCATCGCCGCAATCGACGCGAAAGCAGAATCTCCTGCCACCCGTGTGGCCTCTAAAAATGCGCTGGATGCGTTTGCTCCGTTGCTGCCTGAATTCCTCGGTGGCTCGGCTGACTTGACACCTTCCAATAATACCTTCAACAAGTGCAGCAAGCACATCAGTGCGGGTCACGGTAAGGGTCAGGATTTCAGCGGTAACTACCTGTCATACGGTGTGCGCGAATTCGGCATGAGCGCAATCATGAACGGCATGGCATTGCACGGCGGTTTGCTGCCTTACGGCGCGACGTTCCTGATGTTCTCTGAGTACGCGCGTAATGCCCTGCGCATGGCGGCGTTGATGAAAATTCAAACGATTTTTGTTTACACGCATGACTCCATCGGTTTGGGCGAAGACGGCCCGACCCATCAGCCGGTTGAGCAAATTCCAACCTTGCGCATGATTCCACGCATGACGGTATGGCGTGCGTGCGACGCGGTGGAAACGGCGGTGTCTTGGAAACACGCGATTGAATACAAAGGCCCTAGCTGCCTGATCTTCACGCGTCAAAACCTCAAGCATCAGGTGCGCACGGCTGAGCAAATCGCCAATATCGCCAAAGGTGGCTATGTGTTGAAAGACACCGACGGCACGCCTGACGTGATCGTGATTGCGACGGGCTCTGAAGTCGATTTGGCGATGCAAGCTGCGGCGCAATCCGACAAGAAAGTGCGCGTGGTTTCCATGCCGTCTTGCGATGTGTTTGACGCACAGGATGCGGCGTACAAAGAATCCGTATTGCCAGCCGCTGTGACTGCACGCGTGGCGGTTGAAGCAGCAATCGGCGACGGTTGGTACAAGTACGTGGGTCTGAATGGCAAAGTCATTTGCATGGATACCTTCGGCGAATCGGCGCCCGCAGGCTTGTTGTTCAAGCAGTTCGGCTTTACGGCTGAGAACGTGCTGAGCGCTATTAACAGCGTCGCGTAAGCTTGAATGCCCGGCGGCTTTGCTGAGGAGGGAAGCCGTCCCCCATTTAATTTGAATAATTTTTAGAGGAGTTCTCCATGACAATTAAAGTTGGTATCAACGGTTTCGGCCGCATTGGTCGCATGGCTTTCCGCGCTATCGCCCGCGACTTTCCCGATATGGAAGTGGTTGCCATTAATGACTTGTTAGCCCCCGATTATTTGGCTTACATGTTGAAATACGATTCCGTACACGGTCGCTTCAACGGTGACGTGGCAGTCGAAGGCAGCAACTTGGTGGTAAACGGTAAAATGGTACGCCTGACGGCGGAGCGTGACCCGGCTAATTTGCAGTGGAGCGACGTGGGCGCTGACATCGTGTTGGAATGCACTGGCTTTTTCCTGACCGAAGAAACTTGCCAAAAGCACATCGACGCGGGTGCGAAGAAAGTGGTTATGTCCGCGCCTTCCAAAGACACGACTCCGATGTTCGTTTATGGCGTAAACCATAGCACTTACGCGGGTCAAGCGATTATTTCTGCGGCATCTTGCACCACTAACTGCCTCGCACCTGTTGCGAAAGTTCTGAACGACAACTGGGGCATTAAGCGTGGTCTGATGACGACTGTTCATGCTGCAACCGCTACGCAAAAAACGGTTGACGGCCCTTCCATGAAAGACTGGCGTGGTGGTCGTGGGATTTTGGAAAACATCATTCCATCTTCCACGGGTGCAGCGAAAGCGGTTGGCGTGGTATTGCCAGAGCTGAAAGGCAAACTGACGGGCATGGCGTTCCGCGTGCCAACGTCTGACGTTTCCGTGGTTGACCTGACGGTTGAGCTGAACACAGAAGCGACTTACGCTGACATTTGTGCCGCCATGAAAGCCGCCGCTACCACGGGCGAGATGAGCAGAACACTGGGCTACACCGATGAGAAAGTGGTTTCCACTGACTTCCGTGGCGTGGCGTTCTCTTCTGTGTTTGATGCTGAAGCGGGTATTGCGCTGGATGGCACTTTCGTGAAAGTCGTGGCTTGGTACGACAACGAATACGGCTATACCGCGAACATGCTGCGCTTTGTCGAGCACGTCGCCGCGAACTAAAGTTCAAACGGTGGGTGAGGAATGCCTCGCCCGCCTTCCCAGATCAATCACATAAATCACCCGCGCTTTATTTGACTGATTTGATTTCTGCAAGGAGTTCCACCACATGGCTTTCATCAAAATGACCGATCTGGATTTGCAAGGCAAACGTGTCCTTATCCGTTCCGACCTGAATGTCCCTGTCAGTGACGGCAAAGTGACTTCCGACGCCCGCATTACGGCATCCATGGCGACTATTCAATTCGCGCTGGAGGCGGGTGCAAAAGTCATGGTCACTTCCCACTTGGGACGTCCGACCGAAGGCGAATGGTCTGAAGCGGTTTCCCTGAAACCGATTGCGGACAATATCGCGGCACGCTTAGGCAAAGACGTTCGCTTGGTTAAAGACTGGGTTGACGGTGGGTTTGACGTGGCTGAAGGCGAATTGGTGGTGCTGGAAAACTGCCGCGTGAACAAAGGCGAAAAGAAAAACGTTGAAGAAACTGCCAAGAAATACGCCGCGCTGTGCGACATATTTGTCATGGATGCCTTTGGTACCGCTCACCGTGCCGAAGCTTCGACTTATGGCGTCGGTATGTTTGCGCCGGTTGCAGCGGCTGGCATCTTGCTGACCGAAGAATTGATCGCACTGGATAAAGCACTGGCAAACCCCGCTCGCCCCATGGTCGCCATCGTCGGCGGCTCCAAAGTTTCCACCAAGCTGACCGTGCTAGAAGCCTTGTCGGAAAAATGCGAACAGTTGGTGGTCGGCGGCGGCATTGCGAATACCTTCTTGAAAGCGACCGGCCACAACGTTGGCAAATCTTTGTGTGAAGACGATTTGGTCGACACGGCCAATGCGCTGATTGGCAAAATGACGGCACGTGGCGCTACCATCCCCATTGCAACGGATGTGGTGTGCGGCAAGAAATTCGATCCAGCCGAACCCGCCGTATTGAAAGATGCAAAAGACGTGGCTGATGACGATATGATTTTTGACATCGGTCCTAAATCGGCACAAGAGTTGGTCGACATTATTATGAGCGCTGGCACCGTAGTGTGGAACGGCCCGGTTGGTGTATTTGAGTTTGATCAATTCGGTGAAGGCACTAAAGCGGTTTCATTGGCAATGGCGGAAACCAACGCCTTCACACTGGCAGGCGGTGGCGATACCATCGCAGCGATTCAGAAGTACGATATTTACGACAAAATTTCTTACATCTCCACTGCGGGCGGCGCTTTCCTCGAATACCTCGAAGGCAAAGTGCTCCCGGCGGTAGCGATGTTGGAAAAACGCGCCGAAGGTTAAGCGCTTGATGTTGGGGGTGAAAAATATTTCACCCCAACAATCCCACACAAATGACATAAAACAAGCATAAACTAAGCACTTTACAGCACACAGTTAATAGGTAATCCATTGAGAAGGACAAAAATTGTAGCGACTATGGGGCCTGCTACCGACACACCGGAGGCGATTGAAGCCATTATCCGGGCGGGCGTAGACGTAGTGCGGATGAATTTCTCGCACGGAACCCATGCAGAACACGCGGCACGTGCGGCTTTGGTGCGTGAATTAGCGCACAAAGCGGGACGCATTGTCGGCATTCTCGGCGATTTACAAGGGCCTAAATTACGCATTTCACGCTTTAAAGACGGCAAAATCACCCTGACAGCGGGCGATACCTTTATTTTGGATGCCGACCTTGCCAGCGATGCCGGAACGCAAGAGCGCGTCGGCCTTGGTTACAAGGAATTGGTCAATGACGTGAGCGCCGGAGACGAACTCTGGTTGGATGACGGGCGGATTGTGTTGGAAATTACCGAAGTGCGTGGGCAGGAAATTCATACCCGCGCCATCAACGGCGGTATTCTTTCTAATAACAAAGGCTTGAACCGGCGCGGCGGCGGTTTGAGTGCCGAAGCTTTGACCGAAAAAGACAAGGAAGACATCCTGGCTGCTGCCAGTATTGGGGTGGATTTCTTGGCGGTGTCATTCCCGCGTTCTGCCGATGATATTCACGAAGCGCGGCGCTTGGCGTTGGAGGCGGGTTGCAACGCGGCTATCGTCGCCAAAATGGAACGCGCTGAGACCATGCAGGAAGTCATTCGCGACGAAATTATTCTGGCATCCGATGTGATTATGATTGCGCGTGGTGATTTGGGCGTGGAAATCGGTGACGCTAAGTTACCAGCCGCGCAAAAATGCCTGATTAGCCGGGCGCGTACCCTGAATCGTGCGGTAATTACCGCGACCCAGATGATGGAAACCATGACCGAAAACCCGATCCCGACGCGGGCGGAAGTGTTCGACGTGGCAAACGCGGTGATGGACGGTACCGATGCGGTCATGCTCTCCGGTGAAACCGCGACCGGCAAGCACCCGGCACTGGTCGTGAAAACGATGGCGGTCATTTGTGCGGAAGCGGAAAATTCGCTGGAAACGCGCCGCTCTGGGCATCGCCTGGAAGACCGTTTCGAGCGCATCGACGAAGGCATCGCAATGGCAACCATGTACACCGCCAATCATATGGGGGTTAGCGCCATTGCCACCTTGACTGAATCGGGTGCTACGCCGTTGTGGATGTCACGAATCCGTTCGGGCATTCCGATTTACGCGCTGACTTCCAGCGATGATGCGGCACGCCGTGTCAGCATGTATCGCGGGGTTTACCCGGTGAAATTGCACGAGCCATTGAAAGATCCGAAAATCGCTAACCGTCAAGCGGTCGAATTGATGATCGAAGAGGGCATCGTGAAAAACGGTGATCTGGTCATTATCACCAAGGGCGATTTGATGGGCGCGAAAGGCGGCACTAACCAGCTCAAGATTCTGCGTGTCGGTGAACACCAGAACGGCTGAAGCGCATACACATTAATAGTTTAGATAACATTTTGAGGAGAACAACATGGCTTTGATTTCTTTGCGTCAATTACTGGATCACGCAGCCGAGCATGGCTACGGGATGCCAGCGTTCAACGTCAACAACATGGAGCAAATCCACGCCATCATGCAAGCGGCTGATGCGTGCAACTCCCCGGTTATTCTGCAAGGTTCTGCGGGTGCGCGTTCTTATGCGGGCGAACCGTTCCTGCGTCATTTGGTGCTGGCTGCGGTCGAAATGTACCCGCATATCCCGGTGGTTATGCACCAAGACCACGGTGCTGAACCGGCGGTTTGCTTCCGTTCCATCCAATCCGGCTTCTCATCCGTGATGATGGATGGCTCGTTGATGGCGGATGCGAAAACCCCGTCTACTTACGAATACAACGTTGAAACGACACGTAAAGTGGTTGAATTGGCACACGCTTGCGGCGTTTCTGTGGAAGGCGAATTGGGTTGCTTGGGTTCACTCGAAACCGGCATGATGGGCGAAGAAGACGGTCACGGCGCAGATGGCGTATTGGATCATTCCATGCTGTTGACTGACCCGGAAGAAGCGGCTGACTTTGTAATCAAGACGGGCGTTGATGCGCTGGCAATTGCGATCGGCACGTCACACGGTGCCTACAAGTTCACCAAGAAACCTACCGGCAATGTATTGCGTATTGACCGCGTGAAAGAAATTCACGCTCGCATCCCAACCGTTCACTTGGTTATGCACGGCTCTTCTTCTGTACCGGAAGATTGGCTCGAAATCATCAATAACTACGGCGGCGACATGGGTCAAACCTACGGCGTACCCGTTGAAGAAATCGTCGAAGGCATCAAGCACGGCGTGCGTAAAGTCAATATCGACACCGACCTGCGCATGGCTTCAACAGGTGCTGTTCGTAAGCATTTGTTTGAAAACAAGGCTAACTTTGACCCGCGCAAATTCTTAAAAGAATCCACTGCGGCGATGAAAGGCATTTGCCAAGCACGTTTTGAAGCGTTCGGTTCAGCAGGCATGGCTGATAAAATCAAGCCAATTTCGCTGGAAACCATGTTCGGCATGTACAAAGCGGGCAAGCTTGACCCGAAAGTGTCGTAACGCTTAGCGTTAAAAAGGGAGCTTCGGCTCCCTTTTTTAGTTTAGCGCCGCTAGATTGACGGCTTATAACAAATAAAATGCAAGGAGGATTAATTAATGACCAATACAATCTTTGCTAAGACTCCCAAGGGCGTCGAGGAAGTTGAAACCAAAGCCAACGGTTTATCCAGAATAGAGCGCTCGGTATTGATTTACGTCGACGGTAAGCGCGGCATAGCAGAATTGAAAACGTTGCCGCGAGTGGATGACTTAGCCAGCATACTGGGTTTTTTAGCGACGGGCGGTTACATTGCCCCGCTTAACAATGCTACCGCTGATGTTGTTACGACACATGATGCTTCGCCCGTTGCCGCCACAGATTCCAGCTTGTTCCGCGAATTACCAGCAAGCACTGACCCTGCTAAATTCAATATGGCAAAAAACTTTATGATGAACAGCCTAAATGCTTTCAAGGGTGCTTATGGCGCGACCAATTTGGTACGGAATATTGATCGTTGCCAAACTCATGCCGAATTACGTGCTTTATTTGAGCAGTGGTACGAAGAAATTGCCAATACACGGCAAGGTCAAAAGCAGGGTAAGGCTTTACGCGAAAAATTACTGGCGGTCATCTAATGCGCAATGCCGCCAGCGACTTTTTAGTTGCTAAAGGGATAGTCGGTATACCCCACCGCGAAATCTGGATTGCCCAGCGGGTAGAAGGTATCAAAGTTAGGCGGATTCAGTGGCAAGTTTTCCTGCAAACGGCGTGGTAAGTCGGGGTTGGCAATAAAAGTCTTACCAAACGCCACGGCGTCGGCATGACCGGCATCCAATACCTGTTGTGCCGTTTGCGCATCGAAGTTTTCATTGGCGATGAAAAATCCCCCGAAGGCTTGTTTGATTGCGGGGCTAATGCTGTCAGTGCCCACGGCTTCGCGGGTGAAAATAAACGCGACATTGCGTTTGCCCAGTTCTTGCGCTACGTAGGTGAAGGTTTCCAGCGGGTTAGAATCGCCCATGGTGTGCGCATCGCCACGCGGTGCAAGGTGCACGCCGACTCGCGCAGCACCCCACACGTCAAGCACGGCATCGGTCACTTCGAGCAGCAAACGCGCGCGATTTTCCAGCGTTCCACCGTAAGCATCGGTGCGTTGATTGGTGCTGTCTTGCAGGAATTGGTCGAGTAAATAGCCATTCGCCCCGTGGACTTCCACCCCGTCAAAGCCTGCCAGTTGCGCGTTTTCTGCGCCCAAACGGTAAGCGCTGACAATGCCCGGAATTTCATCTGTTTCCAAAGCACGTGGCACTTCGTAGGCTTTTTCGGGACGCACCAAACTCACGTGGCCTTGCGCTGCAATCGCGCTGGGGGCAACTCGCCATTCAAATAGCTGGAGTCAGAAATGCGCCCAACGTGCCACAGTTGCAGGAAAATTAGCCCGCCCACTTGATGTACCGCATCGGTGATGAGTTTCCAGCCTGCGACTTGTTCCGGCGACCAAATGCCCGGTGTATCGGGGTAGCCCACGCCCATCGGCGTCACCGAGGTGGCTTCGGTTAAAATCAAGCCAGCGCTGGCGCGTTGTTGGTAATATTGTGCCATGAGTGCATTCGGCACACGTCCGCTACTGGCACGGCAGCGGGTCAACGGTGCCATGATAATGCGGTTGCGCAAGGTAAGGTCGCCCAATTGAGCGGAGTCAAATAAAGTGGTCATTGCAATCGGTTCCTGTTAGCGGTGGTTATTTGAATACCACGGTTTTATTGCCATCCATAAACACGCGCCGCTCAATGTGTAAGCGCACGGCTTTGGCGAGGGCACTGTTTTCGAGGTCGCGCCCCAAGGCAGCGAGGGCTTCGGGTTGGTAGGTGTGATCCACGCGCTCTACCGATTGCTCAATAATCGGGCCTTCATCCAAGTCGGAGGTAACGTAATGTGCGGTAGCGCCAATCAGTTTTACGCCACGGTCGTAGGCTTGGTGGTAAGGGCGTGCGCCTTTGAATCCGGGTAGAAATGAGTGGTGAATATTGATGCACATACCCGCCAATTTCCGGCAAGTGTCGTCCGAAAGAATTTGCATGTAACGCGCCAGCACCACCAATTCGGCTTGGGTATCGGCGACAATTTCCAACATCCGCGCTTCTTGTTCGGCTTTATTGGTTTTGTCGACGGGCAGGCACACAAAGCGGATGCCTTCGCGTTCCACCAAAGAACGTAACTCCATGTGATTGGACACCACGCAGACGACGTTCATATTCAAATCGCCTTTGTGCTTGCGGTACAGCAAATCCACCAAACAATGATCCGCCTTGGAGACCATGAGCACCACGCGGGTGGCGCGGGTGGCATTGGTGATGCCCCATTGCATCTCAAAATTGTCAGCAATTTTGGCAAATTGCGTGCGCAATGCTTCGATCGCAGGCGATAACTGGCTGTCACGGCGCAACATAATCCGGCAGAAAAACTTCTGGGTCATTTCGTCATCGTATTGCGCCATTTCGGTAATGTAGCACTGGGATTCCGCCAGAAAGCCGGTGACAGCAGCGACAATGCCGGTTTTGGCGGGACAGGTGACGGTGAGAATGTAATGGGCTTCGGTTGGCATAACGTCTTAATTTTTTTGGTAAAGCAAATCCCAAACGCCATGCCCCAATTTTAATCCACGGTTTTCAAATTTGGTCAGGGGGCGCGTGTCTGGGCGGGTTGAATAAGGCGGCGTAGGCGCAAGATTAAGGAAGTCTGGGCTGGTTTGCATCACTTCCGCCATGTGTGCGGCGTAATGTTCCCAATCAGTCGCCATGTGAAATACGCCGCCCGTTTGCAGGCGTGCGGCTAATAAGCTCACAAACGGTAATTGCACAATACGGCGTTTGTGGTGCTTTTTTTTGTGCCAAGGGTCGGGGAAAAACAGTTGTACCCGATCCAGCGACTGCGCGGGGATGCGCTGTTGCAGGATTTCAACCGCATCGGTGTTCATCACCCGCACATTTTGCAAGCCTTGTTCGCCGATCAGTTTGAGCAAATGCCCGACACCGGGGGTGTGAACTTCAATACCGATGAAATCACGCTCCGGCGCAGCGACAGCCATTTGCGCCAATGAAGCGCCGTTGCCAAAGCCGATTTCCAGCGTTACCGGAGCAACCCGTTCGAATAGCGCGGGGATGTTAAGCGGCGTATTGCCGGGTTCAATACCAAAAACCGGCCACAAGTCAACTAGCGCTTCTTCCTGCGCTTTCGTGACGCGACTTTGCCGTAACACAAAACTTTTGATGGCTCGCGGGTGTGCGGCTGTTATTTCCATAATACTGCTAAAATCTTAAAAGAACGTGCCTTCCAGCGGGGAGGAGGCAGAGGCGTAACGTTTACGTGGCATCCGCCCCGCAAGGAAGGCTTCGCGTCCCGCTTCGATGGCTTTTTTCATGGCAGATGCCATCAATACGGGGTTTTTCGCACCCGCAATGGCGGTGTTCATGAGCACGCCATGACAGCCCATTTCCATCGCAATTGCCGCGTCGGACGCGGTGCCAACGCCTGCATCGACAATGATGGGAACCTTGGCATTTTCAATGATTTCAAGGATATTGTACGGGTTGCGAATGCCTAAGCCGGAGCCAATCGGTGCTGCTAACGGCATGACAGCCACACAGCCGATTTCTTCCAATTGACGCGCAATCAGCGGGTCATCGCTGGTGTATACCATGACATCAAAGCCATCTTTTACCAGAATTTCAGCGGCTTTCAGGGTTTGAATCGTGTCAGGGTAAAGGGTTTTGGCATCGCCCAGCACTTCCAGTTTGACCAACTTGTGACCATCCAGCAATTCACGCGCTAGGCGGCAAGTGCGCACGGCATCCTCCACGTTGTAACAGCCTGCGGTATTCGGCAGCAGGGTGTATTTACTCAGCGGAATCACGTCCAGTAAATTGGGTTCGTCTTTGTTCTGACCGATGTTGGTGCGGCGAATCGCGACGGTAATAATTTGCGCACCGCTGGCTTCGGTAGCGGCTTGGGTTTCTGCTAAGTCTTTGTATTTGCCAGTGCCAACCAACAGGCGTGAGGAATATTCCTTGCCTGCAATGGTGAGGGTGTCGTGTTGCATGATGAATTCCTTCTATTAACCGCCACCGATGGCGTGGACGATTTCAACCGTATCATGGGGTTGCAATACCAAGCTGTCAAATTGACTACGCGGCACCAGTGTTTGATTGATTTCGAGGGCGAGGCGTTTGCCTTGTAAGTCTAAAATCACCAACAACTGTGCCGCTGTCGTGCCTTCCGCCACGAGGTGCGGTGTGCCATTCACGAGTATTTCCATGCTTAGTACGCTCCCGCCGGGCGGTGGCCTTTGGGGAGTTCTTCCAGCAATAAGGATTTGCCTTGCATCCCGTCGGGTTTGGGCAGCCCCATCAAGTGCAATACCGTCGGCGCAAGATTGCTCAAGCCGCCTTCGGTGGAGAGCCGCCAGTTGGATTTGTCCATAATCAGGCAGGGCACGGGGTAAACGGTGTGCTGGGTATTGGGTTCGCCGCTGAGCGGGTCGATGTATTCGTCGCAGTTGCCGTGGTCAGCCGTCAAAATCACCGAGTAATCGTGAGCCACTGCGCTGTCTAACAAACGCCCGACTTCACGATCCAGCGCTTCCACGGCTTTAATCACCGCACCGGGGACGGCGGTGTGACCTACCATGTCACCGTTGGCGAAATTCACCACGATGAAGCAATATTTATCCTGCTCCAGTGCACTGATAATGGTGTCAGCCACCTCTTTCGCGCTCATTTCCGGCTGTTCGTCGTAAGTTTCTACCTTGGGCGAGGGGATGACGATACGGTCTTCGCCCGCGTAAGTGCGTTCACGCCCGCCGTTGAAGAAGAAGGTGACGTGGGCGTACTTTTCGGTTTCCGCACAATGCAGTTGTTTCAAGCCCGCTAAGCTAATGGTTTGCGCCAAGTTGGTGGCGGGGCGTTCCGGCGAAAAGATCACGGGAGCCAGCAGGCGTTTGTCGTATTCCGTCATGGTGGTGAGCGAGACTGGCTCGAAATCACCCCGGTCAAAATCGGCAAAGTCCGGGTCAGCCAAGGCTTTGGCGGTTTGGCGCGGGCGGTCATTGCGGAAGTTGAAAAACAGCACGGTGTCATTGCTTTGGATTAACTCAGCACCCGGCATAATGCGCGGCTTGATGAATTCGTCGGTTTCGCCAGCGGCATACGCATCATCGACTGCTTGCAAGGCGCTGCTGGCGGGTGTGCCGATGCCGCGTACCATCGCATCCCACGCCAGTTTGGTGCGTTCCCAGCGGTTATCCCGATCCATCGCGTAAAAGCGCCCGGTGACGGTGGCAATTTCACCGCCGGTCATGTCCATGACGTTCTGGATTTGCTGGATAAATTGCTTGGCAATTTTAGGTGCGGTATCGCGCCCGTCGGTAATCACGTGCAGTACGGGTTTGACATTGTGTTCCATGCAGGCTTTCAGCAGGGCGACAATGTGCGTCATGTGGCTGTGTACGCCGCCGTCCGATACCAAGCCCAGTAAGTGCAGCGGGCGTTTGTCGGCTTTGGCACTTTCCAGCGCATTCAGCAGGGAATGGTTTTTGTAGAAGCTGCCGTCTTCGATCGCGTCTTCGATCCGCACCAAATCTTGGCGCAAAATCGTGCCACAGCCAATGGTCATGTGCCCGACTTCGGAGTTGCCCATTTGCCCATCCGGTAGCCCGACTGCCCGCCCGGAGGCTTGCAAGGTAGTGTGCGGGTAGCTACCGAAATAGCGGTCAAAATTCGGGGTATCGGCTTCGTGTACCGCGTTAAAGCGTTTGCTGGGGTTAACGCCTACGCCATCCAAAATCACCAGAATGGTTTTGCGGCGCGGCACGTTGGGGTGTTTTGATTTCATGGCTTGTTCCCATCGTACAGTCTGTCGTGAAGTTAAGTATTGTAACAGGTAATCCGTTGGTTTGGCTTGCGGATTGGGTTTGCAAAAAAGTCCGAATGCGTCAATGAACTGTCACGAAATAGGTTAATCATAGCAATAACAACAACTTTTATTACAAGGGGCGATCTCATGAAAATACAATTGGTTGGATTTCGACGCGCTTTCGGGGGCGTTTATTGGGGCTTGGTAGCATGATGGTCGTCGGAATGTTGGTGATAGTGGCCATGTTGTACCCATTGAGTACTGAAGCGTTGACGGCATTGTATTTCCCCAACAGTAATACCAATGTTGCGCAGGTATTGGCGGCAATGTTGGCGTCTTCTTCGTTAAATTTGTGGGTGCAAGCCGGTGTCATTGCGGTCGTGGTAATGGCCTTTTTTTATGCCACGCCCTTGATTTTGTTTGAAGATCAAACACCGTTAGACGCGGTTTCCACCAGTTTGCTGGCGTGCTTGAAAAATATTGTGCCGCTAACCACGTTTGCGCTGCTGGTGATAGTGCTAGGCGTGTTAGCGTCGTTTGCGTTTGGGTTGGGCTACTTGGTATTGATTCCGGTGGTCACGGCAGCCAGCTATGCCAGCTTCCGTGACGTGTTCGACCCGGTTAAACCGTGTGACGCCAATACCTTGCTGAATGCGCACTCAGTTTGATTTGCCGTCTTCTTCCTGTTGACGGAAGTTGTCTTCCATGCGTTTGAATTCGGCATCCATGCGTTCCAGTTCAGCTTCCATTTCTGCATCGGTCAGTGGGCGGAAGGCTTCGTCATCGGTGGATTGCACCGGCACGGTTTCCTCGAAAATGTGTTGATCATCTTCCCAAGCAGTGGTCGTTGCCGCTGCCCTGGCAACGGTTGCGGCGCCAGTAGCAACAGGTAAGTCATCCTTATGAATGGTTTGTGCCGTATCGTGTTCCGCTTTGTCTACTTTGAAACGCTCAATGTGTTTGCCAAATACCCGGCTTAACAGCAAACCTAGCTCGAACAATAGCCAGATAGGTATAGCCATAAGGATTTGTGAAACGACATCGGGCGGGGTTAAGAACATGGCAATCACAAAGGCGCCAACAATAATGTAAGGCCGCGCTCTGGTCAGGGTTTCGACACTAACCACACCCATGCCGATTAGTAGAATGGTAGCGACAGGCGTTTCAAAGCTCAACCCAAAGGCAAGAAACATGGCGACGGTGAAATCTAAATAAGCCGCAATATCGGGTGTCGGGTTCACATTGCTCGGTGCAAAAGCCACCGCTGCTTTGGAAATCATCGGAATAACAAGAAAATAGGCGAATGCCATCCCAACATAAAACAATCCAACACTGGATAGCAGTAAGGGCGTGACCAAACGCTTTTCATGTTGGTACAAACCGGGGGCGATAAATCCCCATATCTGATAAAAGGTGTAAGGCAATGTCAATAAAAATGCGACCATCAACGCCAGTTTGAAGGGAATCAAAAAGGGAGAAGCTACCCCAATCGCAATTAATTTCTCGCCTTCAGGCAAGTAGCGCATCAAAGGGTCAGAAAGCCAGTTGTATAAATCCTGCACGAACGGCGAAAGCAGAATAAATACCGCGACGATGGCGATCACGATGCGTAACAAACGGTCACGCAATTCAATCAAGTGTTCCAGAAAAGCTTTGAACCCAGCCTCTTGAGGCGTGCCATTAGAGGGGTTTGTCATGCTGCTCCAGTTCCTTGCGTACCGAATCGGTTTTTTCTTGCATCATGGCACGCATGTTGCGTATTTCTTCTTCTTGCTTGTAAAACATGTTGCGCAATTCTTCGGTTTGCAATTCGCGGTCAACGTCTGCCCGCGCTTTAGCAATAAAACGGCGAATTCTTCCCACCCATTGGCCAATGGTGCGGGCAACTGTGGGCAGGCGTTCCGGCCCGATTACCAGCAAGGCAACCACGCCGATCACCAGCATTTCGAGAAAACTGCTTTCAAACATGGGTTATCCAGCTCTTAGACTTTGTCTTTTTCTTTGGCTTCTGAATCAATGACCCGACCCGCTTGGTCTTGGTGCGGGACTTGTGTTGAGGCTGGTTGCTCGGCTTTGGGGGTTTCGGTTTCATCACCGTCTTTCACGGCTTTTCTGAAGTTTTTGAACGCTTCGCCGAGATCGCCGCCCATGTTGCGCAATTTTTTAGTGCCAAACAGTAAAATGACAATGACTAGGACGAGAATCAGTTGTAGGGGGCTAAAGTGCATGGTTATTTTATCCTTCCAGTTTGCAGTTATGAGGGACGGCTGGCTTTTTCGACCAGACCGGAGACGCCAGAGCGTCGGGCTAATTCTGCCAGCACCGCATCAGGGTGTAAGCCCTGTTGTGCCAGTAATACCAAGGTATGAAACCATAAATCCGCGATTTCATACACAATTTTATCTTTCTCACCGTCTTTTGCCGCCATCACGGTTTCGGTGGCTTCTTCGCCGATCTTTTTGAGGATCGCATCCAGCCCCTTGGCGTAGAGTTTGGCAACATAAGAACTGTCTGGCTCTGCCTGTTTGCGGCTTTCCAGCACCTCGGCGAGTTGTGCAAGTACGTTATCATTCATCATGGGGCTGGAGTATACCTAATTCAATTGGTGTGCGGCGACTGGTGAAGCGGTTTCGGTAATGTTTGGTAACAAAGCGGTCATTTTCCAGTCGGATTGTTGCGCCGCATCGTCCAATAATTTGCACAGCAAGTGCAATAGCTCGTTGCTCAAGTTGAGATCGACACCTTTGTCGTGGTTATCTTTGAAGGCAATTTGCAACGCGCCGTTCTCTTTGTGCCGAAAGCCTGCTTTTACCACCAGTAACGGGTCTGTGCCCAGTGGCAAATGGTCAGCGTCACGAAACGGGTTGTTGAACGCGGCTTTGCTTTGCGCCCGTTCGTGTTCAAACGCGACAATCGCTTGGCGGGAACTGTAATCGCTGTGCTGTTTAACCGCAGGCGACGACATTAAGGCGTCCTGTAACACCGGCCAGAGACGCATGAGAAAGCGCCGCGTTAGCCAGAAGCGAAATTCTTCACTCGCCACGGTATTGATGCGCATCAGGATGCGGTCTTCTTCCTGAATATAGCGAATTTGGATTTGCGCCGGTGCTGCTGCCATCAGATTCACAGCCTCATCTCGATGCCTTGGGCTGCCATGTAGCGTTTGGCATCGCCCACGGTGTATTCACCAAAGTGGAAAATACTCGCAGCAAGTACCGCATCTGCCCCGCCTTTGAGTACGCCATCGGCTAAATGTTGCAAATTGCCCACCCCACCGGAAGCGATCAGCGGAATGCCTACGCGATCCGTAATCGCACGGGTTAAACCGAGGTCGAAGCCGACTTTGGTGCCATCGCGATCCATGCTCGTGACCAGCAATTCACCCGCGCCGTATTGCGCCATTTTTTCTGCCCATGCCACCGCATCAATGCCGGTACGGTTGCGCCCGCCGTGGGTGAAGACTTCCCAGCGATCGGGTTCGCCCGGTTCATTGACGCGCTTGGCATCAATCGCCACCACGATGCATTGCGAGCCAAAATAGTCGGTGCATTCGCGCACCAAATCGGGGTTGGTAATCGCGGCGGTGTTAATCCCGACTTTATCCGCACCGGCATTCAACATGCGGCGCACGTCTTCGGGCTTGCGGATACCGCCGCCGACCGTGAGCGGAATGAAAACCTGCGAGGCCACCGCTTCCACCATGTGAACGATGGTATCGCGGTTGTCAGAGCTGGCGGTGATGTCGAGGAAGGTGATTTCGTCCGCGCCTTCACGGTTGTAACGCGCGGCGATTTCCACCGGGTCGCCCGCGTCACGGATGCCGACGAAGTTCATGCCTTTGACAACACGACCGTTGTTCACGTCAAGGCAGGGGATAATGCGTTTGGCGAGTCCCATTATTTCTTTTCCACAAAAAGTGTAAAGTCGGTATTGCTGGCATCGAATAGCGGCAATGTATTGGTTTTGGCTGGTGTATTCACAAAGTCTCCCATGCGTTTTGTGCCATTCGCGAAGCGGTGCAAGATGGTTTTGATGGCTTCATCGCTGCGGTCAATGCCAATCCATTGCCGGTTCAGGCTGGCAGCGGCGGCAAGTGTTGTACCAGAACCGGCATAACAATCGAGCACCCAGTCACCGGGGTTAGAAGATGCTTCAATAATCCGCTCCAGCATAGCAAGGTTTTTTTCGGTTGGATAACCGGTAATCTGGATATTCTGATTGTGGGCATCTTTCATGTCCAGCCAGATGTCTTGCACGGGGATACCGGCACTGTTTTCTAAGTAAACTTTACGGCGTGGGTTGCCAGTTGGCGACCAGTAAATTTCACCGCGTGCATCCATGTCATCCAGTTTATCGGGGGTGTATTGCCAGTGCTTGCCGGGAGGCGGCGACATACCGCGCCATAATTTGCCGGTTTCACCATTGCGCACACCGGGTGCGTGAACAGGGACTTTTTTATAACGCCGTCCCCGTTCATCGCTACACGGGTATTCTTTGAGAATGCGGGCTTCATCCCACGGTTCTAAGGCACGATTCCATACATACTGGTCGGTTTTGGTATAGAACAGAATGTAATCGGCGGTTGTGCCGTAAGTTTTGCGTGTGTAGTTTTTGGGGTTGCATTTTTTGCGGGTAATGCAGTTACGGAACTGTTGTTCGCCAAATATTTCGTCCAGAATCAAGCGCATATGGAAAACCATACGACTATCCAGATGTAAATACAATGAGCCGTCATCTGCCAATAAGCGATGAATGAGAATCAGGCGTTCACGCAATGCTTCCACAAAAGTAGTGCCTGTTAGATGGTCATCGTAAGCGTGTTGTTGTTGGCGTGATTCAAATGCCGAATCCGTGGCAAAGGGTGGGTCGATATACACTAAACGGATTTTTCCCGCCAGTGCGGGGTCATGAGCCAATGCTGCCAATGCCCCTAAATTGTCAGCATGGTATAGGCGATTATCTCCACCGCAATACTCACGGCTGGTTTGATAATGGCCTGCGGGTGTCGCAAGAATCTCAATGGGATGTTTTTTTCCAGCATATTCGAGGCGAAAGCCACCGGGTAGGCTCTCTCCCGTTTGGCGTGGTTGCAGTGGGTACAAGCGTTTCGGAATACCAACAGCCATCTCAGCTCCTCAACCATGCAGCGGTGATACGTTCAGGGATCATGCGTAAAGTGACTACTTTTACCCGCCCCGTCCAATGGGTTTCCAGATAAGCGTAGTCGCGCCACATGGAGCCTAGCAGTAATCCGGGGCCATCGTTGACGTACACAATTTTGATATGTGACATACCATGAGCATCAGCGTAGCTGATAATTTCTTGTGCCACTTCACGGTACTGCCCGGTGCGGTCGTCTTCTTGTGCGCCCCCTCGATCAGAATCATAACGTGCCAAACCAATCGCGAGAATGCGCTGCCCTTCACTAATGACAAAATCCACCGGGCGATCCGGTTTGGGATAATTATCAAAAATGCTGCCTAGCAACACGTCTTTGCCAGCACGTTCCGGGCCCATCAAGGTGCAATCGGGGTGTCGGCTACGCAGTAAATCGAATGCCCGCTCAGTGAGGTCGTAACCTTTTTTGCCTCGGTCTTTGTATTCCCACAGCAAGGCACATAACGTTTCATCAGGCATAGGGCGTTGATTGAAATGTTGCTGGACTTCGGCAATGTGGCGAAAGCCTGCTCCAAACTGTTCACAGATTTGAGTGGCTTTGTTTTTAACCTTGAGCATTTCAACAGGGGTTTGTGGACTGACATATTTTTTGAAAACACGGCACAGTTGAATACGCATCCATTGATTAGGTGTTTCGGCAATGGATTTAAACAGAAATTCAGAAGAATGGGCGCGTTGCAATAATTGACCAAATTCAACCAGCACGGGTTCATACAAACGGCAAGCATCATTCAAAATGTCTGGATAGTAGTCGCCCGTTGCCAGCGTAATCCAAGCCGCAGCTTCATGCTGGTAGTCACTGAATCCCCGTTCTTGCGACATCAGGTGTTTCCGTTGGAATCGACGTATTGTTGCGCGGCTGCCAGATCAATCGTGCCTTCGTAGATCGACCGACCGAGGATTGCACCCATAATGCCTTGGTCTTCCACCGCGCACAGGGCTTTAATGTCATCCATATTGGTCACGCCACCGGAGGCGACGACGGGAATCTTAATGCTGGCGGCGAGTTTCGCGGTTTCTTCCACGTTCACGCCTTTCATCATGCCATCGCGGGCAATGTCGGTGTAAACAATTGCGCTGACACCGGCTTGCTCAAATTGTTTGGCAAGTTCAATCGCGGCAACGGAAGACACTTCCGCCCAACCGTCGGTGGCCACCATGCCGTTTTTGGCATCAATGCCGACGATAATGTGACCGGGGAATTGCTGACACAGGTCGATAACGAATTGCGGTTCTTGCACTGCTTTGGTGCCGATTATGCAATATTGCACGCCTGCTTCCAGATACGCTGCGACTGTCTGTGCATCGCGGATACCGCCGCCGATTTGTACCGGAACATTCGGGAAACGTGCCGCGACTGCACGAACCACATCGCCATTCACCGGCTTGCCTGCAAACGCACCGTTTAAATCGACCAAGTGCAGACGGCGTGCGCCCGCATCCACCCAGCGTTGGGCGACATCGACGGGGTTGCTGGCAAACACGGTGGTGTCATCCATCCGACCTTGGCGCAGGCGCACGCATTGGCCGTCTTTCAAATCAATCGCGGGAATCAGTAGCATAGTCACATCCTTGGTTGGGTTGCTGTATCCTACCGTAAAACGGGTGTACAAGTCACAGCCTTGAAATAGGAGAAAAGGAGCGTGTTATGCAGCAGGCAATGTTTGGTTTGGGGTGCTTTTGGGGCGCAGAACGCAAGTTTTGGCAAACACCGGGCGTCATCCGCACCGCTGTCGGTTACGCGGGGGGGCGCACCGAAAATCCCACTTATCGTCAAGTATGCAGTGGTACTACGGGGCATAATGAAGTGGTGTGGGTGGAATTCGACCCAGACCAGATCAGTTACGACGCTTTGCTGACAGTGTTTTGGGAAGCACACAACCCGACTCAAGGAATGCGCCAAGGCAACGACGTTGGCGAACAATACCGTTCCGGCATTTACACCTATTCGCCTGAGCAACAAGCGGCGGCAGAAGCGAGTCGGGCGCGTTATCAGGTAGCATTAACGGCGGCGGGATTGGGTAAAATCACCACGGAAATTCTGGCTGCACCAACGTTTTACCCCGCTGAGGAATACCACCAGCGCTATTTAGAGAAAAACCCACGCGGCTATTGCGGCTTGGGTGGCACGGGAGTGACGTGCGGCTAAATGGAGATTGCGCGTATTCAAGCCATTGGGCAGGCACTCGGTTTTAATGCCGTTGGTGTGAGCAATATCGACCTGTCGCTTGCCGAACAGCGTCTGCTGGATTGGTTGGCAAAAGGCTATCACGGCGACATGGCGTGGATGGCGCACCACGGCACGAAACGCAGTCGCCCCGCCGAATTGGTTTCCGGCACATTGAGCGTGATCAGTGTGCGCATGGATTATTTGCCGCCGGATAGCGCGGATGCGGTGATGGTGTTAAATCACCCCGAACGCGCTTACATTTCCCGCTATGCGTTGGGGCGTGATTACCACAAGGCGATTCGGCAGCGTCTGGAAAAGTTTGCGCAACAGTTGCAAACCGAAATCGGTGCATTTGGCTACCGCGTGTTCACCGACAGTGCTCCGGTATTGGAGAAACCCATTGCGGTGAAAGCAGGATTAGGATGGATGGGTAAGCACACCAATATCCTCAGCCGTGAGTCAGGTTCGTGGTTCTTCCTCGGTGAGATTTACACCGATTTGTCCTTGGAGGAAACGGGCAGCGTGTCGGAACATTGCGGGCAATGCACCGCGTGTATCGACGTCTGCCCCACGCAAGCCATTCTCGCGCCGTATGTATTGGATGCGCGGCGCTGCATTTCCTACCTCACGATTGAATACCAAGGCAGTATTCCGGTTGAGTTGCGTCCGCTCATGGGTAATCGTATTTATGGCTGTGACGATTGCCAGCTCATTTGCCCTTGGAATCGCTTTGCGCAAACCTCGCCTGAAGCGGATTTCGCAGTGCGCAATGGGCTGGATAGTGCGCGCTTAAGCGAGTTGTTCCAATGGAGTGAAAGCGAATTTATGCGCAAGCTGGAAGGTTCGCCGATTCGCCGGATTGGTTACGAACGCTGGCTGCGCAATATTGCGGTTGCGTTGGGGAATGCGCCACCGAGCCAGCGTGCGCTGAAGTTGTTGCAGCATACGCATGAGGTGTCAGAGAGTGCTTTGGTGAGGGAGCATGTTCAATGGGCTATTGATCAACAAAAACAGGGTATTAGCGGCTAGTCTTTACGGTTTATCTAATATTTTAATCCGAATATCAGCAAATGCTATGAAGCAGCACCGATTTTGGGCATGATGAGTCCATCACAAACCTAAACCTTGCAAACAACGCGATGAAAATAAAAACAGTGAATGTGTTGTGGACGTTATTGGCCTTGGTTGTATTGCCCGGCTGCACGACCGTCAAAAATAATAACCTATACAGCATGTGGGAAGAACGTGCCTACAGTGCTTATGGAATGCCCGTACCAGCCGCCTCGGTTAATCCCTTTAGCGCTGCGATGCTGTACCGCCCGGCTCCTAATAGCCCATTGGAAAGCGTTTCAGCGGCATTATTGAACGTTTCACGCACTGTTTCGGAGCAAGATGCAAAATTTATCTCGCAATATTACTCATTACAATAATATTATACTATAAATTCTATTTGTTAGCCCCTGGAGTCCAACGCGGACTCCACTTTGACGCAAAGGTCTTAGCCCTTCCTTTGTGTCTTTTTGGCCAGACCCATTATTTTAGGGTCTGGCTTTTTTATGTTCGCTAACAATTCAGGTAGAATCCGCGTCAGCCACGCAATAATTATCAGGAGTGAGAGCAGCATGGATATTTCATCATTGCGCCATGAATACACCAAAGCAGGCTTAAGTCGCGACATATTGGATCCCGATCCCTACCAACAGTTCAGTTTGTGGTTGCAGCAGGCGATAGACGGTGAAGTGCTGGAACCCACTGCCATGCAGATTGCGACGGCATCCGCGACCGGCAAACCCACGCTGCGCACGGTGTTGCTGAAATCCTTCGACGCCAACGGCTTTGTGTTTTTCACCAATTACCACAGTCAGAAAGCCCAACAAATTACCGAAAACCCGCAGGTGGCCTTATTGCTGTTCTGGAAAGAGTTGGAGCGTCAGGTGGAAATTACCGGACGCGCTGAAAAAATTCCCACCTTAGAATCCCTGCGTTATTTTGTGACGCGCCCGCGTGGGAGTCAGTTGGGTGCATGGGTTTCGGCGCAAAGTTCGGTGATTACTTCACGCACGTTGCTAGAAATCAAGCTGGATGAAATGAAGCGCAAATTCAGCGCAGGTGATATTCCGCTGCCGGATTTTTGGGGCGGCTACCGCATCGTGCCGGATACCATCGAATTTTGGCAAGGTCGCCCCAGCCGTTTGCATGATCGCTTTGAATACCGGCGTCAAGCCGAGGGCTGGGACATTGCGAGGTTAGCACCATGAATTTCCTGCAATTGAAAATTCCCCCGCCGGTTTATTTATTGACGTTTGCGGGTTTGATGTGGGGCATCAATGCGTGGTTGCCGCTGCTGCATGTGATTGCCGAACCGTGGAATCGGGCAGGGTTGCTGTTGATTGCAGTGGCGGTGTTGGTGGACTTTTGGTCGTTGGGTTTGTTTTTTCGCGCGCACACCACGTTTAATCCGATTCACCCCGAACGTACCCATGCGTTGGTGACGACTGGCCCGTACCGTTACACCCGTAACCCAATGTACGTGGGGATGTTGGTGATTTTAAGCGGTTGGGGGATTTGGCTGGGCAGTGTTAGCCCGTTTTTGCTGTTGCCGGTGTTCGTGTGGGTCTTGACGGCGATGCAAATTATCCCTGAGGAAAAAATTCTGGAACAAACCTTTGGTGACGCGTATCGTGATTACAAAGCACGCGTGCGCCGTTGGTTATGGTAAGGATGCAAAATGTTAAAGAAATCAATGCTATTAGCAGCAAGTCTGTTATTGATGACAGGTTGTAAATTGGAACTGCCGAACTTCGGCAGTGGTGGTATCAGCGGGCCACTATCGCTGGAAACGGTGACGTTTGAGCGGGCAGGCGGGCCACAATGCCCGGGCGTGGCGGGTACCACGCCTGAGAATATCCGTTGTGCGAACTTACGCTTGGTTTACCCCAAGATTGTGGCGGCGGGCACGCCTGCGGCTGCGGCAGCGATTAATCAATACATTCAAGCACAATTGCTGGAATACAGCGATGCTGATGGCAAGCCACCGGCGACCCCGGATGAACTTGCCAGCATGTTTGTGGCGGATTACAACAATGTGCCGGAAGCCGCCGGTTTGTGGGAAATGGTGCGCGAGGTGGAGGTGAGTTTTGCCTCTGAACACTTGGCTACCCTGAATATTCGTGAGTCGGGTTATACCGGCGGGGCGCATCCTTTTAGCGGACAGCGTTACGCGGTATTTGATGTGAACACCGGGCAGCAATTGACGCTGAAAGATTTGCTGGTGGCGGGCTATGAGGAACGTTTGAATGTGGCAGGTGAGCAAGCTTTCCGCAACGAACGCGGGTTAGGTGCTAATGACAGTTTGGAAGAAGCCGGTTTTTGGTTTGCCAATAATGCGTTTAAGGTCAACACCAATGTGGGCGTGTCGGGCGATGGGTTGGTGTTCAACTTTAACCCTTATGAAATCGCGCCCTATGCGATGGGGGCGACAGAAGTTACCGTGGGGTATGATGCCATCAATGAATTGATACCGGATAGCAGTTTGCTGGCAGCGTTGGCGCGATGATCGATTACTTGCGCGACCCAGAGCGTATTCTTGAACAGAATTACGCGCGTTTACGTGAACAGGTTGATATGAGTGCATTCACGCCAGAGCAACAGCAAGTGGTTGTCCAGATGGTGTTGGCGTATGGCGACCCTGAACTCGCGAAACACATTCGTTTTAGTGACAATGCCCTGAACGTTGCCAAAAAAGCCATTAAGCAGCGTCATAACTTGTTGTATGACACCGAACTGGTTAAGCACGCGTTGAAAGAATCGTTATTGTATCAAGAGCCGTTGGGGTTTATGGGGCGAGCGTCGGTGATTTCGCAAGCGAAAAGCGCTAAGCAAACCCGTGCGATGACGGCGGTGGATTGTTGGAAACCGTATATGTCGGGTGGAATTGTGCTGATCGGGCAATCGGCGACGGCATTGCTGCATTTGGTGGAATTGCTTCAGGAGGGTGTGCGCCCGCCCGCGCTGATCATTGCTTCCCCGCGCGGCTTTGTGAATGCCACCGAAGCCAAGAAACTGTTATGGAAACAGCATCAGGAGTTGGGCGTGGAATGCATTGTGGTGGACGGCACACGCGGCGGCGGGGTGTTAGCCGCCGCCGCGTTGAATGCCTTGTTGATGGCTTAGATTTTTTCCAAATTGGCGTAACCCAACACCAGCCATTTAACGCCCACCGCTTTGAAATTCACCTGTACCCGCGAATGTGCGCCCGCCCCTTCGGAATCGGTGATCACGCCATCGCCAAATTTGGCATGATGCACCCGCTGCCCGACGCGATAGCCGGTTTCATTGAGGTTGGTGGTGCGCGTCACCAGTTTGGGGGCATTGGCAGGGGCGCGGAATTGGTTATTGCCGCCAAAGCCGGTGGAGTAGGTTTTCACTTTCGGGCGCACTTCTTCCACCAATTCCGGCGGTAATTCGCGCAAGAAACGTGATGGCGGGTTGAATTGGGTGCGCCCGTGCAACATGCGCTGTTCGGCGTAACTCATCACCAGTTCTTTTTCCGCACGGGTAATGCCGACGTAGCACAGGCGGCGTTCTTCTTCCAACCGTGCCGGGTCATCGGCGGACATTTGATGCGGGAACAAGCCTTCTTCCAAGCCGCACAAAAACACCAGTGGGAATTCCAAACCCTTGGCAGAGTGCAGCGTCATCATTTGCACGCAATCTTCACCGGCTTCGCCCTGACCTTCGCCCGCTTCCAACGCCGCGTGCGAGAGGAAGGCGGAAAGTTCGCTCATGTCCGGGGTTTCTTCGGATTGCACGTAGGTGTAACCCTGTGCGGCGGTGACTAATTCGTTGAGGTTGTCGACGCGCCCTTGCCCCGCTTCGCCTTTTTCTTTGGCGAGGAAATGCGGTTTGAGTCCGGCAAGCTCGATGACGATTTCGACTTGTTCGCGCAAGGGCAAGCTGTGAATGTCGCTTGCCATGCGTTTGATCAGTTGCACGAAACCGAGCACGCCATTGCTGGCTCGCGGGGTGAAATCGCCAATGTCAGCGGCTTGCGCGGCGGCTTCCCACAAGGACAGGTTGGTGGCGCGGGCGTGGCTGCGCAAGATGTCAACGGTACGTTCGCCAATGCCGCGTGGTGGGTGATTGACGATGCGTTCAAACGAGGCATCGTCTTGGTGGTTGACGGTGAGGCGCAAATACGCCAGCGCGTCCTTGATTTCGGCGCGTTCAAAGAAGCGTAAGCCGCCATAGACGCGGTAGGGAATGCGGTTTTCGTTAAACGTGCTTTCAAACACCCGCGATTGCGCGTTGGAACGGTACAAAATGGCAACGTCGCGGCGCATTCCGCCCTGATCTACCCATTTTTGAATGCGTCCGGCAACAAAACGCGCTTCGTCGATTTCGTTGAAGGCGGCGTAGAGGTGCAGGCGTTCGCCGTCTTTGCCATCCGTCCACAAGTTTTTGCCCAAACGCCCTTTGTTATTATCAATCAAGGCATTGGCGGCTTTGAGGATATTGGCGGTGGAACGGTAGTTTTGTTCCAGCCGCACCGTTTCGCAATCGGGGAAATGTTTGGTGAAATTGCGGATGTTTTCGATCTTCGCGCCGCGCCAGCCGTAAATCGACTGGTCGTCATCGCCCACCGCAAACACCGGATTCTTATCCCCCGCCAACAGGCGCAACCATGCGTATTGCAGCGCGTTGGTGTCTTGGAATTCGTCCACCAAAATGTGGCGGAAACGGTTGCGGTAATGCTGTTGCAGGTCGGGGTTATCGCGCAGCAATTCCAGCGAGCGCAGCAGCAGTTCGGCGAAATCGACCACGCCGTTGCGTTGGCAGGTTTGTTCGTACACGCTGTAAATTTGCACCATTTGCCGTTGGTTGAAATCGCCTTTGTCTTCAATGTGGTGCGGGCGCGAACCTTCGTCCTTACGCGCATTGATGAAACCAGCAACTTGACGCGGCGGGAAGCGGGTTTCGTCGAGTTCCAAGGATTTGAGGATGCGCTTGACCATGCGAATCTGGTCTTCGGAATCGAGAATTTGGAAGGTTTGCGGCAATTTGGCTTGTTGCCAATGCAGGCGTAACAAGCGGTGCGAAATGCCGTGGAAGGTGCCAACCCACATACCGCCGCTGGGCAGTTGCAGCAGGTCTTGGATGCGTCCGCGCATTTCTGCTGCCGCTTTGTTGGTGAAGGTCACGGCGAGGATGCTTAATGGCGAGACGTTTTCGACTTCGATCAGCCATGCAATGCGATGCACTAGCACGCGGGTTTTACCGCTGCCTGCGCCTGCGAGGACGAGGACGGATTTGGGCGGCGCAGCAACGGCGAGTTGTTGCTGCGGGTTTAGGGGGGCGAGTATGGGGGAGTCTGTATTCATAATATCCGTCGTTCGATCAATAGTTGCACGCCTGCAATGATTTCCTGTATCCGTTCTGCTGACACGTTACCGATTTTTTCGGTCAGTTCGTCCTTGTTGACGGTGTAGATTTGGGAGATGTTTACCACACTGGCTTTGGAAAGGTTTGCTTCACCTTTTTTCAGGAGGACGTTGCCGGGGGATTGCGCCCGCTTGATGTTGGAGGTGAGGCTGCAAACTACTACCGTACTAATCAGGCTGGCATTGAACACGTCATTTTGCAGCACTAAATGCGGATGGCGGTAGCCCGGTTCTGAACCTGTGGGTTCGCCTAAATCCACCCAATAAATCTCGCCTTGCTTGATTACCATGCCTCTGTCTCAAGACGGCGGGCTTGTTTTTGTTTCATGGCGGTTTGTAGGTGTGTTTCTTCTGCATCCGGTGCGGCATCGTCGTAAGCGGCGTTGATTTGTGCCAGTAATTGGCGATTTTTGTTTTTAGCAATGAAGTCTTCTACGGCCAGCATGAACAGTTTGCTGCGGGAAATGTGCAGTTCTTGCGCCAGTTGGTTGATGGCATCAAACAAATCTTGCTGAATGGAAATGGCTGTTTTGATACTGGTTGACACGGTGACACCTGCTTAAATGGGGCAAATTCCACTGATAGTATTGACGTTGGTTATACTGGTGTCAATACTATAGACACTACTGTTAGTGAGGAAACCACCATGCAAATCTGGGTCGATGCCGATGCCTGCCCCAATGTGATCAAGGAAATCCTGTTCCGTGCGGCGGAACGCTTGCAAATTCGCACCACGCTGGTGGCAAATCAACCCCTGCGGATTCCGCCGTCGCTCTACATCAAAACCATTCAAGTGCAGGCGGGCTTTGATGTGGCAGACAACCGCATTGTGCAAGATATGGAAGCGGGCGATTTGGTGATTACCGCTGATATTCCGCTGGCGGCAGAGGTGATTGAAAAACAAGGACACGCGCTGAATCCACGCGGGCAATTTTACACCCCGGAGAATATTCGCGAACGTTTACGGGTACGCAATGCGATGGAAGAAATGCGCAACAGCGGGGTGATGACCGGCGGGCCTGCGACTTTGAACTTGAGTGATCGGCAGGCGTTTGCGAATCAGTTAGACCGTTTCCTCACCAAACACGGCTTAACGCCGCGCAAGGTTTGAGCGAATTTCAGGCGTGACGTAGCCGTGTCAGCGGCAACGAGAGCAATAATGCGGCGAATACAAACGCGGCGGAAAACCACAAACAGCCTTCCAGCCCGTATTGCTGATAGCCCCAGCCGGATAATACCGTGCCTGCTAAGCGTCCTCCGGCATTTGCCATGTAGTAAAATCCGACTTTCAGAGCCACTTTGTCGTGATCGGCATACGCCAGAATCAGGTACGAATGCAGTGCTGAATTGATGGCAAATACCACGCCGAAAATCAGCAAGCCGGTGACTAACACCGTTCCGGCATCCCAGCCTTGCGCGAGTGCGACGGCAATGCCTGCCGGAATCACCAGCAATACCAATGCCCAGAATTGCGCCGCACCTGCACCCAGCGAATGCGCTTTCAAGCGCAATAAGGCGGGCGCACTGGCTTGCACCACGCCGTAACCAATGACCCACGCCGCCATGAAAGTACCGACTTGGGTAAAACTCCAGCCCAACACGCCCGACATAAACACCGGCACAGCGACCACAAACCACACATCCCGCGCCCCGAACAGGAAAAACCGCGCCGCTGACAACCAGTTAATCGCCGCATTATTGGAGAATACTTGCGAAAACTTTGGTTTGGATTTGGATTTACCAATCTCATCAGGTAACAGCAACAGCGTCATCAAGGTCACGGCAAACAAACTACCCGCGAGGATCAGCATTGCATCTTGGAAACCGACGACTTGCAACAATACCGCACCGAGGAAAAAACCCACGCCTTTCAACGCATTTTTCGAGCCGGTCAGAATCGCGACCCATTTGAATAAGCGCGTATTCGCATCCTTCGGCACGAGGGTTTTGACACTGGCTTTCGCCGACATTTTGTTTAAGTCTTTGGCAATACCTGAAAGGGCTTGTGCCGCCATCACATACGGCACCGAGAGCAAATGCGTGGGAACCAGCATCCCCAACGCTACGATTTGCAACACCATCCCCATGTGCATGGTGACATTCAGCCCCAGCCGTGCCGCCAGCCAACCGCCGACCAAATTGGTCACAATGCCGAAAAATTCGTAGAACAAAAACAGCATCGCCACCTGAAACGGCGAATAACCGAGCTGGTGGAAATACAGCACCACCAGCATACGGATTGCGCCATCGGTAAGGGTAAATGCCCAGTAGCCGAAGGTGACGGTGAGGTAATTGCGCAGGTCGGTTGTCATGGCAGGCTTGCGACCACTTTTGCCGCCAGTTCCATCATGCGGTTCATGTAGCCCCATTCATTGTCATACCAAGCATAGATTTTCACCTGTGTGCCGTCGATGACCATGGTAGAGGGCGCGTCAATGATGGACGAACGCGGGTCGTGCTTGTAATCGACTGATACCAGCGGGCGCTCTTCGTAACCCAAAATATCCTTCAGGTAGGTTTCTGAGGCTTCCTTGAAATAACCGTTCAGCTCTTCGGCGGTCACTTCGCGTGAGGCTTCAAACACGAAATCGGTGAGGGAGGCATTCAGCAACGGGATGCGCACGGCGTGACCGTTCAATTTCCCCGCGAGTTCGGGGAAGATTTTGGTGATGGCTTTGGCAGAACCTGTGGTGGTGGGGATCATGGATTCGCCACACGCGCGTGCGCGGCGCAAATCCTTATGCCCCTTGTCGATAATGGTTTGGGTGTTGGTGATATTGTGTAACGTGGTCATGCAGCCGTGCTTGATGCCGACTTTTTCGTGCATGACTTTGACCACGGGTGCTAAGCAGTTAGTGGTGCAAGAAGCGGCGGTAATCAAATGGTGTTCTTCGGGTTTGTACCAGTCGTCATTCACGCCATAAACGATGTTCAACGCGCCTTCGACGGGGGCGGCAACAATGACTTTTTTCACGCCTTGATCAAAATACGCCTGCAATTGCTCGATTTTGCGGAATTTGCCGCTGCATTCCAACACGATGTCGCAGCCTGACCAGTCGGTGTCTTCAATGGCTTTGTTGGAGGTGTAGGCAATGGTTTGCCCGGCAATCAGCATATTGTCATCATCAGCACTGCATTCCGGCGACCAAATGCCGTGGATGGAGTCGAATTTCAGCAAGTGCGCGGAAGTGGCGGCATTGCCTGCAATTTCATTGACTTGCGTGAAGGTAAACGCTGGGTTGCCCCATGCGGCGCGAAGACCTAGGCGCCCCATGCGCCCGAAGCCATTGATGCCAATCGTTGCCATTGTAATTCTCTCGTTTATTGCACAATAGCTACGATTATATACGTCAGTGCGAATATAACAAAACCCCTGTTACAAAAACTTCATGTTGACAGGTGCCTGCGTAAGCGCTTGTATTCGCGTTATACTCAACATTAATTTTTAGGATTTGCCCGACCGTATGTTATTGGAAACGTTTACCAAAGCCCTTGCCGATCAAACCCGTTTACGTCTGCTGCTATTGTTAGCCAGTGGTCGTGAGCTGTGCGTGTGCGAACTCACGCAAGCGCTGGAGTTGGCGCAACCGAAGATTTCCCGGCATTTGGCGATTTTGCGCGAAGCCAGTGTGTTGCAGGATCGCAAAGCGGGGTTGTGGGTTTATTACTGCTTACACGCTGAATTGCCAACTTGGGCGCTGGAAGTGCTGGCTAATCTGCAAAGCGGCAGCGCTGACGAAGCTATTTTTCAGGTGGATCAGCAGCGTTTGTCGAAAGCAGAGCGGCAAGTGCCGAATTGCGTTGTCTGAAATTGCGGTTTTATTTGAAAGTATTGGCGCACCCGGCTGGAATCGAACCAGCGACCCTCGGCTTCGGAGGCCGATACTCTATCCCCTGAGCTACGGGTGCATTGCAGAGTGTGCATCATACCCAAGGAGCGTCGTCACGTCTATCATCGCGTTGGTGCGTAAAACTGCATTTTTTAGTATGATTCAAGTCAAGTTTTCGTCGTCGACACATAGCGAATATTAGGAATTTTGAATATAATTCGTCGGTTTACGATTCATTGATGCTTTCGGCTTTTAAGATTTACAGATTGTTGGGCGATTAGCGCTCAGTCTACAGGAGGATACACGTGGCTCACTCTATACCTAAAGACCCTATGGCTAAACCAATGCTGATTGGTGGTCTTCTTTTGATCGGCACAGCGACGGCGGTGTTGGTTTCCAACTTGTTCATTACTATCGGTAAAAATTCCACTAAAGGTGAAATTGACACTACCGCACAAGTCGCAGCGGCAGATGCCAATTTGACACCCATTGGTAAAGTGAACGCGGTTGATAAGTCTATCGTCAAGGTAGCGCGTTCTGGCGAAGCGGTTTACACAGCAGTTTGTACGTCTTGTCACACCGCTGGCACACTGGGTGCGCCTAAAATTGATGACACCGCAGCATGGGCACCGCGCGTAGAAAAAGGTTTAGACGGTTTGATGAAAAATGCCGTCAACGGCATTAATTCCATGCCAGCCCGTGGCGGTGATCCGACCATTACCGATGAAGAGCTGACCAACGCCATTATCTACATTACTGGTAAAGCAGGGCATGATTTATCTGCGCAAGCTAAGCCAGCAGCGGGTGCAGCACCTGCGGTTGCGCAAGCGGCAGACGCAGCGGCTCCTGCGGTTCAAGTTGCGGCGGCGGCTCCGGCAGCGGTACCTGTGCAAGCGGCAGCTCCGGCGGTTCAAGTTGCGGCGGCGGCTCCGGCAGCGGTACCTGTGCAAGCGGCAGCTCCGGCGGCTCCGGCGGCTCCGGCGGCTCCGGCGGCTCCGGCGGCTCCGGCGGCTCCGGCGGCTCCGGCGGCTCCGGTTGCGGCGGCAGCACCTGTGCAAGCGGCGGCTCCGGTTGCGCCGATTCAAGTTGCGGCGGCGCCTGCTGCGGCTATTGATGGTGAGAAGGTTTACAAAGGCATTTGTTTTTCTTGCCATGACGTGGGCGTTGCCGGTTCGCCCAAATTTGGTGATAAAGCGGCGTGGGCACCGCGCATAGCCACGGGTGCTGAAGCACTGTACGGCAGCGCTATTAAGGGCAAGGGCGCAATGCCTGCCAAAGGCGGCAACCTAGTGCTTTCTGACGCTGAAATCAAAGCAGCCGTGGATTACATGGTCGCTAACGCTCAGTGATTACGCGCGGCTAGACTCCACAAAACCGACTCCACAAAACCGAAAGGCGCTACAAAGCGCCTTTCTTTTTTGCAATGCCTGCAATTGCGGGTAGTATGCGCCCATGAAAATACCTAGCACCTCACACACCTATTCTTGGCAAGAACTGTTTCAGCGGATGCTTACTCACCGCAAAGAACTGGTGATTGCTAACCTCGTGGCGATTTTCGCGGTACTGATCAGCGTACCCATTCCGCTGTTGATTCCGTTATTGGTTGACGAAGTATTGCTCGGCAAACCCGGCTGGCTAGTCGCGTGGATGAATGGCTTATTTCCCACCGAATGGCACGGCGCAGTGCTCTACATTAGTTTCATCAGTGTGTTAACCGTACTGATGCGTTTAACGGCACTGGCAGCAGGCGTTTGGCAAAACCGTGAATTTACCTTGATCAGCAAGGAACTCACTTACAGTATCCGCCGCCGCTTGTTAGCGCACATTCAAACGGTGGAAATGACCGAATACGAAACCCTCGGCAGTGGCACGGTCAGCTCGCGGCTGGTGGTGGATGTGGAAACCATCGACAATTTCCTCGGCATCAGTATCAGCAAGTCGATTGTTGCGGTTCTCACCCTGATTGGGGTAACGATGGTGTTGTTGTGGTTGCATTGGCAATTGGCGTTGTTCATTTTGCTGCTGAACCCGCTGGTCATCTTGCTGACCACCAAGCTGGGTTCTTACGTTAAAGATTTGAAAAAACAGGAAAACAGCGCATTCGAGTTATTCCAGCAAGCCTTGACCGAAACCCTCGATACCATCCAGCAAATCCGTGCCAGCAACCGCGCCAGCAGCTTTTTTGGGCGTGTTGCTGAACATGCGCAACAGGTGAAACAACACGCGGGGCAATTTGCATGGCGCAGCGATGCCGCCAGCCGTTTATCCTTCACGGTATTCATCGCGGGTTTTGATCTGTTTCGTGCGGTCAGCATGTTAATGGTGGTGTTTTCCGATCTCAGTATTGGCGAAATGTTCGCGGTGTTCAGCTATTTGTGGTTCATGATGGGGCCGGTGCAGGAAGTGTTGGCGATTCAATACGGCTGGTACGGCGCAAAAGCCGCGTTGCAGCGCATTAATACCTTGCTGGAAATGCAGCCCGAACCGGCTTACCCGCATACGCACAACCCGTTTGCAGGCAAAACCACGGTCAGCGTGCGGGCGGAACACATCACCTTTGCTTACGGTGACAAGCCGCCGGTATTGCGTGATGTGAATCTGACCATTCGAGCGGGGCAAAAAATCGCGCTGGTGGGTGCCAGCGGTGGCGGTAAATCGACGTTCGTGCAAGTGTTGTTAGGCTTGTATCAGCCGCAGCAGGGGCAATTGTATTTCGACGGTGTACCCGTGACCGAGATTGGTTTGGATGTGGTGCGCGAACACGTTGCCACGGTGTTGCAACAACCTGCGCTTTTCAATGACACGGTACGCGCCAATCTGACCTTGGGGCGGCAAGCGTCGGATGATCAATTGTGGGAAGCCTTACGCATTGCGCAACTGGATGACACCATTCGCGAACAGGCGCAAGGCTTAGAAACGATTGTGGGGCGGCAAGGCATCCGTTTGTCCGGTGGGCAACGCCAGCGGTTGGCGATTGCGCGGATGATTTTATCCAACCCCAGCGTGGTGATTTTGGATGAAGCGACTTCCGCGCTGGATACGGCCACGGAGCAAAAACTCCACGCCGCGATGAGCGATTTCCTGCAAGGGCGCACCACGCTGATTGTGGCACACCGTTTGAGTGCGGTGCGCCAAGCGGATCACATTTTTGTGTTTGATGATGGCGGCATTAGCGAACAGGGCAGTCATCATGAATTGCTGGAACAGGATGGTTTGTACCGGAAACTGTACGGTTAGGCGCTATTGGGTTTGCTGGGTTTCGAGCTCAGCGAGCCGCTTTTCCAGCACTTCCAGCTTCTCGCGGGTGCGCAGCAATACCGCTGATTGAATCTCAAATTCTTCTCGCGTGACCAGATTCATCTTTTGCAGGCCGCCTTCGAGCAGGCCGCGCATGTTCTTTTCCACGTCTTCCTGCATGTGGCGCACGGGTTCGGGCAGGAGTGCTGATAATTTTTTCGCTAAATCGTCAAGATTGCCAAAGTTTTGCATACGTTTTCCTTCCGCTTAAGTAAGTGATTCAGATTGTAGCAAATTCGGTAAGCGTGTGGGTATGCCGTAAGCTTAGTGCATTAAAGCGTGCTGACGCACTGTTATGGTGCGAAGGAACGCTCCGAAACAGGGATAAAGCCGCTAAATAGTGGTTATGCCGCTTTTGAGGGATTGGCACGTCAATTGCAACATTTCCCTGTGTTAAGCAATTTAGTTGGCATCCCTTACTAGCAAGGAGTTAGTTCTATGAAAATGGTTACAGCCATTATTAAGCCATTCAAACTCGATGATGTGCGTGATGCATTGGGGAACATTGGCATTAAAGGCATCACAGTGACGGAAGTGAAAGGCTTTGGGCGTCAGAAAGGTCACACTGAGTTGTACCGTGGCGCAGAGTACGTGGTGGATTTTCTGCCTAAAATCAAGCTCGAAGCCGCAGTAGCCGATTCACAAGTGGATCAGGTGATTGAGGCGATTACGCAGTCTGCGAATACCGGCAAAATCGGCGATGGTAAGATTTTTGTCACTTCAGTAGAACAAGTTATCCGCATTCGCACGGGCGAAAACGGCGAAGAAGCTCTGTAAGGAAGGGGGAATTCCATGAATATGCGTTTAGGTTTGATGATGTTGGCGGCGTTACTCGGATTTTCCGGTGTGGCAATGGCTGATGAAGTGGCAGCGGTTCCCGTGCCGGATAAAGGGGATACCGCGTGGATGATGGTATCCACCTTGCTGGTTATTTTAATGATTATTCCGGGCTTGGCGCTGTTTTACGGCGGTTTGGTGCGGGCAAAAAACATGTTGTCGGTATTGGCGCAAGTGTTCGCCATTTTCTGCGTGATTTCCATTTTGTGGGTCGTGTACGGCTACAGCATGGCGTTTACCGATGGCGGCAGCTTGAACAGCTTCGTCGGTGGCTTGAGCAAAATGTTCCTCAAAGGTGTGGATACGGCGGTAACAGTCGAGACTTTCAGCAAGGGCGTGGTGATTCATGAAATGATGTTCATGGTATTCCAATTGACCTTCGCGGCGATCACGGTTGCGTTGATCGTGGGCGGTTTTGCAGAACGGATTAAATTCTCTGCGCTGCTGGTGTTCTCGGTATTGTGGTTTACCTTCTCTTACCTGCCAATGGCGCACATGGTGTGGTTCTGGGGCGGCCCTTCCGCGTATGACGCTCCGGCCGGTTTCTTGTTTGCTAAAGGTGCTTTGGACTTCGCGGGTGGTACGGTCGTACACATCAACGCGGCAATGGCAGCATTGGTAGGCGCAATCGTGGTCGGCAAACGGGTTGGTTACGGGCGTGACCCGATGCCACCGCACAACTTGGTCATGACCATGATCGGCGGTTCATTGCTGTGGGTTGGCTGGTTCGGTTTCAACGCGGGTTCTAACTTGGAAGCGACGGGTACGGCGGTATTGGCGATGTTAAACACCATCGTGGCAACGGCGGCGGCGGCGCTGTCTTGGATGTTTGCAGAATGGGTATTGCGCGGTAAGCCATCTTTACTGGGTGCGGTATCCGGTGCGGTGTCTGGCTTGGTTGCCGTAACACCAGCAGCAGGTTTTGCAGGCCCGATGGGTGCTATCGTGCTGGGTCTGGTGACAGGTGCCGCGTGTTTGTGGGGTGTGACCGGCTTGAAACACATGCTGGGTTACGACGATTCACTTGACGTATTCGGGGTTCACGGTATCGGCGGTATTATTGGTGCCATCGGTACGGGCATTCTGGTTAACCCGGCGTTGGGCGGTTCTGGTGTGTACGACTACGCGGCAGGTGCTGTTGCTGAATACAGTAGCGCACAAGTAATCAGCCAATTGTGGGGTGTCGGTGTTGCGGTGGTGTGGTCAGGGGTTGTGAGCTTTGTATTGTTCACCCTGCTCAAAATGACCATGGGTCTGCGGGTTTCTCAAGACGAAGAACGCGAAGGCTTGGATACCGTATCGCACGGCGAACGTGCCTATTCCTAAGTTATTGTTCAACTGACTATTCTTCGAGTCGATTTGAGGCGGGATTAACACTCCCGCCTTTTTTTATGCGCGATTGGTGGGCTTAAAAGTTGGGCAACTGCCCTTGTTCACGGATTTGGTAAGTGCCATCGGCTTGCGGTGGCACGATAAAGCTGGTGAGGAATTGCTTGGTGCCCTCCTCAATGCTGTTGCCCGGTTTAATGTCTAATTGGGTTTGGTACTGTCCGCTGGGTTCCAACGTAATCGTGCCATTCAAACCGAAGGCTGCTTCTGGTGCAGAGGCAAGACTGATTTGCTGCGCGTCATTTTCGCCGCTGCTAATAATCGCGGTGTAATTGCCGTAACGTTGCGGCAGCATTTGCACCCCGGCTTCGCGCCATTCGCCGTGACCGCTGAGTTGCGGTAGGGTTTGCTGATCCCACGCCACGCTGTTGAGATTGGCGTGAAACGTGCCGCTTAACGGGGGAATCATCAGGTTTTGTAAATAGGGCGAAACCACTTGTGCGGGCAGGTTGCTCAGGTTCAACGGGGCGCAATTCAATGTACCCGCGAGGTTAATGCTGCACAAGCCGTCGATGTCGCCACCTTGTGCCAAGCTGCCGCGTAAATCTGCCGCGAGTTGACCCTTCAGCAAGGCACGGGTTTGCAGCTCCCATTGCAGGTTGTTGATCTGCACGCCTTGCGCACTCAAGCTGCTTGCGCCGCCTGCCCACAGCGTGCCGTAGATGCCTTGCAATTGCACCGGCAAGTCAGCGGGCAATTGCGCCAATACCAGTTTGGCGGGTAATTGTGTCAAGGAAGTTAGCAGGAAACTGACCGTGCCTGCGAGAATGAGGGTGCGTGTTTTCATCGTTCCAGCGTTATTTGCGCGTCAACCGTGCCGGGTTTGTCTGCCGGTTTCAAGGTCATACTGGTGGTATTGGCGGCGTATTGGGTTTCCATCGCGGCGAGGAATTGTGCCAAGGTGTCGAAAGGCTTGGCCTTCAATTTGAGGGTGACGGTGTTTTTGTTTTTTTCTTCGGAGCTGGTGTCGGTGCCGTCGAGTTGAAATTGTTTGAGCGCAGCAATCACGCTGGTGTGCAAACTGCCGTTGGTGGCGGTTGGCGCGTTAGAGGCTGCACCGCGCAGGGCGAAGATTTCGGCGCGTTGGCGTTGCATTTCAGCGTGGGCGGCTTGTGCGTCTTCCAAGTCTTGTTGCAGCAATTGGTGATGGGCGCTGAGCGGTTTCCACACAAATAGCCACAACAGGGTTAAGCCGATCAGCGCTGCGCCAATGCTCAGTAAGCGGCGTTCATTGGCTGCGAGATTTTGCCACCAAGCTTTCATGATTTGCCTCCTAGGGTTAGGGTGGCTTTTACGCTGTCAGCGGTGCGCGACGATTGCAGTTCTACCGGGTTGCCCAGCGCTTTTTCGAGGGTATCGCGTAAGGTTTCGATGGCTTGCTGGTTGGGCGCTTGCAGGTTGACGGTGAGCGTGCCGGTTTGGGCGCGAATGTCTTCTACCGTTAAACCACCGGCGGTTTGCATGGCAGCAGCGACGGCGGCTAACTGCGGTAAGGGGCTGCTGCTGGTGCCGCTGGCGTTGTTTTGACCTTTCATCCGCACCAGTTCCGAGGCTAAGCGATTTTTCAGGCTGCGCGGATCCACGTCACTGACGCTGGGAAAGAGTTGGCTGAACAGTGCGACATTTTGCGCATCCACCGCATCGAGTTGTTGTTGCAAGCGGTAGCTTTCCACCCCGTAAATGCCGACGGCGAGCAGCGCGGTAACGGCGGCTAAACTCGCGGCTAAGCGCCAACGTTGCCAATGTTCACGGAAGTTGGCACGGTTTTCGTCTTGTAAACCGTTCAGCAAATTGAGTTTGAGCGCGGGTTGCAGGCTGCTGGGCAACAGTTGCTCGGCTTGGGTTTCGGTGAGCAGGGCAAAGCGTGGATCGGCTGCCCAGGTTTCGGTTTGGTCGCTGTACAGGCGCAACGGTAGCGCTTCGGTTTTTCCAGACGTTAGGCTGTCCAGTAATAATGGCAGGGCGGCGGGGCTGCTGGCGTAGCCGGACAGTTCGCCGGTTCTGATCCAAATCGTCTCGCCTTGTTGCCAGAGTGTCAGGCTTTCCGCTTCCCACGGCAGCGCAAACACGTCGGGCAAAATACTATTCGCACGCAATTGGTGCATTTGCAGGGCATTGACCCATACCCGCAGGCGGTCGCGGCGGATAATCGCCACGTCTACTTGGGTGGAATCCGCACGGGTTTGCCAGACGATGTGCTGGTGATCAAGGTCATCCGCAATGCTGTCTTCGAGCGCGAACGGCACGGCTTGCTGCAATTGGCGCTGGTTGCGGGTGTTGACGCTGGTTTGGGTCAAGAGCACTTCGCGGCTGGGAATCAGCAACACAATATCCTGACCCCGTGCCGCAGGCAGGAGCATTTCCCACGAACCGTGTTGCCAGTCGGCAGGCTTATTGGTCAGCACTGCCCAAGCGGGTTCGGTGTCATTCGGTGTTTGTAAGCGTATTACTAGCATCGTCAGTGGTTGGCATTGGTTGTTCGTTGACCCGGTCGAATTGGCGCATTATGACACGAACACTCCCCTTCGCGTCACGCAATAACAGACTATTGATGAAAACCCGTGCGCGGCTGATTTGCACTTCCCCCGTCAGGCGAAAATATTGCGAGGTCACGTCAAAGCTGTTCAGCAGTACATCATCTTTACCGGGGGTGAAGGCCATTTCCTGCACAAAATCGGCTTTGCTCTTGTAGGCTTGTTGGAGTTTGCGTTTGTCGAGAATGCTGGCAATTTGGCTATCACTCAGTCGCATGGCGCGTAACACTGCTTTGCTGGCAGTGTTGGGGTTGATGGTGGTTTGTTTATTTGGACTAACGGGGGGATGTGTAAATGGTAGCGCGGTGACAGTGCTCAGAAAGCGGTTGAGCGCTTTGTTTTTTGCGTCCGGGTCTTGCATCTCCAGCCGTAGCAGGCGTACTTCGCTGGTATCGGCAAATGGCATATCGGCGGCGAGATAAGCAATTTCCCCCGACATATAATAATCGCGTTCGGCACCTTCCAAGCCTTGTGGCTGGGTATTGCTATCCAACCAATCAGCAATCGCGTCGGCGAAACCGGGGGGTAATCCCGCATCCTTCACAAATGTCTTGAGTTGCTCAAATGCCGCACCATTTTGTTCACCTTCTTGATTAATTAGGTTATTGAGGTTGAAACGCGCTTGCAGGTCTTCCAGTTTGCCGGTGAATTTGACGACAGCGCCGCTGTCTTCGTTCAGGGTTTGGGTGGGTAATTGTTGCGCCCAACGGTCGGTGAGGGCGTCGTATTTATTGTCTTTGGCATCCAGTTGCAATTGCAAGCCTGCGTATTGTTCCATCATGAGCACGTATTGCCAAGCGCGTTCCAGCGATTGGAAATTGTCGGTTTGGCGCACGGCGCGGCTTTGCCGCACAAACACGGCGGCGGCTAAGGTGACGACCAATACCGCAATCACCAAAACCGAGAGGATGGCGATCCCGCGTTGCTGGCGATGGGGCTTAGGGGCTGGGCGTTGGTTTGGGTGCATGGGGTGCTATCGGTTGTAAACGTTCGGACAGGCGACGACCTTTACCCGGATTCAGTTTTTCATCGTAAATTGTGGTGTAGCCCATGACGGCTTGCACGTATTCGCGGGTTTCGGTGAAGGGGATGCTTTCGATCCATTGGTCGGCATTAATCAGTTGTTGCGGTGTCCATTGCGGGGGGCGACCGGGCCCGGCGTTGTAGGCGGCGGTGGCTTGCGCGTAATTGCCGGAGAATTTGCCGAGCATTTCACGTAAATACGCGCTGCCTAGCTGAATATTGGTGGCGGGCGGCAGTATATCGTCGCGCCCCTTGATGTTTAAGCCCAGTTTGGTACCGACCGCTTTTGCCGTGGGCGGAATCAGTTGCATGAGGCCAAGGGCTTTGGCGCTGGATTCGACCGTGGCATCAAAGGCACTTTCACGGCGAATGACCCCCATGACCCAAGCGGGTTGAATGCCTTGGTTGCGGGCTTGCGCCATGACCAGATCGGTGTGTACCACGGGAAAGCGCAGGTGGGTTTCATCCCATTCTTTGGCGCGGGCAACTGTCCAAATGGCGAGGTTGTGGTCATTGCTGCGGATGGCGAGATCAGCGGCAGCAAGAGCACCTTCTTTATCCATTTGTTTGAGGGCGCGAAACCATTCTTTGCGGCCTTGTTCGCGATTGCCCAGGGCAAACCACTCGAAAGCGCGTTGGATGGCGGCGACTTTTTGCAATCCGGCGACGCGCTGGCTGCGGTCAACGGCTGGAGTTTTAAGACTGGTGTAGGTTTGCCCTAAACGGTCGGCAGCCAAAAACCCGTAAAACGTGGCTTGCGGGGCAATTTGGGTGTAGAGCGTGGTGGCTTTGGCTTTTTTGCCGGTTTGTTCGAGGGCGCGGGCTTGCCAATAGTGCCAACCGGCGGCGTCACGTTCGTGCTCGAATTGCAGGTGTTGGGTGGCATCCAGCAAGGTTTTCCACTCACCTTGACGCGCGGCGGTGCGTGCCAGCCACAAATTCGCGTCTTGGGTGCGCTGTGCGGCAGGGATGGCGGCAAGGCGTTTCAAGGCGGCGGGGTCATGGCGCAGGGCTTGTTGTATTCCCAAGGCGCTTTCGACTTTAGCGCTTTCTTCGGGGGTAAATTTTAGGGTTTGGCGAGCGGTTTGCCAGAGGGCTTCGGCTTGCTGGGATTCTTTTTTGGCAAGGCGTTCCAGCCCGAAAGCAATCGCATCACGCAGGTAAGCGTTATCCGGTTGCTGCATGGCGACGGGGAGCGCTTCGGCGGGTGTTTCGCGGATTTGTATCCAGGTATTGACCGCCATTTGCGCTTCAGGTGGTAAAGCCGCTGCCAGTTGAGTCGCAAGCGTGGTTTGATTTTTGTCGAGTGCGGCTCGAATACGTTCCCAATAATCGTTGGTGGAAAGCATAACGTGGCGGCGCAATAAGTCGGTGACGGGGATGCAAGCGTCTGAAAGCGATTTGCTGATGCTCATCCAAGTTTTTTTACCCAGTTCCAGTGCGGCGTCTTTTTGCCCCACGGCAGCGAGTGCTTGGGTGCGGTAGCATTGGGTGTCGGTGTCATCCAAGGTGGCGGGGATGGTGGCAAGCAGGGTTTGCCAGTCTTGTTTGGCGGCAAGGCGTTTGGCGAGTTGTATATTGAGCGCATCAGCCATCAGCGAATCAGGATTGCGGCGGATAAAATCCAGTACCGTGGCATCGGGCAAGGTGTCGAGGCGCTGCTTAAGATCGGTGTATTCCAGCCAAGGGTAAAGCGGGTATTGGCGCATCGCAGCGGGAAGTGCGGCAAACGTGTCAGGATTTCCGGCTTGCAGGTCGCTGTAAGTTTGCTGAAATAATTGGCGCTGCATCGGTGGGTTTTCCGGCGACTCCGCTAGGGCGGGCGGGGTGCTGGATAACGCGCAACACATCAACGTGAGAAGCAGTCGGCTCATTAACAAGAATCATCATTACCAATCGTGCGTCAAGAGTCTCATAAATGCCGTCATGGATACAAATGAATGCTGTGCTCAGGCAGCTTGGTCGACAGCGACTTGTGCTGGCAATACATTGCTTTTGAACAACAAATAGCCGTAATGTTTGACCTCGCCGGTTTTGGTGCAAGCGGTAAAGCAGATTCCGGCATAGATCTGACGCCCGTCGGCATTGGCTTGGTGTTCGATCATAATGATGTCGCGGGTGACGCTGCTGAGTTTGTGGGTGTCGCTGCTGTGTGCAATGTCGCCGAATTCGATACCGTGAGTGGGGGCAAATTTGACAACAGGGTTGCCGTTTTTCAAGTGATTTTGCGGGCCGGTGGAGAGGAAGGCGATCTTGACGTGGCGGAGAATAATGTCAGAACAAGGGTTGGCAATTTCAATGCTTAAGCGTTCGTCGGGCATTCCGTTCTGGTAGCGGCGCTGCATTCTGACTTTAGGCCAGTAGCGCGATGTTTCGGGGCGGGGCGAGGTTTCGCAAGGGGTGCATTCTTGCATACCGGCGTGAACGCTGTTTTTGTCAGCAAGGTGTAAGTGATGGATGTTCATGGTGTTACCTCATTGGCTTAGGGTGTTTTCTAGGAAGTCTCATTGTTCAGGCTCTTGACTTTACTGAAAAGTTCCGAATCATTAAGTGATGATGATCACTTTCCTAACGAATCGTCTTGAAAATCGACCGATTGTGTGGTTCGCCTTATTTTTAATTTATTGACTACGATTATAGTAACGCGCAAACCCGATCCCAGATGAATCAGGATAAGCGAGCCGATAATGGGTGTGTAAGGCAGATAGGTGGCAGGAAGGTGTTAAATATTCGCCAATAAACTCAGGTAACGCGCAAAGCGGCGCGGTGGCAGTTGCCCGGCTTGGACGGCGGCTTTAATGGCGCAATTCGGCTCATGGTTATGGGTGCAGTTGTGGAAACGGCATTCACCCAGAAACGGGCGGAATTCGGGGAAGCCGGTTTCCAGCGTGGCAAAGTCCATGCCGGTTAAACCAAAGTCGCGCACACCGGGGGAGTCGATCAGCGAGCCACCGGACGGTAAGCGGTACAGGGTTGCCGAGGTGGTGGTGTGGCGACCTTCGCCGGTTTCAGAAATCGTGCCGACCCGAATATCGGTTTCGGGCAGTAATTGCATGGCAAGCGACGATTTGCCTACCCCGGATTGCCCGACCACAATCGCGGTGCGCCCTTGAATGGCCTCAAGGATGGGTTGAATGCCCTGTTGTTGCTTGGCGGAGACGTGCAGAATCGGAATGCCAATGCGTTGGTATTCTGCCAAACAGGTTTCGGCTTCGGCACTGGCGAGGCTGGAGCGCAAGTCGGCTTTGTTGAAAACCAAGAGCACGTCGGCGGGAAGGCGGTTGGCAGCAATCAGGTAACGGTCGAGAGTTTCCCAAATGGGGGCGGGTTGCCAACTGGCGACCACAATCAATAGGTCGATATTGGCAGCAATGGGGCGCAATCTGCCGCGAAAATCGGGGCGTTCCAGCACATTGCGGCGCGGGAGCATGGCAGTGACGGCGGCGTTGCCTTGGGCTTGGCGTTCCCATTGCACGTAGTCGCCGCACGCAAGATGGTCAAGTTTGCGGCGGGCGGTGCAGCGCAACAGTTCCGCGTCCGCTGTTTCTACTAAGAAATCAGCGCCGAAACGGGTAATGATTTGCCCGTTTTCTGGTGCAGTGGAGGCAGGGTGAGATAAGTTTTCCGTCATAACGTCCTATTGTGACGGAAAACGTCGGCGTTGCCCATGTATTACGGAAATTTGTAATACGTTTGGTTGAGATAAGCCACTACATCCTTGATTTCATCGTCATACCAGTTGATGTTCCGGTTGATGTCGCATTGACGAACCTCTTTTTCCAAACTGGCGGTGTCGGTGATAGCGGGGTTGGGCGTGGTGAGCGCCGCCGTATCACAAGGTGAATTAACGAACAGTATTTGTCCGTTAGCCGGGTTAGGGGCGGCTTGTGCTGTCTGCATCAGCAGTAGACCGCTACAGAGAATCAGAAGAGCTTTCGCTTTCATGTCACTACTCTTGTTACATTTGTTGTTGTAAATGCGCAATCCGTATCGCTGCGGGCGGATGCGAGTCATAGAACGCCGAATACCACGGATCGGGTGTCAGGGTACTGGCATTCTCCTTGTAAAGACCCACTAATGCTGCAATCAGTTCCGCACTGCTCGATTGTTGCGCGGCGAATTCATCCGCTTCAAATTCGTGCTTGCGCGACCACCACGCCATGATCGGGCCGATAAAAAAGGTGAAAGCCGGGCTGATTAACATAAATAATACCAGCGCCATGTAAGTCGAGGGTTGGCTGACACCGAGTGCAGTATAAAACCACGCCTGCGTCATTAACCATGCTAAGACGATGAAACCGCTCAAGGTCATGACCATTGACAGTGCCATGCCTTTGACAATGTGTTTGCGTTTGAAATGCCCCAGTTCGTGCGCGAGTACCGCTTCCACTTGCGCGGGGGTCAAGTGCTTGAGCAGGGTGTCGAAAAACACAATGCGCTTGTTTTTGCCAAAGCCAGTGAAATAAGCGTTGCCGTGCGCGGAACGGCGCGAGCCATCCATCACGAATACGCCTTTGCTGTTAAAGCCAGTGCGCGTCAATAAAGCATTGAGGCGTTCGGCCACTTCGCCATCTTCCAAGGGGCTGAATTTGTTGAACAAGGGTGCGATGAATTTGGGGTATGCCCAAGTCATCAGCAATGAAAACGCGGTCAAAGCTGCCCATGCATACAACCACCACAAGCTGCCCGCCGAGGTCATCAGCCACAGAATCAGCATGATCACCGGAATGCCGATAATCAACGCCAGTGCTGCGCCTTTAAACAGATCGGTGATAAAGGTGATGGCAGTCATTTTATTGAAACCAAAGCGCTCTTCCAATACAAAAGTGCGGTAGAGTGACATTGGCATATCCAAGACGCTGCCCATCAGGATTAGGCTGAGCATGACCGCCGTACCCGTGTACAGCTCGTTCCAGCCGAAGCTGCGCCATTGCGTATCCAGCCATTCCAGTCCGCCGCCGAGTGTCCAGGCCAGCAAGATTGCCAAGCCGATCAGCAGGTCGATGCGCCCTAAGCCGCCTTTGGCGAGGGTATAATCGGCTGCTTTTTGGTGTTCTTCCAGCGAAATTTTGCCCGCAAACGGGGTGGGGACAGCGCTGCGGTGAGCGCCGACATGCTGTTTCTGTCGCAACGACAAGTACAGTTGTACCAAGGTCGATGCCAACAAAAAGGCAAGGAAAATGTAGGTAAACGTTTGCATAATGTCTGTTATATTCCAGATTCCCTAAAGTAAGTGCAGTGTACCCGAATGAGCATGAATCAGGAAAATTTGGTCTGGATTGATCTGGAAATGACGGGCTTAGATACCGTCAACGATGTGATTATTGAAATTGCCACCGTCGTCACTGACAAGGATTTGAATGTGTTGGCGGAAGGCCCGGTGATTGCCATCCATCAGTCTGCGGAAACGCTGGCAAAAATGGATGAGTGGAATCAAAAACAACACGGTGGTTCCGGGCTGATTCAGCGCGTGTTGGCAAGTGAATGGACAGAGGCGCAAGCCGAACAGGCGACCCTCGATTTCCTGAAACAGTTTGTGCCAGCGGGTGCGTCGCCGATGTGCGGCAATAGCATTTGTCAGGATCGGCGTTTTCTGGCGCGGCAAATGCCGGAACTGGAGAAGTTTTTCCATTACCGCAATCTGGATGTTAGCACGTTAAAAGAATTGGCGAATCGCTGGAAGCCGGGGCTGGCGGCAGGTTTTAAGAAGGAATCACAGCATTTGGCGCTGGCGGATGTGCGGGATTCGATTGATGAGCTGGCGTATTACCGGGCGCATTTTATCCGGGAGTAATTTGTTCATAAAACAAGAGCGTTAGTAGCTTTCAATCTCCTGACGCCAATCGGTCGCCCGTGCGACCACACCCCACAGCAATGCGTGGTCAGCTACCTTTTTTAAGCCAAAACTCTTCGCGGCACTGTCGGCAGAAACACCGTTGGCGGTTGGGGTGCAAGAGTTTTTTCCACCAGATACAAGGGCGTTTCGTCCACGTGAAACTGCCGCAATGGGGGCAAGGGGCTTTTGTCCAAATGCTTGATTGGATGGGGCGCAAATACAATGCATCGGTTTTGCGTTGTCTGTTAAGTATGCTGGGCATGGCGTTCTCCTGGCTGAAAATCAACGATCCGTGTCATTTCCACACAAGATAAGCGTAGTACAATATCGTTTATATTTTAGTCTGAGGCGGCGCTCTATCCGCTAAAAGCTGTTACAATTAGTGACAAGATGTGCTGCAATTGGCTGATTTTCCGTTAGTATCTGCATTGGGTACATAGGCTGTGATAATCGTTTCTGGATAAGGGGGTAGCGACATTGCTGAAGCGGGATAATCTGGATAATGGCGCAGTGGCGTTTGATGATGAGCAATTGGCGCGGATGTCTCAGGAAATTGCAGACTTATTGGTGAAACACTTGCCGCCTCGCGATGGCATTGTGCTAAGCAGCGATACCGTGCGCTTAAGAAGCCAGACGTGCGTGCAGATATTCGGGTATTGCATCAAACGCAAGGCAATATTTTCACTGAAGGCAGTCTTTCGCCGTCCGCCGCCCAGTCATCTGAACGTGAAGTGTTTTACGCATAACGATTCTTAAGCCGCGCTTTTAGCATTGAGTGGAACAGTAGCAGCCCGTCGCCCCGCCATAGTCAAGCCATTGCCCATCAGGTAAAGTCCCTCAAAACCCCAATCAATAACAATAACGGACACACCATGACAACCGCAGCCCCGCAATTGATTCAGGCGACGCTTGCGCAATTGAACAAGGTCATTCACGGCAAACCGCAGCAAATACAACTCGCGCTGACTTGCTTGCTGGCAAACGGTCATTTGCTGTTGGAAGATTTACCCGGTATGGGTAAAACCACCCTCGCGCACGCGCTGGCGCAGGTGTGCGGCTTGGAATACAAGCGCGTGCAATTCACCAGTGACTTGCTGCCCGCCGATTTGATTGGTGCGGCAATTTTCGAGCCGCAAACGGGTAAATTCCGCTTTCACCCCGGCCCGGTCTTCAGCCAAGTCTTCCTTGCGGACGAACTCAACCGTGCCACTCCCAAAGCCCAAAGCGCCTTGCTAGAAGCGATGGAAGAACGCCAAGTGAGTGTCGATGGCACGACGCATAGCTTGCCCGCTCCATTTTTCGTGATCGCCACCCAAAACCCGCAAAGCCAATCGGGAACCTTCCCGCTGCCCGAATCGCAGCTTGACCGTTTCCTCATGCGCCTCTCCTTAGGCTACCCCGAACCGGCGGCGGAACGCGAATTGCTGAAAGGGCGTAACGGGCGCGTCTTGCTCGCGAGTATGCAGCAAGTGTTGAACGAATCGCGCCTGAAAGCGCTGCAAATACTCGTGCCACAAGTGAAAATGACCGATACCCTGTTGGATTATGTGCAACGCTTAATCGCCAGCACTCGCCAGCCGGACATCTGCCAATTAGGGCTATCCCCGCGTGGTGCATTGGCGTTGGTGAAAAGTGCGCAAGCTTGGGCATTGTTGCAAGCACGCGGGCATGTGTTGCCAGAAGATGTGCAAGCGGTATTCGTGGCAGTCGCTGGGCATCGCCTCGTCGGGCGGCAAGAGGCGCAAGGCGAACAATTGGCACGCCAAATTCTCAGCAAAGTCGATGTGGTCGGCGGCAAACATGGTTGAGGCACTGCGCGGACACTGGGAACGTTGGGTGCAGCAACGTTTGCCTGCCGCTCGTGTGACCACGCTCAATCAACGCAAGATTTTTATTGTGCCCAGCAAAACCGCTGTTGGGTTGCTGATGCTCATTGCGCTGCTGTTTTTGTTGGGGATCAATTTTCAAAATTCGCTGGTGTACATCATTTGTTTCTGGCTGTTGTCCTTGCTGCTGCTCACGATTTTTTACACATGGCGCAATTTGGCGGGCTTGACCCTCACCGCCTTGGGTGTCGAAGCGTGTTTTGCAGGGGAAAAAGCGGTGTTGGAAGTGGAGCTAACGCGCCCTGCTCATCAGCCCAAATACGCCTTGGAATTGGCGTGGGAGGGCGAAGATCAGGTGCAGGTGGATCTGGTGGCAGCGCAAACTTTGCGGGTAAAACTGTCACACAGCACCAGCGGACGTGGCTATTTCAAACCACCACGGTTGCGGATTGCGACCCAGTTCCCCACCGGGTTAGCGCTGGCATGGTCGTATGTGACCTTTGATGTGCGCGGCTTGGTGTACCCTGCACCGATTGAAAAAGCCTTCCAACCCAGCGGCAATGCCCAGCGTGAAAACGTTGCAGACGGGCGTGAAATTGCGGGTGGCAGCAACGATTTCGGCGGCATCCGCGATTATCAGCGGGGCGATGGCTCGAAACGTATTCATTGGGCTAAATACGCGCAAACCGGCAAGCTCTATACCAAAACTTTTGTCGATTACGCCAGTAATGCCTTGTGGTTGGAGTGGGATGAATTGCCCATGCCCGGTATCGAGGTGCGCTTGTCGCATTTGTGCCGCAAGGTGCTGGAATTTCATCAGGAACAGCGCGAATACGGTTTGCGGATTCCCGGCACGTTGATTGAGCCGGGCAAAGGCGAGGCGCACAAAGCGCGTTGTTTGCAAGCGTTGGCACTGTTTGGGGTTCAAGATGCATAAGCAAATTACCTACACTGGCATGATTTGGTTGCTGGCGGCGCAATTGGTGGTGATGTTGCCGTTTGTGTTTGATTTGCCGTTGTGGTTGATTCCGGTATTGTTGTTTGCGGCAGGTTGGCGCTTGCGGGTGTTATCCGGTGCGGCGTTGCAGCCGGGGAATGTGACCAAGGCATTGCTGATCGTGTTGGGTATTGGCGGTTTGGTGTTAAGCGGTTTGAAATTTCCGTCGTTGGATGCGATGGCAACGTTGTTGTTGCTGGGGTTTGCGTTCAAATCGTTGGAAGTGGCGCAGCGGCGTGATGCGCTGGTGGTGATTTTTATCGGGTATTTTTTGGTGGCGCTGCATTTTTTGTACGCGCAATCCATTACCGCCGCGCTGTATGGCATGGTGTCGATGATCGTGTTGACGGGCGCTTTGATCGGGGTGCAACAGTCGGTGGCGGAGTTTTCGGCGGGGCAACAGGTGCGCTTTAATTTGCGCTTGTCGGTGTTTATGTTGCTGCAATGTTTGCCATTGATGCTGGTCATTTTCGTGTTTGCGCCGCGTTTGCCGCCGTTGTGGTCGCTGCCGATGCCGACCGGACAGGCGAAAATGGGCGTGTCGGATCGCATGGCTCCCGGTGATATTGAAAAGCTTAGCCAGTCGGATGCGCTGGCGTTTCGGGTAACGTTTAAAGGCAGAAAACCCGCTCAGCACGAATTGTATTGGCGCGGCATGGTGTTTAACCATTTTGACGGGCGCGAATGGCGGCAATTTGAACGCGATATTGACCCGCAGCAAGTGCAAAGTGCGTTGCTGACGAATTACCGTTGGCAGCCCGACGCGCTGCGGGTGCAAGGCGAACCGATTGCTTATGAGGCGGTTTACGAAAAAACCGGGCAGCCTTGGTTGTTTACCCTGACGCCAGCGGTGGAAGTCGAAGGGGACGTATTGCGTGGTGCGGATTATCGGGTGATGGCACGGCAAGATTTGCAAGCGCCGTTTTTGTTGAAGGCGGTGAGTTACCCCGATTCCCAGCGTGATCTGGCGCTTGCCCCGGAATTGCGGCAGTTGGCCTTGCATTTGCCGGAAACGGGTGATGCGCGAACGCGTGATTTGGCGCAACGCTTGTGGCGCGAAACGGGCACGGAACAGGCGTATCTGGATAAGATCTTGGCGCGGTTTCGGGATCAACGTTTTGAATACACCTTGAAACCGCCGACCTTGGGTGAAAGCGATACGATTGATGCGTTTTTGTTTGAGTCGCAGCGCGGTTTTTGTGCGCATTACGCAGGCAGCTTGGTGTTTCTGATGCGAGCAGCAGGGATTCCGGCACGGGTCGTGGTGGGCTATCAGGGCGGTGAATGGAATGCGGCGGGTGATTATTTGGCTATTCACCAATACGATGCTCATGCTTGGGCGGAAGTGTGGTTGGCGGGGCAAGGTTGGGTGCGGGTTGACCCGACCACGATGGTTGCGCCGAGCCGTACCGAGCAAGGGCTGGAAGCGGCAATGCAGGCAGAAGGCAGTTTTTTGGCGGATTCGGTATTTTCGGTGCGTAAGATTGCCTGGTTGAACGGTATCCGTCAGCAGCTTGACACGGTGCAATACGGCTGGCGGCGGTGGGTGCTGGGGTATGACGGGGCGGAACAGGCGGCGTTGTTAAAGTCATTGCTGGGGACGTTTTCGGTGCAAGGAGTGGCCTTGCTGATGGGCGGTTTGTTGGCGGCGATTGGCTTGTTGTGGCTGGTGCTGTTGGGGATGACGCCAGGGCGTGAGCGTGAGGCGTTGGAGCATCAATTGTACCGGCGTTTTTGTGCGGCGTTGGCAAAGCGTGGGGTGTTGCGCGAACCGGGGGATGCGCCGGGGGTGTTTGCGGCACAAGCGGCGGAGGCATTGCCTGCGGTGGCGGGGGTGATTCGCGAGTTTACGCAGGTGTATGAGGGAATTTGTTATGCGCCGTCAGCCGACGGGCAACAGGCGACCCGGCGGCTGAAAGCGTTGTTGGGAAAGCTTAGGTAGCTGGTTTGAATTTGCGGATCAAGGCAGTGGTGGGCGCAACCACTGCCAGCACTGCCGCACCCGCCAATACGCCGAATACCCCACTCAACAGCGTGGGCGCAATGGCTTTGAGTGCGCCGCCGATACCGCCGACTTGCTGCACAAACAGTTCTGCGCCGTGCAGGAAATCGTGCGAATGCGGGATGCCATGCAGCAAAATGCCACCACCGACGAGGAACATCGCGGCAGTTCCCACCACGGATAAGGTTTTCATCAGCCAAGGCGCGAACCACAAAATGCCATTCCCCAAGGCGCGGCGGAAGCCGGTGGCGTTGTCTTTGATGAGGTGAAAACCGAGGTCGTCGAGTTTGACGATACCCGCAACCAAGCCGTATACGCCGATGGTCATAATAATCGCGATGCCAGACACCACCGCTGCTTGCATGGCAAATGACGCGCCTTGCGCCGTGCCGAGCGCAATCACAATGATTTCAGCGGAGAGAATAAAATCGGTGCGGATTGCGCCTTTGATTTTGTCTTTTTCAAACGCCACCATGTCGACAGCGGGGTTACGCGCGACTTCGAGCAGTTCGGCTTGATCTTTTTCGTGGTGGTGAGAGAGTTTGTGAGCAATTTTTTCAAAGCCTTCGTAACACAAAAATGCGCCGCCGATCATCAATAACGGGGTAATCAGCCAAGGCACAATCGCGCTGATCAGCAGTGCTGCGGGTACGAGGATCAGTTTGTTGAGGAATGAGCCTTTGGCAACCGCCCACACCACGGGTAATTCGCGCTCAGCTTGGACACCGGCTACTTGTTGCGCATTCAATGCGAGGTCGTCGCCCAATACGCCAGCGGTTTTTTTCGCGGCGACTTTGGTCATGAGGGAAACATCATCCAGAACGGTGGTGATGTCATCGAGTAAGGCTAAAAGGCTTCCACCCGCCATGCAAAACTCCTGATTTCCATTGGTTTATCTATTGCAGCGTATGCTACACCGATATACAACAAACCTGACAGACAATTTTCTTTTATACTAGCTGGATGCCGTGAGCGGTTGCTAAACCAAGGAGACGAATGCGTGAGTGCGCTTTACCCCCCGATCCGTGATAACCGTCATTTTTACCTGAAGGTGGATGATGTGCATGAACTTTATGTGGAAGAATGCGGCGTGCCGGACGGTTTGCCGGTGGTGTTCTTGCACGGTGGCCCCGGTTCGGGTTGTGAACCTTGGCATCGGCAATTTTTTGACCCGAATTTGTACCGCATTATTCTGTTTGACCAGCGCGGTTGTGGGCGTTCCAAACCTCATGCGTCCTTGGAGCGCAATACGACGTGGGATTTGGTCGCCGATATGGAATTGATTCGCGAACATTTGGGGATTGATCAGTGGGTGTTGTTTGGCGGTTCGTGGGGTTCGACATTGGCGCTGGCGTATGCGGAAGCGTATCCGGCGCGGGTGAACGGGATGATTTTGCGCGGTATTTTTCTGTGTCGCCCACGGGATATTGATTGGTTTTACCAAGTGGGGCAGGGCATTGAGCGTATTTACCCCGATTATTGGCACGATTATCTCGCGCCCATTCCTGAAGCGGAACGCGGTGATATGGTGGCGGCGTATTACCGGCGTTTAACGGGTGACAACGAAATTGCGCGAATGCAGGCGGCGAAAGCGTGGTCAACGTGGGAAGCGCGTTGCGCGAATTTGCAACAGAAAGAGAGTGTGTTGTCGCATTTCACCGACCCGTATACCGCCATGAGTGTGGCGCGGATTGAGGCGCATTATTTTATCAATAACGGTTTCCTCGAACCGAATCAATTGCTGGCGAATGCGCACCGGATTGCGCATTTGCCGGGCAGTATTATTCACGGGCGCTATGACATGATTTGCCCATTGGAACAGGCGTTTGCGCTGCATCAGGCGTGGCCTAACGCGGATTTTCATGTGATTCCCGACAGTGGTCATGCGGCGAGTGAAGCGCTGATTCAGCAAGCCTTGGTGCAAGCGACCGATGCATTGGTGGATTATTTGGCATGATTGGCCTGCTTCAGCGCGTTTCCCGTGCGCAAGTCGAGATTGACAGCGTGACCGTTGGTCAAATTGAACGCGGCATTTTATTATTACTGGGCGTGGAAAAAGCGGACACCGAAGCACAAGCCGAGCGTTTACTGGAAAGGGTGTTGGGCTACCGCATTTTTCCCGACGTGCACGGGAAAATGAATCTTTCGTTACGTGAAATTAGGGGTGGATTGTTGATTGTGCCGCAATTCACGTTGCCAGCCGACACCCGCAAGGGGATGCGCCCCAGTTTTACGCCCGCAGCGCCGCCTGATCAGGGTAAAACGCTGTTTACTTACTTTGTGGAACAGGCGCGGCAGCACTTGGCAATGGTGCAAACCGGGGTGTTTGGCGCGGATATGCAGGTGTCACTCACCAACGATGGCCCGGTGACATTTTGGTTGCAAGTTTGAGCGGGGGCTTCTATATAAACAAGCAGTGTGTTGCTGATGCGCTAACCGCCGCCTATAATAAATAAGCGTCATTTGTCAATTAAGCCCCTTATGACAGTTGATCGGGTCATTCTGTTACTGCATCCTGACAATCAGGTAAGGTAGCGTTATGTATGTTAAAAAGTGTCAATACTTGATGAAATTTGTCTGGAGCGGGATGTGATGATTCCTGAGATGTCTTTAATTATCAAACGGATGGAAAGCCAGCCGACTTTGTTTACGGCGCGTCCTACCCGTTTGTCTTTACAGCAATTAAGTTTAGAAGCTGAGCAAAATCGGTCGGTCAGCGTGAATGTTTGGCGTAACCACGCTTTAGAATCCATCGTGAGTTTGGCGCAACCGTATTTTGCATTTGGGCGCTGGCAAGTGGCGTTTAACTTTGGCGATTATGACGATTCCTTGATGTTTGCGGGGCGCGAAGCCGCTGATCTGGAATTGTTGTGGTTGGATAGCAGCCGTTATTTGGCGAACACCGATTTTGCGGCTTGGAGTGAATGGCTGCTGACGCGCTTGAGTGTATTGCGTGCGGCGTCAAACGTGCCGATTATTTTGGCGACTTGGTTGCAAAACGCGGAACAACACCAGCAGATGCAAGCGCTGGTCGATACTTTGCCGGATATTTACTTTGCGGATATTGGCAGCGTGTGCGCTGAAGCCAGGGTGGAATTGCTGGATATGCGCATTGCGGTGGCAACTGGTTCACCAATTAGCAATGCGGCACAGCCTTTGTTGGCGCGTAAATTGGCTTGCCATTGGTTGCCAGCGGCGTTATCGCCACCGATTAAGGCATTGGCCTTGGATTTGGATAATACCTTGCACCAAGGTATTTTGGGTGAAGACGGGATTCACGGGGTGGCCTTAACCCCGCAGCACAAAGCCTTGCAAGAATCCGTCAAAGCGTTGCAACAAAAAGGTATTTTTCTCGCACTCGTTTCACGTAACGAACGGGTGGATGTGGAAGATCTGTTTGCACAACGCGACGATTTCCCACTGAAATGGGACGATTTCGCGGCAACCGAAGTGTCGTGGGGCGATAAAGCCAGTGCGATTGCACGGGTGGCACAAGCGTTGCGGATTTCCCCTGATGCGGTGCTATTCGTGGATGATAATCTCGGCGAACTCGTCGCAGTGACCAGCCAATTACCCCAAGTACACGCAATTCATGCGCACGAAAATGCCGAATTGACCCGTCGAGCGCTTGAACATTACCCGGCATTGTGGCGCTGGAAAGTGACCGCTGATGACGTCAAGCGTAATCAGGATATGAAAGCCAATGCTTTGCGGGAAGCGCTGCTGACGGAAGTGACTGATCCCGAAGAATACCTGCGTAATTTGCAGGTGACGCTGGTGTTTAACCGTGCGCAGCAGGAACATTTGTCGCGCTTGGCTGATTTGTGCAAGAAAACCAACCAGTTTAATTTGGCGATGCGCCGCTTTAGTTTGTCCGAGTTGACCGAGCGCTATAACAGTGAAAATTCCGCTGTCGCTTGCGTGCAATTGAAAGATCGCTTGTCGGATAGTGGTATCATTGCCGTTATTGTGGCGGAGCGTCACGGTGATTTACTCATCATTGAGGAATTGTGCATCAGTTGCCGCGCTTTAGGGCGACAATTGGAAGACACCATTGTGTTGTGGACGATTCGCAATTTGCCGCAGTTTCAGACCTGCGCACAAGTGTGTTTCCGCGTGCAACACGGCCCGCGTAATCAGCCAGCACAGGCATGGTTGGCAGGGCATTTGCAAGTAGCATCCGATGCCGTTCAAGAAGGGCTGAACGGTATCCCTAGACAAACCCTTGAACAGTTTACGCCTGTACAAAGCGTCCAATTAATTGAGGAATAACAAGACATGGATTCACAAAAAATTAAGGATACCCTGAAGCAGGCGCTGGTCGCTATTTTGGGTAAGCCGGTTGCCGCAGATGAGGGCGTATGGTTAAGCATGAGCGGGCGCAAGGATTGGGATTCACTCAAGCAGGTGGAAATCTTGCTGCTGTTAGAAGAAGAATTCAATATTCGCTATACCGAAGAAGAATTTGCGCAGTTGGAAACGGCGGCAGATATTGTAGCGCTGACTTTATACAAGTGTGAGAATGAAACCTCAGCACCGGCTGATGACGGTTTGTTTAGCTATTATTAATCGCATTGTATTTTTGAGCAGTAGAAGGGGCGGGCATGGCGCGTTTTGATGAAATTCTGGTTGGGCAGGTTGCCGAGCTGGAGCATGTCGTAACAGATAAAGATCTGGAGCGTTTTGTGGAATTGAGCGGCGACGATAATCGCTTGCACGTTGACCCCAGTTACGCCGCCCGTACCAGTTTCAAAAAGCCGGTGGCGCACGGCATGTTGGGCGTATCGTTTATCTCCACCATTATTGGCACGCGCTTGCCGGGTGATGGCGCGTTGTGGTTCGCCCAAAATCTCGAATTTCTGTTGCCGGTTCGGGTGGGCGATACCTTGACAGTACGCGCCGAGGTGTTGCGTAAAATTGATCGGATGCAAGTCATTGAATTGCAGACGGATATTTTTAATCAACACCGTCAAAAAGTCACCACGGGTGTGGCGAAAATCAAAGTCGTGGAAATCGAAGACGATCCCAGTATCGAGCCGGAACCCCCGCGCCCGGTGGCATTGGTCGTGGGCGGTTCGGGCGGCATTGGTAGCGCGGTATGCCGTCACTTGGCGGCAGCCGGTTTTGATGTGGCGGTTCACTATTTCACACAAGTGGCGAATGCGGAAGCGGTGCTGCGCGATGTTGAAGCAACCGGGCAAAAAGCGGTGATGGTGGCGGCGGATATTCGTAACGAAACCGCTGTTGCGAATATGGCGCATTACGTGCAGCGGCATTTGGGCAACATTACGGTATTGGTCAATTGCACCACGGCGCCAATGGCGGCGATCCGCTGGGAAGATGTGCAATGGCAGGATTTTGATACGCACTTGCAGACTGCTTTGCAAGGTGCGTTTTATCTCGTGCGCCATGTGACGCCGCAAATGGAAGCCGCAAATTACGGCAAAATTATCCACATCAGTGCGCAATTGATTGAAGCACCGATGGGGAATTTGTTGCCGTTTATCACCGCGAAGGCGGCGTTGGATGGCTTTAGCCATGCGCTGGCGATTGAGCTGTCCCCCAAAGGGATTCGCGTGAATATGGTGGCGCCCGGTATGACCGATACCGCGCAATTGGCGGAAGTGCCGGAACGTATCCGCTTAATGGCGGCGGCGCGTGTCCCCTTGCGGCGCATTGCCAAGCCTGACGATGTGGCGGGCGTTGTGGCTTTCCTTGCTTCGCGCCAATCTGACTATTTGACGGGCGAAACCATTCGCGTCAACGGCGGACAGGTGATGTCTTGATTTTTCCCATAGCGATTAGAAAAGGATGATTCATGTTGAAGTCGATTGCCTTATTTTTCGATAACTTGTTGAGAAGCCTGATTCGCCCGCTGGGTGGTTCTGCCGGTCGCACGGTGCGCTATTGGTATTACAGCCGTCGTTTGGGCAGTTGCGGTAAAAACCTCGTCATTGATGAGGGGGTGATTATTCAGGGTGCTAGGGATATTCACCTAGGCGATAACGTGTGGATTGACCGTTATTGCATCTTAATGGCGGGTAAAGTGCCGTTAGAGCAGGGCGCGAAAGTGCTGGAAAATCCGAATTATCAGCATGAAATTGGTGAATTGCATGTGGGGAGTAATGTGCATATTACGCCATTTTCATTGATTCAGGCTCACGGCGGGGTGCAGATTGGGAATGATTGCGGTACGGGTTCCGGGGCAAAAATTTACTCGCTAACTAATTTGCCAACCGATTCGGCTAATCCAGAACGGCGCGTTTGTTACAGTTGGGGCGGGGAACTGGCGCAGTTATCTGCCCCTATTGTGATTGGCAATAATGTGGGGATTGGTTTGGGCGCAGTTATTTTACCCGCCGTCACTATCGAAGATGAATGCTTTGTTGCGCCTTATTCCATTGTGATGAGTCCGATCAAGGCCAACAGTTTTGTGTCAGGAAATCCGGCACGTAAAGTGAAAGAACGCTTCCCTGTTACTGAAACTGAAAAACAATCATAAAAAAGTAAAGTTACACCGTAATTACCAGCCATCAATTCAAATTAGTAGTTAATTATATTATAAAGTTTTGATTAGAAACGATTTCTTGTGTATGGAAATCGTTTCTGTTAAACATACCCCACCTTGTAAAAACGGCAAGCACCATTGTGCTTAGGATGAAAATTGTGAAAAAACTATTCTTATTGGTAATAATCGCCACATTATCTTTGTTCCATTTTTCTGCTCAAGCAGAAGAGAAAGCGGCAACGTCAGTGACCGAAGCGGCGGTTGTCAAACCCGCCGTGACCGAACAAGTTGAGACACCAGCGCTGCCGACGAAAACTGATCAAGCCGCTGCACCCGCTACCGGTGGCGAAAAGAAAGCGGAAGGTGAAGCCGCCGTTTCGACTGACGCTAAACCTAAAGAGGAGAAGAAAGCCGCAGGCGGTGATGAGCCTGACTGCAATTAGGTTTGCGTGCACATTTATTATAAAATCTATTAATTGGAGGATGGAGATGAAATTGATCAAATTATTTGGTGTGGCTGCTTTAATGGCAGGTTTGAGTGTATCCAACGTATTGTTGGCGGAAGACGCTAAACCTGTGGGCATTACCGCAGAAAAAATGAGCGTTACCGTCAAACACGGTGGCGAGTCGGTAGAAATCAAGCGCGACCAAGACAATAAAGCAGTAGTGGTTGATGACTTCGCTAAAACATCGCGTCCTTGCCCGCCATTCTGCATCCAGCCTGATACCATCGCGAAAGGTGTTGAAACCATCGCCGAAATGGGCATGTTGGATTATCTTGAAAAAATGAGTGGTGGCGATGCTAGTGTTTTGGTCGTTGATTCCCGTACTGCCGACTGGGTTGAAAAGGGTACGATCCCCGGTGCAGTGAACCTGCCTTGGGAAAACTTAGCACCCGACAAAGGCGCTAGTACCGATGACATTATTAAAATTCTCACTGAGCAATTCGGTGCGAAATTGGCTAAAGACGCTGACGCACTTGCGGTGGATGAAGCAGTCGCCGCTGGTGGCGACGCGGTTAGTAAAGTATTTGATTATTCCGAGGCTAAAACTCTGGTGATGTTCTGTAATGGCATGTGGTGTGGTCAATCACCAACCAATATTAAGACCTTGCTGAAGTTTGGCTACCCAGCGGATAAACTCAAATGGTATCGCGGTGGGATGCAGGACTGGGCGATTCTTGGTTTGACGACGGTTAAACCTGTCGCTGCAAAGTAAGCGCGTCAGTTTGATCAGAATAACAAAAAGCCAGCGTTTGCTGGCTTTTTGTGTTTAGGCGCTCAAACGTTCTTGAACCAAAACCCATGGAGCTACCACGACTGCCCATAGATTATCAGGGTGGCGGTTCGCCCAGTCGATAGCGGTTTCATCGCGAAGCTGTTCAACTTGTTGATTTTGAAGCCATTGTTGCAGCTTGTGGGTATTGTCTTCTGCGAGTGTGGTGGCGACTTCAACGAGGTCAAGCGCCGCAACCACGTGAATGACTTTGCCACCAGCAAAATAGCGCTCCAACTCAGGCCAGCTAATACGGGCAGTTTCTAAATTGAGGCGGTCGCGCAGTGGGAGTGCTTCTTCCATGGCTTAAGTTTTCCGAGTTTGTACAGGATTGGGCTTAGCTGATGGGTGCGGGCAGCTTATCTGCGGCAAATTGGAGATTTTGCTGTATTCGGACACGCTCGTCAGCCGGTAATTCAGGGTCTGATAATAAACTATCACACAAATTCATGCATTCTTGGTAGTGCGCTATCCAGTAAGCAATGACGGCTAATTCGTCTTTGGCTTTCCATCCGTAAATATCCGGCAGTACGAATAGGATGTCGTTGGGAAGTGGGGTGTGAGCAGCCGCAAGTGCGTAGGGGTAGGCGAGTGCAAAGCGGCCTTGCATACGCAGGTAACGCGCCAAATGATGCAAACTTTCGGCCCGTTGGGGACGGTATTCATGGGCTTTTAGATAGGCGTTGATGATTTCCTCTGATGGGTAATTACCTTGTTCTTTGAGGCGGGCAATCTCAAACAATGCATACCACGCTTCTTCTTCCCAGCCACCCATGGTGACGCGTTGTTGGTAGTTTTCAATGGCGGCTTCAATATCACCGGCATCGCGGTAACTTTGTGCTAGATAGAAGCGGTAGCGGGTGTTGTTGGGTTCATCCTGCAACGCTTTGATCAAGACTTTTGCATCTTTTAGGTATTTGTCAGGATCGTTGCTTCTTGCGCCTTCGGTAGAGGCGCGGATGAAATAGTCGCCTTGCAAAATTTCGGTAGTGAATGGTGTATTCGCTTCCAAGTATTCGTGCAATACACCCTGCCACTTCCACGCAAGGCTAGTGCGGATCAGTTTGAGGTTGGCGTATTGGAGTTCATTGTAACGAATGTTGAGGTTGTAGCCGTCGGCGCTTAGGTTGCTAAATTGGAAATCATCGGCAGCAACCAAGCTGTCATCGGCGTCCATAATAAGAATGTAATCGGCTTTATCGCGGGCGTGTTCGAGTGCGATATTGCGATTGTGGGCAAAGTCGCGCCATTCATTTTCGATGAGAATGCCGTCAACATTGTGTTGTGTAAAATAGTCACGGATGATTTGTTGGGTTCCATCCGTTGAGCCAGTGTCGCTGATTACCCAGTAATCAATCTTGTCTTTAACACTGTCGAGACAGCGAGTAATGACTTTGCTTTCATTTTTGACAATCATGTTTAGGCAGATGCTTGGTTTGATCGTGTTCATTGTTGAGTCCTCCTGTTGTCAAAAGTAAAGCCCACCAACTGGCGGGCTTTACTGTTAGTTGGTAAACGGCAATCTCACCATGGAGGATTGCCGCCCGCTATCCGTGGATAACTTCAGCTTAGTTGCACTTCAACTTAGCGCTGATATTGGCAAAGCTGCAATCGAAGCCGCCAAACGCATCAGGCTTAAGGCTAAAGTTGCTGGATTTGCCCCACTTGTCGGTCGCGGTGCCTTCCATGCAACCATCGCTCTTCACGTGCAGGCCACTCAGGTTGTAGTTGCCGTGTGACGTTGACATGTTGCAGTTGTTGCTACCTTTCCAGTCGAATGAAACGTTGCAGTTGCTGCCGTTGCCTGAGTAATGGCCAGGTTTGCAGTCATGATGCCCGCTGGTTGCACCGGTAGCGCCTTTAGGACCAGTTGCGCCCGTTGCACCAGTTGCACCTTGAGTGCCAGTTGCGCCTGTGGCTCCAGTGTTACCCGTTGCGCCTTTAGGACCAGTTGCGCCCGTTGCGCCAGTGTTACCCGTTGCGCCGGTAGAACCTGCTGCACCAGTGTTACCCGTTGCGCCTGTAGCACCCGCTGCGCCAGTTGCGCCGGTAGAACCTGCTGCACCAGTGTTACCCGTTGCGCCAGTAGAACCTGCTGCACCAGTGTTACCCGTTGCGCCTGTAGCACCCGCTGCGCCAGTTGCGCCTTGAGCACCAGTGTCACCTTTCAGCCACGCGCGAACGTCGTTCTGGTCTGTGTTGCCGTTTGCATCAAAGTCGCCGATTGTGTCTTTGAACCAATCAAAGAAGCCTTGACCGTTTGAGCCGTTAGAACCAGTAGCGCCGGTAGCGCCATTCATGCCTGCTGCACCAGTAGCGCCGGTAGCACCGTTCATGCCTGCTGCACCAGTAGCGCCGGTAGCACCGTTCATGCCTGCTGCACCAGTAGCGCCGGTAGCGCCATTCATGCCTGCTGCACCAGTAGCGCCGGTAGCGCCATTCATGCCTGCTGCACCAGTAGCGCCGGTAGCACCGTCTTGACCGTCAGTACCATTGGTACCGTTCATGCCTGCTGCACCAGTAGCGCCGGTAGCGCCGTTCATGCCTGCTGCACCAGTAGCGCCGGTAGCGCCGTTCATGCCTGCTGCACCAGTAGCGCCGGTAGCACCGTTCATGCCTGCTGCACCAGTAGCGCCGGTAGCGCCGTTCATGCCTGCTGCACCAGTAGCGCCGGTAGCGCCGTTCATGCCTGCTGCACCAGTAGCGCCGGTAGCGCCGGTAGCGCCGTCTTCACCATCACAGCCATCGCGACCAGCAGCGCCAGTGGCACCGTTCATGCCTGCTGCACCAGTAGCGCCGGTAGCGCCGTTCATGCCTGCTGCACCAGTAGCGCCGGTAGCACCGTCTTGACCGTCAGTACCATTGGTACCGTTCATGCCTGCTGCACCAGTAGCGCCGGTAGCGCCGTTCATGCCTGCTGCACCAGTAGCGCCGGTAGCACCGTTCATGCCTGCTGCACCAGTAGCGCCGGTAGCACCGTCTTGACCGTCAGTACCATTGGTACCGTTCATGCCTGCTGCACCAGTAGCGCCGGTAGCGCCGTTCATGCCTGCTGCACCAGTAGCGCCGGTAGCACCGTTCATGCCTGCTGCACCAGTAGCGCCGGTAGCACCGTTCATGCCTGCTGCACCAGTAGCGCCGGTAGCACCGTTCATGCCTGCTGCACCAGTAGCGCCGGTAGCGCCGTCTTCACCATCACAGCCATCGCGACCAGCAGCGCCAGTGGCACCGTTCATGCCTGCTGCACCAGTAGCGCCGGTAGCACCGTTCATGCCTGCTGCACCAGTAGCGCCGGTAGCACCGTTCATGCCTGCTGCACCAGTAGCGCCGGTAGCACCGTTCATGCCTGCTGCACCAGTAGCGCCGGTAGCACCGTCTTGACCGTCAGTACCATTGGTACCGTTCATGCCTGCTGCACCAGTAGCGCCGGTAGCACCGTCTTGACCGTCAGTACCATTGGTACCATTGGTACCGTTCATGCCTGCTGCACCAGTAGCGCCGGTAGCGCCGGTAGCGCCATTCATGCCTGCTGCACCAGTAGCGCCGGTGTATCCACGATCACCCTTGTCACCGCGATCACCTTTGTCGCCTTTCAAGCCGGTGTCGCCTTTATCACCCTTGTCACCGCGATCACCTTTGTCGCCTTTCAAGCCGGTGTCGCCTTTATCACCCTTGTCGCCGCGATCACCTTTGTCGCCTTTCAAGCCGGTGTATCCACGATCACCCTTGTCACCGCGATCACCTTTGTCGCCTTTCAAGCCGGTGTCGCCTTTATCACCCTTGTCACCGCGATCACCTTTGTCGCCTTTCAAGCCGGTGTCGCCTTTATCACCCTTGTCACCGCGATCACCTTTGTCGCCTTTCAAGCCGGTGTCGCCTTTATCACCCTTGTCGCCGCGATCACCTTTGTCGCCTTTCAAGCCGGTATCGCCTTTATCACCCTTGTCACCGCGATCACCTTTGTCGCCTTTCAAGCCGGTGTATCCACGATCACCCTTGTCACCGCGATCACCTTTGTCGCCTTTCAAGCCGGTATCGCCACGGTCGCCCTTAGCACCTGTTGCGCCTGCTGATCCGGTGGCACCAGTAGCGCCGGTGTATCCACGATCGCCTTTGTCACCTTTGTCGCCTTTCAAGCCGGTATCGCCACGGTCGCCCTTAGCGCCAGTTGCGCCTGCTGATCCGGTGGCACCAGTAGCGCCTTGAGCGCCAGTTGCACCTTGTGAACCATAATTGCCATGACCACGCCCGTGACCAGTACCGTGACTGTTGCCAGTACCGTGGCTGTTGCCAGTACCGTGGCTGTTGCCAGTACCGTTGCTGTTGCCAGTACCGTGGCTGTTGCCAGTACCGTGGCTGTTGCCAGTACCGTGGCTGTTGCCAGTACCGTTGCTGTTGCCAGTACCAGTGCCGCAATCGTCGCCGCCTTGACCACCTTGGCTGCCACCGCTCTGCAACTGTTGCAGCATCTGCATGATCATTTGCAGCAAGCTCATCAGCAATTGAGTGGTATCACCGCTCATCCCTGGTAGTGAACTAGCGCCACCCGTCATGGACGCAGTAGGTGTGCTTGAACCAGACGTGGAATTAGTGTTGCTGCTGCCATAGTTACCGCTAATCACTGAGTGATTGCTGGTGCCATTGAGAGTGTTGTAATTGGACATTTCTTGCTCCTTTGCCTTTACTAATAGTGGCTGAAGTCATTTCAGCCGCTTTTTATTATTCCGGGCGTAACAGCCTGAGTGATTCAGGGCTAACAGACGTGCCAAAGAATCCATATCAGACGTGCCGTTTCTGTTGCACGCGGAATAAATTTTGTCGCGCTCTGCTTTGAGTCATGGTGCGTTGCGCGATGCACTGGAGTATGTGTCAAGCTTTTTTGGTTGGTGATGGCAGGAGGGATGAAAGTTGCAAACTCGCTTACGAGCGGTGCAAATGCAGGTGTTGTTTGGGCGTTTACAACGGCAGATGATTCGCTGATGATGCGGTTTTAAGTATTCACCCATCATTTTAGAAGGTTGCTGCCTCATGACTGAATCCTCTCCTGCCAAGCCGTTGAGCTGGGCTGAAGCGTTGCAAGCGTTTCTGCACCCGCGCGTTATCACGATGTTGTTCCTAGGGTTTTCGGCGGGGGTGCCGTATCTGCTGATTTTTTCTTCCTTGTCATTGTGGTTGGGCGAGGCGGGCATTAAGCGTGAAGCAGTGACATTTTTCAGTTGGGCGGCGTTGGGATACTCGTTCAAGTTTGTGTGGGCACCGTTGATTGATAAGCTACCGATTCCGTGGCTGACAGACGGTTTGGGAAAACGTCGGGCATGGTTATTGGTGGCTCAGTTGTTAATTATTTTGGCCATTGTGTTGATGGGAAGCATTGACCCGGCACTGGGTGCGGATCAGTTAGAGCTGATGGCAAAAGCGGCAGTGTTGTTAGGTTTTGCTGCCGCCACGCAAGATGTGGTGATTGATGCGTATCGGATTGAGTCAGCAGAAGTGCGCTTGCAGCCCATCATGTCATCGACTTATGTGGCGGGTTATCGCGTCGGGATGATTGTGGCGGGTGCGGGTGCGCTGTTTTTGGCGTCGGCTTGGGGGTCGGATAAAGGGCATTATGTGTATCTGGCTTGGCAATGGACATACCTGGTGATGGCCTTGACGATGTTGATTGGGGTAGTGACGACATTGCTGATTCCTGAGCCGCCAGCCCGTCAAACGGATAAGTATCACTACGCGACTTGGGATTATATCCGTTTGGTGTTGGTGTTTGCCTGTGCAGTGACGGGATTGATCAACACATTTTCCGAGACAGGAAAAGCCTTTGAAATATTACAGGCGTGGAGTGGCACTGATCCCGTTATCAAATTTGGTTTGGAGGCGTTACGTTTGCTACTGGCGGTGGGTGTGGCGGTGTTGATTGGTTGGGCGTTGGTCGCGTTGGGTGCGGTGAATCGGACGATAGCGCAGGAAACATGGATTGAACCCATCGCTGAGTTTTTCCGGCGCTATGGCTTGAAAACAGCGCTGTTGCTGTTGGCTTTGATTGGTTTGTATCGGATTTCCGATATTGTGCCGGGCGTCATTTCTAACGTGTTTTATCAGGATTTGGGATTCAGTAAGCCAGAAATTGCGACAGCGGTGAAGACGTTTGGGGTGATTGTGAGTATTGCGGGTGGATTCTTTGGCGGCGTGTTTGCCAACCGTTACGGGGTGATGCGTACCTTGATGTTGGGGGCGATTTTGACCGCGCTTACCAATTTGGTGTTCGTGTGGTTGGCGTATGTGGGGCATGACGTGGTGGTGATGTACACCGCAGTGACGGCGGATAATTTGGCGGCCGGGTTCGCGAGTGCGGCATTCGTGGCGTTTTTGTCTTCACTGACCAGTGTGTCATTCACGGCGGTGCAGTACGCGATTTTTAGCTCGTTGATGACCTTGTTGCCGAAAACCATTGGCGGGTATTCCGGCACGATCGTTGACAGTATTGGCTACCCCGGCTTTTTCACGTTTACCACCCTGATTGGGATTCCGGTGCTGTGGTTGGTGTGGGCGGTGGGTAAGCATTTGCAGGTGGAGCAATGACTGGGAGGTCTAGCTCGGTGTAGTGTTTTTTGGAAATGTGGCGATGATTTTGGTTACGATCAGTGCTTTGCGAGTTGTAGATGCTGTAAATAATGCCTAAATCTTGTTCGATTTCGACTTGGCGGTAGGGGTGCAAAGTTCTAAGCGCTTCAATGGTGACGGTGTAGGGAATTGGCCCGGTGGTGCGAATTACGCCCTTGAACCCGACGCCAACCGCAGCGGGGTTGTAGTGCAAAATGTTATGGAGCACTTGGCGAATTACCGCTTGCAGAAAAGGGTGTCCGGCAACGCCTATCACATGCCATTGTTGGAATTCACCGCGCTCAATTCCGGCGAGTTCCGGGTGTAGCCCCCAGCCGTAGTAGTTGTCGTCATCCCATTTGGAAAGAATGTAGCGGTCATCGGGTAGCAGCACCGCATCTAACGGGCGGGTAATGGTGCTTTTCATGTCGAGATAAACCCCACCTTCGGCATAAATCAACAGATACCGAAACAGATCCGCCCGCGCTGCCCCGTAAGCAGGGTCGATGCATTGGTAGACGTTCAGTATGTCTTGCCCGTAGCGTTGCAGAATAAAAGCTTCAATATCCGCGTCGTCATACAGGCGGTATTCCCAAGTGGGGTTGAGTTGCTGAATCCGCTGAATATTGGCTTGCAACGGAGGCGGTAACGCGGTTTTGGTGAAATACGTTTGGTGAATAATGCGTGGAATACGTGTTTGCATGGCTGTTTCCCTCGTGTTTCTAAGACATCAAGTTGACAACAGTTTAGGCGAGCAGCGGGCACGGGTGCAGTGCGGAGGCGACGAGTGTTACCAGTTTGCTTACTAGCTGATAGTTTTGAACAATATTTGCGAATTGCGCTGGTAGTTGTACAGCGATTTTTTATTCGCAGGCAGTTCGTCCACGCTGCCTTTGACAAAGCCGCGTTCACGGAACCAGTCGGTGGTTTGCGTCGTCAGCACCAACAGGCGATGTTTGCCTTGGGTTTTGGCGAGTTGTTCCATGTGTTTAAGCAGTTTGTCGCCCCGATTGCCGCCTTGATAAGCGGCGTTTACGGCAAGGCAAGCCAGCTCCGCTACTTGCGGATCGGCGGTGTCATACAGCGCAACACAGGCAATGATTTCGCGGTCACGGATAATGATGCGGAAGTTGTGAATTTCCAATTCCAATTGTTCGCGGGAACGCTTGATCAAAATACCACGCTCTTCCAGCGGGCGGATCAGTTCTAAAATGCCGCTGATGTCTTCCACCCCAGCGGCTCGCAAGCGCTCGAATTGTTCGGCGGCAATCAGGCTGCCCACGCCGTCGCGGGTATACAATTCCAGCAGCAATGCGCCATCAATCTCGGCATCGAGTAGGTGGATGCGTTCCACTTGGTGTTCGGCGGCTTCAATCACGGCGGGGAGTAGTGAGTTGTAGGGCAAGCTCGCTTTGGCTTCTTCAAGGGTGAGTTCGTGCGGCAAATTCAGCGGCTGGTGGCTGAGGAAAATCAGCTTGTCGGCTTTAATCGCTTGGGTGGCAGCCACCGCGACTTGTTCGTAACGTAAATTGTAGGCTTCGCCCGTCGGTGAATAGCCCATCGGCGAGAGCAGCACGATATTGCCGGAATCGAGTTGCTGCTGCATCAGCGTGTGATTGATTTTACGCACTTGTCCGCTGTAGCCGTAGTCGATGCCATCGCAAATGCCGAGCGGACGTGCCGTGATGTAATTGCCGGAAACAATCCCCAAGCCTTCATTATTCAGCGACGGTTGATTGAGGGCATGAGTCAGCAAGTTTTCGATGCGAATGCGCAAAAAACCAATGGCTTCCTGCGCCGCGAGCAAGGAAGTGCTGTCGGTAATGCGAATGCCTTTGTGCAAGCGAATCGGCGTATTAGTGCGGTGCAGGCGTTCGTCAATTTGTGGGCGCGTGCCATGCACTAACACCAGCCGTGCGCCGAGGCTGGAAATGATGGCGAGGTCTTGCACAATTTGCCGAAAGCGTGGCGTGGCAATCACTTCACCCGCAAACGCGATCACGAAGGTTTTGCCGCGATGGTTGTGGATGTAGGGTGCGGCTTCGCGGAAAAATGTGACGCTGTGCGGGTTGGGTGCTGGCCTCATCGCGCTATCCTTCGGTTAGCAACATCTGGTCAACCAAGTCGCAGATGCAGTGGATTAACAGCAAGTGTGTTTCCTGAATCCGTGCCGTGCTATCGGCGGGGACGCGCAATTCCACGTCACCCGCTTGCAGCAAATCTTTCATGCTGCCGCCTGCTTTGCCGCTGAGGGCAATCACCTGCATCCCGCATTCATGCGCGGCGTCGATGGCGCGATTCACGTTGGTGGAATTGCCGCTGGTGGAAATCGCCAGCAATACGTCACCCTTACGCCCCAGTGCTTCGATCTGGCGGGAAAATACCCGTTCGTAGCTGTAGTCGTTGGCGATGGAGGTGAGGGTGGAGGTATCCGTGGTCAGCGCAATCGCAGGCAAACCGCGTCGTTCTTGCTCGAAACGGTTGAGCATTTCAGAGGAAAAATGCTGGGCATCGCCCGCCGAGCCGCCATTGCCACAACTGAGGATTTTGCCGCCGTGTTGCACGGTGTCGAATACCAGCGTAGCGGCGGCGAGAATGGGGTCTTGCAACAGCGTGAGCGCCTTTTGTTTAGTGGCGATGCTGTCGGCAAAATGTTGTTGGATGCGTGTGTGTAAATTCATGCGTTAGCCCGCCTCGAAAGCGTTTTTGATCCAATTTATGTCGTTATCACCTTCCACCGCTACCACGTCGAAACGCGCTTGGGCGTTGGGGGCGCGGTATTGCAGGTAGTGTTGCGCGGTGCGGATGATACGCGCTTGCTTGCGTGGGTCAATACTGAGCAATGCGCCGCCGTAACGGGCGGTTTTGCGGTAGCGGACTTCGACGAATACGATAATGTCGCCGTCGCGCATGATCAGGTCGATTTCGCCCATTTTCAGGCGGTAATTCTGGTGCAGCAGGTGCAAACCGCTGGCTTGTAAGTGTTCACAAGCCAGTTGTTCGGTGCTGACGCCGCGTATGAGGTGCGGCGCTTGCGGCTTATTGTCCAACAGCTTGCGGCACACCGTTGGCGAAGGTGGCGAATAGCAGGGTGCGTTGGATTTGGCGATTGCCAGCTAAACGGATATTGCCGGTTTTGCCGTTGACTTGCGTGCTGGGGTTACGCGCAATGCTGGGCAGGTTTTTGGCAATCAGGAACGCATCCATCCCCAGTGCAAACATGCGCGGGAATTGCGAGTTATTCAGAGTGCCGGATTGCAAGCCTTCCATGACCCACGGGATTTCGGTGTATAAAATGCCGTCAAGATCGGCATCTTTACCGGGGTCAGTGCGCCCAGAAAAGATATGCGAGGTGGCGTAAATCGGCAGTTCCGGCGCTTGCGCGGCTAGTAACGGGCGCATTAAGCGGGCTTGGCTGGGGGAGGCGGCAAGAAATACCATGCTGGCACGGCCTTGCGTCGCCGCTAATGCATTTTGCACGTTTTGCAGATAGACGTTAGACGGCGCGTCGGGGAATTGCTGGATATTCACGACTTGCCCGCCCTTGGCTTGGTAGGCGGCACGGAATGCCCCGGAGATGCGATCTCCCCAACTGGAGGCGGGTGCTAACACAATGGCGGTGCGTAAGCCGCGTGCGCTGGTGGTTTCGGCGACTTGTTTGGCTTCATCTTCTGGCAATAAGCCGAATTGGTACAGCGCACCGGGGATATTGCGGCTATTGGTCAGGTAATTCAGGCTGAGCAAGGGTTTGGAGAGCACTTGCGGTTGCGCGAGGAGGTCGGCAAGGGATTCTTTATCCAATGGCCCGATGACAATATCCGCCCCATCCGCCACGGCGCGTTGGTATTGCGCCACGGCTCCACCGGCATTCACATCATAAACTTGTACGCTGGTTTCGCGGGCAACGCTGTTACGGGCGGCGTCGATACCCCGGTAGATTTCTTGCCCGACACTGCCCAATGAGCCGGATTGCGGGAGGAGTGCGGCGACGCGCATGACGCTGGTAGGGACGAGAGCGGCTTGTACATTTTGAACGCCGGGTGCGCCGCCGCCCTTGCCACTGGCCATTGCTTGGGCGCGTTGTTGAATGTGTTTGACTTTTTCACGCAAAGCGGGAGAAAGCTCATCCAAATTGGTTGGTAAACTACGCAGTGCGAGTGTTGGGTTGTTTTGTTGCAAGGCGAGGAGTGCTTTGACATAGGCTTGGCGGGCGCGGTTTTCGCCATCCAGCGCGGCAGCGGGAACTTTTGCCAAATAGGTGTTGGTTAATTTGGCATCACCGATAGAGGCAGCAATTTCAGCCGCTTGCAAAATGACACGCTCGCGTTGCGGCGTAGGGTAGCGGGCAGCAGCGGCGAAATAGGCTTGAGCGGCTTCGCGTTTTTTCCCCTGATTAAAGAGCGCGTTGGCTTGTTCAACCGTGGCATTGCCTTGCACAGATGAGGTGTCGTCGCTATTGATGAAGTCGTTGGGCGAACAGCCTTGCAACATGAATGTGACAGTTAATAATGCGATAGCGCAATATTTCAGAATGCTTGGGTGGCGTTGTGATGGCATGGTCAGTCCTAGTACCTAGTAATGGGGTATGGTTGCCAGAATATAGCATTTTTTGCTGGGTATGCAGCAGCAATAAAAAGCCGTGCAGATTTCAATGTCACTGCACGGCAAACTAGGATGGAGGGTCACTTATTGTATGATTGGCTGTGGTCAGTTGTTGTGCATCCTAGTGGTCAGTTAGCGACCTTTTTCCAGCGTCACTTTGACGGGATTAGGTTTTAAATCGTTGAGTGCGCCACTGGTCGCATCCACACCGATACCGATGACGCCGCCAAATACCGCGTTGCCGATCATGCCAGCGGTGCCGTTTTCAGAGACTTCAGGTGTTACCTGCACGGTGGCGGTTTTGTAACCCGGCTTTGCTACCATGACAGTCAACGCATTTTTGCGGGAAACTTTAAAATTGGCGGGGGTGGTGCCTGTCATGCCATTGGACAGCGTGACACTTGCCCCTGCTGGTTCAGATTCCACTTTTAAATCCTGTTCCGAACCGCGTGTGATGGTAGCGCAGCCGCTGTTTAACAGCGTAGTAGCCAAAATGAGAGTCAGTGCGGGCAGTTGCCAGTAACGTTTCATAGGGTCTCCTTTTTGAATGCAATGAATAAAATGTTCACGTTCAGGCATACGCTATCGACTCGTAAAAGGGGTTAAATCTATTACATAAAAAAGCCTGAGCGATCAGGCGGGAACTGCAAGCGTTACCGCTACAACTAGGATGGGTGCCTCTGTGCATGGGTGTTTTAACCAACATTAGCCAGCTCCGTCAGCATTCTTTCAATCTTCAGCGGATTTTTAATATTCAGAAAGCCAGTATCTTCTGAATGCTCGTCTCCCTCAGAATCGCGCCATATTCTTTTTCCCAATAAAATATCACCCAAACCATTACTTTTATCTTTTCGATAAATATTTGAAAGTTGATGAGGATAATAACTTTTTATAAGACCTTTGCCATCGAACGCGATTGCTCTTTTATTGGTGATAATGTAAATAGTATTGCTTGTTTTCATAAATTCAACAATAGGGTTAAATAACATTGAAATTCCAATCAGCACGAATAGCAAACTAAACAAAAGAGAGCCGAGGCTGTCAATATCAATATTGTTAAAATCTGGCAATTTATAATCCATTTTGTGAAACATAAATGACACGGAAAAAACAGTCCATGGAATAGCGAACACAAAATAACTGGTTGAACGCGTTGTAAAAAATTGTGGTACGGGTTTATCAACCCACGTAATATGTTCACCTCGCACCAATTCACGGTTTACTTTGTCTTGAAGTCGCTGTGATATTTTTTTATCTTGCATATTCATAAAATAAAAATCCTCATTTGATATGGCGAAAATTACATGCCGCTTGGGATTGATAATGTATTAGCGTTTGATTGAGCGGATGGCAGTGGCACGCTTCTGTAATGATACGGCTAAATCTTCCTTGTCGGTTTTTGAGTAGAGTTTTGCCAACCCTTCAAGGCTTGTGGCAACATTAGGATGTTCCGCTCCGAGCGCCTTTTCAAAAATTGCCAACGAACGTTTATGTAGAGGTTCGGCTCGCGTGTATTGACCTTGGGCATAATACATTAACGCGAGATTGTTTAAATTCGTGGCAACATCTGGGTGATCCTTTCCTAGCGCTTTTTCATTAATCGCCAGCGAACGTTTGTATAGCGGTTCAGCCTGTGTGTACTGACCTTGAGCGTCATACAGTGATGCGAGATTGTTCAAATTCGCGGCAACATATAGATTATCCGTCCCGAATGCCTTTTCGTAAATCGCCAGCGAACGTTTGTACAACGGTTCCGCTTGGGCATACTGACCTTGGTTGACATACAGTACTGCAAGGTTATTCAAGCTCTTGGCAACGTTTGGATGCTCCTCCCCCAATGCCTTTTCGTAAATCGCCAGCGAACGTTTGTACAGCGGTTCTGCTCGCGCATACTGACCTTGGGTATCATACAGTGCTGCAAGGTTATTCAGATTCGTGGCAACTTCTGGATGCTCCACCCCCAGTGCTTTTTCAGAAATTGCCAACGAACGTTGATACAGCGGTTCCGCTTGCGCGTACTGACCTTGGGTTTTGTATAATACTGCGAGGTTATTCAAGCTCGTGGCGACATCAAGGTGATCCACTCCTACATTTTTTTCGGCAAGTTCAAGTGCCTTTTTCGTCATTACGACGCCATCCGCATAATGACCTGCATCAAGCAATTCCATGCCTCGCTTATTGAGCTGTTCCCACTCGCTACCTGCTCCTTCTGCTGCAAACACAGGGAGTGTTCCCAGTAACAACAGTAATGCCAATTTGCCCCATTGCTTGATACCTTTGTGCCTATTCATATTTCTATACCTTTAAGTTAATTAAAAACTGTCTTTGCATAGCTATACGCTAACAGGATACAAATAGGGTTAAGTGTTGCCTTACCAAAATTTACATGACATTACCCATACCATTGGCATCCAGAAACCGCTGGTAATCAACAACCGTTTGCCGATGCTGTTTTTGTTGCAACCAGTTTTCAAAATCTGGCATATTGATTGGCTGCTTTCCAACTGGAGCAGTTTTATCCCAGTAGAAATAGCCTGCCACTAACAATATCAGCAGTGGCAAAAGAATAAAGCCAACAAACTTTCGATAAGGACTTGTTGCGACCATTGCGGCATCATCCCTGTTGTAAAAAACGGTTAGGTCAACGATACACAGCCGTTGTTAATTGTCTAGTTCTTTTGATTGCTCCGGTACTGGGTTTTGCTCTGGTTCTTGTGGCTGTTCCGGTGCTGGTGTTTGCTTCGATTTGTTTGCGTTCTCCTGCTCTTTTAACTTTTTTTCTAATTCGCGAATTTCACTTTGTTGATGTGCCAATTTTTGCTGTATCAAGTAATAGTCGTATCCCTCAATGTAACCCTTCTTGAACGGTTCTGCTAAGCCCGGTTTGTCACATACTTTGGAATCGAAACTGCCGCGCTTGCCGACTTCCCTCCCGTTTTCATAAGTGCAGAATGCTTTTGCCCCTTGATCATAACTCCGCTTATAAACTTGCTCGTTTGGCGTGATACCAATCTTGCCACAGTCTTTATTATAGTCCGCCAACCTGATGTCACGTCCTGCCATCGCATCCGCATAACCCAAGCGTTCCCAATCGGCGGTTTTACATTCTTCCGGTTCCAAGGATGCACAAGATGCCAATAACAGGCTCAATCCCGAAATTATCATGACGCGTTTCATTATGAATATCCTCTTAATCTGGGTAAGTGTTTTGATGAAACTTTAAATTGAACAGCTCTAGTTAAGCTGTTCAATGCGGTGGGTGATACAAGTATTAGCGGCGCTTGGTCAGCCAAGGTTTAAAGGTTGCAAATGATTTATCCAGACGCCCGTAATAGTCAATTCCCGTAGGATTAGCGCAGGAGGAGCTTCCACCCAGTAATACGCCGGTCACGAAGTAATTACCCTTGTCTTGCATCAACAGGGCTGAACCACTGCCGCCCGCCAACGCTACGCCTTTGGTCCATTGTACATAAGCGAATTCCCCTTCTGAATCAAAGGGCAGGGTAGTCGTGGTTTGTTCATCTAACGGATTGCGCCCATTACCGATGACATAACCTTGGGAATATTTTTGTGGCCATGTAATTACCGCATTCAATACCAAGGACGCAAAGCCTGAATGGTGGATGCCAGCGACTGCCGATGCTGGTGGCATCCCATTCGCCGACCAACCCGAAAACACCACGCCTGCCGGTGGCGCTTGGTTAAGTTGCAGCAACGTAGAATCTGCCTCAGGTCGTTTTGCCAACAATTGGCTGCCTAAATACGTTCTTTTTATTAATGTGTTGCCATCATTGGCATTACAGCCGCTGCTGGCAAAAAACCATGAAAACTCCATGCTCGCAGATTTTTTTTCATCGTTAATGCAATGATTGGCGGTCAGAAAATAAGGCGTGCCGTCATCGCTATAATTGTTCAGCAAGGTTCCGGTGCAGAAACTGGTTTCACCCAACTCCGTTGTGAAAAAATAGCCCGCTACCGCTTTAGACTGAATCTGCAAGCCAGGTGATGCCTCACACGCCACATCGATTTGGCAAGCAAACGTATCCGCTTGTGTGGTTGCTTTTAAATAGGATTCTTGCACTTCACCGGAAATAGGGTCGATTACTACATGGGATAGACGTTCAATGCGCATATCAAGGTCGCTGACTTGCGCGGTATTCGGTAAAAATACTTCCATGCCCAGCGTATCGCCTTCAATGCTGGGCGACCAGAACAGGGTTTTATTGTCAGTATCTTTAGGTTGTGTCTGCATCGCGGCATGACCGTAAGGCCCCATCACGTTAGCAAGGTCTTGTGGGGCATAAAAGCGCAATTCTGCTCCTTGCGGTAACTCACCCATCCGCAGTAAAACCCTGACCCGCTTGGCGTTGGTGGATGTCAGCTTCATATGGGCAACCATCCCGCCTGCCACTGCATTCCACTGCCAGGCGCTTACTGCATTTAGCGTTTCTGGCAAATCACGCCCTAACCCTACTCGCGTATTTTTCTCTTCCCCAGCAGCTTGCATTTGTTGCAATTCCGTCACTGAAAGTTCGGGCAATACCACCTCAGACACGCTGGGTGCTGCGATTGCCGTGGCACTGCGCCCGGCACGTTTGGGTATCGTTACCGGGGGCAAGCGCAAGCTGGGGGGGAATGTTTGCAAGCTTTCCTGTTCGGCGTTAAACATTTTTCCCGGTACTTGCAAAATTTCTTCAGCGTTGGACAAATTGGGTAGCATGGCGAGCGACACGCACAGGGTCAGCAACGATCGAAAATATTTCATATTCAACACTCCATTAAGAACATTAACTCTACAGTGGCGGGTACGCTGTTTTTTTCTATTCGGGGTTAAGGTTGAGCGCTAATTTTGAGTCAGGTGCTGAAACGGGAGCTATGCTTATTAGGGATGATCATAAGTAAATAATAGAGGAGGTGTTTTATGTCTACAGGTTTGGCTGTTGCCATTGTGTGTGCGCTTGCCGCGCTCACTTACGGTTTACTGACGACGCGCTGGGTGCTCGCCCGCCCGGAAGGGAACGCAGAAATGCGGCGTATTGCACAGGCTATTCAGGAGGGGGCGCAAGCCTATTTGAATCGTCAATACACCACGATTGCGGTGGTGGGAATTCTGCTGTTTGCGGTCATTTTCATTGCATTGGGTTGGCAAACTGCGATTGGTTTTGCGCTAGGTGCGGTGTTATCCGGTGCGACGGGTTATATCGGCATGAATGTGTCGGTGCGGGCAAATGTGCGCACGGCGGAAGCGGCCAAAGACGGTTTGAATGCGGCCTTGGATGTGGCATTTAAAGGCGGAGCCATTACCGGCATGTTGGTGGTTGGCTTGGCGTTGTTGGGGGTGGCGGGTTATTACGCGGCACTGACCATGACCGGCACGTCATCGACCGATGCGATTCATGCTTTAGTGGGCTTGGCGTTTGGTGGTTCCTTGATTTCGATTTTTGCGCGGTTGGGCGGTGGGATTTTCACCAAGGGCGCGGATGTTGGCGCGGATTTGGTGGGCAAGGTGGAAGCGGGAATTCCTGAAGACGATCCACGTAACCCGGCAGTGATTGCGGATAATGTGGGGGATAACGTTGGCGATTGCGCGGGGATGGCAGCGGATTTGTTTGAAACTTACGCGGTGACGATTATTGCGACCATGTTGCTCGGCGGCTTGCTGATGAATGGTTCGGAAAATGCGATTGTGTACCCGCTGGTGTTGGGGGGCTTTTCCATTCTGGCGTCGATTTTGGGCGCTATGTTTGTGAAAGCGCGTACCGGCGGCAAGATTATGAATGCGCTGTATCGCGGTTTGGCGGTGGCAGGTGGGGCGTCACTGATATTTTTCTACCCTGTCACTGTGATTATGATGGGGGATAACCCGGATTATTCGGTGAATGCGTTGTACGGCTCGGCGGTGATTGGTTTGGTGTTGACAGCGGCAATGGTGTGGATTACGGAATATTACACTGCTACCGAATACAGCCCGGTGCGGCATATTGCGCAAGCGTCGACCACTGGGCATGGCACTAACGTGATTGCGGGTCTTGGGGTGTCGATGCGTTCCACGGCTGCGCCAGTGTTGGCGGTGTGTTTGGCTATCTGGGGTGCTTATGAACTCGCGGGTTTGTACGGGATTGCGATTGCAGCAACCTCAATGCTGTCAATGGCGGGGATTGTGGTGGCGTTGGATGCTTACGGCCCGATTACTGACAATGCGGGTGGGATCGCGGAAATGGCGGGTTTACCAGATGATATTCGCAATATCACTGACCCGCTGGATGCGGTGGGGAATACCACAAAAGCCGTGACCAAAGGTTATGCGATTGGCTCAGCGGGCTTGGCGGCTTTGGTGTTGTTTGCGGATTATACTTATGCGTTGTCAGCGGCACATCAGACGGCCATGACCTTTGACCTTTCCAATCATTTGGTCATTATCGGTTTGTTTATTGGCGGGATGGTGCCGTATTTGTTTGGGGCAATGGCGATGGAGGCTGTGGGGCGTGCGGCAGGTTCGGTGGTGGTGGAAGTGCGTCGCCAATTCCAAACGATTCCGGGCATTATGGAAGGCACGGGTAAGCCGGAATACGGCACTTGCGTGGATATGTTGACCAAATCGGCGATTAAGGAAATGATTGTGCCGTCATTATTGCCGGTGGCAGTGCCGGTGATTGTGGGGCTGACCTTGGGCGCACAAGCACTGGGTGGGGTGTTGGTGGGAACCATTGTGACGGGGATTTTCGTGGCAATTTCCATGACAACCGGCGGCGGTGCTTGGGATAATGCCAAGAAATACATCGAGGAAGGCCATTTCGGTGGCAAAGGTTCGGAGGCGCACAAAGCCGCTGTTACCGGCGATACCGTCGGCGACCCGTACAAGGATACCGCAGGCCCGGCAATCAACCCGTTGATCAAAATCATTAATATTGTCGCGTTGCTGATTGTGCCGTTGTTAGCGTAAGGTAGCGGTTCGTTGTTTGGGGAATCGAATGAAACAAGGCATTTTATATTGCGTGGCAACGCCTATCGGTAATTTGGCGGATATGACAGAACGTGCTAAACGCATCTTGGCGGAAGTGGATAAGATTTATGCGGAAGATACCCGCGTGACCCGTGGCTTGCTCACCCATTTTGGCATTCAAGGGTCGTTGGCGAGTTTGCACGATTACAATGAGGCGGGGCGTGTTGCCAGTATCCAAGCCGAATTGGAACAAGGAATGCAATTGGCGTTGGTCAGCGATGCGGGTACGCCGTTGATCAGCGATCCCGGTTACAAGCTGGTTCATGCCTTGGGGAATGCGGGCTGCAAAATCGTGCCGATTCCGGGGGCAAGTGCCTTGATTGCGGCGTTGTCGGTGGCAGGGTTGCCGACGGATCGGTTTGTGTTTGAAGGTTTTTTACCGGCAAAAGCGGTGTCGCGACGCAAATGGCTGGAAAGTTTACAGGATGAACCGCGCACTTTGGTGTTTTACGAATCCAGCCACCGCATTGCCGAGATGCTGGCGGACGTGGCAAGCACCTTGGGTGAGGAGCGCCCGGTGGTGGTATTGCGCGAATTGACCAAGCTGTTTGAAAGCATTTACCGAGGTAGCGCGGGTGAATTAGTCGCGCAACTGAGTACCGATACCAATATGTCACGCGGTGAATTCGTGGTGGTGGTGGCGGGTAAGGTGGCAAACGAAGATCAGGAACAACTCAGTGCCTTGCGTGCGGACAGTATTCTGGCGGTGTTGTTGGAAGAGTTGCCGGTGAAACAGGCAGCCGCGATTGCTGCCCGTTTGACCGGATTGCCGAAAAACCAGTTATACAAGCAAGCGCTGGCGATGGTTTAAGCGGCTGATTCTGGCGCTTCACTGGGTTCTTCGGGGCTATTGATGACAATGAGTTTGTCGGGGTCGAGTGCTAAAATTTGTTGCGCAATGTCGAGCGGAATCAGGCAACGTTTGCCGCCAAGGAAAATAATAGCGAGTTCGCCAGCGGCTAAGGCTTGCTGTTGGGCTTCGGTGACGTAGAGGTATTTGATGTTTTCGCCGACCACAAAATTGTAGCGAATGTCAGCATCGTCGACATTCTGTAGGTTGGCGCTGATGAGCGCGGCAACTTGTTCGCGGGTTTGTTTGCGGCGGGCGGCGATTTCGCGTTGGCGCTGTTCGGCTTGTTCGCGCTCTTCGCGTTCGGTTTTGGCGCGGGCTGCGTAAAATTGTTCAAGGTCGCTTTTTTCTTTGGGCGTTGGGCGTGGCGCTTTGATGGCGGGGCGTGGTGGTTTTTCTACCGGCACAGCAGGTCGGTTGTCGCGGCGCGGGGCTTGGTTGCGCGGTTGCGACTGCTGCCGAGGGGCAGGTTTAGGTTGATTCGCTTTTTCAAGCTGTTCTTCGGTGACTAACCCGGCTTTGAGGAGTTGGTCGCGTAATGAATGTGCCATGCTGTTCTCTTGAAATTGTCGACAAGTAATCGTGGTTAGTTGCTGTGGGAATCGCTAACAGGCGTTATAATACCGTGATTTTTACACAAGAGTAGAGTAAACCATGAATATTGATAAAGTTCCTGTCGGGAATGACGTACCCCATTCCGTCAATGTGATTATTGAAATCCCGGCATTGTCTACCCCCGTGAAGTATGAATTGGACAAGGCGAGTGGGGCGTTATTCGTTGACCGTTTCCTGTCTACCCCGATGTTTTACCCGGCAAATTATGGCTTTATTCCGCATACTTTGGCAGAAGATGGCGACCCTACCGATGTGTTGGTGGTCACGCCTACGCCCTTGATGCACGGTTGTGTGATTCCGGTGCGCCCAGTGGGTATGTTGAAAATGTCGGATGAGTCCGGTATTGATGCTAAAATTGTAGCGGTTCCGGCACACAAGCTGTCTTCTGGGTACCGTGATATTCACTCTTATGACCAACTGCCGCAATTGTTGTTGAGCCAAATTCAGCACTTCTTTGAGCGTTATAAAGAGCTGGATGCTGACAAATGGGTCAAGGTGGAAGGCTGGGCAGGTCTCGAAGAAGCGCAGCAAGAAATCATGAAGAGCATTGAGCGCTATAATACCGAGCAACCTGACGAGATTCCGTTTTCTTAAGCCGTTAATCTGTTATAGTCGCCCGATTTTAGTTAGGGCAGACAGGATGCTCGCGAAGGTATGAGCGATAGACCAATCAAATTAGAACGTGATGAGCAGCACATGTTCAACGTGCGGGCTATGGTCGCGGGCATTTTTATATTGTTTGCCCTGTTGGGGATCTTGGGGAGGGTTTACCAGCTCCAAGTCTCCGAGCACAACAAATATTCTGAGCTTTCCCGCCAGCATTACCAGAAACGCATTCCCATTCCGCCTAACCGTGGTCAAATTTATGACCGTAACGGTGTGCTGTTAGCCGACAGCCATACGCAATACGTGCTTGAAGTGGTGCGCGATAATATCGGTGATGAAAATGCTGATGGCAAATCTTCGTTAGCCGATGTCGACATGTTCGTGGAACGTTTGGGCACGGTTATTCCCTTGGCGGAAAAAGACATACGCTTATTCAAAACACAAGCCCGCAATTTCAAATACCAGCCTATTCTCATTCGAGGCAATTTGACCGAGGAAGAACAGGCCATCTTAGCGGTAAACGGTCCGCGTTTTCGCGGTGCACGGGTGGAAAAGCGCATGGAGCGCTATTACCCTCTGGTCGAAACTGCCAGCCACGTCATCGGTTACGTGGGACGTATTGACGCCAGTGATTTGGGAAAACTCAATAAAGATGAATACATCGGTACCACTCACATCGGCAAAACAGGCATTGAAGCCTCACACGAAGCACGTTTACACGGTCAAGCGGGCTATCAGTTGATCGAGGTGGACGCCCACGGCAAGCAGCAAAAAGTCTTGAATAAAAAAGATCCGATCGGTGGTCAAGAGTTATTCCTTGGGCTGGATATTAACCTGCAAATTTTTGCTGAAAAATTATTAAAAAATGAGCGCGGCGCTATCGTAGCCATGGATCCCAGCAATGGTGAAGTGCTCGCTTTGGCAAGTGTGCCGACGTTTGACCCCAATTTGTTTATTAATGGCATTTCGCAGAAAGATTACAGCACGTTGCGTGAAGACCCCGGTCGCCCTTTGTTTAACCGCGCCTTGCAAGGCACGTATCCACCCGGCTCGACCATTAAGCCGATGGTGGGGGTGGCGGGCTTGATTGAGGGTGTTATTACGCCTGGCAGTCGGGTGTATGACCCCGGTTTCTTTCGTTTGCAAGGCCAGAAACATGCGTTTCGGTGTTGGAACAAGCGCGGGCACGGTTCAGTGGATTTGAAATACGCGATTCAGCAATCGTGTGACACTTATTTTTACGATTTGGCGTACCGGATGGGAATTGACCGCTTTTCCACTGCCATGAAGCGTTTCGGTTTTGGTGAAAAAACCGGCATTGATTTGCCGTCAGAAGCGTCCGGGTTAATGCCGAGCAAAGAGTGGAAGGAAAAGCGCCACAAGCGCAGTTGGTTTCCAGGGGATACAGTCAACATTGGGATTGGGCAAGGGTATTGGTTGGCAACGCCACTGCAATTGGCTCATGCCACCACCATCATGGCGAATCGTGGGGTGCGTTTGAAGCCGCACGTGCTGCGTGGGGTGCGCACTGCGCGTAATCAGGAAGAGAGTATTCTTAAGCCGGAGCCGTTTCCGAGCGTTGAGGCGAAGGATAACTATTGGTCGCTGACCATTCAGGGGATGGAAAACGTGATGCGCCCTGGCGGTACGGCACGGGCGGCGGGCGCGGGCGCGGATTACCGCATTGCCGGTAAGACAGGTACGGCGCAGGTATTCGGTTTGGCGGGCGGGAAATACAATGCCGGGCGCATTGCCAAGCGTTTGCGTGACCATGCGTTGTTTGTGGGGTTTGCACCTGCGGATAATCCCAAAATTGCGGTCGCGGTGATCATGGAAAATGCGATGGGCGGCGGCGGCGCGACGGCTGCACCGTTGGCACGTAAATTAATGGATGCGTATTTGCTCCAGCAGTACGGTGAAAATATGTTAAAGCCCGCCGGTGAGGTGGCGCATCAGGAAACCGTGGCGATACCACCTGCCGAAGCTGAAAAAAAACCCGCCAAGAAGAAAAAAACAGGAGGTAGACGGTGATTAACAGTTTGTTGCCTTCGTGGTTGATTGTGGCGCTACAACGCGTGGATGCGGTATTGCTGGCGGTTTTGTCGTTATTGGTCTTTCTGGGCTTGGCGACGCTCTACAGCGCCAGCGATGGCAATATGGAGCAGGTGCAACGCCAAATGGTGCACTTTTCGATTGGCTTGGGTTTGCTGGTGCTGTTTTCGCAAATTTCCAGCAAAACCTTGCGGCAGTGGTCGATCTGGTTGTACGGGATTGGGGTTGTATTGCTGATTTTGGTGTTGATTATCGGCGTCACTAAAAAAGGAGCGACCCGATGGTTGTACATTGGCGTTGACGTACAGCCTGCGGAAATCATGAAATTGGCGGTACCGATGATGGTGGCGTATTACTTTTCTGAGAAACCGTTACCACCACGTTTTGTTGATATTGTGATTGCGCTGATATTGGTATTGGTACCCATGCTATTGGTGATGAAGCAACCGGATTTGGGAACCGCTTTGTTAATTGCGACGTCAGGTTTTTTTGTGATTTATCTGGCGGGGATGTCCTGGTGGTTGATTGGCGGGGCGGTTGCTTTTGTCACGATCGCCGCACCGTTGTTGTACTTTTTTGGGATGCACGATTACCAACGCAAGCGAGTTGATACACTTTTGAATCCAGAATCGGATTTGTTGGGAACTGGATACCATATTTATCAGTCAAAAATTGCGATTGGTTCGGGTGGGGCGTATGGAAAAGGTTGGATGCAAGGCGATCAGGCGCATCTGGACTTCCTACCCGAACGGCACACAGACTTCATTTTTGCGGTTTTTGGTGAAGAATTCGGCTTAGTCGGTAATTTGATTTTAATGGGCTTGTACCTGTTTATTATCTGGCGAGGCTTATATTTAGCCAGTAAAGGCGAAGATACTTTTGCACGTCTACTGGGCGGCAGTTTGAGTGTGTCATTCTTCTTTTACCTGTTTGTGAATACCGGCATGGTCAGCGGAATGCTGCCGGTGGTGGGAGTGCCACTGCCTTTAGTGAGCTACGGGGGAACCTCGGTGGTTACGCTGATGATGGCCTTCGGTATCATTATGGGAATGAAGAAACGTAAACGCATTTATCAATGGGATGGCTGAAAACGGATTTTCATGCTTTCCCCCCAGCAGTTTGGAGACGGAGGCTATGAAAATCATGCACGATTCTGTTCAAAGGCATAAATCACTGGGTAAGCTGGTGAGCGTGGTATTAATCGGCGGGGTGTTAGGGGGCTGCGCGGCGAGCCCACAATGGCCGTGGGTATTCGCGCCACCTGTTGCGAATGCGCCGTCTAGCCAACAGCAAAACGGTTCACCTTCCAGCGTGATTAGGCAGACGGTAGTGACACCGCCGATGGGGGGCAATATCCCTGCTCAGCAGCAGCCTCCGATTTCGACAACACCTCGCCAGCCGGTGAATACGCCTGCCGGATTGCGTGGCGACTACGCCAATTACCCCGCGATGCGCCAATTCATTGGGAAAATGAATAACCAACACGGTTTTGACATTGCGTTTTTGGAACAGACGTTTTCTGGGGTGCAACGGGATAAAGAGGCGTTGACCAAGGCAGGCGCACCGACGGAAGGGCAGGTATGGCGTGCCTATCGCCCCATTTTCTTGACCGAAGAGCGCATTAGCGGCGGGGTGGATTTTTGGAACCGCAACGCTGCTCTGTTGGATGCGGCGACGCGCCAATACGGGGTGGATACGGAGTATTTGGTGGCAATTATTGGGGTGGAAACGCAGTACGGTAAAAATACTGGCAAGCACAATACCTTGCAAGCATTGACAACATTAGGCTTTGATTTCCCGCGTCGTGCCAGTTTTTATCAGAAAGAACTGGAACAGTTTTTGCTGTTGTCGCGTGAAGAAAAAGTACGCCCCCAAATTTTCAACGGGTCTTATGCCGGAGCGATGGGGCTAGGGCAATTTATCTCCAGCAGCTACCGCAGTTACGCGGTTGATGGCAACCGCGATGGCAAGCGTGATTTGTGGAGTCCGCAAGATGCTATCCCCAGTGTCGCGAATTATTTTGCAAAAAATGGCTGGAAACGCGGAACAGGGGTGGCAGTTCCGGCTTATGTTTCGGGTGGTGGCTATGCTAGTATTGCCGAAACCAGTCCGAAAAAACCTTCGCGTACTTTGGCTGATTTGGCCGCGAAAGGGGTAAGGCCGCAGGGGGCTATTAATTCGGCTAAAGTGAGTTTGATTAAACTGGAAGGCACTACGGATGAATACTGGGTAGGCGGGGATAATTTCTATGCCATTACCCGTTATAATCCCAGTGTAAAATACGCGATGGCGGTGCATCAGCTTGCGCAGGAAATCCGTAAGCGTAAGTTTGGTTTTTGATGACGGTAGTGATAATAATAGTGGCATGATCCACGCATCATTGCGTGGATTGGTTTTTTCAGTGGGCAATGATAAGAAGCTGGACAATACGATGACAATAAACTGGCGATTTTCGGGAGTCTTATTGGCTTCCATGACTATGGGGTTGATGGCTTGCAGCGGCAATGGTGCTAAAAAAGAAGCGGTCAGTGCGCTACCGCTTCCAGCCGGGTCGAATGCTGGAGATCGTGCGCCGTGTGGCAATGATCCCGCTTACACAATCGAAGGCAAAACATACCAAGTGCTTGATTCGGCGGCTGGTTATGCCGAGAAAGGCACGGCAGCGTGGTACGGCGCAGAATACCAAGGCACTGCGACCGCTGGTTGTGAAGTGTTTGACATGTATAGCTATTCTGCGGCACACCGCACGTTGCCTTTGCCCAGTTTTGCTAAAGTGACTAATCAACAAAATGGTCAGCACATTATTGTGCGTATTAATGATCGTGGCCCGTTTGAGAGCGGCGATTTAATTCAGCTATCGTTTGCTGCCGCAAATGCGTTGGGGATTAAGGCGAAAAGCGGTGCGCCGGTTGAGGTGGCTGCTATTCCGCCTGAACAATTACCGCCGGAACTTCAGGCCGCTACCGCTAAGCCTAACGCGCTGCCGCCACTGGCTAAAACAGCGGAGCCGGTGGATAAGTCCAAGCCTTATTATGTGATCGCCGGTACGTGGCCGGATCGCAATACTTCGCTGGATATGTTTGTGCGTCTGACTTCGGTTGGGCTGGCGAAAACAGAAATGGCGACCGCGCAACAAGAAGGTCGCGAAATGTATCAGGTTCGGGTTGGACCTTTATACAACCAAGATCAAATTGATAACGTGAAAGATATACTGCAAAGTAATGGCTTGGCGAATTTCAAGGTGGTTGCTGGTAAGTAATTCAGTAAAAGGATTGTTAATGTTTATAAGGATTCTTAAACCGTTATTGTTAGCAGGGTTGCTGGCTGGCGGCATCGTGATGGCTGCCCCTGAGTCGGCTGCGCCGAGTACGGGCGAACCGGCTCCTAAAGATATGTCGACTGCGCCGTATAATGATCCGAATATTCCGCCGGAAATTATTGCGATGGCACCCGGTGTCCCCGAAATTGAGGCGAAGAGCTATTTGCTGGTCGATTTCCAAAGCGGTGAAGAGCTGGCGGGCATTAACCCCGGAATGCGCGTGGAGCCAGCCAGTATCACCAAGCTGATGACCGCTTATCTGATCTATCAGGATTTGGGCAAGGGCAAGGTGAAGCTGGAAGATGAAGTGCTCATCAGCGAAAAAGCGTGGAAAATGGAAGGCTCGCGCATGTTTGTTGAGCTGGGAAAAAAAGTACCGTTTGAGAAATTGCTTAAAGGCATGATTATTCAATCCGGCAACGATGCGGCGATGGCGCTAGCGGAGCACGTGGCGGGCAGTGAAGAAGTGTTTGTACAGCGCATGAATCAAACCGCGCTGGAGTTGGGGATGCAAGATACCCGTTACATGAATGTTACTGGCTGGCCTGCCAACGATCACTACACCACGGCGCGTGACATTGTGCGGTTAGTCGAAGCGTTGGTGAATGATTTCCCAGAGTATTACAAGCTGTATGCGCAGAAAGAATTCAGCTACAACAATATTAAGCAGCAAAACCGCAATCGCTTATTGTGGCGCGATGCCACGGTGGATGGCTTGAAAACCGGGCATACCGAGTCGGCGGGTTATTGTTTGGTGGCTTCCGCTAAGCGTGACACCATGCGCTTGATTTCAGTGGTATTGGGTACCAAAAGTGAAGAAGCCCGTGCTAACGTGAGTCAGCAATTGTTGGAATACGGTTTCCGCACGTTTGAAACGCACAAGTTGTACGGTGCGGGCGCGGTGCTCGATAACGTGCGCGTCTGGAAGGGTGAAACCACGCAAGTGCCTGCCGGGGTGGTGGATGATTTGTTTGTGAGCATCGTGAAAGGCCGCTATGACCAATTGAAAGGCGGCATACAGCTTGATAAAGGCATTGACGCCCCCATTAAACGCGGTGACGCACTGGGCAAAGTGATTATTACGGATCAGGAATTAGGCAAAGTCGTCAAGGAAACCCCCTTATTGGCGTTGGAAGATGTCAGTGAGGGCGGCTGGTGGCGGCAGGTGATGGATGGTATCCAGAAGTTGTTCGCGGATTGATAGCGCAAGCGTGAGGTGAGCGGTGGAACGTTTCGGACAGCAGGAAGAGTTAATACTGGAATTTCCCTGTGATTTCCCCATCAAAATAGTGGGGCGGGCAGACGCGGAATTTCACGTGCGCATTTGTGAAATCGTATGCCGCCATGACAACGATTTTGACCCCGAAGCGCATGTACAGCGCCGTGACAGTTCGGCGGGTAAATACCACAGCTTGACCGTGAAGTTGCGGGCAACCAGTAAGCAGCAAATTGATGCGGTGTATCAGGATTTAAAAGCCTGTGAGTTGGTGTTGTGGGCGTTGTAAGCGCCGCTGCTTTAACGACAACCTTATCCATTCGTCAACTAGGGCTGCTGGAGTATGTTGCGGTTTGGCAGCAAATGCAGGCATTTACCCAGCAGCGTGTAGCGGATACGCCCGATGAAATTTGGTTGGTACAGCATCCTCCTGTTTTCACTTTGGGGCGTAATGGCAAAATGGCGCATGTGTTAGCGCCCGGTGATATTCCCGTGATTCCAATTGATCGCGGTGGGCAGGTGACGTATCACGGCCCTGGGCAATTGGTGGCTTATCTGTTGTTGGATATTCGCCGTAAAGCGTTGGGGGTGCGCGAGTTGGTGACAGCGATTGAGCAAGCGGTAATCGACTTGCTGGCGCATTATGGCATTACCGCTTTAGGGGATAGAGAGGCGCCGGGGGTTTATGTGGCGGGGCGCAAAATTGCGGCGTTAGGTCTGCGCATTTCCAAAGGCTGCACTTACCACGGTTTGAGTTTGAATGTAGCGATGGATTTAGAACCCTTTTAGCGCATTAACCCGTGTGGTTACGCGGGCTTGCAGGTGACGCAGTGCGAAGATTTAGGCGTACAGCAACCTTTAGCAGACTTGGCTCACGCATTGTGCGATTGTCTCGCGCAACGCCTGCATTATTCCAACGTCATTTGGGCGCAAACTTAAACGTAGTAGGCGCTTTTTGTCATTGTTTTGGACAGCAGCGGCATCAGTAATTTGCGTGCGAGAAATGGCAATTTAGCACCACCGGCTTGCATCGCCACTTCAGCATGGTGTTGTTCGTCGGCTTTCATTTTTTGCAGAATAGCCATGTCGGACAAGGCGTGTGGAGGGAGGCGCTTAATGTGGTCTTCCAAATGTTTAACAACTTGATCTTCGGTTTCTTTGACAAAACCCAAACTCCATTTGTCACCAATTTTGCCTGCAACGGCGCCGATGGTGAATGAACCCCAGTAGAACAGCGGGTTCAGCAGGCTTTTGCGTCCGCCCAGCTCGTGCAGGCGTTTTTCTGTCCAGTTCAGGTGATCATTTTCTTCCATGGCAGCGCGTTCCATCTGCTCACGGATGTCTGCGCGGTTAGCCGTTAATGCCTGCCCCCGGTATAAACCTTGGGCAGACACTTCACCGGCATGGTTAATGCGCATCAGTCTGGCGATCAGTGCGTGCTCGTCTTCATTGAGCGGAGCCGTTTCAGGCATACCCGTCGCTGGATTGGGGCGTTCTGTTGTCGGTGCGGTGGCGTGAACCACACGCAACGACTGGTCGACTTCGGCTAGAATATTATCCAACAGACTGAGTTTGCGCATTTTACTCTCCTACACTTAGTTGGACTCGCGTTTCACTAAGTAATCAACAACTTGCAATAAAGTTTCTTCACTGCCAACCATGCTAGGGCTAGTGCGATATTTGCCATTCACAATGATAACTGGCACGGAATCAGCTTTGGATTTTTCACCCACTTCTTTGGCGCGAGCCATCATGGTCTTCATTTCCATTGAGTTTAATGCGCCCTTCACCTGCTCCTCCGTAAAGCCTAATTCACTGAAAAAGCGAATCATGGCGTCATCATCGTTAATTCTACGGCGCTGTTTTTGTAAGGCTTCAAAGATTTTTATATGAATATTTTTGCTGCCATCGGTATCAAGCATTTGCCCAACATAGAACAATTTGGCGTGGTATTCCCAACGTGGGCTGAGGGTAGCAGGCACACGTTGAAAGACCACATTGTCAGGCTTTTGGCTGAGGAACTTCTCAATTGTGGGTTCCAGCGAATAGCAATGCGGGCAGCCGTACCAGAATAAATCAACGACTTCGACTTTTCCCTCAGGGGCTTGCGTGGGAATGGTCGGTGATAAGGTAACGTAATGCGTACCTTCCTTGAACTCTTGCGCTTGACTGGCTTCGGGAATACAGCCCGTCAGCGCAAACAGTGCTGCCATCATAAAGCCGAGGGTGTGGCTTAATGTGCGTTTCATTGGTTTATTATCTCCCTTTTGTGTTTATTAAAAATACTATTAATTAGTTACTTGCTTATGTAACTCGCCCTATTTAGAGAAGGTGTGGTGCTTAAAGTTCACCGTAAGAATGCAGGCCAGAGAGGAACATATTCACTCCGAGGAACGCAAACAACGTGACGAATAAACCAACAATCGCCCACCAAGCCATGGGGGTACCACGCCAACCTTTTGAGAAGCGTAAATGCAGCCATGCAGCATAGTTTAACCAGACGATTAATGCCCAAGTTTCTTTCGGGTCCCATGACCAGTAACCGCCCCACGCTTCAGCCGCCCACATTGCACCGAGGATGGTCGCAATGGTGAAAAACGCGAAACCTAATGCAATGGCTTTGTAAGTTATATCATCGAGCATTTCCAATGGCGGCAAGCGAGTTGCCATTAAGCCATTGGCATTACTTTTTTGCCCGTGATGTTTCAATAAGTAAGCGACGCTGGTCATCGCTGCCAAAGCAAATGAACCGTAGCCAATGAAGTTAGCCGGTACGTGAATTTTCATCCAGTAGCTTTTCAATGCAGGTACTAATGGTTGAATTTCATGCGCACCTTTGGCATAGCTGTACCACAGCAAGAAAGCAACAGCCGCACTGATCACCAACAACACAAAGCCGCCGAGCGAACGATTTTTATACTTGCCCTCATAGAACATGTATAGCAAGCCGGTGATAATGCTGAACAGAATAAAGACTTCGTACAAATTACTCACCGGAATGTGACCGAACTCAGGATCGATCAAATAAGACTCATACCAGCGTACCATCAGCCCCGTCAAACCCATCACCAAGGCTACCCACGTCATGGAAGACGCGGTTTTCAAGGTGAACGCATTGTTGGCGAACAGCCCAGCGAAGTAAGTCACGGTCGCCATTACAAACAAAGCGCTCATCCACATCACGGCAGATTGGCTGGATACTAGAAATTTCAAGCCAAAAACTTGCTCCGCATTGGCGTAATTACCGGCATACAACCAAATACCCAGCAAGCTTAACAAGGCGACAGCGATAGTGTAGGGGCGAAAAGCTTTCCAGTACCAACCCAAGCCTATCAAAGACGGTGTGGTGAGCGCGAGAATGCCGATTTCGTATTCATCCATCACACTGCCGTATTGGAAGAATACCCAGACACTGGCAGCGATGACTAGCGCTGCCCACAACCAATCCGACAAGCGCAATTGCTGAAATAGACTGGGTTGATCAATAAGAGAATCAATGGTTTGTTGGGGAGTTGACATGTTTCACCTCTTGTTTCATCACTTGCTGGAACAAATCCTGCAACTGTTGGAAATAACGCTCAAATTCTGGCTGATTGCGATTACTGCTACCGGCCACCACGATTTCCGCTTGGTTATTGCCCAGCGGTTTAATCCATACCCATATTCTACGATGCGCCACGTAAAACAGGAGAAATACCCCTATTGTTAGCATGAGACTACCGAAGTAAACCACGTCTTTGCCGGGCGAGCGCGTGATTTGCAGACCAGACGCTTCAATCTGCTTAAAACTGCTCATGTGAATTATCCACGGCGAACCGTAAGCAGGCAGTTTATCCATCGCCAACAAGCTATCGTCAAAGAACAACCAATCCTGCTCCGTAGGCTCTGTCGTCACCCCTTCTTGCTTGAGGGTTTCTTTGTAAACCTCACGCAAGGAAGCGTTCAGCACCTTCATGAAAGCTTCGGCGGCGCTTTGCTGCTTGTCTTGCGGGAATTTTGCCGCAATCTCTTGCATAATGCCTTCAGACCCTTTGGTCACAAATTGTGCTGTGAGGCGTTGCATCGACTCCACAATTTGATTTTCAACCGCCGGGTCAGCAACGGTAGTTTGTTGCATCGAGTTACGCGTGGTCTGAAGAGCCGATTGTTTCACCAATTCAGTATTTTTTACATTGGACAAAAACCGCATAAAGCGTTCCATGCCACCTTTCGGGTCAACCGGGATGTGCAAATAACGGAAAGGTTCGTTCGGCGTGGCGCGTACCCCACTGATGTAATAATTTTGCCCCTTGATGTTTAAGGGGTTCATGTAATTTTGGTATTCCAGCGCCTGCCCGGTAGCGTCACGCAATTTGAACGTAACGCTAGGGCCCACGTTCTTTTTGTCGATTTTGCCAGTTTCGTCTTCCATGTCATTGATGTTGAAGAGGCGGAAATCGTTAATCTCTAACTTATATTGCTGATCGGAACTGGTGAGCGTGTAATCACGGAAAACTTTGCCATCCACATCCTGCGAGGCATAGCGATTATCCAGTGAATTCAATCGCAACTTGAGTTCAGAGCCGCCATCACCAAAGTTTGCTTGATAAATCGCGACGCCGTTATGCACCAGCGGATGATTAACCGAAATCGTGGTTTCCAGCGGTGCATTCAGCGCTTTGTCATGGATTACAATGTCGCTCTCGAACGACTTAGGCTGCCCCGTGCTGTAATGTTCAACCCGGAATTCTTTGACTTCCACCTCAAACGGCAGGTGTTGCACTAAATAGCCATCCCGTACCGGCTGGAAAATAATATTGGCGCGATTGCCTTCCGGTATATCGACAGAACCACGGTATGAAAAACTGCTGTCCGACAGTTGACTGACGGCAGGAACTTCAGATGCAGGAATATTGCGGGTTTCAGGCTTCAGATTGCCCTGCCATTCCGCAATCATAATGGGCAGACGGCTATCCATCAAACCGCCAAGAAAAATCACAATCATACCAAGGTGCGTCAGCCAGTAACCCCAGTGGTTAGCACCGCCTTTCATACCTGCCACAACGGTGTGATCTTCCGTTACTTTTTGACGCGTTTTGAAGCCTTGCGCCTGCAAAATTCGAATGGCTAATGCTTGCGTGGCGTCAGCATCTTGCACGCTGCTCAGAGCTGCTTGATGTTTCATGGCACGCAGGGATTTTTCCTGCACATTTTCGCGAAAATGCCGCAATTCGCGGATAATGTCGGGCGTGTTACGCCCCACACAGGTGGCAATTGAAACCACCAAAAAAGCCAAGATAGCCAAAAACCACAATGCTGAATAAACATCGTATAATTCCAGTGATTTAAATAAATCGAACCAGAAAGGGCCGAATTTTATTTGATAACTGGTGTAGGGTTGGTTCTGTTGCAGTACAGTGCCAATCACCGAGGCGATAGCAACTACCACCAGCAAACTGATGGCTAAATTCATCGAACCCAGAAAACTAATAAGGCGTGCGTTGGAGCTTGGCGAGTTTCTCATACCACAAAATCGTCTTGACAGAATGAACAGATTAAAACAACAAAGGGTGGCAAAAGCCACCCCTTGTTCTACAGTAAAATATTACCGAATGGTAATGCCATTACTGCAAGCCAGCCATGTACTCCGCGACTGCTTCAATCTCGGCATCTGTCATGCCTGCGGCGATATTGCGCATCATTTTGCCAGGGTCATTGGCGCGTTCAGTTTTATGGAAATTGTTCAACTGAAGCTTGATGTAAGACGCGTGTTGACCGTTGATCGCCGGGAAGTTAGCCGCAGGGTTGCCAGCACCGTTCGGGCCGTGGCAAGCAGCACAAGCAGCAACACCAGTGGCATTGTTACCACCTTTGTAAATCTGCTCACCCAGTGCGACTTTGGTTTTGTCTGCTTCGCCGGGTTTCTTCACCTGAGAAGAGAAGTAAGCCGCCAAGTCAGCCATGTCTTGATCGCTCAAAGGCTTTGCCATTGGCGTCATCAGCGCGTTGACCCGCTCATCGTGTTTGAAGTTCATTAACTGCTTCAAAATGTAGCTTGGGTGTTGACCTGCCAGTTTAGGCCATTCAGGATTAACGCTGTTGCCGTCTGCACCGTGGCAGGCTACGCATGTCGCGGATTTGGTTTTGCCTGCTTCAGCATTGCCACCTTCTGCCCAAGCAGAAGTAGCGATACTGACAGCCAAGCTACTCAGTACAAGCATGAGTACTTTTTTCATAATCGAAGTGCTCCTAATATCTACAAAATCTGTCATGTTTTTGCACAACACCCGGTGACTCCCCATGTTCACTGAATGCCACACGTTGCCTAACCGTCTTCTCGCGGTTGTGGCAATTGCTTGCAATCATACCGAGTGCATCTTAATCTGCACCCAACCTGACGCAGGCATACCATATCCACACGCTCTACAGCTTTCCCAGTGTCTCCCTTTTCGCGGTGGCGGAAAAGGTATTCTGAAAAAAACGAATGAATTGTACAACATATTCTGCTTGTATTCCGCAAAAAATATTAGAGAACGCTAACGTTATGAACAGCTATTACCAACAGGCTACTTTTTTGCAAAGTGCCACTACCCACAAAACGCTGCCTGCTGAGGGCGGTTTAGAAATTGCCTTTGCTGGGCGTTCTAATGCCGGAAAATCTAGCGTAATCAATCGCGTATGCTCGCAAAAGTCGTTGGCAAGAACCAGTAAAACGCCCGGCAGAACCCAGTTGATCAACTTTTTTCAGTTACCCGACGCGCATTTTTTGGTGGATTTGCCCGGTTACGGCTACGCCAAAGTACCGGAAGCCGTGAAACTAGAATGGCAGAAGTTCATCGAATCGTATTTGACACAGCGAAATACCTTACGCGGGATGGTGTTGGTGATGGATATTCGCCACCCGATGACCGATTACGATCAGGCGATGTTGCGCTGGGCACGCAATAGAATGTTGCCGGTGCATGTGCTGCTCAACAAATCGGACAAGTTGACACGCGGGGCGGGAATGAATGTGTTGTTGCAAGTACGCAAAACTTTAGCGGATTACGGCATGGCTTCGGTACAAACATTTTCCGCGCTTAGCAAGCAGGGACTGGATGAGTGTTGGGATACTTTGGACAAATGGTTGGGGAAGGGGGGGTGAAGTGTTCAGGATGAGTTCATTTCCCTAGGGGTATCCTCTTCCTAGTAAGAAAAAGGAACCCCGGCCAAACAGGGGGTCTAAAAAGCCGGGGTTTAACGAACAGGTCTGGATTGGGGAAACCAAACCTGTGTCCGTAAACAAGAAACACCGATGCCGGGCTTAAGCATCATTCAGCATGTTTCTTGATATTTCACGGAAACTTTTAATAAATTAAATATATCTTAAATCTACTAAGATAGTAACGCATTCCTGCCTGTTATAAAAATAAAATACTTTAATGAGAAATGAATCCCTAGTGATGGGTGTGTGTCCACCTATTAACGCAATTCTTTTTCCCAGAAAGGTTGAGCCACTGCATTGCGCAGATTGTCAGTGCGAGCAGGAGCGGCAGACTTCTCTGCCTTGGACGGTTCAATAATGACCGTGATATTCCTTGGGCGACCCGCACGTAACAACGTCATGTTGACTTCTGTGCCTACTCGCAAATCGCCGATTATGTTTTTGACATCAACTGCACCCTGAACATTTTTATTATTCATTTTTACCACGATGTCACCGGCTTCGACACCGGCTTTTTCAGCAGGAGACCCCACCAGAACTTGGTTGATAATCGCGCCTTCGTTAGGTTTGATGCCAAAGTCACGCGCCATTGCGGTATCAATGTCTTGTACTTCAACCCCCAATTGACCACGCTCAACATTGCCGTATTGAACAATTTGGGTGATAACGCCCGCAGCGGTATTGATCGGAACCGCGAAGCCAATGCCCAAATTGCCACCCGCTTGATCACCAAGAATAGCGGTGTTAATGCCGATCAGTTCGCCATTTAAATTAACCAATGGGCCGCCCGAATTGCCTAGGTTAATCGGTGCATCTGTTTGAATAAAGTTCTCGTACTCGCTGATGCCGGGGTTGCGGTGCAAGGCGCTGATGATGCCCGACGTTACCGTTTGACCAATGCTGTAAGGGTTGCCGATTGCTACCACGAAATCCCCTACTCGCAAACGGTCGGAGTCGCCAAAGCGCATGGCGGTTAAGCGTTCCGATGGAATTTGTAGCACCGCTAAGTCAGCACGCGGATCGATTCCCACCACTTCTGCGAGGTATTTGCGCCCATCTTTCAGGGTAACGTGAATCGCGTCGGCACTTTCAACCACGTGGGAATTGGTGAGTATGTGACCACGTTGTGCGTGAATAATCACGCCGGAACCTGTGCCGTTGATGCGCCGCTCGCCCGGAGGGGCATCCCCGAAAAAGCGTTTGAAGAAAGGATCGTTCAGCAAGGAATCGTCAATTGGTTGGCGGCCTTCGGTGGCAATGTTTACGACGGCCGGGGTAACTTTCTCCAGCATCGTGGCCAGTGACGGCAATGCTTGCCCATTAATTTCAGTCGGCAACGCGCCAGATACCGCACTGGGTGCAGCAATCGGCAGGATAAAGGCAGCCAATAAAACTATCTTGGACGTGAGGGGTAACATAGCCATTTCTACTTTTCTCGGTGTGGAGTATTCAATGTTTTCAGACAGTTATCCGAGGATAAGGTTCCTTGTCAAGTGAGGTGCTGTCGGGGGTTCCAAGTGAACAGCGTTTTCATTTTCGCATAATACTCTTTTTGTTCCGCCGTATCAGCAGGCGGGGTACTAACTTGTAGCACGATATACAAATCGCCAGCTTCTTGTCCTGCAAGGCCGCGTCCTTTCAGGCGCATTTTCCTGCCGGATTGCGAGCCGGGTGGGATTTTTAAGCTTATTTTACCCGCCAGTGTTTTGACGGTGACGGTTTCGCCGAGTGCGGCTTCCCACGGTGCAATCGGTAAGTCGAGGTAAATGTGGCTGCCTTCGCGTCGGTAGAGGGGGTGTTCCGTCAGCTTAACTTTTAAAAATACATCGGCTCCGTGTGCGCCTTTTCCGGGAATGCGGATTCTTTTGTCTTCGGAGATGTCAGGTGGAATGCGGATTTGCACACTGTCTCCCGTCGGCAGGCGCACCGTTTTTAGCCCACGGTAAATGTCTTCTATACCAATGTCTAAGGTGGCAGCAGCGGAGGTGGCGTGTGCGGCATTGGCATTTCCGCTTGAATTGCGCCGCAAGCTGCCACCGAATAAGCCTTCAAAAAAATCACTGAAGCCAGAAGCGGACTGCTGATTATTGACACCACGCCGCGCAATGCCTTCAAAAAAAGACGCATCGAATTGCGGGGAATTATTATTCCAGCTTGGCGGCGGTTTGAAGTTTTGACCGGCACGCCATTCAGCACCCAGTTGGTCGTAACGGGCGCGTTTGGTCGGGTCGCTTAGGACTTCATTGGCTTCATTGATTTCTTTGAAGCGTGCCTCGGCGCCTTTTTCTGCATTGCGGTCAGGGTGGTATTTGGCTGCCATGCGCCGAAACGCTTTTTTAATGCTGTCTTGATCAGCGTTGCGTTCCACCCCTAATGTTTTGTAGTAGTCCTTGTATTCCATTTCATACCTCTGCCCCGAAGTCTACGACAAAAAACGCCGCAGGCGCGGCGTTTTCTGACGAACTATGCACTGATCTTATCACCGTTATTCAATGTTTTGCACTTGCTCGCGGATTTGTTCGATCATCACTTTAAGATCAACGGCGGCTTGCGTGGTGTCAGAATCGTTCGATTTGGAGGCGAGGGTATTGGCTTCGCGATTGAGTTCTTGCATTAAAAAATCCAAGCGCCGCCCGACGGGTTCGTCGCGTTCCAATACGGCATTGATTTCATCCAGATGCGCCATCAGGCGGTCGAGTTCTTCTTCCACATCCAGCCGTTGCGCCAAGATAACCAGTTCTTGCTCAATACGGTTGTAGTCGGGGGAAATGCTGAGTTCTTCAATACGGTTGAGGATTTTTTCGCGTTGCGCGGCAACGATGCCGGGGCGGTGTTTGCGAATCCGCACGGTAATTTCGGCAATTTGATCAAGGCGTTGGTAGATGAATTCGGCAAGGCGTTTGCCTTCGCGTTCGCGCATTTCCTGCAAATCATCGAGCGTGTCTTGCAGCAAAGCTTTAGCGTGAGCGCTGAGGATGTCTTTGTCGGGAGCGATGTCTTGTGCCACGCCCGGCCAGCGTAAAATATCGACCGCTTTGAGGGGTTCGGGGTTGTCGGTAATGGTTTCCAATTGGCGGCAGGCAATGATCAGGGCGCGTGCCAGCGGTTCATTGATGCGAATTTCGTTGGTGTTGCCGGTGGTGGGCGTGAAGCGCAAGCTGGCTTCAAACTTGCCGCGCTTGAGGTTGGTTTGGATGGTTTCGCGGAAACTGTTTTCTTGACTGCGGAATTCTTCGGGCAAACGCAGGCTGATGTCGAGGTAGCGATGATTAACGGTGCGGGCTTCCCATTGGAGTGTGCCGTGTTCAATGGTCAGTTCGCGGTGAGAAAAGGCCGTCATGCTGCGAATCATGGGTGTTTGCTTCCAATTTATTGGGGGTAGGGCTTAATGGTAGTCGATTTGTGGGTCAAGTTCATGCTTTTGGCGCAAGATAGCGCGGGCGCACGACCAGATGTCAACATGCGCAACGCCTTGTGCGCGTAATACTGCCGCCAATTCACGGGCGGTTGCGCCGGTGGTGATAACGTCATCAAAAATCGCAATGTGGCGGTAGGGGAGTGAGGTGTGCAATTGAAAAGCTTGATGCACATTGTGTTGACGCTGGCTGGCATCCAGTTCGGTTTGCGGCAGGGTAGATTTGCGGCGCTGAATGGGGCGTGTCAGCAGTGGAATGCCCAACTGCTTGGCGAGCGGGCGTGCCAGTTCCAGCGCTTGATTAAAGCCGCGTTTGTGTAAGCGGGCGGTATGCAACGGCACCGGCAGGATGGCATCCGGCACTTGCGTTAATTGTGGCAGAATGCCGGTGGCGGTTAATTCACCGAGGGTGGCGATTTCGCGCAAATTTCTACCAAATTTAATGCCAAGTAATAAGCTGCTGATCGGTGCTTGGTAAGCAAATGCGCTCACACTGGCGGTGCAGCCGGGTAATGGGCGCTGATCTTCGGCGGATAACCAAGGCAATTCAGCATGGCAATGCTGGCAGAGCGGGTAGCCGGGAATACGGGTTTCCCCGCAAAAAGCACAACTGGGATTGAGGTGATGGCACAGTGTTTGCCAAGGTTGTGCGAGGTATTTCACGGTTTGGTAATGCCTTGCCAGTGCGTGAAGATGCTCAGGAGCAGTGCGCCTGTCATGCCGTAAATATGCGCGGCGTAAATCACGGGCGCTTCGATTAAGCTCGCGGAAGCTGATTTACCGCCTAGCCACCAATCCCATCCCGTTTTGCCGCAAACGCCGAATAAGATAATGGCGGCGGTTAGCCAGTCGCGCTGTTGTAAACGGGATAGGCCGCCCAGCATAAACAAGCCGTACAGAATCCCCGAAAAGCCTGCGTACCAAATGACAGCAGGGCTAAACCACCACAAGCCCGCGCCGACACAGAGTGCCAGCCAACCGATTTGCAGCAGTTGGGTGCGGATGCGGAACGGCAGGGGCGCAATAAACGTTAGCAGCCACAAGCCCGCTAAATTCAATAATAAATGCCAGTGATTGGTGTGCACCAGACTGCCTGACCAGAAACGCCAATATTCTCCGGCAACGATGGCGTGACGGTAATACAATAAACTGTCATGAAAAAATTGTAATAATGGTAGCAACACCGTGAAAATGATGGCGATAATGCCCGTATGGGTGCATTTGCGGAGCATGGCGGTGGCGTCTGACGTGTGCAACATGGTAAACAGTATGCCAGAATCGTGAGAATCAAATCTTGTTTATGAGGATGAGTGGGCATGAGTATGAAGAAGACCGGGCAACGTAAGCCAAGTCAGGCGGGTTTTTCCTTAACCGAATTGATGATCGTGATTGTGATCATCGGCATTTTGCTGGGTTTGGTGTTCAGCAATCTGAACGTGATGGGGGATGCGCAAAACCTGAAAGCCAAAAAAGAAGTCGGTGACTTGAAAATTAAGCTGGAAATGTATCGCGCTGACAACGGCACTTTCCCCGCTTCTGGGTCATTGAATGCCTTGGTGAATAATCCGGGAAATGCACCGCGCTGGCGGCAATACATGAAGACATTGCCGAAAGACCCGTGGGGCAATGATTACCGCTACCTGAATCCGGGTACGCACGGTGATGAAATGGAGGTTTACAGCATTGGGCCGGACAAACGTGAAGGCAATGAAGACGATGTGGGTAGCTGGCAGTTATAAGCACTCGTGCGCTCACCAGCAGGGATTTTCCTTGCTGGAAATGATGATTGTGATCATGGTCATCGGTATTTTGTATGCCTTGGCGGGGTCAATGTTGAATTTGTCGATGTCTGACCCGTTGAATGAAGAGGTGACGCGCTTACGTGAGCGCGTGCTGATGGCGCAGGATGAAAGCATCGTGCGCTCTCAAGCCTTGGCGTTGGGTTTTGGGGAAACGGGTTACGCTTTTTTTGCGCAAAATGATCAGCTTCAGTGGGAGTCATTGGATAAAGATGGCTTGCTGAAAGCCCATGCGTGGAACGGCGGTTATGAGCAGGTGCTGTATTTACAAGGGCAGGCGGTTAGCTTGCCGGATAATGATAACATTCGCCCGCAGGTTTTCATTTTGCCCACGGGGGAGATGATGCCGTTTGAATGGCATTTGCGCGATAACACCCAACGTGAGCAAATCGTGATGTTCGATAATGTCGGGCGCGAAGTTGCGCGTGCGGCGGAGGCCAACTGAGATGCGGCAGCAAGGTTTTAATCTGATCGAAATTATGTTTGCGTTGCTGTTGCTAGGGTTGGTCATTTCGGTCAGCGTGGAAACCAGTAGCGGTGATTTTGCCAGTTACCAGCGCATGAAAGACACGACGTTGGCGCGTTGGGTGGCGTTCAACCAGCTTGCGGTGGTGCAGACGAGCAAAGGCTTTCCGGCAACGGGCAAGTCTGAGGGTAAAGCTGACATGGGGCTGGATAAGTGGCAATGGCAGCAGGAAGTTTTAGCAACGCCTGATCCTGATTTGCGCAAGGTAAAAGTGAGCGTATTCCGCGAAGGGCTGCCGCAACAAATTCTGGCGGTGGAGTTGGCTTATGTGGCGAATCCTCAGCCTAAAGTGCGGAAGGTGGGGCAATGAGGTTACGCAACCGTGGCTTTACGTTGGTGGAGTTGATGATTTCATTGGCGATTTTTTCCCTGATGATTTCCTTGGCGTATCAGTCGGTGAATATGTTGCTGGATGTGGGGCGGCAGGTGGAGCAGCCACAAGCCGAATTGCAGCAGTTGCAGCGGGCCATGGTGTTTATTGAGCGGGATATGCGCCAATTGGCGTTGCTGCGGCCTCAGCAGGAGAGTTTTCAGTCAATTGGTGCGCCTAAGCCTAGCAATAGCATTGCTCAGCCGGAAGATATGGGGGTATTGCTGGAGTTTACACGCGGTGGACACCCGGATGTGGCTTGGCAGTTGCGGGCTTCGGGGCAAATGCGCAGTGGCTTGCAGCGGGTGCGTTACGTGGTGGAGGAAGGTAAGTTATTGCGGCAAACGTGGAATTTGGTGGATCACGTTGAGCAAGCAGAACCCGTGTCGCTGACATTGCTGGCAGAAATAGAAGGTGAGCCACGCTTGCGGTTTCAGGCGGGCAGAGGCGGCGAGTTCAAGGAGAGCTTGCCAACAGAGCGTTCGATGTTAACGGCGGTAGAGTTTTCAGTGCAGCACAAGCGCTTCGGGATGCTGCGGCGGGTCTTTACCGTGTATTTATAAGAATGTACTAATACTCCTGAGGGGGTTACTGGAATTCAATAGCGTTAGACGCTATAGTTCTGCCTAGATTATTCAGAGGGTTTGGAGAGGGGGCGGGTACAGATAGTGTAGCCAGCAGCCTTTTTTGCGCCTTCGAGATCATACCGCTTTGAGGAAAAAAGACCGCTAATGAGGATAACAACAACTACACTGAGGTTGCTATTGTTGGTGCTTAGCATTGTCGGTGAAATGCCTACGGTGGCGCGAGCTGCTGAAATTGTGCGCGTGGAAGCGGTGACGTCGTTGTCTAGCTCGGTCTTGGGAAGTACGGTTATTCCTTATCGCGAGGTAACGTTGTCAGCCCAAGTGCCGGGTGCGGTTAAATTTGTGTCGGGTGAGGCAGGCTCAGGTTTTAACCAAGGTGACGTGATTGTGCGTATAGATGAGTCGCAACTCACGGCAAAGCGCAACGCGGTGCTGGCGCAAATTGCGATTGCTCAGGCAACCGTGCAAAACGCGCAGGCGCAATATACCCGTGAGTTGATCTCACCGCGCAGCAAAGACATTGGGGCGATGCCGGGGTTTGGCTTGCCTGCTATGTTTGACATGGCGATGGTGCGCCCGTTTGCAGACTCTCTGATGGGTAATTATGACTCCGATATGGGGCGTTACTCGGATTTAATGCGTAGCGCTACCGATGTTTCGCAAGCGCAAAGCAATTTGCAGCAGGTTATGTCGCAATTGCAAGAAATTGATGCGGCTTTGGGCGACACGAAATCGGTAGCACCGTTTGAAGGCATTGTGCTGGAAAAATTGGTCGAGGTCGGCGATACGGTGCAGCCGGGGCAGCCGTTGATCAAGTTTGGGTACGTGAAGTACAAGCGTTTGCAGGCAGATGTGCCTTCCGGTCTGGTGAGTAATTTGCGGGTGGGGATGATTATTCCTGCTAAACTTGACAGTAAAACCACGATAATGGTGAAACTCTCGCAAATTTACCCGGTTGCTGACCCTAGTCGTCACACCGTAACGGTAAAATTCGATTTGCCAGTGGATGCAATAGCAGCGCCGGGCATGTACGCTGAGGTATACTTGCCGGAAACGCAAGCAGGTGATGCTAAAATCGTGGTTATTCCCAAAACGGCTTTGTTGCGGGGGCGTAGCCTGCCTAGCGTTTTGGTTGTGAAAAATGATAACACTTCCGAGTTGCGCTTGGTGAGATTGGGCGCTGAACAAGAGAAGGGTAAGATAGAAGTGGTCTCCGGTTTAAGTGCAGATGAGCGCGTGATTGATAAACCACCTGCTACCGCGTCTTCTGGTTGGATGCCACATACAGAATAAATGATGAATACGATTTCCCCGCTAGGAATGTAACTGATTATGAATGATTCGCCGCACAACGCCGCTTCACCTCAGCACCCGCAACACAATTTGGGTATGGCGGGGGCAATGGCTAAAGCCTTTATCACATCGCCACTGTCGTTATTGTTATTATTGGCTTTTTTTGCCGTTGGTGTATTGGGGATGTGGGTAACACCGCGTCAGGAAGACCCACAGATTTCGGTGCCGATGGTGGATGTTTTTGTGCGCTATCCCGGCGCGTCAGCCCAAGAAGTCGAAAACCTCATTTCCCGTCCGTTGGAAAGCATCTTGTCAGAAATGACAGGTGTTGATCACGTTTATTCTTACTCAGCACGCGAACAGTCGATGGTGACGGTGCAGTTTATCGTCGGTGAGGAACTGGAATCTTCACTGGTCAAACTGTATGACAAATTGGCATCGAATAAAGACCGCATTCCCTTGGGCGTGCAAGAACCGCTGGTGAAGCCGAAGGGTGCGGATGATGTGCCGCTGGTGACGCTGACCTTATGGTCGAATCAAGTGGACGATGCCAATTTGCGGTTGGTGGCTTTGGATGTGTTGCAAAGCCTGCGTGAGGTTGAGAATACCAGCCAGAGTTTCATTGTCGATGGGCGTCACGAAGAACTCAAGGTGGAAATTTTGCCAGAACGTTTGGCGACCTTCGGGGTGTCGTTGGAGCAGGTGGCTAACGCTATCCGCATGGCAAATTCTGAGCGCAATACCGGGTCAGTTGAACCTGATGAGCGCGTTTTCAAGGTTTACAGTGGTGCATTTTTAAGTTCTGCCGAAGACGTTAAACGGCTGATGGTGGCGGTGATTGATGACCGCCCCGTGTACGTGCGTGACGTGGCTACGGTGACGGAAGAGCCAAGCGACGCGGGACGCTCGGTCGGGTATTACACTGGCAATGTTGTGGCAGAAGGGGCAGAGAAGGCGGATAACGCACCTGCGGTGACCGTGGCGATTGCGAAAAAACACGGCACGAACGGGGTGGATGTTGCCGAAGCGGTGTTGGCGAAGTTAGAAGCACTGAAGGGTCGGATTATTCCTGATAATGTGAATGTTGAAGTAACCCGTAATTACGGTGAAACCGCGAAGGCGAAAGTTAATGAATTGATTTTCAAGCTGTTCGTGGCAACCGGCATTGTGACCGTATTGGTGTGGTTTTTCTTGGGTTTCCGGGCGGCGGGCGTGGTGTTGATCGTTATTCCGGCGGTGATTACCACCACGGTATTCGCGGCGTGGTTGATGGGCATGACGATCGACCGGGTGAGTTTGTTTGCGTTGATTTTTTCCATTGGGATTTTGGTGGATGACGCCATTGTTGTTGTGGAAAATATTTACCGGCGTTGGTTATTGATTGAAGACACCGATGTTGAAACAGCGGTCGATGCCGTGCGTGAAGTGGGCAATCCGACAATTCTGGCGACCGGCACCGTGATTGCGGCTTTATTGCCGATGGGTTTTGTCAGCGGCATGATGGGGCCTTACATGTTGCCTATCCCGGTATTGGGTTCGGTGGCGATGGTGATTTCGTTGTTTGCGGCATTTGCGTTTACACCTTGGTTGACCAACCGCTTCAAACCGTCTTTGAAAAGTTTGCATGAAGCCGCCGAAAAAGAGCATAAACAGGCGGCACGCATGGAAAAGTTGTTCCGTGGAATGATTGTGCCGTTGGTAAGCGATAAGAAAAAAGGTTACGCTTTTTTATTCTCGATTATTGTGGTGTTTTTTGCATTCATGTTGCTGTTTTACCCGCTGCAATCGGTACGGGTGAAAATGTTGCCGTTGGACAATAAGCCAGAATTCAACGTGGTTTTGAATATGCCGGAAGGCACCGCATTACCCGTGACCGCCAATTTAGTGCATTCAATGGCGGCTAAATTGAAAGACATTCCTGAGGTAACGGCGCTACAGACTTATACAGGCACTGCTTCGCCATTCAATTTTAACGGCTTGGTGCGTCATTATTATCTGCGTCAGCAGTCTTGGCAGGCGGATATTCAAGTGCAATTGACCGACAAGCACGACCGTAAGCGCACCAGTCACGAGATTGCGGTGGAGGCGCGTGCTTTGTTGCAACCGTTGCTAAAGGCAACGGGGGGCAAATTGCAGGTGGTGGAAATGCCGCCAGGCCCGCCCGTGTTACAGTCGGTGGTGGCAGAGGTTTATGGCCCGGATGCGAATACGCGCCGCCAAGTTGCGGCTGATTTGACTAAGTTATTCGATCAGGCGGAAAACTTGGATGACGTGGATAATTTGATGGAAGAAGACCATGAAATCTTGCGTTTCATTGTGGATTCCGACAAAGCACAACGCAATGGCATCACCGCCGAAACGGTGAACCGCACCTTAGAAATGGCGATGGGTGGCTTTATTCTTGGCGATATTAAGAAAAATGCATTGATCGACCCGACACGCATTGTGATGCAGGTGCCATTGAGTGCGCGTTCACAAATTTATCGCTTGTCACAATTGCCGGTAACGAACCAGATTGGGCAGTTCGTGCCATTGCACGAATTGGGTACGTTTGTGTTTGATAAACAAGACAAGCCGATTTACCGCAAAGATTTACGCGCCGTTGAATACGTGACTGCTGAAACCGTTGGGCGCTTGGCTGCTCCGGTGTACGGTCAAGGGCAGGTGGAAACCTTGTTGGCAGAATTCAATAATGGCGAAGGCTATCGTTCACCCGACGGTACGTTGTTGATGAATGAGGCTTATTGGTTGAAGTCACCCCAAGGCGTGGAAAGCAAAACAGCGTTTGAATGGGGCGGTGAGTGGACGGTAACGTGGGAAACGTTCCGCGACATGGGCATTGCATTTGCGGCGGCATTGGTGCTGATTTATATGTTAATCGTGGCGCAATTTGGTAATTTCACTTTGCCTGCGATTATCATGGCGCCGATTCCCTTGACGCTGATCGGGATTGTGCCGGGACACTGGCTGATGGATGCGGAGTTCACGGCAACGTCCATGATCGGTTTCATTGCGCTGGCGGGAATTATCGTGCGCAATTCCATTTTGTTGGTGGATTTTGCCCGCGAAGCCGTGCTAAGCGGTGAAAGCGTGCTGGAGGCTGTGATTCGTTCTTGTGAAGCACGCACCCGTCCGATTATTATTACGGCATTGGCTTTGTTTGGTGGCTCGATGGTGATTTTGTCAGACCCTATTTTCCAAGGCATGGCGGTATCGCTAATCTTTGGTGGGGCCGTCGCCACCTTGCTTACGTTGTTGATTATTCCATTGGGTTGCATCAGTGCTGGCGATTCCTTGGGCGGATTACCGCCAGTGGGCGGCAGTGGCGGTGGTTCCTCCAGCGGACATGCCGTCGCCAGTGAGACGCGCAAGTCAACATCCGGCAAAAGCACTGGGACAGCAGTCAAAGATGTCTTGGTTGACACGGGTATGTACCTGCTGTCGATGTTGGGTAGTTTGTTGATGGGAATCATTGCTATTTTTGCAGCATTGCGTAAGTCATTGCAAAAGCCCAAAGCCCAAGAAACGGCGAAACCCCAAGCGGTGCGGCAATCGTCTGAACCAGTAAGGGCTACGGAAAAACCGCCCGTTGCAGCACCGGAAGTAAGCACCAATAAAGCTGAGATTAGCACGACTATTCAACAACAAGATGAGATGCCTTTGGGTTCGGTCGAACCGCAAGAGCGTAAGAAATCCTCCGCTAGACGGGGAATAAAACTCAAGACGGATATTTAATCTGTAAGGAAGACTAGCATGAAGAGAGTTAACAATAAGCAACGGGCTACTGCCGTTGCCGCAGTAGTGACGTCTGCGGCGGTGTTTTTGTTGAGCGCCAATGCGTGGGCAGAAGCCGCAGCCGACTTACCGCCCCCACCGCCTGGCCCGTTCATTACTGAGGATGCTGAGACGATGACGGGTTCTGCCGGTACGTCTGCGACAACAGCGGCTCCCGCAGCACCTGCTGCTGCGGCACCAAGTGCTCCGCCTGTACCTGCGACGCCAGAAATGCAAGAAGCACCAGAAGCACCAGCAGCGCCGACCGCGCCAGTGGCTACCATGACCGCACCTGAAGTGCCAGTGGCTCCGGCAGCGCCTGCGATGCCAGCGCAACCCGAAGCACCTACGGCAGCACCAGCCGTGGCTGCGGCAGCACCTGCTGCGCCAGCACAACCTGAAGTCCCTGCTGTACCAGCGGCTCCGGCAGCGCCAACCGCACCTGACGCGTCCGCAGCACCGACCGCGCCACCGATGCCGCATCCACCCGGTTCCTACTACTACTTGTACGCTATTCCAATGCCACAAGGCGCACCGGGTTACGGTAACGCTGCTGGCACACCACCGGCACCAACTACAGTGCCGCCGGTACAAGGTCAGCCACTGCTGCAAGGTGTTTACCCGATGCCGATGCCAGCGGCGCCAGCACCTGTGCAACAATAATACCCTTACCCGTAACCCCGCCCCTGTGGGCGGGTTGCCGATGCAACCAAACGAAGAGAGCTTTAATGATCACGCTGATTGGCAACCTCAAAGGGGGCACTGGTAAGAGTACCATAACGTTTAATTTGGCGTTATGGGTGGCCACGCGCCACAATAAGCACGTGGTGGTGTATGACCTTGATCCGCAAGGAACCACCAGTGATGCGTTTGAAATTCGTCAGGAAGAAGGTTTTTTACCTGCGATTGCCCCACTCACGTCTGTTAGTGATCTGGGTGCGCAAGATAATAAATCTGAAGTATTGGTAGACATGGGTTTGGCTGACATGGCGGCTGTTGAGACTGCAATTAGCAAAGCAGAGCGCATTATTTTGCCGGTGGCACCCAGTCAAGCGGACATTTGGTCTACCCAACGTTTCCTGAAAATGATTGAGGATATTCGTCAGGGGCGTCCGGTTGAAATACTTGGCGTCATTAACCGCGCGGATACCCATCACGCCGTTCGCGAGACATCAGAAGCGGCTGAAGCGATGCAATTGCTGCCAGGCGTGCGTTTGCTAGAGCAACGTTTGTACATGCGTACCACGTACCGGCGTTCCTTTAGTGAAGGTTTGGCGGTGTTTGAAATGGAGCCGCGTTCCAAAGCGGCGGTAGAATTGGATGCATTGGGACGCGCTTTGTATCCGGCATAAACATTATTTTTAATAAATCTGGGGTTTTTAAGGAGATTCAGATGCATATTTTAGGTTGGTTAATGAAACATCCGATTTTGTTGGCATGGTTGCTGGCAATCATAGCCATTTTGTTGAACTTCAGCATGGGCACCAAGTCAGTTGAAGACGGTAATGAGGTTGCAATGACGCATGAGTCGCCTGCGGCAGAACACCAAGCGGCTGCCCCGGCACCGGCACCTGTGGTTGAGGAAAAGCCAGTTCAAGTAGCAGCAAACCCGGCACCTGCGCCAGTGGTTGAAGAAAAGCCAGTTCAGGCACCTGCCCCTGCACCTGCGCCAGTGGTTGAGGAAAAGCCAGTTCAGGCACCTGCTCCAGCCCCGGCACCTGCGCCAGTGGTTGAGGAAAAGCCAGTTCAGGCGGCTGCTCCAGCCCCGGCACCTGCGCCAGTGGTTGAGGAAAAGCCGGTTCAAGCAGCAGCCCCGGCACCAGTCGCTAATCCGGCGGATTTGTTACGCGCTGCTCGCGAAGCTTACTGGGCAAATGAATTAGACAAAGCAGTAGGTCTGTACAACGACTTACTCAAGCAAGCTCCGGACTCTTTGGAGTACCAAGGTGAGTTGGCAAATGTGTACTGGAAGCAAGGCAATGCACAGCAAGCTGCTACTTTGTTTGCTGAAGTCGCGCCAAAATTGGCTGCACAAGGTCGTGTCACCGAAGCATTAAACATGAAGTTGTACGTGGATATGGTGAACCCTGAGCTTGCCAAGCAAATTGATGCTGCACTGAAAAAATAAAGCCGGATAGCCGTGTGTCAGTAGTTGTGCAGGATTAAGTTATCATATCTTGACCTGCCGCTACTGCCACAGGCCTCGTAAAAGAATAAAATATTAGGGATGTTTGGGAGATAAAATTCATGAAGAACACATTGAATAGGGCGTAATACGCATTCACAGTTAGCCGAGATGTTATCTAAGGAGATAGATTGCGCCTCGAAATCAGGAGTCAAGTATGAAAACGAATGAGAAATCCGCAGGGATTAACGACATTGAAGCTGAGTTACACGGTGTCGAAGATGAATTGCAGGATTTTGAGGAGCGCCAGGTCAATGTAACCCAAACCTTGCAAATGATTGTTTACCCCGCCATGGTAGCGTTCATTATTCTTTCTGCCTATGGCTTCTATTTGGTGCAATCCCTTACCACTGACGTCCACCGCCTCACGTCGACCATCGAGAATATGCACAACTCGGTTGATACCAATATGACGAAAATGTCGAGTTCCATTCAGTCAATGAACACCCAAATGGGGAGTTTGGTGAATTCAACTGGCCAGATGACCAATAACATTGTTGGCATGAATAGCAGTACTCAAGACATGGCGGGCAATATTCAGCAAATGAATGCATCCACCCAGAATATGGCTGTCTCAACTTACAATATGCAACGCGACATGTGGAGCATGAACAAAAATATTTCCGGGCCAATGAAATTGTTTAATAAATTCAGCCCATTTGGTAATGATTCTACCGCCCCTTACGTGGTGCCGCCACCCGCTGCCGCCGCCCCTTATTATGGCTACTATGCCCCTAACACTGCGACGCAAGGTGTTGCGGTTCAACCGCAACCTGTACCTGTACCTGTGGTTGCGCAGCCAGTGGTGGAAACGCCTGCGAATCAAGTCCCAGCACTTGATTCTACAACAGCAAAAGACGGACACAGTTCGCTGATAACAGAAGACGGCAAATTTGTCTCATTATTGGAAGTTAAAGGATAGTTATGACACCAGCCAAGCGCATGGAGCAACGCCTAAAGCGGTTGCAGGAACACCTGAGACGTGAAAATCCGGTGTTAGTCGAAGCAGTCAACCAGTACCGCGAACTGGATGCTGTTGCTCAAAAGCTTGGCTTGTTGCACGGCGGAGAATCCTACGCGACGCAAATTTCGTGGTGGCCGATGATTTCGGTACTGGGGACGTTTTCAGCAGGTAAATCCAGTTTTATTAATACCTTTTTGGACATGGATTTGCAGCGCACCGGGAATCAGGCGGTCGATGACCGTTTCACCGTGATTACTTTTAGCCCAGATAATCAGGTGCGTACTTTACCCGGTTTGGCATTGGATGGCGATCCGCGTTTTCCTTTCTACCAAATCAGTGAAGACATTGAGAACGTTTGCAAAGGTGAAGGCGCAAAAATAGACAGTTACCTTCAGATGAAGGTTGCACCCAGTGAAAAGCTGCGCGGTAAAATTTTGATTGATTCACCGGGGTTCGATGCTGACGAACAGCGTAAAGCCACCTTAAGAATCACCGATCACATTATTGAATTATCCGATTTGGTGATGGTGTTTTTTGATGCCCGCCACCCGGAACCGGGCGCAATGCAAGACACATTGGAGCATCTGGTTAAAGGTGCAATGCGCCGCAATGACAGCAGCAAGTTCCTGTTTATTTTGAATCAAATTGATACGTCAGCGCGTGAAGATAACCTTGAGGATATTGTGTCCGCTTGGCAAAAAGCGCTGGTACAGCAAGGACTCTCTGCGGGCAGTTTCCATATTTTGTTCAACGACAAATTGGCTGTACCCGTCGCCAATGAGAACGTCTGGGCGCGTTACGTGGCAAAGCGCGACGCGGATTACCAGCGCATTATGGCGCGTGTGAATGGGGTGAACACTGAGCGTGTTTACCGCATTGTGGGGGCAATGGAATCACAGGCGAACGCGATTGAACAGCAAGCCGTGCCGCGTATCCGTGAAGCATTGCAGCGCTGGCGCAAACAAGTGCTGGCAGCCGACGGGCTGGTATTTGGTTTGTTAGCGGTGGCTCTGGTGGCAATGAGCATTGAGTTTGGTTATTGGGAAGGGTTGCTATTCAATCCGCCTTGGCTGGCAGCGTTTGCGGGCAATCTTTGGGCGACTGTCGGTGTGTGGGTTGTGATCACGTTATTGGCGCTAGGAATGCATTATTGGATTCGTCAGCGTTTGGCAAAGCGTATCGCGGCAACCCTTAGCACCAATGAATCTTATGGCAATTTGTCAACCGCTTTTCTGAAAAGCACTCCCTTCTGGCGCAGTATTTTCCAATCATCACCGGCAGGCTGGGGTGGCAGAACGCGTCGACGGTTAGACACTATCCGTCATGCCACAGACCGTTTTGTGCAGCATTTGAATGACCGTTTTACGAGCCCTTCCGGTGAGCAACAAAAACCTAAATCTGCTTAAAGCCTTGTGCTTAGGCGCATTGTTGTTGCTTGCTGGGTGTGAGCAACGCAGCTCTGCATGGCAGCTAGAAGGAATGCAGGGCACCGCGCTTTGGCATGTCACCCTGACTGATCCACCCGAACGCCTCACGCAACCCGAATTACAGACGGGCTTGAACCAGACTTTTGCCAAAACTAACCAATGGTTGGCGACGTGGGATGAAACCTCGGTATTGGCACAATTTAACCGTTATCAAGGAACGGATTGGTTTGCCGTTGCCCCGGAATTGGCGCAGTTGGTTGAGCTAACCTTGCAAATTAGTCAGCAAAGTAATGGTGTGTACGATGTAACGGTCGGGCCGTTGATTAAACTTTGGGGGTTTAATTCACACGAAAGCAAAACAGTTGTGCCCGAGCAAGCCGCTATTGATGCGGCACGGGCGAAAGTGGGCTATCAAAAATTGCAAGTGCGCTTGGAGCCACCGGCCCTACGCAAGTCGCAAGCGGATATTCTGGTAAATCTTTCCTCTGTCGCTGACGGTTTTGCGGCTGATCAAGCCGGGCGCTATCTCGAGACGTTAGGCGTGCACGATTACATGGTGGAAATTGCGGGCGAAGTACGCACCCGTGGGGTGAGTCCGCGTGGGGATGCATGGCGCATTGCGATTGAAAAGCCCGTTGAAGAGGGGCGAGTGATTCAGCAAGGTGTTGATTTGCAAAACGCAGGCTTGGCAACCTCCGGGGATTACCGCAACTTTTTTGTCAAAGGTGGCAAACGCTATTCGCATACCGTGAATCCCGCAACAGGCGCTCCGGTGACGCACGCTCTCGCATCCGTATCCGTAGTCGCAGCAGAAGCAACTTTGGCAGATGCTTACGCGACATTACTAATGGCATTGGGTGAACAGCAGGGCAAAACATTTGCTGACGCGCACGGCATTAATGCTTATTTTATTTGGCGAACTGACCAAGGGTTTGCAACAGCCGATACAGCGGGTTTTCGGCGGGTATTGCGCGAAAAATAGTAGCAGAAGCTAAATGCTAAGGCAGTTTTTAACAACAGTTTTGCTCGATTTTCTGCAACTGACTTATTTTTGTTCAAATCATAATTCCCTGTTTTTAATTGGTATTTTATCCGGCTTATCTTGCTGCGGCGAAAATGTGCCAACGATTTTTCTAAGCTATGCTATAACTTTTTCTAGCCTGAATGATTAGGGCTGAAATTTCTTTGTTTAGAATATATCAGGATAATAGTTATGCCAGAAGTTTTTGCTCCCAAACAAATCCCAGTAATTAAAAACAGCGGACTCGTGTTGGCGATGGTTTTGTGTGCATCCCTACTGAGTGCGTGTGATTGTGACGGCGATTGTGATGCGGTCAGCGCAAACAGTGCGAGTGCCGTTAGTCCTGCGGTCACTACGCCTACACCTGTTGATCCTCCAGCAGTAGTCACACCTGTTACACCAGTAGCCCCACCAGCCGCTGCTAGGTGTGCTGATCCCCGTTTTTGCAAAATTGGCAGCACAGGTGCGGTGTTAGACGATTCTGCAACGTCATGGTCTTGCGTACAAGATAAGCTGCTTGGTACTTTCTGGGAAGTTAAAACGGATGATGCCGCTTTACGTGATAAAGATTGGACTTATGCAAAGACAGGAGCGGCTGGTACATGTGGCGGCACGTTAGCGGTATGCTCGCCTAGCACTTATGTAACGGCAGTGAATGCGGCGCCGACGCGTCCTTGTGGCACGACTCGGACTTGCCGCTTGCCTACGCATCCAGAATTGATTTATTTGAGTTTTCCTGATGCATTGTTGACACCTGTTGCAGCCGGAGTGCCGACCACTGCTGGTAAAGTGACAAGTACCACGACGGGTTATACGCCGCCTGCCGCCTTCTTCCCTGATATTGTGGCTGATGGTTTCTACTTTAACTCTGGTGATGCACGCCAAGTTGCTTACGGTGTTTCTATCCCCGCTGGCAGTAGCGTTGACGCGATTAGTTTATTAGGAATGGCTCCGGCGGTTGGCTTAGATCTCGCTGGTCATATTCGTTTGATTTGCGAATAATATGTTTTAAGTAAGGGCGAAGGGTGCTTCCCTTCGCCCTACAGATTGTTGCCGTGCTTACCACTTATCATAAAAATTATTGCGTATATATCAAAAAAACCTGCTTTTCTTCTGTGCTGTGCTATAAATATTATTGTTGCTTCTGAAAGGTAACGCATTAACTAATTATTTTATAGGGCAGGATAATGACTATGTTAACAACAGCACAATCCAACATGAATTTTTATAAAAAAAGTGGGCTTTTTTTGGCAGTCGCACTTTCCGCTTCTCTACTGACTGCTTGTGGCGGCGGTGGTGGCACGGCAGCAACTGCTGATACAACACCGATTACAACTACTCCAACAACACCAGTTGTAACTACTCCTGTTACGACTCCCCCTACAACGCCGATTACGACAACCCCCACAACGCCTGCAGCGAAAACATTTACTAAGCTAAATCTCACGGGTGCTGCTTACGTGGCAGATGGCGTTCAAACGATCGGTTGTGTTCAGGATTCTCAAACCAAGAAGTTCTGGGAAGTAAAAACCAATGCTGCTGATGTAACAAAATCTGATTTCCGTGATGTCGATTACGGTTATTTCTGGGGTGTTAATGTCGGCTCCACGGCTGGCACGCCTGCCATTTCCAATGCGACTGTAGCGACAAGTGCATGTTCGAGTGTGGGTTCCGCGTTGACCAAGTGTAATACAGACGCTTATGTCAAGGCTGTGAATGCGATGAATACTGGCAAAGGCTTGTGTAACAAAACAACTTGGCGCTTACCTACATCGGCTGAATTGTTAGGATTGCTGGATACTAGCAAGACCACTGCACCTTATATTTACAGTGATTTGGGCAGTACTGCATTCGATGGTAGCGATACCGATGGTCGTCCGTTTGTGTATGCGTATTGGTCTGCTACCGCAGTTGCTGGGGCGCCGTCGCAACGCGAAGCGGTAAGCTTCTCTAATAAATTGGCAAACGGTCAAATTAAAGCGCATAACATGGTTGATCAGATCAATGACCACATCCGTCTGATCGCTGATTAAGAGCGGGTAGGAAACCACTGAAGCGGCACATCGCGCTTCACCCACTCGTAGTGTGTGGCGGCCTTAGTGCCGCCACAACTGTTTTTGCCGCAGCCGCCACTGCTACACGTACCCGCTGCTTGTTCGCGAATTTTGCCTTTGCGTTGCCAATAGTGCAGAGCAAAACGCGCAGTATCCGCTGCAATGTCGAAATGGGTAGCAACTTCCGTCAAGTTGGCGCTACCGCGCTGTTGCAGGTAATCGCGAATTTCCCCTAATAGCATCTGGTTTGTTCCCCACTCGATAAAAAGCATACACCGCCGCCGCAAACGCGCCAAGCACCGCTGTTACCCACAACAATGATTGCGTGGGGTGTTGGCTGAAGGTTGCAGTTTGGTAAAACACCGTTGCCGCCCCGTAGCCCAAGCCGGTGCTCCAAGTGACACCCAATAATGCCCAACGCGCCCCAACTTCGCGGTACATCGCGCCCGTCGCTGCCACGCACGGAAAATACATGAGGATGAACAGCAAATAAGCAAACGCCCCGATTTTGCCATCAAAATGCTGATTCATCGCAATAAACGTGGCACTGCTGACTTCGGGTTCGGTATCAATCGTCCCAAAACCCAAGGGGTCGCCCACATTCGCCAGCGCCTCGGCGAGGTTGGTGGGAATGGTTGCGAAGGCATCTTGCAAACCCGCGCTGACACTGAAAACGGGCGCGGTTTCGGGCGCAAGTTCCGCGCCAGTATTCATCTGGCTGTACAACGCATCCAATGTGCCGACGACCACTTCTTTTGCCAGCAATCCACTAACAATGCCAACGGTGGCAGGCCAGTTATCTTGCTGAATGCCCATAGGTGCAAATACCGGCGTTATGGTTTTAGCCGCAGCACTCAACACCGACTTTTCGGTATTTTGGTTGCCGAAACTGCCGTCAGTACCCAAGTTGTTGACCACGTTAATCACCATGACCACCATGACAATCAGTTTGCCCGCGCCAACAATAAAGCCGCGTAACTTGTTCCAAGTATTGATCAAAATATTGCGTAAACCCGGTACTTGGTAGGTTGGCATTTCCATCACGAAATGATCAGCGCCGCCTTGCAGCAAGGTTTTGCGCATAATCAACCCGGTGAGAATCGCAAAGCCAATCCCGATTAAGTACAGCAGGAACACAATATTTTGCCCACCACTCTGGAAAAAGGCCGCCGCAAATAAGGCATAAACGGCTAAGCGTGCACCGCATGACATAAACGGTGCCATTAACACGGTGAGGATGCGTTCACGCGGGCTGTCCAAAGTACGGGTAGCCATGATCGCAGGGACATTGCAACCAAAGCCCACAATCAGTGGCACGAATGCTTTGCCGGATACGCCAAGTTTGCGCATAAACTGATCCATCACAAAGGCGGCGCGTGCCATGTAACCGGATTCTTCCAGCAAGGTCAAAAATAGATACAGTGCCGCAATAATTGGGATAAAGGTTGCCACCACTTGCAAGCCACCACCCAAGCCATCCGCCAGCAGGGTAATCAACCATTCGGGTGTGCTAATGCTGCTCAACAGATGCCGTACTCCATCGACTGCCAAGGTTTGCGCACTGAGGTCAAAGAAATCAATGAATGCGCCGCCAAGGTTGATACTGAACAGGAATAGCAGGTACATCATGACCAAAAAAATGGGAACGCCTGTCCAATGACCCAGCACCCAACGGTCGACTTTATCGGAAAGGGTGCGGCTGATTTTGCCGCGTTCTTGCGTCACGTCTTGTGCAATGCGGGTTGCCAGATCAAAGCGGGCATCTGCCAGCAAAAAATCGAGTTCCTCGTGCGTTTCCACTTCTACTTGTTGATGCAGAGGCGCAATTTCTGGCGCGGTCTGCTGGGTTTGCAAGGCTAACAGCGCGTCAACCCGCGACAGGCCTTGCGTTTGTAACTGTTGCAGCGCGTTTTCAACACTTGCATGGTAGGCAATGTCAAAATGCAGGGTGGAATAACTGGGAATGTAGTGGCAAATCGCGTGATGAACCGGGTGCAAATCCTTGTCTTGGCGCAGCGAAACCGGGATCACCGGACAACCCAGACGCTCGTGCAAGGCTTGCACGTCAATTTTTCTGCCGCGCCGTTCGGCCACATCCATCATATTGAGCAATACGATCATCGGCACGTTCAACTCGCGTAATTGCAGCGTGAGGTATAAGCCGCGCTCTAGCGTGCTGGCATCCACAATATTGATGTACAGGTAATCCGGGTGTTGCTGCACAAACTGCCGCGCGACCAGCTCATCCGCTGAGGTGTCGCTGTAATCGAGTGAATACGTGCCGGGGAGGTCAACGACATTTAAATCTTCGTTGAGCAAGCGGCATTGGCCTTCCTTGCGTTCAACAGTGACACCCGGCCAATTGCCGGTACGTTGGCGTGCGCCGGTGAGCAAATTGAATAGCGTGGTTTTGCCCGCGTTGGGGTTGCCGAGCAAGGCAACTTCACGATGCAGGGCGTTTCGGGGACACCGTTTTTCGTTGGCGTTACAACATTCCTGCGCCATGGCTTACTCCTGAACGTGAACCATAATGTGATCGGTAATAGTACGCCCAAGGCTGATGCGATTGTTACCATTACCCAAAACAATATCGCCATTGCGGTTGCGCAATATGTCGATGCGTGAACCTTTGCCGATACCCATGCCTAATAAGCGGATACGCGTGGCATTGTCGGTTTGAATGACGTAAATATGGGCGGAACTGCTTTCCGTCAAGGTCGAGAGAGGTCGGGCATCGGCTAAGCTCATGCGCTGGCTACCTGCATCTGAAAATGATTCTCAATTTTATATCACATTTTCTTAATATTCAAGTTGCGTTGAACATTTTAAATAATCATCGGTCATAATCGGTGATACAGGCATTGATACGCTGGTATCAAGTCGTGGACTCCTCCGACAATCTTCCTCCCCGAACATTAGGCGGGGAGGTGTTTTTCCGCCACAGCTTATGAGGGCTACTGTGAAAATAATTCATTACTGTGTGTCAGCGTTGCTCTTGTTCGCCTTAGCGGGATGTGAGCGGCTGGAACAAGACATGCTATCCGCACCCGATGATACCTCGATTGACCGTTACGGCTTGGATACCGTGAAGCTAGGCGAAAAACGCCCAGAGGCAGCCAAGCAATTGCAGGCGTTGCTCGATCAGCCGATGCAATGCAAACCCGGCAAAACCGGCCTAGGCGACAAACGCAAAGCCTACCGCTTGGAAGAATGCACCGCCACGCCAACCAATGGCACTGTCGGCAAATTATGGAATGAGCCACTCGGTTTCTTCAAAGCCGTGTTTGTGGAAGACCAATTGTGCAGTTTGGAATTGCAACTGAATACGAGCGGCGATTACGAAGCCTTGTACGACGCGCACGGCAAAAAAATTCTGAATCTGTTTGGCAAGCCCGATGAGGCCAAATCCACGGGAGTATTGTGGCAGCGTGAGACCGACGAAGCCACGCTCAAAGATTTAGGTGATGGCAAAGTCAGGCTGGAAATTCGCAATAAGCAAGTCATGCAAGCCTTGCATCACCAAGGATAAGGAAGGGCAAAGGGGGCAGGCGGGGCATAATGTTGGTATGATACTGGCGTCATGGATTCACCAGTGTTGTTATGCCCCGCATTATTTTATTCAACAAACCGTTTGACGTACTCTGCCAATTTACCGATCAGGAAGGCAGGGCGACACTCGCCGACTACATTCCCGTGCCGGATGTTTACACCGCCGGGCGTCTTGATCGCGATAGCGAAGGCTTGCTGCTGCTAACCGATGATGGCAGTTTGCAACACCGCATTGCCGACCCCAAACACAAAACCAGCAAAACCTATTGGGTGCAAGTCGAAGGTGTGCCGACCGATGCCGCTTTGCAGCCCTTGCGCCAAGGCATTCGCTTGAAAGATGGCATGACACGCCCGGCAGACGTGCGCGTCATGGCTGAGCCGCCCGGTTTGTGGGCGCGTGTACCACCGATTCGGGTGCGCCAAAGCATTCCTGATACGTGGTTGGAAATCACCATCAGTGAAGGGCGTAACCGGCAAGTACGACGCATGACCGCCGCGATTGGCTTTCCTACCTTGCGCTTGATTCGGTATCGGATTGGGCAATGGACATTGGATGGCCTGGGCAGCGGGGAATGGCGGGAAATACGGTAAAAGGGTGTTGAGGTAGAGACGCAAGATTTTGCGTCTCTACGGGTGTTTTACTTGCAAGCCACGTCTTTGGTGCTGGTATCTTCAAAATGCAGACGGCACACGCCCGGCGCAATCACTTCGTTTTGCACAATCACTTGGACAGTGCTTTTGGTGGTTGGAGCCGAGGCCAATTGATCAGAGCTGGCAACCGCCGCAAAAACGGTCAGTGATAAAGTAAGTGTAACGGCAAATTTAAACATTTTCTTCGCTCCTATTCTATTAGCTGGTCGGGTCATCTGGTCTTAATCGTTTGCGTCTAGCGCATGAGGGGTATTATGCGCAAACGCTGGCGTGACCTCTGTGATAGCTAACACGTTTTTAGGTACATAGTGCGGAAGTTGATGCTTTAAAAATTAGCTGTTGATCAATGTGGGTGAGTCGGTTCGCGCGAAGTTTCACCCTTCAGCACAAACTGGCGGTACAGCAACGGCAACAAAATCAGCGTCAAAATCGTCGCGCTAAGCAACCCGCCGATCACCACCGTTGCCAGCGGCTTCTGAATTTCCGAGCCGGGGCCGGTGGCAAACAACAACGGTACTAAACCCCATGCCGCAATACTGGCGGTCATTAACACTGGGCGCAGGCGACGCAATGCCCCTTCGCGTACCACCGCCGTGCCTCGGTAGCCTTGCTGATGCAATTGGTTGAAAAATGTCACCAATACCACGCCGTTGAGTACCGCAATCCCCAGCAGTGCAATGAAACCTACCGACGCGGGTACGGATAAATACTGCCCAGAAATCCCCAGACTAAAAATGCCACCAATCAACGCCAACGGCACATTCGCCATCACCAGAACGGTTTGGCGCACATCCCGAAACGTCAAAAACAGCAGCAAGCCAATCATGGCAAGCGCAATCGGCACCACAATCAGCAAGCGTTGCGCCGCCCGTTGCTGGTTCTCGAATTGCCCGCCCCACGTAATGCTGTAGCCGGTCGGCAAGGTCACGTTAGCGGCGACGGCAGCTTGGGCTTCTTCCACAAAACTCACCAAATCGCGCCCCGCTACATTGCTTTGTGCCACCACGAAACGGCCGGCATTTTCGCGTTTAATCGCCAAGGGACCTTCGGTGCGGACGAGTTTTGCCACCTGATCAAGGCTGATAATGCGTCCGTCGGGCAGTGTTAGGCGGATTTGCTGCAAGGCTTGGGGCGCTTGGCGCAATTCGGCAGAACCGCGTAATTGCAGCGGAATGCGTCGCCCTTCTTGCTGGATAATGCCAATGATTTCACCTTCGAGCTGGGTGCGTAATAGGCTGGCAATGTCGTCTACCGATAGCCCAAAGCGTCCGGCGGCTTGGCGGTCAATTTCGGCGCGTAGGTATTGCACGCCCGCGTTTTTCTGGGTGTAAACGTCGGATGCACCGGGGATTTTCTCCAAAATCGTCACGATTTGCTGTGCCAGATCGCCCAACACTGCCAGATCCGTGCCGAAAATTTTGATGGCGACATCGCCACGACTACCCGTCAGCATTTCGGAGACGCGCATATCAATCGGTTGGGTGAAGTTGTAACCCACGCCGGGGAATTTTTCTAACACTTGACGGATTTCTTCTTGCAGCCATTCTTTATCCGGCGTTCGCCAGGTTTCGCGGGGCTTTAACACCAGAAAGCTGTCGGTTTCATTCAGGCTCATCGGGTCAAGACCGAGTTCGTCCGAGCCGACCCGTGCGACGATGCGCTCAATTTCTGGGATGCTATCCAGCAAGGCTTGTTGCACCCGCAAGTCGGTTGCGACGCTTTGATCCAGACTGATTGAAGGCAGTTTTTCCAATTGCACCAGCAAGTCGCCTTCATCCATCGTCGGCATAAAGGTTTTACCAATCAAGGGGTAAGTAGCGCCTGCGCCTAACATCACCGCGATGGTGAGGATATAAACCAAGCTAGGGCGTTTCAACGCGGCATCTAACACCGGCAAGTACACGCGGCGCGACACGCGCAATAGCCACGGATCATTGTGTGCCGCTTGCTTGAGCAACCACGACGCCAGTACCGGAATCACCGTCAATGCCAACAGCAAGGAGATGGACAGTGCAAACACAATGGTCAGCGCGACCGGCGAGAACAGCTTGCCTTCCAACCCTTCCAGCGTCAGCAGTGGCAGGAATACCAAGGCAATAATGACGATGCCGATGCTGACGGGGGAGGACACTTCTTGCACTGCCCACAAGACTTTTTGCCGCTGCGGGGTTTTGGCGTTTTCATCGTCATGTGCCAAATGTGCCACGATATTTTCAACAATCACCACCGCCGCATCCACCAGCAAGCCGATGGCAATGGCTAAACCGCCCAAACTCATCAAGTTGGCGGATAAACCAAATTGGCGCATCAAAATGAACGTGCCTAACACCGATAGCGGCAAAATCAATGCCACCACGAACGCCGCCCGCAAATTGCCCAAGAACGCGAACAAAATAATGCCGACCAACACAAACGCTTCCAGCAAGGCTTTACTGACGGTGTGAATCGCTTTATCGACGAGGGTGGAACGGTCGTAAAACGGCTCAATGGTGACACCGGGCGGCAAGGTTTGGCTGATTTCAGCGAGTTTGGTTTTGATATTGGTGGTGAGTTGCCCCGCATTTGCGCCGCGCAAGCTCAGTACCAAGCCTTCGACCGCTTCGCCCTTGCCGTTTTGGGTGACTGCGCCGTAACGGGTGAGTTCGCCGAGGGTGACTTGCGCGACTTGCCCGACGGTGACGGGTACGCCGTCCACGCTTTTGATGACAATGTGGCGCAAGTCGTCTAGCCCGTTGATGCCGCTTTCGATACGCACCACCCAAGTTTCTTCGCCTTCATTGACGCGCCCCGCGCCATCGTTGCGGATATTGGTGTTCAGCGCGGTACGCAAATCGTCCAAGGTTAAGTGACGAGCGTTGAGGGCGGCTAAATCGGGGGTGATTTCAAAGGTGGTGGCACGTCCGCCAAGCGCGTTGACATCGGCAACACCGGGCAGGGCGCGAAGTTGGGGGCGAATCGTCCAGTCCAGCAAGGTGCGTTTGTCTTGCAGCGGCAAATCGCCTTCCACGGTGAACATGAAAATTTCGGAGAGCGGGGTGGAAATCGGGGCTAAACCGCCAGTCACATTGTCAGGCAAATCGTTTTTGACGTTGGCAAAGCGTTCCGCGACTTGGCTACGCGCCCAGTAAATGTCCGTGCCTTCGGCAAAGTCGAGGGTGATGTCGGTGAGGGCGTATTTGGAGACACTGCGCAACACGACTTGGTTGGGTATCCCCAGCAATTCGGTTTCGACGGGTTGGGCGATTCGCGCTTCGACTTCTTCGGGGGTCATGCCGGGGGCTTTGAGGATCAGCTTGACTTGCGTGGTGGATACGTCGGGAAACGCATCAATCGGCAGTTCCTGAAAGGTGCGGACACCAAACACGGTGAGTAGCACGGTCAAACCGAGAATCAGCCAGCGTTGTGCGAGGGAAAATTCAGTGAGCCAGTTAAGCATGGGTTATTCCTCCGCCTCTTGCCACTTGGCTTTGAGGGCAGCAACGCCTTTGGTGGCAATGCGGCTGTCGGCTGGCAAGCCGCTGATGGTGGCTTGGGTGTCGTTTTGTTGCACAATTTTGACGGCGGTTGGGGTGAAACCCTCTGCACTTTCGGTGAACACATACGCTTGATCGCCCGACCATACCAAGCCGCTGGTGGGGATGCTGGCGGCGGCTTCCCCTGCATTGCTGCTGCTTTGCAAGGTGACTTTGACGGTTTGCCCCGGATGTAGGGTGGTGCTGTCTTCCTGCGTTATATCCGCTCGCACGATGACGTTTTGGGCATTATCCAAAGCGGGTTGCAAGGCGCGAACCGTGCCGCTGAGTTGGCTGTCGCGGATTGTGACGGTTTGCCCCGCTTGCACGTCTTTGGCTTGGGCGGGGGTGAGGGGGATTTCTAAACTGAGTTGACGCAAATTGCCGATTTTGACCAGCGCGGCGGGGGCTTCGACCCGTTGCCCCGGTTCGACCATGGTTTCCAGTATCCAGCCGCTGATGGGGGCGGTTAGGGTAATTTCGGCGCTGTCGCTGCCGGGTTTAACGCCGAGCAAGCGTAAGGTGGCAATCGCGGCTTCCTGATCGGCTTGCGCCAATTTGACGTCGTTTTGAGTCAGCAGCCAGGTGTTTTTGGCGATTAGCCCTTGATCTGCCAGCCGTTGGTCGCGGGCGGCATTGTCGGCGGCGAGTTGGTATTTGAGGCGGGCTTGCAGGTATTGGCGTTGTGCCTCCACCACGTCGGGGGAGGAAAGCGAGGCTACTTTGTCGCCCGCTTTGACGGTTTCACCGGCTTGATGCAGTAAGGTGGTGATGAGTCCATCGGCGGGTACGGCGACCACGCGCACACTGGAGGGCGGTAACATCACTTGCGCATTCACTTCCAGCGCGGTGTTGGCACTGGCGCTGACGGCGGTGAGTGGCGTGACCTCGATGCCGAGCGCACTGCGTTGTTCCGCTGGCACAGTTATGGTGGCGGCGGCGGTGGCAATGCTGGGCAGTAGCAAGGCTAGGCTCAATAGGCTGGGTCTTATTTTAGGGATCACGGGCATTCACTCTGGTTGGGTCGTAACCAGAGTATATTAGCTCATTCTAATCGTTGGCAGGCGGCAAAGGGTCAGTCGGGGGCGTTTTAGGGCATTTGCCCTACCGTTGATCAGTTGAGAAAGTCTTCAAAGAACCACGCGGCGAATTCGTGTCGCCCGTTCAGCCCCGATTTGCGGTAGAGGGCAATGGCTTGCTGGCGCACGGTTTTTTCTTTGGTATGGCGGATGCTGGCTATCTCATCAAAGCTCAAGCCTTTGAGCAACAGCAGGGCAACTTCTTTTTCAGTGGGGCTGAGTTCCCATTCGTGCAATTGTTCATGGATAACGGCGACATAGCCTTTGCCCGCTTGTTGCAGCTTGCTGTGCAGGTCAGAAATGCGGGCGTGCGAGTGGTGTAATTGACTGTGGAGTTGAGTGATTTCGCGTTGCTTGCGGTAGTTTTCCCACATTAAATACCCAACCCCGATAAACGAGATAATGACCACAACGGCATCCACAAGGTTATGCAGTAGCGGGCGGTCAGCATGATAAAGATCAAGACTGAAGCCATAAGTGTGCAAAATGGCAACGCTGAACAGCAATGCGATAAGAAAAATGTCTCGGGAACGGAACATCTGGCCTGTGCCTGTGCGGGTGTTTTAACGAACCATTGATTCTAGGGGATGACGCTTTGGATGCAAAGCAACTTGTTGGGCAAATGCCCTACACCGGCAGCATCTGTCAAATTTTGCATAGAAATGCGGCGTATGCCCACTGTACTGGTGGGTATTTAACATGAAATGGTGCAAGCGTTCGGTTTGAAGCAGTCACCACGGAAGGAATACGCCCTATGCCCCGCACCAATGAATTATTTTTCATCAATCTGCTGATCATTATCACCCTGCTGAATATTTACGATTTTTACAACGACTATGGCGAGTATCAGAACGGTGAGTACAGCATCGTTAATCTTGCTTTGGAAGCTTTCGTTATTCTGGCGTCAACGTTGGGGATTGCCTTCCTGATTCGCGTGATTCAACAGCGCGGACGGGAAGTGGATACCCTGCGTCAACAGTTGAAAACCACCCGCAAAGACCTGAGTGAAACCAACGATAAAATGCGTCAGGCCAGCCGCCAATACAGCGAGGTGATTCAAGAACAACTCACCACGTGGGATTTCACCCCCAGTGAGAAAGAAATCGCGCAGTTATTGCTCAAAGGATTGAGTTTTGACGAAATCGCGAGTGTGCGTGATTCCAAGGAAAAGACCGTGCGCCAGCAAGCCACTGCCATTTATCGCAAATCAGGCTTGAATGGACGGCACGAGTTTGCGGCATGGTTTTTTGAGGATTTTCTGCATTGAGACAAATGTACCTTAGCGATTTAGCCAAGGCCGGAGTCGGCCTTCTGCGAGGTTTGTCGGTTGGTGCTGGCGAGTTTTTCCTGCACGCTGAGCCGATGGATACTCATTTGGATTGAAATTAGGAGAGTCGTTATGCCCGATACGTTAAAACGTTACAAGCCCTTCCCGATTGCGTTGCATTGGTTGACTTTGCTGCTACTGATAGCGGTTTATGCTTGCATCGAACTGCGCGAGTTTTACCCCAAAGGCAGTGACCCGCGCAATGCGTTGAAAAGCTGGCATTTCATGCTGGGCTTGACTGTCTTTGGCTTGACTGGGCTGCGTCTGGTGGTTCGCTGGTTGAACCCACCACCACCCAATCAAGCCGTCGTTCCTGCTTGGCAACGGCTATTCGCCAGCACCACGCATATCGCTTTGTATGTTTTGTTGCTGGCAATGCCACTGTTGGGGTGGGCGATCCTCAGCGGGGAAGGCAAAGCGCTCATCTGGTTCGGCTTGGAATTGCCCGCACTGATTTCCCCTGACAAAGAGCTTGCCGGTTGGTTGGAAGACTTGCACAGCACAGTAGGAACCATGGGCTACTTTTTGATCGGTTTTCACGCCGTCGCTGGCTTGTACCATCACTACATTCAGCGTGATAACACCTTGCTGCGGATGTTGCCGCAGCAGGGATAACCCAACAACGACACATTAATTGGAGATAAATGCATGAAAATCAGCAGAAATGTTTCCCTAGCGCTAATGCTAGGGACTCTATTGGCAGCGTGTGGTGGCGGTGGAACGACCACTACCAGCGATGCCAACATCAATACGGATACTACCAGCACAGGCAGCGCCAGCAGTGGCACTAACACTGGCAGCACTGTTACTACCGTCACCACGCCCGCCGCGACTGGCACGGCACCCGCTATCAATGCACCCGATGGAGCGCGGTTGTTGGCGTCACAATGTTTTCAATGCCATGGCATGAATGGCGTTTCTGCCACCGGCATTGAGAGCATTGCAGGCGATAGCGCCGCAGATTTGATCGAAGAAATGCTTGAAATGAAATACAGCACCAAGATCGACATTATGCATTATCAAGCAAAAGGCTACAGCGAAGCTGAAATCCGCTCAATGGCGCAATATTTATCTGCCCTGCCCAAAGACCCTAACGGAGGTAACGACTAATGGCTAACCTAAATCGTCGTCAATTTTTACAAACTTTGGGGTTGGCATCCGTGGCGGGTGCGGCACTCAGTTTCAGCCAACTCAGCCGGGCAGCGGGGGCGCGTCCGCATGTGGTGGTGGTCGGTGGTGGTTTTGCGGGTGCAACGGCTGCGAAATATTTACGTTACTGGTCAAATGCCATTGATGTGACTTTGGTGGAACCGAATGCCACGTATTATTCGCCGATCCTCAGCAATTTGGTGTTGAATAACCAGCGCAATTTGGGGCAAATCAGTTTCAATTACAACGCCTTGGCGCAGAAATACGGGGTGAAAGTAATTCAGGAATGGGCGGATAGCATTAATGCACCCAACCAGTCGATTACTTTGCGTAACGGCGCGGTGCTGAATTATGACCGCTTGATTGTCGCACCGGGTATCCAGTTCATGGATGTGCCGGGTTTGGACAGCAATAAAATCCCTCATGCTTGGCAAGCCGGAGCACAAACCACTTTGTTGCAGCAACAACTTGCGGCGATGCCTGCCGGTGGTTCGTTTGTGCTGACCATTCCTGCTACGCCTTACCGTTGCCCGCCGGGGCCGTATGAACGCGCTTGCGTGGTAGCGGATTGGTTACGCACCAACAAGCCCGGTTCCACGGTTGTGGTGTTGGATGCGAACCCGGCGATTACGGTTGAGCCCACCATTTTTGGGACTGCGTTTGCCGAATACGGGGTGCAATACGTGCCGAATGCCAGTTTGCAGCGGGTGGATTCTGAGCAACGCATCGCGTACACCAGCGCGGGCGAATTCAAAGCCAGCGTATTGAACGTGATTCCACCGCAACGCGCGGGCGATTTGGTCATCAATTCCGGTTTGGCGAACGTGGGCGGGCGTTGGGCGGGGGTGAACCCGTTGAGTTACGAATCCACCGCAGTGCCGAATATTCACATTTTGGGGGATTCGCAAGGCACAGCACAACCCAAAGCCGGGCATATTGCCAATGCGGAAGCCAAAGTGTGTGCAGATGCGATTTTGCGTTTGCTGGCAGGGCAGCAGCCTTATGCTGCGCCGGTGACGAATTCGGCGTGTTACAGCCCGATTTCCAGCAATACCGTGTCGTGGTTGACGGCGGCGTATGCGTATGATTTGGCGAGCGGCACCATGAAGTTAGTGCCGGAATCTTTCGGTGCCGCCGCCGCGCCCAGCAATAAGTATTACAACCGCATGTTTGATTGGACCACCAATCTGTTCAACGACACTTTCGCTTAAACACCATGCTGACGTAAAGTTTGTGCTTGGATGCCGGGTTTCAGCCCGGCATTCAGCGTTTACCCAAACACCCTTCAATGCATTGCAGCACCTCACGTTGCATGGCGGGTCTGTCACGAATCCGCAAATGCGCACTTAAAAAAGACACCACCCGTTGCGCCAGCCGCTGCCGGTCATCCGCTGGCGCAATCACCGCTGCGTACAAATGCTGATCGTGTTCCAAAAAGCTGCAAGTTAAGTTGTGAAGCACGGTATCATCGTGGACGACGTGCATTGAAAAGCTGCGGGAATGTTTACTGACGGTGATAAACGCGTCCCGCGTGGTCGCAATAGCGGGGTTCTTCATGAAATGCTCCAGCAGTATCAATAAAATAGTGGATTGTTGCGGTTTTGTGAAAAAGCATAGCCCTACAGCCGGGGGTGTGCAATGCAGTCAGCGACTTAACCGAGAAAATCCTCAAAAAACCACGCCGCAAATTCATGCCGCCCATTCAACCCCGATTTGCGGTAAATGCTGCTGGCTTGTTGGCGCACGGTTTTTTCCTTGGTATCGCGCACACTGGCGATTTCTTCAAAACTCAATCCTTTAAGCAATAACAGTGCCACGGCTTTTTCGCTGGGGGTTAAGTCCCAAGCAGTGAGCTGTTCTTGAATCACGGCGCTGTATTGTTGGCTGGTGTCACGCAATTTTGTATTGAGCGCATCCAGATCGCTGTGCGCGTGTTGCAAATCGGCGCGGGTGAGGCTCAAAGCACGGTGCAATTGCCTGTTTTCCTGATAGCGCTGTTGCATCTGCCAGATCAGGATGGCGGCACCGCATAGCGCCAACAGGGTGATGATGCCTTGCATGACCAAGTAACCGATACCGTGGTAATCTTCGGTAAATTCATGAATAAAATTAGTCAGGTAAGGTGCTGCCAGCAAGATCAAAATAAACAGCAAAAAGTGGTCTTTGTAACGCGCCATGGTGGTGACATTCCTCGCTAATGTGGGATAAAGCATTCTAAGCAAACGCCCCAACCCTTGACTATCGGGTAAATGCCTGACGCCTAACAGACAGTTGGCGGATAGCCTCAGCTTCTGTTGTTACTGCATTCTAAGCGCATTATTAAATTCATGGAGTGTTTAAAATGCAACGTCATCAATTATACGGCTGGCTTATCCTGCTAGGCAGTGTGTGCGGCAGCACCCCACTGTGGGCAGACACGCCGCAACAACTGTTGGACGGTTACAAGGCGGAGGCACAAGCAGAAAGCCCCGATTTCAACGGCTTTGATCCGCAACGCGGCGAGCAATTCTTCAATAAGACGCACGCCAACGACTGGAGTTGTGCCACTTGCCACACCAGCAATCCTGCTGCCATGGGCAAACACGATAAAACCGCTAAAAGCATCGAGCCATTAGCACCGAGTGCGAATGCCGAGCGTTTCACCAACCCGAAAAAGGTGGAAAAGTGGTTCAAACGCAATTGCAACGATGTGCTGGAGCGCACTTGTACGTCGCTGGAAAAAGGCGATGTGTTGACCTATTTACTGAGCATTCAATGAGGGCATGACAATGTTAAAAATCAAGCGTAACCGCGCGATCACTTGGGTGTTAGCGGCATTGCTATTCGGCAGCGTTGCCAGTTTGCCGGTGACGGCGGATGATGACGGCGATGAATACCGTGAAAAAGGCGGAGGCAACGCTACTTCGGCAGCGATGCCACCTTCTTGGAAAACCGAATGCGCTGAGTGTCACCTTGCGTACCCAGCGAAGTTATTACCCGCCAGTGGCTGGCGCGAAATCATGGGCAATCTTGATCAGCATTTCGGTACGGATGCGAGTTTGGATGCCGCCACCATTGCCGAGATTTTGCCATTTTTGGAACAAAACGCCGGTTCTGAGCGCAAATACGCGGCGGCAGAAGGTAAATCGGCGTTGCGCATTACTGAAACGCGCTGGTTTGTGCATGAGCATTACGACGAATTATCCCCTGCGGTATGGAAGCGGGTGAGCAGCCCGGCCAATTGTGCGGCTTGCCATACCACGGCGGAACAGGGCAATTACGACGAAGATTTTATCAAAATTCCACGTTAAGGAGCGTTCCCCATGTTGCAACGTATTTTAGTGTGGGATGTGCCGACACGGGTGTTTCACTGGTCGTTAGCGTTGTCCTTTGCTGGGGCGTATGTGACGGCGGAATCGGAACGTTACCGCGATATTCATTTGGCCTTGGGTTATGTGTTGCTGGGGCTGTTGGTGTTTCGCTTGGTGTGGGGGCTGGTGGGAACGGCGTATGCGCGTTTCAGCGCGTTTACCTTTACGCCCTCGCAAGTGAAAGCGTATTTGCTGGGCTTGCTGAGCAAGCAGCCGCCGCATTACGTGGGGCATAACCCGGCGGGTGGGGTGGCGATTTTTGCGCTATTGGCGTTGGGCTTGCTGCTCAGTGTCAGCGGGCTGGGCTTGGAATGGGAAATTGGTGATGAAGATTTCATGGAGGAATTGCACGAAATCGCCGCGAATCTGATGTTGTTGGTGGTGCTGGTGCACATTGCTGGGGTGTTGATTAGCAGTGTGTTGCATCGGGAAAATTTGGTGCGGGCGATGTTTACCGGCTACAAGCAGGCAGAGAATGCCGTGAGCATTGGTAGTGTTTACATTTGGCTGGGGGCGGTGATGGTGGTGGGAATCGGGGTGTTTTTTTTCGCTTACTTGGGATGATTGGGTAAAAATAAATCACTTGTTGATAAGGTTGCGCGGCAAACCTCGTCCTTCAGGGCGGGGAGGATAGCGCGGGAGGCGAAGCCTCCCTGTGTTCGGAGTGATGTTGGGGTGTTTGCTGCTGCTGGATGACGGATGTTGTATAATTTTTCTTGCGTATCATCCGGCTAAAAACGCCTTTAAGACGGTTCACCCAGATAATTGCCTACCCGCCAAGCTACACTACGGGTATGCAACGACTCCAAGCCTTTAAATACGAACTCAAGCCCGACGGCGGACAACGGCACAATCTGCGCCGTTACGCGGGTTCGTGTCGGTTTGTTTACAACAGGGCGTTAGCGTTGCAGCAAGCCAATCATGAGTTTGGTGAAAAATTCATCGGTTACGTGGCAATGGCAAAACACCTGACCGCATGGCGGAATGGCACAGAAACCTCTTGGCTGAAAGATTCCCCCGTCCATCCGCTGCAACACGCCCTGAAAGACCTCGATAAGGCGTACCAAAACTTCTTTGCCAAACGTGCTGATTTTCCCCGTTTCAAACGCAAGGGCAGCGCTGATAGCTTTCGCTACCCAGACCCCAAACAAATCAAGCTCGATCAGCGTAACAACCGTGTTTTCCTGCCTAAACTGGGCTGGTTACGCTACCGCAACAGCCGCGAAGTGTTGGGGGAATTGCGCAATGTCACCGTGTCCGGTAAAAACGGCAAGTGGTACATTAGCATTCAAACCCAGCGGGAAATAGAACAGCCCGTATCCACCGCTACCACGGCTATCGGCATTGACTTGGGCATAGCACGTTTCGCCACCTTCTCAGATGGCAGCTACATTGCCCCGCTCAATATCTTAAAAACCCAACAAGCCAAGCTCGCCAAATACCAACGGCGCATGGCGCATAAGCAGAAATTCAGTAACAACTGGAAAAAGGCGAAAGCCAAAGTTCAAAAACTCCACACACAAATCGCCAATACCCGCCGCGATTTCCTGCACAAAGCGACGACCACGATCAGCCAAAACCACGCGCTCGTGTTCATCGAAGATTTGCAGGTAGGCAATATGTCCAGATCAGCGGCAGGCACGGCAGAAAACCCCGGCAAGAACGTGGCTGCAAAATCGGGCTTAAACAAAGCCATTCTCGACCAAGGCTGGGGTGAGTTCCGGCGGCAACTCGACTACAAAATGGCATGGAAGGGCGGCATGTTATTCGCCGTTCCCGCCCATTACACCAGCCAAGAATGCCCCGAATGCCATCACGTCTCGGCGAATAACCGCCAAACGCAAGCGAAGTTTGTGTGCCTGAAGTGTCACTATGAAAATCACGCCGATCATGTCGGCGCGATCAATGTTAAAGAGCGGGGACACCGCTTGTTAGCCTGTGGAGATGGAGCATTACGCGCCTCGATGAAGCAGGAACTCGCCGAAGTAAGTCAGCTATCTAGCTGAATGCAGTAGGAATCCCCTTCCTTTAGGGAGGGGAGGATGTCAAGGCGGATACCTTCGCTTAATTTTTTCAGCTTCATTTCAGATAAGCCGGTTAGTCTACACGCATAAATTAATTGTTTGGAGACTCACCATGAAGACCATAAACCTAACCCGTCACACTGTCTTGGCCTGCGCCGTAACCTTGTTAATGGGTTGCGGCAGCAGCGGCACTGCTGATACGGCTGCACTGACCACCACAGCGGTTACGACTGCGGCTATTACGGCAGCAGCATCTGTTGCCGACACAGTAACAGCCAGCGCTACCGTTGCGGATGATGTTACTGGCAGCGTTGCGGATACTACGACTACCGCGACGACTACCAGCACTGCTACCACGCTGACAGCCGACGAAACCGCCACGCTGCTATTCGTGCGCGAAGAAGAAAAGCTGGCACGCGACGTTTACCTCACGCTCTTCAACAAGTGGGGTACTAAAACTTTCCAAAACATCGCCCTCAACAGCGAACAGCAACACATGGATGTGATGGGAACGCTGGTTGATACCTACAACCTGCAAGATCCCGTACTGACCGACACCATTGGCGCATTCACTGACCCGGTATTGCTGGGGCTGTATCAAGATTTGGTCATGCGTGGCTCAACCTCGCAGAATGACGGTTTGCTTGTGGGCGGTTTCATCGAAGAATTCGACATTAACGATTTGCAAGAAGCCATCGACGAAGCCAACGCTGGCAGCAAACCCGCCGATATTATTGTCGCCTACACCAACTTGATGTGCGGTTCACGCAACCATTTGCGCTCATTCGTGGGGCAAATTGAGAAAAACGGCGTGGATTACCAAGCGCAAGTCATTCCACAAGCCACCGTCGATGCGATTGTAAACAGCCCTGAAGAACAATGTGGCAAATAACTTCATCATAAATACAAGGAGATACTCCCATGACTTTACGTAAAACACTCATCGCAGGCATGATTGCCATGACTTGCACAGGTCTGCTGACCACGCCCACGTTTGCCAAAGGCAACGGGCAGCAGCAAGCACCCGTATTGAGCGCTGCTGAAACCCAATCCCTGCGTTTCATGCGCGAGGAAGAAAAATTGGCACGCGATGCATACATCAGTCTGTATCAGCAATGGCAATTGCCAGTGTTTAACAATATTTCGCAATCTGAACAGCAACATACCGATCGCGTTAAAGCCTTGCTGCAAACCTACCGGATTGCTGACCCTGTGACCAATGATGCTGTTGGCGTGTTCCAGAATGTGGATTTGGCAGCTTTGTACGCAACGCTAATGGCGCGTGGGCAAACCTCTGCATTGGATGCGCTGTATGTTGGTGCGTTGATTGAGGAAGTGGATATTGTGGACTTGCAAAAATCCATGCGTGAAACCACTCGCCCCGATCTTCTCAACACTTACGATAATTTAATGCGAGCGTCACGCAACCACCTGCGAGCGTTTGTTAAGCAGATTCAGCGCCAAGGTGTGAAGTATGTGGCGCAAACCATGCCACAAGCGGAAGTTGACGCGATCATCAATAGCCCGAACGAGCGTGGGCAAGGTGGTGGCGGACAAGGCGGCGGACGTGGGCAACGTCGCGGGATGTAAAATGACCAGCCTGTGGCGCTTATTTTCTGCTTTGGGTGGATAGATTTTTCAGCTTCATTTCAGGTTGAGCCGTTACAGTTTTGCGCTTTTCGTAACACTAAATAATGGAATTCTTCAGCATGAAATTGAAAAAGAATATGGCGGCAGGGTATGTGGTCACGTTGTGTTCTCTACTAGCACTCGCTGGTTGTGGTGGTGGCAGCGGCAGCGGCAGCAATAGCACCGCTACGGGCGGTGATGGCGGCGCACCCACAGAGTCTTACATTGACTATCTTGCCAGCAATCATGCGGCTTACACCAACACGGGCACGACGGAAAATCCGAGTGCCCGTTTTCAAGACACCAGTTACTCCTTGTCATGGTTGATTGCCACGCAAACAGCAGAACAAGCTGAAAACTTGAAAAAGCACATCGAATTCATGGGGACGGCAATGACGAATGGCGGCAATCCCCGCGAGTGGGATAAGCTGTTTTTAGCCGATGCCTACATGAAAACCGAACACCGCTACGAAACGCGCGTGTCGGTTTCTGGGTATAATGTCTTGGTTGAAAAATTCGCTACCGATGCGTGCGCTTATCAGCTCTTAAAAGCTCATGCGACAGGCGTCAGTGGCAAGTTTTTTGAAGGCAATATCAAAGTGGATTTCAGCCCACTCGCCGAAGCGGTCATTGCCAGTGAAGCGTGCGCGATCGACCGCAGTGCGATCGAGACGTATATTGCGGCGCGGTTGAAGCCCGTTCCCAAAGGTATTCAGAAAAACACGTAACCTTAACAGGAAAGCCATGCGCTTATTACTGGTGGAAGACGACACCGAACTCAGCAGCAGTTTGCACACGCGCTTAAAACGTGAAGGCTTCGCGGTGGACATCGCCAGTAACGGTGTGGATGGCGAATTCATGGGCGACGAAACGCCTTACGATGCGGTGATTCTTGACCTCGGCTTGCCGCAACGCAGCGGGCTGGCGGTGTTGCAACACTGGCGGCAGCGCGGCAATCGCGTGCCGGTGATTATTCTCACCGCCCGCGATGCCTGGCACGAACGGGTGGACGGTTTCAAAGCCGGGGCAGACGATTACCTCGGCAAGCCGTTTCATTTTGAGGAATTGCTGGTGCGGGTGCAGGCGTTGATTCGCCGTAATTTGCAAGCGGCAGTTCCCGACCAAAAGTTGCATTGCTGCGGCTTGCAATTGGATGAGGCACATCAGCAAGTCACCACGCCAGACGGTGAAGTCTTCGAGTTGACGGGGACAGAATTTCGCCTGTTGCGCTATTTTATGTTGCACCCCGGTCGGATTCTTACCAAGTCACGTTTAACCGAACACGTTTACGAGCAAGATTTTGACCGTGATAGCAATGTGATCGAAGTGTATGTGCGCCATTTGCGCCGCAAGTTGGGGGATTGGCGCATCCAAACGCGGCGCGGGCAGGGGTATATTTTCATCGACCCCGACAAGCCGGAGCTGCCCTTATGAAGTCGTTGGAACGTCAGTTGCAGGTTAATCTTGCGATTATTTTGGTGTTGGTGATGGCGCTGATTTGGGGCGTGGGGATGGCGTTGCCCTGGTTTTTTGAAGGAACGCAAAATGTGCATTCGGCAGGGGTGGTGTTTGCGCCAGACGCGGCTCAACACCGTCCACAGCGTTTCAAGTGGTTATTTCCGTTATTGGCAGCGGCGGGGATTGCATTGATTTTGGTGATTCAAGGCATTGTTATTCGTCGGACTTTTCAGCGTTTGGATTACATTCGTGCGGAACTGCAACAGCTTGATGCGGGCGCTATCAATAAGCTCAATGAAGCCGTGCCTGCGGAAATTTACCCGATTATCAAAGAGTTCAATCATTTATTGAGCTTGATGCAGGAGCGTTTGGAACGTTCCCGCAATGCGTTAGGCAATCTGGCGCACGCGCTGAAAACCCCGCTCAATTTACTCACGCAACACCTCGATGCTGACATATCAGCGAGCAGCCATCAGCAGGCGCAATTACAAGCCGAACGCATCCGCCAATTGACTGAGCGTGAACTTAAACGTGCGCGTATGGCAGGTCTTGGTAATACCACGCAACGCTTTGACCCGCGTGTGGAATTGCCCGTGCTGGTGGAGGTGTTGGCGCAGGTACACCACAAATCCCCGCGCTGCATTACGCTGGACATTGCCCCGACGATTACCCGTTTCGGCGATCGCGAAGACATGCTGGAATTGCTGGGAAACTTGCTGGATAACGCCTGCAAATGGGCGCAACAACAGGTGCGTTGCCAGATCAGCCGTGTCGCAGGCAAGGTACACATTAGCGTGGAAGACGATGGCAACGGGCGCACCGAGGCAGAATTACAGCAAATGACGGCACGCGGGGTGCGGCTGGATGAAAGCGTTGAAGGCCACGGGTTGGGGCTGTCGATTTGCAAAGACATTACCAAATTGTACGGTGGCACACTGGTGTTTGCGCGTTCCACGCAACTGGGTGGCTTGCGCGTAACGGTTACGTTTTAAACCAGTATCTTTTAAACGGCTTGTTGCAATGCTTGTAAGGTGGCGGGATACAGGGCTTCCAGTTCCGTGACCAAGGCATTAACGCCGCTGGCATCGCCGCTTTCGCCTTTGTGTTGCAAGGTTTTGCAAAGGTCGCTCATTTGCACAGCGCCGAGGCTGACGCACGAACCTTTGAGTTTGTGGGCGACTTTGCCGAGTTCGACAAGGTTGCTGCTGTGGGCGTGTTGGCGAATGTCTGCCAACATTGCCGGGGTGGTGCTGCCAAACAGTTGAATGAGGCGCGGTAAGATGGCGGCCGGGAGCTGTTGGAGTGCTTCAGTAGCTACTAATGGCATGATCGGCTTCCTCGCGAGGCTGATAGCGGTTGTTGGGGGTGCACCAGTATTGCAGGGCGATTTCGACAGCTTCAGGCAAGACGGGTTTACTGATGTAATCATTCATTCCGGCTTGCAGGCATTCTTGCCGGTCGCCTTCCATGGCATTCGCGGTCATGGCAATGATGATCGGTTGTTGATCCAGCGGGAAATCCGCGCGGATGCGGCGGGTGGCTTCGAGGCCGTCCATATCCGGCATTTGCATGTCCATGAAAATCACGTCGTAGGCTTTTTTGCGCAAGGCTTGCAGGGCTTCGAGGCCGCTTTCGGCAAGGTCAACTTTGTAAGCCATTTCATCCAAGATGGACGAGGCGACAATTTGGTTGATCGGGTTGTCTTCTGCTAACAAAATGCTGAGTGGCAAACGTTCACCCAATTTGAGGGGGGATTTTTCTGGGCGATTGCTGACCAGATTGAGTTCCCCCAATACCGTCATGAGGCTGTCAAATAAACGGCTGCGGGTCAGCGGTTTGGTAAGGTACAGGTTGTAGAGTTCGCGCACGATTTCTTTGGGGTGGCGGTCATTGGGGGGCGCAATCAAAATCAGCGGCAATTCCTGCTTGCTGAAACGTTGGCGGATGTATTTTGCCAATTCCAGCGGGGCATCGCCGGGTAAATTGCTTTCAATCAGGGCAATGTCATAGATTTTTCCAACGGCAATCTGATTGATGGCGTCGGCAGTAGTGCTGGCAGCGTCGACGGTCGCTCCCCAACCCTGACAAAAGTCTTGAATGGCTTGGCTGCGAGCAGGATTATTTTCCACCACTAGCAAGTGTTTGCCTATGATTTCAGGGATATTGGTGTGCAAAAACGGTTTGAGTTTGCCATTGGCTTGGCGGGTTTTGATGGTGAAATAAAAACGGCTGCCGACGCCGACGGTGCTTTCTGCCCAAACGTTGCCGCCCATCATCTCGACGAGATGGCGCGAAATAGCCAGCCCTAGCCCCGTACCTTCGTGCCGACGGCTGAGCGTTTCGTCAGCACGGCTGAATTGCTCGAAAATGTTTTCTAACCTGTCGGCTGGAATACCGGGGCCGGTGTCGTTGATTTGGAATTCGAGTTCGTAAGCGTCATCGTGATGGTTGCGTGGGATAACAAACACGGTGATTTCACCGCTGTCGGTAAACTTGATGGCGTTACCGATTAGGTTGGTTAAAATTTGCCGCAAGCGCACCATGTCGCCTTCGATGAATAGCGGAATAGACGGCCCCACGGCATAAGCCAGTTCCAGATTTTTTTCGAGGGCTTTGGCATTGAGCAGGTTGAGAATTTCTTCAATGCACGCACGTAATTCAAACGGTTCGCGCTTGAGGTCGAGTTTGCCCGCTTCAATCTTGGAAAAATCCAACACGTCATTGATGACGGTGAGCAAGTGTTCGCCGCTGAGGTGAATGCTGTCCACGAATTCGGTTTGCTTCTTGCTCATGGGCGTATTCATCAGCAAGCGCGTCATGCCGATCACGCCGTTCATGGGGGTGCGGATTTCGTGGCTCATGGTGGCGAGGAAGCGGGCTTTGGTTTTGACCGCATCTTCGGCGATTTTTTGAGCGGTTTGCGCCGTTTGGGTCATGTGTTGGAAGCGCGTGGAGAAATACAAGCGGCTAATAATCAGCAACACAATAATGCCCAGTGTTCCCCACAAGGCGCGTTGTTTTAAATACGTGAGTTGTTCCGCCATCTGTGTGGTGCTGGCATCGGTACTTCGGATGGATTGCAGAATGGTGTCGCCAATTTCTTGCCCTAATTGATTGTCGATTTTCTCAATTTCTGCCATCAAATCCTTCGCTTGATTGGCGGTATCGCGTGCATCCGCCGCGAGTTGCCGCCAATGCGGGGAGTTTAAACCTTCAAGCTCGGCACTGAGGTTGGACATGATGCCAATGACTTCTTCGTAGTTGGCTTTCAGGTCTGGGCGGTCATCAATTGGCCAGACGGCTAAGAGTTGTTGACCTTGTTGTTGCAATGTTCGGCTAAGTTGGTGCAACAGCGGCAGATTATCCGGCGTACTGTCGGGGTTAAACGCAAACTTGAAGAATTCATCGTTTAACTGGTCAAACGTTGCGCGTTGTTGATCAATGGCGGTTTCCAGTTCGAGCTGGCGCATGAATGAGGCATGGGATTGCTGCAACGAGGTATTCGACACCTGCATATTCTGGCGCACTTGGTTGGATATGTCGGTGAGATGAAACCACAGCAATACGGCAATAATTCCCAACAATGCGATAAGGAACGTACTGTCAATAATTTGCAGTATCCGTAAGTTATTGAAAACGCGCATAATCAATTATTCGTTGTTATTGTGGGTGTTAAAACGCAAAAGTCAGTGTCTCTGAAATAAAGTGATGGGCACTGTCATCGTGGTCAAACACTGCCACTGCGCCTTTAACGGGATTGCCTACGGTGAATTGCACATCATCCTCATGACCCGTATTGAGCTTGCGGCGTTGTTCCAAAGACCAGCGTCCGTCTTTCCATACGCCTTTTGCTTTGACGTCATCGGCTCCGGCAGGGAGTTTTTCCTGTGGAACGTATTTGGGCATTAAGTCTTGTTGTTTTTTAAAATAGCGTTTGGTTGCATAGGGTTCAACGCCCATGTCGGTAGGGCGATTGATGTACAAGTGTGAACCGTCCGGCAAAGTGGTTTTGTACGATTCGGCCATGGGCTGTTTGCTGATGACGGTGATTTTGTCATGGCTAATGCCGATGGGGTTGGTACGTGCCGCTTTCCAGTTCCACATATCAGAGGTGAATTCTTTGCCAGATAACCAATTGGCGTCGTAATCGCCTTCCATGGCAAATTCCATGGCAAAACGGTCTTCGAGCTGGGGGCCTTCGACGTATTTTTGTTGGGCTTCATCCCAAATGCTGGGCTTGTGCTGAATGTCTTGGGTGCTGTCTTCCCATTCGGTGTGGAAAAAGACTTCATCGCCAAAGATTCCCGCTTTCAATAAGACGGTTTTGGTGCGTTCAGGTTGGCCGACGTAGGTGAGCTTGATGGTACTGGCAGCAATGTCTTGCCAATCCTCGGCTGAACCGTCGAGTTGGGGCGCGGCTTTGAGTGTATTGATCTTGATCGTTGGTGTTTCAGCGTGAGCCAAGCTCAGTGCGCTGCATAAAATGAAAGCTGATGCCATCAGTAATGGGTGTTTCATGCGCTGTATCCCCGCTTATTTTTGAATGTATTAGTAGCTGCGTGAACATTGTGTCTAGTATTTATCAGAATGGTATCAATAAAACTATTTAATTGGAATAAGTTATTTTTGGTCAAAAAAAAGCCCCGCAAGTCATTGACTGTACGGGGCTTTTAAATATTGGCGGAGAGAAAGGGATTGATACTGTAAGCGTAAGCCTATGAAACTGCATGGATTGTTGCTTGTGCCTTGCTAGTCATACAAACAGAGATACAAACATTTTGATTTTCACCCCCTGTTTTTGCGTGTAACCCCACTGCCAACAATACCAGCCCGCCCGCTATCGTCTGCCCTTCCCGTGGTTGCGGTTTGCCTAGCCCGTCTGTACAGGCTTTAACGGTGTTTCCTTGTGTGGTTGTGGCGTGGTAAGTGCGTCGATATTAAATTAAATAAATAATAAATATTGCAAAATAAAATAGAAAATATTTGTTTTTCCGCTAGTGGGTTTGGGGGGGCTTGGGTGGGGTGTGGGGGTTGTTTTTCCGAAAATCCCAACTTTTCCCCAACTTTTCGCGTAAGTTATTGTATTTAAAAGAAAATGGCAGTTGGGATGGCTTTTTCAAAAGCAACCTAAGTTATTGTATATAAATAACTTTCGTGGTTGGGAAAAATCCCAACTTTATCCCAACTTATCCCAACTTTTTGGGGTGAAAGTTGGGGTTTTGGAGGTGAATTTGAGGTTTGCTTAAAAATAACTCACAAAGGATAAAGTAATATTTATTATGATTTTTCGATTTGTATTTATTTTTGATAGTAAAAAGCCGCGATGAACGCGGCTTGATGGTGGCGGTTTTACAAGATAATCAAGCAATCAGGCGTAGGTATTTGCCTTGGCTGAAGCCGTTGGGGTAGAACGTTTCCTCCTCCACAACCACGCCTTTTCTGATAAGTTCATCAACGGTTTCGTTGATCTTGTTGGTTAGGCTGCTGCGGGGAATTTCCGACCATGGCTTACCTTCGCATTTGTTGGTACGTATCAGCTTGCGGGTGGCGTTCTGCTGTTTGCCAAGGTAGGCAATGATCGAATTTTCAAAGGCGTTTAAGCCGATAACCTCCAAGTCGATTAACAGGCTTAGTATGTATTCCAGCATATCGCGCATGATGTTGATGCCCGCTTCTACGTATTCCCGCCCTACTTCACCCACTGGTTTTTCATCCAAGATCGCTAATAGAGTGGCAATTTTCATAATGTGCATGTCGACTTTTGAAACAATGCCGCCCATGGTGGCGGTGCTGTACTTGCCGCCTTCTAGCAAATGTGGCTCCATCTCATTTCTAAACAGTTGGATTTTATGCCAGTCTTCTTTATTGAGGCGGTACGCTGGCAAGTCGTCAAAATCCTTCGCCAGTGTTAGCACTTGCGCCGTTATATCCTTCACAATTCGGTTGTAAACATTCTGGCTGTATTCTTGTGGGTAGTATTGTCGGGTGTGGTCGCGTGTGCCTTGTTGTGTCGGTTCCCGTGCCAGCATGAAACGTTCCGCCATCCCAGAACCTTCGGACTTTGCCAATATGGTTTCAATCGCTGCCGGTTGCGCAAAGCAAGTGATTGCCCCTACAACAATTCCGGTGTAAGTCGTTCTCTCTTTTGCTGCCCGTGCGCCCGCATGATATTCAGCGTTGAAGCCCTTTAGGGGCAAGTCTCCATTGTTCTTTTTATCTTTGCCGCCGTATGCAGCGCCAGTTAGGGTATTCACCACGGCTTGTTCCGCACTGGCAAGGGCAAAATAGCCGCCAGACTCTGCCAATACCGATTCAAGGGCTTCTACTGTTGAGTCAGTGATAAAAATACGGGGCGGTCTTGGTTCGTCAAATTTGCCATCAGATCCCGAATTTTCGTGTGCTTCTTTGCGTTGCTTCCATGCTTTATCGGCTTCCTTTTGTGCCTCAAATATTGGGCGTTGGAAGGCTTTTAGCATTCGGCTTTTCGCATCGCCCGGAATGCCGCCACAGATGATGTATTCCCCAACGGGGAACAAACTTCCATCCTGATAGGCGACTGCAACAGAACGGCACGCTACAGACGAAACAATGCCTAACGCTACCAATAAGCTAGTTGACGGATAAATGTTGCACATCCGCGCTACGTCGCCCACGTACTGCTTAAAATCACCGTCAGGGAGGTGCTTCAACAGGTCAAGTGTGTGCGGTTTCGCCTGTTCCGGTTCGGCTGGTTTGTAGGTGGGCTTTTCGGTGCGTACAAAATTATTCACGACTGACAGGTTAGGTTTGCCGCTGGTAGTGGTTTGAGGTGTTGGGGTAGTCATGGGGTAGTATCCTTGTGGGCGTTGCTTCCCAGCAATGCCGTTAAATCGTTGAAATCGGAAAGGTGCAAGGGGGCAGTGTCGGGGAATTCCGGCACGATCAAACCGACCTTGGGTAAGCTGGCAACCACGGCACGCGCTTTGCTTAAGCCGGGGTTGTCGGGGGTTTTGCGGTCGTTATCCGCGCATACGGTCAAGGGAATATGCGGAAAGCGGTTGTGGTAGTTTTGGGTAACAGGTAGCAGGTTTCCCGCGTCAAAGGCTACCAGCACGGGTAAGCCGTAGGCTTCATGCAGGCTTGCGCCGGTGGCGTAGCCTTCGCAGACGTACACACCTTGGGGGTGTGTGAGGTTGTCGCCTATTAAGTGGAATTTGCCGCGCTTGGGTGTGCCGGTCAAAAAGCGTTTCTCACCTGTGGGGGCAATGGTTTGCAAGCCGTGCAAGGTGCCGTCAAGGTCACAGAGGGGAATAAGCAACAGATTGCCCGCTTGCCGGATGTTGTATGCCCCTACCCGCTTACGCATCAGGTAAGGGTGTGCGGGGTTGGCAGGTTGGCCAGATTCCCACATTGCCCCGCCTTGGCGGTGGGCTTGTTCCGCTTTGGCGGCGCGTTCCGCTTGTTGTTGGGCAACTTGCGCTTGTTGCTTGCGCTCTAGTTCTTGCTTCGCTTCGCGGCTCAATTGAAAAAACGTGCTAAAGCTGTTCCATTGGTAAGTGGAACCTTCCCGCCAGTTGCCGAAAATGCAGACAATGCCCCACTGATAGGCTTGATCAATCATCAGGGTGTGTTCATGGCAGACATACCAGCCCGCCTTATCGTCGGGTTTACCATTGCTAGAAAAGCGTTCTAATTTGCCGCTGCATTCAATCGTATTAGGGGCATGACCAATATTCTCTATCAGCGCTTGTCTGAAATTAGTGAGAATATCCGTGGTGCTTAATGGCAGTTTTGCGGCTGATGTTTTATAATCAATTCTCGAATCGTTGAAATTTGTATGGCCTCTAGTGTTGGTAGCGCTAGGGGCTTTTCTTTGTGCGCTTTTCATAAAATTACCCTCTTGCTTGATAAATCCATTCGTCAACTTCTGATTCTAACCATCTGCGGGTTCTTGTGCCGTATAACGTGCCATAGGGAAATGTTCCCGCTTTGCGCCAGCGGTTTATGGTGCTTCTGCCGTATCGGGTTTTCATTACAACTTCATGCATATCAATCAGGCGGATACCGATAGGCATTTCAGGCTTTTGGTGCTGTAGTTTTTGTTTCCATTCTTGGAAATCAAACGTGTTTAATGATGTTAGGGTTTGCATGGTAAATACTCCAATGAGTGTTAAAGGTGGGCAGGGTTTTAACTCCCTGCCCTGTTGGGTTGATAAATTAAGCTAAAATATATTTAGGCTTACCGTTTGAGTAATCAGGATTGGCTTTTAAAATTCCATCCTGTAAGGCGCGTTGATTCCAGTTCAACCAAATGCGCCCCATTTCCTGCACTGTTAAGCCTGTTTTGTCGTCCTTGCTCTTGGTGGATTGGCTGATAAAACGCTTACAATCACGAGCGCCGGGAGTGATTTCCTTGTCATTTACCTTTGCAATCCATTGCGGGTAAAGGTCGATTTCTGCTTGCTTGGCTTCACCTGTAAGACCGTTTTGCACCGTTTCGCCGCTACCGTTTTGTGACCGTGCGGGCACGGTGTCTGCTACCGTTTCGCACCGTGCGGGCACGGTTGGCAGAACGGCCTCTGAAACGCTTTCATGAAACGGTAGGGCGGTTGCCAAGGGTAGCGGGTAGATCGCTTCAGCCGTGCCTAACGCGGGGTTGTGCAGGCCAGTTGCACCAGTGCGTTGCTGCAATGGCATGACCGGGGCAGGGGTAGCAGGTGCCGAACTTTTGGCAATCTTAGCCGCAACTTTTAACAGGTCTTTATCGTCAAGATCGGCAGGGTTAAATAGCTTTGAATAACCATCGAATACCGCCGCCTGAATATCGGCCTCAGTTGTTGCGCCTGACTTTTTAACCGCATCCACTAACGCATGGATAGTTTCAGCAACAGACTGGCGTTTAATTTCCGGGGTAGGAGATTCTCTGAAAACCTTGCCAGCTTCATGTTTTGCCGTTTCTGCCTGATACAATTTACTGACATTAGCCGCTTGTTCTGGCGATTGTTTAAAGCCTTGCACCTCTTGAATAACAGGCGCATCACTACGCCACCGTGGGGACAATTGGTATTCATTGCCATGCTTCACTAAAACATTGTCCTTTGTGGCTAAATGTTCCAGTAAATGCGCCGCTAATTTCATAACGGTTTTTCGCGGTGTTTCGTATCCAGCGTCATACAGGGTTTTATAAACAGCGGGGTAGAGTGATTCAGCCGTTGGTTCTAATTCACTGCGCAATAACTGGAATTTGATTGATTTTAGCATTTCATTCATAAACGCCTGATCGGGTTTACCTGACATTGATTCCAGCTTATCGCCCACGGCTTTAGCTGCATTGCCCATTGCTTCCATTTGCTGATTCCTTCCGTGTTGCGCCCGTGCGTATTCATTGGCGAGAATTTCAGGGCTTGCCTTTAAACCGCTTTCAACCTTTTGGGCGTATTCCGCTACGCTCATTTTTGCAGAATCAAATGCTGATAGGGGAGGGGTGATGTTATAAGCGTCTTGGGTAGACCGTGGTTTATCTTCGGTATTACCGCCTTTCCCCTTAATCCGCCGTAACGCATTGGCATAGGCAAATAGCGCCATAATGTGCTGACACTCGAACACGAAGATCAACACGCCGATCACCAGTAGCATTCCGGTGTTGTTGTCGGTTTGCGTTGCTTTCCCAATGGCTTGGAACATGGGCTTATCAAAATGCTCACGTACCTTTAGCATGGCGTCGGTTTTGGCATTTAACGCCGCTGCATTGGTGTCGTTCGCCATGGCGTTTGCCATCTGCATTGACTCCCGTACCGCCGCTACATTCGCTTCGGATTGCGCACAATCGAACGTTTTACCCTTGGCTAGTGCTTTTTCCATCCTCACTTTGCAATCGGCTAACCGCATTTGTGCGGCTTGCAGGTCTTGGGTGAGGGCAGTGCTACCCGTGGATAACGTGACGTTGCTACCCGTTACTTCCTTCATCATGCCGGAATTTTCCGCCGCTGAATTGGCGATATGTTGCTGGTTGTTGGACGTGCTGAACGCCTCAAACAGTAGCCCCGATGTGAGAAACAAGCCCATGGCGATAATCTGCGAGGTTTTTAGCTTGTAGCCTTCCGCTCTGTGAATAGCAATGTCTTCGTAAACCGCTTCTTTGCTGGAGGCCAGAAAAAAGGCGAGGGTGAAGGCAATCACGCTGAACACAATCAGCGCCACCCAATCGTTACTTTTCTGAACAATGAATGTGCCAATGCCCCACACGTCAGCGACGTACAGCATGAACACTGCGACGATGTATAGCCCGAAGGTTGCCCATTTCGCCCACTGCATCAGGTTATAGTTTTTAATGGCCCGGTGTTTGTCACTAAAGACCGAATCACCGTTGCCCGCTTTGGTTGCTAATACGCTTTGAATATTCATAAGTCCCCCTTAGAAACTGTTCGCCAGCAAAAACATGCCAGCCGCCGCCGTCATGATCGACACGCCGTCACGGGTGTAAAACACCACTGCGACAAAAAACGCGCCTATCAGGAATTGACCAATAAACGCCAGTGCGCCCGCTCCGAAGAACAGGGCGTAATGAAAATATTGGTAGGCGGTGAACAGCATCCCGATGGATACCAGCACGCGGGCGGTGATGATGAAAACGCGCTCCCAGTCGATACGGCCTAGGATGGCGGTTAAGCTGGATACAGTGCTATCCATGCCGTGCGCATCAGGTGAGTGCTGTAACGCTCTCACAGAGGCAACATGCGCTTGCTCTTGGGGTGTCAGTAGTGGATTCATGCTTCAGCCCTCCGATAACCACGTTTCAACATATCCGCCTCAATAGCAGCAAAAGCCGCCTCACGGTTGCGCTTGTGTTGATCGTGCTGATAGCAGTCGATTACCCACGGCATACGCCCACGCCTTGACCACACCACGCCTTGAAATTCGTATCGTGCGGGAAGTTGCCCGCCATTTTTCAGGGATATGGTTAGCGGTGAACCGTCTGGCTTGTACCAATGCAAACCGCTGATAGTTGGTTCTGGCGTTACTGGTGCGCCTATTGGCAGGGCAAACAGGGATAGTTGATCGAGTGGCTTAGCCATGCTGCACCTCCTGCATATCGCAATTGAGCCACACTTTGATGCTTGCGCCGCTGGTGGGGTCAATGCCGATGCAATAACAAGAACAGGCGCGATAATCGCCTGAGTCCATGCCGTAATCGTGATAGTACGAGCCGCCGTTTTCGTCGCACTGCCAGTAATGCCCATCCTCCAGCCAATCCATGCGGGGGGGAACGATGCATTTACCGTGGAGGTTGGTATAGGCTTGCGTATTGGTGCGTGCCTGTTCTGCACGTACCAAATCAAGCAAATCCACTTTTAAGCAGTCGAGAATGCGTAGGGTATCAATCACGTTTTCGACGTATCCGCTTTTGCGGGTGGATACAGTGCTATCCAGCGCCGCCGCGTGTTGGGCGAAGATCGCCAGACTGTCGGCACGGGCGTGAATGTCACGAAGTAGGGTGTTTAGGTCGCTCATACAGCACCGCCTTTGATTTCTGTTACAGGATTCAAAGTTTTCACTACGTCGGAATATTCGAGCGCGTGAATAGCGTCATGCAGGGCTTCAAGGCGTGTTTCTAGGGTTTCGAGTAGGTGGGTAAGTTCTGCGACTTCCACAACCTCATTAAGTGCCGATTTTCTGCCAATGCTGGCAAGGTTGAATAACGCCCATGATTCATTACCCAATTGATTGAGGGTGGTTTTCAGGTCGGTATTGTTTGTGCCGTTGGGCGTTGTGATAAGATTACGTTTCATTTGCTGAGTTCTCTTAACTTCGATCAGTAAATGGGCTGTTTGGGTGGTTCCAACACCTTGCAGCCCGTAAGCGCCTTACCCTTCATCGGGTGGGGCGTTTTCGTTTATGCCTTCTGTGTTTTGTCTGCCTCCTTCACTTCACGAGCTTGCTTGATAAGCTGGCATACCATGCTGTTCACGCTTCGCCCTGTCTTACGTGCCTGTTCCTCAATCCATGCTTTATCTTCTGGTTGCATACGCAAGCCGAAAGGTTTGATTGATCTTGTTGCGGTCATTTCCGTCTTTCCTTTTTAATAACACCGTGAAGTCACAATAATTACACCGTGTTTCTATCACGTCAAGCATTTTGTGATTACACTGTGAAGTCATTGTGTAACGGTGTACTTATGAGTAGAGATGTAAACCCCTTCGGCTTGCGGATGCCGTCCGATGTGAAGGAAGAGCTTGAAAAACTGGCAGAACAGAACAGGCGTTCACTGAATGCTGAAATAGTCGTAAGGCTTGAAGAAAGCATCAAGCGCGAAAAAGAAAGCTGCATCACTGGCGATGAACTGCGACGCATCGTCAGGGAAGAACTCACCAAAGCGGGTAAGTAGGGAGTTCTGTTTTTAGTAGGCAAAGCGTTGCTGTAGCCCATAGAATGGACTCCTATTAGTCATAAAAATTAAGCAGAAACCCCACTCCTAAGCCCTGTGAGGTTTTTTATGGGTGGTGTTTGGTAAGTTCAGTGAGGTATTTTTAACATAAAAATAAATAAATTGTTTATCATCAATACGTTAACTATTTAAATGTAGCACTTTTTTTGCATCACTTTTCGTTCTGTTTGGCACTCATAACCCGTCGTTCATGTGCTTTTATCAGTTTTTCAGCCTTGCGCCGCTCTGCGTCGGGTGTAATCGACTGGGTGTTGATGTGATCAGTAAAAAGTTTACGGTAAGCTGTATAGGTGGTGCGGTAGGCAGTACCAAAATGAAGAATTTTTCTTTCAAGCCTGATATTCAGGTGTTTCAGTTCCTCCTCTGTTTTTCGCTGTTCCCTGTGTCCTTGTGCTGCCCACTTCCATAACTGGATACAAGACGGGGTGTCATGCTTAACCTTCAAATAAGATTCTAGGACTTCAGCCCATAGCAGAATGGGTGTACTCGCTGTGCGTTTTCTGATGTGTTGTTTTTTATCGTGTTTTGCATCCATAACAAATAGACGCAAGCCTTCAGAATCAGTAACCAGCCAATCATTCAGCGTTTGGGATGCGCGGTTTTTTTCCAGTTCTTTTTGAATATCATCCAAGGATTGATAGCCGCTTTTGAAACAATAGCAAATGCTCTTGTACTGGAAACATAGCAAGTCCTTGCAGTAGTACCACGCATTACCCATAATTCATTTTCCTGTCAGATTGTCAGAACATCCAAACGGGAATACGCAAAAGGGGAAAGCCGCTAACTTTCCCCTTTTTTTTGTTCCCGACTTGGTGGAAGGTAGAACCAAGTCGGGGGAATTTGCAATAGGTTGTTAAGGTTCACGCCCGCCCGTTGCGGGTGGTTTAGAGTTCCGTGCGAGTCAGGTATTGATTCCCGCCTTGTGTGCCGTCGATCTTGTAGAGCGGCTTGTCGTGTTGGCTGCGCGTTTCGCGGTTGGCGGTGACGGAATCCCACACGGTGTAGTAGTTGCCACGGTTCGCCGCTGCATCGCTGCGAGCCATACGACACGCGGCTTCAAAGGTTTGCAGGGTTGCCAGCCGGATACCGTTTTTAAAAATCACGAACATGCTTCAGTTTCCTTTGCATCATCGGTGCTTTGGGCAAATACAGGGATTTACCGCCGTATTCAGCCGCAAGCCCAGTAAATAAGGTTTGCAGGATTTTCGCCGCTTCCTGCCGGTCATAACCCGCCAATTCCAGCGAATAGCGCCCCAAACTCAACATAGCGGGCAATGTTGCCGAACCGTTGCCGCTGCTGTGAGTGTTAACGGGTCGTTTAGCCGCTTGCGCTTGGGTGGCTAGATCGTGCTTATCCAGCTCTTCAATAGTGCGTTCGGCACGGTCTACCGAACATCGAGCCACGTCTAGCACGATCATCACGCGGATAGGGTCGGGTGAATGTGTATGCGGTTGCATGGTGTTTGCTCCTACGTCATCACGACGTTGGTATAAAGTAAAAAAGTGGGTTTACCCCTAAGCCATAACCAGATGACGAACCATGTAGGCTTTAACATGCTTTGGATTGAAGCGGTAAAGGTGTCGATTACCCACGGGTATTTCTATTCTGGGTAATAAGTTAGGGTGTTTTTTGGCATGGCGTAAAAACGCGGGTGCTGTCATGTTTGCCATTGCCGCCGCCGCTCTTCCTGACAGGCTGTATTCATGTATTTCATGAACTGCTTTACGGTGTGCTGTAGCGTTAAGGTTTTTTTGTGGTCTGGAAACTGTCATGGTTTCACCTAATTGCATCATGGTTTAGTAATTAAAGCCGCCATCAACAAGATTAACGGCATTAGCGGCATTAGCGGCATTAGCGGCTTCGGGTTTCTTTTCCGGTGTCTTCTCTGGTTTATTCTCCGGTTTCTTTTCCGGTGTCTTTTCCGGTGTCTTTTCGGCTTCCTCCAATTTGTCCAGCAAAGCAGAAACCCGCTTTTCCAGAACATCAACCCGATCAATTAACAAAGTAACCGCTTTTAAAAAAAGCTCTTGAAATTCGCCGTCTTGTTCGCTTTGGTTGTTATTTTTTGCTGAACCAAAGCCGAAAGGGGGTTTATGTTTCATGCTGCAATATCTCCGGGGTAAATTTTTGAATGCTTGAATGCCAAAACATCCGCTTTCAGGTAAACGGCTTTTGATTTCGGCTTGTACTGTCTAAACGGTATCGGGTAGCCCTTCACGGTTGTAACGGAAACACCCAACAGTGCCGCCGCTTCGCTACGGGTAATTTCCTCGCTGTCTGTCGTTGTTGCTTGTGCCTCTGTCATGTTGTGCCTCATTGCGTAAAGAAAGTTAGGTTTTGCAAAGTGTGCAACATAAAAAGCCTTGTTGTTCTTTGAGGTTTCAAGATTCGCGGCAAACCTTGAAAAGACGAAACCAAGACAATGACACAAAGTGTCACACTGTGACCTAGCACTGATTTTCAGGGTTTCCGGTGGGCATAGCGCAACCACGAAAGCCCATAGCCATACTGGTTAAGGGTTTGAGGGGTGTCACTTAATAAACTGCTTTAAGTGGCTTGTGATCGACTTGGGGGAGCGTCCGCACTCCTCCTCACCTGCCGGGTTTTTGCATTTTTTTTGAGGATTTCCCCATGTTTGAACTGACCGAAGACACACAACCAGCCAATGAAACCGTTTCAGACGATATTCAGGCATACATTGAACAAGTCATGCAGGGTTCTATAGCGTCAAGTTACCCGATTGATTACCTGATTTTGATGCTGATCGAAGAACCAGAACAAACCATTACGCCCGCCCATGTTGAAATAATCAGTTCCCGGCATGAAGCCCTTGCAGAACGGCTTGCCCAACTTGTGGAACTGAAAACCAGCCTGCAAGATGAATTAACAGGTATCCAAGAAACGCTTTCAGCACCACGCCCGACCTATGCCCAACTGATTGCACAAGGTGACATTGCCGCCGCTGATGCTTGGGAGGCTGAAAATTTACGACTGAGAGGCAAACAACAAAACATTAATGACAAGTTGTCGGGGTTTGGTGAAGCTGAAAAGCTCTTGAATAAGGAAATATTCCACCATGCCAGAATGCTGGGATACCTAAATAAAGCGGTCATCTGGGAGGAATACAAAACCAAAATGCAGCAATTCGCTGAAACTTTTGAACCCTTGAAAGTGAGTTATCTAGCGTGTGAAACACTCTATTGTCAGGTATGGCATAACGAACCAAGGCAGAAAAACCGGAAACATCGTAACCAGCTTTTAACGCTTGCCAACATACAGCCGGAATTAAACCGTGAATATGCCGCTGGTGTTTTGAAGGGTGGCTTGAATGCCGAGCTTATGGTGGTTGACCGCATCATTAACAGCAAACCGCCATTTGTAAACCCTGAAGCCGCCGAGTTGGTTATGGATCGTCTGCCAGAACTGCATAAAGTAATTGCAGCAAAACCGCCTATTGATCGTCGTTTTTAAATCCACTGGCAAACTAACCAAACAAGCCCGCCCAACACGGTGGGCTTTTTCATACCTGCCAAACGCAAAAAGCCGGGAACTTGCCCGGCTCTTTGGTGGTGGCTGTATCGCTACCCACTTAGATAACTTCATTACCTACGGGTGGCATGTTCTCCCATTCGCGGGCTTCTTCCGACATAGCGTATTCTGGATTACATCCCTCCAACAATTCCGCCAATGTGTAACGTTTGTGGGTAGGTTTAGCCGGTGCTGGTGGTACATCACCACAAGGCTTAGCGCCGGGGTTGCCCGGTTCTGTGGTGGTGATGTTCATGCCGCTATCAACACCTGTAAAGTGTGTTCACGGTTCGCCGCGAATTGTAGAGAGGCGATAATATCCGCCGCTTCCAGTTCCGGGAAGTCTTCAATAATTTCTTGTGTATCCATGCCAGCCGCAAGCCAGCCCAACACATCATAAACCGTAATCCGCAAGCCACGAATGCACGGCTTACCGCCGCGCTTGCCCGCTTCAATGGTGATTCTGTTGTTTGTCGGTGCGCTCATTGCACAACCTCCCAATGCTGAAGTTTGATTGTTGTTACAGATTTCAAGCCGCCGCTTTGTTCTCACCCTTCAAGGTGAATTCTGTCCTGATTTCCGCAAAGGGGGAAAATACCCGCCCTGCTTCGTCACGTTCCAACAAGCCAATTTCCAAAAGCCTGCTTACATCCGTGTGAACGTTCTTCACATCCCGCCCCAATTGCTTAGCAAGTTCGCGGATACTCACCGCCGCTTTGCCTTGCAGCCTGTCCAGCAGTTCCCAGCGCTTGGGGGTAATCGCCTGAAACAATCCCATAGGCGTTTCAAAGGTGAATACCTCACCCTGATAACTGCCGGTTTCCAGTGCATCCACGAAAGCCGCGCCCATTTCCAGCAAATCGGCTTCTAGGTTGGGTTCAATGCGAATAATTGCGTATCTCATGGCTTGCCCCTCTCTGTGAGGATGTCAGTTACAAAATCCCGCCATACCTGTTCCGGTGTGGTGAAGGTGTAAGGCGTTTCGGTGTCGTAATAGTGCTTATGGTCGCCCTTGCCGCGTTCGTTGTCGTAACCGATAACACGTTGCCCCGGATAACCATAAAACAAGCGGTATTTGTACAGGTGGCTAGAACCCATAACGGCTTGGGGCAATGACCACGCCACGCCCTCAATAATTGCGCCGTCCGCAAATTCACGCCGCCGCTTGTAAATCAACACTGCTTTTTCCATGTTGGCAAGTATACCAACGCTTTGGGGTGGGTGCTTTGAATTCTGTAACAACAATCAAAAGCCCTTGCCTGCCCTGCCAAGAATAGGAAAACCATGAAATAAAGCGCTTTATTTTCAACGAGTTGGGATAAGTTGGGAAAAGTTGGGATAAATCCCAACTCTGAATATCTATATAATACATACACTTACATATACATTTTTTAAAAGTTGGGAAAGTTGGGATATTTTTCTTTTTCTAAGAACAGGCACAAAAAAGCCGGGAACTTGCCCGGCTTGGTTACGTTAACTGTTACGGTATCGGCTTACTTCCCTTTGGTTTGAAACGGTATCACCTGCCCGCCCGCCCTCAGTTGGTCTAGGTAGTCTGCCCACACCTGCATCATGTCGCGCCTCACATCCACGTACACGGGGCAATCTGCCCTATCGTAAGCCGCTTTAATCGCGTTCTTTTCCTTATGGCCTAGCTGTTGCTCTACAAGCGATTCATCCCAACGTTTGCGCCCCTCCACGTACATGGAATTTAGCAGGCTGGATGCCATGCCCCTAAAGCCGTGCGCGGTCATTTGACCATGAAACCCCATGCGCTTCAGTGCCACGTTCACAGTACTACGGTTCATCGGGTTGTCGCGGTTGTTGGGCATACCCTGAAACACGTACTTCTTGTGGCCCGATAGCGGCCTAAGTTCCTCAAAGATCGCCAGCGCTTGCGCGGATAACGGGATAATGTGTTTATTCTTCGGGTTGTTGGCTTGCTTAATGCGGGTGGGGGCTTTCATGCGCCGTACTTCGATTTCCCACGTTTGGTTATCCCAGTGTATTTCTGACCATTCCGCTTCTATCAATTCGCCAGGTCTAAGCATCACCAGGGCGGAAAGTTTCAAAGCGCATACCGTATAAAAATTGCCGTGGTAATTGTCGATAGCCCGCAACAGTCGCCCCACTTCGATAGGGTCGGTAATCGCTGGCATTTGCCGTTCTTCTTCGCCCGGCTTGAATAACCCTCTCAGGCTTGGCGTTGGGTCGGTCTCTGCCCTGCCCGTCGCCACGGCATAGCGGCATATCTGCCCAATGCTGCCCAATACCTTCAAGTGGGTGTCGTGCGTGATGCGCTTTTGAATGCGCTCAATGACGGTTATCAGTTCGCGGGGTTTCAGTTCCGCTATGGGGCGCTTTCCAATGTAGGGGAATACATCCCGTTCCATGTAACTAACGGTGCGGGTTTGGTGGGTTTGGGACTTGTGGGCAAGATGATTCACAAACCATTCACGCGCCACCGCTTCAAAACTGTTGCTGTCTGCATCCGCTTGGTTGGCCTGTAGTTCGCGCTTGTATACCGAAGGGTCAATACCACGCGCCCGCAATGCCCGCGCCTCTTCGTGCCGTTCCCGTGCCAGCTTCAACGACACATCGGGGTAACGACCAATGGTGAGGGTTTTTTGTTTCGGAAAACGGTAGTTATAGCGCCAGACTCTAGTTGTGGTTTTGCCGTTGGTGGTTACGTGCAAGTACAGGCCGCCGCCGTCTGAATAGTTGCGTGGTTTTCCGTCTTTGTGGGGTTTGGTGACTTTCACCAGTGAGTCAGTCAGTTTGCGCTTGCATGGCTTGGCGTCTAGGTTTGCGGTCATTTGTTTGTATCCTCTTGGGTATGGTTGAAGGATACCAACAATAATACAAACATTTTGATGCGCTTCAGTGAGCCAACTTGATACAAGCTGATACAAGAAAACCCTTACAGATTGCGGCCTGTAAGGGCTTTTTGGTTCAAGCTGATACAGCCTGATACAACATATTGGCGGAGAGAAAGGGATTCGAACCCTTGATACGTTGCCGTATACACACTTTCCAGGCGTGCTCCTTCGACCACTCGGACACCTCTCCGCGAGATTCTACACAAGGGCAAAATCAAGGGCGCAATCGTAACGCAGCAGCGGTAGCTTGTAAACCGTGGAACCGGATTTTCACGCGGCAGGGCGAAATATGCAGTTGGTCGGCTAAGGTTCGACAGCGGGGCGGGGATGCGCTAGAGTGAAATACGGGGTTCATAACAATAAATAAAAGCTAAATAAACAGCCATGGCATTGATTCCAACATTTCAAACATTCATACGCTGGTGGGGTGAAGGCTTATACAACGGTCTCCCTAACGCCGCTCGCAAACTGTTTCGCACCGCCTTGCCGCGCTTGGTCTTGCACACGCACGACGGGCACAGCGTCGATGTGCAGTGGTCGCAGGACGGCAAATCACAAATGCGCGGTCAATTCGCATTACAAGGTGGCAATACCCAACACAGCGATTTGCTGCCTGCTGCCGCTAACGGCAAGCCTTACGAGGTGGAATTGTGTTTGGGAAAGAGCCAAGTTTTGGCGCTGCAACACCATTTCCCGGAAGCCGTTAAAGAAAATCTGCAACAAGTATTGAGTTATCAATTGGATCGCCTGACGCCGTTCACGGCTGACAGTGCGCTGTTTGATGCGCGTGTGGCGCAGCACGATAAGGGGCGCAAAGAAATCCTTGCGGATATTTTTGTGGTTCCCAAGCATGTGGTGGAACGCTTTAACCGCTTATTAGCCGATATTGGGATAGAGCCGGTGCGGGTGGTGTCGGTCGCAGGGGCGGATAAAGGCATTAATCTCGCCGCTCGCCAAGATTCTAAGAATACACAAGGTTGGTCGCGGATTCCGCTGTACGCTTTTCTGGGGGCATTGGTGCTCTCGTTGGCGGTGCCATTGGGTTACAAATACCGTCGGGTGGATCAGATTGAAACCGCGTTAGCCGAAGTGCGCAGCAATTCAGCAGAACAATTGGCGATTCGTGAAAAGCTGGTGGCTGCTGAAGAGGCACTAACCTTTATAGAGTTAAAGCGCAAAACGTCACCCATGGCGCTGGATGTGGTGGAAACCCTGTCGGCAATGATTCCTGAACATACCTGGTTGGAACGTTTGGAAATGCAAGGCGGTAAGCTGGAAATTCGTGGCGAATCGGGGATGGCATTGAGCCTCATTGATACGCTGGAAGATGCGGCTGAGTTTACCGCAGTGCGTTTTAAATCGCCTGTGACCCGCAATAAAGACAATGGGCGTGACCGTTTCCATATCGAAGCGACTTTGGAGGTTCCTCATGCTGAATAAGGCATTTTGGCAGCAGCATCAGGTATTGCTGGCGTGGAGTTTATTGGCGTTGCTGCTGGTTATCGGGCTGTTTCTGGTGGTGATTCCTAGCGTGCAAAAGTCGTGGGAGTTGAGTGAACGCATTGAAACCGGCTATGAACAGCTTACCCGCTTTCGGCAAATGGCAGCCGCTACGCCGGAATTCATGGCGGAATACGAGCGCGTGCAGCAAAACGGTTTGGATAAATTGTTTTACCCCGCAGGCATGACCTCGGCGCAGGTGGCCAAAGAATTGCAGAAGAATCTGGCAACCGTGATTATCCGTGACAACGGCGTACTGCTGAGTTCGGAAGTATTGGATGTGCAGCAAACCGAGGCAGAGCAAGCGAATACCGCGTATCAGCGGGTGATGGTCAAAGCGGTTTTTCAGAGCGAACCGGCGTTATTGCGCGAAGTCTTGCATCAGGCGTATCAAGCGCGTCCGCTCATGTTTGTGGAAAGCCTTGATGTTAAACCCATGGGTTCTGAGGACGAAAAAACGCAAGTGGTGAAAGCCGAAGTGCAAATTTCAACCTATTGGCGCGGCGGGGAGGTGCAACATGAAGCGCTTGATTAAACCACCGATACAGTCTTTATTGTGGTTGGGTGGGGCAATATTGTTGGGCAGCACCGGCTGGAGTTTGGTGAGCCTGAAACTGTTGGAAGCCGAACAGTCGCAGCAATCCAGTGCTGTCAGTGTGAAAATTCCTGACGCCAGTGTGCTGGATGCGCCCGATTTAAACCGTTATGCGCAAATGGTGAGCGCTCCCTTGTTTTGGGAAAGCCGCAAAAAGGTGGAGCCTGAAAAGCTGGAAGCGCCGGTGATTGTGTCAACACCTGTCGATACCACGCTACCGGAAGGGCGTTTGATCGGCATTGTGGATTTGGGCAATAGCCTGTTTGCTATGATGGAAAATGCAGCGGGCGGCACGGTGCAATTACGCACCGGGGATACGTGGGGCGCTTGGGCGGTGAAGGGCATTGATCCTGACCGTGTGTTCTTAGCACTTGGCGATCAGCAGCAAGAAATTCCCTTAGTGGCGGATTTTTCTGCGCCGCAAGAAAACCCGCAAATGGCACAAGCCCGGATAGTGCGGCAGCAAGTGGTCGCGCAACAGCAGGCCGTGGCGCAACCAGCCGCCGCCGCACCAATGCCCCCTGCATTGCCAACCGCTAATGCGGCGAATATGCCGACAGCGGCTGGGATGCCATTCCCGGCTGATGCGCAAAAGCAGCCGCCTGCGTTGTCGGTACAAGATGCGTTGGAAGCGCGGCAGCGTTTGATGGCGTCACGCTGGGGTGGCTTGACCGGCGAGAATCCTGCATCAGCACCGCCCGCACAGTAGGCACAAATTATCCGATAAACAGTACTTTTTATTAAATTTACAAACCATTAGTATAAGTAAAATCAAACCCGACGGCGTTAGTTAGATTGGGTCTTAGAATAAAAATAAAAAATGGGGTTAGCTTTGTGAAACACAAGAGCAGCATTGTAGGGCTGGTCAGTGTGGCGGTACTCATGTCCGCTTGCACATCCATTAAGGGCAGTCCGGGTTATCGCAACAATATCAAAAGTGCCGGTTTTCAGCGCAGTAACGCAGTGAAAGAGTTGGAGCCTGCCGCTGTCGGGTTATCACGTCCGGTGTTACGCCCTGCCGATGCGGGCAGTGTTAAAACGATTGGCTATCAAGAAAATAATTCAGCGGCACCCGCTTGGGATTCAATGTCGGCGGGCAGTGCCATGTCGCGCTCTGGCAAGGGTGATGACGTGGAATTGATCTTGGGTAGCCAAGATTATTACCGCACGGATGTGAAACGCCCGGCCGCTGCCAGTCAGCGCGGGGATGAAGCAGGCATTGCCCTCAATTTCGAGCGAGCCAGTATCCGTGAAGTGGTCAAAGTGGTGTTGGGCGATATTCTCAAAGAAACCTACACCGTGGAGCCGGGGGTTGAGGGCGAAGTGACCATTAATTCCACCGATCCGATTGATCGCGGTGCGTTAATTCCTACCTTGGAATCTTTGCTGCAAAGCCAAGGGGCGGTGCTTTACAAAGACGATACCGGCAATTACCGGGTCGCGGCGCGTGCCAATCTCAAGGGGCGTGGTTTTATGCCATCCACGGGTCAAATTAAGCCTGGTTACAGTATGCAGGTGGTAACGTTGCGCTATATCCCGGTGGCGGAAATGCAAAAAATACTGGAACCACTGGCCAGCCCAGACGCCTTTGTGCGGGTTGACCCAAACCGCAATATGTTGGTATTGGCGGGAACCAGTTCCGAACTGGCGAATTTGATGGCGACGATTAAGACCTTTGACGTGGATGTGCTGAAAGGCATGTCTGTCGGTATTTACCGTGTCAAAAACGTCGAAGCGGGCGTAGTGGCAAAAAATCTGGATGCGCTGTTTGGTGAAAGTGGCAATAGCCCAATGGCAGGCATGATTAAAATCATGCCGATTGAACACATGAACAGCATTATGATTATTTCTGCCAACGCCGATTACTTGAAGGATATGAAAGACTGGGTAGACCGTTTCGATCAGGCCAGCCAAACGGCGGGTCAACAATTGTTTGTTTACCACGTGCAAAACGGTAATGCTGAGCACTTGGCGGATATGCTGAATCAGGTTTTTGGCGGTAAGAAAAGCAGCAGTGGCAAAAGTGCTTTGCCGGGGAGCAATGCGTCCAGCCTTGCACCGGGTTTAGAGCCAGCCACCGTGGGCGCGGATGGTCAGCCGGTGGCGGCCGAACCTTTGAAAACCATGTTGGGTGATTCCAGCAGTGGTGGGGTAAGCATTAACCCGGATGCGGAAGTACGCATTGTGGCGGATAAAACCAACAATTCGTTGATGATTATGTCGACCGAAGATGCTTACAAGCAGATTCAGGAATCGCTCAAGCGGCTGGATGTGATGCCAATGCAGGTGCAAGTGGAAGCGTCAATCATGGAAGTGACTCTGACCGATGGCTTGGAATACGGGTTGCAGTGGTATTTCAAAAATGACGGTAATGCCTTTGGTTCTAACGGTCTTGGTGGGCTGGGGTCTAATGGCGATGGTTACATGACGCCGGGTGGCTTCTCGTTCTCGGCAACCTTGGGGGCGGAACGGGTGATGGGGGCGCTGAATGCCTTGGCGCGGGAATCGAAAGTCCGCGTCTTGTCATCGCCGTCGATTCTGGTGCTGGATAATCAGACCGCTTCGATCAAAGTAGGGGATCAGCAGCCCGTGTTTACCGGCAGTCTTTCTTCGCCGAATGGCAATGGCACGAGCCTGACCACGGCGACCACGGTGCAATACAAAGACACCGGGGTTTCCTTGCAGGTAACGCCGCAGGTGAACAATAACGGTTTGGTGAAAATGGACATTCAGCAAGACATTACGGACGTGGGCGAAATTGATTCCGCCACCGGCAACCGCAGTTTCTTGCAGCGCAATATTAAAAGTACGGTCGCGGTTAAGAGTGGTGAAACGATTGTGTTGGGCGGTTTGATTCGCGATAACAATACCCAAGGGCGCAACGGCGTGCCGGGTTTGAGCAAAGTGCCGGTAGTGGGTAATTTGTTCAGCGCGAATAGCAGCGGCGGCAAACGCACCGAATTACTGGTGTTGATTACCCCCACGGCGATTAAAAGCCAGCGCGATTTGGTCAAAACCGGCGAAGAAATGCGCGAACGTATGCAGGGTTTGATGGATGGCGATAAGTTTTTACCGCAATTGAAGGGGCAATATGTTGATTAAAAATACAGTCTCGGTGTTGCTGGCAAGTGCATTGCTGGCAGCGTGCAGCCCGGCAGCGTCGGTGCTGACTGAGCGTGCAGAACAGCGTTGGGATGCATTGATCAAGGGCAATCTTGAGCAGGCATATGGCTATTACACCGAGGCGTTTCAAGCCACGACCCCGTTGGAGGTGTTCAAACGCAACACGTCGAGCACTGGGTTGTGGAGCAAGGCGCAGGTGCAAAAAGTCGAGTGTGAAGCATCCGGCAAGCGCTGTGCGGTGGATGTTAAGGTCACGGTTTCGTTGAAAATGCGTGGGTTAAGTCAGCCCGTGGATACCAGCGATACGGTGAAAGAAACATGGGTCAAGGACAGTTGGTTTTCAGACTGGCGGTACGTGAAAAAGTAAAGGTATTCATTAAAAAAAATTATCAATCACGTATAATGACCGGGTAGTTTTCAGAAATATGTGAGTCTGGGAACCCGTAAATTTAAACAATAAATCTTTCAATACTCCGTCAACAATATATAAAGATAGAACAAGGAGGCACGTAAGTGTTCAAGAAAAATAAAGTCGCCATCAGTGTCGCAACGGGCATTCTTGGCATTGTGGGGGGCATCACGAGCGTTCAGGCAGTGCATGTTAATCCAGAAGGCACGGGACAGGTTCTGCTATTCCCTTACTTTAACGCACAGGAAGGCTATGTCACCAACATTAACTTGGTGAATTCCACTGACAAAACCAAAGCTGTCCGCATTCGCTTCAATGAAGGGAAAACCAGTAAAGACGTATTGGACTTCAATATTTACATGTCGCCTCAAGACGTTTGGACCGGCAGCATTCAAAAAGACGCTAACGGTGTTGGTTCGATTTCCACGACTGACCGTAGCTGTACTTACCCAGAGGAAATGGCGGCTACTTGTGCGGATCCCGGTTGTGAATCCGAGCAGTCGTTCAAGGGTTATCAGATGTTCACTAACGTAGCTGCTGAAGATACGTTGGAAGGCTATATTGAAGTCATCGAAATGGGTGAAGTCAAGGATGGCGCCATGGCAGCCGGTGCGTTACACAACGGTGGAAAACCTTCCAATTGCAGTGCAGTGACCAATGGCGCAGTAAAATTGTCCAGAACTGGTTTGGATGCGCCGGGCGGTGGTTTATTTGGTTCATCCGCCATCATTGACGTTGCTAACGGTACTGCCAACGCGATTGATCCGGTCGCTTTGGACAATTACAGCAAACGTTCACAACATACCCTTCCTGATGACCCATTGAACTTTGATATTCCCTCCTTGGCTTCCGGTGACGTGATGACCAGTGAAGTGCTGGTTCCCGGTGCGAATAACAGTAACCCGACTTGGGTCACCACACTGTGGAACAAATTGGAAAATGACCCTTGTTTAAATGATGGGGATCCAAAAACACCGGCTTGCGGTTTAAACCCGTATCCAGTGGCTCATGCTTTATTGTCTCGCAATATTATGAATGAGTATTTTGTTGATCCGTCAACGGGTTACGATGGTCATACTGACTGGGTGGTGACATTCCCAATGAAAAAGTTGGGTATTTTCAACCGTCACAGTGTTGAGCAATTAACCAAAGTTAAGGTTCTGGACGCAAATAACAAGCCGACTGGCGAATATGTGTGTGAAGATGCTCACGGTGCGCAAATTATGCCGCAAGATTTGGGCAATAATGATTGTGAGCGTTACCCTGATGTACGGGCTTCATTCGACCGTGATATTTATGACCGTGAAGAAACACGCATTAAAGACGCTAACTTCTCACCTAACGTGTTTATCCCGCGTGTCTTAGAGCGTGAAGTCAACGTATTGACCTTTACCAGCACGGATAAGGCGTACAATTCTACTAAGACGGCGTTAGCAAGTAATCATATGTTGCCTGCGGGTAAAACACGTACTGCGAATGAGAAGGGTGTGTTGGATCCGGCTGGCAAATACGACTTAGACGATTTTGTTAATGTCAGTAAGTTTGTTAGTGGTTGGTCACGCATGACATATGCGAATGACTATTGGCTGAGCATGTGGTGGCCGCATACTGAAACCCGCGTGTGTAAAGTGGATTACAAAACTGGGTTGATCTTAAATACCGCACCCATTAACCCGTACAAAACATTAATGAAACAAGATAATAGCGCACATTATTTGGCATTGGATGGCACGGTATTGGTGGACAATGGGATGCGCCCATTGGTTGATCCTAAAACAGGTAATGAGTTGGTCGATAAAGACGACAAAGCCACGACTTGGTTGGGTTCTACCAGCGAACGTTCCAATACCAATGACACCTTGCCGTCTTGCCCGTGGGAATCGGCAGATAACGGGTTTGGTATCACCAACGGTATTTACAATGGTGTGCCTAGCACTGGTTTTGCCTTGATTCAAGGCAATGTGAAAAGCGGCACGACTAGCTTGTTTGGTGACGTATTGCCACACAAGAAGACACAAGGCACTGATACTTATATCCGTGCACACAGTGAAAGCGATGCGAAGTAATGTTTACTGTTAAGTAATGATTTCTTGGTTCGATTAGGTTGAGACAATGGCTTCCCTTTAATTTATTAGAGGGAAGTTTTTTCGGTTTTGCTTGCTGAATAAATACTATGAAAAATCAATATCTCGTATTGTTGTGGTGTGCTGTTGCACCCTTGATTTGGGCAGATGATACTGCGTCTGCACCGCAATGGGTTTTTAAAGACCCACAAATGACTTTTTCTGAGGATTTGCTGAAGCCAGCACTGGCGTTCCAAGGATTAAATTTACAGGATATGGATGCCAAAACTCGCCAAATCACACTCGAAGATTTGTACATTCGTGAAATGCTGGTTAAGCAAGGGATTGATCAAGATACCGCGCGGCAAGCAGAGTTAGATGAGCGGCTTAATGAGTTCCGCAAATCTGAAATCTCGCGGTTGGCACTCGAAAAAGCCAGCGAAGCCGGTATGCCGGATTTCACCAGTCGCGCGCAAGAATTGTATTTAGCGCATCAACACGACAAGTATCAATTGCCATTGCGTTTGCGTGTGCGCACCGTGGAAATGCCGATCGTGGGAGACAATCTGGATGCCGTTAAGCAGAAATTAGCTGAAATTCGCACTCAGGTATTAGCCGGTACGTTGGATTTTAAAGCCGCTGCCATTGCCAATTCACCCAGTGCGTCACATAAAATGCGTGAAGGCGATTCATTCTGGTTTCGACGCGGTGAAGTACCGGATGCTTTTTATGACGAGGCCACTAAACTTGGTAAAAAAGATCCGTTAAGTAATGTATTGGTGTTAGGCAATACCGCTTATTTATTGCAATATTTGGATCGCAAAGAACCAGAAGTGCTAACGTTTGAGCAAGTCAAACCCAATATTATCGCAGAGCTGCAACGTGAATACCGCACGGACAAAGTGAAACAGTTAACCCAGCAATTGCGTGAACAATTTAAGCGTGATGTCACCGTTAATCCAGTTTTTTTAAAGCCGCAAACTGATGAATAAAACCATTGCCCCAGCATTGCTTTGGCAGTTGTTTCGTCAGGAATTGCGTGAGCGTTATGTTGGCACAGCATTGGGGGTGTTTTGGTTATTAATACCGCCGTTGTTTATGTTGGTGATTTACGCATGGGTATTCGGTGAGATTTTGCAAATGCGCTTGGGGACAGACACCGATTCAGCACAGTTTGCGGCGTGGTTATTGGCGGGTTTAACCGCATTTAATGCCTTGGCAGAGGTGTTAACCCGTGCGCCTGCGCTTCTGATTGAACGGCGGGATTTATTGTTGAATTCGCCGTTGCCGCCAGCAATATTGCCGCTGTTGCCGGTGGGCGTTTCGTTGGTATTGGAAGGGTTGTCGGTGGGGTTGTTGCTGTTGTGGTTGCTGGTGCAGGGGCGTTTGGAGCCATTGAGTTTGGTATCTTACCTGCCATTTTTGGGAGTGCGGCTGCTGTTTTCGCTGGCATTTGCATATGGTTTGGCGGTGTTGGGGGTGTTTTTGCGCGATTTACGGCAGATGATGCCACCGTTATTGACCGTGTTGCTGCTGGTATCGCCGATTGTGTACCCGTTGAGCGTGGTGCCGGAAGGTTTTCAGGCGTGGTTTGCGTGGAATCCGTTGGCGCAATTGGTGGAGGGTTATCGGGCGGCGTTGCTGGAAGGACGGTTTTTGTGGGAAGCCTTTCTGGGATTATTGCTGCTGGCAAGCGCTAGTTTGGCATTGGGGTGGTGGTTGTTCCAGCACTTGTTGTTGCGGGCGAGGTATGTGCTGTGAGTACGAATTGGGCGATTCGGTTGACGGCGGCGGGTGTGGCGTATCGGCGTTATGCGCATCCGCGTGATGCTTTGCTGGAATGGGTGTTGCGGCGTGCGCGTCATGTGCCGTTTTATGCTTTGCAAGGGGTGAGTTTGCAGGTGCAAGCGGGCGATTCGTTAGGGGTGGTGGGCGATAATGGCGCGGGCAAAAGCACGTTTCTGAAAATGCTGGCAGGCAATTTACCCCCGACGGAAGGTCAATGTGAGATTCGCGGTAGGCGTTCGGCGTTGCTGGAATTGGGTACAGGTTTGCAGCCAGAGTTTAGCGGGGTGGACAATGCGCGGTTGGGTTTGGCATTGCGTGGGCTGAGTCAGGCGGAGATTGCGGCGAAATTGCCAGAAGTATTGGCGTTTGCGGAATTGGGTGAGTTTGCGCAACAGCCAGTGAAAACGTATTCGAGCGGCATGGTGGTGCGCTTGGTGTTCGCGGTAGCGGCGGTGATTGAGCCAGCAGTATTGATTGTGGATGAAGCGTTGTCAGTGGGTGATCAATACTTCCAGAAGAAATCCTTGGATCGGATGCGGGCGATTTTGGGGAAGGGCGCAACCTTGGTGTTTTGTTCGCACAATCTGTATCAGGTGCGGGAAATGTGCCGCCAAGCGATGTGGTTGGAGCAGGGCAGGGTGCGGATGCTGGGGGATGCGCAAACGGTGGTGGATGCGTATCAGGATAGTGTGAGAGGAAGAAACCCCTCCCAATCTTGTCCCTCCCCTGACAAGGGGAGGTTAGGAGGGGTTTCTTTACTTGCCGTCACACTGAACCAAGGCACTTTTCAAACCCACGATCCGTTCCGCCTCAGTATTCAAGCCAGCCAAGGCGATCGTCCGCTTGCTGATGTGCATGTGGGGATTGTGATTCGGCGCAATGATGATGTGCAATGTTACGGCATCAGCACCTTACACGATGGGGTGCAAATGCAGCCGCTGGCGGATGGTATCGTCGCGGCAGAATTTGTGATTGAGCGTTTGCCATTGTTGTCGGGTGATTATTGTTTGGAAGTGTGGCTGATTGATGGCAGTGGGGTGCACGTCTACGATTCGCGGGAACGTTGCTGCCATTTTCGGGTACAACAAGTCGGGCAACAGCAAGGTGTTGGCGTGGTGGTGTTGCCGCACCGTTGGGAAAAGGTGGGCTATGCGTTGGCGAGCGGATGATTTTTCCTTGCGGTATCAGGTGTTGTTTCCGCTTTATGCGCACTTGCCGCCTGCGTTAGGTTATGGATTGGCGGCGCAACAGGCGGCGATTTTTCGGCGTAACAAGGCAGATGAGGCGGCATTGATTCGCGCCCAAATGCGCAGCGCATTGCCTGAGGCGAGTGACACCCAGCTCGCGGGCTGGCTTGATGATTATTACCGCATGGTGGAGCAAGAAGCGTTGGATACCTGGTATTTGCAACACCAACCGATTCAGCAAATTGTGGAGCTGGAAGGCTTTGCCGCCATTGCAGCGGCGCGGCGACAGGGCAAGCGGGTGTTGTTGACGGGCGGGCATTTCGGACGGTTCTGGATGGCAGGGTCTGCGATGCGGTCGGAAAGTTTTACCACGGGTACGATTACCCGCGATGGGGGCAATACCAATAGCCACGGCTTGCACCCGGCGGAATACCGTTACCGTTTGTTTAAGTTGCAGCGCTTGCAGCAAGCCTTGGGTGGTACGTTTTTGGTGGAGGGCGATGAGTTGCGTCCGCTCTATCGGGCATTAAACGATCACTTAATTGCATTGATTTTTGATGTGCCATACACAGAAGCGCATAAAGGAAGGGTGACAGTTAATTTTATAAGCGGTACTATTGACCTGCCTGCCGGTATTTATCGAATTGCAAAAAAAACCAAGGCAGTGATCGCGCCATTCTTTATGCGTGATTTGGGCGGGGGTCGGGTGAGAGCAGAATTTTCTGCGCTACTGGATCCGTATGATTATGACGAAACAGTATTGATGCAACAGCTTGCCAGTCAACTGGAACAGCGGATTCGGGAAAGCCCCGGTCACTGGTGGTTATGGCCTGCACTGCCTCTGCTACGGAGCAATAACAATGACTCAGGTGATAGCTCACTCGCTGGATGACAACCATTCCCATAGCCAAATTGTGCGGCGCGTGCCGCGCTATGCCCAAGTGCTGGAGCTAGGGTGTGGCGATGGCAGTATGTCACGTTTGCTGCGTGAACGCTGCGATGCCCACATCATCGGCATTGATCATAACCCCGATATTGTCTGGCAAGCCCAGCGTTATTGCGATTATGTATTCACCGAAGATTTGGATGACCCGCACAGCCTCGATGCGCTCGAAGGCGAAAAATTTGACGTGATTACTTTGGTGGATGTGTTGGAGCATCTGCAACACCCCGAAGCCTTATTGCAACGGCTCAAACCCTTGTTGTTGGATGAGGGGCAAATATTGATTTCAATCCCCAATATTGCGCATTCCTCGGTACGCTTGGAATTATTGAACGGGCGCTTTGATTACGAAACGGCTGGTATTTTGGATGCCACACACTTGAAGTTTTTCACCGCCGAGAGCGTGCAAGCGTTGTTGGAAGAGGCCGATTTTGTGGTGAATGATATTGACTACACTTGGCATGATTTGCCGGATGAAGTGATTACGCGCTACTTGAAAGCCGCAGGCTTGGAACCGACTCCGGCGGCGCTGGCGAAGTTTCATGAGCCGGATGCCATTGCGTACCAGTTCATTATTTCCAGCAGCCCTTTGGCTTCGGAAACGGCACGTATCGCGGAAAGAAGCAGTCAGGCGCAGCACTTAAAACCGATTGATGCGTCTTGGCAAACCTGGGGGCGGATGCATTCGGAATTGGCATTGGCTCACGCTGAATTGGAGCGGGTGTATTCGACCCGCAGTTGGCAGATGCTACGCCGTGGGGCAACGGCGTGGCGCAGTATTCAGTCACGATTCACGCTGGAATGATACAGTGACGGTTGATTAAACCGTAATAATTATAACAAGTTGGGGTATGTTGTGGTTAAGGTCAGTGTGATCCTGCCAGTTTACAACCATGCTCGGTGGGTACAGCAAGCGCTGGATTCGGTCTTGGCGCAAACGTTTAGCGCGTTCGAGCTGATTGTGATTGATGATGCTTCAACCGACGACTCTTGGGCAGTGATTCAGGCCGCGTGTGCCACACAGCCGGATGCGCGGGTGCGTTGCTTGCGGCATGAGCATAATCAGGGTGCACCGGCAACGTTAAATGAAGGGTTGCGGCTGGCACAGGGCGACTACCTCGCGATTCTGAATTCCGATGACGTGTGGGATGTCACCCGGCTGCAACGCTTGGTGACGCTGGCGCAAAGCCAGTCGCTGGATTTTATTAGCACCGATGTCGCGGTGCTGGATGCCGATTCCCAACCGAAAGAAGCCGCCGAGCCGCACTGGGTCGCGTGGTTTGAAGGCTTGAAACAACACTACGCTACACACGCCGATACTCAGGCAACTTTATTGCGCGGTAATTTTCTGATTACGACTTCCAATTTCTTTTTCCATCAGCGGGTGTATGCGCAATTGGGCGGCTTTGCCGAGTTGCGTTATGTGCACGATTACGAGTATGCCTTGCGGGTGCTGGAAGCGGGTTTTACGGTGCGTTTTCTGCACGGTGAGAAGTTATTGGGCTACCGTTTGCATGAGAGCAATACCATTCGGGAACAGCCGTTGGCGGCGATTGAAGAAAATATGCAATTGCTGTTGCGTTGGTTGCCGCATTGTTCTTCTCTTGATAAGGGGAAGCTAGAAGGGGTTTCTTCCCAACTTCAGGATTTATACCGTTATACCCGCGAAGAATGGTTGACGCTGGTGCATCAGCGGTTGCAGGCGCGTGAGCAGGAATTGTTGCCGTTGATTCACGACCGTGATGGCTGGATTGCGGAACGCGACCACATTATTAGCGCGTTACAGCAGCAGTTGGCACAACACCGGCAATGGCTGACGGAACGTGATCTTTGGGTGGCACAGCGAGACGGTTGGATTACTGAGCGTGATACCTGGATTCAACAGCAAGCGGCTGAATTAGCACTGCGTGAGCGCTTGTTGGCGGAACGGGATGTTTGGGTGGCGGAACGCGATGGCTGGGTGACGGAGCGCGATGCTTGGATTGCTGAGCGTGATACCTTGATTCAACAACAGGCGACGACATTGGGGAATCAAGCGCGGTGGATGACGGATCGGGAGCAATGGATCGCCGATCGTGATGGCTGGATACGCGAACGTGACAGTTTGATTCAGCACTTGCAACACCAACAACAGGCACTTTTGAACAGTCGGGCATTCCGCTTAGGCGAGGCATTGTTGAACCCGTTACGGCGTTGCAAGCAATGGTGGCGCGGAGGTGATGTATGCCTGAAAAGCTGATTGTACGCGATTGGCGGCAAGTTCGTGCCTGGCTGGAACCGCGTCTCCACGGTATTCGGATGATTTCCTTGGATATTTTTGACACCGTGCTGGGGCGTTACGTAGGCGATCCCGCTGAAGTGCAACACGCGGTATGTCGCGCAGTGAGTGCGCGTACTGGACTCGCGGCGGCAACGGTGTGGCAAGCGCGGCAGCAAGCGGAACAAGCATTGCGGGCGGAAGCGGTGCAAGCGGGTTTTGACCATGAATGTTGTTACCGCGATATGCTTACCCGTTGGGTGGAGGCGCTGGGGTTGGAGGCGGATGCCAGGTTAGCACCGTTTATCCGTCAAACCGAATTGGATTTGGAAGCCGCTACCTTGCACGTTAAACGCGATGCGCAGGTATTCATGGATTGGGTGCGCGAACAAGGCATTGAGATTATCGCCATCTCCGATATGTATTTGGATGGCGAGATGTTGCATGAATTGCTCCGACGCCTTGGCATTGTCGATTATTTTACGGCTGTGTACGTCTCGGCGGATTTTAAGCTGGGGAAATACAGCGGGCGCTTGTTCGAGAAAATGTTGCAAGTCAAAGGCTTGGCGGCGCAACAGGTGGTACACATTGGCGACAATCCGATTTCCGATCGGCGCATGGCGTGTCGCACCGGCATTCAAGGCGTTTGGTTGTATGAGAAAGCCGAATTGCGTCGCCGCGAACGTCAAACCTTGTCCGCACAGATGGCGCAACGTGGCGGCATCTGGCAAGGGCGGCATTTTTTTGAATGCGTGGAAACCCGTAGCCAGCAGCAAGACAGTTTGAAACCGCGTGATTTCTTTTTTCGCTACGGGCGTGATGTGTTAGGGCCCGCGTTCAGTGTGTTTATGCAGGGCTTGCAGGAACGTCTGCAACAGCAAGCCAATGCAGGCAAGCCGTTAGAAAAGCTGCTGTTTGTGGCGCGTGATGGGTTTTTATTTGAGCGTTTGTATCGCACGACGGGGATGACGATTCCTGCCGAATACGTGTATTTGTCGCGCCGCGTGATTACTGCCGCAGCAACGGCTGACGGTTTGAGTCGGGAACAGGCGTTGGTGGCGTTTTATAACCCGAAACAGCAGGGCTTGGCATCGGTTTGCAAGGTTTACGGTTTGCCGGAAGCGGCGTTGCAACCCTTGGCAACACGGCACGGTTTCGTGGATTTCAGTGCGCCGCTTCACGATTGGGACGACGTGCGCTTGCATCATTTTCTGCAAGATCAAAATGTTCAGGCCATTATCCGTGCCACAGGTCAGCAGCACCGGGCGTTATTGCAGCGGTATTTGGAGCAAGTGGGTTTCTTCGACCATCAGCGCATCGCTTTGGTGGACATTGGTTGGAATGGCACGGTGCAGAAATTTCTCAAGCAAGCGTTTGGGGCGCGTGCGGATTTTCCGCAACTGCATGGCTATTACTTTGCGTTTGTGCCGAAGTTGTACGCGGATTTTGGTGAGAACAATACCTGCGAAGGCATTGTGCACGATTCACGGCGTGGCAATGCGTGTGAGCGGATTCCGGCGGAATTTGAGGAGATTTTTGAGCAAGGGGCGCGTTCGCACGAGGCCACCACGATTGCGTATGCCGAACAGGATGGGCGGGTTGTGCCGGTGTTGAAAGCGGATACGGCACCGGATCGGCAGGCGGAAATTTTGTGTAACCCGTTGGTGGCGCAAATGCAGCAAGGCATCTTGCACCATTGGGAGCATTTTTGCGCTGTTCAGCAACTGACGGGGTACGCTAGTCAACAATTGTTGCCTTATGTGCATGGCTTGCTGGAGCGTGCGGTGGTGTACCCAACGACGGAGGAAATCCATGCGTTGACGCAGTTGGTGCATACCGAAGATTTCGGGCATGACCATGTGTTGGCGCTGGCGAATCAGGCGGTGGGTTGGGGCGATTTATTACGCCCGCATCGTTTGTGGCAGCGCTTGGAAATCAGTGCTTGGCGTTATGCGCTGTTTGAGAAAATTCCTACCGGCATGGCGAATTTCGCGTTTCGTGTCGCGTATTTGCACGCCGTAAAAAAATAATAAAGGGGCTGTTATGGTTGTAAGTCCATTGAAGTTATTCGCGTATGCGTTGGCGTTTCGGTTTTCATCGGGGCGGGGGCGCTGTTTTAGTCCGGGGATTAAAGCCATGCTGATTTGGTATGGCACGCGCTTGCGCTTAGCAGTGCTGGATCGGGCGGCTGCCAAATGGTGGCGCGGGTGGCTTGAGTCGGTGTGATGATGGATAACGCACGGGTACAGATTTTACTGTCCACCTGGAACGGTGAGCGTTGGCTGCCGGAGTTATTGGCTTCGCTGGAAAAACAGACGTTTCAAGATTGGCAATTGCTGATTCGGGATGATGGCTCGACTGACCAAACGTTGCGCATTTTATTGAAATGGCAAGCGGCACACCCGGATAAGTTGGCGGGTTTGTTGCTGGATGGCAGTCATTTGGGGAGCAAGCTGAGTTTTAGCCGCTTGGTGGAAGCCAGCACCGCGCCGTGTCTGCTGTTTTGTGATCAGGATGATGTGTGGTTTCCCGAAAAAGTGGAGCTGCAATACACCGCGTTGCGGCGTTTGGAAGCGCAATACGGTGAGGCGACGCCGCTGTTGGTGCATTCGGATTTGGTGGTGGTGGATGAGGAACGTGCCATACAAGCGGTATCGTTTTGGGATTACCGCGCTTTTGAAGTGGCGCAGCGCAAGCAGGCGTATTTGCTGAACAATGTGGTGACAGGGTGTGCCACGGCATTTAATCGCGCGGCAGCAGAGTTGGCGTTTCCAGTGCCCGTGTATGCGCTGGAACATGATCGCTGGTTGGCGTTGGTGTGTGCGTGGTTTGGGCAAATACAGGCATTGCCGCATCCTTTATTGCTGTATCGCCAGCATGATGAGAATGCGATCGGGGCGGAACCTGCCACTGTTAATGGGTTAAGTACACGGGTGGATGGTTGGAGCCAGCAAGCGGAAGTGTTCTTGCACCGTTTTGGCGAGCGGCTGAATGCCGAGGATTTCAAATTGGTGACGGCAGTGGCGGGGCTACGCTATTTGCACGGTTGGAAACGGCGGCAACACATTTTACACCATCGGCTGTTCAAACCGGGTGTATTAAACAATGTGGCGCTGCTGCTATTTGCATAACAACAGGGGAGATACCATGACAACAATAATTCAGCGCCCTGATGTGGCAGTGATCGTCTTAACCCGCAATGCGGGGCGTTTGTGGCCGGAATGGATTAAGGCGCTTCAGCACCAAACCGTGCAGGCCGGGCGTTATTTGGTGATTGATTCGCTCTCAGAAGATCACACGGCGGAACTGGCAGCGGCGGCGGGTTTGGAAGTGCAGCGGATTCATCCGCGCGATTTCAGTCACGGCGGTACGCGCCAGTTGGCGACGGAATTGTGCCCTGATGCGGAATTTCTGGTGTATTTGACGCAAGATGCCATTTTGAAACAAGCGGATTCGCTGGAACAATTGCTCAAGCACGCCGCTGACGATAGCCAGGTGGGAATGGTGTACGGGCGGCATTTACCGCGTGCGGATGCGGATCATTTGGAACGCCATGCGCGGGGGTTTACGTATCCGGCAACGTCTTCGGTGCGTGACCGTGACAGTTTCAAAACCTTGGGGTATCGGGCGGCGTTTGCGTCGGATGTGTACGCGGTGTATCGGGCGAGTGCGTTGCGCAGTATCGGTGGCTTTCCCGAACACATTATTGTGAGTGAAGACAGTTATGTGGCGGCGCAGCTGTTGCTGGCGGGGTGGAAAACGGTGTATTCGGCGGAAAGTACCGTGGAACATTCGCACCGTTATTCGTTGGTGCAGATTTTCCGGCGTTATTTTGACGTGGGGGTGTTTCATGCGTCGGAACAGCCCTTGATGCAAGCGGTGGGTGCGCCCGATCGTGAGGCAGGTACGTATGTGCGTTCGCTGATTCATTATTTATATGTGCGCCAGAAAGGGTTATTGCCGTTGGCGGCGTTGCAGACCTTCGTGAAATTGATGGGGTTTCGTTTGGGGCAGCGTTACCGGCAATTACCCGTGAGTGTTTGCCGGATGATTAGCGTGCAACGTGCGTATTGGGGGAGAGAAGAGGGCGTATGCAATACGTCCCTACGGGTAGAGATGGGTAGGGGCGTCTTGCATACGCCCCTTTTAGATGCTTCGAAGCACCTAAAGTGTGACAAAACAGCAAAAATTTTGTTACAGAATCTTGACAGAGAACGGCTTGAATATTAGTATATTCATATATTGTTCATTACCGATTTAACACTCCTCCATCCTCCTTTGGTGGTAATTGCGCGGCTCACACGAGCCGCGTTTTTTTATTTTGAATACGGTAGTTTTGGTTGTTGGGTTTTTCATGTGTTGTCTCTTTATTGTTGCCTCCGCTTTGGCGTGAGGCATTTTTTTGTCGAGAGTTAAGTGCTAAACACTTGAGAATTTCCCGCATTTCCCCTAGAATGCCGCGTTTCTTCGTTCCCCCACCTTCTCAAGGTTTGGGGCGGATCGGCAAAACAGATTTAAGAAGTGGATTGAGCAAGATGAAAACATTCAGTGCAAAGCCAGCTGAGGTAAAACGCGATTGGTTCGTCGTTGATGCCGAAGGCAAGGCGCTAGGCCGTTTGGCCTCCGAAGTTGCCCGGCGTTTGCGTGGCAAGCACAAGCCAGAATATACCCCGCACGTTGATACTGGCGACTATATCGTTATTATCAATGCTGATAAAGTTGGTATCACGGGTAACAAAGCCAAAGACAAAACTTACTATCACCATACCGGCTATATCGGTAATATGCGTGCTTTCACCTTTGAAAAAATGCAACAACGTGCGCCGGGTCGAGTCATTGAACTCGCAGTCAAAGGCATGTTGCCAAAAAATCCATTGGGTCGCGCCATGTACCGTAAGATGAAAATTTACGCTGGCACAGAACATAACCACCAAGCACAGCAGCCACAAGCGCTGGACTTTTGATCGGGCAGGAATGAGAAATGGCTGAAACACAATATTACGGCACGGGTCGTCGCAAATCTTCATCAGCTCGCGTGTTTATGCGTGCAGGTAGCGGTACGATTACGGTTAATGGTAAAGCATTGGGTGACTTTTTTGGTCGCCAAACGGCCAGCATGGTCGTGCGTCAACCGCTGTACACCGTCAACATGGCTGAGAAATTCGACATTAACGTCACGGTTGCGGGCGGTGGTATCACGGGTCAATCCGGCGCTATCCGCCTTGGCATTGCGCGTGCATTGCTGCAATACGACGAAACCCTGCGCGGCGAATTGAAGTCTGAAGGCTTCTTGACGCGTGACGCACGTAAAGTTGAACGTAAGAAAGTCGGCTTGCGCAAAGCACGTCGCGCTGTACAGTTCTCCAAGCGTTAATGCGGTTAAGCTTTCGGGTATTCTGAAAGCCTCAAGCGTGTATCAACAAAGCCACAGTGCATCATTGCCTGTGGCTTTGTTGCGTCTAACGTGCTGAAATTGCAATGACTACCGTTCGTCGGTGATATGCTGGTTTGATTAGCAAATCATGTGGCATTTTTGCAACATCTACAGTAAACTTTGTAGCGTATTTGCAAAAAAGCTGTTGCAAGACGCTGGCAAGGGATGTATAAATACTCCCGTCAGATTGAACAAATCGAAGATTATATTTTAAAGACAGGACAAACCTTCTTAATAGGAGTCGACTCATGAAAAAATTACTCGTAATCGCAGTTGCTACTGCACTGATCGCCCCTGCTGCGGCAATGGCTGATACTACTCTGTACGGCAAAGTGCACGCTACTGTTGGTAACGTTGAAACTGTTACTAAAGGCGTAGAAACCTCTGAAACTGTCGTAGAAAGCCACGATTCGCGTTTCGGTATTAAAGGTTCCACTTCACTCGACAACGGCCTGAGTGCAACTTACGGCTTGGAACTTGACGTGAATTTGGATGAGAAAGGCACTGTAGGCGCTAATCGTAACAAGTTTGTTGGCTTGAAAGGCGGCTTCGGTGAAATTCGCGTTGGTACTCACGATACCCCAGGGAAACTGGCTACTGCTGGTCTGGATGCTTTCGGTGATACCTATGGCGATATGAAAAACATCATCTCTTCTGATGGTGATCGCGTAAACAACGTCGTTGCTTACATCAACAAGTTTGGTCCTGTAGGTTTTGCTGCTGCTCACTCAACAAATGTTGGTGGTGACGATGCTACAACGGCTGAAAATGCTGCTAACACCTTGATGGCTAACTACAGCACTGGCCCTTTCTACGGTGCATTGGGTGTCACTGCTATTGATGACACTGCTGAAACCACTAAAGCGAATATTGGCCTTGGCTATAAGTCTGAAGCTGGTCATTTTGTCAACTATGTGTCTGAAGGCGTTGTAAAAGACGGTACTCCTGCTGCTGATGATGAGGCTAACGTATATCTTGCTGGTGGTTTCAAAATTGGCGCTGCTACCCTGAAGGGGGCTGTAGGTGTAGGTGAGCGTGACGGTGCTGGTGAAGAAACGCAAGCCACTTTGGGTGTTGATTACAGCTTGGGTAAGAAAACTTCTGCTTACTTGCTGTTGAATGACAACACCAACATTGGTCGTGTTGCGACTGGCACGGAAGACTCCAAGAGTGCTGCTGTAGTTGGTTTAGTTAGCGAATTCTAATCCTTCGGGTTTAGTTGACAGCTAGAGAAAAGGCTCCTTCGGGAGCCTTTTCGCGTTGTGGGGAATGCGCATGGAGGATAAAAATGCAATTTGAGTGGGATGAAAATAAGGCATTGCGTAATGAGAAGAAGCACAAAGTGTCATTTCGGGAGGCGTTGACGGTGTTTGGTGATCCGCTGGAGATGACTATGAACGACCCTGCACATTCCGAAGGCGAGTATCGGTTTCTGAGTATCGGGCGTTCGATAAATGGACGCTTACTTGTCGTTTCGTATACGGAAAGGTACGATGACCATATTCGCATTATCAGTGCCAGAGAGGCAACCAAGCAGGAGGAGCAGCAATATGAAAACTGATCTTGAGCAAGATACTTTACGTTCTGAGTATGACTTCTCGACAGCGGTACGTGGCAAACATCACAAAGCCTATCGCGAAGGTTTTATTGTTATGGTCGGTTTAGAAGCTGATGTGGCAAAGGTGTTCCCTGATGCTGAGGCGGTTAATCAGGCATTGCGGACATTGATGCGCTTGATGGCAGCGAGTGAAGCGGCAGCGCAGCAAACCAAAGAAGCGGCATGATAAACCGGGTTTGCCAGCCCTGTACTGCCTGTTGCGACGGCTGGGTACAAATGAATATCAAGGGGGCAGATGTCTACCCCGGTTGCCCCTGCCCGCACAGTACCGGCAAAGGCTGCAATGACTACGCCAATCGCCCTGTTGATCCGTGTGACAATTTCAATTGTGGTTGGGTAATCCCTAACAGTCCGCTACCGGATTGGATGAAACCCAATGAAGCTAAAGTCATGGTGCTGTTCAACAAATTCCAATGGCGCGGTGTGCCGGTCGATGTGGCGCTTCCTGTCGGTAAACGCATTCCCCCGCGAGCCTTGAATTGGCTGAAACAGTTTGCCGAACAACACGGTCGCCCCTTGGTGTATTTGGAACAAGAAGTTGTGGCTGGCAAGTTCCAAAAAGAGCAGCAAGCCGTTGCTTATGGGCCACCCGATTTCCAGCGCGAGGTCATGGCACAAATTGCCCAAGGCAAGCGCTTGTGGGTTTAAACAATCCCTTCCGATATAACAGGTTTTTTTCAATGGTGCAGCGCGTTACACTACGCTTCTTTGCATAAGAGCATTCGTGAACGCCATGACAGCCAGCCACCCGATTCGGGAAATTCCGTACAACTACACTTCATTCTCCGACAAGGAAATCGTGCAACGCTTGTTGGGTGCACGCGCGTGGGAGATTTTGCAGGCATTGCGTGAAAAGCGCGAAACCGGCATTTCGTCGCACATGTTGCAGGAGATTCTTGGCGATATGTGGGTGGTGCAGCGCAATCCTTACATCCACGATGACTTGCTGGAAAACCAGAAACGGCGGCAATCGCTGTTCGACACCCTCAATGGGCGCGTGGAAAAGATTGAAGAACGTGCCAATGGCAATGCCCTCACCATCGAATTGATGCAGATTGCCCGTAGCGCCTTGGCACAGTTTGCGGAAATGTTTCGGGCGGAATACGACTTGCGCGAGAAAACCCGCAAGCGCCTGCAAAAGATTACCCGCAAAGACAATATTCAGTTTGACGGCTTGGCGCGGGTGTCACACGTCACCGATGCGACCGACTGGCGGGTGGAATTGCCCTTCGTGGTGCTGACCCCAGACACCGAAGAGGAAATGGCGGCGCTGGTCGGCGAATGCATTGAATTGGGGCTGACCGTGATTCCGCGTGGGGGTGGCACGGGTTATACCGGCGGCGCAGTGCCGTTGGATGCGCGTAGCGCGGTGATCAACACCGAAAAGCTCGAATCCCTCAGTGAAGTGCAATACCGCAACGATTTGCCGGGCGTGGATAAAACCGTGGCAGTGGTGCGCTCCGGGGCAGGGGTCGTTACCCGCCGCGTGTCGGATTTGGCAGGCAAGCACGGTTTGGTGTTTGCGGTTGACCCGACTTCGCAGGATGCCTCCACTATCGGTGGTAATATCGCCATGAATGCCGGTGGTAAAAAAGCGGTCTTATGGGGAACCAGTCTCGACAATCTGCTCTCTTGGCGCATGGTCACGCCGGATGCGGATTGGTTGGAAGTCACGCGCCTGAATCACAATCTCGGCAAAATCCACGATCAGCAAACCGTGCAATTTTCGGTGCAACGCTTCCTCGCCGATGGCAAAACCCGCAAGGGTGAAGCGGAAATCCTCACCTTTGAAGGGCGCTATTTCCGCAAAGAAGGGCTGGGTAAAGATGTCACCAATAAATTCCTCGGTGGCTTGCCCGGTATTCAGAAAGAAGGCTGTGACGGTTTAATCACCTCCGGCGAGTTCATTTTGCACCGGATGCCCGACCAAATTCGTACCGTCTGTCTGGAATTCTACGGCACGGATTTGCACGAAGCCGTCCCCGCGATTGTGGAGGTGAAAAACTACCTCGACGGGCGCAATGACGTGCTGCTGTCTGGCTTGGAGCATCTCGACGAACGTTACGTCAAAGCGGTGAAATACACCCCGAAAGGCGCTCGCGGCATGTTGCCAAAAATGGTGCTGATTGCTGACATTGTGAGCGATGACGAAAAGGCGGTGGCAGAATCCGCTGCCGAAGTGGTGCGTTTGGCGAATGCGCGGAATGCCGAAGGTTTCATCGCGATTAGCCCGGAAGCGCGTCGCCAGTTTTGGGCAGACCGTTCGCGCACGGCAGCGATTGCGGCGCACACCAATGCCTTTAAAATCAACGAAGACGTGGTGATTCCGCTGCACAATTTGGCGCGTTACACCGAAGGCATTGAAACCCTGAATATTCGCCAGTCGATGCAAAACAAGCTGCGCATGATCGACGGTTTGCTGGAACATTTGGCGAGCGATTTGCCAGAATTGCGGGCAGTGGCGGACTACGAGGCGAGTGCCGAACGCAGTTCCATTTGGGCAAACAAGTTGACCCATGCAGTGGATTACCTTCAGCAGCGCAAAGTGCGTTGGGAGCAGATTCTCGCCCATTTCGATGCACCTGCCGCTGCGCATCAAGACTTGCTGGATGACACCGCGAAAGCAGCGCAACGCCCGCACGATCGGGTGATTGATTTGCTGTTGCGGCGTGAATTGCGCATTTCGTACCGCAAGGAAATTATTCGACCGTTGCAGGAAATGTTTGCCGGGCGTGAGTTAGAGCCGTTGATGCAGGCGATGGAAAAAATCCACCGCAAGATTCGCACCAGCCGTTTGTTCGTGGCGCTGCACATGCACGCGGGCGATGGCAATGTGCATACCAATATTCCGGTGAATTCCAACGATTACGGCATGTTGCACGAAGCGGAGCGCATGGTGGATGCGATTATGGTGCTGGCGCGGGAATTGGATGGGGTGATTTCTGGCGAACACGGCATCGGCATTACCAAGTTTCAGTATTTGGATGCGCGTGAAATCAACGAGTTTGCCGCGTATAAGCAAGACGTTGACCCGCAAGGGCATTTCAACAAAGGTAAATTGCTGCCGGGGTCAGGTTTGCAGAATGCTTACACGCCGTCGTTACGCTTGGTCGAGCGCGAGGCTTTGTTGTTGGAACACAATGAGTTAGGTGCGCTCAACAACGACATTAAGGATTGTTTGCGCTGCGGTAAATGCAAGCCGGTGTGCAATACGCACATTCCGCGTGCCAATTTGCTGTATTCGCCGCGTAACAAGATTCTGGCAACGGGTTTGATGATTGAGGCGTTTTTGTACGAAGAGCAAACGCGCCGTGGCGTGTCGATTCGCCATTTCGATGAAATGAACGATGTCGCCGATCATTGCACGGTGTGCCACAAGTGTTTCAACCCTTGCCCGGTGAATATCGACTTCGGCGAAGTCAGTGTGCGGATGCGCAGTATTTTGCGCGAACGTGGCAAGAAAAAGACCAGCCCGGTGACCTGGGCGTCGATGCAATTCCTGAATCTGAAAGACCCGACGCAAATCAATATTATGCGTACCGGCATGATCAAGTTCGGTTACAAGGCGCAGCGTTTCGCGTATTCCTTGGCAAAAGCAGCGAATTTGTTAGGGGCTGATAAACGTCCGGCGGCAACCTTGGGTAAACCGGCGATCAAAGAGCAGGTGATTCAGTTCATTAAAAAGCCGTTGCCGAAAGGCTTGCCAGCGAAAACTACCCGCGCAATGTTGGGTTTGGAAGACGATAGCGTGATTCCGATCTTGCGCGATCCGCTGAAAACAGCGGATAAACGTGGCGATGCGGTGTTCTATTTCCCCGGTTGCGGCTCGGAACGTTTGTTCAGTCAGGTGGGTTTGGCAACGCTGGCAATGTTGTACGAAACGGGTGCGACCACGGTATTGCCACCGGGGTATTTGTGCTGCGGCTACCCGCAAAACGCGGGCGGTGATTTGAAAAAGGGGACACAAATTTCCACCGAAAATCGCGTCTTGTTCCACCGCGTGGCGAATGCGTTGAGCTACCTCGACATTAAAACCGTGTTGGTATCGTGCGGAACGTGCATGGATCAGTTGCTCAAATACGAGTTCGACAAGATTTTCCCCGGTTGTCGCTTGCTCGACATTCACGAATATTTGCTGGAAAAAGGCGTGAAAATGAATGGGGTTAGCGGTATCCAATACGTCTATCACGACCCTTGCCATACGCCGATGAAGCAGGTTAACCCGTTGAAAGTTACACAGGAATTGACGGGTTCCAATGTGGTATTGAGTGAGCGTTGCTGTGGGGAAGCGGGGACGTTTGCGATTAGCCGCCCGGATATTGCCAGCCAGTTACGTTTTCGCAAAGCCGAAAGCCTCAAAGCAGGTATCAAAGAGCTGACGGGGGCGGACATGGCGCAGGAGGGCAAGGTGAAAATCCTCACGTCCTGCCCTGCCTGCCAGCAAGGGCTGTCACGTTACGCGGATGATACCGGGATGGAAACCGATTATATCGTGGTGGAAATGGCGAATTATTTGCTGGGCAATGATTGGCAGCAAGGGTTTGTCGGCAAGGCGACGCACGGTGGGATAGAGAAAGTGCTGCTTTAAGGCGCGGAGATCGGCGGATGCTTTGCCTTCCGCCGTATCCAATTCAATGCCTGCAACACCCCTTTGCGGGTGACGATCCATTTTTCCAGTTCAAATTTGCCGGGGAAATTCATAATTCCCAAGCCAATCATCATGGTCAGCAAACCTTGCCCCGGCAATATCAGCATGGCAATCCCGGCTAATAGCACGGGTAAGCCGAGCAAATTGCGGGCGATAGTACGGGGTTGCAATAATACGTGCCAGCGATGTACATCACGCAGGCGGATGAAATAGTCGCTGGGAATCCGTGCGACAAACCACGGCAATAACAGCAGTGACAGTACAAACGTAATGGCAGAGATTGCGCCGAGCCAGATAAACAACGTTTCCAATAAAAACCCCAAGGTCATAAACGATGGGGTTGATTGTACGTTAGTTGTCCGGGTTAGCTTTGATTTTGTGGATGCTTAAGTCAGCACCGTTGTATTCTTCTTCTTGTGATAAGCGAATGCCCATCGTGGCTTTGAGGATGCCGTACACCACAAAGCCGCCCGCCGTGGCAATCGCTACGCCAAGCAAGGTGCCCACCACTTGCGCTCCGAAACTGACACCGCCAATACCGCCGAGTGCTTCTAACCCAAAAATGCCTGCCGCAATGCCGCCCCATGCACCACACAGCCCGTGCAGCGGCCATACCCCCAATACGTCGTCGATTTTCAGTTTGTTTTGCGCCAAAGTGAATGTCCAGACGAACAATGCTCCCGCAACCGCTCCGACCGTCAATGCACCTAAAGGATGCATTAAGTCCGAACCCGCGCACACTGCCACCAAACCGGCTAAGGGGCCGTTGTGGACGAAGCCAGGGTCATTTTTGCCTGCAATTAACGCCGCAATAATGCCGCCGACCATCGCCATTAAAGAGTTAATCGCCACCAAACCGCTGAGACCTTCGATTTTTTGGGCGGACATGACGTTAAAGCCAAACCAGCCGACGGTCAGAATCCATGCCCCAATCGCCAAAAATGGAATGCTGGAAGGCGGATGTGCTGACACGGGTTTGCCGTCTTTGGTGTAACGTCCGTGCCGGTGTCCCAATAACATCACGGCGCCCAATGCAATCCAGCCGCCCATCGCATGAACGACGACGGAACCCGCAAAGTCATGAAAAGCAACGCCGAATAAGCCGGTGATCCACGCTTGTACCCCGTACAAATTGTTCCAGATCATGCCTTCAAAGAAAGGATAAATCAGCGCCACGATAATAAAAGTGGCAATCAATTGCGGGTAAAAGCGGGCGCGTTCTGCAATGCCGCCGGAAATAATCGCGGGAATGGCTGCCGCAAAGGTGAGGAGGAAGAAGAATTTCACCAAGTCATAGCCGTTCTTTTCCGCCAAAATGCTGGCGCTCTCAAAGAAGCCGACTTGATAAGCGACGTAATAGCCGATGAAAAAATACGCTATTGTGGACACGGCAAAATCCACAATGATTTTCACCAGTGCATTCACTTGGTTTTTGTGACGGACTGTGCCGACTTCTAAAAAGGCGAAGCCCGCGTGCATTGCCAGTACCATGACAGCACCCATTAACACGAACAGGGTATTTAATGCGGAAACCAGTTGCTCCATACCTAACCTCTCTCACCTAAGCAGCCAAAAAGGGCACCATCATAACCGCTGGAATCGGTTTAATGCACTATTTTGGTTGTCGGGTTGCACCAAAAAAGTGTGAGTGTGGAAACGGCGGATGCATAGTCTTTACACAATAGACTTGTCAGCGTCGGGTTTGCGTATATGATTACGGAGTACGGATACGTTTGGAAACGCAGGATGAACACAGTGTCGCGCATCATCAGATTCGATTTATTGTCATTACCCGGCTTGAGCCTGTTTTTAGGTGGCTTATTGTGGGTAATGTCATTTACCCAAGTGACGTTTTACACCAATCACGGCGTGGTGATGGGCTATTGGGTCGCCGCGACAGGTTGGTTGGGATTTGGGTTATTCCAGTTTGCATGGTATGCCAATTTGCTGGAATTGTTGGGGGTGTTACTGATGTCGCGCTACCCGAATCGGGCGATGGTCGTAGCGGTGCTAGGTGTGCTATTGGCAGGGCAGGCTTTTTGGTTTACCGAAATTCCGGGGCAGGCGGCTACGATGCGGATTCTTGATCTGGGAACAGGTTTTTGGATGTGGTACGCCAGTATCGTGTTAGTGACGCTCGGTGTGATTTTTGGGCCGACGGAGGAAGAATGTTGTTCTCCCCCAGTCGGATACAAAACAAGTAACGATGCTTAGAAATCGCCTTCCGCGCCGCCTTTCATAATCGCGGTCATGATTTCTTGTACCCCAAGCGCTTCGGCATGAAGCTCTGGGGGCAGGGTTTTGCCGCCGTAAATCATCATGTCCATATTCAGGGAATACAGGTGATATTTGCCTTCTTTGTCTTCGATCATCGCAATGCGGCACGGCAGGTAAGCCGAGAATGCATCGCTGAAATCCACCATTTTCATCGCCGTTTGCGGGTTGCAGAACTGGTAGATTTTCAGGAAGCGTTGTTCCTTGCCGGTTTCAAGCTGCACTTGCTCGGATAATGGCAATTCACCCACGGCTTTAATATTGAGCTTGTTAGCAATGGATTTCATGGATTCTTCAGCATCTTGCCAAGTAACGCCGTCCGCCAATGAATATTTAACCACGGTAGCATCCGCCGAATTGCCGCTGGCTTTCAGCTTGGTCCACATTTCCATGTAAACATCTTTGGCTTTCGGGTCGAAACTGTCGAGCGCGGCTTTTTCAGCGCCAATGTCCATATCACCCATTTGCGCCATCATCGGGGCAAATTGGGTGTAAGCGTATGCGCCGCCAACAATGGCGACCAAGCCAATAATGGCGAGAATATTGCGAATAAAGTTCATGAAGTCTCCTAGCGTATGTATCGAGGGAAGCCATTGCATGATGACTTCCCCAAAGGGTTTATTCCCTAAATAACGACTATTTTATTTCTTGCGTGTCAATCTTCGCCATTAGCGCGAATGATTTGACAAAGGGGCCAGCCATCGCGGGATTTTTGAGCATTGCGCCGTAGTCACCGGATAGGAATTTCAATTTGCCGAACGTGTAAGCGGTTCCCAGACCGACCAAGCCCATGGGTTCTTTGGTCCATTTCATCCAATCTTTGCGATCCGCACGCATGTCCCAATCCAAGGTTTCACCGTTGTAATCGCCAGCGCGGGTGCATTCGCCGTTTTCGACCACGAAAACCCCGATGGGCTTGGCTTCGCCTTTCAAACCGCACGCGATGGTGGAATTGAACCCAATCGCAGCGAGTTTGTCTTTGACTTCAGGGTCGCCGTTCCAGAGGTCTTTGAGTTCGTTCATCCAATCGGCAGAAAAAAGTTGTGGCATGGTTCCTCTCCTAGTTTGTGTTGAAAATAGCGGTGGCGATGTATATCTTGCATCCTTACGTTTCGCCACCTGTAAACAGTGATAATACCGATGTTACATCAAACCGTGCTCCTCCCGATTTTGGTGACGCTAATCACCGTCTCTCTGGCTGGGTTCAGTGTTGCTGATACCCCAGCGGACTCCTTAACGGTGACAGTGCGACCTTTGGGGGAGGTGCTGCAAACATCTGAACGTAGTGTAACAGCAACGCTGATCAGTTTGAACGATAGCACGCTCAGCGCTGAAATTTCTGCGAAAGTTACCCAGTTGCGTGCGGATACGGGTGATACCGTGCAAGCGGGTCAAGTATTGGCGGAACTGGATTGCCGCGACCATCTGTTCACTCTGAGTCAAGCCAAAGCGGGGGTGGATGCGGCGAATGCGCGTTACCAATTAGCGAATACGCAACTTCAGCGCAATCAGCGTTTGCGTAGCACGGGCGTTGTTCCGGTGGAACTCTTGGATAAATCCGCCGCCGATGCGGAAGCGGCTAAGGCCGACGTAGCCGTTGCCAAAGCGCGAACCGACACTGCCCAACTCGCTGTCTCACGTTGCACCATTAAAGCGCCGTTTGCCGGACAAATAACCCGCCGTGACGTGCAAGTCGGGCAACAAGCCACGCCCGGCACACCCGCGTTCCAATTGCTGCAAGACAAAGCGTTGGAAGTGAGCGCCAGTTTGTCGGTGGATGAAGTGCAGGATCAAACGCAAGGAGCAGCGTTACGCTTTGTTGCCGATGGCGTGAGCATTCCACTGGAACGCCGTGCCGTGGTTGGGCAAATCGCCGGAAATACCCGCACGCAAGAAGTGCGTTTTACCCTCAAAGGTGAGCATTCCCTAGCCGTCGGACGCAGTGGACGAGTGGTGTGGCAAGGTAAATTACAGGCATTACCGGCGAGCTGGGTGGTGCGCCGCGAAGGGGGGTTGGGGGTGATGTTGGAAGTGGATGGCGTAGCAAAGTTTCACGCGCTCCCCGATGCCAAAGAAGGGCAGCCGGTGTTGATTGATTTGCCCACTTCGGTGCGTTTGATTGATCAAAACCGCTTGCGGGCAAGGGATGGGCAAGCCGTGACGGTGGAGAAACCCTGATGTACCGCCTCCTCATACAAAATCACGTTCTCGCGAACCTCACCTTTGTGTTGGTGCTGTTCATCGGCTTCACCGCTTATAACGCGATGCCGCGCCAGCAAGACCCGACCATCAATTTCAACTGGATTTCGATTATCACCGCCTTGCCGGGGGCGAGTGCGGAAGACGTGGAAAAACGCATTACCGACCCGCTGGAGGACGCGATTCGCGGCATACCTGACATGAAGTTTGTGTCGAGCAATAGCCGGGCGAATATTTCCAGCCTGTTGGTGCGCTTTGAGGACATTGACGAACGTACTTTCGATAAGCGCCTTGCCGATTTGCGCCGTGAAATTCAGAACGCTGAAAACTTGCTGCCTGCGGAAGCGGTGGATTCGATTGTGCTGGAAATCACCACGGCGAATGCATTCCCCTCGGCGATGATTGCGGTGCAAAGCGTTGCCGACGATGAAAATTTGCGGGTGCAAGCCAAAAATATTGAAAAAGCCATTGAGCAACTCAAGGGCGTGGAACGGGTTGACCCGGTGGCGTTGGATGAACCGGAGTTACAGGTACGTTTTGATACCACGGCGCTCGAATCTTTGGGGTTAGCGCCGGGGCAATTGGCAGAAACCATCCGCGCTTGGTTTCGTGACCTATCTGCTGGCAGTTTGGATGTGGATAAGCAAAGCTGGTTGGTGCGGTTAAGCGGCAAAACCAGCGACCCGCAAGCCTTGGGCGAATTGCCCGTTCCCGGTGTGCAGGGCGAAGTGCCATTGTCACGGGTCGCCAATGTGGAACGCGCCCGTGCCGAAGCCACCCAAAAAGTGCGTTTGGATGGCGAACCGGCGGTATTGTTCGCGGTGATGAAGGAAGACAAAGCCAATGTGCTGGATTTGGTGGAGCGCCTGAAAACTTACATTGACGCGCGTAACCAGCAGGTTGGAGCCAGCGGGGTGAAACTGGTGTTGGTCGATGACCAAACCATTCCCACCCGTGAAGCGATTGGCATTATGGAAAGCAATGCCTTGCTGGGGTTTGCGTTGGTGTTATTCGTGACTTGGTTATTTCTGGGTTTTAGGATTGCCGCGCTGACCACGATTGGGATTCCGTTTACGCTGGCGGCGACGTTTTGGGTGTTGTCCGGCATGGGTGAAACCTTGAATGTGACGGTGTTGCTGGGCATTGTGATTGTGTTGGGGATGTTGGTGGACGATGCGGTGGTGGTGGTCGAATCCATTTATTACCGCTTGCAACACGGCATGGATGCGGTCACGGCGGCGGTGGAATCCATGCGCGAGGTGGCTTTGCCAGTGACAACGGCGGTGCTGACCACGATTGCAGCGTTTTTGCCGTTGATGTTGTTGCCGGGAATACTCGGTAAATTCATGCAAGTGATTCCGATGGTGGTGACGCTGGCACTGGCGATTAGTTTGATTGAGGCGTTTTGGATGCTGCCCGCGCACGTTGCCAGCATGAAAATGCGCTTTGATAAGCCGTCGCGTATTCAGCAACTGCGCAATCGTGGCACGCATTGGCTGCAAGTGAAATACGCACGTTTGCTGGTGAAGGTGTTGCGCTACCCGCGTGCGGCGTTGAGTGCGGTGGCGTTAATGTTTGTGCTGGCGGTGGGGATTGTTGGGGCAGGCTTGATTCCGCTGAATTTCTTTGCGGCGGACAGTTTGCGGCTGTTTTATGTGAACGTGGAAATGCCGAGTTCCACCGCGTTGGATGAAACCATGCAAAAGGTGCAGCAAGTCGAGCAGCAGGTGAAGAAGCATTTGCAGCCGGAGGATGCGCGTTCGGTCGTGGCTTACGCGGGGATGATGTTTACCGAAACCGAGCCGCTGTACGGAGCACGTTATGGGCAGATGGTGGTGAGCCTCAAGCCCATGTCGGACGGTTCGCGGGAGGTGAAAACCATTATCGAGGGGATGCGTGCCGATGTGGTGAATGTGCCGGGGGCGGTGAATATTGCGTTTCTGGAATTGGCCGGTGGGCCGCCTGCGGCTAAGCCGATCAGTGTGAAAGTGCGTGGCGATAATTACGCCGAAATTCAGGGTGCAACGGCGGCGCTCAAGCAAATTCTGAATGCGAATCCGGGTTTCAAAGACGTGACCGACGATGCCAGCCCCGGTCAGATGGAAATGACGTTGCGCTTGCGCCACGACAATATCCGCCGCGCTGGGGTGTCGCCGGATGAGGTCAGCCGCAGCTTGCGCTTGCTGGTGGATGGCGAAGTGGTCGCGGATATGCAGGATCAGGGCGAAAAGCTGGAAGTGCGGGTCAAACGCCAAGAGGGGGATTTGCGCACGGTGGATCAGTTGCTGGATTTCCGTTTGCCTACTGCGGATGGCGGCAGTGTGCCGTTACGTGAATTGGTGGAAGAACAGAAAGGCGTGTCGCTGGGCAATATCCGCCATTACAACTTTCGGCGGGCGATTACCTTGGAGGCCGATTTGGTGAAACGCCCGGATGAGCCGTTTTACGAATGCCGCTTGCAACCGATGTTCAGCGGGGCAGCACCGGATTATGCGCAGTGTGCGTTGGATGCGGTGCAGGCGAATCAGATCTTGCTGGAGGGCTGGAAACCTTATCAGGCGCAATTCCCGAATATTGATTTGGATTTTGCGGGGCAACTTGATGATATTCAGGAAAGCATGGATGCGATTGGCATGTTGTTCCTGTTTGGTATCGGCTTGATGTATTTGATTTTGGGGACGCAATTTGGGAGTTATTGGCAGCCATTGCTGATTTTGTCGACTGTGCCGATGGCGTTTACTGGCGTGGTGTATGGCTTGCTGGTGACGCAAAACCCGCTGAGTTTGTATACGCTGTACGGGGTGGTGGCGTTGGCGGGGATTGCGGTGAATTCGGCGATTGTGTTGATTGCTGCGGCGAATGACCGGCTTGAATTGGGCATGAGTGTGTTGCACGCCACGGTGTATGCGGCGCGGCGGCGGGTGATTCCGGTGTTGATTACGTCCTTGACCACGATGGCGGGTTTGTTTTCACTCGCCACTGGATTGGGGGGCAAGTCGCTGATTTGGGGGCCAGTTGCGACGGCCATTGTGTGGGGGGTTGGGTTTTCAACCGTGCTGACGCTGTTTGCGATTCCGGTGTTGTATCGGGTGTCGAGCCGGTCGAAAACCTAAGCATTGAGCATTAACGGCAGGCTTGGCGTAGGCGTGCGGCTTCCCGGAACAATCTGACGGATGTTTGCCGGTCATTGCGTTTGGATGCAAGTACCGCTTGGCTTTCGATTTGTGCCGCCCGATTCGCTGCATTTTGGCAGCTATTGACGGGTGCAGCGGGGGCAGGCGCAGCCATCGGGCGTGGTGCCATCCGCATTTGCGGCGCAGGCGCAGGTGGTGTGGCAATGCGCGTCGGCGTAGTGGTCGGGCGATTACGTAAGGCCAATTGTGCTTGTTGGCGCTGCTGTACTACCCGTCGATTCGGCGGTGGAATGGGCGGTGGGCGCGGGGTGACTCGCACGACTGAATTGGCGGTATTGCCATAGCAATAAAATGATGAAGTGCATTCAGCAGCCGTAGCGGATGTGCTGCTAATGCCCAGTAAGAGGGATAGCAGCAGCGCAAGCTTGGTTTTCATATCAGTTCCTGCAATAAGGGGCTGAAACGAGTCTAGTCAAGATTACGAATTTCTGCTGCTATTCGCTTGATATTTATACTGCGGCGAGGGCTGCGTCGTAGTCTGGCTCTTGGGCGATTTCCGGCACTTGTTCGGTGTAAGTGACCATGCCGTCTTTGATGACGACAATAGCGCGGGAGAGCAAGCCAGCTAACACACCCGTGGTAATGGTTGCGCCGTAAGCGTTGCCAAAATCCTTGTTGCGGAAGTCGGAGAGGGAAACCACATTGTCCAAGCCTTCCGCGCCACAGAAACGGCTATGCGCAAACGGCAGGTCAGCCGATACGCACAAGACCGCCACATCCGCTTTGCCGCTGGCGAGTTCGTTGAACTTGCGGGTGGATGCGGCACAAACGCCTGTGTCAACACTGGGGTAAATGTTGAGGATGACGGTTTTGCCTGCAAAGTCTTGCAGGGTAACGTCAGACAGGTCAGTTTTGGTCAGGGTAAACGCAGGGGCTGCGCTGCCCACGGCGGGCAGTTCGCCGCAGGTTTCCAGCGGATTGCCTTGTAAGGTGATGGTTGCCATCTGAAATCTCCTTGAGTGATTGAAGCAGTTTAACGCCAACGCATGATACGGGTCATCGAGTAGAGCAGCAAAATTCACCCACTCGACCTTGTTTGTGTGCGGCGGTGGAGTCATTGGGTATAACATACGTGCACTATATTGACCATAGACAAGGATGTGCGATGCCTGAATTGCCCGAAGTCGAAACTACCCGCCGAGGCATTGAGCCTTGGTTAAAGGGGCATACGGTGAAGAACGTGTGTATCCGCCAGCCGAAATTACGTTGGCCTGTGCCGGATGCGGTTAGCGCATTGGCAGGGCAGGTGGTGCATGAGCTGACGCGGCGGGGCAAATATCTGTTGCTGCACACGGATGCAGGCGTGGGGCTGATTCATTTGGGGATGTCCGGCAGTTTGCGGATGGTGGAGGCGGATTTAGCACCGCGTAAGCATGACCATTTCGATTTGGTGTTAGACAGTGGCAAGGCGGTGCGTTACCACGATCCGCGCCGTTTCGGAGCGTTTTTATGGGCAGAGGGCGATCCGTTGCAACACGCTTTATTGCGCGAGTTGGGGCCGGAGCCGTTGGAAGAGGGTTTCGATGGCGATTATTTATTTGAACGTTCGCGTAACCGCAGTGTGAGCGTGAAAGCGTTTGTCATGAATGCGCACATTGTCGTTGGCGTAGGCAATATCTACGCCAACGAAGCGCTGTTTCTAGCCGGGATAGACCCACGGCTGGCGGCGGGGCGCGTATCCTGCGAACGTTACGCTAAACTTGCGCAAACTATCCGCCAGATTCTGGCCTATGCCATTGAATGCGGGGGAACTACTCTGCGTGATTTTGTACGTGAAGACGGGTCGCCGGGGTATTTTAAGCTGGAGTTGAAGGTTTACGACCGGGCTAAGTTGCCGTGCGCCGTGTGCCAAAACCCCATTGTCCAAATCACCCAAGGGCAACGCTCCACCTGGTTCTGCCCCATCTGCCAAACTTGACTCAATGCCACCCTCTTGGTTGCTGAGCGTAGCCGCAGCATCGCCTTGCGGCTTGCCGCTGAGTCAAGTATGGCGCGTACCCCTGATCGACATATCGGCTTCTTCCAGTACGCCATTCGCCATCAGTTCGCGAATCAACTGCCTGCGGATGCCTTTGTTGACGCCAATATCCATGCCAATGCGGTAAAAAAGGAAGGAGGGAATCCCGATAATGACCAACCCGATCATAAAATACATGATAACTTCTGTATCCAACATAAAAGCCCCTTGCTTAATGTACCGTTGTGCGATTGATTCGATTGTTTTTTAAGCGAAATAAACAGAGTCGCTCTTAAATAAGAATATTATATGAATAAGCTGAACAGGAAATTTACCGTAGCGCCAATGCTGGACTGGACTGACCGCCATTGCCGTTATTTTCACCGTTTATTGACCAAAAAATCCGTGTTGTACACCGAAATGGTGACGACCGGCGCACTGTTGTATGGCGACCCTGAGCGCCATTTACGCTTCAATCAAGAAGAACACCCGGTGGCGTTGCAATTGGGTGGCAGTGAGCCGCAGGAAATGGCGGAATGTGCGCGTCTGGCGGAAAATTACGGTTACGATGAAGTGAATATCAACGTCGGCTGCCCCAGCGAACGGGTGCAAAAAGGCGCGTTTGGCGCTTGCTTGATGGCGGAACCGGATTTAATTGCGGAATGTGTTAGCGCGATGCAAGCCGCCGTGAATATTCCAGTGACGGTCAAAAATCGCATTGGCATTGATGATCAGGATGATTACGCGGGCTTGTATCACTTTGTGAACACCGTATCGCAAGCCGGTTGCCAGACGTTTATTATTCATGCGCGTAAGGCGTGGCTGAAAGGGCTGAGTCCCAAGGAAAACCGTGAGATTCCGCCCCTGCGTTACGAATTGGTGTATGAACTCAAACAAGCGTTTCCGCATTTGGAGATTATTATCAACGGCGGCATTACGACGCTGGAACAATGCCAGCAGCATTTGCAGCACGTTGATGGGGTGATGGTGGGGCGCGAGGCTTACCACAATCCGTGGCTGTTGGCGCAAGTGGATTCGGCACTTTACGGTGTGGATGACACGTTTCAGGATCGCAAAGCGGTGTTGGCAGCGTTTTTGGATTACGTGCAGGCGCAACAAGCAGCGGGTGTGGCATTGAATCACATGAGCCGTCACATTCTCGGTTTGTTTCAGGGAATGCCGGGGGCGCGGGCGTTTCGGCGGCTGATTAGCGAGAATGCGCATAAGCAAAATGCAGGTATTGAATTATTGTGTAATGCGGCTGAAAAAATTGCTTGACCGACCTCTGTTTGCTCTATAGTATATGCGCCTCAAACCGACAGTTCCTCGATAGCTCAGTCGGTAGAGCAACGGACTGTTAATCCGTGGGTCACTGGTTCGAGTCCAGTTCGAGGAGCCAACAAATACAAAGGGTTGCAATTTGACGGTTGCAGCCCTTTTTTGTATTTGCCTTTGTAACGCCAAAATGTCAATGACGTGAACGACGCAATACCACACACTGCTGACTTACCTTTTACTGTCACCACGCTGGCAGATACCGACGCGCTTGTTGCTGGGCAAGGTCAACAGGTGCTGGCAGCCATTGGTTTTGCGCAGAAAGCCATTAAATTGGATAACCAGCGCCCCATCTTCACCGTTGGTTTGCCATTGTTGACAGCAACGCCCTATACCGAATTATGGTTAAGCGCATCGCCGGTGCATTACGGTAAACAGGCCAGCATTACTTACAGCGAAAATGGCACCGTATTGTTCGGGCATTTGTTGTTGGAAGAGGCCGATTTTCCCGATTTTCGAGTGACCAGCCAAACCGCTTACCAGCATGTGTTCGCGTTATTGCAACAGGCAGGCTACCCCTGTTTATTGCGCATGTGGAATTACTTCCCCGCGATTGTGGTGACACAAGGCGAATTTAACCGTTACCAAATGTTTTGTTTAGGCAGGCAGGATGCTTTAAATGAAGCGGGTAATTTTGATTACTCCCCGCCCGCTGCGACAGCTATTGGCACGCAACAAGCCGGTTTGCAGGTGTATTTTATCGCAGGCAAACGTGCTGGGATGCAACTGGAAAACCCGCGTCAAACCAGTGCTTTTTTGTATCCGCGTCAATATGGTCCTGTCAGCCCTGCGTTTTCACGTGCTACGGTTAAGGACTGGGGGCAGGGCAAGCATGTCTATATTTCCGGCACGACTAGCATTGTGGGGCACGAAACGTTGCATATCGGTAAGCCGGTGTTGCAATTGGATGAAACTTTGCGCAATCTCGAAGCATTACTGAGTCACGGGGATGCTACGTTAGGCATTCCCGCGCGGCAGGTGCGAGAACTCACGCAGTTGAAGGTGTATTTGCACGATGCGGCCTATTTGCCGGAGATTCAGGAGCACTTAACGGCGTATTTGGCTGCGGCTACGCTCCGCCAGCCAGCGGTCTTGTATTTGCAGGGCGATGTATGCCGGGCTGATTTGATGGTGGAAATGGAAGGCATTTACGCCTGATTGGGTGGCGAAGCTGATGATTATTCGAGGATTAGTGTATGACCGATAATGACGCCCAACCGCGCGGATCTTTGATTTTACGAACCTTGGCGATGCCCAAAGATACTAACGCCAATGGCGATATTTTCGGCGGCTGGATTATGTCGCAGATGGACATCGCGGGCGGGATTCTTGCCAAAGAAATTGCCAAAGGCCGAGTCGTAACCATAGCCGTCGACAGCATGAAGTTTTTACGCCCAGTCAAGGTGGGTGACGCGGTGTGTTGCTACGGTGATGTGCTAAAAACCGGCTCAACCTCGATTGCGCTGCATCTCCAAGTGTGGGTGAAATCGTTGCTGCACGACGCTGACAGCGGGCGGCGTTGGCAGGTGACGGAGGCGAATTTCACTTACGTTGCGATTGATGAGCAAGGCAATAAGCGCTTGTTACCCTAGGCTTTAGGCTGTTTTCACCCATTGCGGCAAACGTTGCATTGCCCCCTTCATCTCCGCATGAATCGCCTGATATTCCGGCGCAAACTGCATCACCAGCGCCCAAAACCGCTTGGAATGGTTCATCTCCACGGTATGGCACAGCTCATGGATCAACGTATAGCGTACCCATTCCGGCGGCAACAGCATCAGCTTGGCATTCAGATTGATATTGCCGCTGCTCGAACAGCTTCCCCAGCGAGTCTGCTGGTGTTTGACGCTATAGTTGCTGTAATTCAGCCCCGTTTCTGCCGCCAATTGCTGTAACTGCTTGCCCAAATGAATGTTTGCATAGCCGCGTAACCAGTGGCGTAGCGCCAGTTGGCAATGTTCTGGGTCACTGATTGCGCCGGAGAGGGTCAGGGTGTGGTCTGCCACATAATCCAGCCCAATATTGCGGCGGGCAGTCGGGGTATAAATAACCCGCAAACTTTCGCCGTTTGCCAGCAATTCCAACCGTTCGGGTAGGAGGAAATCGGTCGTAACGGACGGCGGCGTTTCGCGCTCGATCTTGTCCAATGTGGTGGCAACCCAAGCGCGTTGGCTATTGACCCAATCCTGTACTTGGCGCGTCCCGATGCCCAGCGGTTGCGTTACCACCAGCCCTTTGTCGGGGTGCAATTGCATCCGCAAATACTTCGCTCGTGCCGATTGCCGCACCTCATAATCCAGCACCCGCCCGTCTACCAAGGTCAACCGTCCCATCCTGCCAATCCTTCTATCCTGAGAATCCTCGTTCAGAAAGTGGATTCTACCCCGCAACCCGCCTAAAATCTCCCTTTTGCCCATACCCGAAGAGTCTGATGAATATTCGCCAACTGCTTGATGACCGTATTACCGCCGCGCTGCACACCTTGGGCGCACCTGACACCGTGACCGCCATTGTGAAACCTTCCGCCCGTCCTGAATTCGGCGACTATCAAGCCAACGGCGTGATGGCAGCCGCCAAGCAGTTGAAAACCAACCCGCGAGAACTGGCGACGCGCTTGCTGGAAACGCTGGATTTGTCCGATCTCGCCGACAAACTCGAAGTCGCAGGCCCCGGTTTCATCAACATCTATTTGAAAAACGGGTGGTTGAGTGAGGCGTTGGAGGGAGGGCGTATGCAATACGCCCCTACGGGTCAAACGGTGGTGGTTGACTACTCTGGCCCCAACCTCGCCAAAGAAATGCACGTCGGGCATTTGCGCTCGACCATCATCGGTGATGCCGTCGCCCGCGTCCTCGAATTCCAAGGCCACAAGGTTATTCGCCAAAACCACGTCGGTGACTGGGGTACGCAATTCGGGATGCTGATTGCGCACATGGTCAGCCTTACCGACAACACTCGTGGGGTGAGCGAAGTCGAACCCCAACTCGCCGACCTCGAAACTTTCTACCGCGAAGCCAAAAAACGTTTCGACGATGAACCCGACTTTGCCAATACCGCCCGTGATTACGTGGTGAAACTGCAAGCTGGTGACGCAGCATGTCACGCGCTGTGGCAGCAATTCATCGACATTTCCTTGCACCATTGCGAAGAGGTTTACGAACGTTTGGGCGTTTCCTTGACCCGTGCGGATGTGATGCCGGAAAGTGCCTACAACGCTGATTTAGCCAACATTGTCAGCGAGTTGCAGGCGCAAGGCTTGCTGGTGGAAAATCAAGGCGCACAATGTGCATTTCTCGATGAATTCAAGAACAAAGACGGCAGCATTACGCCGATAATTGTGCAGAAAACGGGTGGTGGCTATTTGTATGCGACGACTGACCTTGCGGCATTGCGCTACCGTAGTGGCGTGTTGAATATCGACCGTGCGTTGTATTTCACCGATGCCCGCCAAGCGTTGCATTTCCAGCAAGTATTTTTGTTGGCGCGTAAAGCGGGGTTTGTGCGTGAGGGCGTGGCGCTTGAACACATGCCGTTCGGCAACATGCAGGGCGAAGATGGCAAGCCGTTCAAAACCCGTACTGGCGGCACGGTGAAACTGGTGGATTTGCTGGTGGAGGCGGAAGAGCGGGCGTTCACCCTCGTTACCGCCAAGAACCCAGAATTGGGTGAAGCCGAACGTCATGACATCGCTCGCACGGTCGGCATTGGCGCGGTCAAATACGCCGATTTGTCCAAAAATCGTAACTCGGATTACATTTTTAATTGGGAAACCATGCTGAGCTTCGAGGGGAATACCGCGCCGTATTTGCAGTATGCGTATGCGCGGATTAAGAGCATTTTCCGTCGTGCTGGTGTGGATGTGGCGGCGATTAGCTCCCCCATTGCGCTGCATGAAGTGGCTGAACGCACCTTGGCGATGAAGTTGCTGCAATTCACGGAAGCTACCGACAGTGTGGCGAAAGAAGGTTTGCCGAACCATCTTTGCACGTATTTGTATGAGTTGGCGGGTAACTTCATGAGCTTTTATGAAGCCTGCCCGATCTTGAAAGAGGGTGTGGCGGAGGACGTGCGTAACAGCCGTTTGCAGTTGGCGAATTTGACGGCGCAAACCCTGCAAACCGGCTTGGGTTTGCTGGGGATTGGGGTGTTGGAGCGGATGTAATTACGTCAACTCTGCTTCCGGCTTCGGCTGTAACGACAATTTCGCCATGAAATCAGCATCTGCTGCCTTGGGCTTTGCCTCTGGTGCAGGTGTGGCAGTCGTCGGGCGTGGCTTATTCAAATTCCCTGACAGGTTGATCTTCAGCTTCAAGTTGCTAGGCGAATCGGCATTGCGCAAGGTTTCTGCCAGCGAAATTTGCCCCGCCAGATACAGTTTGTATAAGTGGCTGTCGAAGGTTTGCATCCCCTGTTCTTCGGATTTTTCCATCGTTTCTTTGATGGCGTGAACGTCGCCTTTCATGATCAGGTCGCGCACCAGCGGTGTGCCGAGCAGGATTTCGATGGCGGCGACACGCTTGCCATCCACCGTGGGAATTAGGCGTTGCGAGACGAAGGCTTTGAGGTTGAGGGATAAATCCATCAGCAATTGGTGGCGACGTTCTTCGGGGAAGAAGTTGATAATGCGGTCGAGGGCTTGGTTGGCGTTGTTGGCGTGCAGGGTGGAGAGGCACAGATGCCCGGTTTCGGCGAAGGCGAGGGCGTGTTCCATCGTTTCTTGGGCGCGAATTTCACCGATTAAAATCACGTCGGGGGCTTGGCGTAAGGTGTTTTTGAGCGCGTCTTCGTAGCTGTCGGTGTCTACGCCGACTTCGCGCTGATTGATGATACATTTTTTGTGGGGATGCACGTATTCCACAGGATCTTCGATGGTGATGATGTGTCCGTCAGCACTGGCGTTGCGGTGGTCGATCAGGGCGGCGAGCGAGGTGGATTTGCCTGAACCTGTGCCGCCGACGAAGAGGATTAGCCCGCGTTTTTCCATGATCACGTCTTTCAACACTTGCGGTAAACCGAGTTTGTCGGCGTTGGGGATGTCGGTTTTGATATTGCGGATCACCATCGCGATTTTATGACGTTGCTTGAAAATATTGACGCGGAAACGTCCGATGCCTTCTTCGCTGATGGCGAGGTTCATTTCGGGTTTCTTTTCAAACTGTTGCTGCTGTTCGGGGTTCATTAGCTCGTAAGCCATCGCTTTGAGCATTTCAGGGGTCATGATGACTTTATCGACGGCTTTGAGCTTGCCTTGGAATTTGGCTTTGGGTTCGAGATCGGCGGTTAAATACAGGTCGGAGCCGTCGTAATGGGCGAGGATGCGTAGATAGTCTTTGAGTTTCATGGACGTTGCCTTTATTGTTGTTGGTTTTTTCCAGTATAGCAGTAACCCTATCATGCGTTTAGATCAGTTCGTCAGTCAGGCCGCCGCTCTCACGCGGGTGGATGCCCAAAAAGCCATTCGGTGCGGATGGGTGGAGGTGGATGGTGTGCGCGTGACGAAAACGTCTACGCACATTGAGCCGACCACGGCGGTGGTGACGTTGGATGATGCCCCGCTGAGCTTGCCGGGTGATATTTATGTGATGTTGCATAAACCCGCAGGCGTGGTGAGTGCGCGGGAAGACCCTGAGCATCCCACGGTGTTGGATTTGATTGATCATCCGCACCGCAAAACGCTGCATGTGGTGGGGCGGCTGGATAAGGATACGACGGGTTTGTTGTTGCTTACCAATGACGGCGACTGGTCACATCGGATTTCTGCGCCGAAACACCATGTGCCGAAAACGTATTTGGCAACGTTGGCGTGGGAGTTGTCGGAGGCGGGGGCGCAAGCGTTACGTGCTGGGGTGCAATTGCACGGGGAGAAGGGGTTGACCAAACCGGCTGAGGTGGAGATTTTACCGGACAATCAGGCGCGGATTACGATTTCTGAGGGCAAATACCATCAGGTGAAGCGCATGTTGGCGGCGGTGGGGAATCGGGTGGAGGCGTTGCATCGGGAGCAGATTGGTGGGCTAGTGCTGGATGCGGAACTCCCGCCGGGTGAGTGGCGGGAGTTAGCGGCGAGTGAGTTAGCGTTACTTACGGTTTAACAAAGTTAGCCACAACTGTATTTGCTTTTGTCATGGTAACATTGCAACTGGAGACGCCTGTACATGCACCACTCCAGCCTGTGAAGCGTGAACCTGTCGCCGCTCGATGATTGAGAGTAACGGGGGTTCCACTGGCGTAAAGTTCGTTACAATCCGTGCCGCAGTTGATCCCGGCAGGCGCACTGGTGACTGTGCCTGCCCCTGTTCCTGCTTTGGCGACTGTTAGGGTATACGCTTTGGTGAAGTTGGCGGTGACAGATTTAGCAGCGGTCATGCTGACATTACAGGTTCCTGTTCCAGAACAGACCCCACCAGACCATCCCGTGAATTTGGAGCCGGTCGTTGCTCTAGCCGTGAGCGAAACGGCGGTTCCATTGGCGTAAAGTTCGTTGCAATCTGTGCCGCAGTTGATCCCGGCAGGCGCACTGGTGACTGTGCCTGCCCCGGTTCCTGCTTTGGCGACTGTTAGGGTATACGCTTTGGTGAAGTTGGCGGTGACAGATTTAGCAGCGGTCATGCTGACATTACAGGTTCCTGTTCCAGAACAGACCCCACCAGACCATCCCGTGAATTTGGAGCCGGTCGTTGCTCTAGCCGTGAGCGAAACGGCGGTTCCATTGGCGTAAAGTTCGTTGCAATCTGTGCCGCAGTTGATCCCGGCAGGCGCACTGGTGACTGTGCCTGCCCCGGTTCCTGCTTTGGCAACTGTTAGGGTATACGCTTTGGTGAAGTTGGCGGTGACAGATTTAGCAGCGGTCATGCTGACATTACAGGTTCCTGTTCCAGAACAGATCCCACCAGACCATCCCGTAAATTTGGAGCCGGTCGTTGCTCTAGCCGTGAGCGAAACGGCGGTTCCATTGGCGTAAAGTTCGTTGCAATCTGTGCCGCAGTTGATCCCGGCAGGCGCACTGGTGACTGTGCCTGACCCGGTTCCTGCTTTGGTGACTGTTAGGGCATGAGTAGCAGAGGTTGGTAGCGTGGTGCTGGTAAAGATACCAGAAATACCACCAATAGTGAGTTTTGTGTTTGTGTTAGAAGCATAGTTCGCCGCTGAGGTATGTTGCACCCGCACGGTGTTACCATTATTAACCAAACCAGCAACGCTGGTAAATGCGCCATTGTTGATGCTATAGCTCCCTCCTGAGACGTTGATCGCTGCCCCCGTGTTGATGCCACTAACCGTAATAGCGTTAGAGGTGATAACCGTGGAACGGGCTACCGCTGTTTGTGCTGAGAAACTAAAAGCGTTGGGTTGGGTGTCAACAGCAGTGCTGGCTTCGCTGTAAAGTAAAGGCCGAGTAAGCCCCGGATAACCTACCCAAGGGATGACACGTGCAGTTAAAGCATAACGTTTGCCGCTAATGGGCGTGAAGCTAAAGCTAGTGTTGCTACCCGTATTCTGAATATTTGCAGTAACAATCTGTTGAGCATTCATAATTTGCACATTATCAACCAAGAAACTGACGTTAGTGCTTGTGCCGAGGTAGCGGTATCCCGTGTGGCGGTATTGTGCTCTGAATTTCACCACCTTATTTGCATAGGCACTCAGTGAAATGCTTTTGGTGGAGAAATCGGTTTCTTCAACGCTTCCAGAGTTTGTACCTGTTTTACTGTAAATGTCTTGCCAGCTTGCACCGCCATCCAAGCTAATTTGTATGGCTGCGGTCTGTCCGTTGGTGGCATAGCCAAGTTTGGAGTCGAATCGCAGTGTGCTATTTGAGGAAGGAACATAGGTGATTGGGAATTCAACAGTTTCAGACGCTGTAGCAGGGGCGAGACGGTAAACATTCGTGCCATTACTGCCGCTGCCGGAATAAACTAATGTATAGGAGCTATCGGTTCCATCAGTAACGCTAAGGCTGCCGGTTTCCGCATTGTATACGCCTGTCGCGGCAGCAATTTCGGCAATGTAGGCTTCGTATTGTTGAGCAAACGATACTGAGTTAAATGCATAGGTGGCAGGAGTATTTGCAGGTGGTGAAGTACTGCCGTTTACCGCAGGTCGCTCTTCTCCTGAACCGGCGGTTTGCGGGTCAAAGACAGTGACGGTGTAAGTAAAATTACGTGGGCTTCCACCGACGATGACGTTATTGACGGAGACTTGATAATGGGTATCAGCGGCAGGTTTAGGCCAGTCCTGGTTAGCCGTCATATTATTGGGACGCCACACTAAAGTGTTTTCGCCATACCCGTTCGCAACTGTTTCAAGTGCTACTGGAATAGCGGTTCCGCTTTGCGTCATGCTGACAGTCGCATTCGTAAAATTAGCACCCGGATAAGCGAAAGACCAACGTACCGGAACCACTTGATAAGGGTTAAAACCTTTCGTTGGCCAAGCAACGAAGGTATCGCGGGTAGTGGGGCGCGAGTTGTACGCATTTCCATCAAATACCCAGATGGCATTGGCAGCGCTAAAAGAACCAATCGCCGGTACATCCCCTGTTCCCATGGTTTGCGTTTGTGGGTGCAACAGCCAACGTCGATGCCCGACAACGGTGTTGTTGGTGCCGTTATCACGCATCTGACCATCTACCGCATTCCACGCATTGTGTCCCAAGGAAATGTTAGAACTGCCCGCAGCGGTGTACCCATCCGTGGTATAGCAATTCCAAGTGGAAGGGGGAGTGTGGCTAAGACTGTTGTTGGTGCTCATCATCAACGCGGCTTGTTGGGCTTTGGCGTTAAAAGTGGCATTTAAAGTGATATTGGCTGGCACACCTGCCATCGCTCGGAAATAATTGATACGTGCCAACACGGAATTTTTGAATTCACTGCTAGTTGTGCCCGGCGCACAGCTACTGTGGTTGCCTGTCCATGCAATCGGAGTGTCATTTGAAGCCAGATAAACGCTATTGTAAAACGCTCTGGCTAATTGACGGTTAGTGGAATCAATCGCCCAACCGCCGGTATTCGATGCAGGGACACGCCAGGCCTGTTCCGGTTCATCGGAAATATGATGAGGTTGTAGCCCCGGATATGTTAGAGCATCGCCCAATAGTGGTGACGCTGATTGTTCTGTAGCTTTAGCTAATGCTTGATAAGAAGATTGTCCACCTTCTTCTTGGCAGGCGGACAATAATACCGTTGACGTTATCACTAATATGGCAAACGCTTTAAACCTTCTGAAGACACTCATAGCCTATTCCCCCATTGATGTAACTAACCGATGCCCTTAGCCAATCAATGGAATAATCAATAAATTGGCTATTAAATAAGCTTAATCATAAGATTTATATTCATTGCATACAAGTAGTTAATAAAAATTGTTACCCTAAAAACCGCTGATAAGCCGGATTCTCCGTCTCATCCCAATACTCATATCCCAGCTTCTCCAGAAACTCGCAGAACTCGCCGCGTTCCTGTGCTGGCACTTGCATTCCCACCAACACGCGCCCGAAATCTGAGCCATGATTGCGGTAATGGAACAAGCTGATATTCCACCCCGCGCTCATACTGGTGAGGAAGTGCAGCAACGCGCCTGGGCGTTCGGGGAAGGTGAAACGGTACAGCACTTCATGCTCCGCGCCATTAGAATGCCCCCCGACCATGTAACGCAGGTGAATTTTCGCCACCTCGTTATCGGTCAAATCCGTCACGGAATAGCCTTTTGCTTGCAAATCCCCCTGCAAGGTAGCGCGTTCCTGCTTACCCGCAATTTTTACTCCCGCAAACACTTGCGCATCCCGCGCATCCGCGTAGCGGTAGTTGAATTCGGTGATCGGGCGGTTGCTAATGTCGTGGCAAAATTCGCGGAAACTACCTGGTCGTTCAGGAATCGTTACCGCCAGCAACATTTCGCGCCCTTCGCCCAACTCGGCACGTTCGGCAACGTGGCGCAAGCGGTCGAAGTTGATATTCGCACCACTCGCGGTGGCAATCAGGTGTTTGCCTTGAATGTTTTCGCGTGCCACGTATTTTTTAATGCCTGCCACGGCTAACGCGCCTGCCGGTTCGAGCAGGGTGCGGGTGTCTTCAAACACATCTTTGATCGCGGCGCAGGTTTCGTCGGTGCTGACCAAAATCACCTCATCGACAATGTGTTTGGCAATCTCGAAGGTGTTTTCACCGATCAATTTGACCGCAGCGCCATCCGCAAACGTGCCGACTTGCGCCAATTGTACCCGTTTACCCGCCGCTAACGAGGCGTGCAAGGTGGGCGCTTCTTCGTGTTCTACCCCGATAATTTTGATGTTGGGGTAGAGGTATTTAAGGTAACTGCCCACCCCTGCAATCAAGCCGCCGCCGCCGACGCACAAAAATACCGCTTCAATCGGGTCGGAATGTTGGCGCAAGATTTCCATGCCAATCGTGCCTTGCCCCGCGATCACGTCGAGATCGTCGAACGGATGCACAAACGTCATCTGGTGTTCGCGTTCTAATTCACGAGCATGGGCGTAGGCTTCGTCGTAGGAATTGCCGAATAATACTGCATTGCCGCCAAACGCTTTCACCGCATTCACCTTGATGTCGGGCGTGGTGACGGGCATGACGATGGTGGTTTTAATGCCAAGCTTTGCACCCGACAACGCCACGCCTTGCGCGTGATTGCCCGCCGAAGCCGCGACAACCCCGTGGGCGCGTTCTTCTGGCGAAAGCAAAAACATTTTGTTGAATGCGCCGCGCAGCTTAAAAGAAAACACCGGCTGCAAGTCTTCGCGCTTGAGGTAGATTTCATTACCCAAGCGCGAACTCAGACTGCGGGCGCGTTCTAGCGGGGTTTCGATAGCCACGTCGTAGACGCGGGCGGTGAGAATGCGTTTTATCAGCGATTTGTTCATAATTCCAACTTTTGCGGCTCTGCCTTTACGTGTGGGCTAGTATATTGCAAACTTCGGTTTGCGAAAGATTTTTACAACATCACAGGAAAGTTTATGAACCAAGATGCTATGAAAAAAGCGGCAGCAGAAGCCGCGCTGGTATACGTCCAACCGGGCATGATCGTGGGAATTGGCACGGGTTCGACCGCCAACCATTTCATCGACTTGCTGGCGGGGATCAAGCACAAAGTGGAAGCGACGGTTGCCAGTTCGATTGCCAGTGCTAACCGTTTGGAAGCGCACGGTTTCCGCGTGCTGGATTTGAACGAAGCAGGGCAATTGTCGCTGTACGTGGATGGCGCGGATGAGTCCAACGAAGATTTGCATTTGGTGAAAGGCGGCGGCGGTGCATTGACCCGCGAGAAGATCGTGGCGGGCGCAAGCGATAAGTTTGTGTGCATTGCCGACGATTCCAAGCTGGTGAAAACGCTGGGCAAGTTCCCATTGCCGCTGGAAGTGATTCCGATGGCGCAGGCGTTGGTGGCGCGGGAAATGGTTAAGCTGGGGGGCAATCCGGTGCTGCGGGCGGGTTTTACCACGGATAACGGCAATATTATTATTGACGTGCATGGGTTGGAAATTACCGATGCGGTGGCGTTGGAAAATAGCCTGAATCAGATTCCGGGGGTTGTTACTAACGGCTTGTTTGCGATTCGTCCGGCGGATGTGTTGATTTTGGCGGGGGCGAACGGGGTGCGGACGCTGGTTTAATGGGCGATGTAAGGGCGGTTCGTGAACCTCACCTGATTCCATTGCGCGGAATACGCCAAAGCCACCGTCAAATACCGGCGGTGGTTCTCCCCATAAATCGCATCGGTGACACCCTCCAAACATTCCGTCGGGCATTTATCGCGTACTGTAGCGAACACCTCCGCCGCAATGCCGGGAACAGTAGCACTGCGCCCCGCATTGCACAGAAAATAACGCTTGCCTTGTTGGATACTCGTGGCGGCGTCAGCACTGGCGTTACGCGCTTGCAACAGCGGTAACTGCGTGGCGTAGTGCTGTTCTTGCGTGCCGCTGATTTCTGCTGCGGAAGGAATGTGTACGCCTTTTTCCTGATGGGATTCGGGGGTAGCGGGCGCTTGGCAGGCACTTAAGCTGCTGGCGAATAATAAAGCACTAAGCGTCATTTTCATCGGCGTGTTCCTCGGTGTGCACGTAATAAAGCGTAAAACCCCAGCAGCAATAGCCCGGCATAAGGCAGCGAACCGCCACCACCGCTGCTTAGCACATTCGGGGCAACGCTGAGGGTACTGCTGGCATCATTGCTGGTACGCGCTTGCGCCGGATTCGTGGCAGACAAGGCAAAGAAAATATTGTTGCTGCATTTGACGCGTAAGTAGGTGGTGTTCCCCAAAGTGGTGGGTAATGTCACGGTGGCGTTGCCGTCATTCGGGGTATTGCTAAGCAGCGTGGCAAACGTATTGCCATTGTCAGCACTCACGGCAATGTCGACGGCGCTGCAATTGATCGGCGCTTGGTTGGTCGCGGCAACATTCCAAGCAACGTTTTGCAGGCCGCCCCGAACCAAATTGGTGCCGCTAGGTTCGGTGATGGCAAACGCGCTGCCGGTGTTTTGCACACGAATAACGGTGTTGTCAGTGCCAATGCCGCCGCGAGCATCTCGCACCAGCAGGCGGAAATTGAGGAAGCGGGAAGTAACCGGCAGTACCTCACCGGCTGATTGTACGCGTCCCACCAAGTCGGACATTTGTGGAATGGTGCGCTCTGGTAAGTTTGTAGGCAGGTGCGCCCGCATCAACGCATTGTCACCCAGATCAACATTCACGAATGCGGCGCTCCCCGCATCCAATTGTTCCCACGAATAACTCAAGGTGTTGGCAGTGTCAGCATCCGCACCGGAACCTTTTAAAATGAAAGGCGTGGCGGCTGGAATGGTGTAATCGCTGCCTGCATCTGCCGTCGGCAAGCGGTTGCTCAAGCTGGTTTTAGTGGCGCAACTCGCGCCTGCCCCGTTGTGCAGGTAGTCTTGAATCTGTTGAATGGAAGCCGAATGCATCATGGCATCACTGTCCAATTGTAAATCGTCGCCGCCGCATAAGCCGGTGTAAGCCATGATGGTGCTGCCACTGCCGGGTTCGTAAGCGGTTTCCTTCTGGCGGTTGTTGCCCGCGCAGGCACCGCGTGTACCGTTGAAGGTGTGGGAGGCGCCTACCTGATGCCCGATTTCATGCGCCACGTAATCAATAATGAAGGAATCGCCGACGGGTTCAGGCAAGCCGGTGGTGCCCTCGGCTTTAAATTCTCCGCAAGCCACGCCAACACTGGCTAATCCGCCGCCGAAAGTGGCGAGTACGTGCCCAATATCGTAATTATTCACGCCGATGGCTTGGTTGATGACGCTGGTGTTTTCTGTGAGCAGCAGCAGGGGGCTGCTGTTGCTGTACGGGTCAGTCCGCGCATTGGTATACACCACATTCGTGCCGCTGACCAAGGTGAGACGCGTTGATAAATCGCGTTCGTAAATCTGATTAAGACGATTGACGGTGGTGACAATCGCGCTAAATGCCGCACTTTGCCCGCCGTGAAAATTGGTGTATTCCGCCGTTGCCGCCATCGCAATCCGATACGTGTGCAAGGTTTCCCCCGCTCGGGCAGCCAGGCTACGCGCCGCAGTGTTAGCGCTGACGGCACTGGCAAAACTTGGCACGGTGGGTTGTTGGTGCGTGGTGCATGACCAGTCGCCATGGCGGAACGCTTCCGAATTGGCACTTTTGCGGAAACTGAGGTATTCGCGGGCGGTACCGTTCGTCTGCGGATCAATGAATAATGTGTCGCCATTCGCCATGTCGAGCATGGCGTGTAAACCTGCGGGGGTGAAATCCAACACACCACTGATGACTTTACCGTCAGTGCCAAAGACTTTCCAAGTGCCAATGTCAGGGTGGGTGGCGGCGATGTCGGGGGCGAGCACTTCGGTCGGGGTGACGGTGACGCTGGCAAAGCCGCCGTCGGGCAAGGGCAGTTCAAGGCTGGGGGATGCGCCGCGTGCTTGGGTGTTAGCGCTGGCGGTTTGTGCCAGTTGTGCCAACCATTCGGTTTCATTCAAATGCAGCAAGCGGTAATGCTGTAAGCCCGCAGTCGTAGGCGTGGCGCTGCCGCGTGCTTGAATGTCTTGCCACAAAGACGTGGCGGCATCCACGTTGGTCATCACCAACAGTGACAGGATAGCCCATAAAATTTTCATTGTTTGGTTTCTCTGTGATTTATGTGTGGGTAATTTGCGCATGATCATAAACCATTTGGGTGGGTTTAGCGACGTAACAACACGTAAATTGCGCCCGTGCCGCCGTCAACCGGACGTGCAGAATGGAACGCTAAAATACGCTCGTGTTGCCGTAACCAATTGTTAATTTTGGTTTTGATCACCGGGCCTTTGTAAGTGGAACGGTTGCCTTTGCCGTGAATAATGCGCACGCATTCGCCCTGGCCGGGGTGCGCGTCGTGCAGGAATTGCAGCAATTGCAATTTGGCATCGCGGGCACTGAGGCCGTGTAAATCGAGTTCACTGGCAATGCGGTAATGCCCCGAACGCAATTTGCGCACGATTCGATTTTGTAAACCGGGTATGTAGTAGCTGAGCATATCACCGGGTTGAATTTCGATCGGGTCATACGCATCCGAGAGCATATCGCGTAAAACTTGGCGTTCGTCTTCCAAGGTCTTCATGGGTATAGCGGGCGGTTTTGCGCTATGATGTAAGGCATGGTGTTTGACCCGTAACGGCTTCACATCGTGCATGGATTCTCGAAACAAGGAAAACTCTTCAGTACTCATGAATATACTGCTCAGTAACGATGATGGCGTCAACGCGCCCGGTATTAACCGCTTGCGTGAGGCACTAATAACAGTTGGCGATGTTATCACAGTTGCACCCGATCAGGATTGCAGCGGCGCGAGTAATTCGCTGACCTTGCGCAACCCTTTACGCTTGACGCAACACGCTGACACCATTTACAGCGTGAATGGCACACCGACCGATTGCGTTCATCTTGGCCTAGGATTATACGCGCATGACCCTGACATTGTGATTTCCGGTATCAATGCCGGGGCTAATATGGGGGATGATGTGTTGTATTCCGGTACAGTGGCCGCTGCGATGGAAGGGCGCTTTCTGGGGTATCCGGCGTTGGCGGTGTCGTTGGCAGCGTTGGGGCGCGGAGCGGTCTCGCATTATGCAACGGCGGCGCAAGCGGTGTTGCAGTTGTTGCCACAGGTGCAGGCTTACCCGGATAGCAGCCAGATGATCCTCAATATCAATGTGCCGGATGTGCCATGGGAGCAAATTCGCGGCTTTTGCGTGACGCGCTTGGGCAATCGCCACCGCTCGGAGCCGGTGATTCGGGCGCAAGACCCACGCGGGCGTGAGATTTTCTGGATAGGCCCGCCGGGTGATGCCGCCGACGCCGGTGAGGGTACGGATTTCCACGCGGTGCAAGCCGGTTTTGTGTCGATTACCCCGCTGCACGCGGATTTGACGCGCCACAGCGCGTTGGCAACCACAGCACATTGGCTAGAGACGTGCCATGTTGCCCCGTAAGCTGGATGTGCAAGGCATCGGCATGACCTCGCAGCGCACGCGCAACCGTTTGGTGGCGCGGTTGCGCGAAAAGGGCATTCGCAATGAAGCGGTGTTAGCGGTTATCAGCAAAACCCCGCGCCATTTGCTGGTGGACGAAGCACTTGCCAGCCGTGCGTATGAAGACACTGCCTTACCGATTGGGCACGGGCAAACCATCTCACAACCGTATATTGTGGCGCGCATGACCGAGTTGCTCTTAGCGGGCGAAAATCCACCGCGCAAAGTATTGGAGGTCGGGACAGGTTCCGGTTATCAGGCCGCAGTGTTAGCAGCGTTGATTGACAAGGTATTCACGGTGGAACGTATTGAGCCGCTGTATCGCAGCACCCGTGAGATGCTGGCAGCGTTGGGTTATCGGAATGTTCGCTCTTATTTGAGTGATGGCAGTTGGGGGGTCGTTCACGAAGCGCCGTTCGATGCCATTATTGCCACGGCTGCCCCGGAAACGGTTCCGCTGGCGTTATTGGAACAGCTTGCGATTGGCGCGCGGTTGGTGATACCTGTGGGCAGGCAGGGAGGATTGCAGCGCTTACAAGTCATTACGCGCACGCATGACGCGACTTACGCAACGGTGGAGCATGAAGCGGTACAGTTTGTGCCCATGATCAAGTAAAATCCGGTAACAAATACGAACGTTATTGGAATATTGCGATGTTTTTTCCTAAATTTGGTATATATTCCAAAGTTATTCAAGAATTATGTGAGTGTCTTCACATTCCTGAACCCCAATAACATTAAGGTGTAAGAATCATGGATAGAAAAATCAAAGTGGCAGCAGCTACTTCCTTGCTGGCACTGACGGCTGCGGCGTGCGCCCCCAACCCGTATTACACAGGTACTGGTTATAATAACTACGCGACCAATACAACCACCAATCGTGGTGCGGTAAACCGTAACGCGGTGACGCACACGCATTGTGGACGCACCCACTCCCACGCGCTACCGGCGGAAGGCTTGGCGCATCATCACGGTGACGGTTGTTTAGCAGGCACTGGCGGCGCAGCAACGACCGCGACCAATTCGGCAAATTACAATTATGGTTACACAACCCCTGTGACCACGCCCATTCCTCAGCAACCGGCGATCAATTACGGCAGTTACAATACCGCTCCGACTACCACGCCTTATGTTGATTACAGCGCAAACAGTGGTAGCAGCAACAGTGGCAGCTACAACAGCGGTAGCTATTATGAATACACCGCGCCGAAAACACCGGCTACATCAACAACGTCGTCTAATACCAACAGTACCTATCGCACCACCACGCCGACAGCGACTAACAGCAGTGAATATGTTGTACAAAAGGGTGACACAGTGTTTCAGGTAATGCGCACCACGGGTGCTTATTGGAAGGACATTATTCGTCTGAATAATTTAGAAGCGCCCAATTATTCCATCACGCCAGGGCAGCGCTTGCGACTCAAATAATCCAATTCATAACAGCAAAAAGCCCGTGATCATCGCGGGCTTTTTGCTGCCTATCAGAGTGTCATCGTCTTCTGTTTAGCAGAAACCGTTGACGCAATCTTCGTCTTTAGCGATGGTGGATCCGCCATCTTTCTCAGCTTTCAGGTAGTTCTGTAGCATCGCAGAGGTGATCGCGCCCATGTGGGTATCGACGATTTCACCTTTTGGATTGACAATGAATGTCGTTGGCACGCCATACACCAAGCCTAAAGCAAACATGGTGCTGTCTTGCGTGGGGATGATGGGGTAAGCAATCTTTTTCTGTGCCATGAATTGCTTGAGTTCGTCATTTGAGGTCTCTCCCGCTTCCATGCCCAGAACAACCGCTTCGTCTTTGAAACGTTTTGCCACGCTATTCAGCGCAGGAATTTCGGCAACGCATGGCCCACAAAATGTTGCCCAGTAATTTACAATCACCCACTTGCCTTTGTATTCGGAAAATTGGTGAGCCTGACCGTCAACGTCAGTAAAACTGAAGTTTTGTACTTTTTGTACTTCAGTCCCGGATGCGCCTGCCGTGACAGCGATCAAAAAAAATGCGACAAAGGCAAATGCCTGCTTAATCAGTTTCATGTTGAACCCTCAACTTAAATACTTAACACACTCTACGATAAGCCACTCATCAACTGTCAGTTTTGTGCTGTGATCCTAGGGTTAATCCTTATAATAGATGCCCCTGCACAAATTGCCTGTCGAATTTTCCTATCGGCTTTTATAGCTAGGCTAATGACCTTATCTGTCAAAATGCAGTTAAGTTGTTTCTAATTTATCAAAAAGAACATAAGGCTAAGCGGATATGTTTTTTCACGCAAGTGGTATTTGTACGACAAAGCCATGACTGCCACACTGATTTTTATCAATACGGCAGCCACAACTGCTGCTTAATACGCTGTTTTTATGGAATAAGTTACTTGATTAATTTGTTGTATCTGCGCATGGCAACGGCACCTAACAGGAACGTTAATAATAATTGCCCCCACTCTGTTAGGGTTGGAACCGAAACGGATTGCCGGGGCGGGATAGCGTCAGGCTTTTCCAAGTAGTCCGGCACGGTATTGTTATTCGCATCACCGCGCTCGTCTTTGGTGGGTATGCCGTCGCCGTCATCGTCTTTATCCAGCGCATCAATAATGCCGTCAAAGTCCATATCGCGTGGTTTGCCGCTGTCAGCGCCAACTTCTTGCTTGTCTTTGATGCCATCGGCGTCGCTGTCGGCGTTGTTGGGGTCGGTTTTCAGCACGGCTTCTTCCGCGTCGGTCAGGCCGTCACCGTCACTGTCTGTGGGGGCGGTTGCGGTGGTACAGGTCGCTGGGCAGCCGTAGTTACCGGCGTAATGTTCGCCCGTGCTTGAATCCCAGCCGAGGTTGACTATGCTGTTGCCGGGGTTGGTGCCAACCGAGTTTTGCGGTGCTTCTGGCGGCTGATTGAAAGGATCGGTGGCGTTTTCCAGCAAAACAGCATCGCCTGCACATGCGCCTGCATTTGCAAAACTGAAGACTTCGATTTCTTGTCCGGCTCGCCATTGCATCGCTGTGGCATTGCTGATGGCCGGTGTGAATGACAAATAGTCGACATTTTTGTTTTCACTGGGTGCAAACACGCTGGAATTGTTGCTCCACATTAAACCACTGAACGCGGATTTCAGATCAGTGACTTCAAACGTGCCTTCACCCACGTGCGGGACTTTCAGCGTTACCTGTGCGCTGGTTAGGGCATTGGGTGAAGGAATATTGCTGGTATACATGTAAACGCGGTAGCGCTTCGCTGCGTCGTCCCATGCCACGCGGTAGTAAGCGCGGTCAGCTTGCGGATTTGCCGGGGCAGTAGCGCATTCCGTGCCGGTGTTGGAAGAAGCTGTTACCGTGACAGTGACGGTACCCTTAGCGCTGTCTTGACCGTCAGAAACGGTGTAGGTGAAATTGTCCACGCCGTTAAAGCCTGCATTCGGCGTGTACATCGGTTCACCTGCTTGTAATACCACCGTGCCGTTGGCGCCGGGGGTAACGCCAGTGACGGTGAGTGTGTCGTCATCCGCATCGGTATCGTTAGCGAGCACTTCAACGATCACTGAACTGCTGGCGGTGGTTTCAGCCGTGTCATTCACGGCAACCGGGGCGGTATTGGTTGGCAAGGCTTTTACCGTCAACGTAATGTCTGCTTCTGTGGTGTTGCCATCCGCATCCGTGATCCGGTAGCGCAGCGTGTCAGAACCTGTGTAACCCGCTGTTGGTGTGTAGATAATCTTATTGTCTCTGACGGTAGCAGCGCCGTGGCTGGGTGCCGTAATAATTGCTACTGTAACCGTTGCTGCATTCGGAACCGAGTCGTTAGCTAATACATCCAACAAGCTGCTGGTATTGGCGGTATCAATCGTGAACGCGTCGGTGCTGGCTTCCAACGGTGGCATAACCGCAGTGACCGTCACATTGACTGTTGCCGTGGTGGTGTCGGTGCCATCGGAAACGGTGTAGGTGAAGCTATCTGTGCCGCTAAAGCCTGCGTTCGGGGTGTATACCGGCTTGCCGCTTTGCAGCACGACTGAGCCATTTTTGCCCGGTGTGACGGTGCTAACGGTTAAAGTATCACCGTCCGCGTCGCTGTCATTGACGAGCACGTCAACCGTCACGGCATTGCCCGCCGTGGTGCTTGCTTGGTCAGCAACCGCAGTCGGAGCGGTATTGGTCGGAATGACCACATCGGCGCAGTTGGCGGCGCTGCCATAATTGCCAGAATAGTCGTTATCGTCAGTGGTTCCCCACCCGGCATTGGCAAATTGGTTGCCGGGGTTGGTGCCAGCGGAATTGTCCGGCGCTTCCGGCGGTTGGTTAAACGGATCCGTGGCATTGTTCATCAGTGCCACACTGCCCAAGCACGGCCCGGTATTTTTAAAGCTGAATGCTTCTTGCTCTGCCCCGGCTTTAAAGGCGAACGCACGCACATCAATCGGGGTAAAATTGAACGAGAGGTAATCCGTGGCGGTGTCTTCGGTTGGCGCAAAGACTTCCGAACTGAGTGACCAGCTCGTGCCTGCCTTGGTTTTAATGTCCGACACGGTGAATTTCTGATCGCCAGTGGCGTGCGGAACGCGCAATGTCACCTGCGCTGTCATGCTCAAATCTGGGGTAGGCGCGGTGGTAGGGCGCACAAATACGCGGTAGCGACTGTCCACGGAATCCCATGCAACGCGGTATTCGACACTGCCATCCACGCCTGCAAATGCCGTATGCGCAGCCGGTAGCAATACCAGCAATGCTAACCCCCTTGAAACTGCTTGTCTGATCGATTTTTTCATGATTACCGACTCTCTTATTTTGTTTTTGGATTTTAAAGCTTGTTGGTATCAGGGCAGTTGTTGCCTGATAATGTAATTTGCACTGGTGGTGCTGTTGACCGGATGCAGCAGGACATTCCCCAGCAGCAAATCAACGTCATTGGATGGCCCGGCAAAAATGGTCAGCCCATCCATATTGGCATCAGTAGCCTGATAACCGTTTAGTTTATAATTGGTGGTGAAAGCGCTGTTACCTGCCGCCATCAATACACCGCTCAAGACGCTGCCCGAATCATTGGTCGGACCTTGCGCAATAATCCGCTCGTCATTACTGGTGTTGCCTGCCCACAATAAGGCTGTGCCTGCGACGCTGACGCGTGCATGTTCGCCATAGGTGGCGGTGGTTCCACTACTGAAATCCACTGTTAGGGGTGTTTCACCAAAGTTAAGTGCGGTAGCGCTCATAATTCCCAAATGGTTGCGATGACGGACAGACAAATAGTAATTACCGGCTGGCAAGCCCGTTAGCTCGAACGTATTTCCCCCCGTTTGTGCATCTACAATATCACCATCACGCTGAACCACACCTGTCACACGCGCTTTCACTAGGGTCGGGTCAGTTGCATCGCGCAATTCCAACAATACCCAATCCACCGGCGCATCATTGCCAGTGGTGCTAAGCACCGCATTCGCCAGCGTTGGGCTGCCGAGCATGGGAACATCCGACAGGGTATACGGCGTATTGCTGGGCAATTGGTTTTTGGTGCGTAGCGTATCGCGCATCAACTTTGTGCTGCGGTCAAAAGCGCCTTGCAGCAACACGCGTGCTTGAAGCTGTAAAACTGTTGGGGCAGTGCAGGTGGCTGGGCAGCCGTAATTACCTGCGTAATTATTGCTATCCGCAGCACCCCACCCTAAATTGGCAAATTGATTGCCGGGGTTGGTTCCCGTGGAATTGGGCAATACATTAAAAGGATCGTTGGCATTGTCCATCAGCGCGACTGCGCCCATGCAAGCCCCGCTGTTAGCAAAGCTGAACACTTCCAGTTCCTGACCGGCTTGCCATTGAAAAGCTTTCACGTCACTGGTATTCATGGTGAACGACAAGTAGTCAACGCCAGTGTTTTCTTTAGGAGCATTCACCCGCGAGCTTTCTGTCCAAGTAATGCCCTTGAGCGCGGACGTGATCGCGCTGGCTTTGAAGCTCTCGGCACCGCTGGCATGGGGCATTTTCAACGTCACTTGGCTGGTCAAGCTCATATTCGGTGTTGGGGTGCTGCCCGGATACATGTAAACGTGGTAACGCTGGTCAGTCTTGCTCCAATCAACGCGGTAATACACGTTATTGGCCAGCGGTGCAGCCGGTGTACTCAGGCATTCAACCGCGCAACTGGCCGGGGTACCATAATTGCCGAGGTAATCATTATCGTCACTCGATCCCCACCCGGCATTCGCAAACTGATTGCTGGGGTTGGTGTTAATGGAATTTCTAGGATTGTTCGGCGGCTGGTTAAACGGGTCGGTGGCGTTATCCAATAACGCGACTGCACCGATACACGGGTCTGCATTTTTAAAGCTGAAGACTTCTTGCTCTTCACCGGCTTTGAAAGCAAAGGCTTTTACATCCAACGGCACGAAGGCAAACGAAAGGTAATCCACACTAGGGTCTTCCGGGGGTGCAATGACCTGCGACCCCAGTGACCAAGAGGTGCCGGATTTGGATTGAATATCTGTCACGCTGAACTGGTGTTCACCAGCCCCGTGAGGAACCCGCAGCGTGATTTGCCCGGTCAGACTTAAGTCAGGCGAGGGCGTGCTGCTAGGGCGTAAATAGACACGGTAACGCTCATGGGTCGCATCCCATGCCACCCGATACGCTACGCCGCCGTCGCTGGCTAAGGCAACCGCACTGAGTTGCAGCAGTAACAGAAAGGTAAGGCAATGGAGAACGGTCTGGCGCAGGTTTATAAGCATTACTGGGTTCTTTATCATTGTTATGGTGTAGCCCAAGGGCGGGAAACCCGCCCCCAGACCGTTGATCATCAAGGCAATTGCTGATTGATGATGTAGTTGGCACTGAAAGTGCTGTTACCCGGATGCAACAAGACGTTACCCAGCAGCATGTTCACATCGTTAGATGGACCTGCGAAGATAGTTGTACCGTCCATATTGATGTCCGTGGCTTGATAACCCGCCAGACGGAAGTTGGTACTCACCGACAAGTTTTCTTTTGCCAGCAAAACATCGCCCAAGATCACGCCGGTGTCGTTGGAAGGGCCGTTGGCAATCGCGCGAACATCCGTATTCGCATTACCTGCCCACAACAGTGACACGGTGCCACCACTGGCTAGAATCCGGGATTCTTTCCCGTAGACCGTGGTGCTAGGTTTGGTAAAGTCAATGCTGGGCACGGAACCGGCGGCAATCGTTACCGGCGCAGCGGTCATGACCCCCAAATGGTTACGATGACGCACCGAAACGTGATAAGTGCCCGGTACCAAACCCGTCAACATCAGCGAAGTGCTGCCGGTTGCTGCATCCACAATGTCGCCATCGCGTTGTATCAAGCCCGCTACCCGTGCTTTGATCGTGGTTGGCGTGGTGGCATCGCGCACTTCTACCAATATCCAGTCAACCGGCGCATTGTTACCCGTGACAGCAAACTGTGCCGCCGCTGCCAATTCTTTACCCGCGTACTTGATGGTGCCGATATTGTAAGGCTGGCTCAATGGCAGTAGCGTCTTGGTGCGCAAGTCGTCTTGCATCAATTTGCTGGTGCTGTTGTAAGCGCCTTGTAACATGGCTTTGACTTGGATTTTGACCGCATCGACGGTGGTATCCAAGTAGTCAGGAATGCCGTCCACGTCACCGTCGGTGGCATCCAGCGGGCTGCCGTCTTGGTTGGTGTCCGGTTTTTCATCCTTGGTCAAAACGCCATCGCCGTCGTCGTCGGTATCCAGATAGTCGGGTTTGCCGTCTTTGTCGGTGTCGTCATCCAGCGGCGTGCCACTGTTGTAATTTTCGTTCTTGGTCATGATGCCATCGTTGTCATCATCGGCATCCACGGCGTTCGGCTTGCCGTCAGCATCGCTATCCACCGGCTTGGCGGGGTCTGCACCGACTTCGGTTTTGTCGTCAATGCCGTCACCGTCGCTGTCTTTATTCAGTGGGTTGGTGCCTGCTTTGACTTCTTCACCGTCTTTGAGGCCATCGCCGTCACTGTCCGGGTTTTTCGGATCGGTACCCAGTTTGGCTTCATCCTCGTTGGTTACGCCATCACCATCCGGGTCACCTTTCGGGCCGTTGGTTTCATCAATGTCGAGGTAATCTGGCTTGCCGTCACCGTCGGTATCCACCGCGTCCACAGGGCTGCCGTCGCCGTTGGGGTCATTTTTCTCGTTTTGAGAAACTTTGCCGTCACCGTCGTCGTCACTGTCCAAATAGTCGGGTTTGGTGTCTTTGTCGGTGTCGTCATCGGTAGGCGTGCCGCCGTTGTAGTTTTCGTTTTTGGTAAAAATGCCGTCATTGTCATCGTCGGTATCCAGCGCGTTGGGCTTGCTGTCACCGTCGGTGTCGATGGGTTTGGTAGGATCCGCGCCGACTTCGGTTTTGTCGTCAACACCATCACCGTCACTGTCTTTGTTCAGTGGGTCAGTACCGGCTTTGATTTCATCACCGTCTTTGAGGCCGTCACCGTCGGTATCCGGTTTCAGCGGATCAGTGCCTTTGGTGACTTCTTCGCCGTCTTTGAGGCCATCGCCGTCAGTGTCCGGGTTTTTCGGGTCAGTACCTTTGGTAACTTCCTCGCCGTCTTTGATGCCATCGCCGTCAGTGTCTGGGTTTTTCGGATCGGTGCCTTTGGTGACTTCTTCGCCGTCTTTGAGGCTGTCGCCGTCAGTGTCCGGGTTTTTTGGATCAGTGCCGAGTTTGGTTTCGTCTGCGTTGGTTACGCCGTCACCGTCCGGGTCACCTTTAGGGCCGTCGGTGTCGTCTTTGTCCAAATAATCGGGCTTGCTATCACCATCGCTGTCTTTGGCATCGTCTGGGGAGCCGTTTTTGTTCGGGTCGTTGTTTTCGTCTTTGGACAGTTTGCCATCGCCGTCATCGTCAGTATCCAGATAGTCTGGGATTTTATCACCGTCGCTGTCGTCATCCGCTGGGGTGCCGCCGTTGTAGTTTTCGTTTTTGGTCAAAACGCCGTCGTTGTCATCGTCGGTGTCTTTGGCATCGGGCGTGCCGTCTTTGTCGCTATCGACAGGAATCGCCGGGTCTGCGCCAACTTCAACTTTGTCGTTGATACCATCGCCGTCCGTATCCGGGTTGGTGGGGTCAGTACCGGCTTTGGTTTCGTCGGCGTTGCTCAGGCCATCACCGTCGGTGTCACCTTTGGGGCCGTCTTTGTCGTTGGCATCCAAGTAGTCGGGAATTTTATCGCCATCAACGTCAGTTGCATCCGTGGGGGATTCGTTTTTATCCGGGTCATTGCCTTCTGTCGCGGAAGGTTTGCCGTCGCCGTCGTCATCGGTATCCAAATAGTTGGGTACGCCGTCTTTGTCGGTGTCGGTTATGGCGGTGGATGGATTGGTGTCACCATCGGTGTTGGCATCTTCTGCGGTAGTAGGCAGGCCATCCCCATCATCATCCCGGTCTTGGAAATCGGGAATTTTATCGCCATCCAAATCCGGCAGGGTAGCCGCTTTGCCGCCATTGTCGGGGTCAAACGCATCGTCCAAACCGTCTTTGTCGGTATCTTTACCAGCGGGTACAACATCGGCTTTGCCATCGTGGTTAGCGTCATGGCCTTCGATAGCGTCGATTACGCCGTCGTTATCGCTGTCGGAATCCAAGCTATCGGGCGTGCCGTCTTTGTCGGTATCGGTGACGCCAGCGCCTTCAGCGGTATCCAAAATGCCGTCCTTGTCGTCGTCGAGATCGTCCGCGTCTTTAATCCCATCTTTGTCAGTGTCAGGACGGCTATCTTCGTTATCCAAGTAGTCTGGAATCTTGTCACCGTCGGTGTCTTTGGCATCGGTTGGCGAGCCGTCGGTGTTGATGTCATTATTTTCTTGTTTGGAAAGAATGCCGTCATTGTCGTCATCCACGTCCAGATAGTCGGGGATTTTGTCGCCGTCGCTATCATCATCCGCCGGGGTGCCGCCGTTGTAATTTTCATTTTTGGTGAATACGCCGTCGCCATCGTCATCAGGATCCATGGCATTGATAAGCTTGTCGCCATCGGTGTCAGTGGTTGCACCGCCGGGTGCTTCTACGCCGTCAGGAATGCCGTCAGCGTCAGAATCGGGATTCAGTGGGTTAGTGCCGATGGCTTTTTCCACACCGTCTTTCAGGCCGTCTTTGTCACTGTCTAAGCTGTCGCTACAATCCGCTGCCGTGCCGTAATTGCTCAGATAGTTATTTTCATCGGAACCGCCCCAACCCAAGTTGGTGAATTGGTTGCCGGGGTTAGTGCCTTCGGAGTTGTTGCCGCCGTTCAATAGCGGTTTATTGAAAGGGTCGTTTTGGTTGTCGATCAAGGCAACCGGCCCCAAACACGCGCCCGCGTTCCTGAAGTTGAAGACTTCTTTTTCTTCGCCCGCTTTCCATTGGAAAGCATCCGATTTGATCATATTCAAGCTGAACGACAAATAGTCGACGGCGGCATCTTCAACCGGCGCATCGACGCGCGAGTCATTTGACCAAATGGTATTGGTGACAGTGATGGCAGGGTCATCAACTGTGAATGCGCTGGCTCCCGTCGCGTGGGGAACGCGAATGGTGAATTGCCCCGTCATGCTCATGTCTTTGGGCGACGGTGTCGCGTTGGGTTTCATGAAAACATGGTAACGGTCATCTTTGGTATCCCAACGGATACTGTATTCCAAGGTTTGCGCTGCCCACGCACTGTTACCCGCGAGTAACAGGACGGAGGCGCTCAACCCAAGGTATTTGCGAAGTGCTGTGGAATGCATAAGTGGACTCTCTCGCTAATTTTTATAATGCTTAATCGAGTATTGCGTAAAACAAAGCCGTATTATTTTTTACAGCTAATTGCCGCGCCTTCATTGCCAGCGTAATGGTTGTCGCTGACGGAACCCCAGCCCAAATTGGTGAACTGGTTGCCGGGATTGGTGTTGGCGGAGTTCGGTGCGGCATTGAAGGCATCGTCTTTCGCCATCAAGGAAACGCCGTCGACACACCCGTCTGCATTTTGGAAACTGAACACGACTTGTTCTTTGCCTGCTTCCCAGTTGTAGTTACGCGCGCTCGCGCCTTGCAAACCCACGAAAGAGAAGGAAATGTAGTCGCTTTTCGCGTCTTCTTTCGGCGCATCCACGCGGGAGGCTTCGACCCAGTTAGAACCTTCGACTGCGCTCGTCAGACCTGTCACGGCAAAGCCGCTGTCGTGTGGGGCTTTGATGGTAACTTGCCCGGTCAAACTGATGTCCGGTTTTGGGGTGACAGACGGTTTCATAATCACTTGGTAGGTTTTGCCGTCTTCTGCCAAGGCGATTTTGTAAGTGAGAATGTCAGTCGCTGCGGCTTCTGCTTTCGGGGTTTTCGCTACTTTTGCGGTGTCGGCTGCCATCAGGCTGCCGGTTGTCAAAGCGATAGCCAGTGCGCTGCTCAGTGTCAAAGCGTGGCGTAGGGATTTAGTTGTTTTCATTGATAGTCTCCAGTTGGGTTAGCCCATTGTTATGGTATAGCGATGATAAATGTTTTTAGATGCAAGTTAATTTTTTACTGATAAATGGATATTGTTAACCACGCTATCCCTTCGGCTTGAGCTTTAGGGATAGGTGGAAAGGAGATGGCATTATTTGGGAAGTGTGCCGTTCACGATGTAATTAGCGGCAACTGTACTGTTATTGGGATGTAGCAATACATTTCCTAATAAGATGTTGACGTCATTACTAGGACCGGCGAACAGCGTAATCCCGTCCAAATTCAAGTCAGTTGATATATAACCGTACAAACGATAGTTGCTATTAGCCTGACTATTCTTCGTATCACTGAGTACTGTACCCAATACTAAGTTGGTGTCGTTAAATGGACCATTCGCAATGAGTTGTTGGCTTTGGTTGGCATCACCTGCCCATAATAGCGCAGCCTGAGTGGTTTCTAGGCGTGCATTGTTACCATAGGTTGCCGTTGCGGTGGTGGTGAAATCGACCAATGTGGTGGTATCACTCAACCGTATCGTACTGGCATTCATGACACCTAAGTGGTTACGATGACGCACACTCACGAGGTAATCGCCTGCTAAGGTATCTTTGAAGATCAGTTTGTTACTGCCAGTCTGTGGGTCAACCAAATCACCGTCGCGTTGTAACATCACTGCTTGAGTCTTGATGATGGTAGCTGGTTGGGTGGCATCGCGTAAATCGACCAGCATCCAGTCCACTGGTGCGTCCTTGCCTTCAATACCCGCGATAGCAGGGTTTAAGGTTTCGTTGCCGCTGTAACGGATTAGGCCAAGCGTATAAGGTTGCGCCATTGGAATAATACCTTGAAGACGTAGGTGATCGGTCATCATGCCAGTACCTGCTACATAAGCACCTTGCAGGAAGGCTCGTACATTCAGGGCAATCTGCTTATCATCTGTGACCGTAATCGTTAGCGTTTGGCTAGATTGTTTGCCATTGGGGTCGGTAGCAGTCACGCTAATCTCGTAACGGTTATTTTGATCACTATCTGCCGGGTTTTCAAAGTCTGGTGCGTTGGTGAATGTCAGTTTGCCTGTTACCGGGTCTAAGGTGAAAAGGCTGGCATCTGCGCCACCACTCATGCTGTAGTTTAAGGTATCACCATCCGGGTCTGTTGCTGTAACGGTTGTGACAGCAGGGGTGTTTTCTTCCACACTCAACGCGGCTGTGGGTGTACCACCATCGGAGGTAATGATTGGGGCATCATTGGTGTCCTGTACAGTAATGTTCAGCACTTGGGTATCCTGCCCACCTTTGCCGTCATTAACCAATACCCCAACATTGTAGATATTGTTGTTGTCAGCATCGGTAGGTGTAGTGAATAGCGGTGCTGTGACAAAGGTCAGTACACCTGTCTGTGGATTAATGCTGAACAATGTACTGTCTTCACCGCCATTAATGCTGTAAGTCACATTGTCATTATCAGCATCAACCGATATGACGGTTGTGACTGGTGTTGTTTGCTCTGGCACAGCAAGATCAGCCAATACACCACCACCGTTAGAGGTGATCTGTGGCGCATCATTCGTGTCTTGCACTGTCACCGTCAGGGTTTGTACATCGAAACGCCCGTTGCTATCCCTGACGGTGACTTCCACCACATACTGATTATTTTTATCAGCATCGGCTGGTTTTTCATAATCTGGGGCAGTTTTGAACGTTAAGACACCTGTATTCGGGTCAACCGCAAACAAGCCGAAATCAGGGCCGCCGGTAATGGAGTAGCTGAGATTATCACCTTGGTCGGGGTCTTCCGCTGTCATGGTGGTTACATGAAGTTGCTCTTCCGCAACGTTCACCGTGGCTGAAGTAGCACCCTCATGGCTGGTAAAGGCAGGGGGTTCATTGGTATCAATAATCGTCACGTTAACGAGTTGAGTGTCTTGTCCGCCTTTGCCATCCACCACCTTGACTTCTACTTGGTAAACGCCATCGCGATCACTGTCTGTGGGTTTTTCAAAATCGGGCGCTTTGGTGAAGACTAAGTTGCCTGTCACATTATTCACCGCGAACAGTGCAGCGTCTGCGCCGCCACTAATGCTGTAAGTGAGCGTGTCACCGTCATCATCCTCAGCATCTACGAGGGTCACGCCGACTTGATTTTCGTCAGATGTCACACTGGCAGTATCCCCAGCACCGTTGGAAATAATCGTTGGTGGGTCGTTGACGTTGTGAATAACAATAAGCAATGTTTGCTCATCAGTGCCACCTTTGCCATCTTCTACGGTAACGATGACTTCATAGCGGTTATCGTTATTACTGTCTTGCGGATGTTCAAAATCGGGTGCGATTTTGAAGCTGATTAAACCAGTTACCGGGTCAATTTGGAACAAACCTGCATCAGCACCCCCACCAATGCTGTAAGTGGGGGTATCACCGTCCTGATCAGTACTCGTAACGGTGGTCACTTCTGTGGTGTTTTCGTCCACAGGCAATTCTGCGCTATCACCGCCGCTATTGGAGGTAATCACTGGCGCATCGTTAGCATCCGTAACGCTAATCGACAATGTTTGTACATCCGCACCACCCTGCTCATCCGTCACCGTTACGCTAACTTCATACACATTGTTCTTATCCGTATCGCTTGGATTTTCAAAGTCAGGCGCATCAATAAACGTGAGTACGCCGGTTGCTGGATCAATACTCAGCAGAGCTGCATCCGCACCGCCGCTGATGCTGAAGTCCTGGGTGTCGCCTGCATCCTGATCCTCAGCCGTTACGGTGGTGACAGCGGTCTGGTTTTCAGCCGCTCCTACCGTAGCCGTATCACCGCCACCGTTGGAGGTGATGGTTGGCGCTTCGTTGGCATCGGCCACCGTTACCAACAGGGTTTGCACATCTGTGCCACCATTACTGTCGGATACCGTGACGGCGATCTCATACACGTTGTCGCTAGCGGCGCTTGTGCCACCTGCTATATCAGTCGGGTTCTCGAAGTCCGGGGCTGTCACAAAGGTCAGCGTGCCTGTAGCTGGATCAATGGCAAACAAGCCTGCATCTACACCGCCACTAATGCTATAGGTGAGGATGTTGGCAGTATCCTGGTCAGCACCGATTACGGTGGTTACGGCTATAGTATTTTCATTCACGTTAAGGGCTGCGGTATCGCCGCCACCATCAGAGGTAATGGCAGGGGGTTCGTTGACGTTACCGACCGTGACGCTCAGGGTTTGTACATCAGTGCCACCATTGCCGTCATCGGAGGTGACCTCGATTTCATACACGTTGTCGCCAGTAGCAGATGTGCCACCAGCTACGTCAGTTGGATTTTCGAAGTCTGGCGCAGCGGTAAAGGTCAATGCCCCAGTGGCAGGGTCAATGGTAAACAGGGCAGCATCCACACCGCCAGTAATACTGTAAACAGGTGTATCGCCATCCTGATCCGTACTGGTGGCTGTGGTTACTACGGTGGTGTTCTCATCCACGTGTACGTTGGCGGTGGCTGCACCACCATCGGAGGTAATGACAGGTGCGTCATTGATGTCGTTGACAGTGATGGTCAGTGTTTGCAAGTCGAACAGGCTGTTGGCATCATCGGCCATGACCTGCACAACGTAAGTATTGTTGCCATCACTGTCACTCGGGTTTTCAAAGTCCGGTGTGGTCTTGAAGCGCAGTTCGCCCGTGACAGGATCAATGCTAAACAGGTTTGCATCACTTCCGCCATTGATGGTGTAGGTAATCGTATCGCCAGCATCCGGATCAGCAGACGTCACTGTCGTTACAGCAGTGGCGTTTTCATCGTGAGTCAGGGCAGCAGTGTCACTGGCACCATCAGAAGAAATGACAGGCGCTTCATTGGTGTTGGTCACGACGACTTGCAGCGACTGGCTGTCGGTATGGTCAGGTGCGGTGTTGTCCGTCACCGTGATGACCAGCTCGTACTTGTTGTTGCCATCGGCATCGGCTGGGCTTTCAAAGCTCGGTGCGCTCAGGAAGCTCAGTTCGCCGGTATCCGGGTCAATGGTAAAGAGTGCTGCATCAGTTCCACCCGTAATGGCGAAGCTCAGGGTATCCGGGTCTGGGTCGTTTGCGTCGATATCCGTGACAAACGCCTGATTTTCCGGGATCTGGGCGATGGTGCTGATAATGCTGGGCGGGCTGGTTTCCACCACGTTGGTGACCACGATGACTTCCACCTGCTGGGTGCACAGGTTGGTGCTGTCACAAACCTCGGTCATGATGATGTAGGCGTTGTCAGCGTTGGCATCCAGCGGATTTTCGTAATCAGGTGGCGTGTTGAAAGTGATTGCACCGGTATTCGGATTAATCGTGAACAGGCCGCCATCGTACAGCGGTTTCAGGTTGTACGTCAGGCCAGCGTTTTCAGTATCACCATCAGGGTCGGTGGATTGTACGTCCAGTGCTGTACCAGTGCCGTTTTCAGGGTAGGTAACGTTGTTGATGGAGGTAATGACCGGTGGGTCATCCACAGGCGTAATGGTGATGTCGACGGTTGCAGTCGCAGTGCCACCGTTTCCGTCTGTAATTGCGTAAACGAAACTGTCAGTGCCGTTGTAATTCTGTTCAGGAGTATAGGTGTAAGTGCCATTACTGTTCAGAGCCAAGATGCCGTGCACAGGTAGCGTGACAGGTGTTGTTGTTGCCGTTAGGGTATTACCGTCCACGTCGCTATCGTTGATCAGGATGGTCGAACCATGCAGGACAACATCTTCCGCCGTGGTGGCGCTGTCATTGACGGCAACCGGATTATCGTTGACCGGATTAACCGTGATGGTGACTGTCGCGGTATCTGTTCCGCCCTTACCGTCGGAAACTTCGTATTCAAAGCTGTCTGTGCCATGGAAATCCTGATCCGGCGTATAGATGTAACTGCCATTCGGATTGATAAGCACAGAGCCATTGGTCGGGTCGGTCACCGGCGTGGTGTTGATAGTCACCGTGTCGCCATCAATATCGCTGTCGTTGGTTAGTACGGTGGAGCCATTGAAAGGAATGTCTTCCTGGGTGGTGCCGTTGTCATTGGTGGCTACTGGCGGGTCATTGACCGGGGTAACCGTGATGGTGACAGTCGCAGTAGCTGTGCCACCGTTACCATCGGAAATTGCATAAACAAAGCTGTCAGCACCGTTGAAGTTCGGGTTGGGTGTGTATGTGTATGTGCCATTGGCATTGATAACCACCGAGCCGTTGTTTGGGCCGGTTGTTGGTGTTGTGTTAATAGTCAGCGTGTCGTTATCAATATCACTATCATTGACCAGTAGGGTAGTGCCATTGAACGGAATATCTTCCTGGGTGGTGCCGCTGTCATTGGTGGCCACTGGCGGGGTGTTGAAATCATCGTTGACGATGGTGTAAGTGCTTTGATCAATAGTTGTGCCGTTAGCGTTGGCATCATCGATGGCAATATTAGCAGGGTTTTGCAGTGTCAGGATGAGAGTATCATCACTTTCCACCACACTTTCATTCGTAATGGTCAGACCAGGGATAGGAATCTGGGTGTCGGCATAGTTGCCTGCTGGAATGGTGATGCTAATGGGGCCAGTTGCTGGACTGTAGTCTGTGCCGCTCACAGCCGTACCGCTGAGTGCCACTTCCACCGTTGCATCTGTTAGCAAATTGCCGCTTACTACCAGGACAGGCAGATTGCCACCACTTGCTTCGGCATCGGAAGCTGTGGCTACAGATAGCTCCACCGCTGGAGCAAGGTTGAGGACGGTACTTTCGTAATCGCGGTAGGCAAACCACCAGGTGTTGATGGTGTTCAGGTCACCATAGGGGTTGAGGCTCCATGTGCGGCGCAGGGTGTTACCTGCGTCAACGTTTACCTGCCCTCTGTCTGGCGTACTGCCGGGGTCATCCAAAATGTTTGAGTCATCCCAGAACAACAGGTTTGGCCCTGACGAGCCACCACTGGTTTGAGTGAAAACCTCAAAACCATTGTCCAACCCTTCAACGTCGTAAGCAGTAAAATGGGTTTCACCCTGGGTATAGGCAATTTTGACATCAATTGGGAAACTGGATTTTGCTACTTTATTTCCTGCGCCATCCTTACCGTCCCATGGTACGGAATCTACACCAGCGGTAACATTCTCAATCAAACGACGGTCAATGCCAGCGGTATATGAGCCATCCTTGTTGATATCCAGTACGACTTCGACTGAACCAGGCTGGGTAGCTTCTATTTTGATGCTGGCGTTGTTGGTGTCATTTATGGAGAGTGGCAGGTTCTGTAATGAGCCATCCACGCCTAATGGATAAATATTGGTATCCGGTGGGTTCAGGAATATCTTGTGTTGGGGGGTGCCACTATTGACGTCATTTACAGATTTACGGTCTGTTGCCTTATTGCCGCTTGAGCCGGTACCTGTGTTGTTAAATGAGAACTGGCCTTGCAGTGGACGCAGACCAGAGCCTAGAAAGTTAATCATGGTGACAAAGTTGTTGCTGTCGTAAGCATACATACTGCCGTTGAATGGTGTGCCGAAAGGGGCACTTGGGAAAACCGCCGGGTCATTCGTCCGCACCCCCCAAGATTTAGACCACACACGTCCATCAAGTGCTTGGGGTGATCCTCCTTTCGTCGCTACAGTAATATCAAACCATTTGATATTCATTGCGTTGCTTGGGGCATAACCGGATTCGGTATATGAACCAGCAGAGGCTGCATTATCGTTGAGGTCAAACTCAATGTAGTAATCGCCTGCCCCTTTTCCTGCTATCGCGGGGTCGAATGTCCAGTTCCCCGACGTTGAATAGCCAGCAGGATCCAAGGCACTTGGCCCGGCAACTGCCTGAGCATGGCTGGTAATATTTGCTTGCGCCCCACCCGCCAGCGACGAACCATGCACGACAGAACCATCGGGTGCCACAATACGCCAATAAAAGTTGAAATCTATATCATTGCCTGCATTGCCAGTGAGTTTGCCGAGGCCAACGTAAACAATTTCGTTCGCTGGATCAGCAATATGGATATGCAGACGCCGCTCTTTTGGTTGCTCATATCCGGCAAATGGGTAGGCGGAACCACCATTGCTCTCCATTGCTCCTAATGCGGCGAAGTGGCTGGAAGACGGAGCCCACTGCTTTGTGCCCTCGGCAAAAGCAGGTGAAACCAAAACAGCACCACTCACGGTAAGCCCTAACGCCAAGCGTATGCAGCGCGTGAAAGCAGACAGCGGTTGTGCCACGAATGTTGTGTGCGATTGAGTAGTAGAACCCTTCATCAGGAAGTCCCCCGGTTAGCGTATTTGTTATTAATTTATATACAGTCAAAATGAGTGTTTGCGCATTACGGGTTTGGTAACTGCGCAATATTACTAGTACATAATCCATAAAATTAATCTTGGCGGCAATGAAAAGCAGATTAGCGGGAAAGAATGTGGTGGGCGGCGGTTTTATGACGGTGTGCTACAATCGCCGCATTCAATAAACACGAACGGATGACGATGAGCACACACACCTCGAATCATGACGACCAGCCACCCAAAAAACGCCGTTGGCCACGCTGGTTGCTAGAAGCCCTGATTATCCTCGCGATCATTTTCGGGGTGCGCACTTGGCAGCAGCGCGGAATGCTCGACGGCGAAGCCCCGGATTTTGAGCGTACTGCCTTGAATGGTGACGTCATCCACCTTGATAATTACCGTGGCAAGCCCGTATTGCTGCACTTTTGGGCAAGTTGGTGTCCGATGTGCGAATTGGAACAAGGCAGCATTAGCGGCATTGCCAAAGACTGGAAAGTGATCACGATTGCGTTTCAATCGGGCGGTGCTGAGGAAGTGCAGCGTTACATGGAACGCGAAAAAATCACCGAGTGGGTCACGATTGTGGATGAAGACGGTTCATTATCGGGGCAATACGGCATCAAAGGCGTACCTACCAGTTACGTGCTGGATGAGGAAGGCATCATTCGTTTCCGTGAAGTCGGGCTAACCTCCGGTTGGGGTTTACGCTTACGTCTGTGGATGGCGGACTGGTTGGTTTAAAACGCTTGCCATAACAATAACAATCCCAGCCCCACTACCAGCAAACCGGCGACCCGTTTGACGGTTTGGTTGCGGGTAAATTTTGCAAGCTTCGCCGCCGCCGCGCCCATCAGCAACAGGTTCGGCAACGTCCCCAACCCAAACGCCAGCATTAGCAACGCACCCTTGGCGACACTGCCCGCCGATAACGTCCAAATCAGCACGCTGTACACCAAGCCGCACGGCAACCAGCCCCACACAAATCCCAGTGGCAACGCTTTCGCAGGGGAATTCACCGGCATGAAACGCCGCCCCAACGGTTCAATGTGCCGCCATAAGGTGCGCCCCGCGTTTTCCACTTGCGCCACACCTGCCCAGATACCCGCCAAATACAATCCCAGCGCGATGGTAAATAAGGCAGCGAACACTTGCAGACCGTGCTGCATACTGTCCAACCCGCCCAATGACAGGAATGCCGCGCCTATACCGCCAGCCAATGCCCCCGCAAGCGTATACCCGCCGATACGCCCGGTGTTGTACGCCAGCAAGATGGGGAATAGGGTAGCAGGATGATTGCGTTGGGCGGCGGGCAAGCTAAACGTCAAGGCGCTGACAATGCCGCCACACATGCCGAGGCAGTGGACACCGCCCAGCAACCCGACCAGAAAAGCCGCCAAGTAACTGGAATGGTTTAACCAATCCCATGCCATCAATTCAGCGTCTGCCGTGCCTGATAATGGTCGCCCGCAAAGCCGGTGAAAAAGTTTTCCAGCAAGGGGTGTTCAACGGGTTCGACCGTTTCCTCGGCTTCCAGATTGCGTTCGGCAACGTAAGCAACGCGCCCATCTTGGTCAATCAAGACGTGATACCACGGCTCTTCTTTGGTTGGGCTACCGGCTTCCACGTTTTTCTGAAACCATTCTTCGGTGCCTTTGAAATCGGGATCAACGTCAAAAATGACGCCACGATAGTTAAACAGGCGGTGGTGAATCACCTGACCAATGCCGAATGACGCGGTTCTTTCTTCCATCATGACAATTCCTCAACATTTTTCATAATCCTAGGCTATCACCAATATGCGGCTACTGCGGGCGAATATCAAGATTCCTTGCGGATTTGCTTGATAACTTCGATACGCCGTCGGTGCAATTCCTCTTTGATTTGCACCCCTTGGAAACCGGCTTGGATAACCGTTTGCACATCCACTTGCTGACACGCCCGTAACGCTTCCCGAAAATAGTGGGCTTGCGGGTAAGGGCGGCTTTCAAAGCCTGTACGCCCTTTGGCATCCGCTTCACACGCCAGCAATAATTGCGCGAAACGTTCGGGCTTGCGGAATGCATCGGTGACTTCCAGCACGTTCAACACGGTTTTGGGTTGCAATTCCAGTGCCTTATGGATTCGACCGTGCTGTTCAGCGACGTGTTCCGCCAATTCGCGAAACCGATTGGGGATTTTTAAGCGTTCGCATAACTGTGTCGTGAGTTCGCGGCTAAGGCGTTCATGCCCGTGATGGCTGGGCAGTATTTCTTTGGGTGTCAGCCCTTTGCCCAAATCGTGGGTGAGGGCAGCAAAGCGTACTTCCGGGTCAGCGCTCAGTTTTACCGCTTGTTGCAACACCAGCAGGGTGTGAATGCCGCAATCAATTTCCGGGTGGTATTGCGCGGGTTGCGGCACCCCAAACAGGCGCTCCAGTTCGGGGAATAATACGGCTAATGCGCCACAATCGCGCAATACCTCGAAAAAGCGGGCGGGGGTGGGTTCGGATAGCGCTTTGACGGTTTCTTGCCAGACGCGCTCCGGCACTAAGGCATCGACTTCGCCCGCCGCGACCATCTGTTGCATCAGGCGTTGGGTGTCGCTGGCAACTTGAAAACCCAGCGGGGCGAACCGTGCCGCAAACCGCGCTACCCGCAAAATCCGCACCGGGTCTTCGGCAAATGCTGCGGATACGTGGCGCAATAAACGTTGCTGCAAATCGGTTTGCCCACCGTAAGGGTCAATGAGCTTGCCGCTGGCATCTTGCGCCATTGCATTGATGGTCAAGTCACGCCGCGCAAGGTCTTGTTCCAAGGTGACATCGCTGGCGGCATGGAATTGGAAGCCGTGATAACCCTTTGCCGTTTTGCGTTCGGTGCGCGCCAGCGCGTATTCCTCGCTGGTTTGCGGGTGCAAAAAAACCGGGAAATCGCTGCCCACGGGTTTAAAACCTTGCTGCAACATGGCCGCAGGCGTGGCTCCCGTGACTACCCAGTCGCGGTCTTTGAGGGGTAAACCCAATAATTGGTCGCGGACTGCACCGCCAACCAGATAAACAGTGATTGTATTCATGTACAAATTATGGCGTGTGATGAGGGCGGAAGTATATCTTTTTTATAGTATATTAGTTCGAGCTAATGTTTTGATAAGTAAGGATAACATTGACCTAGAGCTTGTTTTGTGGTGTGATTCTGTTTGTTCTGGGAAACGCTGGCAAGTACAAATCTCATAATTAAATCAATCCCCCTCATTCAATAGTTAGGAGTTCGCATTAATGGCTCATATCGTAATCCTCGGCGCTGGTACTGGTGGAATGCCTGCCGCCTATGAGATGAAAGAAATGCTCGGTAAAGGGCATGAAGTCACGGTCGTCAACGAGCGTGATTACTTCCAGTTCGTACCCTCAAACCCGTGGGTTGCTGTTGGCTGGCGTACCCGCTCAGACATCACGTTTCCCATTGAAAAATACCTTTCCAAGAAAGACATTAAATTCATTTGCAGTCGCTGCGAAAAGATTGATGCTGAAGGCAGTACCTTGCATTTGGCTGACGGTCAAACCGTAAAATATGACTATCTGGTTATCGCGACTGGCCCGAAGTTGTATTTCCAAGAAGTTGAAGGTGCAGGCCCGCACGGTGGTCATACCAAGTCTGTTTGTGATGTGACGCACGCGGAAGATGCGTATGTCGATTATCAAAAGCTGTTGACCAAGGGTTCGGGGCATATCATTGTGGGCGCAATGCCGTTCGCAAGTTGCTTTGGTCCGGCGTATGAATTCGCCTTCATTGTGGATGCGGACTTGCGTAAGCGTGGGCTGCGTCACAAATTCAAAATGACTTACGTTTCCTCTGAACCGTATATCGGTCACTTGGGTCTGGGGGGCGTGGGCGATTCTAAGGGAATGCTCGAATCCGAATTGCGCAACCATCACATGGCGTGGATTACCAATGCGAAAACCACCAAGGTTGAAGCCGGTAAAATGCACGTCACGGAGATGACCAATAAAGGTGAAGTCGAGAAAGAACACGTCCTTGATTTTGACATGGCGATGATGTTGCCAGCGTTCAAAGGTGTGGATGCGGTTGCAGCGGTGGAAGGTCTGTGTAACCCGCGTGGTTTTGTGATTGTGGATGAATTGCACCGCAGCCCGAAATACAAAAACATCTATTCTGCGGGTGTTTGCATTGCCATTCCGCCGGTAGAAGCTACGCCTGTCCCTACAGGTGCACCGAAGACCGGATACATGATTGAATCCATGGTCACTTCTTTGGTACACAACATTGCCGATGAGTTAGCCGGTAAAGAGCCGCACACCACCGCCACTTGGAACGCCATCTGTTTGGCGGACATGGGTGACACGGGTGCTGCGTTTGTCGCACTGCCACAGATTCCACCGCGTAACGTGGCTTGGTTTAAAAAGGGCAAGTGGGTACACATGGCGAAGATCGCGTTCGAGAAATACTTCATCCGCAAGATGAAAAAAGGCAGTTCCGAACCGTTCTACGAAAAGTCTATTTTGAAGATGATGGGCATTACCCGCATCCAATAGGATCTGACTGAGGAGTCAGGGGCACTTGGTGGGAGGCTTAGCCTCCCATTTTTATTTGAGGTTTTCATGCAATTACCTAACGATATTTCAGCAACGGTTGCGCGGGCTTTGGCGGAAGACATTGGCACGGGCGATGTGACTGCGGGGCTGATTCCGGTGGATAAGCAAGCCAGTGCAACGGTGATTTCTCGCGAAGACGCGGTGTTGTGCGGCGTGGCGTGGTTTGATGAAGTGTTCCGCCAGCTTGACCCAAGCGTGCAAGTGGAATGGCAGTATCAAGATGGCGAGCGGGTGGCAGCCAATGCGCTGCTATGTACCTTGCGGGGCAGTGCGCGTTCTATCTTGAGTGGGGAGCGGGCGGCGTTGAATTTTCTGCAAACCTTGTCGGCGACGGCGACAGCGACGCGGCGGTATGTGGATTTGGTGGCGCATACCGCTTGCCGGATTTTGGATACGCGCAAAACCTTGCCCGGTTTGCGTACCGCGCAAAAATACGCGGTATTGTGTGGGGGCGGGACGAATCACCGCATGGGTTTGTATGATCGGGTGTTGATTAAGGAAAACCACATTATGGCGGCGGGGTCGATCACAAAGGCGATTCAGCAGGCGCGGCAGTTACATCCCGGTATTCTGGTGGAAGTGGAAACTGAGAATTTGCAGGAATTGGCGGAAGCGACGGCGGCACACGCTGACATCATTATGTTGGATGAGTATAGCCTTGCGGATATGCGCGAAGCGGTGCGGGTGACGGCGGGGAAGATTCCGTTGGAAGCGTCTGGTGGGGTTAGCCCAGAAACGTTGGTGGCGATTGCGGAAACGGGGGTGGATTTCGTGTCGATTGGCGGAATTACCAAGCATGTACGGGCGGTGGATTTGTCGATGCGGTTTCAGGGGTAAGGAATGAAGAGGGCGTATGCAATACGCCCCTACAGTTGTTGGAGGGTGGCTTGGGTTTCGGCGATGAGTTTTTCCATGCGCATTTGTTCTTCGACACGGGTTTCTAGGTCGTATTGGGCTTGTAGGCGTTCGAGTTTGGTTTGAAGAAATTTGCGGCGGGCTTGCTGGGAAGAGAAATCCCCCCCAGCCCCCCTTTTGCAAAGCGGGGAGGAAAAAGTGTTTATTAGTTGTGCTGGTTCTTGGCTTCCCTCGCAAAAGGGGGATTGAGGGGGATTTTCTTGCAGTGTGGTGGCGATGTCTTTTGCGAGATCAATTAGGCGAGTTTCAAAGTCTGGGTGATTTGTTGTTAGCGGGTAGGTGCGTTTGCTTTGCGGGTCTTGCCACCAGAAGCGGTAGCCGAGTGTGGGGGTGAATGCGGCGGGTTTGCGTTCTTGCGGAATGTGGTCGAGTTCGATGCAGAAAATGCGCCCGGAATTTTTGCCGACACGGGTGCTGAAGGTGGCGAGTTCGTACTTGCACCATTCGGAGGCGAGGTAGCCGGGGGATAGGAAGCTGACGAGGCAGTGAGCTTGTGCGAGTTGCGCCTCAATTTCGGGGGAAATCGCGGTGTTGCCGCTGAAGCGGTTGTCTTTCCAGAGGCGGTCGGGTTTGGCTCGCCCTACGTATTGGTTGACGCGCTGTTCGAGTAGGGCGGCGAAGGTGTCTACCCAATGTTTGTCAACGTGGGCGTAGCTGAGGAAGAGGTCAGGCATTTGATTCTCCGTGGCTACCAGTCTACTTTGACCGGGTATTTGTGAATCAGCGGATCAGGGGTGAGCAACACCAGATCATTCTGGATGGCTTGGCAGATCAGTATACGGTCAAAAGGATCACGGTGAATATCCGGCAGGCTGGACAAATGTTGTATGGCATCTTCGTGCAGGCTCAATGAAGCAATCTGGTGTTGGTCGCGTTTGCGCGGGATGTAGAGCTTCGGTGCTTCCGGCAATGGCAGTTTGCCAAGCTGGTATTTGACGCTAATTTCCCAGAATGAAATTGAGCTGAGAAAGACTTCATTTTCAGGCATTTGGAAAAGGTCGCGGGTTTTTGCGCTCAGGTTGTCATCATCCGAGATTAGCCACAGGAATGTGCAGGTATCCAACAATAAGCGCATTGGTTAACGTCCCTCAAAGGCATCAAACATTTCATCGGGTAGTGGCTCAAAGAAAGTGCTAGATAGCTTGAACTCTCCTTTTGCCAGCCCGATAGGACGTTTGGTAGTCAATGCGGGTGTGAATGTCCGACTGTATTTGCTCAGAATGAATTCGACGAAATGCAGGATTTCACGCTGTGCAGGTTCTGGCAGATGCCGGGTATGTTCGGTAATTTGTTCTACAGTGCCCATGATGTTTTCTCCAAACGGGTATGGTTGCAGTATAGCGGTTAGCGTTCAATGGTGCATTCTTCGGGTTTCATGTCCGTGCCATCGGGGTTGAGGCAGTATTCTTTCAGCAGCCCCGGCAGTTGGCGGTCTGCTAGTTCCTTGAGTTCTTTGAGAGCATCCACGCGCCATTGGAGTTGGATGCGTGTCCATTCGACACGCGGTTTGATGGAGGCGGCGGAATGCTCGTTGGTCAGGGTGGGTTCGTAGGTTTTCAGGGCTTCGAGTTCCTTGTCTGCACCGATGCCTTCTATTGCCAGCAGGGCGATGTCGATGGCGTGGAACAAGCCTTGGCGGGTGATGGGGTTGTCGGTTGCCAGCCATTCTTGTTCGAGCTTTTGCAGCAGGAGTACGCCGAGGAAATCGCTGTTGGCAAGGCCACGGGCGGCGGCTTCGCGGACTTTGGCGAGGTTGTGGCCTAGCAGTTTGATGCCTTCGGCTTCGTCCATGTTGGCGATGGCGTAGGCGTATTCGTAGATGAAGGGGGCGGGGTCAGTGAGTTTGTCGGCTTCATCGGCGGCGGTGTCGGTGGCTCGCTGGTCAGTTGTTGGTTCAGCGTCGCGGCGCTTGCGCCAGTCGGCATAGGCTTGGTCGAATTCGTCTAGTTTGTTTTTTAGTTCGTCCATAGTTAATGGTTTTTCTTCCATACCCGGTTGATTGATCGACACTTGCAGCGCTTTTTCTTTGGTTTTCTGTTCATCTTCGTCTGCTAGCTGTTCTGCGGCTGCGTCACGGGTTCGTTGATCTATCAAGGATAAGGCTTTGCGGAGTAGGCGCTTTTGAACTTCGTTTAGGTTGTTGCCGCGTTCCATACGTGTAGCTGCAATAGCAGCACTTTGACGGGTGTCGGGATTACCGCTTTTCAGGCGACGCAATAGGAAGTCAAGTAATTCACCGGAAGCGATGCGACTGAACGATTCAATACTATGTGCGCTGCTGCTGCCAATAGTAGCAGGCTTCAAAATAGAGTCGTAGCTAAAGCTGTTGGCATCTGAACTTTCATCCCCCATTACAGAAAATAGATTTGGTATTAAGACCCCCTCTCCTAAATTTGCTAAAGCACCTGCCACTCCATCTCGAATATCTTTGTTTCTATGTTGAAGAAATCCTAATAACTGAGGAATAATCTCTTTGCTTTGTAGCTGAGATAAACTCTCTGCAATCTCCAAGCTAAAGCTATTTCTTTTATCACTGAGTAGTTCTAGTATTGCAGGGAGTCCTTCCTTAGCTTTTAATTGACCTAAACCCCTTGCCGCCATGTTACGAACATCATGATCTTCATCCTTGAGTAATTTTATTAACAAAGGAATAGTCTCTTTAGTTTGCATTTGACTTAATGCCTTTGCCGCTATAAGACGTCCATATTGATCATTCCAATCATTTAAAAACTTCGGTAGTGTTGGAATTACATCTTTGGCCTGCAATTGGCTTAAACTAATTATTGCTGCATGACGGACTGTATTTTCTTCATCCTCAAGTAAACCTAGCAACGCAGGAATCGCATCTTTAGCCTGCAATCGGCCCAGAACCGCAGTCGCTTCATAGCGAATATCTGCATTTTTATCTTTGATAAGACCTAGCAATGCAGGAACCGCATCTTTAGCCTGCAACTGCTCTAAAGCATTGCTGGCTGCAAAGCGAACCTTTTTTTCTTTATCCTTAAGCAACTCTAGCAATACAGGCACCGCATCTTTAGTCTGTAACTGACCCAAAACCATTGCTGCTTCATAGCGGATATCTGGATTTTTATCCTTGAGTAATTCGATCATTGCAGGAGCTGCGTCTTCGACCTGCCACTGTCCTAAAATCGTTAAGGCTGTAATAAGGACGTTTGCATTTTCATCTTGGAGCAATCTTAGCAACGTAGGAACCGCTTCCCTGGTCTGCCACTGTCCTAAAATCTTTACGGCTGCAATGCGAATGCTCTCTTTTTCATCCTTGAGTAATCCGATCATTGCAGGAACTGCGTCTTCGACTTGCCACTGTCCTAAAATCGTTGCGGCTGCAAGACGAACCTCTACTGTTTTATCCTTAAGTAATCCACGCAACATGGGAACTACGTCTTTGATCTGCCATTGGCCTAGAATCTTTACGGCTGCAATGCGAGGTTTTTCTATTTCATCATACCTAGAACTGAATGCTTCAAAATTTTTACTAACTGGATGTTTATACTTAAGCCACTCTAGCAACGTAGGAATCACCTCCTTGACTTGCCATTGACCTAAAACCTCTGCGGCTGTAATACGGACTTGTACATCTTCATCCTTGAGTAAATCTAACAATACAGGGACTGCATACGTAACCGCATATTTAGGCTGTACTTGCCCTAAAGCTTCTATCACTGCACACAAGCGAAAGGGAGAGTCTATCGTATAATTTTCTAGGTTACTACGGGAAATATATGTATTCACGAGTGATTTTGATAAATCGTAAGCCGCTTCATTAGCCTGTAATTCGCCTAAAGCTTTTGCTGATAAAGCATTAAGGTTTTCATTCTTAAGTAAGTTGATTAAATAGGGAATTACTTGCGATGCATTGGGTCCATAAGTCAAATGTTGTATTATACTTGTATTATCAATGGATTTATTTGAGTGGTCAGATGATGAAATAGTCATAAGCTGTTCACGAGAAGATTGAGTAGCAATCTGCATAATTAACTGCCGCACCCAGAATTTCTTATTGGAGATAGGCATGTCTGGTTTAAAAACAGGCTGATCATGCATTAAAAAGATCCCAATATCTGAAGTAATAACTCCCATGTCTCTGTTTTGAGAACGATAGTCATCCAGAGAATCTTCAGCAATATCTCCAAAAATTCCTTTCTTGATAAGCTTGCTGGATGAGTTTTGTAAAATATGGTAAATCGAGCGTGCTGACTCTGGTACTTGTATCGCAGCAAGACGTGCTCCCGCACGGATAGCTAAGTCAGTATTTTCTGGAGCAATAGACTTATTTGCCAATTGCAACGCATCCTCATAATTTCCTCTTGTAGCGTAGGCTCTAATTCGTTGATCAACGGATTGATTACTTACCAATTCTATTTGTAAGCCCACATAATCAGCAATTTGTTTTTGGTTGAATTGTTTATCTGGTTCAAGCTGTCCCCTCTGCAAATCCGTCTCTGCCACATAACGCCCCTGCTGAAACAGATCGAAACTCCCCAGTTTACCTTTCCATAGCTCCACTTGGTCGGAAATACCCAGCTTAGAACTAAGGCGCAGATGGTAGTTAGTGGAGTTGATGTAATAATCCCACCCCGCAAACAGTGCTACAATACTGACAAACCCCGCAGATGCCACCTGTGCAAACTTGCGCCGCAGCATCTTGTCTTTCCACGCATCATTCCACTTTTCGATGCTGCCAGAAAACATATCGTGGTAAAGCTCATACCACGTCGCATCACCCCGCTGTTGGCTACGCAGAATGCGCACAGCCGTCAGTTTTTCCAAAACCTTGCCCAGAGCCGCTTCATTTACCCGCACCGTTTCCGCCAAGGCAGCGGCGGTGTACGCCATCTTCACCCCACGTTGGCTTGCCAGATGATCGAAGGCTTTGGAGGCAAGCTGCTTTTCCGTCAACGTGAAGGTCTGCAACACGCCACCGAAGTAATTGCTCAGGATGCCCTTCGCCTTGCCCGCTTTTTCGTAAGTTGCCAGCCTTAGCAGCTTGTCCGGGTCGGCCTTGTTCAGTTCCCACAGTTGCGCACAGACGATTTGCAGATAAGGCGGTTCGACGGTTTCCAGCAATTCGACCACGGGCGAATGTGGCAAGCGGTCAAGTTCACGACTGAGCAAATCATCCAGCAGCGTTTTCAGCAGCACAGGCTCGTAATGGAAGCCGATTTGCTCCACGGGTGTAACAATCGCCTCGCGTGCGCCGACCCGCCCCAGCTTTTCCAGCCGATAGAAGTTTTCAAACAAAATGGTCGGCAAACGCGGCTTGAATGCATTGAGTTCCAGCGCGAAATCTTCCCGCATCGACAACACCAGACTCACGGGCAGTTGCGGGTTGGTAATGACCGCCGTCAGTTGCTCAATGAACGGCTGGAAACTGGCGGTTGCTCGTTGATAACGGAAAAACTCCTCAAACTGGTCAAGGATCAGCACCAGCGGGTGGCGCACAAACAGCCCGCAGAATTCTAGCAACTCCGCCAGCGTTTTCCCCACTTCATCCGCCGCACCTTCAGGCAACTTGCCACTGCTGTGCAAGGCTTGCAGCACCGCAGCCCGTACACTGCTGACCGGCTCACTCACCCAGTCGATGTGGTACACCACCTCCAGATTTTCCCCAGTCGGAGACTTCAAACGCGGGATCACCGCAGCCTGCAACAGCGAACTTTTGCCCACCCCACTCGCCGCAAACAACAAGGTCAGCCGATTGGTTAGTACCTTATCAATCAGCACTTCCGCATCAGACTCACGTCCAAAAAACTTCCCACGCTCATCTTCACGGTAAGGTCGCAATCCAGGATAAGGCGCTTCTCTTGGCTCCTCCCCTGACAAGGGGAGGCTGGGAGGGATTTCTTTCTTCATACCACCGCCTCCGCCAAATACTTATCCAGCTCCCGAATCCCAATCCGATATTGCTTCACGTTGCGTGACTCCCAATACGCCGCTTCCAGCGGCTCTGGCGTTTCGCCAATGACATAACAGGGTTCTTGCGAATGGCGTTTTTCCAGTAAGGCACTTGCCAGCAAGCGGTCTTCCCACTCACGCGGTCGATAGCCCACAAACAAAAAACCCCGATTGCGCAACTGCCGCGCTAGATAGCCCGGAATCATCTTGTCGGCATACCGTGCGAAGCTGAAAAAATTGCTCTCGGAAAGCGTCAGCGCATCACGCTGCATATCATTTTGCCCATGATCGGCTGTTCCACACGTCCCGCGAATTTTGTAGATGATGGAATAGCCATTTTCCAGAAAGCGCCGCCGCGATAATGCTTCTTCTGGGTAGACTTCGGGCGGTTCACTATCATCCGAAAAGCTCACCAGCACATGCCCGATGTCGTATTCCTCGCTACGTCGCACGATGGAGGCAAATTCCACAAATCGCTTGCCTGCTTCACGCAAAGTACGCTCCAACAAGTTATCGTAAGCCGCCGAAATCAAGATCAAGGGCGACTGAACCTTTGCCAATGCCTGATACAACAACACTTGGCGCAGGTTATCGGGTAACTGGATGCGCAAGTTTTCTAATAAAGCTGATTGCCCAAAATCCGGTCGCAACTGGTAATATTCGGCGATGGATGACAATGTTCCCTTGAATTTTTCATAGCCAATGTGGTGTGCCAATTGCTGTACCAGTTCAGTTTCTTGCTGCCCGTTATCTGCGTAAGTCGCCGCAATGCCAGAGCCAAGGAATAGCACCATTTCGCCACGTTGTACCCTGCCTGCCAAGCGCGAAATATCGACGTTTTGCACATGGGATGGTGTGGTTGGGCGTTCTTCCTCCCACCACAGCATAAAACCTTCTACATCTGGGGCATCGTTATGCAAGAAAAAATCGACTTGCTCCCACAGTGTGCTGTATTCGGCAGTATTGGCGGGCTGTTTGAGGGCATTACTGAGGTCTTTGAAAAGGGGACGTAGTGTTTTGATGCGAGACAAATGTTTGATGAGTTCCGCCACTTGGGTGGTTTGAGCCAGTAATTGTTCCAACTCGGCAATTTCTTGTGCTGCCCCGGCTTGATTGGGTGTGTAAAACCGGATCTCATGCCATACCGCAATGGCTTCCTGATACGCACCATTACGTTTGCGACGGTGGGCTTCTTGCTGCAATTGGTTGCTCAAGGCATGACGGATTTTGTTCATTGACTGTTCTAGCCGCATTTGGTCTTCGACGCGCGTTTCAAGATCATGCTGTTGTTGCAGGCGGCTAAGTTGTTCCTGCAACGTTTGTTGGTGTTGTGAGTCATCCGGCATGGGGCAAGCCTTCGTGGGTCAGGGTATGCTAAGGTTATATTGCACCCTAATGACTTACAACAGGATTTAACCATGATGCAAAAATACCTAGGATTCGCTATCGTACTGGCCTTGCTGGCAGGTTGTGGCAACAAAGGCCCGTTGACCTTGCCGGATAAGGCGCAACCAAAACAGGAACAGGCGAAATAAATCATGGATCATTTTGAATACCGCAACGGGCAACTCCACGCCGAAAATGTCGCCGTCACTGACATTGCCCGCGCCCACGGCACGCCGTGCTACGTCTATTCCCGCGCCACGTTGGAACGCCATTGGCACGCCTTCAACGATGCCTTCGGCGCACAGCCACACCTCGTGTGCTACGCGGTCAAAGCGAATTCCAACCTCGCCATCCTTAACCTGTTTGCCCGCTTAGGCTCAGGGTTCGACATCGTATCCGGCGGCGAATTGGAGCGGGTGTTACGCGCAGGCGGCGATCCCAGCAAAGTGGTGTTTTCCGGTCTTGGCAAAAAAGCCGCTGAAATCCGCAAGGCGCTAGAAGTCGGCATCCGCTGCTTCAATATCGAATCCGAAGCCGAACTCGATCGCATTAACACGGTAGCGGGTGAAATGGGCAAAGTGGCCTCCATCTCGTTGCGCGTCAACCCTGATGTGGATGCACAAACCCACCCCTACATTTCCACCGGCTTGAAAGAAAACAAGTTCGGGATTGAGATCGGTCGCGCCGAAGCGGTGTATGTGAAAGCCGCCACCATGCCTCACCTGAAGGTGGTCGGCATCGACTGCCACATCGGTTCGCAATTGCTGACGCTCACGCCGTTCATGGATGCCCTGCAACGCTTGCTGGCTTTGGCAGAACGCTTGCAAGCGCAAGGCATTACTATTCACCACCTCGACATCGGCGGCGGTTTGGGCGTGCGTTATCAGGAAGGACAGGCAGCGCCTTCCCCCGCCGACTACATGGCGCAATTGTTCACCGACGAACGTTTGCGTCAGTACGAAATTTTCGTCGAGCCGGGCAGGGCGATTGCCGCGAATGCAGGCATTTTGGTCACAGAAGTCGAATTCCTCAAGCTGTCGGAATACAAAAATTTCGCCATCGTGGATGCCGCAATGAACGACCTGATCCGCCCCGCTTTATACAGTGCTTGGCAGGAAATCATTCCGGTCGTGCCGCGCCCAGCGGGTGAAACCACGACTTACGACGTGGTGGGGCCGGTGTGCGAGACGGGCGACTTTTTGGGTAAAGAGCGTGATTTGAACATTCAGCCGGGGGATTTGCTGGCAGTGCGTTCGGCGGGGGCTTATGGTTTTACGATGGCTTCCAACTACAATACGCGCCCGCGTGTGGCTGAAATTATGGTGGATGGTGACACGGTACACGTGGTGCGTACCCGCGAAACTTTGGATGATTTGTTGCGTGGTGAACAGGTGTTGCCGTAACGGTTATATTTAAAAAAATCCGCCACTACCGTTTGGCGGATTTTTTTTGCACTTCAGCTTTTTTACGCAGAAAAAAAACCGTTTGGCACGCAGGCTAGGCTATTCTTAAGGACGAAATAGCCGTGAGCCCCTTCAATTAACGTCAGACGGAGTAGTCTATGCCAGCACCCAATAGCACCACCGAGCACCACGAAGTCGGTGTTGTATTGTCCAAGCGCGGTAAGGTGACGGCACGTAATAGCGGCAGCGGCGAGTCGCGCATTCTCAAGCGTGGCGACCCGGTGTTTGCGGATGACATGGTACACACGGTACGTGGCGCGAACGCACAACTCAAAATGCACGACCGCAATATTGTGATGTTACGCGGGGGGTGTGCCTTCCGGGTCAGCCTTTACCAACAGCAAGCCTACGATCACGCTACCGGGCAGCGTTACGAATACATTGGCGGCGCATTGCGTGAAAGTCGCCGCGAAGCTAATCCTTTATTGGATTTGGGTATTTACTGAGCCACTTGTCCACCGAGGCATTGCTGAAAACTGTCTGCTGCGGCTTGCAGTAATTTCGGGTAGGTGTCTTTATCCAGCGGTAATTCCATTCCTAAGGGGTCGAGTTCGCCAATACGGATAGCGCTGCCTTCTACCAAAGTTTTCACCATGGCGGGTGAGAATTGTGGTTCTTGAAATAAGCAAACCGCCTGCTTTTCCTCAATAATCTTGCGAATATCCTGTACATGGCGTGCGCCCGGCAAGCGGGAAACATCCAGCGTCACCGCGCCCGCAAAATTCAAGCCGTAATGGGTATCAAAGTGTTGCCATGCATCGTGAAAACTCAGGTAAGGTTGCTGGCTTAACGGGGCAAGTTGTTGGCGGATACGCGCATCGGTGGCTTCAATTTCGGCAATCAGTTGTTGCGCATTGGCAAGATATTCGGCTTGGTGGGCGCTATCGACCGCACTCAAGGCGCGGGCAATTTCCCGACTCATGGAAATCGCATTCACCGGGTTTAACCATAAGTGCAAATCGGCACTGTGCGCCGCGTGTCCGGCGTGCTCATTGCTGTGTTGCTGGCGTGAGCCAAGGGCTTGAATACCTGGTGTGTCAGCAAGGGTAATCACTTCACGGGTGGGGATGGCGGTGGCTAAGGGTTTGTCGAGAAACGTTTCTAAGCCACTGCCGATGCGGAATACCACACGCGCCGTTTCTAAGGTACGCATGTCCGACGGTTTGAGGGCGTAATGGTGCGGGGATGCGCCATCGGGCAACAGTTGGCGGATGTCTAGCGGGCTGTTTTCGCCGCCAGCAATCGCATACACCAGCGCGTGAATCGGTTTGATGGTGCTGACAATCACGGGTTTGGTGGGCGTTTCCGATTGGCAGGACTGCAAAACGGGTAAGCATAACAGCAGGAAAATCGTTAGAATACGCAGCATTTTTTCACTCTTTATAGACGTTGGCAGGTATGTCCACCACAAAAACGGTATTGGCAAGGTTAGCACACATTGGTCTGAACTTCGGGCAACGCACAATCTTGCACGATGTGAGCCTCGAAGTGTACCCGGAAAGTGTGCTGACCTTGATTGGCCCCAATGGGGCGGGGAAATCCACGGTGTTGAAAATCTTATTGGGTTTGCAAGCGCCGGATCGCGGCACGGTGTGGCGGATGCCGGGGTTGCGGGTAGGCTATGTGCCGCAAAAATTCCACCTTGATCGTTTGTTACCGCTGACGGTGGAGCGCTTCATTGGCTTGAATTTGCCCCGGCATAATGCCGCTGCGGTGCGCGCGAGTGCTGTTGAAGTCGGTGTCGGGGATTTATTGCCACAAGCGGTGCAATCGCTTTCCGGTGGGGAATTGCAACGGGTTTTGCTGGCGCGGGCATTGCTGAATAAACCGCAATTGCTGGTGCTGGATGAGCCGGGGCAGGGGGTCGATGTCACGGGGTTGAATGATTTGTACCAGCTTCTTAACCGTTTGAAAGCGGTACACGGTTACGGGGTACTGATGGTGTCGCACGATTTGCATTTGGTGATGGCGGCAACCGATCAGGTGTTGTGCTTGAATCGGCATATTTGCTGTTCGGGGCAGCCGGAAGCAGTGTCGCGCCACCCGGAATATTTGCGTCTGTTCGGCGATTTACGACCGGCGGGTTTGGCGGTTTATACCCACCACCATGACCATCAGCACGATATGCACGGGTGCATTGTGCCGTTGCCAGCCGACAAGCAGGAAACCAAACATGGATGATTTTATTGCGCGAGCGCTGCTGGCGGGTTTGGCGGTGGTGTTGATGAGTGGCTTGTTGGGCGTATTCCTGTTGTGGCGGCGCATGGCGTATTTTGGGGATACCTTGTCGCATTCGGCGTTATTGGGCGTGGCGTTGGGCTTGATGACCGGCATGAGCTTGAATCTGTGGGTGATTGCGGTGTGTGTGGTCGTGGCGTTGCTGATGTTGTATGTGCAACATAATCCCGCACTGGGCAGTGATACCTTGCTGAGTATTATTGGGCACAGCGCTTTGGCGTTGGGAACGGTGGCGTTGACATTCCTGCCAAATGTCAGGGTTGATCTGATGGCCTACCTGTTTGGTGATATTCTCGCAGTAACACACGCGGATATTGTATTGACCTGGAGCTTGGCATTGGTGGTGGTCGGGGTAATGGTGTGGATTTGGCGTCCGCTGTTATCGCTGAGTGTTCATGCGGAATTGGCGCAAGTGGAAGGCGTGAAGGTTGGGTGGATCAGTGCGGCTTACATGCTGTTGATTGCGTTAATGGTGGCGGTGGCGATGAAAGTCGTTGGCGTGTTGCTGTTGACGGCGTTGCTGATAATTCCGGCGGCAACGGCGCGGCGTTTTGCGCGTACCCCGGAACAAATGGCGGTGTTTGCGGTAATGGTTGGCGTGCTGGCATTGCTGGCAGGCGTGGGGCTTTCTTTGCAATTGGATACGCCGACCGGCCCCAGCATTGTGGTGTCCGCGAGTATTTTGTTCTTATTGGTGCAACTCATGCCCCAACGTGGCGCGTAACCAGGGCATTTCAGCAAGAAACTTATTGTGCATCGCAGCATAAGGTGTTACAAGGAGGTTGACTAGGGTTATCCCTAAGCCTTTCATTATTAACCAAGGTGGCTTGTATTTATGGAAATTACCGCTGTCTATCCGGGGACGTTTGACCCGATCACCAAAGGGCATCTTGATTTGATCAAGCGTGCCAGCAAGTTGTGTGCGAGCGTGGTGGTGGGGGTGGCGTCTAACCCGAAAAAGAAACCGCTATTTTCCCTAGAAGAGCGCGTTGCCATGATTCAGCGTGAATTGGTCGAGCAACATCTGGATACACAGGTCAGCGTGCAGGGCTTTGAAGGCTTGTTGGTTGACTTTGCGCGTGGGCAGAATGCGCGGGTATTGATTCGGGGAATGCGGGCGGTTTCCGATTTCGAGTTTGAATTCCAGTTAGCCAGCATGAACCGCAGCCTTGCGCCCGATGTGGAGTCGGTGTTTTTAATGCCGGGCGAAAGTTTTTCCTTTATCTCGTCGACCTTGGTGAAGGAAGTGGCGATCTTAAATGGCGATGTGTCGCGCTTTGTGGCACCGCATGTATTGGCTGAACTGAAGCACAAAATTGTCCAGATTCGCAGCGAACGTGGGTTGAACTAGAAAAAGCCTGAGTATTGTTATTTTGATGGAAGTTAATGTTATCTTTTCAGGTAGATTGATAGAATCGCCCCCACACAGCTATTCAAGAGGAAGAGTTTTATGGCATTGATGATTACTGACGAATGCATTAACTGCGATGTTTGCGAGCCAGAGTGCCCAAATGATGCAATTTCCGCAGGTGATGAAATTTACGTGATTGACCCGAAACGTTGCACCGAATGCGTCGGGCATTACGATGAGCCGCAATGCGTCTCGGTGTGTCCGGTGGATTGCATTCCGCTAGACCCGGATCACAAGGAATCCAAACAGCAGTTGCAGCTAAAGTACGAAGCGTTGATGGCTAAAAACTAAACCCATGCTGCTTTGCTGCTGATGAAACGCCCGCTCCAGCGGGCGTTTTAGCGTCTGGCTACAATACCTTAAGAAAAGCGAGCAGTTGTTGTGCTTCGGTATCGCTGAGTTGAATGAGGGGAAGGTCGTTGTCGTTTTGCGCGTTGGGTTGGGCGGCTTGCGTGTAGTAATCGACGACTTGCTCTAAGGTAGCGAAACGCCCGTCGTGAAAATAAGGTGCGGTTTTTGCGACATTGCGCAAGCCCGGTACTTTAAATGCTCCGGTGACGGCGTGGCGGCTACGAGTCAGGAATTGCAGTTCGGTGCAGCTTTCTGGGGGCGCGTCGCTGTGTTTGCTTTGGCAATTGAAACGATCGGTGCGCAGCGTGTCCAATATCGCTGCCTGTCCGCTGTCTTTGCCGAGAATACCCGTGCCGATATTTTGGAAAGTTTGGTTGCTTAGCAATGCACCGGAATGGCAGAGGATGCATTGCGCTTTGCCGATAAACAGTTTGGCTCCGGCGCTTTCGTTTGGGGTGAGTGCGGCAGGTTGCTGGGCGAGTGTGTCGAGCTTATTGGGGGCCGGGCTTAGGCTGCTGACGTAGGCGGCGAGGAATTTGCCGGTGGCGGCAAATACTGCATCAATCTGTTCGCGCTGGGCTTGCGGAATTTGTTTCCACGCTTGTAATTGCGCCAAATCGCCTTGGGGTGAGGCGGCGGTTGGTAGTTGTTGGAGCGCATCCGCTGTTGGAATGTTTTTCAGTAGGGCTTGGTATTGTTGTCGGTAGTGGGTGTCGGTAAGCAATAAGCGGACGACTTCGGTGCGGGTTAAACCGTGTTCGGCGGGGTTTTCCAAGGGTTCTAAGGCTTGCGACCATAGGCTGTCTTTGCGCCCATCCCAGAAAAACCAGTCTTGATGGGCAACGCCGAGCAATGAGGGGGTGTTGCGTGTGCCAGTGGCTAAAGCGATGGCTACGGGTTTGCCGTCGCTAAAGACTTTATCCGGTCGGTGGCAGGTGGCGCAGGCGATATTCCCATGGCGGCTCAAGCGTCGATCGAAGAATAATTCCCGTCCCAGCGCTAGTGCTGGTGGGTGTTGCGCAAAGCGGTTGCTGGGGTCGATTGCCGGGGGTAAGTTTGCCAGCGATAGGGATTGCAGTGTGGCGAGTTGCGGCACTGTCCAGTTGTGATTGCTGCTGTGTGTGCCTTTCATGCCTAGCAGCGTTACTAACAGCAGTAAGTAGGTAAGGGTTTTCATAGCGTGAACCAAAAGACGATTTTGTCTTGTGCGGCGGGAGCACTATCCGAATGCAGCCAGAAACCCAGCACCCATTCGCCCGGCATACTGTATTTTAAACCGTCGATGCGGAATTCACCGGGTTTGCCCGTGGGTATCGCTTGCGGGGCGGTGGGCAAGCCGTGTCCGTGGGAGGGCATTCCGCCATCCACGGCAATCACGAGATCGGTGGGCAGGGCTTGCGGGCTGTCGACTTCCAAGCGGCATTCCTGAAATGTGCCGACGCTGGGTGGCGCGGCACACGTCACGGTGGCTTGGTACAGCGCTTTACTACTGGCTTGTTGAAGCTGCCAGGCAGTATGCGCCGTGCTGTTTTGGCAGCCTGCCACTAGCAGGCTGAGTGTTACGGTGAGTAGTTTTATTCGCATATTATTGAAAACGGTACGCGAAATAGCGCGGGCTTGCGGTGGCATTCGGATAAACGTCTTCAGCCGTGCCACCAAAGGCAGCGTTATTGCCTCGGAACATTAGGCGTAAGTTGGTTGGGTTGCCTAACCAGCTACGCGGAAAGCTGAATTCTGCGCTTTGCCCGCTTGCTGCATTGGTGGTCGTGCCTTGGGGTGTCCAGCTCCAACTGTCGCCATCGCCGGTATAGCGCCAAACGGTTTGACCTTCCAGCATGTATTCCGCGCCCAAGGCACTGTTTTGGTAGCCGGTTGCGCCATTGCTGTCGGTGTCGAAATAAACTTGGTAGCCCCAGAATTTGCTAGTGTCTACCGCATTGAGGGTGCGGTAAGCGAGGTAAACATTGCTGCTGGTGTGCGCCAGCCAGCCTTCTTGCCAATCCAACGGGTTATTAGCACCGCTCACGTCGGTTGGGTCGATACCGAAAGAGGTCAGACTGTTCCAGTCACTCAGATTGCCATTGACGGTAAGACTGGTGACAGGGTTGCTGATGCCGTTGGTTCCGGTGGTGGTGGGTGTGTACATTTTATAGGTGAAATAGCGCGTGGTGCTGGCGGTGTTGAACGCACCATCGGGGTAAGCGTCTTTCGCATCGCCACCAAACGCGGCATTGTTCCCCCAGAACAAAACCCGTAATTCATTGCCATTGCCTAACCAGCTACGTGGGAAGCTGAATTCTGCGGCATTGCCACTGGTTTGCGCGGTCATATTGCCTTGGTATGCCCAACTCCAGCTTGTGCCGTCGCCGGTATAACGCCACAGGTTCGCGCCTTCCACTAAGTAGTCCGCGCCCAATGCGCCGGTGCGGTAGCCGCTGGTGGTGCTGGAATCGGTATCCAAATACGCCTGATAGCCCCAAAAACCGCCGGTGTCGATATTGCCTTTGGTTTTGTAGGCAAGGTAAACACGCTCAGCGTCATTGGCTACCCACGCTTCTAGCCAATTGAGTTTGTTGTTAGTGCCGGTTACGTCATCGGGATCAGCGCCAAATGATGTCAGGCTTGCCCAGTCGTTTAGGTTGCCGTTGACGCTGATACCGCTGGCATTATTCGACACGCTGCCCGTTGCAGGCGGTGGGGGAGGTGGCGGAGGTGGCGGTGGTGAGATGGTATCAGCCGTGGTTTCGGCGCTATTGCTCAGTGGGTTTTTGTCGTGCCAGTCGCGAGGAATGACGCGGATGTGACTCCAGTGGGTGTCCATGCGCGGCGCGTCTTCGGCGCGGGGCATGTGGTAGAACGTGGTGGAAGGCCACACCACAATGTCTTGCCCGCTAAGGCTTTCACCATTCACAAACGCGCTTAGGTTTTCTGCACAGGCGTTGGTGGTGGGATTGTGGGAGGCGAATAATTCACAGCTTTTTTGCTTGGTGACGTAGAAATCGTTGTGGGTAAAGGGTTCGGTGCTGGGGCCTACATCGCGTTGCACCGATTCTGGGAGTTGAATCTCGTAGGAGAGTGGCAAGCCTTTGCTGTTTTTCAGGCTGCCATCCATAACGCGCCAACTGCGCAAGCTTGCCGGGTCGACCGAGCGGGCGGCTTCGCTGGTGAATGGTGTATGGGTGCGTGCTAGTTTTCCGGCGTTTTGAGTGTGGTTGATTTCTTCCACTACATCGTCGGTGCCAGTGCCGCCGAGGTCGAAGTCCAGTTTCCAGAAAAAATTGTGTAAGTGGGCAATGCCGACTTTATTGCTTTCCAAGAGCCAGCCGTGTTGGGCAATGTTACTCGCGCCAAAACGTTGCAATGCGCCAGTTGCACCGATACTCGGTTCGATCGCGCCGTCATCCAGAAAGCGCCATTCGGGGATGTAGTTGTACGCGCCGATAGCGGAAACGCTGAACAAACTGAGGGCATCGCCTTGCAAACGGTCATTGTCGACGCTGTAAGCATCGTCGCGGGGTGTGACTTGTTTGCACAGCACATTTTTGCCGGAATAACTGAGCAGTTGCCCGCCAACGCATTCTTGTGCCGTCAATGCAGACATGTAGTTATTGCCTAAGCCATAGTCGGACACGTCATGGTAGCGTGCGCCATTGTCGTCATAGGGTACGTGAATTTGTGCCACGGCTGCTTGATACAGCACCATGCGGCGCGTGCCATTCTTGGGGGTGTAATGGATGTGGTGCAACACAATACCTTCGCGGTTACGGTGTTCCCAACACATATCCCAGCGCGATTGATTGGGAAGTGTGGCATCAACGTAATACTGATCGGCGCAAAATTCGGCGGCTTGTACGTTGGTGGGCAAGAAATTGCCGAGTGCCAGCAAAACGGTGGCGGCATACGCATAAACTGATGGTTTCATTGTTATCGTTCTCGCTATCAGAAAGGGTTGGTGGAATGCCAGTCACGCGGTAACAGTTGGAAGCTGCTCCACACTGTGCCAATGCGATTGCTGTCTTCGCTGCGCGGGAGGTGGTGGTAACTTTGTTTGTACCACACCACAATGTCTTGCTGATTGAGGCTCTCAGCGTTGGTAAATTGGCTGACGTTGGCGGTGCAATTGCTGGTGGGGTTATTGGCAGCGTGTTTTTCACAAGCGTTATAGCGGGTGAAAAACACGTCGTGCGCCAGCCAAGGGGTATTGCTGCTATTGGCGCGGCTGTGGTCATAACGGTTGGGAATCAGTTCATAGGAGAGTTGCCCGACGCTGCCATTGGTGAGAATGCCATCGCGGATACGCCAGAAACGTTTGGTTTCGGGGTCAAAACTGCGCCCGGTTTCGGTGTTGAGCGGGGCAATGGCTTTGGTTTTGCGTAAGCGATCCGCACTCGGGGTGCTGCTGATTTCTTCCACCACATCATTCGCAGGAGTGGTGTCGAGGTCGAAATCCAGCCGCCAGAGCGCATGATCGGTGAAACCCGTGGCGATTTTGCCGCTTTGCATGGCAGGCCAGCCGTATTGGACAGCACTGGCATCAACGACGGGTAATTCGCCGCTTAAACCAAGGCTGGGTTCAATCGTGCCGTTTTCGTAAAAGCGCCAGCGTACTGCGTAATTACGCGAGCCGATTTGCGAGTGACTGCTCAATTCCCACAATTGCCCTTGGCGCTGGGTGGTGTATTTGTAGGAGTAGCCGTGGTCGCGGGTGGTGGCACACAATACATTACGCCCGCTGGCGGTTTGTAGTGTGCCGCCGCTGCAATCGGTCGCGTTTAAGGTTTGCAGATTATTGCCGCCGAAACCGGCTTCGGTGCTCAGAAATAAGGGCGCAACTGAGCCGTCATCAAGGGCGGTTTCCAGTTGGGAAAGTGCGGCTTCACCCAGTACGCGCCGTGCGGGGTGGTTGGGGGCTTTGTAGATGACTTGCGATAAAACAATGCCTTCGGCTTGGCGGGGTGTCCAGCAGAGATTCCAGCTTGCACCGGATGCGAAGGTTTTGCTGAGTGTTTGCCCGGTGCAGGCAGTGCTAGGGGCAGCAAACGCGGCTTGTTGCCAAGCGATTAGCAGGCTGAGTGCCAGTAGGGGAGTGCGGTATTGCATGGTGGTGTTCCCTTAGAAGCCGATGTTTTGCGTAATGACACCTGCGGACAGGTTGACGATGGGGCTGACTTCAAACACCACGGAATCGGCGGTGTAGAGCAGCACTTGGGCGCACCGCTGCAAACCGCATTGCTGGGACGCGGCATTAAGCTGTTCGGGCAGGCTGGAGGCGTGGAAGACGAAGGCTTTGACCTGCAATTGTTGCGCGGGGTTATTCAGGGTTTGCCCGGTAATGCGCTTAAATTCGGCATCCAATAGGCTGCGCTGTTCGTCATCGGCAAAGATGAGGGCGGAGGCGCGTTGCAATTCGTTGGCAGTTAGTGGCAGTTGTAGGTTTTGTTCACGTCTGCTGGAAATCACTTGGTTGGTGTCGAGGTCAATCACCTCAATAAGGGTTTCATTGGTGCTGTAGTCATAGGTGTAGACATCGGCTAAGCGGGCGGTTTGGCCTTTGGCGTTGGGGTGACGTTCGACCAGTAGTAATTCTGGCGCGGGTATGTTGGCGTTATTGGTTGTGGTGCTACGGATAGTGGAGACGGGGGTGGCAGCATTAGCTCGCTGGGTGGCACGTGCTATTTCAGCCGCACTCAGCGGATCAAGGTTGTTGGCGGTGGCTGGTGGTAAGTGTGTTAGCGCACAGAGCAGCGTGGCGCAATGCAGCAAGGTGCGTAGTGACAATATCTTAGGCATGACTGAAACCGTTATTGTATAAATGTGGGTATCAGTTTAAGAATATGAAGGGCTGGTCATCCAGTGTGAAAATGCCAGCCCATTTTATTTTTATGATAAACGGTAAAAAATTTTATTTTGCTTGGTCAGCGGCTGGTTTTGTTGCATTCAAAACCATCAAAATATTGCGCTTGTCATCCAAAAGATGGAGTTGCTCAAGGGTAATCGCGTATTGATTGGCTTTTTCCAATTGGGCAAAAAATTGTTGTTCCAAGGCGTTTTTGTCATCGAGACAGGCCATTTTGGTTGCGCCTACCGCACTGGTGGTGAAAATGCCGTCGCTGCTGCTGGTATAGTTGCCGAAAAACTGGTTGCAACCGGAATAACCGTTCATGCGTGTATCATCAAACTGAATCGTGGGTAATTTGTCGATGGTGACGGGTTTGCCATCCAAGGTTTTCAATGTCCAACTGGTGCTTGCTAATGTCATATTAGGTACGGGTTCTCTGGCGTCAAAGCTACAGGCAGAAATGATGCTTAAAAACACCAGTGCGCCGATGATTTGCCTTGTTAATGAGGAAAAGAATACCTTGAGCATGGTCTAACTCCTAAGTGCTGTATTGTTATGGTTATATAGAGGTTTGAAACAGAAAAAAGTTGCACAGAATGATGCTCCCGCCAGCGCGTATCACGCAAAATGAACTGACGAGTTGTATGATGGGCTTATTTGCGGAGAAAAGTCATGAGCAAGAACCCTAAGGAAACACTGGGGCAACTACTGAAGCGTGCAAAAACCCTGCAACTGGCAACCTTGGATGCATGGGGTGAGCCGTCGATCAGTTATGCGCCATTTGTGCGGGATGACGCGGGGCATTTTTATATTTTCGTGAGTTTGCTGTCGAGCCATACGCAGGAAATTTTGCAACACCCGCCACTGTCGATTTTGCTGATTGAGGATGAACAAGAGGCGCGGCAAATTTTTGCACGTACTCGTGTGACGTACCGCTGTGTGGCAGAAGTCGTCGCGCGGGAAGCGGCGGAATATGCACCGCTATTGGATGCGATGGAAGCGCGGTTTGGCAATGTGGTGGGCTTGCTGCGCGGCTTGGGGGATTTTGTGATGTTTCGGCTGGTTCCGCAATCTGGGCGCTTTGTGATGGGGTTTGGGCAAGCGTTTGTGCTGGCGGGGGCGGGTTTGCGTGAGTTGCAGCACATCGGGCCGGGGCAGAGTTAATGCCAGAGTGCGGGTAATGGCACTGCCCACAACTTTTCACCAAATGGAACGGTTTCAGTGCCTTGATACAATACCACGCCACAGAGAAAGTCAGCGCCTACTTGTTGTTGCAGTTCTTGCAAGCCTTTGAAGTCGCTGCTTTGAACTTGTCCGGCGGCTTTGACTTCAACACCTGCTAATTGTCCGTTGGGTTGTTCTAAGACGAAATCGACCTCTTTGCCGTCGCTGGTGCGGAAATGAAACAGGTTGGCGCGGGTATTGCTGAACGATAATTGCTTAATGAGTTCGCTGGCGACAAAGTTTTCCAGTACATGCCCAAACAGCGTGGGGTTGTGTAGCGGTAAGTCTTGTAGGCGGTAGCCGAGCGTGTGGCAGAGCAAATTGGTGTCCAATAAGTAGGTTTTGGGCGCTTTGACCAGACGCTTTTCAATATTGCGAAACCAGGGCGGAATGTCGGTAGTGAGGTACATGAACTCCAGCAGGGTACGGTAACGTTTGCCGGTGATGGCATTCAGACCGACACTGCGGGAGATTTCACTGTCATTCACCAGATTGCCTGCGCGTGTTGCCATTAGGCGCAATAGGCTGGGGAGCAGGGTGATTTTTTCGACCTCGGCAATTTGGCGCACGTCACGTTGTAATAGGGTGCTGATATAACTGTCAAACCACAACTCGCGTTCCGCATCGGTTTTGCCGGGGAGTTCTGGGAATGTTGCATCGCGGATGGTGGTAAGCGTGGCCTCCATAATGGTGGTGAAGGTTTGATAGGGGAAGCGGTTGTTTAATAAGTTGGTGAGGAATGTGCCGCTTTGCTCGTGCAATTCCAGTGCGGATAGGGGGTAAAGGCGTAGCAATGCCATGCGCCCGACCAGTGCATCCGCGAGTTTGGGCAGTGCCATGATATTGGCCGAACCTGTCAGTAAGTAGCGTCCGTTACTGTTGGCTTTGTCTTTGAGGCGTAAGTCGTCTATGCGTTTTTTGAGGGCGCGGAAAATGTCGGGAACCAGTTGCACTTCGTCGATAATCAGCGGGCGGTCGCGGCTCAGGAAGAAATCGGGGTTGCTGACGGCGGCAGCCATTGCGGTGGGGCTGTCGAAGGTGACGTAATCTGCTGGGAAGTGGCTGGCGGAGAGCGTTTGCACCAAGGTGCTTTTTCCAGCTTGGCGTGCGCCGCTGATGAATACAATGGGGCTGCTATTGAGGGCGGTCAAAAGCTTGGGGGCGAGGCGGCGTTCGGTAAACATATTTGCAAATATAAAGTTAGGCTTTAGATATTTCAAAGTATAGCTTGTGATTTACAAAAATGTTATTCACCCACATCCTTCAGCACGGATTGAATTACAACATCACTGAGCCGGTAGCCAGAATCACGCAACGCATATAAAAGCGGGCTGGCAGTGGGAATCAACCCCTTCAGCTTTGCCAGTCCGACAACGGCGGCAGTTCCAGTAAAACGTAAATGACGAGCGCGTGCTTCGGCGCGTCCTGAGCGATCGTCGATGATCAATAAAACATCTGATAATTGCTCCGCGAGGTGAATCGCACTGGCTTCACCTGCATCAACACCGGAACAGAGTGCTTGCCAATCATCAAGTGGCACGTCCACTGTTTGTAACCAACCCGCGTTTAAAGCGTCCTGCAATGCGGCTTTGCCCACATAATCAGCCGTTGGCAGCACTTCGTCCCGAATGGTTGTGGTGATTAGCACTTCCCCAAAGACGCCACGCAACAAATCCAATTGTTGAATGTGTGACAAGGCAATCAGTGGCCCTGCATCTGCAATGACGACGCTCATGTATGTCGTTGTAGCCATTCACGGGCAACGCTCATATCTTGCGCCGCTTCTTCCGCATTGGTTGTGGTAAGGGGAATGCCGAGATTGGAGAGCAGCGTCAACATTTCCGGCAGCGTTTTTCCGGCCATGCGAGCGGCTGAACCTGCTGAAATGGCTGCGTTTTTGAATAGCGCTACAGCTAATGCCAGCTTTACGCTAAGCATGTCGGGTAAACCCAATTTTTCCAGATCAATCAATAAAGCAGTAGGCGTATCACGGTTCATGACGACGACCATATCGTCTTCGTGTGCGGTGCGTAACACCTGCGAAGGGTTGTTTTTGAGTTGACGGATATTAACGGCCTGCATATTGTTCACCTCAGATGTAGGAACGTTGTTAAGCCTAGCATAGATGCATTACCCTGAACGCCTTAATTTTTGCCATCGGAAATTAAATTCAAAATGCACTTCAGTAATGCCATCTCGTTTTCTCCCATCGCCACCATCACTTCCCCCTACAAAGAAAAATTCGGCATCCCCCGCCAGCCCGGTTTGGTCACAGCCGCTCGTTCTACCCTCACGCTGTTGCCCCCGTACAATCTGCCCGAAACGGTGCGCGGACTCGAAGGATTTTCCCACGTCTGGTTAATCTTCGTCTTCCACGGCACACAAGCGCAAGGCTGGAAACCCACGGTGCGCCCACCCCGTCTCGGCGGCAATGCACGGCTAGGCGTATTCGCCACCCGTTCCACCTTCCGCCCCAACCCCATTGGTCTTACGGTGGCTGAGTTATGCGGGATTCAGGTGTCAGGGAGTAACATCACCCTCGAACTCGCCGGGGCAGATTTGCTGGATGGCACGCCGATTCTGGATATTAAACCGTACCTTCCGTATGCGGATGCCCTGCCGCAAGCACGGGCAGGTTTTGCGCCGGATGCGCCCCTTGCGCCGCAGCCAGTGGCGTTTTCTACCCAAGCCGCTCAGCAATGTGCGCAAAAACAAGCGCAATGGCACACCGATGTGCGTGTATTGATTGAGCAGATTCTGCGTCAAGACCCGCGCCCTTCCTACCAGCACGGGCAAGTGGTGGACAGGGTATACGCCATGCGCCTCTACGATTTTGATTTGCGCTGGCATTACACCGCAGCGGGTATTGAGGTGCTAGAATTAGCCGACCTTAAACAAAACCCTTAAAAACCATAACGAATGCATTATGTTGAAAAAATTATTCATCACCATCGGGCTGTGCGTGAGTCTGGGAGGCGTTAGTGCCGCAGAGCCGCTGCTGCCTGCTCGTCCAGCCCCGCAACCGGCTGAACTCACCCTGATTCGCCATCAACAAACTGCTGATTTACCCGCCGATATTCAGGCGTTCATGCAGCAAGCCAAGATTCCCTCTGAAAACCTGAGTGTGTATATCCGCGATTTAAACGCCAACGTACCGATGGTGGTGCATAACGATAACGTGCCGCGTAACCCCGCGTCGGTGATGAAATTGCTGACGACTTGGACGGCGCTTAAGTTACTTAGCCCCAGCTATACCTGGAAAACCGAAGCTTGGACGCGCGGTGAATTGAAGGACGGTATCCTCAACGGCGATTTGATTTTAAAAGGTTATGGCGACCCATTTCTGACCGATGAAGCTTTTTGGCAATTGCTGCACGATTTGCAACTCAAAGGCTTGAAAGAAATTCGCGGGCAATTGGTGGTGGATAACAGCTATTTCAAGATTCCCGATTACGATCCGGCGGCGTTCGATAATGAACCAACCCGTGTCTACAACGCCCAGCCGTCGGCGCTAATGTTTAACTTTCAGGCGAACCGTTTTCTGTTGGAAGCCGACCAAGCCACGGGTAAGGTGGGAATTACGCCGTTCCCGCTGATTCCCGGTTTGCAATTGGACAATAGCATGGTGTTGGCAAAAGGCGGTTGCCGCAAGGGGCATTACCAGCCGACTTTCCAGCAAACCGACGCGGCGATCAAGATTTCCGGGGCGTATGCGCCCGATTGCGGTAAAAACTTTGTGCTGCGGGTGTTGTCCACCCCTGAAGCGCACGTATTCAATGCGTTTCGGGATGTATGGCAGTCGCAAGGTGGCAAATTCGGCGGCAACTTGCAAATCGGGCAGGTACAGGACGGCGATGTGTTATTGCATACCCACGAGTCGCGTACTTTGGGGGAACAAATCCGCTTCATCAATAAGTGGAGCAATAACGTGATGACGCGCAATGTGTTCCTCACCATCGGCGCGAAAGTGCTGGGAGCGCCCGCGACATTGGATAAAAGCCGGATGGCGACCGCCGATATGCTCAAAAAAGCCGGTATCGACTACACTGGTATGGTAGTGGAAAACGGTTCCGGCTTATCGCGCAGTGAACGTGTCAGTGCACGGCAGTTAGGCGCGTTATTGGAGATGGCATGGCGTGACCCGTATATGCCGGAGTTCATGGCCTCGTTACCGCTACTGGGCGAAGACGGGACACTGGCAAGCCGTTTCAAAGACGATGATTTGCGCGGGCGCAGCCACCTGAAAACGGGCACGTTGAATGATGCCACGGCTATCGCAGGGTATATGTTGACCCGCAGCGGTAAGCGCCTAGTCATCGTGTTATTGCATAATGGTCGGGAAGCACAGAGTGGCGGACGGCGTTTGCAGGATGCTCTATTGAAATGGGCATTCGAGCAATAAGCCATGTAGCAGCTAACATATAAGGAGCCGGAAGCGCAGCATGAAAACAATCATTTGGGGGTTATGTTTACTGAGCGCAAGCGCACCGGGGTATGCTGCTTTTTTTCAGCAAACCGAGAAAGAAACCGCCAAACCAACCGAATCACCGGTAAAAGTCAATATTCAAGGGGCAGACACTTCACTGGCTGATAATCTCAAAGCCTTCATGCCATCCTTACGTAACCTCAAGTGTGATAGCTCCAGTGATCGGGTGGCGGATTTCATCGAGTCTGCTGAGGAAAAACTGCCCGAAGGTGCGGAGGCAATGGGCTATTACAATGCACGCTTCAATGTTACCGCCGTAAAACAGGGAAATTGCTTGGCGCTGCATGTCGCGGTACAGCCCGGTGATCCTGTACGGGTCACTGTTGTTAAGGTGCAGGTAACGGGTGCGGGTAAGGATTTACCAGAGTTTCGTAGCATTACAGCAGTGTTACCCTATCAAAAGGGCGATGTGCTGGTGCATCAACGCTACGAAGATTTCAAAGCCAGCCTCAACAGTACTGCCAATCGCTTAGGGTTTTTCGACGCGGAATATCTGGTAAGGGAAATTCAGGTAGACCCTGATACACGCCAAGCGCAAGTACGCCTGCATTTTGAGACGGGCAAGCGCTACCAAGTGGGCAAGGTCAAGGTGGAGCAGGATGTGCTGGCAGAAAAATACCTCAATCGCTACCTGCGCGTGCGTGAGGGCGATACCTATAACGCTGAAAATTTGCTGAAACAGCAGCGGATTTTGGAAGGCAGCGGTTATTACAACGAAGTGCAAGTAAGCGGTGCTTACCAACAAGCCGAAAACGGTATCGTACCCGTGGGCATTACGGCGGCACGGCGCAAACGCTATACCTATGAGGGACGGGTGGGGTATGGCACGGATACCGGATTTCGGGTGGAAACTGGCATGGATGCGCACTGGGTTAATAATAAAGGCCACAAACTCAATGCCAAAGGCACGTTGGCGCAAAATGAGCAGTCGGTGGAAGGCGCTTACAAAGTACCGCTGTGGCAACCGGAACACGAATTTGCGAGTCTTTCCGGCGGGGTGCGCCACACCGACAACAACGGTATCGAAAGCGAAGCGCTCAAACTGGGCTTGGATTATAACCGCCGCAATCGCCACGATTGGCAACAAACGGTATTCATCAATTACCTCGATGAAACCACGCGCGTGACCAGCAGTGGCACGGAAACCCGTTCGCAACTGACGCTGGGCGGGGTGCGAGTCAAAAAGACTGAAACTGACGATTTATTGTTTCCGACGCGCGGCTGGCAAGTGGCTGCTGAAGTGCAGGGTGCAGCCGAAGGGGTGTTAAGCGACCAAAGCGTGTTGCAAGGCAAATTGAGTGGTAAATACCTGCACACCTTGGACAACCGCGATAAGCTGATTTTACAAGGTGCGGCAGGGACTACCCTGACCAACGATCTTGATGATATGCCCAAATCACTACGCTTTTTTGCGGGCGGGCAAAGCTCGGTGCGCGGCTACGATTTCGAGTCTTTGGGGGAAACCAATGCCGCAGGCGATGTGTTAGGCGGCAAGCATTTGTTGACCACCAGCGTCGAATACGAACGTCCGGTTGTGGATAACTGGAGTGCCGCTGGTTTTGTGGACGCCGGGGATGCATTCGATAATACCGCAAATTTGACCATGAACGTGGGGGCGGGGTTCGGGGTGCGTTACAAATCACCGTTGGGGCCGATACGTGCCGATATTGCCGCACCGACTGATGACCTTGGTGATGTGCATTTCTACTTCAGTTTGGGGCCTGACTTGTGAATCAATGGCTGAAACATTTATTGGTTAATCCCTTGCTGGTCATTTTCCTGCTGCTCTTGCTGGTGTTGGGGAGCTTGGCTTTCCTAACCTTGTCGCAAACCGGTACGCGGCTTCTGGTTAATAATGCGCCTTATTTTGTTTCTGGACTCACGCTGGAAAATGTCGAAGGCACGCTGGCAACGGGTCTCAAAGCCAGTCGCATCCGCTGGGAAAGCGACAGTGCGACATTAGAAGCTGATAACGTGGACGTGGATAGTCAGGTGGAAGTGGCTTCACCGCCGACCTTGCGGGTCAGCCGTTTGCTGGCTGATAAATTGGTGATTCGCTTGCCGGAAAGTCAGGAGGCGGCAGCCAGCAGCCCGTTTGACTTAATGTCGATTGCACTGCCACTGAATCTTGATGCCCAACAAATCCGCATCAAGGAACTGGAAGTTTGGCAAGGTGAACACCCATTGCGCTTGCGTGATGTGCAATTGGATGCGCAAGCTCATGACGGTAAATTACACCTCGATAATTTGCAAGCTGAGCTTTACGACGCACAAGGCAAGGTCGATGTGGCGCTGGATGGCACGATGCAATTGGCTAAACCGCACGAGCTGGCGTTGCGAGTGGCGGTGGATGCGAACAGCACAACGTGGGGTGTCGGTACAGCGAAAGCCAATGTAGGCGGTGAATTATTGCAATATACCCTCGATATGACGGCGGATTGGACTTATGCGGCTTACCCGCGCTACCAAGGCACTTTGCAGGGTAAAGGTTCGTTTGCTGACCTCACGGTAGCGCAATTGCAGCTTAATGGTGCGGCGGGGGCGCTGAGTGCCACTGGGCATGTGGATTGGCAGGATGCGTTGATTTGGCAAGCCGATGTGAAAGGCAGTGAATTAAACCCCGCGCCGTTCCTCAAAGACTGGCCTGCTGCGCTTGATGTGCAACTGAATTCGGGCGGCACCTTTCAGCAGGGTAAACTGCAAGCAACGACACTGAACGTGACGCGCTTGCAGGGTAAATTGCGTGAATATCCTGTGGACATCAGCGGGCAGGGCGACTGGAACGGCAAGGTCATCAATCTGCAAGCGCTGGATGCCAAAGTTGGCGATAACCGCTTGCTGGCGAATGGCGCTGCCAGCGACAAGCTCGACGTTTTGTGGCAAATAGATGCGCCAAAACTGGCACAGCTTGACCCGCGTTTACGGGGCAATGCCAAGGGTAAGGGGACGTTGCAGGGGCTGCTCGATGGTTCGCAATTGCAACTCGATGTGGCGGATTTATCCGGTAACGTGGAAGGTTACGACCTCAATGCCAAGGGTAAACTCGCTTGGGGCGATGCCAAACTCGCCGCGCAAGAGGTGGTGATTCAGTCCGGCGGCAATCGGCTCGAAGTGTCCGGGCAAGCCACCGCGCCCTTTGATTTGCGCTGGAAAGTGGATGCTAAGAACCTTGCCAAAGCGTGGAAGGGTTTGGAGGGCAGTTTGCAGGGCGAAGGCATTTTCAAAGGTAAATTAGAAGCGCCAGAGATTCAGGCGGATTTAACCGGCAGCAAATTGCGTTATCAGGATTACCGTTTGGGCGCGTTGGATTTGCAGGCACAACAAGTGGGTGAACGCTACGAGGCGAACGGTACGCTCAAGGATTTCAAAACGGGTGAAACCCTGATTCAGGCAGCAACTATTGAAGGGCAGGGGACAATCATTAGTCATCAAGTGAAGGCGCAAGTGATCCATGAGTCGGGCAAGCTTGATGTCACTGCCAGCGGTGGTTGGAAAAATGCACAATGGCAAGGCACGATTCCCAGTCTTGCATTGCGCGATACTCCGGCGGGTGATTGGAAGACGGTTGCGCCGATTAATTTGCAAGTGTCCGCTAAGGCGTTTAGTGGCTCGTTGATTTGTTTGAATAATCAGGGGGCGCGTGCTTGCGGTAAACCGGCATGGACGCCCGCTGCGGGATTCAGCATTGCGGGGGATTTGCAACAAATTCCGCTGGTGATGTTGCGTCAGTGGTTGCCGGATACGGTGAGTGTGGCAGGGACAGCCAATGCCGATTACCGTTTTGAGCAGCGTGGCGGCAAGCCGGTGGCGAGTGTCGCCTTGCGTTTGCCTGATAGTAGCGTCAGTGTGCGTGGGAGCAAGGGCAAAACCGAAACCGTGCAATACAGCAATACCCGTGCGGATGTCAGCCTCAATGATCGGCGGATGGAGGTGCAGGCGCAACTGGATTTGGTGAGTTATGGGCAATTACGTGCTGATGGGCGTATCGAGCTATCGCCCACGGATGGCAATCATCGAATTAATGCTCGCCTGAATGCGGCACTGCCGGATATTGCGTGGTTGGAACGTTTTTCACCGCAGATTGACCGTTTACAGGGCAAAGTGGCGGGTGATGTGCAGATCAGCGGTTTGCTCAAACAGCCGGTCGTGAATGGCGAGGTGCGCTTAACCGAGGGACAGGTGCATTTGCCGGAAGCGGGTGTAACCTTGGATGCGATTACTCTGAACATGCAAGCCAGCGGGACAGAACGTGCCACGATTAACGGTTCGTTGCGGGCAGGTGGTGGCACGATGACCGCTAACGGGGTGTTGTCCTTGGCAAACCTGCCGCAGTGGGAGGCGGATGTGAGCTTGCAAGGCAACCGGCTCAAATTGATGGATACGCATGAAATACAGGCATTGGTTTCCCCGGATTTGCGGATTCAAGCCAGCCCTAGCGAGGTGGCGATTAGCGGTAGCGTGTTGATTCCTGAAGCGACGGTGAGTTTGCGGGAAATTCCGCAGACCGCCAGTGCGCGTTCGGGTGATGTGGTGATCGTGGGGCGTAGCGCTGCTACAGCCGTTACGGGTGAGCCAGCGACCGTTTTGGTGAAAGATGCGCCGTTGAATATTAAGCCCAATGTGGTGATTGAGCTGGGTGATAAGGTTACATTCAATGGCTTTGGCTTGGATGCGCGACTGACGGGCAAATTGCGGGTGTTGCGTACCCGTCAGGATATTATTGCTGAAGGCGTGCTCAATGTGGTGGATGGGGTTTACAAGGCTTATGAACAGCGCTTGGCGATTGAGCGCGGACGGCTGATTTTCAATGGCCCGTTGAATAATCCGGGGCTGGATGTGCGAGCGGTGCGTGAAGTGGCTGATGGTGACATCAAAGTGGGTATTTCACTGGCTGGCACGGTGCAACAGCCGGAATCGACGTTATTTTCCACTCCCCTGCAAACGCAAAGCGATACCTTGAGTTATTTGCTGACGGGGCGGGCAATGTCCAGCTTGAGTGGTGATCAATCATCGCTGTTGATGGAGGCGATTACGGGTTTGGGCATTGCGGGGGGCGAAAATCTTGCGCAACGTTTAGGGGGAAGCTTGGGTTTGGATGATGTAAGCCTGAAGGCCAAAAACGGCGATTTCGACCAGAGTGAGTTGGCTTTGGGCAAGCGTTTGGGGGCAAGGCTCTACGTGCGTTACATCGTGGGTTTGTTTGACTCGCTGCAACGGGTGGCGATTACTTATCAAATTAACAAGCACTTACAGGTTGAGGCGCAAGCGGGACTTCAGCAAGGTGTCGACCTGATTTACAAGATCGACACCGATACTGGCCCGCTGCGGCGTTGAGCCGTTACTTAACAGCCGCGCCCGATCGCGTAATAGGTAATGCCTTTTTTCGCCATTTGTTCGGGTGAATACAAATTGCGCCCATCCACGATGACGGGATCTTTGAGCTTGGACTTAATAACCTCAAAATCGGGGCTGCGGAATTGTTGCCACTCGGTGACGATGACGAGGCAATCGGCACCTTCCAGCGCTGCTTCGGCTGTCTGGCACAATTTCAGGTCAGGGCGTTGCCCGTAAATGCGGGTGCATTCTTCCATCGCTACCGGGTCAAAGGCTTGTACGGTAACGCCTTGTTTCCACAGCGCTTCCATTAAGTTACGGCTGGAGGCTTCACGCATATCATCGGTATTGGGTTTGAAAGCCAAGCCCCACAGCGCTACGGTTTTGCCTTCGAGGTTGGCACCGTAATGCTTTTGCAGTTTCTCGAATGGTTTGTCTTTCTGGCGGTAATTGACGGCCTCTACCGCCGACAATAATTCGGCGTTATAGCCGATTTCACGCGCGGTGCGTTCCAGTGCTTGCACGTCTTTGGGGAAGCACGAACCGCCGTAACCACAACCGGGATAGATGAAATGATAGCCAATGCGCGGGTCGGAGCCGATGCCGATGCGCACTTTCTCGATGTCAGCGCCGAGTAATTCCGCCATATTCGCCAGTTCATTCATGAAGCTGATTTTGGTGGCAAGCATTGCATTGGCAGCATACTTGGTGAGTTCGGCGGAACGGATGTCCATTACCACTAATCGGTCATGGCTGCGGTTAAACGGGGCGTAGAGTTCGCGCATGAGTTCAGTGGTGCGTGGGTTGTCAGTGCCGATCACAATCCGGTCGGGTTTCATGAAATCGTCAAGTGCTGCGCCTTCTTTTAGAAATTCAGGGTTGGATACCACGTCGAATTCGGCGTTGAAAGCACGTTGTTCCAATACTTCCAGCATCGCCGTGCGTACTCGGTCAGCCGTGCCGACGGGAACGGTGGATTTGTCGACCACAATGCGATAGCCGTCCATGTGTTGCGCAATTGAACGGGCGACGGTGAGTACATAGCGCAGGTCAGCCGAACCGTCTTCATCCGGTGGCGTGCCCACTGCGATAAACTGAAACAAACCGTGTGCCACGCCTTCAGCGGCTGATAAGGTGAACTTCAAACGTCCCGCTGCAACATTGGTTTGCACCATTTTATCGAGACCGGGTTCATGAATGGGGATTTCCCCATTAAGCAACATACTGATTTTACGCTCGTCAACGTCGACGCAGAGTACATCATTGCCAACTTGCGCTAAGCACGCCCCTGTCACTAACCCAACATAGCCTGAGCCGTAAATGGTAACTTTCATTGATGGTTCCTAAATAAAAACTGGATTTTTGTGTATGATGCGCATTATGATCAAAACCGCAATTTTTGTGATAATTAAAGCGATGAGCTTACCAGTTTAGCTGTCGAAAATTAATGGCAAAATAATGCTTTTTCAAGGTTGACATTGATGAGTGATTCGCTCAGAATGTTGTCCTTTCCAGTTGGAGGGGTTCCCGAGCGGTCAAAGGGGACAGACTGTAAATCTGTTGGCACTGCCTTCGAAGGTTCGAATCCTTCCCCCTCCACCATATTTTAGTTTGCACGTTCAGCTTGATACAGATTGTCATGCGGTACGGTGTGGGCACACGACTTCAGGCGGGTGTAGTTCAATGGTAGAACTTCAGCCTTCCAAGCTGATTGTGTGGGTTCGATTCCCATCACCCGCTCCAATTTCTGGCTGAGTCGTTAAAATGGTTTTGCTCTCATAGCTCAGGTGGTAGAGCGCATCCTTGGTAAGGATGAGGTCGGCAGTTCGACTCTGCCTGAGAGCACCAATTATTCAGGAATTTAACGGAAGTTATCGATCATGGCAAAAAGTAAATTTGAGCGTAATAAAACGCACGTAAACGTCGGCACAATCGGTCACGTTGACCACGGTAAAACCACGCTGACAGCGGCGTTGACAGTTGTGCAATCCAAGAAATTTGGCGGTGAGTCAAAGGCTTACGATCAGATCGATGCGGCTCCTGAAGAAAAAGCACGTGGTATCACCATTTCTACTGCACACGTAGAATACGAATCTGAAACACGTCATTACGCACACGTTGACTGCCCAGGCCACGCTGACTATGTTAAAAACATGATCACTGGTGCTGCTCAGATGGATGGCGCTATTCTGGTTTGTTCAGCCGCTGACGGCCCAATGCCACAAACACGTGAGCACATTCTGTTGTCTCGCCAAGTTGGTGTTCCATACGTTGTTGTTTACATGAACAAGTGTGACTTAGTTGACGACGAAGAGTTGTTAGAACTGGTCGAGATGGAGCTGCGTGAGCTGCTGTCTAGCTATGATTTCCCTGGTGATGATACCCCTATCGTTAAGGGTTCAGCACGTATGGCGCTGGAAGGTGACGAGTCTGACATCGGCGTTCCATCCATTGCGCGTTTGATTGAAGCTATTGATACTTTCATTCCAGACCCAGTGCGTGCTATCGATGGTACTTTCTTGATGCCGGTTGAGGATGTGTTCTCTATCTCTGGTCGTGGTACGGTAGTAACTGGTCGTATTGAGCGCGGTATTATTAAGGTTGGTGAAACCATCGAAATCGTTGGTATTCGTGACACCAAGGCCACTACTGTTACGGGCGTCGAAATGTTCCGTAAGTTGCTGGATCAAGGCATGGCGGGTGACAACGTTGGTTTGTTGCTGCGTGGTACTAAACGTGAAGAGGTTGAGCGCGGTCAAGTTCTGTGCAAGCCAGGTTCAATCAAGCCACATACCCAATTTGAAGCAGAAGTTTACGTTTTGTCAAAAGATGAGGGTGGTCGCCATACGCCATTCTTCAAAGGCTACCGTCCACAGTTTTATTTCCGTACCACGGACGTAACAGGCGCTTGCGAATTGCCAGAAGGCGTCGAAATGGTAATGCCGGGTGATAACGTTAAGTTGGTTGTTACGCTGATTAACCCAATCGCGATGGAAGACGGCCTACGTTTTGCTATTCGTGAAGGTGGTCGTACCGTTGGTGCGGGCGTCGTTGCTAAAATCATCGCGTAAGTAACACCTTGTATTTTGGAAGGGTGAAGGGTATTCTCTTCGCTCTTTACTGTTTTTACAGGCCAATAGCTCAATTGGCAGAGCGGCGGTCTCCAAAACCGCAGGTTGGGGGTTCGATTCCCTCTTGGCCTGCCATCTTTATAGATGGCTTTGGATAATGAATTGCAGCAACCATTGATTTGTTCACAGTGTGTTTCCCAAAGTCATTCGGCTATCAGATTTGGTAAAAAATAAATGTCAGTACGTACCGAAGAGCAGGGCTCATCACTGGATACAGTAAAGCTCATCATTTCTCTCGCACTCCTGTTTGCTGGGATTGTGGGTTTTTACTATTTCGAGGATTGGCAAGGTCAGCCGGTTTCCTTATTGCTGCGCGTGTTAGGTTTGTTGTTAGTGGCTGGCGTGGCAGTTGCAGTTGCTCTTTCTAGCTTGGCTGGTAAGCGTTTGCTGGGTTTTATGAAAGACTCGCGGCTCGAAGTGCGCAAGATGGTTTGGCCTACACGTGCCGAAACTTTACAGACTACCTTGATGGTGATGGTCATTGTTTTGATTCTATCCATTTTCCTCTGGGGCGTTGATTCCCTGCTTGGTTGGGGAGTTAAAAGTATGCTCGGCGGGGGGGGTGTCTGATGGCAATGCGCTGGTATGTAGTTCAAGCTTATTCTGCTTTTGAGAATCAAGTTAAGCGCTCGCTTGAAGAGCGCATTGCGCGTTTCGGCTTGGAAACTTCTTTCGGTCGTGTGTTGGTACCCGTTGAAGAAGTGGTGGAAATGCGCGATGGTCAAAAGCGTAGAAGCGAGCGTAAGTTCTTTCCCGGCTACGTATTGGTCGAAATGGAAATGAACGATGAAACTTGGCACATGGTGAAAGAAACGCCAAAAGTGCTGGGTTTCATCGGTGGTAAGGCCGATAAGCCCGCGCCGATTACGCAAAAAGAAGTCGACAACATCATGCGTCGCGTGGAAGAGGGGGCTGAAAAGCCGCGCCCGAAAGTCCTCTTCGATGCGGGTGAAGTCGTGCGTGTGACTGATGGGCCATTTAAAGATTTCAACGGCGTGGTCGAAGAAGCCAATTACGAAAAAAGTCGCCTATTAGTTGCTGTGCAAATTTTTGGTCGCTCAACGCCCGTTGAGCTTGAATTCTATCAGGTCGAAAAAGCCTGACCTGATAGTCACGGGAAGCCGTCAGGCGTTATTACCCATTTATAGGAAAACATCATGGCAAAGAAAGTCATCGCCTTTATCAAGCTGCAAGTTCCGGCTGGTAAAGCAAACCCAAGTCCACCTATCGGCCCTGCACTCGGTCAACGTGGTCTGAATATCATGGAGTTCTGCAAAGCATTCAATGCTGCGACACAGAACCTTGAAGTCGGCCTGCCTACTCCAGTCGTTATTACGGCGTACAGCGACAAGAGCTTTACGTTTGTGATGAAAACCACGCCGGCTTCTGTCTTGCTGAAAAAAGCAGTCGGCATCAAGTCCGGTAGTGCGAAGCCTAACAGCAACAAAGTAGGCAAAGTCACGGTTGCGCAATTGGAAGAAATTGCCAAGATGAAAACCCCAGACCTGACGGCAGCAAGCATGGAAGCGGCAATTCGCACCATCGCTGGCACTGCGCGTAGCATGGGTCTAGAAGTGGAGGGCATGTAAGATGGCAAAGTTGACTAAACGCCAAAAGGCAATCGCTGAAAAGGTCGATAGCACCAAGGCTTACGCCATTGCTGATGCACTGGATACGCTGAAATCTCTGCCACGCGCCAAGTTTTTGGAAAGCGTTGACGTGAGCTTTAACCTCGGTGTCGACCCACGTAAATCTGACCAAGTCGTGCGTGGTTCTACCGTATTGCCAAACGGCAACGGTAAAACGGTTCGCGTGGCTGTATTTGCACAAGGTGCAAACGCTGAAGCAGCAACGGCTGCTGGCGCAGACATCGTGGGTTTTGATGATCTGGCTGCTGAAATTAAAGCAGGCAAGATGGATTTTGACGTGGTTATTGCCAGCCCAGACGCAATGCGTGTGGTGGGTCAATTGGGTCAAATCCTCGGTCCACGTGGTTTGATGCCTAATCCGAAAGTTGGCACTGTGACCCCTGACGTTGCTGGCGCTGTCCGCAATGCCAAGGCTGGTCAAGTCCGTTACCGTACAGACAAGGGTGGTATCATCCATTGTTCTGTTGGTAATGTGGACTTTGATACCGATAAGCTGGTTGGCAATATCAATGCGCTGGTAGCAGATTTGGTAAAAATGAAGCCTTCCACCTCCAAAGGTATCTACCTGAAAAAAGTTTCTGTATCCACCACCATGGGTACGGGTTTGACAGTCGATAACGCATCACTGTCTTACTAATGAATTGGGGCGCTGCCCCATTCTCTGCTTCCAAGGATGGAAGTAGCCGCAAGGCAAAAAGATATACAGGACGTATGTCGTCAGAGACCGTAGGTGCTTCGTATGAAGCTTAATGGTTCTGCATGTAATGTAGAGAACCTGCGCAGATGGCGTTCCCCGAGTCAGTAAGATGGTTTGGGACGCTGTTTCCTTCGCAAGCCGGAGTTTCCGGTGAGTGATCGATAAATGGTGGATTATCCGCCAAACCAGGAGTAGATAACGTGGCATTAACACTGCAAGAGAAAAAAGAGATTGTCTCTGAAGTGGCCGCAGTTGCTGCAAGTGCTTATTCTGCGGTAGCTGCTGAGTACCGTGGATTAACCGTGGGTCAGCTCACTACGTTGCGTCAAAACGCACGTAAGAATGGGGTGTACCTGCGTGTTGTGAAGAATAATCTGGCGCGAATCGCTGTTAAAGGTACTGCTTTCGAGTGTATCCAAGACGGTTTGGTTGGCCCGTTGGTATTGGCGTTTTCTCAGGAAGACCCAGGCTCAGCGGCACGTCTGATTAAAGACTTCAAGAAAGACAAAGCCCATGACAAGATGGAAGTAAAGTTCGTCGCTATCGACGGCACTATGCTCCCCGCTTCTGAATTGGATCGTCTGGCGAAATTGCCAACCCGCGATCAGGCACTGGCTACTTTGGCCGCTGTCCTGCGTGCACCGTTGGATAAATTCGCTCGCACTCTTGCTGCATTGCGTGACCAAAAAGCTGAAGCCGCTGGCATTAGCTTGGATTGATTACTGATTTAGGTTTTGGAGAAACAAAATGGCTTGTACTAAAGAAGATATGTTGGAAACCTTTGCCAACATGACGGTGACTGAAATCGTTGACCTGATTTCAGCGATCGAAGAAAAGTTTGGCGTAACGGCTGCGGTTGCTGTTGCTGGCCCTGCTGCGGCTGGTGAAGCTGCTGCGGTGGTTGAAGAACAAACTGAATTCAACGTTGTAATGACTAGCTTCGGTGCTAACAAAATTAACGTTATCAAAGTTGTCCGTAGCGCAACAGGTCTGGGCTTGAAAGAAGCGAAAGACATGGTTGAAGGTGTTCCTTCCGTTGTGAAGGAAGCCGCAAGCAAGGACGACGCTGCGAAATTGAAAGCAGAATTAGAAGCCGCAGGCGCTACTGTCGAACTCAAGTAAGCTTGAGGTCGAGCGTGTTGCGCTGCAACTAGTTCTTATATACCTTGTAGGCTGGCAGTGCATTTGTACTGTCGGCCTTTTCTCGCTTATTAAGGCGAGTGAAAGATCCGGCAGTTTATGTTTGTGAGCCGGGGTTCTGATTCCAGAGAGGAAAGACGATGGGACTGAGTTATACCGAAAAGAAACGGATCCGCAAAGACTTTGGGAAACGGCCACAGATACTGGAAGTGCCCGACCTGCTTACCATTCAGTTAGACTCCTATCGACATTTCTTGCAATTGGAAAAGCCAGTCGCAGAGCGCAGGGACGTTGGTTTGCACGCGGCTTTTTCCTCGGTATTTCCGATTGTTAGCTACAATAATTATGTTGCGTTAGAGTATGCCGACTATCGTTTGGCGGAACCTGTGTTTGATGTGCAGGAATGCCAGTTGCGCGGTTTGACGTTTGCGACGTCACTGCGTGTTAAATTGCGTCTGGTTATTTATGATAAGGATGCACCTGCGGATGCCAAAGTGGTCAAGGCCATTAAAGAGCAGGACGTTTATCTGGGCGAATTGCCGCTGATGACGGATAAAGGCACATTTATTATTAACGGCACTGAGCGTGTTATCGTTTCTCAGTTGCACCGTTCACCGGGTGTGTTCTTCGAGCATGACAAAGGTAAGTCGAATTCCGCTGGTAAATTGTTGCACAGTGCGCGGGTTATTCCTTACCGTGGTTCATGGCTCGATTTCGAATTCGACCCGAAAGATTCTATTTTTGTACGTATCGACCGTCGCCGCAAATTGCCCGCGACGATTTTGTTGCGTGCATTGGGTATGCAAAATGAAGAAATCTTGGATGCTTTCTTCGATAAAACAGCGGTACATTTGAGCGACACTTCCATTGAAATGGAATTGATTCCCGAGCGTTTGCGTGGTGATTTGGCTTCATTTGACATTATGTTGGATGGTCAGGTGTTGGTAGAGACTGGTCGCCGCATTACTGCTAAGCACATTCGTCAGTTGGAGAAATCCGGCATGAATAAGCTGGTGGTACCCAATGACTACATGACAGGCATGGGTAGCACACCGGGCAAAATTTTAGCCCACAACATTGTCGATTCTTCCACGGGTGAGTTGCTGGCGTCTGCCAATGACGAACTTACCCCCGTACTGTTGGAAAAATTGCGTGACAATGATGTTAAGTTATTCAGTATTCTTTATACCAATGATCTGGATCGTGGACCTTTTGTCTCGAATACCTTGAGAATTGATCCCAGCAGCAGCCAGTTAGAAGCGCAGGTAGAAATCTACCGCATGATGCGCCCTGGCGAGCCACCGACTAAAGAAGCAGCAGAAAATCTGTTCAATAATTTGTTCTTTGTCGATGACCGTTATGACTTGTCTGGCGTAGGTCGGATGAAGTTTAACCGTCGCTTGGGGCGCGAAGAAGCCACGGGTTCTGGCGTATTGGATCAAGACGACATTCTGGATGTGCTGAAAAAACTGATCGACATCCGTGACGGTCGCGATGACGTGGATGACATTGACCACCTCGGCAACCGTCGTGTGCGTAGTGTCGGTGAAATGGCTGAAAATGCCTTCCGTGTTGGTTTGGTGCGCGTTGAACGCGCGGTCAAAGAACGTTTGACAATGGCAGAAAGCGAAGGTTCGATGCCACAAGAGTTGGTGAATTCCAAGCCAGTATCGGCGGCAATTAAGGAATTCTTCGGTTCGAGCCAGTTGTCGCAGTTCATGGATCAAAACAACCCGCTGTCAGAAGTGACCCACAAGCGCCGTATTTCCGCATTGGGGCCGGGCGGTTTGACCCGTGAGCGTGCGGGCTTTGAGGTGCGCGACGTGCATCCAACCCATTACGGTCGGGTTTGCCCAATCGAAACGCCGGAAGGCCCGAACATCGGTTTGATTAACTCCTTAGCAGTGTATGCGCGTACCAATGACTACGGTTTCTTGGAAACGCCTTACCGCAAGGTAATTGACAGCAAGCCGACCATGCAGATTGACTACCTGTCCGCGATTGAAGAATCCAATTACGTCATCGCGCAGGCGAGTGCGGAACTGGATGAAGAGGGGCGTTTGTCGGATGAGTTTGTTTCTTGCCGTCACCGTAATGAATTTACCTTGAAGCAAGCGAACGAAGTCCAGTACATGGACGTATCGCCGAAGCAGATCGTTTCAGTTGCCGCCTCTTTAATCCCCTTCTTGGAACACGATGACGCGAACCGCGCTTTGATGGGTTCTAACATGCAACGTCAGGCAGTGCCTTGCTTGCGTGCGGACAAACCGTTGTCCGGTACGGGTATGGAGCGTGCGGTAGCGCAAGACTCCGGTTCAGCCATATCAGCACGGCGTGGCGGTATTATTGACTCCGTGGATGCGGGACGTGTGGTCGTGCGCGTGAATGACGATGAAGCCGACGAAGTGCGTGGCGGTGTCGATATTTACAGTTTGATCAAGTACACCCGTTCCAACCAAAACACCTGCATTAATCAACGCCCGATTGTCAAAGTGGGCGACGTCATTGCGCGTGGTGACGTATTGGCGGATGGTTCTTCCACGGACTTGGGTGAATTGGCGTTAGGGCAGAATATGTTCATCGCCTTCATGCCTTGGAACGGTTACAACTACGAAGACTCGATTTTGTTGTCTGAGCGCGTGGTGGATGAAGACCGTTATACCTCCATTCACATTGAAGAAATGGCGTGTTTGGCGCGTGATACCAAGCTGGGGCCAGAAGAAATCACAGCGGATATTCCGAACGTAAGTGAAAGCCTGCTGGCAAAGCTGGACGAATGCGGCATTATCCACGTGGGTGCGGAAGTCAAACCGGGCGATATTCTGGTCGGTAAGGTGACACCTAAAGGCGAAAGCCAATTGACCCCGGAAGAAAAATTGCTGCGTGCCATCTTTGGTGAGAAAGCGTCTGACGTAAAAGATACCTCTTTGCGGGTGTCAACGGGCATGACGGGTACGGTTATCGACGTGCGTGTGTTTACCCGTGATGGGGTTGAGCGTGATGCGCGTGCTTTGGCGATTCAGGAAGAAGATTTGAAGAAAGTTCGCAAAGATTTACGCGATGAATTGCGTATTTATGAGGCGGATATTTTTGACCGTTTTGCGAAGTTGGTGATTGGCAAAGAAGCCGTTGGCGGCCCTAATCGCTTAACGTCTGGCACGGTCGTGACTGAATCTTACCTGCATAATCTGGAGAAAAAGGATTGGTTCGCCATCCGTATGCAAGATGATGAGGTGAATACCCAACTCGAATCGCTGTCTCACCAGATTGACGAGAAGAAAAAGCACTACGAAACCCGTTTGCACAAGCAGCGTGACAAGCTCATGGCGGGCGATGACCTCGCGCCTGGCGTGTTGAAAATGGTCAAGGTGTACATTGCGGTGAAACGCCGGATGCAGCCAGGGGATAAAATGGCGGGTCGTCACGGTAACAAGGGTGTGGTTTCGCGCATCGTGCCAGTGGAAGACATGCCATACCTCGCCAATGGTCAAACCGTTGACATCGTATTGAATCCGTTGGGCGTTCCATCGCGTATGAACGTTGGTCAGGTATTAGAAACCCACTTAGGTTGGGCGGCTAAAGGCTTGGGCGAAAAGATTGCGCGGATGATCGACACCAAGGCGAAAATCGATGAATTACGTCAATTCATTAGCGAAGTGTATGCAACCGGCGGCAATCCGAATCAAAACGAGATGATTGCCGATCTGACCGATGACGAAGTGATCACGTTGGCAAACAACCTGCGCAAAGGTGTGCCAATGGCGACGCAGGTATTTGACGGTGCGGATGAGGCCGAAATCAAAGCCATGTTGCGCTTGGCGGATTTGCCAGAAAGCGGGCAAACGCAATTGTGCGACGGGCGTACCGGCGATATGTTTGAGCGAAAAGTAACCGTGGGTTACATGCACATGCTCAAACTCAATCACTTGGTTGACGATAAAATGCACGCACGTTCCACCGGGCCTTATAGCCTTGTTACGCAACAGCCATTAGGCGGTAAAGCGCAATTTGGTGGTCAGCGTTTCGGGGAGATGGAAGTCTGGGCGCTGGAAGCTTACGGCGCGGCTTACACTTTGCAAGAAATGCTCACAGTCAAGTCGGACGACGTGAACGGGCGTAACAAGATGTATAAAAACATTGTGGACGGCGACCACTTCATGGAAGCCAGTATGCCTGAGTCCTTCAATGTATTGATGAAGGAAATCCGCTCACTGGGTCTGAATATCGAACTGGAACGGGATTAACACAGGATTTTGCCGATGAAAGATTTATTGAACTTTCACAAGAAAGAGCAGGAAACCCAAGACTTTGATGCCATCAAAGTCAGTTTGGCTTCCCCTGAGGTTATCCGTTCATGGTCGTTTGGCGAAGTCAAAAAGCCTGAAACCATTAACTACCGGACATTTAAGCCGGAGCGTGACGGTTTGTTTTGCGCCAAAATTTTTGGCCCAGTCAAAGACTACGAGTGCTTGTGCGGTAAATACAAGCGTTTGAAACACCGTGGCGTGGTGTGTGAGAAATGCGGCGTTGAAGTGACCCAGACCAAAGTGCGCCGTGACCGCATGGGGCATATCGATCTTGCCAGCCCGGTTGCGCATATCTGGTTTTTGAAATCATTGCCGTCCCGCATCGGTTTGTTGTTGGACATGACGTTGCGGGATATTGAACGCATTCTGTACTTCGAGACCTTCGTGGTAACAGAGCCGGGCATGACCACGCTGGAGCGTTCGCAGTTGCTCAGCGATGAAGCTTATCTGGAAGCCATCGAGGAGTTCGGTGACGAATTTGAAGCCAGCATGGGCGCAGAAGCGATTTTAGAATTGCTGCGTTCCACCGACCTCAAAGAAGAAGTCGCCAGAATGCGCGAAGAGATTGCTGAGACGGGTTCTGAAACCAAGCTCAAGCGTTTAGGCAAACGTCTGAAATTGATGGAGGCGTTCATCAATTCCGGCAATAAGCCTGAATGGATGATCATGACCGTGCTGCCCGTGTTGCCGCCCGATTTGCGTCCGCTGGTTCCGCTGGATGGTGGTCGTTTCGCCACTTCCGACCTGAATGATCTGTACCGCCGCGTGATCAACCGTAACAACCGTTTGAAGCGTTTGCTGGAGCTGAATGCCCCGGACATTATCGTGCGCAACGAAAAGCGTATGTTGCAAGAGTCGGTGGATGCGTTGCTCGACAACGGGCGTCGCGGTCGTGCAATCACGGGTTCTAACAAGCGTCCGCTGAAATCGTTGTCAGACATGATCAAGGGTAAGCAAGGCCGTTTCCGTCAGAACTTGTTGGGTAAGCGGGTCGACTACTCCGGCCGTTCGGTTATCGTGGTTGGCCCTGCGTTGCGTTTGCACCAGTGTGGTCTGCCGAAGAAAATGGCGCTGGAACTGTTCAAGCCATTCATTTTTGGTAAGTTGCAACGCCGTGGTTTAGCGACCACCATCAAGGCGGCGAAGAAACTGGTCGAGCGTGAAACGGCGGAAGTCTGGGATATTCTCGCGGAAGTCATCCGTGAACATCCGGTCATGCTCAACCGCGCACCGACCTTGCACCGTTTGGGGATTCAGGCGTTCGAGCCGACCCTGATCGAAGGTAAAGCGATCCAATTGCATCCGCTGGTGTGTTCCGCGTTCAACGCGGACTTCGACGGCGACCAGATGGCGGTACACGTACCGTTGTCACTGGAAGCGCAGTTGGAAGCGCGTACCCTGATGATGGCGACCAATAACGTCCTGTCACCGGCGAACGGTGAGCCGATCATCGTGCCATCGCAAGACATCGTATTGGGTCTGTACTACATGACCCGTGATGCGATCAATGCGAAAGGCGAAGGCATGATTTTTGCCGATCCGTTGGAAGTGCAACGTGCTTACGATACCGGCAATGTGTCGCTCCACGCCAAAGTGAAAGTGCGGATTACCGATAGCCTGAAAGACGAAGACGGTGAATTCATCAAGCGTACTCGCGTGCTGGATACCACGGTCGGGCGTGCTTTGCTGACTAGCATTATGCCGGAAGGTTTGCCGTTTGAATTGTTCAACACGGTGTTGAAGAAAAAGGCGATTTCCAAGCTGATCAATGAAGCTTACCGTCGGGTGGGGTTGAAAGCGTCCGTCGTGTTTGCTGACCAATTGATGTATACCGGCTACCGTTACGCGACCCGTGCCGGAGTTTCTTTCTGTGCGGATGACATGATGATCCCCGAAAAGAAAGCCGGTTTGTTGGCAGAAGCGGAAGATGCGGTACTGGAAATCCAGAAGCAATTCTCCAGCGGTTTGGTGACACAGGGCGAACGTTACAACAAGGTTGTCGACATCTGGGCGAGTACCAATGAAAAAGTCGCGAAAGCGATGATGGAAAAGATTGGTAAGCAGGAAGTCATTGATGCGGAAGGCAACTTGGTTTACCAAGAATCTTTCAACTCCATTTACATGATGGCGGATTCCGGGGCGCGGGGTTCTGCGGCGCAGATTCGTCAGTTGGCGGGGATGCGCGGGTTGATGGCAAAACCGGATGGTTCCATCATTGAAACGCCGATTACCTCTAACTTCCGCGAAGGTTTGAACGTCCTGCAATACTTTATCTCGACGCACGGTGCGCGGAAAGGTTTGGCGGATACCGCTCTCAAAACCGCGAACTCTGGTTATCTGACGCGGCGTTTGGTCGACGTGGCGCAAGACATGGTGGTCACGATTGACGATTGCGGCACAGTGCAAGGCATCAAAATGCGTCCGATCATCGAAGGCGGTGACGTGGTAGAAGCCTTGGCTGAGCGTGTATTGGGTCGTGTGGTAGCGCAAGATGTTACCCGTGGTGACGAAGTTTTGATTCCCGCCGGTACTTTCCTTGACGAAGCATGGGTCAAGCAAATTGATGCGCTGGCAGTGGATGAAATCGTGGTACGTTCAGCGATTACCTGCGAAACCCGTTACGGTGTGTGCGCGAAATGCTACGGTCGTGACCTTGCTCGTGGGCATATTGTCAACAAGGGTGAGGCTGTCGGGGTCATTGCGGCGCAATCCATCGGTGAACCGGGTACTCAGTTGACCATGCGTACCTTCCACATCGGGGGTGCGGCAAGCCGGTCGGCGGCAGAAAGCAGCATTGCGGTCAAGTCCAGCGGTCAGGTGCATTTGCTCAACGTGAAAACGGTGCGCAACAAAGACGGCAAATTGGTGGTGGTATCGCGTTCCGGCGAACTGGGCGTGGTCGATGAAAATGGGCGCGATAAAGAGCGTTACAAGTTGACCTACGGTGCGCTGTTGACGATTGACCATTACGACAAAGTGGTCGCTGGTCAGGAAGTAGCAACGTGGGATCCGCATACCCACCCGATTATTTCCGAGGTAGCGGGTCAGGTCAGTTTTAGTGACTTCATTGATAATGTCACGGTGCAGACCAAAGTGGACGAAATGACAGGTTTGTCCTCCATCGAAGTCATGGATCCTAAAAACCGTCCTACCGCCGGTCGTGAATTGCGCCCAACCGTGCGTTTGCTGGATGAACGCGGCGATAGCGTGTTCTTTGAAGGCACAAAGATTCCAGTGCAATACCCCTTGCCTGCGGGCGCCATCGTGAGTTCCACCAACGGTGCAACCGTACAGGTCGGTGAGGTTGTGGCACGTCTGCCGCAAGCATCCTCTAAAACACGTGACATCACGGGTGGTTTGCCACGGGTTGCGGACTTGTTTGAAGCACGTAAGCCAAAAGATGGCGCGATTCTGGCAGAAAAAACCGGCACAATCTCCTTCGGTAAAGAAACCAAAGGCAAGCAGCGTGTCATTATCACCGGCGAAGACGGTGAGCATTACGAAGAACTGATTCCGAAGTGGCGTAATCTGGATGTGTTCGAAGGTGAGAAACTCAACCGTGGTGAGGTAATCGCCGACGGTGAGCCGAATCCGCATGACATTCTGCGCTTGTTGGGTGCGACTGCACTGGCGGAATACCAAGCGCGTGAAATTCAAGCTGTTTACCGTTTGCAGGGTGTAAAAATCAACGACAAACACATCGAGGTCATTGTGCGTCAGATGATGCGCAAGGTTGACGTGATTGATCCGGGTGATAGCAAATTCCTGCGCGGCGAACAAACCGACTACTGGCGCGTGGTGGAAGAAAACAAACGTTTGGATCAAGAAGGCAAGCTCAAAATCGTTTACGAGCGGCTGCTGATGGGCATTACCAAAGCATCCTTGGTAACGGACTCCTTTGTGTCGGCGGCGTCCTTCCAAGAGACCACACGGGTTCTGACTGAGGCTGCGGTACGCGGTGCGCGTGATGAGTTGCGCGGCTTGAAAGAAAACGTCATTGTGGGGCGTTTGATTCCGGCGGGTACGGGCTTGGCCTACCATGACGATCGCCGTAGCCAGCGCAATGAATTCGCTTATGAACGTCCGGTATCCACTGAAACCATTAGCTTCGGTGAGCCGTTGGACATGGGTTCAGACGATTAATCTTAGTTGAAGACGTAACAATCGAGAAAACCTCCTTGACAGGAGGCTTTCCGATCCCTAGAATCTTGCCTCCTTAAGTAGACCGATTTCCGGTCTAACTTCTTTATGGGGACAAGGCAAGCCAAGCAGATTCCTCGTGATTCCAGGAGATAATTTCAGGATATGGCAACAGTAAACCAATTGGTGCGTAAACCGCGCCAAAGCAAAGTAGAGAAAAGCAAGGTGCCAGCGCTAGAGGCTTGTCCGCAGCGCCGTGGTGTTTGCACCCGTGTTTATACAACCACGCCTAAAAAGCCGAACTCCGCTATGCGTAAGGTTGCTCGTGTGCGTCTGACCAATGGTTTTGAAGTCACCAGTTATATCGGTGGTGAAGGCCATAATCTCCAGGAACACTCGGTTGTACTGATTCGCGGCGGTCGTGTAAAAGACCTTCCGGGTGTTCGTTACCACACCGTTCGTGGTAGTTTGGATACACAGGGTGTCAAAAACCGTAAACAGGCTCGTTCCAAGTACGGCACGAAGCGTCCTAAGAAGTAATTCACTGGTGATATGAATCATGCCTAGAAGAAGAGAAGTCCCCAAACGCATCGTGCTGCCTGATCCTAAGTTCGGAAGCCAATTGCTGACTAAATTCATGAATGCCATTATGCAAGATGGTAAAAAGTCTGCCGCTGAAAAAATCATTTACGGCGCCTTGACTGAAATTGCTGGCAAGAAAGGCGGCGACGGTATTGAAGTGCTGGAATATGCACTGGATAACGTCCGCCCAGCGGTAGAAGTTAAATCCCGCCGTGTCGGTGGTGCTACTTACCAAGTGCCCGTTGAAGTACGTCCTTCACGTCAAAATGCGCTGGCGATGCGTTGGTTGATTGATGCGGCTCGCAAGCGTGGTGAAAAATCCATGGCGCGTAAGTTGGCAGGTGAGTTGATGGATGCTTCTGAGAAGCGTGGTACGGCTGTGAAGAAGCGTGAAGACGTGCATCGCATGGCAGAGGCTAATAAAGCCTTCGCACACTTCCGCTGGTAATGATAAGAGTGACCATCAGTGGCACGTAGCACCCCCATTGAGCAGTACCGTAATATCGGCATCATGGCACACATTGATGCGGGCAAAACCACTGCCACCGAGCGCATCTTGTTTTACACGGGTGTGTCTCATAAGATCGGGGAAGTGCATGATGGCGCTGCGACCATGGACTGGATGGAGCAGGAGCGTGAGCGTGGTATAACCATTACCTCCGCTGCTACCACTTGTTTTTGGTCGGGTATGGATAAACAGTTTCCGCTGCACCGTATCAATATTATCGACACGCCGGGGCACGTTGACTTCACCATTGAAGTGGAGCGTTCTTTGCGGGTGTTGGATGGCGCAATGTTTGTGTTGTGTGCCGTCGGCGGTGTGCAGCCGCAGTCGGAAACGGTGTGGCGGCAGGCGAATAAGTATCATGTGCCGCGCATGGCTTTCGTCAATAAAATGGATCGTTCTGGTGCAAATTTCCTGCGTGTTTACGAGCAGTTGAAGAGTAAGCTGAACGCTAATCCTGTGCCGTTACAACTGCCGATTGGGGCAGAAGAAGATTTCGTCGGTGTGGTTGACTTGATTCGCATGAAGGCGATCATGTGGAATGACGCCGATAAAGGTGTTACCTACGAAGCTGTTGATATTCCGGCGGATATGGTGGCGTCTTGTCAGGAATGGCGCGAGAAAATGGTAGAGGCTGCTGCCGAAGCCGATGATGTATTGATGGACAAATACCTCGAAGAAGGGGATTTGTCTGCTGAAGAGATTGTTGCTGGTTTGCGCAAGCGTACCATTAGCCTTGAAATTATCCCGATGACCTGTGGTTCGGCCTTTAAGAATAAGGGCGTGCAAGCAGCACTCGACAAGATTGTTGAGTTGATGCCTTCACCGTTGGATGTGCCTGCGATTAAGGGGCATCTGGGCGATAAAGCAGAAACTGAAGCGGAGCGTCATGCGAGTGATGATGAGCCGTTTGCTGCATTAGCTTTCAAGATTGCGACTGACCCCTTTGTGGGGACATTGACGTTTTTCCGGGTATATTCTGGCGTGTTGACATCACAAAGTGCTGTCTACAATCCTGTAAAAGGTAAGCGCGAGCGCATTGGGCGTTTGGTGCAAATGCACTCGAATGCACGTGAAGACATTGATGAAGTACGTGCCGGTGATATTGCGGCGGCTGTCGGTTTGAAGGACGTGACAACGGGCGATACGCTGTGCGACATGAATCGCGTCATCACCTTGGAAAAGATGGATTTCCCTGAGCCGGTTATCGCAGTTGCGGTGGAGCCAAAGTCCAAGGCTGACCAAGAACGCATGGGCATTGCGCTGAGTAAACTCGCGCAAGAAGACCCCTCGTTCCGGGTGCGTACTGATGAGGAAACCGGGCAGACTATTATCGCCGGTATGGGCGAGTTGCACTTGGAAATCATCGTGGATCGGATGCTGCGTGAGTTTAAAGTCAACTGCAACGTGGGCGCACCACAAGTGGCTTACCGTGAAACCATCCGTAAAACGGTCGAGGTTGAAGGTAAGTTTGTACGTCAGTCCGGTGGGCGCGGGCAGTATGGTCACGTTTGGCTGCGTCTTGAGCCGCTCGGTGAAGCAGAAGGCTACAAATTTGAAAATGCCTTGGTGGGTGGTGTAGTGCCGAAAGAATTCGTGCCAGCCGTCGACAAAGGTGTGCAAGAACAAATGGGTAACGGCGTATTGGTCGGTTTCCCGCTGGTCGACATGAAAGTTACCTTGTTTGACGGGTCTTATCATGATGTCGATTCCAGTGAAATGGCATTTAAAATTGCAGGCTCTATAGCACTTCGTCAGGGAGTCATGGATGCGGCACCGGCTCTGTTAGAGCCAGTGATGAAGGTTGAAGTGACTACGCCTGATGAGTATATGGGCGATGTTATCGGTGATCTGAACCGCCGTCGTGGTGTCATTCAAGGCATGGATGAAGAAAGCGGCAGTTTGGTGGTGCGAGCAGAAGTGCCGCTGGGTGAAATGTTTGGTTATGCAACTGACCTGCGTTCTGCTACCCAAGGTCGCGCTGCTTACAGCATGGAGTTTGTGCGCTATGCAGATGCGCCTGCTGCCGTGACGCAAGCGGTGATAAGAAAAGTAAAAGGTGAGTAACGATGCTTTTGTGTGTCGGTACTGTTTGCATTTGAAATGAAAGACGGTCTGCGTTTTGCGATCCGTGAAGGTGTTGATACTGTCAGCACCGATGTTGTTGCTAAAATTATTGAGTAATAGTTATGTCTGATCAAAGAATCCGTATTCGCCTGAAAGCATTCGATCATCGCTTAATTGATCGTTCTGCGACTGAGATCGTTGAAACAGCTAAGCGGACGGGTGCGCGTGTCAAAGGGCCAATTCCTTTGCCTACACGTATCGAGCGTTACACCATTCTGGTTTCCCCGCACGTTGATAAAGACGCGCGTGACCAGTATGAGATCCGTACTTACAAGCGTCTGATGGATATTATTGATCCGACTGACAAGACTGTTGATGCTCTGATGAAGCTGGATTTGGCTGCGGGCGTTGATGTACAAATCAAGCTTAACTGATTTGTAAAAAAAGACTTAACGGCAGAGATTTTTCTGCTATAATGCGCGGCTTTCCACGGCTCGACCTAGGTCGAGCCGAGTTTTTCTAAAAGACAGAATGAAAGTTGCTCGGTGTGAGTAATTCGAAGAGGTATGCAAATGGCTATCGGTCTGCTGGGTCGCAAAGTAGGTATGACCCGGATATACGGTGAAGATGGAGGTTCAACCCCCGTCACTGTGCTTGAGATTGCGGCAAACCGCGTGTCACAAGTCAAGACGGTAGAAACAGATGGTTACAATGCCATCCAGTTATCTACAGGTGAGAAAAAATCTTCCCGCGTTTCCAAATCGGAAGCTGGTCATTTTGCCAAGGCGAGCGTGCCTGCTGGTACCAATGTTCGTGAGTCGCGCATTGATGATGCGTCAGGCTACGAACTGGGTGCTGAGTTGGCAGTCAGCATGTTTGAAGCAGGTCAAATGGTTGATGTGACTGGCGTTAGCAAGGGTAAAGGCTTTGCTGGTGTTTTGAAGCGTCACCATTTTGCTGGTCAAGACCGCACGCATGGTAACTCTTTGTCGCACCGAGTTCCGGGTTCCATTGGTCAGAACCAAACGCCAGGCCGGGTATTCCCAGGCAAAAAAATGGCTGGTCATATGGGTGCTGTACAGCGTACTGCCCAGAATCTGCAAGTGGTACGTGTAGACGCTGAGCGCAATCTGTTGTTGGTTAAGGGTGCTGTTCCAGGCGCTACTAACGGCGATGTGGTTGTCAAGCTGTCGGTCAAGGCATAAAGGTGGCAGCAATGGAATTACAGATTGCAAATGGTGGCTCGGTCGCAGTAAGCGACGAGATTTTTGCACGCGAATTTAACGAAGGTTTGGTGCATCAGGCGGTTGTTGCTTATATGGCAGCGGGTCGTGCTGGTACTAAAGCGCAGAAAACCCGTTCAGATGTGAGCGGTGGTGGCTGCAAGCCTTTTAAACAGAAAGGTACTGGTCGTGCGCGTGCGGGTAGTATTCGTAGCCCGTTGTGGCGCACAGGTGGTAAGTCTTTTGCAGCGCGTCCGCGTGATTTTACGCAGAAGCTGAATAAAAAAATGTACCGTGCAGCCATGCGTGCCATCTTCTCTGAGCTAGTGCGTCAGGAGCGTTTCGTGGTGGTAGATTCATTCAACATTGAAGAGCCTAAAACCAAGTTAATGCTGGCAAAGCTGAAAGAGTATGGTTCCAACGACGTGTTGCTGGTGTCTGATGTGGATGATGTTAATGTGTTGCTTTCTGCTCGTAACATTCCTCACTGTGAAGTGGCGACTGTTGCTGGTTTGAATCCAGTTAGCTTGGTAGGCCACCAAAAAGTTGTGGTGACTACTGGCGCAGTAAGCAAAATTCAGGAGTGGCTGGCATGAGTATGGAACGTCTCTATCATGTTTTGGTTGCGCCACGGGTAACGGAAAAAACTGTCCGTGCTACTGAAAAAGCAAACCAGTACGTGTTTAAGGTTGCCAAAACAGCAACTAAACAAGAAATTAAGGATGCTGTCGAGACTTTATTTGAAGTCAAAGTTGATCAGGTTCGTACCATCAATGTAAAAGGCAAGCAAAAGAATTTTGGACGTCGCGCCGGTCATCGTAGCGATTGGAAAAAGGCTTATGTGAGCCTGTCCGAAGGTTTTTCTTTGGATGCGGCAGTAGAATAAGGCAAGGGTGAATCATGGCAGTCGTTAAGGCAAAACCAACCTCCCCAGGGCGTCGCTTCCAGGTTAAGGTTGTTAATAAAGAATTACACAAGGGCGAACCTTGTAAGAGCTTGTTGGAAAATAAGCGTAAAAGTGGCGGTCGTAACAACACTGGTCGCATTACTGTTCGTCATGTGGGTGGTGGTCATCGTCAACACTACCGTCTCGTTGATTTTAAGCGTCGTAAAGATGATATTCCAGCGCGTGTTGAGCGTTTGGAGTATGACCCTAACCGTAGCGCCAATATTGCATTGTTGTTGTACGCTGATGGTGAGCGCCGTTACATTATTGCTCCGAAAGGCTTGAGTGCTGATGCAGAAGTTGTTTCTGGTGTTCATGCGCCGATTGCTGTCGGTAACTGCCTGCCAATGCGGAATATTCCGGTCGGTAGTGTGATCCACTGCATTGAAATGAAAGTAGGCAAGGGTGCGCAATTAGCGCGTAGTGCTGGTGCTTCTGCTCAATTGGTGGCGCGTGAAGGTGCTTATGCCACCATTCGTTTGCGTTCAGGTGAAATGCGTAAAGTTCCGATTGACTGCCGCGCAACCATTGGTGAAGTCGGTAATTCCGAACATGCCTTGATTAAGCTGGGTAAAGCGGGTGCAAAGCGCTGGCGCGGTGTCCGTCCTACCGTTCGTGGTGTGGTTATGAACCCAGTAGACCATCCACACGGTGGTGGTGAGGGTCGTACCTCTGGTGGTCGTCACCCTGTTACTCCTTGGGGTGTTCCAACCAAGGGTTACAAGACTCGTAGCAACAAACGTACTGACAATATGATTGTCCGTCGCCGGAACAAGAAGTAAGAGGATTACACAGTGCCACGTTCACTCAAAAAAGGCCCTTTCGTTGACCATCACCTGATGAAGAAGATTGAAACTGCTAAAGCGGCTAACGATCGTCGTCCAATCAAAACATGGTCGCGCCGCTCCATGATCCTGCCCGAATTCATCGGCTTGACTGTGGCAGTACATAATGGCAAGCAGCATATTCCGGTGCTGGTTAATGAAAATATGGTAGGCCATAAGTTGGGTGAGTTTGCACTGACCCGCTCTTATCGTGGTCACGTTGCCGACAAAAAGTCGAAGTAAGAGGTCGAAATGGAAGTTGCTGCAAAATTGCGTTTCGCACGCATTTCACCTCAGAAGTGCCGACTGGTCGCTGATCAGATTCGTGGGCTGCCGGTGGATAAGGCACTGAATATTCTGGCGTTTAGCCCGAAAAAAGGTGCGGCGATGTTGAAGAAAGTTCTGGAGTCTGCGATTGCTAACGCTGAACACAATGACGGTGCTGATGTGGACGAATTGTGCATTAAGAGTGTATTCGTTGATCAAGGTCCAACCATGAAGCGTATCATGCCGCGTGCTAAAGGTCGTGCTAACCGCATCCTTAAGCGTACCAGTCACATTACCGTCGCTGTAGGCGAGAAGTAAGGTTTAGTATGGGTCAGAAAGTAAATCCAACCGGCATTCGTCTTGGTATCGCCACCGACTGGCGCTCTAAGTGGTACGCTGAAGGCAAGGACTATGCCGACTTCCTGTTTAAAGATTTGGAAGTGCGCACATTCTTGAAGAAAAGACTGAAAGAAGCTTCAGTTAGCCGTATTCAAATTGAGCGTCCCGCAAAGTCTGCTTTTATCACCATTCACACCGCGCGTCCGGGTGTTGTTATTGGTAAGAAAGGCGAAGATATTGAGAAGCTGCGTGCAGAAACAGCCGCTAAGCTGGGCTTGCACATCAACAATGTGAAGCTGAATATCGAAGAAATTCGTAAGCCTGAATTGGACTCCCAATTGGTGGCAGAGAGCATTGCCAGCCAGCTTGAACGTCGTATCATGTTCCGTCGTGCTGCTAAGCGTGCAGTGGCGAACGCGATGCGTCTGGGTGCGTTGGGTATCAAAGTTTGTGTGGCAGGCCGTTTGAACGGTGCGGAAATTGCGCGGACTGAGTTTTTCCGCGAAGGTCGTGTACCATTGCATACCCTGCGCGCTGACATTGACTACGCAACTGCCGAAGCGCTAACCACCTATGGAATCATCGGTGTCAAGGTTTGGATCTACAAGGGCGAAGTCTTCGACCTGGAACAGAAACAGCAATCTAGCCAAAACCAAGGTCAACAAAACCAAGGTCAAGGCAGAAAGAAGAAGTGATAGAGGTTTGAGATGTTACAACCCAAGAGAACCAAATTCCGCAAACAGATGAAAGGCCGCAACCGTGGTCTAGCATTAGCGGGCAGCAAAGTTAGCTTCGGCGACTTCGGGCTGAAAACGGTAGAGCGCGGTCGCTTGACAGCGCGTCAAATTGAATCGGCACGTCGTGCCATCAATCGTTATGTCCGTCGTGGCGGTAAAATCTGGATTCGCGTGTTCCCGGACAAGCCAATCAGCAAAAAACCGTTGGAAGTTCGTCAAGGTAAAGGTAAAGGGAACGTTGAATACTGGGTGGCACTGGTTCAGCCCGGCAAGGTTCTCTACGAAATTGAAGGTGTGGCAGAAGAAATTGCACGTGAGGCTTTCCGTCTTGCTTCTGCAAAACTGCCGGTTAAGACTACATTTGTTTCCCGTCAGGTGATGTGATGAACGCAGCAGAACTTAAGCAAAAATCAGCTACTGAGCTCAAAACTGAGCTGGTAGAAAACCTGAAGGAGCAGTTTAAGCTGCGTATGCAAAAAGCCGCTGGCCAGTTATCACGTCCTTCCGAAGTGAAGCGTGTGCGTCGTCAGATTGCCCGTATCAAGACAGTGCTTGCACAAAAGCAAGTGGCAGGTGAATAACGATGACTGTTAGCGAAGAAGCAAAAGTTGAACGCAGCCTGATGGGTCGTGTAGTCAGTAACAAGATGGACAAGTCAATCGTGGTGCTGATGGAACGTCAAGTAAAGCACCCAATGTACGGTAAGTTCATTAAGCGTTCTAAAAAATACCATGTTCACGACGAAAACAATGAATGTCGTGAAGGTGATACCGTAATGTTCAAGGAATGCCGTCCTTTGTCTAAAACAAAGCACTGGACCTTGATCAAAGTTGTTGAACGCGCCCCAGGCCAAGCATAAGGGACGGAGAACGTAAATGATCCAGATGCAATCCATTCTGCAAGTTGCAGATAACAGTGGTGCCAAACGAGTTATGTGCATCAAAGTTCTGGGCGGTTCTCATCGTCGTTATGCAGGCATTGGTGACATCATCAAAGTCAGCATTAAAGATGCGATTCCGCGCGGTAAAGTTAAGAAGGGCGACGTTTACAACGCTGTCATCGTGCGTACTGCTCACGGTGTGCGTCGTAATGACGGCTCTAAGATTCGTTTTGATGGTAACGCCGCTGTCTTGCTGAATAATAAGCTTGACCCCATCGGCACACGTATTTTTGGGCCTGTCACTCGCGAATTGCGTGGTGAAAAGTTCATGAAGATTATTTCTCTGGCACCTGAAGTGCTGTAAGACTGCAACGACAGAAGTAGGTGACGAAATGCGTAAAATTCGCAGCAATGACGAAGTAGTTGTCATCACCGGCAAAGATAAAGGCCGTCGCGGCAAGATCATGCAGGTGTTGGTAGACGAAGGTAAGGTTTTGGTTCAAGGCATTAACCGTGTTAAAAAACACGTTAAGCCTAACCCAAATGCAGGTGTTCAAGGTGGCATTATCGAAAAAGAAATGCCGATGGATACTTCAAATGTGATGCTGGTCAATCCTGCCACTGGCAAGGGTGACCGCGTTGGATTCAAGCTCCTGGACGATGGTAAGAAAATCCGTGTCTTTAAGTCCAATGGTGAGCGCGTAGACGCTTAAGGTGTAAAATGTCGAGACTGCAACAGTATTACCGCGATACTGTCATCAAGGAATTGATGGACAAGTTCGGGTACAGCAATGTGATGGAAGTGCCGAAGCTAGTGAAAGTCAGCCTGAACATGGGTTTGGGTGAAGCTGTCGGTGATAAGAAGATTATTGAACATGCAACAGGTGATATGTCTAAGATCGCAGGTCAAAAACCTGTGGTGACACTGAGCCGTAAATCAGTGGCGGGTTTCAAAATTCGTGACGGTTGGCCGATTGGCTGCATGGTAACGCTTCGTGGCGAGAAAATGTACGAGTTCATTGACCGTCTCGTTAATATTTCCATCCCCCGTATCCGTGACTTTCGTGGTCTCAATGCTCGTGCCTTTGATGGTCGTGGTAACTACAATATGGGCATCAAAGAACAGATCATCTTCCCAGAGATCGAGTACGATAAAATTGATGTCCTGCGTGGTATGAACATTACGATTGCGACCACCGCAAAAAATAACGAAGAAGGGAAAGCGCTGCTCGAAGCATTCAAATTCCCTTTCCGTCAGCAGTAAGAGGATAAGATCACATGGCTAAGAAATCCATGATCGCTCGTGAAACACGCCGTACTGCTGCTGTCGCAAAATTCGCAGCTAAGCGTGATGAACTGAAAGCTATCATTAGCAGCCCCGACAGCTCGTTTGAAGCTGTGATGGAAGCTAACGAAAAGCTGCAAAAGTTACCACGTGATAGCAGCCCGGTTCGTCAAATGACCCGTTGCCGTCTGACTGGTCGTCCACATGCTGTTTACCGCAAATTCGGTCTGTGCCGTAATAAATTGCGCGAAGCTGCCATGCGTGGCGATGTGCCTGGTTTGACCAAAGCAAGTTGGTAAAGGAGAAGCAAAATGAGTATGAGTGATCCTATCGCCGACATGCTGACCCGCATTCGTAACGGTCAAATGGCAACCAAGGCGAGCGTTAAATTTCCGTCTTCTAAACAGAAAACGGCGATTCTAGAAGTATTACAAAGCGAAGGTTATGTTGCTGAATTTGCAACAGATGCTGTCGATGGTAAGCCTGTTACAACGGTTAAACTGAAGTATTTTCAGGGTAAGCCGGTTATCACCAAGGTGAAACGTATCAGCCGCCCCGGTCTGCGTATCTTCCGTGGTGCAGATGAGCTGCCAACAGTTATGGGTGGTTACGGTGTTTCTATCGTTTCCACATCCAAAGGTGTCATGAGTGGTCGCGTCGCCAAGGCTTCTGGCCAGGGTGGCGAAGTCATTTGCACGGTTGAATAAAGGCGGGCTTTGAAATGTCTAGAATTGCAAAGAAAGCGCTGACTGTGCCGAAAGGCGTAGAAGTTAGCATCAGCGGGCAAAGCCTGAAAGTCAAAGGCGGCAAAGGCTCTTTTGATTTCGCAGTGCACGATGCTGTAGAAGTTTCACAAGAAGACAATGTACTGAAGTTTAAAGCTAAGCGTGACGGCGATTCTGCTGGTTGGGCATTAGCGGGTACTACACGCGCATTGGCAAACAACATGGTGATTGGCGTTAGCCAAGGCTTTGAGAAAAAATTGCAGTTGGTTGGGGTCGGTTATCGTGCTCAAGCTCAAGGCAATAAATTAAATCTCAGCTTGGGTTTTTCCCACCCTGTGGTACACGATATGCCAGAAGGCATTACGGTCGAAACCCCTAGTCAGACAGAAATTCTGATCCGTGGTAGCGATAAGCAGAAAGTTGGTCAAGTTGCGGCAGAAGTTCGTGCATACCGTCCACCAGAGCCTTACAAAGGTAAAGGTGTGAAGTATTCAGACGAAGTTATTCTGCGCAAAGAGACCAAGAAGAAGAAGTAAGGTGAACTAAAGATGGACAAGAAAACATCCCGCATCCGTCGTGGTAAGCGTAGCCGCATGAAAATGCGTGAGTTGCGTGTTAACCGTCTGAGTATTCACCGTACTTCTCTGCATATCTATGCACAAGTGGTGACTTCTGATGGTTCTCAAGTACTGGCTTCAGCTTCCACGCTGGATAAAGACCTGAAAGCAGGTCTGGACTACTCAGGCAACGTTGCTGCTGCTATCGCAGTGGGCAAGTTGGTTGCTGAGCGTGCATTGGCAAAAGGTATTGACGCGGTTGCTTTTGATCGCTCTGGTTTTAAATATCATGGTCGCATCAAGGCGCTGGCAGATAGCGCTCGTGAAGCCGGTCTGAAATTCTAAGGATTTATCATGGCGAAGGCAGAACATACATCAGCACCGTCCGACGGCTTGCAAGAAAAGTTGGTTAAAGTTAACCGCGTTGCTAAGACGGTTAAAGGTGGTCGCATCATGAGTTTCACTGCGTTGACCGTAGTGGGCGATGGCAATGGTCGCGTGGGTTTTGGTTACGGTAAGGCGCGTGAAGTGCCTGCTGCTATCCAGAAAGCAATGGATCAAGCACGTCGTAACATGGTGACAGTTTCTTTGGTAGACGGTACGTTGCAATACCCTATCAAATACGAACAGGGCGCAGCACGTATTTACATGCAGCCCGCTTCTGAAGGTACAGGCGTTATCGCCGGTGGTGCGATGCGTGCGGTTCTGGAAGTGGCGGGGGTACGTAACGTACTGTCCAAATGCCAAGGCACACGTAATGCAGGCAATGTAGTTCGCACTACGATCGCTGCACTGGGTTCAATGCAATCACCTGAGATGATTGCGGCGAAACGTGGTAAAGCCGTTGCAGACATTAAGGGGTAAACAATGACTTCCGCGAAACAACTCAAAGTGACGTTATACCGCAGTCTGAATGGTCGCCTGAAAGCCCATCAGCAGTGTGCGCGTGGCCTTGGTATCCGTAAGATTCACAATACAATTACTGTGATTGATACCCCTGAAAACCGTGGCATGATCAACAAGATTTCCTACATGCTCAAGGTTGAGGAAGCTTAAGATGAAATTAAATACGCTACAACCTGAATTGGGTAGCCGCCCTGAGCGCACCCGTGTAGGCCGTGGTATTGGCTCTGGTCTGGGTAAGACTGCTGGTCGTGGTCACAAAGGTCAAAAATCCCGTAAAGGTGGTTTCCATCACCGTAAGGGTTTCGAGGGTGGTCAGATGCCTATGCATCGTCGTCTGCCTAAGTTTGGTTTTACGTCACGCATTGGTCAGCGCACCGCCGAAGTTCGTTTGAACGAATTGGCATTGGTCGAAGGCGATGTTATTGATCTGGCTGGTCTGATTGCTGCGAATGTGGTTGATGCGCGTACCTTGCAAGCTAAAATCATTCTTTCCGGTGAAGTTGCGAAAGCAGTCACTGTAAAGGGTGTTGGCGTTACCAAGGGCGCACGTGCCGCGATCGAAGCCGCAGGCGGCACAATCGAAGAATAACGGATAAACAATATGCGCAAGAACCCTACAGGTTCCCTTGGGGGCTTTGGAAACATGGTTGAAATCCGCCAGCGGCTAGTTTTCGTGCTGCTGGCGTTGATCGTTTACCGCATTGGTACCTATATTCCTGTTCCTGGTGTAAATCCTGCGGCCATGGCGCAATTTTTCGACCAGAATAACGGTACAATTCTCGGCGTTTTTAATATGTTCTCAGGCGGTGCATTAGAGCGCTTGAGCGTATTTGCGTTAGGGATTATGCCGTATATCTCAGCTTCCATCATTATGCAGTTGATGGCGACGGTTGTTCCGACTTTGGAGCAAATCAAGAAAGAAGGCGAATCTGGTCGCCGTAAGATCACGCAATACACGCGTTACGGCACTGTGGTTTTGGCGTTGTTCCAAAGCTTTGGAGTGGCGATTGCCTTAGGTGGCACTGATGCGGGCAATGGTCAAACCATTGCTTTGAACCCCGGTATCGGTTTCACGATTACGACAGTTGTCACTCTGGTAACAGGTACGCTCTTCTTAATGTGGTTGGGCGAACAAATTACTGAGCGTGGTATTGGTAATGGCATTTCTTTGATCATTTTCGCGGGTATCGTTGCTGGGTTGCCTGCTGCTATTGGCGGCACATTGGAGTTGGTGAATACCGGCGAATTACATTCTTTGTTTGTAATTGCATTGCTGTTATTGGTGTTAGCAGTAACCGCATTGGTTATCTTTGTTGAACGTGGTCAACGTCGCATCACGGTCAATTATGCTAACCGTCAGCAAGGTCGTAAAATGATGCAAGCGCAGTCCAGCCACCTGCCTCTGAAGTTGAATATGGCCGGTGTTATCCCACCCATTTTTGCTTCCAGTATTATTTTGTTTCCTGCAACGCTGGGGCAATGGTTTGGTAATGCAGAGGGTATGGGTTGGTTGAAAGGCTTTTTTGATATGTTAAAGCCCGGTGAGCCCGTTTATGTGTTACTCTATGCGACCGCAATTGTATTCTTTTGCTTTTTCTATACTGCGTTGGTCTTCAACTCACGTGAGACGGCAGATAATCTGAAAAAAGCGGGTGCTTTTATTCCGGGGATTAGGCCGGGTGAACAAACATCTAAATACATCGATGGTGTCATGACCCGATTAACTGGGGTTGGTGCTATTTACATTACATTGGTTTGCCTGCTGCCTGAATTTCTGATTCTGGTTTGGAAAGTACCTTTCTATTTTGGAGGTACTTCATTGCTGATCATCGTGGTTGTCGTCATGGACTTTTTGTCTCAATTACAAGCACACATGATGTCACACCAATACGAAGGTCTGATGAAAAAGGCCAATTTCAAAGCGCAGACACGCCCCGGCACTGTGCGCTGATTTGATTATTTCAAGAGGTTTTTATCATGAAGGTTCGTGCTTCAGTTAAAAAATTGTGCCGCAATTGCCGTGTAGTTCGCAGACACGGTGTGGTTCGTATTATCTGTTCTGACCCGCGCCACAAACAGCGTCAAGGTTAAGAGTCGATTTAGGTTGATAATTAAAAGGGGTTCTGGCACAATCGCCCGTTTTCCCGGTAGTCTGGAGAGATTTTAATGGCTCGTATTGCGGGTATCAATCTTCCTGTTAGTAAGCACGTAGTAATCGGTTTGACCGCTATTTATGGTGTTGGTCGTCCACGTGCTGCTGATATTTGTAAGGCAGCGGATGTAGTGCCAAGCACCAAAATTCGTGACCTCAGTGAAGATCAAGTTGAACGTTTGCGTCTTGAAGTAGGTAAGCTCCTAGTTGAAGGTGACTTACGTCGTGAAGTTTCCATGTCAATCAAACGTTTGATGGACATGGGTTGCTATCGTGGCATTCGCCACAGACGTGGCCTGCCGATGCGCGGTCAGCGTACCAAGACTAACGCGCGTACCCGTAAAGGCCCGCGTCGTCCTATTCGCAAATAATACATAGATTGCAGGTAGAGTAAGTAATGGCAAGACAGCCTAGAAAAGGTGCAACTGTTAACCTTCGTAAGAAGGTCAAGAAAACTGTCACTGACGGTGTTGCACACGTCCATGCATCATTTAACAACACAATTGTGACTATCACCGACCGCCAAGGCAACGCGCTGGCATGGGCTACTTCTGGTGGCTCTGGTTTCCGTGGTTCACGTAAAAGTACCCCGTTTGCGGCGCAGGTTGCTGCTGAACGTGCGGGTAACGCAGCAAAAGATTACGGCTTGAAAAACCTTGATGTTGAAGTCAAAGGTCCAGGGCCTGGTCGTGAATCCGCGGTACGTGCCCTGAACAGCGTTGGCTTCAGAATTAACAGCATTGTGGATGTAACGCCGATCCCGCACAACGGCTGCCGTCCACCTAAGAAACGTCGTGTGTAGGAGATAGTCATATGGCACGTTATATTGGCCCTACCTGCAAACTGAGCAGACGCGAAGGCACTGACCTTTTCCTGAAAAGCCGCAGTGTTTCCCTCGAAAAGAAATGTAAACTGGACAAAGTTCCGGGTCAGCACGGCGAAAATAAAGCCCGTTTGTCTGACTACGGTGTTCAGTTGCGCGAAAAGCAAAAAGTTCGCCGTATGTACGGTGTACTGGAACGTCAATTCAGCAACTACTTTAAAGAGTCAGCACGCCGCAAAGGTTCCACGGGTGAAAATCTGTTGAAGTTGCTGGAATGCCGTCTTGATAACGTCGTTTACCGCATGGGTTACGGTTCTACCCGCGCTGAATCCCGTCAACTGGTTAGCCACAAGGCTATTACTGTTAACGGTCAATCAGTGAACATCCCATCCTACCAGGTTAAAGCCGGTGATGTCGTAGCGGTTCGTGAAAAGTCCAAGAAGCAAACCCGTATACAGGACTCTGTTGCTGTAGCCGAACAACTAGGCTTCCCATCATGGGTTGATGTTGATTCTAAGGGATTGTCAGGTACATTTAAATCTGTACCAGACCGTAGCGATCTGCCAGCCGAAATTAATGAATCCCTGATCGTGGAATTGTACTCCAAGTAATCATCGATTCGTTCGAGAGGAAAAGTATGACCTCGAAAACAACAGAATTGCTGAAACCACGCAATGTTCATGTGCAAGAGACAGGTTTAAATACCTATCGCATTACGCTTGAGCCATTAGAGCGCGGTTTTGGTCACACGTTGGGTAATGCCTTGCGCCGCATTTTATTGTCTTCTATTCCGGGCAGCGCGGTGACGGAAGTGCAAATCAGTGGCGTAGTACACGAATACACCAGCATTGAGGGTGTACAAGAAGACGTGGTTGAGATTCTATTGAATCTCAAAAATTTGGCAATCCGCTTGAATGCCCGCGACGAAGCAACCTTGACTTTGAAAAAGAAAGGCAAAGGTGTTGTTACTGCGGCGGATATTGAGCGCGACCATGACGTGGACATTATTAATCCCAGTCATGTGATTGCACACATCACTAAGGACGACACTGATCTGGAAATGAGCCTGACCATTACCCGTGGTCGTGGTTATCAACCAGCATCGGTACGCCGTGGCCCAGACTCCCCTGAATTGCCGTTAGGCACTTTGGTGTTGGATGCCAGCTACAGCCCGATTACGCGCGTTGCCTACAATGTAGACAGCGCCCGTGTTGAGCAGCGCACGGACATGGATAAATTGGTGCTGGAAATCCAAACGGATGGTTCCGTCAACGCGGAAGAGTCCATTGGAATGGCAGCACAGATTCTGCAACAGCAATTGGCTGTGTTCTTCGACCTGCGTGTTGATGAGCCGGTTCGCCGTGAAGAATCTCAACCAGAAATTGACCCGATTCTGTTGCGTCCGGTTGACGACCTGGAGCTGACTGTACGTTCAGCTAACTGCCTCAAAGCAGAGAACCTGTTCTACATCGGTGATCTCGTACAACGTACTGAGACTGAATTGCTGAAGACTCCGAATCTGGGCAAAAAGTCTTTGACTGAAATTAAAGATGTGCTGGCACAGCATGGTCTGACACTGGGCGCTAAGCTGGATAGCTGGCCTCCGGCAGGTTTGGATCACCGTGACAGCAAAGTGGCTTAACCACGGGTTTTGAAGGATATAGAAAATGCGTCACCGTAATACTGGTCGTCAATTAAGCCGCGATAGCAGCGCCCGTAAAGCCCTGCTGCAAGCTTTGACCAACTCACTGCTTCGTCACGAGACGATCAAAACAACTCTGCCAAAGGCGAAAGAATTGCGCCGTGTAGCTGAGCCACTGATCACTCGTGCGAAAGAAGATTCCGTACACAACCGTCGTATTATTTTTTCACGCCTGCGTGATAAAGAAATCGTTGGTAAGCTTTTTAATGATCTTGGTCCACGCTTTAAAGAGCGCCAAGGTGGTTATTTGCGTATCATTAAGTGCGGTTTCCGCGCCGGTGATAATGCGCCAATGGCTTATGTTGCATTGGTTGATGAAGCAGACGCTGCACAAGCCGCAGCCGAGTAAGCATCGCTTTACGCTTCCTGAGAAGGCCGACACTGTTCGGCCTTTTTGCGTTTCTTATTTTCAGGGGATAGTATGCAAAATGATCCGCAAATAGTGACCGCAGAGAGCGCTCGCAAAACGGCTAAGTTTTTCTATTATGGCAATTTTTTAGCAGTACTGATTCCATTCCCGGTGTTTATTCTATGGTTTGGCGCCGGAATATTGGTTTACGCAATGCTACGTCATCACCCCAATCCGCGAGTGGGTTACTACACGCAAATTGCTACTTACCATTATTATGGATTAGCAGGCGGTTTGGTGCCGGTATTAACCTTTGCCCCTGGCGATTTTTTTGTAAATTGGTGGTGGGCACTGTGGCTTGTCTGTATTGCGGTGTTAGTGCCCCTGTCTGTTCGCCAACTCTTGCGAATCAATCGTGAAACTTGGCAAGATACTGTTAAGCCGTCGTTTCACTGAGGAATGAAAAATGCCTGAATTACGTCATGATTGGCACATCGAAGAAATTAATGCTTTGTTAGCCATGCCGTTTAGCGACCTCATGTTCAAGGCGCATCAAGTGCATCGCGCGCAGTTCCCTGCCAATCAAGTGCAAATTAGCACCTTGTTGAGTATTAAAACCGGAGCTTGCCCGGAAGATTGCGGCTATTGTTCACAAAGTGCAAAAAACGATACCTCCTTGGAGCGCGAGAAATTACTGCCTTTGCAAGAAGTGATCGACTCCGCTCAAATCGCACAAGCTCAAGGTGCAACCCGGTTTTGCATGGGGGCTGCATGGCGTAATCCTACCGATAAAAATCTTGAGCGCGTCATCGAAATGGTGCAGGCGGTGAAAGGCTTGGGGATGGAAACCTGCGTTACCTTGGGCATGTTGACCGACCGACAGGCGGAGCGTCTCAAACATGCGGGGTTGGATTACTACAATCATAACCTTGATACCTCGCCGGAATTTTACGGTAACGTGATTTCCACGCGTACCTTTCAAGACCGCTTGGATACGCTGGAGCATGTGCGCAATGCGGGTATCAATGTGTGTTCTGGCGGTATTTTGGGCATGGGGGAAACCCGTCAAGATCGGGCGCGTTTATTGCAGCAACTGGCGAATCTGAAATTTCACCCTGAGTCGGTGCCCATTAACGATTTGGTTAAAATCGAAGGCACGCCATTAGCAGGTGTAGAAAAACTCGATCCGTTTGAGTTTATCCGAACCGTGGCGGTAGCCCGCATTATGATGCCGAAATCTTATGTGCGCCTCTCCGCAGGTCGTACCGAGATGACCGATGAAATGCAGGCGTGGTGCTTTTTTGCCGGTGCAAATTCGATTTTCTATGGCGAAAAATTATTGACCACTGATAACCCCGCCGCGAATCATGACCAGCAACTGTTTGCACGTCTGGGGATTCAGGCGGAAGCAGGGCAGGCTGGCAGCGTTCACATGTAAGGAGCAGGGCATCATGCATTACCCCCAATCTTTCGATGTCATCGTCATCGGTGGCGGACACGCCGGAACCGAAGCCGCGCTTGCCGCCGCCCGCATGGGGCAGCGCACCTTACTGCTGACTCATAATATCGAAACCATCGGCGCAATGAGCTGCAACCCCGCTATCGGCGGTATCGGCAAAGGTCATCTGGTCAAGGAAGTCGATGCAATGGGCGGCGCAATGGCACATGCGGCTGACCGTGGTGGCATCCAATTCCGCATCCTCAATTCCAGCAAAGGTGCAGCAGTACGGGCGACTCGCGCCCAAGCTGACCGCATTCGCTACAAATCGGCGATTCGCACCATCGTCGAAAATCAGCCCAATTTGCAGATGTTCCAGCAAGCCGTGGATGATTTGCTGGTGGAAGGGGAGCGAGTTGTTGGGGTGCGTACCCAAATGGGCTTGAGCTTTTCTGCCCGTGCTGTGGTGCTAACATCAGGAACGTTTCTTGCAGGTAAAATCCACATTGGGTTGAGCAATCATGCCGGTGGACGTGCGGGTGATCCGCCCTCGATTGCGTTGTCGCAACGTTTACGAGAACTGCCGTTCCGCGTGGATCGCCTGAAAACGGGTACACCACCGCGCATTGATGCCCGCAGTATCGACTTCAGCAAGCTGGAAGAACAGCCCGGCGATACCCCCACGCCCGTATTTTCGTTTCTGGGCAATGTGGATGAACACCCGCCGCAAATTTCGTGCTACATCACCTATACCAACACCGAAACCCACGAGATTATCCGTGGCGGTTTAGACCGTTCGCCGATGTACTCGGGGGTCATCGAAGGTATTGGTCCGCGCTATTGCCCGTCGATTGAAGACAAAGTGGTGCGCTTTGCCGACAAAGACCGCCACCAGATTTTCATCGAACCCGAAGGATTGGACACGCACGAAGTTTACCCTAACGGCATTTCCACCAGCTTGCCGTTTGATGTGCAATACGCGCTGGTGCGCTCAATGGCAGGCTTAGAAAATGCGCATATCACCCGTCCCGGCTATGCGATCGAATACGATTTCTTTGATCCGCGTGATCTCAAGCCTACCTTGGAAACCAAAGCAGTGCAGGGTTTGTTTTTCGCGGGGCAAATCAATGGCACGACGGGCTACGAAGAGGCAGCCGCGCAAGGTTTGCTCGCAGGCTTGAACGCCGGTTTATACGCCCAAGAAAAGTCCGGCTGGTATCCGCGCCGTGATCAAGCTTACCTCGGCGTATTGGTTGATGATTTGATCACGCTAGGCACGAAAGAACCGTACCGCATGTTCACCAGCCGCGCGGAACACCGTTTATTGCTGCGCGAAGATAACGCCGATTTGCGCTTGACCGAAATAGGACGCGAGCTAGGCTTGGTCGATGAGACGCGCTGGGCAGCATTTTGTGACAAGCGCGAAGCGATTGAACAAGAACAGCAACGGCTACGCGCCACCGTATTGCAACCTTCAGCCGTCAGTGCCGAAGACAGCCAGCGGGTATTCGGCGATGTATTGTCACGCGATTACAAATTACACGACCTGCTACGCCGCCCCAATGTCACGTATGCCGCCTTAACCAGTTTGCCAGCGGTCGGCAGCCCCGTGACCGATGAAAAAGTGTCGGAACAAGTCGAAATTCAGTGCAAATACGCCGGATACATTGAGCGCCAGCACGACGAAATCGATAAGCAGCGTCGCCACGAAGAAACCCGTTTGCCTGATTGGTTGGACTACACCCAAGTACGCGGTCTGTCCAACGAAGTGCGCCAGAAATTGCAAATGCAACGCCCCGCGACAGTAGGTCAAGCGGCGCGGACTCCCGGCATTACCCCCGCCGCGATTTCCTTATTGCTGGTGCATTTGAAAAAGGCAGGTTGAAGGATGGAGGTGGATGCTCGTGAAAAACAATTGCTCAACCGTTACCTGCAATTATTGCAACGCTGGAACAAAGTTTACAATCTGACAGCGGTGCGTGATCCGGCTGAAATGCAATCTCTGCATATCGCGGATAGCCTCAGTGTTGCGCCCTATTTACGGGGCACGACTTGCCTTGACGTCGGCAGCGGGGCAGGGTTGCCGGGCATTCCGCTGGCGATCATTCAGCCGCAACGTCAATTCACCTTGCTCGACACCAATGGCAAGAAAACCCGTTTCATGCAGCAAGCGGTGTTGGAGTTGGGCTTGTCTAACGTGAGCGTGATCCAAACGCGCGTCGAAAGCTGGCAGCCTGTCGGGTGTTTTGACGCGATTATCAGTCGGGCTTTCGCTTCCCTACAGGATTTTGTGACCTTTACCGGCAAACATGCCTGCGAAAATGGTATCCTCTACGCGATGAAGGGGCGCTACCCTGACAGCGAACTGGCAGCGTTGCCCAGTGGCTGGCAAGTCATGGCGCAACACACCCTGCACGTACCCAGTCTGGATGCGGAACGGCATCTGTTGGAATTACAGCACGTATAAGCGAGAACCATTTCATGACGCGAGTTATCGCCATTGCCAATCAAAAAGGCGGCGTCGGCAAAACCACCACCACTGTGAATTTAGCCGCCTCTTTAGCGGCCATGAAACGCCGTATCCTGCTGGTGGATATGGATCCGCAAGGCAATGCCACCACGGGTGTTGGTTTAGAAAAGCACGGGCAAGCCGTCACCTTGACGGATGTGCTGTTGGGCGAAGCTCATGCCGCTGATATTTTGGAGGAGCTGCCCAACAGTTCTTTGCATGTATTACCTGGCTCACCGGATGTGACGACAGCCGAAGTCAAGTTGATGAGCCGTGAGCGGCGTGAATACCATTTGCGTGATGCGCTTGCACCCCTGCTCAATGATTACGATTACATCCTGATTGATTGCCCTCCTTCCCTCAATATGCTCACTGTTAATGCACTGGTGGCAGCAGATGGGGTAATTATTCCCATGCAATGCGAATATTACGCGCTGGAAGGTTTGAGCGCCTTGGTCGGCACGATTGAACGCATTACTCAGACGGCTAACCCTAAGCTGCAAGTCATGGGTTTGGTGCGCACCATGTACGACCCGCGCAGCAACTTATCGCGTGACGTATCCGAGCAGATTCAGGCATTTTTCCGCAACAAAGTCTACAATACCGCTATCCCGCGCAATATTCGTTTAGCAGAAGCCCCTAGCCACGGCTTATCGGTGTTGGAATACGACAAGGGCTCACGCGGTGCATTAGCTTATCTCGCCTTGGCTGCCGAAATGCTGCGCAAAGATTCCAGCAAAGTGGCAGCGGATGGAGAGAAGGCATGGTAAAAAAACCGGCTTTGGGTCGTGGTCTCGACATACTGCTCAGCTCAGTACGCGGCGACGGTGAACAGGCGGATGATACCGTTCTGAAAAAACTTCCCATTGAGCGCATTCGCCCCGGTCAGTATCAACCCCGTACCCGCATGGATCCTGATGCTTTACAAGAGCTGGCTGATTCCATCAAAGCGCATGGCTTGGTGCAGCCGGTGGTGGTGCGCAAACTTGGCGGTGGTGAATACGAGCTGATTGCCGGTGAACGCCGTTGGCGGGCGGCACAGTTGGCAGATTTGCATGAAATTCCTGCGGTCGTGCGTGAAATTCCCGACCAAGCCGCCGCCGCCATGTCGCTGATTGAAAATATCCAGCGTGAAGACCTGAATGCGTTGGAAGAAGCCGGTGCATTGCGGCGCTTAATTGACGAATTCGGTCTGACTCACCAACAAACTGCTGAAGCGGTAGGGCGTTCGCGTGCGGCTGTCACCAATCTGCTGCGCTTGCTGGAGTTACAGCCAGAAACCAAAGCCTTGGTGGATGCCGGACAGCTTGAAATGGGGCACGCTCGTGCCTTGTTAGCCCTGCAAGGTCAACAGCAAATCGACGCGGCGCAAAAAGTTGCTGAACGCCAGTTGTCGGTACGCGAAACCGAGCGCCTCGTTAAAAGCCTGTTAGACACCGCTCAAAAGCCAACACCTGAATTCAAGCCATCACCCGATGTCTTAAAGTTAGAACAAACCCTTGCCGATACCCTTGGTGCTAAGGTGGCGATTCGCTACAACCGCACCGGCAAAGGTAAGTTAGTCATTGAATACAACAGTTTAGATGAGCTTGACGGAATTCTGGGTCATATTCAGTAAATTTTATGCTCAAGGTGTTGCTGCGAAGACGGAATCGCTGCATAATACGCGCCTTGTTTTTCGGATTGGTTTTTCGGGAGAATACCCTTGCCTAACATAGCTTCAGCTAAGAAACGTGTTCGCCAGAGCGAAGTAAGCCGTATGCACAACCGTCATATGCGCACACGGTTACGTACACAAATTAAAAATGTTCTGCGTGCTATCGACGCTGGCGACCGCGAAGCTGCTCTGTCTGCTTACCAAGCGGCGGTGCCGGTGATTGATTCGATTGCTGACAAAGGCATCATTCACAAGAACAAAGCAGCACGCCACAAAAGCCGTCTGAACGCACACATTAAAGCGCTGCAAGCCTAATCATTCGATTGGTTTGATGCGTTTTTCAAGGCCGGTTGTTAACTACCGGCCTTTCGCGTTTGTGTGGTGTTTATGCTAAAGGTTGGTTTAACTGGCGGTATCGGTTGTGGCAAATCCACGGCAGTGCGGCGTTTTCGGGAACTGGGTGTTCCAGTTATTGAAGCTGACCTCATTGCCCGTGAAGTCGTCGCAGTAGGGCAGCCAGCGTTGCAGGAAATTGCTGAGCGCTTTGGTTTACAGGCACTTCAAGCCGATGGTGCGCTTCATCGTGCGTGGTTGCGTCAAACCGTTTTCAGTGACCCGGCACGCTTACAGCAACTCGAATCGATTCTTCATCCGCGCATTCGCGCTGAAATCCTTGCCAGAATTGCTGCTTGTGCGCACAGCGCTTATGTGATCGTTGACGTCCCCCTATTGTTTGAAAAGGGCTATACTCAACTTTTCGAGCGAATCTTGGTAATTGATTGTTTGCCAGATCAGCAAGTGTTGCGTGTCCGGCAACGTGACGGCAGTGATGATGGTGTGATTACGTCTATCATGCAGTCGCAAATTGCTCGCGCGGCACGTTTGCAGCAAGCTGACGATATTGTTAGCAACGCTGCGTCTATTATTGATTTTTATGAAAAAATTGACGATTTAAATTTCAAATACATGAAATTGTCAGAAGCTTAGTTGCTTGTTCTGTTGGCTTTTTGGTATAAAGGCAATTCAATAGGGCTTGTAAGTGTTTTATGATGATTTATGCACAACCGCTGAGTGAAGATATTCGCCGAATTTCCGAGCCATACATGATTGGTTATGAGCAGCCGTTAAACGAAAAAATCCGTTTGTTTATGCGATTGGAATTGCTAATGGGGCGATTTCAATACCATATTTCTGCTGATCCCAAACCTGAGGATACGGTAGCGGCATTGCATTTGTTGCTGGATTTGTACAATCTTTCTGCCCGCCTTGATGTCAAAAGTGAAATCTTGAAAGAAATTGACCGTATGGGGCAATCCGCACGCTTGCTGTTGCGCCGTGAAGATGCGGATGCCACACGTCTTGATGCAGTATTAGAAAAGCTTAACCACCATAGCGACGTGTTGTACCAGCAACGCGGGCAACTGGGGCAACATTTGAAGACTCATACGTTTTTCAACAGTTTGCGCCAACGCTCCACTTTGCCGGGTGGTTTGAATGGCTTTGATATTCCGCTGTTCCATTATTGGCAAGAGCAAGCGATCAATGTGCGAGTTGATGATTTGCGTGAATGGATTGAGCCTTATGTGACCGCCAATGCTGCCGCTCGTGAGTTGCTGAATATTGTGCGTGATTTCGGTGAGCGTCATGCAGAAGTGGCTAAGGAAGGTTTCTACCAGTCGATGCTGGAAACGCGTAAGCCTTATCAAATGATGCGGGTGGAACTGCCCGATAGTGTTGATTATTATCCTGAAATCAGTGCAGGAAAACAGCGTTTCACGCTGCGCTTTGTGAATGCAGACATGCTGGCAGAGCGTGGTAAGCAAAATCAAAAAGATGTGAATTTTACCTTGGTACTGTGTTCTTTCTGACGACAGTTCTTAGGCAATAGATGACGGCAGGCGGGCTTTTTAGCCCGCTGTGCGTTTCTGGTGCAGATTGCTTAGCGCGGTAAGGTATCCCAAATGGCTTGAAGCGCTGGTTCGGGCTTGGGGGTGCTAACGGGCGGAGCAGCCGGTGCTGCCGAGGTCTCTGGCAATCTTCCGGGGGTTGCTGTCACGGGTTCAACCGCTGCAATTGCCTCAACCACTAACGTGTCTTGATGTAATACTGAGCCGTCGTCATTGATGACACTGACTTTCCAAGCACCGGGCAGATTGGGGGCAATCATTTTGTTAGAGTGCACGCGCCAGCGTTGCCCACCCACCGGAAATTGTAAACCGAGTTGGAATGCGCCATCTTTTTCCCAGCGATGCGTGATAACGCGCCCTTGCAGGTTAAGCAGCTCTGTGAAGTAATAGATATTTTGTCCTGCGCTGACACGGTTTAACTGGTCATTGGGTTCGCGGGCGGTAATGCCCGTGGTGAATGCAGCGCGGGTTACTTGTGGTGCAAGCGTGCTGTCAGGCGCTGGATTGGGCGGTGCTGAGGGCACGGGTAAAGTCGTGCTAGTGGGATGAGTAATAACGGCTTCTTCCGCCTTGCTCAGCGGCGTACCAATCGCTAACGTGCCGATGAGTATTAAGTATGCGGTTGCTTGTTGATAACGGTTTAACATGGTTGCGCGTTCCTATTATTTGATAATTAGAATATTATAATATTCTTGATATAGTTTACGGTATTTGTAGGCTCTTCTTCAAAGAATACCTTAGTTAGGCTTGCCCCTGAAGGCGACTTAGGCTTTACTACCTTTATTTACCCGCATGAACAGGATTGTGTATGCCGAGAAAACAGGCGGAAGTCAGCACTACCCCAGCCAATTTTGAAACCGCGATGCTGGCGTTGGAAACGTTGGTGCAGCGCATGGAAAGTGGCGAGTTATCCTTGGAAGATTCCCTCAAAGAATTTGAACGTGGCGTGTTATTAACGCGACAGTGCCAAGAAGCGCTGAAAGCGGCAGAGCAACGAGTCAAATTGCTGAGTGCGGATGGTCAGGAAAGTGACTTTCCGCAGCAAGGGGATGCCTGATGCTGAATGTGCGTAACCGTTTGCAAGCTTGGCAGGGGCGTATTGAATCGGTGTTGGAGAGTGTCTTGCCACCGGCGACGACGCATCCGGCAGTATTACATCAAGCGCTGCGCTATTCGGTGCTGGATGGCGGCAAACGGATGCGCCCGTTGTTGGTGTATGCCACCGGGGAAGCCTTGGGGATTGCGCCGGAGCATTTGGATATTCCAGCGGCTGCGGTGGAGCTGATTCATGTGTATTCACTGGTGCATGACGATTTACCAGCGATGGATAATGATGATTTGCGTCGGGGTAAACCAACCTGTCATAAAGCGTTCGATGAGCCGACCGCGATTTTGGTAGGGGATGCTTTGCAAGCCTTGGCATTTCAAGTATTGGCGGCACACCCCCGGATGACAGCTTCACCTGCGCAACGTTTGCGGATGATTGAGCTGCTGGGGCAGGCAGCGGGTTCTCGCGGCATGGTCGGTGGGCAAGCGCTTGATTTGGCAGCCGTGGGAGGAACCCTGACCGAGATAGCGTTGGAAAACATGCACATCCACAAAACCGGCGCATTGATCCGTGCGAGCGTGCTATTGGCGGCGTATAGTGTGGAAGCATTGGATGCGCAGCGCTTGCAACAATTGGATCATTTTGCGAAATGCATCGGTTTGGCGTTCCAAGTGCAGGACGATATTTTGGATGTGGAAAGTGATACCCAGACCTTGGGTAAAATCCGTGGCGCTGATGAGGCTGCCGGTAAGCCGACGTATCCTTCCATCATTGGCTTGTCCGCATCCAAAACCAAGCTACAAGATTTGTATGACGAAGCGCTGGACGCTTTGGTATCCTTCGATGAATCGGCGCATTTGTTGCGTGAAATTGCCGAGTTCACGGTTAAGCGCATACGATAAATACTAATAGCAAGATTAGAACCCACCACAGTACCCATATTTACGGTTTGACGATTAGGGGTTAGCCAACGTGCTTAATACGATTTATTCGCCTGACGCCCTGCGTCAGTTAGAACTGGAGCAATTGCCAGCAGTGTGCGCCCAAGTGCGCGAATTTTTGCTGAATTCAGTCTCCACTGGCGGAGGGCATTTTTCCTCCAATTTAGGCACGGTCGAGCTGACGGTGGCGCTGCATTTCGCGTTTGACACGCCCAGAGACAAGCTGGTGTGGGATGTGGGGCATCAGGCATACCCGCATAAAATTCTCACCGGGCGACGCGAGCAGATGAGCAGTATTCGCCAAAAAGATGGCTTGGCGGGTTTCCCGAAACGCAGCGAAAGTGAATACGATACCTTTGGGGTGGGGCATTCCAGTACCTCGATCAGCGCGGCCTTGGGCATGGCGTTAGCCGCGCAGCACAAAGGCGAAGATTACCATTCGGTGGCGATTATCGGTGACGGTGCCTTGACGGCGGGGATGGCGTATGAGGCGATGAACCACGCGGGTGATTTAGACGCTGACCTGATCGTGATTCTCAATGACAATGAAATGTCGATTTCGCCCAACGTGGGGGCGTTGCGTAAATATTTGACGCGCTTGTTGACCGGGCGCATGTATTCGACCATGCGCGAAAGCGGTAAAAAAGCCCTGTCGCACAGCAAATCGCTGTCAAAATTGGTGAAGTTGACCGAAGAACACATGAAGGGCATGGTGTTGCCGGGTACTTTGTTTGAGGAGATGGGCTTCAAATATTACGGCCCGATCGACGGGCATGACGTGGAAGAGCTGGTGCGGGTTTTACAAAATCTCAAAAATATCAAAGGCCCGCGTTTACTGCATGTCTTAACACAGAAAGGCAAAGGCTACGAGCCAGCAGAAGAAGACCCCTGCACTTATCATGGCGTGGTTCCGTTCAATCTGAAAACGGGATTGGTTACTAACGCAAAAAAATCCACTCCCACGTACACGCAAGTATTCGGGCAATGGCTCTGCGATATGGCAGCACAGGATGCGCGTTTGATAGGCATTACCCCGGCAATGTGTGAGGGTTCGGGTTTGGTGGCGTTTTCGGAACGTTTCCCCGAACGGTATTTCGATGTGGGGATTGCGGAACAACACGCGGTGACATTGGCGGCGGGCTTGGCGTGTGAAGGCTTGAAGCCGGTAGTGGCGATTTATTCGACCTTTTTGCAACGCGCGTATGATCAATTGATACACGATGTGGCTATTCAGAATTTGCCGGTGGTGTTTGCAATTGATCGCGCGGGTTTGGTCGGGGCGGATGGCCCTACGCATTCGGGGAATTACGATTTGTCGTTCTTGCGTTGCATCCCGAATATGGTCGTGATGGCACCTGCCGATGAAAACGAATGCCGTCAGATGTTGTACACTGCTTTTCAGATGGACTGCCCCACCGCAGTACGTTACCCACGCGGCAAAGGGATTGGCATTGAACCCCAAACGGCGATGCAAGCGCTTCCATTAGGCAAAGCGATCAAGTTGCGCACTGGTCACGCGATTGCCATTGTGTTGTTTGGTTCGCTCTTGCTGGAAGCACAAGCCGCCGCCACTGAGTTGAATGCCACGCTGGTCAATATGCGCTTTGTCAAACCGCTGGATAAAGCGATGTTGCGGGAATTGGCGCAATCCCACGAACTGTTAGTGACCCTGGAAGATAATGCGATCATGGGTGGCGCGGGCAGCGCAGTAAACGAATATTTGCACGAAGCGGGCATCGTGGTGGAAGTGCTGAATCTGGGCTTGCCGGATCGTTACATCGAACACGCGCAGCGCGAGGAGCAACTCGCCAGTTGTGGTTTGGATGCGGCAGGTATTGTACAACGCGTCAACGCGGGTTATGGTGGGCGGATTCGCAATGGCGTAACCTTGTACCCTGTGCCACAATACGGTACCCATTAAAGTGTCAGAAATCGACTATAATCCCCTGAAAAGTTTGATTTCGTCTGTATTTCCCAATTCGTGAGGAGTTGTTTCATGAAGTTTCTTGTTGGCTTTTTCAGCCTCGAATGGATGCGTATTTTTGATTTTATTGCGCCGTTGGTTATCCGTTTGTTCCTCGCCCCGATGTTTTGGGTGGCAGGCGTTAAACACTTAGGGCTGTTTTCCAGTTCTGATTTTGTGATTTATAATCCTTTGACTTGGGTCAATACCGAGGCTTTTCAGCAAAGTGCCGTGGCAATGGGCAACACTGTTTTATCGGGGCTCGGCGCAGAAACCCTGCTGATTTTGATCGGTACAATCGAAATTGTCGCTGCTATCTTGCTGGTATTGGGCTTTGCGGTGCGTTGGGTAGTGTTAGCGCTGATGTTTGTCGTGGTCGTGTTGGCGCTGATTGCGATGGGCGAAGCCGGATTCCTCACTACCATGCAACAACTGGTTATGAGCCACGGCTATACCGACATGACAAACACTGTGACAGAAGCGTACTTGGTGTATTTCGTGCTGTTGCTGGCCTTGTTTTTCATGGGAGCGGGGCGCTGGTTCAGTTTGGATTGGTACATTTATCGCGGTTTCATGAAACGCATTGACAGTAAAATGGCTCACCATGATCCGTTTGAAATTGATGCGACTGACGAGCCTGGCATCCACAAACTGTAACCGTTAGCATGATTGTTAGGCGAAAAGGCTGCACTTGGCGGCCTTTTTGCTTGGTGGCTTAACGTATTTCACCGCGTTCACGCATCGCTTTGACTTTCTCATCATTACGCTTCATGAGTTGGAGCGTCAGGTAAATTTTGGCAGGAATCGACAGAAATAAGCCGCCAGCAATTAATCCTGCCACTAATCCGATACCTTGTACGCCGTGCCCGGTCACAATGTCAGTGAAAATCACCAGTCCAACCCCGATAGCAGCAAGGCTCAACCCGACAATAATCAGGGTATACATGAGGCGAGTGAGAGATTTTTCGTTCATGAGTGCTTGCCTTGCGGGTGAATGATTGAATTGTTTCATTATCCGCCGCTACGAAATTCAGGGTAATTGATGCTTATCAATCTGACGCCAGCTAACGCTGTATGTGTTGATCTACATCAATTTGCTTAGCCGGTTGCACTGTACACGCGCAATTGTTGCCCCAGTTTTTGCAACATCACATCCCGTTGTTGTAGGGCTTTTTCTTTGTGCAGCAATTGCTGGTTTAACTGCGCGATAATGGTGTCTTTAAGATTGAGTACTTTGTCACGCTGTTCCAATTTGTGTTCCCATGCTTGCTGATGTTGAGCATTTTCTTGGGATTGGCTAACGATTGCAGTGAGCGCGGTGAGTTGTTGTAACAGATTGTTTTCCTGGGTGTGCTGCTTTTCGATGAGTTCACGGAGTTGCTGCGCAAGCTGTTGTTGCTGGCGTTGGTATTGTTGGATGACCTGATCTTTTTCCAGTAAGAGTGCATTGAACTGCGCAATTTCTTTATCACGTTCCTGAAGTTGCTGAAACTGCGCGGCAATTTGGGCATCGCGGCGTTGCAGGCTGCGTTCGCGTTCGTTAATGGTTTGATCGCGGGTGGCAAGGTGCTGGTCTTTGGCAAGCGTTTGCTGATTTTGCTCCAGTAGCTGTTGTTCGCGTGCTTGTGAAATGCGGTCTTTTTCGTGCAACAGGCGGGATTGTTCGGCTAATTGCTCATTGCGCTGGCTGATTTGATCCACTTTGCGGCGCACCAGATGGTCGCGTTGGCGAATTTGCTGATCTTTCTCGAAAATCAGGTCATCACGGCGTTGCAACCGTTGGTCAACATCACGCAGTTTCTGATCACGTTGCAGTATGTGTTGATCACGTTCTTGAAGCTGGCGGTCACGTTCGGAAAGGTGGCGGTTGCGTTCGCTAAGCAGTTGTTCTTGGGTGTAAATGCGCTGTTGGTGATCGCGTACCCAACGGTTGAGGGCTTCGAGTTGTTGGCTGAGTTCTTGAACGCTGGTGTCGCGTTTGCTGATTTGTTTGTCGCGATTCTCGATTTCACGGTCGCGTTTGCCAATGTGATGGTCTTTTTCTTCGAGGCGGCGGTTGCGGATGTGGATTTGGTCTTCGCGTTCCAGCATGTACTTTTCTTTTTGGCTGGATAGTTGCTCAATCTCGCGAGAACGCTGTTCTAACGCGCGGATAATCTGGTCGCGTTCCTGAATGACGGCTTCTTGTTGCTGGATAAGAGTCTGTTCTTCACGGTTCATTGTTATAATATTCTGCTTATCTGTTTATGCACTACCATAGAGCATAATGTGTTAAAAATAACGTGGCATGAATCAAATTAAAACAGCAACCAAATGGGTTATTAGCACTCTAAGGTGAGGAGTGCTAAGATAGTGCAATCAGCAAATGAGGAGATCACGCATGATCAACGCAATGATGCTCAAAGGGCAGACACTTCCAGTTCCGGTGGGGAATCTGGAAAGTTACATCCACGCGATTCACGCCATTCCGGTGTTGGAAGTACAAGAAGAACGTGAATTAGCCGAACGCCTTAAATACGCCAGTGATCTGGAAGCCGCGCGGCAGCTCATTTTGCACAACTTACGTTTTGTGGTGAAAGTTGCGCGTGGTTACAGCGGTTACGGTTTGCCACTGGGTGATTTGGTGCAAGAAGGCAACGTTGGCTTGATGAAAGCGGTGAAGCGTTTCGACCCGGATATGAATGTGCGCCTGATTTCGTTTGCGGTGCATTGGATTCGGGCCGAAATTCACGAATTCATTTTGCGCAACTGGAAAATCGTCAAAGTGGCGACGACCAAAGCGCAACGCAAACTGTTCTTCAATTTGCGCAGCAGCAAAAAGCGCTTGGGCTGGTTGAATCATGCAGAAGCGCAGTCGATGGCTGACGATTTGGGCGTGACGACCGCTGAAGTATTGGAAATGGAAAAGCGCATGAGTGCGCACGATGTTTCATTTGACCTCAGCGTTGACCAGGATGATGACGATTCCGCCAATTTTTCCCCTAGCCAGTATTTGGTAGCAGAAGCGGCTGACCCAGCGGAAATGTTGGAAGCCGAAGAGTGGGATACTTATACCCGTGGGCGTTTTCAAACCGCTTTGGCTAATTTGGATGCGCGTAGCCGTGATATTTTGGCAAGTCGGTGGTTGGCTGAAGAAAAAGCAACTTTGCACGAGCTGGCGGATAAATACAATGTGTCGGCGGAACGCATTCGCCAATTGGAAAATGCGGCGGTGAGTAAATTGCGCTTAGCCGTGGTGGAAGCCGCATAAAAAAGGCCGCATTAGCGGCCTTTTTACGAAATGCAATACTTAACCGAAAAAAGCTACCGAAAGGAAGCTGAACCACGCCATCGTAATCAAACCCACCACGATCAACATCGGAATACCAAAATCCCAGCTAAACATACCCATATACCTCTAAAATATTTATAGGCAAGAGGATAAAGGAATAGCGTCTTCCTGACAAGATCAGGAAGCGTCAAGGCGGGCAAGACGACCAGTATGGTGTTAGGAAAAGACCACCGAGAAAAAGCTGAACCATCCGAACAGAATTAGCGCAATCACGATCGCAGCAGGCAAGCCATAATCAAAACTAAACATGGTGATCTCCTTTCAGAATATCTTTAAAACAATGAATGGATGCAGTGTGCCTGAAGTGGAGGCGTTGAAACTTGACATGGCTCAAGGATTTTGGCGAGCGATGACAACTTCATGAAGAATATTATGCGTACTTGATTTATGTCAGAAATCTGTGATCATGCAGCACATGATCAGCTTAAACCAACTAATCCTGCGCACTGACGTTAGCGGGATGCCGTTGGAATGGATTCATTTCCAAACGGCAGTCAAATTGTATTATTCCGAGCAAGTGGCTTACACCTGCGGGACACCTATTCTCGCCGTTCGGGGCGGCATTAATGCCATCACCGGGCAACGCAGCCAGATTGTCTTGAATTCCATCATTGCCACGCACGGCAGCAAACAGCAATTACACCAGCATTATGTGCCACCGCTCAGTAACCCCTTGCTGTTCCGGCGTGATAACCACATTTGCATGTATTGCGGGCAACCTTTTCAGGAACGAGATCTGTCCCGCGATCACGTGCGCCCGTTGGTGCTGGGTGGCCCGGATCGTTGGACGAATGTGGTAGCCGCTTGCAAGCCGTGTAATAGCCGTAAAGGTGGGCGTACCCCGGAGCAGGCGCACATGCCGCTGTTGGCAGTTCCGTTTCAGCCAACCTATGCCGAATACATTTTTTTGCAGGGGCGCAATATTCTTGCTGACCAGATGGAATTCTTGAGTGCGCATTTCCCGCGAACCAGCAAGTTACGCGAACGTGGGCAATTGAAAGGATTTTAAGCGGGCTGTTGTGCGGATTTTTGCCTATAGTCATGGCATGTCCATCAAGGAGTATTCTATGCCTGAATCAAATTCGTTCTGGAACTGGTTGTTGTCATTGTTTCGTCCCCGACCTGCCGCACCTGTTGTGGTGAGTCCGCCGCCAGTGACACCACCCGTTATCTCCGCCGCCGAACGCGCGGCTATTGTGGCGGAATTAGAGATTGCGCCTTCCTTGCCACCCCCGCCGCCGCGCCCTCCTGCACTCACAACGTTAGAAAATACGCCGTCACTGCCTGATATTGATGTGGGAATCTTGGAACAGGTTCTGCCACAGGAAGGGCCTAATATAGGGTTTCGGCTGGTGTGGAATAACCATCCAACCGTTGAGACCGGCGAAACGTTTCCATGCCGTGACACGGAGGGCAACCCTCATTTTGGGAATCAGTGTGCCATCCTCATGGGCACCTGTTTATTGCGCAGCAATTTACTTCAAGGCTATGACAAAACCACTTGCTGGTATAGCGGGCACAAAGGCCATACTTTGCGGGCGCGGGAGGTCGCGGATTGGATGCGCCGCAATCCGGGGCGCTTTGGCGCGGTAGAAATTCGTAGCAATGTGTCATGGGGCGCGTTTGTGGGGCGCACGGGTTTTGTGTGTTTTCACAATTTCTGGGGTGAAGGCAATCAGGGCGATCATATCGACTTGTGGGATGGCACTGGCATTTTGATGCGTGAAAAAAATCCGGGCTGGGAAGGCCCTGCGCTGGCAGACGGTTCCTTGGACTACTTTGAGCGTTCGGAGGAAGTATGGTTCTGGCCCGTTCATTAACCTACTGGGTGGCAGGTAGTTTAATGCTGCTCTTGACTGCTTGCGAACCGGATAAGCAGCCGGATAACCAAGCGCTGGTGTTGCCTGAACGCTTTGCAACGCCGCACGTCACCGATCAGACGCAAGCCGCAGGCTTCGCTTTGGTGTTAAGTGACAACGGTGGCGGGTGTCAGTTGCAAGTGGGCAAAACGGCGCCACCTGTTTGGCTTAAGCCAATGGCACCGTGTTATTTCATGAAATCACCGGGGACGGCAGGCGTGCAAGTTTATCGGCACGATAAAACCACGGCGGTGGTTGCCGTGGTGGGTACGTCCGTTAAGGGCAATCGCTGCGGGCAAGAGGTACAGGGCTTGGTCATCAAGGGCGGGGCGGTTACACCCTCTGCTTACATTATGCAGGGGAGTGTGCACTGCGCGGATCAGGGCTTGCAAAACTTCCAGTACGATTTGTTTGCGCAATAACAAGGGCTTGGAGTTCAATCGCCTTCCACAATGAAACTTTCGCCAAAATTGGTGGGGTAACGGTTGCGGAGTTTGCTTTGCAACGTTTCGGCTTGAGTGCGGGAGGCGAATGCGCCAACCCGTAATTTGAACATTAGCCCACGTGGGGTATTCAGGCTGACCAGATAAGCATCGTAGCCATCTTGAGCAAGGGCGTCTCGCCAACCGTACAGTTGCCTAGAATCATAGCCTGCTGCTACCTGTACGGCGTAACGGTTGTTGGTATAGCGCGTGTTCTCATCTTCGCGAATGACGGGCACATACTTGCGCTGTTGGGCTTGGATATAGTTGTTGGTGGATTCCCAGACGGTGTTATTGTCCGAGTCGTCATTGCTGATATTACCATTGCCGAGATTCCAGCTTGAAAGATCAACCGGGTAATTAATAAAGGGCAATTTCCCGGCTTTATACAACACCACGAGGCTGACCACACCCACTACCAATATCAGGGAATGAATCATTTTAAACACAAAACCGCGTTGTTGACGCAAGGAACTCGATGACACGCTACTGGAATGCTTCACTCCGACCTCTGTTGATCTGTTACCGCTGTATGACTATAGCTAAAAAGACCGCGATAAGGGAGCTTGAGTTGCGTTAAAATTCAGGGTTTTGGTTATGAACGGACTCGCGATGCCACTTGACACTTGGAATGCTGATTTTGATGCCGTGCACCCGTGCTTTCAGCAGTTGCAGAACCGTCGTTGTTGGGCGGGATTAATGCACTGGCCTGCATGTGAATGCTTGAATCAATTGTTGCCAGCGGCGCTGTGTGCACAGTCGGGGTTGCCACTGCGTTTTTTTCCACAAGATAATACGCTGCCATTTCCTGAGTTATATTATGAAGAACGCATTTTTCAGCATGGCATGGTGGCGACACGCGCGAATTGGCACGATTTTTTTAATGCCTTGATGTGGAGCGTGTTTCCACACACCAAGGTGATGATTAATGCCGTGCACGCCGCCGACATTCAGCAGTACGGAAAACCGCGCACCCCCCAGCGCGATGCGTTAACGGTATTGGATGAAAGCGGGGTGATCATCGTTGCCAGTCGCCGCGAGCTATTGCAGCAGGTGTTGGATTTCGCCTGGGAAACCTTGTTCTGGGAAGAACGGGCGGCGTGGGGGCAGGAAATCGCGTGTTTCATGATTGGTCATGCCACGCTGGAAAAAATGCTGACGCCGTATGTGGGCGTAACCGCTCATGCGCTGTTGGTGGAAGTCACCCCCGCGTTTTTCCATTTGCCGTTGGCGCAACAGCACGCTTATCTGGATCAGGTGGTATCCGGGCGCTTGCAGCACGGTGGGCTGGCTTCCACCGCTTGCCTGAATCCTTTTCCGCTGTTGGGGGTTCCCGGTTGGTGGGAGAATACGACGCTGGAATTTTACCGGGACAGGGGCTATTTCCGTGAGAAGAATCGTGAGCGCACGGTGAAAATCATTGCCGCGTAATTATCCGACCGTTCGGGGGGAAACTGCTTGCATGTTTTATTTTCATCCCTAGAATAATGCCGAATTACAATAATAAAGAAATACGATTATGCAGGTTGCGACATCCCATGCTCCAGCCGCACTGTTTGGCGAAAGGCTGGTCAAACTAGGCAAACTCAAACCCGCTGATTTGGAACGTGCGCTGCGGGCGCAGGCGGAAATCCGTCAGCCACTGGGCAGCGTGCTAGTCCGTTTAGGAATGCTCACCGAACAAGAAGTGGCATTCGTGTTATCACGTCATCTGAACGTGCGCATGGCTCTGAGCAAAGACTACCCTTCATTACCCGTCGAAAACCTCGGCATTGCCATTAATTACATGCGCAATGCTGAAATTGTCCCCTTGCAAGCGGAAGAAGAGCGTTTGGTGGTGGCAATGTCTAACCCGCAAGACGCCTTTACCTGTCAGGCGATTGGCATGGCAAGCGGCAAATTGGTTGAGCCACTGCTGGGTTTGCCGACCGAAATTCGTGCCAATATCGAACGTTTGTACGGCGGAGAAGCCAGCAAGCAGGAGTCGGGGGCGGGTGGTGACGATGAATTTGAAATTACCAGCCAAGATCACAATCTGGATGACATTGAACACCTCAAAGACATGGCGAGTGAAGCGCCCGTGATTCGTTTGGTGAATCAGATTATGACCAATGCGATGACGCAACGCGCTTCCGATATTCACATTGAGCCGTTTGAAACCCACCTGAAAGTGCGTTATCGGATTGACGGGGTGATTCACGAAGTCGAATCGCCACCGCCACAATTGACCGCCGCGATTATTTCACGCCTCAAATTGATGGCACGGCTGAATATTGCCGAGCGCCGTTTACCGCAAGACGGGCGCATTCAGATGCGGGCGCAAGGTAAAGAAATCGACATGCGGGTCTCCACCGTGCCGACGATGCACGGCGAAAGTGTAGTCATGCGTTTGCTGGATAAGCACAGTGTCAAATTGGATCTGAATACGCTGGGCTTTTCCGATGACAATTTACGCAAGGTGCAGCAGCAATTGGATGCGCCGCACGGGGTTATTCTGGTCACGGGGCCGACGGGTTCGGGCAAAACCACCACGCTATATTCCGCCCTGACGCAATTGAATACCCCAGAAAACAAAGTGCTGACGGTCGAAGATCCGGTGGAATACGAACTCGAAGGCATTAACCAAATTCAAGCCAATCCCAAAATCGGGCTGAATTTTGCGGACGCATTACGTTCCATTGTGCGCCAAGACCCTGACATTATTATGATCGGGGAAATGCGTGACGTGGAAACGGCACGGATTGCGATTCAATCGGCGTTGACGGGTCACTTAGTGCTTTCCACCTTGCACACCAACGATGCAGCGAGTGGTATTACCCGTCTCATGGACATGGGGATTGAGGATTATCTGATCACTTCCACCGTGAATGGCATTCTGGCGCAACGCTTGGTGCGCCGTTTGTGTCCGCAATGCCGCGAATCACATCCGGTATTGCCAGAAATCGAGCAAGAATTGGGTTTGCGCCATTACCAACCGGAAGGGGAATTGCGTTTGTGGCACGCCAAAGGCTGTAGTGCGTGTGGCAATTCTGGCTACAAAGGCCGCAGTGCCATTCACGAAGTGTTGCTGATGGATGACCCCTTGCGGCGCTTAATCCTCAAGCATGAAGATGCCGGAGTGTTACAAGAACAAGCGCGTAAAGGCGGAATGCGCACCATGTACGAAGACGGTTTGTACAAGGCGCTTAAAGGCGTGACCACCTTGGAAGAAGTGCTGCGCGTGGCGGAGGAAACCCCGAATGCCCACGTATAGTTACAAAGCGATTACTCCCCAAGGGGTAGCAAAAGAAGGCAGATTAGAAGCCGCGAATGAAGCGCAAGCCGCCGAAAATCTGAATGCTCAAGGGCTGATTCCGATCAAAATTGTGGCGGGAAAAGCGGCATCTAATGCGTCCGTCAACAACGCTGCGCAAAAAAAATCCAAGGGATTTTTTGCCAGCAAAACGGTGAGCCAACCCGATATTATGGCGCTGACGCAGCAACTTTCGACCATGTTGCGGGCAGGTTTGCCGTTAGACCGTGCCTTGGGCATTCTGCTGGAAATTGGCGATAAACCGCCGGTATTGGAATTGGTGCAAGGTATTCAAAATCAAGTACGTAGCGGTAAGCGCTTTGCGGATTCACTGGAAACCAGCGGCAAGTTTTCAAAGTTTTACGTCAATATGGTGCGGGCAGGGGAGGCTGGCGGTTCGATTGACGATGCTTTGGCGCGTTTGGTGGAATACATGGCGCGGGCGAAGGAATTGCGCGGTACGGTTATTTCGGCATTGATTTACCCGGCGATTTTGGCGTTTGTGGCAGTGGTGTCGATTTTTGCGTTGCTGGCGTTTGTGGTGCCGCAATTTGCGCAAATGTTCGGTGATATGGGGGCGGAGTTACCGACGATTACCAAAGTGGTGATGGGTGCGGCGGCGACCTTGCGTGACTATTGGTGGGCAGTATTGGGCGGATTCTTGCTACTGCTAATGCTGGTGCAATACGTATTGAGCAATGAAAAGGCACGTACTGGGTTGGATCGCAGTATGTTGCGCTGGCCGTTGGTAGGGGGGCTGGTCGGTAAGATTGAAACCGCCCGCTTTTCGCGCAGCTTAGGCACGTTATTACACAATGGCGTGCCGTTACTGGGTGCGTTGAAAATCGCCAAAAACACCGTGGGCAACCGCGTCATGGCAGCGGCAGTGGAAGAGTCCGCCGACAGCCTTAAGCAAGGCGAAAGCCTCACCCGTACATTATTAAGCAAAGGCGTGTTTCCCCCTTACGCCTTGCATATGTTGCGCGTCGGGGAAGAAACCGGGCGCATGGAAGAATTGCTGCGTGAAGTCGCCGATATTTACGACGATGAAGTCAAAACCTCGGTGAAACAGCTATTAGCCTTGCTGGAGCCGGTGCTGATTCTGATCATGGCGCTTGCCATTTTGGTGATTATTGGTTCGGTATTGTTACCGATGATCAATATGGCTGATTTGGTTAAATAGTTTCCCAAGAAAACCACAAACTATTGAAATTATAATAAATAACAAGGAGTTAATATGCGAATCCAATCTCAATCCCGCCGGTCTGCCGCTCATGGCGGCTTCAGCTTGATCGAGCTGATGATCGTGCTGGTGATTCTCGGCTTGATTGCCGGGATCGTCGGCCCACAAGCCATGAAATACCTTGGCAAGGGCAAAACACAGTCATCCAAAGTCCAGATTGAAAACATCAGTGCGGCGCTGGATATGTACCGTTTGGAAGTGGGCAGTTACCCCACCACCGCCGACGGTTTGAAAGCGTTAGTGACCGCGCCGTCGAGTGCGCGTGGCTGGAATGGCCCTTACTTGAAAAAAGGCGAAGTGCCCAAAGATGCGTGGAACAATGACTATCAATACAAACGCCCCGGCAGTAACGGTCAGCCGTATGATTTGTTGTCATTTGGCGCAGACGGTGCCGCCGGTGGTGAAGGCGAAGATGCCGACATTACGCTCTGGAAATAAGGGTTTCACCCTGCTCGAAGTTCTGCTGGTCTTGGTTATCGGCGGGCTATTGATGGGGGTGGTGGCAACGTCACTCTCCGGAGGCCCGGTATTGCGCAAAAGCAGTCGCGAAGTCGCGGCGAGTTTGCGTCATGCGCGGGCGCAAGCGGTGATGCGTCAACAGCCGACGCTGTGGAAAATGCAGATTGAGGAAAAACGTTTCTGGATTGACGGGGGCGCAACCGCTGAGGAGCGCCAGCTCAGTGCGGCGATTACTGCCAAAATCAACACCACTTCCGCCGAAGTCGATGCCGCCAATCAGGGCGGCATTCGCTTTTTTCCTGATGGCAGTTCTACCGGTGGCTCGGTGGAATTGACGCACAACCAACAGACCTACAAGGTCAATGTGGAATGGGTGACGGGGCGTGTTTCAATCCAATAAAGGTTTTTCCCTGCTCGAAGTGCTGGTCGCTTTCGTGGTCATGGGCTTGGTGGTCGGGGTCTTGCTGCAATTGTTTGGTTCGTCGATGCGCAGTGTGGCGTTGGCGGATGAATACAGCTTTGCGATACAGGTCGCCGAATCCCGTTTAGCAGCGGTGGGCAATGAGATCGAGGTGGAAGAAGGCAACGTCAGCGGTGAAGAACAAGGTTCAGGCTACCGTTGGGAAGTGCAAATGTCTCCGCTCGAACTCAGCGAGGCATTGGAAAAACTGCCAGTCGCTTTACAACTTTACCGGGTTGAAGTGGTTGTGACGTGGAAAAGTGGCGATAGCTCACGTGAATTCCACTTATCCTCCCTGCGTTTTGGGGAGGCGACATGAGGCAACGCGGTTTCACTTTACTGGAAATGTTGATTGCGTTTTCGTTGGTTTCCTTGCTGTTTCTCGCGTTATTCGCCAGTTTCAATACCATTGCGCGGAGTTGGGATGCGGCAGATACGCGCATGAATAAAACTGAAGACATGCGCCTGATCAGTGACTTTCTGCGCCGCCAGTTGGGGCAGGCGATGGTGGTGCGCATTGCCGGTGAAAAAGAAGCCAAAGTGTATGCGTTTGAGGGGACAGCGACGTCATTGCGCTATGCCGCGCCCTTGCAACCCTTGCAGCATCAGGGCGGGGTGTTTCTGATCGAACTCAATATTGTCGGTGATAAAGACGGTAAGAAACTGGAAATGCTGTTTGCCCCGTATCGCCCGGAACTGACGTGGAAGGATGCGTTTGCTGAAGCCGAACCCGTTTTGATTTTCGAGGGCTTGCAAGCGGCGGAATTCGAGTATTTCGGGGCGGAAGAAGCGGGCAACGATTCTGATTGGACATCCGATTGGGAAGACAAGCCGCGCTACCCCGATATGCTGAAACTCACCTTGGCGGATAAAGAACGCGCTTGGCCGGAGCTGTTGGTGGATTTGCCACAGGTAACTGATTATGCAAAATAAACAATCCGGGGTTGCCATGATCGTGGTGTTATGGATGATCATGGTCATGATGACGTTGGCAGCTAGTCTGTTATACGCCACTCGCACCGAAACCAGCATGGTGGATTACGCTCGCCGCAGTGCGCAAGCGCGAGCCGTGGCGGATGCGGCGGCACACTACGCGGTGATGCAATTATTCCTGCCCAATAAAGACCGTGAACTCAAGCTCGGCGGCGCTCCTTTGCTGTGGGAGTATGAAGGTTCCAAAGTGGAAATTCGTGTCGTCGGCGAAAATGGTCTGGTGGATATTGGTTTTGCCAGCCCGCCGTTGATTCGCTTGATTCTTAAACAAGCCGGGTTGGATGAATCAGCGATTGAGCGGATGTTGGATACCTTGGAAGACTTCCGTGATGTGGATGACTTAAAACGCATCAACGGCGCAGAAGACGCTGATTATGACAGCGCGGGTTTGCCATTTGGGGCAAAAGATGCGCCATTTGAGCGTATTGAGGAATTGCAGCAAGTATTGGGAATGACGCCGCCACTTTATCAAGCCCTGACACGCTTGCTGACCGTAAATTCCGGTGGCAAGGGCATTAACCCGATGTTAGCGCCGCGTCAAACTTTGCTGTTGTTAGCAGAGGGTGATGCGGCGAAAGTCGATGCGTATATGCAGCAACGCGCTGAATCCGACGGTGAATACGTGCAACCCGATTTCGGTGCGGAATTTCTCGACCCTACGCAACAACCCTTGTACCGGATGCAAATCAGAGTGTACTCCGACGAAACCGCTCCTCCGTATTTTGAAGAGCGGTCGTTGCGGCTAAATCCGGGGCAAACCCCGCCGTTTGTTAATTATTTCCGTATCTTGCAAGAATCTTCCGCGCAGTTTGAGTAACGGTGGCGGCTTCAATCCAGCGTTTCAGGCTGCCTTTTTCTGCATGAACCAAGGGCGCGACCGCTAACAGGTACGCCAAGAAGGTCAGCAAGAAGCCGTAGAACATCACGCTGGCATTGGTGTGCCAGTATTCGCTGAGCACGCCAATACTGGCGAATATCGCGGCAAGCATAGCCATTGTTGCCAATGTTGCACCTTTGCTCATACCAATTTCCAGCAATAGGTGGTGGAGATGGTCGCGCCCAGCCGCAAACGGTGAGCGGCGATCACGTAGACGCACCAGAATCACCCGTACCATGTCCATCAGCGGCAGGGCAATCAACCACAACGCAGTGACAGGGCGGAAGGCTGGATGCGTTGGGTCTTGCGTGCCTTCAATCAGCAACCAACTGATGCTTAAACCGATGAGCATGGAACCGGCATCCCCCATGAAAATTTTCTCTTTAAACGGCGGTAGCACCAAATTGTTCATCAGGTAGGGGATCAGGGCAGCGACGAAGATTACGCCAATACTCAACAACGTGGCGTGCGTGGAGAGGCTAAACAAGGTAATCAGGCTCAACAGTGCGACCATGGCAATCGAACCCAGTAACCCATCAATACCGTCGATCATATTGAAGGCATTAATCACGCCCAAGACGATTAAAACGGTGAACGGGTAGCTGAAGACGCTTAAGTCGATTTCACCCATGCCCAATAAATCGCCCAAGTTAGCCAGTGACGCGCCAGTGCCAATGCATAACGCCAACGTGAGCAGCACTTGCATCATAATCCGCAATTTGACTGAGAGGTCTTCGGCATCATCCGCGACACCTAATAACACAATGCCTAAAGCGCACAATAGCCAACTGGTAACGGCGGCATCATTGGGAAGGGTTAGCATCACTGCCGTGGCAACGCCGATGAAAATGGACATACCGCCGATCAGCGGAATAGCACCTTTGTGTTGTTTACGTCCTTTGGGAATGTCTAATAATTTGGCGTGGTAAGCCACGGGTTTCAATAAATAGAGTGCTATCCCTGTCATGCACAGACTCGTGATTAGCGATATTATAAGCATATTGTCCTCGGGGTTTCTGACTAGCTTTCTTATTTTGTTATTGTAGTAAGTGATGATTGATTTTAGTTATTTCTTGAGGCTAAGTGAGCAATAATTCTGATTAGTGGACAGGGTGGGATTAAGTGTTCAGATGGGCGGTAGTTTAACTGCCATTGGTCAGATTCTGAGGATTATTTGCTATTGTTGTGTTAATTTTTATTACTAATATTAATAATAATTTTAATTAATGAACGCACGGTTTAGCCCTTAACGTGTGTCTTTGTTTGCAGCATTGAGTCGTTTATTACGCACTATGATCGATTTACATAGCCATATTTTACCCGCTCTTTGTGATGGTTCCCAAGATTTGGAAACCTCGTTAATAATGGCACGCTTAGCCATTGCCGATGGCACGACGCATTTGGCCTGTACGCCCCATATTTATCCGGGGGTGTATGACAATTCCACCGATATCATTGCCAGTGCCATGCGTATGTTGCAAATAGAGCTGTATTCGCGTGATATTCCGCTGCGCTTGGTGATCGGGGCGGATGTGCGGTTGGTGTCTGGGGTGCTGGAAGGCTTACAGCAAGGCATTATTCCGACGCTGGATAATTCGCGGTACTTCTTACTGGAGCCGTCACATAGCCTGCCAGTACCGCATTTTTTACGCCATATTGAAACGTTTCTCGCAGCGGGATACGTGCCGGTGATCACCCATCCAGAACGTTTGCGTTGGTGTGAGGCGAACTACCAAGAGTTTATTGCGGCGGCGCAAATGGGCGCGTGGTTGCAAGTGACAGCGGGTGCGATTGCAGGCACGTTTGGGCGTACCGCAAAACGTTGTGCCGAGCGCTTATTATTGGATGGGGTGGTGCATATTATTGCGTCAGATGCGCACAATGTAAATTATCGACCGCCGATTTTATCCGCCGGTATTGAAGCGGCCATGCGTATTACGGGCGATGATACCGAAATTATGCGAATGGTTAATGATAGACCCTTGGCGATTTTGGATAATATTGAGCCTAGTGAGGTATTATTGCCTGCTGGTTTATGTGCCAATAGAGCATCAATACATGCGGCATCTATTCAAAAACCTTGGTTAGAACGCTTACTCGGTTAATCCCTGGTTTTCGAGTAATGTTAACCAAGTCGTTTTAATGAATTCACCTAGTTGCTTAAATTCCACTTCACGGGCGCTGCCCCGTCGCCAAGCTAAGCCCACTTCACGGTAACTTTCTTCTGGCAATGTCCAAATTTTAACATTTGTACCGGTTAATAACGTTGAACCTTTCACCATTTCTGGTAAATAAGAAATTCCTAAATCTGCATCAACCATTTGCGTCAATGTGAGCAGGCTGCTGGCGGTGAAACGGCTGATTTTGTCCATGTCCTGCAAATGGCAGGCTGACAGCGTGTGGTCGCGCAGGCAATGCCCGTCTTCCAATAGCAAAATGCTTTCTGGATTGAGGTCGTTAAAAATGTGCCTTCTGGGACGGGTATGGCGGGTGTCTTCGCGGCAAGCTAGGAAAAAACGGTCTTTGAACAGCGACATAATTTCAACATTGCGCAGTGCATACGGCAACGCAATGATGATGAGATCCAGCTCACCGTTCATGAGTTTTTCGTAAACACGTTGGGTAATGTCTTCCGTTAAGTATAAGCGCAAGTGCGGAAATTGTTGACGCAACGCGGGCAATACCCGTGGCAACAAAAACGGGGCTATTGTGGGAATAATGCCTACCCGGAGTTCGCCAGTGAGAGGCGCATGATTGCTACGCGCTAATTCGACTAGATTTTCCACATCCCGCAAGCACCGCCGCGCTTCGACTGCGATTTGGCGGCCTATGTGGGTGACGGTGACATTTTTGTTGGTGCGATCCACCAGTTGCACTTCTAACGTCGTTTCCAATTCGCGGATGGCGGTACTGAAAGCGGATTGTGAGACAAAACAAGCCTCAGCAGCTTTGCCGAAGTGTTCATGGCTTTCTAGGGCAACAAAGTAGCGAAGTTGTTTTATGGTTGGCAGGTTCATGGCAACCTCGGCGGTGAATCGTTTTTGGAACTTACAATAAGAATAATATTCTATTTTCTGCATGATTGTAAAAAATCTTTTGAATCCTTGTGTGTTATTTTTTATGTAAATGGTGTTTTAATAAGAAAAACAGTATCCATCATTTATTTTTATTGGTTGTAATATTTACATGCTATTTGCCTAATCCTGATTGACGACTATAATTTTCTATAAATTTATTAGATTAAATCAAGTATTGAGCGGGTTCAAAAAATTCATGAATAATGCGCGTAAAAATGTGGTTTTTACTGGAGTTGGTTACGCCTTGCCATTATTGGCAGCGTTAGCCACCATCCCTATTATTGTTTCAAAATTAGGCGTTGATTTGTACGGGTTGTACATTATTTGCATATCGCTGATTGGTTTTATGACTTTTGTGGATTTTGGCATTGGGCAAACCGTTGTTAAATACGTGGCAGAATATGAGGCGACTAATCAGCGTGACAAAGTTAAGCCAGTATTGGGCGTCGCCTTGTTGATTTACTTGGTTATTGGTTTGTTTGGTGTGGCTAGTTTGTATGCTTTTGCACCACTGTTGGCTAAGGGGCTGTATTTGCAACCCGACAAACAAGTGTTGGCAACGGAAGCTTTACGGATTACGGTTGTGCCACTGTTTTTCAGCTATCTCAACCAATTTTTTCTGAATGTGTGCAAGGCATACCATCGCTTTGATTTGCCTGCGATTATTCATAACTCAGGGAATTTGGGGGGGATTGTGTTGGCTACCGGCTTGTTGCTGGCAGGTTATGGGCTGACTGAGGTGCTGTGGGGATACGCGTTGGTACAATTCGTAGCCATTATCAGTGGCTATTTTGCCAGTGTGGAAGTCTTGCCCCGTGGCATCAAACCGCATCCGGCATTTCAGCGCCGCGTGTTTATGGACATTATTTCTTTTAGCTCGTACACCTTTCTGGGGAATTTAATCGGCTCTTTGGTTTCGCGTGCCGATAAATTACTGATTGGCATTGTGATTGGTACCGAGGCCGTCACGTATTACCAAATTCCGTTTACGATTGCGCAAATGGCGAATGGCATTATCCACACGCTGGTGCACATTGCGTTCCCGCGTTTCACCGAGATGTTTAGCTTGAATGATCGGGCGGGTGTGTTGAAGTTGTATCGCTTGGCGAATAATTTGGTGTTTTTGCTCAGTTTGGTGATTGCGGTGTTGTTGATTACGGTGGGGGATGATTTCTTGGCGCTGTGGATTTCCCCAGAATTTGCACAAAAGACCAGCGTAGTATTGCAAGTGATGGCGCTGTATTTCTTCCTTCAGTCCAATACCGTGGTGGGGTATTGGGTGTTGCAAAGCGCGGGACAGGCTAAGTTGACCGCACTCATGGCAATTGTGGCAGGCGTTATATATTTTGCTGCGCTGTATTACTTGGGAGGTAAATACGGTTATATGGGAGCAGCTTTGGCATTGTTTTTTACGCTGAGTGCTACAGCGCTTCAATACATTTGGATTGCTCGCCATATCGGACACGGTTTTACCGAATACCTAGGGCAATTGTTGGCGTTTTTGCTAGGGGGCTATGCGGTTATTTATCTGATTGAAAACGTGAATATGTGGTTGAGCGACCATTTGCTGGAAATTATTGTGAGTGCTGCTTTGGCGTTGGGATTGTTGGTTATTGGCATGTGGTTGCTGTTGGTGCGAAATAATCGGGATACCAAAGGGCTTAATGCTGTGTTGAACAAACAGTAGCCCTTGGCATTTGGCTTACGCTTTCAGTTTCTTGTACTTAATGCGATGCGGATTCAAGTCGTTGCCGTGGCGACGCTTGTAATCTTCCTCGTAATCGCTGTAATTCCCCTCAAACCACGTCACGGTTGAATCACCTTCAAACGCGAGGATGTGCGTGGCAATCCGGTCTAAGAACCAGCGGTCATGCGAGATCACCACCGCACAGCCGGGGAAATTGAGGATCGCTTCTTCCAGCGCCCGCAAGGTTTCCACGTCGAGGTCGTTGGTCGGTTCGTCGAGCAGCAATAGGTTGCCGCCTTCTTTGAGCAATTTCGCCAGATGCACGCGGTTGCGTTCCCCGCCCGACAAATCACACAGACGTTTTTGCTGGGAATCCCCTTTGAAGTTGAAACGTCCGCAATACGCCCGCGCCTGAATCTGGTAGCCGCCGACCGTCATAATGTCGTGCCCGTCGGCAATTTCTTGGAACACGGTTTTGGTGGGGTCGAGGTCGTCACGGGATTGGTCAACGTAAGCAATTTTGACGGTTTCGCCGACTTTGAACGTGCCGCTATCCGGCTGTTCCTGCCCGGTAATCATGCGGAATAGGGTGGTTTTACCTGCACCGTTGGGGCCGATAATGCCGACAATGCCACCTTTGGGCAGGCTGAAGCTGACGTTTTCATACAGCAAGCGATCGCCGAAGGATTTGCTGATGCCATTGGCTTCGATCACCAAATCACCAAGGCGCGGGCCGGGAGCGATGTAGATTTCGTTGGTTTCGGCACGTTTTTGGTAGTCGCTGGACGAGAGTTCTTCAAAGCGTTGCATCCGCGCTTTGCTCTTGGCGTGGCGGCCTTTGGGGTTGGAACGTACCCATTCCAATTCCTGTTTCATGGCTTTTTGGCGACCTTGCTCGGACTTGCTTTCTTGGGCGAGGCGGTTTTGCTTTTGTTCCAGCCATGAGGAATAGTTGCCTTCCCACGGGATGCCTTGCCCACGGTCGAGTTCCAGAATCCAGCCCGCCACGTTGTCGAGGAAGTAACGGTCATGGGTAACAGCAACGACTGTGCCGGGGAAGTCTTGCAGGAAGCGTTCTAGCCATGCGACGGATTCGGCATCCAAATGGTTGGTCGGTTCGTCCAGAATCAGCATGTCGGGGGAAGACAGTAGCAGGCGGCACAGTGCCACACGGCGTTTTTCACCACCGGATAGCGTGGTGACATCGGCATCCCAAGGGGGGAGTCTCAGTGCGTCGGCGGCGACTTCGAGGGTGTGTTCGAGGTTGTGTGCGTCGGCGGCTTGCAGGATGTTTTCTAAACGCGCTTGTTCGGCGGCGAGTGCGTCGAAGTCAGCATCGGGTTCGGCGTAGGCGTTGTAGACTTCATCGAGGCGGGCTTGTGCATCTTTGATGACTTTTAAGCCTTCTTCGACGTTGCCGCGCACATCCTTGGTTGGGTCAAGTTGTGGCTCTTGCGAGAGGTAGCCGATATTGATGCCGGGTTGCGGGCGGGCTTCGCCGAGGATGTCGGTGTCGATGCCAGCCATGATGCGCAGTAAGGTGGATTTACCCGCGCCGTTGTAGCCGAGTACGCCGATCTTTGCGCCGGGGAAGAAGCTCAGGTAAATGTCTTTGAGAATGTAACGGTTCGGCGGGACGACCTTGCCGACACCGTTCATGGTGTAAATGTACTGTGCCATCCAATGCTCCAGAGTGCGGAAAACGCTAATTATGCGGGATGTTCGGGAGTGTGTCCTATACAATTGAAGCATTCTGGTATTGAAGAGGTAACACGAGATGCAGCTACAAGATCAAACTGTTCTGAGCAATGTTGCTACCCGTTTGCACATTTCTGAATCCACCTTGATGCGGGAAAGCCTGCGTAGTTTTTTGGAGCAACAATTGCGCGGATTGAACGCGGAAGTTTTCATTTTGCACCTACGTTACGGGGTATCCAGTGTCGAGGATATGGAAGCACGGTATCAGGACGGTACGTTGGAAGAAGCTGATTCTTGGCGTGATTTGCAACGGCTCGACCGCTTGGAATTTCAGCGTGATGAACTGAGCAAGCTACTGCGGACTCTCCAATGAATATGCAGCTTTTACAAGGCATCGTAGAGCGCGAATTTCCCGACATCATCAGTAGCACCGTACTCGGCGAAGTCAACGAGCTGCGTATTTTTTTGAATGATGGCAGTCAGTTAGCACTTTTCCCAAGCATTACCATGATGGTTCGGAAGGTAATGTGACTGCCAGTTATATCAGCGATGATCCTGAGATGGCAGTGCGTGAGTTTTTGCGATTTGTGCGCGAAACCGTCAAGTTGCGCAATGATTGAGTGGATGTGTTGTTAGTGTGGCTGCGTTTCTGATTTGGGATGCTGCTTGGGCGCATCTTCTCCGACCAGCACGGGTTTGCCATCTTGCCAAATGACGGCGTATTGACCGAGGCGTTTTTTGCGGTCTAAGGCTTTTTCAACGGCTTTACGCATCACATCCAGCATTTGCTGGGTATCTTGGGATGGTGTGTTCATAATCCTATCTGTTCACTGTACCCCGCAAGTAAATTTGCTGGGGTACGAGTGTCAACGCTGATACAGCAGGTACAATTTACTGAGGATCATCCATTCCAGAAGAGCTACGCAGCTCTTTTATCCGATAGAAGTTTTTTTCCATGTGACATCCCATCGAAGCATTTCCTGCCCCCATGGCCGATCCCATCATAATAACCTCTGCCTCGTTACATTCCAGATCACGATATTTTTCCCAATAGCTTTGTGATTTTTTTAGCATATCTTTCCAAGACTGTTTAGTTGTCGTTGATGACAAACCAAGTTCTTCGAGATTGATAGAATCAATGTGTTGCAATATGTCTTTAAAGTTTTGTTCCAACTCTTTTACACTATATTCTTGTGCGGAAAACATGCAATCTCCCCACTCCGCATTAGCCATATCCTTTCCCGCCTGACATCTATCGCCTGCAAATTGCATATAATATTTTTGGATTTTATCAGAATCATCAGTTTCAGTTGCAAAAGCTAAAGATGTTCCGAAACAGATAGATGCAAATAATAAACTGCTGCATACGGTTTTCAACTTTGTTGATGGCATATTAAATTCCTCTGTCAATGATTCTTTCAGATAAATTGATATAAATGTGATTATGGATTTTTTGCGTGAGCATATTTGCAAGACTGGATCATGCATTTAGAAATTAAAAATTAATGTGACAGGAAGCACATCACGATAAGAAAATGTCGTTTTACTCGTGATTAGAAGTTGTCATGCTTATACTTTTGGAGTGATAGCCTGCCCCAAAACCAGCGGCTGTGCTATGTTTGCGGTGTGCCTGCTTTGTGGAGAACAGCAATGTCTACTGCCGAAAAATTGGAAGAACGTTACACCTACGCCGATTACGCCCGCTGGTCGGAAGACGAGAGCTGGGAGCTAATCGACGGTATAGCCTATGCGATGGCTGCGCCGTCCCGTATCCATCAGGAAATCGTGTTTGAGTTGGGCAGACAGATCGGTAATTACCTGCAAGGTAAATCTTGCCGAGGTTATGTTGCGCCGTTCGATGTGCGTTTGCCACGTCAGAATGAGGCGGATGATAAGGTAGATACCGTGGTGCAACCCGATTTAACCGTGATTTGTGACCGCTCCAAGTTGGATGATAAAGGCTGTCGAGGTGCGCCGGATTGGATTGTGGAAGTGTTGTCACCCGCCACCACGCTCAAGGACATGCACACCAAAACCCGGTTGTATGAACAGCACGGCGTGCGTGAATATTGGATTGTGCATCCCACCGAACGCTGGGTCATGGTGTATACCTTGGATGAGGCAGGCAAGTACAGCCGCCCCTCTGTGTATGGCATGGATGAGCCGCTTGCCCTGCAAGTTTTGCCTGATCTCAGCATTGATTGGGCATTTGTGGAACAGATTTAGCGTAGGCAGTAGTGTAGAGGCGGAGTGTAAGGGCGGTTCGCGAACCGCCCTTACGGATTTAAAAGAAGCGGCTGATGTTCGCAACCTGTTCTTGCACCAACGCCATGTCTTGGCGCGATTCCACATTCAAACGCAGGACAGGCTCGGTATTAGAACCGCGCAAGTTGAAGCGCCATTCCGCAAACTCCATGCTCAAGCCGTCGGTGGTATCAATCACCAGCGGTTGCAATGCCGCGAAGTGTTCACGCACCGCCGCGATACACGCTTTCACATCGCTAACGTGGAAATTGATTTCACCGCTGCACGGGAATTTGCCAATGCGTTCACTCACCAGCGTGGAGAGTGTTTGCCCTTTTACGCTCATCAATTGCGCTACCAACAACCACGGAATCATGCCGCTGTCGCAGTACGCAAAGTCGCGAAAGTAGTGGTGCGCACTCATTTCGCCGCCGTAAATCGCATCTTCCAGTCGCATCCGTTCCTTGATGAAGGCGTGCCCCGTTTTGGATTGGATCGGTACGCCACCCGCCGCTTGCACCACGTCAATCGTATTCCAGGTCAGGCGCGGATCGTGGATGATTTTCGCACCTTGATGCTGTTGTAAGAACGCTTCCGCCAGCAAGCCGACGATATAATAGCCTTCGATGAATTCGCCGGTTTCGTCGAACAGGAAGCAGCGGTCGAAATCGCCATCCCACGCAATCCCCATATCGGCGTTGTGTGCCAACACTGCATCACGGGTATCGGCACGGTTTTCCGGCAGCAAGGGGTTAGGGATACCGTGCGGGAACGTGCCATCCGGTTCGTTATGCACTTTGATGAAGGTAATCGGCACTTGCAGGCGTTGGCACTCAGCTTCCAGCGCATCGACCACATGACCCGCCGCGCCATTGCCCGCGTTCACCACCAATGTCAGCGGCTTAATCGCTTTCAGGTCTATGTAACCGAGCAAGTGTTGCACGTAATCGGCAAGGCACGATTGCTGCGTGAGTGCGCCGCGTTGCGTGACGGGCGGGAAGTTATTCTCTTCCGCCATACGCTGAATGTCTTTCAAACCCGTGTCGCCGCTGATGGGGCGTGAACCTTCACGCACCAACTTCATGCCGTTGTAATCCATCGGATTGTGGCTGGCGGTGACTTCAATGCCGCCATCCACACCGAGGTGGAAAGTGGCGAAATAAATCTCTTCCGTGCCCGTCATACCGATGTCGATCACATTCACGCCTGCGTCTTGCAAGCCATTCGCGAGTGCCAGCTTCAGGGTTTCGGAGGTCAAACGCACGTCGCCGCCGACCACGACTTGCTTGCCCGCGCCGATAAATTCCCCATACGCCCGCCCAATGCGGTAAGCCACGTCGTCGTTAAGCTCGTCCCCTAGCTTGCCGCGAATGTCGTAGGCTTTGAAACAGGTTAGTTTTTGCATGTATACGTCTCGTGTTTGCTTGTTTAATAGCTGCCCTTGCGTAAGAGCACCGCCACAAAAGTTTTGGTCAGAATGATTAAATCCAGCTCCAGTGACCAGTTGCGCACATACCAGACATCCAACTGGACGCGCTCGGCGTAGCTTAGCTCATTGCGCCCGCTGACTTGCCACAAGCCAGTAATGCCCGGTCTGACTTGCTGGTAATAGTCGATGTATTCGCCATAATCAACAATTTCTTCCCCAATGATCGGGCGTGGCCCGACCAGTGACATTTGCCCGCGCAAGACATTGATCAATTGCGGGAGCTCGTCCAGCGAAGTACGTCGTAAAAATTGCCCCACACGGGTAATGCGTGGGTCGTTTTTTAATTTGCGGTCACGTTCCCATTCTTCCCGTGCGGCGGGGTCGGCGGCAAGGATTTTTTCCAGTTGTTCGGCAGCATCGGCACGCATGGTACGGAACTTGTAAATTTTGAACAGTTTGCCATTCTGCCCGATACGCTTTTGTTTGAAAATCGGTTTGCCAGCGGTTGCCAGCCAGACCCAGGCATACAGCCCAAACAAAAACGGCGATAGCGTCAGGGTCAGCAGGAGCGCCAAGATGAAATCCGAAATGTGTTTGAATGCCCGATCACTGTCACTCAGCAGGTTGTTGCGGACAAAGAAAATCAAGCCTTTCTGGTTGATAGAGTTGAAAACTTCGGCATTAAACATGGGTAACGAGGTCATGCGCGGGACGAGGAGGATGCGTTTCACTTTGTGTTGAATTTGATCCATGAGGTGGAACATGCGCTCCATGCCGGTATTTTCCAGCATAATAATGGTGGCAAAAAAGTGCTGTTTTTCTAAAATTTGCGCGACTTTGGATTCTAGCCCTTCGGGGGAATAGTGGTTGATATTCACGGTGGCGGCAACATCGAAACCAAACGGGTTGTCAGCTTTTAGCCATTGGTGGGAGTCCGCACACGCTGCTTCGTCGCAGATGAGCAGCACTTGTTCGCGCAGCAGTGGGTGTTGCAAGCAGCGGCGTTTTACGTAGTAAATCCAGATAGGCAATACTAGGTTGAGGCTGAAAAACATTAGAATGATCAGGCGCGAATATTGATCCGATTGCTTGAACAGTGACATCAGTGCGAAGTTGATAATCAGGGCGATCGCACTGCCTTTGATGATTAACCAGGTTTCTGACGTAGTGACCATCCGTCTGGTTAATAGGCGCAGATAGAAAAAAATTAGCAAATAAACCATCACTTGCCACAGATACTTACTGGCGGGATGCGCGTGTGCATCGGGGAGCAGCCATTCTGCCAGCCAGCGTGCCAGTAGCAGATTCAGTAGCAGCAGCAGTGTATACAGAGTCAGTTTGAACAGGGTATATTTCATGCGTTTTTTATAGTGAAAAGAAGTTATTGCATCTTGAACAGAAGTGCCATGCCAGCGGTTGCTATCCTGCTCTGTACCTATAATGGTCAGCGTTACTTGAGTGAGCAACTGGATTCAGTGGCTACCCAGACTTACCCGCACTGGCGTATGTGGGCATCGGATGACGGCTCGCAAGATGATACTCCCTCAATTCTGACAGAGTATAGGTCAAAATGGTCGAGTGGGCGCTTATCTATTGTGCAGGGTAATGCGCAGGGATTCGTGGCTAATTTTCTGTCGCTCTGCTGCCGTGCTGAAATTCAGGCGGATTATTACGCTTTTTGTGATCAGGATGATGTATGGGAGGCGGATAAACTTCAGCGGGCGCTGGATTGCTTGCAAGCAGTGCCAGTGGATATTCCGGCGCTGTATGGTTCGCGGACACGGTTGGTGGATGCGAATAATGGTGAATTGGGGTTGTCTGCGCCGTTTACCCGTTCGCCGGGGTTTGCTCATGCGCTGACGCAAAATATCGCCAGTGGGAATGCGATGGTATTTAATCATGCTGCTATCGCGTTATTGCGTGCTGCGGGGAGCGAAGTGGCGGTCGTGGCGCATGACTGGTGGTTATATTTGTTGGTGAGTGGCGCGGGCGGGCAGGTGTTTTATGATGCACATCCTAGCGTGCGTTACCGTCAACACGGTGGCAATCTGGTCGGGATGAAAACACACTGGCTGGCGCGGTTGGTGCGGTTGCGCACGATTCGCGAGGTATGGCAGGGTACATTTCGTGCCGGTAATCATCGGCAAATGCAGGCGTTACAAGCGATGCGTGCTAAACTTATCCCCGCCAATCGCGTGATATTGGATCGGTTTATGTTGGCGCGAAACCGTTGGTTATTACCCCGCTTGCTGGGTTTCTGGCAATCCGGTATTTATCGCGAGCCGTTGGGGAGTCACTTGGGACTCATTGCCGCCGCTATTTTAAAAAAGATTTGAAGTTATTTATGCAGCTTTATCAGCCTCTTCCGCTTAGTCCCCTTGCCATGCTGGAGTCGGTGTGGCGTAACCGTCAGCTTATTTGGCAAATGAGTAAACGCGATGTGCTAGGGCGTTACCGTGGCTCCATGATTGGAATGGCGTGGTCGTTTTTTAATCCGCTGTTTATGCTGGCGGTATACACCTTTGTATTTAGCGTGGTGTTTGAATCGCGTTGGGGCGTGAATACCAGTGAAAGTCGCGGGAGTTTTGCGGTCATTCTGTTTGCGGGTCTGGTGGTACACGGTTTGTTGGCGGAATGTGTGAATCGTGCGCCCGGTTTGATTTTATCCAATGCCAATTATGTGAAAAAAGTGGTGTTTCCCTTGGAAATCTTGCCGTGGGTTACGTTGGTATCGGCGTTATTTCATACGGGCATTAGCTTGTTGGTGTTGCTGATAGCCGAGCTTATGTTGATGCAGTATGTGCCGTGGACGGTGCTGTTGTTGCCATTGGTGTGGCTGCCGTTTGTCATGGGCATTATGGGGGTTAGTTGGTTTTTGGCGGCGTTGGGGGTGTATGTGCGTGATGTTGCGCAAATTACCGGCTTGGTGACGACGGTATTGCTGTTTATGAGTCCGGTGTTTTACCCCTTGTCTAAATTGCCCGAACATTTCCAGACCTTGCTCTTGTTGAATCCTTTGACGTTTATGATTGAGCAAACGCGGCAATTGGTGATCTGGGGCAATACGCCGGATTGGGGCGGTTTGCTGCTGTACAGTGTGGCGGCGTGTTTGGTGGCGTGGCTGGGGTTTGTGTGGTTCCAGAAAACCAGAGGAGGGTTTGCGGATGTCCTCTGAGTTTGCGATTAAAGTGGAAGGGGTGGGCAAGAATTACCGCCTGTATGACAAGCCGCATCACCGTTTGCTGCAAATGTTGCGCGGCGAGAAGAAAATCTATTACCGGGATTTTTGGGCGGTCAACGATGTGTCGTTTAGTGTGCGCAAGGGTGAAACGGTGGGGATTATTGGGCGTAATGGTTCCGGTAAATCAACCTTGTTGCAAATGATTTGCGGCACCTTAACACCGACTACGGGCAGTATTGCGGTGAATGGGCGTGTGGCGGCGCTGTTGGAGTTGGGGGCGGGCTTCAATCCTGAATTTACCGGGCGCGAAAACGTATACATGAATGCGGCGGTATTGGGCTTGAGTCACGAGGCGATTGACGCACGTTTTGCGCAGATTGCAGCATTCGCGGATATTGGTGACTTTATTGAGCAGCCGGTGAAAACCTATTCCAGCGGGATGTTCGTGCGTTTGGCCTTTGCGGTGATCGCGCATGTGGATGCGGATATTTTGGTGATTGATGAGGCGTTGTCGGTTGGCGATGCCGTTTTTTCCCAAAAATGTATGCGTTTTTTGCGCCAGTTTAAAGAAAATGGCACTTTGATTTTTGTCAGCCATGACATGGGGTCGGTACTGAATTTGTGTGAACGCGCCTTATGGTTGCACACCGGGAAATTGCGGCAGGTGGGGGCATCTAAAGAGGTGGCTGAAGCTTATTTGCAACACACGTTGCAAGAAACGTATGGGCAAGACGTGCAATTGCAGGAGATTCAGGTTGCTCCCGCTGCGATACCTGAACCCGTTGCAGCAGAGAACGTTGCTCCCTTGATTGATTACGGCAGCGAAGTGCAAGCCAATGATAATTTGTTGGCAGCCAATGGTTGGAAGACTGGCGATGGTGAGATTCTGGAAGTGCGTTTGGAGCATCTGACCTCATCGTCCAGTAGCGTATTTCGTGGCGGAGAAAAAATCCGCCTAGTGATTACCGCGAAAGCCTATCAAGACATGAATAGCCCTATCTTGGGGTTTTTGGTGCGTGATCGTTTGGGGCAGGATTTGTTTGGTGAAAATACGTTGGCTTTTACAGGGTTAAACCCTCATCCCATTGCCGCCGGTAAAGTTTTTACCGGCGAATTTGTCTTTCGTTTACCCATGTTGCCCAATGGTCAGTACGTCGTGATGGCCTCATTGGCCAATGGTGATATTCATAACCATGTGCAGCACCACTGGTTGCATGATGCGGTCATTTTAAACGTGTCTTCTAGCACGGTGCGCTGGGGGCTAGTGGGTATCGCGTTCGATAACGTTAATCTTAAAGAAATTGCATGAAATCTATCAAAGCGTTGCATCAAGCTCACCAAGGTAAAGTATCAGATCGGTGGGCAAGTTATTTGAGCGCATACGATCGCTTATTGGCCCCTTTTCAAGATCAACCGCTGAATTTGCTGGAAATTGGCATTCAGAATGGCGGTTCGCTGGAAATTTGGGCGCAGTATTTTGCGCAGGCGCAAACCCTAGTGGGGTGTGATATTAACCCTGATTGTGCGCGTTTGCAGTACGATGACCCGCGTATCCATGTGGTGGTGGCGAATGCGAATACGGATGCGGCTGAACAAGCAATACTCGCACACGCGCGTGATTATGATGTGATAATTGATGATGGCTCACACACGTCAGCGGATATTATTTTGGCGTTTGTGCGGTATTTTCAGTATCTCAAGCCCGGCGGCGTGTTTGTGGCGGAAGATCTGCATTGCAGCTATTGGCAGACGTTTGAGGGTGGCTTGTATTACCCGTATACGTCTATCGCCTTCTTTAAGCGACTCGCCGATGTGATTAACCATGAACATTGGGGCATTGAGCGCGAGCGGCAGGCAATTTTGCAAGGGTTTGCGGAACATTTGGGTGTGACGTTTGATACGGTGGGCTTGGAAGAGATTCATGCCATCGAATTCTCCAATTCGTTGTGTGTCGTGCATAAACGTCCCGCCGGGTTGAATGCCTTGGGTGAGCGTTGTGTCGCGGGTCAAGTGGAAGTGGTTGTGCCGGGACATCATGGTGTGCGTGGTCAGTCATTAGTTGCGCCTTCTCAGGCAACGAACGCTTGGGCAACCATGAGCGTTGCGCCTGAAGAACAATGGGAAGGGTTGTCTCAGGCCAAGCAACGGGACAAGCAGCAAGCCAAGCAGCAGTTGGCGCAAACCGTTGCGGCACATGACCGTCAAATTGCCCAGCTTCATCAGGCATTGGCAGAGCGAGAAACACATCTGGCGGTGGTGTTGACGTCTACCAGTTGGCGTATGACCTATCCCTTGCGTTTTGCATTGGATCAGCTTAAGCGTGTCCGCCGCGCGGTGACGTTAGCGCTGCCTGCGGTACGTCGGGCTGGTGGCGTTAAGAATGCCGCCCGTAAAGCGTTGCGCTTGTACCAAAATGAAGGATTGGCGGGGATCAAGCGTGGCTTTCGGCTCGCCGCTTTATCGCAGCAGTTGCATGAAGTGAAAGTGGTGGATCCCTTGTATTTGCAAGCCTTCAGTCATTCGGCTGAAACTTACTTGGTGCCGCGCGTTTTGATCATTGCCGAGATGAGTATTCCCCAATGCGTGAAGTATCGGGTACAACAAAAACACGCGATGCTGCTGTCTTTGGGTGTGGACTGTACGCACTTGAGTTGGGGGGATACGCTGGCGTGCCTTGCTGCCTTGCAAACGCATTCGTTGGTGATTTTTTACCGTGTACCGGCTTACGATTCGGTCATATCCCTGATTACAGAAGCAAAACGACTCGGTTTGCCGACGTATTGGGAGGTGGATGATTTTATCTTCGATGCCGAGGTATTGAGCAACAGTAAAACCTTGGCAGCACTCGACAAGCATACGTTTGCCCAATTAGTGGAGGGGGCGGGTTTATACCGTCAAGCCATGTTGTTGTGTGAGCGGGGAATCGCCTCTACCACCGGCTTAGCGGCGGCGATGCAAGCGGTTGGGTTAGCTGAGGTCCTGGTCATCGAAAATGCCTTGGATAGCCAAACGTTGACGGTTGCTGCTGCGGTTTTAGCCGAACAGCCTGCTGCGGATGATAGTGGTATCGTGCGCATTGTTTACGGTTCGGGGACGAATACGCACAACATTGATTTTGAGGAAGCGGCGGCGGCAATTGTCGCAATACTGGCGAAGTTTCCGCAGGTATACTTTCGTTTAATTGGTAAGTTGGAGCTTCCAGACGAATTTACACATTATGCCAGCCAAGTAGAAACCATTCCGTTCTGTGATTACCCCACGTATTTACGCAGTATGGCAGCGTGTGACATCAGTATTGCGCCGCTGGAAAATTATGTGTTTAACGATTCCAAAAGCAATATCAAATACCTTGAGGCCGCTGCGGTAAAATTGCCCTCGGTCTGTTCGCCGCGTGCCGCATTTACGCAAGTGATGGTTAATGGTGAAAACGGCTTTTTGTGTGATACACCGGCAGAATGGGAAGCTGCGTTGACCGTGCTGGTAACGGATAAAGCCAAGCGCGTGCAGGTAGGAGAGGCCGCTTACGCTACCGTCATGCACCATTACACGCCGGAAACGGTTGCACAAGAACAGGTTGCGCCTTTGTTGGCTGATTATCGCAGAAGCCCTGCTACGGTGCGGGTGTTATCCGTGAATTGCTACTACGCGCCGCGTTCATTTGGGGGGGCGACCATTGTGGCGGAGGCAGTGAATCAGTGGATTCATGCGCAAGAAGATGCTGAAGTCCACGTGTTTACCACCGTACCAACCGCAGTGGCTACACCTTATGCATTGCACCGCTATGAAGCGGGTGGGGTGAACGTGTACGGTGTGGGAGTGCCCGATACCTTGGATCAAACAGCACAGTTTGATAATCCCGATATGGTAGCCGCGTTTACCGCTGTGTTGGCGGTGGTGCAGCCTGATGTGGTGCATTTTCACAGCATCCAAACCATTGGGGTGGCGGTGATGGATGTTTGTATTCAGCAAGGGATTCCTTATGTGGTAACGCTGCATGATGCTTGGTGGTTGTGTGGGCGGCAATTCATGATCAATCAGCAGGGCAAGTTTTGCGGGCAGGAAAAAATCGAGCATTCGGTTTGTACGGCTTGCGTCGATCAGCCTGCCTTGAATGATTTGCGCCGCGAACGCTTGCTGACTGCACTGCGACAGGCGGCATTATTGTTATCCCCCAGCCAGTTTTTTGCGAATTTCTATCGGGATAATGGCTTTCAACAGGTGCAGGTCAATAAAAATGGTATTGTGAAGCCAGCCTCGCGCTGCCGGGTGCGCGGAGACGGGGCGCTACGGTTTGGGTATGTTGGTGGTAATACACCCATCAAAGGGTTCCACCTGATTCAGCAGGTGTTTGCGGCTTTACCGGCGAATAAAGTGAAATTGGTACTGGTCGATAATGCCGTGAACTTGGGATTCTCTTCCTACCATCAGCAAGATTTGGTGGGCATTCCCAACGTCGAGATTGTGCCTGCTTACACGCAGCAAACGATTGATGATTTCTTTGCGAACATTGATGTGTTGTTGTTTCCGACGCAATGGAAGGAAAGTTTCGGGTTGTCGGTGCGCGAGGCGCTGGCTAGACACGTATGGGTGATTGCGACGGATGCGGGCGGTGTGGTGGAAGATATTATTCCCGGTCAGAACGGGTATATCATTCCGTTTGCGGATACGGGAGCAGGGTTGCGGCAAGCTGTTCTTGATACAACGCAACATTTTGAGCGTATCCCGTCCGGTGAAACGGTGGCATTGGGTGTCAGCCATATCCGGTTCTTTGACGAACAGGCGCAAGAGCTATTGACCTTGCTTAAACGTGTCGTGTCCAAATAACGGGTATCAAATGTTAGCGTCGACACCTGCTTCGATCGTGGCGATTGTGGTCACGCATTTTCCTGACGTTGAGATGTTGGGTGAGCAATTGACGCGTCTTGTGCCGCAGGTTGCAGCGGTGGTGTTAGTGGATAATGGTTCCAATATTGATATACTGGCATGGAATGCCGAGCGCAAGCTCAAAGCCATGTCAGCGGCTAGTGAGGTGATACCGTTGGGGATTAACAAGGGTATTGCAACGGCACAAAACATTGGGATTCGGTGGGCGCAACAGCAGCAGGTGACGTGTGTGTTATTCATGGATCAGGATAGCGTGCCAGCAGCGGATATGGTGGTGCATTTGTTCGCTGCATTAGTGAAATTGCCAGCCGTCGCAGCCGTCGGGCCACGGTATTGGGATGAGCGCCAAGCCTCACGTCAACAAAACTTAGCCTCCTTCATTCGACGTGACGGCCTTAAATTGAAACGTTATGCGTGTGACAGCGAGGGGGGCATTATTCCTGTTAGCTACTTGGTGTCCTCCGGTTGTTTAATTCCCCTGTCTGTATTGGAAAAAGTCGGGGGGATGCGTGATGAGTTGTTCATTGATTACGTGGATTTTGAATGGGGCTTACGTGCCGCGCATCATGGTTTATGCAGTTATGGGGTTTGTGCGGCGCATTTGCACCACCAATTAGGGGATTCACATCTTAAGGTGTTTAATAGGAACATTCCGTTGCATAGTCCATTGCGGCATTACTATTTGTGCCGGAATGCTGTGCTGCTCTATAAAATGGCTTGGATTCCGTATCAGTGGAAAGTAGCGGATGGCGCTAGATTGCTGCTTAAATGCGGCATTTATATTGTGTTCGCCCCACAACGCTTGGCACATTGGCGCATGATGGCATTGGGCGTTTGGCATGGCTTGAGGGGGCGATTTGGTCAATTGACAGCGAATACCTTATGACGGAGACACTACCAACGAATCCCCGCTTTGCAAGTAAACCCGCCGATAACTATCCGCCATCTGCTGCACCGTAAACTGCTGTTCCAACAATTCCCGGCTGGCACGCCCCAGCCGCTCACGCAATACCGCATCGTTTGCCAGCGTTTTGAGTGCGAGAATCGCCGTATCATCATGCTGAAACAAATAGCCATTGCGCCCATCCTGCACAATATCGGTATGCCCGGTGCATTCACTCAATACCATTGGCAAGCGATAACACATCGCTTCTAACGCCGACAGTGGCAAGCCTTCCCATAAGGAGGTGGATAAATAAATGTCAGCCTGCTGCAAGTGTTGCGCGACTTCTTTGGTGCTGACCCAGCCGGTGCAGCGAATATTCGGTGCGGTCAACAAATGACGCAATTCACCATCGCCGATCCAAACAAAGCGGAACTGGGATTCATTGGCGAATGCTTGTGCAATCGCATTAAAACGCGCCGGATTTTTCTGGTTAGAAATTCTGCCAACCACCGCAATGGTGCAAGGCGCATCATCCGATTTGCTCAGAGCTGATTCCGGTAGCCGCGCACAAGTAATGCCATTGTTGATGTAATCGGCATCAATACCGTGGGCGTGAAAACTCGCCGCTTCCGACGCTGAGCACGCAATCACCTGACCGCTGCATAAACTGGCAACCTTTTCTAAGCCAATAAACAGTGTTTGTTTGAGTGAAGTCACGTCTTGGCGCAGGAAGGCAACCCCGTGTGGTGTGTAAATAACCTTGCTGGATTGCCAGAGCAATTTTGCCGCAATACGCCCCAAAAATCCCGCTTTGGAGGAATGCAGATGAATAACGTCCGCATCGTGTTTGCTCAATAAACGCATTAGGCGCAACAACGCCAACACATCGCCCAATGGAGAAATGTCACGACTGACACCGTGCCAAGCTAACAATTTTACCTTGTTAGAAAAAAGACTTGCGTAATTATTGGGCGTGTCGGGGCGCTTCCCGTGAATGACAATATGCTCATGTTCCGGCATGGCATGAGTCAGTTGCGCCACAAAATGTAGTACACCGGCTGCGAATGATTCGGCTACGTGGATAACCTTCATAGTGGGTATTTGTCTTTGCTTTTTGATCGGTTAGTAGATAGTAGCTAATTTCTATATTTTCTGCTCTAGCAGTTGCGCAATATGTTGATTAATGTCCTGCCGAAACCGAGTGATGGAAAATTGTTGCGCAAATTCACTGATGCTGGCGGCATCCAGCAACTGGTTTTGGCGAGCTTCAAATTCATTCACCGCTTGGCGAATTGCTGCCACGCTTTGTTCTTGAAAATGAATGCCGGTTTTGCCGTGAAGCACGGTTTCAGCCGTTCCGCCTTGATTCAAGCAAATTACCGGCGTGCCACAGGCTTGCGCTTCGACCGGGATAATGCCGAAATCCTCCAGCGCGGCAAACACCAAGGCTTTTGCCTGCTGCATTAAGATGGCGACCCGTTGATCATCCTGAAAACCGAGGAACTCGATGTTCGGGGTAGCCATGCCACGCAGTTTTTCCATTTCCGGGCCATTGCCCACCACCACCAATTTGCGCTTCGTGTGCGCAAAGGCTTGCACAATCAGGTCGATACGCTTGTAGGGGACTAAACGTGAGAAGGCCAGATAATAATCATCTTTATCCGTCGATAAGCTGAATCGCAGGGTATCCACCGGGGGGTAAATGACGTGTGCTTCGCGGCGGTAAATTTTCTGGATGCGTTTGCGGATGTAATGCGAGTTGGCGATGAAATGATCCACGCGATTGCTGCTCAGCACATCCCACAGGCGCAAATGGTGCAAAGTGCGCCGACTTAGCCATGACTTAATGCTGCTGTTTTGCAAGTTACCGCCGCGCAGATAGTCGTGATACATGTCCCACGCATAGCGCACCGGCGTGTGGCAATAACATACATGCAATTGCCCGTGATGCGTCAGCACGCCTTTGGCCACCAAATGGGATGAGGACAGCACCAAGTCGTACTTATCCAAATTGAACTGTTCGATCGCAATCGGGAATAAGGGCAGGTATTGGCGAAAATGTTTACGCGCAAACGGCAAACGTTGGATAAAGGACGTTTGGGTTTGCTTGCCGCCTAACAACGATTCACGGCTGGTAGCATCCAGCCAGTCCACCAAGGTGAAAATATCAGCGTCGGGATAGAGTGTATTGAATTCTCCTACGCACTTTTCCGAGCCTGCCACTTCGTTAAACCATTCATGCACGAGAGCTACTTGCATCTAAAAACCTTGGCTTGATCAAACGTGTCTGCAACAATAGCTGGGCGCAATCTACAAACAGCGTGTCGCTGAATTCCCTTGATGGTCAGACCGTCGAATTTGTTTTCGCAAAAGTCGGAATTCTAGCACAATTTTGTGAGAGACACCTGTTGTGCCGTGATATGGATAGAGGGATGGGATAGCCATAATGAAAATTATAACCCCGGTAGGTGCCGAGGAAGCAACGCTTAATATTGCCCGTGTAAACTCATGGTTGCTGGTGATATTTGCTGCGACATTCATGCTGAGCATGGCTTTGGGTGGGGTGTTACTCACACTCATCTTACTGTTATGGCTAGTGGAAGGCAGATTTGCTGAAAAATTCCATGCTTTGAGGCATAACCGTTTCGCTTGGGCAGCGGTGCTGTTTGTCGGGTTACACTTGGTGGGATTATTGTGGACTAGCGACTGGGAATCGGTGGATTTGGTTCTGAAAAAAGAAGCAAAATACTTGTTGTTACCTGTTTTAATGACGGTCGTGCGCCAAGAACACATTCAGTATTACTTATTCGCCTTGATTGGGTCGATGGCGTTATTGGTCGGTGTCTCCTACGGTTTGTATTGGGACATACTTCCTGCTTATGCTGCCTTCAAGTTGGAAGATGCACAAGATTTCACCCCTTTGTTTAGCCATATCGTTTACAACCCGGTGCTGGCTATGACGCTTTACATTCTTTTGTATCTGGTGTTTTTTCAGAAAACCTTGTCGCCCACCTTCAGGGTGCTAGGGGGCGTGGTGTTTGTGTGGATGGGGATTAATATGTTCTTAACACAGGGGCGCATGGGGCAACTCGTGTTTTTAGTGTTACTGACGCTGTTTGTATTTCAATTTTACCGCAACAAATTGCTTAAGCCAGCGCTTGTGGCGTTGCTATTAGTGACTACGATTGTACCAATGGCTTATGTGTTGAGTCCGGTTGTGCAGGAGCGGGTGGATATGGCGATTCATGAAGCACAGTATTACCAGCAAGAGCCCAACTCCAGCGTCGGTTTGCGCGTTATTATGTCTTTGAATGCGTTAGAGATTATTCGCGAAAATCCTTGGTTTGGCGTAGGGACGGGCGATTACAAGCAAGAATATGCCAAGGTGAATCAGAAAAACTTCCCCGCAGCGGATCGCGGTGAAGTTTTCTACCACCCACATAACGTGTATTTGTTGGAATTGGTGCAATTGGGTGTCTTGGGTTTGGGGGTGTTGTTGTATTGGTTTTACGTGATGTTGGTAATGTATCAACGTTCGCTGAGTCCGCTACGCCCGTTGATGTTGGGTTTTCCAGTATTTTATGCGGTCATCTTTTTTTCTGACGGCTACATTATGGATCATTACCTGACATTTCTGTTTTTGCTCTTGGGTTCAATTTTATACACAGATTATGAGCCACCACCGCAGATGAGTGCATAGCCGTGTTGTACCTGCACCATTCCAACCAACTCGAACAACTTGCGCAGCAATTTGCACAGTTACAGCGCGAAAATCCGCTCGAACCCTTGGCGAAAGAACAAGTGGTGGTGCAAAACAGCGGCATGGGGCGCTGGCTTTCGCTGCAAACCGCTGGATACAACGGCATTACTGCCAATATACGCTATTTGTTCCCGGCGGAAATGACGTGGGAATTATTGCGCATGGTGTTGGCGGAAGTTCCCGCAAAAGACCCGTGTGCGCCAACGGTGATGCGTTGGCGATTGTTTGATATTTTCCTGAATGAACCCGAACAATGGCCGGAACTGGCGCGTTACCTGAGTGAGGGCGCGACCGCCGCTTGGCAATTGGCGGCGCAGGTTGCCAAAGTTTTCGACCAATACCTGTTTTTTCGCCCAGACTGGATTCGCGAATGGGAAAGTGGCAAAGGCGCAAGTGATGATTGGCAAGCGCGGTTGTGGTGGCGCGTTGCTGGGGAACAACAGTTGCCGCATTGGGTGCGCCTGCAAGAACGTTTTGCGCACGCGCTGGCTGGTATTGATCCGGCGGTGTTGCCTGAACGTATCTGCTTTTTTTCCGTGCCGGTATTGTCGCCCGGTTATGTGCAATTGCTGGGCAAGGTGGCGGAATACCTCGATATTCACATTTACCTGATGAACCCGTGCGCGGATTATTGGGGGGACATCGAGTCCGAAAAGCGCAAGCATAAACAGCAAGCCGATGTGCAAGATTATTTCAGCGTTGGCAACCCTTTGCTGGCATCGTGGGGGCGGCAGGGGCGTGATTTTCTGGATTTGCTGATTGAAGCCAATGCCGATTTGGATGACGTGGAACTGTTCGGCGAACCGGATGAAAGCACGTTGCTGGGGCGGATTCAAACCGACATGCTGTTGCTGCGAATGCCGGAAGTGATGGAGTGGGACGCGGCAGATACGTCCATCGCGTTTCACGCTTGCCATTCGCCGATGCGCGAAGCCGAAGTGTTATACGACCAATTGCTGGCGTTGTTTACCGCGCATCCTGACGTGACTCCGGCGGATGTGGTGATTATGACCCCCGATATTGATAAGTATGCGCCGTATTTGGATGCGGTATTTTCCAGTGCGCCGTACCCGTTGCCGTTTAGCATTGCGGATCGCAGCCCCGGTTATGCGCAAAGCATCACCAATCTGTGCGAACATTTGCTGAGTATTCCGCAAGGGCGTTGCGATGTCGAAACCGTGCTGACTTTGCTGGAATTCGAGGAAGTGCGGGCGCGTATCGGCGTGGATGAAGCGCAAGTGCAGCAATGCCGCGCTTGGATTCGTGCCGTCAATATTCGCTGGGGCACGGATGCGGGAATGCGCCCCGAACTCGGCGGCGCTAACACGCCCGAACATACCTGGCGTTACGGGCTGGATCGTTTGCTGTTGGGTTACGCCATGCCGGGTGAGGCATTGTTCAACGGTATTTTGCCTTGGAATGAGATTGAAGGCAGCCAAGCCGAAATGCTAGGGCGCTTGCAGCAGGTATTGGAAGCGGTATTCGAGTTGGCAAGCTGGGGGCGACAGTCGCAAACTTTGGCGGAGTGGAACCGACGTTTTCGCTACTTGTTGGATGCAGTGGTGGGCGACGATGCACCGCTGCAAGCCGTGTGGCAAGCCTTGGATAATTTGGAAAAAACCGTGGCGCAAGCCGGTTTTGAGCAGTCGCTGGAATGGGCGGTATTCCAAAGTGCCTTGGCGGAACAACTTGATAAACGCAGCGAATCCGACGGCTTTTTGGGGCGCGGTATCACTTGCTGTGCCTTGATGCCGATGCGCACCGTGCCGTTTCGGTTTGTGGCGCTGATTGGCATGAATGACGGCATTTACCCGCGCCGCGATGCCCGCGCCAGTTTCGACCGCATGGGGCAAGGGATCAAACGGGGCGACCGCCTCAAACGTGACGAAGACCGTTACCTGTTTCTGGAAAGTATCCTCTCGGCTCGCGATTGGTTGTACCTCAGTTATGTTGGGCAAAGCCCGCACGATAACAGCGAATTGCCCCCCTCGGTGCTGGTCAGCGAACTCATGGATTATCTGGAACGTTGCGCTCCCGACTGCCGCGAAACGCTGTTGACTAAACACCCGTTGCAAGCGTTTAGCCAAAAATATCTGCGGGGTGAGAAGGGTTTGTTTACGTATAATTCGTACATTGAGCCGCAAGCGGGTAATGCGACCCTGACCGTTTGCCCGACTTTTTGGCAAGATTTCACGCTTCCCGAACCTGACCCCGCCTACCGTTCCCTAAATCTGGCTGATTTGATTCGTTTTTACCAGAACCCAGCGCGGGTGTTTCTCAAAGAGCGCTTTGGTTTACGCTTGAGCGAATACGCGGAAGATCTGCCGGTACGTGAGCCATTCGGCTTGGAAAAATTCCGTGAGCGTGACGTGCGCGACTGTATTTTTCAGCAATTGCAGCAAGCCTTGCCGGTGAGTACTGCCGAGCCGTTGTTGCGGGCGCAGGGCTTATTGCCACACGGCAAACCCGGTGAGTTGGTGTTTAGAAAAGAGGCAGATGTTACCGAGGAATTTTTCAACCGCATCCAACCGTTAGCGGTGTGGCAGCGTGAGCCGTTTAGCCTGACCGATGGGGATTTCTACCTCAGTGGCACGCTCAATAAACTGGATGTGAGGGCAGGGCGCACACTCTACGAACTCGGCAAACTGAGTTACTGGAACTGGTTGGATGCGTGGCTACACCATCTGGCGCTGAATACCTTGCCGGAAAGCTTTTGCCCCCACGTCACGCTGATTCATACACCGGAAGAAAGTTATCAGCTTGAACCCGTCAGCGATGCGCGTGAACAGTTGCAGCAATTGTTAGCGTGGTATTGGCAGGGTTTGCAAGCACCGTTACCGTTTTTCCCCAAATCCGGTCTCAATTTGATGGAGCAAAAAGAGCCGGAGGTGGCAAAAGTCATGAGTACGTGGGAGGGCAGCGGCAATTTTGCAGGCGAATGCGAAAAGCCCGAATACCGCTTGTTGTACCGTGACAGCAATCCGCTGGAAACGCAGGAAGCAGAATTCCTAGCGATTGCTCAGAGCGTATTCGGGCAAATGCTTAGCGTAAGGAAATGATCGGCCAGCCTTTTTCCTGCGCGATAGTGCGTAAGGTGTCATCGGGGTCAACAGCGACGGGGTTGTCCACCATTTCCAACAAGGGCAAATCATTGCGGGAATCGCTGTAGAAATAACTGCCCGCCAAGGTTTCCGCACGGTTTTCCAGCCAGTGTTGCAGGCGCGTGACTTTGCCCGCTTGGAAACACGGAACGCCCACGATTTCACGGGTATAGCGCCCGTCCATCACTTTGGGTTCAGTTGCTAACAAGTGTGGAATGCCAAAGGCTTCTACAATCGGGCGGGTGATAAAGCTGTTGGTGGCGGTAATCACCACCAGCGTGTGCCCTTGGCGGCGGTGTTGTTCGACCAATTGCTGTGCCGCGTCGGTGATCATGGGGTGAACGCTGCTGATCATGAATTCGCGGTGCAATGCCGCCAGTTCTGCCATGCTGCGCTCACTTAGCGGCTGGAATGAAAATGCCGCGAATTCGTGAATATCGAGCACACCTTGTTTGTATTGATCGTAAAAATACTGGTTGGCCGTTTCGTAATGCTCACGTTCGACCAAGCCTTTGCTGACTAGAAACTGTCCCCATGCATAATCGCTGTCGCCATTGAGGAGGGTGTTATCCAGATCAAAAAGTGCCAAAGTCATGTTTTTCTCACCTTAGTTGACGAAAACCGCTGATTGTACCCGCTTTTCACTCACGTTAAATTGCTGAATGATGACAGTTGTGGAAAAATCAGGGAAAGTTCAGCTTTGGAGAATGAATCGTGATTGATCAGGAAGGATTCAGAGCCAATGTGGGCATCATCCTCTGCAATTGCGACGGGAAAGTGTTTTGGGGGAAACGGTTAGGACAGGATTCCTGGCAGTTTCCACAGGGAGGAATAGATCAAGGAGAATCGCCGATAGACGCCATGTTTCGTGAACTGTACGAGGAAGTCGGTTTACGGCACGATCAGGTGGAAATTGTCGGGCAAACTCGTGGCTGGTTGCGGTACCGCATCCCCCATTACATGATTCGCCGTCGTGCGAAGCCGTTGTGCATCGGGCAAAAGCAGCGCTGGTTTTTGCTGCGCCTGTTGTCCCACGACTATGATGTCAATTTGCAGGCTACCGGGAAACCGGAATTTGATCACTGGGAATGGGTGGATTATTGGCATCCTGCCCACCAAGTGGTGTTTTTTAAACGTCGTGTATACCACCGAGCGCTCAACGAATTAGCGCCGTTGTTAGGATGAGAAGACCCTCACCCCCCAACCCCCTCTCCCAAAGGTAGAGGGGGAGCAAGACAAAGATAGCTAGATCTCTTCTCTTAGCCCCTCTACCTCTGGGAGAGGGGTTGGGGTGAGGGGATTTCTTAAAACGGCTTCACTATCGCTAAAATCACAATCACGATCAGCAATACGCTAGGCGCTTCATTGAACCAGCGATACCATTTGTGATCGTGCGTATTCGCGTCATTGCGAAACTTAACCATCAGCGAGTAACACGCGTGGTGATAACCCAGCAGCAATACAATCAGCAGCAGTTTGGCGTGAAACCAATGGGTTGCGACCATCAGATATTGCCAATTAAGCGCCAGCATAATCAGTCCACAGACCAGCGTGATTCCCGCCCCAATGGTCATAATCGCAAACAAGCGCCGTTCCATGATTTTAAACAGCGCGAAACTGCCGCTGTTTTCTGGCATGGCGTGGTAAACATACAAGCGTGGCAGGTAAAACAGCCCCGCAAACCAAGTCACCATGAAGATGACGTGAATAGCTTTGATCCATTCGTACATAAATTATCCTTTAAGCATGGAACGGATTTGCTGTTCCAGTTGGTCGAAATCGAAATTACCGAGTTGCATTCGGGTGATTTTTCCGTCTGGGTTGACGAGAAACGACGTTGGCGTGACTTTGATACCGCCAAACGCCCGACTCCATTCGCCCGTTTTGTCGTAGACCAAATCGTATTGCATCCCTTTCTGCTGACGCATGGCTTGGATGGAGGCTTCTTTATCGTGCGGCAGCGCAACGGCGATGGTGCGGAATCCCGTGCCTTGCAGCTTTTGGTTCAGGTCTACCAAATGTGGGATTTCTTTCACGCAGCCGGGGCAATCGGTTGCCCAAAACACCATCAGATAGGGCTTGCCTTTGAGCTTTTCCAACTCAATCGCTTGCCCATCAATGGTTTGCAACGTGATAGCAGGCGCGGCATTGATACCGCCCGCTGGAGCGAGTAAGAAAAAGGCTACAATGCCTGCGATGAATGCCAAAATGGCGATTCCTTTGAGATCCAGTTTCATAGGCTTGGTGTTTGTTAATCGTTAAGGAAGGCGTATTATACAGGGATTTTTCGAGCCGACATAAAAAGAGGTAGTGTGAAAAGGAAGATTGGCATTGTGGGCGCGACAGGTTATACCGGCGTCGAATTGTTGCGCTTGTTAGTGAGCCATCCTGAGGTTGATATTACGTGCGTGACCTCCCGTGAATACGCGGGCAGCCGGGTGGATGCGATGTTCCCCAACTTGCGGGGTTATGTCGATTTGGCGTTCACCGCACCCTCTGATGACGCCTTGAGCGCGTGCGATTTGGTATTTTTTGCGACACCCAACGGCATTGCGATGAAAAGTGCGCAAACCTTGTTGGATGCTGGCACTAAGGTGATTGACCTTGCCGCCGATTTTCGCATTAAAGACATTGCGGTCTGGGAAAAATGGTACGGAATGCAACACGCCAGCCCGCAATTGGTGGAAGAAGCGGTGTACGGTTTGCCCGAATTAAACCGGGCGCAAATTCGCAATGCACGGCTTGTCGCTAATCCCGGTTGTTACCCCACCGCTGTTACCTTGGGCTTATTGCCCTTGGTGGAAAACGGTTTGATTGATGTGGCAGGGATTATCGCCGACACTAAATCCGGTGCCAGTGGCGCGGGGCGTAAAGCCGAAGTGCATACTTTACTGGCAGAAGCGGGGGATAATTTCAAAGCGTATGCGGTAGCCGGGCATCGCCATCAGCCGGAAATTGCGCAAACGCTTTCCACGCTTGCCCGCACGTCGGTTAGCCCGGTTTTTGTTCCGCATTTATTGCCGATGATTCGCGGTATTCACGCTACACTGTATGCAATGCTGACCAGCGAGGCCGATTTGCAGCAGCTCTATACCACCCGCTACGCCAACGAGCCGTTTGTGGATGTGATGCCTGCCGGTTCGCACCCTGAAACCCGCTCCGTGCGTGGCGCAAACATGTGTCGCATGGCGATTCACCGTCCCGGTAATGCCGCACGCGTTGTGGTACTCTCGGTGATTGATAATCTGGTCAAAGGTGCAGCGGGTCAGGCCGTGCAAAACATGAATTTGATGCTGGGTTTAGCAGAAGATACCGCGTTAAAGCAGCCGGGCTTATTGCCCTGATGAATACACCAAGAGATAGTAAACACTCATGAGTCTAGAGTATAAATTTGAAAATCGCGGCACGGTACAAGTGCGCCCGACCGGGAGCGACAAACGCAGCCCGTGTTGGTACATGCTGGTAGGTGTCCTGTTGTTGTTGACTGCCTTAGCGGGCTGGTTATTTTTTAGTGGCTACATGACCCCTGCGAATGCGTCGGGTGGTATCCATGCCATGACCTTGCGCGGTAAAATGGACGAGCAAGAGCGCCTGATTGCCCAGCAAGCCACCACCCTCCGCGAACTGGAAGATAAATTAGCCTCTGCCAAACGTGGCGAAGACGTTCAGGTGGTCGCCAATGAAGAACTTAAGCGCAAATTTGCCGCTGCCGAAGCGGATCTCACCGTGCAGCGTGGCAAACTCGCCTTGTATGAAGAAATTCTGTCGCCAGCGGGGTTAGAGCAAGGCTTGCACCTCCAGCATTTCGCCGTCAAAGAACGTTTGGTTGATAACGATGGCAAGAAAATCAATGAGACGCGTCTGTATCAGTACCACCTTGTGTTGGCGCATATTCGCAGTGGCGAGGAAGTTATCAAGGGCAGCTACAGCATCGCGATCAGTGGCAAGCAAGATGGCAAATCCGCCAGCGTGTTGCATAAAGACGTTACCCCGCCGGGCGAAACAGCTAATACGGCATTTGAAGTGAAGCATTACCAAAGTCTGGAGGGCAATTTAGTCTTCCCTAAAGATTTTGTGCCAGAATCCATTAAAGTCAAAGTGACGCTGGCGTCGGGTGAAACCCCGGAGCGCTTGGCGAAAAGTTATGATTGGTCTTCTTTTAGTAATAAAGTCAGCGCCGTGGTGACTGACTCCACCGCATCCATCACCAAGGAGTAAATGAACATGTTCGGAAAATCCGCCAAGTCTAACAGCGGTAGCACCAGTAGTCCTGCCCCCAGTCATCATGGCGACCAGAAAATTCGCAGCGCCCAGATTGACACGATTATTGGCAAAGGCACCACCATTGACGGCGATTTGCGTTTCTCCGGTGGTTTGCATGTCGAGGGCGTCATCAAGGGTAATTTGGCAGCCGATGGCGACAATGCCACGCTGATTTTGAGTGAGCATGGGCATATTCAGGGTGAAGTGCGTGTTCCCAGCATGGTATTAAACGGCGCAATCGACGGTGACGTGTTTGCCGGTGGCAAAGTGGAGCTGTTTGAAAAAGCCCGTATCTGTGGTGATGTGTACTACAACTTGCTGGAAATGGCAGTAGGTGCGGAAGTCAACGGCAAGTTAGTACGCCAGAAACCAGAGTCCGGCAAATTTGCGCCGCCACCTGCGCTCAGTGCACCAGCATCCGACAGCGAATAAGGCCTTTTTGCCTTGTTACCCCGGCAATGGTAACGTAACACAATACATTTGTTTTAAGGAGATCACCCATGAGCGTTGAAACCGCTATCCCTGCACCGTTGGTCTTTACTGACGCTGCTGCTGTTAAAGTCAAAGCCCTGATTGAAGATGAAGGCAATGCAGCACTGAAACTGCGCGTATTCGTGCAAGGCGGCGGTTGTTCCGGCTTCCAGTACGGCTTCACTTTCGATGAAAACATGAACGAAGATGACACCGCCGTGGAAAATGCTGGCGTGACGCTGTTGATTGACCCGATGAGCTTCCAATACATGGTCGGTGCAACAATCGACTACACCGAAGGTCTGGAAGGGGCGCAATTCGTTATTCGTAACCCGAATGCGACCACGACTTGTGGTTGTGGGTCGTCTTTCAGCCCGTAAGCTGTATTTGCATTGATAAAAAAAGCCGCTTTCGCGGCTTTTTTTATGTTCAAGGCTTACCCCGTATTGCGCATCCCCGCTGCAATCGCATTAATCGTCCGCAACAAGGTCGGCAACCAAGGCGAATCGGTATTCCCCGTTTCCGCCACATACTGCCGATGCCGCCGGATCAGCGTGATCTGGATATGGTTCAGCGGGTCAAGGTAAGGGTCGCGGCGTTGCAGTGAATATTGCAGCAATGGCGTTTCTTCCATCAGCCCGCTGATGTGTGCTACCGCCAGCACTTCCGCCACCGTCAACTCGTATTCGGTGCGGATGTCAGTAAAAATCTGCTGCGCATTCTCCTGATCGCTGGCGAGGGCGGCGTATTCCTTGGCGGTATCCATTTCGCCTTTGTACAACGCCATTTGCGTATTGCTGAGCAAGGAACGGAAGGCTGGCCATTGCGCATACATGCGTTCCAGCAATTTGCCGTTGTCGGGGTGTGCTGCGCGGAACGTGCTTAACGCCGTGCCGATGCCGTACCAAGCGGGCAGGGTATGCCGCGATTGCGCCCAACCGAATACCCACGGAATCGCACGGATCGAGCCTTTGTCACGCACGGTTTTCTTGCGGTGTGACGGGCGTGAGCCAATGTTCAGCAAGGCGATTTCCTGCACCGGGGTAGCTTCGTAGAAATAATCCATCAGCCCCGGCGTCCAGTCGGTCAATTGGCGGTAATGCTGTTCGCCGCTCGCCGCAATCGTGGACATGGCTTGGTGGAATTCGTCGGGATATGCGCCGCGTTTTTTCAGCAAACCCACGCTGGCTTTGAGCAGCCCGGTGCAACCCACGCCCAATTCATACACTGCCGTTTCCACGTTGCTGTACTTTGCCGCCAACACTTCGCCTTGTTCGGTGAATTTGATTTGCCCGTGTACGGTGTCGGGTGGTTGCGCAATAATCGCTTCGTGAGTCGGGCCACCGCCGCGCCCAACCGTGCCGCCGCGCCCGTGGAACAAACGGCATTTCACCCCGTAACGGTCGGTCAGGGCAATGACTTCTTGCTGTGCGTTGTACAAGTTCCAGTTGGAAGCGAGGATGCCGCCGTCTTTGCACGAGTCGGAATAGCCCAGCATCACTTCTTGCAGATTGCCTGACGCGGTTAAGCAGGCACGATACGCGTCATTTTCCAGCAAATGGCTTAACACGCTGCTAATGCGCTTAAGGTCGTCGATGGTTTCAAACAGCGGTGAAATCTGGATGTGGCAGAACAATTCGCGCTGCGCATCGTAACCGACCAAGCCCGCCATGTGTGCCAACAACATGACTTCCATAATGTGGCTGGCGTGATGCGTCATCGAAATCACGTAAGTGCCGAAAATGCCCGCGCCCGCTTCGTTACGCATTTCGACAATGGAGTCGAAAATTTCCAGCGTTTCGGCCGTGCGTTCGCTGAGCTTGGGGCGGTGTGGCATGGGTAAGCGTGGGCGTAGAATCAATTCCGCCAGCACTTCCATGCGTTCGGCTTCGGGCAATTCCAAGTAGTTGTGGCACAGACCGGAGAGTTGCAGCACTTCGGCGACGGTTTCGCTGTGGATGGTGGATTCTTGGCGAATGTCGAGTTTGTACAAGCCAAACCCACAGGTTTCGGCCAAACGAATCAGGTCTTTGAGTTCGCGCCCGGCAATTACCCAGTCGCCGTGGCTGCGCAGCGAGTCGCGAATCAGGTACAACTCGTTGATGAATTCACTGACATCGGTGTAAGCATCGGCTGAAAGTTGCGCGTGTTCACTTTGCAGGCGTGCATTCACGGTTTCGAGCGTTTGGCGCAATTTGTGGTGCATTATGCTGAGCAAGCGCCGGTAAGGTTCTTGCTGAAAACTTTCGTGGGCGTAATGAAAGATGACTTCGCCGATACCGATGCGCTGGTCTTCTTGCTGCAAATACGCGGTGAATTCCGGGGTCGGAGTGATGAATTCCACCGAATGCGAGAGGATCGAACGCAAGTCTTGCACGCGGTGAATATAGGCTTGCAGGGCGAGCTGCATTTGCATCCGAATCGCTTTGCGCGTCAGGGCGGGGGTGACAAACGGGTTGCCGTCACGGTCGCCGCCGATCCACGAGCCAAAGCGCAGGAAACTGGGCACGGTGACAGCACCCCAGCCGTAGGCTTTGCGGGTAGCGCGTTCAAAATAACGGTAAACAATGGGAATGGCGTCAAACAAGGATTCGCGGAAGTAGTACAAGCCGTAACGGATTTCATCTTCAACCGTGGGCTTGCGAGTACGCACTTCGTTGGTGCGCCACATGAGCTGAATTTGCGCTTTCAGGTGGCGCATCAGCGATTCGCGTTCACTCTCTTCGGGGTGATTATTGAGCTGGTCGATCACCAAAAAGATGCGGCGCTGAATTTCCATCAGGGTACGGCGGCGGGCTTCGGTGGGGTGCGCGGTGAATACCGGAATGTAGCGCATTTGATCCAACAGGCTTTGCATTTGCTCGGCAGTCAAGCCTTCTTGCTGAAGCTCCAATACGGTGCGACGTACCGACCCTTTCCACAATTCGCTGTCATTTTTTTGGATTTCGCGGCGGCGTTCACGGTGCTGGAAATCTTCTTCGACAATATTGGTGAGGATGTAAAAGGTGTTAAACGCCCGAATCACTTGTTCGAGCATGTCCACATCCAGCGCGTCAATCAATTGCATCAACTCGGTGCGGGCGGCGTCATCGTTATTTTTACGCAGGCGAATGTAGCCACGGCGTAATTTTTCCACCATGGTATACACGGCTTCGCCTTCCTGTTCCTTGATGATTTCGCCTAGCAGTTCACCAAACTGGCGAATATTGTGCTGCAACTTGGCAACGTCGAAAGGCTTTTCTGTAGTGAAATTCATGGTCTGTGGTGTCCCCTGATAGTTAATACACAATTACATGCAAAAAACATGCAAAAAGTAGACCGGCATTATGCCTGAAGTGTCACAAGCCACAAAGCCGCCAGTAAAAGATGACAAACGCGTGAAGTTTTGGCGTTTTGTTGCAATGCAGCAAAAAAGTCGTTGACTCTGTTTTGGGAAAGCGATATTGTGCACTGCATCAAATGCAGGAATGCATGGCAACCCCCAATTTCACAACCGCACTAGGAGATACAATATGCAAAACGAAATGATGAACATCGTCAAACAATTCAGTGACAGCGCCATGGCTTCTGCCAAGAAAATCGGCGAACTGAACATGAAAACGTTTGAAACACTGGCGACTAAGCAAGCTGACCTGATGAAATCTTGCGTCGAAATGGGCACTAAAAACGCAGAAGCAGCGACTAAAGTCAAAGACTTGACTGAACTGACCGCCATGCAACAAGACGTGACGCGCACTTGTGGCGAAAAATGGGTAGCTAACATGCGTGAAGCTACCGAAATGTTGACATCCGTGCGTGACGAACTGACTGCCATCATGGAAGAAGCGGCAAAATACACCCAAGTTGGTGCTGAGCAAGCGGTAGAAGCAGGTAAAAAAGTTGCGACTGAAGCCGTAGAAAAAACTACCGCTGCGGTTGAAAAAGCGTCTGCTGAAGTCGTTGAAATGACCAAAGAAGCGGCTGATAAAGCGGTTGAAGCCACTCAGAAAGTTGCTGCTAAAACCAAAGCTGCTTAAATAACGGTTTTGACAGTGGGTCAGGGTGTGTAACTCCTCCTCTCCTCTCTCTAGCGACCTGACCCGCTTCTCCTCCATTGCCCGCTCTTGTAGCGGGCAATTTTTTGCCTATTCCGCGTCAAATTCCAGCGCCGCCACTACCGGCATGGCGTGACCGATAATCCCCTGCAATGCGCCGTACATGCCTGTCGTGCTGCCGATCACCCGTTGCAACTGCTTTTCACGTTCTGCCCAATGTTTTTCCATCGCGCGGCGTTCTTTGTGGATTTGCGCTTGCATGGTGTCGAAGGCTTCCACAATCGCTTCCACCCGTTGGCGGAATTCGTCACCGGACAGGTAACGCCACAGCAATTCCATTTTCGCATCCAAACCCTGATTGGCGGCGCGTGCAAAGCTCACCGCCAGCAATTGTTCGCGCAATACGGCGGCGAGGGCAGGCCAGCTTTTCAAATCACTGACCCAGATGCCGTCAATGCGCCCGAAACCGCGAATCTGTTCCGGCACAACGACCGACACCAAGACTGCCAGTGCTGCTCCGGCGGTACGTTGGTCTTCTTTGAGTTTGTCGAGCCAAGCGGGTTGCCAAGCTTTGGTGTTTTTCGATTCCCAAATGATCGCGCCGCATTCTTGCAACTGGCTGTTGATCACGGTTTGGATAATATCCGCGCCGCGCATTCCTTTCGGCACGGGTTGGATGCTGTCGTGCGGGAAGGTGTGTTGCAGGGTGGTTTGCATGTCCTGTTCTAGCACTTCGCCTTGTAACTCTTGGGAACCGAGTTCGCTGCGGCGTTTGGCGTTTTCTAAGTCTTTGAGCAGATTGCTGATTTGCTGATCTTTTTGTTTGAGCTTGAGGTCTTGTTCCTCGGCGATTTGATTGCGCAGACTGTGTTCGAGTTGCTGGCGGGCGGTGTCGAGACGGCGTTGAATTTCGATTTCCATGTCGCGGGCGCGGGCTTCGAGTTCGGCTTTTTCTTGGCGCAATTGCAGCTCGGCTTGGTTAGCGGTGGCGATGCGCTGTTGGCTGGCGTCGAGTTGTTGTTTCAGCAGGGCAATGTCTTGCAAGGCTTGGCGCTGTTGTTCGCTCACTTGTTGTTGCAGCAGTTCGCGCTCGTGTTGCAGGCGCTGTTGCGCTTGTTGTTCGGCGCGGGCGGTGGCGGCAATGATCGCTTGTTGCTGTTCGGCGGCGAGTTCTTGGCGCATTTGCCCGCGTAGTACGTCGGAAATGGCAATGGTTGTGCCGCACTGGTGGCATTCGATGGTGGTGTCTTGCATGGTGATAGCCCTTGGTTACTGGATGCGCAGAGTATAGGCGCAACCCGCGACGAAGGGCAGTTTGGCAAGCTTGTCAGTGTTGGGGGGCGTTTACATTCGGGGTTCGCGGCGCAGCGGTTCGGCGCGTGGTGGTGTGGTGTCACCGGGTTTGGCGTTCATGTAGCAGGCGTGTTTGCCGTCGCTGTAACCGATGCGGTAGAACACCGCGAGCGCGAGGGTTAGTACGATGCTGGCGAGGGTTTGGTAAATGCCAAACGCTTCAATCGCGGTGCCGAGCACCCAGAATAAGCCGATGCCCGCGAAGATCGAACCGGCGATAGCGGTGTGTATGCGTGTTGCCATGAGAAGCCCCGTGCTGTTTTTATTAATAAGTTAAATTAATGATAGCAGCGGAGGAGATGGGCGTATAGAGCACAACGATTAATTTAAGCGCGTGACCCGTAGGTCGGACTTTAGTCCGACACTTTTGCTGAAATTAAAGCTACCCTCATGAATCGAAAGGCGTCTTAATCCCTTTTAAATCAGGGCGGTCTTCAGAAACCTCTTTCTACCTTCAAAGGTGTGTCGGGATTCGTCTTAATCCCTTTTAAATCAGGGCGGTCTTCAGAAACCTTGAAACGGGTGTAACGAAGAAGATCAAGCGTCTTAATCCCTTTTAAATCAGGGCGGTCTTCAGAATTTTTGCAGATGCCGAATCAGCCAGCTTGTCATCGTCTTAATCCCTTTTAAATCAGGGCGGTCTTCAGAACTTGTTGCCAACAAACTAACACTTACTTACCAAGTCTTAATCCCTTTTAAATCAGGGCGGTCTTCAGAAATAGTACCGATAATGCTATTGCTAGATTTGACGGGTCTTAATCCCTTTTAAATCAGGGCGGTCTTCAGAATTTTTCACTACGCAAAAGAAGGCGGGATGATGAGGTCTTAATCCCTTTTAAATCAGGGCGGTCTTCAGAACCATTCCACTTCCCAAAAACGCACAATAGAGGTGGTCTTAATCCCTTTTAAATCAGGGCGGTCTTCAGAAGTGTCTTTTTCAATTGGTAAAGTATCTAAAACGTCTTAATCCCTTTTAAATCAGGGCGGTCTTCAGAACCTACTAAGGTACGCTATACGTTCAAAGAAACCGTGTCTTAATCCCTTTTAAATCAGGGCGGTCTTCAGAAGAAATTGAGGTAACACAATGGTCTAGCAAAATGTCTTAATCCCTTTTAAATCAGGGCGGTCTTCAGAAGAGTTTGTGTTATGAGCAACGTGACTTTTGGAACGTCTTAATCCCTTTTAAATCAGGGCGGTCTTCAGAGTCAAAATTTGCTGTACAGAATAAAAATTATTGTCTTAATCCCTTTTAAATCAGGGCGGTCTTCAGAGCTATCACGTTCCGGGGCTCTGTGGAACCCAACACGTCTTAATCCCTTTTAAATCAGGGCGGTCTTCAGAGATGGCAAGATTGCCAGCGTGCCTGAAGAAGAGGCGTCTTAATCCCTTTTAAATCAGGGCGGTCTTCAGAGGCCGTTGCACCAATGGATGTAAGGCTTGGCGACAGTCTTAATCCCTTTTAAATCAGGGCGGTCTTCAGAGAACATGCACCAAGGAAGGTGCGGGTCAAGTAGTCTTAATCCCTTTTAAATCAGGGCGGTCTTCAGAGAGGGCAATGAAGGGGTACACGACGGGTCAAGGGGTCTTAATCCCTTTTAAATCAGGGCGGTCTTCAGAGCCGTATTTCCCGTGCACGCGTGAATCACGGAAGTCTTAATCCCTTTTAAATCAGGGCGGTCTTCAGAGCTTTAGAAGACTTTAATCACAATGAGGGCTGGTCTTAATCCCTTTTAAATCAGGGCGGTCTTCAGAGGTTAAGCATCAGGCAGAATGCCCTGTTTGTGGTGTCTTAATCCCTTTTAAATCAGGGCGGTCTTCAGAGGGCTCGTGTCTAATCGGCCTTTTGAATCAGTGGGTTACAGAGACCCTTAGCAGGAAATTCACTGTGCAAAAAGTTGTCTTGGGCGAAAATACAACAAGATGAGTTTTTAAAGAAGCGACACGCTCAGGTTTTGCGTGTTAATGGGTTGATTTTACAATGATTTAGCGGCGAATGGAAGGATTATTCAGCAGGTTGGGTAAAATCAACCCCTTCGTAAATCTCCGCCAGTGTCAACATGCTCTCAGGGCAGGGCAGAATGAGCGCTTGTTCCAGCGCATCAAACCGCGCCACTTCCCAGCCCGTTTCTGCATCGCGGTAATACATTGTCACTAACGGCTGATCTTGCGCCACAATCAAATAAACCTGTAACGATGCCAGTTTTTGGTAAGCAAGGGCTTTTTCGGTGAAGTTTTTCCACGCAGTCGCTTTAGAACCTACCTCCACCAACAAACACGGTTTTTCCAGATAATAGGCATGAGTATCATCCCGTTCACAACCTACCATCACATTCGGGTAGTAATAAGCATCAGCACCTTGCACCCGAACTTTGACTGTCAATATATTAACCGGGCAGCCAATGGATTTCCCTGCCAAATCCAAGGCGAGCGCTACATTCAACACGATATGGTTATGTCGCCGTGAATTACCCGGCATAGCAAACACTTTGCCTTTCACGTATTCATGGCGTATCTCAGCGCGTTTTTCACCTTCCCAATACGCCTGTTCGCTGATGTAAGCCGGATGATCGGGTGTTATCTTGCTCAGCAACATAGCCATACTCCATCTACAACGTATCCCGATTATAGCGCAGTTGTGCAGGCAACTTCGCCCCCGTCAGCAGCACGCCGTCATCCCACAACGCCTTGCCCAACGTCACCCACTCCGGCGCATTCGGCAACGGGTACACCCGAATATCATCCTGCTTGGGGTGGATCAAGGTACGCAAATGCTTCAACACCTTCTCGCGCCGTTCTGCATCCAACTCAATCAAAAACACCGAATACTGCAACGGCAACGCAATCTTTTTCAGGTAACGGTGTACCCGCCCCAACCGCTTAGGGCTGGCAATGTCATACGCAATAATATGCGGCAAACGCCGATGCGCCATTAGTCCGCCTCCTGATGTTTCAGCAAACGCCACAAGCGATTCAACGCCACCCGTGCGCGTTCCTCAAAATGCCCGTGATGCGTTTCGTAAAAATGCACCATGCTGTAACGCAAACCCTTTTCCGCAAACACCTGCGGCACATCCCCACGCACCACCAGCCAATACGCTTCCAGCAGCAACAGCTTTTCCACATCCCGCGACAGATGCACCCGCCGCGTCAACGGCAACTGGATATTGTCACTAAACCCATACACCGCCAGCACCTCACTCACATGGCTGGCAATCGGCGCTTGCAACTGCGCCACAAACAGCGCAAAGCGGCACGGCAATTGCGCCTGCACCAACGGTTCCACCTGCGCCATCACCCGCTGCGCCACCGACCCCAGTAACGGACGTTGGCAAGCCCGCGCCATGCGCTGCACCCAGCGGCTTTCCTCATGCACCCGCCACTGCTGATACAACGCATCCCCCAGCGCATCATCCGCGCAAGCGTGCAACAACGCCTCCAACGAGGTTTGGCTGCTGCGGTCACTCAAACAATGCCCCACCAACACCCCATCGCGCCCGCGAAATGCCACCGGAATCCCGTATTCCAGACACGCCAGCAACGCCGCCGTTTCCCACTCCACCTTACCCGTCACCACCACCCGCGAAATGCGCCGCAACGGGTAAAAACGATCCGCCTGCTCATGCGCTTGCACCCGCAACGCCACCGCATCCAACCCCACCGCATTCGCCTGCGCCACATCCAAATACAACGGTTTACGCATAAGATTCCCCCTCCCATTCCCGCATGGCTTTGATCAACCCACGCACCTGCCAGCGCATCGCCCGCCCCAAGGGGCGCAAGCGCGTTTCCAAACTCGCAAAAAACACCTGCCGCCCCGCCTTATCCAAAAAGCAGCCGTTCACATCCGTCTTGAAATGGTGTTCGCGCAACGTCTGGGTACGAAAACATTCCCACACCCACGCATCAATGTGCGGTCGCCACACCTCGATCAAATCCGATGCCAACGATTCCCGCCCGAAACTGGTTTCGTGATAAAACCCCAGCAACGGCTCCAGCCCATGCGTGTGGATAATCTGCACCGCGCGGTTATGCAACAAGGTATACGCCAGCGACAAGGTAGCATTCACCGGGTCAGGCGGCGGACGCCGTTTACGCCCCGCAAACCCCAACGCCGCAGGCAACACCGCCGCAAACGCGCCAAACATTGCCCGCGCCGCCGCGCCTTCCATCCCCAACAACGATGCCAAACTTTCGGCGTTTTCCAGATTCGCCAATTGCGTCCGCAATTGCTGCTGCGCATCCGTCAACGCCTTACGCTGATCCGCCCGCTCCACCAGCATCTCATCCAACAAGCGCAAATGCGCCGCGAATTTCGCCGCCAACACCTGCCGCGTAAACGCCAGCCGCCACGCCGAATCTTGCGCCAGCCGATAATGCAGCAAACGAATGCTGGCATCGTTATGCCCGCTGCCCAGCAACACCGCCCGCCGCTGCGGTTTGCGCTGGCTGGCAACACTGAACGCAATGCCGTGTTCCGCCAATGTCCCCAATACGCTGGTATCCAATTGCACATTGGCAAGGCACACCACCCGCTCCAGCAACGCCAACGGCACCGGGCGCTGGCGCACCTCACCCAGCCGCGCCACCAGCGTTGCGCCTTCCACCTCCAACGTGGCATTTTTATGATCAATGTATAACGTTGTCATGATTCCCCCCCTTCACCCCAGATAAAACCAGTCCGGGTCAACCGGCGCGACCCCCAAGCCCAGCGTATGCACTGTCTGCCGCGCATCCAGCCGAATCAGCAGAAAACTGTCGTCATCCTCATCCAGAATAAAGCTCATATCGCCCAGCAATTCGCCTTTTTCCGCATCCGTCAACCACACCTCATGCACCGACTTTTGCCCACCCGTGGCATACGCCCGCACACAATGCAACGCCGCCCGCAGCCGCCCCGCATCACTCACGTCATACGCCGCGAGGTACAACACCCGCTGACTGTCAGCCATGTTCCACCCCACTAAACGCGGGTACGGCGGGCAGTTTCAGCAAGCCAAACCCGTGGTAGCCCTCACCCTCGTGGTGATACAACAGCACCGGGCAACCGTTGCCGAGTTCCGCGCCGACCATTGCCGCCGCCATGCCGGGGCCTGCGTGGAAGTAGTGGATACGGTCAACGCCTTGCGCGTACATTTTCCCGACTTGCTGGCGCACACTGGCTTTGAAGGCATCGAGTTGATACACGCCCAGCCCGTCACGTTGCAGGTGAAACACCCGTTCACGCGGAATGTCGCGCAAGTTGTCGTGTTGCTGGCAATAGTTTTCCACCGCCGCGCGGATATTGCGCCCCGGCAACAAGTCGATAATGAAAATGGCAGGGCGATTGCCCGGAGCGGTGCGGATGGCTTGCAGGTATTGGCGGTAACGGCGGCGATTGCCCCATACCACCTGATACCACGTCCAGAACACCGGAATGGCGAGGATTAGCCCGATGACGATACCGAGCGGGTCGAGGATGGTGGTGATAATGTCGAGTAGTGGTTGCATGGTGTCCCCTGTTTGAACGTTAAAGAACCCTCACCCCCCAGCCCCCTCTCCCATAGGTAGAGGGGGGCAAGAGCTTGTTTTTCTTAGCCCCTCTACCTATGGGAGAGGGGTTGGGGTGAGGGTCTTTGAAACATCATGCCGCAAATAGGGGAAGAAGTCGGCAATGACAAGCTTGTCAGTTAGGCTGCATCCATTGCTCCAGATGGCTACGCAGTTGTTGCAGTTGCGTGCCATGCAGCACCTTGATGCGTAAGTCTTTGGCTCGCTGCATGTCGTAATCCGGCAACGGTTTGTAGCTGACCAGCATGGCACGCGCTTGCAGGCCACCAATCGCATCCGCCAGACTGTCGAGTTTGTAGAGCGTTTCCGCCCCGCTGTGGCTATCGCCGCGCTTAAAGTTTTTGGCTTTGCATTCAATCAGGTGCAAGCGATTATCCGCTAAAAACACCACATCCAGTTCATTGGGGATTTTGCCGGGGTCACGTTCCACTGACAGGCTTTGCGCGGTGTCTTGAATCGACGGAAGCTGTTTTTTCAGGCTGTTCACCGTGGCAAACACGTACTGTTCCAACCAGCCACCGTTGGCAAAAAAGCGGGCTGATTCGCTGCTGAACACCAGACGTTGATCCTGTTGTTGCAATACACCGATCTGTTCGAGTCGGTCGAGCAAGTCTTGCAAGGCATCAAATCGCTGGTGTTGCTTGTCCAGTACCTCCGAGCGCAGGCTACGTTCCGCTGTATTGGCATACCAGTTCAATACACCGAGCGCCCCGGAAAAATACTGGATGTGTTGAATCAGCTCCTGCGCAAAGTCACGGTAATCCGGCGGCACTTGCACTGACCCACGTTCCGTTACCCGTCGCCCGTGTGCTTGGATGAAGTGTGGAATACGGATACGCTGTGCAAGCTGATGGCGGGCTTGACCCGTTGGATGCATCCAGATGATTTGGTCTTTTTCCGGGTGCACATAGAAAATGGGTTTGTCCAAGGCGCGAAAGGCTTCATAAGCGGCAATGCTCATCGGCTTGGTTCCGCCCGTGGCATTCAGCATGATGTTTTCATCATCGTGTTGCACCAGCAAATCCAGCACCCGGTCGCGGATGTGTTCGATATTCCACGGGTGTTCAATTGACCAACGCGATACTTTGACACCTGCTGTCGCTTTCAGGACTTGTTCCAGCCAGTCTGCACGGGTTTGCATGTCAGGGCTGACCAGCAGGATAACTCGGTCAGGGCGGATGTCGGCATCCAGCGTGGGCGTAATATTGGGTGTTGCTTGCCCAGAAACGAGGTAAAGGTGGGTTTTCATACGGCTTTCCGTTGTGCCGCATAGCCTTCTAACCGCGCCCCGTAGGTACGCATATCTTCCGCCGTCAATTCCTTACCCCGCGCATCCGCTGGCAATTCCAACGTCAGGTGAAAATACGTGCCGCCCCGCGCATTCACTTCCGCCACCAGATTGATCGGCAACGTGCCAAGGATTCTGTCACCCGGCTGCACGATAGCCACATCGAAATGCGCCAGCCGCTCATCGACGTGAAAGCCTTCCGATTCTGCCCAATCGACCGCACCGGGGTGGCGCGAGATGAAGTAAGTGGTCATGGTTTCCCCTTGTTGTATCCGCGTTATGTTAGAAAAACCGCAGTGTAAAGCAGGGCAGGGGGCGGCGCGAGGTTGGCAAGCTTGTCGTGCTATACTTGGCGCATCACCGAAAGCAGGGTTTACCGATTATCTTTCTTGCCATATTGTTGGGAAAACGCCGTCAGGTTGCCTTCAAATACCAATCCTTCGCCCCACTCACTCAGCCTGATCATCTAATCTTCTTGGGATAAATCAACTTCGCATAAATAATCCAGATGCATATCTCTTTCACCATCTGCATCCAGAGCGTATAGACCCATAAGTTTGAGCATAGCTTTGTTTGCTAAAAGACTGCGAGGCGTTGTTGCCTGAAGTGCTTCAATTAATTCAGGTGCAAAATTCCACACATGACCATCGTGAGAGTAATAAATGGCGCAAGAGCCACACCTTGATGCATTAGTTTTATTCTTGACCGTGTTGACATAACCATGACCTCTTAACTTAAAAACACCTTGGTATTGTAGTAATACATGGCTGATCAAGCTAAAAATAAATAGCGAAGGCAGTAGATCAAGGTGAGGCGAAGACGGTGGAGGGGTGGAAAAGCGAGGTGTTGGTTTAAGCCAACCACGCCTTTATTGCGCCCGCTTTTGACCTCAATCGCCAGCAAGCAGATGCAGGAAGCGGCGTGGTTGTTGCAAACGGCTGGTAAGCTGCGCCAGTTGCGGGCGTTGGTGCATGTGGCTCTCCGAATTACTCAGTGTGTTGAGTAATTTTACTCAGTAACAAATGAGTCTTCAATGCTTATTGACTCTTGCATACAAACGCCTAGACTCAATGGTTAAGTTTGACTTTCCAATTTTCTAACGTTTAGGTGATGCCCGTGACCTATGTTCAGGTAAAACACAAATATCAGGTGACGATTCCCGCAGCCCTGCGCAAACGCCTCAACCTGCACGAAGGCGATATGCTGGAAGTACGGGAACAGGATGGATTGCTGGTGTTAGTTCCCCAAGCGGTGAGCCAACGTCCGGCTGTACAACCCCGCAGCCCCTTGTTGGCAATGATTGGGGCGAACAAGGGCAGCAACCTGTACAAATCCGCGCAGGATGCCGATAACTTTATCCGCAAGCTGAGGGATGAATGGAACTGAGCAGCATTGGCAAGGGTATTTTTTATCTGGATGCCAATGCGTTTATTTATGCGCTGGAAGCACACCCCGAATTTGTCGGGCAGGTAACAGCGTTGTTTGAAGTGATTGCAGCGACAGGCAGTATCAGTGTCACCAGTGAGCTGACTTTGGCAGAGTGTTTGGTCAAACCGTTCGAGAAACAGGATGTCGGGTCACAGATGCAATATGAGCAGCATATCAGCCCGTCTGAGGCGTTGCTGGTCATTCCGGTATCACGCCAAATCCTCAAAGATGCGGCGCAATTGCGGGCGTTTTTCAAGAACAAGTTGCCGGATACCATCCATCTGATCACCGCACTCACCAGCGGCTGTACCTATTTTGTTACCAATGATGACCGGATCAAGTTTCCGCCACACATCACACCCATTATTATCAGCAAGCTAATGCTTTAAAAATAGCAGGTGGTGAAACTGCACCTCCGAAGGGAGATGCAGCGCATCACTATTTGTATTGCGTCACACGGTGACGTTTCCAGCATTTATGGTGATAACAGGCCTTGATTTTGTCATCCCACGCATTAGCAAGACCTTTAGGGCAGCGCTTGGCGCGAGGTTTAACATCTTGGTCAATGGCATCAAAATACAGTTTTGCTTCACTGTGTGTTTTGGGTTTTTTGAGATACCCCATAACCTTTTCTCCAGTTAGTTAAAGGCTATGAATCTCCTTCGTTTTTTAGACTTAATATATTAATCATAAATATTCTCTTTGATTTTTGTCTTGAACTGGGATTTTTAGGATTAAAGGATTAGTGGGATGTAAGTGGGCATCTTGGAAATCTTTTAATCCTGAAAATCTTAGTTCGGACTAAAAGATTTTGTAATGAAAGAGGCTTAATCCCTTTTAAATCAGGGCGGTCTTCAGAATCATCCGAAAGCGATAAAGGCGAAAGGTTCAAGTCTTAATCCCTTTTAAATCAGGGCGGTCTTCAGAAGCGATAGATCGGGAATTGAATACCACATTTAGGGTCTTAATCCCTTTTAAATCAGGGCGGTCTTCAGAAGAAATTTGTTTACGAAAAAGGATTAAATGGGAGTCTTAATCCCTTTTAAATCAGGGCGGTCTTCAGAAAGATTTTGGTTATGTTACCAAAGTAAACCGCAAAACGTCTTAATCCCTTTTAAATCAGGGCGGTCTTCAGAATGATGTTGAAGATAACTATGCAGGATGGGTAAAGTCTTAATCCCTTTTAAATCAGGGCGGTCTTCAGAAGTAACTCCTCCTCTCCTAGCGGGTTGGCAGGGCGTCTTAATCCCTTTTAAATCAGGGCGGTCTTCAGAACGATTAAATAAGAGGTATCAACCATGTTCACAAGTCTTAATCCCTTTTAAATCAGGGCGGTCTTCAGAATACAACGTCACGTCGGGTAAGAAATACAAAATCCGTCTTAATCCCTTTTAAATCAGGGCGGTCTTCAGAAAGAAGAGTACACTAAGGTCATGTCATGCTCTCAGTCTTAATCCCTTTTAAATCAGGGCGGTCTTCAGAAGCCTAAGATGTACCGTAAGATGAAGGAGCAGGCAGTCTTAATCCCTTTTAAATCAGGGCGGTCTTCAGAATTATTGCTGTAAAGCGTGTCGTAAAAAAGCAGAAAAGTCTTAATCCCTTTTAAATCAGGGCGGTCTTCAGAAGCTGCTGTGTTGACGTTTGGTGCTAAGAAATAGTCTTAATCCCTTTTAAATCAGGGCGGTCTTCAGAAGGCTCGTGTCTAATCGGCCTTTTGAATCAATGGGTTACAGAGACCCTTAGCAGGAAATTCACTGTATAAAAAGTTGCCTTGGGCGAAAATGTATCACTGGCAGATTGTTAAAGAAGCGACACGCTCAGGTTTTTCGTGTTAGTGTGCTGATTTTACAATGATTTTTTGAAAAATGGAAGGATTATTCGGCAGTTCCGTTGATACTGTCAAACAACAAAGGTCTGCGGGAGCTGTGCCGGAAGTTCGCGCATCCCCAGACCGTTTACTTGCGATAAAATCAATGGAATAAGGGCATCTTCCATGAATCTTTCGATTTCTTGCCACTTTTCCAGTGAAATGGCTTCAAAACCGTGTGCGAGAATGGAGTAATTCCTGATTTGCAGCCAATTTTTCAAACGCCCTTCATGATTTTTCCAGAATTCTGCCACTTCCGGCCTACCATGCAATGCTGCCAATTGCCAAGCTTGCATTAATGACGCCAAATATTTACCTTTTTGTTCATGCAACTCCATGCCTTCAGGGATTTTATCCGCTGGAACCTCACTGGTTTTGATATTGGCTTGCGCCTCCAATAACCACTGAGCAGTCCACTCAGTCAAGCGGTAAGCACGGGCAGTCGCATCATCATAGCGTTGTTGGGTCGCCCGCCTTTGGGTATTGCGCCACAAATCCAACAGACGACTCGGCATTTGACGCTTACCTTCACGACACAAATCCCGCAGATTAGCCAAGTAAGGTTTTAACTCATGCTCATAGCGCGGCAGGTTTTGCAGAATTATTTGTGCTGCCACATGATCAAAACGATCCCAATGACTAAACGCACGGCTGAGTTCTCGGATAGCGGTCAGTCTGGCTTTGTCTTCGCGATGCGCTGGTTTTTGCTTGCGTAATTGTTGCAAAGTATCGTCGTAGGCGTATTGCTGCCAAGCTTCCAAGGCTTGGGTGGCTTTGAGTTTAAAACGGGTACGCCCAATTTCCGCTGTTTGGGATTCTTCCGTACCGTCTTTCACCTTATGCAAATCTGCCCGGACTCCTGTGACCAATTGCAGGCTAATGTCATCATGATCCAACGCGGGTAAACACAGCGCTGCTGACATGGTTTTAGTGCCGCCTGTGTAATCAACAACGATGTTGTCGCCACGTTGCACGTAAACATTAATACACTCGGCAATCTGGCGGTAAGCGTGATCAAGATCATCGGCGTAAACGCACAAGACCTGATAACGCGCTACTGGCAAATCAAGTTGGGTGGGAATATTGGGCAAGGTTGGCTTCGGGTCATCGCGCCCTTGTTTGAGGAAGATACCCGCTTTGAGTATTTGCTCGTAAGAACCCCGATTGCCGCCTGCATCGTCTTCCGAACACACAAACAGCACAAAGTCCGGCTCATTGTCTTGGATGGCTTTGATAATCGGTTGGTGTGAACCACCGACAGTGCAAATTAGTGTTTTCATGCGGTGTTTTTATCCCAAGTTAAGCGGCAGCTTGCAACGGCAAGCGCACATCAATTTCATCCCAAGGCACGAAGACCTTACCGTGTTTGTCTTTCTCGATCACCAGCCATTCGCTGAGCAAGGCGACATCCTGATGTACATTGCGGTAGTGGCGATCCAGCCGTTTTGCCAGTTCGTAGATGGAAACCGCGCCGAGTTTCTTGAGTTCGCTGATCAACTCCCAGCGTTTGGGGGTGAAGACCTTGGCGAACTGCGGCACGGTTTCAAAGCCGATGCTGAAATGGGGCGCGATGGCTTGGCCTGCTTCGAGCTGTTGCAGGGTTGCGCTAAAGGTGGCTAGGGCAGCAGTGGCGGGTTGAATTTCGACGTGTAGTACATGGCTCATGATATTGCACCCTCTAGGTCACGTTTGAAGTCTGCCAATAGCGTTGGTACATTGTTGAAAACATAAGCGACTTCCAGCACCCCCATATGTTTATGGTCGCCTTTGCCGCGTTCGTTGTCATAACCGATCACACGTTTACCCTCAACGATGTAAACCAGACGGTATTTGTACGGATGTTCGGAGGGCGGTACAGGTGTTGGAACTTCCCATACCACGCCTTCAATAATTCCGTCACCGTAGGCTTGGCGGAACTTGTGGAGCAGCTTTGCTTTCGATTCTGGCATGATGCGTCATTCTTGTGGGGTTTGTAAAGCCATATAGGGTATACTAAGCATGATGTTATATCCAAACCCTGACTAAATCTTTACCATTAACTTCGGCGTTGACTTTGATGCGTGAGTTGGGCTTTTGCACCTCTTTTCTGATGTTTTCTGCTAACGTTTCCAGTAGTTCACGTCCTTTAGGCTGGTAAGCGTAAGCAATTGGCTTGCCCTTTTGCTCAAGGTGCAATGTGCCATTTTTAAGATTAAATTTCAGGTATCCTTCAATGGCTTGCGGTTGAGATTCGGCAATAATCGCGGCTTGTTGTGTCTGCAATACTGCACTGTGTTTGCCGCTGGCTTGCTGCAATTTTTCCTGCCGTTGCTGGTCTTTGTCCTGCCAAGGTTTCATCAATGTTTGCAGTTCGGCATCGGAGGCATCATCCAGTTCCACCAATACCCAACCGAAAGGCAACATCCCGCTACGGTCTTTTTCAGTGTTGGCTGCCAACCATACGGTTTTAGCTTCTGCTTGGTAAGAAGATTTTTGTTTGCCGTCTGCACCTTTACCTTCCAGTATTTTGATACTGCGGACACCTTCGATGGTGACAGATTCAGCCCCGCTATGCCGCCCGACGCGTAGCAAAAAGGCTTTGCCTGCTTTCATTTTCTGGTAAATCACGCCACTGGTAATGGCTTCGGCGAGTTTTTCCCAGTCCGGGTGCAGATAGCGACGTTCCCGTAAAACTTTCATTTCGGCGACGAAACGCTTGTGATAGAAATAATTGCAAGTAGAGGCAATATCTTGCACCGTCCAGCGTAATTCTTTGGTTGGTGTGCCTTTGCCTGTCATGCCTTGCAAGTCTTGCACGCTCAATGTGCCACCAAAACTGCGGTAGCGTAGTGCTGGCAAACATTCCAGAAGCTGGTAAAGGTTTTGGGCTTCAGCTTGTGATTGCACAATTTGCCCGTCTTTGACGACTTCTTTTTTCTTACGGTCAACGGCGAAGCGGATTTCACTACCAAAGAGTGTTGGGGTCTGGTAATTCGCATCGCCCAAGCTGATTAGCCGCATTGGGTCAGTGGCAAATTTACCCTGCATCAAACGTTCTTGTAGTTCTCTATTTTTTTCATTCCGGTGCTGCAATGGTTTCCCATCATTCACATCATCCAGCAAAGCAGTGCGGATTGCGCCTTTGATACTGCTACCGGGAATAATGGATGCCGGCTATACGGGTTGAAAAAGGTGCGCTGGATTTCCAACTTGTTGACCACGCTTTTGCCACCGCTTTCACGGTTGGCACTTTGCCCAACACGCTTCTGGTACAAATCAAACACCCCAGCACTGACAGGCAGGAAATGGCTGGATGCAGCCGCCAATGGCTTGCGGTTGTTGTAGAAGAAATCCTGTACCTGTTTGATCATGTCTTCGGCGCGGCGAGTCGGTTTACTCACCATCTCCAACAGGTCTTTACGTTGCCGTTCGGTCAAAACACGGTTGGCGACATCGCTGTCAAACGCAAACAGGGCTTCCTCTTCCATCACGTAATTGGTGGGTTCGTAGTCTTCGCCGATCCCCACATGCACAGGTGATAACGGCGTGATGTGCAGGGTGACGCTTTCCATTGTGTTGGTTTTCATGCTTGCTCCACCGGCTTAAAGTGAATCGGAATCACGGGCGCGTAGCCTTGTTGCACCGTTTCAGGAATCTGTTTGGATAATTGCCCGTTTCCACCCAGCCCTTGCCCGATAAACGTGGTCGTTGCACTGAGTTGTGCTGAACTGAAGACTGCGCCTGTTTTTGCCATTAACACAGGTGTTTTGAACGGTTTACCCGCTTGTACAGCCTGCCCACCGTGCCGCCCGAAACGGGTAAAAAGCTGGTAATAGCTGTTGGCTGCATCAAAGTTCAAACCTTGAGGCGCACTGGGGGCAAGCGTCAGCACGGCATTGGCGTTTGGATTGGCTGGCAAGGCTTGAGTGGTCGTTGCCTGCACTTCAAATTTGCCTAAACCAACACTGGCATCACGCCCGAAACCCACATTCCCCATTTGCTCGAAAAGCTGTGTTAGTGTTTCCGCCGTTAATTTGCTCTCATCAAAAACCACGTGCACATCCAGCAAGGTATCTGCTTTGTACCAGTGTTGATCCAGCGCATAGGGGCAAAACCATCCCCGGTTGTACCTGTTAAACGGCTGATGCTGTTGTGTTGCTGAAGGTGTTCTTCAATGAAATCCTTCGCTTCACACACTGACAACCAGTCCGCAAACGGTTTGTCGAGTGCGCTCAAGGTTAGCCAAGCCTGCTTTTTTACGGCTTTACGGTCGGCATTTTCGATTGGCTGGAAGAAATACAGCGGTACATTCGGGCGTGGCACATAACCGTGTGGCAAGGCATCGGATACCACTGCAAACGGCTTGCCAGTCGTATAATCGTCGAGCAATTCCTTCAACTTGCTTTCGCCCATGCCATCCCGCAATAACCAGCACAACTGTCCAAACAGCGTGTCACCCATCGGCAATGTGCCGAAGGCAGACAGCGGGCGTAATGTCAGGGTCAGGGTTTGCATATCAGGCTGCCTCACCGAAAGTCACGGCATCCAGTTTGGCTTGTATGTCGGTATTGCCCAGTTTGAGGTCAACGAATTCAATCTTCCCGTAACCGCGTGACAATGAACCCCCCAAGCCCGTCAATTCGATCAGCTTCAAACCTTGGAACAGCATATCGCTCAGGTCTTCGCCGTCATGTACTTTCAGTGTCAGTCTGAAATCGAACTCTGCACCTGCTGGAACACGCTCGGTATTACGCGGGTGTTGCGCGACACCTTGAATACGGTCAATGGTGTTTTCCATTTTGGTTTCAGTGAACAGACGGTTTTTGTCGGATACTTCACGTTTTGCCCAGTTCTGATTCAGTGAGCAATCCCAGAATGCCAGACGGGTGGGGCCGATTTCTGCAATCAGTTTTTCGTCATTTTTTGGATCAGGCGAACCACCAAAAAGCTTCAGCAATTGCTTGGCTGCTGCCTGATTCGGGGTTTTGGTGATGTCTTTGAAGCTCAACGGTTTGCCTTCGGTCAAGCCAACAACACCCAGTTGCCATTCGAGCAGGCTACGCATTTTGCCTTTCAAACTGGAGCCGGGAATATACGGTTGTCCGGTCAGCGGGTTTTTGATGACGGGATTATCCGTGCCACCGATGTGCATTTCTTCGCTACCTGCACCGATGTGCAAGCCAGTCAACAGGCGGATTTTGCCTTGCAGAAGTTGGATATTGGTCAATTGCATGTCGGTTCTCCGTCAGTCTTTCTTTTCCAGTTTGTAAAAGCCCAGCATCGCCTCAAAAAACAGCTTGAAGGTGCGTAGTGTTTTGTCATCTGTCACTTGTTGCAGGCAGTGCTGCATGAGCATCGTGAAGTTATTATCCACATGCCCGCGCCCTTCGGCATACGCTGCTTTAGCGTTTAACATGCGGATGAAAGGTAGATACTCCGCAAATTTCGCCGGATTTTGAGTGGCTTTGGTTTCCCACATCAGCAATTCATCGTAGAAACGCCGGATTTGGGTGGACTTGTTTTGTTCCCTTCTTTGCGTGTCCGCTAAGGTTTGTGCGGTTTGTTGTGCAACGCTATTGAACAACTCCGCATCAATCGGGTTGAACTTGATCAGTTTTATATCCATGCACTTATCTCCGGTGTTGATAGATGTGGGTAAACAAGGCGATGCGGTAGTTACCCTTGTGTTTTTCGATGCCTTGGCTGGCGATTGCCAGACTCAATTCAGCTTGCAAACGTCTGCGCTCGGTTTCATCCAGCTTGCGTCCATCCCGACGACGGGTTTCCAGCATCCGGTAAGTGCGGTAGACAAAGCGTGAATGCCAAACGGCGTTTTCTGGTTTGCTGCGGTCTTCGGCAAGACTGGTGAGGTTTAGCAGCCCGTATAGGTAGCCGGTACTCAAATCAAAATCTTTGCGCATGATATTCAGTTGCTGGGCACATTCCAGCAGATCATTGAAATGTTCCCAGCTTGCGCGGATGAGCAAAACATGTAACCGCATTTTTGGGTGAAACATTTCCCTTTTTGTTGTAAGACTTGGCTTGATCAAGTGCCGCTTCTGCCATATCCGCCAAATAGTTGATCGGCAAGCCCGGTTTGGTGATGGAAAGCCCCGCCGAGAAATGCACATCGGGGTTTTCACCGACGTAGCGTTTGAATTCCACCTGCATCCGCTGCGCCAGTTTCATGGTAGAACGCCACTGCCCAATCGAGGAAAAAGTCATCCCCACCCGCAAACACGGTGTAAGTGTTCGGGAATTCCTTCTGGCACAGATACGGCAACCAGATAGAGAAAAAGGCATTCATCTGACGCGATAATGCCGCCATTTTTGCAAAGCTGGGCGCACCGATGCCGCGTTGAAAAATGATGCCAAGGTTGTCTACGTCACCTTTCAAGGTCATCAAGGCACTGATGCCAATCCAATTGCCTTTTTCATCCATCCATTGATCTTCATCGGCAAGATGGTTGAGTGTTTTGGTTTCGCCCTCAGCCTTCTCATAGATTTCGTCGGTATCGGTATATTTGTCGAAGGTGTCGAAATCAGCTTTGGTGAAGCGCGGAATCCAAGCATTGATGGCGCGGCGGGCATAGCCTTTCCATAATGGTTTGTCGGCGGTATCCGGTAAGGAAAAGTCGAAGGCTCGCAACAGGTTTGCTTCTCGTGCCAACTGTCCGAATTTGCCGGTAATATCTTCGCTTTTGGTGAAACTAACATGGAAACCAAAAATCGGCAGTTTCAGGGTGTTATGGTTCAAGTCATCACGGGTTATTAGCAAGCGTTTGAAGCTGGTCAGGTATTGCCCCACCTTGATTTGATCGGCGGCAAGACGGCTAATCCATTTATCTTCCAATGCCACAACACCGGGTGAACGCCCATCAATGGCGCACACGGTTTTATTGTTATCGAACGCATCCAAGAACCCGTCAAATACCATCGGTGCTTCAGCCGTACACAAATCAAAACGGCACAGTTTGACCTTTTCCAATTGCTCAAACAGCCGTTTCATCAAGTCGCTGAACTTGCCTTGCGTGAAGTCATTGCACGCAGCAGGCAACCACGCCAACCCTACGCCCGATTGCCCGAAGGTATGGTCAATGAACCATTGATTCAGTTCGTGCTGCACCTTTTCGAGTTTTTGGATGGTTTCTGGCGTATTCGGCGCAACGATCAGGAATTTACCAGCCGCATTGGTCACTTGGCTAGTGGAGGGTAAACCCAGCACATCCATAATCTTGAGCGCGGCACATTCCATCAGCAGGGAAACGTAGAACGAACGCCCACGCAACAGCTTTGCGGCACGTTTACGGGTTTCGCCACCGCTGGCAAAGATGAAATCTTGAATACCGAAAAAGTCACCTTGCACCAACAAGAATTTAGGTGTTTCCCAACCTTGTTTTAAGGATTCGCCGGTTTCCAGATTGTTTTGATGATGGTACTGCCACAATGCTACTGCCAACGCTGCGGTGGTTTTGGAATGGTCATACAGCGACACATCCGCTTTGATGTTCTGATTCATCGGTGACACGGTAGCCGCTGGGATGGCATGGGCGTACACCTGCCAAAGCGTATCGAAATGGTCTAACCATAACGGTAGATTTTTGCGGTGTGCATCGGGAATCTTGGTCAATGCTTCACGGAAACCCTGCCATAATGCTTTGTATTCTGCCTGTGCCTTGGCGTTGTTGCCTTCAGGCTCGCACTGTTCTTTTTTCTGCGGGAACAGGCTATCAACCGTCAACGCTTGCAACGCATAGCGGTAATTCAGTTTTTCTGCTGCTTTGCCATCCAGCCGGATTTGTTCCAACAGGGTGAGCTGGCGGGTGGTGTAGTGATTGAGTTTGGCTTTTTCATCATCGGCAAGTTTGTTGTAGTCCTCAAACTTCTCGCGCTCAAAACCAGAAGCTACGCGGTCGGCAGTGGCAATCACCCATTGCAAAAACGTACCCGGTTTGTGGTGCATTGCCGCTGCATTGATCAATGAATCATCGGCATTGCGATCTTTCCACGATTTGAACGGGGTCATGTCATCCCCGACCAGATCAGGCATGTGCTGTTCCAGCAAATCAAAACCCATCGCGGTGTAAGCTGCATGGATGTGGGTATGCCGTTCGTTATACTTCGGGCAATAAAGCTGCACGTTCAGGTCGCGGCGTTGGTTGCCGTCTGCGTCTTTTTGATGGGCTTCGTCGATACGCGCCCGTTCTGCAAACTTCCCCAAGTCGTGCAAAAATGCCGCTAATGCAACCCGCCCGGATGATGTGTGGTTCTTTGAAGGTTAGTGCCATGATAAGCCCTTTGCCGTTGATGCAATAAATTTATGCTTTGAGTATTAACTAAACACCCCCACTTGTCACCCATGACAAGCTTGTCAAACCCGATACCTAGCCTTGACTCTCTAGTGTTAATACCCTGAAATATGTCTAGCGAAAGCCCAGTCGAAATTATGGCTGAATAATGTGTTAAGTACGGTGACAACGCTCACATTTCATCAAACCAACATCAACACACCCACCGCCAACGTCAACCCAAAACAAGTACGAGGTTTTTTCCCATGCGGGTGCAGCAAATACGCCTCTGCCGCCGCCTGACCGAGCGCGGCGCGTAACGCTTTGTGGGTATTCGATTTACGTTCCTCAAACCACGCCTTAGTGATGCCATCGCGCAGGGCCAGCGCTACCTGTGCGTAGCTGCCGGTTTGCCCGTGAAGGCGGGCGTAAACGGTGAGGAATTGGCTGGCAAGATCAGGGGTTTCGGCGCTAGTCCAGTGGATGGGGGGTAAATCGTTGGCGCGGCGTTGTAACATCCACGCATAAAACGCGAGTTGCACGGGGGACATGGTGACGGGAATTCCGCCACAAGTGAGGCTGGCGCGTTGCCAATCGAGGCGTACCTGCGCGGGGTCAAAACGGCGTTGCGCCGCTGCAATCGTAGCGCTGAAACTGCTGCTGCCTTGCAACAGCTCTTGCGGCAAACCTTCCCGCAGGCGCACAAACGGGATGTCGGCGAGCGTCACTTCCACCTTGCTGGCATCAAAACCGGAGCCGTCTTCGCGCACCACCCAAACACTGCGCGACGGTGGGTAGAAGAATTCTTGGTGAAAAAAATACTCCTGATCGACCAGCACATGGGTGAGGCGGTCTTGCGCCCTGCCCAACAGCGAAAGCGCGTAGCCAGCGTAAAACGTCATGGTGCGTCGCCCGCCGGAAAGCGAAACGGTGAGTTGGCTGTGCGGGTCGGCGGTCAGTTGTTGCACAATGCGGGTGATGCAATCGGCGGCGTGGGTATTGTCGCGGTGGGTGCGAATGTCGTCGAGCGCTTGCCCCGCCGCATCCGTGATCAGGTGGATGTGCGAGGGGGCGCAAGTGGGGGCGGGCAGGGCGTAATCCGCACACAGTTTCGCCAGCCAGCCGGGTTGCGTGCCGCACAATAATTGACGCACAAACGGCTCACCTTGGCAGGTGGTGATAATGTGTACTTCGGTGGGCATACACGCGGGCGTGGTGTGTTGGGTGAGGGCGTAAACGGTTTCGGTGACAATTTGCGGGGAATTCGCCGCCACCGCCAGCAAAATACGGCGCGGGTAGGTGTGCGGTTGGGTGGGATCGGGGTGTGTCATGCGGCAATTATAGGCGGAATCGGCAGCAGAACACGACTTTGTTTCTTGCTGAATCTTGGTTGAAACCCTACTATGTGTATAGCCATACACAACAGGAGTTCGCTATGCGTACCAATATCGTGTTAGATGAAACACTCATAAAAGAAGCGATTCGCCTTACCAAAACGCGCAGCAAGCGCGAAGTCATCCATCTTGCCTTGCAAGAACTGGTGCGTTTACGCCGCGAACAGCAAATGCCTCGGCGGGCATTCGTTAATACTTACCTGCAACACCCTATTCAGCTACCCGACTTCACGCCGATGACGCGGGACGACATCTATGTCCGGTAAAATCTTCTGTGATACCAATATTTGGCTCTATTCACTGATTAAATCGGATGAAGCTAAGTACCAAATCGCCACCGATTTGATTACTCAGGAAGAGGGTATTGTCAGTAGCGTTCAAGTGGCTAACGAGATCAGCGTCAATCTGATGCGTAAAGCAGGGAAAGATCACGCTTATATTCAAATCTTCCTCACGGATTTCATGGCAAGCTATCCGGTGCTGTCGCAAGAAAAAGAAGACATACTGACAGCCGCAGGTTTGCGGCTGGACTACCGCTTATCCTATTGGGATAGCCTGATTGTTGCCGCCGCATTACGTGGGGACTGCGACACGTTGTATTCAGAAGATATGCAACACAATCTGCAAATTCGGGGATGCTTACGCATCATTAATCCATTCAAGTCTTAATCAGTTCGTTGCCTGAGCGTAGTCGAAGGCAATAAATCTGTTCAGAAACAGTAGTCAGTAAGTCTATATTTGCCCTCAGTCTTAATCCCTTTTAAATCAGGGCGGTCTTCAGAACAAGCAATCGGAATCTTCCTGTTAATAGGATTTGTGTCTTAATCCCTTTTAAATCAGGGCGGTATTCAGAAAGTTACCGAAACACAACTAAGGCACTTCTCAGGGGGTCTTAATCCCTTTTAAATCAGGGCGGTCTTCAGAACAGGGAATGGCAAGGTGTGACGGTATTGTTAGGTCTTAATCCCTTTTAAATCAGGGCGGTCTTCAGAACGCCACATTTACCAGCGTTAGACCTGCGCTTTTCGTCTTAATCCCTTTTAAATCAGGGCGGTCTTCAGAAGCTTTTTTCGTCCAGAATTGTATAGTATCTGGACAAGTCTTAATCCCTTTTAAATCAGGGCGGTCTTCAGAAATGCAGACCATTATGGGTGCATTCACCGCAGCGTCTTAATCCCTTTTAAATCAGGGCGGTCTTCAGAAATTCCATTTACCGCCCCATGTAGCCTTTCCCGGATGTCTTAATCCCTTTTAAATCAGGGCGGTCTTCAGAAGGCTCGTGTCTAATCAGCGTTTTGAATCAATGAGTTACAGAGACCCTTAGCAGGAAATGCACTGTATAAAAAGTTGTCTTGAAAGAAAACTGATCAAGTTAGGTTTTTAAGCAAGCAACGCAGCCCTGTGTCCGTGTGAATAGATTAATCTTACACCACCTCAGCAGCGTTTGAATAGGGATTTTCATCCACCCAAGCGCGAAACGCCTTCATCGCCACCATGCGCCCCTCACGTTCCGCCAAGTTCAGCAACGCCGGGATTTTTTCCCGCACCGCCAACCCCGGAAAATGCGGGCTAAATTCAGCAGCCTGATATTCACCCGCCCGCAACACCCAAATCACCAACTGTTTGCCATCGTATAGCCACAACTCCGGCACACCCAGCGCCGCGTACAACGCCCGATCTGTCGGCGAATAAATGTCAATTTCCACTGCCAAATCCGGTGGCGGGTCACTATCCAGACTAATCTGGCGCTTGCCACGCACCGCCGCTGCATGTTCAATATAAAAGCACTCATCCGGCTCAGCCGCTTTTTGCACACTCTGCTTACGCATCGTAAACGAACCCAGTGGGCTAAAGTCCACCTCGGCGTGTTCCAACAAATATTTTATAAAATCGCCGATATACGTTTTTGGCATTTCATGCCCAACCGATGGTGCCATCAAATGAATACTCCGTTGATTGTAAGAAATGCGCAGGCTGCTCCTGTCACCCAATTCATCCATGAAGCGCTCGAAATCTGCCCAAGACACATCATTAATCACCACTTCCGCATTTTCCGGGAAGCGAAGCTGACTAAACTGAAACTGCATAATGCTTGCCTCTCAAATCGCCTTTTCCCCAGTATAGCAGTCGAGCGCATACCCGCCCATGCCCATCACCGCGCCTTTCCCCGCGTGTACCCATTGCCCCAACCACAGCCAAGGCCAGAAATCTTCCAACCCGCTCAATTCCAGCGAAAAGCTACCCACCAGCCCGCCCATCTGCACATGATTTTGCTGGCGATTGGAATAACGCGCCCACTCATGCCAGTGCAAATCCGCCTCTTCCAATGTCACCGCCGCCGCTTGCTGGCTCAACGCCTTAAAATCACCCGGCAATTCCACTCCCGCATGATAAGCGTGCAATAAGGTAATCCGCCGCATCAACGCATTGATAAACAACTGAAACATAAACCGGCTGCTGCGTATCGGCGTCCCCTCCTGCAACAAGCGCAACGGCGTCAACAAACGTACTCGCACCCCTTGTGGCATCGGCGGAATCAGCGGCACAACCCCCGCTAACGCTTGCAAACTTCCCCCCTCCGCCTGAATTTGCGCCCATTCCCCCGCCCCCGGCGCAAGCTCCTGTGCCACCGCCATCAACGCATAACGCCCATCGCCCTTACCGATTCCGCGTTCCCCCACCTGCTGCATTGCGTGGATCAAATACGGCAAATGCCCGATCGCCGCCCCCAGCAAACTCAACTCCAGCGCAAACACTTCCCCCGGCGCATACTGCCGCCCGGATGTTGCCAAGGGCTGCATAATGTAAGGGTGGGGGGCGGCATTAATCTTTTCCAGCAATGGCCCCTGACCCGCAGGCGTTTCAAACACCTGACTGTAAACACAGGAACGCCACAACAAACACTGGCGACAATCCGGCTCACGGGTAATGCACACCGTGCGCCGCAAGGCATGACCAAACGCGCCGCGCCAAGTCGAGCCAGCATAAGCGGGGAATTGAATCGGGGTCAGCGCCCGCAGCGTCAAACGGTAACGGGCAATCGGCAGGTTAAACGGGTGCATTATTTCTTCGGCTGCACATTGCCCAAGATGCTTTCCTGCATTTTTTTCCAAGTCTCGATGTTTTGCTCGCCGACTTTCATCCACATCTCCAGCGGTGTGCCAGCCAGCACTTTGTGCATCTGTTCCTGCATTGCGGTTTGCTGGCTGGTAAACAGCCCGACGCTTTGCTCCATGTATTCCATAAAGCCCTTGCGGGTCGCGTCACTGTAGTTGCGGATAAATTGCGCCAGAATATCGGTGCTGAACAAGGGCTGTCCGCCCGATTCCTGTTCCATAATGATTTGCAGCAAGATACTGCGGGTAATGTCATCGCCAGACTGACGGTCGATGACTTTGAAAGGCGTTTCCGCCAAGACTAAATCGCGGACATCACTCAGGGTGATATAACAACTCTGGTTGGTGTCGTACAAGCGGCGATTGGGGTATTTCTTAATAATGCGTTCTTCGGCCATAGGATCTTCGTCGGTGCTACTGTGATGAAACAAATAAAATCAAGCCTGATTTTATAGGTTAATGTTTTGTTATGCACACAAAAACAGTACGGCGATGCACAAAAGCAGGGAATAGCGGGGGTAGGGGCGTATTGAATACGCCCCTGTTTAACTTAGTGAATGAACTGACCGCCGTTAGCGGAAATGTTCGCACCCGTGATGAAGCCTGCTTTGTCGGATGCCAAGAAAGACACGATGGCTGCCATTTCTTCTGGCGTACCCAAACGGCCTACCGGAATTTGCGCAATGATTTTGTTACGCACGTCTTCCGCGATAGCCATGACCATTTCAGTCGCGATGTAGCCCGGTGACAAAGTGTTGATAGTGACACCTTTGCGCGCCACTTCTTGCGCCAACGCCATGCTGAAACCGTGTACGCCCGCTTTGGCCGCGCTGTAGTTGGTTTGCCCAAACTGGCCTTTCTGACCGTTGATGGAAGAAATGTTGATCACGCGACCAAAGCCACGCTCAGCCATTTCGTTCACGAACTGGTGCGTCACGTTGAAAACGCTGTCCAGGTTGGTTTTCATGACCGCAGCCCAATGCGCCGGGGTGATTTTCTTGAAGGTGGCGTCACGGGTAATGCCCGCGCAGTTGACGATAATGTCCACCTGACCGAAATCCGCGATCACCGCTTCTTTCAGTTTGGCGCAATCGTCATAGCTGCTGACATCGCAAGGGTAAATCGCTGCTTCGTAATCTTGTTTGGCTTGCCATGCTTTGGCTTGCTCTTCCGGCTCGAAATAGGTAGTGATAACTTTGTAGCCATCTGCTGCAAATTGCTTGCAAATCGCATTACCAATGCCGCCCGTACCGCCTGTTACCAGTGCAACTTTATTCATCATCTATACTCCTCAAATGTTGTCATTAAACCGCTTCAACCGCCATCGCGACACCCTGACCACCACCGATACACAGTGTCGCCAGACCTTTTTTCGCGCCGGTACGCTTCATGCCGTGCAGCAGCGTGACCAGCACCCGTGCGCCGGAAGCACCAATCGGATGACCCAACGCAATCGCGCCGCCGCTGATATTGACCTTGCTTAGGTCAAAGCCCAGACTCTCATTAACCGACATCGCTTGGGCGGCAAACGCTTCGTTGGCTTCGATCAAGTCGAGGTCAGCCACGCGCCAGCCTGCTTTTTCCAAGCATTTGGTGGTGGCAGGGATGGGGCCTGTGCCCATGATAGCCGGGTCAACGCCCGCGCTAGAGAACGCGACGATGCGAGCCATTGGGGTCAAGCCCAATTCAGCCGCTTTGGATGCGGTCATCACGATCACCGCCGCCGCACCGTCGTTAATGCCGGAAGCGTTACCCGCCGTGACTGAGCCGTCTTTTTTGAATGCAGGGCGCAGTTTGCTCAACGAAGCGGCGGTGGTGCCAGCGCGTGGGAATTCGTCAGTGTTGAAAACCAGCGGCTCACCTTTACGCTGCGGGATCACGACCGGAATGATTTCGTCGTTGAACACGCCTGCCTTTTGCGCGGCTTCCGTCTTTTGCTGGGAGCCGGCAGCGAATTCGTCTTGTGCTTCACGGGTAAAACCGTATTGCGCGGCGATGTTTTCCGCCGTCATGCCCATGTGGTAGTCGTTAGTCGCGCACCACAGGCCGTCTTTGATCATGGTGTCGACCATTTTCCAGTCGCCCATTTTCTGACCGTTGCGTGAATTAGGCACGACATGGGCAGAAGCACTCATGGTTTCCTGCCCGCCTGCAATCACGATGTCAGCATCGCCACACGCCACCGCTTGATACGCCAGATGCACTGCTTTCAAACCGCTGCCGCAAACCTTGTTAATGGTCATCGCTGGAACTTCAACCGGCAAACCAGCAGACAACACCGCTTGACGTGCAGGGTTTTGACCGACACCCGCAGTCAGAACTTGACCTAAGATAACTTCATTGATTTGTTCAGGTTTCAAGCCAGAACGTTCCAGTAAGCCTTTAATGACGGTTGCGCCGAGTTCAGAAGCAGGGATGGCGGCGAGTGAACCACCAAAAGTACCAAGTGCAGTTCTGCCAGCGGCTACGATCACAATATCTTCGCGCATGAAACGTTCTCCTAGGGTATAAAATGTCACAAAATCTGTGGTATATCTTTAGCGTGTCAACAATAAGCTGGCAGAGGTGGCTTTGGCAAGTCGTAAAAGTACCACACTGTCAACATTGTTGCGATGCACAAAATAGCATGGTAAGCTGGCAAAAGGCAATATTTTTATACGTGGAGGATAGGTACTGTCATGGTAGATTGGTCGGACGATATGATGAAAAACTGGTCTGATGCGCAACAGCGTTATTGGAATGCGTGGTCAGATCTCTCCAAAATGGGGCAGCCACAAGCGGTACCGGGTTTTGGAGCCGCGCCCGCCTGGACGCAAGGGCTGGAGCAATGGTGGAAAGCGGTTAGCCCGCACACTGTTCCCGGCGCGTCTACCGATGCCTTCCAGCGTATGGTCGAAATGGGCAAGGTGTACATGAACCTTGCGGAAAATGCCTACAATGTACAACACGCTGACGGCAACGGATCCGACGCAATGGATGCGTGGATGAACGCGATGGAAGCCGGTTTCCGTCAGTGTTGCGGTCAACTCGAAATGGGTAAATTCACCGCCCACGGTTTCGGCGTCGGTCAAGCAGCGCTGGATAGCTGGCAGCGCGTGATGAATAGCATGGGAATGCAAGCATTCCAGCAAGTCGGCGCGGGCGGTTTCCACCTGCCAACCTCGGAAAACTGGATGGAGCAATTCCGTAAAGTCTTGGCGACACCCGCTGTGGGGTACAACCGTGAATCGCAAGAACGCCAGCAAGCACTGGTGCAACTGGGGGCGAATTATCAGGCAGCGATGGATGATTACCTGAAAGCTTTTGCGAAACAGGGCATTGAGTCGGTGCAAGTGTTGCGTGAGCGTGTCGCCACCCTGCGGGCGGAAGACAAGAAAATCCATTCTTTGCGCGAACTCTACGATCTGTGGGTCGATGTTAACGAACAGGTCTACGCCAAGTTTGCCATGACTGACGAATATCAGGTGGTGTATGGCGATTTGGTGAATTCGCTGATGGCGCTCAAACAAGGCATCAATGCGGAATTGGACAGCACCTATGAAGCCGCGAATTTGCCAACCCGTAAAGAGTTGAACGCCGCATTTGCCAAGCAGCAAGAAATGCGCCGCGAAAACCGCACCTTGCGTAAACAATTACAAGAATTATCCCGCAAAGTGGATGCTTTAGCCGCCTCACCTGCCGCACCGAAACCTAAAGCAGCCGCGAAACCGAAAACCCCTAGCGCCAGCACCAAGAACGCCTAACCTGCACTGGATATTCAAGGAGAACGAACATGCCGTTTCAAATGCGTCCAGACCAGATTCTGAACGAAGTTAAAACCTTCAATGAAAAACTCGCGCAGGGTATGACCAATCTGATGGAAGTCGGTGAGATTTCTTCAGGCGTAACCCCGTTTGAAGTCGTTTACACCGAAGACAAGCTCAAGTTGTTGCATTACACCGGTACTGCCGAGCCGACGAATAAAGTGCCACTGCTGATTGTGTACGCGCTGGTAAACCGCCCTTATATGACCGACATTCAGGAAAACCGTTCCACTATCAAAGGTTTACTGGATGCGGGTCAAGATGTGTATTTGATCGACTGGGGCTACCCGGATGCGTCCGACCGTTACCTGACGCTGGATGATTACCTCAACGGTTATTTGGATAACTGCGTGGATGAAGTGCGTGCGCGGCATGAGGTTGATGCCGTTAATTTGTTAGGGATTTGCCAAGGCGGTGCATTTAGCCTGTGTTACAGCGCCATGCACCCTGAAAAGGTGAAAAATTTGGTGACGATGGTGACGCCAGTCGATTACCAAACGCCGGATAATATGCTGAGCCACTGGGTGCAAAACATCGACATTGACCAACTGGTCGATACCATCGGTAATATTCCCGGCGAAATGCTCAACTGGACATTCCTCAACCTCAAGCCTTACCAGCTAATGGGGCAGAAATACCTCGGCATGGTGGATGTGATGGGTGATAGCCAGACCCTGAAAAACTTCATGCGCATGGAAAAGTGGATTTTCGATAGCCCGGATCAGGCGGGTGAAACTTTCCGCCAGTTCATCAAGGATTTCTTCCAGCAAAACAAATTGCTGAAAGGTGAAGTGCAGGTTGGTGAGTACACCATCGACTTGAAAAATGTGACTGCGCCGATCCTGAATATTTTTGCGGAGCAAGATCATCTCGTGCCACCGGATGCATCACGTGCTTTGAAGGGGGCGACGGGTAGCAGCGATTATACCGAGCTGTCTTTCAAAGGCGGTCACATCGGTATTTACGTGAGCGGCAAAGCGCAGAAAACGATTCCACCTGCGATTGGCGAGTGGTTGACGGCGCGTAGTTAAACGCAAGTTGTAGCGGCAGCGGGTAGGCTTAGGCTTGCCCCGCTGCCAATTCCTGCACGATCAGGTCGATAATGTGCCGCACCGGAATGATGTTTTCGGGGTTGTGCAACAATAAATCACGATTAATTTCCAGCGTGAACGGGTGTTTGCCCTTGAATTGCTCACAGGTAAAACGCCCCAACGAGTTAATCCCTGAATACGGGTTGTTGCAGCGGATCACATCGCAAAAGTTGAAACCGACATCCAGCTCGTGGAAATGGTCTTCAATAATGCTCGACATCAGCTCTAACGTCTTTTTATGCGCATAGCAATTGTGGTGCGGCTTGCCGTGCAGGTCGCCGCCGTTGCCAAACATGAACAGCGGGCGCAAATTGCCCCGATCTTTGGAAACACTCGTGCCAATCCCCGGCATGGTGTGGCAAAACAGCACTTGTTTAATCGCCGGATTCGCCAGCAATGCCAGCATTTGCTGCTGGTGCGGCATCACGTAACGTTCAATGACCGCTTGCCGCACGGTTTCCGGCATTCCGCGTTCGGATTGATAGATTTTGACGCCTTGGCTGGTATGCGTTTTGACCACGCCATCCGCGCTGAAATCGTCGTAACGGCGGTTGGGGTCGGCGTGCGCACGCCAAAACCGGAAACGCAATACGTGCGGCTTGCTGGGCAAATCGAGGTAGAGCGCGTCAGAAAATTCATCGGCATCTTCGCGGCGGTCGCCGGGCGTGAACTTGGGGTGCAAGTAAGGTCTGACCTCATCCGGGGTCAAGTGACCGCCATGCGGTAATTCCAATAAAACAGGACTTTCCCCTTCAATGTATTGGAAGGGGCTTTGGTCAATTTCCATGTGTGCTGCGTCAATTATAAATGAATCCCCGGCAGCAGCCCGCGCTGCGCCAACGTGTCACGCAGGCTGACATGGGCATCCACGTCATTTTCGGTCACTTGTGCCAAATAAACCCGCGTCTTCTGATCATAACTAGGGTCGTAGTACAAACCAACTGGCATCAGGATTTTTTTCTCGATTTCAGGGCGGAATGTTTCCAAAAACGCCAGCGGATTGCCTTGGTAGCAAAAATAGCCGGTTTCCAGATTGGGGCGTTGGAAATGCGTCAGGAAATGTTCACGGATGAAATGGAACGGGGTCGAACCGTTGAGGCGGAAATTGGGGTCGATGAAATACAGCTTGCCGTCGGCGGCTTTGATCACATCCAGCCCGCACACCCCAAACCAGCCCAAGTTTGCGGCATTGCGGGCAATCTCCACCGCGATGGCTTCGAGTTCGGGGGAAGGGTGCCAGCAGAGGTCAATGAAATTGCCTTCGTAGCGGGCGCTGGCGGAAATGCGCTGTTCCGAGCCGCCAATGAAACGGATCGTACCGGCACGCTCAACGTGCAGGTTGAGGTTGTAATTGGCTAAGTAACCGCCGATGAAATGTTCAACCTTGACCCGATGCCCGCCAAAACGTTCTTGCGCGGCTTGCACATCCGCTTCGGTCTGGCAAATCGCGACGCCATCGCCACCGCCGGAGGGGGCTGCCAGCTTGATGACGAAGGGCAATTCCCAATGTTCCCGCCAAGTTTTGCCTGCAAAGGTGGCGGCGTCGTAGACTTCATAGGGGATGCAATGCGAGGAAATGTCTGCCATGCGCCCCTTGTCGTTGAGTTGCACGATCAGTTCCGGGTTTTCCAGATAGTAATGGTCGTTGGCAATTTGATCGGCGGGGTAGGGGTGTGGGACGACCAGTTTCGCTTGCGGGTGGTTGCCGAGGTATTCCAGATAGCTGTGTCCGCCTGCGTAACGCACCACCTCACCCATTTGCTTGCCGAAGTGTTCTTGGAAAAAGCCGTGCCACCAGGGGTTTAAATCGCGGCTGAAATCCACCACGCCTTCTTTCACCAAGGTGGTGGCTTCGCCGCCGATGAGCAGGAAACGCGCTGTCTGGCAGGTCAGGTATTGCACCGAACGGCGGTAGTAGTAATGGCATTCGCCCGGCAAATCATACGCGGCGTAGTAGGGGTAGCGCGGCATGTGGATGCCGTTACTGCCGGTGGCGTAAGCCTCACTGACGGTGCAGCCTGTATAGCGTTCGAGCATGGTGGTTTACTCCGAGGGCAGTGGTAAACCTATTAATCTAGCAGGTGATTGTTGCTGGCGTATGACAATGTTTCGTGGTTTGATGGGAAAATGATGTCATACCTTCTGCTTTTTTTATCGGCACTGTTGGCTGCCACGCTGATTCCCGCGCAATCGGAAGCCTTGCTGGTGAGCTTGATGCTTCAGGGGGAGGCAGTGCTGTGGCTGTTACTGGTGGTGGCGACCTTGGGCAATACGCTGGGGTCGGTGATTAATTGGTGGTTGGGGCGTTATCTGGAACACTTTCAGGGTAAACGCTGGTTTCCGGTGAAGGCGGCAAGTTTGGCACGGGCGCAACGGTGGTTTCAGCGTTATGGGTGGGGGGTGTTGTTGTTGAGTTGGTTGCCGGTTATCGGTGATCCGCTGACGGTGGTGGCGGGGGTGATGCGGATGCCGTTGTTGCCGTTTGTGCTGGTGGTGGCAGTGGCGAAAGGGGGGCGGTATGGGGTGTTGGCGTGGGTGGTGATGGGGTAGTTCATCTTGTGGAGGTGCTATCTGGCAGGCGGCAGTTTTGCCACAAAATCCAGAATGATGTTGGTGATGTTTTGGGTGTTATTAGGGGCAAGCGTGTTTCCTGCCAACAGGTGGTTGTCGGGGTCGCCACTGTTGCGAATGGCATGGATGGTTTTGGCTTGCGAACCAATCCGTGCATAGTGGTGTTCAATTTCAGCCGGGGCAACGATGGTATCTTGTGGGGAGTACAGCACTAACACCGGTTTGGTAATGCTTTCCAAGGCTGAATCGCGCACCAGATCAACCAGACCCATCATGTTGACTAGGGCAGTGGTTGGGTAACGGTGTGTCCAGTAATGGGCATGTTGCGGGTTATGCGGTGTCCAAGCGTATTCTTTGCCGACCACTAATTGCGCAATGTATTTCCCCCACGGCCAGAGGAGCATTTCCGATGTGGCATCGTAGGGCCTGAAATTGGGTGAAATCAGCACATAAGCCAGCACGGCTTCGCTATCGTCCTGCACTGCCAACCAAGTGGCGAGGGTTCCGCCAGTGGATGTGCCAATAACAATGACCCGTTCGCCCAGCCGTTTACCAATGGCAAGGGCTTCATGGGCATCATTCAGCCAGTCGTTGATGCTGGCTTGCGCCAATGCCTCACCGTCACGTCCGTGTCCGCTTAAACGGGTGTAAAACAGGTTTGCCCCCAAGCGTTTGGCAAGCATGTCGCTCAGCGGGGCAGTTTCTTGGCGGGTGGCGCTATAACCATGCAGGTAAACGATGGACAGCGGGGTGCGGGTTTGGGTCGGATTTGCCCACACCACGGTTTTTTCCGCACCGGGGATGATGTCGGGCAAGCTGGCTTCAGACACCGCCAGATATTGATCAATGTCATCCGGCAACTGTACGGGCTTGATACGCAGGTCGCGTTCAGCCGTCGGACCAGCCAGAAATACCACCATCAGGCTGAGTGCCACGATCAGGAAACGGAAACGTTTAATCATACGGTATAATATCCCCAATTGACTGCGCCCATTTCCCGCATTAACCACCAAAACGTAAGCCCAGCAAGCATTCCCGATTCCCCTCATCCCGCTGGCGTTGCGCCACTTTGCGTTCATAACTGGCCTGTGTTTTAACAAAATGAAGGGTGTAAGGTCGCCCCGACTTGAGTGTCATCATATTAACATCCAGCCGCTTATAATCTGCAATACGCGCCAAGGTATCACGGCGGCTTTCGGCGGCAACAAAAGCCCAACTGGATTGATTCGGGTCGAGCATAAAACGTTTGAGGGCTTCACAATCCGCATTATCCCTGCCCGGACACTCAAAATCGGCTGCGCGTGTCCAGTCAGCGGGTGCTGCCAGCGGTTCGCTAATGCAAGATTCCAGATACGCCAGACATTGCTGTTGCAGCAACCCCACTACCAAGGGCGGGCAATCGTCCGCAATGGCTGCCATGATCGCCGCCGGAATCAGGCTGTCATCCATCGGGAAGCGTTGCCGCTGTGCCAACAAATGTACCACCGCCTGTTTGCCCAAACCGGCATCGACATTGCCGATAGCGATCAACACATCCACCACGTGTTCGACCGTCAGCCGCTCAACCACCCGATAGGGGCTGGTGCTAGGTTCAGTATTCGCCAGACTGTCCAGCAAAGCTTGCGCGGCGGGCAGAAACGCAGCGCTTTCCGCCTGCGCATAACGCGGCAATGCCAGCCGCAACAATTGCCCACACGCTGCCAGACGGTCAGCCGCCCGTTTCTCAAGCAGAGCCGCCAGCAAGTGTTGCGCCTGCGCATCGGGTAATAACGCCAAGGCTGCCAGCAGCACGGGGTTGTCTTCCCGCTGGTAGGATTTCCCTGCAATCGGAATGCGGGTAAGCGCGGCTTCGATTAAGTGGGTGTCCGCCAGCACCAGCAGGTACTGGAGAAAGCGGCTCAGGTATGGCGCATCGGCACGGCTGGGATGCCAACTGCTATCCGTGCTTTCCCAGTTGCTGATGACCCCTTGCATAAAATGCACGGCTTCCTGCCGTTGCGATAACGTCATCAAGTAGTCAAGGTAGTTGAGCATCGCCTCCACCCCGCCCACGCTCAACGCATCGACACGGTAAGCGCGAGGCCACATGACCAGCGCGGCACGGCGGTAGGTGCGTTCAAACGATGCGCCTTCATTGCCGGTGGCTTCGTGGAAGTGCAGGGCATCGGCAGCGAGGCTTTGCAAACGGTGGGGCAAGCACAACTCTTCATCGTCAAACGGCAATCTGTCCAGCGCATTCAGCGCCCCTTGCGGCGTATGCCAATCAGCAATGTACTGATCCTGTTCGGTCACTTCGCCGATTTCAAAGTCATCGTCATCCTCGTCATCTTCTTCCCAGTAGCGTTTTTTGCGCCCATACGAACCGCCGTATTCTGCCCAGCCGGACTCTTCCACCGACACCAGTGCCAGATACAAATCGCAATCGGCTTGTTCAGCCGCCGGAATCATCACGCTGGCAATCGCCGCATCGCCGTTTTTGAGTGCCGCAAAACTCAAGCCTTCCGGCGTGTAAGCGTGTTCCAGCAAGTACACCAACTTGAGCGGAATGTCTTCGCCGGTATGTTCCATCGTCGTCCATTGGCGCAAACAGGCGGCGGCTTTGGCTTGTTCCTGTTGGTAATCCGGCGGGCGCGGCAATTCCCCTGCTCCATTGCGGCACAGGTTATACACCAGCACCATGCGGCAACCGCTGGTAACGGGCAGGACTTCATGCACGCAATCGGCATAAAAAGCGGCAAACGCAATTTCTGCCGGATCATCCGCCTGCACATTGAGGGTGACGCTTTGCCCCGCGTGTTCAATGCGCAATTCGCCGCCCGTATAGCTGGCAGGCAGGGCAAGAATCAGCGTGGCGAACATGCCCGCCGCCTTTTCCGTATCGCGGTGATTGACGAAAAAGCTGCCTTCGTCATACACCAGCATTTTGTACAACTCGGCATGAACCTCACCTGTCACCCCCAAGCCATCGACGGCTTGCGCGACAATGCCATCCAGCATGGGTTGCCACTGTTTACCACTGATGCGGATTTTTTCAGGGGCAATCTGCCAAGTTTTACGCACACTGGTATCGACCAAGGTTTCCTCACCCTTGCCGTAAGGGGCTTGCTCGGCAGCTTGCACCAACGCGCTGATTTGCTGGGGTAACAGCGGCAAAGCAATATTGCCAACGCCCTCAACTTCAAGGCGTGGCAAGGCAAAATCAACGTTGCCGCTGGCGTAAAAATTACCGGGGCGGCGCACGCGACTGAGGATGGAAACCAGTTGGGTGTTGAGGTCGGTCATGGTCTAGGCTCGTGTCTGCTGAAACGTGTTAAACTTAGCACACTCCAATGATTTCCGTGGCAGCCATGATCTAAAAGCATGAAGGGCTTGATGCAAATATAGCATGTGTGGGGGCGTGATAGCGGTGGTGACTAAGCGGGTTTTTGCAGAAAGGTTGCGGAGAATTTGCGCCATTTATCCAGTATTTCCTTACGCTTTGGAACATCGCGTTCGTGTTTTAACTGATGGTACGTGGCAATGTATTCTTGGCGTAAGGTTGTGAACGGTTGGCTGTTGTATTCAGCTTCAATCCATTGGCGTTCTGCGGGGGTGGGTTCATGCAGGTATTCTTGAATTTCCCTTAGGTAACTGTTGTCGGCTTGGGTTGACCCGTGCCATATATCCAGTGTGTCGATGGGTTTGTTGAACAGGAATGGCAGCAGGTACAAATTGTTGAGCATGACGATTTGTAGGCGGTAACGTGCTTGTACTGTGTTGCCAGCCCGAAATTCAGCCAGTGCCCAATACAAATCGAAGACGGGTTCGCCGATGTCATCATCGAACTCTTCTTCAAACCATGAGTAAAAGGCTAATGCTTTGTCATTATCGCCAGCCAATATGTAATAGACGGGGGCGAGGTAGCGTTTGCCTGAGCCGTCGTTGATGTATCCGTATTGTTGTTTTTCTTTGAGGAGTTCGCGCTTTGCTCTCTTGGCGCGTTCGCGGTAGCGTTTGAGTTCTTCTGGGGTCATGGGATTCCTGTTGATTAAGCGCACTTTTTGATGACAGCAGGCTTGCGTGGTGGAAAAGATACCCGCTTCCGCGTTGATTTTTCTTGCCTTGCTTTAATATCTTCAAAGATGGCATCTAAGTCATGTTTAAATTGTGCTGCATATTGGTTACGCAATTCGCGTGTTTCTCTGATAATAGGATCCACGGTTTTTCTTCCACCACTCGATTGTTGTGTTCTGGTTCGCCATTGCCCGAATGTTGTTGCTTGGTCTGACAGTGAGATAACTGGGAATTGACGTTTCGATGTAGACTCTGGGCTTCATGCTTGCTTCCGGCGATGCGTGATGTCCCAGTTTATCACAAATTCTGGATGTGGCGGCATGGGCTAAATCAAAGGATAGGGGGGCGGATTCGATTGATTTCACTGAATCCGCTTTAGATTTTGCCGTCGATTAATCTATTCTGCCCCTTTTGATATTGATATTACCGACGCAGTGTTGGTGATGTTGGCAGGTATACTCAAAGTCCGGCACATACTGACCGTGGATGAGCGGGATTTCTCGGTATACCGGCTTGCTGATGGCAGTTGCTTTGAACGATTGTGGATTTAGGTTTAGCTACATGAAACCTAATGCGGCGAAAGCAGCGGCATAGTCCGTCTGTTTGGCAGATAATGCCGTAATGGATTATCTGCTGTTGTTCACTTCGGTGTTACTCGCCGTTACTTTGATTTCCGCTCAATGGGAAGCCCTGCTCATTGGGTTATTGCTCAACGAACAGGATGCGTTTTGGCTGCTAATTGCGGTGGCGACGTTGGGCAATACGCTGGATTCGGTGATTAATTGGTGGCTGAGGCGCATCAACCTACCCCTCCTTTCTCCACCGTTCTACTATTTTATCAAACGTAATGTCTTTCCAACTTTCAGCCCATTCCTTATAAGTATCGATACTTGCAGATTTAGGCTCAGGGTTTGGCTTAGGCAACTGGACTAGACTTGGAATGATTACTGAATCACCAACAACAAAGGCTTCACCTTGGTTGAGCGACGGCAGTAAATCTATAAGGCTACTTGAGCTATCAGGCAACAAAGCTTTTATGTAGTTCTGATCGACTCTATTTGTAAGTCGCATGGCTACAAAATTATTGCACTGAGAGAATATCGTTTCTGATACTTCTGACGGTCGTTGACTCACAACCATTAGGCTAAGTCCATACTTACGTCCTTCTTTTGCAATTCTCTCAATAGACTTCTTAGAAGCCTTAAATTCCGCACTGATTGTCTTTGGAATATAGTTGTGAGCTTCCTCACAAACAATTAAAAAGGGAACATCGTTGGTTTGATCTGTGGCATGTCTTATTTTCGAGTAATGAAATGCAAAATCAAACATCAACCTAGATATAAGACTTACGGTTATACTTAAAACTTCGAATGGTATACCGCTTAAGTCTACAATAGTAACATTAGCTTTATGAATATATCCTAAGAATTGCTTTAACACTTCATTGAAGTCATTCGTCTTATATGCTGAGCCGTCGTTTTTAATAGGATTAAGCAAAAAACCTAGCCTCCTATCATTTAGCTTGGTCTCTAATCTTGATATAAACCGGTCAAACTCACCATTAAATCCCCCATCCTTGGATATTTTTGCATCAAGCTTTGGATGCTTAGAATTTCCAGTTGATGATAAAAAATTAATTTTCTTCCAAAGACGCTCTTCGTCAAATTTGACATCCTCATCTAGTGTTGCAAAATACTTTAGATTGTTTTTTTCATAGACAGTCAAATTATTCTTATTGAAAATATAGTTATAAACTTCCTCGATGCTGAAAAAAACAGGAGAGTCATATGTAACTTTATCTAAATCAGGATTGTGCTTCTCCTTATTTAGAGTGACTGCTTGCTTAAACTGGGATACTTGATTGTGTGAGTTTTGTTCATTGCTTTCAATGAAAATAGATTCTAATTCTTCTGCATTCATTAGCCAATATGGGAGCTTTAAATTGTCAACATCAAGCTTGTTAAGGCTGAACTTTTCTTCATCGTCAACAGTGAAGGCTGACGAATACTCTGAGTGGATATCAAATATTATGACATGAGCGTTCTTTTGCGTGTCCTTATTCGAGTTTTTTGCATTGGAAATACCAACGGCGTTTTGAATGAGGCTTGCCACTGCGCACGACTTTCCTGATCCTGTAGACCCTACGATCCCAATATGCTTACCAAAAAACCTATCACCATCAATACAAAACGGCACAGTAGGATTTCCTGATAGCCTACCAACTTCAAAGCCAAAATTACTATCATCTGAAAAGATTATGGAAAGATCTTCGGAACTGAAGCAATGCGCAATTTCCGTAGGGACTGGCAATACTTGAGTTCCTCTTTTGAATTCAAAAATATCGTCATTTTTTATAAGAGCGCCGACTGGAGAAGCTTCTATCACAAAACTCCATTCGACAGAGCCATTTTTCTCGAATTTTTGAGCCGTCAAGTTATTAATGACTGCAACTGCATAATTGTGATTGCCATCTTCAATTTTCAGGAATTTACCAACTTGTAAATCAGTCTTGTTTTCTTCAAGAGTCTTAAGATTACCAATTCCAATTGATATTTTCTCTGGAGAACTTGATAATACGTGTCCAATTTTACTCATGGCTATTCCTCATCCCTATTACATATTCAAGTTCATTAAAGTTGCTTGTTCCAACTTGGTATAAATTCACGTCAGTTAGCTCAATACTATTTGGTATTTTGTTACTAACCAAATAAAAGTCATCACCTTTTCTATGATTTATTGCCTCTTGTTCAGATTCCATTGCTAGCAACCTAAAATCGAACTCTCGCTCCTCAACACGATTACCAATAATTTTTCGCATTGGATCCCTGTAAAAATATTCTACTTCAAAAAAGTTTCCAACAAGCCCCGTGTTTGCTTTCAATCCTTTCTTGTATAATCGGGACTCAAGATCCCTGATGGCTTCGAAATTGTCGTTGATAATAAATGTTGGTGCCTTAAGGTGGCTCGGCTTAGAATAGTATTTATTTATATAGTTTCCAAAAAATACGACAACTCTTTCTTCATAGTCATTGATTTCGTTTTTATTAATATAAAAATATCTGTCCCGGCTGTTTTGAGAGAAAGAAGTAGATAGTTGTTGTTTGATACGCTTGAGTATTTCGCTTCGATTTTTTAGTGCTAGTGTCCATTTGGATATTGCTGTATATGTAGCGTTTGAAAGGTACTTATATAATTCAGTCTTTGTTATCTGCCTCTTCTTCTCATCTTTAATGCTCGACAATTTTGCAATTTTTGCTATCGAATTTGGATAAAGTAACGTATCAACATCACTTCCTTGAATTTCGAGCAACTCTAGGGCGGCTTTCGTGTTGTCTTCAATTTCATCTAAAGAAGGACCAAAAACAATCCTTGTATTCTTTAAGAATTCACCCTTGTCGAATTTTGTTGAAATTCTCGATGCGATTTTTGATAAGGATTTATCAGTGGTGGTTAAAGCAGAATATAGAGTTGAAGGCTCAATCTTTTTCTCACCATGATTTTCATTCGGGACATAAATAAAAATTGTGTATTTAATCTTTGCCGTTGGATTTTTATCGAAAGCTTCTGCCATTTGGAGTAAAGGCTTGAATATTAGGCTTGGTATAAACTTATCTTTTGACTCATGGTATTTGCATTGAATAGCCTCTAGTTCACCACCGGCGGTTAGAACATCTACGTCTTCCACTACACCTTCAACGGTAATTATGTCCTCTCTGTCAGCATTAACTATCTCAAGAATGGTTTTATTAAATTGATATAAAAAACCTTTAATCGTGCTATCAGCAATTCTATCTGACATTAAGCATTATTTCCTTTTGTCTGTTGTTTTGGTAGAGCTATTTTGGTACCTAACGTTAAATAATTTTATGCTGTGTGCGGCAGCACTGGGCATAAATGTCTTGTTGGATGGCGTTTAGGAATCTCAGAACAGGCAGCCTTCCCTCAACCAACAAGCAGAGACTATCCATTTAGTTCGTCAAGTGTTCCTCGTATTTTGGGATTGTGGTTGCCGTCTTTCAAAGAGCACCATACGAATCGTAAACACGCTACCGCCCTACCACGTCGAAACCAGCATAGGGTCAGTCGCGTGTTGTTATGATTGCTATGGCGTGTATTGGGTTGTCGCCAACATTTGACGAACTGCCTAAAACTCTATCATAAGTTGATGATTGAATCCTATAAATAAAACACACATTCGCAGCAAAATACCGCCATTTTGCCACTTGTGCTAATTTCAAACGAAGAACTCGTTTAGGAGAAAGTCCGATGCTACCAGTACACCCACGCGATTACCTCAGCGTCGAAGATTACCTCGCAGGCGAACGCGAGAGCGAACAGCGATACGAATATGTCGAGGGAAAGGTGTACGCAAGGGCGGCAGCAAGCACCAACCATAATCGTATTTCAGGCAACTTGTATGCGTTGATCTGGTATTACCAGCGCGGTAAATCCTGTTTCCCGATGACCAGTGACATGCTGGTGAAAACCACCGCCAAGCGTTTTCGCTATCCCGATTTGATGGTGGTGTGTGACGATGACCCATCGCAAGATACCTATGTCCGCGAAAGCCCGATTCTGATTGTGGAGGTGCTATCAGGCAGCACCCACCGCAAGGATAAAACCGAAAAACGCGCCGAATACCTCGCCTTGCCCAGCCTGTTGGAATACGTGCTGATCGAGCAAGACATTGCCGAAGTGGTGGTACAACGGCGCAGCGAGGCATGGCGTTCCACCTATTACTACCCCGGCTCAACCGTCACGCTGGAATCCATCGGCTTAACGGTCGCGGTCGAAGCGATTTACGAGCGCGTGGACAACGCAGATATGCGCGTGTTCTGGGCAGAATCAACCGCCAAAACGTAAGCCTAATGGCTACTATTGATCGAATTTTTGTAGTATTGTTTCTACAATGACTTAATGCAAGAGGTGTTGTCATGATCACGACCCTTTCCAGCCGCGAATTCAATCAGGATGCCAGCCGTGCCAAGAAAGCGGCACTCAATGGCCCGGTATTTATCACTGACCGGGGCAAACCCGCCCACGTGTTACTCAGTATTGGAGAATACCTGCGCATCATTGGTCAGCAGGTGAGTATCGTTGACTTGTTAGCAATGCCAGCAGCGGCTGACATCGAATTCGAGCCACCACGTTTGAGCGGCAAACTGTACCAGTCTGCGGAGTTACTCTGATGTATGTGTTGGATACCAACGTGGTTTCCGAACTACGCAAAGCTAAAACCGGCAAGGCAGACCCGCACGTCGTCACTTGGGCGCAAAGCGTGCCTGCTACTAGCTTGTTTGTGTCGGCAATCAGCATTTTGGAGCTGGAAACCGGCATCTTATTGCTGGAACGGCGCGATGCTACCCAAGGTGCAATCTTACGTCAGTGGTTGGAAACCCAAGTGTTGCCCAGCTTTGCTAAACGTGTGTTGGCAGTGGATACCGCTGTTGCGCGGCAATGTGCCAGCCTGCATGTGCCAGACCCGCGCTCAGATCGGGATGCACTGATTGCGGCAACCGCGATGGTTCACGGGATGACGGTTGTGACCCGCAATGTGGATGATTTCAAACCGACAGGCGTTGAGATCGTGAATCCGTGGGAATACTAACGCCACTGAAATTCCCCATTCCAGTGCAAACCTCCCCACCCACTCCCTAAGTTAGCGCATCCTCACACCCGCACCCAATCCTCTTACCCCCTTCACCCCTTGCGGGGGAAGGGCTGGGGAAGGGGGGTAACGGCGCAGCCGCCCTTGGCACAACCCTTGCATAACTCCCCACAACAAGCTGCCCCCCGGTCAACGGCGATCGAGGTACAGCCCACCACGCACTGTTGCGTGACACACATATCACGGGTAACGAAGCCCTGAACCCTACGCCCTCTCCGGCGTAACGGTTCAGGGCTTTTTTGTTTTCAGGAGACGCAACAATGCAGAAAGAAAATCTAGTACTGATCGGCAACGGCATGGCAGGGGTACGCACCCTCGAAGAACTGCTCAAACTGGCCCCCGACCACTACAACATCACAGTATTCGGCGAAGAACCTTACGGCAATTACAACCGCATCATGCTCTCGCCGGTACTGGCCAGTGAAAAGACCATCGAGCAAATCATGCTCAACGGCGAACAGTGGTACATCGACAACGGCATCACCTTGCACAAAGGCAAAAAGGTCGAGCAAATCAACCGTGCCCGCCGCGAAGTCATCGCTACCGACGGCACGGTAGCGCATTACGACCGCCTGATTATTGCCACGGGTTCCGTGCCGTTCATGCTGCCCTTGCCCGGTGCGGATAAAGCGGGCGTGATCGGTTTCCGCGACATCAAAGACGTGGACACCATGCTCGACACCGCGAGCCAGTATCAACACGCGGTCGTCATCGGCGGCGGCTTGCTGGGGCTGGAAGCGGCGAATGGCTTGATGAAGCAAGGCATGAACGTCACCGTCGTCCACCTGCTCGACACCCTGATGGAACGCCAGCTCGACAAACCCGCCGCCGCCATGCTGCAAAAATCGCTGGCAGAGCGCGGCATGACTTTCCTGATGGAACACAGCACCGCTGAAATCCTTGGGCAAGAGCGCGTTACCGCCGTGCGTTTCAAAAACGGCACCGAAATTCCCGCCGATCTCGTGGTGATGGCAGTCGGCATCAAACCCAACACCGAACTTGGCAAATCCGCCGGCTTGTATTGCGAACGCGGCATCGTGGTTAGCGACACCATGCAAACTATCACCGACCCGAAAATCTACGCGATTGGCGAATGCGTGCAACATCGCGGCATTGCCTACGGCTTGGTTGCACCGCTGTTTGAGCAAGCCAAAGTTGCTGCCAATCACCTCGCCAAACATGGCATTGCCCGCTACGTGGGGACGGTGACATCCACCAAACTCAAAGTGACGGGGATTGAGTTGTTTTCCGCTGGCGACTTTATCGGCAACGATAAGACCGAAGACATTGTGTTTAAAGACGCAGCGTCCGGCACGTACAAAAAGATCGTGCTGCAAGACAATCAGGTCAAGGGCGCGGTGCTGTACGGCGATACGGTCGATGGCAGTTGGTATTTCCAATTGATGAAAGACGGCACGGACGTATCCGCCTTCCGCGACACCCTGCTATTCGGGCAACACCACTTGGGCGATTCCGGGCATAACCCCGACACCCGCGTTGCCAGCTTGCCGGACAATGCCGAAATTTGCGGCTGTAACGGCGTGTGCAAAGGCGACATCGTAAAAGCCATTACCGAGAAAAAACTGTTCACGCTGGATGAAGTACGGGCGCATACCAAGGCATCGGCTTCGTGCGGCTCGTGTACCGGCTTGGTCGAATCCTTGCTGGCGCATACCGTTGGCGGCGACTATTCCGCTACGCCGAAAACCAAACCGCTGTGCAAATGCACCGATTACACCCATGACGACATCCGCCACGGCATTATTCAGCACAGCCTGAAAACCATGCCTGCGGTGCGTGAACATTTCGAGTGGAAAACGCCGGATGGTTGCCCGTCGTGCCGGAACGCACTCAATTATTACCTGCTGTGCGCTTACCCGACTGAATACGTGGACGATGCGCAATCGCGCTACATCAACGAACGCGCTCACGGCAATATCCAGAAAGACGGGTCGTATTCGGTCGTGCCGCGCATGTTTGGCGGGATGTGTACCTCCGACCAATTACGCGCCATTGCCGACGTTGCCGACAAATACCAAGTGCCGACCATGAAAGTCACGGGCGGGCAGCGTATTGATATGTTCGGCATCAAAAAAGAACAATTGCCTGCGATGTGGAAGGATTTGAGCGCGGCGGGTTTCGTGTCGGGTCACGCTTACGGCAAGGCAATGCGTACCGTGAAAACTTGTGTCGGCAGCGAATGGTGTCGTTTCGGCACACAAGATTCCACCGGACTCGGCGTAAAGCTGGAAGAGCTGACATGGGGTTCGTGGATGCCGCACAAGTTCAAGCTGGCAGTCTCCGGTTGCCCGCGCAACTGTGCGGAAGCGACCATCAAGGACATTGGCGTGGTGTGCGTCGATTCCGGCTACGAGCTGCACATCGGCGGCAACGGCGGTATCAAAGTGCGTGTCACCGACTTGCTGTGCAAAGTCGCCACTGAGGAGGAAGTGCTGGAATACACCGGCGCGTTCTGCCAGTTCTACCGCGAAGACGCGCATTATCTGGAACGCACCGCCCCGTGGATTGAGCGCGTCGGCTTGGAAAAGGTCAAAACCGCGATTTTAGGCGATGCCGCCAACCGCAAAGCCTTGTACGAGCGTTTCCTGATTTCGCAACAGCCCGCGCAAATCGACCCGTGGAAAGCCCGCGCCGACGGTGCAGAAGCCGCTGAATTCACCCCGATCATGATCGAAGCCTAGGAGTACACAATAATGAGCAAATGGATAGAAGTCGTCGAATTAAACAAAATTCCGGTACTCGGTTCGCGCCTGATCAAAACCCGTGACACCGACATCGCCGTGTTTCGCGGGTCGGATGATCAGGTGTACGCGATTCGCGACGCTTGCCCGCACAAAGGCGGGCCGTTGTCGCAGGGGATTATGCACGGCTCGACCGTCACTTGCCCGTTGCACAACTGGAAGATCGACCTGAGCAGCGGCAATGCGCTTGCGCCGGATCATGGGTGTAGCAATGTGTTTGCGGTGAAGGTGGAGGGGGGCAGGGTGTTTCTTCAGCTTTAAGACACCCTCACCCCCCAGCCCCCTCTCCCAGAGGTAGAGGGGGAGCAAGATAAAGATGGCTCTCTTCTCTTAGCCCCTCTACCTCTGGGAGAGGGGTTGGGGTGAGGGTTCTTAAGGAATGATTTATGCAAACCAAAACCATCTGCCCCTACTGCGGCGTAGGCTGCGGGGTCATCGTCGAACAAGACGCGGCGGGCGCATTTAAGGTGCGCCCCGACAAGGAACACCCCGCCAACCTCGGCAGGCTGTGTTCCAAAGGCACAGCCTTGGCGGAAACGCTCGACCACCCGCAACGCTTGCTCTACCCCGAAATCGACGGGCAGCGCGTGAGCTGGGATGTGGCAACGTCCACCATTGCCAGCCGTTTCCAGCAGATCATCGCGGCACACGGCGCAGACGCGGTGGCGTTCTACGTCTCCGGTCAACTGCTGACCGAAGATTATTACGTTGCCAACAAGCTGATGAAAGGCTACCTCGGCGCGGCGAATATCGACACCAATTCACGCCTGTGCATGTCGTCGGCAGTGGCAGCACACAAACGCGCTTTTGGCGAAGACCTCGTGTCATGCAGCTACGAAGATTTGGAAGCGGCGGAACTCATCGTGTTGGTGGGCAGCAATACCGCGTGGTGTCACCCCGTGCTGTACCAGCGCATGGTCAAAGCGAAAAAGTACAATGCCGCGTTAAAAGTGGTCACGATTGACCCGCGCCGTACCCAAACTGCCGACCTTGCCGATTTGCACTTGGGGCTTGCCCCCGGCACCGATGCGTTCCTGTTCAACGGCTTGCTGAACTGGTTGGCGGAAAATGGGCATACCGATGCCGCGTTCGTCAGCCAATCTACCAACGGTATGGAACAGGCGGTGGATTTGGCGAAAACCACAGCGTCTTCAGTGCAAGCCGTCGCAACCCAATGCAATCTCGCGGTTGAAGCCGTGGAACAGTTCTTCAAGCTGTTTGCAGCGACGCAACGGGTGGTCACGGTGTTTTCGCAAGGCATCAACCAATCCTCCAGCGGCGTGGACAAAGGCAATGCGCTGATCAATTGCCACTTGCTGACGGGGCGTATCGGCAAAGTTGGGGCTGGCGCGTTTTCGTTCACCGGACAACCGAATGCGATGGGCGGGCGCGAAGTCGGCGGGCTTGCCAACCAGCTTGCCGCGCATCTCGACATCGACAACCCGCAGCACCGCGACTTGGTGCAACGTTTCTGGCAATCGCCGCGCATTGCGCCACAGGCAGGATTGAAAGCGGTGGATTTGTTCCAAGCGATGGAAGCGGGCAAGGTCAAAGCGGTGTGGATTATGGGTACAAATCCGGCGGTGAGTTTGCCGGACAGTGCGCAAGTGCGCCGCGCCTTGCTGGCGTGCGAACTGGTGGTGGTATCCGATTGCGTGCGCAATACCGATACCGTGGATTTGGCGCATATCCGTTTGCCCGCGCTGACATGGGGTGAACGCGACGGCACGGTGACGAACAGCGACCGCACGATTTCACGCCAACCGCCGTTTTTGCCTGCACCGGGCGAGGCCAAGCAGGATTGGAAAATCTTGGCTGACGTGGCGCAGGCAATGGGCTTTGGTGCGGCGTTTGCGTATCAATCCGCCCACGAAATTTTCCGCGAACATGCTGCGCTTTCCGCGTTTGAAAATCACGGCGCACGTTGCTTCAACCTGGGCGCGTGGCAAACGCTGACAGCAGCGGATTACGACCAGTTACCACCGACGCAATGGCCGCTGGATGCCGCAGGGCAGGGGACGACACGCTTGTTTGCCGATGGCAAATTTTTCACCCCATCCGGCAAGGCGCAATTCATCGCCGTGCAACCGCGTTTGCCGCAATCACAACGCACGCCCGCATTCCCGTTTGTGTTGAATACCGGGCGGGTGCGCGATCATTGGCACACGCTGACGCGCACTGGCATTTCGCCGCGCTTGTCCGCGCACGTCGCCGAACCTTACGTGGAAATGCACCCCTGTGATGCACGGGATCAAGGCTTGCAAGACGGCGGGATTGCACGGATCTACACCGCCACCCAATCCATCTTGGTCAAGGTGAAAACCAGCCGTGACCAGCAACGCGGCAGCTTGTTTGTGCCGATGCACTGGAGCGGGCAATTCAGCGGCGCGGCAGGCGTGGGGGCGTTGATTCCGGCAATTGTTGACCCGATTTCGGGGCAGCCGGAAGGCAAACACGCAGTGGTGGCGATTGAGGCGTATCAGGCAGCTTGGCAGGGTTTTTTGATTTCGCGAAGGAAATTAACTCCCCTCACCGATTACTGGACTGCCATCAAAGTCCCCAACGCTTGGCGTTACGAACTCGCCAGTCAACAACCGTCAGCAGATTGGGCAACCTTCGCCCGCGACCTGCTATGCCAACACGCCGACGACGTGAACTGGACGGAATACCTAGACGTGGCCCGCCAAACTTACCGCGCTGCGCGTTTCATCAGTGGGCAGTTAGAAAGCTGCTTGTTCATCAGCGCATCCGCCGCCCGTTTGCCCCCCCGCGATTGGCTGGTGAGCTTGTTTGCACAGGAAACGCTGTCCCCAGCCGATCGCGCCAGTTTGCTGGCAGGCAAACCGGCAGTGGCAGGCGAAGACAAAGGACGCACGGTGTGCGCGTGTTTCAACGTGGGCGAAAAAACCATCCGCAAGGCGATTGCGGAGCAGGGTTTGAGCAGTGTGGAGGCGATTGGGCGTTGCTTGAATGCAGGCACGAATTGCGGCTCGTGTTTGCCGGAATTGCAGGCGTTGTTGGGCTAAGATTAGACGCTGGTTGGTAACGTGCTGTACCATCCGCGCATGACCAACCCCCTGATGAAGAGCCACCCTTATGAAAATCGGCGTTACCAGCCAAAATTTGCGTACCGTTACCGGGCACGCCAGCAAAGCCCGCAGCTTTCTAATGTACGAATGGACTGCCGAGCAAGCGCTGCAACCCGTCGAGTCATTGGAGTTGCCGATGGAAATGTCGATCCACGCATGGGACAAGCGCGGTGATCACCCGCTGTTAGCGTTGGATTATTTGATCACCGGCCCCTGTGGGAAAAGTTTTATCAATCAGATGAAGCAATACGGCGTGCGGGTGAGAACCACGGATGAAACCGACCCGTTGGTGGCGGTGCAGGCGTTAGTGACGGCGGTTGTGCCGTGGGCGGGCAAGCGGGCGTGAACATTACCCAGATCAGCAGTTCAACCATGCAGGCAGAAGCCATTACTTTGCAACAGGCTGCCACCTCTAGCGGGATTGTCTGGCTGGATATTTACCCGCACGATGCTGGCTGGGAAGTGGAAGTCGAGGGATTATTGGGTTTCAGTCCCCCAACACCGTGCCATCCCGACGCGGATCAGCCCCGCCTTGCAAGCCCTGCGGGGTAATCACTACCCCGCTCAAGCCGGATGTCATGGTGCTGGTGGTGACTTCATAATCCCAAGGCTTCCAGCGCGGGTTGCATGGCAGCGGCAGATGTGCCTGGCTGGATATTTGCCGCACGATGCTGGCTGGGAAGTGGAAGTCGAAGAGATTATGGGTTTCAGTATTGATGAACAGCATGTGCAGGATGCGCAAAACTCAACCCATCCGCCTTTTTTCGACGCGGCTCAGCAATACGAAATGCTGGTTTTTCGGGGGCTGACCCACACAACCTTGCAACTGGGTAGCTTCCAGATTGAGTCATCGCCGATTGTATTTTTTGTGGCAGGCAATGTGCTGCTGAGTGCATACAACCCTCAAAACCGATTTTCACTTGTTACGCGCGCGTTGGTTACTGTAGCGCCTGCAAGGTGCGCTCCCGATCACCGCCGCCGGTATTTTGTGTCAGTTGCTGACGTGGCTGACTGACCGGTATCTCAACTTGCGACACCCGTTCGCCCAGCAATTAGAGCACTGGCAGACATTGGCCTGCTTTATTGAAGGCCGGTAGCCAGTTGCGTTACCGCTTGACCATGGTGAACCGCAGGAAGAAGCCTGGATGAATGGCTGGATGAAACCAACTGGAACTGGATTCGCGCACTGAAATACGCCTGAATGACGTGCTGGAACATTTCCGGCGGGTTAGCCGCGACGCGGAAATCTTTGCAAAATGATTTGTGTCAGATGCTGACGTGGCTGACTGACCAGTAGATCACTCGGCGACTACCCGTTTGCCCACCAATGAGAGCACTGCCGGGAACTGACGCTTGCACTCCGGATTCTGATTTCCGCCACTGGCCTGCTTTGTTGAAAGCCGGTAGCCAGTTGCATGCAGTTGCGCGCTATGACCGTGGTCTGAGCCGCCAGGAATGAAGCCTTGGATGAATGGGTGTTGCTCGCGCACTGAAACACGCCGGAATGACGTGCTGGAACATTTCCGGCGGGTTAGCCGCGACGCGGAAATCTTGCAAAATGATTCGGAAAGTCTGGTGCAAATCTATTTCTCGGCGACTAACCAGCGCACCAATGAAATCATTCGGGCACTGACGATTGCCTCCGTTGTTTTCTGCCACTGAATTTGCCGGCGGGTATTTTCGGCACGAATTTCGAGCATATGCCGGGACTGGCCTCGCAGTAATGGCTTTGTGTGGTTGATGCTAGGCATGTCGGGGATCTACGGTTCTCGGCGACTAACCAGCGCACCGATGGGAATCGTTCGGGTATTGACGATTGCCTCCGTTATTTTTCTGCCACTGAATCTGGTCGTGCTGGCGCTGGGTATTGCGTTGTTGGTGGTGGTGATCACGGGGTTGTTGTCGGTCGCTGGTGCGATGTTGAGCTTTTTTGATTACAGCTTGGTGCAGCGGGGCGAGCGTTATATCCAGCGCTGCGGCTTATTCACCCGCCACGAAGTGAGTATGAAACTGTCACGCTTGCAATGGGTGCAGTTGCAACAAAGTTGGCTGGATCGTGTGTTTGGGCGCTGCAATGTGCATTTCGAGCAAATTCAAGCACCACGGGCTGATTCAGCCGAAGCAGGGCGGATTACTGGTTCCTGCCGTTACACCGCTGGATGCGCAGGCGTTGCTGGCAGAGGCGTTGCCAGAGCAGCGTTTAGCTGGGGTGGTTGTTTCAGCCGATTGATTGGCGTTTTTTAATCCGACCGGTGTTGTTTTGTTTGGTGATGGTTGGGCTGTCACAATGGCTGTTGCGCCCTGACTCGCCGCTATTGGCAAACGTCGCGTTACTGATAGGGGCTTGGAGCGTTGGTTGTAGTGCTCCCATTCGGGTAATTTCATGGCACGGGTTTCAAGCGTTCCACCACTTTCGTGGCATACGACAGGTAAAACTCGCCCTGCGCATCGGTTTCATGGTCGAGCGTGATCGGGAGTTTCGCGCCTAAACTTTCCGCTGTATTGAGCCGATTTTGGAAAGCGGATTTGTTGCGTGCCAACCAGATAAATTCGCGGTGGGTAGGCTCAGTGAACACCATCACCAATAAGGCGGCATGGTCGGCTTGCATCACCGCACACAAGGCATTTTCAAAATCCTTCATGCGGGTGAGTTCTGCCGCGCTGGGCAAGCCTTCGGCGTCGAGTTCGGTAAATTCCCACAAGATGCTGAAGCGTTCCGGGTAGTTACGAAACGGGAAATTCACCCCCACATCCAGCAGCCGTAACAGGTGTAAACCGTCATCGGCGGCGGCTTGTTGGACAACTGTCCACACGGGTTCGGCGGGGTTGCTGGCATTGTCTGACATGGTATTGACCTGAACTGGCTGCAAAGCCGTGATCTTAAGCTAAAACGGCGGGCAAACGCACCACCCCTGTTGCCAGCGCCGTTCCCAACACAATCACTGCCCCACCTACCAGCATCGACGCACTCACCGCTTCACCCAGAAACAGGCTGCCCCACAACACCCCAAACACCGGAATCAAAAACGTAACCGTCACCGCCCGCGACGCCCCCACTTGCGCCAGCAACCGAAAAAACAGCGCGAACGCCAGCGCGGTACACCCCACGCCCAGCCCAATCACCGCCAGCCATGCCTTAACGTCAGGCATAACCGCAGGCCAAAACGCATACGCCAACGGCAATAACACAATCGCCGCCGCCAGTTGCGCCCCGGTTGCCGTGACTAATGAGGGAACCCCAGCCAGCTTGTGGCGGGTATAATGGGTCACAATTCCGTAGCACAAGGTTGCGCCCAGCAGCGCCACAATCGCCCAGCCGGAACCGCCCGCCTTGAAATCGGCCTTGTCCGCCGCCAGCAGCAATACCCCGACAAACCCGATCAGCAAGCCCAGCATCTGCGACTTGCTGAGCCGCTCATTCAGCCACAATGCGCCAATCAGCGCGGTAAAAATCGGCGTGACCGCATTCAGGATCGACGCCAACCCCGACGTAATCGACAGCACCGCCCAGGCAATCAGCACAAACGGCACAGCGGAATTCAGCAAACCCACCACCAGCATTGCGCCCATATTTTGCCGTAACAGCCCGCTTTGCCCGCGCCACCACAACAACGGCAACAGGCACGCCGCTGCAATCGCCACTCGCAGCCAAATCAGCGCCACCGCCCCGAATGACGGCGCTGCATAGCGCATGAACAGAAACGACCCGCCCCACAGGGCTGCCAGCAGGATCAGGTCAAACAGGTTACGTGGTGTCATGATGGGCTATCCCCGAATGAAAAACGCATTGTCTGCGGGAATGCCTCCGTAAGTCCAACCCCAGCCTTTTTTCACGGATACGCCATGTTACCGTTGGCAGAAAAATCCGGCGTTGCCGAAGCCAGTATCAAACGTTTTGAAACCACGGGGCAAATCAGCTTTCACAGTTTGCTGAAACTCGCGTTTGCCCTGAATTGTATGGATGATTTCAATCGCCTGTTTGCGGAAAAACCACTGCAAACCATCGCCGAATTGCAAACTACGCCGCGCCAACGGGGGCGTTTATGAAAAAATTATCAAGCGGCTTGTAAAACTGGCGATTCCATCGCTGACAATCCGACCCCGTGGGTGAGGCTGTGAAACAGATGCGCGGGGGCGGCTTTATTTCCAGTATGATCCAGCGTGGCTCGAGACGGGGTTTGATCTGTCACCCAGCACGCTGCCGCTTCAGGCAGAACCGCAAGCTTTCCCCAGAGCCACAGGAATTTGGCGGTCTTGCACGGGGTTCTTTACGACTCCTTGCCGGATGGCTGGGGTTTGTTGCTGATGGATCGGGCATTTCGTCAGCAAACGGGCTGAGCAAGCGCATGAAATTCACTCCGCTGGATCGGCAGGCCAACAGTCAACTTGGCGACGTTCTGAGGCAAGTTGCGTAAAGGGCAACAAAAGAATTGCTGAAGCATCATGCGGTATGGCAAGATAAAGCTCACGCTGTTGCTCATTTTCCTCTAACGCCAGTCGGTAATTGAGGTACTGCCCTAGTGCTGTATGAAAGGTGGAAACTAACGAGGCAGAGAGAAACACTTGATTTCAACAGCGATACGTTGCCCTTCACGTTCTGCGGCTAATAACCGTTCTGCACCCAAATCAATGTAGAGATCAATGCCACCGATGGGAACGGCGAGCGGGTCATGTGTAATCACCCATCCTTCTTTTTGCAGTGCAATGACAACGGCTTGATGAAACAGATCGCGGGCAGACATGCCAAATTATCCTTTGCTGACGCTATTTGCTATAGAGGCAGAGTATGCCAAAAGATTGGTGATGCGCCTGGCACAGACAGTGCGTATGCCAATTTTTGGAATAATGACTGAATGTCTAAAATAAACGATCACATCATTCCTATACCTCACAAAATACAGCTATAAATGAGCTATAGAATAACGGCGAATGACTCATGACATGGAACTGGCAACAACCCGACTGGCCTAATTTCAGCTTCGACCCGCTGAAGCTGATGCCTTTGGAAACCGCTTTTGTACACGAATCCGGCTTGCTGCTGGGCGCATTCACACACCTGACGGAAGAGGGTCGCACCCAACTGAAAGTGGAAATAATCAGCAACGAAGCCATGCAAACCTCGGCTATTGAAGGTGAATACCTCAACAGTGGCAGTGTGCAAGCGCTTCCCGTGCAACCGCTACCCGCGACTTGCATAGGGCAATCGCATTAAAACGCTCTTGACAAAACCACCATAATCTCATTTCCTGTCAGGCTTTTTGTGGCTCCATGAAACTCCGTTCAACCGCTTCGATAGCCGACCATTTTGCTTCAATCCCTGACCCACGCATGGATCGCCGCAAGCGGCACAAACTGAGTGATATTTTTTTCATCACCCTGTGTGCGGCGATTTGCGGCGCAGATGATTGGGCATCCATCGAACAGTTTGGCAAAGCCAAGGAAAAGTGGTTTACCGCCGTATTGGATTTAAAGCATGGCATCCCATCACACGATACGTTTGGGCGGGTTTTTGCCTTGATCGACACCCAGCGGTTCAGTGAGTGTTTTAGCCGTTGGGTAGCGGACTTGACCGACCTCAGTGGCGGTGAAATCATTGCGATTGATGGTAAATGCTTGCGCCGCAGTCTCGATAGCGCATCCGATAAAGCCGCCATTTACATGGTCAGTGCGTGGGCAAGCCAAAACCAGTTAGTACTGGGGCAACAGCGGGTAGATGACAAGTCCAATGAAATCACCGCCATTCCTAAACTGTTGATGCAGCTTAATATTACAGGGGCAGTCGTGACCATAGATGCCATGGGATGCCAAACGGCGATTGCCCAGCAGATCGTGGATCAGGGGGCTGATTACCTGCTTAGTCTGAAGGGCAACCAAGGCACACTCCACCAAGAGGTGAAGCTGTTCTTTGAATCTGCCAACACCTGCCCACCGATTGGGCATACCAGTTATGACGGCGGGCATGGGCGGATTGAAACCCGCATCGTGCGGGCTACTTCAGACATTAAGTGGCTAAAGAAAAACCATCCCCATTGGACGAAACTCACCAGCATCATTGCCGTCACCGCTATCCGCGAATGCAAGGATAAAACCACTGAGGAAACGCGTTACTTCATCAGCAGCATGGATGCCGCCAACCCCGAACGTTTGGGGCAAATCGTGCGGGCGCATTGGGGCATAGAGAACAACCTGCATTGGGTGTTGGACTATGCTTTCCGTGAAGATGACCAACGAATGCGTTCCGGCAACAGCGATGCCAACATGGCAGTTGTCCGGCATATTGCTCTCAATTTAATCAAAACCGAGAAAACCGTCAAACTCGGCGTGAAAAACAAACGCCTCAACGCGGGCTGGGATGAGGACTACCTGCTAAAAATCGTCACAGGCAAACCGGGGGCTACCAAGCCTAAAACTTAGGCGTGCTGCGTAAAACCGAAGAACTGCGCTATGCGCGTTATTGCCTCAATTTACCCGTGTGCCTCAACACCTGCGCTGCCGTCAAGATTTGCCCATAGTCGGCATCGTTCATATCGGTAAATTTGTGCAAATTACTGTCGGTAAGGCTGGTCGGCGACCAAGGCGGCGGCTCTGCCAACCAACCATTCGCATCGCGCATGTGCCGCCGGTCGCTCAACAGTTTCTCGGCATATTCCGCGCTAGGCATGACCCGAAACAGCGGTACAAACCTCGGTTTTAACACGGATTCATCCAAAAACGCTTGGCGGAAATAATCCGCGACCGGCGTGCAAAATGGTAGGGTGGTATCGAAATCGAGGAGGTAACGCGCATCCGGCGCGGCGTGCCACAGCAACACGACGTGGTAATCCCACAGCAGCGGTTCAGTCGGCGCATTCGCACCGCGCTGGCAGAGGATGGGGAAAAACCTACCTGTTGCCGCCATCACCACCACCTCGCTGTGCCGGAATTCTGGCTGCTGACACAGATGCCAGATATTTTCTTCGCAGTAGCGAGACTGGTAGCGGTAGTGTTCCCGTTCGGGTAATTGCATGGTATTGTTTTAAGTGCGCTGGTGCTTTTCACCAATCAATTCAATCTGATAACCATCCGGGTCTTCGAGAAAAGCAATGATGGTCGTGCCCGCATTCATCGGCCCGGCTTCGCGAATGATCTTGCCGCCCGCTGCCCGCATTTTGTCGCACGCGGCGTACACATCCGGCACTTCCAGCGCAATATGCCCGAAAGCCGTGCCGAGTTCGTACTGGTTCACGCCCCAGTTGTAGGTCAGCTCCAGCACGGTATTCTCCATTTCGTCGCCATAACCGATGAAGGCGAGAGTGAATTCGCCCGCCGGGTAATCTTTGCGGCGCAGCAGTTGCATACCAAGGACATTGGTGTAAAACGCAATCGAACGATCCAAATCGCCGACGCGCAGCATGGTGTGAAGGATTCGCATGGTAAAACTCCTGACAATACAATTTCCGAAAACACCATCATAACCTATTCTGTGTCGCCCATGCGTTAGTCGCAAAATGGCGTAATTTTTGCATTGGTCTTACATTAGCTGTTGCTTATAACAAGGTTCACATGCACAAACTCATGTTGGTCGATCACGACCCCGACCGTTCCGCGAGTCTCGAAGTCGCGCTCCTTGCCGCCGGTTACGCCCACATTATCCGCGTTGGGCAAGGTGAAAACCTGCTCGCCGCCGTGCGTACCCACCAGCCCGACATCATTCTCATCGACATGCAAAGCCCCGACCGTGACACGTTGGAATCGTTGCGCAATGTCAGCCGCGAAATGCCCAAACCCATCGTATTTTTTGCCGAACAAAGCGACCTTGAAACCACCCGCGCTGCCATTAGTGCCGGAGTCAGTGCCTACATCGTCGATGATTTGCCCGGAAAACGCCTGAAATCGGTGTTGGAAGTGGCGATTGCCCGTTTTCAAGAGCACCAAAAGCTCAAAGATGAGCTGGAAGACTACAAATCGCGCCTGCAAGACCGCAAAGATGTGGATAAAGCCAAGGGCATCCTCATGCAGCACCGCAATCTGACGGAAGAAGAGGCATACCAACTCCTGCGCAAAATGGCGATGGATCGCAATATGAAAATCGGTGAAGCCGCCCGCAATTTCGTCGCGGCAATGGCTCTGCTAGGGGGGAAATTCTGATGAAACAAGACTTACGCATCGGCTTTTTGCCTCTTACCGACTGTGCCGTGCTGGTAGCGGCATTGGAGCGCGGTTTCTTTGAAAAATACGGCCTGCACGTCACCTTGCAGCGCGAAGTGTCGTGGGCAAATATCCGCGACCGCGTGGCGTTCGGCGAACTCGACGCGGCGCACATGCTTGCCCCCATGCCCTTGGCGGCAACCTTGGGCATCGACGGTTTGGGCATTCCCATGCAAGCCGCGTTTAGCCTTGGCTCTGAATGGCAGCGCGATTACTGTCGCCAGCCCGTTGATGGAAGCCATGCGGGAACATTACCCGCAGGCATTATGCACCGCTCCGGTGCGCTCGCACGGTCTCAAGCATCTTTTAAGTGCGCAAACGCCGCGCAAACTGGTATTCGGTTGCGTCTACCCTTTTTCGCAGCACCATTACCTGTTGCAAGCATGGTTGCAGGATGGCGGTTTGGTATTGGGGCAGGATGTGGAAATCCGCGTCATTCCCCCGCAGCAAATGGTCGAATCCTTGGCGCAAGGTCAGATTGATGGCTATTGCGCGGGCGAACCGTGGAATCAGCAAGCCGTCAGCCGAGGCATCGGGCAGGTTGCCGTTACCAGCTACGATTTATGGAACAATGGTCCTGAAAAAGTGCTGGGCGTGACCCAAGCGTGGGCGGAAGCCAATCCCGAAACGCATCAAGCCTTGCTGTGTGCTTTGCTCGAAGCCGCGCACTGGTTGGATGAGCCGCATAATCGCGTGCGTATTGCTGAATTACTAACCCGACCGGAATATTTGGATGTGCCGCTTGCCCTGATCCAGCCGCCGTTGTTGGGGCGTTACCGCTATGCGCCGGATGAGCCGGAACGTTTGCTGCCCGATTTCAACGTGTTTGCGCGTTATGCGGCTAATTTCCCCTGGCATTCGCATGGCGCGTACTTTTTGGCGCAAATGCACGCAACGGGTCAGTTGGCAACCTTGCCCGCTGACTCTGCTGCGCTGTTGGCGCGGGTGTATTGCACGCCGTTGTACCGTTTAGCTGCGGAAACCTTGAGCTTGCCGTACCCGACGGTGGATTATTTGCCGTCAGTGCATTGCCTCGCGCCGTGGGTGTTGCGCGATGCCAGCCAGCCGATCGCGATGGGGAATAGTTACGTGGCGTTGGAACGGTTACGGCTGGGGTAGCGGGTTAAAAATCGCGTTCAACATGCAGCGCATTCGACACAATGTCGCCTGCCACCATCCACGCGCCCAGTGCCAAGCCTTCGTAAATGTCTTCATCGCTGTAGCCCAATGCCCGCAGCGTATCGACATCCGCCTGTGTGGTGCTGTTGGAATCCTTAACCGCTTTGAGGATGAACAGTAGCAGGGCGGTTTCGCGCTCATCCAAATTGGCATTGGCAGGGTCGGCTTGCGTTGCAGCCACTTGGTCGGGTGTCCAGCCGAACATATTGATCAGCATTCCCGCATTCATGTCGATGCAGTAAGCGCACGCTGTACTCTGTGAAACGGTCATGCGAATGGTGGCTTGCAATGCGCCCGACAAGTTCGGATTCTGCATACTGTGCTTGATGAATTCCCACTTCTGACGCAAGTGGAAAGGCACGGCACTATGCACCTGCATAATGCCCGGCACGCCGCCAAAGCTGGCGGTCATTTCTTGGTAAACGTCGGCAACATCGCCAGTGGCTTCGCTGGTAGCAACAGTTTTCAGATAACTCATGTGGCTTCTCCTTGGTTGGTATAGTCAGTAACAATGAAAGGGGGTTACACCCTTAAATACCCCGTGTGATCGAAGATGCCTCTTCCTGAACCGGAATAGCGGTTATTACCAGATCTTTCAAGAAAGGTTCAGCAGCCACCTGTGCAATAGCAGGCGATGCCATAAAGCAGTCCATAGATTCCTTGTCATTCCATAGGTAGAAGCTCGCGAAGACACCATTCTCAAAATCCGCCATCCATGTTTTACTAATCAGCCCCGGCACATCAGCGATTGCCGTGGCATAGGGTTTTACCCAATGCGTATCATACTGCTCTGGCGAAAGTGTCAATCTGTACTGAAAGATTTGCGCGTATTTCATCTTTAGTGATTCCCAATAAACGTTATTTACATCGGTTTCCAATGCCAACTCACGCAGCTCCTCAATCGAGAGGATGCCGTGATTCATTGTTGGTTTTCATATCGAGACCGCGCTCTATATAGAATGAATAACCGTATTCTCCTTCCGCTAGTGCTATGTGTTTTGAGCCTGTGGATTTGCATAAAAATTCAATATCGTTGACAGAACCCGGCTCAATCGTAACGATTTCGAGTATTTCCCCCACGGCTAAGCGACGCAGTGAGCGGGCAGTATGCACTAACGGTAGCGGGCATCCCATGCGTCTAGCATCAAGAGAATCTGCTATCTGTGGGTGTTTTGGTGCGTTGGGTAGTGCCTTGCCTAAACTATGATTTTGCAATTTTGATGAGGTCATTTTCTTGGAAGCAAGCTGTGAGGCATCCATTGTTGAAATTACCCAACTTGGCGCGGGCGTATTGCCATAAATATTGCACATGGAAGTGAGATATTTGGGGTCAAAAACACGAACTAATGTGGGTGTTGTTAATGAGTCGGCGAAGGCGAGTCCGCAGTAGTCACGCTGATGTGATTGTCGAAGGTAGTCTTTAAGTGCTGTTAACGCAGCGCTAATGTCACCACTGGTATTGACATCATTGAGCCGAACATAACCAGCGGTAGAGGCATCATTATTGTGAAGATGCCATTGGGTATTCTCCGAATGCTGTATGGCATTCCAAATCTGATCGAGGGTATCCCAGTCAAGAATACCCGCAAGCGTATCTGGCATTAACGCGATAGATCGCGTTGAGACGGTGTTGTTTTCTAACATGGTAATAGTCTTATAGGTTTGATGAATGGCGAAATTAAATAAACAGGTTCACATCCGCTTTCTGTGCAATCGGCAGGAAACTCGCCGCACCCACCCAGTCGCTGATACCATCAATGAAGTCGGTTTTGTCATGACCGAACAAATCCACTGTCATCTGACACGCCACCATTTTTACTTCGGCTTCCAATGCCAACTCACGCAGCTCCTCGATAGAGGCGACGCCCTTCTGTTTCATGGTTTCCTTCATCATGCTCGTAGCGGCAGTCTCGAAACCGGGAATACCCGCCATCAGCACATTGGGGATGGGCAAATTGGTCTTGCGTAACCATTCCGGTCCCATCGGCATTTTCATAGGCATGGCAGGGTTTCCGAGTGGGCTGACTTTCAAATCCAGCTTCTTTTTCAGCAAATCCAGACCATAGAACGTGAAAAATACTGTCACGTCCCAGCCTAAGGCAGCGGCGGTGGAGGCAAGAATGAACGGGGGATAAGCCATATCCAGTGTCCCTTTGGTAGAGATGATGGTCATGGAGGGGATGTGGTTGGCTTCGCGTTCATCCATTTTGTGCTGAAAACGTTCATCGAACCATTGGTCAAACAAGGCTTTATCAAAACCCATCGGGCTGGTTTGGGCAGTAGCGGTCATTGTGCAACTCCTTACGATTTACGGATGTGGTTAAAAACGGGCAGAATTTTACCGACTGGTCAGTCAAGTTTTAGTATAAAATTTTTTCAGCTAATCGCTTGCTCTCCAATGCGGATAGTCAGCATGGCAACACCGATTTCGCGTATCAATTCGGGATCATTGCGGGTTTTTGCCAACAGCATTAGCCCTTCTATGAAGGCAAACATCGCCGCAGCCGTGGCAGCCGTATTGCACGGGGAAATTTCCCCCTCGTGCAAGGCTTTATCCAGCGCGGTTTTCAGTGACATTTCCATTTGCTGCAACAGACCATTGAGACGCTGGCGGATGACTTCATCCTGCGTACTCATTTCTGACGACATATTTCCGTAAGGGCAACCCAGCGTTTTGCCGATTTGTTCCTTGGTGCCTTTTTGGAATACATAAATATTTTCCAGTAGGGCGTTCAGTTGCTTCATTCCCGACCATTCAGGGCGGAACGAACGGGAGAAAATCTCCTGTTTTGAAATAATGAAGAACTCATCCAGCACTGCCAGCGTCAGCTCTTGCTTGGAAGGGAAAAAGTGGTAGAAGCTGCCTTTTTGTACCCCTGCCATGTCACAGATTTCCTTCACGCCCACGTTGCCGTAGCTGCGCGAGTAGAGCAGTTCACGGGCACTGTCGAGCAGGCGTTGGCGGGTATCGGTGGATGCTTTCATGGTTATTATCGTAATTGACCGATCGGTAAAGTGCAAGCGATAATGGTGACACTACAACTATTTAGCTTCTTGGAATAATTTATGATCGACAAAAAATATCAGCCCATTGTGTTTGCTTTTTTCATGGCATTGCTTATGTCATGTGTCATGTCACTCGTCATTAGCATCTTCAACGTCGGTATGGTGGATAACCTTTTGCATATTTGGCTAAAAGCTTGGGGATTTGCTTTTTCAGTCGCCTTCCCCATTGTTTTTCTGGTCAGTCCGATGGTGCGGAAATTGGTCGGTTTAGTCATTAAGCAAGGTTAACTCAAATTCATGCAAACCTACCTAGTCAATAGCGACTACATCGACTGGCAACACCCAGACGTTTTGGCACAAGCCCAAGCACTAGCGGCAAGTTGCACCACACAGGAAGCTATCGCCAAAACCTGTTTCGAGTTTGTGCGCGATGCCATCAAACACAGTTGGGATTACCGCCTGAACCCGTTGACATGCAAAGCGTCGGAGGTGTTGCAACACGGCACGGGCTATTGCTACGCCAAAAGCCATTTGCTGGCAGCGTTGTTGCGGGCGAATGGCATTCCGGCGGGCTTGTGTTATCAGCGTTTGACCATTACCGATGAACCGCCGTTTTGCCTGCACGGGCTGAACGCACTCTACTTGCCTGATTACGGCTGGTATCGGGTCGATGCGCGTGGCAATAAGCCGGGCGTGGCTGCCGAATTCTGCCCGCCCACCGAAAAGCTGGCATTTCCGCTGTTGAATTCGCACGAACAGGATTTACCGGGGATTTTTGCTGAGCCGCTGCCTGTGGTGGTGCAGGTGTTGGAAAGCAGCGCAACGGTGGCAGCGGTGTATGCGAACCTGCCCGATATTGAACGTGTTTGAGAGGGAATAACCATGCACATCCATCCCGCCACCCCCGCTGATGCCCCCACCATCGCCGTGCTGGTCGGCGAATTGTTGCAGGAAATCATGCAAGCCATTGGCGAACAGGCATTCAACTTTGACCTGCCAGCAACCACCGAACGCCTGCAAACCTTTATCCGCGACGGGCATTATCATGTGTTCGTGGCAACGGATGAAGGCGGCACAGCCGCAGGATTTTTGACCCTGTACCAAAGTTACGCGCTGTACGCTGAAGGCAGTTTCGGCACGATTCCCGAATTGTACGTGCGCCCCACTTACCGCTCGCATGGCACAGGCAAACAATTGCTGGCGTCCGCCCGTGCCTTCGGTGCAAGCAGGGGCTGGACACGCTTGGAAATGACCACGCCGCCATTGCCTGCTTTTGAACGCACTCTCGCATTCTATGAGCGTGAAGGCTTTGCGATCACGGGCGGGCGCAAACTGAAAACCTTGCTCTAGTGATATTGGAGTTCTGATGTACATCCCAAAACACTTTGCCGAACACGACCAAGCCGAAATTCTGCGCTTCATCCAAGCCAATGCATTCGGTACGCTGGTCACGGTTGATACAGGCGTTCCCTTCGCCAGCCACATCCCTTTTCTGCTGGAACAGGGCGACACGCTCACGCTGTCCGGTCATCTTGCCAAAGCCAACCTGCAATGGCAGCACTTGTCAGCAAACCCACAGGTGTTGGCAATGTTCCAAGGAGCTCACGCCTACGTTTCACCCACATGGTACGAAGGCGCGGGTGTACCCACTTGGAATTACACCGCCGTTCATGTCTACGGCAAAGTGCGCGTCATCCACGATACCGCATGGCTGCAAGCGCAGGTGGAACGCCTCAGCCATTACTACGAAGGCGACACCCCCAACGCATGGATTCCGAGCTACCCCGCCAAAATGCTGGAAGCCATCGTCGGTTTTGAAATCACCATCGAATCGCTGCAAGCCAAATACAAACTGAGCCAAAACCGCAGTGCGGCAGATCAGCGCAATGTCATGCAAGCCCTCGAAGCCAGTGGCAGAGAAAACGAGCGCGGGGTGGCGGCATTGATGGCAAAACATCAGGAGCAAAGGGGAATACCTTGAAACGTTTGCTAATGGCAGGTTCTGTAATGCTGGTTCTGTATCTTGGCGTTGCAATTTGACTGACCCGCGCTATCTCGTTCCACAAAAACCGCTTTGGCTATAAATACGCCATTCAGTGCAGCCGGAAACCCCGCGTACACTGCCATTTGGATCATGATTTCCACTATTTCTTGCCTTGTGCAGCCGACATTCAGCGCACCGTGAATATGAACGTTCAGAGCTGTGGTTGCGCATTACCCGATGCCGCCAGCGCAGCTACGGTGGCGATTTCACGTTCCTTGAGTGAAAGAACGCCGCGCGAGTAAACATCCCCAAATGGAAACTCGATGGTATAGCGAGCAAGATCCGGGGCTATGTCTTTCAACGCTTCGATTACCCGTTCTCCCGCGTGACCGTCGATTTCCTTTAGCTTTTCCCAGCCGCGCTGGTAACGATCAGATTTCATGGATGCCTCTTTTCGTCTGCTAACTCGCTGAAGAGGTGTTGCATACTGCATTCCTCGTATTGTTAAGTTGTACTCAGTATGCAGCACCTTGGGTTGTTTGATAATCTGCATAATCCTAAATGCGTTAGTGAGAATAACTCAACAATGAGTCGTCCCAGTTTGCCCGATTTGACTGCCTTTCATGCCATTGCCTTACATGGCAGTTTCCGCAAAGCCGCGCTGGAATTGGCGTGTCGGCTTCCGCGTTGAGTCACACGCTTCGGCCATATCGAAGAGCAATTAGGCGTGCGCTTATTCCACCGCACCACGCGCAGTGTCGCGTTAACAGGGTGGGGCAGGCATTATTGATACGCTTGCAGCCTGCGTTGTGGGACATTCAAGACGCGCTTGATGGTATTAATGCGTTTAGGGAAACACCGCGTGGCACGTTGCGTTTGAGTGTGCCGCCGGATGCTGCACGGTTTCTGCTTGCGCCGAAACTCGCTGGCTTTCTGGAAACTTACCCCGATGTGCAATTGGAACTGATTAGCGATGATCATTTGCTCGACATTGTAGCGAGCGGTTTTGATGCGGGAATTCGTTGTCAGGAAACCTTGCCGCAAGACATGGTGGCGATTCCGTTGGGCAAAAACAACGCTTTGTCGTGGTGGCTTCGCCCGCGTTTTGTGGGCAATACGGTATTCCCCAAACGCCGCCGGAATTAACGCAATTTGAATGTATCCGTCGGCGATTCCCCAATGGCGAAATTTACCACTGGGAGTTTGCGCGGGATAAAGAGACTTACGCCGTTGATGTGCAGGGCAGGTTAACCGCGAACGATTCCAACCTGATGCACGAAGCGGCGTTGCAAGGGTTGGGGTTTGCGTATTTGCTGGAACAGCAGGTCGCCGATGATGTGCAAAGCAGACAATTGGTACAAGTATTGGCGGATTATTGCCCTACTGATACGGATTTCTTTCTGTATTATCCCAGCCGCAAACAACTTTCCGCTAGCTTACGCGCCTTGATTGATTATTGGAAAGCGGTAGTACAGTGATTTGCTTCACAGCCTTCCAACGCTAACAAATCCGCCTTCGCCGCCAACCCGCCCGCATAACCCGCGAGTTTGCCCGATTTGGCAATCACCCGATGGCACGGCACGATAATGCTGATCGGGTTCAGCCCGTTGGTATGCCCAATCGCCCGCACTGCTTGCGGTTGTCCAATCATTTGCGCTTGTTCGGAATAGCTGCGGGTTTCGCCATAGGGAATGTCGCGCAACACTTGCCAAGTGCGTTGCTGGAAATCTGTGCCATGCACGCTTAGCGGTAAGTCGAAGGTGCGCCGTGTTCCGGCAAAATATGCCTGCAACTGGCTGATGGTTTCGCGTGTCAGGGCGTTGCTGTGCGCTTGCACCTCACCCAAAGCGGTGCGGATATGTTGCCAGTTGCTGTCGAAAGCGACGGCACACACCGCCTCAGCGGTGGCGGCGATAGTCAATGTGCCGACGGGCGATTCCCACGTTTCAAAACCGATACGCATGGTGTGCCTCTGGTGGTTAGGCGGGTTGAGTGGCTTGCATCGCAGGGCGTTCACGGAATGACGCATACCAAGCCAGCGTTTGCGGGCAAGCGGCGGCTTGCAACAGGTGCGGCAAGCGGAATTCCAGATAGCCAATCGCTGCACCCAATGCCAGATGTGCCAGTGTGAGGTCTTCGCCCAAGCTGTCGAGGCAGGTTTCGATGTGTTGCAAGGTGCGGGTGATTTCCGTTTCCCAGCGTGTCATGGCGGCGGGGGAACGCTCGTGTTCGGGGCGGCTGCGTTCTTCCATCACCCGGTTGTAGGCGGCATCCATCACGCCGTCGGCGAGGGCTTCCCAACGCACTATTTCCCAGTGTTGCCAGCCGGATGGTGGAAGCAAGGTGTTACCGCTGAGGCTGTCGAGATAGCGGCAAATCACCGGGCTATCGAACAAGGCTTCGCCGTTTGCCAGCACTAATGCGGGAACTTTGCCGAGTGGGTTGGCGGCGAAAAGTTCGGGTTGTTCCTGCGCGACGTTGACCGATACCACGTCGATTTGCGACGCTAAGCCGGTTTCAATCGCGACCATGCGCACTTTGCGGGCGTAGGGGGAGGTGGGGGAGTAGAACAGTTTCATCGCGTGTTTATTCTCCAATCCGCGTCAAGATTTGGCGGATAACGGCGGCGGCAATCCGAAAATCCGCTTGGTGCAGGGTTTCAAATACTGGGCGGGCGGCAGGGATTAAGCCGCGCTGTTTTGCCATGCCAATGATGGCGGCAGTGCCGGTGATGGTTAGCCCTTTCTCCAAGGCGACTGCGCGTCCGGCACGTTCATCCATGATCAGCAGCACGGGGTCGGGATGATGCAAAGCAAGGCTGATGCAGGCACTTTCCCCCTCGTCGAGGTCAAGCCCGGTGAGGGCAGGGAAGGGGTGTTCCCAGACTCGCAACCAGCCAGCGGATAACGCAGCTTGTATAGCGGCTTCGCCACGCGCTTGTTTGCCCGGTAATACTTCATTGCACACGATTTCGGGTAGCCAAACTTCGCCGAACAGGTGCGGCAACCATTGCAAGCCATCGACAATGGCTAACCCAATCAATGGGCTGGCATCGGCAATTACAACGCGAGCCATTGTTCCAGCGTGTCCATGTCTTGGTTGGCTTCGGCGGCAGTTTGGTTAATGACGGGAATGCCCAGCCGGGAAACGTGTGCGATGAAATCTGCCAGCACCATGTTTGCCAGCCGTGCGGAACGTGCCAGTGATAATGCGCTGTCTTTGAATAGCGAGGTGGCTAACGCGGTGCGTACACCGGGCATATCCAGCATTCCGCCGGTTTGGTTCAGCCCGATCATCAGTGCGTCGGGTTGGTCACGGTTCATGACCAATACCATATCTTCGTGGGCGTAGCGCAAGGCTTCGCTGGGGTTGTTTTTCAGGCTGCTGACGTTAACGGTTTTCATGCCTATGTTTCCTAGGATGATGAGATAGGATGATGAGATAGGATGATTATAAGGGAATGATGCTGAGGTTGCACCAATTACGCCCGATTCAAGCCAAAAAAGCACAACATAAGTGCATTCTAATGAATCGTAGGGTGGGTAGAGCAGCAGCGAAACCCACCAAACTCGTCACCAACCCGTTATTTTTATACTTGGCACACCCCTTGCATTGTAATCACCAAGCAGTCAACGGCGACTGCAACGATTTGAAGTGACTCCTCCTCCTAACCGTGCGATGTAGTACGGTATTTGGGTAAAGCTGCCCTGACCCCCTGTTGGTTCCTCCTCCCCAACAGGCGCGTCAGGGCTTTTTTTTGTCTACACGAAATGAATTTGAGGTTTTTATGAGCGATACCAAAAAACCGGATACGTCCGTCACCAACCCTAGCCGCCGCGATTTCTTGCTGAAAAGTGGCTTGCTGATGGCAGCGGGTTCAATCATGACAATGGTGCCTGCGGGCGTGCGCAATGCGGCATGGGCAGCGGGTTCGGATGCACCGGAAAAACCCAATATCAATGTCGGTTTCATCCCGCTCACCGACTGCGCCAGCGTGGTGATGGCGAACTTGAAAGGCTTCGACAAAAAGTACGGCTTAACCATTACCCCGACCAAAGAAGCGTCATGGGCAGCGGTACGCGACAAACTCACCAACGGCGAATTGGATGCAGCGCATGTGCTGTACGGCTTGGTTTACGGCGTGCAAATGGGTATCGGTGGCCCCCAAAAAGACATGGCAAACCTGATGACCATCAACAATAACGGGCAGGCGATCAGCCTTTCCAGCCAGTTGCATGAGAAGGGCGTGACCGATGGCGCATCCCTTGCCAAATTCATGAAAGACAACCCGCGTGAATATACTTTTGCGCAAACCTTCCCGACCGGCACGCACGCCATGTGGCTCTACTACTGGCTGGGCAGTTTAGGCGTAAACCCGATGAAAGACGTGAAAACCATCACCGTACCGCCGCCGCAAATGGTGGCGAATATGCGCATCGGCAATATGGACGGCTTCTGTGTGGGTGAACCGTGGAATGCGCGGGCGATTGCCGACAAGATCGGTTTTACCGCCGTGACTTCGCAAGACATCTGGAAAGATCACCCGGAAAAAATCCTCGGCACCACCGCTGAGTGGGTGAAAGCCAACCCGAATACAGCGCGTGCCTTGACCGCTGCGGTGTTGGAAGCCTCCAAATACATCGACGACATGGCAAACCGTCCTGAGGTTGCCAAAGCGATTGCTGCCAAAGCCTACGTCAATACCGAAGCCAGCGTTATCGAAGGGCGCATGAAAGGCGAGTACGACAACGGCATCGGCAAAACCTGGAAAGACGACAACTACATGAAGTTCTGCAACGACGGCGCGGTGAACTTCCCGTACCTGTCTGATGGCATGTGGTTCCTGACCCAGCACAAACGTTGGGGCTTGCTCAAAGATCACCCTGACTATTTGGAAACCGCCAAAAAGGTCAACCAAATCGACATCTACAAGCAAGCGGCAGAACTGGCGAAAGTCAGCATCCCCGCCAGCGATATGCGCGAATCGACGCTGATCGACGGCGTGAAATGGGATGGCAAAGACCCGAAAGCGTATGCAGATGGGTTTGCGGTCAAGGTGTAAGGAGTTTCGTATGTGGAAAGAACGTTCACTAGGGCTACTAGCCCCCTTCCTAGGACTGCTCGGCTTCGTGCTGCTGTGGTCGCTAGTTTCCGCCACCAACCCGCAATTGCCGGGGCCGGTGTCAACATGGGCATCCGCCGTGGAGTTGTTCAAAGACCCGTTTTACCAAAATGGCCCGAATGATCAAGGCATTGGTTGGAATATTCTCAATTCGTTGGCGCGGGTCGGGATTGGTTTCGGCATGGCGGCATTGGTGGGGATTCCGGTGGGTTTCATTATCGGGCGGGTGAAGTTTTTCAACGACATGCTCGCACCGATTATTAGCTTGCTGCGTCCGGTGTCGCCGTTGGCGTGGTTGCCGATTGGCTTGCTGGTGTTTCAGAAGGCTGAGCCAGCGGCAATTTGGGTGATTTTCATCTCGTCGATCTGGCCGATGATTATTAACACCGCTGTCGGGGTGTCGCGGATTCCGCAGGATTATCTCAATGTGGCGCGGGTGTTGAATCTGTCGTCGTGGAAGATGTTTACCAAGATTTTGTTGCCTGCAACCTTACCGTATGTGATGACCGGGGTGCGGCTTGCTATTGGCGTGGCGTGGTTGGTGATCGTGGCGGCGGAAATGCTGACTGGCGGGGTCGGTTTGGGTTTCTGGGTGTGGGATGAGTGGAACAACTTGAACGTTGAACACATCATTATTGCGATTTTCGTGGTGGGGCTGATTGGTCTGCTATTGGAACAATTTTTGTTGCTGCTTGCCAGCCGTTTGCGAACCGAGTGAGGTGGTTATGGATTCCAGCAAATACGTGCAGCTTGAACACGTCGATATGGTGTTTAACACCAAGAAAGGCCCGTTTCAGGCGCTGCAAGAGGTCAATTTGAACATCGCGGCAGGCGAGTTTATTACCCTGATTGGGCATTCGGGCTGCGGTAAATCGACCGTGCTGAATATCGTGGCGGGGTTGCTGAACCATACCAGTGGGGTGGCGTTGTGTGCTGACCGCGAAATCAAAGGGCCTGGGCCGGATAGGGCGGTGGTGTTCCAGAACCATTCGTTGCTGCCTTGGCTGACGTGCTTTGACAATGTGTACCTCGCGGTGGATCGGGTGTTTGGCGCGACGGAAAAGAAGGCACAGCTTAAGCAGCGTACCCACGAAGCCTTGGCAATGGTGGGGCTGACTCATGCGGAACATAAGTTTCCGAATGAAATTTCCGGCGGGATGAAGCAGCGGGTGGGGATTGCACGGGCGTTGGCGATGGATCCGAAAGTGTTGCTGCTGGATGAGCCATTCGGTGCGTTGGATGCTTTGACCCGTGCGCATTTGCAGGATGAGCTGATGAAAATCACTGCCGCCACTCACAAGACGGTGATCATGGTGACGCATGATGTGGATGAGGCGGTGTTGCTGTCGGATCGAATTGTGATGATGACCAATGGGCCATCAGCGACGGTGGGGGAAATTCTGAAAGTGGATTTGCCGCGCCCGCGCAATCGGCTGGCATTGGCGGATAACCCTACGTACAACCATTATCGTGCCGACGTGTTGCGTTTCTTGTATGAGAAACACTCACACAAGGAAGCAGGGGTGGTCGTCAGTGATAATGTGGTGGAATTGAAACCCGCGACAGCAAAAGCTGCATAAAAACCCCATTTAGGGCTTGACGCAAAAGCGTGTGCTACGTATAGTTCGCGCTCTTGATTGAGGAATGAAATCAACGTATTCTACCTCTCAACGTCGGAGTATAGCGCAGCCTGGTAGCGCACCTGTTTTGGGTACAGGTGGTCGGGGGTTCGAATCCCTCTACTCCGACCAACAATTCAACTCTTACTTGCGCCCGTAGCTCAACGGATAGAGCAACGGCCTTCTAAGCCGTAGGTTGCAGGTTCGAGCCCTGCCGGGCGCGCCATTAATGCCCCCAGCAGACAATGTTTTCAGTGGTGACTGTAGCTCAGTTGGTAGAGCACTGGATTGTGATTCCGGTGGTCGTGGGTTCGAGTCCCATCAGCCACCCCACTTTTTTCCCGCTTCAAATATTATGCAAAAGTCAAAGGGCTGTGTATAATCGCCTCCTTCGTGATTCTCGGTAAGGTTTGCTGACCGGAATCCGCAATAGATACATGCGAAAATGGCGGAATTGGTAGACGCACTGGTTTTAGGTACCAGCGCCGCAAGGCGTGAGAGTTCGAGTCTCTCTTTTCGCACCACTTTAACTCCTTGATTTTAATGATTATCTGCCCTGCATTGGTGGATGTCAGACCCGTAACGAGGTTTTTACATGCAATTTTCTGTCGAAACAATCGGTAACATCGACCGCAAAATGACAGTGGCAGTTCCTGCCCAAAAAATCGACCAAGAAGTAGAAAAACGCCTGAAAGGGATGATGGGTCGCGTTAAAATCGACGGTTTCCGCCCCGGAAAAGTGCCGTTTGGCGTGGTCAAAAAGCGCTATGAAGATGGCGTGCGTTACGAAGTCGTGGAAAAATTGCTGGGTTCTGCCTTCCAAGATGCCGCTAATCAAGAAAAATTGCGTGTCGCCGGTTTGCCAGAAATCGACCTGAAAACGATGGAAGCCGGTAAAGATCTCGAATTCGTGGCGAGTTTCCAAGTTTACCCCGACGTGGTGATTGCAGGCGTTGAAACCCTGACGATTACTCGCCCGGTCGCAGACATTGCTGACGCTGATCTCGACAAGATGATTGATGTCATCCGCAAGCAAAATCAAGAATGGAATGAAGTTGACCGCGCTGCTGCGGTAGGCGACACGGTAAAAGTCGATTTCGACGGTTCTGTCGATGGCGAAGCCTTTGAAGGCGGTGCTGCCGAAGATTATTCGGTCGAACTCGGCGCAGGCCGCATGTTGAAAGACTTTGAAGACGGTCTGGTTGGCATGAAAGCCGGTGACGTGAAAACCATTGATGTGGCTTTCCCTGATACTTACCACGCTGAAAATCTGAAAGGCAAAACCGCACAATTCAAGCTGACCATGAAGCAAGTTCGCGCTGCTGTGCTGCCAGAAGTTGATACCGATTTCATCACTAAATTCGGCGTGGAAAGCGGTTCTGTCGATGATTTCCGTGCTGAAATCAAAAAGAATATGCAGCGTGAACTCGATACCGCCATCAAAACCCAGCTCAAGCAGCAGGTGATGGACGGTTTGGCGGAATTGCACGCTATTGATATTCCCAAGTCACTGGTGACGGAAGAAATCCGCTACGTTCGTGATGAGTTCTCGCAAAACACTGGCTCTCCGGCGGATAATATCCCCGACGAGTTGTTTGCGCCGCAAGCAGAGCGCCGCGTGAAGTTGGGTTTGATTGTGGGTGAAGTGATTCGCCAACACAGCCTGCAACGCGACCCGGCACGGGTTGAGGCAATGTTGGAAACCGTGGCTGCCAGCTACGAAGACCCGCAAGCGCTGAAAGACTACTACCGTGGCAACCGTCAAGCCATGCAGACCATCGAAGCAGCGGTAATGGAAGAAATGATCGTTGAATGGGTGATGGAAAAGGCCACCGTCAACGACGAAACCCGCGACTTCGATAGCGTCATGAACCCCAAAAAGCCGGAACAGGCACAAGCCTGAGTCCCGTAAACAGATAAAGGTAGGTTGTAATGTTTGGAATAAACCCGATTGAACCACGCGCTGTTGGCGTGCCAATGGTTATCGAGCAATCTGCTCGTGGCGAACGCGCCTTTGACATTTACTCGCGCTTGCTGCGGGAACGGGTCATTTTCTGTGTGGGTGAAGTCGAAGATTACATGGCTAATCTGATTGTGGCACAGTTGCTGTTCCTCGAATCCGAAAACCCTGAGAAAGATATTCACCTGTATATCAACTCACCGGGTGGGGTGATTACCGCAGGCATGGCGATTTACGACACCATGAAGTTTATCAAGCCACAAGTCAGCACCTTGTGTATCGGTCAAGCCGCCAGCATGGGCGCGGTGTTATTGGCAGCGGGTGAGAAGGGCAAGCGTTTCGCACTGCCACATTCGCGCGTTATGATTCACCAGCCGTCGGGTGGCTCGCGTGGACAAGCTTCTGATATTGAAATCCAAGCGCGTGAAATTCTCAAAATGCGTGAGGTTTTAAACAAGGTATTGGCGGGTCATACCGGGCAAACGGTTGAGCGTATTGAGCAAGACACGGATCGGGATAACTTTATGGATGCGATGCAGGCGCGTGAATACGGCTTGATTGATGAGGTCTTGACAGTTCGCACGTGATGGATTGTCGGATTAAAGTCCGATCTATATAGCCATTTGTCAGAAAACAGCCTGTCTTTACAGGCTGTTTTCGTGTCTGGACAGGTATTTTTTAGCAAAAGAAGCATAAAATACTTGTAAAAGGCGAGTATTCTTGTAACAAGACAAGTTTATTAGAATAATATAGCTTGAAAGCAGTCATACGGACACAACATAGTCCTTTGGTTTACATCGTTGATGTGTCGTGAAGCGGCACAGGATAGAGGTTCTGATGAGTAAAGATAGAAGAGGCGATCACGATAGCGGCAAGCTGCTGTATTGCTCTTTCTGCGGAAAAAGCCAGCACGAAGTGCGCAAGCTGATCGCTGGCCCTTCGGTGTTCATTTGTGATGAATGTGTGGATTTGTGTAATGACATCATTCAAGAGGAAATGCACACCGCGCAAGGGTCTGATGAACAATCTTCCCTGCCGACGCCGCGTGAGATCAAAGGCAACCTTGATGAATACGTGATTGGTCAGGAATTAGCAAAGCGCGTGCTTTCAGTAGCGGTTTATAACCACTATAAGCGCTTGTACAAAAAAGGTGGCGGCAAGGATGAAGTCGAACTGGCAAAAAGCAACATTTTGCTAATTGGCCCAACGGGTAGCGGTAAAACCTTGCTGGCGGAAACGTTAGCACGCTTGCTGAATGTACCGTTCACGATTGCGGATGCCACGACCCTGACCGAAGCCGGTTATGTGGGCGAGGATGTGGAAAACATCATCCAGAAATTGCTGCAAAAATGCGATTACGATGTCGAAAAAGCGCAGACGGGCATTGTCTATATCGACGAAATCGACAAGATTTCGCGCAAAGCCGATAACCCTTCCATTACCCGTGATGTGTCGGGCGAAGGCGTGCAGCAAGCCCTGCTGAAGTTGATCGAAGGCACGGTAGCCTCTGTACCCCCGCAAGGTGGGCGTAAACACCCGCAGCAAGAATTCTTGCAGGTTGATACCCGCAATATCCTGTTCATTGTGGGCGGTGCGTTTTCCGGTATGGATAAAGTCATCCGCCGCCGTACCGAAAAGGGCAGCATTGGCTTTTCTGCCAAGGTGAAATCACCGGAAGAAAGCCGCAGTTTCGGTGAAGTTATCAAAGACATCGAGGCCGAAGACTTGGTGCATTACGGTTTGATTCCAGAATTTGTGGGGCGTTTGCCAGTTATTGCCACCTTGGAAGAGCTGGATGAAACGGCATTGGTGCAAATTCTCACCGAACCGCGCAATGCCTTGACCAAGCAATACGCCAAGCTGTTTGAGATGGAAGGCGCAGAATTGGTCTTCCGCGATGATGCGCTGCATTCGATTGCACGTAAAGCGATGGAGCGCAAAACCGGGGCGCGTGGTTTGCGCTCTATTATGGAAAAAATCTTGCTGGATACCATGTACGACCTGCCATCCGAGCAGAACGTCAGCAAGGTGGTGGTGGATGATTCCGTCGTCAAAGGCGAATCCCAACCGTATCTGATCTATGAAAATGTCGAGCCGCAGCAGCAATTAGCCGCAGGCGAATAACATTTGTTGGCGTACCGAGGTGTCTGCCTCGGTACGCCACCCTCCCTATCTGCCACAGTGAGTACTTATTATGGCTGAATCAATCATCGTTCCCGTTTTACCGTTGCGTGATGTTGTGGTTTACCCACACATGGTGATCCCCTTGTTTGTCGGGCGTAACAAGTCCATCCAAGCCTTGGACATGGCGATGGATAGCAACAAGCAAATCCTGTTGGTTGCTCAAAAAAGCGCCGAAGTGGATGCCCCTGAGTTAGATGATGTGCACACCATGGGGACGCTTGCCACCATTTTGCAATTGCTGAAGCTGCCGGATGGCACGCTGAAAGTATTGGTGGAAGGGCTGGAGCGTGCGGAAATTATCGCGATTGATAATGACGGTGATTTTTCCGCTGCACGGGTTAAAGTAGCTGCTTCGGTTTCCGCTGACAGCCGCAAAATTGATGTGCTGAGCCGTTCTTTGGTGAGCTTGTTTGAACAATACGTCAAACTGAATAAAAAAGTTCCACCAGAAATTCTCTCTTCCTTATCCAGCATTGATGATCCGGTACGTTTGGCGGATACCATTGCCGCGCATCTGGGTTTGAAGATTGCGGAAAAACAGAAAGTGTTGGAAATGCTTGACGTCGAAGAGCGCATTCAATACCTGATGGAGTTGGTGGAAGGTGAAATCGACTTGCTGCAAGTCGAGAAAAAGATTCGGGGGCGCGTCAAGCAACAGATGGAACGCAGCCAGCGCGAGTATTACCTCAACGAGCAAATTAAAGCCATCCAGAAAGAACTGGGTGAAATGGACGATGCTGCGCCTAATGAAATGGAAGAGTTGCTGCGCAAAGTCGAAGCAGCCGGTATGCCCAAGGAAGCCAAAGACAAAGCCGACGCCGAGTTGAAAAAACTCAAAATGATGTCGCCGATGTCAGCGGAAGCCACGGTGGTACGCAACTACATCGACGCGCTGGTCAATTTGCCCTGGAAGAAAAAATCCAAAGTTAATAACAACCTGCCTGATGCCGAAAAGGTGCTCAACGAAGACCATTACGGCTTGGAAGAAGTCAAAGAACGTATCCTCGAATTCCTTGCGGTGCAGCAGCGCGTCAAAAAGATCAAAGGCCCAATTCTGTGCTTGGTAGGGCCGCCGGGGGTGGGTAAAACCTCCTTAGGGCAATCCATTGCGCGTGCGACTGGGCGTAAATTTACGCGGATGGCATTGGGCGGAGTACGCGATGAAGCCGAAATTCGCGGGCATCGGCGCACCTATATCGGTTCATTACCCGGTAAAATTCTTCAGAATTTGACCAAAGTAGGCACGCGCAACCCGCTGTTCTTGCTGGATGAAATTGACAAAATGGCCACCGATTTTCGCGGTGATCCGTCGTCGGCGCTGTTAGAGGTATTAGACCCGGAACAAAACCACACCTTCGCCGACCATTACATGGAAGTGGATTTCGACTTGTCGGATGTGATGTTCGTGGCGACTTCCAACAGTATGCACATTCCAGGGCCGTTGTTGGATCGCATGGAGGTCATCCGCATTCCGGGTTATACCGAGGATGAAAAACTCAGCATTGCCAAAAATTACTTGGTTCCAAAGCAGATCAAGGCAAACGGCTTGAAAAAAGGCGAGCTGACCATTAGCGATAGCGCGGTGATGGACATTATTCGGCATTACACCCGTGAAGCCGGGGTGCGTAATCTGGATCGTGAAATCTCCAAGTTATGCCGCAAAGCCGTCAAAGAGCATCTATTAACTGACAAGAAGAAGAGCTCTGTTACCCCGCGTAACATTGAGAAATACCTTGGCGTGAAACGTTTCGATTTTGGACGCGCGGACAAAGTTAACCAAGTGGGTCAGGTGACAGGCTTGGCGTGGACTTCGGTTGGTGGTGATTTGCTGACCATTGAAAGTGCCTTGTTGCCGGGCAATGGCATGATCAAAAGCACCGGGCGCCTAGGCGAGGTGATGAAAGAGTCTATCCACGCCGCTGAGACTGTGGTCAAAAGTCGGGCGCGTAGTTTGGGGATTACACGCAGATCATTGCGTAAGAACAATGTCCATATCCACGTGCCAGAAGGTGCAACCCCTAAAGACGGCCCTAGCGCGGGTATCGGCATGGTAACAGCGATGGTATCCGCCATGACGCGCATCCCTGTGCGTGCTGATGTGGCAATGACGGGTGAAATCACCTTGCGTGGCGAGGTGTTACCAATTGGCGGGCTGAAAGAGAAGTTGTTAGCGGCACACCGTGGTGGTATCAAGTTGGTATTGATTCCTCGAGAAAATGAAAAAGATTTGGCAGAGGTGCCAGATAATGTGAAAAAAGGTTTGGAAATTCGTCCTGTGAAGTGGATTGACGAAGTATTAGCGTTGGCGTTGGAACACGCGCCAATTCCACTGGCTGACGACGAAGATTTGGATGATGATGCCGAAGCGCCCGCCGCAGCGCCGGTGGTGGCGTCTGAGGAGGAGGAAATTACTCCGGCGAGACCGCATTAACGTGTCTACACTGGAGGCTGAAATGTTTCTGTGCATCTGAAGTCCGTCATTTTGTTGACATATTTTAGATAGCGCTGGTATAACTAGCGGGCGTATCCGCATGGGTGGCTCTGCTGACCGCGAAGTGGCAGGAGTGTTTCAGTTTTCCCCTATAATGAATTCATAAGGAAAGTTCTATGAATAAAGCAGAATTGATTGATGCAGTAGCAGAGAAGTCCGGTTTGACTAAAATTGATACCGATAAAGCGTTCAAGGCATTTATTGAAGTCATCAGCGAGTCGATGGCAAAAGGCGACCAAGTGGCTCTGGTTGGCTTTGGTACGTTCCTTGTGCGTGAGCGTCAGGCACGTTCTGGGCGTAATCCGCGTACTGGTGAAACAATTTCTATCGCTGCTGCTAAAATTCCTTCATTTAAGGCTGGTAAAGCCCTAAAAGATACTGTACAGTAGCGACCTCTGATGAACGACGGGTAGTTAGCTCAGTTGGTAGAGCGTCGCCCTTACAAGGCGAATGTCGGGGGTTCGAGCCCCTCACTACCCACCATCTTCATCACAGTTTTTATCGCGGAGCGGTAGTTCAGTTGGTTAGAATACCGGCCTGTCACGCCGGGGGTCGCGGGTTCGAGTCCCGTCCGCTCCGCCAACTATTTATGAAAGGATGCTCAAGCAGCATCCTTTTTGTTTGTTTCAAGTTGTTCAACACAACATCGCGGAGCGGTAGTTCAGTTGGTTAGAATACCGGCCTGTCACGCCGGGGGTCGCGGGTTCGAGTCCCGTCCGCTCCGCCAACTTTTTCCATTTCATCCCCCCCTTTCTTCCTGTATGATGGCGATCTTGCGTGCGTGGGGCGTGCGCATTAATTGTTCATTAATCAACATTACACACAAAAACGTAAAAGACCATGCTGCAATCAATTCATGACAAAGCCAAAGGCTGGATTGCCTATGTTATCGTAGGCGTCATTATCGTTCCCTTCGCACTGACCGGGATCTACGACTATTTGCAAGGGGGAGACAAGCGCGTTGCAGCGGTTGTCAACGGTGAAGACATCCCGGTGCAAGCCGTACAAAATGCGCTGGTGCAATTGAAGCAGCAATTCGGTGGACAATTGCCAGAAGGCATGGATGATGCGCTCAAAAGTAACGCGCTGGAATCCGTCATTAACCAAACCTTAGTCCAGCAAACCATTCGTGATGGTGGCTACCGTGCGAGTAATCAGGAAGTGGCTGATGCCATTGCTGCTATCCCGGTATTTCAAAAAGATGGGAAGTTCGATAAAGCGACTTACGAAAACTTCCTGAAAATGCAGCGGCGTGACCCTGCTGAGTTTGAAATGCAGGTGCGTACTGATCTTTCCCTACAGCAGTTGCGCAATGCGGTGCTGGCAACGGCTTTCTTGCCGAAATCAGAAGCGGAACAATACCAAGTCCTGCGCAATCAGCAACGTGAGTTGGAAATCTTCACCTTGAAGCTGGCAGATTTTCAGACGCAAGTGCAAGTTACCGATGAGCAGATTGCCCAGTATTATGAGCAAAACAAAGCGTCTTATATGACCGATGAGCGGGCGCAATTGGCGTATGTGGAACTCAAACGCGATGACCTTGCCGCACAAGTGAGCGTGGACGAGGCGGCGTTGAAAACGTGGTTTGAGACGAATGCGGATACCTACGCGCAACCAGAACAACGTATGGTTAGCCATATTTTGGTCGGGGTTGATGATCCCGCCAAAGACGCCGATGCTAAAAAGCGTATTGATGCACTGTATGCCGAAATCCAAGCCGGGACGCGCACCTTTGAGGCGATTGCCCGCGCTGATTCCGATGACAAAATTGCCGCCGAAAAAGACGGGCAGATGGGGGCAATTGTGGCGGGTGACTGGGGCGCTGAGTTTGAAAAGGCGGTATTTGCCCTCAATGCGGGTGAAACCTCGAAGCCGGTAAAAACCGAAGCCGGTTATGAAATTATCCGTGTGACTGAAATTAAACCGGCACAGCCAAAAACGTTTGAAGAATCCCGTGCCGCAGTGGAGGCCGATTATCGCAAGGAACAAGCCGAACAAGCCTTCCTCGACAAGGGCGAAGTGCTGGGGCGGATTGCGTATGAGCAAGACGGTGATCTTGCACCCGCTGCTAAGGAAACGGGTTTGACTGTGCAACAAACCGACTGGATTACGCCGGTGCAAGGGCAGGGCATTGCCGCGAACGACAAAGTACGTGCGGCGGCCTTCAGTGAAGACGTGTTGAAGTCTGGCAAAAACTCCGAGGTATTGGAGTTGGAAGATGGCAATGCGGTGGTGATTCGCGTGGTTAACCATGAACCTGCGGCACAGAAACCGCTGGATACGGTGCGTGAAGAGATTCGTACTGCGTTGCTGGCGCAGGAAGCCCGCAAGTTGACGGCGCAAAAAGGTGAGGAATTGTTAAAACAGTTGACCACCGCGCAATCCTGGGCAGCGTTGACAGCCTCTGGCCTTGGTGTGGAAACAGCGGTCGAAAAAACAGGCTTGATTGGACGTACTGATGCAAAACTGTCGCCTGAGATTGTGCAACAGGCATTTGCCATGACGCATCCGGCAGCAGGCAAATCCACGTGGGGCAGCGTTGCCTTAGGCAATGGGGATTACGCTATTGTTGCGCTGAAATCGGTTAAAGCCGGTGACGCTGCTTTGGGTGCGGATGCTGAAGCCGTTTACAGCCAAAGCACCGGCGGGCGTGAATTGGAAGCGTTCCTGAAAGGTTTGCGCGATGCTGCCGATGTTGAAACTCACCCTGAGAATTTGTAAGTAGGTACATGAAAGTCCATCTGAAAGCGTTGGGATGCCGTCTAAATGAGGCGGAATTGGAACAATGGTCGCAGCAATTCCGTGCAGAGGGGCATGAAATTGTCCCCAACGCGCCCGATGCTGACGTGTTAGTGCTGAATACTTGTGCGGTAACGCATGAGGCATCCGGCAAATCACGTCGTCTCATGCACCGCCTTTACCGCGAAAACCCTGCCGCTAAATTGGTGGTTAGCGGTTGTTATGCCAGCCTGCAAGCGGATGAAGTCGCCCAAACGTTGGGTGTGGATTTAGTCGTACCCAATACCGAAAAAGACCAACTTCCCCAAACGGTGATGCAACAATTTTCCCTGCCGGTGATGCCTGCGATGGCGAGTGAGCCGGGGGAATCGCCGTTGTTTTTGCGTGGGCGCCACCGCGCTTTTATCAAAATTCAAGATGGTTGCCGCTACCGTTGCACGTTTTGCATTGTGACGGTGGCGCGTGGCGATGAGCGCAGCCGTACTGAAGCCGACATTGTTTCAGAAATCAATACATTGCATCAGCAAAGCATTCAGGAAGTCGTGTTGGCTGGGGTGCATGTTGGCGGCTATGGCAGCGATACGGGCACCTCATTGTATGCGCTCGTGCAAGCCATTTTGCGTGAAACCGATATGCCGCGTATTCGCTTTGCTTCGGTCGAGCCGTGGGATTTGCCGGATGATTTTTTCGCACTTTTTGCCAATCCACGCTTAATGCCACACATGCATTTGCCCTTGCAAAGTGGCGCAGATACGGTGTTGCGGCGCATGGCACGGCGTTGCAAGACCGCCGAGTTTGCGCAATTGGTGGCTGAAGCGCGGCGCAGTGTGCCGGGTTTCAACGTGACCACCGATATTATCGTTGGATTTCCGGGGGAAACCGCTGAGGAATGGGAGCAAACGCTGGCGTATGTGGAGTCGGTGGGCTTTGGACACCTGCATATTTTCACCTATTCAATCCGCACGGGAACAAAAGCAGCGGGTTTGCCAAACCAAGTGGCTGAACCGCTGAAGAAAGCCCGTAGCCAAACCTTGCACGCAATGGGCGAACGTTTGAAGCAGCAGTGGCTGACGCAACAAGTGGGTCATACGGTGCCGGTATTGTGGGAGTACGGTCGCGCTGGTGACGCCGGACAGCAGATTTACACCGGCTATACCCCTAATTACAGCAAAGTGACCGTCGCGGTAGCAAACCATGAGATACTGGAAAATACCATTAAGCCGACGATGCTGACAGGTGTGCTTGAAGCGGGTGTTCTTGAAGGGAGGGTGTGAGCGATGAACGTTAACAGCTATAAAATCTATTTTTTGGGTTTTTATTTACTCATAGCCAGCGTGTTGCTGTCTGGGTGCATTTTCTCTTCGGAGTCGCAACAAGCGCGTGAAGTTGCCGATAAGTTTTGGCAGGCGGTGCTGGCGGAAGACATGGATACGGCTAAAAATCTGACAACGTGGGAGAGTGCGCAATATTTGCAATTTCTTACCAGTAAAAGTGTTGCCGCCAAGCGTTTCGAGACGGGTGAAATCAAGGTGGATGGCACGACTGCTGAAGTGGCAACGGTGCTGCATAGCGGTGAAAAAGGCGATATGACGATACCGTTACGCACGGTGTTAATCCGCAATAAAGATGTGTGGCAAGTCGATGTGCAAAAAACCATGGGTTCGATGGTCAGCGGCGCAATGGGCGCAGTGGCTGATCAACTAAATACCTTCATGGAAAACGGTCTGCAAGATTTGGATAAAGCGTTGTCTGACAGCGTACAAGAGTTAAACAAGAGTTTGAAACAAGGCGTGGATCAGTTGAAACAAGAGCTGACCGTTCCCCCAACGACGCCGCCACCTCCCGTTACGCCTCCCGCGAACGAACAAGCCATATAAGATTATATTTTAGTCAAAAAGCCAACTTCCTTGTTGGCTTTGTTCATTTCTATTGCATTCATTTACTATTCAAGCTTATATAGTGATTGTGCCCGTATACAAGCAAAAAACACCATTTCGTCAGTCGGTTACTGGTATAACTCAATAAAGAGCTGTTATGTTGGCATCGCACTGTTGTGAATGGTCGTATCAATGAAGTGGAATGCCCCATGCCAAAATTAGTCATTAAACAAGACCTGCCTGAGCCGTCCCTTATTGAAAAATTGGAAGGTTTATTGCGGGTTGTTTTGCCTGTGTTGTTATTTAGTATTGCACTTGCTGCTGTATTATTGTTCTATTTGTCCCGTGAGTCTCACGAGCCGACGGTGCTGGAAAATGACGTACCTGCCATGCCGACTGCGATATTGCCTCTCGCCTACACGCAAGAAGCGCAACATTTAACGACCTTAGCACGTGAATTTGAGATGCAAGAGAAAGTCGGGGTTGAAGAATACGCCAAACACGCACGCTTAGTCAGTCAAGCGGATGCGCTTCTTACCCAACTGCGTTTGATGGATGAACGCGTGGAAACGTTAAAGGTGGATGCCGATACCAAACAGGCTTTACTAACGCGCCATCAATATCAAAAAGATTATTGGGAGGCGAAGCGGGTGTTTCATGATTTGCGCTTGTCACGTTTCAATGAGTCGCCCAAAGTACCAGAAGCTCCCCCAGCGGCAATAAAACCCGCTGAAAAATCATTACCTGACGCACCCGCGCCAGCACCAAACGCTGAGATGCCCAAGGATTTTTGTCCACTCTTTGGGCCAGGAGCAGCCGCGTGTCGACCGGGGGCTGAGGATAAACCCTGAGGTTTATTCTAAGTCGAGAATCGTTTGCCACTCGGTTGCGCTTACTGGCATGACCGATAGGCGGCAGCCCTTACGCACTAGCGGCATGTCTTGCAAAGCAGCTTGTTCCCGCATTTCGTATAAGCTGATGGTTCGGGTTAGTTTGCGCACGAATTGCACATCGACTCGATACCAGCGTGGTTTTTGTGGGTCACTCTTGGGGTCGAAGTATTTTGCTTCCGGGTTAAAAGCGGTGTCATCGGGGTAGCCTTGAGTGGCGATCTTGGCGATACCGACGATGCCGGGAACGTCGCAATTGGAATGGTAGAAAAATACCTGATCACCGATTTGCATTTGGTCGCGCAGCATATTGCGAGCTTGGTAATTGCGCACACCATCCCACGGTTCGATGCCTACTTTCTGTAAGTCATCAATACCGAATACATCGGGTTCTGATTTCATCAGCCAGTATTGCATGGGGTTATCCTTTGCTTCCGGTATTTTTTTCGGGGGTGATGTAAGCGACGGTGAAGTGTCCGTTGCCCTGTGCCATCTGCTGGTTAAGCCAAGGTAGCAATGTTTGCATTTGTCCGGCGAGTAACCAAGGTGGGTTGATGATGAATAAGCCGCTGCCCGTCATGCCCATTCCAATGCTATCGGTTAAGGGGCAAAATTCGAGTTGCAAAATGCCTGCGATCCCCGTTTGTTGCAAAGCTGCTGCCATTTGTTTGACGCGCTGGCGTTCAATTACCGGATACCACAGCAAGTAAGTGCCAGTTGCAAAGCGTTGGTGGGCTTTGCTAAGGGTGCTGATTACGTCGTTATAGTCGGTTTTGAGTTCGTAAGACGGGTCGATGAGTGTGACGGCACGGCGTGTAATCGGGGGCAATAAGCCGAGTAAGCCTTGCAAACCGTCTTGTTTGCTAATGTGAACGCGCTTGTCGTCGCCTAAATTTTGGTTCAGTGCGCTGAAATCGCTGGGGTGCAATTCAAAGAGGCGTAATTGGTCAGCGTTGCGCAGTAAATTGGCGGCTAACCAAGGTGAACCGGGGTAATGGTTCAGTGTTGTGCTGGGATTGAGCGAGCGGATTTGTTGCAGATAAACTTGCAGTTCGTCCGGCACATTGGACGCTTCCCACAGGGTTTGGATGCCTTGGGCAAATTCGCGGGTTTTTTGGGCTGCCGCGCTGCGGAGTTGGTATAAGCCGCTGCCAGCATGGGTGTCGATGTACCAGAAGGGTTTATCTTTGCGTAAGTAGTATTCCAGCGTTGACACCAATACTAAGTGTTTGAGGACATCCGCGTGGTTGCCTGCGTGGAAAGCGTGTCGATAGCTTAGCAAGTTGGTCGTTCCGTGACAGTTTCGAGGCGAGATACAGCAGGTGGGGGGCGAATCATTGTTCGCCCCTACCAAGTGATTACTGGGTGACAGGCCCTGGAGTGGTTGTCGTTGTCGCTGGTGCTGGCGTCGCTGCGGGTGATGCAGTATCGGTCGCGGGCGCAGTTGTTGATGTTTCTGGCATGACGCTAGGTGCGGTCGGCGCTACCGGCGGCATTGGCGGAATCATGAACGGTGGCAAATTGTTGTTCATGCCGGGTTGCATTCCAAACGGTGCCATTGGGCGTGCATAGCGGGGTTGGGTGTTATTGCTCCAGCCCATGCCGGGAAAACTCGGACCATTGTTCCAGTTGAACGGCATATTAGCGCCATTCCATGAGGGGCCGTTGTTCCAGTTGAAGGGCATGTTCATGCCATTGTTCCAAGGATTAGTGTTACCCCATGATGGGCGATTATTCCAGTTAAACGGCATGGTCGAGCCATTTCCCCATCCCATATTCGGGCCACCTCCCCATGACGGGCTATTGCCCATATTGAAACCATTGCCGGGGCTGTTGCCCCATGATTGGTTATTGCCCCAATTCATATTGGGATTCATATCGAAGTTGTCAAAGCCCCAGCCGCCTGCATTGGCATTGCCTGCGATGCCTGCCAAGAGGATGCTTACAATCATTTTTTTCATGGAGTCGCTCCTAGTGTATTTTGTCATGCTAATACGAAAACAGGCCGGATAAACCGACCTGCTTAGTATAACTGCTTTGGCTAAAATTATTTAGCAGAAGGGCCTGGGGTTGCGCCCGGAGCAGTTGGCATTGCTGGCATCGGCGGCGGCGCCATCATTGGAGCGCCCATTGGCACACCTTGTGGAGCCATCATTGGAGCGCCCATCGGCATACCTTGTGGAGCCATCATTGGAGCGCCCATTGGCATACCCATTTGTGGAGCCATCATCGGCGTGCCCATTGGCATACCCATTTGCGGCGCCATCATTGGGTAGTTGTTATTGTTGCCCATGAACGGCATATTGCTATTGTTGCCCATGAATGGCATACCACCCATGAAGCCTTCATCACCACCGCCATAGCCATCTTCGCTGTCGAAGCTGTCCATCATTTCTTCCATCCAGTACATTGGCGTCCATTCTGGAAAATCACTTTCTTCGTAGTAAGGGCCTTGCGGACCCATTTTCCATTCGCCGTTGTTGCCACCAAAGAAGTCGTTAGCGCTTGCGCCAGCCGAGAAAGCCAACAGGCTTAAACCGATTAATAATTTTTTCATCTCAATGTCTCCTATGCGGTTATGTCATATCAGGTTGAACCTGACCATGCAAACACTATATCAGTATATTCTAATATATGCCAGTGTCGAAATGAAAAAAACTCCGTTCAGAACTGACGGCATCCAGCGGCACATCCCACGGCTGGCGTATCAAATGATCGACTTGCTGAAAGCCATAAGCGAAGCCGCACAGATAGGGGCGTTTGCCGCAAAGTCGGGTGCGTTTGAAGCCAAAAGTTCGGTCATAAAAACCACCACCCATGCCCATGCGCGTACCAGTATGATCGAAAGCAACCAAGGGTGTAATGACCAAATCCAGCCAAGCGGCTGGTCTGGCCTCACGGTAACGCGGGTAAGGTTCGGGGATGCGAAAGCGATTCAAGCGAAACCGGGTATTGGCATCCCAGCGTACAAACCACAGTCTTCCATCTTTGAAAGGCGATAACACCGGCAAATAAAAACGTTGGTGCGGCAAGGCGTGTTTGCGCACAGTGCGGGGGTCGGCTTCTCCTCTTACGGGTAAATACAACGCAATGTGCCGCGCGTTACAAAACAGGCGTTGCGCGGTCAAATGGCGGACGGCTTGGGCGGAAAATTGTGTGTGTAGCGCTTGAGGCAGAGCCGCGCGGCGGCGTTGAATGCTACGCCGCAAGATGGAATTAGGCTTAGTGGGGAGGGGCGTCGAGATTACTGGCATCAGGATCCTTCAGGCAAAATTGGAAGCTGGTTTCTTCTACTCGCAGGGTATCGCCAGCGACCAACGTGCGGGTACGGTGGTTATTCATCGTCCCCGTTTCCCGCGTAATATACTGCCCTTGGGGAGAGCACTCAATGACGATTTGCCCCGTCGTTTGATTGCCCAGCACCAAACGTTCGGCTTTTAAGGGGATAATGTACCCAGACTTGCCGCCATCCAGCACTTGCAGCCAGGCCGTGTAACTTGAATCCATCAGTTTGGGGTGGATGCTGAGGCGTTTGAGTTGCACCGCTAAGCCCTGATCAGTACGGAACACCACTTGGTATTTCCCCAAACCAATGATGTCGCCATCTGTCAGCAAATGGCGGTCAATCTGTTGTTGGTTGACGTAAGTGCCGTTGGTGCTTTGCAAATCTTCCAAAAAGCAATCATCGCGCACCACGGTAATTCGCGCGTGGTTATTGCTGATGGTGCGGTCGGGTAGCGCAATGTCGGATTTGCCATGCCGCCCAAAGGTAATGCTGGTTTTTTTTACCGCAAGGCGTTTGAGAATTTGTTTATCAAACATGACAATTAGTTCGCTCATGAGTGGCCAATCGCTCCCTCGGTCGCTGCAATCACCTCCAAACGCTCGCCCACTTTTAATTTGGAGCTGCGTTTGCTGTTACGTTTCATCAAGGTTTGTACGGACGTGCCGTGACGCTGGGCAATGGATTGCAAGGTGTCACCCCGGCGCACGGTATGCACTTTGGCGCTGGTTTTCGTTTTGGCTTTGGCAATTTTACTGGATTTTTTGCCAATGCGGGTGGTCGCCAAGTTGTTGTAACCGCTCGCCGGGGCGCTGGCATACACCGGGCGACTGGCAGCAGGCAAAGCATCAATCACGGTCATCAGTTGCTGGGCGTATTGGCGCGGCAGCACAATGCGGTTGGAATATTGCGGAGTCGTCACGCCGCTGCGGAAACACGGGTTTAAATTCAATAAGGTGTCAGCTTCCAAACCGGCTTGTAAGGCGGCTTGGCGTAAATCCACCGGCTTGTCGATGTGCAATTGCGCTAAACGGGCTTGATTCGGCGTTTTTGGCAGCGTAATGCCGTAACGCGGCGCATTGCCAATCAACTCTTTGAAGGCCAGCAAACGCGGTACGTATTCACGGGTTTCTTTGGGCAATGACAAATGCCAAAACGTGGTGGGCAAGCCTTTGGCGCGGTTGCGGTCAATTTCACGTTGCACCCGGTTTTCACCGCAATTGTAAGCGGCGAGTGCCAATAACCAATCACCGTTGAAATCATCATTAAGTTTTTGCAAATACGTCAATGCCGCGCCGGTGGCGGCAAACGGATCCATGCGGGCATCGTAGGATTTCGCTTGCTGTAAGCCGTAGCGTCGCCCGGTATCGGGGATAAATTGCCACAGACCCGCTGCACCGGCATGAGAAAATACGTCCGCGTCGAAGGCGCTTTCCACAAAAGGCAGCAGTGCCAATTCGTTGGGCATTCCACGGCGTTCCACTTCGTGTACGATCATGTGCAGGAACACGCTGGCGCGTTCGGAGAGTAGGTTTAATTGTGCCGGATTGCGCCCGTAATAATTAACAAAGCGTTGCACCTGCGGGTGTTTGCTGTATTGATCGCTGAGCTGGAAACCCCGAAATACCCGTTCCCAGGTATCGAAATCTTCATCCAAGGTCGGCTTTTGTGGTTGCGCGTTAGCAAGATTGGATGTGTGTAAAGCGGCTTTGCGTAGCGTCGGTTGTTGGCTGGCCTGTTCCGCTTTGCCTAGGGTGTTGGAGCAGCCGGTGCCGGTAAACAGTGCTAGGATAGACGCTGCCATCAGCGTCTGCTTATTTATTATTATCATGTTTAAAACCCCATTGACCTTGTTGTTCTTATGTTGCTCTTGATTCGTCGTTATAATGGTATACACGATAGCAGTCGAGTAACTGAATACTCTCATAATTTTTTCTGATTAGTCTTGTCTGTTGCGAATATAATACGTCTGTCACTTGTGAACAAGGAAAAATCGCTGAACGCCACCTCTACCACTTCATTGCCACCCGCCGGAGTCAAACTGTGTCGGGATTGGTACGCTACGTCGGCAGGGCAGGCAACCTTGGCGCGGGTGCAAAGCATTGTCAGTCGGATGAGCGCGGACATTTTCGGCTATTACGCGCTGGAAACGGGTGTGTTGGCGGGGCAGCATTCATTTTTGCAAGAATCACGGGTGGCGAGCCAGTTTTCTTTAGGCATATTGCCCGGTGAACAAGCCAGTATTGTCGGCACGCCTGAACAATTGCCGTTTGCCTTAAATAACTTGGATCTGGTCGTTGCCAGCCACGCGTTGGATTGTATGCATAGCCCGCATCAAGTGTTGCGTGAAATTGAGCGGGTGTTGGTGCCGGAAGGCCATTGCATCTTGATTGGTTTTAACCCGATGAGTTTCAAGGGATTGGCGCAACTGCGCTACTGGCATAACCCTAAAGCTCGGCCTTGCCAGTTTTATTCCACGTTTCGGGTGCGTGAATGGTTGAGCGTATTAGGGTTTGAAGTGTGTGAAACCGCATCGGCTGGTTTTTGCCCGGTATTTGGCGGCGATTACCTCTTCAAACGGACACGTTGGTTAGACCATTTGGGCAGTCAGTACCGCTTAATGACGGGCAATGTGTACGTTATTCATGTGCAGAAAAAAGTATCCAATATGACGCCGTTATTGCCTGCGCGTAAGGTAAAACCGTTGTTGCGTCCGGGGATGATTGTGAATCCGGGGGCAGGGCGTGCGTCCCGTAAAGAGCCAAAAGATGTCAAATAATGCCGTTGAAATTTTCACCGATGGGGCGTGCCGTGGCAATCCGGGGCCGGGTGGTTGGGGTGCTTTGCTACGCTATAATGGTGTAGAGCGCGAACTCTATGGCTATCAACCGCTGACTACCAATAATCAAATGGAACTGATGGCAGCCATCCAAGCCTTGGAAACGTTGAAACGCCCCTGCGACGTGATATTAACCACCGACTCCCAATACGTCCGCCAAGGCATTACCGAATGGTTAGCCGGTTGGAAACGCAAAGGCTGGAAAACAGCAGCGGGCAAGCCGGTCAAAAATCAAGAGTTGTGGCAACGTCTGGATATCGCTTCCGCCCAACACAAGATTGATTGGCGCTGGGTGAAAGGCCATAGCGGACACGCCGAAAACGAACGGGTAGATCAATTGGCTAATCAAGCCATCGACGAGAAGAAATTATGAGTCGCCAAATTATCCTCGATACTGAAACCACCGGCCTTGAACCGAAAGAGGGGCACCGCATTATCGAAATCGGTTGCGTGGAAATGCTCAACCGGCGCTTGACGGGGAATAATTTCCACGTTTACTTGCAACCGGATCGCGAAATTGATGCGGGGGCGATTGAAGTTCACGGCATCACCAATGATTTTCTGGCAGATAAGCCGCGTTTTGAAGCGATTATGGATGATTTTCTCGCGTATGTGCGTGGGGCTGAGCTAATTATCCACAATGCGCCGTTTGATATTGGTTTCCTTAATCACGAATTGCGCTTGGTGAACCCGGCGCATCAGCCGATCACGGATGATTGCAGCGTGACCGATACGTTGCGGATGGCACGGCAATTGTTCCCCGGTCAACGCGCCAGTTTGGATGCGTTGTGCAAGCGTTACGAAATCAATAATGCTCACCGCACGTTGCATGGCGCGTTGCTGGATGCGGAGATTTTGGCGGATGTCTACCTAGCAATGACGGGCGGGCAAGTCAGCTTGTTGCTAGGGGCAGAAGATGGCAATCGTGACGGACAACAAGGTGGAGCAGTCATTCGGCGCGTGACGGCAGACGTGAGTCGCTTGCGGGTAATTCCGGCAAGTGAAGATGAATTGGCGGCACATGCGGAACGTATTGCCGCTATCACGAAGGCTGGGGGCAAGTGTTTATTTGCCCCGCCGTCGGTTTAAAAGTTAAAGGTTGCGCCGACGTAGATCATGTCGGTGTCGGTTTTAACGCTGTGTAGATCAACAACGTTTTTATTCGCATCCAACTCCAAGAAACGGTCGCTGCTGCCGGTGTCAAAAGTGCGATCCCACCCCACCCGAATGCTGATTTTATCGGTGACTTCGTGTTCAACGCCAAGCCCTACCGTTGGGCTGACGCCCCGGTCGGTGCTTTTGTAGCGTTCATTGATGCCGTCGAGGTTGGTGTAATCCATGCTGTTTTTATTTTCCCAAGCAAATGCACCGGCTTTGCCGTAGACCGAGGTCTTGCGGGTAATGCGGCGATTGGCTTTGGCGCTGATGCCGATGCCACGGGTTTTTTGACGGGCTTTGGCGTATTCAGCGCGTCCGCCGGGAATGCCGAATTCGGGGCGGTACATGTCGATAGCGTAGGTGTCACCAAGATTGGCATATTCCGCTTCGACGCCAAACACCGGGTTTAAATTGGCACCCGCGTAGACTTTGTGGACTTTGGCGCCGCCGGTATTTTTCTTGTGCATGGTGAATTGTGAGCCAGTGCATTCATCACAAAATTGGGCTTCATTGCCGTTGTTTTGGGATGCACCAATGGCTGCTCCAGCGTAATAAGGGGAAAAGCCTGCTTCTGCCATGCTTGAACCCATGAGCGCGGCAAGACCAGCATTGACGACAAGAAACTTTTTCATGGGGGGTGTCCTGAAAGTAGTCTAATAACAGATTTTATGACCTTGATTTTACGGCTGTATGATTAATTAAGGTGAGGGGATTCGATGAAGTGGGGTGTTTGGCAGATGATTGGTGTGGAGGGTTCAGTTAATGTTTCCAGATGACATCAACCGCATAATCAGCGAAATGTCCATCAGCGCTGAGCAGAACTAATTTCTCGCAGATGGCTTGCGCAATCAGCAAACGGTCAAACGGGTCACGATGATGGAATGGTAAGGTTTGCACTTGTTGGCAATGGCTGACCTGCATGGGCAGTAGTTGCACAGTATTCTCGTCACACCAGGTTTGCAGCCTTGCCAGCGCGTTATCTTCGAGTTCAATTTTGCCCAAGCTCATTTTGATCGACAGTTCCCAAAAGCTGGCAACGCTGATGAATAGGGCATTGTTTTCGTCTTCGCAGATGGCTGTGACTGCGGCAGGCAGTTTGTCTGGGCTATCGACTAGCCATAACAAGGTATGCGTATCCAATAATGCTCTCATACCATGTATTCTTGAAAATCATCCAGTGGTGCGTCGAAATCAGCAGCGATATGTTTGACTAAACCGCGAAGTGAGCCGAGCTTGCGTTTGGCAGGTGGTTTGGTGAGTGCTTGCAGGCGTACCACGGGCTGGTTGTTGCGGGCAATGATGACTTCTTCCCCGTTCAGCACGCATTGTATGAGGTGGGAAAGTTGGGTTTTGGCTTCGTGGATGTTGACTTGCATGGTTGGCTCCTTGGTTAGTCATAAGTCTAGCTAAGCTGTTGGATGCTGGCAAGTGAAAAGAGTGCTAGGTTTGGTGATATACTCGCCCATTCGTTACGGCATCAGAATGAGCGATAGAACCAACCCATGCTAGTCTTCTCCGACCTAACCCTACGGCGCGGCGCCAAAGCCCTGCTCGAATCCGCTTCCTTCAGCATCCATCCCGGTCAGAACGTCGGGGTTACGGGTGCGAACGGTGTCGGCAAATCCACCCTGTTCGCGCTGATTCGCGGGGAATTGCACCAAGACACGGGCAATTTTTCGATACCGCCCGCGTGGGTCATCGCGCACGTCCAGCAAGAAACGCCCGCCACCGACCAGTCCGCGCTCAATTACGCGCTCGAAGGTGACACCGAATACGTCAGCCTGCGCCAGCAACTCGAACACGCCGACGGCGCACACCTCGGCGAACTCCACGCCCGCCTCGATGCCATCGACGGCTACACCGCTGAAAGCCGCGCTGCCACCTTGCTGCACGGACTCGGTTTCAAACCCGAACAAATTCATAACCCCGTCAGCAGTTTTTCCGGCGGCTGGCGGATGCGCCTCAACCTCGCGCAAGCCCTAATGTGCCGTTCCGACCTGTTACTGCTCGACGAACCGACCAATCACCTTGACCTCGATGCTGTCATCTGGGTGCAAGATTGGTTGAAAAATTACCGTGGCACGCTGCTGCTGATTTCGCATGACCGCGAATTCCTCGACGCGATTTGCACCAACATTGCCCACATCGAACACAGCCGCCTGACGCTCTATACCGGCAACTATTCGACCTTTGAAATCACCCGTGCGGAAAAACTCGCTCAACAGCAATCCGCTTACGAAAAGCAAAAGCGCGAACGCGAACACATGCAAAAGTATGTTGACCGTTTCCGCGCCCAAGCCACTAAAGCCCGCCAAGCACAAAGCCGCCTCAAAGCCTTGGAACGGATGCAAGTCATCTCCGCCGCGCATGTCGATTCGCAATTCCATTTCAGCTTCCGCGACCCCGAAAAGTTGCCGGATCGCTTGTTGCATGTGCGCGAAGCACGCCTCGGTTACGCCGACAAAACCATCATTGAAAAAGTGGAGTTACAAATTTTCCCCAGCGACCGCATCGGGCTGATCGGCCCCAACGGTGCGGGTAAATCTACCCTGATCAAATTCCTTGCCGGACAATTGCCAGCGCAAGCCGGTGAAAGCTGGCAAGCCCCCGACCTCAAAATTGGCTATTTCGCCCAGCATCAGCTCGAACAACTCAAAGTGGATCAATCGCCGCTGCAACATTTGCGCGACATGGATAAACAAGCTCGCGAACAAGATTTGCGCAATTTCCTTGGCGGATTTGCGTTCCAAGGCACACGAGTGGAAGAAGCGATTGCGCCCTTTTCCGGTGGCGAAAAAGCGCGTCTAGCGCTGGCTTTGCTGATCTACCAACGCCCGAATTTGCTGCTGCTGGACGAACCAACCAACCACCTTGACCTCGATATGCGCCTCGCCCTCAGCATGGCGTTGCAGGAATTCAAGGGTGCAATGGTCATCGTCTCGCACGACCGCCACATGCTCAAAACCGTCACCGACAAGCTGTTGCTGGTGGATAGCGGCAAAGCGCTGGAATTCGACGGCGATCTCGACGACTACGCGGCGTGGTTGCAAAACCGTTTCCGTGCGGAAGAAGTTGCCAGCAAACCGGGTGATCAAGCTGCCGCGCACACCTCCGCCGGACGTAAAGACCAGCGCCGCGAAGCCGCCGAGAAGCGCAAACAGTTACAGCCCTTAAAGAAAAAGATCGACAAGTTGGAGCAGGAAATGAACAAGCTCCAGCAACAACAAGTCGCGTTAGAAGCACAGCTTGCCGACCCCGACATTTACAGCGATGCCAACCGCCACAAGCTCAAGCAACTGGTGCTCGACAAAAGCAACCTCGATGCCAAATTGGAGGAGGTTGAGATGGAATGGATGGAGCGCAGCGAAGAATACGACATGGGCATGACGGATGATGCGTAGGGGCGTATTGCATACGCCCTCTTAAATCGTGCGGGGATGGGCGTATGCAATACGCCCCTACACGTTTTGCCATAGGTGAAATTGTTGTTCTGTCAGCCCCAACCGTTCGCACAATGCCTGCAACTGCACCAAATCTTTAGCCTTACGCCGTAAATCCAGCGGCACATCCGGCACGTCGCAATAAATCTCGGTTAATTGCCGTGCCAGTCGTACCGTGGCTTGATGTTCCTCGACCAACTCTTGCAGGCGTTTTGCCCCCCGCGTTTTCATCAGCCCGATGTCGGGGATGCGCGATAGCAATACTTCCACGCTGCTGAACTTCTGCAACAGTTTGGCGGCGGTCGACATGCCCACGCCCGGAATGCCGTGAATGTTATCCGCCACATCCCCCGCCAACGCGAGTTGATCGGCGATTTGCGCAGGCCAGACCCCGAATTCTTTTTTCACACCACCGGGCGGCAGCGGCGTGCGTTTGCCGTAATCCCACCAAATATCACCTTCCCCGACCAATTGCGCTAAGTCTTTGTCGCCGCTGATAATCATGCAGGCTTGCCCGTTATTGCGTTGCTGTTTTGCCCACGTACCGATCACGTCATCGGCTTCAAAATGCGGGCTGGCGGCTTGCACAATGCCGAGCGCATCCAAAAAATCGCGGCACAGTTGGAATTGCATTTTGAGTTCGGCGGGGGCAGGGGTGCGGTTGGCTTTGTAGGCGGGGTAGATGGCTTTGCGGGTGGAGGTTTGCAGGCTGATGTCGAAAGCAAACGCAATGCGCTGCGGTTGTTCGGTTTGCAGCAGGTTGTAAATAAAGCGTAGGAAACCCAGCACCGCATTCACGGGATTGCCCTCACGATCTAACACCATGGGTTGGCGAATGAACCACGGGCGGAACACATAAATGCTGGCATCAATCAGCCAGACGGGATTTTCAGGCATGGTATTTTTCAGGTGATGGCTAAGGTTCTGGACTATAAACAGGGAAGCATAAAAATGCACGGCTGGGCTTTTTATGGAAGAATGTTGATGCGGCGATTAAGTAAAGGAGCGAATATGCAACGTTTGGCTGGAAAGAGATGGGTGTTAGGCGCAACCGTGGCGTTGTTGAGTGTGACTGCTTGTGACGATCAAGCCAATACCGTGGTGCAACCGACCGTTAAACCCATCGAAATGCTGTCGGTGGATGGCATTGGGCCAATCAACGGCAATACGCCATTCAACCTGCATGACATTACCATGGCTTTTCAGGGTTTAAATGTTGCACAGCGCATCAATTATGCGGAAGGTCAGGAATACCCGATTATCACCGTTAGTCAGGATTTAAAACCGCTGTTGAGCATTAACCCTGATGCGAAACACGAAAAAGTGTTTTCGGTCATGGTGCACGATAATTTGATCGGTAATGGCTTGGGTCATGCGCTGGGTAGCCGTTTCAACGAAGTCTATGCCTACGGTGAAACCGAAGAGTGTCGCGCTGGGGCGGAGGAATTATCTGGCAAAGTGCTGTGTTACGCGCCGAAAACTGGCAATGTGCTGTATTTGTTTGGCGGTACATGGAATGGCCCGGATGGTTCAGTGCCGCCGAAAGATGTATTAGCCAATTGGCAGATGGAAGCCATGATCTGGAAACCACCTGCCAACTGAGGGGTTTCTTCAGACCGGCTTGAAATTATCAATCGCACTCGCGCCTTCGCCAAAGAAGAATTTTTCCATTTCTTCTTGCAGGAATTTGCGGTCTTTGGGGTTGATGGTGCTGAGGCGGTATTCGTTAATGAACATGGTTTGTTGTTTCAACCATTTGCCCCAGGCTTCTTTGGAAACGTTTTCGTAAATCTTCACGCCCAAGGCGCCGGGGTAAGTGGGGCGGTCTAAGCCTTCGGCTTCGCGGCCTAAATGGATGCAGTTCACCATGCGTGTCATGTGTTTTCCTCAGTGATTCAGTCAATGGTCTGGAAAAATTGGCGGACAGCGGCTGACAGCCCGCCGGTATATTCGGTGTTTGCTTTATACCAGAGCCAGCCGTTGCCTTCCATTATCCGTGCGGGTTGCGCGTCTAAATCGAGCTGCAAGGGCTGTAAATGCAGGCGATAATGCGAAAACGTGTGCGTTAATACGGGTAAACGGGTTGCAATGGTCTGTGTCGGGGCGAAATGCTGTGCCAGCCAGTCATGCATGGCGGTTTCATCGGCAAATTCGGGGAAACTCCACAATCCGCCCCAAACGCCGGTTGGGGGGCGTTGTTGCAACAGTAATTCGCCCGCAGTATTGCGTAATAGCAACGCCAGCGCGGTTTTTTCGGGTAGCGCTTTTGGCGGGCGTTTGCCGGGGTAGGCTTGTGGTTTGCCTTGTTTAAACGCTTGGCAATTGTCTTGCAAGGGGCAAAGCAGGCACAGCGGTTTGCTGCGGGTGCAGAGGGTTGCGCCCATGTCCATCATGGCTTGGGTGTAAGCGGCATTGCGCTCAGCGGGCAGGTGTTGTTCGGCGTATGCCCAGAGTTGTTTTTGCACACGTGGTTCGCCTGCCCAGCCTGCTACGGCGTGGTAACGTGCCAATACACGCTTGACGTTGCCATCCAAAATGGCTTCGCGTTGCCCGTGGCTGAGTGAAAGAATGGCGGCGGCGGTGGAACGCCCAATGCCGGGTAAGGTTTCCATGCCGGGCATGTCGGTAGGGAATTCGCCTGCGTAGATGTCGCGGACTTGTTGTGCGGTTTTGTGCAGGTTGCGGGCGCGGCTGTAATAACCTAAGCCTTCCCAGAGTTTCAGCACATCGTCTGGCGGTGCAGCGGCGAGCGATTGCACATCGGGGAAGCGTTGCATAAAGCGTTCGTAGTAGGGAATGACGGTGGTGACTTGGGTTTGTTGCAGCATAATTTCCGACACCCAGACACGGTAAGGGGTGGGATTTTGCTGCCAAGGCAAGTCTTTGCGCCCATGCCGGTCGAACCACGCCAGTACTTTGCCAGCAAATGTCATCATCATCATTGTTGTCTCGGCGAAAACGCACTACAATAGCGATCTGCTGACACTATCTCAATAAGCGGGTGTAGTTCAATGGTAGAACGGTAGCTTCCCAAGCTGCATACGTGGGTTCGATTCCCATCACCCGCTCCAAATTTCCCCCGCCATCTGTCAAATCTCCGTATAATTCCGGCTTCTGTTTAAACCCCCTTCACCGGATGTGACCCCCTTGAACCAAAAAGAAATCAGACAGCTCGAAGCCGATCTTTGGGATAGCGCGAATACCTTGCGTGCGACCTCGAAACTCACGGCTGCCGAATACAAAGAACCTGTGTTGGGCTTGATTTTATTGCGTTACGCGCAAAACCGTTTTGAACAGGCTAAAGTGCGACTCGAAGCCAATTTGCCACCCGTTGCGCCGGGGCGTACCCAAAAGTTGTTATCACCCGATCAATTCAAGGGTGAGGGCGCAATGTTCATTCCTGAGATGTCGCGGTACGACTATTTGGCAAACCGACCGGAAGGCGAGTCGATCAGCGATGCACTGAATAACGCGATGGCACTGATTGAAGCCGCCAACCCTGAATTGGCAGGGGTTTTACCGAAAAATTATAACGAACTCGCGAGTGAAGGTGAGGGCGATAAGCTGTTGCGCGAACTGATCCGCGTGTTCAATAAAGACAGCGTTAAGAACCTGACGGGTGATGTGTTCGGGCGTATTTACGAATTCTTTCTGATGAAGTTTTCGATGGATGGCGCGGGGGCGCAGGAAGGCGGTGAATTCTTTACGCCGCCCGCTTTGGTGCAGTTGATCGTGAACCTGATTCAGCCGGATCGCGGGGTGATTCATGACCCGGCGTGTGGTTCTGGCGGGATGTTTGTGCAAACTGGACATTTCTTGGAAGAAAACCGGCGGGTGGCTTCTGTCAATGCGGCGATTCGTTGCTACGGCACGGAATTAAAATCCAATAACGTGAAGTTGGCGAAAATGAACCTCGCGATTCATGGCTTGGATGGCAAGATTTTGGAAGCCAACAGCTTTTTGGCTGACCCGCATGAGTTAGTGGGGCAATGCGATTTTGTGATGGCGAATCCGCCTTTTAATGTGAAAAAAGTCGATAAGGATAACCAGTACGTTAAAAACGACGTGCGTTTGTTTGGCAAGGTGGAAGCCGTTACCGCCGATGATGCCGACACCGATAAAAAGAAGAAAGCGCCGCCGCGTTTGGGAATTCCGGCGGCGGATAATGGCAATTATTTGTGGATTCAGTATTTCTACCATTACCTGAATGCGAAGGGGCGGGCGGGGTTTGTGATGGCGAGTTCTGCGACCGATGCGGGCAATAGCGAGAAGCTGATTCGGCAGACGTTGATCGAAACGCAGGCGGTGGATTGCATTGTGTCGGTGGGGAATAACTTTTTCTACACGCGCTCGTTGCCGTGCCATGTGTGGTTTTTGGATAAGGGTAAGCGGGCGGCGAATAAAGACAAAATCCTGATGATTGATGCGCGGGCTACGTTCCGTGTGGTCACGAATACCATTAACGATTATTCGCCGGGGCAGTTGGTGAATTTCAGCGCGATGATGGCGGCGTATCGGGGTGATAAAGACGCGATTCGCCACGCGGCAGAACAGCATGAAGCCAATATTGCGGATGTGGCGATTACGTTGCGGGCGGCGGCGGAAGGGTTGCGGCGGGCGTGTTTGGGGGTGTTGGAAGGCACGGAGTGGGATATTGCGGAATTGCGGGCGGAAATTATTGTTGATGAAGCGCTGACGTTGGCGAGTAGTCGCGCTTTGTGCGGTGTGTTTGAACAGCCGGTGGCAGTGTTGAGTGCTGGGCTGGAAGGCTATCAAGCGTCGTGGGAACAAGCCCGTAAAGCGTTTGCGGCGTTGGAAAAATCTGTGCAGGGTACGCCTGATAATAAGGCGTTGAAAAAGCAATTGGATGCGCAGGGTAAGTTGTTAAAAACGTTGGGGGCGTTGGTGAAGGGCTATTTTGAAAAAAACAGCGATGAATTGGTGAGCCTGAAACAGGCGGTGAAGGATTGGCAGGCGTTGGAGGATTATTTTCCTGATGGCGCGTATCGGGATGTGGAAGGCTTGTGCAAAATCGTCGATTTGGCGGAAGTCGCCGCGAACGATTACAGCCTCACGCCCGGTCGTTACGTCGGCTACACCGTCGATGTCAACGAAGCCTTCGACTACCAAAAACGCATCACCGAAATCCACGCTGAACTCTCCGCCCTTCATCGTGAAGCTAATACCTTGATGACGGCTATTCAGGAAACTAAATTATGATTTTTGAATGGCAAAAAGTTAATTTAGAAGCAGTATATGACGGCTTGTATGATGGACCCCATGCAACACCTAAAGAAAGTGAATCAGGTGCAATATTTCTTGGAATAAAGAACGTTACCGAAGATGGACGACTTGATTTAAGCGATATTCGCTATATTGCAGAAGATGATTTTGCAACATGGACTAGGCGTGTTACTCCACAAAAAGACGATATTGTTTTTTCATACGAAGCGACACTTCATCGTTATGCTAAAATTCCTGCTAATTTTCGTGGTTGTTTGGGACGAAGAATGGCGCTTATTCGACCGAATAAGAAGAAGGTAAACGTCGATTTTCTTTTTCACTACTTTCTTAGTCCATTATGGAAATCTGAAGTAGAGGGAAATATTTTAAGTGGTTCAACGGTTGATCGTATTCCGTTAACCAATGTCCCAAGATTTGAGATTTACCTGCCACCGTTGCAAATACAGCAGAAAATCGCGGCGATTCTTTCGGCTTACGACGACCTTATCGAGAATAATCTGCAACGTATCAAGCTCTTGGAAGAAATGGCACAAATCACCTACGAAGAATGGTTTGTGCGGATGAAGTTTCCGGGGCATGAAACCGCGCAGTGGGATAAGGAAACCGGATTGCCGGATGGGTGGGCGAAAATACCACTAGGTAATATGATGATCTTTCATTATGGCAAAGGCTTAAGAAGCCATGAGAAAAGAGAAGGCAAAGTACCTATTTACAGTTCTGCTGGTATTTTTGGTTATCATGATGTTAGCTTGGTTGATGCGCCCGGTATTATTGTCGGAAGGAAAGGCAATGTTGGCTCAGTATTTTGGAGTCAAGAGCCTTTTTTCCCGATGGATACGACTTACTACGTTGAATCCAAAGAATCGCTTTATTTCGCTTATTTCGCGCTCAAAAGTGTAGAGTTTATTAATAATGATGCTGCCGTGCCTGGGCTAAATAGAAATGCGGCGTATGCCATGAAAATAATATCGCCGATTTCTGAGTTAATCGACCGCTTTGAAGAAAAAGTTAAACCCACTTTTATAACTGTTTTTAATTTGAAAAAGCAGAACGAGTTATTGCGGGAGGCGCGGGAAATTTTGTTGCCGCGTTTGATGACGGGCGTGATGGACGTGGATCAGGTGGAAGTGCCGGAGGCGTTGTTGGCGCGGGTGGCGTAACACTCGCTGAAGCTATTTCTTGAACAAGTCCGAGTGTGTGCCTGTTGCCTCTAGCCGTAGCTCTTGAAGCTCCAAAAGCTGATCATCTGTTTTCTTGTAGATCAGTACCCAGTCGGGTTCTACATGGCAATCACGAAAACCAACGAAATTCCCGCTTAACGGATGGTCACACAGTGCCGGGGGTAAGTCTTCGTCATTGGCTAACATCAGGATGACAGCGTTTATTTTCTGCAAATCCTTTCCCCGTTTTTTCATCAGCTTGTATTCCCGCTTGAAGCGGTTTGATTGCGTTATTTCTCGCATAGGGCTTAGAGTCGTTACTCAGCGAAAGAAAAGGGGGTGTAGCCTTTTTCGCTGTCAGGCTTGAGTAAATCCCGTGCTAGTTGGTCGTTTGGGATGTGTCCATCACCAACGGGGCAGCGGTCGGTTTTTTTGATCGGGAAGGGAATAGACCGGGTTTCAACCACTTGCTGAAGAAATAGGCGGACGGCTTGCGCGGGGGTAATCCCCAACTCACGAAACACGGAAAAAGCGGCGGCTTTCTCATCGTGTGAAAGCCGTATTTGATAGGAAACTGAGCGGGACATAAACTTCACCCTAGAAAAAAACAGTGTAGTTTCATTGTAGTGACAAGAGCAGGAAAAGCAAACCGATACGTAACGCGGTGAATTCGCCTCATGCTACACTTTTACTATCGAATTACCATAGGTAACAGGTCATGCCGACGGTTCAAATAGACCAAGAAGCAACGCTGCTCGGTACTACTAATAGCGGATTATCCGAGATACAACAGCAACGTTTCTCAGAGCTAGATCACAAACGACAAGCAGAAACATTAAGCGTCGCAGAGCATCAGGAATTACTCGGTTTGATTGATGAAATGGAAGCACACAATGTCAAACGTGTCATTTTGAACATGGTGCAATCCCGCCAGTTGACCCTAGCCAAAGCTGCAAAATTCGCCAACATGGATTTGTCATCTTTCATCGAACTGCTAGGCGCAAGCGGCATTGATGCGGTGGACTACCCACCCGAAGAACTCGAACGTGAATTAGAGGATGCGCTTGCTGCCTGTGATCATAGTGATGCCAGCTCATTGATTACAATAACGGATTGACGATTTTGACACTGCCAATAAGTTGGTGTCGAAGAAACTACACTCTTTCATGCAGTTCATCCCGATTGAATTTCCAACCGTTGGAGTCACCTTGCCCTGAAAGGCATAAAAACTCATTGAAACTGGCATTGGCTTGCTGTTGGCGAGTCAATTGCTCCAAGTATTCCCGAACCATTTGGTTGAGGCTTTTGCCCATATCCTGCGCAATTTTGCGGGCATCGTTAACCACTTTGTCATCTATGGAAAAGGTAATATTCATTACGCAGCCTCCGTATAACAGTAATAAATAGATTGTGGTGTGGTGTCAGCCCATTTGCAATGTTAAGCCGCTATCATTCAGCGCGGTATGTCGATAAAATCGCCGTATTCAGCAGCCTTGGGCAAGGCTGCACATTCCTGTGGGGGCGATGATGAGCTACGAATATTCCGAAGATGCACTGGTGGAGGCTGCCGCCGAAGAAATCCTGTTGGATTTAAACTGGCAAGTCGTCACCGCATGGCACAAGGAAACGTTTGCTAGAATGCCCGACCGCAGCGACGGTTTACTCGGTCGCGCTAACCGCACCGAAGTGATCTTGCAACGCTATCTCATGGCAGCCCTTAAACAACTCAACCCCGATCTTCCCACTGCCGCTTATCACAGTGCCATCGAACAACTCAAACAAGCCGACGTGGGAAAAAAACTGGCGGACATTAACAAAGCCAAGCACGCTTTACTGACGCAAGGGGTGGAGGTGAGTTATCAAGATGCGAAAGGCGTGTTGCACAAGAAAAAGCTCAGGGTGTTTAACTTCCAAGAACCAGAGAAAAACCACTTCCTCGCCGTGCGCCAGCTCGTCATCAAGGGCGAACTCTACGAAAAGCGCCCCGATATTATTGGCTTTGTGAACGGCATTCCCTTGGTGTTTTTCGAGCTGAAAGCCCATCACACCGATTTACACAATGGCTACACCGAGAATTTGACCGACTATAAAGGTGGCAAAAATCACGAAGGCACAATTCCCGCGTTATTCCATTGCAATGCGTTTATCATCCTCAGTAATGGCACGGATGCACGGGTCGGCACGCTGACCAGCGCATTCAAATTCTTTCAAGAATGGAAACGTTACGAAGAAGATGATGCAGGCGAAGTTAGTCTTGATACTTTGCTACGCGGTACGTGCGAAAAAAACCGTTTGCTGGATTTGCTCGAAAATTTTCTGTTATTCGACGGGCAGGGCGATGATCTCGCGAAAATCATGGCGAAAAACCACCAGTTTCTCGGCGTGAATAAGGTGCTGACTCAAGCCCGCACGCTTGACGATTTAAAGGGAAAACTCGGCGTGTTTTGGCATACGCAAGGGTCGGGCAAGTCGTATTCGATGGTGTTTATGTGCCAGAAATTACTGCGCAAGTTTGGCGGTAGTTACACTTTTTTGCTGGTCACTGACCGCAGCGAATTGGAAAACCAGTTGTACGATACGTTTTCGGGTTGTGGGGCATTGCCGAGCCAATTACCGAAACGGGGCGTGCGTGCCAAAAGCCGCGAACATTTGCGCGAGTTGTTGGCAGACAATCACCGCTATGTGTTTACCTTGATTCACAAATTTTCGTTTGATCCGAAACAGGAAAGCGTTTATCCGCTGATTACAGAGCGTGCCAATATTATCGTGATTTCCGATGAAGCCCACCGCACGCAGGGTGGTACATTTGCTCGTAATATGCGCTTTAGTGCTATTCCGAATGCGTCGTATCTGGGTTTCACCGGCACACCGCTGATTGATGAAGAGGATGAAATTACCAAGAATATTTTCGGTGATTACGTGTCGGTGTATGATTTTAAAAAGGCGATTGCTGACAATGCCACCTTGCCCTTGCGTTACCAAAACAGAGGCGAGAAGCTGCATATTGAAAACCCCCAACTCGATGAGCGCATGGCGGCGATTATCAACGAAGAGGAGTTGGATGCGGCGCAACTCGCCAAACTCAAACGTGCCTTTGCCCGCGATTATCCGGTTTTGACGGCAGAACACCGCTTAAAAGCCATTGCGCGGGATTTGGTGTGGCATTTCAACGGGCGTGGTTATCAAGGCAAAGCCATGTTCGTGGCGTTAGACAAACCCACCGCTGTGCGGATGTATGATTTTATCATGGGCTATTGGTCGGAATACGTCAGTGAGTTGGAACAGCGTATCAATACCGCTGAGGATGAGCAGCAAGCGCAAAAACTCAAGCGTCAATTACAGCGAGTCCAAACCACCGAAGTGTGTGTGGTGGTCAGCCCTGAACAAAACGAGTTAAAGACGTTTGCTGACTTGGGGCTGGAGATTAAACCGCACCGCCAGAAAATGGTGGAGCGTGATCTGGAAACCGAATTCAAAGACGACGCTAACCCGTTTCGTTTGGCGATTGTGTGCGCGATGTGGATTACCGGCTTTGATGCGCCCTGTGTGTCGACGGTGTATTTGGATAAACCGATTCAAGGGCATACTTTGATGCAAACCATTGCCCGCGCCAATCGTGTGTATGACGATGAAAAAGAAAACGGGTTGATTATCGACTACGGCAATGTCTACCAACAGCTCGAAAAAGCCTATGCCGTGTATGGCGAGGGCGGCAAAGGCAAGAAAAAGCCAGGGGACGATCATCCCGTTGAGCTGTTGGAGGCAATGGAATCCGAACTCAGTGCCGCCATTGTGACGGTGCGCGATTACTTGCTGGCGGTCGGTTTTGAACTGGATAATTTGATTCAGGCGGTCAGTGCCGTAAAAAAATTGGCGGCATTGCGGCAAGCCCGCGAAGCAGTATCCTTAAATGAAACCACGCGCACCCAATACGAATTCGCGGCGCGGCAGGTGTTTCGCAAATACAATGCCTTGTGTCTTGAGCCATTGGTGAAGCCCTACACGCCTGCTTTTAATGCGATTGAAGCCATTTACGCCCAGCTTAACCAGAAAACCAAAACGGCGGATATTACCGCTGTTATTCGCCAGCTTCAGCAAGAAGTGAACATCAGCGTGAGTACGTTGGACGGTGCTAAAGAAGACGATCGCTTTGAAGACACTTACGTGGATTTGAGTACACTCGATTTTGACAAATTGCGGGCAGCGTTTGCTAAATCCATCCAAAAGAACACCGTGGTATTTGATCTCCAGCAAGCCATTGAGCAACGGCTTACGCAAATGCTGCAAGCGAATCCGACCCGCTTAGCGTTTTACATGAAGTACCAAGCGATTATTAAAGCCTACAACGCAGGCAAAGATCAGCAGGCGGTGCAACAAGCCTTTGATAAATTGAGTGATTTTGTAAAAAACATCCTCAGCCCAGAAACCGAGCGAGCCATGCGTGAATGTTTGGATGAGGAAACGCTGGCGATTTTCGATCTGTTGAAAAAACCAGAACTTAATCTCGCAGAACGCCAGCAGGTTAAACAGGTGGCAACAGAAACCTTGGCAACCTTGAAAGCCGAACAACTGAAAATAGCGCGTTGGCGGGAAAGCGTTCAAGTGACTGCCCAAGTCCGCACGCTGATTGATGAACGCCTGCAATGGTTGCCTGCCGCCGCCTACCCTGATGCGGAATTAGCGCTGAAAGGTCATGTGGTTTACCAGCATGTGTATAGCCACTCTTCCATGTAATCGCCCATCTTCGGCGCGAACGGATCCATAATCACAATCTTGCCATCTTTCACTTGGCGCATTAGGTTATCGCCGTGCAAATCCCAGTTAAGGTATTTTGGGTGTTCGCGGTAATATTTGCAGAGCTTGCGCATGTCACTCGCTAACTCATCGCCATAGTGCGCGGCGACGTAGCCCCAGACTTTGATACGTTCGGCCTCTTCCATCCAGTCGATTTCGTGGACGTGTTCGGTGAAAAAAGCAGAATCGGCTTCATCCAAATGCTCCAAGCGTTCCATCACGTAGATGATGCGGTAATCGGGTTCTTCAAACGTGAATAAGTGGATACAGGCGGGGTCAAGCGGTTGCCCCTCTTCATCCAACACCCCCACGCGGCGGGCAAATGGCACACGGGTGAGCTGGTGCTTTTCGATAGCATCCAGAAAATATTCCAGCCCTAACGACTGTTTTTCCAGAATAACGTAGTTTTGCCAAGCATCACTCCCGGTGTCAGCGGTGAATAGCCGTTTGCATTCCGCGCATTTCACGCTGAGTTTATTGCCGCCATCGAAGCATTTCATTTCGTAGACTTTGGTGAGGAAGGTGTTCTCGCACTGTGGGCAGTCCATGCGTTTGAACTTGCCGCTGAGGAAGCAGTCGAGGATTTCTTTGCTAGAGTCGAGTGGTGCTACGGTATCCATAAATCAGTACTCTATTCCGTTTCTGATAAGCAAAGGCGTACCGAATTGGGTAATGGCGGGAAAATAATCATCTATCCACATCCCAACACTGATGCCTTCGTGGAGCATAAAGGCACGTTTTTTCTTACCATCGGTGGTGTAGACCCGAATGCCTGCATCATGCAATTTGTCGTGAATTTCCACCAAATTCTCATGGTCATCATCACGCAGGGTGCAAACGACAGGTTCCCAATCACGACTGCGGTAAGCGTCGATTAAATCGAGATAGAAATCCACGTCTGCCGTGATGGTGTTGTCAAAATCAATGGCGACAATGCGCGAGGTCGGGGAGTCCGCCAGCACGTAAGCGTCGATGGCGAATTCATCAAACTGCGTAATAATGCGGTGCTTACCATGTAATTTAATAGCAGATTCCAGCACCCTGAATGCGGCGCATGGCAAACGGTTTTGGTAATAAAAAACGAGTCCAGACATGTATTTTCTCACTAGCGGGTGAAAGTATTTGTTTTATTAGTGGCTAGGATAAGGACAGCAGCGTAGACAGGCAATGATTTAAGGCAAGAAAAGGCTCCGCAGAGCCTTTTGTGTTCAGAAGTGCGGCTGAATTTCGGCAAAGGATACCGAGCCAAACTTTGCCAGCGCAATCCGCAATGCTGACGGTGAGGGTGTAAGCAATTTATCGGGGAATTCGGCAAACCACAGATTGCCATCCGGGGTGGATTCCACCACGATTTGGTGTTCATTTTCCAATTGCACCAAGGACATTTGGATGCCGCGAATATTGGTGTCGGGGATAATTTCCATCCGCACAATGCCCTGTTTTCCGGAATCTTTAAGCAGCATCGCAACCTTCATTTTATCGTGTTGTAGCAGACACTGGTTGGTGGCGAGAAAGCATTCGCCCTGCAATTGCAGCGGCAGCATCGCAACTTGCTGCTCTACTGTCGGCTTGGGTTGGTCTTTTGTGACCCACAGATCCATCATGCCCCAGCCGCCGATGGCGAGTATTGGCGCAATCATAATGGCAATGCGCATGTGTAAAGGTTGGGCAAAGAACCAGCGTAACATCAAGCAATCTCCAGTTAAAACACAGCAGTTAGCATACACGAGTCATCACGGTATCGCTGTATTTTGCGGATTGAATTCCCTAGAATGCTTTGTCTTTGTTGTCTGTGCGCAGCAAGATTGCACCCGAAGGCTAACATGACCCAAAATTACCAGATCATACGTTTTTTACGCCGCAATATTCCTGCATTTGCCTGCGAGCCGGGTTGCCATGATTGTTGCGGGCCGGTCACGGCATCCAGTGAGGAAATTGCAGAGCTACCCGTTAAAAGCGAAGCGGAACATGCCGAGGCATTGGCTGATTGGCGTTGCCCCTATTTGGGGGAACAGGGTTGCACAGTGTATGCGGAACGCCCGCTGATTTGCCGCGTGTTCGGAACAACGCTGCGCTTGGCTTGCCCTAGGGGTAGAAAACCTGATGCATTGCTTGCTCCAACAGTTGAGCAGCAAGTATGGCAGTTTTTGCGGGAAACCCGGCAAGTGCTGTTGTGATCAATGTTGCAGATTTCAAGTTGAACTTGAGATTTGCAAAGACGAGAGTTAAGCTGTTGTCTTTATAGCCTTTATGCATTGAAACATACCCATGATTAAGCGTGATATTGCGCCAGAATTACTGGAAAGCAGCCGGGAATACCCCGTTGTTACCCTCTTTGGGCCGCGTCAGTCTGGGAAGACGGTATTGGCTCAGCAATGCTTTCCTGACAAGCCTTACTTTTTGCTGGAAGACCCGGATACCCGTCTTGCTGCCGAAACCGACCCGCGTGGCTTTTTATCGCAGATGCCTAATGGCGCGATTCTGGATGAAATTCAGCGCTTGCCGATCTTGCTGTCTTATTTGCAAGGCATTGTGGATAAGGCGCAGCAGCCGGGTATGTTTATCCTGACGGGCAGTCACCAGCCGGATTTGCATACAGCGGTTAGTCAGTCCCTAGCGGGGCGCACGGCTTTGCTCACTTTGTTGCCACTGACGCTGGAGGAAATTCGCCAAGTGCAGCCAGAATTGGATGTTTTTGAGCTGATTTACCAAGGCGCATTTCCGCGCTTGCACAGCCAGCAATTGCAGCCTAACCGTTTCTTTAATGGCTATTTGCAGACTTATGTGGAACGCGATGTGCGAGCCATTTTAAACATCAAAGATTTGAGCCGCTTTCAGCAGTTTTTAGTCTTGTTGGCAGGGCGAGTAGGGCAGGTGGTAAATTATTCATCACTCGGCAATGATGTAGGGGTGTCATCGACCACTATTCAACACTGGGTAAGCGTGTTAAAGGCGTCGTATATTTTGTTTGAATTGCCGCCGTTTTTCGCCAATATCCGCAAGCGCGTGATTAAGTCGCCCAAGTTATATTTTACCGATACCGGGCTGGCAGCATTTTTGCTGGGCATCCAATCAGCGGAACAAGTGGCGCGTGACCCGTTACGTGGCAATTTGTATGAAAACCTGATGATTCTGGAAATCCTTAAGGCACATTTGAACCGTGGATTGCGCCCGGATTTGTACTTTTACCGGGATTCGCAGGGCAATGAGGTGGATTTGCTGATTCGGCAGCGTCAGGGCTTGTTGCCGGTGGAAATCAAATCCTCTGCCACATTTTCCCCGGCGTTTCTCAAAGGAATCGACACATTCCGGGCGGTTTCCCCAGATTGTTTGCCTAACGGGATCGTGCTGTATAACGGGGAGCAAACCCATCAAATAGGACAGACACGGGTGTTAAATTTAACGCGGGAAAAACAGGGGTTAGCGGCACAGGGATTAGCGGCATGGGCTATGGCTTGAAACCTAGCGCCATAGCCGTTACAGCGCTGCCAGCTCGCCACTAAAAATCACTTTGCCTTGCGGGGTGTCGCTAGGTGGTTTATCCATCGGTTCGAGGCTGATGGCAAACTGGCTAACATTCGCCATTTCCTTCCAAGTTGCTTTATCAATGGGCATTCGATTTTCAGCATTGGCGGTGAGTGTGCCTATCCGCATGGGCTTTTTGCTGCTGTCTTTGTGAATACACCACACGGTTGGCATCATGTTGTCTTTGACTGGTAATGCACCGGCAGGCATATCGAAGGCGATTTCCATCGTTTCATGGTAGACCATAACCACGACCATTTTGTCTTGTTTTACCGGGGTTTTCATATTCGCCATGTAAATATCGGGCTGGGTGCTAAGGTTCAAGAGCAACACCGTGCCAACCGATGCAACGACGGCGGCAAATGCAGCTACGGGTATATGGCTCCACACACTCGCGAACCAGCTTTTTTGCGGCTTGGCAGATTTGCCTAACTGCAATTCTTTGCTGATCGCATTCCATACCCGCGCCGGTGGCGTTTCACTGGGAATCAGGGCTGCCAATGGCGCAAATTGTTGCTGGTAAGCGTTGGTGATTGCCCGCAAATAGAGGTGTTTGCGCATCAATTTTTCAAAGCGCAGGCGTGCTTTGCCCTGCAAGGTGCCAAGCGCGTAGGACATCGCGAGATGTTCAAAAATGTCTGGATTTTGGTAACGCTTCATTGTAAGCACCCCCGTAATTGTTCCAATCCACGCCGTATCCATGCTTTCACCGTGCCTAAGGGTTTTGCCAACGCTTGCGCCAGCTCATCATGGGTTTGCCCGTGGTAAAAGGCTTGCAGGATACAGTCGCGCTGTTCCGGTTTTAACTGGTCTAAGCAGTACAGCAGCCGCTGGGCATCTTCGCCCATTTGTTGCAACGCATCCGGCTCCGGTTCTAACGAGGCAAATTCCAGGGATTCGTATTCCACATCATCAACCACAACCGGGCGGCTTTGGGCTTGGCGCAGTTTGTCGAGTGCTTGGTTGCGTATGATCGTGGTCATCCACGTCATGGCACTGGCTTTGCTGGCGCTGAATTGTGCGGCGTGATGCCACACTTTGATAAAGCCTTCCTGCAACACGTCTTCCGCGAGTGCCGCGTCACGCAATAGCCGTTTGCACAGCGCAAACAAACGCGGGGACGTTGCGTCATACAGTTGCCGGAAGGCGGCTGCATCGCCTTGCCCGCTACGTTGCAGCAGTTCGTTCAGTGGTTCCATGATGTTCCTTATGCATTCTTATACGTTGGCTGGCTGCTGTTGGATGCACGCCACACAGAAAAAACTGATTGTAGACAGATTTAACGTTTCCTGCATCTGCTATCCGAACGGGGGCGTATATCGACATCATTAACACAATAGGACGAAGGAGTTCTCGATGAAACAAGCTATTACAGCTATTACGTTATCCGGCTTCCTGATGGGGGAATGCTGGCCTTTAAACGGATTTGTGAAACCGCTGACCTTGCTGGGTTTCCGTGTCTATGTTGCTTGGGTGTTTTTTGCATCCGGTTTGACCAAAATCCAGAGTTGGTCAAGCACACTTTATCTGTTTGAAGACGAGTATGCAGTGCCGTTGCTGTCGCCCGAATTAGCCGCGTATCTGGGGACAGCGGCTGAATTGGTCTTGCCGGTATTGTTGGCAATTGGGTTATTGACTCGCCCGGCGGCGTTAGCATTGTTTGTGTTTAATATTGTGGCCGTCATTGCCTACCCGTATCTGTTTACGATTGAAGGGGCGGGTGGTTTTTGGCAACACGTGTTCTGGGGCGCAATGATTTGGACGGTGTTCGTGTTTGGCCCCGGTAAATTCTCGTTGGATTTCCCGCTGAGTCACCGCTTGAGTCGCGCCTAACGTTTCGCTTCATGGAAAGGGCTGCTAATTGCAGCCCTTTCTGTCACCAAGTACATGTCAAATCGTTATTTTTTTGCGCCGCAGCTACCGTCCTTGTTTGCACCACAAGAACCGTCTTTCTTTGCGCCGCAGCTACCGTCCTTTTTCGCACCGCAAGAACCGTCTTGCTTGGCTCCGCAGCTACCGTCTTTTTTTGCGCCGCAAGAACCGTCCGCTGATTTTGCGTGCGTTGTGGTGTCAGCACTTTTGGCAGAAAAAGGGGAAGTGCCGTTGTTACTGCACGCAGTGAGTGCGCTACCCGCCAGAATGATCGTACCCAAAGACAGGGCGATGGAAAGTTTGTTGGATTTCATCGTGAACGCTCCTTTTGTTGTGGTTCGTTGCCATATACGCGGCGTATTTAGACTTAGATGCAATTTCTGTAAAAAGTTTTTAAAGTGCATCCAACCATCATGTCGATACGTAACAGGCATGGACGATAACCATAATCCGAAACAGGAATGATCATGCAAACAATCCTCCTTAATCCGAACGGTTTCCCTCGTTTCCAAGGTGCTGGGCTTGGCTTGCGCCGAGACCACTTGGCAACCTTGGAAAACCATGTTCCTGACTGCATCCGTTTTTTTGAAATAGCACCTGAAAATTGGATTGGAACGGACAAGGTCAGCAGCCAACGTCTGCGGGCTTTCACGGAGCGTTTCCCGTTTGTGTGCCACGGGCTTTCCTTATCGCTGGGTGGCTTAACCCCGCTGAATCTAGACTTGCTGGGCAAGCTCAAGCAGTTCATGCGCGACCATCAAATTCCACTGTATACCGAGCATTTATCATGGTGTTCGGATCATGGGCAGTTATACGACTTGCTCCCCATCCCGTTTACCGAGGATGCCATTAAACATACCGTCGCCCGCATCCGTCAGGCACAGGATGTACTGGGTGAGCGTATCGGGATCGAAAACGCTTCGTTTTACCTGCAAGCCCCCATCAGTGAAATGGATGAGGCCACCTTCATCAATGCGGTATTGGAAGAAGCCGATTGCCTGCTGCATCTGGATGTCAACAATGTGTACGTCAACAGCGTCAACCATGCGTATGACCCTTACGCATTTTTACGTCAATTGCCCAAGGAGCGAGTGGTTTACCTGCACATGGCAGGGCATTACCAACAAGAACCGAACTTGCTGATCGATACTCACGGCGCAGCCATCATTGACCCGGTGTGGGACTTGCTGGATTTCACCTATGCACAGTTTGGGGTACACCCCACCTTGCTGGAACGCGATTACAATATCCCGCCATTGGAAGAACTCCTTCCTGAAGTGGAACAGATTGCTCACTTGCAAAGGAAATACGCCGCATGAACGCCACTGAACAATACCAACGCACCTTTGCCGCCCATTTGCGCAACCCACAAGCCAACCCTGCCCCTGCCGGAGTGAACCCGCAGCGCATGGATGTTTACGTGGAACTGTTATTCAATAATGTGGAAGATTTTCTCAGTAGCTGTTTCCCTGTTATGCGCAGCATTTTGGATGACGGGCAGTGGAACGGTTTGGTGCGACAGTTTTACGCCGATCATGCTTGCCAAACGCCGTATTTCCGGGAAATACCGGCTGAATTTGTGCAATGGCTCACTTCGACTGCGCTCAGTGACCGCCCGCCGTTTTTACTGGAGTTGGCGCATTACGAATGGGTCGAAATACCGTTGATGCTGGATGAAGCTGACGTTGACTGGCGACCATTGGAGACCGACAGTGCTGAATTAGCGCGTAAAATCTGGAACGTGAACCCCGTCATGTTGCTGCAAAGCTACCAGTACCCGGTTCACCGTATCAGCCCGGATTTTCAGCCTGATGAACCGGAATCCACCCACCTTGTTTTGTTACGCAATACCCAAGGCAAAGTGGATTTTGTGGAGGTCAATGCGGTCACTGCCCGCCTGTTGCAGCTATTGCAGGAAGGCTTGGATACTCACGCGGCGGTTGCGCAACTCGCGCAGGAAATGCAGCATCCTGAACCCACCCAACTACTGGCATTTGCGGTACAGATCGTGCAACAACTGCATTCGCAGCAAGTACTGCTGGGGGCAGCTTAAAACTGTCCCCAGACAGACCGCTCTTTTAGAAATCGTGATGTTAAATGCTTGTTCCCAGTTGGGTCAGCCACGCCGGAGCATGGTCAAGCACCCATGTTTCCAGTTGTTTATCCACCCCGGTCAGGATGAACAACCCCAGCACCAGCAATAACACACCAAGGATTTGCTTGCCGTGTTTGCCCGCGTTCATCAGCTTGCCACGGATGCGCAGCATGGCTTCACGGGAAAGCGTTCCCAGCACAATCAAGGGGATACCCGCGCCGAGGCTGAACAGTGCCATCACCAAGGTGACTTCTGCCAATTGCTGACCTTGGCTTGCCAGCGCAATCGCCGCACCCAGCGTGGGGCCGACACACGGACTCCAGACAATCCCCAGCAATAAACCGATGACAAATTGTCCACCCAAACCATCCAGCGATACATGGGAAAGCAACTGATTGCCTGCCCCCGACAGCCCACTGGTAGCGGATGCCAGCTTTGCCTGCAAGCCGCTGGAAAGCAGGATCAAGCCAAACACCAATAAGATGATTGCGCCCGCATAGCGCAGGCTGGATTGGTCTAGTCCCAATGAGCCGCCAATGCTCAGGATCAGGATGCCTGCCGCCGTAAATGACACCATCAATCCCGCCGCCAATGCCAGCGGCCCGTAGCGGTGGCTGCTGGCAGCCGTGCCAACCAAAATCGGCACGAGTGGCAAAACACAAGGCGATAAAATCGAGAGGATGCCTGCTCCGAAGGCAAGCCCATAAGACCCTAAACCAATATCCATGCGTGGTTTCCTTTTAGCGTTAGCGTTGGTGATTAACGGGCTTTGGCGATTTCAGCCGCAAGAGCTGTTTTGTCGGTTTCACCGATGGTGCGGCTGACTTCGTTTTCGCCTTTGACCACTACCAGGGTGCTTTGCATCGGCACTTTAAAGTTTTTCACTACATCTTTTTGCGCGTCGAAATCGACCAGAAAAGCGGTGACATCCTTATTTTCCGGCGCTGCCAATAGTTCGGCAATGACAGGGGCTTGGGCGCGGCAAGTGGAACACCACGTCGCGTGAAAACGTACCAGCACGGGCTTGCCAGTGGCTTGTGCTGCGACAAACTGGGCGCGATCAAATGGCACTTCCGCCGCGAATGCATTTCCGGCAAAGGCGAAAGTTGCCAGCATCAGTAACAAGCCCTGAGAAAAACGTTGTTTTGCGTAGATAGACAGCATGACTAAAGCACTCCTTGAATAAAAAACGAAAAGAGCCACCACCGGACACCGCTTCCTTGCACTAACGATCCCTTTCCTTGCGTCTCGCAGTAGTCTTAAAACCTGTACGCCGATTGTTGTGTTGTGGATGCGAGATGATCGAAATTAACGCTTATGGTTAGATTTTGCCTTGTGCTACTGATTTTTTTGCATCCAACAAGCGAACGGGTGTGTATATGTCCTGAATTCACACAACAGGAACCAGACATATCATGCACACCAAAACACAAAAGCTTTCACTCTGCTTACTCAGCGGATCGCTAGTTTTCACAACACCACTTTGGGCAGAGGAAAAAGTAGTCACTGCCGATGAAGTCGTATCTGCCTTGGAAAAAACGTATGGTGTTCATATCGGTGAACGCCGCAACCATACTAAAGGAACGTGTGCAGCCGGTGAATTTATCGGTTTGCCGGAAGCCGCTGCTTACACACGCTCAGTGCTCTTTTCAGGCAAAACCATCCCGGTGATTGCCCGCTTCTCCATCCCTAGTGGTAATCCTACTATACCGGACACCGCCAAAAATCCACGGGGCATGGCGTTGGAGTTCAAGTTACCGGACAACAACCTTCATCACATAACCATGCTCAATACGCCCGTATTTGGAGCGGCTACCCCACAAACCTTCCTTGATGATATTGTGGCTAAAACGCCTGACCCTGCTACAGGCAAGCCGGATCCCGAAAAACTCAAAGCTTTCAAGGCAAGCCACCCTGACAGCCTTCCACAAGCCGAATTTCTGGAAAAAAACAACCCACCCATTAGCTGGGCAAACAGTAGTTATTTTGGCATTCACACCTTCAAATTTATCAATAAGGACGAGAAAACCACTCCAGTACGCTGGCGTTTTGTCCCACAGGATGGCGAAAAATCACTATCTGACAGCGAACTCAAGTCTTCACCCGCCAATTTCCTTGAACAGAAACTGATTGATCGCGCTAAAGAAAGCCCGGTTCGTTGGGACATGATGCTAACCCTTGGCGAACCCGGTGATCCCGATAACAACCCAACCTTATTATGGCCAAAGGAACGTAAAGAAATAAAAGTCGGCACGTTAAGCATTACCTCAGCAATGCCACAAAAGGGAGCTGAATGCGAAAAAATCAACTTTGACCCGCTGATCATGGCGGATGGCATTAAGCCAAGCGATGACCCTGTTCTCCTGTTCCGCTCACCCGGTTACGCCGTATCCTTTGGAAAACGCCTAAGTGGTAAATAACTTTCCATTTACCACAGGATTTAAGGAAAACGATGACGTTATTGAATGAATTACTTGTCCGCAGTGGACGAGGTGAAATCAAGGCATTTCAACAATTATACAAAAAATCCTCGCCTAATTTACTGGCTATCTGCAAGTATATATTACGTGATACCAGCTTGGCGGAAGATGTGTTGCAAGAAGGTTTTATTAATATCTGGAAACATGCATCACAATTCACTGCCAGTAAAGCTGATGCCATGACATGGATGGCGGTCATCGTGCGCAACCAAGCGCTAAACAAGCTGCGGGCGGCAAAAAGTCGCCCGCAGTTTGCGGATGTGGAGTATGAAACCCTTGAATTTCTTTCTAAAGAACCCGAACCAGATACCTTGTATCAACAAGGAAACGATGTACGTAATCTATTAAAATGTCTAGAACACCTTAAACCCGATCAGCGGGAGTGCGTTTTACGTGCATTTTATCATGGGCAAACGCATGAAGAACTTGCCAATACCCTAAATAAACCATTAGGAACAGTAAAAGCATGGATACGCCGAGGCTTGGAACAATTGAGAGGATGCCTTCAATGAAACGCTATAGAAACCCAGATGTTTTTGAACCTCTTGCGATGTCTTATGCCTTAGGAACCTTAAAAGGTAAAGCACGGCTACGCTTCGATAAACTAATGGAAAAACACCTATACCTACGTGAAGTAACGCTTGCTTACCAACAAAAGTTAGCACCATTATTAGGTTTGTTACCTCCAGAACAACCGTCGGCACGTATTTGGAAAAATATCTACAAAGAGATCAAAAACCAAGAAGGTCAACGCTCAACAACGTGGCTATTGCGTTTTGAAAACTATCTGCCTTGGTCAATTGCTACGCTTTCCTCGCTAACGGCATTCATTCTGACAGTGCTTTTTTTAAACGTTGACCATCAGCCGTCTGCCTATATGTCCTTGATGACATCCGCTGAACATACCAATAAAATGGTCGTGGCAGTCATTAAACAGACACCGATGGAAATAACATTTGATATGCCACATAAAACACTGCCACCAGACGAAAACATGACCCCGACTTTTTGGATTATACCTAAAAACGATGATCTACCGATTCGAGTGGGTGCATTGGTACGTGGTGGGAAATACCGAATGCCTATTAATAAGGCTTTATGGAAACAACTGGATAATACCAGTACATTTGCGATTAGCATGGAGCCTTTGAATTCCAGCCAGACCAATAAACCTTCAGGAGAAATAATATTCAGTGGTGATATGATTTCCCTCTGATTATATTTTTATATGAACCAATTTTATTCACAGGCAAATTCCATGCATCCATGACTTGCTCGGAAACGTAAGTGATTAGGCTCAGGCATTGTTTTTCCTAATAGCCTGTAACAAGCCTTTTTACAATCGAAGTTATGGAGTGTTTGTATGTTCATGTCTAAAACTGTCACAACATGGTTAAGCGCTGGTATTTTGTTGAGCTTGACACCTTACGCTATGGCTGATAAATCAATTACTTATCAGGTGGAAATTACGAATATAACGCAAGATCAGGTGTTTAGCCCGCCTTTGCTGGTATTACACTCATCTCGGCAACAACTGTTTTCACCTGGGCAAGCCGCTTCTCCTGGGCTGGCAACATTGGCAGAAACTGCTGGCACTGACTTATTGAAAGAGGAAATCACCAGTCTGTTTAGCAATGCGCAAGTAACTACGGGTACAGCCCCCATTCCCCCCGGCAAAACGGCCACTTATGAACTGTCTGGTGGTAATAAGCTTAGCCGTCTAAGCCTTGCTTCCATGCTGGTCAATACTAATGATGCTTTTGTATCCCTGAATGCGATTTCACCGCAAGGCAGTCACGTAGCCATTGCCTATGACGCGGGTAGCGAAGCCAACAATGAGTTATGCACCCACGTACCCGGCCCTGCGTGCCCTGGGTCTGCCAATTTGCGGGCGACAGACGCGGCGGAAGGCTTTATTCATGTCCATAACGGCATTCATGGGCAGGGAGATCTGAACGCTGCCAAGTATGACTGGCAAAACCCAGTAGCACTGGTGAATATCCGCCGCATACGCTAAGCCTTCAGGGTTACGGTCGAACCCATCTATGGATTCTACAAATGAAAATATTCTTGATTACAGCAATCACATACCTGATTGCCAGCTCGGCTGCCGTCCATGCGGGCAGCAACGCCTGTGCTCAGCCAGACGTCATCGGCGTGCAGGTATTAGGTTCAGGCGGACCCATTGCCGATGATGGGCGGGCGAGTTCTGGAAATTTGATCTGGCGTGATGGTAAATCCATCATGCTGATTGACACAGGCGGCGGTGTTTTTTTGCGCTTTGGGGAGGCCAAGGCAAAGATCGAAGACCTCGATCTAATCGCACTCACCCATTTTCATACCGATCACTCGGCGGATCTGCCAGCACTCATGAAAAGCGGTTTCTTCACCGATAGGACTCGAAATCTGCCGATCTCTGGGCCTTCCGGCAACCACTTTTTTCCGGGGATGAAGGATTTTCTGAACGCGATGTTTGGTAAAGATACCGGAGCATACCGTTATCTTTCGGGATTCCTCCATCTTTCGCGACCCCTTGATGGTGAGGCAGGATCTTTTTCACTCCAGCCTGTAGAGGTAGATGCCAGTAAAGAAACAGCAACGCCGGTGTTTTCTGCTGGCGATGTGCGTGTCAGTGCAGTAGGAGTACCTCACGGACCTGTGCCTTCTGTCGGTTATGTCATCGAGATTGGCGCATACAAGATTGTATTCAGCGCTGACCAAACCACGCTGGATACACGCTTGGCAAAGATCGCCCAGGATGCCGACTTGCTGGTGGCTAACCTTGCCATATCCGAAGAGACGACGGACGCGGTTGCAAAACGACTCCATGCCACGCCCTCCCAGATCGCCGATTTCGCTACGGCGATTAAGGCGAAAAAGCTTGTGCTGTCGCACCTGATGGCACGTAGCATCGAGCCACTTGATGAGAGCCTAACAATCATCGGGAAGCGCTATTCTGGCAAGGTTGTCGTTGCGGAGGATCTAATGTGTATTCCGATGTGATGAAAGGCAGGAATGCCGAAAAAATACGGATGGCTTGCATCCAAACCGCTGTAAGCCCCGTATAACCCTATACCTGACACAAGACTGACAGGTAAACGACAGAAAATTATTTTTAATGTATTTAAGGAGTTAAGACAATGAACATGAACAAACAAGTAATGGCTGCGGCACTGATGGCACTGGGCATGGCTGCAACCTCTGGTGCATTGTACGCCGCTGATGATGCCAAAGATGCCAAGGTCGAAATGGAAAAATGTTCCGGTATCGTCAAAGCTGGCATGAATGATTGCGGCGCAAACGGTCATGCGTGCGCAGGCCAAGCCAAGGCAGACAAAGACGCGGCTGAATGGATCAAACTTCCCAAAGGTACGTGTGAAAAAATCATGGGCGGTGTCGTCGTCGAAGACAAGAAAGGTTAAGCCATGAGCCATCCAGTCAAGGGTTGTGGTATCGGTTTGCGTTTCCAGCACATCGACACGATTGCGGATAGCAAGCCGCCCATCCCTTGGCTGGAAATTCTGACTGACAACTACCTGCTGCCCGGTAGTGTGCAGCAGGATTATTTGTTTGAAATTGCGGAACATTATCCGCTCACTTTCCACGGTGTTGGCATGTCGCTAGGCTCGACTGACCCGCTGGATACCGAATATTTTAGCCGTGTCAAAGCTTTGGTGGAGCGCGTGAATCCCGCGTGGGTTTCCGACCATTTGTGCTGGACATCGGTTCACGGGCTGGTCACTCACGACTTGATCCCGCTGCCTTACACTGATGAAACTGTCCGTCATGCTGCCCGCCGTATTCGCCAAGCGCAAGACATATTAGGACGCAGGCTGGTGATAGAAAACGTTTCCAGTTACCTGCAATACCAGCAATCAGTCATGAGCGAATGGGATTTTCTGTGCGCGGTGGCGGAAGCGGCGGATTGCGATATTTTACTGGACGTGAACAATATTTACGTCAGTGCTTGCAACCACGATTTTGACCCACTGGCTTATTTAAACGCCATTCCGGTGCAGCGGGTGCGCGAAATTCACCTTGCGGGCTACGAAGATCGGGGGACGCATTTGCTCGATACCCACGGCTATCCGGTCAGCGCTGCGGTTTGGGCATTGTATGCGCAAGCCATTCAGCGCTTTGGAGCGGTTCCTACCCTGATTGAGTGGGACAATAACGTGCCAGAATTGCCCGTTTTGTTGGCAGAAGCCACCAAAGCAGCGGAGGTGCAAGCGCGTGTCCTTGCCTGAACTGCAACAGCATTTTATTGCCGCTATTTTTAACCGCGATCAGCGTGACGCGGCGGCGTTGCTGGTTAAATCGCATGGCAAACTCGATGCGGCGCAACGGGTGGGTATTTACCGCAACAGCGTTCACGGCATTTTGTGGCAATACCTCGAATCGTTATACCCGGTGTGTCAGCAATTGCTGGGGGCGGAGTTTTTTGAAGCGGCGAGTGACCGTTACGTTGATCAACAGCCACCGACGCGCCCGTTTCTGGCGGAATACGGGGCAGGATTTGCGGATTTCCTCGCTGCCCACCCCGCTTTGCAACCGATGCAGTGGGTTGCGGATGTGGCAAGACTGGAATGGGCGCGGCATCAGGCATGGAATGCGGTTAACCAACCGGCGGGGGATTTTTCCCAACTCGCTACGCTGGATGCGGCGCAACAAGCGCGTTTGGTGTTGGCATTACCTGCTTCCGCACAATTATTGACGTCGGCTTACGCGATTCATCAGGTGTGGCTGGCGCATCAGCCGGAAGATGCCCCCGAAAAAGTGGCGTTGGAACAGCTTGAGTTACAGCAAACCCAGCACGTTTTGGTGTGGCGAGCTGGGCGGCGTTTGCACCAAGTGTTGTTGGATGAGGCAACGTGGGAATTTCTCAGTGCCATTCAGCAAGCCCAGAAGCTGCCGGAATTGGCGGAACGTTTTCAGGCGCAATTGCCCGCGTTGTTGATGACAGCGGTGCAACGCGGCTGGGTGTTGTCGTTCACAATACTTTAGGTGCGCTGATCAAACGCGGCACAATCTGGCGCACCACATCCATCGGCACAGCAAAACCAATCCCGTCTGACCCACCGGATAAGCTGTAAATCGCAACATTCACCCCAATCACGCGCCCGCTGCTGTCCAGCAAGGGTGCGCCGGAACTGCCGGGGTTAATCGCCGCATCGGTTTGAATCAAGTTGCTGATACCGCCGGTTTGCGGATCGCCGAAATTGCGCCCTAACGCGGAAATAATACCCGACGTGAAACTGCGGCCTAAGTCGAACGCATTGCTAATGCTGTAAACGTGCTGCCCGACTTTCAAATCCTTGCTGCTGTGGGTGTGTGCGGGGGCGGGTAGATTGGTAATATCGCGCAGTTTTAAGACGGCTAAATCGTATTCGTTGTCAGAATTAACCACGTCGGCTTCGCGTGCGCTTTGGTCTTCAAAGCTCACAGTCAGGGTCTTGTAGCCAGAAACCAAGTGCTGCGTGGTGACAATATGCCCCTTCGCGTCCCACAGGAAACCCGTACCCGTGGCAATTTCCCCGAATGCATCCGGCTCTTGCTCTTCGGCATGAATACACACCACCGCTGGATTGGCGCGGTCATAGATGGCAATCGTTTGGCGTTCTTCAACGCGCAACAGGCTACAGCCATTCAGCATGAAGCCTGCTAAAGCGATGATAAGCAATTTTTTTTTCATTGTGTGACCAGTGTCTTTGGTTACTAAGAAGCGCAAGAGTAACACAAATGACACGCTGACTAGTGTCGTAAATGCATCAAATGTTGCTAAAAAGTCACTTTACAATAATGCTGAATTAATCCACAAGTGCGCGTAAATACTGACGATATAACCGAGCGCTACCGCCCACGTCCATTTCAAATGCGACATAAACGTGTAAACACCGCGTGCTTGCCCCATCAATGCCACCCCTGCTGCTGAGCCAATCGACAGCAACGAACCACCCACACCCGCCGTCAACGTGACCAATAACCATTGCCCGTGCGACATATCGGGATGCATGGTAATGACCGCAAACATCACCGGAATATTATCCACGACCGCTGACAGCAAGCCGATCATCACGTTTGCCCAAGTCGCGCCCATGTCGGTATAAAGTACTTCGGAAACCAGTGCGAGGTAGCCAAATGCCCCCAAGCCGCCGACACACAAAATAACGCCGTAGAAGAACATCAGCGTGTCCCACTCGGAACGTTGCAATTGGTTGTAAATGTCGAACCGCCCGATACCTTCTTCGTTGTCGTTGCTGGCATCATTATCTGAGATTTTCAAATACCAGCCAAACACTTGCAGCACCCCAAGCCCGGTCATCATCCCCAACACCGGCGGCAGGTGCAGTGAGTTGTGGAAGATGACAGCGGTGGCTATGGTCGCAATGAACAGCGCCAGCACCACAAAGCCCCCGCGTTTGACTGCCACGTTGTCGTTGACCGCCGCCGGTTTCCCTTTTTCAACGAAGAACGACATGATCAGTGCAGGGATAAACCAATTGAGCAGCGAGGGAATAAATAATGCGAAAAATTCGCCAAATTTCACTAAGCCCGCTTGCCAAACCATCAGCGTGGTAATGTCACCAAACGGACTCCATGCGCCGCCTGCATTCGCCGCCACGACTAAGTTGATACAGCCCATCGCGACAAAGGCGGGTTTGTCGGCAGCAACCGCCATCAACACGGCTGCCATCAACAGCGCCGTCGTTAAATTGTCGGCGACAGGGGAGATGAAAAATGCCATCAACCCGGTGATCCAGAAAATCCAATACAGCGAAAAGCCTCTGGATACCAACCAAGAGCGTAACGCCGCAAACATATTGCGCTCTTCCAAAGTATTGATGAAGGTCATCGCGGCGAGCAGGAATAGGAACAACTGCCCGTATTCCAGCAGGTTGTGATTGAGGATTTCAGTCATCTGTTCCTGTCTGCCTGCGCTGGTATACGCAATCGCAACCAGTACCCAGATAATGCCCGCCGCAACAATCACGGGTTTGGATTTGCGCATGTGCAGGTGTTCTTCCGCAATCACCAAGCCATACGCAAAAATGAAGAGAATTAACGCCGTTAAACCCAACGCGGTGGCGGTCAGATTAACCACTTCAGTACCACCGCCGCCGTTACTGGCAAAACTGAGAGCGGGCAGTAGTAACGTAAGAAGTCCGGTAAAACAGGCTAACGGGAACGTCGATTTCATTCATCACACCTTTTGCTGCTGCATAACAGCCCGATTATGCCAAAAAAAAGACCCCCGAAGGAGTCTTTTTTCAAATCGAGTGGAGAGTCGATTTAGTGAGTAGCAGCACCCGCACCACGTGGGATACGAACGTCTTCAACCAAGTGTTGAATATGTTCTGGTGGCGGAGCGGTAAAGCGGGAAACGATAAATGCAACCACGAAGTTCGCAATCGCACCGATTGTACCAAACGCTTCAGGGGAGATACCCAAGAACCAGTTCGCGGGAATGTTAGGCGCCATTTCTGTGCCCTTGATGAAGAACCAGCCTTTGAACCAGAAAATGTATACCAGTGTCAAGCCGATACCCGCCAACATCCCGGAGATAGCACCCGCAGTGTTCATGCGCTTGGAGAAGATACCCATCATCAGCACAGGGAAGATGGAGGATGCCGCCAAACCAAACGCCAGCGCCACGACTTCTGCCGCAAAGCCCGGTGGGTTCATACCCATGTAGCCTGCCAGAATGATAGCGATGGTGATTGCGATACGGGAAGCCATCAACTCGTTCTTTTCAGAGATGTTGGGTGTGAAGATACCTTTCATCAAGTCATGCGAAACGGAAGAGGCGATCGCCAACAACAAGCCTGCTGCTGTAGACAGTGCCGCTGCGATACCACCGGCGGCTACCAGTGCGATAACCCAGTTCGGCAAGCCTGCGATTTCTGGGTTAGCCAGTACCATGATGTCGTTGTCGACTTTAGTGACTTCGTTACCTTTCCAACCAAAATCAGCAAACTTTTTGGTCTTCTCGTCAGTCATGTACTTGGTCATGGCTTCATCAGCCGCAGTCTTAGCGGTGTCAACCTTAGCTTGAGCGGCTGCGGTATCACCGGCTTTGTCCTGCGCTTCTTTCAGTGCTTTTTCAGCAGCGCCCAAGTCAGCTTGCGCTTTGCTCAGAGCACCGTCGTTGTAGTACTGGATTTTGCCATCGCCGTTCTTGTCTTTGAAGGAGATCAAGCCGGTTTTTTCCCAGTTCGCCATCCATGCTGGACGTGCATCCATTGCCAAGTTGCCATCAGCCGCACCGACTTCGCCGGTTTGGATGGTGTTCACCAAGTTCAAACGCGCCATTGCGCCAACTGCTGGTGCAGTGGTGTAAAGGATAGCGATGAAGATCAATGCCCAACCCGCAGAAGAACGTGCATCCTTAACAGAAGCTACGGTGAAGAAACGGATAATAACGTGTGGTAAACCCGCTGTACCGATCATCAGCGTCATGGTTAACATGAAAGTGTTAATCATGGAATCGCTTGGCACAGTGTATGCCTTGAAGCCCAGTTCGGTGATGACTTGATCCAGTTTATCCAGCATGAAAACACCGCTGCCGTCACCCATGGTAGAACCTAAGCCCAATTGTGGGATGGGGTTGCCAGTCAGGTTGAAGGAGATGAACATAGCCGGAATGGTGTAAGCCAAGATCAACACCACGTATTGCGCGATTTGCGTGTAGGTAATGCCTTTCATGCCGCCGAAAGCCGCATAGAAGAACACGATGACCATACCCACAACCAGACCCATTTCCATGGAAACGCCCAAGAAACGTGAGAAGGTAACGCCTACACCTTTCATCTGACCGATTACATAAGTCAAAGAAATAACGATCAAGCAAGCCACAGCCACGATACGCGCTGTTCTGGAGTAGTAACGGTCGCCAACGAACTCAGGCACGGTAAATTTACCGAATTTACGCAGGTACGGTGCTAATAGCATTGCCATCAGTACGTAACCACCTGTCCAACCCATCAGGTAAGCCGAAGCGTCATAGCCTTTGAAAGCAATGATACCCGCCATCGAGATGAAGGAAGCCGCTGACATCCAGTCCGCTGCTGTTGCCATACCGTTTTGGATGGAGGTAACACCGCCGCCTGCAACGTAAAAGTCACTGGTAGAGCCAGCACGCGCCCACCATGCAATCGCAAAGTACAGCACGAAGCTCGCGCCGACAATTAAATACGTCCAAATTTCAAGTTCTGTCATGTCTCTCTCCTTATTCGTGAACGTCAAATTGGCGGTCGATTTGTCCCATGCGCCATGCATAGAAGAAAATCAAAGCCACGAACACGTAAATTGAACCTTGCTGGGCGAACCAGAAACCAAGTTTGTAACCGCCGATTTGGATGGTATTCAGTTGATCAAGCAACAAAATACCAAAACCGAACGACACGACGAACCAAATAACCAAGCAAATAGAGAGCAAGCGAACGTTCGCTGCCCAGTACGCCTTTGCAGACCTATCTAACATAATAAGACTCCTCCGTTGTTGTATAAACCCCATGAGTTTAGCCTGAATACAAATCATCAAGCAATCACCAAAACAAACATTTTCAGGGATTGCACGACATTTTGTAGATTCTTAAGCGGTGTTTGGGCAGATAAAAGGCGTGTTTACCGGGTATACTCGTGAAAATTGTCGACAATCTGCAATTTTGCCAGTGACAAAAAGTTGACAGTGCGGTGTCGCGTTTATGCCTAGGGATGTAATTTACCCTCATTTGGTGCATAAAATGAATTGCACTGTTTTGGTGCTTTATAGGGGGGCATACCGAACGCTTGCGTATGTTCTAATCCTAAAACACTGAAAAGCATGAGTAAATTTTTATGGCACTGAACTTGCATTGTTTTTGTAATGAATAATACTAGCCTGAAAAAAAGTGACCTACTGGATACCCTGACTTGCGCCATTGTGGTGCTAGATACAGGGCTTGCGGTTGTTTACATGAATCAATCGGCTGAAATACTGTTTGGGCAGAGTCAGCAGCGGGCGATGGGAATGCCTGTTTCGTCGTTATTACGCAGCCGGGAAGTGCTGGAGCATTTGGAACTGGCGTTGCGTTTGAGCGACCCGCAATCCATTCGCGAATGCCCGATTGAACTGGCCAGTAGCGAAGCCATTACCATTGATTGCGTGATTACTCCGATTACCTTGCGCGACTGGCATAATCACTTATTGCTGGAGGTGCATCGCATTGACCGCAAATTGCGCATTGTGCGCGAAGATCAGGTCATTCACCAACAACAAGCCGTGCATGAGTTGGTGCGCGGGATTGCACACGAAATCAAAAACCCGCTGGGCGGTTTGCGCGGTGCTGCTCAATTGTTAGAGGGCGAGTTAGACAGCCCCGAACTCAAAGAGTATACCCAAATCATTATTTCCGAAGCTGACCGCCTCAAGCATTTGGTTGATGGCATGTTAGGCCCTAGCCGCTTGCCGCATACCGAGAGCGTGAATATCCATGAAGTATTGGAGCATGTACGGCATCTCGTCAGCGCAGAAGTAGCGGCTGATGTGCAGTTTATCCGCGATTACGATCCCAGTTTGCCGGAATTTCAAGGCGATCGTAATCAATTGGTGCAAGTGGTGCTCAATATTGTTAATAACGCCACCCGCGCGTTGGCGGGCAGTGGGTTAATTTTATTGCGCACGCGCATTTTACGGCAATTCACCATCCAACAAATTCGCTACCGCCACGTGCTGAAAGTTGATATTTGCGACAATGGCCCCGGCGTGCCAGAACATTTGCAGGATAAATTATTCTTGCCCATGGTTAGCGGACACTCCGAAGGTAGTGGTCTGGGTTTGGCAATCGCACAAACCTTGGTACGCCGTCATAAGGGCTTGATTCATTGCGAATCGGTTCCCGGAAATACGTGTTTTTCGATTCTGATTCCATTGGAGGAAGACCATGCTGCCTGTTGAAAACGTCTGGGTTGCGGATGATGATCGCTCGATCCGCTGGGTATTGGAACGTACTCTGCAAAAAGCAGGCATTGACGTGCGCAGTTTCGAGACTGCCGATCAAGTCATTACCGCGTTGCGCACGGAACAACCCGATGCGCTGATTACCGATATTCGGATGCCGGGTACGGATGGACTGATTTTATTGGAACGGATGCAGCGCGAACACCCGATGATTCCGGTGATCATTATGACCGCGCATTCCGATCTTGAAAGCGCAGTATCGGCCTACCAAGGCGGCGCATTTGAATACCTGCCCAAGCCGTTCGATGTGAATGACGCGCTGGAATTGGTGCGCCGCGCCTGCAAAATGCGCCGCGAGCGTGAAGGCGAAAAAGCGGCCGATCCGGTGCTGGAGTTGCTGGGGGGGCGCGATATTATTGGGCACGCACCCGCCATGCAGGAAGTGTTTCGGGCGATTGGGCGCTTATCCAAATCCAGCATTACCGCGCTGATTACCGGCGAATCCGGCACCGGCAAGGAATTGGTTGCCAAAGCCTTGCACACCCACAGCCCGCGTTCTACCAAGCCGTTTATTGCGCTGAATACCGCCGCGATTCCGCGCGAGTTGCTAGAGTCCGAACTGTTTGGGCACGAAAAAGGTGCATTCACGGGCGCTTATGCACAACGCAAAGGACGCTTTGAACAAGCCGACGGCGGCGCACTGTTTTTGGACGAAATTGGCGATATGCCTGCCGAATTGCAAACCCGTTTGCTGCGCGTGTTGGCGGAAGGCACCTTTTACCGCGTCGGTGGGCATACCCCGGTGAAAGTCGATGTGCGCATCATTGCAGCAACGCACCAGCATTTGGAAGAGTTGGTACACAAGGGGCAATTCCGTGAGGATTTGTTCCACCGCTTGAATGTTATCCGCATTCATAATCCACCGTTGCGTGAGCGCCGCGAAGACATTCCGTTATTGTTGAATCACTTTTTGCACCGTGCGGCGGAAGAGTTACAGGTGGAGGTTAAATCTTTGTCCACACGGGTGACAGAGCACCTGCAAACCCTGCCTTGGCAGGGCAATGTGCGCCAATTGGAAAACACTTGCCGCTGGTTGACGGTGATGGCATCCGGGCGTGAAATTGTCATGGATGATCTTCCAGCAGAATTGCTTGAAGTCGATCCGGGTAAAACCGAAGTGCCGGATAATTGGGAAAAAGCCTTGGCGCATTTTGCCGATTACAAACTCAATAAGGGTGACGTTAATCTGCTGACTGAACTCAACCCGATCTTTGAACGCATTCTGTTGCAGGCGGCACTCAAGAAAACCGGCGGGCGCAAGATTGAAGCGGCGGATTTGCTGGGGTGGGGGCGCAATACGCTCACCCGCAAACTTAAGGAATTGGAAGTCGAAGATGTTTAAACCGAATGCTTACGCCATGATAAATGGTGATTGTACAGCACGCTGAAAAATAGCGTGCTTTCCAGCAGGCGCTTGAGCCGGAACAGACGCGGTTCCGTGACCAAGCGCCAAAGACCTTCCAGACCCGCTTGTTGCAACAGGCGCGGCGCACGTTTTACTTGCCCTGCGACGAAATCGAACGTTCCACCGCAGCCCACGGCTAAACGCACCTGTTGCTGTTGCAGGAAGCCGAGGTTGTCGTTAATCCAATACTCTTGTTTCACCGAACCAAACGCGACGAACAAAAAATCGGGTTTGAATTGGCTGATTTGCGCTCTGATGGCGTCATTGTGGGCAGGGCTGAAAGGGTAGGTGGCGTAAGGCGGTGAGTAGCCTGCAATGTTTAGGGCGTAGGTCGCCCGTATGCGTTGCACTGCCACGGCGTTTGCTGTGGCAGTTCCACCCAATAAAAACAAGCTTTTACCGTGTTGTTGGGCGTGCTCACAAGCATCATAAATGAAGTCTGAGCCACTGATTTTACTAAAGTGTTTGGTGGGGTTTAATAAGCGTGCAAAAAAGTAGGGAATCTGACCATCGAAAGTGGCGCAATTAGCATTGATAATGTCACGGAACAGTTTGTTACGGCTGGCTTTGACAATGAACTCTGCATTGACGGTAACAACAAAGTGCGTCGCGCTATCTTCCTTGAATAATTCCGCCTGTTCTAAGCCGCGAAACCTGATGCCGCAGAACTGTATCGAGTTCATCATTATTCTCCGTTACATAACTTAATTATAAGCAAATATTCTTTGGGATTTAGAGTTATTTTTAATCTTTTGAACAAAAAAAATTTATGGAAAAAATAGCATATTGTTTATTTTTTAGTTAGATCTTTGAAATAAAATATAAGATCAACTTTATTAATGTTTATTTTTAATAAACTATATAAAGAATAAGCAATGACCAGTTAAAAAATTTTGTTTAAAAAAGCACGATTGTTGCTTGAATATTACAGAATATGGCTTATGCTTATTTAGTCCCCAGCGAGGGGATGAGTGTAGATTAGTGAAATATTATGGAGTATTAAAGTTATGAAAGGGATTGCAGCACTTTCTGCCGCGTTGTTGTTGTCAAGCGCTTCCGCATTTGCGACCGATGTCGATGTTGATATGTTGATTCACGATGTTGAAATTTACCAAGCACAAGACGGTACTGATTTGACGCAACGTGCGATCATTTCTCATGTTAACGATAAGTTTGATGGTCGGGCAAAAATCTATGTCCATAATTCAAAGATCTATCAAAAACAAACCGGGCAGAAAGGCTCTCAGTCGGCTACTATTGCGACTATTTATGAAGACACTACCCAGTCTAAATAAGTGAAAATGTCCCCGCCCTTATTTTAAAGAGCGGGGGCTGTTTATCAGGGAGATTACCCATGAAATGTTTACCAGTGCAGTATTTATTGTTTACTGCTTTAACCGTGAGTGCCACCGCAGTTTTGGCTTTGCCGGAAGGCAGTGCACCGCCTTCTATGATGGATATGTCGGCCACGTTTGCCAAAACACGGGCGCAGTTGCGTGCTTACGGTGTGGATGCCCGCGATACGGGCACGGACGTTGATACCTTTGCAACAGGTACGTTGGATACGGCAGGTTGCGATATTAATGTGGGGAACGTTGTGCTGGATGATACGGCGGGTGTGCCAAACGATATTATCGTTTTCGTGCAAGGTGATATTATGCAGGCCAATAATTGCCGCTAACGGCGTTACGCTTTTCGGCATTACCATTCTTTCTGTTTGGGAAAGTATAAGTACTAAATACAACTAATATAAAAATAATAATTCTGGAGTGTTAAAAATATACTTATGAAAAATATAAAAAATTCATTAGTAATGATTTGTGCCACAATATTGTGTGGCTGTGCAAATATTGATTCACGTTTAGATGATAAATTAGAAAGTGAGTTTGCCGAAATAAAACAAGGGCCAAACGGTGCGCCTTATAAGAATGTGACTAACTTTTCAGATTCATTAAGCTGTATGGATCGCCTAATGTTGTCGAGAAATATTCGAGACATTCCCGTGATGGTCGAAGACATTGACGATAAAACAGAAGCAGTTAAAACCGGCGTTCGGGATATGCTGGTTTCAGCCATTTCTGAAATGACTTACAGAAGCCACGGTATCAAACTTATTTTATACGGTAAGGATTCGGGCAATCTTATTTCTTTTTTGAAAGCGGCTAACAATAATAAAGTTTATGAGGCAATGCCCTTGTACGACATTCAAGGTTCTATTAGTCAATTTGATAAAGGTGTCACCAGTGTTGACGCAAGTATCGGTTTATTTGCACGACGCGATGGTGGTTTGGGTGCAGCGCGTGGGTCTTCTCTCAGTGTTGTGGCTTTGGATTTGAATGTGGTGAGCACTGAAGACATGAGTGTGGTACCCGGCGTTTCCTCGAAGAATTCCGTAGCAATTTTCCAGCGCGGTGATTCATTGGATGCGGATGCCAGTATTAATAAGTTCGGGGTTTATTTCGATATAAATTTAAGCCGTAACGAGGGACAAGCGCAAGCGGTGCGTTCGTTGGTAGAGCTGGCAGCCGTTGAAATTGTGGGCAAGTTGACGGGAGTGCCATACGAGCAGTGCTTGCAGTGAGGCGCTGGATAGAAAAACGCCCCGATTAAGGGGCGTTTTTTATTGCGTGAGTGCGTAAAACCGCTTAGAGCGAGTAGTACATATCAAATTCAACCGGGTGAGTGGTCATGCGGAAGCGCGTCACTTCTTGCATTTTCAACTCGATGAAAGCGTCGATCATGTCATTGCTGAATACGCCGCCTGCGGTCAGGAATTCGCGGTCTTTATCCAGTGCGTCCAAAGCCATGTCCAGTGAATGGCAAACGCGTGGGATGAGCTTGTCTTCTTCCGGTGGCAGGTCGTACAGGTCTTTGTCCATCGCTTCGCCGGGGTGGATTTTATTCTTGATACCGTCCAAGCCTGCCATCATTAGTGCGGCAAACGCGAGGTAAGGGTTGGCAGAAGGGTCAGGGAAGCGCACTTCGATACGGCGACCTTTCGGGCTGGCCACGAATGGGATGCGGATAGACGCGGAACGGTTGCGTGCGGAATACGCCAGCATAACCGGCGCTTCAAAGCCCGGAACCAACCGCTTGTAAGAGTTTGTGCCAGGGTTAGTGATCGCATTCAGCGCTTTGGCGTGCTTGATGACACCGCCGATGTAGTACAGCGCGGTTTCAGACAAACCGGCATAGCCGTCACCTGCAAAGGTGTTCACGCCGTCTTTTGCCAATGACATGTGCACGTGCATCCCAGAGCCGTTGTCGCCAACGATGGGTTTAGGCATAAAGGTGGCGGTTTTGCCGTATTGGTGAGCAACGTTGTGAATGACGTATTTTTGACGTTGTGTCCAGTCAGCGCGAGTGGTTAGGGTGGCGAAACGCGTACCGATTTCGCACTGACCAGCGGTAGCGACTTCATGATGGTGCACTTCGACAGGGACGCCGACTTCTTCCAGAATGTTACACATGGTGGAACGAATGTCGTGCAGGGAATCAACCGGCGGAACCGGGAAATAGCCGCCTTTAACACCCGGACGGTGCCCCATATTGCCATCAGGGTACACTTTGTCAGAGTTCCAACCCGCTTCTTGTGAGTCAATTTTGACGAAAGTGCCGCTCATGTCCGAACCCCAGCGCACGTCATCAAAGATGAAAAATTCAGGTTCGGGGCCAAAGAAGGCGGTATCCGCAATGCCGGTGGATTTCAGGTAAGCTTCGGCACGCATCGCGATGGAACGCGGGTCACGCTCGTAGCCTTCCATGGTGGTTGGGTCAACGATGCCGCAAGTAACGTTGACAGTAACGTCTTGGAAGAACGGGTCGACGAAAGCCGTTGCCGGATCGGGCATGAGGATCATGTCGGATTCGTTGATGCCTTTCCAACCAGAAATAGAAGAACCATCGAACATTTTGCCTTCAGTGAAGGTGTCTTCTTCGACCGTGTGCGCCGGAACCGTGACGTGATGCTCCTTGCCACTGGTGTCGGTGAAGCGGAAATCGACGTATTTGGCGTCGTTGTCTTTGATCATGTTTAGAACGTCTTGTGCAGACATGATGTGTCTCCTAATGAATGGGTAACGGATGGTTTTTCTGATAAACAGGGATGTTACTCAGACTAAGGGGGGCTGTAAATAACGGGCAAAAGAAAGGCGCGATAAATCGCGCCTTTCTAACGGGTATTATGCCTTACTTGATGAACAGCATTTCGCTGTATTTGGGTAATGGCCACATCTCATCCGCAATCAGGGTTTCGAGTGTGTCGGCGTGAGTACGGACTTCGGTCATTAAGCCGCGTACCGTGCTCGCTAAGAAGGTCATGTGATCTTGCACACTGTCGAAGTCGTGTTTGGCGCGGGCTTCGCTCAGTTTGCCAACGGCAACCATCATGGCATTGGCTTCAGTGGCGACGCTGTTCGCGATACCGTTATCCAGCATAATGCCCAAGTCTTGCAGATTGCCAGCGGTTGCTGCCAATTCGGATAAGTAAGTGACCGCCGCCGGATAAACCATGGTGGTTGCCATATTAATCATCAGCTTGGCTTCGACGTCGATGCTGTTGATGTATTGCTCAGCGTAAACTTCAAAGCGGCTGTGCAGCTCGGTGAGGGTCAACACGCCGGTGCGCTCAAATAAGCTGGAAATTTCTTGGCTCAACAATTCCGGCAGCGCATCCGCCGAGGTTGGCAGGTTTTTCAAACCGCGTTCGACAACCGCTGCTTTGTGCCATTCTGGGGAATAGCCGTTGCCGCCGAACACCACATTCCCGTGTTGTTCCATCACGACTTTCAGCACTGCCAGCGTAGCACTGGCAACGTCTTTGCCGCTGTTTAATTCGACTTCCAGTTTGTCAGCCATCCAGTTCAGGGAGTCTGCCAAAATGGTGTTCATCGCAACCAAGGGACCAGACACGGATTGTGACGAGCCGACCGCGCGGAATTCAAAACGGTTGCCGGTGAATGCGAAAGGCGATGTGCGATTGCGGTCGCCGGGGTCGCGTTCAAATTTCAGAATCTGCGACAGACCCAAATCCATTTGACCGCCTTTTTCGGTTTTGAGGATTTTACCGGCTTTGATGTCGTTAAAGACTTGTTCGAGCTGATCGCCCAAGTAAACGGATAAAATCGCTGGGGGGGCTTCGTTGGCGCCCAAGCGGTGGTCGTTAGAGGCGGAGGCGATAACCGCCCGCAACAATGGTCCAAACAAGTGCACGCCACGGATAACTGCACCACAGAAGGCCAAGAAGTGCAGGTTCTCTTCAGGCGTGCTGCCGGGGTCAAGCAAGTTACCTTGAGTGCTGTTACCAACCGACCAGTTGACGTGTTTGCCTGAGCCGTTGACGCCCGCAAACGGTTTTTCGTGCAACATGCACAGGAAACCGTGGGCTTTGGCGGTGGTTTTCATGACAGTCATCAGCAATTGCTGGTGATCGGCTGCCACGTTTGCTGCTTCAAAATAAGGGGCAATTTCAAACTGACCCGGTGCGACTTCGTTGTGGTGCGTTTTGGCAGGGATGCCGAGGCGGTAGAGCTTGTCTTCAATGTCTTGCATGTAGACTTGCACACGCTCTGGGATTGCACCGAAATAATGGTCATCGAATTGCTGACCTTTCGCCGGGGCTGCACCGAATAAGGTGCGCCCAGAGAGTAAAATATCAGGGCGTGCATTGGCGAAGGCTTCGTCGATCAGGAAGTATTCTTGCTCGGCACCGCAGCTTGAATTCAAGGTGGCAATGTCGGTTTCTCCCATCAGCTTCAACACGCGCTGGGCAGCGGTGTTCATGGCGGCGTTGGAGCGCAGCAAGGGGATTTTTTTGTCGAGTGATTCGCCCGTCCATGATAAGAATACGCACGGAATCATCAGGGTTGCGCCATTATCCGTGTGCATAATGTACGCAGGGCTAGTCGGATCCCATGCGGTGTAACCGCGTGCGGAGTTGGTGGCACGGATACTGCCGTTCGGGAAAGACGAGCCGTCTGGTTCACCTTTGATCAGCAGGCTGCCGCTGAAATCGGTGATGGCATTGCCTTCCGGGTTGCTGATGATGAAGCCGTCGTGCTTTTCAGCCGTGGCATTGGTCATCGGGTAAAAAATGTGTGAAAAGAATTTCGCGCCTTTGGACATCGCCCATTCTTTCATCGCAGCAGCCACCACATCCGCCGCCGCTGGGTCGAGCGGTGCGCCGGTCTGGAAAGTTTTCTTCATGGCTTTAAAGGCAGATTTGGAGAGGCATTCTTCCATGCGTGCCAGATTGAAAACGTCACAAGCCCAGATTTTGCTCAATGGCTCGGTCTTGCCGAGATCCAGCGGGGAACGTTGGCTAATGGTTTGGATTGCTTGGGTACGCGCGAAATTGCTACTCATCTGTTAACCTCTTTCAATGCATTGAATCTGAAATAATGAGGTTAAATGCAATTTTTATGCCATTTTTAAGAAATACCTTCCCTGATCAAGTCAGACCAGAAGGAAGGGCTTTGCAATCACCAAAACAAGGCTTGAAAAGTTGCTAATGCACTATTCTGGTGAAAAAATTAATGCACTCTATGCTGGGAATGCTGCTGCAAGCCTGTTGAAAGGCTGCGAGTGCTGTTGCGGTAGACGCTTCCCGTAGAATAACGTCAAGATGAAGTTTGCCGCCTTGGTAATGCAAAGTGAGATCGTCGATGTTATCCCATAACGCTGCTGTTTCCGGTAGCGCTTGCAGTGTGGCTAATAATTCAACTCGCGAGGGCAGATTTTTGCTGGGATGCACGATTTCATCGTCTTCAGGATCAATGTGGATAACAACGTCACTGATAGCCGGAAATTGCCGCCGCAAGCGATACATCACCGTATCGCTGATGTGATGGCCTTCGGAAACGCTGATGCGCCCGTCGACTTGCAAATGCGCATCGGCTAACACGCGTCCGCCCATGCGCCGCGTGCGTAATAAATGCACGCTCTCCACGCCGTCGATAGCACAAATAAAGTCACGCATGTCTTGGACTTCCTGCGCATCCAACCCGGTATCCACCAATTCACTGGTGCTTTCCAAAATGAGCTGGATTGCCATGTAAAAAATCATTATGGCGACCAAAATAGCGGCTACCGAATCCAGCCATGGAAAACCCAATTGCGCCCCACCAATCGCCAGCAACACCAGTACCGAGGAAATTGCATCCGAACGGTGGTGCCAAGCACTGGCTTTGAGCATCGGGGAGCTGATGCGCTTAGCAACGTGTACGGTGTAGTGGTATAGCCCTTCTTTGCCAATAATCGCCAACGCCGCAATCGCCATCGCGCCCGGTTCAGGGGTCACAAGCGGAGCGTCGCCTGCGAGTCTGTCCCAAGCTTGCAAGAAAATTGCCGCAGCGACACCGCCTAATAATAAGCCGAGAATCACGGTGGCGAGGGTTTCAATGCGCCCATGCCCGTAAGGGTGGTTTGCATCAGCGGCTTTGCTGGCATGATGAGCCGCAAATAACACCACGATATCGCCAACTAAATCCGACAACGTGTGCATGGCATCCGCAATCAGTGCTTGCGAATGGGTGAGAATACCGCCGATGATTTGCGCAATCACTAGAAAAATATTCACACTCATGCCAACGAAGGCGACGCGACTGGTAACGGCTTTGCGACTTTTATCCTCGTTGCGAGTATCGGCGACGCCGTGCGTGTGTCCGTTCATTGTGTCCCACCTGTTTGTAAAACGATGACATGTTCACGCCCTTCACTGCGCGTTTCCAATACCGTGTGCCCGTGAATGCGTGCCCATGCCGGAATATCGTGCAGTGCGCCGGGGTCGGTGCAGATAGCCGTCATCTTAACGCCCGCAGGCAAATTTTCGACCGCTGTTTGCACCCGAATGACCGGCAGAGGGCACAATAAGCGCCTCGCGTCGACCGTTACATTGGTTTCGTTGATGCGTTGTAACAGCTTGTTACGGAATTCTGCGGGGTCTTTTTGCAAAATCATCTCGCCAGCCGGTGGATTCAAGGCTGCATCCAAGCGTGAAAGCCAGAAGCGCAATGCTGCCGCGCGTAGCAGTGCCTGCCAATAACGTTGCTCAATCGCTTGCCAAGGGCGTACTTGCTGATAAGCTTCGACGCAAGCCTGCATCCGCGCGGCATCCAAAGCGCCATCCGCGTTGCAGCACCAGTCATTGACCACGATTGCTAGGTCATACAACCAGTTATCGTAGCAGGCAAAATACACATCCAAAACACCGCTCAGATGACCATCCTGGAACAGCACATTATCCCGAAACAAATCCGCGTGAATCGTACCGCTGGGAAGTTGCGCAAACGGAATGCTTTGCTGGAATGCCATTTCGGTTTGCAGCAAGGCGGCATCGGCTGGGTTCAGGTGTGGCAGCAAGCGTGAAGCCGTGTGCATTCGCCAATCATGCCCCCGATCAGGGGCGCGTTGTGGCGGGAAGGTTTGCCCGGCAAGATGCAGGTGCGCGAGTGCCGTGCCGAGTGCGGCGCATTGTTCGGGGGTAGGGTGCTCGATGTGTTGCCCTGCTAAACGCAGCACTAACGCAGCGGGTTTGTGCTTGAGCGTACCCAGTAATTGCCCCGCACGGTTGGGAATGGGGCGAGCCACGGGAATACCGGCATCCGCCCAATGTTGCATAAGATCGAGAAAATAACCCAATTCCGCCGGGGTATGGTGCTCAAACAGGGTCAGGACATATGCCCCGTGCGTGGTGGTGACGAAAAAATTGCTGTTTTCGACACCCGCATTAATACCGGCATAATCCGTCAGCGCTCCGACAGAGTATTCATGCAGAAAGGTTTCGAGTTCGGTGGCGCTGACGGGGGTATAAACTGACATGCATTTACCAGGAGAGGACGTTCCAGCTTGGAATCATCATGTCACGGTTTTGGTGAGCATTTTGACTTTTGCCTTGGGAGCTGACTGAATCGACCAAATTATAACCGCCTTCGCCATTAGCCGGTACGTAGCGAATTTCGCTGCGCATGGCGGGTACGCGCTCTTCTTCAATCGTGCCGAAATCGTCGGTGACACGGATCGTTTCCACCTTTATTTTGCTGGCAATATCAGCATCGGTAGTGGTTTCTTCGGCATGAATCGTGGTGCTAAACAGCGCGATGAATGCCAGTGTTAGCCATTGTTGTGTGTTCATTGTTGTTATAACTCCATGAATTTCGCGCGTTCTTCAGCGGATGGCCCCGACACTGCGCGTTCGTAGTAACCAAAAATGTGCTCGACGATTGCATCGGCGTCATCCAACAGGACAAACAGATCCAAATCGCCTGCTGAGATTGTACCTTGTTTTATCAGGGTGTGCTTGAACCATCCGACCAAGCCTTCCCAGAACGGGGTGTGCACCAGCACGATGGGAATTTTGCGGGTTTTGGCGGTTTGCACTAGGGTTAGGATTTCCGCCAATTCATCCAGTGTGCCAAAGCCACCGGGCATGACCACGTAGGCGGAAGCGTGTTTCACGAACATGACTTTGCGCGAGAAAAAATGCCGGAAATACAGCGAAATATCCTGATATTGGTTGGAATGTTGCTCGTGCGCGAGCTGAATGTTTAAACCGATACTGGGGGATTTGCCACGCTGAGCGCCTTTATTCGCCGCTTCCATAATGCCGGGGCCGCCGCCACTGACCACCGCAAAGCCCGCATCCGAGAGTTTGTGGGCAATCGTTTCGGTCAATTGATACAGCGGATCATCGGTCGAGGTGCGTGCGGAACCAAAGATGCTGACGGACGGGCGTAAGTGGGCAAGGCGTTCAAAACCGTCCACAAATTCGCCCATGATTTGGAAGATTTTCCAGCTTTCGCGCGTGAGTTCTTGATCACTGATCGGTTGCAGCACGGGGTGTTGCGTGCGGGTTTTTTCATCCATTACGCGGTTTCCGCTGGGGTTTTGGCGCGAATCGTCAACGCATGAAGTTGACCGGCGGTAATGGCGTCATTGACGGCGGCGTATACCAGTTGATGGCGTTTGAGGGTGTTTAATCCCGCAAAGGCGTCGCTAATCACGTCGGCTTCGTATTTGTAGCCATCACCGTTGATGGTGACTTGGGCATCAGGTAAATGTGCCTGAATCATGGCCGCGACTGCTTCGTTACTAATGCTCATAAGGCGTGCTCCTGTTTGGGTTAAAATGAAAGAGATTATACGCCGTGCTTGCCGACAACGCGTACTTCTGCGCGTATAATGCAGGCAATTTAACTGATTGCCGGATCACGCACCATGAACCACGTAAATTCTCAATTATTACAGCAAATTAAAGATACCTGTGCGGAGTTTTGTGCCGCCTTGACGGATGATGAAGTTGTGCGATTTTTGCGTTATACCCGCCTGCGTGAGTTAGGTTCGCAAGAAATCGTGGCCGACATTGGCGAAATTAGCGACCGTTTTTATTTGGTCATTGGCGGCGCAGTCAAATTACTGCAAGTGGATGGGGAGCGCGAATTTGAAGTCGGGCAATTAGACCCCGGCAGTTTGGTGGGCGAAATGTCTTTCTTTGACCGCCAGCCACGCACCGTGCGTTTGAAAGCACGGCGCAGCGGGGTGCGTTTGCTGGAAATTAACCGCCAGATGTACAACCGCATCCGTATCGAAGAGCCGTACATTGCCACCAATTTGCTGGAGTTTGTGGTGCGCAGCCTCGATTTTCTGGTACGCCATTTGAGCGATGAAAACGCCAAGCTGCACAAACAAGTCACGGGCTTAGGCTACCGCTGATTCAGTCTGGCGAGTAGTTTTGTCAGGAAATACCTGCTTACTGTGGTGTGAGCAGGCAATAATGCCGAGATATTGAATACTATAACGTTGGCATTATGAGCATTTCTAATCACTTCGATATTACTGACGAATTTTCGCAAGCGGTGTGGCGCTTTAATTTTCGCCCAGATTCGTACATTCATCCCAGTTGGTTGGCAACCATGCCCGATGGCAAAGTGATGCAGTCGTTGTTGGGGCAAGAACGCGGGGAAAGCCGCTTACTGAAGCACATGATGCAGCGCTTGGGCTTGCACGACAGCGTATTTTTTGATTTCAGCAAGCCCTTGACGCGCCTGGCCTTATGGCGTGGGCAAGAGCTGGGGCAATTGGTGTTGTACTTGGGAGCGATGTTCCATTTTCAGTTATTGCGCCGCATTGTAACCCGCGAAGACCTCATTAAAACCCAGCAAGTCTTGGGCGATGACTTGTACCGTTTCGCGCAACAGCGTGCACCGTTGCTGACTCACAATATCAGTGCGGACATTGCGTTTCCCTCGCCCATCGGTTTGAAAAAGCGTTTTGTGTTGGCGGGAATGCTGTGTTTGCGGGCGGCATTTGCCGGTTATCCACCGTCTTTCTGGAAGCGTTTGGTCTATAAGTTGGAGCGCGAATATTATGTGCTGTGGAAGCGTTACGCAAAATCTGGGCAAGCCTTGGATGCACAAGCCGCTGAATGCGCAGTGTTAGTACAAAAAGTAGCAATAGAAATTAAAATGGGGGTCAGTCGCGATGGCAAAATTCTTTTCAATTAAGCCGGTAGCAGCACAATTACGCGCCGGTCAAAAAGTCCTGAAAGCGGCGGATTATGAGGAATTGGTCGCGTATGAACGTTTAGCGTCCGATCTGGAAACGCGTCACCGCCAGCGTGAAGAAATCATGTCGGTGGCGCTGGGGCGTTCGATTAAACGCGGTTTGGAACAAGGGCGCGAACGTGCCGATCAGGAAGCCGCCGAAAAAATGGTGCTATTTACCGGGCGGGTCAATGACACGCTAATGGCGCTGGAAGGCGAGTTAGTGGAATTGGTCGCCGGTGCGGTGCGCAAAGTGATTCACAGCTTTGACCAAGATGAACGGGTTCGGCAAGCGGTGTTGGGTGGTTTGGAATTGGTGCGCGGCAGCCATAAATTGTTGGTTCGGGTTCACCCGCAGATGCAGGCAACGATTTCGGAGCAATTGGATGCCATTCCGCACCGTTTTAGCAGCTTGGAAGTGGTCGGCGATGACCAAGTAGCCGTCGATGGCTGCGTTCTGGAGTCGGATTTGGGCATCGTGAATGCGAGTCTGGAACAACAAATTCAGATTATTGAGCAAGCTCTTCGTGGGACTTTTTACCGTCCTGTATTTTAATCATTTCCTTGAGCTTTTCCAGTTTCAGGTTAGCCTCGCTGGAATGCTGCTGTGCGGTTTGGACGTGCGTGACTGCCGTTTGCAAGCCTTGTTGGGCGGCGGCGAGTTCAGCGCGTAGGCGTTCTTCTTCCACGCGCAAGTCGTCCAAATTTTTTTGGTATTCAAACAGCATTTGCGGGGCGAACGGTTGGTTTTTCAGGTTGGCAAATAGCGCTTCCTGATGCTCCAGTCGCCATTGTCCGAAACTGACCAGTTGTTGTTCCTTTTCATGCAGTTGTTGTTCGTGCGTTTGCAAGATGCGGCGTTGTTCTTGCAATTCGATGAAACGTTGTTCCATGCGGCGGGCGCGAATGGTTTTTAATTGTTCTAAGCTCATGGCGATTATCCTGCCAGTTGGATTAGCCAGTTGATGGTGTCATCAAAACTGGAATATTCGTGGGAAGGCTGTTTAAGAAAGCGCAAAATTTCATCCATTTTACGAATGGCTTCGTCTGCGAGCGGGTCGGAGCCGTGTTTGTATTCACCGACGCGCAGCAAAAATTCGATTTCTTTGTGTTTCGCCATCAAAGTACGCAAGTGTGCGGCAGCGGCACGGTGTTGAGGGCTAACCAGTTGCGGCATAATCCGGCTCAGACTGGCGAGGATGTCGACCGCTGGATAATGATTGCCCGCCGCTAGGTCGCGTGACAGCATAATGTGTCCATCCAGCAAGGAACGTACTTCATCCGCAATCGGGTCGCTCATGTCATCGCCTTCCACCAGCACGGTGTAAAACGCGGTGATTGAACCTTTGTCTGAATTGCCTGCGCGTTCCACCAGTTTGGGCAATTCCGAAAATACCGACGGTGGAAAGCCGCGTCGGGCGGGGGCTTCCCCAGCGGCTAAGCCGATTTCGCGTTGCGCCCGCGCAAAACGGGTCAGCGAGTCCATTAGCAATAACACATTATTGCCTTTGTCGCGGAAGTATTCGGCAACTGCGGTGGCAACATAAGCGGCTTTGAGACGCTCAATCGCCGGGCGGTCAGAGGTGGCAACGATGAGAACGGTTTTTTGCATCCCCGCCTCGCCCAAGGCTTCTTCCATGAATTCGCGCACTTCCCGTCCACGTTCGCCGATGAGGGCGACGACGTAAACGTCCACCGCCGCGTGTTGCACCAACATGCTGAGCAATGAGCTTTTGCCGACACCGGCACCCGCGAATACACCGATGCGCTGCCCGATACCGCAAGTAATCAGTGCATCCATCGAGCGAATCCCTAAGGAGAGCGGAGTACCCACCCGGTCACGCGATAGTGGGTCGGGCGGATTAGCATAAATCGGGTAATATTCGGTGAAAGTCGGCATCGCTCTGTTTGGATTTTCTTGCACGCGCCCAATGCCATCGAGTACGCAGCCGCGCAGGTGTTCACCAACGCCGACTTCGAGCATTTTGCCAGTGGTAATCACTTGGGTATGCGCGGATACGCCTTGCATATCGCCGATCGGGGCAAGTAGTGCAATATTTTGCTCAAAACCGATCACTTCCGCCGGAATTTCGCGTGGATCACCGCTGTTTTTTAACAAGCATAATTCGCCGAGTTTGACGCGCGGCACAATGGCACGAACCACCGTGCCGGTGACTTGCACAATGCGCCCGTGCAATACCAGTGGTGTGCATTTTTCGAGGTTATTGCGTAAACGTTCGGTGACGTGGCTCAGGGGGGTACGCGGTCTCATGTCAGCCTGATCTCGCCAATCGGATTGAGGGAAATGCTGGTGGTGAGTTCCTGCACTGAGATGACCGGCAAGTCGGGGAAGCTGGTTTCGAGGTGGCGGCGAATATGGCGGCGCAATTCCAAATTGGTGAGAATAACCGGGCGCACTTTATCTTTGGCGTGTTCGGTTTCGAGCTCCCGTAAGGCGCTGGTGAATTGCTCCGTCGCTTCAGGGTTAAGTGCGAAAAATACGCCATTGGGGGTTTGGCGCAGGCTGTTTTGCAGCAATTTCTCGGTTTCGGGGGCGAACATGTAGACCGGCAATACGCCCGTGCCATTGGTAAAGGTGTAAGACAATTGGCGTTTGAGGCTGATGCGTACCCGTTCGGCCAACATGCTGGTATCTTTTTCCATTTCGCCAAATTCGACCAGCGTGCCGAGAATTTGGCGAAGATCGCGGATGGATATGCCTTCATTCAGCAAACGCCGGAATACATCCACGGTTTTCGGGGTGTTGACCGCACGTTGCACCTCGCGCACCAGTTCGGTGTAACTGGCTTGTTCCAACTTGTTATAAAGGGTGTGCATTTCTTGAATGCCGATGAATTCCGACGCGTGTTTGCGCAATACATACGCCAGATGGAAGCTGATGGCCTGAATATTGTCGGGTGTGGGACGCGTGCCACTGGCTACCAAATCCGCTGCCATTTTGTCGCTAGGTGGTGTGGGCAGTGCGGTTGCGCTGGTGGGTTTGAGATTGCCTTGCGCGACGGGGACGCCGCGAATCGAAATCCGGTAGGTGTCATCATTCAATTGCGAAGCAATGCGCAGGCTAATGCCGGGCAATGGCACGCCCATGTCTTGGTAAAACTCGCGGCGGATGCGTGCGAAATCTTGGTTCAACGCATCCAGTGAGAACAAGTTTTTGGCTTGTGCAGGCAATTCGATTAGAGCCGGAGACAGTGGCTGCATGTCTTCCAACGCGGCAGGGGTGTCGCCGTTTGCAAGTGCCATTTTACTGCCATCTTGTTGACCGATGACCGTAGTGATTTCAGCATCGGCAAATTCCATTTGGTTTTGCACTTTGCGCAAGGCCATACCTGTGAAGCCCAGTAAAATAGCAAGGAAAAAGAATACGACAGTGGGGAAGCCGGGCACTAAACCCATCGCGCCAACAATGCCTGAGGCCGCCAGCAAAGCACTGGGTTGCGCCAAAATTTGCCCACCAATGTCGCTGCCAAGGTTATTGTCATCTTCACCGCGCACCCGTGTGACGATGATACCGGCGGTAATCGAAATAAACAGCGCGGGGATTTGCGATACCAACCCATCTCCAATGGTGAGTATGGAGTAAAGCTCCACGGCTTCGCCCATTGCCATGCCGCGCTGCATGGTGCCAATGGTAATGCCCCCTAGGATGTTGACTAAGATAATAATCAGCCCCGCAATCGCATCCCCTTTGACGAATTTCATTGCGCCATCGAGTGCGCCATACAATTGACTTTCTTTTTCAAGGTTAGAACGGCGATGACGCGCATCCGCCAAGGTGATGAGACCCGCCCGCATGTCGCTGTCGATACTCATCTGCTTACCGGGCATCGCGTCCAAGGAAAAGCGAGCGCTGACTTCGGCAATACGTTCTGAACCTTTGGTGATAACGATGAATTGCACAATTGTAATGATCAAAAACACAACCAAACCCACGATCAAGTTCCCGCCAACCACAAACTCACCGAAGGTTTGAACGATATGACCGGCATCGCCTTCCAATAAAATCAAACGGGTAGTGGCAATGCCAAGGGATAAGCGAAACAACGTTGTCAATAATAAAATCGAAGGAAACGATGAAATTGCCAGCGGGTGTGAAATATAAATACCCAACATCATCAATAAGATAGCAATGCTCATGTTCAGGGCAATCAGCATGTCCATGACCAAGGTGGGCATGGGCAAAATCATCATGGCAATGATCGCGACCAGCAATAACGCCAGCGCTATGTCACTGCGCCGGGTTAGGTTGGTGAGAAACTCTTGTGAGGCGCTCGACTGCATGAAAACGGTGCTCCTGATCCTTGTAATGGCTTATGCGGTTTGGCTGAGGGGCGTTATGTATAAAGTCCGGTCGTTAATGGCAATAATCTTGGCTTGCGTTCCCGCAGGGCAATCGTCTCCCGCCAGTTGCCATTCGAGATTATCTAAACGGATACTGCCTGCGCCCTCCACAATTCCTTGTTCTAACGTAATCACTTGCCCGATAAGCTGTTTGCCGGGGTATTCGGTGAACACTTTTTTCAAGGAATGCCACAAGTCGGCTAACAGCGGTGCGCTTAACACGCCAATGAGGACTAACACAAACTGCCAGCGCCACAGCCCGTCAGGGTTGAGTAGCATGAATAAGCCGGTGATGCCCGCGCCGACACCCAGCCATTTTTCCCACCCAGCGGCAAAACGTTGTTGGTATTGTTTTACCAAGCCATTTTTGTTTTTGAGGTGCTGAGTGGTGCGAAAAACCGTGTAGTGAGCTTGCGCCCGCACATTGGTTTGCCTTAAATCTGCCCAGCTTTTTTGTAAGCGCTGTGCCAAGGTCATTGGCTGTTTTTCTGATTCCATAATACATCCATTTATTTTTTGACCTTCCCTTGGGTTTGGCGCAATAAATTAGCGACTCTATCAATGGTTTTTTCGGGTATGTATTGGTCTAATTTGCCCTCGCTAAGCAAATCTTGCACCAACCCAGGGTCACTGACGACGGGTACATTTTCAAGGGTGGCAATTTCTGCCATTTTACGTGACATATTATTTTTACCAATGGCCACGATAATGGGTAATGGGGTCTTACCCGCTTCGTATTGCAACGCAACCGCAACCCCCATGTCGAGAATCACCAGCCGAGCGGTACTAATACGCTTCTTGATGTCCTGTTCGGAGAGTTCGCGCCGAATGCCTTGACGTGCCGAACGCACATGCGGATCCCCAAAGATGTCTTTCATTTCCTTTTTGACTTCTTCTTTGGTCATGCGCTGATCTTTAATGAATTGCTGGCTTTGAAACAAAAAGTCCATGATCGCCATGAACAATAGCATCGGTAAAATGTACAGCATGAGTTGGCTGGTTAAATCTTCAATAACGGTTTGTTGGCATTCAACGTTGCACTGCTTAATGGCGTGCAACAACTCACTGAGTCCGGTGCGCAATACCATGAGCAGAATCGCGCCGATAATGATGGTTTTTAGCAGTGACAATAGCGTCGTGACAAATTGCTTCGCGGAAAAGATGCGTTTGAACCCGCTGGATAAGCTGATTTTTTCCAGGTTTGGAATCACCGACTCAAAGGAAAACACAAAACCGAACTGCACAATATTGCCCAGAATACCGGCAACCACCGTCATCATTGCAAACGGTAACGCAATGCCATACAAGGCATTTTCTAACATGGTTTTAAAACCAACTTCTACCGCTTGTGCGAATGGCATGACATATAAACGGGGTACAATGTCGAACATTTCTTTGAACTGATCCAAAATCCAGTTCCATGCCACCATGAAATACACCACGGTAAACAACATAATCAATGCGGATGCAACGTCATTACTACGCGCTACCTGGCCTTTTTCGCGAGCCTTTTCCAGTTTTCGCGAACTGGGTTCTTCGGTTTTTTCTTGGCTGCTATCCTCGCTCATCGCAGCAACGCATCCAATAGCGTAAGATTATTGCCGATCCGAAAAAAACCATCTTTGAGGTATTCTGCTAAGAACCCGATATACAGCGTTAGCATAAAGAAAGTCAGGCCACTTTTAATTGGCATGGCAGCGAGGAACACGTTGAGTTGCGGTAGAAACCTTCCTACCATTCCCAGCCCAAAATCAACTAAAAACATCATGCCAAGAAAAGGTCCGGCGATCAGTACGCTGGTATACAATAACACATCCAGTTGTTGCAGAAAAAATGAAGCAACTTCCAATGTAAATTGCGGGAAAAACCGATCTATTGGCCACGTTTGATAACTCAGAAATAAAGTCTGTAATAAAAACAGAAAACCACCGGAAACCAATAATAAGGTGGTTAAAAAAATATTAAATAAATTGCCCAGCGGCGATACCATGTTATTTGTCATGGGCGAGAAAAATAGAGCACTCATTACCCCACGCTGCATATCAATCAGGAATCCAGCGGCTTTCAATGCCCAAAACGGAACACTAAGCACGTAACCGAGCAATAAACCTAATATTCCTTCTTTAACCATGAGGGTTAGCATCGTCATCACATCCATTTTCACATCCAGCAACTGTTCATGTGTTAAGGGCAGGATAAATAACGATAAAATCATAATGATCCCATTGCGCAGGGTGCTTGGTAATAAGGGTTCCGTTAATATTGGCAGCAGCGCAAACGCGATCAGTATGCGCGGGGCGGTAAATGCCCAAGCCAATAACCACGAGTAAGGTTCAATCTCCATTATGGCTACCGTATCAGCGGAATTTGATCAAAAGCATTTTGCGTAAAGGTCAGCAATTCAGGCCCCAACCAGCGCACCGTCGCAGCCAATGCCAGCATGGTGACAACCAATTTAAAACCGTGTGGCAGTGTTTGTTCTTGAATAGAGGTCAACGCTTGCAATAAACCAATCAACAATCCCACTACCGTTGCGGCAATAATGGCGGGCAATGACAGGTATAAAATAAGTTCCATTGCCAGCGAGGTTTTATGGATAATATCGGTTTCATTCATGGCGTCAATAACTCAAAATCAGGCCGTGAATCAGGCGTGACCAACCGTCCACCAGCACGAACAGCAGCAGCTTAAATGGTAGCGAAATGGTCATCGGTGACAACATCATCATTCCCATTGACATCAATAGATTGGAAATCACCAAGTCAATCACGATGAAAGGTAGGAAAATTAAAAAGCCAATTTGGAACGCTTTGGTTAATTCGCTCACCATAAAGGCAGGGGTTAATACCAACAAATGCTCAGCCGTCATGTTTTGTGAGTATTTTTCAGGCCAGAGCTTCGCGGTGGTTTGCACGAAAAATTCGCGCTCACTGGCATCGGAATGCTTGGTCAGAAATTGCCGCAAGGGTTCAGTGCTGTTACTCAGTGCATCAAACAGTTGTGGGTTGCGAATGTCTTCAATCGACACCCCGTAGCGGTTGAATTGTTCGTAAGTTTCCATGGCAACGGGCGCCATAATGTAAAGCGACAAAATAATCGCGATACCACTGACCGCAATATTCGGCGGCTCTTGCTGCAAGCCCAACGCAGTACGCACAATGTGCATCACAATGACCAGCTTAATAAAAGAGCTAACCATAATGGCAATAAACGGCGCTAACCCTAAGATCGTGAGCGCCGCCAGCAATATGATCGGATTAGGAAAGCTTTCCATGCTTAAGCGCTCTTCGCTTTTTTGTTAAACAGGTTAATGATACGCACCGCAATGCGCCCGTTGATTTCGACCAATTCCCCGGTGCCAATTAGCCGATGCTGTGAACGTATTTGGATGATTTCCGGCAAGGATTTTCCCAATTCGAGAATATAGCCGGGGCGTAATTGCCGCACTTCGTTGAATGACAGCGTTTTTTCCCCGACATCAAATGAGAGTTGCACGGGTATCTGGCTAATGTGTTCTATGTTTTGTTTTTGTTCATTATCGGACATGGGCATCCACTCGGTAATAATGGTCAGGGTTGCGGGAGTTGTTTCACTGAGCGTCGCTTCGCAGCAATAACCGGAATCGAGACACAAACGCAGTAAACCTTGGTCTTCAAAGTGGGTGTCTTCCAGTAAAATCAGGTCAGACGGTTGCAGTTCGTTGATCTCTTGCATGGAAAACACGATGTGGCTGATTTCAAGCCATAGCGGGGTGTCATGTTCTTCCCAATCCAAGTTGGTGTCAGAAGGCCAGTGGCGCAGGCGCTCTTGTAGGTGCAAATAAAGGTGCGGGTCGAGCATCAATACCCCAAATACTTCTTGCAGCATCTGCTGATTTTCTGCTTCAAGTATCTGAATGCTAAAGCCTAATGGCATGGTGTATTGAGTGCTGAGCGGGTCTGCTAACATGGATTGCAAGGTTAATTGCAACCCTAAGCCTGTTTCCGCTTGATGCAACAAGGGTGCAAGCGCATTTTCAATAATGCTGATAGCGAGATTTTCCGGCAATTCACGCAGCAAGCCGTCCGGCAGAAACTGCTTAATGCGCTCCGCCAATGGCCACGCTGACAACCATAAACCCGCCGTCGTGCCGCCCAATTCCAGCGTCATGCTGATGGGGCAAAGGTGTTGCGTGTCTGATTCCCCCGGCTGTATCCGAACGTGAACCACACGATTATCGCCCAACAGGAAATGCATCCCCGTTGATTTGTTCAACAGCATATTGTTCAGGCGCACGGCAAGCGGCGCTTGGCTCGGAAATTTAATCGGGGTAAACAGAATCTGCCGGTTTCTCATTATGGTTGTAGTCCTGATTGCTGCTCGCAAATGCAGCAAGGCGTAATGTATTACTGAAAACGTGCAATATTCACAATAGTCTGCCGCTGCGGTTTGCAAACTTCAACATTCTCTAGCCATACGGTCTTAATCTCAGCTTGAACGGTTTGCTGTCAGGAGCGTTGTTCCACTGAGTAGGGTTTCTGGTACGGTTTATCTTCTTCAGCGTGAATATTGGCGAGCGAAGGCATAGATTCGTGTTTGTTTCTATTTGCCGGGGGATGACTTGGCTATGCATGACACATTGTTGACGTTTCGATGGGCTATTTTATCCTTGCTGTTAGCAGGCAGCACGGCGGTTGCGGCTCCCGTGCCCTGGAAGTCGGATAACTATTCGCACTTTTCTGATCAGGAGCCCTTGCCAGAATTGTTGAAAACTTTGGCGTCATTACAAGATTTGCCGATTGTAGTCAGTCCGAAAGTCAAAGACGTAGTGAGTTTGCATCTCCAGAATCGTAAGCCCCAGGAGATTTTCAATGAACTGGTCAAAAATTACGGTTTGATTTGGTACTACGACAAAGAAGCGCTGTTTGTTTACAAAGAAGAAGAGGTGCAATCAGCGAGTGTGAGCATGAAAAAAATGTCGCCACAAGAATTTACCAATGCCCTAAAACGGTTGGAAGTGCTGGAAGAGCGCTTTCAGTGGCAAGTTTCTGAAGTGGATAACATTATTTACCTGACTGGCCCTGAGCGTTTTGTCAGCGCAGTGCTGGACATGGCGAAGGTAATGGACACGCAGGATCTGGCACGGCGGCAAGTGTACCGCTGGAAAGATAAAGCCGGTGTGATGAATTACAGTTCAGAAGACCCTGTAGGTGGGCTGGGGGCTGAGTTTGATGTCAAGACGGATGAAAAATTTCCGGGCTTTGATGTGGTGGATGTCGTTAAAAACAAGCAACAGGCCGAATAAATGGCAAGTCAACACACTTCGTTTATTCTCAAAGTTCTCAGTGGCATTAACAGTGGTGCGTCGGTTCGCTTGAGAACCGGGAGTGTGGTCATTGGACGTTCGATGACCAGCGACATTATTTTGCATGATGACAATATTGCGGATCAGCACATTCAATTATTGATCACTCCGGGTTCGATTACGCTGCAACCCTTGGCTCGCCCGGTATTCGTTGAGGCTCAAGAGATTGCTGCCGAAAGCCTTGAGTTGGCACCGTATCAGATGGTGAAATTAGGCAATATCGAGTTTTTAGTAGCCGACAGTCGGGTGTCCGCCCCGCGTACTCAAGCACAAAAATCACCTGAGACTAATGCTAAGCGTGCCACTGTTGCGGGTACTAAGAGTAATAATGTTCCGCCCCCAGCGAAAAAATCGTCAGCCGCTAAAGCATCCGCTAACAAAGGCATGAGCGGTAAGACTTGGTTGCTTTTGGGGATGGGCTTGTTGTTGCTGGCTAACCTCATTTATTGGGCACCGCAGTTCAACCGTTTTCTGGAAACGCTGGGCTTACGTGATTCCGGCGAACAACAGGCCGCCGGTTTGCTGAAAACACTGGGGGAACAGGATTTCAACTTGGTGAATGAGGCCGATGGTTCGGTCAGTTTGCGTGGCTACACCGATACGGTTGAAGAACGCAATGCCATTATGGGCAAGATTCAGGATGCGGGCATCAAAGCCAATGTGTACGTCTGGGCGCAAGATGAAATGGCGAACAGTGCCAATATGATTGCCCGCGCCATGGGTCAGCCGGGCATTAGCTTCAAGCCGGGCGCGACCGAGGGGATTTTGGTTGCGCAAGGTTTTGTCACTAAAAATGCCGATTGGGAGCGCGTCAAAACCACTATCCTCAATGATATTGGGGGTATCCGTACCGTTGGTGAGGCTGATTTTCAATCGCTGGACGGTTATCTGGCGTCTTTTGTGCAGTTCATCGAGAAAAAAGGACTGTCTAGCCGCATCACCGCTACAACTGACGGCAAGAGCGTTATAGTCAATGGCGAGCTAACGCAGTCGGAAATTCAAAAATTAACAGGTTTGCGGCAGGAGTTCATTGGGATACAGGGCGATGGCCCGGCAATTGTGCTCAATGTCACGGATATACGCGACCGCATTACCTTGGCGATACGCAGTGTCAGCGTCGGCAAAATACCGTTTCTGGTTGCGAAAGATGGTAAGAAATACATGGAAGGCTCGGCACTTGGCGAAAAATATTTCGTAAAGTCCATTAAGTCTGATCATGTGGTATTGACTAACAATGGAATGGAAATTCCTTTTTATTACGGTATAGACAAGGGGAGTAACGATGCTAACAGTCGAACAGAATCTCAAAAATGACAGTTCTGGTATGTATAAAAATGAGCTTCTGGATAAGTTTAATCAAGCAGCATCCGAAGTTCGCTCCGAGTTGAACCAAGGGGTTTCCCCTGATGAATACGATAAATTAAATAGATTTTTGCAGGCATTGGATGCCAGTTGCGAAGTGGTGGAAGAGTTTTGGTCGCAAACCCATCAATAAGTTTGTGCCAAACATGAGAGCATGGAACGCAATGTTTTAACAGGAAGTTACAGATTCCCTGCGTTTGATGATTAAGTCATCGGGAATTTTATTTTTACGGATAAATTTAGGAGATATTTTATGGATACTGCTATGTTAGCAAGCTCTGTTGCTACAAACAATACTGCTGCTATTGAGGCATCAGCTGCTATGACGCAAAGCAATATGGAGCGTGAGTTATCAGTTGCGGCCGATACTGGCGAATACAATGCAGCCAAAGGCGTAGCTGACTTGGTATCACAACAGACACAATAAAAGTCATTTTATTGACGTTGTTTAATAAATAGAGTCTGCGGCTTTGCCGCAGCTCTTATGTTAAGTAGGTGTATAAATTATGCAAGTGAGTAGTGAATTACTCCAATTATTATCTCAAGCAGCTTATATGGCTTGTTTTCGTGGAGAGCTTAAGCGTTCTCAACTTATCATGGATGGCGTAAATGCTGTTGGTAGAGAACAAATACCAATTAAGATGGGATTGGCTATCATTAAAGTCTATGCAGGTGACTATCGGCAAGCGATTAATATTATACGTGACCAAATTTTGTTAGAAGATCCTAATCACATGACTGCAAAATGTTTCTTAGGAATGGCACTTAAACAAGTTGGAGAAAAAGCTGCTTCAAAAGAAATATTAGAAGAGGTGGTGATTAAAGGTAGTAAAGATGAACGTGATTTGGCGTCTGCATACTTAACTTAAAGAGATAATGTACTATGTTTGATGTTAGTAATTTAGCAAGTTCGTTTGTTGACAATGCCTTGGTTCAGCCGCAGATTTTACCTGCTCCGCTTTCCCAAAATGTGATGCGGTTTGATAGTGTTTTTAGCCAAAGAAAAAGTGTTGAAGATGTTGCTCCAGTAAATACTAGCATTTTACAGTTAAAAAATGATGATAGCGAACTCAGTTCGACTGATTCATTAATGAGTAAAGTTGTTGATATAGATGATTCTTACCAAAAACTGATGAGCGATTTCTTTAACAAACCACAGTTTAAAGATTTTTTGCCGGATAAAATTAATGCTAGTCAAAATGATATGCGAACTTATCCTTATGTTGGTGATACTAAGGATGTAGCAGCGAAGTACATGGATTTATCTAAAAAAAATCAGCAGTATAACGAAGCTGCCATTAATTATGCGGATGTGATTACCCTTAGAAATATTAAATCACAAATGTGGTTGTCCAACATGAAAATTATATCATCTGCTGTTAAACAAGTTTCTGAAGGGTTTAAAACTTTGTTTAGAGCTGCTGGCTAATTTTTCTAAAAATTGGTGAATAACATGATAACTAAAAAAATCAAAGTTTTTATCGCATCAATTACTTTGTTGTTACTTACTGGTTGCAAAACAGAGTTATATAGCAACTTGATCGAGAGTGACGTCAACTCTATGCTCTCAATTCTGTTAAACAACAAGGTGACGGCAGAAAAAACTTTTGATAAGAAAGCAGGTACTTATTTTCTGCATGTGGAAGAATCACAAATTCCCCAAGCAGTACAGCTTCTTAAACAGCACGGCTATCCCAAGGAAAAAATTGCGACAGTCGGCGAATTATTCAAAAAAGAAGGGTTGATTTCATCTCCACTGGAAGAACGTACCCGTTTCATTTTCGCCTTATCGCAAAGTGTGCAAGAAACCCTATCGCAAATTGACGGCGTGTTAGTCGCACGGGTACACGTGGTATTGCCTGAAAACAATCCGCTTGATAAAGAAATCAAGCCATCCTCCGCTTCGGTCTTCATCAAATACAATCCTGCTTACCGTTTGGAAGACATGAAATCAGACATTAAGTTGATCGTTGAGAAAAGTATTGAGGGTCTGACTTACGATAAAGTATCGGTGGTGATGGTTCCGGCACAGTTTTCGGCGACGAATTAGTAGCTTGGCGGTTCGTCTGCTGGGCGAGTGCGGAACAATTTGAGTACCCACATGTATTGCTCAGGGTGTTCTGTGATCAGTGTTTGTAGCCCTGTGTTCAGGATTTCGGCATTCTGAGCTTCATCTTTACCGGGAAAATCGGCTAAGGCACTGCCAATGACAATCTCATAACCGCCATGTGTTGGATTAAAGAATGCCATGATCGGCAGGGCAACCGCCTTGCCCAATTTCGTCAGCCGTGCCGGTGTGGTGAGCGTGGCTTTGGGTACACCAAAAAACGGCGCGAACACCGAATGTTTGCTGCCATGATCTTCATCCGGCAAAAAGAACATGAAGCGTCCCGGTTCCAGCGCTTTCACCAGTTTCATCATGCCTTCTTCACGCGCCACCACGAATTCCACATCTTGCAGACGACTGCGTGCAATCAGCCAATTGATCACAGGATTGCGGAACGGTTTGTACGAGCCATAGGCGCGGTAATATTGCCCGATAGCAACCGGCGCGAATTCTAACCATACCGAATGCCCCAACATGAGGATGACATTCTGTCCGGCAGCAATGGCTTGCTCCACATGTTCACGCCCGCTAATGCGGGTACGTTGGTAAACGTGGCGGCGAGCGCGAAAAAACAAGATGCTGTAATCCAGCATGGCGCTGGCATATTCTTGTAAATGGCTTTGCGCCATGTGCTCATGTTCGGTGTCACTCAGTGCGGGGAAACATAAGCGCAAATTGCTCAATACGACTGCGCGGCGTTTGCGATTGTGGCGGTAAATCCAATTGCCTAAGTGTTTGCCAAGCCAGCGGCGTGCTTGCCAAGGCAGCCAAGCGATTCCGGCGAATACTCCGACACCCGCCCAAGTGAGCCAGTGTTGCGGGGCAAGCAAAGCGCGGGTGAATGTGGTCACACTTGTGGTGTGCAATCGACGTTCTCGGCCTGCATTCGTGCCGCAAACCACGCAGCGGCGGGGGCTACGTCAGCGGCGCGGCCCTTGATACCAAAGTCGATTTTGCGGCGTTCAACTGTGCTCGGCAGGCTGGAAATGCGCACGGCGGGAAAGGTTCTGAGCAGTTCTTCCATCATCGGAATCAGCTCGCTTTCTTGCACCGCTTGCAATGTCCAACGTTGTTCAATCGGTGGGGTTGTGTCGAAATACTGTGCGTAATACGTGTCCAGCGCCCATTCGACCATCGGCCATGCCATATTAGGGAAACCGGGGACAAAGTGGTGATGTTGCAATTTGAAACCCGGAATTTGGTTAATGGGGTTGGGAATCAAACTGGCACCGTCGGGCAGTTCACTCATGCGAATGCGATTAGGGTAAGCCTCTGTACCGAAGCGCCCTTCGATCAAGGCAACTGCTTGTGGGTGGCGCCAGAGTTTGACACCTGCCGCCGCCGCCGCTGCTTGGCGGGTCAAATCATCAGGGGTTGCGCCGATGCCACCGAAACTGAATACAATTTCTTCACTTTGCAAGGTTTCGCGCAAGGTTTGCAGCAATAAATCCCAATCGTCGCCGATCATGCGCACCCACGCCAGCGCCAAGCCGCGTGCTTTGAGGAAACTCATGACTTGTGGCAGGTGTTTGTCTTGGCGCAAACCGCTGAGCAATTCGTCGCCGATGAGGATTAGCCCAACTTTCATTTTTTTGCCCCTTTGTCGATCGCGTGTTGCAAGGTTTGCTCGGCTTGTTTTTGTTGTCCTGCTGCTGACCAGTTGGGTGAGGTTTCTGCCCAGCCGACGGTATGTTGCTGAATAATGTCGGCAAGTGCTTTAATGTGATCAGGGTTGGCGTTTAGCGCGGGGATGTAGTGGTAGCTTTCCCCGCCCGCATGTTCAAAATACTCGCGGTTTTCTTCGCGAATTTCTTCCAGTGTTTCAAGGCAGTCGGCGGCAAAACCGGGGCAAATCACGTCAACGTGTTTGATGCCTTCAGCGGGCAGGGCTTGCATGGTTTTGTCGGTGTAAGGTTGCAGCCATTCCGCTTTGCCGAAGCGCGATTGGAAGGTGACGCGCCATTCGTTGGGGCGCAGGTTGAGTTCTGCCGCTAATAACCGCGCGGTTTTGTGGCATTCGCAGTGGTAGGGATCGCCGAGCATGAGGTTGCGCTTGGGAATGCCGTGGAAAGACATGAGCAGCAGTTGTCCGCGCGGGTGTTTTTCCCAGTGGGTCAACACGCTGTTGGCAAGTGCTTTGATGTAGCCGGGGTGATCGTGGTAGTGATTCACCAGGCGCAGTTCGGGCATCCAGCGCCAGCGCTTGAGTTCGTCGAATACTTTGTCGAAGGTAGTGGCGTTGGTCGCAGCGCAATATTGGGGGTAAAGCGGCAACACGAGTATACGCCGCGCTCCGGCTTCCTTGAGCTTTAGCAAGGTGGCGGGGATGGAGGGGTTGCCGTAGCGCATCGCTAGCGCAATTTTCACCGGGCCGTTGAAGCGGATTTCCATTTCTTTTTGCAGCGCTTTTTGTTGTTGCAGGGAAATGCTCATCAGCGGTGAGCCGTCTTCTGTCCACACGGTTTTGTATTTTTCGGCACTTTTGGCAGGGCGCGTGTTGAGGATAATGCCGTGCAGGATGATATTCCAGATAATGCGTGGAATTTCCACGACGCGCGGGTCAGAGAGAAATTCTTTCAAATAGCGTCGCAAGCCAGTCGCGTCAGGGCTGTCGGGCGTGCCTAGATTGGTTATTAAAATGCCAGTGCATTCTGATTTGCCGTGGAAATAATCCTGTTCATTGATAAAGCGGCTCATGGGTGGGGAGTTCCTCTGCGGTTCTTTTCATAAGGGTATTTCACATGACCAAAGCGTACAATGAGTACAGCCAGTGAAATCAGTAGGATAGAGCTGGAAATCGCTAACATCTGCCATTCATTCATGGCTTTCATGTCAAGAATGAGGTAACGGGCGAGTGCCACCATGCCGATGTAGAGTGGCATTCGTACCGGCACTTCCCCGGATTGGATGTAAACCACCACCATGGTAATGATTTCTAAATAAATAAACAGCAGCAGTAGGTCGGCAATCTGGACTTTGAGATGGATGAAAATATTGTAAATCTCTTGCCCCACAGCAATGACGGTGGCGACGGTGATGACACCGAGCAATAAGTATTCAAGCCCGTGCAACAATTTCTGGCTGGCAGAAATGTTCGGTTTGTCCATGTGTGGGTATCCTTGTATTGTTAGCGTTTTGGTAACGCTGGGTAGGTTAAATGATGCAGCCTGATTTGCAAGTATTGATGCGGGAAATACGTCAAATTGCACGCGCCGAAATTCTACCGCGTTTCGAGCACATTGGCTTTGCGGTAAAACAAGACGGCAGTTTGCTGACCGAGGCGGATTTGGCGACAAATCAGCGCATTGCGGCGTTTTTGCTGCAAGAGTGGCCTGAAATTGCGTTTCTGAGTGAGGAGATGGAGCGCGAGGAACAAGAACGTTTATTGCGCGAAGCCGATGCGCTGTGGTGTTTGGATCCCTTGGATGGTACGAGCAATTTTGCGGCGGGTATCCCGTTGTTTGCGGTGTCGTTGGCGTTGTTTCAGCGCGGTGAAGTGGTACTGGCGCTGACTTACGACCCGGTGCGTGATGAAATGTTTACCGCACAGCGGGGGCGGGGAGCCTGGTTGAATGGTCAGCCTTTGCGTTGTCAGCCCAGTGAGTTTCAGTTGCGCAATGCGGTGGCAATTGTGGATTTCAAACGCTTAGCGCCTGCCTTGAAGCAAGCATTGATGACGAATCCGCCCTACGGTTCGCAGCGTAATTTGGGCAGTTGCGTGCTGGAATGGGCGTGGATGGCGGCGAATCGGGGCAATTTGTATTTGCACGGTGGCATGAAGTTGTGGGATTTGGCGGCAGGGTCGCTGATTTTGGCGGAAGCGGGGGGCTATGCCGCGACTTTGCAGGGTGAGCCGGTGTTTGTGGCAGCGTTAGCGCCGCGTTCGGTGGTGATCTCCCCGGATCCGGTGTTGTTTGCGGCGTGGTTGGGTTATTTGCAGGCGCAACAGTGAACGCGGCACGGCACACACAACCCATTGGGGTATTCGATTCGGGTTTGGGGGGCATTTCGGTCTTGCGTGAAATTCACCGCTTGTTGCCTGCGGAACACCTGATTTACGTGGCGGATTCGGCTCATGCGCCTTACGGGGCAAAAACCTCGGATTATATTCGGGCACGTAGCAAGCGGGTGGCGGATTTCTTGTTGGAACAGGACGTTAAAGTGTTGGTGGTGGCGTGTAATACCGCGACGGTTCATGCAGTGGCGTATTTGCGCGAAACCTTGCCGATTCCGGTGGTGGGGATTGAGCCTGCTGTGAAACCTGCTGCTCGCTTGACGCAAACAGGGGTGATTGGGGTGTTAGCCACGCAACAAACGGTGAATAGCCCGCGTTTGCAGCAGTTGATTCGCGATCATGCAGCGGGAGTGCAGGTGATGACGCAAGCTTGCCCCGGTTTGGTGGAGCATGTGGAGGCGGGGGATTTTAGTAGCACGGCGGTACGTCAATTGCTTAAAGCTTATACCTTGCCTTTGCTGGATGCGGGGGTGGATACTTTGGTGCTGGGGTGTACGCACTACCCGTTTTTGGCAGAGGCGCTTGCGGATGTGACGCACGGCCGAATGACTATTTTGGAAACCAGTACGCCGGTGACTCACCAGTTGATGCGGGTGTTGGAACAAGAGAATTTGCGCCGCCCGCAAACAGGGCAGGGCAGCGTGCAATTTTTTTCCAGTAAAGCCGATCAGCAACATGCGAACAGCATCCAAACCTTGTGGCAACACCGGGTTGCGGTGGGGTTGCTGCCGGATGCTTATCGCTGAACAGGCTTAGTGGTGGTGATGACCACCTTCACCGTGGGCGTGACCGTGGGCAACTTCTTCTTCAGACGCGGCACGGACATCCAGAATCGTAACCTCAAACGTCAGGGCTACGCCTGCGAGTGGGTGATTCGCGTCAATGGTAACGCTGTTGTCATCGACGGCGGCGATGCGAATGGTTTGATTGCCAGCACCCGTTTGGGCGTGAAATTCGGCACCGGCAACGATTTGTTCAGCCGGAACGCCTTCAAACATGCTGCGCGGGACTTGTTGGGTCATGCGTTCGTCGTATTCGCCGTAGGCTTCGGCGGGTGGCACAGTGACAGTCAGGCTGTCGTTGGCTTGTTTGCCGACTAACTGTTTTTCCAGCCCCGGAATAATATTGTCAGCACCGTGCAGGTAGGCGAATGGTTGGTCAGCATCCGCTTGATCGAGCACTTGGCCTTGATCGTCAGTCAGGGTGTAGGTCATGGTGACCACGGTGTGTTGTGCGATTTGCATCGGTTTTCCTTAGAGTAGAGAGAATATCGGTTGCCGCCGGTTGGGTCGTCCTTGTAGCGGCGGTGTGTCCATAAATATTGGGCGGGGAACTCGCGTACCTGTTGCTCAATGCGTTGATTTATCCGTGTTGTGTCGTCAAGTATGGCTTGGCTGGGAAAATTTTCAAGTGCAGGCAGGAAACGTAGCCGATAGCCGGTAGCGGTTCGCAGCGTAAAGAACGGTACAACCTGTGCTTTGCCTAATGTGGCAAGGCGGCTGGTAGCGGTGTTGGTGGCGGCTGCTACCCCAAAAAACGGGGCAAACACGGCATTTTTGTGCCCGAAATTTTGGTCTTGCGCGTACCAGACCACCTGGCCTTGTTGCAGGCTGCGGATCATGTCGCGGATATTGTCACGTGAAATGGCTTTGCCGTAACGTTTGGAACGCAGGCGAGCCACGCGCCATTCGATCAGCGGATTTTGGTGCGGGCGGTAGATGACGTGTAAGGGGGCGTACTGTGCGAGAATGCGTCCGCCGAGTTCGAGGCTGGTGAAATGGGCGCTGAGTAACACCACGCCACCGTGTTGCATGGCGGTTTGCAGGTGTTCCAGCCCTTCGATCTGGGTTTGCTGGGCAAGTTTGGTATCATCCCCCCACCAACTGAGTGCCGTTTCCAATAAGCCGCGTCCTAATGAAATAAAGTGTTCGCGGTTGAGTTGGAAGCGTGTGGCTGGGGTGAGTTCGGGAAACGCAAGTTCCAGATTGATGCAGCAAATCTGGCGGCGTTTGGGTAGAGCGAAGAACATCAGCAAGCCGAGCTGCTTGCCTAGCCACATTTGCATTCCCCACGGTAATTGCACCACTAGCCACAAGCAACCCAGCCCTAGCCATGTGAGCCAGTAGCGCGGGTGTAAAAACTGTTTGCCTGAAATTCTTTCCACACGATGTCCAAGACCTGAATCAGCGCCTTATGGTAAACTTTCCAACTTGTTTTTTCTTGTTTTATGTAAAAAATTAACGATGAGCTTACAAATTCCTCCTTTTGAACGGGCGCGGGTATTGGTGGTCGGCGATGTGATGCTGGATCGCTATTGGTCGGGTCAAACCTCGCGCATTTCTCCCGAAGCCCCCGTGCCAGTGGTGCATGTCAAAGTCAATGAAGAGCGCCCCGGTGGTGCGGCAAACGTGGCGTTAAACATTGCCAGCCTTGGCGGGCAGGCGGTGTTGCTGGGCTATGTGGGCAATGACGAGGCGGGCAGGTCGCTGGCGAATACCTTGCAAGCGCGTGGGGTGCAAACCCATTTCGTGGCGTTGGATACTACGCCGACGATTACCAAGTTACGGGTGCTGAGTCGGCATCAGCAATTGATTCGCTTGGATTTTGAGGAGGGGTTTGCGGGGCAAGATCATGCGCAACTCTTCAGCCAATTCAGTGCGTTGTTGGCAGCGGCTGATGTGGTGGTGCTGTCCGATTACCGCAAAGGGACGCTGGAGCGGGCGCGGGAATTGATTGCGTTGGCGCAAGCAGCCGGTAAGCCGGTGGTGGTTGACCCGAAAGCGCAAGATTTTGCCACGTATCAGGGGGCAACGGTGATTACGCCGAATCTGGCAGAATTCCGTGAAGCCGTGGGCGAGTGGGCGGATGAGGCGGATTTGGTGCAACGTGGGCAGGCATTGCTGACGCGATGTGAACTGGGCAATCTGTTGCTCACTCGCAGTGAACAGGGCATGACGTTATTGCGCCATGAATGTGCGCCGTACAACTTGCCGACCCGTGCGCGTGAAGTGTTTGATGTGACCGGGGCAGGGGATACCGTGGTGGCGGTGTTGGCGGCGAGTATGGCGGCGGGGTTGCCGCTGGAACAGGCGATGGGGTTGGCAAATCTTGCAGCGGGAATTGTGGTTGGCAAGGTGGGGACGGCAACGGTGAGTGTTCCTGAATTGCACAAAGCCTTGCAGCAACACCATGCGCAGGTGAAAGGCGTGGTCAGTGAGGCGCAATTGCTGGCGGCGGTGCAAGAGGCGCGTATCCACGGCGAACGCATTGTGATGACCAACGGTTGTTTCGACATTTTGCACGTTGGGCATGTGACGTATTTGGAAGAGGCTCGCAAACTCGGCGACCGTTTGATTGTGGCGGTGAATACGGATGAATCGGTGCGAGCGCTGAAAGGCCCGACACGCCCGGTGAATACAATGGCAAACCGAATGCGGATGTTGGCGGCGTTGGCGTGTGTCGATTGGGTGGTGGATTTCAGCGAAGACACGCCCGAACGTTTGATTTGCACGCTCAAACCGGATTTGTTGGTGAAAGGCGGCGATAACGATCCGCAGAAAATCCCCGGCAATCGTTGCGTGTGGGATAACGGCGGCGACGTGGTGGTGCTGAGTTTTGTGGATGGGGTGTCGACGACTAGCACGATTGCACGGATTCAGGCGATGGAGAAAGAAGCGTAATGCAGGTTGATGTTCTGATCGTTGGTGGCGGCATTGCCGGGTTGTGGTTGCTGGCGGAATTGCGGGCGCAAGGCGTTAATGCGTTGTTAGCCACGGATGAATTGGGCAAGGGACAAACGATTGCATCGCAAGGCATTATTCACGGTGGCACAAAATACGCGCTGACGGGCAAAGTGACGGGCGCAACCTTGGCGATTGGCGATATGCCGCGCTTGTGGCGGGCTGCTCTCAATGGCGAAGGTGCGGTCGATTTGCGCAAGGTTAAGGTATTGGCGGAGTCGCAACTGTTGTGGACATCGGGCGGACTCGGCTCACGCATGACGGGCTTTTTTGCCAGCAAAGCGATGCAAAGCCGGATGGAGGCTGTGCCTCGCGACGCTTACCCCGACTTGTTTCGGCATTCTGAGTTTCACGGCGGTTTGTATCGGTTGGATGAGCCGGTGTTGGACGTGCCATCGTTGCTGGAAACGTTGCGCGAACAATTGGCGGATGCGTTGGTGCAGGTGGATGTGCAGCGTTCCGGTTTGCAACAGGTGGGGGATGCCTATTGCTACCGTGCGGTGTTGCCGGATGGTCGTGAGCGGTTGGTGGAGGCTGAGCAAATTATTTTAACGGCGGGGGCGGGGAATGAGGCGTTGTTGGCTTCGGCTACGCTCAGCCAGCGGGTAGTGCCGTTCCCTGAGCGTAGCCGAAGGGATCAGGGGCAGACTTCACCCGTTATGCAACGCCGCCCGTTGCAAATGGTGTTGGTGCGCGGCAATTTGCCGATGCTTTATGCTCATGCGCTGGGGATGAGTGACAAGCCTCGTGCTACGATTACGTCACATCGGGATAAACACGGCAATACGGTGTGGTATATCGGTGGGCAACCAGCAGAGCAGGGTGTGGGCAAGCCTGCTGCTGAAGTAATTGCCGCCACGCAGCATGAACTGGCGGAACTGTTACCGTGGGTCGATTTCACAGGTATGGAATGGTCAACTTGGCATGTTGACCGTGCGGAAGGTTGCCAGCCGGATGGTAGCCGCCCCGATCAGCCGATGGTGCAAGGCTTTGCGAATGTGACCGTGGCATGGCCTACCAAGTTGGCGTTTGCGCCGATGTTAGCAGCACGGTTGCGCAAGGAGCTGGGAGTAATGGCAGCAGCAGTGAATGCTTCTCCTGTATCCGACGCTGGTCAGTTGCCAACACCGCCGGTTGCGTCCAGCATTTGGGATGTTGAATCAACGGAACAATGAGAGTACCACTTCGACTTCCAGTGATTGGCGACCTTCACGCAATAAGCTGACTTTTACCTTGCTGTGGCGCGGATAGTTATCCAGAATTTTGTTTAATTCATTGATATTATTAACGGGTTGCCCGTCCAGCGCTTGGATGATGTCACCTAAAATCAAGTCATCTTGCGCGGTGAGTTGGGTTTCACGAATGCCTGCGAGTGCCGCCGGGGTGTTCGGCTGCACGCGCAGCGCTAATACCCCGTGGGTGTTTAATTTGGCGGTAATGCGTTCACTGATATTGTCATCCATCACTACCCCCAACACGGGGCGGGTGTAACGCCCGTCTTTCACTAAGCGCGGTACTACCCGATTCACCACATCCACGGGGATGGCAAAACCAATCCCCGCAGAAGCACCGGATGGGCTGTAAATGGCGACATTGACGCCAATCAAGCGCCCAGCACTGTCCAGCAAGGGGCCGCCGGAGTTGCCGGGGTTAATGGCGGCATCGGTTTGAATCAACCCATCCATGCTACCGCCTTCTTCTGCATCAATACTGCGGCGTAATGCCGAAATAATGCCCGATGTCAGGGTGTGGTCAAGGCCAAAAGGGTTGCCAATCGCTAACACATTCTGACCAACGCGCAAGTCACTGCTGCTGCCAATTTGTACCGGCGGTGGGGCATCCGCCATATCGCGCAAACGCAAGACGGCTAAATCGTGTTCGGGGCTGGCACCAACCACATCGGCTTCAAAGACACGTTGATCGGCAAACCGAATCTTAGCGGTGTCATGGCCTTCGACTACGTGGTAATTGGTGACAATATGCCCAGCGTTATCCCAGACGAAGCCGGTTCCCGTGCCTTGCGGAATTTCACGAATATTGCGATTCCACAGGTTTAATACCCGCTCGACGGTAGTGATGTACACCACGGAAGGGCTGTTACGCTCGAAAACGGCAATCGTGGCTTGCTCATCCGCTGCCAAATTACCCCGTGCGGTAATTGCACGCGGCTGATTTCCCGACGTGGCTTGCAACCACGAAACCCAGACCGGCTGCGCCACCCACAGCAATAGCACTGCCAGCAACACCCACAAAAACAACGCCAGTGAACGGTTTCCACTCATGTGCTTACTTCCCTAAGTCAAGGGTAAAGAGGGTTAGCGTAGTGGGCAAGAAATCTTCATTGCCATCATCGCCGACCATTAAATACTGATTGCCTTGAATATGGGTCAGCCCTTCGTAATTATCAACCAGCAAATGACTCGATAACACCTGCAAATCTTGCAACGTACACGCCTGATCTTGCGCACATTGTTGGAAATCCAAATAGCGCAAGCTCACCACGAGTGGGTTGAACAGCCCTGACCATGCCCGTTCCATGACCAATAAATTGCCATCTGGCAAAGCTTCCAGCGCACTGATGCCGCTATTTTTGGCAGGGTATGCCGTAAACGACCAGTGCTGCCCTTTGGTGGAATACAGAGTGTGCAAAGTGCGCGGTTCACCTTTGAGCGGCATTTCGGGGGCAGTCATGAAGCCGTAACGGGGGTGAAATGTGACGGATTCCAACGAATCATTACCGTGTTGATAAGCGTGTTTATTGTCTAATACCGCCGGTAAGCTAATGTTTTTGATGGCTTTGCCTTGTGGCGTAAACCGAATGAGGCGTGGAATGCCTTCAAATGCAATCACCAGTTGCGAGTCGCCAGCTTTGCCGTTATTGGCATTCAGCAAGGTTAATCCTTCGGAATCACGGCGACCTTTTTTGATACGCTCACCCTCTTTATCCATCAGGTTGGCGGCATATACAGCTTCAACCGCTTTTAGGCGATTGCCTCGGATGTCGAGTGTGAAGTGAAAAATCGCGCCTTTGTCGGAAATGGCGTAGAGCAATTGCTCATCCTGATCCCACGCTAGACCGGATAGCTCGCTGATTTTGACACCATTGACCGTATGCGGGGGAAGCACCAGACTGTTTTGCACTTCCAATACGGGGGCGGCGATGACACTGGCAGCGGCGAATGTTGCCCACGCTAACAGCCCTGTAACTAATCCAACACGTTTCAAACCGGCTCCTATTCCTTGGCAGGCAAATGCAATGTAGGTCGCATCTTAATGGGTGGACTTTGTGCTGTAAACCTGTCGTTGATCTTGCGAATACTACCGCTAATAGTGCTAATAAATACAATCAGATAACGGTTTTTTAAATTAACACCTATACTGTTTTACGGCAGTTGCCAAAAAATAAATTTACCACGGTTTAAAAAGGAGTGTACTGATGAGTGCGGAAATTACTCAAATTCTAATTATGTTGGGCATTGGTGCGGTCGCAGGCTGGTTAGCAGGCGTCATTATGAAAGGTGCAGGTTTTGGTTTGATTGGCAATATCATTGTCGGGATTGTCGGCTCGGTAATTGGTACGTTTGTTGGCGGTTTATTATCAATTAATCTTGGCGTTGATCCATTGTTAGGAACCTTTATTTGGGCAGTGATTGGCGCAGTTATTCTGTTGTTCATTATCGGCTTGGTGAAACGCGCATAGCCTTTCCCGACACGTTTTGTCATACTCGAACGCCGCTTATTTCAAGCGGCGTTTTTGTTGGTGAATCCCATGCCGATACCCGATTACCAAACCTTGATGCGCCCTTTGTTGCAACTGGCAGCCGACGGGCAAGAACACAAATTACGCGATGTGACGCTCACCCTTGCCGAACAATTTCAACTGAGCGAAGCCGAACGCACCGCCATTTTGCCCAGTGGCACGCAATCGGTGTTTGGCAATCGCGTGGGGTGGGCGCGTTCCTACCTCAAGCAAGCGGGGGCGCTGTATTCGCCGCGCCGTGGTTGTTTCGTGATTACTCAGCGTGGGCAGCAATTGCTGGCGGCTAATCCGCACAGCATCCGCATTGCTACGCTGGCAGCCTTTCCCGAATTCCAAGAGTTTAAAAACCGCCGTCACGCCACCAAAGCCGAAAGTGGACAAATGCTGGATATGAATTCGGACATCATTTTCGACGATACCCCGGAAGACATCCTCGCCTCCGCGCACCGTTTGTTATGCCGCAACCTTGAGCAGGAGGTGCTGGAAACCGTTAAAGAAGCCTCGCCAACCTTCTTTGAAAAACTGGTGGTCGATTTGCTGATCAAAATGGGCTACGGCGGCAACCGTCAGGATGCAGGTCGCGCCATCGGCAAAAGCGGCGACGGCGGCATTGACGGCATCATCAACGAAGACCGTTTGGGCGTGGATGTGCTGTACATGCAGGCGAAACGTTGGGAAGCGACAGTGGGTCGCCCTGAAATCCAGAAATTTGCGGGCGCGTTGCAGGGGCAGCGGGCGAAGAAAGGGATTTTCATGACAACCTCTAACTTTTCCCGTGAGGCTAAGGAATATGCCCGCTCGATTGATTCACGCATTATCCTGATTGACGGGGAAAAGTTCGCGGCATTGATGGTGGAATACAATGTGGGTGTCTCGGTGGTTGAACATTACGAGGTGAAGAAGGTGGATACGGATTATTTTGAGGGTGGGTGAAACTCATCACTTCACCCACCCTACGATTGCACTATTAGACTTCGGTAGCCTCGACCAACGCCGTAAACGTCAGCCGACCCTCATCCACATCAACCATAATCGTATCCCCCGGCATAAACTTGCCGCCGAGGATTTGCTGCGCCAGCGGATTTTCGACCTGCTGCTGAATTGCCCGCTTCAACGGGCGTGCGCCGTACACAGGATCAAATCCCGCATCAGCCAGCCATTCCATTGCAGGTAATGAGAAGTCGATAGCCATTCCCCGTGCTGTTAAACGTTTGCGCAAATATTCCAATTGAATATTGGCAATTTGCAAAATGCTCTCACGGTGCAAGGGGCGGAATACTACAATTTCATCAATGCGATTGATGAATTCGGGGCGCAGGCTGGCGTGAACAACCTCCATCACTGCTGATTTCATTTTTGCATAATTAGCATCTTCACTATCATCGTAGGTCAATTCATGGATGCGATGGCTACCGAGATTGGAAGTCATAATAATGACCGTATTGCGGAAGTCGACAGTACGCCCTTGACCATCTGTTAAACGCCCGTCATCCAACACTTGCAATAAAACATTGAAAACATCTGGATGCGCTTTTTCCAGCTCATCTAATAATACAACGGAGTAAGGTCGGCGGCGCACCGCTTCTGTTAAGTAGCCGCCTTCTTCGTAGCCAACGTAACCGGGAGGTGCACCGATTAGGCGGGCGACAGAATGCTTTTCCATGAATTCTGACATATCGATGCGAATTAAGGAGTCTTCACTGTCAAACAAAAATTTTGTTAATGCCTTAGTGAGTTCAGTTTTACCAACCCCTGTTGGTCCTAAAAATAGGAATGAACCAGTCGGTCGATTAGGGTCTGATAAACCAGCACGAGAACGACGCACAGCATTTGAAACAGCTTCCAATGCCTCTTCTTGTTCCACGACACGTTCACGCAGAGCGGATTCCATCTGCAACAGTTTATCCCGTTCAGACTCCAGCATTTTGGACACAGGGATTCCCGTCCAGCGTGATACTACATCGGCAATTTCATCTTCCGTAACTTTGTTTTTCAATAGCTTGGTTGGTTTAATTTCTCCCGATGAAATGCTTGCTAACTGTTTCTCTAATGTGGGGATTTTGCCGTGTTGCAGTTCTGCGAGATAATTTAAATTACCCGCACGATAAGCGACCTCCAATTCCTTACGCGCCTTTTCTAATTCATCTTTTATATGAGCCACACTCTGCACGTCGGCTTTTTCACTTTTCCAAATTTCTTCCAGATCAGCGGACTCTTTTTCTAAGCGGTCAACTTCAGCCTGCAAGTCGGTGAGGCGCTTTTTAGATGCCTCGTCGGTTTCTTTGATAAGCGCCGCGCGTTCGATCTTGAGTTGGATGAGGCGGCGATCAAGTTTATCGATCACCTCCGGTTTGGAGTCGATTTCAACGCGGATGCGCGACGCGGCTTCGTCGATCAGGTCGATGGCTTTGTCGGGCAACTGGCGGTCGGTGATGTAGCGGTGCGATAGCGTGGCGGCAGCGACCAGCGCGGGGTCGGTGATTTCCACACCGTGATGCACTTCGTATTTTTCCTGCAAGCCGCGCAGGATGGCGATGGTGTCTTCCACCGTCGGTTCATCGACCAGCACTTTCTGGAAGCGGCGTTCGAGCGCGGCATCCTTTTCGATGTATTGGCGGTATTCGTCGAGCGTGGTTGCGCCCAGGCAGTGCAATTCGCCGCGAGCAAGGGCGGGCTTGAGCATGTTGCCAGCGTCCATTGCGCCGTCGGCTTTGCCTGCGCCGACCATCGTGTGCAATTCGTCGATGAACAGGATGATATTGCCTTCGGCTTTGGCGATGTCGTTGAGCACGGCTTTGAGGCGTTCTTCAAAGTCGCCCCGGTATTTTGTGCCTGCGAGCAGTGCGCCGAGGTCGAGCGAGAGCAGGCGTTTGCCTTTCATGCCTTCGGACACTTCGCCGTTGACGATGCGTTGTGCCAAACCTTCGACCAGCGCGGTTTTGCCTACACCGGGTTCGCCAATGAGGACGGGGTTGTTTTTGGTGCGGCGTTGCAGGATTTGCACCATGCGGCGGATTTCTTCGTCACGTCCGATGATGGGGTCAATTTTGCCCTGTTCGGCGCGTTCGGTGAGGTCGATGGTGTATTTGTCGAGGGCTTGGCGTTGGTCTTCGGCGTTGGGGTCGTTGACGGTTTGCCCGCCGCGCATCCCTTCGATGGCTTTTTCTACCGCGCCTTTGGTCGCCCCCGTTTCACGCAGCAAGTTGCCGAGCGTGCCTTTGTCTTCCAGTCCGGCGAGGATGAAGAGTTCGGAGGAAATGTACTGGTCTTTGCGTTGCTGGGCGATTTTGTCGGTAACGTTCAGCAGTTTGCTGAGGTCGTTGGACACGTGGACGCTGCCTGCATCGCCACCGGACACGGAAGGCATCCGGTCGAGGGCTTCGCCCAGCTTGGAGCGCAATTGGTTGGCGTTGACATCGGCTTTGGTGAGCAAACCGCGTGTGGAACCGCCTTCCTGATCGAGCAGCGCGATCATTAAGTGGGCGGGTTCGATGAATTGGTGATCACGCCCTAACGCAAGCGATTGCGCGTCTTGCAGGGCGAGTTGGAACTTGCTGGTGAGTTTGTCCATTCTCATGTGGGCTACCTATTGATTTGGGTTGGACGCGAGTGCGTCGGATGGGACAAATCTGGGGTAGGAAGTGGGGGAATTCAAGGTGGGGTTGTGGATAAGTTTGATGTAGGTCAGGGTTTGCCGAGAAGTCCCCAGCTTCCTGCAATGGCAACCTGTTAAAGGTGTGATTCATTTACATATGACAAATAAAATATAAAATGATTGACTTGCATAAAAAATATTGACGCGCATAGCGCATAGCGCATAGCATGACGAGCATATTTTTATCACATCAGGGCTTCAACCATGCAACACAAACTTTATCCAACCCTTCTGTTGGCAACCACTCTTGCGGCTTGCGGCGGCGGGGGTGGCGGCAGCGCGAATGTTACCGCCAATGACACCAGCGCAGCCTACAGCGGTAAACGTGACTTAGCGCCACTTAACACTGGCAACCAGCAAATATTTGCCGATGCCATTGAGCTTTCCGTGTTGGATATTGGTTCTGGTATTGGAATGGCAGCTCGCCCAGACACACCAACCGATGCGAATCTTTCTCCCCTTGGGCAACGGCATAACGTGGTCAGCCGCGCTATGGATGAATACATGGCAGGGCGCAACTACCAAGCGCGTGCTTTCAATAGTAGTGTCGATTGCAGCAACGGTGGCTCAATCAGTGTTAGTGGTGATTTGAATGATCAGACGGGTCAAGGTGATCTGACATTAAATGCCAACCAGTGCCGTGAAGATGAAATCTTGCTGGCAGGCTCAGGAACTATCAAGGTCAATAAGGTTGACTTTAACCTGCAAAAAATCACTGACTATGCATTAACCAGCCGAATGAGCATCAGCTACGCAGGTCAAACTTACAGCGAAACCGGCGTGATGCAGGTCAATAGTGACCCGTATGCGGGGCGTGTCAATGTAGTTTCCAACATCAACCGTTCCGTAGCAGGGCAACAAATTCTAGATAACAATATCACCTTGGCGGCTGATAGCAGTGGCATCACCCTCGGTGGGCAGTTATGTGAAAGCAACCACGGTTGTGCCAACATCAGCACTCCTCTGAAAATTAGCCTAACTGGTAGTAGCGGTCAGGTTATATTGACAGGGGCAAGCAACAGTAAAATGCGTTTCCGTATAGAAGGTGGGCGCGAATGGCTAGACCTCGATACAAATGGTGACGGTCGTTACGAATCGACAACGCTACAAGAAGATTGAGGAAAATGAAAAATCGGGGCACGTCCCCGATTTTTCATTAGCGTTTTCTCTCATCCAGTTGTGCCCGCCAAAAATCCCGCTCCGCTTTCAGCACATCCAACCCATCAACTACTTTCATTGCAAATGTGGTAAGCACTGCCTAATGTCTCGACACCCAGCACAGACAATTGATTGACCGCAGTCGCAACCATACTGGTGGCAATTTTCTGACGTTGATAAGCAGGCACAACACACAACAAATCCAAGCACACCTCCCCCGCCTCGTCTGTCAGCAATAACGCCAACCCAATAATGCCGCCATCCTGAGCCAATGCCATCACAGAAGCCGGATGTGGTACACCACGCTTCCCTGCAAAATAACCGCTAATACTACGGGCGGCGAACTCCCGAATATGGCTCTCATTCCAGTCACAAAACTCAACCGTATCGTGAAAAGCGTCAAAGAAGGTTTCAGCCATTTCCGGCTGGCGGTTGGTGTTGCATAGGGCTGACTCCAAAAATCCAAGTAGGTATACTCTACTTCTTTTAGCCAAAAATGATGAATCTGGATAATTTCGAGCAACACATTAATGCCGTCATCATGCAGCGCGGCAGAGGCTACACGCAACGCGTCCATAATCTGGAAGAAACCGAACCCGAATTCTGGCAAGCTGAGGTGAACGGGACGCGCACCTACGACGTAGAAATCCAATTGGATGGCAAGGAAATCAGCGAGTGGTCATGCACCTGCCCTTATGATGGCGACATCTGCAAGCACGTCGCCGCCAGCTTGCTCAATATCCGCCAACAACTGCGGGTAAAACCAACTTCCCCAGCGCAACCAACCAAACGCCAACAACTCGATCAGTTACTGAACACGCTTAAACGGGAAGACTTAGCCACCTATATCCGCCAACTGCTGCACGATGATCGCAAACTGCTGGATAAATTCTTGCTGCGTTTCCAAACCGTTACCCCCACTACAGAAGCACCCAGCAAACAATACCAGCAATTGTTTGATAAAATCGCCCGTCAATATTCCAGCTATGATTATATCGACGAAGACGATGCCAGCGCGTTCGCGGATGAAGTGCAGGAACTGCTGGACACCTTATCAGCCTCTAACCTTGCTTCTGCTGCCAAAGTAGAAATCTGCTTCACCATTGCCCAAGGCATCGCAGGTATTGCAAACGACGTTGACGATTCCAACGGCGAACTCAACAGCCTGATGTACAGCATCAAGGATGAACTCGCCACCGCCTATCCACAACTTCCCACCTCTGAACAAGCCGCCTTGTTCAAACGCGTACTCGCCACCCAATTTGACTCCCGCTACAGCGAATACGGGCTAGAAGATACTTTTACCAAACTGCTGGAAGAATGGGCGCAACACAGTGAAACCGATCAGAACATTTATCTGCAAGCGTTAGACAAACACGTACAGTCCAGCCCCAATGATTGGCGACGCGATGCCTTGCTGCGTCAAAAAATGGCGTTACTCAAAACGTGGAACAGACTGGACGACATGGAAGCGTTTGCGACCACACACATGGAAATTCCTGACTTCCGCGACACCTTCGTACAGAAAGCTATCGACGCTAAAGACTACGACAAAGCCCGCAGCCTATTGCAAGACGGTATCCGCTTGGCAGAACAACAAAAAAATGCAGGGACAATAAGCCGTTGGCGCAAGCGTTTATTGGAAATCGCCTATTTGCAGGAAGATATACCCGCCATTCGCACCGAACTGGAACATTTGTATCAAACATCCCAGTATTCGCTGGAGCATTACCGCAAACTCAAAGCGACTTATCCAGCGGAAGAATGGGCAAGTGCACAGCAACGGCTGTATGGGATGATTCCTGTTCCACGCGGCTACGACTCCGCCAGAGCCATGCTATTGCAGGAAGAAAATGATATTCCCGCGCTCTATGAACTCATCAAACAGCCCTCGATCCCCGGTCAAAGCGCATCCCTTTTCAAACGCTACGCACCTTTGTTAGCGACAGCGTTTCCACACGAAGTTAAAGCAACTTACGCCAGCCAGATTTGTGATTATCTACGTGACAACACTGGGAGAGCGGTCTACGAGCGGGTCATTGACGAATTGAACGTGCTTGCCAAAATGCCCGATGGCGCAAACATGGCGCATAATTTGGTCAAGGATTTTTGTAACCGTTACAAATCACGCAAAGCGATGGTGGAGATGTTGATAGCAGCGTTTGGGAAAAGTTAGGAAGGTTCACGCCTTTAACTGACAAATGCTATGCTGTATTAAAAGACGGGAGTTATTGCCATGTCCACAGCACATCAGTTACAAAACCGCTACATCAGCGAACAAGATTATCTAGCAAGCGAAAAGTTAGCCAACGAGCGCCATGAGTACGTGGATGGTCAGATATACTTGATGGCAGGTGCAAGCAAACGGCATAACCGTATCGCAGGCAATTGCTACCGCGCATTTATGGACATCGGTGGTAGCAACTGTGAGGCTTTCATGGGTGATTTGAAAGTTCGCGCCCCGAAGCACAAAACCTATTACTACCCCGATGTTGTAGTGGGTTGTGAGGAAGATGATACCGACGATGATTATTATCTGGAAAAACCTTGCTTAATCATTGAAGTATCTTCGGACTCCACCATTCGTAAGGATTATTTGGAAAAAGCACTGGTTTACCAAACCATCCCCACATTGCAAGTCTACCTGATTATCGCGCAGGACAAGCCGCTGGTAGATATGCTCCTTCGTAATGCCGAAGGTGGCTGGGATTTACAACAGTTCGACAGGCTGGAGGATGAAATCAGCCTGCCGTGTTTGGACATCACCCTGAACCTGCAAACTGTTTATGCAGGTGTCAACGTCGGGTGAATATCATAAGTAACTAGGTTGAAGTTTTCGCGTATTCGTGCGGCGTAACCCATTGATTTACAATGATACGAATGCACGAAAACTTAGGCTCATGTACTTATGTTCAGGTGAACATACTCAAATAGGCTTTTAATTTATTTTTGATACATTCTTGCTGAAGCATTGGCATATTGAGCCAACTGATTCTTAAGTTGATTAGCTTCAGTCACCTCTTTTTCATACTTCACTTTATACTCCTCTACCAATGCCACCTCTTTTTCATACTTCATCTTATAATCCTCTGCCAATTTCATTGACTCTGCTGCCATTTCTTTGGCCATTTCTTTGGCCATTTCTTTAGCCTCACTCAAAACACAGCCTTTAAAACCAAAAAGTACCACCAAGCCAACAAAAATCCACATTATTATTTTCATGATAATCACTACCTCCTCGTTAAATGTTTTTCAGCGACCAGCAAACATGAGTTAAATATCAAAGAAATACCTATGAAAGGCACAAAAGAGATACTAAATAAGTATATGAATGCATATATATAAGCCCCATGCCCTGGTATGCTTTTAAAGGTCAACATGTTTAAGTCAATATAAAATGCTGTTCTTGCAATATGTTGGAAATAAATGCAATTATGAGTTACAGTGCTAATAACCTCTTCAACTAGTGCTGGATCGAATATTACATATGCTTTACCCTCCAACTTAATTACAAAGAATGCGACAGAAAGTAAAATACAATTTATTAAAATAGTAACCCACAACTTAACAATCTCTTTAGCTTCACTTGTTGCAGAATCAACTTTAAGAAGATTGAATACCAAATAATAAAAAAAAGCATCAATGACTATAACTAATCTTTCAGTTGTATCAGATAGATAGAAAAAAATCATAATACTTGAGGAAAAAATAATACTCAGGATAAATGAGAACAACCATTTCGTTATTCTGTGACTACATATATTAAAAGGAACAGTTCCTTGGTTAAAAACAGCCCTGCACATTATTGTGTTAATTTTTTCACGCAAGAACAAAATTTTCTTGAACAATACTACTGTTAGAATCAAAATATAAAAAATAGGAACAAAACAACCAAACTCATTAACTCTTATAATCAAAAGGAGCGATATTGAAAGCATCACAAAAATAATATAAATCAGAAATCGACTCTTGATTATATCAAAAACAAAATAAGGAAATGGTTTTTTCATGGAATTATCTCATGTATCTTAGTGTTTATATTTATTATTTTTTCAAAAAAGATTTAACATCTAATCCAGTATTAGAAATCGTTTTGACAATTGAATTGATATAAATATCAGTTCCTTTCAAAAGAAACTCTTTTTTCTCACCTTGTTCAATAGTAACAAGGCCGTACAATATCTTTATCTCTACATATAGTGGTGATGTTACAATCACTCTAAATTCATTTTTTTGGCCAATCAAATTTAATAAAGGAAGCCAAATCTTATCAATTAATGGAATTATCTGAAGTAAACTATTTACATTATTCATTATTTTCTTTCGAAATTTATTTTTATCGATAATACTAATTATATAGAAATTTTAAATAATGTCAATGAAATTATTTTATTTTATTTTCGCAAGACATGGTACATAGATATGCACCATGCCATAAGCACCAGTTTAAGCAGATTACCCCACCCAAACCCGCGCATTGCGGAACATCCGCAACCACGCGCCATCTTCACCCGTATCATCCGGCTTCCACGAATGCTGCACTGCCCGGAACAAACGTTCTGGGTGCGGCATCATGATGGTAAAACGCCCATCCGCCGTGGTCACGCCCGTAATCCCCAACGGTGAACCGTTCGGGTTTTCAGGATAATGCTCAGTAGCATTGCCGCGATTATCCACATAACGCAAGCCAACCAGCCCTTCCGCCAGCATCCCTTCAGCCGTAGCGGTATCGAACACCGCCCGCCCTTCGCCATGCGCAATCGCAATCGGCAGCTTCGACCCAGCCATGCCTTGCAGGAACAGCGACGGCGATTCCAGCACTTCCACCGCTGAATAACGCGCCTCAAACTGTTCAGAACGGTTGCGGTAAAAACGTGGCCAATGCGCCGCACAGGGGATCATGTCGCGCAATTGAGAGAACATCTGGCAGCCATTGCACACGCCCAGCCCGAAGGAATCTTGCCGCGCAAAAAACGCTGCAAATTCATCACTGGCACGCGGATTCATCAGAATCGTTTTCGCCCAGCCGCCGCCTGCGCCCAATACGTCGCCGTAAGAGAAGCCGCCGCACGCCACCAAGCCTTTGAAATCTTTCAACTTCACGCGCCCGCTGATAATGTCGGTCATGTGTACGTCAACAGCCTTGAAACCGGCACGGTCAAACGCCGCCGCCATTTCCACCTGCCCGTTCACGCCCTGTTCGCGCAATACCGCAACTGCCGGACGTACTCCTGTGCGAATGTACGGTGCTGCCACATCCTCATCCAACTCAAAGGTTGGCGCGAACGGCAAACCGGGGTCTTGCACATCATCCAGCCGCTCGAACTCTTGCGCGGCGCAATCGGCATTGTCGCGCAACGCCTGCATCCGGTAGCTGGTTTCTGCCCAGATTTTCTGCAAAGTGGCACGTGGCGCACGGTACACTTCCTTGTTCGCAAAGGTTAGTACCAGTTCGTCGCTGTCGTTCAACTCGCCAATGACGTGGGTGCAATGCGCCAAACCTGCCTCGCGGAACGCTTCCAACACCGCATCGGTATCGCAGTGGCGGATTTGCAGCACCGCGCCGAGTTCTTCGCTGAACAGCGCAGGCAGCAATTGCTCACTCACTTGTCCGATGCAAGCTGTTACACCCACATGCCCCGCAAAGCTCATTTCTACCAACGTTGCCAGCAAACCGCCGTCGGCACGATCGTGGTATGCCAGAATCAAATTTTCGCCGCGCAAATCTTGCACGGTGTCGAAGAAGGCTTTGAGCGCGTCAGGGTTATCCACGTCCGGCGCGTGATGCCCGACTTGTTCGTAAACTTGCGCCAAAGCGGAAGCCGCCAAGCGGTTACGCCCTTTGCCGAGATCCACCAGAATCAGGTCGGTATCGCCTACGTCACTGCACAATGCCGGAGTCAGGGTTTTGCGGATGTCCTGCACGGGCGAAAACGCGGTGACGATCAGGGAAAGCGGCGCAATCATTTCGCGGTTTTCGCCGTCTTGCTGCCACACGGTTTTCATCGACAAGGAATCCTTGCCGACCGGAATTGCCAAGCCCAAACGCGGGCAAAGCTCTTCACCGACCGCTTTCACGGTGTCAAATAATGCCGCATCTTCGCCGTGATAACCCGCCGCCGCCATCCAGTTCGCCGACAGACGGATGTTGCGGATATTGGCAATGTCCGCCGCCGCAATATTGGTGAGGGCTTCGCCAATCGCCATGCGCCCTGACGCTGCCGGATTCACCAGCGCAATCGGGGTGCGTTCGCCCATCGCCATCGCTTCGCCGAAGTTGGTGGTGTAATCGCTGGACGTGACTGCCACATCCGCCACCGGCACTTGCCATGCGCCCACCATCTGGTCGCGTGTCACCATGCCCGTTACCGTGCGGTCGCCGATGGTGATCAGGAAGGACTTGGAAGCAACGGTTGGCAAGCGCAATACACGCTCAATTGCTTCCGACAACTCAATGCCGCTGAGGTCGATTTCTGGCTTGTGGAAGGTTTGGTGATGCACGTCACGCAGCATTTTCGGCGGTTTGCCGAGCAGCACGTTCATCGGCAAATTCACCGGATTGTTGTCAAACAGGGAATCGCCGACCAGCAATTGTTGTTCGACGGTGGCATTACCGACCACAGCGTAGACGGCGCGTTCGCGTTCGCACAGGGCGCGGAAGGTGTCGAGGCGGTCTTCGGCGATGGCGAGGACGTAGCGTTCTTGCGCTTCGTTGCTCCAGATTTCCATCGGAGCCATACCGAGTTCAGCGTTGGGGACGGCGCGGAGTTCAAAGCGTCCGCCGCGTCCGGCATCGTTGACGATTTCGGGGATGGCGTTGGAAATGCCGCCAGCACCCACGTCGTGGATGGAGAGGATCGGATTTTCTGCGCCCAAAGCCACGCAGCGGTCGATGACTTCTTGGCAACGGCGTTGCATTTCGGGGTTGCCGCGCTGCACGGAGGCGAAGTCGAGGTTTTCCGCGCTCGTGCCGCTTGCCATTGAGGAGGCAGCGCCACCGCCCAAACCGATCAACATCGCGGGGCCACCGAGGACGATGATCGGCGTGCCTTCGGGCAACGGGTTTTTGTTAATGTTGTTTTCGCGGATATTGCCCATGCCGCCTGCAATCATGATCGGCTTATGGTAGCCGCGCAGTTCGATGCCTTTTGCGCCGGGGGCTTGCATTTCAAAGGTGCGGAAATAGCCAGTGATATTGGGGCGACCGAATTCGTTGTTGAAGGCGGCAGCACCGATAGGCCCTTCGAGCATAATGTCGAGGGCGGAAACGATGCGATCGGGTTTGCCGAAATCGTGTTCCCACGGTTGGGCGTAGCCGGGGATGCGCAGGTTGGATACCGAGAAACCGCTCAAGCCCGCTTTGGGTTTCGAGCCGTTGCCGGTTGCACCTTCGTCGCGGATTTCGCCGCCCGAACCCGTCGCCGCGCCCGCAAACGGGGAAATCGCGGTGGGGTGGTTGTGGGTTTCCACCTTCATCAGGATGTGGACGGGTTCGTTGGTGTAGTGGTATTCGCCGGTTTTTACGTCGGTCAAAAAGCGCGTTGCCAACGGGCCTTCGATGACGGAGGCGTTGTCATGGTAGGCGGAAAGGATGCCTTCGGGCGCGTGCGCGTGGGTGTTGCGGATCATGGCAAACAGCGATTTGGGCTGTTCTTTGCCGTCGATAATCCAGTCGGCGTTGAAGATTTTGTGGCGGCAATGTTCGGAATTGGCTTGCGCGAACATCATCAATTCCACGTCGGTGGGGTTGCGCTGGAGTTCGGCGTAATTTTCGGCGAGGTAGTCGATTTCATCCGCTGACAGTGCCAAGCCCCAATCGGTGTTGGCTTTGGCAAGCGCGGCTTTGGGGTCATTGCTGATGTCAACGTAGCGCAAGGCGGCGGGTTCGGCTTCGCTGAACAGGACGACGGCATCTTGCAGGTCGGTCAGTACCATTTCGGTCATGCGGTCGTGCAACAGCGCGGCGATGGCGAGGCGTTCGGCTTCCGACAGCGCGGCAGTGGTTTGCACGTCGTAGGCGATGCCGCGTTCGATGCGTTCCACCATCGTCAAGCCGCAGTTGTGGGCGATGTCGCTGGCTTTGCTTGACCACGGCGAAATCGTGCCTTTGCGCGGGGTGACGAGCAGCAATGTACCGCTGAAAGCGTGGCTGCCTTGCACTTCTTCGTAGGTCAGCAACGCTTGCAACTGGGCGTGTTCGTCGGGGTGCAGTTCGCGGCTGTTGCGCACGAAATGGACGTATTCGGCTTGCACAGCGGTGATCGTGGGGACGATGGCTTGCAAGGCGCTCAACAGCTTGTTGCGGCGGAAATCGGAGAGGGCAACGCTACCGGGGAAGATCAGCATGGGGGTAAACCAATGGGCAGTTCATCAAGGAGGGTATGATAGCGGAAAGTGGCGACCGCTTACACCGAAAAGGCTTCCGTTTGTCCCCTGCCTTGTCACGGTGGGTAATGAGCGGGCTACGGTCTCCTAAGCCTTTTGCGTTCAGGGAGTGAACTTGCCGTGATAAATACCATAACCACCCGTACCATGCCTACCAATGTCGGTGGATTCAGGGGATCTACGACGGCGAACCAAGTAGCGGTAACGCTATTCAATGCCGCAATAGCACCAACCCAGTCACGCCAACAGCCTAATCCTGATACGGGGAAGCTCAAAACTGCCGATATGCAGGCATTATTCGACGAATACGCCCAGTTACAACCGCAGCATCACATTCCTATGGTCAAAGCGCGTCTCGACCAAATCAATCAGGCATTGCAGCCCTATCGTGAGGCTTACAATCCTAAGGGAGAAGTCGTTGCGCAAACTGAGAAGAGCACGCTGACTATCCTGAAACCCTTACCGAATGAGCTTTTTGAAACCACTCATGCCGATTTTCAAAAAGCCGTCCGCCAAGATTTCAAGGTGACACAAAGCAAAACCTATAACGTTTCTGGCACTGATTTGCTGGAGGCGATTGAAGAAAATACCCATTCTGGTCATACAGCAGGCGCAGACAATAATAAAAATGGCGCGTTTGATCCGTCCAGAGATCGACATGGTTTGGGCAAGGTCATTGATAAATTTACCGATAAAGTGCTGGATAATCCCATTGTCCGTACTGTTGCACAAATTGCTCAGTTCACACCGCTTGCACCTGTTGCCGCTGTTGTGAACACGGTCATCACCGCCCGTGATGTTGTCAAGGCGGTGGATGAGGGCAATATCAAATCCCTTGCCAGTACAGTTATCAGTGCGGGGCTATCGAGTAAACTCAGTAACAGCCTCAACCTTGCAGGTGATGCGACCAAAATCAGTGTGGCGCAACAACTTCAAAAACACGCACTGGATGGCATGACTCGTGCCACTGTCAGTACTGTGGTTGAAGGCGGGGATTTTGATGATCAGCTTAAATCTAGCCTCAAAGCCTCGGCTGCGAATATCGTCAGCCAAATCGGGGCAAATAAGATTGGGGATTTGTACAGCGAGGGCAAGCTGAATAATGTCACCCACAAACTCGCACATACCGCGTTGGGTTTTGCAGCAGGGACTGTGGCTAATGGCGATGGTATCAGTGGTGCAGTGGGTGGCTTGGCAGGCAGTGTGGCGGGGGAATACTTTCAGTCGGAAAATGCGGCGGTGTTGGCATCGGCGGCATCCGCTGCACTGCTAGGTAAAGATCCGTTGCTTGCCGCAAACGTCGCGGGTACGGCGGATCGCTTTAATCGGCAGTTGCACCAAACGGAAATTGACCTGATCAATGAAAAAGCAGAGGCATTTGCTACTCAAAAAGGCATATCAAAGACTGAAGCTACTAAAATTCTTTTGCTACAAGCCTTGCACCAAGTTGATAGTTCTGCAAATCAACGTATTCCTGACAATGCCGGAGCAAGGGTATTTCTCAACACAATATCCGGTGGCAATGCCGCGTTCAACGATACGTTTGGTCGGAAAAGTAATCTGTTTTTGGAGCAAGACCAGAACACCTTTAAAAACCATGCTAGAAATGGTGAGTTTGTCTTACCCAATAAAGATATTTTCTCGACAGCGGGTCTTTCGACCACCCAAATCATGGGGCTTGTCACTAATTCGCAACAGGGTAATCTCGCTGCCAAAATATTTGACTTTGGCACGAAGGATTTAGCTGGTGAGCCAAAAGAGGTGCAGAAACAGGTTTTAGATCAGTTACGTATCGAAACTTACGACCAAGTGTTGAAACTGCAAACACTCTATGGTGAACGTGATGCACACCCCAATGATGAGAAACTGGCTCGTGATTTTCACTCAACACTTGGCGAACTTTACGCACTCCGACAAGCCACCCTACAAGGTGTCGAAGTAGCCAAGGATTCAAGAATTATTGCAGGCATCCAAGCCGAACAGGTCGAGGCGGGGCTTGAAGCCTTGCAAGCATTTGACGTTATTATGGCAGGTGGTGGGATTCAAGTCGGTGCTGCTATTGACAATATTGCCGCCACATTGAGAAAAGATGAGGTCGTACAGATGTGGGCTTTCCGAGGTGGTCGTGGTGAAACAAAAGCGAAAGTACTCGATAATCCTGATCCCAACGTAAGAGCAGAGGCATACACAGGACATGTTGGCGTATCATTAGATGGTGGAAAATCAATCTATGGGTTTGGGCCCAAGGTATCAGGCTCTGAAACAAAAAGAGACGTGATTGATGGGTTATCCAAAAAGAAAAGTACTTATCCTGGCGTGATCCATGATGATACTGTTTTATTCAGCGATATAATGAAGGGAAAATATGACCCTGCTGACCATGCCCCAATTGATCTATACACGTTAGACATACCGACTACCGCTGCTGTAAGAAAAAAGATAGGCAATGCTATTCAGCAGGGAGATACTCCCGATATACGATACGGTTTCCCGAAAACCGGAAGAGATGGCGTTGAGAATTGCGCGACATTCTTTGGAACTTGCGGACTGGATTTACCATTAAAAAATGGAAATTTGCGGGATTATATACCAGCCATGATAGACAAAGGCGCAATCAAAATAACCAAATGAGGTGGTGATGGCGATGTTAAATGAGGAAGTTGCATCAAAAATTGCAAATGCACTAGGCATATTAGCAGAGAGATGGAGAGAAATAGATGAATCAGATGAAAGCAAAGAAATAGAACGTCAATATAATATTTTAATTAATGCTTTGTTAGATTGTGGCTTTGACCCCTATCGAGATTACCTTGACTTAATGGAAATGCTGCCTGCTCGACTAATGCCAAAACGCTATTTGACCGCAGCAAAAGAACCTATTCCGCCTGACCATAAAGGTTATTAAATGCGGTCGGGTTTGCCAAAATCGTGTTCCCACGGTTGAGCGTAGCCGGGGATGCGCAGGTTGGATACGGAGAAACCGCTCAAGCCAGCTTTGGGTTTCGAGCCATTGCCGGTTGCGCCTTCGTCGCGGATTTCGCCGCCCGAACCCGTCGCCGCGCCCGCAAACGGGGAAATCGCGGTGGGGTGGTTGTGGGTTTCCACCTTCATCAGGATGTGGACGGGTTCGTTGGTGTAGTGGTATTCGCCGGTTTTTACGTCGGTCAAAAAGCGCGTTGCCAACGGGCCTTCGATGACGGAGGCGTTGTCATGGTAGGCGGAAAGGATGCCTTCGGGCGCGTGCGCGTGGGTGTTGCGGATCATGGCAAACAGCGATTTGGGCTGTTCTTTGCCGTCGATAATCCAGTCGGCGTTGAAGATTTTGTGGCGGCAATGTTCGGAATTGGCTTGCGCGAACATCATCAATTCCACGTCGGTGGGGTTGCGCTGGAGTTCGGCGTAATTTTCGGCGAGGTAGTCGATTTCATCCGCTGACAGTGCCAAGCCCCAATCGGTGTTGGCTTTGGCAAGCGCGGCTTTGGGGTCATTGCTGATGTCAACGTAGCGCAAGGCGGCGGGTTCGGCTTCGCTGAACAGGACGACGGCATCTTGCAGGTCGGTCAGTACCATTTCGGTCATGCGGTCGTGCAACAGCGCGGCGATGGCGAGGCGTTCGGCTTCCGACAGCGCGGCAGTGGTTTGCACGTCGTAGGCGATGCCGCGTTCGATGCGTTCCACCATCGTCAAGCCGCAGTTGTGGGCGATGTCGCTGGCTTTGCTTGACCACGGCGAAATCGTGCCTTTGCGCGGGGTGACGAGCAGCAATGTACCGCTGAAAGCGTGGCTGCCTTGCACTTCTTCGTAGGTCAGCAACGCTTGCAACTGGGCGTGTTCGTCGGGGTGCAGTTCGCGGCTGTTGCGCACGAAATGGACGTATTCGGCTTGCACAGCGGTGATCGTGGGGACGATGGCTTGCAAGGCGCTCAACAGCTTGTTGCGGCGGAAATCGGAGAGGGCAACGCTACCGGGGAAGATCAGCATGGGGGTAAACCAATGGGCAGTTCATCAAGGAGGGTATGATAGCGGAAAGTGGCGACGGGGTGTAGGCGCTTGCCATGCAAGCGATGATTACTGCACATCACGCACTAAGCGTACAAAATATTTCGAGTCTTTATCTATGGGGAAATCATCTGCTGGATACATAAAAATACTTCTGATGCTGGTAGCGATAGTAGGATGAACCAACGGCGTTGAACTGATATTAAAAGAAGACATATTCAAACTGGGCGTAGAAAAAACTTCTGGGTTCAATGCCCACCAAGAGCCATGATACGCTCGACAATATTCGACAATATTCGACAATATTCGACAATATTCGACAATATTCGACAATACTTTGTATTTCCTTGAAATTGGGCAATCGCCAATCGGTATAACCGGCGTAACCGCCTTGGCGATTCAGTGTTTGAACATGATCCAAGGCGTCTTTCCAGCTCATAAGCTCATATTCCGTATCGCGTTTCCACATTAAGCCGGTTGTTGTGTGTGTAACTGTTCTGTCGTTATGAATGGTGAAATCACGAGTGGGTGTACTTTCTGGCAATGAAGGGTTGTTACAAAACGCCGAAAGGGGAGTGGTCTGAGTATTGGCAGTTTGCAGACCCGAACGCACTAAACGTATTGGGTGGTAAGCGGAAGTGGGTGATGGTTGGTCATCATAAACACCCGCTTTTAGCGCGCCGTCACTCCCCCAAGGGATTACCCATCTACCAAAGGAAACGGCTAATACACGCGCATCGCCTAAGTTGTAAACATGTGTCAAAACTGTATTTGACCAATAAGCCGTAGCTTGTGTTTGCGGAAAATAGCGCTGATCTATGGCAATAACGGTAAGGGACAAGTCAGCCAGTGAAGTCAGTTCTTTTACACTGGGCATTCGCCAGTCACTCGCACCGCATAATCCCGCTTTGTTTACACGTTTGACATAAGCCTCTGTATTACAGTAAGAAACAGTATCTGCCGCAGAATAACCAGAGCAGTTAGCTTCTCCGCCGTCTGCGCTGCCTTCATGTCCACCCTTCACTGAGGCATTGCTGTTATACCAAGTATAGCGGTCATCAGGATCATGCAGCCCTGCATCGCCTATTATCTGGTTAGTTTGACCCTGCTTGATTTCCCAGATCAAACCAGTGACATTATCTTTAACACAACGCCACTGGGGAGCATCCGCTGGTAATGCCTCACCGCTTGCGCCAATTTTGGTGAAACTAAAACCAGCGTGACCGTCGCTATCATCATTATGCGTAAAATCACGCCCATACACCGCATCCTGACCTAATGGCACAGGATCACCATCAACATCCGTTAATAGGGAGCAATGCACATCGTTGTTATGTTTGCCACTGCGAGTGTCACCGAAAGCGTAATCAGCGCACGACGTTATACCCGTATCATTAAGTCTGCCGGTAGGAGTAGGGTTGATAATGGAGTTCTGTGTTTGAGTCGTAACACAGCAATCTTTGTCAACACATGCAGAGAGTGGAAAAGCCAGCAATAACAACCAGAATCTAACCTGATTATTCATAATAATTTAGCCCGTAAGAAATAAGAATCATCTTAATGGGAAGGGTAGCTTATGAAATAAAAATGTCAACTATATTTTGTGCACATCCTCTGGCAAATTTGCTTGAAAGCTCTATTGTAGCTACAATAGCTACTATCAATACAACTCAGTGAGAAATAATCATGCAATCCATCGGCGCACGTCAGGCCAGTAACCAACTCGGTACGGTGCTTGATAAAGTTTGGCAGGGTGAACCGTTCAAAATTACCCGCAACAAACGCGACACTGCCGTTATCCTGTCCATGCGGGATTTTGAAATGCTGGGTGGGGAAGCATTCCTGCTCCGTAGGCGGGCAGAAGCCATGCAGCAGGAACGCCAGCAGTTGTTGGCTTCATTGGAAGCTTTGCGGACTGAAGCGGAACAAAGCGGTCTTACCGAATCCGTGCTGGAAGCGATCCTGAATGACAAGCCTTGAACGCTGTGTTTGCGACACCAAAAAGACAACCCGTTTCTGGATGTGGCGTTAGCGGGCAAAGCGGACTGTCTAATAACGGGCGATGCTGACTTGCTGGTGTTGAAACAGATTGGCGGCATACAAATTATGACCGTAGCACAAGCGGTATCAATAATTTGAATAAATTAACTGACGTATGTTTGCAGTTTTTCCGAAAACGCACGCCCTCAATGCCGCCCGCGCCACACCAACGGTTCACGCAACCGCGCCGCATAATCCGCAATGTGCAAATGACCTTCCGGCTTAATCTCAGCAGCAACATCATACTGTTGCGCAATCGCCGCCACTTGATCTGTTTCCAGCTTACCCGCTTCGGTTAGTGCTTTGGACAGAGCGTGTAAGCAATGCACGTATTGCCCCAGTAACTCCTTGGTTTCGCTGACCAGACGCATCATCATTTTTTCCACATCCATATCCGTCACCACGGTATTCATGCGGTGCGGATAATCTTCAATGGTGTACGTGGCTTGAAATTCATCGTCGAAACCGTAACGGCGCACATAATCCATCGCCAATTCGGTGGCGCGTTCGCGGTCATTTTCACGCCCGGTCGAGGCTTCCAAATGCCCAAACAGCAATTCTTCCGCAATACCGCCTGCCAGATACACTTTGATCATATCCAGCAAGGTGCGGCGGGTGCGGTGCAATTGATGCGGGAAGGTGAAACCGCTTGCGTAGCTGCTGGCAACTTTGCTTTGCAATTGCAGCGGCACCAAACCGAACAGCACCATGTAGGCCACCGCATGACCGGATTCATGCACGCTGATATTCGCCACTGAAGCTTGGGTATTGTCCTGCCGGATTTTGTCGATGCGCCCCACATACGGGTGTTCCACCGTGGTGACTTCGCCCAAACGCGCCACAATCGCTTGGCGTTCTTCGGAATAGCGCAGGTGAATGGTGTCAATACCGTCGCTGAGGGCTTGCAGTAATAAGCGCGACAAATTGACTTCCAGAATATCGGTCACGCTGGAAAATAACGGACGCACCCCTTGCACCGGGAACACGCCATTGCGGTAAATCAACTGGTTCATGCTCACATCCGTCACCAAACGGATGCCGGTGCGCTCGAACGTGTCGGTTTGTACCCGCTGGATTTCCCGCGCAATCAGCGTGTGAAAATCTTGTTTGCGCAAACTGGGGTAAACGAGGTGGATATTGCCAAACCGTGCCACTTGTTCCGGGCGAAATTTGCGCAGCAGCGCGTCTTTGATATTCATCAGCGTTACTTTGGTGGTGAAAGCGTGAAAAATATCCGCATCCACATCCGCTTCCGCCGCTTGATGCGACATGTGGAACGCATCATCCAAATTGCCCGAAATCAGAATCAGCGTCTGGGTGTGATTAATCGGTTCGTAAATTACTTTTTTGCGCTTGGCGGTGAGAATCATGCTGACCATTTCCTCTTCGGTAATGTCAAGCATATCCACCACTTCCATGTCCAGATTCAGCGCTTTTTTCAGATTGACCGCATCCCACGTGCTGATGTAACCGGGGCTGTCGTCTTCGTCCTCTTTTTCGCCTTTGCTGCGGCGGCGTTGGGCATTGCGTTCGCGCTGATAATATTCGTGCAGAAAACTGTCGAGGTCATCTTTTTGCTTTTTGGACAAATGCCCGTCGGATAACAGTTCCCAAAAATCCATGAATTTGGTTTGCGGTAACTGTTCGCCTTTGGAGTCAATGGTGTTAAAGCGCTGAATTTCATCAAATAACACAATGCACGGTTTGCCGTTATGAAACCCGTAATCGTCTAACACGCTGGAAACGGACGAACTCCACGAGGTTTGCCCAATATTGGAGAGTTCCACTTCCGCAAAGCGATCTTGAAAATGCAGGTGTTTGACCAGTTGGCGCACTAAGTCGGTTTTGCCGACCCCTGTCATTCCCCACAGGTTCACAATGACGGGACGCTTGAGCAATTCCGGCATTAGATACCAGACTTGGATGCAGTCCATCAGCTCGTCGATGATCGGGTCGATCCCCACGAAATGCTGTTTCAGGGCGTGTTTGGTGGATTCTAACTCGGCTTTGCGAGCGTGAATCAAGGCTTTATCAAGTTGTAACATGGCGAGATCTTACTACTTGGTAACAAGCTATGCTACTTCTGCGTTGTGTTCTTCATCGGGTGGATGGTGATGTGTTTCGCCACTTTTTGAGCATGAGACTCCAGTAAACAATCGGCAAAGGTAATTTGGAATGTTGATACCAGTAACATTTGCTTCCGTTCGCCAGAAATTTGCGCCAAGTGCATCGCCAAGATAATTGAAACACTGTTGGACGCTCGTACTGCTTGGTGAATCAAAACAGGCGGATAGCCTTTGCTGTGACGATTCAAAACGTGAATGCCCCCGTGTACATAAGAGCTTAATGGTTTCCATGAATGCTCTTTAAATTGCAATAGCAAGTTCATTATGTCGGTGGGTGCTTTGCCCTCTAATTCTTGTAGCATTTGGGTCATCATCGACAATCTATCAGCTTTCTTGGCTTTTTCATGGGTGAATTCTCCCATGAGTTGCGCAGTCACTTTGTCACTGGCGGCGTATTGCAACCATACCGCACGTACCAGTGCTTCGTACTGAAGCCGTAACAGGCTAATGGCTGACGTGAAATTATCATTTGCAATCAGTATTTTGACGCTTTCGGCGTGTTCAAAGCCTACCGCGCACATAATGCGGCTGGATGCTATGCGGTCAGATACGCCCTCAAAACTGTTAGGCACAAAACGTGTCAACGCAGTATCCAGTAATGTGGAGCGCTGTAATAACTGGTTGAGTTCGTCACTCGTTGGGGTCATAACACTCGCTTGTTATCAGTGGATGAAAGAAATATTGATTTAACAACAAGAATGATTATAACGCTAAAACCTCTCAGACTTTCCAGTAAACTGGACAGACTGTCGATTACAGAAAGGTTTTATGCATGTCACCGCGCTGGCAACACAATATTGCATTGCTTACGTTATTTTATTCCGCCACCTTGTGGGGCTTGTTTTGGTATCCATTCCGCTTGTTGGATGACTTGGGAGTGGGCGGATTACTCGCCACCTGTATTGCGTATGCGTTGCCCACCTTGGTCATCGGCTGGTATTACGCCAAAGGGCTATGGCAAGTGCGTAGCCAGTGGTTTTGGCTGTTGATCTTGGCGATCACTTCTGGTTGGAGCAACGTCGGTTACGTATTGGGCGCATTAGACGGCGAAATCATGCGCGTCTTGCTGCTGTTTTACTTGTCACCGCTATGGACAGTAGTATTCGCCCGCGTTTTTCTGCATGAACGTTTGAACCGCGTGGGGTGGTCAGTCATTGTGCTGTCGTTGTGCGGGGCAGTCATTATGTTGTGGCAACCCGATGGGCGTTTGCCGCTGCCGAGTAATCAGGCAGAATGGTTGGGCTTATCCGCTGGAGTCACCTTTGCATTGAGCATTGTCGCGGGGCGTTATCTGGGCGTAGACGTCAGCGAAGGCGTGAAAACCTTAAGCGTATGGCTGGGGGTGAGCGTCTTGACGGGATTGGGTTTGCTGCTCATGCCGCATAGCGGTGGCTGGCAAGTATTTTCAACATCAGCGATGGTTTTGTTAGTGGGTTTGGCGGTGTTGGTGGGGAGTGTCACCTACGCAGTGCAATACGGCATTGCGCGAGTGCCAGCCAGCCAATCCAATGTCATTTTCCTGTTTGAACTGGTGGTGGCGGCTATTGCTGCCTATTGGTTAACCCAAGAGCGCATGGATTGGAACGAATGGGGCGGGGCGGTCATGATTCTTGCCTCCAGCCTGTTTTCGGGGCAGATGCAAGCTACCACGCCGCTCAAGGAAACGTCACCACGGTCCACCCCTCTGGCTTGATGCTGCCATCGGATAGCAGGATTTTCTCCACAGCAGGCGTTGAGGCATAACGCTGCAAATTTTCTTCGCTCATCCGCCCAAATGCAGTGCGGAAAATGGCCTCTCTGGATTTCAGGGAGGCAAGCTCCCCCAGCAAGGCTTTATCCGTTCCCACCACAATCTTTTTGTAACGAGTATTCGCTTCTCGCGCTGCAATCCAGCGTTCCATCGCCGCGAATTGCGATTTCAAGGCATACGAGGTATCGACCACGATCAGCACATCTGGCTGGTGTTGGCTCAGGTAAACGTGCGTACCCGCCCAAGCTGCGGCGTGTAGCACTAAAAACAAACCAAAGATTTTTAAGCCTTTCACGCGCTGCCTCCTCTGGCTTATATTTCCGAATTCAGCAAATTACCGATGCGGAAGGAGGCGGAACCCGCACTCGATTCGGTATACGCGCCTTCTGCCAGACTCGCCATTTCCTTGAGTTCGGGCGAACTCAGTTCGTAAGCAATGGTGTGAATCGGGATGCCGACCAGTTCCAGCAAGGTTTTGGTTTGCTCGAAATCCACGCCCATATTGGTTTCACCGTCGGATAAGACGAAGATCACGGTTTTGTAATCCGGGTGGGTCTTTTTGAATTCACTCAGCAAATTCGCCGCCACTAAAGTGGCACTGTAAGTTGCGGTTTTGCCGCCCACCGAAAGCTGTTCCACCGCGCCGTTAAACAAGGATTTTTGTTGCACGTTGAACGGGTTAATCGGCAAATCCACGTTCACGGTATCGTTGTACGACACCAAACCAATCGCATTATTGGCACTGATCAGGTCGGAGGATTCGATCAGGGCTTTTTTCAGATTTTTAATGCGCTCGCCTTCCATTGAGCCGGAAATATCGGTAACAAACACTGCCGCAACGGGTTTGCCGCCGGACTTTTTCTGTTTCCAAAGTTTTTGCGCTTGGGCGATTGTGTTGCCATCGGGAATTTTGTAGGCATCGCGGAAATCGGGGCTGGTTTCAAAGCCGTACTTGGTTAGCACTGCTTTTTGGGTAGCAATGTAGTTAGCAAACAGCCTCAAGGTTTCCAACTCCGCCGGGTCAGCTTCGCTGGTGGCGTACAGCGGGTTGTCGTGGCGCACCCCGAACGGCACGAATTGGTAATCATCCATGCCGGTGGCACTTAACCAGGTTTGTTCGCTGCCGACAAAGCCATCCAATACGCCGCTACCCATGGCGGCGTCACGCATTTGCAGGGTGTTTTGCGCCACAAACGGTACACCAAGCTGGAAGGCTTCAAACGCGCTGGCAACATCCGGCGATAACATTTGGCTGTGATCGCCTTTGGCAAACGCATCCAGCACCGTGATTAAGAAGTTTAACCCGGTGGCGGATTGGTAAGGGTTGGTGTAACCCATTGCAAATTCGCCGCTGCTGACGTTGGTGAGCAATTTGGCAACGTCAAGCTTGCCATCGGTGGTAATCAGGTCGAGTTTGGTTTTCCGTGCAATCACCCCGCCAACGCTGGACGCAGTTACGTCGGCAATCGTGGTGAGTTTATTGCTGCTGCTATTCACCAAACTGCCCCACAAGGCATTCGCGGGGGAATAGGCTTCGGCAATGTATTGCCCGGTCATAATGAATTGCGCCCCTAACCCGGAATCGAGCTTGCGGATGGTAATCGCGGCTTTTTTGCCGTTGCTCAAGGTTTGGCGTTGTTGGTTGAAATTTTCCGCTAACTCTAGGTACACGCCATCCAAGCCTTTGCCTGCTTTGTCGGCAGAGGTGAAAATTTCTGCGACTTCGATGTCGTTGCTGTCGGTTACGTCCAGCAACAGCGGGTATTCGGCTAAATCCGGCAACATTGCCAGCAAATTGGTGCGGGTCAATTGGATATTAGCGCGGTACTGGTTTTCGCGCTGGGTGGGCTGAATCTCGGTTTGTACCAGTTCGGCGACTTTGGCTTCGGCTTTTTCTTTGGTGTCGAGGGTTTCGCCGCAACCGCTTAATGCGGTGGCGATTAAGCAAGCGAGGGCGGTGAAAGTGAGTGTGTTGCGCATATTCATGACTGAGTTCCTGTGTGGCTGGCGGTTTGCGCCAAACTGACTAAACGCGCCAAGGTGTCGAGCTGCGCAAATTCGCTGACTGAGCGAATATTGGCGACTTCCACGGCGGTTTCGTTTAAGGCAGTGAAGAATTTATCGTTTTCGGCGAGTAACGTGGTGATGCGTTGTTGTTGTTCCTGATGCAAATCCGATTGCGCGGCTTGGCGGTTTAATCCGGCAAGGCTATGCCCGACCGCCACCATGTCGGTGAGGTTTTGCACGACGTGTTCTTGCACACTACGCGCCGCATTCAAGTAGGTAATCGGCGCGAATTGTTTGCCGATAAAACGGGTTTCCACCACCGCACGGTAATCGTCGAGAATGTCGGTGAGGGTATTGGCTTGTTTCACACCGGCAGTAATGTTTAATTCGGTTAAAGATGCACGGGCATTGTCCAAGCGTTGTATTAGGGTGGCGTGTTCGCGCAGGTTGCGTTCGTTTAGCCACAAAGCTTCGTCCTGCATTTTGTAACCGAGCAGGCGGTACAGCAACGGCACGCTGAGCGCGATTAAAACCGCCGCTACGGTATAAATACCCAGCAGCCACCACGGGGCTTGAAACCACCAAGCAAACAAGCCAACTAACGCCGCCGAGAGTGCCAGCGCAAACAGGGTGTATGCCTTGATGGTGTTATAAGGATTTGGGGCAGAAATAGACGTTCTCCTCGCACAATTTCATTTAAAGGCTATTGTAGAAGCATATCGCCTCGTTGTGTTAGCCATACGATAAACTGCTGTGCAAGGGGTTAAGTGTTAAGTCATTCAGTTATCATTAAGTTTGATTCGTGTGCATAAAAATAAATCATGACCAATTTATTATTACAAGCGCTAGAATTCAAGTCACTGAATCTCCTTATCTAGTGACTTGGTTGAGAAGCTTTCAGCATTTTACGCCCATCGATTCCCCTGTTTCGATGGGCGTTTTTCGTTAGGCTTCGTGGTAAAGTTTGCTACCCAATTTCACGAATTCCACCGCTTTTTCCTGCATACCCTTTTGCTGTGCGGCGTAATCACGCACGTCTTGGGTAATTTTCATCGAACAGAAATGCGGGCCACACATCGAGCAGAAATGTGCCACTTTCGCGGAATCTTTCGGCAAGGTTTCATCATGGTATTCACGCGCCCGCTCCGGGTCTAGCCCCAAATTGAACTGGTCTTCCCAACGGAACTCGAACCGCGCTTTCGACATGGCATTGTCGCGGATCTGTGCGCCCGGCCAGCCTTTCGCCAAATCTGCCGCGTGTGCCGCAATTTTGTAGGTAATAATGCCGACGCGCACATCTTCTTTGTTCGGCAAGCCCAAATGCTCTTTCGGGGTGACGTAGCACAACATCGCGCAACCGTACCAGCCAATATTGGCCGCACCAATGCTGGAAGTAATGTGGTCGTAACCGGGTGCAATGTCCGTGACCAAAGGCCCCAAGGTGTAGAAGGGCGCTTCAAAGCAATCCTGCAATTCCTTGTCCATGTTTTCTTTGACCATGTGCAAGGGGACGTGTCCGGGGCCTTCGATCATTACTTGTACGTCGTGTTGCCATGCAATTTTGGTCAATTCACCCAAGGTTTCCAGTTCAGCAAATTGCGCCTCATCGTTGGCATCCGCAGCAGAACCGGGGCGCAAACCGTCACCCAACGAGAAGCTCACGTCGTAAGCCTTCATGATGTCGCAGATGTCTTCAAAATGCGTGTACAGGAAGTTTTCTTGATGATGTGCCAAGCACCATTTCGCCATGATCGAGCCGCCGCGTGACACGATGCCCGTCAAGCGTTCGGCGGTCATTGGCACGTAGGCTAAGCGCACGCCTGCGTGGATGGTGAAGTAATCCACACCTTGTTCCGCCTGTTCGATCAGGGTGTCGCGGAAGATTTCCCACGTTAGGTCTTCGGCTTTGCCATTCACTTTTTCCAGTGCTTGATAGATCGGCACTGTGCCGATGGGCATCGGCGCATTGCGCAAAATCCATTCGCGGGTTTCGTGGATGTTTTTGCCGGTGGATAAATCCATCAGGGTGTCGCCACCCCAACGCGCTGACCACGCCATTTTTTCGACTTCTTCTTCGATGGAGGAGGAAACCGCTGAATTGCCAATATTGGTATTGATCTTAACGCGGAAATTGCGCCCGATAATCATCGGTTCCAGTTCGGGGTGGTTGATATTGGCGGGGATAATCGCCCGACCTTCCGCCACTTCTTTGCGCACGAATTCGGGGGTGACTTCCGCAGGCAAGTTTGCGCCCCATGCTTGTCCACCGTGTTGGCGTAACAGTTTGCTGTAACGCGGGTCATTGCGCAATTCTTGCAAGCGCAGGTTTTCACGGATGGCGACGTATTCCATTTCCGGCGTGATCATGCCTTGGCGGGCGTAGTGCATTTGCGAGACGTTTTTGCCTGCTTTGGCGCGACGTGGAGCGCGAATGTGTGCAAAACGCAAGTGCGCCAGCTTCGGGTCGTTTTGGCGGGCTAAACCGTATTCGGAGGTGGGGCCGTCGAGTTGCTCGGTGTCATTGCGCTCTAAAATCCAGTTCAGGCGCACATCGGGAATGCCTTCCATCAGGTTGATGCTGACAGCGGGGTCGGTAAAAGGACCGGAGGTGTCGTATACCGGAATGGGCGGATTTTCCTCTACGCCAAAGCTGGCGGATGTTGGGTCTTGGTCGATTTCACGCATTCCCACGCGGATGTCAGCGCGTGAACCTTGCACATAAACCTTACGTGAGTTGGGGAAAGGTTGGGTCACTTCGCTGGATAATTCAGCGGTTTTTTGTAGAAAGGCGGCAGGTATTGCACTCATATTATTTGCTCCATTGTGGCGGGGAATAGCACTCCAATGGAGCATTCCCTGCGCCGGTATCATCCGTATCAGGTTCCAAGGGTCTAATCTCAGCCCACACATGCGGGCACCCCTAGCTCGTTTCATTGCTGACTCTAACAGATTTCGCGGCTCATCTGGTATAACCCGACAAATTGTCGCAGCAATAGCGCACTTGATCGGTCCTTTGCGTTTTCTAAATTTGTATTTAAGCAAAGTCTTATATTATGCTGTTGCTTTAGGGTATTAAGCAGGAGCTTCTGCATGAACGATTTAGTTGTACGTCCCCACTGTGCCGTGCCGTCGGAAGTGCTCAAAGCGCTCTTGGTGGCGGGGATTGCCGGGGTGATTTTCCTCAGCATTGCACGTTTGATGGGGGTCAACGTGCCTGCTGTATTAATCATCGGTGTGATTGGCTTTTTTTTGGTGGGTGCTGTTCTGGCATCGCATTGGTTGTCCATCCTCCGCAGACCTAGCTTGGTTTTACTGGTTGGGACGATTTCCATCGTGGCAGCCGTGCAATTGCAGGATGCTATTTTGAGCCTTATCTAGTTGTCGCATCGATTTTGCGCAAAGCAATGTCAGGGAATTTGAGCTACATTTATATTTTTGTGTCAGGTGTCAAAGGAGTGCTCGTGACCAAGTGGCTCATTAACAGTGTGACTGATTTGCTGATTGCGTTTGGCTTGGCGACACTGTTGTTGTTTGTTGGTTCGGTAAATTACCCTGAGCTGTTCCCGCAGCGGTTTGTTCAGTATTGGGCGGGTGTCACGCCTAATACAGTGCCCGCTGTGTCGGCAGCGACCGTTCAGCAAGTTTCCGCCGTCACACAGGTGCAACATTAGCGCGTATCTGTTATGTTGCGCTCCAGAGCTGATCGGGCAATCGCGGTTTCTTACGCAAGTGAGAAATGGAGGAAAGTCCGGGCTCCATAGGGTAGAACGCCAGATAACGTCTGGGCAGCGTGAGCTGACGGAAAGTGCAACAGAAAGTAAACCGCCTGTGAGCTTGCTCATCGGTAAGGGTGAAAGGGTGCGGTAAGAGCGCACCGCGTCGCTGGTAACAGTCGATGGCACGGCAAACCCCGTTCGGAGCAAGACCAAATAGGAATGCACTGGTGTGACCCGCACTGCATTCGGGTAGGTTGCTAGAGGTATACGGTGACGTATATCCCAGATGAATGATTGTCCATGACAGAACCCGGCTTACAGATCAGCTCTATCTTTTTATTATTATTTATTCAGTCCGTTAATCCCCAATAATAACCCGCTCATTCTTCACCTGCTTTCTTAAGAATATTTTCTAAACGCTTGATAGTAAAACAGTTTGTTGGAATAATTCCGATGGATTTGTTTTGTTTTTGTTCTTCATTATTTTATTTAAAGCAATTTTGGTCTGATTTTATTGACACATACAGGCTGTCTGCCTATATTCCTTCTCAAGTGGAATAATGTGGAAAAAAGTGGGGTTTGCTCCCATTTTAAATGGAATCGAGTGGCATGTTTCGTGGTATTTCCAATATATCGATTGATCCTAAGGGCAGGCTGGCTATGCCCGCTAAGTATCGTGAAGACATTGTGGAGAATGCGGCGGGACAGATCGTTATCACGGTGGATCACACCGATAAGTGCTTACTTGTTTACCCAATGGATCAGTGGCTAAAGGTCGAGAAAACTCTCATGTCTTTGCCAAACATGAATCGCCGGGTACGCAATATGCAACGTTTGATTTTGGGTCATGCCGCTGAATTGGAGTTGGACGCGCAAGGACGGGTGTTATTGCCAGCACCGCTGCGTGAATACGCCAATCTTGATAAGCGTGCCGTGCTAGTCGGTCAAGCAAATAAACTGGAATTGTGGGACGCGGATACGTGGGAAGCCGCGCGTGAATCGTGGTTGTTGGAAGCCCAAGACGATGCCGAGGCTGCGGACGTTCTCGATCAAGTTTCCCTGTAATGCTGATAAAAGGTGGTTGATTCAGTGTTGAAACACGACACAGTGCTGTTGCAAGAAGCCGTGTACGGCTTGAATATCCAAGAGTCCGGCACTTATGTTGATGGCACGTATGGTCGTGGCGGTCATTCGGCATTGATTCTGGAAAGCTTGGGCGATAATGGGCGCCTGATTGTGATTGATAAAGATCCTGTGGCTATCGAACACGCCCGGCAGCGCTACGCAGCGGACGCGCGGGTATTTGTGTGGCACGGTTCGTTCCGGGATTTCCCGCAGGCACTGTTGGCAGCGGGAGTGACGGGTAAAATTCAAGGCATTTTGCTGGATCTGGGGGTTTCGTCGCCACAATTGGATGATGCGGAGCGTGGTTTCAGCTTTATGCGGGAAGGACAACTGGACATGCGCATGGACATTTCCAGCGGTGAAAGCGCCGCGCAGTGGTTGAATCACGCAGACGAGGCGCAAATTGCTGATATACTGTGGCGTTATGGTGAAGAGCGTTTTTCACGTCAAATTGCCAAAGAAATCGCACGTGTTCGGGTGAATACGCCCTTGGAAACCACGACGCAATTGGCTGATTTGATCGCCAGTGTGGTGCGCAAGCGTGAGCCGGGTAAAAACCCCGCTACCCGCAGTTTTCAAGCAATTCGGATTAAGGTTAATCAGGAGTTGGATGATGTTGACGCCTGTTTGCAGCAAGCTGTGGAATGGTTGGCATTAGCCGGACGCTTAGTCGTCATTAGTTTTCATTCTCTTGAAGACCGTATTGTTAAACATTTTTTGCGTGATGTTTCCAGCGTGCCTAATTTGCCCAAAGGTTTGCCGGTAATGCCGACGTTTATTCAGCCGCCCATGACCATTATCGGCAAGGCCGTGCGTGCATCCGCCGCAGAGGTGGAGGGTAATGTTCGCTCGCGTAGTGCAATTATGCGCATTGGGGAGCGTTCGGCATGAACCGTGGTGGCTTATTGAAATTGGCGCTGCTTTATTTTCTTGTGATTGGCTTGGCATTGATGATTGTGGTGAATCGTCATCATTCACGTCAATTATTTGCTGAGTTGCAAAAGTTGGAAAAAGAGCGCGATGAATTGAGTGCAGCTTGGAGTCGTTTGAAATTGGAACAGAGTACCTTGCTGAATCAGGTACACGTGGAAAACCGTTCTAAACAGGTATTAAAAATGCAGAAACCCAGTGCTGATAATATTAAGGTAATTCGCGAGTGAGGCGTAAAACACTCAAGTCCCCGGTATTTCAAGGGAGGCGCTTGTTTTTGATGCTGACGTTGCTGGTCGTCATTGGCGCTCTCATGTTGCGTGCTGCGTGGTTGGAGATTTATCAGCAAGAATGGTTGCAGCAACAAGCCGATAAACGTCAGATGCGTGTGGTGACTGTGCCCGCTTACCGGGGCATGATTACTGATCGTAACGGCGACCCAATGGCGATCAGTTCCCCGGTGTCTTCTTTGTGGTGTAACCCGCAGGAGTTGCTGCAAGCCCGCGAGGAATTACGGCGCGAATACGAGTTGTCTCGGCAGTTAGCCGATGCCACGGTTGGCGATAATGCGGCGGAAGAGCGCGAGGCTCAACAATTGGCGACCACCCGTTTTGCGCAGTTGGAATTAGGATTTCGGCAGATTGAAAAAGAGTTGGGTTTGGAAGAGGGCGGCTTGCCCGCTAAATTAAAAGACGCCAGTAGCAAGCAATTTTATTACCTTGGGCGTCAATTACCGCTGGAAGTGGCAGACAGTATTCTGGCCTTGGATTTACCCGGCGTGGCGGCAACGCGTGAATACCGTCGGTATTACCCTTTGGCTGAAACAGCGGGGCATGTGGTCGGCATGACCAATGTTGACGGTAACGGTATCGAAGGCATTGAGAAAGCACGTAATGATGTATTGGCAGGCAAAAACGGTCAAACGCGGGTCGTGCGTGATGCTAAAGGCAAGCTGGTCGAAAGCGTTATTAGCATGGAGGAGATGCAGCCCGGGCAGGATATTCAGCTCAGTATTGATCGCCGCATCCAATACCTTGCCTACAAAGAATTGAAAACACAAGTATCGCTGCTCAATGCAAAAGCGGGTTCGGTGGTGGTGTTGGATGCGCACACCGGCGAAATTCTGGCGATGGCGAATGTGCCTTCGTTTAACCCGAATAACCGTAAAGAGTTGGAACCTTATCTTTATCGCAACCGTGCCGTGACAGATAAATCCGAACCCGGTTCAACCTTGAAACCGTTGACCATTGCAGCGGCATTGGAAGCACGCGTATTGGGTGAAACTGTTCAAATTAATACGTCACCGGGTGAAATCAATTTTGGTAAATACAGCGTCAAAGATCCGAAAGATTACGGTGCTATTACCCTGCCAACCTTGTTAGCCAAATCCAGTAACGTCGGTGCCAGCCGCGTAGCCCTGCTCATGAATGCGCGTGACCAGTGGATGTTTCTTAGTCGTTTAGGTTTTGGACAAATGCCGAATGCAGGTTTCTCCGGTGAAACGGCAGGATTGCTGACCAATTATACCCAATGGGGCAAGGTTGACCGTGCTTCGCACGGTTATGGCTACGGTTTATCCTCCAGTTTATTGCAATTGACTCATGCTTACGCCCCGTTTGCTGCTAACGGGGTATTGATGCCAGCCTCTATCAACAAATTGAATAAATTGGCTCCGGGTCAGCAAGTGATGACCCCGGAAACCGCCCATGCGGTATTACGGATGATGGAAGCAGTGGTGCAAAAAGGCGGTACGGGTGAAAAAGCCATGGTCGATGGCTACCGTATCGCGGGTAAAACCGGGACGGCTTATAAATACATTGACGGTAAATACCAAAATGACCGTTATTTAACGAGTTTTATCGGCGTTGCACCAGCCAGTCGCCCGCGTTTGGTGGTGGCGGTGCAAATTGACGAACCAAAAATTGATGACAGTGGCGGTCGTGCGGCAGCGCCGGTTTTTTCGAAAGTCATGGCAGAAGCGCTGCGTTTATTGGATGTTCCGCCGGATAATTTACCAGACCCTAAGCAAGCTGTGCAGCAATCACCAACGCCAGCGCCAGCAATTCCGGCGGGAGGGGCAACATGAAAACAGTTTCTTTGCGTGAATTGTTGAGCGGTATTGCCGATGCTGTTCCCGATGTCCAGATCAGTGGTTTGACCTTGGATAACCGTTCTATTCAACCCGGCATGGCGTTTATCGCATTGCGTGGTACTCGCCAGCACGGTTTGAGTTATGCTACCGCCGCCGTGCAAGCCGGTGCAGCGGTCGTGCTTTACGAGCCAGAAGCTGGGTTACAACAGCCACCCTTGTCGGTCGAGTTAGTGCCGGTGCCTTCCTTACGGGAGCACTTAGGCACGCTCGCCGACCGTTTTAATGCCAGCCCCAGTGCCGAATTGTTCATGGTGGGCGTGACGGGCACTGACGGCAAAACCTCGGTGAGTCATTTCGTCGCCGAAGCGCTGAATGCCATTCACCCACAACAAGCCGCAGTGCTGGGAACCTTGGGTATTGGTGTACCCGGGGCGTTACAGCCTGCCACGCATACCACGCCGGACGCGCTGACCTTGCACGCTTTATTGCGGCGTTTGCGGCAGGATGAATTTACTACCGTGGCAATGGAAGTTTCCTCGCACGCGCTGGATCAGGGTCGGGTCAATGGGGTGCGCTTTAAGGTGGCAGCATTGACGAATCTTACCCGTGACCATTTGGATTACCACGGCACGGTTGAAGCGTATGCCGAGGCGAAGCGCAAGTTGTTTCACTGGCCTGATTTGCAAGCTGTGGTGCTGAATCTGGATGATGCCTTTGGGCAACGTTTAGCGGCGGAATTAACCGGCAGTGCGATTCGAGTGATCGGCTACGGTGTTGGCAATGCAGCGGATTATCCGGCTGGCACCTTGGTGGCAAGCAAGCCGGTGTTTGATCACAGTGGCATTCGGGCAACGGTAGGCGCTGGACAGGATGAAGCGCTGTTGCAAGCGCCGGTGTTGGGGCAATTTAATTTGCATAATTTGCTGGCGGCTTTGGGCATATTGTTGGCGAAAGGCGTAACACTGTCAGCGGCGTTGCAAGGGTTGCAACAGGTGCAGGTCGTGCCGGGGCGCATGGAACGTGTCACTTCGACTTCGCTCAGTGACCGGCTGGTGGTGGTGGATTACGCGCATACGCCCGGCGCATTGCAACAAGTATTGAAAGCGGTGCGCGTGCATACCCGTGGGCGCTTGCTGTGTGTGTTTGGCTGTGGCGGCGACCGTGATCGGGGAAAACGCCCGTTAATGGCAACAATTGCTGAATCAGATGCTGACGTGGTGATCGTAACCGACGATAATCCGCGCTCTGAAAACCCACAGCAAATATTTGAGGACATTATGCAAGGCTTTCACAATAAAACGGGTGTCACGTTTGAACACGACCGTACTAAAGCCATTCGTCTCGCCATTGGGCAAGCGCAACCCGGCGATACCGTGTTGATCGCAGGCAAGGGTCATGAAACTGTGCAAATTCTGGCGCATGGTACGGTGCCGTTTGATGACCGCATCCAGGCAGCGTTGGCGTTGCAGGAGTGTGGCGCATGACGTGGCTGACGTTGGGCGAGATTGCGCAAATGACAGGCGGCACGCTTCATGCCCCGGATGTTGAGCGTAGCCGAAACATTGCCATCGAGCGCGTGGAACGTGATTCCCGCCAAGCAAAGGACGGCGATTTGTTTCTTGCCTTGCGCGGTGAGCGTTTTGATGCCCACGATTTTGTGCTGCAAGTGGCGGGTAAAGCCAGCGCCGCCTTGGTATCGCGGGTTGTTGATGCGCCGATTCCACAAGTGGTGGTCGATGATGTGCGTTTAGCGTTGGGGCGTTTAGCGGCGGCTTGGCGGCAACGTTTCCAGCAACCGTTGATCGGTTTGACCGGCAGCAATGGCAAAACCACCTTAAAGGAAATGTTGACGGCGATTTTGTCCTTGCAAGGGCAGACGCTGGCAACCGCTGGCAATTTGAATAATGACATTGGAATGCCGCTTACCTTATTGGGTTTGCGTGACACGGATGCGTTTGCGGTGATTGAAATGGGTGCTAACCATTTCGGTGAAATTGATTACCTGACGCGAATTGCTTGCCCCGATGTGGCAGTGATTAATAATGCCGGTGCTGCGCATTTGGAAGGTTTCGGGGATATTGCCGGGGTATCACGCGCTAAAGGTGAAATTTTCAACGGCTTGAGTGATGCGGGGATTGCCATTATCAATGCCGACGATACCTATGCCGATTATTGGCAAAGCTTGAATCAACAGCGCAAGGTGCTGCGGTTTGGCATGAATAATGGGGCGGATGTGCAGGGCGGCAGTACGGCTGACGTGCCGTTTTATGTGCAAGCCCAAGGGCAAACGGTCGCGGTTGATCTCAAATTATTAGGACGGCATAACCAGATGAATGCGTTGGCAGCCACTGCTGCTGCATTAGCATTGGGTGTGCCATTGGAGACGATTCGGCGGGGCTTGGAGTCCTTGCAACCCGTCAAAGGGCGCTTAAGCCCTAAACCGGGTAAACAGGGCTGTCGGGTGATTGATGATACTTACAACGCTAATCCAACCTCGACGGCGGCAGCGGTTGAGGTATTGGCGGGTTTGGCGGGCAAAAAAATATTGGTGTTGGGTGATATGGGTGAATTAGGACAGACAGGCGAACAATTGCACGCAGCAATTGGTCAGCAGGCGGTGCAAGCCGGTATTGATGCGTTGTTTACCCTGGGGACGCTAAGCGCTCATGCCAGCGTTACTTTTGGTCAGGTAGCGCAAGCGCACAGTGAATTAGCAACCCTCCTGCCAGCGTTGGAAGACAGCTTACAACCCGGTGCTCAGGTGCTGGTGAAAGGTTCGCGGGCAATGCGGATGGAACGGGTGGTGGATGCATTGACAGTCGCGGCTGTCCGGGAGGTTGCGTAATGTTGGTGTGGTTGTTTGATTTCCTGAGCGATTTTTACAGTGGCTTTGGGGTGTTCCAATATTTGACCTTGCGCTCTATTTTGGGACTGTTGACGGCATTGTTTATCGCATTATGGACAGGCCCCGGCATGATTCGCGCCTTGACCCGTTTGAAGATTGGGCAATACATTCGTGAGGATGGCCCGCAACATCAAATGAAAGCCGGTACGCCCACGATGGGTGGGGTGATGATTATTTTGGCGATTTCAATCGCGACGTTGTTGTGGGCGGATTTGTCGAATCGCTATGTGTGGGTGGTGTTGTTTATCACCTTGGGATTTGGCTTGGTGGGTGGTTTAGACGATTACATTAAGCTTAAAAAACGCCGCAATATGGGGCTGACTGCCCGCCAGAAATATCTGGGTTTGAGTTTGGTCGGTTTTGCTGGTGCGTTTTACTTGTTTTTTACAGCAGCAAGTCCGATTGAAACCACGTTTTTCTTGCCGATCTTTAAAGATGCGCATTGGCAATTGGGGTGGTTGTTTATTCCGTGGGCTTATTTGGTCGTGGTGGGGTCGAGCAATGCCGTAAACCTGACCGATGGCTTGGATGGCTTGGCGATTATGCCGACGATTATGGTCGCGGGCGGTTTGGCCATTTTTGCGTATGTGAGCGGACATGCCACGATTTCACAGTATTTGGGTGTGCCAAGAATTCCAGGTGCGGGCGAGTTAGTGGTATTTTGTGCGGCAATATTCGGTGCTGGTTTGGGGTTTTTATGGTTTAATACCTACCCCGCGCAAGTGTTCATGGGTGACGTGGGCGCATTGGCACTGGGTGCTGCACTGGGTATCGTCGCGATAATCGTGCGTCAGGAAATCGTGCTGGCGATTATGGGCGGGATTTTTGTGTTAGAAACACTCTCGGTCATTATGCAAGTCGGCTACTTTAAAGCCACGGGAGGCAAGCGAATTTTCCGCATGGCGCCCTTGCACCACCATTATGAGAAAAAAGGCTGGCCCGAACCACGGGTTATTGTTCGTTTTTGGATTGTCACGGTGATTCTGGTGATGATCGGTTTGGCAACCTTGAAGATTCGTTAAGGCAATGAGTGACGCTGGTATGACAATGCAAATGCACAATTGGGATACGCTGGTGGTTGGCTTAGGTCAGACCGGGTTATCGGTTGCGCGGCATTTGCAGGCGCGTGGGGTGGCGTTTGCGGTGGTGGATAGCCGTACTAATCCGCCGGGTAAGGCTGAGTTGCTGGCAGAATTTCTGCAAACGCCTTACCACTTCGGGGCATTTGCTGAAGCTGCGGCTTGGTTTGCCAGTGCAGCTACCTTGGTGGTCAGCCCCGGCATTGCGATTGCGACCCCGGAAATCCATGCGGCAGGTGAACGCGGTGCGGCAATCATTGGCGACATTGAGTTATTTGTGCGTGAAGCGCCAGCGCCGGTGATTGCGATTACCGGCTCTAACGGCAAAAGCAGTGTCACCACGCTGGTGGATTTGATGGCGCAAAAAGCTGGGATGAAGTCTCACGCGGGTGGCAATCTGGGCTATGCCGCGCTGGATTTGCTCACACAGCCGACGCCAGAGCTGTATGTGATGGAGCTTTCCAGCTTTCAATTGGAAACCACGCAGTCGCTACGCGCCGTCTCAGCCGTGGTATTAAATGTCAGCGAAGACCACATGGACAGATATTCCAGCTTTGCTGATTATGCCGCCGCCAAGCAAGTTGCGTACCAACATTGTGGATGCGCGGTAGTAAACCGTGACGATGCGGTGGTAATGGCGATGCTGGCAGACTTGACGGACGCTGAGCGCAGTCGAAGCGTCAGTTTTGGCTTAGACATTCCGACGGACGGTCAATACGGTCTACGTGAACACGCGGGTAAGCGCTGGTTAGCCAAGGGTGAAACCCTGTTGCTGGCGGTGGATGACATGAAATTGCCGGGTGAGCATAACTACGCGAATGCGTTGGCGGCGCTGGCATTGGGCGAAGCCGCAGGTATTCCGCTGGAAGGCATGTTGGCGGCTTTGCGTGAATTCACCGGCTTGGCGCATCGCACCCAGTGGGTACGCGAACGCGCTGGGGTGAATTGGTATAACGATTCCAAAGGTACGAATGTTGGAGCGACGCTGGCGGCTTTGGCTGGTTTGCCCGGCAAAACGGTGTTGATTGCGGGCGGGCAGGGCAAAGGGGCAGATTTTTCGCCCTTACGTGCAGTGGCAATGGCAAAAGCACGAGCGTTAGTGTTGATCGGCGAAGACCGCAATAAAATTGCGGATGTGGTGGAAGGTTACGCGCCGTATGTGTTTGCCCACGATATGACGGATGCTGTGGCTATCGCGGCAGAACTGGCACAAGCGGGCGATAACGTGCTTCTGTCACCGGCTTGTGCGAGTTTTGATATGTTCAAAAGCTATGTGCATCGCGGTGACGTGTTTACTGCGGAAGTCAGGAGCCTGCCATGATTAAACTGCCTACCTTGACGTTGGATGCCCCGGATAACAATTTTTGGTCACGCTATGTGGATCGTGATTTGCTGATTGCATTGCTGGCCATCATTGGAATTGGCATTGTAATGTTGGCATCGGCGTCGTTATGGGTGGCAGAAAAGCAGTACAACGACCCGTATTTTTACCTGCAACGTCAGACATTCTATCTGGCGATTGGGGTGGTGTTGGCGCTGGGGATGTACCAGATTCGGGTGGATTTCTGGCAGCAATTGGGCGTGCGTTTATTGCCGCTGGTGCTGGTGTTGTTGGTGTTGGTGCTGATTCCCGGTATTGGCAAGGAAGTGAATGGCAGTCGACGTTGGTTGAATCTGGGCTTTATGGCGGTGCAGGTGTCGGAGCTGGCGAAACTGATTATGTTATTGTATCTTTCGGGTTACTTGATTCGCCATGGGAAAAGCTTGGCAACGTCGCCATCTTATCAGCCTTTATTGATTCCTTTGGTGGTGTTGGGGGTCACGGGTGGTTTGTTATTGTTGGAGCCGGATTTTGGATCGACGATTGTTATTTTCGTCACGGGCTTGTCGTTGCTGTTTTTGGGCGGTGTGCCGTTGCAACGGCTGGGTATCCTGATTGGTGGCGCGATTTTGGTAATGATTCCGGTGTCGATGATGGGTTATCGCGGCGATCGTTGGGATGCGTTGATGAATCCTTGGGCGCACGAAGCCGATAAGGGTTATCAGACGGTTCATGCGCTGATGGCGATTGGTGACGGCGGTTGGTTTGGCAATGGCTTGGGTGGCGGTATCCAGAAATTGTTTTACTTGCCGGAAGCACACAACGATTTTATTTTCTCGATATTGGCGGAAGAGTTCGGCTTTATCGGTATGTTGGTGGTGCTGAGTTTGTACGGCTGGCTGGTGCTACGTGCGTTTGTCATTGGCTTTCAGGCAGATAAGGCGGGTAAACATTTTGGTGCGTATGTGGCGTATGGGATTGGGTTCTGGATGGGGTTTCAGGTCATTCTGCACATTGGGGTGAACTTGGCGGTATTGCCCCCGAAAGGCTTGACCTTGCCGTTGATGAGTTATGGCGGGAGCAGTTTGTTGATTACGTTGATGGCAATGGCTTTGTTAATGCGGGTACACCGTGAAACCCAATTGGTGCAGTTTGGTTTGCCGGAAGTGCGTGCGCCCAAACCAACCAAAGCGCGAGCGATTCGGAGGACTACCCGTGGCGAATAAACAGCAGCGTCCGATTATGATTACCGCAGGCGGCACGGGTGGGCACGTTTACCCCGGTCTGGCGGTGGCGCGTGCCTTGATTGCACAGGGGATTCCCGTGGTGTGGATGGGGACGCGCAAAGGCTTGGAGGCGCGGGTGATTCCCGAAGCCGGTATTGAAATGGCGTGGTTGGATGTCAGTGCCTTGCGTGGCAAAGGCTTGCGGGCATTGTTATTAGCGCCAGTGAATTTGGTGCGGGCGTTGTGGCAAGCGCTGCAAATCGTGCGCAAACATCAGCCCGCTGCCGTATTGGGCATGGGTGGATTTGTGGCAGGCCCCGGTGGGTTAATGGCGGCATTGCTGGGCAAGCCGGTGGTGATTCATGAGCAAAATGCCGTCGCAGGTTTGACCAATAAGCTGTTATCCCGCGTCAGTCGGCGGGTGTTGGAAGGTTTTCCCGGCACATTTGCTGCCAGTCAAAAGGTGATGGCAACAGGCAATCCGGTGCGTTTGGATATTGCCAGTTTGCCCGCTCCGCTGGAGCGTTTGGTTGACCGTGACGATGAGCCGGTACACGTATTGGTGGTCGGCGGCAGTTTGGGGGCGCAAGCTTTGAATCAGAGGGTTCCGCAAGCGTTGGCGCAATTGGATACGGCAATTCGCCCGGTAGTGCGTCACCAAGCTGGGGTGAAAAACATTGACGATGCCCGCAGCCAATACGCCGCAGCCGGTGTTGATGCTGACGTGATGCCGTTTATTGAGGACATGGCGGAAGCGTATGCATGGGCGGATTTAGTGATTTGCCGTGCCGGTGCGCTCACCATTGCTGAGTTGGCAGCGGCAGGCGTGGCGGCAGTGTTAGTGCCTTATCCACACGCGGTGGATGACCACCAAACGGCAAACGGCAATTACTTAGCGGAAAACGGCGCGGCGTTATTAATTCAGCAGCGCGATTTAACCCCAGAAAAACTCGCGAGCGTATTAAAAGAGTTGTGTACGGATCGCGCTCGTTTGCGGCAAATGAGCATCGCGTCGCGCACGTTGGCGAAGCCTCATGCAACGGCACAGGTGGCGGCGATTTGTGCCGCTTACGCCGGTTATGATTTCGATAATTCAGCAGGAAAACAACAATGAAAATAGGCAAGGACGATCTGGCTCGCAAACGCATTAATCGGCTGCATTTCATCGGTATCGGTGGTGCGGGGATGGGCGGTATTGCTGAGGTGGTCGCCAATTTGGGCTATCAGGTATCCGGTTCGGACGTGGCAGAGGGCGCAATGACCCGCCGCTTGGAATCGCTGGGTATCACGGTTTATAAAGGTCACGCAGCGGAAAACGTGGAAGGTGCGGACGTGATCGTGGTGTCGACCGCGATTGATGCTACTAACCCTGAAATCGTGGCGGCGCGTGAAAAGCGCTTGCCGATTGTGCGCCGTGCGGAAATGTTGGCGGAGCTGATGCGTTTCCGGCAGGGCATTGCGGTGGCGGGTACGCACGGTAAAACCACGACGACCAGTTTGACCACGAGTTTGCTGGTGGAAGGCGGGATGGATCCGACTTACGTGATCGGTGGCAAGCTGAACAGTTCCGCCAGCAATTCCAAACTCGGCACGGGTGAATATCTGGTGGCAGAGGCGGATGAAAGCGATGCGTCATTCCTGCACTTGCAACCGATGATTGCGGTGGTCACGAATATCGACGAAGACCACATGTCAACCTATGGCAACGATTTCAATAAGTTGAAACAAACATTTGTGGAATTTTTGCATCACTTGCCATTCTACGGGTTGGCGGTGTTATGTGTGGATGACGAATTCGTGCGCGAGATCATGCCGGAGGTTGGGCGACCTATTGTCACGTATGGCATTGATCAGGAAGCGGACGTGCGGGCGACGAATCTGCGTTTTGTGGGGACGGAAAGCCATTTTACGGTGCATTGCATCAAGGGCAATCGCACCTTGGAGATCGTGCTGAATTTGCCGGGGCGTCACAACGTTTTGAATGCATTGGCGGCGATTGCGATTGCGGCGGAATTGGATGTGTCGGATCAAGCCATTATGGATGGCTTGCGCAAATTTGACGGGGTGGGGCGACGTTTCCAGCAATACGGTGACATTACCTTTGCGCCGGGTAAGCACGCAACCTTGGTCGATGATTACGGGCATCACCCGCGTGAAATGAAAGCGACGCTGGAAGCGGTGCGCAATGCCTGGCCGACGCGCCGTTTGGTGCAGGTATTTCAGCCGCACCGTTACACCCGTACCCGCGATTTGTTTGAAGATTTCGCGCAAGTGTTGTCGGAAACCGATGTACTGGTGTTGATGGATGTGTACCCCGCCAGTGAACAGCCGATTCCGGGCGCGGATGGGCGGGCGTTGGCGCGAGCGATTCGTATCCGTGGCAAGGTTGACCCGATTTTTGTGACTGATGTGGAAGACGTACCCGGGGTCTTGAAGCATGTGTTGCAGGATGGTGATGTGATTTTGACCCAAGGTGCGGGCAGCGTGGGTGCATTAGCCGCGAGCTTGCCCGAAAAGCTGATGCTGAAGCCGGAGGGTGGCGCATGAGTCAGAACCTAGCCGCTAAATTTGGCAAAGTCGCGGTGTTGTACGGCGGTTGGGCAGCCGAACGTCCGATTTCGCTGAAAAGTGGTGCGGCAGTGTTGGCAGGCTTGCAAGCCAGTGGTGTGGATGCGCACGGCATTGATGTTGACCGTAACATTATTAAGACACTTCAAGACGGATGCTTTGATCGGGTATTTAATATCCTGCACGGTGCTGGCGGTGAAGATGGCGTATTGCAAGGTGCGCTGGAAATTCTCGGTTTGCCCTACACCGGCTGTGGGGTAATGGCTGCCGCGATTAGCATGGATAAGCTCATGACCAAGCGGGTCTGGGCGGGCGCGGGCTTGCCAACACCGGCGTATCGGGTGCTGACGGCAGCTACCGATTTTGATGCCGTGGTTGCCGAGCTGGGTTTGCCGCTGATGGTGAAACCGGCTACGGAAGGTTCCAGCATTGGCATGAGCAAAGTGAAAGCGGCGGCGGATTTGGCGGGTGCTTACCAGAAAGCGGCACAATGCAGCGCAGTGGTGATTGCTGAGCAGTGGATCACGGGTGCGGAATATACCGCCGGAATCGTTGCAGGCGAGTCATTGCCCCTGATTCGCTTGGAAGTGCCGGGTGAATTTTACGATTACGAAGCCAAATACCTCTCGAACGACACGCATTATTTTTGCCCCTGTGGTTTAGACGCAGCGGAAGAGCAGGCCATGCAAGTGCTGGCGCAGCAAGCCTTCTCTGCGGTTGGCGGGCGTGGCTGGGGTCGGGTTGACCTGATGCGTGACCGCCAAGGCAAAGCGTGGTTGATCGAAGTGAATACGAATCCCGGCATGACAGATCACAGTTTGATACCAATGGGCGCTCGCGCGATTGGAATGGATTTTAACGCGCTGGTTGTGCGCATTTTGGAGACGACGCTGTAATGGCAACACCACGCCGTAAAAATGCTAAACCCCATCGTGCAGGCTTCAGTTTGGCTGAGGTTTCGCCGGTTTTATGGAGGCTGATTGCGGTGTTGGTGGTGGGTGTTATCTTATTGGCTGGCAGCTTAGGGGTGAGAGCAATGCTCAATAACCCCGAAAACCTATCCATTAGTCGGATTGATCTACAAGGCGACCGCAAGTTCATCAAAGATACAGAGTTACAAGCAGTTACGGATAAGTATCAGCAAACCAATTTATATTTGTTGGATGCGGATGCACTAGAAACTGAACTCAAAGCGTTGCCGTGGGTACGTGGGGTTAGTTTACGTAAAGCTTGGCCTGACCGCTTGATTGTGGGCATCGAAGAGCAGCATCCGGTCGCGTTTTGGGGGCGGGAACGCTTAATGAATAAGTACGGTGAATTATTTAGCGCCGACTTATCCTCTATACGTGGGCTGTTACCGACCTTATACAGCCCGGAAGATAAAGGGCGTGAAATCGCTGAACGCTACCTGCAAGTTAAGGAATGGCTAAAAGGTTTACCCCTGGAAATTTCGGAATTGACCGAAGATGTCAGCGGTTCGTGGCGTTTAAAAATTAAAGATGGCCCGGAAGTCATGATCGGCAGTGAAGATCAGGAACGCCGGATACAACGCTTTCGCGTTGGTTTTCAGCAGGAATTAGCCAAAAAACTAGGCAATATACGGCGAGTGGACTTGCGTTATACCAATGGTTTTGCAGTGGAATGGAAGAAATCCCCAGTCGGATCGCGGGAGTCAACGCGCCGATTCGCAGGAGTGAGTGATGTCAAAGAAAGAACATAACGTGATTGTAGCGCTGGATCTGGGCACTTCCAAAGTGGTGGCCTTGGTCGGTGAAGTCAATGACGCGGGACGTTTGGAGATTATCGGTCTTGGTTCTTACCCTTCACGGGGCATGAAAAAAGGCGTGGTGGTGAACATTGAATCCACCATTCAGTCGATTCAACGTGCAGTGGAAGAAGCTGAATTGATGGCGGGCATCCAAATTCGCTCGGTATACGTCGGGATCGCCGGTAGCCATGTGCGTAGCCTGAATTCTCACGGGATCGTGGCGATTAAGGATAAGGAAGTCACGCTCAGCGATGTCGATCGCGTGATGGATGCGGCACGGGCGGTGGCAGTGCCTGCTGATCAGCGTATTTTGCATGTATTGCCCCAAGAGTACATCATTGACCAGCAGGAAGGTATTCGTGAGCCGATTGGCATGTCGGGCGTGCGTCTGGAAGCGCGGGTGCATTTGGTGACGGCGGCGCACAGTGCGGCACAGAATCTGGTTAAGTGCGTGGAGCGTTGCGGTTTACACGTGGAAGACATTATTCTGGAACAGGTCGCTTCTAGCTATGCCGTGTTGGAAGAGGATGAGAAAGAACTGGGCGTTTGTCTGGTGGATATTGGCGGCGGAACTAGCGATATTGCGGTGTTTATGAACGGTTCGATTCACCACACGGCGGTGATTCCGATTGCAGGTGATCAAGTCACCAATGACATTGCGGTCGCAGTTAGAACGCCAACGCAACACGCCGAAGAGATTAAGATCAAGCACGGTCGGGCATTACGCCAACTTGTCGATGAAGACGAGTTGATTGAAGTACCGGGCGTTGGGGAGCGTGAACCGCGCAGTTTGTCGGTACAGACCTTAGCGTCGGTGATTGAACCGCGTTACGAAGAATTATTTTCACTGGTGCTTCAGGAGCTGCGGCGCAGCGGTTATGAGGAACGCATTGGCGCAGGCATTGTGTTGACGGGCGGCTCTTCCAAAATGCGGGGAGTGCGTGAGTTAGCCGAAGAAGTGTTCCACATGCCGGTACGTATCGGTATGCCGCGCAATATGGGCGGCCTGCGTGGTGAAGTTGAAAACCCTATCCATTCCACTGGGGTAGGCTTACTGCTGTACGGGATGGCACAGCAGGCATATGGCACCAAGCGCACTTACCCCACTCCCGGCGTTATGTCGACGCAAGATGGCTGGTGGGATCGCTTGAAAAGCTGGTTTAACGGTAATTTTTAACAGTCGGAGATACGGGCATGTTTGAATTAATGGACAGTGCAGCCAAAGGCGCTGCAATCAAAGTCATCGGTGTCGGTGGCGGCGGCGGCAATGCGGTCAAGCACATGTTGGCATCTGGCATTGAAGGCGTTGAATACATTTGTGCGAATACCGATTCCCAAGCCTTGGCTGGCATCGGCGTGAAGAGCGTGTTGCAACTGGGCACTTCGCTGACCAAAGGGTTGGGCGCGGGTGCTAACCCTGAAATCGGGCGTGAAGCCGCGATTGAAGACCGTGAGCGCATTAAGGAATTGGTGAGTGGTACCGATATGCTGTTTATTACTGCCGGGATGGGCGGTGGTACGGGTACGGGTGCAGCTCCCGTCATCGCTGAAATTGCGCGTGATATGGGGATTCTGACGGTAGCGGTCGTTACCCGCCCGTTCTTGATGGAAGGTTCACGCCGCAAGAAATCGGCGGATGCGGGGATTACGGAATTGCACAAGCATGTGGATTCTTTGATTACCATCCCTAACCAGAAATTGCTGACGTCGTTGGGCAAGAATGTGTCATTGCTGTCAGCGTTTGAAGCCGCCAATGATGTATTGCTGAAAGCGGTGCAGGGCATTGCTGAATTGATCACTAACCCCGGCCTGATCAACGTTGACTTTGCGGACGTGCGTGCGGTCATGATGAACGGTGGTGTCACCATGATGGGGTCGGGTGAGGCGCAAGGTGAAGACCGTGCTTCTAAGGCCGCACAAATGGCGATTTCCAGCCCGTTATTGGAAGACATTCGCTTGGATGGCTCGCATGGCATTCTGGTCAGCATTAGCGGTGGTTTGGATATGACCATGCACGAGTTCGAGGAAGTAGGTGCGGTGGTGAGTCAATTCGCAGCGGATGATGCGAATGTGATCATTGGCACCACCTTGAATCAAGATCTCGGCGACAGAATCCGTGTCACCATCGTGGCGACGGGTTTGGAAGAGGGCGGGGTGACGGCGGCAGCACGCCCAGCGTTGTCGGTTGTGGGTCAGCAGCAGCCTGCCAGAGGCATGGATCGTCACGCGCAACAGCAAGCAGTGGTCAATGAGCAACGCAACCGTGTGCGCGATCTGCCGCCGGTGGTATTGGCGCAAGATGTGCCTGGTGTCAGAGGTTCTTACGGGGCGGTGCGTGATACCCCCACGTATATCCGCAATGGCACTGAAAGCAGCTTGGATATTCCGGCTTTTCTGCGCAAGCAAGCGGATTAAGTGTGCAGTTCTGAATTTCGTTGATTAATCGACATGCCCGTCGAGGCGTTGAGGCTACTGCTTCAACGCCAACCGGGGTGCCAATGCCACGCTATTGATAGAAGTAATGATTCTATACAACGATTTGTAAAAGTTCATGGAAACTTGTTCAGGCTCTAATAACTCAAATCGACTAGACTTCACGTAATCTAAAAAATAACGCGCCAACAACGAAAGGGAGTTTACCTTGTTAAGGCAACGCACACTCAAAACAACCGTATCGACTGTCGGTATCGGTTTACACTCCGGCACGAAAGTCTCGATGACATTACGCCCTGCACCGTCTAACACCGGCATTGTGTTTCGCCGGGTTGATATGACTCCCCCCGCATTGATTGAGCTTCACCCCGAATTGGTGGGGGAAACGATGTTGTGCACGGCGCTCATTCATCACGATGCTAAAGTGGCAACGATTGAGCACTTGCTGTCAGCGTTAGCGGGTTTGGGGATAGATAACCTTTACGTGGATTTGGATGCTGCCGAAATTCCTATCATGGATGGCAGTGCCGCACCATTCCTGTATTTGCTGCTCTCCACGGGCATTGAGGAACTCAAAGCACCCAAGCATTTTATTCGCATTAAAAAGCCGATTGAAGCGAGTCGTGGCAACGGTTGGGCAAAATTACTGCCTTATGCCGGTTTTAAAGCCAGCTTTGAAATTGAATTTGATCACCCAGCAGTCAGCGCCACGGCACAATCCTTGGAAATCGACTTTTCGCGCCAAGCGTATGCCAGCGAAATTGCGCGGGCGCGAACCTTTGGTTTCATGCGCGATGTGGAAATGCTGCGTTCTCGCAATTTGGGGTTGGGTGGCAGTCTGGAAAACGCGATTGTGTTGGATGAATTCCGCGTGTTGAATCAAGACGGGTTACGTTATCGTGATGAGTTTATTCGCCATAAAATTCTGGATGCAATCGGCGATTTGTATACCTTAGGGCATGGCATTATCGGCGCTTATCAAGGGCATAAATCGGGTCATGCTATCAATAACTTACTGGCGCGAGAATTGCTTCAGCGCCAAGATGCGTGGGAAATGGTGACGCTGGCCGATAAACAAAAAGAACAAGCCATTTTCGCCGACAGTTACGCATTTGCCGGTATCTAATTGACCCCTTGCACCGGGCGGCTGGCAGTCTTTGCCAGTTGCACGACAGCTTCCCTAAGTTCTTTATCATCAATGCTTTGCGCGATACTTTGCATAATGTCAGCCGCGTTGCTGGACGCCCTGAAATCGCCCGTTTTTTGCTCAATGCTTGCAAGGTGTAAGCCGATCACCTTAATATCCATTCCGCGAATGTTAGTGTTTAAGCATTTGCTTAAATATTTGCACAACAAGTGCTGCTGAAAGCGGGCTTGCGTAGCAAAATGAGGGTCATCGGTCAGGAGTGTTATGCGTTGGTTTTTCAACAAAGGCCAAAAACGGTTTTCTGTCGGAACGGCGAAGAAACGCGCGATTTCTACCGTGAGTCGATCCAGTTGATGCAATCTTCCATCAAACCCCTTGCTAATCAACTTATCAATTCTTTTCATCATGTTTGGTGAATTCCTGAGCCCACAATATTCTATTATAAACGCTATGGTCGCATTTTTTGAGTCAGTGAGGAATCCAAGAGATTTACTATTATGCAGGTAATCTGTCTTAGTGATGACGGTACGCGCCGTTCATCGTTCATGCTCCACCCGTGGAAACATCTAATTATTCCCGCCGGGATCGTTGCTTTGTTATTGGTAGGGCTTTCGGTCAACCAAATGTTGGGGCTTTACCGGCTTGATGCAACGCCACCGAATGCGGAAGTGTCTGAAAATGATGCAGGTAAGCTGCTGACGGCATTAGAGCAACAAATCTCCACCGTCGAGCAAATCAAGAAGGCATACGCCAATTACACCGTGGATGTGGATACGCTTTCCGCCCGTTTGGGCACACTCGAAGCCGAAATTGCGCGTTTGAACGCTTTAGCTAAACGGGTGGCTGATAAAGCTAAACTTGATCCGCAAGAATTCTCGCTGGATGCCAAGCCTGCCCGTGGTGGTTTGGCGAGTGAAGAAGTGGTTGCCCCCAAATTATCCTCAAATGAATTTTTGGCATCGTTTGAGTTGGTCGAAAACAACCTTGACCGTCAAAAAGGCATGTTAGCTACCTTGGACCAGATTCTTGAAGGCATTAGTGTGCAATCCGAAATTTCACCGACAGGCAGGCCCGTGCGCAGTGGGTATATCTCCTCGGAATTCGGGTTTCGGCGTGACCCGTTCAATGGCCGTCAGAAAATGCACAAAGGCGTGGATTATGCGGGGCCGCTTGGAACCGAAATTTACGCGGTCGGCGGCGGTGTGGTGTCCTTCGCAGGCAATCGCAATGACGGCTACGGCAATGTGGTCGAAATTGATCACGGTGACGGTTTGATCAGTCGCTATGCGCACTTAAGCACCCCCAAAGTTGCCGAAGGCCAAGTGGTGAAAAAAGGCGACAATGTGGCTTGGATGGGTAGCACTGGGCGTTCCACGGGTTCGCACCTGCATCTGGAAGTTTTGAAGCACGGTGAGCAGGTTGACCCGCGTGAATACTTGGGACACGAAGAATAATTCACCGTACAGCCGGTTAAACCGTATATAATACGAAACAAACCGTCCGGTGTAATGCTGTGTTTGCATGGCGTTCACCGGACTTTCTGTTTGGAAAGGATACAAGAGAGTAAACGTATGCTGGGTTCTGTAGCCAAAAAGATTTTTGGCAGCCGCAATGACCGTCTGGTCAAGTCTTATTCCAAAGCCATCAAGAAAATCAATGCGCTGGAAGAACAGTACAAAGCGCTGTCTGATGCCCAATTAGCGGCAAAAACCATTGAGTTCCGCGAACGCCTGCAACAAGATGCAACGCTGGAAAGCTTGTTGCCGGAAGCGTTTGCCTTGGTGCGTGAAGCGGGGCATCGCGTCTTGGGAATGCGCCATTACGACGTGCAAATGATCGGTGGCATGGTGTTGAATGACGGCAAAATCGCCGAAATGAAAACCGGCGAAGGTAAAACTTTGGTGGCAACACTGGCGGCTTACTTGAATGCGTTGCCGGGTAATGGGATGCATGTCATCACCGTTAACGATTACTTGGCGCAACGTGACGCGGCGCAGATGGCGCAGTTGTACGGTTTCTTGGGGCTGACCACGGGTGTCATTATCAATGGTTTGAGTTCTGAGCAACGCCGTGAAGCGTATGCGGCAGACATTACTTACGGCACGAATAACGAATTCGGTTTCGATTACTTGCGTGACAATATGGCGTTCCGCAAGGAAGACCGGGTGCAGCGCGATTTGTATTACGCGATTGTGGATGAGGTTGACTCTATCCTGATTGATGAAGCGCGTACCCCGTTGATTATTTCCGGCCCCAGTCATGATGCTTCGCAGCTTTACTTGGCGATTGATCAGATTATTCCGACGTTGACCAAGCAATTGGAAGAGGAAGGTGCGGGCGATTATTCGGTCGACGAAAAAGCTCGCCAAGTGTATTTGACCGAAGCAGGGCAAGAACGTACCGAGCAATTGCTGTGGCAAGCCGGTGTTTTGCCGGAAGGTCAGGGGCTGTACGATACGATCAGCATCAGTGTGTTGCACCATGTGGGAGCGGCGTTGCGTGCGCACGCGTTGTTCCAGCGTAACGTGGATTACATTGTGCGTGACGGCAAAATCGTCATTGTCGATGAGTTCACCGGGCGTACCATGCCGGGCAGACGTTGGTCGGAAGGCTTGCATCAGGCGATTGAAGCCAAAGAAAAAGTCGAAATTCAGGCTGAAAATCAGACGCTGGCATCCATTACCTTCCAGAATTATTTCCGTTTGTATGAAAAGCTGTCGGGGATGACGGGAACCGCCGATACCGAGGCGTTTGAGTTACAGCAAATTTACGGTTTGGAAGTGGTGGTGATTCCCACGCATCGCCCGATGGTGCGCATTGATTCCAACGATTTGATTTACTTGACGGCTGAAGAAAAATACGACGCCATCATTAAGGAAATTGAAACCGAAGTGGCTAAAGGCCGCCCGGTATTGGTCGGTACAGCTTCGATCGAGACCTCGGAATTGGTTTCCAATAAGCTGAAAGAACTGCGTATTCCGCACGAAGTTTTGAACGCCAAGCAGCATGAGCGTGAAGCACACATTGTCGCGAATGCGGGTCGCCCCGGTGCGGTCACGATTGCGACCAATATGGCCGGTCGTGGTACCGACATCGTGCTCGGCGGCAGCATGGACGAAGAAGTTAAGCAATTGGGTGAAAATCCTGACCCCGAAGCATTGCGCAAACTCCGTGAATTGTGGCAAAAACGCCATGATACGGTAGTCGCATCGGGCGGTTTGCACATCCTCGGTACCGAACGTCACGAATCCCGCCGCATTGATAACCAGTTGCGCGGGCGTTCCGGTCGGCAAGGCGACCCTGGCTCTTCCCGCTTCTTCCTGTCATTGGAAGATAACCTTATGCGTATTTTCGCCTCTGAGCGGGTGAAAAGCATGATGCAACGCTTGGGCATGGAGAAAGGTCAGGCGATTGAAGCCGGTTTGGTGTCTAAATCCATTGAAAATGCGCAGCGTAAAGTGGAAGCGCACAACTACGACATCCGCAAACATTTGCTGGAATACGATGACGTTGCTAACGATCAACGCAAGGTGATTTATTCCCAGCGCAACGATTTGCTGGAAGTGGATGACATTAAAGATACCATCGCCGCGCTGCGCGAAGATGTGGTCGCTGCGATGATGGCGGCGCACATTCCACCCGGCAGCATTGATGAGCAATGGGATGTGGAGGGGCTTTACAAGCAACTTTACACCGATTTCGGCGTGGATTTGCCACTCAAGGAATGGCTCGCGACTGAGAAAAACTTGCACGAAGACGGTTTGCGTGACCGGATTCAAGAACAAGTTGCGGCAGTGCTTCAGCAAAAAGAAGCCATGATCGGCGAACCCAATATGCGCCGGTTGGAACGTGATGTGATGTTGCACGTGTTGGACGGTGAGTGGAAAGAACATTTAGCGGCCATGGATTATTTACGTCAAAGCGTGGGTTTGCGTGGCTACGCACAAAAAGATCCCAAGCAGGAATACAAGCGCGAAGCCTTTGAAATGTTTGAACAATTGCTGGATCGTGTCAAGCACGATGTGGTGGCGTTCCTGATGCGCATTCAATTGCAAGAACCGCAGCAAGCCCTCGCAGCGTTGGAAGAGCATGAACCACAGCCGATGGCATTTTCGCACCCTGATGCGGGCAATGCCTTGGAAGACGACGAGGTGGTGGATGCGGTAGTAGGCGGTAAGCCCGCTTACGAACGCGATGGCGTGAAAGTGGGGCGTAATGATCCTTGCCCGTGCGGTTCTGGCAAAAAGTATAAGAATTGCCACGGTCAATTAGTTTAAGTTTATTCGGGAGGCGTTCAGATGGCAGTTAATTTACAGGCACCTGATACCTTATTGCCGGTTGCTGGGGTGCGCTTGGCATCGGTTAATGCAGGCATTCGTTACAAAAACCGTAACGATGTGCTGCTGATTGAGTTGGAGCCGGGTAGCCATACGGCGGCGGTCTTCACACGCAATGCGTTTTGTGCCGCCCCGGTGCACGTGTGCCGTTACAATTTGCTGCATTCTAATCCGCGTTACTTGCTGATCAATGCCGGGAATGCGAATGCCGGAACGGGTGCGCAGGGAATGGACGCGGCGCGTGCGACGTGCGAGCAAGTGGCGCAACAGGGCGCGTGTTGGGCGGAGCAGGTGTTGCCGTTTTCGACCGGCGTGATTGGTCAGCAATTGCCGGTGGATAAAATCACTGCTGCCTTGCCGGAAGCCTTTGCTAAGCTGGATGCGGCGGGCTGGATGGAAGCCTCGCGCACCATTATGACGACGGATACGGTGGCGAAAGCCATCAGCCGTCAGGTGCAAATCTTCGGCGAAACCATCACCATTACCGGGATTGCCAAAGGCGCGGGCATGATTCACCCCAATATGGCGACCATGTTGGCGTATGTGGCCACCGATGCATTGGTTGAAAAGAACATTTTGCAGGACTTGCTGAATGAAGTGGTGGAAGAAACCTTCAACTGCATCACGGTTGATGGTGATACCTCCACCAATGATTCCCTGATTGTGATGGCAACCGGCAGTTCGGGAGTGTACGTGGGGGGCGATGGCTTGCCCGCGTTCCGTCAAGCATTGCTGGAAATTTGTCTGTATTTGGCGCAAGCGATTGTGCGTGATGGCGAAGGTGCTACCAAATTCATCAGCATTGACGTGCAAGGGGCGGCAACCCGTGCCGAAGCGCGGGTGGTGGGTAACACGGTCGCGTTGTCACCACTGGTTAAAACGGCTTTGTTTGCCAGTGACCCGAACTGGGGGCGTATTCTCGCGGCTGTCGGGCGTAGCCAAGTTGACGCTTTGGATGTGAGCCGCATCAGCATTTGGTTGGGGGAAACCTTGCTGATCGAAAACGGCGAACCGGCTCCCACTTACTACGAGGAATTGGGCGCAGCAGAAACCAAGCGTGATGAAATTCCTATTCGCATTCATTTAGGGCGTGGTGAAGCGGCGGCAACCACGTGGACGTGTGATTTTTCCTACGATTACGTCAAGATCAATGCCGAATACCGCAGTTAAGTATTTGCACGTCGTCGCAGCGGTTATCCGTGACGCGGCGGGCAAGATTTTATTAGCGCAACGCCCTGCCCACAAACATCAGGGCGGCAAGTGGGAGTTTCCCGGCGGTAAAGTCGAATCCGGTGAAATTCCGTTACACGCCTTAAGCCGTGAGCTTGAGGAAGAACTCGGTATTCAGCTTCAATACGCACAGCCGCTCATTAAGATTCGCCATGTGTATCCTGAACTGGCGGTGTTGTTGGATGTGTGGGAAGTGACAGCCTTTAGCGGCACTGCTCACGGGCGCGAAGGTCAACCCGTGGCGTGGTTTGATGCAGAACAATTGCCTGCATTGGAATGTCCGCCTGCGAATGCGCCGATTGTTACTGCGGCACGTTTGCCCGCACAGTGTTTGATCACCCCCGAACCACACGATTCCACCGAATTTTTGCAGCAGTTGCAGCAATGTTTGCAGGCTGGGGTGCGTTTGGTGGTATTGCGGGCAAAGACATTGGCGGCTTCAGAATACGTGGCTTTGGCGCATGAGGTTATCCGGTTGGGTCATGCGTTTGGTGCCAAGATTGTGTTGAATTCCCCGCCTGTTATGTTGGCGGAGGCAGATGGTTTGCATTTGACCAGTCGGCAATTGCTGGCAGTAAAAGCCGGTTTGCGTGACACATTATCGCCGGGACAATGGTTGTCGGCGTCTTGTCACAGTGCGGCAGAGTTGCAGCAGGCGGCGGCGTTAGGGGCGGATTTTGCGTTTCTCTCGCCAGTATTGCCGACACTTTCACATCCCGGGGATGCGCATTTGGGCTGGGAAGCGTTTGCTACGCTGTTAGAGCCGGTGAATCTGCCGGTGTACGCACTCGGTGGCATGACCCCCGATTACGCAATAATTGCCCGGCAGCATGGCGGACAAGGCATCGCTGCTATCCGCAGTTTGTGGTCAGGCGTTTAAATCGGGAATCAACTGACTGTTGAGCCGCGCAATCATGTCTTTCAGCAGCAATTTGCGCTTTTTCAAGCGCGAAACTTTGAGTTGATCGGTGTTCGGTTCTTGCAGTGATGCTGCAATCATCTCATCCAATTCGCGGTGTTCTTGGGTGAGTTCTGCTAATTTGCGATGCAGTTCTTCCGTGTTTTGCAACATAATGACTCACCTTTATTTCGTCAAAATACGGCGTTTTTCCTTGTAACGGATAACGACTTGCTTATCGGTTTTGGGTTTGTCGTCTTGCGGGGCGTAGTTAGGTTTTTCCCAGCCGCCGATTTCGTAAGATCCCCCTTGTTCACGGCGTGGTACTGGGTTGCTGCTACCTGTGTACGGAGGGCCACCGCCTTCGCGCTTGCGTTGCGCACCACCGTTTAGGCGACCGTAAGCGCCCTTGCGTTGCTGGCGATCGGCTGCATTGGCAGGCGATTGTTCTTGACCCGCAGCCGGGCGATTGTCACGCCGTGGTGCATTTTGTTGCTGATGGGGATTATTACTGCGTCCGCCTTGCCCTTGGTGAGCGGGGCGGTTTTGTGGTGAACGTCCTCGTTCGCCTTGATTGCCGCCAGTGCCATTGTGTTGGCGTTGTCCGCCGCTGTTATTGTTGCTGCGGTTGCTGCGCGGGGCACGCACGGATGGTGTGAAACCAGAGGTGTGTTCCAGCGGTGCCAGACCCGGCAAGGTGCATTGTTCGATCGAATCACCCAAGAAGGTTTCAATCAGTTTCAGATTATCGCGTTCACGGGGTAATACCACGGCAATCACGGCTTCTTCGCGTTCTGGGCTAAGCCCTTGCAGACGCGTTTCGTAATCTTCTACCTTGTGCGGTAGCTCGAAGTTGATAATGTGTTCAGCGCCTTGCAGGTTAGGGTGCAAGCCGTCTTGATCGGCATAAATCAGAATCGGGGCGGAAGTGCCATTGCGTTCGGATTCGGGAAGGTCGGATGCAACCTCAGCGGTATGCCCGTGATTCGCAAGGCTTTCGGCGAGTGCTTTGGCAACTTTGGTGGTTATCGTGAAAATAACGGTAGGTTCGCCGGAAAACTCATCCAGCAAGTGATCCATCAAGGCAATTTTATGCGTGTAATCGTCTGCCAGATGCACCACTTGTGGAATCAGCAACAGCGGGTTGCGGTCATCATCGACTTCTATTTCTTCGGCGCCCGCTAACACGGCACGCGCATAGCCAGTAATGTCATTTTCGGGGCGTACAAACGCAATGACGGGGCAGGCGGTGGTACGTTCCGAGAGAATTTTGTTTACCAAGCCATGCAGACCTTTGTGATAAATCGCGCTAAGGTCATCAATGATCAGCATTTCCAGCTTGGAAAAATCCGCTTTGTTATTGTCGACCAGATCATTCAAACGTCCAGGGGTGGCAATCATTAAGTCCAGTGGGCGGCGCAATAAGCGCATCTGCGGCTGATAAGGGCGACCACTGACAATGAAACCGGAACGAATTTGCTGTTCATCACCCATCAAGCGTTTGATGGTGTAGTTGATCTGGTTCACCCGGTCGCGCCGCGAGGTCAGAATTAACACGCGGGTGTGGCGCTGCTCTTCAATCGGGTGGGTCAACACGTAGTTGATGGCGGGAATCAGGAATGCGCCGGTCTTGCCGGAAGCCGATTGTGTCCACACAATGACACTTTTATTGTGGGCGATGAGAGGAATCAACTGCTTCTGTAAGTCAGTCGGATTCTCATAACCGGCAGCTTCAATTTTAGCCGCAAACTCTGGATTTAAGCCTAATTCTGAAAAAGACAAGATGGATACTCCCCGTCTATGAATGTGGGTGAGAGTAATTAATAAATACTATCAAGCTGGAGAGGTAACGTTAACGATAAAATATTTCTAGCGATTGCCCGTACCCGTGTCTGTAACGTTCTTATGACCCGAACCGAATAATAAAATTATTATATCTGTTGTTGGGAGTCAACAAATTATGCACGTTATTGTTGCGAATTTACATCACAATTTCTATCGCTTTCTCCAATCTGGCAATGGCAACCACTTTCATGCCCTCAATCGGGTGACGTGGCTTGTTGCCTTTCGCTACGATAGCCTGTTTAAAACCGTGTTTGGCAGCCTCACGCAAACGCTCCTCACCGTTTGGAACCGGGCGAATTTCGCCTGCCAGCCCAACTTCTCCGAAAACCACCAGATCAGCAGGCAGAGGACGGTTGCGAAAACTTGAGAGTGCCGCTAACAACAATGATAAATCAGCAGCGGTTTCCGAAATCTTAACACCACCGACGACATTTATGAATACGTCTTGGTCAAACATTGAAATTCCGGCATGACGATGCAGCACTGCCAGCAACATGGCGAGGCGATTTTGTTCCAGTCCCAAGGTCACGCGGCGCGGTACTGCACCGTGACTTTGATCGACCAGCGCTTGCACTTCCACCATGAGCGGGCGTGTGCCTTCGCGTGTTACCATAATGACGCTGCCGGAAACAGGTTCTTCGTGACGTGACAGAAAAATGGCAGACGGATTGCTGACGCCTTTCAAGCCTTGTTCGGTCATGGCGAACACGCCAAGTTCGTTGACCGCGCCGAAACGGTTTTTGACGGCGCGAATAATGCGGTAACGTCCGCCGGGGTCGCCTTCAAAATACAGTACGGTATCGACCATGTGTTCGAGGACACGCGGCCCTGCCAATGTGCCTTCTTTGGTGACATGACCGACCAGAAACATGGCGGTATTGGTTTGCTTGGCGAAACGCACCAGTTTAGCCGCTGATTCACGGATTTGGCTGACCGAGCCGGGGGCGGCTTGCAAACTGTCGGTAAACACGGTTTGGATAGAGTCAATCACCATCAACTGCGGTTTTTCTTGCACCACCAAACTGAGGATGGTTTCCACACAGGTTTCGGTGAGCAGGCGCAAGTGGTCGCTGGGTAGCCCTAAGCGTTTTGCACGTAAGCCCACTTGTTGCAGCGATTCTTCGCCGGTCACGTACAGGGTTTTCATTTCGGTTAAAGTGGCAAGCGTTTGCAGCAAAATGGTGGATTTGCCAATGCCGGGGTCGCCTCCGATCAGTACCACCGAGCCGGATACCAGTCCGCCGCCGAGTACCCGATCGAGTTCGGGTTGGTGGGTTAGAATGCGGGGTGCTTCACTCAAGCTCACTTCATTGAGGGAGCGGATCACGGCGGTTTCACCCGCGTAGCCCCCCGCCCGTTGATTAATTGCTGGTTTGCCTGTCGGTAGGCTTATGCTTTCTTCCAAGGTGTTCCATGCGCCGCACTCGCCGCATTGCCCGCTCCATTTGGGGTGCAGGCTGCCGCAGGCGGTGCAGTGGTATTGAAGCTTAACCTTACTCATCGTTATCGGCTGCTTTGCGCTGAATTTTGGGGTGAATGATCAGCGTTTTGACCGCATTGTTGCGGGTTTTGCGAATTTCCAAGGGGTAATCGTCAATCAGCATGGTCATGCCGGGGACGGGAATGGATTCGAGGTATTCCAGAATTAAACCGTTGATGGTATTGGCTTCTGCCGAGGTGAAATTGCTGCCCACTTCGCGGTTGATGTCGCGGATGGGAATGCTGCCATCCATCCAATAACTGCTGTCTGCCAAGCGGCGAATTTCGTGCGATTGATTGCTGGGAGCGCTTGAAAATTCACCGACAATTTCTTCTAAAATGTCTTCAAGGGCAACCAAGCCCAGGATTTCGCCGTATTCGTCTACGACCAAGGCAATGCGGCGATTTTCGGTTTTGAAGTTGATTAATTGTTGGGTTAATGGGGTGCTTTCTGGGATGAAGTACGCGGGGCGAATGCTGGCTTCAAAGCGTTCTTTGTCCAAATGCCCGTCACGGAACAGTGGCAAAAGTTTGCGTAGGTGCACAAAGCCAATAACGTTATCGAGACTTTCGCGATACACCAATAGGCGGGTGAAATTGCTATTGGTGATTTGTTCTTCGAGTTCGTTCCAATCGTCATCCAGATCCAAGCCGACCAGTTGGTTACGGGGAATCATAATGTCTTCCACCGTGGTGCTTTCCATGTCCATGACGCGTAATAGCATGTCGAGGTGCGTTTGGGGAATATGAGCGCCAGCAGCGCTGACAACTGTCCGTAATTCTTTATGATTCAATGATTCAGCCGGTTGCAATTTCTTGATAGGTTTGCGCCGCCCTAGCAGTAGGCAGAAAACGGGGGCTAACATGACCGCTATCAGCAAGTTAAGCAATACCACACCGATGGGGGTGAGAGTGATGTTCACGATCGGTTTACCAAAAACTCTAATACAAATTTGCTGCCAAAAAACGCCAGCATGAGGATGAAAAAGCCACTGAGTGTCCAGCGGATGGCGATGCGCCCGCGCCAGCCATAGCGCCAATGACCCACCAGCAATGCGGTGAACATAACCCATGCCACGATGGAGAGAATGGTTTTATGCACCAAATGTTGCGCAAACAAGTTGTCGACGTATAAAGCGCCGCTCAGTAATCCCAGCGACAACAGCATGACCCCCAGCGAGATCAATTTGAACAGCAATACTTCCATATCCAATAGCGGTGGCAAGGTGCGAATCAGTCCACCCGGCTGATGGTTGTGCAAATGCTTATTTTGCAGTGCCAGCAGCAGGGCTTGTAACGCTGCCAGCGTCAACATGCTGTAAGCCAATAATGATGTGAAAATATGCACGCCTAAGCCATTGTTTAAACTGATGGTGACGCTTTGATTAGAACCGAACAACGGTAACAGCATGGCGCTTGCGGTGAATGGCACGACGAAAATCCCCAAGGTTTCCAGTGGGCGCTTCAGCATGGTCATAAACAACAGGAGATTGCACAGCCACATAACAATTGAGCTGGCGGCAGCAAAACTGATGGATACGCCATTCACTTGCCAAATATGATTTACAATACTCCAACCGTGCAGACCCAGTGACAGCAACCACACTATCACCAGCAAGCGGCGGTAGTTAGGTGTGCGGGTTTGCAAGCGATCCCGCAGGCGCAGCCCAATCAGCAGCCATGTTGCCAGCCATGCCAGTGTAGCGAACAAGTTAAGTGTTATTGTCATTACTCAAACGGATTTCGTGGGTTAGGTGGTTCGGGAACGCATTCGTTATTGCTTTAATGCTATGATAGCAACTTGTGCCTGAATGGGACTAGCAAGAAGTCAAAATCATGTTCGAGAATTTAAGTGAACGTCTTTCGCAGACGGTAAAAAAACTACGCGGTCAGGCACGTCTGACCGACGACAATATTAAAGATGCCCTGCGTGATGTGCGGATGGCACTCTTAGAAGCTGACGTGGCGCTGCCGGTGGTGCGTGAATTCACCAATCGGGTGCGTGAACGGGCGATTGGGCAAGAGGTATTGGAAAGCCTTAGCCCCGGTCAAGCTTTGATCAAGGTGGTCAACGATGAGTTGGTTGCACTCATGGGCAAAGCCAACGAAACGCTGTCGCTGAATGCGCAACCACCTGCTGTTATTTTAATGGCAGGTTTGCAGGGTGCGGGTAAAACCACCACCGTCGGCAAATTGACCCGTTTCTTGAAAGAACGCCAGAACAAATCGGTGATGGTGGCGAGTTGTGACGTTTACCGCCCAGCGGCGATCAAACAGCTTGAAACCATTGCGGGGCAGACGGGCGGAATTTTCTTTCCCAGTGAAAATGCTCAGAAGCCGGTGGACATCGCTAAAGCCGCTGTAGCGCAGGCAAAACTCAAATACATGGATGTGCTGATCATTGATACTGCCGGACGCTTGCACGTCGACGCGGAGATGATGGCGGAAATCCAAGCTATCCATTCCGCTGTGAATCCGGTAGAAACGCTGTTTGTGGTGGATAGCATGACCGGGCAGGATGCTGCCAATACTGCTAAAGCGTTTGGTGATGCATTGCCGCTGACGGGCGTGGTGTTGACCAAAGCGGATGGCGACGCACGCGGTGGTGCGGCTTTGTCGGTGCGCTATATCACGGGCAAACCGATTAAGTTTGTGGGGATGGGCGAAAAGCTGGATGCGTTAGAGCCGTTCCACCCCGAACGCATGGCCTCGCGCATTTTGGGCATGGGTGATGTGCTGAGCTTGATTGAAGATGCGCAGCGTCAGGTTGATCATAAAAAAGCCGCAGAACTCGCCAAAAAGCTTAATAAGGGCAAATCGTTCGATTTTGAAGATTTGCGTGACCAAATGTTACAAATGGAAAAGATGGGCGGTGTGGCTGGCTTGATGGACAAGTTGCCGGGCATGGGGAATTTACCCGCTAATGTCAAAGAGCAGGGCAACGATAAAGAAGTGCGTCGCATGATTGCCATCATTAATTCTATGACGCTGGAAGAGCGCCGTAACCCGGATATTATTAAAGCATCGCGCAAGCGTAGGATTGCTGCGGGTTGCGGGCTACAGGTTCAGGATGTAAATCGCTTAATGAAACAGCATTTGCAGATGAGCAAAATGATGAAGCAGTTTTCTAAGGGTGGTTTGCGCAAACTGATGACTGGCATGAAAGGCAAGTTGCCGATGGGCGGTGGTTTCCCACCCATGGGTGGCTTTTCCGGGTAGGTATATTAGCTTTTTTCAATATTTCTGACGACCATTAAGGAAATTTACGCTAAGATGGGTTTGCCTACTGAATTGTCTAGTTGTATCATGCGCATCATCCAGAAAATTCATGGCCTGGATTACGAATTATGCTGTTGTTGATTTTGGCGCAGCCTAGTTTTCCTTTACAAATTAATTATTTAGAGAGTTTTACTACTATGAAAATCAAATCTCAAGTGGCTATCGCTGGTCTGTTGTTCGCTGGTTTACTGACAACTGGTTGCCAACAAATGGGTCAACAAACTTCACAGCAAGCAACTGAAGCGCCTGCTGTTGTTGCTCCTGCTGCTCCAGCACCTATTGCTGCTCCAGCTCCTGTTCGTCCAGCACCGGCTCCAATGGTTCCTAAAGTTAAAGCTAAAGGCAACTACAAAGGTCCAGTCGCAATGGATCCAGCTTCTCAAGGTGCAATGCAGCAATATCAACAGCGTTAATTCCACGCTGTTAGTATTTCGCATTAAAAATACGGTACCGTTTCAGTAGATGTATTCCAAAAAGCCTCTTGTTTTGACAGGAGGCTTTTTTTTGGAAAACGTTTATTGCAATAAAAATTTATTATGAATTCATAATTATTTATTGGTTTGAACCTTTTTTGTATTTAATGCAACCTATTTGTCGGGCTTTGATAATGGCCTGCATGAATCCATCCCGTCGACAATCGAGCGTTTCTAAAGGTTTTTTGTGGTAATTCGTGCTAAATTCATTTCTGCGTGTGGTAAATAAGCCCTTGAGCCTTTGTTTGCTGCACAGTGTGTGCCTTCTTTAAACAATGAAAGAGACTAAGACGATGAAAATCAAATCCCAACTGACACTGGCAACGTTGATCGTTGCGGCAATGTTTGCAACTGGTTGCCAACAAATGAGTCAACAGACTGCGGAAACAGCGCCTGCTGCGACAACGGAAGCGCCAGCTACAACAGCTACTGCGCCAGCCGCTGGCGAACATTGCCACGACGAAGCGCCTTCTTGTGCTAATAAATGCCACAGCCACCCTGGTGCTGTGCCTGGCCATAAGCATGTTTACGGTTGCGTTGCAGGCCAAGGCAAACGCCCAATGATGCCAAAGGTTAAAGCCAAAGGTGATTACAAAGGCGCGGTTTCCATGGATCAGTCTTCTAAGTCTGTTATGCAGCAATACCAGAAGTAATGATGAGTGCGGGAGTGGCTGATGCGCAATCATTAGCCGCTTAAAGCGATCTAAAACGGCTTGATTATTTGATAATCGAGCCGTTTTTATTGAAATCCTTGATAAGCTGAACTACCCTAGCAATCTTTGGGAACTTATGGGCATTTTCCTATCCTAATTCAGGCATAGGCATAACCCGTTGGGCGTCTGTTTACTTTAGTGTTCTTTTGATGAACCATATCAAGTTGTAAATTTCATGAAAAAAGCGTTTATTCTGGCATGGTTACTGGCAGTGATTTCATTCATGCCTTCGTTTGCGGTTGCTGCTGTCTGGCCTAGTGAAAATGTGTGGGATGATGTGTGGGAAGAGCGTTATCACCAGTGGGTGCGCACTCAGTGGAAAGACGATATTTTCATGGATCCTGCTAAGCCGATTTACTACAAGTTTGAAAACGATTGCGCGGATGCTGTATACGCGATGCGCCTCATTTTCGCGTTCGAGCACCGTTTGCCGTTTGTCATCGGTAATCGTGACAAAGCCGGACGTACCGTCAGTAATGACATGTCGACGTGGGATAATTTGCCACCTGATCTACGGGTTCGCAATTTCTTGGATTACGTTGCTGACATGACTAGCACCGTGTCATTGCGCAATGACACGTATCCGATCGCGCTGCATGATATTAAGCCCGGTGATATTTACGTGGCACCCGGCGTACATTCTTACCAAATCGTGGATGTTACCGATGCGGGTATTGCTGAAGTAATGGCTTCTACCACGCCGAAACAAGCGCGTTACTTGTTGCGGACGCCGTCTTTTCCGTTTTACGTGCCGGAAGACAAGCAGTTCGGTGATGGCTATCGGCGTTTCAAGCAACCGCAAAATATTATGAAGTCAGCCATGCAACAGCCGGGTTACAGCGAAGAGCAGTTCAACCTGGCGAATGAAGTGGCTTACGATTACGTAAAATACACCGATGTTATCGCTGGCAAGCTGGCAAAGCGCCCGGAAACGTCGGATGAGAAATCGCAGCGTTTGTTATTGGCATTGTGCATGTACGCGAATGACCGTGCGGTTTATGTTTATGATGCATTGTGGTACTTGCAAAAAATCCGGGGTGAAGGGCGTCGTTGCATGAATGCACGCGAATACGATGACCATTCAACGCCGGGTCGTGATAAGCGTTTGGGTTTATTTTTCAGCTCCATTCGCAGCCATTTGGATCGGGTAGGGCGCTTTGATCCGCGTTCGCAGCCTGCGCGTTGGGCAAAAGCAGTGTTTTCTAATGATCAACCACCACCGCAAGAGTTGAAGAGCCTTAACGATTTTTGCATGGTGCAGATGACGTTGGGTGAAGAATACTACATGACGTTGCGTGAATTGCGTCAGAATGTGGAGGCGGGAACTTTGGTGTCTGATCCACACGCGCCATTGCCGTTCCGTTGGGGTATTGTAAAAGAGCCGTACCGTGCAGATTGCCCCACTTATTAATGTTGGGTGTTCTTTCGTCGGGCTAAGCTAGTGTTTGGTCTGTTTATGTTATAAAAATAATGATGATGGGTTGTTTCAGTGAGTCTGTTTATTGGGGATGTTAGCATTTAAGGGTGGGGTCGATGAGTAATTTTTTTGTTATACCGCGCTCGTCAAAATGGGGTTTGTGTGTCGTTTTGACGGGGGTAATTGTACTTTTTAGTGGGTTGACTGGTTGTTCGACGCAGCAGGCTGCTAAGCCAAAGTCAGTCGAGGTCAAGCGCTCGGTATCTGCGCGTAGCAATGTGGCAACGCCAGAGCGTTTATCTTATGCTGCATTGGATCGTTTGCGGCATCGCGTGGTGTACGATGGGCGTTATATTCCAATCAGTTATCCTAATGGCGATGTGCCAGCCAACGTCGGGGTATGCACGGATACGGTGATCCGTTCTTACCGCAAGTTGGGGATTGATCTTCAGCGTTTGGTGCATGAGGATATGTCGCGTAATTTTTACAATTATCCGAATTTGTCAAAGTGGGGACTAAATCAGCCTGACCCCAATATTGACCATCGACGTGTACATAATCTGAAAGCTTTTTTTCAACGCCACGGCGCAAGCGTGCCTGCGACAGGTAATCCGGTGGATTATCGCCCCGGTGACTTGGTAACTTGGAGTTTGGGTGGCGATCAAGAGCACATTGGCATTGTCGTCAATCGCAAGTCACCCGCTGACTCGCGGCGCAATTTGGTGGTGCACAATATTGCTGAAGGTGAAAAGATAGAAGATGTGTTGTTTGCGATGCCAATTACGGGTCATTACCGTTATTTTCCCGGCAATTCTAATCTGAAGTACGTGTCTGCGCAGTAAGCGGGTTCACCTTACTAGCCGTTTTGTCAGCAAGCCCCCTGCATTGGGGGCTTTTTTGTGGGTAAGCCCTTAATCAATGCTTCACTTTTTCTGAAATTAACGTAGAATTGCGCGTTTACTTCGAGCAGCCTCGATTGCTGCGTATTAACTGAATTTGGTAAGGTCTTTATATGGTCAATATTCGTCTGGCAAGAGGTGGTGCGAAAAAGCATCCATTTTACCACATCGTCGTTAGCGACAAGCGCAAGCCGCGCGACAGTGGTTACATTGAACGCATCGGTTATTTCAACCCGGTTGCGCGTGGTCAAGAAGTCCGTCTGCACATTGAGCAGGATCGGGTTGCTTACTGGGTGGCGTGTGGTGCACAGCCTACTGAACGGGTGACTAAGCTGCTGAAAGAATCCGCAGAAACTGTGGCGGCGTAAGGCATTATGTCCCAGCCGGATATGGTGACACTCGGCAAAATTTCTGCCGCGTTTGGCATTAAAGGTTGGGTCAAAGTTTATTCGCATACCCATCAACTGGACGGGATTTTAGGGTACGCCCCTTGGTCTTTGAAAGTAGCCGGTGAGTGGCAGCCTTGCAAATTGCTTAATGGGCAGATTCAAGGCAAAGGCATTGTCGCGCAATTGGAAGGGGTGAGCGACCGTAATCAAGCTGAAAAGCTAGTGGGTTGCGAGATTGGTGTGCCGCGTAGCCGCTTGCTGCCATTGGATGCCGATGAATACTACTGGGCTGATTTAATCGGCATGGAAGTTGTCACGGTAAATGGCGTGTTGCTGGGAACCGTGGATCATTTGTTTGAAACCGGCGCGAATGATGTGTTGGTGGTTCAAGGTGAGCGGGAACGTTTATTGCCTTGGGTGCTGGGTACATTTATTCAAGCGGTTTCCTTGGATGAAAAACGTATTGTGGTGGATTGGGATCCAGACTTTTAATGCCTATGCGGTTTGATGTCATTACGTTGTTTCCTGAATTGGTTGAAGCGGTGACGAGCAGCGGTGTGACAGGTCGGGCAGCGGAACGTGGGATTATTTCACTGACACAGTGGAACCCGCGTGATTACGCAACGGATGTACACCGCACGGTGGATGACCGTCCTTACGGCGGCGGCCCTGGCATGGTGATGAAGGGCGATTGTCTGTTACAGGCGATTCGTGATGCGCGTCAAGTCAATCCGGGTAAAGTGATTTATCTGAGTCCTCAGGGTGTTACGCTCAACCAAACGGTGGTTAACGCGCTGGCAGCAGAACAGGGTTTAATTCTGTTATGCGGACGCTACGAAGGCATTGATGAGCGTGTTATTCGCTTGGAAGTGGATATGGAATGTTCAATTGGTGACTATGTGCTGAGCGGCGGTGAGCTGGGAGCCATGGTGCTGATTGATGCAGTGACTCGCTTATTGCCGGGTACATTGGGGCATAACGAGTCGGCAGCTCAGGATTCCTTTTTTGATGGATTACTGGATTGCCCACACTATACCCGCCCGGAAGAATTGGAAGGACTGGCATTACCCGCCGTATTGAAAAGCGGTAATCATGCCCAGATTGCCCGTTGGCGCAAAAAACAAGCGCTGGGAAAAACATGGCGACGCAGGCCGGAATTGTTGCAGGCACGACAGTTGACCGACAGTGAGCGTGTGTTGCTGAACGAGTATATAAACGAGTTTGAAAGCAGTGAAGAGCTGCATTAGAGGATTATCATGAATACGATTATTCAACAACTTGAACAAGAGCAGATGACGAAGGTAATCCCGGATTTTAACCCCGGCGATACCGTTATTGTCAGTGTGCGTGTTAAGGACGGCGACAAAGAACGCCTACAGGCTTATGAAGGTGTGGTGATTGCGAAGAAAAATCGTGGTCTGAACTCTGCTTTCACGGTGCGTAAAATGTCTTACGGTGAAGGCGTCGAGCGCGTATTCCAAACATACAGCAATGGCATTGCCGGTATCGTGGTGAAGCGTAAAGGCGATGTACGCCGTGCGAAGTTGTACTACTTGCGTGGTCTGACTGGCAAATCTGCGCGTATCAAAGAAAAGCTCTAAGCATACGTGGCGTATGCCGATTACAAAGCCGACAGTACTGAATCAGTCTGTCGGCTTTGTTGCGTCTACGCTTCGTCGCTGAACACTGTACATAAGCATGGTTTGCGCCTACTATCGACTGTGAATAATTGTTATAAAATAAATACGCTATAGTAGGTGGGGGCTTTTGTGGCCGATTTTGTTGATTTTGCATCTCACACTGTCATTTTGGGCGGGTTGCTTACCTGTGGTATAGCGGCTGCTTTGGCGTGGTGGTTTGTTGTGCGGCGTCAGTCCAACACTCAATTGCATTTGGCTCAGCAAAATATGCTGGTGTCATCTTTGTCTGACGTGCAAGAATCCGCCGTATTGGTGGATAGCAATGGCGTGGTGGATTTCGTTAATCCGGCGGCTGAAAGAATTCTAAATTATAAACTCCGTAGTGCGCGTGGCAAACATTACGGTGAATTGTTTACGTTGGTTGATCCCTTGACGCGCAATCCGGTCAGTTGGTTGGATAGGGCGAAATCAAATGATCGCCCTTTATTGCGTTATGCATTGCTAAATACCACTAGCTTAAATGATATACAAGTCACCTATACAGTGCAGCCTGTGTTGTTTGAGGGCAATGACAAACCTTGTTACATGTTGCTAATTCGTGACCAGACTGAGCTGCACGCAATGCAATTGCGTCTGGATCACGTGGAAACGCACGACCAACAAACCTTGTTATTGAATCGCAAAAGCTTTGAATTGCGTCTGAAAGTGGCGATTGATCAAGTGCGGCAACACGGGGTGAAACATTCATTCTGCTTGATTTCAATGGATCAATTTAAATTGGTCAATGATGCAATGGGACACACAGCGGGAGATGCGTTGATTGAGCGCATTTCGCGAATGTTAAAAGAAGAAATTGATGCGCGGCGTGATGTCTTGGCGCGTTTGGGCGGCGATGAGTTCGGGATTTTGTTTCAGGAAATCGAGCCTTCTGTGGCGATTCGGGCGGCGGAGCAGATTCGTATTAAATTGGAACAATACGATTTTGATTGGAACAAGATGCGCCAGAAAGTTACGGCGAGTATTGCATTTGTACCGCTTTATAAAGGTTTGAAAACCCCCAATCGTATTTTGGCGGAAGCGGATGCGGCGTGCCGTGTCGCTAAAGCCAAAGGTGGCAACCGTATTCATATTTTTAAACCCAACGATCAGGAAGTGACCAAACACCGTGGCAATATGGTGTGGCTGGGGCGGCTGAAGAAAGCCATTGATGCCAGTAATTTCAAGCTGGTGGCGCAGCCGATTCACCCGTTAAATCCGGTGGGTTTTAAAAAGCCATTTTGCCATTATGAAGTGCTGATTCGTTTGTATGACGAAAGCAATCAGCCGGTATCACCGGATGAATTCATTCCTGCGGCTGAATATTATTCGATGATGCCGCGTTTGGATCGCTGGGTGGTGCGCAAATTATTGCAAACCTTGCGTGAAGTGACCCAGAAAGTGCCGCGTCCGGTATTCGCGGTGAATTTATCCGGGCAGAGTTTGGATGAGCCGGATTTTCTCAAGTTTGTGCTAGAAGAGATTCAAGCAGCAGAGATTAGCCCGGCGATGTTGTGCTTTGAAATTACCGAGCGGGTGGCTATTCATAACCTTGAATTGGCGCAACATTTTATTCAAACCTTGAAAAATTTAGGGTGCAGTTTTTCGTTGGATGATTTCGGTACTGGGGTAAGTTCGTTCGGGTATTTAAAGTCCTTGCCGGTGGATTATTTGAAAATTGATGGCAGTTTTATTAAAGACATTGCCCACGATGACGTGGCGCACGCCATGGTGCAGTCGGTGAATCAGGTCGGGCATTTGATGGGTTTGCAGGTGATTGCGGAGTACGTCGAAAATGAGCGCGTCATTCAGATATTGCGTGAGATTGGTGTAGACTACGGGCAAGGTTACGGCATTTCCAAACCGATTCCTTTGGAAGAAGCTGTGCGCAATCACATGAGTTAAGGTTAACAAATACGCATGAAAATTCACATTTTGGGCATTTGCGGGACATTTATGGGCGGCATCGCGCTGTTGGCACGCGCACAAGGGCATGAGGTGACGGGGGCTGATACCAATGTTTACCCGCCGATGAGCACGATGCTGGCAGAGCAGGGCGTTGATATTCTGCAAGGTTATCAAGCGCAGGATTTCCCCGCCGATGCCGATGCCATTGTGGTGGGTAATGTGATGCGGCGCGGTTTGGAGGTGGTGGAGCATCTGCTGGATCACAATCTGCCGTACACGTCTGGCCCGCAATGGTTGGGTGAAAATATCCTGCGGGAACGTTGGGTGTTGGCGGTGGCGGGGACGCACGGCAAAACCACCACGGCGAGTATGCTGGCATGGATTCTGGAATACGCGGGCTTGAAACCGGGGTTTCTCATCGGTGGTGTGCCGCAAAATTTCGGCGTGTCGGCTCGCTTGGGGGATTCGCCATTTTTTGTGGTGGAAGCTGATGAATACGACACGGCGTTTTTCGACAAGCGTTCTAAGTTTGTGCATTACCACCCGCGTACCGTGATTCTGAATAATCTGGAATACGATCACGCCGATATTTTTCCCGATGTGCAGGCGATTAAAACCCAATTTCACCATTTAATGCGTACCGTGCCGGGCAGTGGTTTGGCGGTGGTGAATGCGCAGGATGCGAATCTGAGCGACACGCTGGCGATGGGGTGCTGGACGCCGGTGGAAACGTTTGCGGATGGCGATTGGCGGGCGGACTATTTGCAAGCCGATGGCAGCGAATTCCGCGTGTTTTGCCAAGGGGTGGAACAAGGCGTGGTGCGTTGGGATTTGTTGGGCGAACACAATGTGAATAATGCGTTGGCGGCGATTGCGGCGGCGCGTCATGCGGGCGTTCCAGCGGAACATGCGATTGCGGGTTTGGCGGAATTCCAAGGGGTGAAACGGCGGATGCAAGTGCGCGGTACGGTGCGTGGCGTGACGGTTTATGACGATTTCGCGCACCATCCGACGGCGATTACCACGACGTTGGCAGGTTTGCGGGCGAAAGTGGGCAATGCACGGATTATTGCGTTGCTGGAACCGCGTTCCAACACCATGCGCATGGGGACGCACGGGGCGGCGGTAGCTGCCGCTTTGCAAGTGGCGGATTATGCGTTTATTTATCAGTTGCCGGAATGGAATGATATTGATGCTTTGGCAGCAAGCGTGGCGCAATTGGCACAAGCGGGAGACCATGTTCTGGTTATGAGTAATGGCGGTTTCGGTGGGATTCATGACAAGCTATTAACCTTGTTGGCAAGTTAAGAGAACGCTTTTGACCATTACGTTGATTATGACAGGCGCATCGGGTGCGCAATACGGCTTGCGGTTGCTGGAATTTTTGCTGCAACACGGGCATCGGGTGTATTTGCTGTTGTCACGCCCTGCGCAGGTGGTGGTGAACATGGAAACCGGGCACCGTTTGCCGGGGCGAGCCAGCGAGATTCAAATTTATTTCAGCGAATTGTACGGCGCAGCGCCAGGGCAGTTGCAGGTGTTTGAGCGCGAACAATGGGCTGCGCCGATTGCCAGTGGCAGCGGGGTAGCGGATGCCACGGTGGTTTGCCCGTGTACCACGGGTACATTGTCAGCAATTGCGTGTGGCAGCAGCCGCAATTTGATTGAACGTGCGGCGGATGTGTGTTTGAAAGAGCGCAAAAAGCTGATTTTAGTGGTGCGCGAGACCCCATTTTCTGAGATTCATCTGGAAAACATGCTGAAACTGGCGCGGATGGGGGTTATTATCATGCCCGCCAATCCGGGCTTTTATCAACGCCCGACATCCGTGCAGGAATTGGTTGATTTCATGGTGGCGCGGGTACTGGATCATTTGGGTATTTCCCATGCGTTGTTACCCCGTTGGGGCGATGCGCCGGTGGAGTAGCCCTAACACTTTTTATTGTTACATACAGGAGCGATGCGATGGCAACTATGGAAATGACCGCGCAGGATTTTGAAGAAACCATCACCACCAATGACATCGTGGTCATTGATTTCTGGGCACCTTGGTGTGGGCCGTGCCGGTCTTTCGCCCCGATTTTTGAAAAAGTGTCTGATAACCACACTGACATTGTGTTTGCGAAAGTGAATACTGAGGAAGAACAGGAGTTGGCGGGGCATTTCCAGATTCGTTCCATCCCGACGCTTATGATTTTCCGTGAACAGGTGATCTTGTTTGCAGAAGCGGGGATGTTGAGCGAACCGCAACTGGAGCAAGTGATTGCCAAGGTACGCGAGCTGGATATGGCGAAAGTTCAGGCAGATATTGCCGCTCAACAAGTGTCAGCGGCAGAATAAGCATCATCACGTAGAGACGTAAAATCTTGCGTCTCTACTAAAATCCCCACAGTGCGAAAAAGCTAACAAACCCAATCGCCAAGATACTGTAAAATTCAACCGCATGACCCCGACCGATAGGCGTTAGCGCTGAACGTATTCCTGTTTGGGTTTCCACAAAGCGCGCATTGTCGAGATCATCCAACAATAAATGCAGCAAGTAACTGGTGCTAGAGGCTAGAAAAGCTGGCAGTGCCGCAGCGGTTCCGACCGTCAGGTAAGCAACCCAAGCCACGCCTAAGGAGAGGCACACGGCTGCAATGGCAGAATGCGTGTGCCCACCACGTTTCATTATTTGGCTCAACACTTCCCAAAACCGTGACACCATGAATAGCGCGATGGGTATTGCTAACAGCATGTCAGTCGGACGGTAAACAAATTGAATCAGCGGCACGATGATTGCGGCTAACCAACTCAAGCGTTGCACTGTTTTGAAATTGTTGGATTCAGCGTCGTCAATATCTGCCAACAAACCACCGACGTAACCACTGAGTGCGATAATGCCGATAACTTCCCAGCCTAGGTGTGGTGCAATGATGGAAGACGTTGCGGCGGCACCTATGCCGGTTGCTATTGCTGCTAAATGGTGTGTGCCGTTATCAGCCATACTATTGCCCCGTATTATTCGAATTGTTGATGTTTGCCCGATGTTTCACGTCATCCCCATGGAATGAAACGGTCTGTATGCTTAGAAAGATTAGGTTGTAGAAGTTCCAGTCATTTTAAAAAAGAGGGGGGACATCGGCTCCCCCCATTCGGGCTTTTGCGTCGGTTTGACACTATAATTTTTATGATGTGTTTGATGAATCTTATAACAGCTAAGCTGAATGGGAGATAAATGCGCAATAACAAAAGGGCTGCAAGGGTTTTTGAATAGCTGCTACAATCACGCCCATGTCAGGAAATACTTTTGGAAAACTGTTTTCCGTGACCTCCTTCGGTGAGAGTCACGGCCCCGCAATCGGTTGCATCGTGGATGGCTGCCCGCCCGGACTCGCCCTCACTGCAAGCGATATTCAAATTGACCTTGATCGGCGCAAGCCAGGGCAAAGTCGCCACACCACCCAGCGGCGCGAAGCCGATGCGGTGCAAATCCTATCGGGCGTGTTTGAGGGTAAAACCACGGGTACGACGATTGCGCTGCTCATCCACAACACGGATCAGCGCTCGAAGGATTACGGCGACATTATGGATCGCTTCCGCCCCGGTCATGCCGATTACACGTATTACAAAAAATACGGCTTCCGCGATTACCGTGGGGGAGGACGTTCATCTGCCCGCGAAACGGCGATGCGTGTCGCTGCCGGGTCGATTGCCAAGAAGTGGTTGCTGGAACGTTACGGCGTGGTGATTCGCGGCTATTTGTCGCAACTCGGCCCCATCGTTGCAGAAACCTTGGATTGGGACGAAATCGCCAATAATCCATTTTTCTGCCCCGATGCCAGCAAAGTGCAGCCGATGGAAGAGTACATGGATGCCTTGCGCAAAGAAGGCAATTCCGTCGGGGCGAAAATCACCACGGTCGCCTCCAACGTACCACCCGGTTGGGGTGAACCGATTTTCGATCGGCTGGATGCGGATATTGCCCACGCGATGATGTCGATCAATGCCGCAAAGGGCGTGGAAATCGGCGCAGGTTTCGACTGTGTGGCGCAAAAAGGCACGGAACACCGCGATGAAATTACGATGGATGGTTTCCTCAGTAACCATTCCGGGGGTGTATTGGGCGGCATTTCGTCGGGGCAGGAGATCATTGTGCATACGGCGTTCAAACCAACGTCCAGTATGCGTTTGCCGGGGCGTACCGTGAATTTGGATGGCGAAGCGGTGGAAGTGATTACCAAAGGCCGCCATGACCCGTGTGTGGGGATTCGTGCGACGCCGATTTGCGAGGCGATGTTGGCGATCACCTTGATGGATCATGCGTTGCGGCATCGCGGGCAGAATGCGGATGTGACGACGGATTTACCGGATATTCCCGCTTCAGCATGAAGAACCTCTCCCCCGGAGTAAAGCCGCCTTATGGGCGGCTTTCGGCTTTCTACTTCGCCTATTTTGCGGCACTCGGTGTGTTTGTGCCGTATTGGACGGTGTATCTGAAAAACATCGCCGGATTTTCACCGGCGCAAATCGGTGAATTAATGGCGGTGTTTATGGCAACCAAGATTGTTGCACCGTTCATTTGGGGCTGGTTGGCGGATCATACGGGGGAGCGCTTGCGAATTATTCGTGTGGCGAGTTTCCTGTCAGTCGTGTGTTTCACGGGGGTGTATTGGCAGCACAGTTTTGGTTGGATGGCAGTGGTCATGGCGAGTTTTGGGTTTTTCTGGAATGCGTCATTGCCGCAATTCGAGGCGTTGACCCTGAACCATTTGGGCAGTGATATTCAGCGTTACAGCCGGATTCGTTTGTGGGGGTCGGTGGGTTTCATTGTGATGGTGGCAAGTTTGCCGTCCGTGTTGGCGGGGCATAATGTGGCGTTGGTGGTGGATGCGTTATTGCTGTTGTTCGTGGGCATTTGGTTGGCGACTTGGTTGGTGCAGGATAAGCCACACGCGGCGCATACCTTGCCAGTCAGTCGGTTGCGGGAAGTGTTGCGGCATCCGGCGGTGTGGGTATTGTTGCTGGCGTGTGCCTTGCAACAGGCGAGTCATGGGGCTTATTACACGTTTTTTAGCATTTATTTGGAAGATCACGGCTATTCGCGCCAGTTTACCGGCTGGATGTGGGCATTGGGGGTGCTTGCCGAAGTTGGCTTGTTTGTGGTGATGCATCGGCTGATTGGGCAGTTTGGGGCAAGCCGGTTGTTTGTGCTGGCGTTGCTGCTGACGGCGTTACGTTGGGTGGTGTTGGGAACTTGGGCGGATAATGTGGCGGTGTTGATGGTGTCGCAGTTGTTTCATGCGGCAACTTATGGCTTGTTTCATGCGGCGGCTATCCACTTGGTGCATCATCAATTTCCGGGGAAATTACAGGGCAGGGGGCAAGCCTTGTATTCTGGGCTAAGTTATGGATTAGGGGGCGCAATGGGCAGTTTGTTCAGTGGTTATGCGTGGGAATATTGGGGCGCAGCACCTACGTTTTACGCCGCAGCAGGCATTGCGGCACTCAGTTGGTTATTGGCATTGATTTATGTGCGGGAGGAAGCCCATGTCACTCACTGAACCGTTTGAACCGTTTGAGCAGTTTGAACCTCTTGATCCCTTTGAATCGTTACGTGCCAGTGAAATTCGCCGTCGGCTCAGCACCGGAGTGTTGTGGTCAATGGATGAGATTTACGTATTCTCTGAATTGGAATCCACCAATGCTTGGGCATTGCAGCAGGGTGTTTGTGGGGATGTGTGTGTGGCTGATCAGCAAACCGCCGGGCGTGGTCGCCGTGGGCGCGAATGGCAATCCCCCGCTGGGATGAATGTGTATCTATCGGTGCGCTGGTGTTTTAAACCCGTGCCAGAACATTTGCCGCTGTTGAGTCTGGTCACGGGGTTGGCGGTCGCCGATGCGCTCGAAGATTGTGCAATTCACGGACACGGCCTGAAATGGCCGAACGATGTGTACTATGATGGCAAAAAGTTGGGTGGTATTTTGCTGGAAGCGGTTGGTTCGCTGGAAGAGGTGGTGATCGGCATTGGCTTGAATGTGAATATGTTGCCAGCATCCGGTGCGGCTATCGACCAGCCTTGGACAAGCTTGCAGCAGATTCGTGGTGAGCCGGTGGAGCGCCATGCCTTGATTGTGGCTATCTTGCAGCGCTTGATTCCGCGCTTGAAAGCCTTTCCCCGCTTGGATATGGCGCAATTTCAGCACGATTGGCAGCAACGTGATTTATTGCAAGGGCGCGAGGTGTTGGCGCAGAGCGGCACGGAAACCCTGCGAGGGCTTGCGTCCGGTGTCGATAATCGCGGACAATTGCGTATCACTTTACATGATGGATTAATAAAAAATCTATCATCGGCGGATGTCTCGGTGCGATTGGGAATGTAATGGTCATGGTGTTGCTGGTAGATGCAGGCAATTCACGCCTGAAATGGTCGGAGCTGGATGCGAGTGGAAACATTTCTGCGCAGCAAGCGCTGGCTTATGGCGAACGTCCTGCGTTGGCAGCGTTTTTGGATTTGCTGGATGCCTATCCCGCCGTGGGGCATATTACCTTGGTGCATGTATTGACGCATTTGTTTGCGGAGAGTGTGCAAGAAGCGTGTGCGCAGCGCGGTATTCATCTGCACAGTGTGCGTTCGGTGGCGTGTGCGTATGGCATTCGCAATGGCTATCAGCAAGCGGCGGCATTGGGAGCAGACCGTTTTGTCGGTTTGGTGGCAGCACAACACTTAGCGGCAGGTGAAGCTAGTATTGTGATTGATTGCGGGACGGCGATCACGCTGGATGCGTTGGAACAGGACGGGCGGCATTTGGGCGGTTTGATTTTGCCCGGTTTGCGCTTGTCAGCAGAGGCGTTGATTGCGCGGGCGCAAGGCAGGCTGTCGTTGTCGTTTGAACAACCGACGATTGTGGCGGACAGTACCGGCAGGGCGATTGGCAGCGGTTGTTTGTTTGGGGTAATCGGGGCGATTGAAGGCATTTGTACGCGGATGCAGCAAATCTTGTCTACTCCTGTGGTGCGGATTTTGACGGGTGGTGATGCGGAATATTTACGCTCATGGCTGCACGGGGATTATGTGTTGCAACCCGATTTGCTGATGCAGGGCTTGGCTTATATTACGGAGCAGGAAGCATGTACCAGTTGTTAATTGTGCTGTTATTGATGAACGCATCCGTGTTCACTTGGAATGCGGTGCTATCGCCGGATGCGCAGGAGGTTCGCCCGGCCTTGATTGAGCCAACCATCCCTGCGCTGGAATTGCGTCAAGATGTGGATGATGTGGTGTACAGTAGCGCCACCGCAGGCACGCAAAGCAGTTGTTACAGCATTGGTCCGTATAACAGCGAAAAAGCGGCGAAGTTGGTGGCGGATAAAGTGCTTGCTTTCGGGCTGGATGCGGCGATACGCAAAAAGAGTCGGATGCAGACCCTGAATTTTTTCGTGTACATTCCGCCATCACCTGATTACGCGCAAGCGGAACAAACTGCGCAAGATATTGCCAAAAATGATGTACGCGATGTGCAAATTATCACGCAAGGGCCGTATCAGAATGCCATTTCCCTCGGCTCTTTCACTAATTTAAACAAAGCGAAACGCCACGCCGAATACATCCGTTATTTGGGGTATGACGCGCAATACACCGAACAACAAGCCTCTCTCGACGTTTTTTGGGTGGATTATGACGAGCCATTCGGCAGCAATGCCCCGGTACAGGCGTGGAGTGTTGCCGTCGATTTAACCTCTGAAGTGCAACGCATCCCGCGTGCTTGCCGCTAACCGGCGTTGCTGGCGGGTTTTGTCAGTAAAATTCGACCAGATGTAACGATGTTCCCGCACACTGCGCAAACTTGGCCTATATAAATGCTTTGGATAATTCTGAATCCTTTGCGTGAGTGGGGTGTGCGATGCTTAGAGTGGAAACGCCGCAATATGCTACGTGGCAACGTTCCTTGTTTTGGTTGGGGTGGCTGTCATTACTGATACCGGGTTATTTCATTAGCTACGGGTTTACTTTGGTGGGTTCGCTGGTATTGAGCGGTGATAACCAAACCGTGGATTTGGTACTGGTGTTGATCATGGGGACGGCGCTGCTGGAATTGTTGCTGATTGCGATTTACACCTTAACGCGCTTTTGGTTTCAGGAAACCTCTTTTGGGCGTTTGGCATTGTGGTTAGTGTTGGGTGCAGCGGGAATTCCGCTGGCAGCATTGCTGGGGTGCGTCTATGCTTATGCGAAACTGGTGTTGTCGATGTAAGCGCAATGCGCGTGGGAGAGATACGATGCGATACGTGTTAGCGGTGGCAGTTACGGTAATGGTTGCCTTGCCGGTGCAAGCGAAAACGGCTCAGGATACGATTGAGCTGACCACGGAAAGTTGTCTGACCACCAACGATTCCACCGCCGGGATGTTGGAATGTTTCAGCCGTGCTGAAAAAGAGTGGGATACGGAACTCAACCGCGTCTACAAAGCCTTGCAAAGTCAACTCAAGCCAGCAGCGCAAGATGCCCTCAAACAGGCTCAGCGGGCATGGATGGCGCAGCGTGATAAGGAATTCGAGCTAATCAATGCGATCCACCAGCAAATGGATGGCACAATGTGGATTGCGGTGATGGCAGGTAAACGCGCCGATGTGGTTAAAACACGGGCGTTGGCGTTGCAGGAATATCTGGATTTGCTGACTGAAGGGGCGCAATAAGCGTTACAGCCAGTTGCGCCATTTGAATGCCGCGAGCATTCCGATAGCGAGTGCCAGCATAACTGCCCAGATGACGAAGTAGCCATACTCCCACTGTAACTCTGGCATCACCCGAAAATTCATGCCGTAAACGCCGACGATGAAGGTTAGTGGGATGAAAATAGTCCCGACCACGGTGAGTACGCGCATAATGTCATTCATCCGGTTACTTAGGCTGGACAGGTAAATATCCAACATGCCACTGAGCATTTCGCGGTAGGTTTCGATCAGGTCGATGATTTGTACCGCGTGGTCGTAACAGTCGCTGAAATACGGGCGCAGGGTGGCATTCACTAATTCTGCATCGTGTTGAATCAAGCGGCTAAGGACTTCGCGTTGCGGCCATAAGGCGCGGCGTAATAGCAATAGGTCACGCTTGAGTTGGTGCAGGCTGTTGAGTATGGCTTTATCTGGGTTTTCCAATACCCGGTCTTCGAGTGCTTCAATTTGTTCCCCGATGTCTTCTAACAGTGGAAACGCGGAGTCGATCACCACGTCTACCAGTGTGTATAACAAATATTCTACGCTACGGGTACGAATGCGCCCAAAACCTTGCCGCAGGCGTTGGCGTACTGGTTCAAAAGCCGCTCCGTCGCCGCTGCAAAAACTCAGTAAATGCCCATTGCCAACGAATAGGCTGACTTGTTCCAATACAATGTCATCATTAATCAGGTGGGGCAGGTTGAGGATCAGAAAAGCGTGTTGTTCGTGGAAGTCGATTTTGGGGCGTTGCCCGCTATTGAGAATATCTTCCAACGCCAAGGGGTGTAGCCCAAAGGTTTCCCCTAGTTCGCGGATAGCCGTGGGATCGTTCACGCCGGTGACATCCAGCCAATCGACTAGGGTGTTTTGTTGTACGTCTTGGCATTGCTGCGGTGTGGGGGAAGGGGTTTCGCTGAAACTTTCAGCGCCGTATTCAAACAGGCGGATGTGGGTGGTGTCGCTGGTGCTGTGCCGGGTCAGCGTACCGGGCGGTGTGCCGGGTGGGTGATAGCGTTTGCCGAAGGTTTCCATGAGTCTCCCAGTGTATAATGATGGCTTAAGTTGCTGTGGATCATATCGCAGTCAAGGGAGTTGCTATACTCTATGGCTGAATCAGTGTGAGCAACAGTCAAGATCATGACCCAGCACCTAAAACCCCTTAAATTGCCGATTGGCATTCAGGACTTCGCCGACATCCGTGAGGATGGCTATCGGTATGTGGATAAAACAGTGACGATTTTTGATCTGCTGACTAGGTTCTGTTGACATTGTGAGGGTTGAATTGGTTAAAATGCTGCTTTTCAAGGTATTCCAATGAATCGCTACTATTTGACGGATGATCAATGGTCATTGCTGCATGAATTTCTGCGTGTTCATCCCCGTGTTTACGTGGGTGATTCTGAACGTTGTCGTCACTTTCTTAATGGTGTTTTATGGATACTCCGTTCGGGCAGCCAATGGCGTAGTTTGCCGCCCGAATACGGTCAGTGGAACAGTGTTTTCAAGCGGTATGACCGTTGGGTAACAGCGGGTATTTGGGATGAGATGTTCGCAGCGGTCAGCCTTGATGCGGATTTACAGGAAGGTTTTATCGACAGCACGATTGTGCGTGCTCATGCCTGCGCAGCGGGCGCAAAAAAAGTGATGCCGAAGCTGAGGCTCTCGGACGTTCCAAAGGTGGATTTAGCTGTAAAATCCATGCGTTAACGGATGCGTTGGGTTATCCCTTGCGATTTATTCTAACCCCCGGTCAAGCGTCCGATATTGGTCAAGCAGAGGCGCTGGTCACGTCTATTCCCCTTAAAAGACTCATGGCTGATAAAGGTTATGATTCAAAAGCCTTCGTGGAATATTTGGAAAAACAAGGGATCGAAGCACTGATTCCTTCAAAATCCAATGCGCTTGAGCCTCGGAAATGTGATTGGGTCGCTTACAAAGAACGTCACTTGATCGAGTGCTTTTTCGGGAAGATGAAACACTATCGACGCGTCTTTTCACGGTTTGAAAAGAAAGCGCAAAATTTTCTGGGCTTCCTCGCGTTTGTCGCTGTATTAATTTGGACTCGATGAAATGTCAACAGAGCCTACGGGCAAGTATTACTTTTTGTCGCGTCAGCGCCGTTTTGGTAAGTCACTGACGCTTTCAGTTATCAAGTACCTCTACAGCGGGCGGCGTGAGCTGTTTGCGGACTTGTGGATTGAATCGCAGTGGGACTGGGACAAGACCCAGCCAGTGTTGCATTTTTCCTTTATCCACATTGACTATCAGGGGAGCGGTCTTGATGCATCTCTTTATACACAAATCAGTCCTCCCCCAACTCACTAGCCATCTGAATCCCATAAATACAGTCCAGCACCCTTGAGTAGCCAAGCCAGATACTTTTAGCCCCCGGTTCGCCATCGCATTTTCTGCCCAAAAAGCCCCCCAGTTCCGCTAGATTGCGGATCACTTGATTGAGGGTAGGTATGCCATCGGGTAGTGCTTTTTTGCCGAGCCGGAAAGATACTTTCCATTCCAGCGGGTCAAACACCAGATCAGCCGGAAGTTCTGGGCAGGTACGCCCCAACCGCATCAGAAACATAATCCGCCAGGCCACCATGATGTAGAGCGCGAGGGCTTTTTCGATGCGCTCTTTAGTGTCCAGTTGCAGTTTTTCGACGCGACAGCCGACTTTCAGGACATCAAAAAACATCTCGATTTCCCAACGCGCCCGATACCAGTCGATGAGTTCACAGGCGGCATCGGCGGTCTCTACACAACGGTTGGTGACTAAACGCCAAATGAGGGGCGATTTTCCGGCGGGTGGGTTGATTTCTTTGGCTTGAACCAAGGTCAATAGCATTGGATGCTTACTTTTGGGACGCAGGGTATAACGTAACACCTTGATTTCTTGTACCACTTTGCGAGGCTTTTCACCCTGCTTGCGCGGTTTGGTAAAGGTGATACGAGTCAACGCCTGTTGTTGATCAATGGCATCCCACAGTTTGAGGTCATCCCCCAAGGCGCGGTTATGTTGCGCCCGTATCAGCAGGTCAGCCGGGTAATCCAAGGCTTGCGCCCGTTTGAGTAAGTCATAAAAGTCGCTTTCACGGTCGCCCGTATAGATGAGGCGGTGTTCAGGGCAGCGTGCCGCCAGTTCGGCTACCCGTTCATACCCTTCAATCCAGCGACGGCTTTCTTTGATGCCGGGGTTGGCAAGATCCGCCGCTTTGCTCAAGCCCCGTGACCACATCCACGTATCGGTGATCCCCAATGGCAGACGGTCTGGGGTGATACACAAGGTCGGATGCAGGTACATCCCGCGTTGCTTATCGTAGGATAAACGCCCCAAACCCTCGGTTTCCTGCCCATTGAAATCCAGTTCGGTGGTGTCTTGAATACACAGGATAATCCGCGAATCTTGCTGACGGATTCGACACTCGGTCGCTTCAAAGTGGGATGCCATCAAAGCATCATGGCTCACCGCTTCATTCCAGAAGAAACGGTACGTCGCCAAGGTGCTTGACCAACTTTGGCAAGCTTTCGGGATGCTCGATTGGGGGGCTTTGAGCATGGCGTTGAGGATATGGGCAGCGCGTGTTTCGAGACGCTTGTCTCCCAAATCAAGATCGGTGAGTTCGGTAGATGACCAGTTCATGGGTGAAAATTGCTTATCTTACATCAGTTTGGGGACTTGTGTATAAGGAGATGGTCTTGATGAGGCCATTAAACAAATGTTGCGACAAGCGGCACAAGAATATGGTATCGCACTAGAAAGCGATAGCATCAAAAACCTGTTTGCTGAGCTTATCGAAAAACTGTGCCAAGCCAAGGGCAAAGTTGTGCTGCTGATTGATGAGTATGACAAGCCGCTGATTGACTATCTGGATAATCCAGACAAGGCAAAAGTACACCAGCAACTATTGAAAGCCTTTTATTCCATCCTGAAAGACAGTGGTAAATACATTGAGTTTTTGCTGATAACGGGTGTTTCCAAATTTAGCCAAGTGTCGATTTTCTCTGACCTCAATCACTTGAAAGATATTACCCTGCATCCGCATTTTGTCACCTTAACAGGTTATACCCAGCAGGAAGTTGGGCAGCATTTCGGTGAACGTATTGCTGAACTGGCTACAACGGCAAATCGTAGCATTGAAGAACAAACTGCCCTGATTCGGGACTGGTATAATGGCTATAGTTGGGGGCAAGACCTTACGCTTTATAATCCGTTTTCACTGATGTCTTATTTGGATGCGGGGCAGTTCAATAATTATTGGTTTGCCACGGGTACGCCTACCTTTTTGCTTAAACTGATGCGGAAAAAATGGATTTACGACATTAATGCCGTTGAATTGAGCGAATTGGCTTTTTCCTCTTATGATGTTGAGGATTTGCAAGTTTATCCTATTCTGTTCCAGACGGGCTATTTAACCATTAAAGGCAGAAACGAATTTGGATTGTATCGCATGGGTTATCCAAACCGTGAAGTGCAAGAATCTATGCTGATGTACTTGATTTCTAGTGTGGCTCAAGATGAGTCATCCATGAGCAAAATAATGGTTTTGCAAATCCGTTCTGCCTTTTATCAGAACGATATGGAAAGCCTGATTCGGCTAATCAACAGCATTTTCAAAAACATCCCTTCACACATCTTTATTGCAGAAGCCGAAGCTTATTACCATAGCCTGATTTTCTTGGTGTTTTTCTATCTGGGGCAATATGCAGAAAGCGAAGTTAACACTAATAACGGGCGGCTGGATTGTGTTGTGAAAACTGATAAGCATATTTATGTGATTGAGTTCAAGCTGAATCAGAGTGCTAAAGTCGCTTTGCAGCAGATTAAGGATAAGGGGTATGCTGAGAAATATCTGGCAGATTCACGGCAGAAAGTGCTGCTGGGAATAAACTTCAGCAGCGATAGTAAAACAGTAAAGGATTGGCTTGCCGAATAAGAAATTCAATTAATAAATTTTTTATTGGCTCTTGTTATTAATGGTGTTAATTATATATCCTCTATCCCTAGATCATCATCTTCCTCTTCATTGATTTCGGCAGGCAGAATATAATGCTTTTCAACTCCCCATCTACTTATAATCCAATCTTCTAGTGATTGCCGTCTTTTTTTGCAACTTTCAATATCCCATGTTGAAAATCCTGCTAATTTTCTTTCTTGACGAATATCTGAGTTCGCATAACAATATCCTTGTCCGGCATGGCCTTTTTTTCTTTCAAAATCAAAGTTTAGATAATTAGAATTATTTCTTGTTAAAACTAAATTTGAAATATCGTGCAGATAATGAGCAGCATCTTTTTTATTCCAAGTTGTATGCCATAATGAGTGTTCGTCTGGGTTTTGAGGTAAAATATGCTCTATTGTTGCATCAGATAAATCTTCCCATTTTAAGTCTGGAGATGTATTTTTTCCTTCATTTTCCAATAAATATAATTCATATTCGTATAGTGAATACTTTAGTAATCTTCTGCATGAATACCAATTTGATATTTCTCGTATACGATTCCTGAAAATATTTTCATTAGAATACCAATTGGTATGTCCATATATCCACTCTGTGATATTAACGATCGAATGGGATTCTGCAAATATCTCAAATCCCCACCTGTAAAATGCAGATAATCCAGTATTACTTCTCTTGCTTTCCCACAAGAATACTCTGTAAGCTGAGTTTTCTAATGCTTTTAATAAATTAATATAGTCATAAGATGATGCTTTGCCATCATTTAGTTTTATTCTTGCTGCAATTATTAACGGCAAAAAGTTCGCCATATTACCTATGCGTCTGATTTTCGTTAACCATATGTATTCATCCATACTATTTTTTGGTGAAGGTTTTATTGCTTCAGCATAATGTTTGGATATTATTGCAAGCCCATTGACAAAGCGATAAATATATTTTTTGGTATCATTTTTACTTTTTTTGGAAAAATCTCTTAGAGGAATAACATCATTGTCTTTGAAACCATCATAGCCTTTCCAGTTTTTTGGTGTATGATTTTGGTATAAAATCCATGAAATCCTTAAGCATTGATCTTCGTTGCCATTGCAGTTTGAAAGATTGACATAAACTTCTTTCCATGCTTTATTAATGGTTTTTGTTAAGTCTTCTCGTTCACTTTCATTGCTAACATTTCGATAAACCCAATGCATTAAGTAATTTTTTAACAACTCAAGAGTAGATAGTTTCTTTCCGCGAGAGTTCATTAACTCAAATGTCATGCCGATTTCGCTTTCTACATCAATAGTATAAAAAGAAAAGTTCAACTTCCTAATAATTGCATCAAATAAATTACCTAAATATTCTTTTAAATTTTCTGGGCTTGAGTTGTCTTTTTTATGAATATGGCTTCTAAAGAATATACAAGCGTTATGTAGTTTCTGTTGGTGAATATTATTTGGTTTGGTATTTGGAGTTCCACGTGAGATTAAATCATAGTAAAAGTCGGATGACTCATTGTTTAAACGTAATTTACTTTTTGCGCCATTATATAAATAACTTGATATTTCTGAGGAAAATTCAACTTCACCTTGTATTATCAATTCTTTAAGTATGACAGATAGATACAAACTACAAGTGGTCAATCTTTGTTGCCCATCAACTACATCAACAAGCTCTAATTTTTTGTTCCCATAACTTTCGACTGGATTATCTTTTGATTTATATATAACAATTGTCCCTGTATAATGACTGTTAATATCTTCTTCTATTAATGCATCAATGTCTTGAACAAAATCCGACCAGTTTTCTACGTCCCAAGAGTATCCTCTTTGATAATCTGGTATCCGAAATATTTTATCTTCTAATAAAGTTGATAATTTTACTTTTTCCATGATAAATCTCTAAAATATATTGGCATAATAAAAACCATTTATTTTAGATCAAAATACGATCAGGTGACAAGCAGAAGAACTATCAATCTCGCTCAATAACAACATCAGCATCCGCTCATCAATCGGTGAAGCCCTGAACCCGAAATGCTCGTAAAACCGTTTGGCATCATCAGTCAGCGCATGAACCAGCAAAACCCGTGCGCCAATGTAACCAGCCGCCGCATGGCAACGTAACAATGCATCCTGCAAAAGCGAATAGCCCAAACCTTGTCCTTGCCAGTCCTTATCAATGGCTAACCGTGCTAGCACTACCGTTGGTATCGGCTCAGGCATATTGCGCCTGACTTTGCTGGAAACCATTGAATGCGTGACAGAGCCAGCCGCCAAAGCATAATACCCAACCACGCGCTGCTCGACACAAGCCACAAAGGTACGGGATGCGCCCAAGGTTTCATTTTTCAACGCCCGCCGTTGCAGCCATTCGTCCAGTACCTCTTCACCACAGCAGAAGCTGTCTACTTCATGCTGCGCCCGTAGCGGTTCTGGCGGGCGTATCACGCTCATTTCGCCCATACAGGTTGGCGTGACATCAAGTCTTGCAGGCGTGGATTGCTGGCAGGGGGTGTATCAAGGGCTGCATTGAATTTTGCCCAAGCATCAGCGTTGAGATAGAAAACGGTTTTGTCCAGCAGGGCATTGGTCGCTTCACGCAAGGCGGCATCGCGCACAAAATCTGACACCGTTTTATCCAGTGCTGCTGCTGCCCGCTCAATCAGGCTACGTTGTTCCTGTCGGATGCGGATGTTAAGCGGGGTCGCTTTGCTGTCAGGTAAGGTTGCTACTGTCATGATGGGTGGCCTCTGAATTTTCCTGATTATAGGCACTATGTCCTCACAGTGTAAATACAAGAATGGTATGCAGTATTAGCTTAGTCCCGCAACCACCACCCCCAACCTCTCCACCAAATACAACGGCAACGACACCAGTGTGTAACTAACGTCCTTGCGCTGATTATCGCTGTTCACCACCGCATTGACGGTACTAACCGCAGGCAAACCCGCATCAAACCGCACGGCAAACGGTGCTTGTTTCTCTGCCATGAACTGGTGCAGCGATTTCATGCTGCCATTCGCACCCGCCTTGACTTCAACCGGGATAATTTGCCCCTCCAGTGCCACCACAAAATCCAGTTCGGCATTGGCAGAGCGACCTTCCCGTAGCCAGTAAGTCAATTCCCTATTGGGCGATTCTGCCAGCAATGCCTGCAAGTGTTGACCGACGAATTGTTCGGCAATCGCCCCTTCGTTGACCAGTTTGAGGTCATCGAATTGGGACAGCGTGCGCCAATTGAGGCCGCAAATGGCATTCATCAAACCAACATCCAGAAACAGCAGTTTGTAAACCTTTTCTTCAAGGCTGGCTTGTAGCGGCAACCCTGAACAATGGCTGTGAACGACCTTGCTGATGACCCGCGCCATGCACAGCAATTCCAGATCTTTTTTGAGGACGGTACTCTGATCCTCGCGCGAGATATTGCTGTATTTAACTTTTACACCCACGTTACGAGCGGCGAAGTTAAAAACATCCAGCATCCGGTTCTGGTCACGACTTTTGCCGTACTTGGGGAAATCGTCACGGTAGGTTTCAATAATCGAGTTATGAACGTCACTCACTGATTGGTAGCTGCGCGTTTCCGCAAATGCAGCGACCGCTTCCGGCATCCCACCCACAAAATAATAGCTGCGCAACAGTTGCAATAGCCGTTGGTGCGCCATTTCACCGATCTCGTTACCCGGTTGGTATTCCGTCACCACTTGATACAGCTTGTCTTCGCCTAATGCCAGCAGGAATTCGGAAAACGTCATTGGCCCCATGTGCAGGTATTGCACCCTGCCCACTGGCATCGAAAACTGGTGTGCCGCTAACACAAATTCCAGCAGCGAACCCGCGCATACGACAGGTAATTGCGGACGGTCTTCGTAGAAGTAACGCAAGGCAGGAATGGCTTCCGGCACTGCTTGAAGTTCATCCAGAAACAGCAATGCTTGGGCATCGACAGCAGGCATACGCGGTAAGGCTTCGATTTGTTGCAGGATTTTTTCGGGGTCATTACTGGCAAAGGTGTTTGCCAATGCTGGGTAGCGTTCCAGATTAGTCGCTAATAGCGTCATGCCATGCTGTTCGGCGAACAATTGCACCAAGGTGGATTTTCCGACTTGTCGTGCTCCCCGAATGATCAGGGGTTTGCGGTGGTGATTGTGTAACCAGCGTGTTAGGAAGGATAGCTGTTGGCGTTGCATGAAAACGTTTCCAGTCAAGCAAATGAGCTTTCACTATAGCATAAATCCACACGGATTATGATTTTAGGGGTGTGTTTTCATACAGTGTGTACGATTTTAGGGGTGTGTTTTAGCATTTTGTAACGTTTGAAACACAGTCTCGCTGATTGTTTCACTGGGATCTTCCAAACGCTCTGGGAATAAAATGCCATCCAGATGATCGCATTCGTGCTGAATAATGCGTGCTACGAAGCCGCTGTATGCCGCTTCCACCCGTTCGCCCGTGCGTGTTAGATAGCGGATGCGTAAGCGTTCGGCACGTTTTACCTGCGCCCGTGTGTCGGGTACGCTCAAACAGCCTTCCCAGCCGCTGCAAGTGGTGTCGGATTGCCAGAGGATTTCCGGGTTGAGCATGGCGATGGGCGGCATCAATGGCGCATCGGGGTAACGTGAGTTCGGGCGTGATGCCACGATAATAATCCGTAAGGGGGCGAATACTTGCGGGGCTGCAATGCCTACCCCATTAGCGGCTTGCAACGTTACCAGCATGTCATCCAGCAAGCGTTGGATGGCGGGATCGCTTACCTCGGCTACGGCGTGGGCGGGCTGATGCAAGATCGGTTCATCAGCGCTGGCAATCGGTAACATGCGGGTGGTTTCTGGCATAATCGGTTGAAGCAGTTGGTAGCGTTACATTACGATACTTTAGCACGATAGTGATACACTGCATTATTCTAACCTTTACCGAGAATCGATGGATGCTACCCAATAATGACAACAGTAATGTAGGGTTGTTGCCTAGCCCGATGCCCCGTCATGCGCCCGTGCACTGGGAACATGTGCTGCCGCTGCTGACGCGTTTGGTGGTGTGGGGGATTATTCTCGGTTTACTGACCTTGCTCAGTTCTTTTTTTGCGCTGATTTTTCTGACATTTGTATTTGCGTACTTGCAATCGGGCATTGTGGACGTGCTAACCCGCCGAATGCGTTGGCTGCGCGTGCCGGTGGTGGTGTTGGTGGGGGGTCTGTTTTTGGGAGCCATCATCACCGTTAGTTTATTCTTGGCGCCGAAGGTTTACCAACAAGCGACTGGCTTCGCGCAAGGCTTTTTTGTGTACATGGAGCGCATTGACACCGAAGTGCTGAATCTGGCAGACCGCTACCCGCTATTGCAAGAGGCTATCCCGGAACTGCGTCGCCCACCTGCTTTGGGGCAACCGAGTGCGAGTGCCGCTCCCGAATGGGCTGCGCCAATACCGCCAGTGCCACCGCTGCAAAATGGGGTGGCAGCCACTGGTACGTTAGAGCCGCCGCTTGCCCAGCGGACGTTTGTGGATTCACCGACAGGTTTACTAGTGGGATTACTGACGGGTAAGGAAAAGTCAGTGGATAGCCGCGAAGCGGTGAAGGTGGCGCTGGATCAGTTGACCAATATCAGCCGCCAAGCCTTGGCGATTTTGACAACGTTTCTGCTGGCTTTGCTGTTTGCGTTTTTGATTGTGTTGGATCTGCCACATTTGGTGGCGAGTGTGCGCGATTTGGAAAATACCCGTCTGCGTTTCATTTATGTAGAGGTTGCTGACAATATCTACCAATTTGGCAAGGTGCTTGGTCACGCGATGCAGGCACAGTTTTACATTGCGTGCGTGAATACGGTGTTGACGGCGATTGGTTTGTACGTGTTGGGCATGGGCGAACACATGGCGTTTTTGTCGGTGTTGGTGTTCTTGTTTAGTTTTGTGCCGGTGGCGGGTGTATTCATTAGTTCAGTTCCCATCTGTTTGATTGCTTTGAATATGGGGGGCGTGAACTTAATGTTGTTGAGTGTAGCGATGATCACCATTATTCATTTGATTGAAGGGTACGTGCTGAATCCGTTGATTTACGGGGCGCGGTTGCGGGTGAATCCGGTGATTGTGCTGATTATTCTTACGGTGGGCGGTAAATTATTCCACATTTGGGGGCTGATCTTGGGCTTGCCGGTGTGTATTTATTTATTTGGTCATGCGATTCGCTACCGGAAATCGTCACTTTCCTAATTAAAGTCAAGGTTTGGTCTGCTGCTTGGCCGGATACTGATTTGTATTGATTAATGTCAAACTTGGTTTATTCAAAGTCTGCACAATAGTGATGATGGCAACGGAATAATAAGTGGTTAATTATGTTGGTATTAGGCATTGGCAACAGTCTGCTGCAAGACGAAGGCATTGGAATTCACCTGCTGCGTTTTATGCAGAAGCATTTTTCGGCATTCCCGGATGTCACGTACCTGGATGGTGGAACGTTAAGCTTTACCTTAGCCAGTGAGATTGAGGAGCACGATCACTTGTTGGTGTTGGATGCGGTAGAACTACACGCCAAGCCCGGTACGTTGTGTTGCTATGAAAATGAGGCGATGGATCATTTTCTAGGCACAAGCAAACGCAGTGCGCACGAGGTCGGTTTATTGGATTTGATGGATATTGCCCGCCTAACCGAGCATCTGCCACACCACCGCGCTTTGATTGGCATTCAATACCAAACGTTCGGGTGGGGCGAGCAACCTACCGCCAAAGTCAAACACAATATTCCACTGGCCGGTCGTCTTGCCGCCAATGTTTTACAGAAGTGGGAGTTCGCTGCCCATCCGCCCTGCGGCCTTCCGCTCGCTACACTTGTGGGGAGCGCGTCATGAATTTAAACGGCATTCCTATTCGTTCCACCAGCCCTGTGACTGGAAACCTGCGCCCTGTATTGCACGAAATTCGCCATGCGCTTGGCGAGTTCATCGCGCACGGCACACACGGCATGATCGACTTGTATAGCTTGCCGTTCTCCCCACAGGAATACACAGAACTCGACGCATTTTTAGGGGAGGGCGAAGTTGATCTTACCCTGAATGTGCTGGGCAAAACCCGCCTACGCGAAAGCGGTTACGCGGGCATCTGGCGCATTGAACACTTTGACGGCAACGACAAACGTATCGGTTATTTCATCGAAATAGGGCATGTGCCGGAAATCCTGCGTTCCCAATGCGACGACATTAAGGAAGGCTTGGCGGCAATGACCACAATTCTGGCGATGGAGGAAGACAATAATGAGGATGCAAACACCTAGTCCTTATGATCAAACCCTAGGCGAACACCTGCGCTCGCAGGGCATTTCGCGGCGGAGTTTCCTGAAGTTTTGCGGTCTGCTGGCTTCCAGCATGGCGCTTGCCCCTAGCATGATCCCGAAAATCGCCGAGGCGTTGGAACAAGCCAAACGCCCCTCGGTGATCTGGCTTTCTTTCCAAGAATGCACGGGTTGCACCGAATCCCTGACACGTTCGCACAGCCCCAGTCTCGAAGGGCTGATCTTTGACGCGATTTCGCTGGATTACCACCATACCCTGCAAGCCGCTTCGGGCGACGCTGCTGAACACGCGCGTGAAGAGGCGATGAAAGAGCATTACGGCAAGTATGTGTTGGTGGTGGATGGCTCGATTCCACTGGATAACCCTGGCTATTCCACCATTGCAGGCATCAGCAATCTGGATATGCTCAAAGAAGCCGCTGCCGGTGCAGCCGCGATTGTGGCAGTCGGCACATGCGCTGCCTACGGTGGTTTGCCAAAAGCTGATCCGAACCCGACGGGCGCGGTGTCCGTATCCGACATTATCAAAGACAAACCCATCATCAACGTCCCCGGTTGCCCGCCGATTCCGGTGGTGATTACCGGCGTGATTGCCCATTTCCTAACCTTCGGGCTTCCCGAACTGGATAGCTTGGGTCGTCCGAAGGCTTTTTACGGGCAAAGCATCCACGACCGTTGCTACCGCCGTCCGTTTTACGAGCGCGGTTTGTTTGCTGAAACCTTTGACGACGAAGGGGCGAAAGCAGGCTGGTGTTTGTACAAACTCGGTTGCAAAGGCCCTGTGACCTACAACGCTTGCGCCACCACCAAATGGAACGATGGCACGAGCTTCCCGATTGAATCGGGGCATGGTTGTATCGGCTGTTCCGAACCCAATTTCTGGGATTTCGGCGGTTTTTACAAGGCGCTGTCCATTCCGACGGGCGTATCGGGGCAGAACGTGGTGTATGCCGCCGCAGCGGGTATTGCTGCTGGGGTTGCCATCGGTGCGATGAACAAAAAATCCAAGACGGAGGCGGCAAGTTCACACCAAACCGTCACCGTTGAGGAATTGAATCAGGAGTCAGGATCATGAACGAAGTTGATTTCCTGCTATGGGTCAAAGGCTCGGCCTTCAACATTGCTCTGTTTATCTTTGTGGCGGGGCTAGTGCTACGCCTGTTTGAAATCCTGTCATTGGGCAGGAAAGTGAATTACGCCGTGCCGAAAGGCGACCCGATGCAAGGCGGGTTGCGTGAGATTTTCCGCCGCTTCGGGACGGACAAAGCAACGTTTCAGCGTTCGATGATTACCATTGTCGCGGGTTATGTGTTCCACATCGGCTTGTTCGTGGTGATCTTTTTGCTGGCAGCGCATGTGGAAGTGTTCAAAAGCGTGATCGGCTTTGGTTGGCCTAACTTGTCCACGCCCGTGGTGGATGCATTTGCGGTTGTCACCATGATTGCGTTGGTGGTGGTGTTGATTCATCGCTTGCAGCATCCGGTGAAACGCTTCCTCTCCACCCCCGGCGATTATGTGGCGTGGGCAGTGACATTTGTGCCGTTACTGACCGGTTATATGGCTTACCACCATTTGTTGCTGTCGCCACAGATGATGTTGGGGCTGCATATTTTGAGCGTGGAAGTTCTGCTGATCGTGTTCCCGTTCACCAAGCTGATGCACACGTTCACGGTGTTCCTGTCGCGCTGGTATAACGGGGCTTCGATGGGCTTGCGGGGGGTGAAATCATGAGCGCATTAACACTCGAACGCGGCATTAATGCCTTCAAAGCGCAAATTGATGCGCCCATGGCCAGTTTCTTCAGCTCCTGCGTGTCGTGCGGGATGTGTGCCGATGCTTGTCTGTTCTACACCGAAAACCCTGAGCCGCGCTTCACGCCAATCTACAAGCTCGAACCGTTGCGGCGCGTGTGGGAACAGGAATACACCCTGATCGGCAAGCTCAAAGCCAAGCTGGGTCTGAGCAAACCTGTCACCGATGCGGAACTCGCCGAATGGCAGGAACTGGTTTACAACAACTGCTCCTTGTGCGGACGTTGTACCCTGATTTGTCCGGTCGGCAATGACATTACCTACATGATCCGCCGGATGCGCGAAGGCATGGTGGCTTCGGGTCACGCACCCGAAGGCTTGATTGGCGCATCCACCCGTGCGGTGCAAATCGGCAGCCCGATGGGGGTCAAACTCCCTGCCTTGCAAGCCCAAGTCCGCCATCTGGAAAAATCCAGCGGTCTGGAAGTGCCATTCGACAAGGAAGGTGCGGAATACCTGCTGATGCTGTCGTCGATGGAAATCATGAACTACCCCGAATACTTGGGGGCAGTTGCCAAAATCCTCACCAATGCAGGCAAAACGTGGACGCTGAGTAGCGAATGCTTTGAAGCCACCAATTCCGGCATCCAAATCGGCTCATCCGACATTGCGAGGGAACTGGTAAGCCGTGTCGTCGCTGCTGCCGAAAAGCTCAAAGTGAAAACCGTGATCAGCCCCGAATGTGGTCACGCTTACACCGCATTGCGTTGGGAAGGGCCTAACCTGATTGGGCGACCTTACACTTTTGCCGCCAAACACATCGTCGAAGTGCTGGACGAATTACGTGCCGAAGGCTTGCTGCAAACCGAAGGCTTCGAGGAATCCAAACTCACTTTCCACGACCCGTGCCAATTGGTACGCCGTGGCGGTGTGGTCGAACAGCCGCGCAATCTGCTCAATATGGTGGCGAAAAACTTCGTGGAAATGGCGGATCATGGCACGCTTAACTGGTGTTGCGGCGCAGGCGGTGGCGTGAGTGCCAACGAAGATGCTGAAGAAGTGAAAATGAAAGCCTTCCAGCGCAAGAAAAAGCAACTGGACGAATTGCATGTGGATACGCTGGTAACGGCGTGCGCTAACTGCCGCATCCAGTTGGAAGAGGGCATGGAAGTCAACCAAATGGACATCCCGGTGTTGGGCTTGACCGAAATGATTGCCGAACACTTGGTGGAACGTAAGGGAGGTGCAGCATGATCACCCAAGATACCGATTTCAAACAGGCACTCGATAAGTTGGGGCTGGCGCAGCAACGCCGTGTTGGTGCAGCTTTCGTGCGCAATGTGTTGGCACTCAACCCCGCTGTAACCAAAGTGGTGGATGCTGCTGCCAACGAAGATGCCACGGCTGATGAACTCGCTGTGGCATTCAAGCAAGCCAAAGCTGCCGCACTCGACAGCCATACCCGCTGCGGTTCTGACAGCGATTGGCAAGCACAAGCAGGCTATTTCGTCGCCCGCGCCGCTACCGCGTTAGTTGCCCCCGACAAGCAGGCTAAAGCCACCGCGTGGGAAGCCGCCGTCAATGCGCGAATGGCACGCACTTGTGGGCACATTGATGCCTCCGACGAATCCATGCACGAGGAAAGCGAAGCACAGTATCGTCTCCTTGAGCAATTCCTGAACGACATTTGAGGATACTAAAATGACTGAACGTGTCGTTGTAGACCCCATCACCCGCATCGAAGGCCACTTACGTATCGAAGCGCAAATGAACGGCAACACCATCGAACAGGCGTATTCCGCCGGGACAATGGTACGCGGTATCGAAATCATCCTGCGCGGACGCGATCCGCGTGATGCTTGGGCGTATGCGCAACGCATCTGCGGCGTGTGTACGCTGGTGCATGGTATTGCCTCAGTGCGTTCGGTGGAAAACGCGCTGAATTACAGCATTCCGCCGAATGCGCAACTGATCCGCAACCTGATGATCGCGGCGCAATACGTGCATGACCACGTAATGCACTTCTACCATTTGCACGCGCTCGACTGGGTGGATGTGGTATCTGCACTTAGTGCCGATCCGAAAGCCACGTCTGAGTTGGCACAAAAGATTTCCCCAAGCTGGCCGAATTCTTCTGCCGGTTATTTCGCTGACCAGCAAGCCAAGCTGAAAAAGTTTGTCGAAGCGGGGCAGTTGGGTATTTTCGCCAAGGCGTATTGGGGACATCCGGCTTACAAACTGCCGCCCGAAGCCAACTTGATGGCAGTATCGCATTACCTTGAAGCCCTTGCATGGCAACGCGATGTGGTGAAACTGCACGCTATTTTTGGCGGCAAGAATCCGCACCCTAACTTCCTCGTTGGTGGTGTGCCTTGCCCGATTGACCTGAATTCCGATTCCGCGCTCAATATGAAACGCCTGTCGCAAGTGCAGGACATCATTAAGAAAATGCAGGTATTCGTCGATCAGGTTTACGTGCCGGATACGCTGGCGATTGCCAGTTTCTACAAGGATTGGTTCAAGCAGGGCGAAGGCTTGGGCAATTTCATGACCTACGGCGACTTTCCTGAAAAAGGCATGGATGACCCAGCGTCGTTCCTGATTCCTTCCGGCGTAATTCTTAACCGCGATTTGTCGAAAATCCATCCGGTGGATTTGAATGCGGAAGACCAGATTCAGGAATTCGTGGCGCACTCGTGGTACGACTACAGCGAGGGTAAGGACAAAGGTTTGCATCCTTACGCAGGCGAAACCGAGCTGAATTACACCGGCCCTAAACCGCCGTACAAGCAACTGGAAGTCGATCAGTCGTATTCGTGGATGAAATCACCGCGCTGGAAAGGGCAGGCGGTCGAAGTGGGGCCATTGGCGCGTGTGTTGATGTTGTATGCCACCGGGCATGAACAGACCAAATCGCTAGTCGATTACACCCTGAAATACTTGGATGCGCCGATTGAAGCCTTGTATTCCACCTTGGGGCGCACGGCTGCCCGCACGTTGGAAACCAAGATCATTGCTGACAAAATGCAGACTTGGTTCGATCATTTGATTGCCAATATTAAGGCGGGTGACACCAAAACCTTCAACGAAACTTTGTGGGAGCCGTCAAGCTGGCCTTCCAAAGCGCAAGGCGTGGGTTACATGGAAGCCCCGCGTGGCGCACTGGCGCATTGGATCGTAATCAAGGATCAGAAGATAGCCAACTATCAGGCTGTCGTGCCGAGTACGTGGAATGCGGGGCCGCGTGATGTGCAGAATCAGGCGGGGGCGTATGAAGCGTCGCTGAAGGGGCATGTGTTGCATGACCCGAAACAGCCGGTGGAGATTTTGCGTACCATCCACAGTTTCGACCCGTGCATTGCGTGTGCGGTGCATGTGACTGACCCGGATGGCGAGGAGTTGATTAAGGTGAATGTGCAGTAAGAATACCGTTGGTCGGTGTTACGAGAACGCCGATAGATTAGGGCAGTAAGTGCACAAAAAAATAGTTGCATCGTCTGAAACGGTTCTGTATTATTCGCGTCTTCAAAGCCGGCGTAGCTCAGTTGGTAGAGCAACTGACTTGTAATCAGTAGGTCCCGCGTTCGATTCGTGGTGCCGGCACCAAACAAAACAAAGGGTTGCACCGATTAAGATGCAGCCCTTTTTTGTTTCTGCTATTTTTTGCCGTTTCGGAGTCCACTAGGGAGTCCAGTGATTGCATGGCTAGGATTGAACAACCCTCTTTCCCCTATCGCCACAGTGACATAAACAAGGCGATACCCCACACGAACCCACCGATCATGAATTGCTGCCAGTCACTACTCAATTCTTCAAAGTGTTTCGCTTTTGGGAATATCAAACCCGCTGCAATGGCAAAGAGCGATACTTGCAACCAGCCCAGCCATTCAGGAAGATCGTTCATGAATTGCCAGTTGGCGAATTGAACAAGCTGCTTTGCGTCGATTAGCCAACTCACCAATAATATGGTTAGCAGTGCGAATCCTGCACGCGCCCATTGCTTCCAGTCTTGATACATTGCATCACCTTACGTTTGCATTGAAACCGTGCATCATGCCACAAATGCAAAAAGCCGGAACTAGTCCGGCTCTTGGTGAATGAATCGCGGGTTACGCTAACAGGTATTTAGTAAATGGCGGTTTGCCGGTGTATCGAGGATTCAGCAGCAACACGCCCTCTTTCGCTGCCCTCGCTTGCCAGATGACAATGAGCGCGTTCATTCCTTCGGGTGTAATCGTGCGTTTTTTGCCTTGGCACAAATGAGCGTTCACGAATGAACGTCCGTCTCTGGTAGTCAGTTTTGTTTCACCTGACAGAATCGCGGCTTTCCATTGTTCATACAACCCGTAGCCCTCTTTCAGAATGTCGGCTTCGATCTTGCCTTGTGCGTCCTTCATGGCTTCCAGTAGCTCTTTTTCCGCATCATACGAATGAGCGCGTTCATTGGTTGAATGAACAGGTTCATTGCTTGCAGTACGTTCATTGCCCGAATGAGCGCGTTCATTGGTTGGAATGAACGTAGGGGAATGAGCGTGTTGATTAGCACCACGTTCATTGCGTGCATCAATGATCTGTTCATTCGCGGAATGAGCGCGTTCATTGGTTGCGGGTGTTGCCTTGGCAATTTTGCCAACAACTTTCAGCAAGTCGCCATCATCCAAGTCAGCCGGATTAAATAGCTTTGAATAACCATCGAATACCGCCGCCTGAATATCGGCCTCAGTTGTTGCGCCTGACTTTTTAACCGCATCCACTAACGCATGGATAGTTTCCGCCACGGATTGGCGCTTGATTGCCGGGGTAGGGGATTGGTTAAACACTTCGCCCGCTTCATGCTTTGCCGTTTCTGCCTGATACAATCGGCTGACATTCGCGGCTTGATCGGCTGATTGTTTAAAGCCTGTTACCGATTTAATCACTGGCGCGTCGGATTGCCATTTTAGATTCTCGGCTTCGATCTTTTTTTCAAACGCTTCAGCCTCCTTTTCGGTTTCAAAATAGGTTTGATGCAATCCCAGCATGGTGATGGGGTTGCCATCTTCACCAATGCCAGTTTTATTTAAACGCTGCCATTCTTTAAGCGCTGCATCGGCTTCGTGTGCTTTAAAAACTTTATCCATTTTTCGCCCATTTGCCAGCGTGCAATACAGGTGATGACGCTCAGCAACTTCAGGTTTTTTAGCCAATGATTCGTCTATCTTGTTCCCAACGGCCTGCAATTTGTCGCCCACCATTGCGGCTGATTGTTCGCGGGCATGTTGCGCACGCGCATATTCCGTTGCGATGATTTCAGGGGATGCCTTTAAACCTTCCTCAATTTTCGCTGCGTATTCGCCCACGGTTTGTTTGGCAGAGTTCGCGGCTCCGTTAAGCGCTGCCATGGGTGCGGATTCGGATTTATCGGAGTAGGTGCTGATGCTGCCATCAAATTTGCGCGGTGGTTGGCGTAGGTTGCGGGTAACGTCATAGCCATGTGCCATGAGGTATTCACGCGCCGCCGCGAACTGCCCACCCAGATAGTGAAATGCGTACTCGAAAAAGGCTATCAGGGTGAGGGAAACCAGAAACGAACCAACTGTACCGGATGCGCCGAAGGTTTCGCGTAACAGGTTCACTAGGGGATGGTAATTGCTTTCGTCTTTTTCCATGGTTTTTGCGGTTGCAGCGAGGGCTAGGGCTTGTGATTGGCTTGCCGTTGCATGGTTGGCTATCATCTTATTGACGGCCTCCACACGCGCTGCGGATTTCGTGCAATCTGCCCATATTCCGCCTTTACCTGCATCCCGATTCTGAATGCATGTTGCCAGCTTCATTTCTGCATTTTGCAGGTCGGCAGAGTAGGGCGATGCACTGGCACTGCCACCAATCGCGCCCACAATGGCCTTGTAGGTCGGGGATTCTTGGCTTTTGGTTTCCATGCGAATGTTGTCACGTTCCATGCCTTGCCCGACCTCAGAGAGCATTGAGAAGGACACCGCCACCACGACAGCTAGAATGGTCGCTTTTTTGCCGCCTGCGACGTTGCCCGCGCCGTAAAGGATAAATTGGTAGCCGGTCATAACCGCCGTAATGCCGATAGCAACTAAGCCATTCATCCACTGCGAGCCATCCCATTCTAATACGCGCAAATGCCCGGCAAGGTAGCCGACCACAAAGTAGGAACTCATGGCAAAAGCGACAAAGGCCGCCAGCATGTAGAACAGTTTGCGGGTTTTGTAATCGCTGTAAGCCAAACCCGCGTTAAAGTTTTCGTTAGCATTTTTCATGATTAGACCACCCATTGAAAGTTAGATAAAACAAAGCCTGCGACGATTTCGTGTTTTCCATCCCTGCGCACAATCATCATGCTGCCGTTTTTGTACCGCTGTAGAATTGCGACTTGCTCTTTTTTGCCGTCAAGACGTTGCATTGCGGCTGTACCTATCATTTTCATTTGAAATCTCCTTAAAACCAGTAACTAAGCAACAAAACGGCAAATGCGAACAGGATAGCCCGTGCGCCGTGTTTGACTTGTGCAGCGACGAAACAGGCCATGCAGAGCGTCAAGCCCATTAGCACGTATAGCCAATTGTTTGCAGCGGGGAACATGCCCGCGTAATGCAGGCCGAATGCCGTCGGAATCAGCAGGAACATTGCCCAAACAGCCACGGCAAATAGAAAGGCCATCCACGGAATGAGTGCGTGGAGGCGTTCCCAGTTGATCGGGGTGCGGTCAAAGTCATCAGGGAAGTGCTGATGGTTGCGCCCGGTGTCGAGGTGCGTTTGCTCAGCGGGTGTCAGTAGTGGCTTGCTCATGACTTCACCTCATGAATTTTAAAACCGCTATGCAGGTTGTTGTGCTTAAACTGCAACGCACTAAATGCAAGTCTGGCGCTTTGTAGGGTGCTGAACTGGTGAGCCTTGAACAAATCACCCACCACGATGGATAAGCCTGCTCCGGGAGTCGAACGAATCACTACCAGCCGATCAAAGCGGCTTTCGATGGTGTATTGAGTGCTCATGCTGCCACCTCATATCTACAATTATTTTCCAGAACTCCAAGGGGCGAATTTTCAGCGATTGCCAGAAATTCAAAGCGGTCAACATCATCACTCTCTGATTCTTCAACACGTCTAACAACTTCCCATTTATGGTTGTGCGTGATGACTTCGATAGAATCAGGTGTGTATTCCAAACCGATTACGCGGCTTGTGATTTCTCCGTAAAGGTTAGGCTTAGGGTTGTCTACCCTGATTGTGGAAAGTGGCTGTAATGCCTTTTGTGATTGGATTGTGAGGAATGCCAGATAGTCGGAATGGTCAGCAGCAACACGCGCTAATTCCACAATGCCGTCTTGACCGTCTTTAATGCGCCGTAGTTCGCGCCAGATACCCACTTGACCGAATCCACGGGAGAATTGAAATGCACGGATAATATGCGTTGTACGCCACGCATGAACCCGCACTGATGATTCAGCAGCATCAAGCCCACTTTCAAAGTCTTCGGTAACAGATGCGCCGTCGATGTTCTTTGAAATGTATTTTGCAATGTAAGAAGCCGCCCGTCCTTTTTTCGGGTCAATTCGCACGATGTCAACACGGTATTTCTTTGCACCCGCTTCGTCTGCATCTTCACGCAACCATTTTGACCATAGCAGTTTGGTGAAAGCTGGCACGTTGGATTCAGCGACAAAGGCGATGCAATGCCAATGTGTAGCACCATCATGGTGAGGTTCGGTAACGCGCATAAAATCGCACTGAATCGCCTTGTGTTTGAGTGCAGCGCGTAACCTTGCCCAACTCACCGACAACCATTCATGCCCCAAACGCGGGGTATTGATGCGGCTTTCAATGGTGGCGGATTTGCCCCGACCACGCCGCCATTCAATCACCTCTTGATACTTCGGATTCTGGACAATTTGACCGCCGATCTTGTGCTTAACGCCCATTGAATCGGTTTTGATGTAACCCGCTTTACGGGTGAATTGATGGAACTTTGATGGTGCAGTCAGGGTAAGGAATAGGGCGATTTTGCCTTGTGCAGCAAAGAACTTTTCGCCGTCACTGATGCGTAACATCATTTCATTGCGACGGTTGTTAGGATCGGATATGCCAGCGTCAACGGCTTGCATCATGGGCATGACTTCGCCGGTATCCACGTCAATTAGATCGCAGGATTCTAGCCATTCACGATTGCGCTCTTGACGCATCAAAGCGCGGCTTAGTGAGTGATTGCTGATATAAACTTGCTTTCCAGCATTCACAAAGCCTAAGCGGATAGCCTGTAGTTCCTGTTGTTGCGCCTGTTGATTGCGCAATTTACGCAACCACCATTTTTCTGAACAGAGACGCGCTCTAATGCCTTCGGTAACGGCTTTCTCTCCCGTTGTACCATCGTGTCTGACTGTCTGCTTAGAAACGATTGGCGGGGCGATACCACGGCTTTTCAGGTAGTCGAATGCGCGTTTTAGTGGCGTTCCTTCAGGGGCAAGCTGTTTGCATTTTGACGCTGCCAACATCGCAGAAAAGCGTAAGCCGTCTTCGTCTTTGTCGCTGGCAGGTGAACGGCTGGCAATGGCTTGTTGCTGGTGCAAATAGTTTTCACCAGTAGCGGATTCAGCATGGTGGTGTTGCCATTCGGCTTCAATGTCTTTGATGAAAGCGGGGTTGAAGCTGGCGAAAGCGGGGTTAGTTTGGGCGACGTGCATCATGATTGCACCTCTAAATCAGCTTTCACCAATTCCCAAAGAACCAGCATGTTGGATATTTCTGTATCCATGCCTTCGAGTGCGGTTTTCTTTGTCGTAGGTCTAACGAAGAATTGCCCCAAAATGGCGGCATGGCTTTTCATGCGGGTTGTGATGCCGAAAAGCTCTTGAATGCGCTCTTGCGCGGTGAGTTGTGCGTATGGTGAGATTTCAGGCTGTGTGCCAATCATCGTATCAACGAATTTCAGCAAAATACGCTTGTTCTCGATGTTCATTGAGCGCATCAACTCAATGACGCGGGCTTGACTGTAATCTACAGTTTGGTTTGTGTTAATATCGTCCATTACTGGAACTCCTGAGTTATTGAATTGTATCGGTTTTCAGTAAATCGACTGATTGGTGGTGGTACACCTATTAGTCACTAAGCCTCTGGGTGGTGGTACACCTAGGGGCTTCTTACTTTCTGGCTTATGCTGGCTTTTGCTTTTCCTCTACCTCCTTCATTTTTTCCAATAAATCATTTACTTGACCGCTCATAGAACGGTGGTTTTTGTCTGCTTGCTTCTTCAACCATGCGTATAGGCTTGCAGATAAGCCGATACTGAAACGCTTGTTGTCTTTCATTTACACCTCAAATAATGAACCCCAAGGGTTTAACCATATTGAACCATACGGGTGCATTGTTGTAAACACCCCAATGGTTCATAATCTGAAAATGGTCAAAGTACATGATTACCCTCAAATGAAAATCCGGCTTTCTCCCGATTTGAAAGCCCGAATTGATGAAGCTGCTAAAGCGAACAATCGGACGCTGAATGCAGAGATAACCGCACGTCTGGAAATTACCTTTGCAGAGGGTTCGCCCTCTTGTTGTTTCAGCGAGTCGCGTATGCGGGAATTGATACGGGATGAATTGAGCAAAGCGGGATTAGTGCCAGATGCACCAGAACACGAAACGGGTTTTTCCATCCCAATGCAGCGACGCAAAGCCTAAGTTGTCGCCTTACCTGTTACGCACCAGTCACACACCTGTCACAGTGACAAGATGCGGATGTCCTACGGATGTCCCACGGGACATTGCCTGACTGTTATCCCAGTGGGATTCCTTGCGGGATTCCCAGTAGGATTCTATTAAGGGACTCGATAAATACGCTGAAAGCCGCATCACATCTAGGCTTGTGTGAATTTATGGGATTTCCTACCCGCTTTTTTACCCGCTTTGGTGAGAATTTATGGTTAGCCGCTACTGCTATTTGTGAGGGAGGCTCACATTTAGTCCAGGAATTGCATAAGCAAACGCTAATATTCTAGGGTGTCGTTTTCTGAAACGCGCCCCTAGCCGCCCGTTCGTCTAAAATTTGCTGCCAAATCCGTTCGCCTCTTCCTCGCAGTGATTCAGCAACTTTTTCAGCTTCAATGCCCATCGTGATTTTGATTAGGTAATCGGAATAGACGGTGTGTCGTTCGCCATTTTCGCGCCGTTTACCAGTACGAACATGCTTCCCTTCTGACAAGGATTCGGCATGGCGACGTTCAAAGCCTTCGATACCCTCATTTTTGAAAAGCAGGTCGAAAATTTTCTCGTATCGTCTATGCCGCCGCCATCCCGCGTCATAATCCGAATAAAATGGTGGTGCTGGTGGCTGTCTTGCCTGTTCAATCGCGTTTAAACGCTCTGTAATAGATTTAATCGTCATTGGTTAAGTATCCTTGCGGTTGTGCCTCTAACGCGCTTATGCGCTGTTCTAAATCGCCTATCGTTGAAATTCGCGCTACGCTTTCCAGCACGGCAATAGCGGCTTGTGCCTGACTTGCCGTAATGTCTCCCGCTAACATCGCGTCACAAACGATTCTGGCGCGTTCTAGTAGGCGTGTTTCATCTTTCGGAATGGTCAGGCTTATTGGTGATTCACGCGCATCAGGCAAACTCTTTGCCAACAATTTGAAAAAACCGTTTAGCTTGGAATTGTTCACTGTCACATCTTCGGGCAACCATTCGCTTTCCAATAAATCATGGATGCGCCGCAAATATTCGCGGGATTTTAATTCTTCCCGCAAACTTTCGCGCCGTGCCTTCTTATTCTTGGTTATCGCCATAGAATCAACCTCTTGCGCTATATACCCCTCACCCTTCCATCGCGCTAATCGGGCGACCGACTACGCTACAACCACGGGGAACATATTCCTGATAGCTACCAAAAAGCTCTAGCATTTCAACCGCGTTTTCTGGCAAATGCTCTGGTAATCCGGTTTCTGAAAACTTGCGCCACGCATCATGAATAGCGCGGCGTTTCTCAATTTCTGCCAGTCGTTCGGTAGCGTCAAAATCAGGCACAAATGCGACTGAATCCGCCTCACTCATTCCCGCTTGCTGGAATTTAATGCGACGATCTAAAACATCCTGCTTACCGCGCTCTAGCATCAACGCGATATTTTCCGGCTTAGACGCAAATTTGATAGCCACGTCAAAGCAAACCTTTTCAAATTTCTTTTTAAAAGCAATGCGCTTTTGATATTCGTCAAGGTAGCTTTGTTTCGAGTGTTTCAGGGAATCAACCACACGCACAATATCCGGCATTGAATCGCTAATTTCTGCAACTTGCTTCAGTGCAGAAATACAGCCTTCGAGCTTCACAAGTGCATTGTGTGATTTTTCAATCTGCTTTCCGAGTTCGTTGATAGTCATTTGCTGCATGGGTTTTGTTCCTTTTGCGTCTGGTAATTTAATGTCAATTCGTAAAAACTGTGGATGCTTGTTTTTAGCTCCCAATGGTCTACCTGCTTTTCGTGTTTCGGTCATATCCAATAATCCTGTTAAGCAATTTCCATAATATTAAATTAGGTGCTTTGGTGTTTTGGGTGAGGTTTCCGTAAAAAACATAAAAAACCAATGCTAAAAACCTGCGGTTTTACAGTAGGTTTTAATGCCTTCGGCGACGCTTCGCGGATGTTCGCCACATGGCAAGGGTTGCAGCCACTTCGTTTAGCTGCACCCATGCCGATAGCTTGTCTTTTTCAGCAGCCGTATTAAATACCGTCATGCGCTCCCTTCGTTCGCGGGAACTATCGTGGTAGCAAGTCTTCCCTTCGGCTACGTGAAAAAAAGCTAACGCTTTTTCCGCTTCGCTTTCACTTCGGACTTGACGGGTTAAGTGTTTTTTTTGGCGCGATTACGGTTTTACCCTTAAATAATTGCTTTAACACTGGGATTTTATAGCCGTATCCGTTGGTAACTATATGTACCCCTGTTTTTTTAGCAGAGGCACATACGCTGCATAGGATGGAATCAATCACTTAGCTATTTTCTGCCCTTGTTTTTTTAGCAGAGAATCCAGTGATTAGCCTACTGAAACCCTCCTCTGCTCAAAATTCATGGGCAACACTGCCCCTGTTTTTTTAGTCGAGGATTTTTTTTGCTTCGTCGGCAATGGGCAAAGATTCGCGCCCTGTTCCCATTGCATCCAATCATTGCGCGGCTCGTGGTTGTTGACTTGCAGCATGGTTAATTCCCATTCACGCGCTTTACGTTCCATCCAGTTTTCATGATTCTTCAAGCGGATAAAGCCATGTGTTGCCAATTCCTCAAAGGCTTTTATTGCCGTTGGTTCTGACACATTTAGGCGCGTTACTGCATCACGGGTTGAGATGGACAAACGCCCGTTTCTGGATGGTCGGTATATCCTCAAAAATTCGATCAGCAAAGCCCGTGCAGGTGGCTTTAGGTCAAGATATGCAGGACTATCGAGAAGCGAGTCATACAAGCGTAGGTGATGCTCTTTAGATGCTTGTTTAGCTGCCATGTGCCGCCCTCTTTGTGAGTTTTGTTACCTCACGCTTAGGCACATGGCGACCACCGAAAACCCAACGACCACCAGCTTTATCGACTTCCGCAATGATTCGCCCGTCCTCTGCGGGTCGAGCTTTGATGATGGCAATTACTGATGCAGGACTTTTTGCAATGCGGTTAAATGCCCATTGCAGGCAGGCATTAAGCCCGCCATCTTGGGTCATCCCGCTGCTCTTGTCGTGCGCGAGATAGCTAACCATTAGTTGCCCGCCTTGCGGCTTATTGCCGCCGCCCATCGCTGCATTTGCGTAGCGTCAAGCATGTAATAGCCCGGTGCATTGCCATACGTGCCGTCACGCGCATCAGGCACGCTTACCGTAGTAATGCAGTCCATACCATTGACTTTGCGCAATCTGCATACGCGCTGCAATGGGTTTTTTTGACGTGTCATGTCCCTTATTGCGTCAGTCCCGGTAATATTGAGTCGCTGCAAATCATCCGCCGCAAAAAAATACGGTGTCATTTGTTTGGCAATCGCGTCAATAACATCTAGCTCTTTGGCTGATGTTATGTGGTATTGATTTGTGCTATTATCGGCGTGTGTATTTTGTAAGGTCGCTCCTGTGGCGGGAGCGGCTGTCTTATTGTCCATCAGTTGCGCCCTCCACCTCTGCGGAATCAATCCACGCCTTTACCTCGCTCCACATCGTGCCCAATTGCCCGTCTGGATATTTGCGACGCTTTGGGATTTTGCCGTCACGCTCATGCTTAATAAATGTTGTGCGGGACAAGTATCCGTACACCTGCATTAATGCGCGGGTATCGAGCCGATAATCAGGTAATTGATTTGCTGTCATGTGTCACCATTTGGATTTAATTGAACATGACTAGGCATTATCCCCATTTTTTTACGCCGCGCATCAACAGCAACTACTTACTGTTGGTCTTTCTCTTTATCCCATACGCGAGCCCAATCAGTAAGTGTTTGCAATCTGGTAAATCGCTTCGCCCCGTTCGCGTTTAAATAATCACGTTGAATTTTTCGCGCCCAATCATATACATGGTGGTCGTCTTTTTTTATCTTTTTCCATTTCAAATAATTTTCGCGTATTTCTGGCTTAATATCGTCATACCTTCCTTTTTTTCCGCCTTCAATTTTTGGCTGCTGCTCTGAAACGCGGCAGATTTTCATTGTTTCAAGCCCTATTTTTATAAAACCTTCATTGGAAGACTTCTTAATCATTTCCATGCTTTGAAGTGAGCGGATTGCTACGCTACTAGGACGCAGCCTTAACAGCAGAGGCAACACACCACTTATCCAAGTCTCTTCACTAAAACCGACTGATTCTTTTATGGATTTTTGAACATCTGGATATGCAATAAGGTCACTCCACCGATAATCAGGATGGAATGATTCAATAACACGCATTTCAAGTTTTATAAGTGCTAGTCGCTTTTCAGATGTTGCCTGTAATATCGCTGCAATCAGCTTCTTTTCCGAAGTTGAATAGCCAAAGTCGGAAAATTCTGGAAGTGCATCCTCTGAATTAGCCGTATCCATCCAATCGCCAACTTTACGCCATATCAGCTTGCGCCGTTCGATCTCACCAACAAGCATTACACACCTTCACCGTGCATCCTTCAAATGAAATCCAGCATCGGCGGTTGAAGGTATCCGCTTTTCGCCCCGTCGAGCTAGATGCTGGAAGAAACTTTATGACTTCGTGTCAGCGTCCTTTTCAGCATGGTATGCACACCATGCCTTTTTCAGTTCTGCACTTGGTTCAGGAGGATTCTCTAACACCCCTATGAATGCCTCCCAGTCTGCTGCATTCAGCATGATGCTGGTCATAGGTCGATCTTTATTTTGCATCACATAGCGCGTTTCGTCTGTCATGCCGCCGCCTTCATGCTAACTTCAACAGACCGCCCAACACGCGCCAGTAGGTTAATCAGCATATCCACAGTGAACCGCTGGATTTTCCCACGGTATAGGTCACTGATTCGCGCTTGTGTCACATCCAAAGCCGCCGCCGCCTCTGTTTGTGTGCTGAAACGTGACTGCAAAACTTTAATCAGTTCATCCAGCAATTGCGCACGGATAAGCAGGTTTGCCGCTTGTGCAGCCGGAAATAGGTCATAAAAAACGCTTTGCCCTGCTGGGGTAGTGTGTCCTTCGTTCATTGTGTACGCCTCCTAATCATTTCTTTGAAACGTTCCCGTGCCAGTTCAACATCATGTTGCGCCGTTTTCTGTGTCTTTTTCTGAAAGGCATGAAGCACATAAACAGCCTCTTCAAATTTCGCCACGTAGATCACGCGGAAAGCATCAGAATCTTCCTTGATGCGAATTTCCTGCACTCCCTGTCCTATGGCTTGCATGGGCTTCCAATCTAAGGGCATTTGCCCTGTTTGCAGCCTATGAAGCTGATACCCCGCTTCGTGCATCGCATCCTCTGGGAAGTCGCATAAATCACCGTAGCTACTGCCTATCCATTGAAGTATTTTCATTGACAAATCCATTATATAAAATTTGGCATGTTTTGAAAGTATTACTCATTCACCGACTACCCGCAACTGCACCACGTTTGCTTGTGGTGAACCTGCAAGGATGTTTTGCAAATACGCATCCCATACCGCGCTGGTTTGTCGGTGTTCGGCAAGGTAGTTGTAGCGGTCATAGTGCTTGCTGGATACGTCGGTTAATGCGTGATTCTGGAAGCGGTCACGCGCTTCTTTGCTGATACCTGCAAAGCCCATCAACGTTTTTGCAGTGCGCCGTATGTCCTTAGGCTGGAAATGTTCTAGGTTGATTCGCCGACATAGCTTGGTGATTGCATGAGAAAGCGTAGTCGAGTCGATAGGTTCCTCACGTTTGCTTTTAATCTTACCAAACAGTTCCCCGCCTGCATTGGTATCGAGCATTCGTTCTTTCAGTAAGGGTTCTGCCACATCACCAAATGGGATTACATGGGTAGTACCGTTTTTCGTATCACGGAATGTTACTAGCCTATTCACAAAATCCACATCATCCTCGGTGAGGAACAATACATCTTCGACACGTTGACCACCGAGCGCGAAAAGCAAGCGTATCGCCCCAATGGTTTTCGGGTGAAAATCTGAGTCGCCTAATGCCTCCCATACCTGCTTCACCTCAAATTCTGACAATGCCCGATCACGGGGTTTTTCTGATTTCAGAGGTTTTGGCACATCACGAACAGGGTTTGTCTTAATGCCGAAACGTAATGACTCAAAATGCCGCCGAGAATCATTGTCCCATGAAATGCCAAACGCGAAAGCAGCCGATAAATAAGCACGTACCCTGTTTGCCATTACTAGCGCATCACGCTGAATGATTTCCGCTAACACTGCGCGGATGTCATCGGGTAGCACGTCTTTTGCTTTGGTGGTTGCCGGAATGTGTTGATAGACGTTCGTTTCAAATACCCGTTCAGTTTCAGACCATGAGCGCTTACCGTTGGTTTTTAGATCATTGGTGTAGGCTTCAAGCAATTGCCTGACACTGCCTTGCATGGCTTCATGTTTGCGTTGCAATGCGGTTGCTTTGCGGTTTTCCTCTTCTCGCTCTAATTGTTCCGCTTGAACTGTTTTCGGGTCACGCCCTGAATCGTAAATAGCCCGCCAGTGTGACCATAGTTCCCTTGCTTGCGCGAGTGTGGTTTGAGGGTGATAGCCTAGCACCATTGGCACGTCGCGCCCGTCTGTGGCTTTGTAACGGAATATGAAGCTGATTTTTCCCGATGGTGAGACTTTCACCCCAAAGCCCGCGTAACCATCATCCATCTTGCGGTATGCCGTACCAGTAGCTTTTAGTGATTTGATGAAATTAACTGTCAGTTTTGCCACGTCACTGGACTCCGGGTGAATTTGTCCAATGATGTTAGTTCGGAGTCCACCACGGAGTCCAGTGATTTGCTGGCTAGGACTGATGCATATTGAGCAAAAATGAACAGTGATTTTTCTCTAAACCCTCTGTAACCCGCATTCTTGCTTGATTCTGCTTGTTCAATGTTGACCAATGTAAGTCATTGAAATTTGAAATACTGCTGACTTGTAATCAGTAGGTCCCGCGTTCGATTCGTGGTGCCGGCACCAAATTAGGAAAGGGTTACATATTATGTAACCCTTTTTTTATGGCATGACACTTCACACACTATGCTGTCGATTGTAGAGAGGCAAGGTTTTGTGTCCCCCCGCTGGTGGTTGCTTCAGGCTCATGGTATTCCAGCACAATATCTGCCTCATTATTCACCACATCTTCTGTCACCACGCACCGCGCCACGTTCTCCTCGGATGGCAGCGTAAACATCAGCTTGCGCAACAGCGTTTCCAACACCCCGCGCAAACCCCGTGCGCCCGTGCCGTGGGCAATCGCCTTTTGCGCAATCGCCCGCAACGCATCGTTGGTGAATTCCAATTCCGCATTATCCAGCGCGAACAGTTGCTGATATTGCTTGGTGAGGGCGTTTTGCGGTTCGGTGAGGATGCGTACCAGTGCGTCTTCGTCGAGTTCGTGCAGCGCGGTGATGACCGGGAAACGTCCGATGAATTCGGGGATCAGCCCAAAATGGCGCAAGTCTTCCGGTTGCACTTCGCTGAACAGGCGCAGCTTGTCGGCTTTGGGGTCATCCGGCGTATGCGTGGAGTGGAAACCGATGCCTTTTGCGCCCGGTTTCAGGCGTTTTTCCAGCAGCTTTTCCAAGCCGGAGAATGCGCCGCCGACGATGAACAGGATATTGCGCGTGTCGAGCATGACCGGAGCTTGGTCTTTGCGGCCTTTGGCGGGGACTTTGACGGTGGTGCCTTCGACCAGTTTGAGCAGGGCTTGTTGCACGCCTTCGCCGCCCACGTCGCGTGTGCCGTGCGAGTTTTCACCGCTGCGGGCGAGTTTGTCGATTTCGTCGATGTAAACGATGCCCCATTCCGCCAGTTCCTTGTTGCCGTCGGCACTGTCGAGCAGGCGGGCAATGATGCTTTCCACATCTTCACCCACGTAACCCGCTTGCGTCAGGGTGGTGGCGTCGGCAATCACGAACGGTACGCCGACGATCCGCGCCAAGGTGCTTGCCAGCAGGGTTTTGCCCGTGCCGGATGACCCCAGCAACAGGATGTTGGATTTGTCGAGTTCCACTACCGATTTGTCGGTGCGGGTGCAAATGCGCGGCTTGTCGGTTTCCAGATTCAGGCGTTTGAAATGGTTGTAAACCGCGACGGCGAGGGTTTCTTTGGCGGTGTCTTGCCCGATCACGTAGCCATCGAGGATCGCCTTGATTTGCAGCGGTTTCGGTGGGGTTTTGAGCGGTTCGCTCATGCTGCGCTTGCGGCTCCAGGTGCTGATGACTTGGTGGGCAAGGCGCACGCAGGCTTCGCAAATGTGTCCGTTCATCCCGGCAATCAGCGGGATGTGCGCGGTTTGCTCTTGTCCGCAGAAGGAACAGGCGGCTGTTTTATCGCTCATGAGGATACCTCCGGGGTGGTGGCTTGCAATTGCTTTAACCATTCTTTCTGGCAGTTGCGTTGGGCACGTTCTTGCAACTGGGTACGGATTTGCGCTTTGGCTTTGGTCAGGGAAACTTGTTGCGCGGGGTAGATGTGTTCGCACAGCAATAGGTGGAAACCGAGTTCGGTTTCGATGGGGGCGCTGACTTGCCCCGCATTCAGGGCGAACAGCGCGGCATCGAGTTGCGGGTAGAGTTTGCCGTAGGGCAGGTTGCCGAGTTTGCCGCCTTCCATTGCGGTTGGGCATTCGGAATATTGGCGTGCCAGCTTGCCGAATTGTTTGGCGTTGCCTGTGGCTTGTGCGGCGATGCTGCGGATGCGTTGCAGCACGGTGTCGTACTGGTTTTCGGCGTAGTCGTTATTGACGGTGATGAGGATTTGCCGCACCAGCCGTGTTTCCGGCTGCATGAAACGCTCGCGGTTCATCTCGTAGTAGAGCTGCACGTCGATGTCGCCGACGGTGATGCTGCGGGCAGCGATTTTTTGCAGGATGCCGTCGAACAGCAGTTCGCGTTGCAGGGCTTGGCGCAGGGTGTCGGGGGTTAGCCCGTTCTGGCTGAGGTCGATGGTGAAATCTTCGTCGTTGGGGTAGCGGTCGGCGATTTCTTGCAGTGCCATATCGACCCGTTCGGGCTGGATGAGGAGTTGGCTGGCTTCGGGGCTTTGTAAGGCTAGCGATTCGAGGTGAAAACTGCGGTCGGCGCGTTGGCAGACGCGGTTGAATTCCTTTTCGTCCAGATGCGGCAGGTTTTTCTGGAAGGCTTCCAGTGCATTGCGCAGCAGGTGGTAGCGGTAGGCGGGCGGCTTGCCCATGATGGCGAAACTTAAGTTAGGCATCGGGGACTTCCTCCAGCAGCTTTTCGGGGACTTGCAGTGTCCTGCCGGGGAAGCGTACGTGGTAGGCGAAACCCGTGGGTAAGCCACTGATCACTTTGAGGATTTCGCCGACATCGCCGGGGTTGGCGATGACTTCGCCCTCAATGGCGAGGGTGACTTTGGTGGTCACTTTGTCGCGGAATTGGTAGAGGCTGGGTTCCCACGGGTCGTCGCCGTCGATCAGTTCTTCTTCGCGGCAACCGACGGTTTTTTGTTCGTCGAGGAAATGCACCGAGTAGATGATCTGGTCTTGCAGGAACGTGCCGACATCGCGCACGTAGCCGACACTGCCACGCTTTACCAGCATATTGCCGATGGTTGCGCCGTAAAACGTGCCGTCGTCACGCACGTTGCGGATCACGCGCACTTTTGCGCCGTATTCGTATTGGGGCATGGCGTTACCCCTTCCCGAACAGGCTTTCCAGCGGGACGAAAGCGGTTTGCGGCTCGTTCATACGGTAGATTTTCAGCACTTTTTCGGTCTTGGCATCAGAACCCACGAAGTCGGTATATGCCTTGGTTAGCAGGCGGGTGTATTGCTCGCGCAAGGTGTCGTCGTCGCTGGCGGGCGGCTCTTTCGTCAGGTAGTTGTGGAAGCGTTGCAGGATGTGCAGGCGGTTGACATGCACCACGGTCTGGTCAAACGCGATGTCGAAGTAGTTGAGGAAGTCTTCCGCGCTGACCAGTTCTTCGAGGTCGAGGGTGAGGTCGGTATCGGTCATGTCGTGCTCCTTGTGCCAAATGAGGAAGATCAAGCAAAGGGCGTGCCATGTGGGGTAATTGTTTGTTATTCAGTAGCTTGGGTGTTATTGGTGTGGGGTATGTCGGGTTTGGTACAGGGATGGGAGGTGGGGGATTGTGGGAAAGGGGACATTGCCGCATTAATAGCAAACTGCTGGGGAATGCCAATGCTATAATCAACGTTCAGTTCACAGGCAACCGGGATCAGTATGGAACAAGCCGCACCCGCTCCGCGCATGATTAGGAAAGTGGTATGCATCACCACCAATAAAGACCAACCGTCTGACTACCAGTATTGGGTCACGCGCCCGATTGCAGAACGCATTGATGCCATTGAAATGCTCCGCCAATCTTATTTGAGTTTCCGTCAAGATGTTCCACCGCGACTTCAAAGAGTTTATCGAGTTACTGAACAATCACGGGGTTGAATACCTGTTGGTTGGCGGCTATGCACTGGGTATTCACGGCTATCCGCGCTATACCGGCGACATGGATATTTGGGTAAAACCTGAGCAGGTTAACGCCGAAAAAGTCATGGCAGTGTTGGAGGCGTTTGGCTTCGGCGAACTTGATTTGAGTACCGATGATTTCACCAAATTGGGTAATGTCATCCAGCTTGGTTATCCGCCTTTGCGTATTGATCTGCTTACCCAACCGGAAGGCGTGGATTTCTCCAGCAGCTACTCCCAGCGTTTGGATGTTGAATATGGTGGTTTGACTGTTCACGTCATCAGTCTTGAAGATTTCAAGAAAAATAAGGCGGCGAGTGGCAGACCGAAAGACCTTGAGGATTTGCGTAATCTGACGTAACGGACAGCGTGTTTAAGTTGCTGAATTCTTTCCCTATCCGTGCCAAAATGCCCACATTTTCACTTTCCGTCAAAAAGTGGTTACATGCCTAAAATTTTTATCAGTTATGCTCGTGATGGTAGTCACGGTGAAAACCTAGCAGTCGAAGTTCAGCAGAGACTACTTGAGCATGGATTTGATACTTTCATTGATATTATTGGGTTACGCCCCGGTGATCGTTGGCAAGAAAAGCTGAAGTATGAGTTAAAATCAAGCGATTTGGTTGTCTTGGTGCTGTCGGAGAGGTCACGCACATCAGAATGGATACATGCCGAATTTAATTTTGCTGAAGATAGTGGGATTCCAGTAATTCCTGTTTTAGCAGAAAAGATAAGCCTGCCCCGGTGGGTACGCCATATTCAGGTATTAGATTTTAGTGGTCATCGTGATTGGCAGTCGCTTATATCTGCATGTGGAGTTATATCCGCGTATTCTCGAACTGAGTTCGATTCTCATCGCATTCTCACAAGGATTGACGAACTATCATCGCAAGCAAGCCAGAAAATTTATGCAGCGCGAGCATTGTTATTGGGAGAGGGCGGTGCAGGCAAAAGCTCATTGAAAGATCGTTTACAAGGAAATCCTGTTGAAATAACAAAAGGGGTGACGGTTGGTGTTGATTATCTTCAACATCGGGCACTTAACTTGCAAGAGTCTTTCCCAAAGTTTGAGCTTGATGGAAAAGATCTGGATTTATTCTTGTGGGACTTTGGTGGACAAACTATTTTCTACGGGCTTCACAGCGCATTTCTCCACGAAAACTGTGTCTACGTGTTGGTAGTGGATAGCCGTCACGAACAAGCGCCGGACGAATGGCTACAACAAATTCGCCATTTGGCAGGCTCACAAGCTAAAGTGTTGCTTGTCACCAATTGGTATGAACAATGCGAAACTTACCAGAATAAAACCCGTTTGCTACGCGAGTTCCCGGACTTGTTGACGGCGGATAGCTTCTTCTACTTCTCCTGCATCGACAAAGATGCGCCGGATTTCAAACGCTTCGTACAATCCTTGGTAAAAGCCAGTCTCGACAGCCAGAAAATGGTGTTGAAAGAAACACTAGACGTGCAGCGGGCATTAGATGAGCAATACAAGGATGGCGACACGGTTTTTGTGCGTGAAAGCAAATTGCGCGAACTGATTGCGGCTAATATTCAAGATGCAAAAAATACCGATAGCACCCTAAATCAGTTGCAACAACTTGGTTTTTTGGTTCGGGTTGAAAAGGGCAATAGCCGCTACTGCCTCAAACCCGCATGGGCTGTGGACAACGCCTACCAACTGCTTTATTCCCCCATACTGCGCCAAGCCAACGGCATTCTGAACTTGACCGAGTTGGAACAAGTATTTGCAGGCAAGGTAGATGAAGACCATGTGGAATATCTAGTCAGCTTTCTCAATGAACGTTCTCTGTGCATTCGTTTACAGGATAACGGCAAGTATTTCTTTCCCGATGCAACACGGGCGGATGAGCCGCTATCTGTCAGCGAATTACTGAACCAACAGAACAAACTAACACTGCGTTTCGATGTGCCTTACCTGCCACTGGGTTTCCATGCGAGGCTGGTGCATAAGCTGTTTGTACCGCATAGCGAAGTGGGTATTCATGACCCGCAAGATATTTGGCGGCAAGGTTTCATTCTGCGGGCGGGTACAACAAGTCAGGCGGTCGTACATTATCTACTGCGAAAAAATGTCATCGAAATGGTGCTGACCGGAGATTTGAAGGCATTTTCTGCACTGTTACGCGAGTTCTACACGCATCTGAAAGCGGTGCTGGTGAGTCCGAACGGTATCCGACCGGAACAGATTCACCCATCGGTATTGTTCAACCAGCAATCATTTTCGGTGCATTCCGGGGAGGGCTTGGTTAAAGTGCTGGCACAGATCAACAGTTACGACCAACTTTTCCAAGAGGTAAGAAAAATGGCAGGCAAAGAAGTACATCACCATCACGGCGATACATTCAATATGGACGGAGGCGATGGTTCTAATTTTGCGCCGAAAAGTCAAAACTTCACCCAAACGACCAACGTTAATAAATCAACCATCACAGTGACAGCCGACCAACGCCAAATCATCAGTTCCGTGCTGGATGAAATGCTGCGCCACAAAGCCAACCTATCGGACGATGTGCTGGAAGCTGTTTACGATGTGCGCAAAGCGGTCAAGGCTGACGAAAAGCAGCCAACAGAGAAAAGCCAATCGGTGTTAGGCAAACTCTGGGGTGGTATCCGTGAACTCACCAACGTTGCCAAAGACATGACCGATGTCGGCGGGTTCGTTGTTGAACATCAGGCGGCGATTGGGACAGCAGTGACGGCGGCAGCGGCTTTGCTTTCCTAAACTAACGGTGTTGTTGGTAAATATGCTAAAAGTATGACGTATGCAAAACCCTTCCTACCAGTTCCAAACCCCCGCCCAGTTGACCAGCAAACTGGCCGCCATTGATGCCGCGCAAGCCGACATCCAGCGTTTGCGTGCGCAACAACCTGACCGCTGGCAGCCCATCCAGCAAAAACTCCGCGCCGAATGGACGTATGACAGCAACGCCATCGAAGGCAGCACCCTAACGCTCGGTGAAACCATCTTCTTTTTGCAGGAAGGACTGACGGTCGAGGGTAAACCGTTCAAAGACTTTCTCGATGCCCGCAACCATGCCGAAGCCATCGACCTGCTGTTTGATGTGGTAGCGCAAAAACGCGCCATCAGCGAAGGGCTGATCAAGGAACTCAACGCCTTACTACTGGCTGGCGTGCAATCCACCCCTGCACTGAACTCCCAAGGGCAACGGGTACAAAAGCCCGCCACGCCGGGGCAATACAAATCGCAGCCGAACCATGTGTTGCAACAGGACGGTTCAATCCACCATTACATCGAGCCGTTACAAGTCCCGCTGGAAATGCAGCAATTGTGCGACTGGGTGAACTCAAATCTGAACCAGCTTCATGCGGTCACAGTGGCAGGAATTGCCCATTACAACATGGTGCGGATTCACCCCTTCGACGACGGCAATGGGCGGGGGGCGCGGATATTGATGAACCTGATCCTGCTGATACAAGGCTATACTCCCGTGATTGTGCGCACCACCAAACGGCGGATTTACCTGCAAGCCTTGGCAGTGGCAGATAAGGGTGATATTGAGCCGTTTCTGGATTTCATCGCCGATTCCATGCTGGATACACAGCGGGTGATTCTGGCGGAATTGCGTTAGTTCCGGCTGACCTATTCTTTGACTAAACGCCGCACATGCTCAACTAGCTCATCCGACAACCAATAGCCGTGCGTGCGTAAGGCTTCCAACAAGGGTATGACGGCGGGAATCAAACCTTGCTTTTTCGCACTCACGAGTAATCCGGCAGTACCCGTTACTGCCAGATTCAATTTTTGGGCAGCCTTTCGCCCTGCATTGTCATCCAGCAGGACAAACAACGGTTCATCCAACGAAGCAGCCAAGCGAACAACCTGCTTTTCGCCCTCATCCAGATACATGGTGGCTAATTCAACGGCGGCAGGTACTGTGTCTGGTTTGTTGCGCACATGAATAAAACCATCCAATGCCGCTTCCAGTGCAGCCGATTCAAAGCTGCTTTTCGCCCATAATTCGCGCTGAATAATGGGTGGGATGAATACACCATCAGGCACAAGCTGGTTCAACAAATCTAGCCGGTCGAGCTTGGCAAGTGCAACTAACGGCCCGGTATTGCTGATCACGATCATAGACCGAGCTTCTCCAGTGTCGCCACGTCAGCGTCCAGTTCTTGCGCCAGTTCGTCAGCGTCGTAGTTGAAGATGCTGACTTTGTATTGCCCGCATTTCATCAAAAAGTCGATGCGCGACATACCCGCCAGTTCCGCTGCTTTGCCAGAGGAAATCTTGCCTAGCTCGAACATTTTGAGTGCAGCCATGAGCAAGATTTGTTGTTCCAGTTCGGCATCCGTCAGGCTAACTGCCAGCGCGAAATACGGCGGTGTTTTGATTTTAAATTCATGGGCGACGGCATTCATGGAGGTATCCTCATGCTTAGGTGACTGGCTCAACTATAGCAGAATTTTACCTGCCTTTTATCAAACCCTATCCCGCCGCCCTGCGCAACACCGCCACCCCTTGCTGCTCATACAAATGCTCCTGCGCCAGCAGCAGCAACGCCTTCGCGCCCAGCCGGTCATTGCTGTCGATGTCCACCAGCGTTTGCAGCCGCCCGACCGCATCCGCCAGTTCCCCTAGCCGCATTTCCAGATAGCCCGCGCCCTTGTGCGCCATCAGGTAGAAGCGCGTCAGAGTCATGGAAACCAGTACGCCTTGCCCCAGATGCAAGCGGGTCAGATGCCGCCAATCTTCCGGCAGATGCAAACGTTTGCCGCTGACGGCAATGGCTTTGTGCGCCACCACCAGCGCATCCCGCAGGCGGTGCTGGTAGTAGAAATAGCGGTACAGCGCGACCAGCACGTTCAAATCTTCGGGGGCGAGGAAATAAGCGCGAAGTAGCAGGGTTTCGGCCTCTGGTTCTGGGTAAAGGCTGGCGGCTTCTTCCAGAAGCACGGCAACCTCCGGGTCGATGGCGGCGTTGAAATAAAGGTCTTCGGCTTCAAAATCCTGCAAATCCATGATGTTAGTCCCCTGATTTTTTAAAGTGAATCGGATGTTCGGTGATGGGTGTGTTAGGTAATTCGTCGTCGCACAGATCGCGGGCATCGCAATGGTTGCATTCCGCGCTGTCGTCTTCTTGTTCAGGCAAGCAGCCGCGTGTGCCTGCGGCTTCTTCGAGTAAACGGATGCGGTCGAGCAGGCACTGGATCGCGCCTGCCACCGGGTCGGGAATCAGGTGGTGGTTGAGGTCGATGCCTTCGGGGTTGTCGTTGCGGGCGACTTTGTTTTGCACGATTTTGCCGGGGATGCCCACCACGGTTTTGCCCGCCGGAATGTTTTTGACTACCACGGAATTGGAACCAACCCGCACGTCGTTGCCCAGCTCAATCGGGCCGAGGATTTTTGCGCCTGCGCCGACGACTACGCGATTGCCGAGAGTAGGGTGGCGTTTGCCTTTGTTCCAAGATACGCCGCCGAGGGTCACGCCGTGGTAGAGGGTTACGTCGTCACCGATCTCGGCGGTTTCGCCTATCACCACGCAAGCCCCGTGGTCGATGAAAAAGCGTCGCCCGATTTTCGCACCGGGGTGGATGTCAATATTCGTCCAGAAGCGGGCAAAGTACGAAATGAAACGCGGGAAATAGCGCCAGTCGCGTTTCCACAAGCTGTGGGCGATGCGCTGCAACATCACCGCGTGGATGCCGGGGTAGAGCGTGGCAACTTCCCAGCGCGAACGGGCGGCGGGGTCACGCTGGAACACGCAGGTGATGTCTTCGGTGATTAATTGCCAAAGAGATGGGGTATCGGATGTTTCCGCTGTCAGTGCCAGTTCTAATGACATACAGCTACCTCCGCCACACAAGTTTGTTGCAAAAATTGCTGCAAATCGTCCGCCGTCGGTGGGCGTTTGTATTGGGTGGAAAAGCGCCGCACCAACGCGAGAATCGCTTCCGCCTGTTCATGCTCCAGCGGTACGCCGAGCAGGGCGTAGGCACGTTGCACCCCGTGGCTGCCGGAATGTTTGCCCAGCACCAGTTGGTGATGCCGCCCCATGTCCGCCGGGTCTACGCCTTGGTAATTGCGCGAATCTTTCAGCAGACCATCGACGTGGATGCCGGATTCGTGGGTGAACACGCCTTCGCCGACCAGACTCTTTTGCCAGCCGACCGGACGACCGGAGGCTTTTTCCACCAGCAAGGAGAGTTTGGGGAAGCGTTTCAAGTTAACGCCACAATCCAGCCCGTACAAACGCCCCAGTCCCAAGGCGACTTCTTCCAGCGGCGCATTGCCAGCACGTTCGCCGAGGCCGTGGACGGTGGTATTGACGTGGGTAGCGCCTGCGCGGGCGGCGGCGAGGGAATTGGCGGTGGCAAGACCGAGGTCGTCGTGGGCGTGCATTTCGATTTCCATGTCGGTATGCGCCCGCAGCGAGGTCATCCAGTCGTGGGTAGCAAACGGTTCGAGGATACCCACGGTGTCGGCGAAGCGGAAGCGTTGTGCGCCCGCCGCTTGTGCCGTTGCCAGCACTTGCAGCAGGAAATCGCGGTCAGCGCGGGAAGCGTCTTCCCCGCCGACGCACACGCCAACACCCAAGTCTTTGGCGATTTGCACATGCGCCCAGATTTGTTGCAATACCCATGCGCGGTCACGTTTGAGCTTGTGGAAAATTTGCTGGTCGGAAACCGAGATGGAAATGTCGATCATGTCCACCCCCAAATCGCGGCACAGCAGGATGTCGTCGCGGCGCATCCGGCTCCACACCATCAGCCGTGCATTCAGACCAAGGCTCGCAACGGCGCGGATGGAGTCACGTTCTTCCTCGCCCATCGCGGGGATGCCAACTTCGAGTTCGGGTACGCCCAGCGCATCCAGCCCGCGTGCAATCGCCAGCTTTTCCGTGAGGGAAAACGCCACGCCAGCGGATTGTTCGCCGTCACGCAGGGTGGTGTCGTTGATGGTGATGAAACGGTTGCTGTGGTGCATGGTGTTCGCCTTGCTGATGATCTTTGCTTGATCTCAGCAAGACTTGTGCCATCGTTATTAAGTTATTGTTTTTATGTAAATAATAGTGGGTTTTTCATTGGTTTTGTCGAGTCTGTGACACACGCAGGCGGGTGGGAACTGTGTGGAAACCGACATTACCCGTAACGTTCCATACCCAGCCCTTCCAGTGCGATGTCCGCTGCTTGACCGCTGAGCATGGCTGCCAGTATCCGCCCGCTGCCTGCTGCCATTGTCCAGCCCAGCGTGCCATGCCCGGTGTTGAGAAATAAGCCGGAATACGGCGTTTTGCCAAGGATGGGTGTGCCATCGGGTGTCATGGGGCGCAATCCTGCCCAGAAACTGGCTTTGCCGGGGTCGCTGCCGTTGGGAAACAGGTCAGATAGCACGTATTGCAGCGTGGCAAGGCGTTTGGCAGGCAGGCTCAGGTTAAAACCGTTCAGTTCCGCCGTTCCCCCCAGCCGGATGCGCTCCCCCAAACGGGTAATGGCAACCTTGTGGGTTTCATCCATCACGGTGGATTCGGGGGCGTGTTCCGGGTGGGTAATCGGTACGGTGAGGGAATAGCCTTTCACCGGATAAATCGGTAAGTGGATACCCAAAGGCTTGAGCAGCAACGGGGAATGGCTGCCCAACGCCAGCACATACGCATCAGCCTGCATCAAGCCCTTGCTGGTTTGTACGCCGCTTAAGGTTTGCCCGCTGGCGACCAAGCCTTGAACGGTGGTGTTGCAGTGGAACACCACGCCCATCTGTTCCGCCATCCCCGCTAAGGTTTGGGTGAAGCGGAAACAATCGCCGGTTTCATCATCCGGCAAATGCAGGCCACCGACATATTTGTGTTGCATCTGCGCCAGTGCTGGTTCGTGGCGGATTACGCCGTCTCGGTCGAGGATGCTGAACGGCACACCTTGCGCTTGCAGGATGGCGGCATCGTTGTGGATACCGTCCAATTGTTGCTGGGTGCGGAATAACTGAAGCGTGCCGAGGCTGCGTTCGTCGTAATGAATGCCGGTTTCCGCCCGCAATTCGCGCAGGCAATCGCGGCTGTATTCTGCCAGCCGTACCATGCGGGCTTTGTTGAGCTGGTAACGGGGCAGGGTGCAATTCCTTAAGAAAGCGCTTAACCAACGCCACATCGCCCAATCCAGATGTGGGTAAACATGCAGCGGGCTGTGTTCCATCAACATCCAGTGCAAGGCTTTGAGCGTAACGCCGGGAGCAGCCCAAGGCGCGGAATAACCGGGGGAAATTTGCCCTGCATTGGCGTGGCTAGTCTCGAATGCCACACCGGACTGGCGTTCCACAAGCTGCACCTCATGCCCTGCCTTGGCAAGGTAATAGGCTGTGCTGACCCCAATCACGCCGCCGCCTAGGACTAGTACTTTCATGGTGTGTTACCGCTGTTGTTGTGCATCCCACAATTGTTTGAAGCGTAAATCCAGCGCGGAAAGTTCCGCATCCACGCTTTCCAGTGCTTGGAAGCCTTGGCGAGGTGGCATTTTGCCTTCACCCAGCGCTTGTTTGAGGCTTTCGCGTTGGGCGAATACTGCGGCGATGCGGGCTTTCAGGTCGGCGAGTTCTTCGGCTGCGGTCATGGCTGGCGTTCTTTGGGTAGGTGGGAATAAGGGGGCAGCATTTCCAGTCGGGTGTCGATGGCGGGGTTGCCGACGGTAAAGTGGTAGAGGCTTTGGAATTGGGTATCTTGCAACCCTAATACCTCGTGTACGCTGTCGTCGAAGAAGCAGCCGATGCCTGTGCCGCGTACTCCGGCGGCTTCCGCTTGTAGGTAGAGGACTTGCCCGATTAAACCGGCTTCCCAGTAGAGGTGGCGGTAAACGGGTGCGCCTTCCGCCAAGCCTGCGTCGAATTCCGCCAACATGCCGAGGCTGAAACTGCTGGTGGAGGCGATGTCTTGGTGGCAAGAAAGCGTGCGTGCGGCTTTGCGGGCATCGGCTTCTAGTAGGTGAAACAGCGGTAGATGTGCGGGGCAGTCTTCCGGTGTTTGCCAGCCGAAATCGGGGTTCATCGCAGAGCGTAAAGCTGTTTCGGCGGCGGCGTGGCGGGGTAGGGCGTATAGACCAGCGGGTAAGCCTTCGACGCGATGCACGAACAAGACCGGATGCAGACGAATGGGCAATATCCACACATCCCACGGCATGGGATTGCTGGCAGGCAGTAAGGCGGACAGCATCGCGTAGAACGTATCGCGTGACATTGTGCTGGTTTTGCCGCTGAAGGCTTGGGCGCTGCGGCGTTGGCGGATTAGGGGGATGAGGTCGGGTTGTGGTTCATGAACGCCTGAAGAGGGCGTATGCAATACGCCCCTACGGGTGTTGTGGGTGGCGGTGGTTATTTCTTCGATGATTGACCAGTTGTGTTGGGGGAGACCGCCTAATGGGTTGGCTTTGCCGTGCCATTGTGTGACGTTTGGGAGGTGGAAGGGGGCGGCAGAACCTGTGTGAATGCGGAGTAGCATGTCGGGGTGTTCGGCTTCGGCATCTGTGAAATCGTCTGCCCGATCTAACCCTAACAATGTGGAAATTTCTGTATCGGTGACGGGGAGTAGTTCTACCTGCAAGCCGAGGGCGGCAGCGGCATAGCGGATTGCGCCGAGGGCGTGACCGGCATCGAGTTGTACGTAGCGGAAGGCGCGTTCGCCGTATTTCCATGCTTCGCGCCATGCGATGCTGCTCAGGCCGAGCAGGAGTTGTGGCGGGGAATCGCTGTCAGCCAGTTTGCCGCGTAATTCCAGCGCGTGTTCGTGGGGGGCGTAGTGGTAAACGCCATCGCTCAAGCCGTCGATACCGTTGGCGATGACGTAGCCTTCGGTAGGGTGCAGGTTGCCGCTGGAGGGGTTGCAGCGCAATGCCCAGCGGTCGGGGCCGTATTGTTTCCACGCGGATAAGCCGAAGGAAAGTTGCAGCAGGGCGGCAATTCCCTCGTTTTCTTCCAACGACAGCTCCACCACCTCAGCACCCGCAAATCGCCGGAACGGGTTCGGCTGCTGATCCCAGTCCAGAAACGCCGGGCCTTTGGCGTAAGCGTCCAGCCGGTGTTTGGTGCGTTCGTGGTAGGCACGTACCGTTTGTGTGGTATCCATTACAGGGTGAGTTGTACCAGATTGTCGGCGATTGCCGGTTCACTGCTCATGGTAGCGGAAACGCTGGGTTCTGGCAGTTTCCCTTGTTTTACCAGTGCCGCGAGCTGGGTTTGCAGTTCACCGCTGTTGTACATTTCCTCCACGATGTCGCTGCCACCGACCAATTCGCCGCCCACGAAAACTTGCGGGAAGGTCGGGAATTGCGAAAAGCGTGGCAGGTATTCGTAAATGAAGGGCGATTTCAGCACGTTGACGTAGGCAAATTCCACGCCGGTCTTTTTCAGGTAGCCGACCGCTTTGCCGGAAAAGCCGCATTCGGGCGCGTCGGGCGTGCCTTTCATGTAGATCATCACTGGGTTTTCAGTGATTTGTTGCTGGATTTTGTCGAGGGTTTTGTTGCTGCTCATGGTGTGTTCCTTAAACTGCGCCCCAAACTTGACGTTTGATGCTGTTACGGTTGGCGATGGCTTCATCGAGGGTGGAAGCCTTGAATTTGGGTTTATAGCTTTTCAGAGCGTTATAAACGGTGACAACTTTGTCTTCGGTGGATTGCCCTTTGAGGTCGTGCTTGTCGAGGTAGCACAGATCCAGCAATTCATTCCAAATCATCCCGGCAGGCAATGAGATGAGGGTGTATTGCCGCCCGTCCACATCCACCACAACGCTTTCTGTGAGGTTGTCGATGAAGAAAATCGGTTTGCACTCAGCGGCAAGATCGGCGGTGAAACGGCTGATGAATTCCGGTAATTCGAGGATGTTGCTGAAGTTGCCAACGACCATTAACAGGCTAGTGTCGTCGGCGAGGATCACGGCTTCTTTGATGGCGGCTTCGGGTGGGTTGCGTTTGTTGGCAACTTCGTTGAAGTCACCGATCTTGATGATCAAATCGCCACGAAACGCATTCAGGCCGTTTTTGGTTTTGCCGTTGATGGTGGTGAGCCAAATGAGTTCGTTGGCTTTGTAGGTATCCAGCAACATGGGGGGAATCTCCTGTCAGATGAGCAAATGCCAGTGGTAGAGCAGGAAACGTGCCATCTTCGTAAGCCTTTTATTTATCATCATGTTAGGGATTAAGTGCTGGCAGGTGTTTGTCGTAAACGCCTCTGAAACGCTTAGGCTTGTCGTATTCCTAACAATGCAAAAATACACCGATGGCATTATTAAACAATCAGTTAGCTATCTGGCACACCCCTTGCAATGTCCCACCCAACGACTGACCGAGGTAACGCCCCATGATGAAGTCCAAAGACATTGCTGCTTTGCTGGACGAACCAGCCTGTACCCACAACAAAAAGGAAAAGTCCGGCTGCGCCCGCCCCAAACCCGGCGCATCGGCGGGTGGTTGCGCGTTCGACGGCGCACAAATCGCGCTGCTCCCGATTGCAGACGTGGCGCACATTGTCCACGGTAGCATTGCCTGTGCAGGCAGTTCGTGGGACAACCGGGGAACCCGTTCCAGCGGTTCGCGCCTGTTCAAAATCGGCATGACCACCGACCTGACCGAGCAGGATGTGATCATGGGGCGCGGCGAAAAACGCCTGTTCCATTCCATCAAACAAGCGATTGACAGCTACAGCCCCGCCGCTGTATTTGTTTACAACACCTGCATCCCCGCACTGATCGGCGACGACATCGAAGCCATTTGCAAATCCGCGCAAGAACGCTGGGGAACGCCCGTCGTGCCGGTTGATTGCGCTGGATTTTACGGCACGAAAAACCTCGGCAACCGCATTGCCGGTGACGCGATGGTGAAACACGTCTGCGGCACACGCGAACCCGATGCACTGCCCAGCGGCGCGGAAAGCGACACTTTCAAAGTCCACGATGTGAATCTGGTCGGCGAATACAATATCGCAGGCGAACTCTGGCACGTCTTGCCACTGCTTGACCACCTCGGCATCCGCATCCTTTGCACCCTTTCCGGCGATGCACGTTTCCACGAGGTCCAAACCATGCACCGCGCCAAAGTGAACATGATGGTATGTTCCAAAGCCATGCTCAACGTGGCGCGTAAACTCGAAGACGCATTCGGCACGAAATGGTTTGAAGGCAGCTTCTACGGGGTGCAAGACATGAACAATGCCTTGCGCGATTTCGCCCGCCTGATCGACGACCCTTACCTCACTGAACGCACCGAAGCCCTGATTGCCAGCGAAGAAGCCCGCATTAACAAAGCCTTAGAACCCTGGCGGCAACGTCTCAAGGGCAAGCGCGTGTTGCTGTATACCGGCGGGGTAAAATCCTGGTCAATCGTTTCCGCCCTGCAAGATTTGGGCATGACCGTGGTGGCGACGGGCACGAACAAATCCACCGAAGAAGACAAAGCCCGCATCCGTGAAATCATGGGTGCAGACACCAAAATGGTCGAAGACGGCAGCCCGCGTTCCCTGATCAATATCGTGCGTGAATACAACGTGGACATCCTCATCGCGGGTGGACGCAATATGTACACCGCGCTCAAAGCCCGTATCCCGTTCCTCGACATCAATCAGGAGCGCGAATTCGGTTACGCAGGCTACGAAGGGATGCTGGAACTCGCCAAACAACTCGCCCTCACCGTCGAAAGCCCGATCTGGCAAGCCGTGCGCAAGCCCGCGCCGTGGGCAATAGCCAAGGAGGTAGCTCATGGCTGAGATTACCAAACGCAATAAAGCCCTGTCCGTCAGCCCTTTGAAAGCCAGTCAAACCCTTGGTGCGGCACTCGCTTTCCTCGGCTTTCACCGTGCCATTCCGATGTTGCACGGGGCGCAAGGTTGCACAGCCTTCGGCAAAGTGTTTTTCGTGCGCCATTTCCGCGAACCGATTCCGCTGCAAACCAGCGCGATGGATCAAATCTCGGCGGTAATGGGTTCAGAAGACAACGTGGTCGAAGGCTTGAAAGCGATTTGCAGCAAAAACAGCCCGTCATTGGTCGGCGTGCCTACCACCGGCTTGGCAGAAACCCAAGGCAGTGATGTGACGATGGCGGCGGGCGAATTCCGCAAAAAACACCCCGAATACGCTCACATTCCGGTGGTCGCTTTGTCCACCCCCGATTTCAGTGGCTGTCTGGAAAGCGGCTTTGCTAAAGCGGTGGAAGCGATTATTGCCACGCTGGTTCCCGATGCTGCCACCGCAGGCACGCAACCCGGTAAACGTCCGCGTCAGGTCAATGTGCTGGTCAATGCCTCGCTGACTCCCGGCGATTTGGAAGCCTTGAAAGACACCATCGAGCTGTTCGGTTTGCGTCCGGTGGTGATCCCCGATTTGTCGGATTCGCTCGATGGGCATTTGCCGGACGAAGATTTCAGCCCGTTGACCATCGGCGGTACGCTGGTGTCGGAAATGGCAACGCTGGGCGATTCGCTGGCAACGCTGGTGATTGGTGCGTCGCTGACTGCGGCAGCGGATACTTTGCACCAGAAAACGGGTGTGCCGGATTACCGTTTCGACCATTTGATGGGGCTGGCGGTGAACGACCAGTTTGTCCACACCCTGCACACGCTTTCCGCCGAACCTGTGCCGCCCAAGTTGCAACGTCAGCGGGCGCAATTGCAGGATGCGATGCTGGATACGCACTTCATGCTCGGTTTGTCGCGCTTCGCCATCGCCGCTGACCCGGATTTGCTCAATGCCTTTTCGCAATTGCTGGCGGAAAACGGCGCGTATACGGTGGCGGCGGTTGCTCCGGCGAATGCACCGATTCTCAAGCACATCGCCGCCGACAAGGTACATATCGGCGATTTGGAAGATTTGGAAAAAGCGGCGGAAGCGAATGAAGCCGAAGTGCTGATTTGCAATTCGCACGGGCAGGAAACCGCGTTGCGGCTGGGTATTCCGTTGTTACGGGCGGGTTTTCCGCAATACGATTTGCTGGGTGGGTATCAGCGGCAGTGGATTGGGTATAGCGGTACGCGCCAGACACTTTTTGATATTGCCAATATTTTGCTGTCGTTGGAGAAGGGCGAAATTCATCCGTACCAGTCGATTTACAAGCAAAAGTGCGATGGGGAAGGAGAGCACTTGCAAACGCTGCAATAACAGCGAAAATGGTGATTTTACCCTTGGAGTTGCCATGCTTACCATCAGCAGCCTGCACACTTACCCAGTCAAATCGCTACAAGGCATTGATTTGATCGAAGCGCGTTTGACCACGCAAGGATTGGCGTTTGACCGTCAGTGGATGTTGGTCGATGCCGCCGGGAAGTTCGTGACCCAGCGGCAAATTCCCTTGCTGGCGAGCATCAGCGTGCGTTTGACCGCCGACAGTTTGGTGCTGGAACACGCCGGATTGTCGCCACTGTCGATTCCGTTAGCGCCGATTCCTGAAAAACGCTGCGAGGTAACGGTGTGGCGCGATACCTGTAGCGGCTGCGACGAGGGTGAGGTGGCTTCGCGCTGGTTGACACAAGCGGTGGGACAGTGGCAGGGCAGCGACTTGCGTTTGGTGCGCTTTGCCCCGGAAGGCGTGCGCCCGGTTGACCCCGCGTATCTGGATGGCGATAGCGCGGATACGGCATTTTCCGATGGCTACCCGTTTCTGATTGTATCCGAGGCTTCGCTGGCGGCGCTGAATGTGCAATTGCTTGCCAATGGCGCGGCGGCGGTGCCGATGGCACGTTTCCGCCCCAACATTGTGGTCAGCGGCATGAGCGCGTTCGGGGAAAATGACTGTAAAACGCTGACCGCCGCCGATGCCAGCTACCGTTTCGCACTGCGTAAGCCGTGTCAGCGCTGCAAAACTACCACGGTAGACCAGCGCACCGGGCTGATTGCCAATCCGAAAGAACCGTTGCGCACCTTGACGGCAATGAATCCTTTTCCGCAAGCAGGCGCGTATTTTGGGCAGAATGCTACGTTGACCACGGGGAATGGCGTGGTGATCAAGGTTGGGGAACAAGTGCAATGATCGCAGCCATCAACCTCGCCAAAAAAGCTAACATCGCTTTCAAAGTGCACGAATACACCCACGACGCGGACAAGCCATCTCGTTACACCTAAGCGTTACTCCCCGACTTCAGCAAGCGTTGCCAAATGCTATTGGCGACCACATGCCCAAAACGTTCCTGATAATAATGTGCAAACGAAAAGCGGATATAAGGCGGCAGTGTGGTGTGTGCTTTTCTAAACGTCAAAAATATCCAGCGGTGTTCAAAAATATTCAATACCGCAGCGACATCCCACAACGGCGGTAGAATCAGCGTGACGCGTTTGCCCACGCGATTCAATTCGTCCCAAAACGCTTGTGGGTCTTCCACATGTTCGATGGTGTGGGAACACAATACCGTTTCAAATTCACCGTCTTGGAACGGTAACTGGTAAATATTGGGGGTCAGCATGAAATTGTCCACGCCCGGTTGCGCCACAATATCGGCATTCACGCGTCCGACAGACGTGTTACCGCAGCAAATATTCAAATCCCATTGTTGTTGCTTAATCAAGCGTGGTTTTAAAACGCGATAACTCAGCAGATTCAGCGCGAGCAAACCCAGTACAATTCCGATAATAATTTCCATGCATACCCTCAAATTTTTACGTTTGTATGAAGGCGGTAGGTTGCCAGAAAATTATGACAATACGGTTGCATTCAGGCTTATCACACAACACTTTCCACTACTATGCGCTCTCCATCCGTCAACACCATCCACGCACTGAGCTTGGGGAGCGCGGCAATCGCGGGCAGTCGCAAATAACCTTGCACTTGCTCAATGCCCTCCAGCCGTTTGGCTTCCCAGCCTTTGTCTTTGTCGCCTTTTTTGCTGTATTTCAGCTCGATCAAATGCTGGTAATTGACCTTAAAGGGGCTGCGTTCCAGTAGCAAAATGTCGGGGTAACGCCGATTCATTTCCCGCTCACTCTGGATGAAATACGCCGACAATGCTCACGCATGACGTGGTTAGGGATAACAAACACCTCGCCTGACAACGTTGCCCCGTGCAGCGAAGCGAAGCCCATGTAAGCCAGCAGGCTGATGAAATCATCCCGCCCAAAGCCTTTGTCGAAATCAAATTTTTCTGCTTGTTGCGCCACCACTTGACCAGTGGTGAGTAACTCATCCAGCACCGCGAAATTCTCATCGCGATTGCCGATACTGAATAAGCCCAATAATTTTCCGTAGTCGGAAGCGATATTGGCATCCAACATTTTGCGGGGATAGGCGCAGCGTTTGTAGTCAAAATTCTTGATGAAATACAGCACCATATTGGCGTTGTAGACGGTTTCAGCCGCATTAATATGAAAGCGGTAGCCGTTGTACCAATCGGTAACATCTGCCATTAATTGATTACTGTCCAAACCGCAGCTTTCCACCAAAGGCTGTAATAGGCTGACCACTTCGGCACGGGTAAAGCCCATTGCCTCATTAAATTCTTCCGTCAGGGAAACATTTTCACCGATATTAAAACCGCTGGTCATGCTGTCGAGCATGATCGGAGTGACACCCGTGATGAAGAGCCTGTCAACAATGCCGCGTTGAGTGGCGGTTTTGAGGGTTTCGTAGAAACTGCGCACAAAGCCGCCTTTGCCGACAATGTGTTGAAACTGCTGCAAATCATCGGCAAGGATACTGTTGGCGAAATGGTCGTATTCGTCGATCAGGAAAAGGATTTTTTGCCCTTCGACAATTTTGAAAAAGGCTTCCATTTTTTCATGCGGCGACGTTTCTAGGGCAATTTCAGCCACTATTGCTGGCGGATATTGGTAGCGCTCCAAATAACGCTCCAAAGCCAAACGCACTTTGGTGTTAAAGGCGCGATAAACCGCTTCGTAGCTTTCGGTGGAAATGCCGCTGAACTCCATGAACAGCACGCTGTAGCCGCTTTTCATCGGGGTGGGGTGTTTGCCAATGTGTAAGTCGGCAAACAGGCTGTCGAAATCCGCCGCGTACTGGCTGTCGTAATAATATTCCATCGCCGAGAGCAGCAGGCTTTTTCCAAAACGGCGTGGGCGCAGCAGAATATTATATTTGCCGCTGTCTTCTAATTGGGCAATATACGCGGTTTTATCCACGTAGGTGTAGCCACCGAGGATGACATCTTTGAAGTTGCTCAGACCGTAGGGGAGTTTCGTTTTCATGCGCGGATTGTAGCACACAAGCTGGGTATTCTTGGGTATGAGGTGCTAGGATTAGCGCTCCTGATCAGAGGCTAATCCTTCCCCATGTCGAACACGCAACGCTTATTTCACCCGCGCTCACTCAGCAAAGCACTGGCTGCCAACAACCCGCTGAAGGATGGGCAGATTCCTGTCGCCGCGCGGAAAGTGCTGGAAGAATGGCACGCGATGATTACCGACGGTTCGATCAAAAAACAGAACGAGAAAAAGCTCCAACCGGAATTTTTTCGTGACTTATGCGGGGTGGTGTTGGGCTACAAAAGCTTCAGCCAGAAAGATAAGAAAACCGGACAGTGGACATTCGGGGCGGAGGAAAGCAGTGGCAGAGGGTTTGCGGATTTTTGCTTCGGGACATTTTCGGAAAAAAGCAAACAGCGGCTTGCGCCGTTTGAATTGAAAGATCCGCGCACCAGCAACATGGATATTCCGATGGGGCGGACGCTTTCCACCGTTGCCCAAGCCGCGCAATATGCCGAAAACAGCAAGGGCGAAGCGCGTTGGTATTTGGTGTCTAACTGCCTCGAAATCCGCCTCTACAAATTCCCGCACTCCAACTACATTTACGAAAGCTGGCAGATTGCTGACCTGATTCAGCAGGAAGAATATGCGCGGTTCGTGTTGTTGTTGGGTGCAAAAAACTTGCTGTCGGGCGCAACCGAAGCACTGTTCACGCAAAGTCAGCAGGCGGAAAAGGACATTACCAACGCGCTGTACGCCGATTACCGCGAGATTCGCGTGAAGCTGATCAATGGCATGAAGCGTGAAAATGGGCGTTTCAGCCGTCAAAGCATGGTGGCACGGGCGCAAACGCTGCTGGATCGGGTGCTGTTTATTGCGTTTGCGGAAGATCGCGGCTTGCTGCCTGCGAATATCTTGGCGACGTATATTCTGGCAAAAGACAGTTTAATGAGCGGGTGGGAACGGCTGAAATTACTGTTCAAATACGTCAACGAGGGTAACGGGCGTGATATTCCGCGTTACAACGGCGATTTGTTTAAACCCGATGCGGAGTTGGAGGCGTTAAACATCAGCGATGGTTTGCTGCACGAGTTGCAACGGCTGTGGGTGTATGACTTTGATTCTGATGTCAATGTGACGATTTTGGGGCATATTTTCGAGCAATCCATCGCTGATCTTGACCAGATTTACGAGTCGCTGGATGAGCAAACCGACCTTGAATTGACCCAGCAAAAGCACGGCACGAGCGGCAAGCGCAAGCAGGATGGCGTGGTGTATACGCCGGATTTCATTACCGCGTGGATCGTGGAACACACGCTGGGCGCGTACCTCAGTAAGTGCAAATTGGCGATTGCGGCGGAGGCGGATTCGCTGGCGTGGTGGTCGGCGTATCGGCAAACGCTGGCAACCACGCGCATCCTTGATCCGGCGTGTGGGAGTGGCGCGTTTTTGGTGGCGGCTTGGCAATATTTGAAGCTGGAATACACGTTGGTCAATCAACGCTTGCTGGAATTGGGCGACAAGGGCGATTTGTTTGGGCGGGAATTGAATCACGACATCCTCAATAACAACCTGTTTGGGGTGGATATTAACCCTGAATCGGTGGAAATTGCGCGGCTTTCGCTGCATTTGGCGACGGCGGAAAAGGGCAAGCCGTTGACTTCGTTGCGCGAGAATATCCGTCAAGGCAATAGCGTGGTGGAGGATAAAACCGTGGATAAACGCGCTTTTAACTGGTTTGGGCGTTTCAAGGAATTTGACGTGATTCTGGGCAATCCGCCGTATGTGCGGCAGGAACGTTTGACCCCGATCAAGCCGTATTTGGAGGCGAATTACCGCGCGTATCATGGCGTGGCTGATCTTTACACCTACTTTTTTGAGTTGGGGTTGCGGCTGCTGAAAAAGGGCGGGATGTTGGGATTTATCAGTTCGGCGACGTTTTTCCGCACCGGCAGCGGCGAAAATCTGCGGCAGTTTTTGCAGGTCGAAGCGAATCTGAAAAGCGTGGTGGATTTTGGCGACTTGCAGGTATTTGAAGGCGTGACGACCTACCCCGCGATTTTGATCATGGAAAAGCCGAGCCGTTCGCGCAAAAATCCGCCAGAACAAGCCTTCCGTTTTCTCAAAGTGCAAGCGCGTCATGTCAACGCATTGGCAGGGGAACTCAAAGATGGCGCGTTTGCTGAAATGCCGCAAAACAAACTGAGCACCGACGGCTGGCGGCTCGAAGACGAACGCTTGCAAGCCCTCCGCGCCAAACTCACCAAAGGCAAACGCACCCTCAAAGAAGCCTACGGCTCGCCCTATCGCGGAATCCTCACGGGACGAAATGAAGCTTTTGTGATTGATAATGCAACCCGTAACAAGTTGATTGCCGCCGACCCGTTATCGCTAGAGCTGATCAAACCATTTTTGGAAGGTAAGGACTTGAAACAATGGCGAGCAGAATCACGGGATATTTACTTGATTTTTACTCGACGGGGCGTGGACATTGAAAAATATCCAGCAATCAAAGAACATCTTGAACAATACCGTGAGATTTTAGAACCAAAACCAAAAGACTGGTTAGGTGATGATTGGAAGGGCAGGAAAGCAGGAAGTTACAAATGGTTCGAGATACAAGATAGCGTTGATTATTTTGCTGAATTTGAAAAACCAAAGATCAATTACGGGCATTTTTCACCCACTCCTTTGTTTGGTTTTGACAAAACGGGGATTTACTCTAACGATAAATCCTACATTTTGCCCAATGCTGATTATTTCCTATTGGGGCTATTGAACTCACCTATTCATTGGTTTTTGATAACGGCAATGTGTCCAGCCGTTCGCGGTGGATTCTACGAAGTTAGAACCTATTTTATTGACACATTGCCGATTCCTGATGCAACAACGGAGCAGAAAACGGCAATTGCAACGCTGGCGGAAAACTGCCAAGCCCTCGCGGAACAACGCTACGTTCTCGAAAACGCTTTCCGCCGCCGTATCCCCGACCTCTGCCCCAAAGACCGTGACCCGAAGCTCTCGCAAAAGCTGCAAGCCTGGTGGCTGCTCGATTTCGCCGCTTTCCGTGACGAGGTGAAAAAGCTGTTTAAGCAGGACATTCCTTTTGACGATGTGGACAAATGGAGTGCTCGGTTTGATAAAGATAAGGCGGTGCTTCAGGATTTGAGTTACCAGCTTGCCGTGCAAGAACAGGCGTTGAATCGGGAGGTTTATGCGCTGTTCGGGTTGGATGCGGGGGAAGTGGCGTTGTTGGAAGGAAGTTTGAACGGAAAGATGTAAAACTTTGACAAAGATTTACATCAAGCTATGATTAGGAAAACGCACAACAGAGGCAAATCATGGCAACCTTACACATTTCACTTTCCGACGCATTGAAGGATTTCGTGCAACATCAAGTAGAGTTGCGCGGTTTTTCCAACGCCAGCGACTATGTACGCACCCTAATCCGTGAAGCACTCGAAAAGCAGCAGCTTTCCGAAACGGAAAAAGTGTTGCAAAAAATGGCACAACTGCAAACCGCCTACCCAACACTGGCAACCGCCGCTGGGCGCGATGCTTTCTTTGACAACATGATCAAGGAATCAGCGGGTACGATCGCGCAACAAGAAGATGACATCATGCAAATAGCCATCGCCGAAACCCATGCGCATCGGCAAAGCAAATGATGAAAGTCATCCTTGATTGCAATATTTTAGTCTCAGCCGGTTTGAAAAGTCGGGTGTGCAATGCAGTGTTACGCTACGCCCTACGGGAAACACAGGTCGTGTTCAGTATCGCCATTTTGAGCGAATATCAGGATGTGCTGGCACGGAAAAAATTTGCAGCACAACAGGAAAATATGCAGAAAATCCTGCTTGCGGTTTACTCAGGCGGTACATTAGTAGCGCATGTACCTGAATCCCGCGTACTTTCCCCAGATCCCAAAGATCAACCCTATATCAACTTGGCGCTGGCTACACAAGCGGACTACCTTATTACTGGCAATATGCAGGATTTTCCAGACTCACCGTATGGCGTAACCCAAGCCATCAAACCTGCGAATTTTCTGGATTTACTGGGAATAGTACCATGCGCTTAAAAATCCCCTACGGTCTAAGCAATTTCAAAGATGTGCGCACGCAAGGCTACCTCTACGTGGACAAAACCGCGTACATCGAGCGGCTGGAAGACAATGGCAAGTACCATATTCTGCTGCGCCCGCGCCGTTTCGGAAAAAGCCTGCTGCTATCAGCACTCGAATATTATTACGACATCGGCTACAAAGACGATTTCGAGACGCTGTTCGGCGATCTCTACATCGGGCAGCACCCCACTGAGCTGAAAAGCAGCTACCAAGTGCTGTTCATGGAATTCAGCGGCATTAGCACACAAACGTCCGAAGACATTTACCGCACGTTTAATACCAAAATAGAATTAGCCCTGCGCCGTTGCCTAGAACGCTATCACTACCCCGCTGCAACGACAGCCGATATTAGCCGTCGCGCCTCACCGCATGAAAAAATGGAAGCCTTTTTTGAGGCAGTGGATGGGCAAAAAATCCTGCTCTTGATCGACGAATACGATCACTTTGCCAACACCATCCTTGCCGAAGACATCCCGCTGTTCCAAAGCATTGTGGGCAAAGGCGGCTTTGTGCGCAGCTTCTATGAAACCCTCAAGACCGCCACCCAGCGCGGCACACTTGACCGCTTATTCATCACGGGTGTTACCCCGATTATGCTCGATAGCATGACCAGCGGCTTCAATATCGGCAAAAACTTGTCCTTGCACGAAGACTTCAACACCGCAATGGGTTTCACCAAAACCGAAGTACAACACCTGCTCCAGCCGTTGGTGGAAGCGTGTTCGTTGGATGCGGATGCGCTGATGAATGATGTTACCCGCTGGTACAACGGCTACCGTTTCCACAGCCAAGCGACTGAAACCGTATTTAACGCCAATATGGTGCTGTATTTTCTGGATAATTTTAACGTCAAGCGGTGCAGTTACCCGAAACAAATGTTGGATGAAAATATTGCCTCCGACTACGGCAAAATCATGGGCATGTTCAGCATTGGCAACCGCGACGACAACTTCGCGGTACTGGATGAACTCATCAACACCGGCACTGTGACCGCGCAACAACGCCGCAAATTCGACTTTGAAAAAGGCTTTGATCGGGATGATTTCATCAGCCTGCTCGGTTACATGGGTTTCGCTTCCTTGCAAGGGGAAAACTTGACGGGCGAAGTCTTCAGCATTCCCAACCACGTCATGCTGGAGCTGTACTTCCACTATTTCAAGGTGGAATTGGAACGCCGCAACCAGATCAGCATCCCCAACCATGCGATTAGGGTCGCGGTAGAAACCTTGGCGTTGCGCAATGATATGCAGCCCTTGATGGCGGAATTAGCACGGGTGTTGGCATTGCTCTCCAACCGTGATTCCCTGTGGCTAGACGAAGAACACATTAAAACCATCCTGCTGACCTTGCTGTATCAATCGCCTGCGTATTTTATCCAAAGCGAGCGGGAAATGAATCGGCGTTACCCTGATATTTTGCTGTTGGAACGTAGCCCTTACCAAGTCAACCACCAACATTTGATTGAACTCAAATACAGCAAAAAAGGTGACAAAGACAAAGGCTGGGAAGCCAAGCGCCAAGAGGGTTTGACGCAAGTGCAAGGCTATTGGCAGTTGCCAACGGTTGCCGCGTTACCCAAGTTGAGCGCTTGGCTGATTCTAACCAATGGCGAACGCATCATCGTCGAGCGCGTTTATCCCATCCTGTAAACGGCTGATTCGATTATTCCTGTCTTTGTGGAGCAATGTTTATGTTAAAAATCGGTAAGTACAATCAACTGCGCGTTACCAAACTCACCGGCTTTGGGGTGTATCTGGATGGCGGCAGTTACGGCGAAATCCTCTTGCCCAAGCGTTATGTGCCGCAAGATTGCGAAGTGGACAGTTGGCTCGACGTGTTCATTTATCTGGATTCGGAAGACCGTTTGATTGCCACCACCGATAAGCCGCTGGCGGCGGTGGGCGAGGTGGCGTGCTTAACCGTGGTGGATGTGAATCGCGTGGGGGCGTTTTTGGATTGGGGCTTGCCCAAAGATTTGCTAGTGCCGCGTCAGGAACAGGCGCATTTAATGCAGCAAGGGCAAGCTTACGTGGTGTGCGTGTACCTCGATGAGAAAACCGAAACCATTGTGGCCTCATCGCGGTTGGATTTGTTTCTCAACGAATTCGGTGGGTCGTTTCAACCGCGTCAGCCGGTGGAATTAATGATTTATGAGCGCACTGAACTGGGTTTCAAAGCGGTGATTGACGCCACGCATCTCGGCTTATTGTATGCGAATGAGGTGTTTCAGCCCTTGCACATTGGGCAGCGGGTGTCGGGGTTTATTAAAGCGATTCGCCCCGATCAGAAAATTGATTTGATCCTGCAATTGCCCAGCCCGGTGGTGCAGGATGCCTTGGCGCAGAAAATTCTCGATCATTTGCAGGCGCGTGGCGGCAGTTCGACGTTTACCGATAAAAGTTCGCCGGAAGACATTTACCGTGAATTTCAGGTGAGCAAGGCGCATTTCAAGCGGGCTATCGGTTTGCTGTATAAGCAACAACAGATTGTCATGGGGAAAGATCTGATTCGGCTTGCATGATCAAGCCATTAAACGGTAACGTGCAGGCATATTAATAACGATAGAGAACAGAGGAGAGCCTACCCATGCAGCCAACCACCCACCTTTACGGGTTGATCGTTGTGATCGTCAGTTTATTGCTTAGCCCGGTATTGCAACACTGGGTCGCTCGACCCGTTGCCGTGCTTTTGTTGGTGTTGCCGTTTGTGCTGTTGAGCGCGGTGACGTTCCGACGAGCGGGCTGTACGCGGGCGGATTGGGTTGCGGTGCGCTACCACGATGATTTGTGGCTGACGCTTATGGGCAAGGCGGTGTTCTGGGGGATTTTGCTGGCATTGTTGGCAATTTATCCGGCGCATTGGGCGTGGCTAGGGTTAACCGTGATCGGATTGTTGATCGGAGTGCAAATTGCGCGGAATCTGTCAGCAACGCACATTGAAACCGGGCTGATTCCGGTCGGTGCGCTGGGGATTATGGGCAGTATGATTGTATTGGGGTGGCAACTCTCGCCGCCTTTGCTTGCCGCGTTATTGCTGTTTTTGGGGGTGATGGGCGGAATTTTTGTCGCACCTTTGCACGCTTTGCTGCGTTATCACGTGCCGGTGGCGCAACAGCCGAAAGCGACGGTGATTGATCATCTGGTGCAAAGTGTGGTGATGCTGGCTTTCGTCGGCGTGGCGGCATTGTTGGCTTGGCAAGGCTTGGGGGATGCGCTGTTAATGACCATCCTCACCGTGATCACCGCAGCGGGGGCATTGTATACGCTGTATCACATGCCGCAATCGTTGTTGCGTTTCGTGTTTAGCCGTTTGTTTCGGGCGCGTTACCGCTTGAAAGTGTTGGGGTTTGAACATTTGCCCGCATCCGGCGGCGTGTTGCTGCTGGGCAATCACATCAGCTTCATCGACTGGGCATTGGTGCAAATGGCGAACCCGCGTCAACTGCACTTTGTGATCGAAAAAGGCTATTACGAACGTTGGTATTTAAAAGGTTTCCTCAACGGGTTCGGGGTCATCCCAATCAGCAGCGGGGCGAGTGCGGATTCGCTGGAAAAAGTCACGGAAATGCTCAAAGCAGGTGAAGTGGTGTGTTTATTCCCGGAAGGTACGATTAGCCGCACCGGGCAGTTGTCCGAATTCAAGCGCGGTTATGAAAAAGCGGTGAAAGGCACGGGCGCGGTGATCGTGCCGTTTTACTTGCACGGTTTGTGGGGCAGCCGGTTTTCACGTTCCAGCGGGTTTTTGCGCGAAAATCGCCAGTCCGGTTTCAAGCGTGACATTGTGGTGTCGTTTGGCAAAGCCTTGCCAGAAAGCATTCCCGCACATGAATTGAAGCAGAAGGTGTTTGATTTATCGTTTGCGTCGTGGGAAGCGTATTCACACTTGATCGACCCGATTCCGGTGAATTGGTTAAGGGCTGCAAAGCGCATGAGTTTCCGCATGGCGGCGGCGGATGTGATCGGTGAACCCTTGAGCCATCACCGTTTTATGACGGCAGTATTCCGCTTTGCGGTGCTGATTAAAAAGCTTAGCCCGGAACAAAATATTGGCTTGTTATTACCGACCAGTGCGGGCGGGGCAATTGCGAATATGGCGGTGCTGACGCTGGGCAAAACCATTGTGAATCTGAATTACACCGCCAGTGGCGAGTCGATCCACAGCGCGGTGCAACAGGCAAGCTTGCAGCGGGTTTACACCTCCAAACGTTTTCTGGATAAGTTGAAAGAGCGTGGGATTGATATTCCGGCGATTTTGCCCGACACCCCGCTGACGTTTTTGGAAGATTTGAAAGCGAAAATCCCCAAACACCAATTGCTGACGACGCTGTTGATGGTGATGTTATTGCCGACCCGCTTGTTGCAGTGGCTGTATATTCCGAAAATTGATTTGGATGCGACGGCGGCGATTCTGTTTTCCAGTGGCAGCGAAGGTGCGCCCAAGGGCATCGAGCTTTCCCATCGCAATCTGGCGGTGAATGCGCGGCAGGTGGCGGATGCGCTGAATACGTTGGATAACGACGTGATCATGGGGACATTGCCGACGTTCCACGCCTTTGGTTTGCTGGCGAGTACCCTGATGCCGTTGTCGGAAGGCATTCCGATTGTGTGCCACCCTGACCCGACCGATGCGGTGAATATCGCCAAGGGCGTGGCGCGTTACGAGGCGACCTTGCTGTTTGGGACGGGGACGTTCCTGCGTTTGTATGCGAAAAATTCCCGCGTACAGCCGCTGATGTTCCAATCGTTGCGCTACGTGGTGGCGGGGGCAGAAAAATTGGCACCGGAAGTGCGCCGCCTGTTCCTTGACAAATTCGGCAAGAAATTGCTGGAAGGTTATGGCGCAACCGAAACCTCACCCGTTGCTGCCGTCAACTTGCCCGATCAGCTTGATACCCGTTACTGGAAAGTGCAGGCGGCGAACCGCGAAGGCACGGTGGGTTTGCCATTGCCGGGGACGAGTTTCCGCATTGTCGATCCGAATACGCTGGAAACTTTACCAACGGGTGCGGATGGCTTAATCCTCATCGGTGGTCCGCAAGTCATGAAAGGCTATTTGAATGCGCCGGAAAAAACCGCGCAAGCGATTGCCGAACTTGACGGGCAACGCTGGTATAAAACCGGCGATAAAGGGCATATGGATGAAGACGGCTTCCTCACCATCGTTGACCGCTATTCGCGCTTCGCCAAATTGGGCGGGGAAATGGTGAGCCTGACGGCGGTGGAACAGCAAGTGCGGCAAATTTTGGGTGATGCGGAACTGGAATTGGTCGCGGTCAATTTGCCCGATGATAAAAAAGGCGAAAAGATCGTGTTGCTGATGGCGGGCGCGTATGACGAGGCGGCGGTGAAACGGCAGTTGTTGGGTGGCGGCATGAATCCGCTGATGATTCCGGCGACGATTCGCAGTCTGGCAGAGATTCCCAAACTGGGCAGTGGCAAAACCGATTTTGGAACAGCGCGGCAAGTGGCGCTAAGCGTTATTTAATTTATTATTCCTCAAGGGAGTTTCCCGATGCTGAAAGTCAGAAGTGTTGACCCATTGCAAGCGATTCAATGGTTTAAGCAGGGTTGGCAGGTGTTTATGTCAAACCCGGCAACTTGGGCGCTGATGGGTTTGTTGTTCGGCATCATCGTGTTGGGACGCTTGTTACCCTTCATCGGTAGTTTGTTAATAAATTTGGTTATGCCTCTATTGGTTGGTGGAATGTTGTTGGCGGTCAAGCAAGCGTACACCGGCAAAACGGTTAAAATAGACGATGCACTCAATGTGTTGAAAAATGAGCCTATCCGTAATCAGTTGTTGACAGTGGGCGTACTCATGATTGGAGCGAGCTTTGTTGCTACCTTGCTGGGCAAGCTGTTGGTGGGCGACATGATTATGATGGATGACATTACTGGGTTTTCCACGTTGAATATCAATAGCAGCAAGTTGATTTTCCTACTGATGATTAGTTTGGGCACGGGGATGTTATTTGCCTACGCACCTGCACTGGTTGTTTTTGAAGGCATGACGGCGGTGGCTGCGGTCAAAGCCAGCTTTCAAGGCGCATGGGCTAACGCTTTACCATTCGTGATATTCGCGTTGATTTATCTAGGTTTGACATTTTTAGCGGCGATTCCACTCATGTTAGGGTTTATTGTGCTGATTCCAGTCATGATGGGTGCGGTGTATGCCAGCTACAAGGATATTTTTGGATGATGGAAAAGCGTCTGGTAGCGAATACGGGCATTGCGGTGAGTCCTCTGGGCTTGGGAACGGTGAAGTTCGGGCGCAATCAGGGGGTGAAATACCCGCAAGGCTTTGAATTGCCCACGGATCGCGAGGTGCGGGAATTGCTCGCGCTGGCGTTCGATCTTGGGATTAACTTGCTGGATACCGCGCCTGCTTACGGCTTGAGTGAAGCACGTATTGGCAAGTTATTGCCGAATGCCCGTCACGAATGGGTGATCGAAACCAAAGTGGGGGAACGGTTTGCCGATGGCGAATCCCACTTTGATTTCAGCGCCGCAGGGACGCGCCAGAGCGTGGAAAACAGCCTACGTTTGCTGAAAACCGATTACCTCGACATGGTGCTGATTCATTCGGACGGTGATGATGTGCGGATTTTGCGCGAGGAAGCGGTGCTGGATACGCTGTTAGCCATGCAGCAGCAAGGCTGGATTCGCACGGTGGGCATTTCCTCCAAAACGGTGGAAGGCGCATTGCTGGCGTATGAACTCGGCTGTGATGTGGTGATGGCGGCTTACAATCCGGTGTATACCGATGAATTGCCCGTGCTGGAAGCAGCGGCGGCGCAACACAAAGCGGTGCTGGTGAAAAAAGCCTTTGCCAGCGGGCATTTGGATAAGCTCGGCGCAAGCAGCGGCAATCCAGTGGAACAAGCATTGGCGTTTATTTTTGCCCAGCAAGGTGTCACCAGTGTGGTGCTGGGGACGTTGAATCCCAAGCACCTGCGGGACAATGTGGCAATCGCTACCGCTTTACTGAATGAATGAGGCGGTAGTGTTTTTTGCTGAGTTCTAGCCCAAACCAGCGTTCCAGATGCAGCATCCACCCGTGTTTTTGTTGTTTGCGAGTGGGGCGATACGCGGGGTTGGTTTGAAATAAACCAGCGGCGGCGGGGAGCCAATCTTGTACCACAGCCGGGTGAGTGCCGTTGAATTCGCGCAAAATGCGGGCATCCATCTCGCGGTAATCAATTGCGGCATTGCGTTTGTTCCAATATTTTTCCACCCAACTGGCTTTGAGGTTCATTTGCGCTTCGCTTCTGATCCAGCCGTAGTGGTAGATGGTTGCGCCAGTGTGCGCGGCGTTGGGGTAACGCCCGTGTTTGTTGGAGGCTAAGACCAGCCAAAACAAACCGTCGGGGGCGTAACTTCTGACCGAGGCTTTAATGATGCTTGGGGCGCGGCGATACCAGCCCGGCGACCACAAATAGGTGTTGGCATTGCCGTAAAAGTGCAGGTAATCAAAGGTTAGGGCTTCGACGCGCTCATCGTGCAGGTGTTGTTGCATACTGGCTTGAATGCGCGGCAAGTCGTTTTCATGCACCACTTCATCCGCTTCCAGGTAGAAAATCCAGTCGCCAGTGCAGGCAAATTGCGCGATCATTTTTTGTTGCCCGTAGACGTAACCTTTGACACGCATGTGGTCATTCCACACCGTTTCGATAATGCGGATTTTGGGTTCGTGGAGGTCGCGGAGAATTTGCAAGGTATCGTCTTCGCTTTGCCCGACCACAATGACGAATTCATCCACAATCGGCAGCACGGATTGGATGGAGGCGATAAACGGGTACCCCAGAATTTGCCCGTTGCGAATAAATGTACACCCGCTGACTTTCACGGTTTACCCCCGCCGTAACGTTGTTGTTCTAACAGTTTGGCGTATTTGAGGTAAGACCCCAGTGCATTCAGTAATGAAATCGTCAAGCCATCAAAGCCGCAGCCGATACCGCCTTTCAGCAGGTAATTTTTGAGAAACGCAAACAGCCCGTGCAAGGGGGGCGCGAACACGCTGACTTTTTTCTTGCCTGCCTGATCGAGCGCATACTGAGTGGAATATTTATTTAGCTTGTGGAGCATGTCGTGGTAGTCGGTGTAGGAGTAATGGATGATGTGCGCATCCAAGGCGGTGTGGCGGTTGGTTTCGACTTTTTCATGGCATTGTGCGGCGGAAAACTGGGCGTGTTCGCGGTTAAATAAACGCACCACTTGGTCGGGATACCATGAAGTACAGCGTATCCATTTGCCATGAAACAGGTTTTTGCGGCGCAAGCTGTACGCTGCATCAGGGTGTTTGGCGAGGTCAAGCTGTTGGATGGGGTTGACGGCATCGGTATCCAAGCGTTCATCCGCATCCAAACTCAATACCCATGCATGATGGCAGTGGCTTAGCCCGTGGTTTTTTTGGGGGCCGTAACCTAAAAATGCTTGTGGGTAGACAGTTGCGCCCATTTCGGTGGCAATCGCTACGGTTGCATCGGTGCTGAGTGAATCGACGACGATGATTTCATCGCAAACTGGCCACAGTGATTCGAGGCAGGCGCGAATATGCCGTTCCTCGTTATACGTAATCACGAGTCCGCTAATCTTGGTCATGGGGGCGATCCGGTTGGGTTAGGGTGAGCCAGTCACGCACGGCGGCAGCAATCCTGCCGGGGTCAATGTGTGTCAGGCATTCGCTGACACCGTGTTGATTATTGCAACCGGCTTGCCCGCAAGGTACGCAGGGGAGAGCGGCTTGAAATACGGTGATATTGCCGTAAGTTTGCGCCGCTTGGCTGACTGTCGCGGCACGCTGCAAGGCATTGCTCCAAGGCGACCACAGCGGCAGCAAGGTGGGGCCAAAAATCGCAAAAATGCGTTTGTTTTGGGCAGCCGCAATGTGCATATTCAGGGTGTCACCGCCGACGTAAGCGAGGGCGAGATCGCTGAGGGCGATGTATTCATCCAGACTGGTTGCGCCGATGAAATCGTACACACGCTCTAGCGTCGGTAACGCGGCTTTGATGTGCTGATCCAGCGCGGTGCTTGCGCCCGTGACCACAATGGCAATGCCCAAGCGGTGCAGGTGCGCTAACAATTGATGGCGCAGGTTTTCCGGGTAAATCTTGTAACCGTACTGGGCGGAAGGGTGAAAAATAATAAAGCGTTCAATGCCGTGTGCGCGGAGTTTTTCCAGCATGGCTGCTTTGGCTTGCGGGGAATAATGCACTTGGCATTCCACTGTGCTAAGGGGGATTCCTAACGGGCGTAAAGCTTGCAGATTATTGAGGACGACGTGCTGGTGTGGGTCTAGGGTGTAATAGCCGGTCAGTAGTTGCTTTTTCCACCCGCTTTTGCGCGGTTTGGCATCTACCGCACTAATGGCTTGCCGCCCGAATAAGCGGGCATACAACACGCTGCTATCGGTGGTGGTTAGGGAAATTGCCAGATCGTAGCGTTGCCATAATTGGCGGAGCAAGGCGATTTGCTGGCGCAAACGTTGCCTAAGCGGTAGCTTTTTCCATTGGTACGAATACACATGGATGCGTTGCACCGGCTGCAAGGCTTTGGCAATGCCGAGGGTATCGTCGTTGACCAACAGTTCGATGCTGGCACCCGGATAATGCGCTGCCAGATGTTGCAGCAGTGGGGAGGCTAACAGCACATCGCCATTGGAACGCCGAATAATGACCAGAATGCGCTTCGGGGTCGACATTTTAGCGTGTCTCTGCCAAATAGGGACTGAGGTGTTGCATGAGGCATTCCACCACGCCTTGGTGTTGGGCGAAAAAGTTAGCGGCTTGTGCTCCGGCTTGCTGGCGGCTGGCGTTGTCTTGTAACCAGTTCAGGCATTGGGTGTATAGCGCGGTTTCATCCGCTACTTCGATTGCGCCGCCATTGGCGTACAAGGGGGGAAATAAGTCGGTGAAATTGTGCGTGTATTGCCCACTGAGCAGCGGTACGCCAAACGCGGCGGCTTCCAGCGGATTATGCCCGCCACGCGGTATTAAACTGCCGCCGATGAAGGCTATATCTGCCAGCGCATACCACAGCAGCAATTCGCCCATGCTATCACCTAGCAAAATTTGGGTAGTGCTACTGAGCGGTGTACCGGCGCTGCGGCGCACGGTGTTAAATTGTGCCGCGACACAGTGCTGATACACGGCCTCAAACCGTTCGGGGTGACGCGGCACGAGCACCAGTAATGCATTCGGGATAACTACTTCACACAAGCGGGCAAACACGCGCAACAGTGGTTCATCTTCACCGGCATGGGTGCTACCTGCCACGATTACCGGGCGTGTTCCCCAGGTTTGTTTGAGTGCTTGCGCGTTTTTCCGTAGATCGGCGGGAATTTGCAGGGCAAACTTCAGATTGCCACAGACACCTATCCGCGCCGCATCCGCCCCAAGTTGTTGGAAATAGTCTGCATCTTGCGTGCTTCTTGCGCCAATCCAGCGAATAGTGCCAAGGGTAGGGCGGGTCAACGCCTGAAGTTTGCGGTAACGTTGGAATGAGCGTTGCGACAACCGCGCATTCAGCAGCAGCAAGGGAATCTGCTGTCGCTGGCAAGCGTGATACAGATTCGGCCAGATTTCGGTTTCCATGATCAGCACCAGTTGCGGCTGTATCCGTTGCAACGTGCGTTGCAACGCACCGGGCAAATCGTAGGGGAAATAACTGTGCAATACCCGCGTGCCATACAGCCGTTTCACCGTGTCTGAGCCAGTAGGAGTGGTGGTGGTGATCCACAACTGATGGGTGGGGTGGGTGCGTAGCAAGTGTTCGACCAGCGGACGTGCCGCAATGGTTTCACCCACCGAGACGCTGTGTATCCAGATGCACGGTCGCGTGATGTCGGTACGTGCGGCGACGTAGCCGAAACGTTCCGCCAGCCGTTGCCGGTACGCAGATTGCTGGCGACTACGCCATAACAAACGCAGCACCATTACCGGCACCAACAGATAAAGAGCCAAAGTGTAGAAAACACGTGTCACGGATACAGGATTTCGTTTCAACCAAGATTTGCGGCATACTACAGGGCGTTTATTATAAATGGAATGGAGAATTCCCATGAAAAAAATCCTCATGTTACCGCTATTAGCGTTAGTTTTTACCCTCAGTGCTTGCGGCGAAAAAGCGAGTGCGCCCGCAACCGAAGCCGCTAAACCCGCCGCACAAACCACGCAGGCAAGCGCATCGACTGCACCTGCTCCCGCAACGGCACCCGTGGTTGCCGCTGGTGGACACCCCGGTCAGGCGATTCACGATGCTAATTGCATCGGTTGCCACGATTCCGGCGTCTATACCCGTGCTGACCGCAAGATGACGGATTTGACGATGTTGGCAGGGCAAGTGCGCCGCTGTGATGCCAACTTGGGCACAAAACTGTTCGATGAAGATTTGGATAATGTGACCGCCTTCCTGAACGAAACCTACTACAAATTCCCCAAGTAAGCCGCCCATGAAATACCGCGTCACCATTTTGCAAACCCCGTTTCAATTCGACGTCAGGGCAGGGGAAACGGTATTGCAAGCCGCTTTACGGCAAGACATTCCCGTGCCGTGGGGGTGTGGTGGCGGGGTATGTGGCGTGTGTCTGGGTAAAATCGTGTCAGGGGCAATGCATTACCCCGACGGCGAGCCGCTGGCGCTGTTTGAAGAAGACGCGGCGGCTGGCATGGGTCTATTCTGTGTGGGTTATCCCACCACCGACTTGGTGCTGGATGTGCCGGAAATGGGCACAGACGGGGAACCGTGGGAAGCCCAATAAGCATAAACCCCCAGTGCTAAAATCGGTAACAGCAAAGCGATTAGTAACCAATGTTGGCGTTTCATGCGCGTAACCCCTTTGCCCAAGCGTGCAGACGGTCGCGCCCGCGATACCACAACCACGTAATGCCAATGATCAAACTGCCCGACAAAATCAGTCCCACGCCAGTTGCCGCTAATCCGCCCATTGCCTGAAAATACAGAATCACAAAGCGTAACCCGATCAAAAATGTCACCACATTAAAGGTGCGTTGATGCCCGCTATTCCCGGCGTGCAGGGCATACAAAAACAGAATCGCCAGCGTCAGCAAGGGCGCTCGTAAATCATCGGCTTGCCAAAAACTCACCGCTTCCTGTGCTTCAGAGCCAAATAAGGTGTAACGGCTTTGCCCGCTGAACACTAAATCCGGGTGGTAATACAGCAATAACAAGCCCAATGCACCCAGCAATAACCCGCGATTGAGCCAACGGTATTCCGTGTGCAACACAATGCCGAGTGCCAATAGCCCTGCCATCACGTAAGCGGGCAGAAACCATGCCAGCGGATAATCCGCCAATTCCCCGCCCGAACGCGCAATATCCGCAAACGCTAACGCACAGATGGCACTGAGTTGAAACCAAAAAAACAGGCTACTGCGCAAGCTATACAACGCTTTCAGGTGCGTGGCTGCGTAATACAGCACCGCGCTTAGCAAGGGCGCGAGTAAGAACACCGCTGGCAGTTTTTCCAGCCATTGCCCGCTTTCCACACTGCTGGCAGTCACCAAACTCCAGCACATGCCTTGCACAAATAACGTTACCCAAAACAGCCGAGTCCATAAGTGCCGCGCAAACAAAATCAGTAAAAACGTGCTGAATGCCCAGAACAGCAGCGCGTGATACCACTTGCCGCTGACCTCAAAAATGTCCGCAATCAGCCCGATACTGGCTAAACACAGCACCAGAAAACCTGCCAGCAAGACCTCGAACCATACGCCGTGTTGCCGCTGCGGGTATTGCGTGTAAATACCGATGGCTAACAAACCCAGCAGGGCGAAATCCACCCCTAATTTGAAGCTATCGGGGATATGCGTCCAATTTGCAGCGATCAGGGAGAGGATGCCCAGCCCGATAATTGCTGCACCTAGCACCATGAAGCTGTACAGCCAGCCGTTGGTAGGTGGGCGTTGCTTGGCTTCAAAGTTGAGAATGTTGGCGTGTTGCGCGGGGGTGATGAGTCCGGCTTGTAGCCATTGATCCAATTTGTTATTACGCATTCCCATTCGGGTTTCTCACTGCTATTGTGTGGACAAGAGTGGTTAACCACTCGCGAGGAATTTCAGTATAACAATGATTAAACTACAGCAGGAAACACAAGCGGGAGCGTTAAACCTGCATTTGCAGGGTGAGTGGACGTTTGCGCAAGTTGCTGCGATTAAAATAACCTTGCAACAGGTTCAGCCGGTTGCGGGTACGCCGCTGGTGGTGGATGCACTAGCGGTGGCGCGGCTGGATGTAACCGCTGCTTGGTTTGTTTATCAGCAGGCGCAACGCTGGATGCGGCAAGGTTACAGCGTCCGTTTCGAGCATTTCCCCTCCGAATATTTAGGGTATTTTGAGAGTAAAGGGAAGGAAGGGAGCGTATACCATTCGCCTTCTTTATCGCTTTCTCATACGCTTACTACCCTGCGTTCCTTTGTCACTTTCTTCGGGCACAGCCTCGTCGCGCTCTTCACGTGTTTATTCTCCCCGCACTTATTCCGCATCCGCTCAATGTTCCATCACGTCTTTACCACCGGCGTGAGTGCGATTCCCATCGTGGCGTTGATTGCTTGCCTGATCAGCATTGTGATCACTTACCAAGGCGGCGGGCAATTGCGCGATTTGGGGGCGGAAATCTACACGGTGGATATGGTAGCGATTTCCGTGCTGCGCGAACTCGGCGTATTACTGACGGCGATCATGGTGGCAGGGCGGTCAGGCAGTGCGTTCGCGGCAGAAATTGGCTTGATGAAAACCAATCAGGAGGTGGATGCCTTGCAGGTGATGGGCAAAGACCCGTTCGTGATTCTGGTCGTGCCGCGCTTGGTGGCGTTGGTGATTGCCTTGCCTTTGTTGACGGTGTTGGCAAATATCATGGCGTTAGCGGCGGCGGCATTGATTTCATCGGTGATCTTGGATATTTCGTTTGTGCAATTTTTTGTGCGGGTATCGGAAAACGTGGATTTTCGTACCTTGGCGGCAGGTTTGATCAAAGCCCCGTTTTTTGCGTTGGTGATTGCCTTGATTGCGTGTTGGCAGGGAATGCGCGTCACGGGTTCCTCGGCTAGTTTGGGGGAACACACCACTAAAGCGGTGGTGGATGCGATTTTTGTGGTATTACTGTTGGATGCACTATTTTCGGTATTGTTTTATCGCTTGGGGTTTTAGGCGTGAAAACGTTAATTAGCATTCGCAAGCTCGTCAATCAATTCGGTACGCAGCGCGTGCACGACGATTTGAACCTTGATATTGCCCAAGGCGAAGTGTTGGGGATTGTCGGTGGCTCAGGGTCGGGCAAGTCGGTATTGTTGCGCACGATTCTAGGGTTGAACCCGCCTCACAGCGGGGAAATTTATTTTAATGATCAGGATTTAACTCGCTTGCCGCCCCATGAGTTGGTGCGTTTGAACCAGCAATGGGGGGTGATGTTTCAGCGGGGTGCGTTATTTTCATCATTAAGCGTGGGGGATAATATCCAGTTTCCGTTGCGCGAATTTTCCAGTTTGACAGCGCAAGAGTGCCATGCGTTGATGTTAGTGCGGCTGCAAATGGTGGGGTTGGATGCGACGGTGGTGCACAAATTTCCCGCTGAATTATCCGGTGGTATGGTGAAGCGCGTGGCTTTGGCGCGTGCCTTGGTGTTAGACCCGGTGGTACTGTTTCTGGATGAGCCGACTTCTGGGCTTGACCCGGTATCTGCCGATGAATTCGATGCGCTCATTAGCACCTTGCACCGGCACCTCAAGCTGACGGTTGTCATGGTGACGCATGATCTGAACAGTTTATTCTCAACCTGTGAGCGCATCGCTATGCTGGTGGATAAACACGTGGTGGTGGGAACTTTGCCGGAAATTTTGGCTAATCCCCACCCGCAGATACAGCAATATTTCAGCGGCGTGCGTGCGCAAACCCTGATGAGGAAACCGTGATGGAACGTGATGCGCATTATTTGTTGGTTGGCTTATTCACGCTGGTGATCGCCGTTGCAGGGTTTCTTTTCGCAGGCTTGTTCTACGATAAGCCTGCCGAGGTGACTGTGACGTATGACATTCATTTTGATACGCCGGTGGAAGGTTTGCAGCGTGGCAGTGAAGTGCGTTACATGGGAATAAAAATGGGCGAAGTATCCGACGTGTTTTTGTTGCCTGATAATTCTGCGCGTGTGGCCGTGCGTGTGAAGCTGGAAACCCGCACGCCAGTGAATGCGGCAACCGTTGCCACCTTGCGCCAACAAGGTTTGACGGGGGTGCCGTTTGTGAATCTGGCGCAGGATGATGTTGTGCCCGCCAACACCTTAACGTTGGATGCTGGGCAGGAATTCCCCGTGATTCCGACCAAACCGACGGAACTGGATGCTTTGGTGCAAAAATTGCCGGATTTGGAAAAGAATTTGTCGGTGTTGCTGAGTGCCGCGAATGAAGTTTTAAGTGCTGATAACCGTCAACATTTTGCTGGCGTACTTACCAACTTGGATGCGGCCACCACCAAGATTCCCGAACTGATCGCGAACTTGAATCAAGTCAGCCACGAACTTGGTGCGTTGGTCACGAGCGTGGAGAGTGCAGTCAAGCAGTCAGAAAAGGGTTTGGCAGGCAATATGCAGGCGTTGCAGACCACCCTGACATCGCTTGCGCAAACTTCGCAGCGGGTGGATACCTTGGCAAAAGACCTCGATCGCGTGGTGGTGAATAACGAAGGACGCTTGAATGAGTTGTTGGGCGAAGGGGGTGAAAACCTCAAGCAATTACTGGAAGAATCACGCCGGACAGCGGTGTCGGTGCGCCAGTTGAGCGATGCGTTGGAGCAAAATCCTTCGCAGCTTATTTATCAGCCTGTGCCACAGGGAACGGAGTTGCCACGATGAATCATTGGGTGTTTGTGTTGTTATTGGTGTTGTTGTCCGCGTGTTCTGTGCCGTTGAAAAGTGATTTGCCGGTTGAGCAAACTTACCGTTTAGCGCCGTCGGTTGCTACGGCATCGCAGCGGCTTGCCGTTAATCTGTATGTGCCGAAAGTGATGGTCAGCCCTGCATTGGATAGTGAGCGGATTGTGTTGATCAAATCGCCCTTGCAGCAGGATTTTATTGCGCAGAGCCGTTGGCCGGATGATTTGTCGGTTTATTTGCACGCGGTGATACTGGACGCTTTGGCGCGTAGTGACGGTTTTCAAGCCGTTTCCGAGCAAATGTTGGGTCAGGAGGGCAATTACAAATTGCTGCTGCGGGTTGCTGATTTTCAGGCGGAATACCCCAAGGATGCTAAGGACGATGCAGCGGTGGAAGTCGTGATGGACGCTTCTCTGGTACGGGTGACGGATCAGCATTTGCTGGGTCAGCACCGCTATGCTGTCCGCAAAGACGCTGTGCCAGTCAGCACAGGCAAAATTGTCGAAGCCTTGAATCAGGCGTTGGGTGAGGTGATTGCGGCATTGGTGGCGGATTTACAAAAGGATTTGTAAGGCATCCTGCATGGCTTGCGGGTTGACGGGGTAGGTAAGCACAGCGTGAATGGGAAATAATTCCAACAACTTCTCCACGTATGGCGCTTCATTCGGAGGGACTAAAACAATCACGTTGGTATGCGGTGAAAAACGCTGCAAGGCGCGTAGGGTGACATCCAAATTGCACACATTCGCGCCCGCGTAGTTGTTGCCAAAGCCGTAGATAAATTCGCCGACCAGAAAATCCGGCGGCTGTTGTTGCAGCGCTTTGTGCAGCTTGCGAGCGGCAGTGAAACGTTGTTCCGCGATGCCAAGTTGCTGATACAACACACTGAAGTTGGGGTGCATCGGTGATTCGATCAAAGAAAAAAGTGTTCGCATAGTCCCGCCAAAATAATCCTGTCACTGCCAATTATCGCACGATAGGGCATAATGTCTGCAATCTTGCAACACACTGAAAACAACATGGCAAACAATCACCTTATTCCACGCCACCGCACTGTTCCTGTGAAGGTGGGCAATGTCACCGTCGGCGGCGAATTCCCCGTCGTGGTGCAATCCATGACCAACACCGATACGGCGGATGCGGTGCGTACAGCGGCGCAATGTGCCGAATTATTCCGCGCTGGCTCGGAGTTGGTACGCATTACCGTGAATTCGCTGGAAGCCGCGCAAGCCGTCCCCGAAGTGCGCGAACGCCTCGATAAAATGGGTTGTGATGTACCACTGATTGGCGATTTCCATTTCAACGGGCACAAGCTGCTCACCGCCGTTCCCGAATGTGCGCAAGCCCTCGCCAAATACCGCATTAACCCCGGCAATGTTGGGCGTGGCAAAAAGCGTGACGAACAATTTGCGCAAATGATCGAATTCGCCTGCCGTTACGACAAGCCGGTGCGCATTGGCGTGAATTGGGGGTCGCTCGATCAGGAATTGCTGGCACGCAATCTGGATGACAATTCCAAACTGGCGCAACCGCTGGAATTGTATGACGTGATGCACGCCGCGCTGATTGAATCTGCGCTCACCAGTGCTGCCAAAGCCGAAGAATACGGTTTGCCGCACGACCACATTATTTTGTCGTGCAAACTGAGCGAAGTGCAGGGTTTGGTAAGGGCTTACCGCGATTTGGCGAGCCGTTGCGATTACCCGTTGCACCTTGGTTTGACTGAAGCGGGTATGGGTAGCAAGGGCATTGTGTATTCCACCGCCGCGCTTTCGATTTTGTTGCAAGAAGGCATTGGCGACACCATCCGAATTTCCCTGACACCTGAACCGCACGCCAAACGTGAAAAAGAAGTGATCGTTGGACAGGAAATTTTGCAGGCACTCGGCTTGCGCTCGTTCACGCCGCAAGTGGTGGCTTGCCCCGGTTGTGGGCGTACCTCCAGCGACTATTTCCAACACCTCGCCGAAGACATTCAAAACTGGCTGCGCGAGCAAATGCCGGTGTGGAAAGATCAATACGCGGGCGTGGAAAGCATGTCGGTCGCGGTGATGGGCTGTGTGGTTAATGGGCCGGGCGAAAGCAAACACGCTAACATTGGTATCAGTTTACCGGGCAGCGGCGAAGTGCCCGTTGCCCCCGTTTATGAAGACGGACACAAAACCGTTACGCTGAAAGGCGACAATATTGCACAAGAGTTTCAGGCATTGGTCGAGACTTACGTGCAAAAAACGTATGGATGACCCCAAAGGAGAACGTTACATGAAAAAACTATCAATGCTGGCAATCGCTGGCTTATCCCTGCTGGCAAGCAACGTCATGGCAGCCGTCAAAAGCGAAGCCGTGCAATATGAACACGACGGCACAAAATTCGTCGGTCAGATGTATTACGACGATGCCGTCACCGAAAAACGCCCCGGCGTATTAGTCATCCACGAATGGTGGGGATTAAACGATCACGCCAAAAACCGTGCCGAAGCCTTAGCTAAACTGGGTTACGTCGCGTTTGCGGCGGATATGTACGGCGAAGGCAAATCCACCGATAAGCCAGAGCAAGCCAAGGAATGGATGACGGAAGTAACCTCCGACGTTGACGCATGGCGTGCCACCGCCAACGCGGGTTTGGAACAGCTCAAGAAAAGCGCCAAAGTAGACGCGGCAAAACTCGCGGCGATTGGTTACTGCTTCGGCGGCGGTACGATCCTGCAAATGGCTTACAGCGGTACGGACATTGACGGCGTAGTGAGTTTCCACGGTTCATTACCGTCTGCACCGGATGGCACGGAAATCAAAACCAAAGTGCTGGCGTTCCACGGCAATGCGGATGGTATGGTGCCGCCTGCGACGGTGAATAAGTTTACGGAACAGATGGAAAAAACCGGCGCGGATTGGCAGTTTGTCGCGTATGGCAGCGGTGTACGCCACGGTTTCACCAATCCGAATGCAGGCAAGTACGGCATTGAAAACCTGAAATACGATGAAAAAGCGGATCAGCGTTCTTGGGCAGGAATGCAGGCGTTTTTCAACGAAATCTTCAAATAAGCTCAAATTCGCATCAAAGCGAACGCGCCACGCGGAAGCCACGAAAACATTGGCGACCACTGGCATAATCCTTGACCCGGTAGGCGGCGCGTAAATAGCGCGGTCTATCGTTCCACGAACCGCCACGCAGCACGCGCTCGTGGTGGTTGCCTGCTTCTTCCCATGCTTGTGCGTTGACGGGGGCGCCCTGGTAGGAATCGTGCCAGCAATCTTGCACCCATTCCCACACATTGCCGCACACGTCGTGCAAGCCGAACGCATTCGCGGGGTACGTGCCGACGGGCGTGGTCATGCCGTGCTGCATCGCGTGGTTGGCGTGTTGCGCGGTTGCCTGCATTCCCCACGGGTATGCGGCGTTTGTACCGCCACGGGTGGCGTATTCCCATTCGGCTTCGGAAGGTAAGCGGTAATGCCCGCCGTTCAAGGCGCTGAGCCAGCGGCAATAGGCTTGCGCATCGTCCCAACTGACATTAATCACCGGATGCTTGCCGCGCCCCCAGCCTTGGTCGTCGGGGAGTGGGAATCGGTTTGCCTCGCAAAACGCATCGTATTCTTCAAAGGTGACGGGGTAGCGCCCCAATGCAAAGGCGGCAATGTACACGTAACGCGGCGGGCGTTCGTTGAGGGTGCAACCGCCTTCCACGTCGTCGCGTTCATCCAGCCCGCCCATGAGGAAACGTCCCGGTGGAATGTTGACCATGCGGGGCAAGGGGAGGGCGCTGTTGTAGTCGGGTAATGTTGCGTACATGCGCTTATCGTAAAGCAATGCCATCGCGCTTTCCTGTTTGGCTGACAAGCTGTCTGTGGTAACTTTGCGGTTTTTATTGCTCAGGAATCATGGCTATGCGTTGTCGGGTAAAAGTTTGCGGAATCACGTCAGTCACGGATGCGGCAATGGTCGGCGCAAGCGGCGTGGATGCAGTGGGTTTGGTGTTTTACCCCAAGAGCAAGCGCAACTTGAGCATCGCGCAAGCGGTGGAGATTTGCCGCGCTATGCCGCCCTTCGTGACCGTGGGGGGCTTGTTTTTGGATGCGGAGGCGGATTTTGTGCGCGAAGTATTGGCAGCCGTGCCGTTGGATATTTTGCAATTCCACGGTTCGGAAACGCCGGAGTATTGCCGCCAATTTTCACGCCCGTATATGAAAGCAGTGGGCATGAAAGGGCTGGAGGAGGCGGGTGGCTTTGCGGCGTATGCGGCGCGTTTCCCCGATGCGCAAGGCTTTTTGGTGGATAGCCATGCACCGGGCGCGGCGGGTGGCACGGGCGAAACCTTTGATTGGACGCAAGTGCCGCAAGATTATCCTAAGCCGATCATTTTGGCGGGCGGGTTGACGGCGGAGAATGTGGCGGAAGCAATTCGCACCAGCCGCGTGTATGCGGTGGATGTGAGCAGCGGGGTGGAATCCGCGCCCGGTGTGAAGGATGTGGCGAAGGTGCAAGCGTTTATGACGGGGGTGCGGCTGGCAAATTATCTGGCAATTCACCCCGCGATTACCGAGGCGGAAGTGTTGCAAGCGCAGCAAACGTGGGCGGATGGTTTAGTGGCGATTGGCAAATTGGCGGCGCAACCAACGGCGGCGAAAGCGGCGGCGGAAGCATTGGTGCGGCGTTTATACAATTACGGCGAGGGCAAGGTGTTGTTCAAGCCGACCAAAGCGGCGCATGACCAGTTCCGCGAAACGTTTGAGCAGGCGATTTCGTATTTTGTGGGCGGTGATTCTCACGAAGATCATGGGTTTGCGCTGCATCCGTGGGCGGCGGTGCGTTTTGAGAATAACAGTGTGTTTTTGGATGTGGATTCGGCGGGGGCGATGGGCAATTACTATTTTACCGATGCAAAAACGAGGGCGGAAACCAAGGTGGAGTTTACGTTTGCGTATCGGCGGGCGGGGGATGGGCGGCTGGTGATTTTCTTGCACCATTCGTCGTTGCCGTATGAGGCGGGGCATTAAAACGGGCTGATATTTTCAGCGTTGCAGTTGTTGCAGAAAATCGCTTTCCAGTTGGGCGGACAGGCGGAAATTCATCCGCTTGATTTGTGCCAGCAAGTCCAATACTTCCGTAACGAGGAGATGCCCGCGTCGTTGGTTTATTAGCAATACGCCGAGCAGTCCGATGATTTTTAGCCCCATGTTCTTGGCAATTTTTCGCCCTTTTTTCTCGTCGATTAGCAGTAGTAACTGTTTTTCTTGCGCTAGAGTGATGGCTTCGGCTTCGCCATAGTCGAGCGTGCCATCCAGTAAGGCGAGCAGGCTATGGTCAGTGCTGGCGATGACGGTAAAGGCGGGGTGATTTAAAACGGCGCGGGCGACACGATCTTCCTTGGCCGTGATTTCTTCGGCGACCCGTTGGGGAATGTAGATTTGCAGGAATAGGTTGGTAAGCAAATCCAGCCGTTCGAGTTTCGTTACCATGATCAGGCTGCTGCTGTCACTGATAATGGCGTGGCTCATCCGAGGCTTTCCAACGTGTCCAGTTCATCGGCGAGATCGTAATCCAATACCGGAATATTGAGCAGATTCAGTAACTTGGCGATGTCGGTATAGGATTTATCCAGTGCGCGAGCCAGTTGCCCCATGGATAAACCGCCGTCCGCATAGGCGCGGGTGAGCAGCCATGTTTTTAAGCCTAAATCAAACAAAGGGTCATCCAGCGCCGTGGCGAGCGCAAAAGGTTTGCCGCGTTTGGAAATCAGCAGGTGTTCTTTGGCTTCCATTGCTTTGGTTAAGACAGCGGGGTTGGTTTTCAGCTCTTTGATACCGATGGTTTGCATAGGGAAATCCTCAAGTGCTACGTTTAAGTAGAACTTTAGCAGGTTAACGGGGATTGTGTAAAATGGATGTACTGACGGTGTTAAAATGTCGTGTTACACTGAACCCGTGTTACACGACTTCACGGGTATTGTTTTATGACTAATTTTACCATTACGCTTGATGATGAAGATCTCAAGCAAGCACGCATCGCAGCGGTTCAACAAGGTACGTCGTTGAATGCCATCATCCGCAATTTCATCAAGGAGTTCATTAGCCGCAACCAGCGTTATCAGCAAACCACGGATCGTATTTTGAAAAAAGCTGAAGCATCGACTTTCAGTAGTGCAGGGCGTAAGTGGACACGGGAAGCGCTTTATGAGCGCTAAGGCATTCTTCGATACGAATGTGTTGGTGTATGCGTTCGATAAAAATGAGCCAGAAAAACAAGCGATTGCCAAACGTTTGATCGGTCAGTTTGGTGGTGATGGGCAATTGATCGTGAGTACCCAAGTGCTACAAGAGCTGTATGTCACATTGAGCAAAATGGGTAAGCAGGCACTTCCAGCCGAAGAGGTTGAAGAAATCGTTAATGATTTTGCGGAATATCCTTTGGTGCAAGTGGATAAGATGATTATCGCGTCTGCCATGAAACGTCATCAGAGCAAAGCCTTTTCCTTTTGGGATAGCCTAATTGTGGAAGCGGCGTTGCAGGCGAATTGCCAAATATTGTTTAGCGAAGACATGCAGGATGGGCGGGAGATTGAACAGCTTGTGATTCAAAATCCGTTTAAGTGATGTTTGCTAAACCAGTTCAAAATCCACGTCTTCGTAAACGGCTTGCATTGGGCAGTGGAAATTGATGCTGGCAAATTCGACTTCAGCATCAGCACCTTCAAAATTGAACAGTTCCCAGCGGTTTTGTGGGGTGCGGCGGAATACGTCGACGCCGTAGGTGCGCGGATCAATCAGTACGTATTCTTGCAAGCTGGTCAATTGGCGGTAAAAGGCAAACTTGCCGCCTCGGTCGTAGGCTTCGGTGCTGGATGACAGAATCTCGACGATTAACAGTGGGGACTGTTTGATGTAGTTGCGTTTGTGGTCGGCAGGGTCGCAGGAAACCAGCAGGTCGGGGTAGTAGTAGGCATCATCCGTGCCGATGCGCACTTTCATGTCGTTGATGTAGGGCTTGCAGCCAGAGCCGCGTAGGTGGGGTTTGATCAGGGTGATCAAGTTTGCGTTTACGGTTACATGCCCGTCGCTTGCGCCTGCCATTGCGTAGATTTCGCCTTGGACGTATTCGCTGCGGGTGGGCGCGTCCATTTCTGCGGCAAGGTATTGTTCTGGGGTAATTTTCATTTTGCGGCGAGTGCTGGCATGTTAATTAATGCTCCGTCGTGTGTCTTTGGGGATAGTAGACCGTTTCAGGGGGCTTGGCAAAATCGGCATTGTTGCCTTTCTACCTGTCACCTATACTTGCTGAAAAATTGGAGGGTTTGTGTTGGAAAATCCATTCACTGTGCGTGGCACAATCCAGAATCCCAGTGACTTTATCGGGCGCAAAGCGGAGTTGCTGCACATTGTGACGCGCCTCAAGACGATGCAAAGTTGTTCGGTGGTGGGTGAGCGGCGTATTGGCAAGTCATCCCTGCTGTACCATTTGTTTCAGACGGGCAATGACCGCTTGGATGACAGCCGTTTCCGCTTTGTGTATATCGAACTGACCGATGCTTGTGCGCAAACGGTGGTCGATTTTCTGCAAACTGTATTGCAAGCCTTGGATTTGCCGACTGATGGCATCAAGGATGACAACACACTCATCCGCAATTTAATCACTTTTGATAACGCCATTAAAACGCTGGTCGCCCAAGGCGTGAAAGTCGTTCTGTGTCTGGATGAGTTTGAGGGTTTGTTTGATAATCCATCAGAATTTTCAGATAAGTTTTTCAATCAATTCCGTACCATGTGCAATCATCAGCGTTTGGCTGTGGTGACGGCATCACGCTTGCCGTTGGAAGTCTATTCACTCGAAAAAAAGCTCACTTCGCCGTTTTTCAATATTTTTTCCATTGCTGAATTGGGGGATTTTACGCCGCCAGACGTTGAGCAGTTTATTGCACATTACCAAGTCATTGCACAATTTACCCCCCAAGAGTTGCATTTCATTAATCGGTATGTAGAGGCGCACCCGCTCAAAGTCCAAATCTTTTGCGATATGTTGCTGCAATGGCGTGAAAATGGGTTTGCATGGAGTAATGACGAAATGCTGGATAAAACCGCGAAAGTGTACAAACAGTTTCTGGGCGGTGAACATGATTGGCGTAAATTAAGCAGAACGAAAAGCTTCTTTTCGGTCGAAAGTATTGGTGAGAAGTTAGCCCTCATCAAAGCCGTCCGCGATCTGGCTACAGGACAATAACCATGCTGAAATTTATCCATAAAGAGTTTCGTTATTTATACTTGGCTTTCTTTGATCCTTTACTATTAGATGAAGAAACAAAAAAATTCCCTAAAAAAAAGTCTATAATTTTTTTCTTGAAAACTTACTCAGTAGCCACTATGGTTGCCTTATTAATATTTTTTTTAACTATAGAGGGAGGAGAGTGTGTTAATTTATTATTTAATATAAATTTTTTGAATGATAGTTTTCGTGGCTATAAGATATTTATAGTTTTTTTAATTATAGGGCTTTGTATAGGTGTATTATTTTGCTTATTTTTTGGGTTCTATGCAGGGTTTGTGATTGGCTTGTTTATTGGGTTGTTATTAGGTGGGTTTGTAGGGTTGTTTGTTTCAATAGCTTCATGGCTATTTCTTGGGTTGTTTTTTGGAGCAATATCAGGATTATCTGGAAAAATACCATTTTCATTAATAGCGGTATTACTAGGTTGGGGTTTGGAAAATTCTTTTAATGTGTTGCCTATTAATTATTATTTTTTGGCGTTTTTGTTTGGCTTCTCTTTTTTATACTTTAGACCTTTTTATTTGATTCCACACTTGTGGCAATACTGGCATTATACTTATGAAAGTAGTTCGTTGGTACTTATCAAGAACTCACCAGTTTATTGGGATAAAATGATTCGGATGCCATTGCCATTTCTTGAAGAGTGGTTAATAGGTATAGTAAAAAAAGAATACCAGCAAGGTTTGGATGAAATTTTCTTTATCATTCGTGAGCGACCACTTCAACGCAAAGCTGCATTCAAAGCACTTGTTGTCGTAGTTGGCTGGGATTTACAGGAAATTAACTCAATTTCTAGATTGGCTATACTTAATGATGTACTTGCTGTTTTCCCAAGTGATGATAAAGCCTTGCCAACAGGCTTGCAGGATACACGTAAACAGCTTAATAACATTGCTAATATAGCGATGGACTATCAGAACCGTCAAACCCATGTTGGGCAGTTGAATGTGTTAAATGAACTAGTTATAGAAATGACTAAGTTCCGAACAATAATGAGGCTAACAGCAGCACCTGTCGGTACAGCCTTTGAAACATTGGCTACAAAATGGTTGAATATAATTAAAGCAGAGCAAGAAAGTCTGTATAAACAATTCTCCCTTCAAGAATTATCAAACCCTTATGTGGCGGGAAGCCCTTTACAGGAGCGCGACAATACCATGTTTGTTGGGCGGCGTGACATTCTATTGGCAATCGAAAAGTACATCTTGAATACAGAGCAAAGTCCGTCATTATTGTTGTATGGTCGTCGTCGCACGGGTAAATCCTCGACCTTGCTAAATTTGCCGCGCAGCCGCTTCGAACCTGTCTACATCGACTGTCAGGATGCGAAATGGCACGAAAGCGACCAAGCCTTTTGCTACAACCTCGCCCATGATCTTTTTAATGTGCTGTATCAAAGTGATTCAGTACGCGGGTTGCGTCAACCGCAAATCGAACAGTTTGATAAAAACGCCTTCACCCAACTTGACCAGTTCTTAACGCAAGCACAGAAAATCGCTGAACAGCGCGGCAAGCGCATTCTGCTGGCTTTCGACGAATACGAAGAGCTGGAAAACTCCATCATCAACGGCGATATTTCCGAAAAGGTGCTGGGCAAGCTGCGTAACCTGATCCAGCACAGCAAATCCATTGTTGTACTCGTGTCTGGTAGCCACCGTTTTGAAGAGCTAACCCGCCTGAACTGGGCGAATTACCTGATCAATACCCGCACCCTCGAACTCAGCTATTTGGATGCCGAATCTGCCCGCGAACTCCTGACCAAACCCGTGCCAGAACTGCACTACGCAGCGGGCGTGGTGGATGACATCATCCGTATCACCCATTGCCAGCCTTACCTGTTGCAAGCGGTAGCCTCCGAACTCGTCAACTACCTCAACAGCAAACAACAAACCACCGCCACCCCGGACGACCTCAACACCGCACTGGAAAAAACGCTGGTTTCAGCCTCCGCCTACTTCTCGGATACATGGCGCAAGGATAATTCCGCAACAGAACAGCAAGTGATGCGGGCATTAGCGACGGGCAAAACGGAATCAGTGTTGGCAGATGCTGCTTTTCTGCCCGCTATCCAAAGCCTCATCCGCAAGGAAATTGTGGAGGGTACAGAGGGCAGTTACCGCTTGGCAGTGGAATTATTCGCTCGTTGGATTGTGAAGAATCAGGTGTGATGACCTGCACTGTTCAAGTGTCATCTGTTGACAGCCATTTAGATTGTTGGCTATATTGCCAACATGAAAGCCGAGTTAATTACCCGTTTCCGCGACATATCGCCCACCGGCGATGGCATTGAGTTAGTGGTTTGGCGTGTGCCAGAACCTGTACCTCCGACCACGCACGGCTACAAATATCGTCTGGTTTATATCGTCGATGGCAAGCGTGTAGTGGGTTTCGATAACGAACGCGGCAAAGGTGATCATTTCCATCTAAATGACGCTGAATATCCCTACACATTTACCGGCATCGACCCATTGATCGAAGATTTTCTGGCAGAGGTAGAAAAATGGAAAAGCGCAAACTGACCATCACATTACAAGCCGATTGGAAAGCTGCCTTACGCGCCGCCGGAAAACTCGCGCAACACACCCGCTATCAGGGCGAAACCCTCAATTTCCAAACCCCTGCGGCATTCTTTTCCCGCCTGACTGAACGCCGTTGGGACATCGTAAACGCCTTGCAACAAGCAGGCTCAATGGGTGTGCGTGAACTTGCCCGCTACGTGGGGCGCGATGTGAAACGGGTACACGAAGATGCACAAGCCTTGGTAGAGCTAGGTTTGCTGGAACGTACCGATAAAGGCGCGTTGCAATGCCCCTTTGCCGATATTCACGTTGATATGCACATCACGCCCGTGAAACAAGCCGCGTGATTGCAGGCTTTAGGCTGTACATCTTCTCCGTTAGATTGTAGAAACCCCCGTTTAAGACTAGAATCCTCACGAGATTTCTACAAATCTGTAGAGGATGAAACCATGACAGCGACAGCCACCACTCAAATTTCCGCCTACATTTCCGAAGAGACTAAAGGGCAAATCGAGTCCTACGTCAAACGCCGAGGTGTAACCAAAGCGTTCATGATTGAGAGCGCCCTGCAACATTTTCTGCAAGCCCTGCGTGAAATACCGGAGGATGTAATCATTCCCGCCCGTCTCATCATCACCGAAGCGAGTATGTTACGACTGGCAGATCGGCTGGAATCTGCTGAAGAACCAACCCCAGCGTTACGTGCGTTGATGGCTGGGGAGTGAGATGCCAGACGCCTTAGTCGTGCAAGTTCGGCGGCTGGAAAGCCACGATGAACGTTCCCACTTTTGCAGTGGCGACATTGAATTGGATCGTTTTTTCCAGCGGTTCGCAGGGCAAAATCAGTTCCGGCATTACGTTGGTTCTAGCTACATCGCCGAATGTGCCGCGCAACTATACCAAACTGGGGTTTGAACCATTAGCCTGTGTTGGCGGTGAATTGGGTAGCAGACCTGAGCCATTGCCGATGTTCCTGCCAATTCAAGTGATTGCCAAAGCGATTGTGCGTTGATAACCCAACCGCAACATAGCTAGGTTTTACCACTTATGCTAACTTACCCCGTTTTTACGATCTTCTACGTAGGAGCGCGGTAACGTGAAATTCAGCGAATACAACTGGAACGCCATGCCGGATAAAGCCGGGCATTTTGGCGCATACGGCGGACGTTTCGTCGCAGAAACGTTGATGGAACCCATCTACGAACTCGAACAAGCCTACGAAAAGCTCAAAAACGACCCCGCTTTTCAAGCCGAATTCGATCGCGACCTCAAATATTATGTCGGTCGCCCTAGCCCGCTGTACTTGGCAGAACGCTGGTCACGCGAACTCGGCGGCGCAAAAATTTACCTCAAGCGCGAAGATCTGAACCATACCGGCGCACACAAGATTAACAACACCATCGGTCAAGCCTTGCTCGCCAAATTCATGGGCAAGACGCGCATTATCGCTGAAACCGGCGCAGGTCAGCACGGCGTAGCCTCCGCCACCATTGCTGCACGTTTAGGGTTGGAATGCATCGTCTACATGGGCGCAGAAGACGTGCAACGCCAAGCCCCCAACGTATTCCGCATGAAATTGCTCGGCGCAACCGTCGTCCCTGTCACCTCCGGCTCAAAAACTCTCAAGGACGCGCTCAACGAAGCGATGCGCGATTGGGTAACGAACGTCGATGATACCTTCTATATCATTGGCACGGTCGCAGGCCCGCACCCATACCCCGCAATGGTACGCGATTTCCAATCCGTGATCGGGCGTGAAGCGCGTCAACAGATTCTGGAACAGGAAGGGCGTTTGCCGGATGCGTTACTCGCCTGCGTCGGTGGCGGTTCTAATGCCATCGGCTTGTTCCACCCCTTCCTCGCGGATGAATCCGTCGCCATTTACGGCGTGGAAGCAGGCGGTGACGGCATCGAAACCGGCAAGCACGCCGCGCCATTATGCGCAGGCAAACCGGGCGTATTGCACGGCAACCGCACCTATTTAATGGAAGACAACAACGGGCAAATCATTGAAACGCATTCGATTTCCGCCGGATTGGACTACCCCGGTGTCGGCCCCGAACACGCTTGGTTGAAAGACATCGGTCGTGCCAACTACGTGTCGGTGACGGATGCGGAAGCCATGCAAGGTTTCCACGCCTTAACCCGCATCGAAGGCATTATTCCGGCGCTAGAAACCAGTCACGCGCTGGCCTATGCGATGAAACTGGCGCCTACCATGTCCAAAGATCAAAGCATTATCGTCAACCTCTCCGGGCGTGGCGACAAAGACATCAACACCATTGCACGGCTGGAGGGCATTACGCTATGAGTCGCATCGCCGCTTGTTTCGCCGCCCTCAAAGCGCAGGGCAAAACCGCATTGATTCCTTACGTGACGGCAGGCGATCCGCACCCGTCGATCACCGTGCCGTTGATGCACCGCATGGTGGCTGCCGGTGCCAATATCATCGAACTCGGTGTGCCGTTTTCCGACCCAATGGCGGATGGCCCCACGATCCAGCAAGCGCACGAACGCGCTTTATTGCACAACACCAGTTTGCACGACATCCTCGGCATGGTGGCAGAATTCCGCCAAACTGACTCAACTACGCCCGTGGTGCTAATGGGCTATTTGAACCCGATTGAAATCATGGGTTACGCCGAATTTGCCAAAGCCGCCGAAGCAGCGGGTGTGGACGGTGCGCTGACGGTGGATTTACCGCCGGAAGAGGGCATGGGCGTATTGCCGTTGTTCCGTGAACACGGCATTGACCCGATTTTCCTATTGTCGCCGACCACGCCAGAACGCCGCATTGCAACCGTGGCGCAAGCCGGTGGCGGTTTCATTTACTACGTGTCGCTGAAAGGTGTGACGGGTGCCAGCACGTTGGATGTGGGGCAAGTCGTCGCCCACATCGCTAAAATCCGTCAACACACCGATTTGCCACTGGGCGTGGGTTTTGGCATCAAAGACGCTGCCACCGCCGCCGCCGTCGCAAAGACCGCCGACGCCGTGGTGGTCGGCAGTGCGGTCATCAAATTGATCGAAGCGACACCGCATGACCATGCTGCTATTATGGACAATATCAGTGATTTGCTGGTTTCCATGCGCACGGCGCTGGATGCTTGAACCTAGGGGTAAACAGAATACATGAGCTGGTTTGAAAAACTGCGGCTGCCATCACGCATCCGTACCGATGCGACCAATACTGAAAAGAAGTCCATTCCTGAAGGGCTGTGGCATCAATGCCCATCCTGCCAAGCGGTATTGTACCGGGCGGAACTGGAACGCAACTTGGACGTTTGCCCCAAGTGCAATCACCACATGCGCCTCTCAGGGCGGCGGCGTTTAGAGGTGTTTCTCGACCCGCACGGGCGTGAGGAAATTGCTATCAATGTCGCGCCCATTGACATGTTGAAATTCCGTGATACCAAAAAGTACAAAGACCGTTTGCTGGCAGCGCAGAAAGAAACCGGCGAAAAAGACGCGTTGATTGTCATGAAAGGCACTGTTTTGAATGTGCCGCTGATCGCTGCGGCATTTGATTTCCGTTTCATGGGCGGGTCAATGGGGTCAGTGGTGGGTGAACGTTTTGTGCGTGGCGCGGAAGCGGCAATGGCGCACAAGATTCCCTACATTTGCTTTGCGGCGAGTGGCGGGGCGCGAATGCAGGAAGCGTTGTTTTCATTGATGCAAATGTCCAAAACCAGTGCGGTATTGACACGCTTGAGCGATAAAGGCGTGCCATTTATTTCGGTGCTGACTGATCCGACAATGGGCGGGGTATCGGCAAGTTTTGCGATGTTGGGCGATATTCACATTGGTGAGCCGAAAGCCTTGATCGGATTTGCCGGGCCGCGCGTGATCGAACAGACGGTGCGTGAAAAACTGCCGGAAGGTTTCCAGCGCAGCGAGTTTCTGCAAGAAAAAGGCGCGATTGATATGATTGTGCACCGGCGGGATATGCGCGCCACGGTTGCTGATTTGGTATCCCTTATGCAGCACAAGCCTTGCCCGATTAATACCACGGTGTTGGACGCGGTTTGAAGACAAAAACACTCGATGATTGGCTGCGTTGGCAGGAAACGCAATTTCTGACCGAAATCAAGCTGGGGCTGGAACGAATTCGTTGCGTGGCTGAGCGCATGGGCTTGCTGCACTTGCCCGTGCCGGTGTTGACAGTGGGCGGTACGAATGGCAAAGGCTCTACTTGCGCGATGCTGACCCGGATTTTGTCACTGCAAGGTTATAGCGTTGGCACTTACACTTCCCCGCATTTGTTGCGTTATAATGAACGCATTGCATTGAATGGCGTGCCGGTGCGCAATGCGGATATTTGTGCCGCGTTCGCCGCGATTGATCTGGCGCGTGATGACATTGATTTGACTTACTTTGAATTTGGGACGTTGGCGGCGGTGTGGTGTTTTTTGCGAGCCAAGGTCGATGTCATGGTATTGGAAGTCGGCTTAGGCGGGCGTTTGGATGCGTGCAATCTGTGGGACGCGGATGTCGCGATGATTACCAGTATCGGCATTGATCATGTGGAATGGCTGGGCGACAACCGTGAAGCCATCGGTTATGAAAAATCCGGGATTATGCGAGCAGGCAAGCCAGTAATCTGCGGCGACCCGCAACCTCCCGCCAGCATTGCCAGCGAAGCCGCCCGCATCGGAGCGCAGTTGTGGCAATACGGGCGGGATTTTAGCGCAGATAATGTGCCGCAACCCGCGTTAGTGGGCGAGGTGCAACGCCAAAATGCCGCCGTTGTGGTCACTGCTTTGCAACAATTGGCAGAAAAACTACCCGTTACCCCCGCCGTTATTGCCGAAGGCTTAGCCAGCGTGCGCCTCATGGGGCGGATGCAGCGCATATTAGCCGCGCCAGAAGTCATCCTTGATGTGGCGCACAACCCCCATGCCGCCACGCAATTGGCAGCATGGCTGAAAAAAAATCCAGTAAACGGCAAAACATTCGCAATTTTTTCTATACTTGCAGATAAGGATATTGTCGGCGTGTTGGAAATCATGGCAGCGCAAGTGGATGAGTGGCATGTGGTGGCCTTGTCGAGCAAACGCGCCCCGCGTCATCACGAACTGTTAGCGCTGATGCGAGCCACTGGTATCCGCCAGCCTATTCACGGGCACTCTGATTTCGAGCGTGCGTGGCATGTGATAGGTTTAAAGGCAAAAAAACAGGACAGAGTGGTGGCATTCGGCTCTTTTCTGGTAGTATCCGCCATGCTGGAAATAGATATTCGTTAACAGCACCAACCAACAGTTTTTGAGTGTCAGATTACAAAGGAGCAGTGAATTAAATGGATAATAAGGCTACAACCAAACGCATGATTGGCGCGGTCGTGTTGGTACTCGTTGCCGCATTACTGTTGGCATGGTTGCTGAAAGGCAAAAACCGTGACGGTCAGCAAGACATGGCAATGAATCAAACGGCTGAAACCAAGCCGATTCTGGGCTTCCCCGGCGTTGGTGGTGATGATCAAAAACCCACAATTATCGGCGATGACCCCAATGCGGTGGCTCAGCAACAAGGCGCTGGCATTGACGTTGCACAACAAACGCAAGATGCAGGCACCGCTCAACAAGCCGGTGGTCTTAATGTCATTCCGGGGGTTGAGGTTAAACTGCCGGATACTGTTCCTAATACCACGGGTTTTGATGTGCGCCCGGTCGCGGGCGACGAAGTGCGCGATGTGGTCGACACGGATGGCAAAGTGAAAGATGGCACGGGTAGCATGGGAACGGGCAATGCGAAAGCCGGTACGCCGCCAGTTGCCGCGCCAGTGGCTGAACAACAACCCGCGCCCGCTGCGACTAAAGCGCCGGTGGCTGAGACCAAAACCAGTCAAGCCGCTGCACCGTCTGCCTCTCAGAAAGATAAGCCTGCGGCTACGGCTGCACCTGAAGAGAAAAAGCCTAGCAGCAAAGTCGTGCTAGTGAATGAGAAGCCCGTACCGAGAGCCGTTTCAGAAGCCAGCGCTGCTCAGGCTGCTAAAAAAGCAGCGGAAGAAAAAGCGGCTGCTGCACTGGCTGCTAAAAAAGCCGCTGCCGAAAAAGCCGCTAAGCTTGAGGCTGAAAAAGCGGCTGCTGCTAAATCGGTTGCATTAGCGGCAGGTGGCGGCGCAGGCAATTTCACTGTTCAAGTGTTAGCCAGTGCGGACAAGGCGAAAGCAGATGCGGCTGCTGGCCCGCTGAAAGCAGATGGCTACAATGTCGCGGTATCAACGGCTACGGTTAATGGTAAGACTGTTTACCGCGTCAATGTCACTGGGTTTGCTGATCGCGCGGCGGCTGAAGCGGCGCAAGCGAAGATGAAATCGCGTTACAAGCAGAACGCAGCGATTCAACAAAGTTATGTGACTAGCAGCAAATAATAGCCATGACAGCAGATATTTTGGATGCAAGCATTATTGTCTTGATTGCTTTGTCAGCACTGATCGGGCTGATTCGTGGCTTTGTGAGAGAGGCGTTTGCCTTGATCACTTGGCTGGCGGCGTTGGGGTTTGCTTTTTTGTACTACGAGCAATTGGCGGTACACGTCCCGTTTGAGGGGCAGGGTAAATTGGGGCAAGTGGTGATTGCGTTCATCGTCATCTTTTTGGGTGTGTTGATTATCGGTTCTATTATCAATCACTTATTGAGTGCGGCGGTGTCTTCCGTTGGTTTGGGGGGCGTGGATTATCTGTTGGGTGGTGCGTTTGGTATTTTGCGGGGTGGCTTGATTGTCACGTTGTTGGTATTGCTGTTTAGCGCAGTGGGGAAGTATTCCGATGCAACGTGGTGGCGAGAGTCGCGGTTAATGCCGTGGTTTGAGCAAACCGCAGCCACGCTGAAGGAAATGATCCCCAATAAGCTCCCGGAAGAATTGCCCGGTATTTTTTCTAAAAAACCTTAGGGCTGGAAAGAATAGCGAGTGAATCATGCAGCCATGCGCTTAATCGTGCATGGCTGTTTTGTTTTGACAAGGTTAGAATATGACGTTTTCGTTTCACCGGAAGGGTTGATATGTGCGGAATTATCGGGATTATCGGTCATGAACCTGTTAATCAGGCCATTTACGATGGCTTGACGGTTTTACAACACCGTGGACAGGATGCCGCAGGAATTGTAACCAGTGATGGCAGAAAGCTGTATCTGCGTCGTGATAATGGCTTGGTGAAAGACGTTTTCAATGAACGTCACATGGCGATGCTGCAAGGTAAAATGGGGATAGGGCACGTGCGTTACCCAACGGCGGGGTCTTCGTCGTCAGCAGAAGCCCAGCCGTTTTACGTGAACAGCCCTTACGGTATTTCGTTGGCGCACAATGGCAACTTGACCAATGCGCATGTGCTGAAAAAAGAGCTTTACCGTCAGGATCGCCGCCAGATCAACACCGAATCCGATTCTGAAATTTTGTTGAATGTGTTTGCACAGGAATTGCTTAGCCAAGATGCCTTGCGGGTAATGCCGGAAGATATTTTTGCAGCAGTGGCAGGTGTGCATCGGCGTTGCAAAGGCGCGTATGCAGTGGTGGCGATGTTGACCCGTGATGGTTTGGTGGGTTTCCGTGACCCGAATGGGATTCGCCCTTTGGTGTACGGGATGCGCGAAACGCCATTGGGCAAAGAGTTTATGCTGGCTTCCGAAAGCGTGGCCTTGGATGTGCAAGGCTACCGTTTGGTGCGTGATATTGAGCCGGGTGAAGCCATTTTTATTCGCCCTGATGGTCAGGTGTTTACGCGCCAATGTGCGCAGAATCCCAGCTATAACACCTGCATTTTTGAGTACGTGTATTTTGCCCGCCCCGATTCCATCATTGACAATGTGTTTGTGCATAAAGCGCGGATGCGCATGGGGCGCAAAATGGCGGAACAGGTGATGCGTGAATGGCCGGATAATGACATCGATGTGATCATTCCGATTCCTGATACCAGCCGTACTTCGGCGTTGGAAATGGCGTATACCCTCGGCGTGCCGTACCGCGAAGGGTTTATCAAGAACCGTTACATTGGGCGCACCTTTATTATGCCGGGGCAGGCGCAGCGTAAAAAATCGGTACGCCAAAAGCTCAATTCGCTGGCGCTGGAGTTCAAGGGTAAAAATGTCATGCTGGTGGATGATTCCATTGTGCGCGGCACCACGTCTCAAGAAATTGTGCAAATGGCACGCGATGCCGGGGCGCGAAAAGTGTATTTTGCTTCTGCCTCACCGCCGATCAAGTTCCCGAATATTTACGGCATTGATATGCCAGCGGCGAAGGAACTTATTGCGCACGGGCGTACCGAAGAGGAAGTGGCGCGAGCCATCGGCGTGGATCGCTTGGTGTATTTGTCACTGGAAGACTTGATTGCGGCAGTGAGTAAGGGCAACCCGCGCTTGAAGGCTTTCGACTGCTCGGTATTCACCGGGCATTATGCCACCGGCGAAAACGGTGACTATTTTGCTGAATTAGAGGCTTTACGGAATGATGAACAACAAACCAAACGCGAAAAAAATATGGCTGCCATTGATATTTGCAACAGTGATTAACAGCGGGGCATTGATGGCTGAGTCAGAAGTGACGCCTTTAAGTTTGCCGCCACCATTGCCCGCGCCCGCAGCAGCGGTGGTAACACCCGCCGGTGATGAGCGTTTCACTGCGCTGCTCACGAAGTTGGCACAGGATTTTCCCGGCTATTCCACTGCGCGGGTATTGGTGGTGGATGCTACCGCCCAGACACTGATCTTGGTGGAAAACGGGCAGGCGGTGAATGAATGGGTGATTTCCACCGCCACCAGTGGCTTAGGCAGTGCCAAAGGTAGCCAGCAAACCCCTTTAGGTGTACACCGCGTGGCACAAAAGTTGGGCGATGGTGCGCCGTTGGGGGCAATCTTCAAAGCGCGGCAAAATACCGGGCGCATTGCACAAATTCTGACGGGTGCGGATGAGCGCAGCACCGCTGATAATGTTACCACCCGCATTCTGTGGTTGGATGGCTTGGAGCCGGGTGTCAATAAAGGCGGCGAGGTGGATTCGTATGAGCGTTACATTTACATTCACGGCACTGACGAAGAAGGCAGGCTGGGTAATCCCGCTTCGCACGGCTGCATTCGGATGCGCAATGCGGATGTGATCGACCTGTTCAACCGCGTGAACGAAGACACCTTGGTGGTAATTACGCAAAAACGTGAGGGTTAAACTTTGAACCATACTGAGTGGGAATTTGAAACACTGGCGGTACGTGCCGGGCATGTACGCACCAATGAAGGCGAGCATTCGGAAGCGATTTTTCCCACTTCCAGCTTTGTGTTCAGCAGTGCGTCGGAAGCGGCAGCGCGGTTTAACGGGACTGAGCCGGGTAACATTTATGCACGTTTCACCAATCCGACGGTGCGTTATTTTCAGGAGCGGCTGGCGGCGTTAGAGGGCGGGGAGAGTTGTGTGGCTACCGCGTCCGGTATGTCGGCGATTTTGGCAGTGATGCTGGGTTTGCTGAAAGCGGGGGATCACGTGGTGTGTTCGCGTGCGGTGTTTGGCACGACCACGCTGTTGCTGCAAAATATTATTGGTAAATTCGGGGTGGCATTTAGCTTTGTCGAGTTGACGGATATGGCGGCTTGGGAAGCGGCGTTGCAGCCGAATACGCGCTTATTGTTCGTGGAAACGCCTGCCAATCCGTTGACGGAAATTGTGGATATTCGTGAATTAGCGGATTTGGCACACCGTCACGGTAGCTTGCTGGTAGTCGACAATTGTTTCTGCACCCCGGCTTTGCAACGCCCGTTGGCATTAGGGGCGGATATTGTGGTGCATTCCGCCACCAAATATTTGGATGGGCAAGGACGGGCGCTAGGTGGTGCAGTAGTCGGTGATAAGGAGCGCGTCGGTAAGGATGTCTACGGTGTGTTGCGCAATGGCGGCATGACCATGAGTCCGTTTAATGCGTGGATTTTCCTCAAGGGGTTGGAAACGCTGTCGCTGCGGATGAAAGCGCACTGCGAGAATGCCATGCAGTTGGCGCAATGGTTGGAAGCACACCCGGCGATTGAGCGGGTACATTATCCGGGTCTGGTATCGCACCCCCAGCACGCACTGGCGCAACAGCAGCAAAGCGGTTTCGGCGGTATCGTGTCTTTTATCGTGAAAGGCGGGCAGGCAGCCGCTTGGCAAGTGGTGGATGCCACCCAAATGCTCTCCATTACCGCGAATTTGGGGGATGCGAAAACCACGATTACGCACCCTGCGACCACGACGCATGGGCGCTTAACCCCGGAGCAAAAAGCGCACGCGGGGATTGCTGCCGGTTTATTGCGGGTGTCAGTGGGTTTGGAGAGTGTGCGGGATATTCAGCGCGATTTGGCACAGGGGCTGGATGCGCTCTGAGGTAAGCGGAAGGCAGGCAGCTCGAATTCCTGCCTGACTTCGTTTAATTCTAAAAAAGTTTCTAATTCTTCAGGAATCAAGGCAAAGCGATAGCCGTCATCGCCGGGATAAGGTTCGGTATGGTCGCATTTGCCTTCGACAATTGCGCCGGGTATTTCGACGAAGGCTTGGCATTCCCGCTCAGGGTCATTTTCCAGAAAATGCTGGCAAAAGGCGCATACAGGAGGGAGTAGGCAGCTCATGAGAGAAATCCTTAAAATGTGATAGAAGAGCCATTGACAGTATAATGCAAAACGCTTGCCAAGCCACGTGGTTCCACGCCTGCACGTTTGATAAGTATTTGATCTTGATCGGGTAATAAGCTGCAAACTTGATCGCAGGCAGAGCAGTTAGATGGCACTAATCACATTTAATCGGCCGTTTATCGTTGTTGTAAAATTTACAATAACTTTAATGTCACCCAGACACTCAAAAGTGAGCGAGCCAGCATGAAAGCTCTGAATAGGTGTTCCTTGATCGGGTAGCAATATCTGGAGTATAGACATGGAAAAGCCGACATTACCGGTCAAAATTCTGTAACTCAGGCGGCGGTGTGGTATTGCTTGCCCAATTCATGCACGGCATCTACCAGCACGCCGACATTTTCGGGGTTGATATGCTGGTGAATCCCATGCCCCAGATTAAACACATGCCCAGAACCTTGCCCGTAACTCGCTAAAATATCAGCGACTTGCTGACGAATCACTTCCGGTGACGCATACAGCACACAAGGATCCATATTGCCTTGTAGCGCAACTCTGTCACCCACACGGGCGCGAGCGTCAGCAATATTAATCGTCCAATCCAGCCCCAAACCATCGCAACCCGTATCCGCCATTGGTTCGAGCCATTGCGCCCCGCCTTTGGTGAACAGGATGACAGGGACTTTGCGACCCTCATTTTCACGGGTCACGCCATCGACGATTTTCTGCATGTAACGCAGCGAGAATTCGCGGTAAGTGGCGGGTGTCAGCGAGCCGCCCCACGTATCAAAGATCATCGCGGCTTGCGCACCGGCGGCAATTTGCGCATTCAGGTAGAGGATAATGCTGTCGGCGAGTTTATCCAGCAGCAAGTGCAGGGCTTTGGGGTTGTCATACAACATGCCCTTCACCTTGGCGAATTCCTTGCTGGAACTGCCTTCCACCATGTACGTCGCAAGCGTCCACGGGCTGCCGGTGAAACCGATCAAGGGAACACGACCGTCGAGTTCGCGGCGGATGGTGCGTACCGCATTCATCACGTACTGCAATTCACCTTCAGGGTCGGGAATGCCGATCTTTTCAATATCCGCCATGCTTTGCACGGGGTTGGTGAAGCGCGGGCCTTCGCCTTCCGAAAAGTACAAGCCTAAGCCCATTGCATCGGGAACGGTGAGGATGTCGGAAAACAGGATAGCCGCATCCAGCGCGTAACGCTCTAGCGGTTGCAGGGTGACTTCGCAGGCAAGGTCAGCATTTTTGCACAAATCCATGAAGCTGCCAGCGCGGGCGCGGGTAGCACGGTATTCAGGCAAATAACGCCCGGCTTGACGCATGATCCAAATGGGCGTGGTATCGACGGGCTGTTTCAGGAGTGCGCGTAAAAAACGGTCGTTTTTAAGATCGGTCATATCGACACCCCTGAACTAAATGCGTAGAAGATTGGCGGGTATTAGCCGCCGAGACGGGCTTTGATCAGTCCGCTCACTTGCCCCATGTCGGTACGGCCTTGCGCTTTGGGTTTCAGCCAAGTCATGACTTTGCCCATATCGCGTACCGAGGTTGCGCCGGTTTCAGCCATCGCTTGTTGGATGAGGTCATCCAATTCGGCGGCGCTGAGGGGTTGCGGAAGGTATGCCTGGATAATACCCAGTTCATATTCTTCCTGCGCGACAAGATCCGTGCGGCCTGCATCGCCGTATTGGCGGATGGATTCGCGGCGCTGTTTGGTCATTTTGTCCAATACCACCAACACGGCGGTATCGTCCATTTCAATGCGCGTATCGACTTCTTGCTGCTTAATAGCTGATAGAATCAGACGAATCACACCAAGTTGCGCTTTTTCATGCGCACGCATGGCGGTTTTCATGTCTTCAGTGATTTGTGCCTTGAGGCTCATATCAGAACAAGCGCACACGGCGATTGAGGTCGCGGGAGATGCGCTTCAAATTGCGCTTCACAGCCGCAGCTCGCATACGCTTGCGTACCGAGGTCGGCTTTTCATAGAATTCACGGGCGCGAACGTCAGCTACAACGCCAGCTTTTTCACAGGTGCGCTTGAAACGGCGCAGAGCAACTTCAAAAGGCTCGGTATCACGTACTTTTACACTAGGCATACAAATCTGTCTCAAATCCACAATTGAGTAAAGCGCAAGATTATACCCGCCTGCCAGCCAAATGCAAAACATTCACGCTGTTTTATCGGTTTCTTCGACAAATTCGCCGTACAAGATCAAAGAATGGTCAGTGATGCGGAAGTTGTGTAGCTTTGCCAACTCCAGTTGACGTTGTTCAATGATCGGGTCATGGAACTCGATGACTTTGCCGGTTTTGACACACACCATGTGGTCGTGATGTTCCTCGGTCGCCAGTTCAAACACGGCTTGACCGCCTTCAAAGTGGTGGCGGTGCACCAAACCTGCGGTTTCAAATTGCGTGAGAACGCGGTACACAGTAGCCAAGCCAATTTCTTCGCCATTGCCGATGAGCGACTTGTAAATATCTTCAGCACTCAGGTGATGTTCGAGTGAACTGCTTAATAAATCAAGGATTTTAACCCGTGGCTGGGTGATCTTTAATCCGGCGCGTTTAATATCCTTCTCTTCCACTCTGCACTCTCCATCCTGAATAGTCTATTATGATGCCCATGTTTACTTTGGACGATATAAGACTAACATGATAAAGCCTATCATTTCACTTACCCTTGCTTCGGTTTTACTACTGAGCGGTTGCAGTTCCTACAAAATGGAAATTCAGCAAGGGAACTACATTACTCGCGAAGAGTTGGCATTGGTGCAACCCGGCATGAGTGCGGCACAAGTGCAAACGACGTTGGGTACGCCGCTGTTGGTGGATGATTTCCACAAAGACCGTTGGGATTATGTGTTTTACTTGAAATCACCGGATGGCACGGTGCAACGCAGCAGCGTCACGGTGTTTTTCCAGAACGGGGTGGTGCGCGATATTCGCAATGAAGTCGTGCCGGTCAACGTGAAAGCCAAGTAATGCTAATGCGTTTATAACCACTGCCGTAAATAAAAAATGTACTGCCCTTCTGATGATTTGGAAGGGCCTTGTACGATGGCAGCAAAGCGTTTGTCATCGCCGCTGGCAGCGACAAGGGCTGCGTCAGGGGTGGGATAGGCCGTGATGCAACTTGCTGGAAAGCGGTTGCGGCTGGTTTTAAATTTGGGCAGGTACACCGTCGCGTAAACGGTCTGTGATACACCTTCACCAGAGGAGTCGGGGGGAACCATGCCGCGCATTAGCTTTCACCTTTTTTCATGACTTTGCCTTCAGCCGCGCGTTGCTTGCGCACTTCTTTGGGGTCGGCAAGCAAGGGGCGGTAAATCTCAATGCGATCCCGTTCCCGCACGAGCGTGTCCAGTTTGGCGAGTTTGCCAAAAATACCGGCTTCCAATGTGTCCAGCTTCAACTCCGGGTAATGCTTCAGAATGCCGGAGGCTTGAATGCCGTCACGAATGCTACTGCCGTTCGGCACTTGCGCTTTCATGAGCAGTTGCTCATGGGGTAGGGGGTAAACCACTTCGATGTTGAGGGTATCAGGGCTTGCCATAAACTTTTTTCGCTCTTTCGACAAACGAATCAACCAGTGTATTGGCGACTTGGTTAAATACCGGGCCAACCACGAGGCTCAAAATTTTGTTGGAAAACTCGAAATCCAAATCCAGCGATACTTTGCAAGAGCCTGCTTTGAGTTCATCAAAACGCCAGCAACCGTGCAAATGTTGGAACGGGCCATCAATCAAGCGCATCTCAATGCTTTGATCGGGTTGCAAGCGGTTTAAGGTGGTGAAGCGTTTATTCACCGCGCCCTTGGCAATTTCGATGCTGGCTTTGACTTGCTCGGTGTCGCGCTGGTGCTCCACCGCCGTCCTGCACCAAGGTAGGAACTGCGGGTAGAGATTGATAGCGTCGACCAATTGGTACATTTGTGCCGGGCTGTAAGGCACCAATGCACTGCGACTAATGTGTGCCATGGTGGTGCTTACTGTGCCGCTGGAGTGGGTGCCGTTGGCGCAGATGCTGGTGCCGGTGGTGGCGCATCGGCGGGTTCAAAGATGCTGAAGTCAGCAGGTACGCTGAAATCAGCGTCGACCAAGGCTTCTTTCGCTAAACCGCTTAGTTCGCTACGTGGGCCTTCGGGCAGGGCTTGAATGCGCAAGGCCAAGCCTTCGCGGTGCAAGCTGGCGGAGCCTTCGGTCGGCGGAGTGATGCCTTGAGCTTTGGCGGATTCAATCGCAATGCTATCCATGTATTCAAACATGGTGACGAGCATTTTATGGTCAGCAGCATCCATGCTTTCAGTGCTGGCAATGCACACATCACGCGCAGGCTTGTTATTCATTTTGACAGTGGAAATGGTGCATTCCATGCCTTGAATGGTTTCTTTGCGGGCAGTTTTTTCCATGGTGATGGCTGGCGGTGGTGCTTTTATGGCGGCTTCGGTTTTTTGGATGCGCTCTTCAAGGGCTTTGCGCTGGTCTTCCGGCATGGAAACCATTTGCTTTTTCATGTCTTCTTTGAATTGATTCTGCATTTCGACCACTTTGGTCATGCGAGCGCGGATTTTATCCGGGTTGGTTTCAATGAATTGTTTGGTCTTGGTGTTGACGGTGTACAGCATTTTTTTGCTGTCATCATACAGCGAGTACACGTCACTGCCGACTTCCCCCATGCGCACTTTGTCGCCATTGATTTGAATCACGGTTTGGCGTTCTTGCGGGGCAAAGCCCGTGTCCGTGTAGGTCAATTTGGTGTCGGCGTGAGCAAGGCCGCTGATGCTAATGGACAGAGCAGTCATCAGGCAAAGTGACAGGGAATTAAGGTGCATTTTCGACTCCAGGTTTTTCTGAGCAATCAAGCAGCGCTTGAAGCTGCGCTAACGGTAAACTTTCATTGCAACGAACTGTTACACAAGGTTCATTATCCTGCAATGGTTTGTAGTGGGTTAATTGTTGCTGCAACACCGCAATGTCGGCATCAGAAGCATCCGTGCCGAGGTGTTGGCGTTGGGTGATATTGGCTTGCAATTGTGCGGGTGTGCCGCTGAAATGCAGAATTAAAAATCCCACGTGCAATTGTTGCGCTAAACGTTGGAAGCGTTGGCGTTGCGCAATATCTAGGAACGTGGCATCAACCACTACCGCGTAACCGTGCTGTAGCGCCAGAGTTGCCAGTTCCGCAAGCCGGTCATACGTGCGCGTATTCATGGCGGGGCTGTAAATAGTTTCGGCGGGTAGAACAGCGAGGCGTTTGCGTTCCACATCCGAACGTAATTGGATGTAACCCCATTGTTCCACCAGCGGGCGGCAGCCCCACGATTTGCCCGAACCGCTCAAGCCGTGCGTAATCAGCAAAGCAGGTTGACGCGCATGGGTGTAGCGCTCTGCCAAGTGCAAATAATCGGTGCAGTGTTGCAAACATTCCATGCGGGTAGCCGTGTCTTGCACCTGACTGCCGCGTAGCGCGTGAACTTTGGCACGTACCAGCGCCCGATACACTTTGTAAAAATTAAGCACCGGCAGCGCAGCATAATCACCACTGGCGCTTAGCCAAGCATTGAGCAGACGGTTAGCCCAAGCGGGTTTGCCCCGGTCTTCCAAGTCCATCAGCAGGAAGGCGGTGTCACTGGCGGTGTCAATCCAACGTAACGCTTCGTTGAATTCAATGCCGTCGAAAAACGTGATTTTGCCGTCAATCAGGGCTATATTCCCCAAATGTAAATCGCCATGACAGGCGCGAATATGCCCCGCTTGCTGACGTTGCAGTAAGCGGGCATGGCAGCGGGAATATTCCTGTTGCGTCCAAGTTTCCAGTACACTCAGGTGCGTTATGAGCGTTGGATCATGCAAATGCTGGCGCAATAGGACGAAATTTTGTTGCATCGGCGCGAGAATGTTGGCTGGTGTTCCCCACGGGCTGGTGCTCGGCGCACGTTCTGCTTGCTGATGAAATTGTGTCAGGCGGGTGGCGATTTCATCCATGTCATCTATTGGCAGGTGGTCAGCGGCTAACAGTTTGTCTAATTGTTGCGCGGGGTCGAATTGACGCATTTTGACCGCATATTCAACCACAGTCGCACAGGGTGTGGCGCTTGGCCCCAGTTGGTAAGTGTTGCCTATTTGCACGATAGGCACGACTTCTAAGTAAATTTGTGGCGCTAGACGGCGATTGAGGCGAATTTCCTCTTCACAATAATGTTGCCGATCAGCCAGTTGCGAAAAGTCGAGGAAGCCGAAATTAACTGGCTTTTTTACCTTATAAGCGAACGCGCCTGTCAGGAAAATGGTCGATATGTGGGTGTGAATTACGTGTATATTGTGCGTTGTATGGGGGTAGAATGCAGGGTTGCGCATTGCCTCCCACAGAGCGTCGGATGTGTGTAAGGACATGCCATGTCTCTGTATATGACCCGAAAAGATAAGCATAGCAGGAAAACAGTTTGAGTCAGGAAGTAAAACAGGAATCGGCATTACGGCGTTTCTTCAACGGGCTATGGTTTGCCATCACGCTGTTTGGGCGGGTGTTCCGTATCCTGCTGTTGGTTGCCATGGTATTGGGTTTGTTGCTGGGGATTGTGTACACCTTGGAGCTGGATGATAAGGTGCGCGAACAGTTTGAAGGACGGCGTTGGGAATTGCCCGCACGGGTGTTCGCCCGGCCCTTGGATCTTTACGCCGGTCAGCAGTTATTCGCGGATCATCTGGAACAAGAACTCAAATTACTCAACTACCGTTCTGTCGATAAGCCGATCGAAACCGGGCAATACCATCGCAACGGCAGCAAGTTTGTGGTGAATACCCGTGGTTTCCAGTTTGCCGATGACAAAGAGCCAGCGCGGAGTATCAATGTCAATGTTGCCAGCGGTAAAGTGTCAACACTGGCGTATGCCGATGGCAAAAATCCCTTGGATTTGATGCGTTTAGAGCCAGTATTGATCGGTAATTTCTACCCGCGTCAAAATGAAGACCGCGTATTGGTGCGCCAACAAGATGTACCTCCGTTACTGATTTCCGGCTTGGTAGCGGTGGAAGACAAAAAGTTTTACGAGCACCAAGGCGTTAATCCCATGGCCATTGGACGGGCATTGGTGGCGAACGTTAAAGCAGGGCACACCGTGCAAGGCGGCAGCACCTTAACGCAACAGTTGGTGAAAAATTTCTACCTCACCAATGAACGCAGTTGGCATCGCAAGCTTAAAGAGGCAACGATGGCCTTTTTGCTGGAAATGCGTTACACCAAACAAGACATTATGGAAGCCTACCTGAATGAAATTCATCTGGGGCAAGATGGCGACCGCGCGATTCACGGGTTTGGATTGGCGGCACAGTTTTACTTCAATCGCCCGGTGTGGGAGTTGAAACCCGATCAGATTGCGCTCTTGATTGGTTTGGCGAAAGGCGCGGGTTATTACGACCCGCGTTTGCACCCTGACCGCGCATTAACCCGGCGCAATTTGGTGTTGCAGGTGATGCTTAGCGAAAAAGTGATTACTCCCGCCGTGTATGCTGATGCATTAGCGCAGCCGTTGGGGGTTAATGAGAAAAAACCATCTGGCAATAGCCCGTTCCCGGCTTACTTGGATTTGGTGCGCCAGCAATTGCAGCGTGATTACAAAGAAGAAGATGTGCGTAGCCAAGGCTTGATGATCTTCACGGCGATGGATCCGATTGTGCAATTAACCGCCGAAACCATTCTGCAAAACCGGGTTAGGCGTTTGGAGCGGGCTGAACGTATTCCCAAAGGCAAGCTGAATGGCGCATTGATCATCAGCAGTGTGCAAGGCGGTGAAGTCATGGCGTTGGTGGGCAGCCGTGATGTGCGCTACGCCGGTTATAACCGTGCGTTGACGGCACAACGTCAGATCGGCTCATTGGTCAAGCCCGCGATTTATTTGGCAGCGTTGGGGAATCCCAAAAAATACAATCTGGCAACCCGCATCAGTGACGGCCCGGTGACGGTGAAATTGGGCGCGAAGAAATTCTGGCAACCGCGCAATTACGACCATTCCAATATGGGTGCGGTGACGTTGTTGCGAGCCATTACGTTGTCGCGCAATACCCCTGCTGTGCGTGTCGGTGTCGGTGTGGGAGTGGATAATATTGTCCAAACGTTGCACGATTTGGGCATTGCGGGTGAGATTCCGGCTTATCCCTCGATTTTGCTGGGGGCGCTGGAAATGGCACCGATTGATGTCCAGCAAATGTACCAAACGTTGGCATCCGGCGGTTCGTATTCGCCGTTGAAAGCGATTCGTAGCGTGATGAATCCGCGTGGGCAAGTATTGACCCGCTACCCGCTGACGGTGAAACAAGTTGCCAGCCCCGAAGCCGCCGATTTGCTGGCGTATGCCCTGCACCGCGTCACTGTCGAGGGAACCGCTAAAGAGTTAGCATCGACACTGCCCAGTTGGAAAAAAGTAGCGGGTAAAACCGGCACGACCAACGACAAAAAAGACAGTTGGTTCGCCGGATTTTCCGGGCAACACGTGGTGACGGTATGGGTCGGGCGTGATGACAATAAACCCACCAATATGACCGGCGGTACGGGTGCGCTGAAAGTGTGGTCGGATTTATTCAAAGTGTTGCCGACGAAGCCGCTTCAGGTCGCCAGTTCTTCGCGCTTGGTCTGGGTTGATGTTGACCAGTCTACCGGGCTGCGGTTTAATCCGGCCTGCGGTAAAGCCATCCGTACTCCGTTTATTAAGGGTACGCAACCGCAGCAAACCAGTTATTGTGCGCCACCCAAGCCAGTCGAACCTGTTGCGCCTGCGACTGCCCCCGCTGCTGCCGCACCCGCTGCGCCTGCCGCAGCTCCGGCTAAGCAGCCATCGGATCGTTCTGGCTGGATTGATGATTTGATGCGATGAGAGTAATCATGACCCTGAATCCCCGTTATTTTGTCGGCATCCCTGTTGCCTTAGCAGGCTTATTGTCGGCCTGTTCCCCGAACCCCATGGTCTTGCAAGACCGGGTATCTGCGGTGCGCCCGGTGACAGTGCCGCCGAGTGTGTCAACACCCGCGCCCGCCGCAAAACCTGAACTTAACAGCAGCAGCGAAGTGGTCATTCCTAAAAAACCTGTGGCGTCCGCTGCACCCAAGCCCAAACCGATTGTGCCAGTCGCGCCAACCGAGGTGATTAGTGCTGCACCGTCTGTCCCCGAACCTGTCGCAGTGCTAACGCCTAAAGCTTACCCAAGCTCTCCGGCGGTCAAAGCCTTAGTGAAAATGGCGGATGCCGAAGCAGCGGGTGGCAATCTCGACAAAGCCGCCGATACCCTAGAACGCGCCTTGCGCATTGAGTCTGACAACCCCGATATATGGTTGAAGCTGGCAAAAATTAATGAGCGTCAAGGCAACCGTGAACAAGCCGCCAATATGCTCAGCAAAGCCAAGACTTATCAGGAGCAGCTCAATTAGCACGTCTGACCAGTCTCCGCTGCCGTTGGAACAGGGTGATTTGCTGGGTGAGTCTGGCCCGTTTGCGCAATGGATTGACGGCTTCCAAGCCCGCCCGCAACAGCAAGCCATGTTGCAGGCGGTGCAAACTGCCCTGAAAACCCAAGGCACTGCGGTGATTGAAGCAGGCACGGGCGTTGGCAAAACCTTTGCTTACCTCGCACCCGCTCTGTTGTGTGAGGAGCGGGTGATCATCTCCACCGGCAGTAAAACCCTGCAAGATCAGCTTTACCACAAAGATTTGCCTTTGGTGCGCAAAGCGTTGAAAAGTGCCGTCAAAACCGCTTTGCTCAAAGGCCGTGCTAATTACTTGTGTTCCCACCGCTTAAAAACGACCTTGGACGAAGGCCGTTTGCCGGATCGTAAAAGTGTGACCTGGTTGCACCGGATTCGTGATTGGTCGGAATTGACCAGTCAAGGTGATATTGCCGAGCTATCTGCCGTGCCACACGATGCGGAAATTTGGGGGCGGGTGACATCCACCACCGAAAATTGCTTGGGGGCGGAATGCGGTGATTACCAAGAATGCTTTGTGGTGAAAGCGCGGCGGGCAGCGCAGGAAGCGGACATTGTGGTGGTGAATCATCACTTGTTTTTCGCGGATATGGCGCTTAAAGAAGAAGGTTTTGGCGAATTGCTACCGCAGGCGAACGTGGTGGTGTTGGATGAGGCGCACCAATTGCCAGAAATCGCCTCGGCATTTTTCAGCGACACGTTTAGCAGCCGTCAGTTGTACGATTGGAAACGCGATACGCTGGTGGAGGCGCTGGAAAATGCTTCCGATATGCCGCAAATCCGCGAATTTTTGGATCGGCTGGAAAAAGCAGTGATGGATTTGCGGTTGGCAATGGATACGCCGGGGCAACGAGCGCCGTGGATTCGGATTAGCACGCAACCCGGCATTGTCCAGCACATGGATGCGCTTGAAACCTGCATGACCGATTTGGCAGCATTGCTGGAACACGCCGCTGAACGTAGCAAAGGCTTGCAGTCGTGCTACGAACGTTTGTTGGAACAACAAGCACGGCTGGCACGGCTACACGCACCCGCGCCGGATACGGTGCAATGGTTTGAAACCTTTACCCGTGGTTTTGTGATTACCACCACGCCGTTGGATGTCGCCGTTCCCTTTAAAAAGTGCATGGCGGAATTGCCCTGTAGTTGGGTAATGACGTCGGCAACCTTGGCAGTCGGGCAGTCATTTGAGCATTTTAACCAGCGCATGGGGCTGGATACTGCCACCACCTTGCAATTGGATAGCCCGTTTGATTATTGGCACAACTCCTTGCTGTATTTGCCGCCTAGCTTGCCAGAACCGCAAGATGCTGATTTTGTGTCCGCTTTGGTGGAGGCGGCGATTCCGGTGATTAAAGCCTGTGGCGGGCGCACGTTTATGTTGTTTACCAGTTATCGGGCATTGAATGAGGCGGCGGAATTGCTGCAAGACCGTTTTGAGTATCCGTTGTTGATTCAAGGCGAATCACCGCAGCGCGATATGATTGAGCGCTTTCGGGAATTGGGCAATGCGGTGTTGCTGGGTACGGCGAGTTTCTGGGAAGGCGTGGATGTGCGCGGTGAAGCCTTGAGTTGCGTGATTATTGATAAGCTGCCATTTGCTGCACCCAACGATCCGGTGACAGAAGCGCGGTTGGATAGCATCCGCAAGCGCGGCGGCAATCCGTTCGGTGAATACCAGATTCCGCAGGCGGTGATTACCTTGAAGCAAGGGGTCGGGCGGCTGATTCGGGATCAGCAGGATCGCGGGGTGCTGATGATTTGCGATATTCGTTTGCGTACCCGCAGTTATGGCAAAATTTTCCTCGATAGCTTGCCGCGTATGCCGCGTACCCAAAAATTAGACATTGTTGAACGGTTTTTCGCCGGGAATTTGCATGAAATTACTAGCCCTTGATACCTCGACCGAAGCTTGTTCTGCCGCTGTGTATGCGGATGGTGCAACTTTTTGCGAATTTGAATTGATCCCACGAGCGCACACGCACAAAATTTTGCCGATGGTGGAAACCGTGCTGGCGGCGGCGGGCTTGCGTTTGACGGATGTGGATGCGCTTGCGGTCGGGTGTGGCCCCGGCGCATTTACGGGGATTCGGATTGGCGTGGGTGTGGCGCAAGGCTTGGCAATGGCGGCGAATAAGCCGGTGATTGCGCTGTCTACCTTGGCGGCATTGGCGCAGCAGGCATACCTGCAACACGGCGCAACGCAGGTATTGGTGGCGTTGGATGCACGCATGGGTGAGGTGTATTGGGGGCAATATGCGTTGCAGGATGGGCTGATGCAGTTGCAGGGTGTGGAGCAAGTGTGCGCTCCGGCGGATGCACCGTTGCCGGAAACGGCAGGTTGGTTTGCGATTGGGCATGGTTGGTCGGCTTACCGCGAGGTGTTGCAAGCGCAGTTTGGCGATAAATTGAGTGGGATGGATGCGGAATCGTTACCGGCGGCGGAATTCATGTTGCCGTTAGCCGTCGCGGGTTGGCAAGCGGGCAGAGCCGCCGCGCCAGAAGCGGCGCAGCCGGTTTACTTGCGGAATAAGATTGCGTTGACGACGCAGGAACGGTTGGCTGCCAAATTTTAACGGTTTGGTGCAAGCGTCTTGACCCATAACGCTGTGCCGCCCGCTACGCCCACGGGCATTGCAAAGAAATTCAGTACAGGAATCGCGGTCATCAACGATAGCAGCCAGCCAAATCCCAGCGCTTCGCTGCGATGCTTTTTCAATGCTATCAATTCATCCTTGAAAAATAGGTTGTGGTTGCCCATCGGGTAGTCGGCGTATTCAATCGCCAGCATCCATGCGCCAAACAACGTCCACGCGACGGGGGCGATGATATTGATGCCGGGAATCACGGTGACAATCAGCAGCAAAATAAACCACTTACCCATGTACCACAGCTTGCCGAGTTCGCTGCGAAAGGTGCGCACGATCAGCGCGGGCAGGCTTTTGTAGCCCTCGAATTCGGGGACGGGCTGTCCGTTCAAACGTGCTTCGACCCGTTCGGCTAGTACCGAATTGAACGGTGCGGCAAGAATGTTGGCGACGATGGAAAACACGTAAAACACCACGAAGAAAATCAACACGGCAAACACCGGCCACAGCAACCATTCCAGCCAGGTCAACCAGCTCGGCAGCAGGCGTGTCATCCAGTAATCAAGTTGCGCGGTTGCCAGCCAAATGCCGCCAGAAAACAACACGCTATTGATCAACAATGGCACAACCACAAACGGACGGATGCCTTGCTGCGTAATGAGTGATAGCCCGCTAAACACGTAGCCGAAGCCTTGGAACAATCCCGTTATCATTGTGTATTCCCTATTCTCAATAGTGATGGTGTGACTATACTGTAGCGTATTTAGCAAACCGTTTTAAGTTAAGGAGTTTTAACCATGCAGCCATTCATGCAAGCGATGAATTTCCGCCATGCCTGTAAAAAGTTCGAGCCGACTCGTCAGATTGCGGCGGATGATTTTCAGCAGATTCTGGAATTTGGGCGCTTGTCGCCGTATCTGAATACTTTTGGGTGGAGTTCCAAGCAGTGTTATATCGCGCTGGCGAATATGCTGACGGGGGCGGCGAGCATGGGGATTGATTCTTGCCCAATTGAAGGCTTCTCGAAATCGGGGGTGGAGGCGTTGTTGGGCGTGGATACCAGTCAGTATGGGGCAGCCGTGGTGGTGGCGTTCGGCTATCGTGCGGGTGAACAGCCCGCGAAGTTGCGTCAGCCGTTGGCTGATTTGGTGGAATACCGTTGAGTTTAGCAGCACGGGCTATACTCAGGGTGGAGGTTCGTGATGCATGAAATGTCTCTCTGCGAAAGCGTGCTGCAAGTGCTAGAAACCGAAGCGCAACGCCAGTCATTCAGCCGCGTCAATACGGTATGGTTAGAAATTGGCGTCATGTCGGGCGTAGAAATTGAAGCGATGCGCTTTTGTTTTGATGTAATCGTGCGCAACACGCTTGCCGATGGCGCTACACTGGAAATTATCGAAGTCCCCGCTGAGGCATGGTGTTTGGAATGTGCGCAAACAGTCAGCATCCAGCAGCGTTACGATGCCTGCCCGCACTGCGGCAGTTTTCAGCTACAAGTCATTCGCGGGGAAGAAATGCGCATTAAAGAACTGGAGGTGACGTGATGTGTACGGTATGTGGATGCGGAACAGACTCGGCGGAACATTCCCTGATTCGTGGGCAGAGTCATAGCCACGCGGCGGGTTTGAGCAGTGCGCGGATGGTGCAAATCGAGCAAGACATCCTCGGCAAAAATAACCAATACGCGGCGCAAAATCGCCAGTGGTTGGCTGAGCGCGGTATTCTGGCGCTCAATTTGGTTTCCAGCCCCGGTTCGGGCAAAACCACTTTGCTGACCGAAACCCTGACTCGCTTGCAGGGCAACGTGCCGATGGCGGTAGTGGAAGGCGACCAGCAAACCAGCAATGATGCTGACCGCATTCGTGCCACGGGTGTTCCCGCTTTGCAAATCAATACAGGCAAAGGTTGTCATTTGGATGCGCACATGGTTGGGCACGCGCTCGAATCTCTGCCTATCGCCAACGGCGGCATTCTGTTTATCGAAAACGTTGGAAATTTGGTTTGCCCTGCGGCGTTTGATTTGGGTGAGGCGCATAAAGTCGTGATTCTTTCCGTCACCGAAGGCGAAGATAAACCGATCAAATACCCCGACATGTTCCACGCGGCGGATTTAATGATCCTCAACAAAATCGACTTGCTGCCGTACCTGACTTTTGATGTGGCAAAGTGTGAAGAATACGCACGCCGCGTTAACCCCACTATCCAGATTCTGCACGTTTCGGCTACCAGCGGCGCAGGCATCGCGGCGTGGATCGACTGGTTAATTTGTGCCAAACCACCAATTCAAGCATAATCCAAGCTCTATTAAATCAATGTCAACAAGGAGAATGGATCATGGCAGAATGGCGTAAAGTGGCTAAAGGCTTTGTACTGGCTGATGGTCATATCAGCATCAAAGAAGTCGATATGCTGCGCGAACTGGTGCTGAAAGACGGCGCGGTAAGCAAAAGCGAGCTGGACTTCCTGAAAGAAATCAAAGCAGAAGCCAAAACAGCGGTGAAAGTTCTGGATGATTTGATCACTGAATGCGAAGCGATGGTCGGCAAGTAAGCCAGCCGCGTTTCTCGGATGGATAAAGACGGCGGCGCAAGCGATTGTGCCGCCGTTTTTTATTGCAGGGATTTCACCAATGCCCCACAAACTCCCCAAACCCATTCGCCTTGGTAAACTGCACGTCGTTTTCCATCGCGGCAAAGTGCGCCCGTCCGCATTTGATCTTGCCGTCTTCCACCGGGCGCAGCGCGTCGGACAGCAACGTGCCTTTGGTTTCCACCACAAAATACAGCCGCTCCTTGCCGTCTTGTTCCACCAACACTGCCCAGTCGGGATTGTAGGTGCCGAGCGGGGTATCAATCTTGAACCAGCCGGGGAGTTTGGCGTAAAGCTTCACGTCCTCACTCTGCTCCATACCCAAAGCAAAGCTGGCTTCCACATCGGAGTCATACACCACATGCTCATACACGCATTTGGTGGCGGCCTGCATATTGTCGTTGAGGTAGCCGCGCAATTCCGCCGATTCAAACAATTCTTGGGCGTAGAAATGCCCATCACCGATTTTGTGGTATTTGATGCCGTCCACCAGTGCCAAGCGCATGGCTTGCTGGATAATGGCGGTGGCCTGTTCGATAAACTTTTGCGGGTTGCTTTTGAAGTCTTTCAGGCGGTCTGAGCGTTGCAGGATGTCAATCACGCTGCGGCGCGTCAGGTTAGTGGCATCCTGTAAGTAGGTCACGATGTCCGGTAAGGTGTAATCACGCAGGTCGTAGACGTAGGTTTGGGTTTTTACGTCTGTGCCTGCGATTTCGCTACGGTCAATGTGGAGCTTGGCTTCAATGGATTCAAAGCGGGTTTTACCCACGATCATCTCACCCAGCTTGCTGGCGCAAGTGTTAATCAGGTTTTCAGGGGTGAAATTCACCCGGTAGGTGGTCTGGTGTTTGATGCGATCCCACAGCGCGGTGAATTCAGGGCTGAGGTAAACCTGTTTATTGAGTGCTACGGTTTGCCTTGTGTCGGCGTTTTTGATGTGTTTTTTTACATCAAAACGGATACCTGCATCCTGCTCGTATTCACGCTGAAGCTGTAAAGCGAATGCTTCGTAGGACTCGTTTGCCATGACGGTCAGCGTATTGACGGTGAAACCTTGGATGCGTTCGCCCTGCTGGTTGACCGCCAACCGCAAGCCGCGCCCGATTTCCTGACGCTTTTTTAGGGTGGAAGCGGTTTCATTGAGGGTGCAAATCTGGAACACATTGGGGTTGTCCCAGCCTTCACGCAAGGCAGAATGCGAGAAGATGAAGCGCAGTTTGGAATCGAAACTGAGCAGCTTTTCCTTCTCCTTCATGATCAGGTTGTAGGTGCTTTCGTCTTCAGCCGTTGTGCCGCTGCTGTCCTTGAAACGGATCAGGCTATCCGGGTCGCCTTTTTTGCGCTTGTCGGCGGAGAAATAGCCGTCATGCACTTTGCTGACTTCCGCCGTTGGGTCGATTTCGCCGAACAGGGATCGGTATTTTGGCTTGGCTATCAATGCGCGGTATTCGGCTTCAAACCATTGCGCGTATTTGCCGGGGACAACATTACCCGCTGCGTCGTAGCTGCGGTAATTGGCTACGCGGTCGATGAAAAACAGGCTCAGGACTTTGATACCCATGGGGTTCAGGAGCAGTTCGCGTTCCAGATGTTTTTCGATGGTCTGGCGGATTTGCAGGCGTTTACGCGCATCTTCATCCACATCGCCAATGGCCTGCCCTGGCTTAAGGATGTCGGGCTTGCTGGTGAAGTCGATGTATTCGCTGCCCGGTGTGCAAACGATGTCGTTGATGATGTAACCGTCGTACAAGTCACGCCCGCCGGAAACTTCCAGCAGGTCAGCCCCGGCTTTGAGCTTTTTGCTGATACGTTTTACCCCGCCGCCTTTTTGCAGTGCGTCCAGTTCTATGGTGGCGGTAATGGGTGACTTGCGGTTATCGACGCTGAGCAACTTGAGGTAGGCTTTGTTATGCCCGTCCTGCACATTTAGGGATTTGACTTCGATTTGCTTGACCAGCTTTTGCTCGAACGCATCAATCGCGTCCAGCTTGTAGAGCATCTGGTGCTTGTCTGCGTGGGTGGCGGAATAACGCAAGGTACACAGCGGGTTGAGGCTGGCAATCGCTTCCTTGGCTTTGTCGGTTCTGTCCACGCTTTGCGGTTCGTCGATAATCACAATCGGGCAGGTGTCGCGGATGAATTCAATTGGGCGTTGCCCGTTCAATCGGTCGTCAGCACGGTGGATCAGGTTGGCTTTGGTTTCTTTGTCCGGGTCGCTGAAGCTTTTGCGGAAGGCATCAATGTTGATCACCATGATTTGCACGTAGTCGCTGGTGGCGAAGCTGCGCACCTGTTCGCGCTTTTGCGAGTCGTAGATGAAGTAGTCGTAGCGGATGTTCTGGTACAGGTCTTTGAAATGCGTGTTGGTGATTTGCAGCGATTTGTACACGCCTTCCTTGATGGCAATGGACGGCACGACGATGATGAATTTGGTGAAGCCGTAACGCAGGTGCAACTCGAAAATGGAACGCAGGTAGACGTAGGTTTTGCCCGTGCCGGTTTCCATTTCAACGGTGAAATTCAGGGCTTTTTTATCCAGCTTGCTGGTTTGCTTGAGGCCGTTTTGGAGTTGTACGCGGCGCACGTTGTCCAGCAATTCGTCCTCCAGCAACATCAGGCGGTTGCCGATGCCGTATTCGCTGGCGGCGGCAGTTTGCAGCAGGTCGCCTTGCCCGCGTCCGTTGAAGACGGGTTTTGACGTAACCGTGAAGGTGGTTTGGGTGGTTTCCTGCCCTTCAAATACGCCGAGGATGGCTTCTACTGCCTGTTGCTGGTAGGCAAGGCTGCTGTCGAACTGGATTTTCATGGTTATCTTTTAGCCTTATTCATGCAGCAATTTCTCAAGCCCTGTTTTGAATGCATTGAAACTGGGAGAGACGTTCTGGTTTATATCCATATGTGGAGTAATGCGTGCAGCCCATTGGCGTTTTTGTGCCGATACGGTTGGTGAGCGTTTACCCTTATTTTGCAAAGCCTGTAAGCCGCCGGGATGTATAGCTTCCGCTAACCATTCCCATGTTCCGCAAATGGAATCCTGTTGGTAATTTTCGAGTATATCCAATTTGGCATCAGGATAAGCGGCACGAATAGCAGCCACATCACCTAAAAACCATGCTTCCAGTTCCTCAATGGCAATGCGGAACAAAGCATTGGGTGGCGGTTCACATACCTTGAGGATGTCCACTAAGGTTTGTTTGAAGGCGATACAATCCGGGCGGTTATCCAGATCGACCAACACCAACACGGCACTGACAGAATGATCCCCCAATGCCAGCCGTTTGCTGTAACCCCTTAAGCGGTCAGGCAGGTTATGCAACAAAGTGCGGTCTTTGGGGTTGGGCGCAGCAAACAAATCATCCGGGAGCTTACCAATCCCCTGATGAGGATGTATTTTCCATGTATGGGGTTCACGGTATTTACCCAATATTTGTTCCAGAATACCAGACGATAGCGCGGTATTTTCGGTCTGACCCTCGACCAGAATTTCAAAGTGCATCCAGCTACCTCGCATCCAAGTAGCCGCTGTACCACAATGCCCCTAAAGGCTGGCTTTCTTCCACCATTGCATTGATTAACGGGTCATCGCTGGCGCGGCGGATGGTGGAAAAACCGTCTTCGCCTTTTTCCAGTATCCAGACTTCTTCCGGCTCCAGTGCGTCCACAAAATAGGGCTGGTGAGTGGTGATGAATACCTGTGAACGCGCATTGCTGGTGTGTTCGCGGATTTCTTGCGCCAGTGTTTCCAACAGTTGGTGATACAGGCCGTTTTCCGGCTCTTCGATGCACAGCAGCGGCGCGGGTTCGGGGTCTTCCAGCAACAGCAGGTAGGTGAATAGCTTCAATGTGCCGTCTGACATTTGTGACTGGGTGAAGGGTTTGGCAAAGCCTTTGCCCTCAAACATCAGGTAAAGGTTTCTGGTGATGGAATCGCGGTAGGTGCTGATCTTGCCAATACCGGGAATCTTGCTGGCAATCCGTTCCAACACAGCCTGAAAGCGTTCTGGGTGTTCATCCATCATGAACTCGACCACGTTGCTGAGGTTGTCACCGCTACGGTTTAAGTGCTGTTGTGCGCCTTTCTGATTGATATTACGCGCTGCATCAGGCGTGAAATAGCTCATATACCAGCCTTCCACAAAGTTACGAAAACTGGAAAGGTGCGGGTATGACTTTAATCGGGTGACAGTCGCTGTAGCGAGTTGTTGTTTATCTTTATCTGTCATGCGAATCATAAAAGACTTGCCTGTTTGTTCATCCTCTTCATGTACAAAACCAACGCCCTCACTCATTTCTAAAAATGAGCGCAACTTTATTTTATTATCATCGTATCCAAGAAACTGGTAGAACCATTCCCATTTGACGTAGGGTTTTCCATCTTTATCTTTTGCAATTTTCAAATCGAACAGCGTTGGTATAGGGTCTGATTCGGATAGACAACACAGCGTCAGTTCAATGAGATCATTTTCCCCTTGCGAAACCACACGGTCAAAACCACCGCGCACGTCGCAGGCTTCCGCCACGCCGTATTTCATGCAGTCCGCCAGAAAGCCGAATACGTCGAACAGCGAGGTTTTGCCCACGCCATTTTTGCCGATGACGGCAGTGATGGGGGTGAGCGGCTGGGTGTTGCTACCGTCGCAGACATTGCCTAGCGTGATGTCTTTCAGGCTTTTGAAATTCCTGATGCGGATGCCTTGTATCATTGCCATAACATTTACTTCAGTCATCCAGCAAATCCTCCAACTGTTGGTCAGTCAAACCCTGATGACGGTTACTGACGTTCTCACTGATTTTATTCACTTCAAAACGCGCTTTGGCGCGTTCGATAGAGCGGTGCAGGCGTTCAGCTAACAATGCACGATCGGGTAGCTCGGTAAGGTATTCAGCAACATGGATACCTGATTTGTCTAATTCCAATAATTCAATTTGCTCTGCTTTTTTGCCCGTACATAAAATAATACCTAACGGCGACTTTTCATCCGGCTCACGCTCAAACTTGTCCAGCCAGCGCAAATAAAGCTCCATTTGTCCTTTGTAAGCGGCCTTAAACTCACCTAGCTTTAACTCAATAGCCACCAAACGCTTCAATTTTCGGTTGTAAAATAGCAGGTCAAGATAAAAGTCGTCACCATCCAATTGGATACGTTTTTGCCGTGCAACAAAACAAAATCCAGCACCTAACTCCAGTAAAAAACGCTCCATTTCACGGATAATGGCGTGTTCGAGGTCACTTTCCACAAATGTGTCCTGTAAGCCCAAAAAATCCAGCAGATACGGGTCACGCAGCAATAAATCAGGTGATATTTTTTCGCTATCACGCAAGGTTGCCAGCTCTTGGGCAATGAGTTCGTCAGGCTTGCGCGATAATGCCGTGCGTTCGTACAACATGGAGTCAATCCGTTTGCGTAAGGTACGCACACTCCAGCGTTCTACGCGGCACATTTCTGCGTAGAACTCGCGTTGCAGCGGTTGTTTGAGTGGCAACAACAGGGTGAAATGACTCCAGCTCAATTGTCGCGACAGTGTTGCGACAATCTGCTCATCAGGAAAGGACTGGGCAAATTGCATCATGCGCCGCAGGTTTTTTTCGGTGAAACCTCTCCCGTATTCATAGCTCAGTTGTTGGGAGAGATTGATAATCAGGCGTTCACCATATTCTGCCCGCTCACCGCCCAAGACTTCATTGTTGATGCGTTGCCCGATACGCCAGTACAGCAACGTCATTTCAGCATTGACGGCGGCGACTGCCTGCGTTTTGGCGGATTCGATCAGTTGACGGACTTCAGCCAGCAAGTCGGTATTGGTTGGCAAGTTTTCCATGTCATACACTCCGCACGTCTTCAATCCCCGCCTGCTTGAGGATTTGCACGGCGTTGACCTTCACCACGTCGTCGGCAAAGCCGGAATCGCGGAATACCACGCGCATCATGCCGTCTTCGGGTTGGAGTTCGTCTTTCAACTTGGCGATGCCTTCCACGGTGTCGAGCGTGATGGCTTTGTCGAGGCAGACGACCAGTGCGCCCATGCCGATGCTGTAGACCGTTTTGCCAGCGATGGTGTGGGTGGTGATGGGCAGGCTCAAATCCAGCCCGTATTTGAGCAGGATTTCATACAGCACGTCGTCGTTGCTGCGGTCGTCCTTGAGGCTGTCGGCGAACAGCGGGAGGCTGGTTTCGAGGTCGTCGAACCCCACGTCCCACGGCTTGATATTGGTCGAATCCAGCTTGAAGACTTTGAAACCTACGTCCAGATTGATGATGCTGCCTTTATCGGTGAGAATTTTTTCTCCGGCACGGCGAATCCGCTCTTTGCCGATGTCCGCAATCGTGGGGTAATCGGGCTTATCAGTCGGTTCTGGCAACTGCACCATGATGAACTTGCGGTTGCCGCCATCCTCTGCATTCAACGCCATCACCGCGTGCGCCGTCGTTCCACTCCCCGAAAAAAAATCCAAAACAATTACAGGTTCTTCAGGTTTACTTAAATCGGGTTCTGGCTGTTCAGTTGCTTGATTAATAAATGTTGTTAGTAGGCTGATAGGCTTAGAAAACGGAAAAATCTTTTCATCAAACAAATCTTGTATTATCCGTGTTCCTTCCGCAGTTTGCCCGACACTTAACCAAGATGAAAATCCCGTTCTATCACGGGTTATCTCATTCAGGAATTTTTTCATTCTTGGCCTGCCATCGGGGCTTCTAGGCCATAGAATTTTATCTTCAGCAATTAGCTGAGACATCGTACTTCTAGCGCATGACCAGCCCCTTGTTGGAGAGGGAGGATATTTAATACCTGTTGATGGATTAACTAGATCGTAGTGAAGATTTGGCCTTTCTGACTGATTTGCAACACCAGTTAAATCAGCACTGAACCAGTCTCCACGCAGATCATTATCTGGGTTTGAATATTTTGTTTTATCAATATTATTACCTTTAAATTGACTGATTGGTGTTTTTCCATAACAAATAGCGTATTCATGATCGGTAGACACTCGATTTTCATTTCGACTATCAGCCATCTTTCTTCTTTGCCAAACAAAAGATGCTAAACAGTTTTCTTCACCGAAGATTTCGTCGCAGAGTTTGCGCAGGTTGGTAACTTCGGTGTCGTCGATGGAGATGAAGATTACGCCGTCTTCCCGCAGCAGGTTGCGAGCCAGTTTGAGGCGCGGGTACATCATGTTCAGCCAGTGGGTGTGGTAACGCCCCGACGTTTCGGGATTGGCGGCGAGCTTGCGCCCATCTTCCCCGGTCTGCCCGGTCAGTTCCAGATAGTTGGCGATATTGTCGCGGTAGTTATCGGGGTAGATGAAATCCTTGCCGGTGTTGTACGGCGGGTCGATGTAGATCATCTTCACCCGCTGGTGATAGCTCTTTTGCAGCAGCTTCAGCACTTCGAGGTTATCGCCTTCGATGAACAGATTCTGGGTGCTGTCCCAATGCTTGGATTCAGCCGGACATGGACGCAACGTACCCGTGGATGGCGTTTGCGCCAGCCGCTGCGCTTGCGTCTTGCCATGCCAAGTGAAGTTGTAACGCTCTTCCTTGTCCTCCACCGCAGTACCCAACAACTCGCGCAAGGCTTCAAAATCCACCCGTTTGCCGCCATCCGCCCCTTCGGTGAGGATTTCCGGGAACAGCGCGGTTAGTTTGGCGATATTGTCGGCGACCAGATCAAGGCTTTGGGTTTCAGCGTCATGGGAGGTCAGCTTGTGCATGGTATTCCTTATCATCAATGGTCGTCGTAATGCCCACCAAGGGCGAGAATGTAAATGGCATTATCATCGAAACGGTAAATTACCCGATCACGTTGCGATAAACGCCGCGACCATAAACCCGCTAAACCATGACGCAACGGCTCAGGTTTACCGATGCCCTCGGCTGGATCGCCACGCAGCATTTCTTTGAGTATTTGGCAGAGTTTTTTGTGTAATGCCTTATCGGTAGTACGCAAGGCTTCGTAGGCTTCCCACGTATTGCCTTCAAACACCAACGATTTCATCCAGAATATCCTTGTTGGCTAAACGTCCGTTGCCTGCTTGATGCGTCTGTAATGATTCGGCAATTTGGCGCATAAGGGATTTATTCTGTAAGACATACAGCGTTTCTTGATCGCGCTCCCAATCTTCAAGGCTCATCACAATTGCTGCTTTGCCATTTTGTCGTGTGACTTTCACAACGGTACTATTATTGCTAATGGCATCCAGCACCGAGGCGAGTTTTTCGCGGAAGTTGGAATAACTCATGACTTCCATTGTGTATCTCCTAGTAAGGCTCATAAGGTTGTACCGATTCATTGTACAATGATGGCGTATTTTTTACAGTAAAATAAGATGGTTCACCAATAAATGAACGTTTGACCCGTGCAGGGTTTGTACCACGCACTGACCTGCTACAATCCAACCATTACAACCGCAACAAGGAGTTCTCATGCAAGCCTCACTGGTACTGACTGTTCTTGGCTCTGACCGCGCCGGTCTGGTCAAATCCCTTGCCGAAGCCGTTACCGCCCATCACGGCAACTGGCAGGAAAGCCGCATGGTTCACCTTGCCGGACAATTCGCCGGTCTTGCCCACGTCACCCTGCCGCAAGAACACGTCGCCAATCTCAAACAAGCCCTGCAAGCCTTGCAAAACGACGGCCTGCAAATCTTGGTCACGCACAGTGATGCCGTCACCTCGCGCAATATCATGCCGCTGACCTTGGAGCTGCTCGGACACGACCGCCCCGGCATTATCCACGACATTACCCGTCAACTTGCCGCGCTGAACGTCAATATCGAAGAGCTGGAAAGCGAACAACGCGCCGCGCCAATGTCCAGCGAGCTGATGTTTTACGCCCACCTCAAGCTGGGTTTGCCGGATGGTGTGACGGCAGATGACGTGCAAGGCGCGTTTGAAGCGATGCCTGATCCGCTGACGGTTGACCTCAATTTTAGTTAAGCAAGGAGAGTAGCATGTGCCTCGGCATTCCCGGACAAATCACCGAACTGGTCGATCTTGAATTCCTCGTCGCCAAAGTAGACATTGGCGGGGTAAAACGCGATGTCATTATCACTTGCGTGGTCGATGACGAGCATCCGGCAGAAAGCTGCATCGGCGATTGGGTATTGGTACACGCAGGTTTCGCGATGAGCCGGTTGGATGAGGAGGATGCCGCACGCACGCTGGCTTTGCTGGCAGAATTGGGCGATATGCAGGCGGAGATGGAGATTATGCGGCAAGTAGGGGCTTCCGCATGAAATACATGGACGAATTCCGTGACCCTGCGACCGCCAAGAAATTGGTGGCGGAAATCCACAAGTTGGCTTCGACTGCGCTCAGCCAACGGGAACCGTTGCAAATCATGGAGTTCTGCGGTGGGCATACGCATACCCTGTTCAAATACGGCATTGAGTCGATGTTGCCGGACAATATTGAAATGGTGCATGGCCCCGGTTGCCCGGTGTGTGTGTTGCCGATGGCGCGGGTGGATGATTGCGTAGCAATTGCGGAACAGCCCGGCGTGATTTTCACCACGTTTGGCGATGCGATGCGTGTGCCGGGGACGCGCAAAAGCCTGCTGCAAGCCAAAGCGGATGGCTGCGATGTGCGCATGGTGTATTCGCCGATGGATGCGCTGGCGCTTGCCCGCAAAAATCCTGAGCGCGAAGTGGTGTTTTTTGCGCTAGGGTTTGAAACTACCATGCCTAGCACCGCGCTGACCTTATTGCAGGCACACCGCGAAGGACTGAAAAACTTTTCGCTGTTCTGTAATCACATCACCACGCCTGCGACGATGCGGGCAATCCTCACCGACCCCGATTTGCGGCTGGATGGTTTCCTCGCACCCGGTCACGTCAGCATGGTCATCGGCACTCACCCCTATGATTTTGTGACCCGCGATTACCACAAGCCGTTGGTGATTACCGGCTTTGAACCGCTCGATATGTTGCAAGCCTTGTGGATGCTGGTGAAACAGTTTGCCGAAGGGCGTTGCGAGGTCGAAAACCAGTATGCGCGGATTGTGCCGGAGGCGGGCAATGTTGCGGGGTTGAAAGCGATTGCCGAGGTTTACGAAACGCGGGAGCACAGCGAGTTTCGCGGCTTGGGGAATATTGGCGATGCGGGTATCCAGATTCGGGAGGCGTATGCGGCTTACGATGCGGAGAAGAAGTTTGGTTTGCCCTTCGACTTCGCTCAGGGCGCGGTTGGGTATGACCCCGAACACCTTAAGTGTGCGGATGTATTGCGTGGGGTGATAAAACCGTGGGAATGCCCGGCGTTTGCGAAGACGTGTAATCCGCAGAATCCGTTGGGGGCGTTGATGGTGTCGCCGGAGGGTTCGTGCGCGGCGTATTACGCCTACGGCAAACTGGCAAAACGTAAGGAAACTGCATGAATCTCACCGGCACAATCACCCTCGCCCACGGCAGCGGCGGACGCGCCATGCACCAACTGGTCGATGACCTAATACGCCGCACTTTCAGTAATCCGCTGTTGGAAGAGGGCGAAGATCAGGCGCGTATTCCGCTGGCAGAATTGGTTGCGCAAGGCGACCGCCTAGCCTTCACCACCGATTCTTATGTCATCACCCCGCTGGAATTTCCCGGTGGCAATATCGGCACGCTCGCCATCAATGGCACGGTCAACGACTTGGCGGTTGGAGGCGCAAAGCCGCTGTACTTGAGTTGCGGTTTCATTATCGAAGAAGGTTTGCCGCTGGAAACCTTTGCCCGCATTTTGCAATCCATGCGCTTGGCGGCGGATGAGGCAGGTGTGCAAATCGTCACGGGTGATACCAAAGTGGTGCAACGCGGCGGGGCGGATAAGCTGTTTATCAATACGGCTGGCGTGGGCGTAATTCCCGCAGGTTTCAACCCCTCCGCTGGCAGTGCGCAAGTGGGCGATGTGGTGATCGTCAACGGCTGGTTGGGTGATCATGGCGCGGCAATCCTGAATGCGCGGGGCGATTTGGCGTTGGAGGCGGATATTGAATCCGATTGCGCTCCGTTGAATGCGCTGGTGGAGGCGATGTTTGCGGTTTGCCCCGACATCCATTGCTTGCGCGATGCGACGCGTGGCGGCTTGGCGACGGTGCTGAATGAATTTGCGGAACGTTCCAACGTCGATATGGTGTTGAAGGAAGAGGCTTTGCCGATCCGTACCCCGGTGCGCGGCATGTGCGAAATTCTGGGTTTAGACCCGCTGTATTTGGCAAATGAAGGCAAGCTGGTTGCCGTTGTTCCGGCAGCGGCGGCGCAAGCGGTGTTGGCGGCGATGCAGCGCATTCCCGCAGGCTATCACGCTTGCATTATCGGCGAGGTGGTGGAAGGCGACGGGCATGTGATCTTGCAAACCGCTTTCGGCGGGGAACGGATTGTGGATATGCTGCCGGGAGAGCAATTACCGCGCATTTGCTAACACCTTCGCAATGCCTCTTTCATTACAAGGAAAGCTCTGTGAAATCGTGCTGCATTCGCATTACTGGCTTGGTACAAGGTGTGGGTTTTCGCCCGAATGTCTGGCGGCTGGCGCAGGTGTGCGGCATCGTTGGAACCGTGCGCAATGACAGCAGCGGCGTGTTGATCGAAGCATGGGGCAGCGAATCGGCACTGGCTAATTTCCAACAGCAATTGCACACCGACGTTCCACCGTTGGCACGGCTTGATGGTATTCACATCACGGAACTGGATGCCGAGGATACCGCTTGTCCACACCCCGATTTCCGTATTATTGCCAGTGAATCCGGCGATATTCACACGGGTATTGTGGCGGATGCGGCAATGTGTCCTGCTTGCCGTGCGGATATTTTTGATGCAAGCAATCGCCGTTACCGCTATCCGTTTACCAATTGCACGCATTGCGGGCCACGTTTGAGCATTGTACGCACCATTCCGTATGATCGTGCCAACACCAGCATGGCGGAATTTGCGCAATGTCCCGACTGTTTGCGCGAATACACTGATCCCGCTGACCGGCGGTTTCATGCGCAACCGAATGCTTGTCCCACTTGTGGCCCTAAGGTGTGGCTGGAAAATATGGCGGGGCAGGGGATTGAACCAACCACTGCGGAACGTGATTGCATCGATACAACCAGCCGCTTGCTACGTGAAGGTCACATTATCGCGCTGATGGGTTTGGGCGGCGTGCACTTGGTGTGTGATGCAACGAATGAAACCGCCGTGGCAACCTTGCGCCAGCGCAAACGCCGTTATCAGAAACCGTTGGCGTTGATGGCGCGGGATATAAACATCATTCGCCAGTATTGTTTCGTAAGTGAGGCAGAAGCGGTGTTGTTGCAAAGTAGGCACGCTCCGATTGTGTTGTTGGAACGCAGGGTAAGTGGAGAAATACCCACCATCGGCTTCATGCTCCCCTACACCCCTCTCCACGCGCTACTGCTCGAAACGTGGGACACGCCGCTGATCATGACCAGCGCCAACCGCAGCGAAGAACCGCAGTGTATAACGTTGGGTGAAACCCGCCAGCGAATGCAGGGCATCGCCGACTACCTGCTCTTGCACAATCGCCCGATCGTGAACCGTGTTGATGATTCCGTCACCCGTATCCTTGCAGGCAAACCGCGCCTCCTACGCCGCGCCCGTGGCTATGCGCCCGAACCCCTCACCTTGCCGTCAGGCTTTGCGGATGTCCCGCCACTGTTGGCAATGGGGGGCGAACTCAAAAACACCTTCGCCCTGCTACGCGACGGACAAGCCATGCTCTCGCAACATTTAGGCGACCTCGAAGATGCGCGTACTTGGCGCGAATACACCCACACCGTGCAACTTTACCGCGACCTATTCCAACACCAGCCGCAAGCCATTGTGGTGGATAAACACCCCGGCTACCGTTCCACCCAACTGGGGCAGCAATGGGCGCGTGAACAAGGCCTGCCGCTGCTCGAAGTGCAACATCATCACGCCCACGTTGCTGCTTGCATGGCAGAAAACGGCTGGCCGGTGGAGGGTGGCAAAGTGCTAGGCATCGTGCTGGATGGCTTAGGCTACGGTGATGATGGCACACTCTGGGGCGGCGAATTTTTGCTGGCCGATTACAGTGGCTATGAGCGGGTAGGGCATTTCAAACCCGTTGCCATGCCCGGCGGTACGCAAGCCATTTTGCAACCTTGGCGCAATACCTGGGCGCATTTGCAAGCACTCGGCTGGTCAGAAGTCAGCACCTGTTTTGCCGATCTGGAACTGATTCAATACTTGCAACAACAACCGTTAGCGACGCTGGAAACCATGGTGGCACGGGGGCTGAATTCCCCGTTGAGCAGTTCTTGCGGGCGATTGTTTGATGCGGTGGCAGCGGCACTGGATTGCAGCCGTGACAGCATCAGCTATGAAGGGCAAGCAGCCATTGAACTCGAAGCGCTTACCCCCGCGTGCTTACTCAAAATCGTTCCTCCGTATCCGTTTGCGCTGGAAAAAAATACGGCGGGTTGTTGGGAAATCGACCCCGCACCGATGTGGTATGCATTGCTCAAAGATTTGCAAACCGGCTATTGCCGTGAAGCGATTGCGGCACAATTCCACCAAGGTTTGATCCGCATAATCGTCGAATTGGCACAACATTTGTGTGTGGAATGCCCGACTATTCAAGCTGTCGCATTGTCAGGTGGCGTATTCCAGAATGCCATCCTGTTTAACGGTGTTAGTCAGCGCCTGCAAGCGGCGGGCTTGCCAGTGTTGACGCATCAACACGTACCGCCTAACGACGGCGGTATTGCCTTGGGTCAAGCAGTGATTGGCGCAACCACGCAGATGTAGGCATACTAAGTAGCTCAATTTGCCACCCCAGAGGACTCGCATGTTCGAGCGCATTCGTGAAGATATTTACTGCATTTTTGACCGTGACCCTGCTGCCCGCAATGTCTTTGAAATTGTCACCACATACCCCGGCTTACATGCCGTGTTCATTCATCGCGCGAGTCATTGGCTGTGGCAGCGGGGCTTCAAATGGTTAGCGCGGGTATTGTCGAATGTGGCACGTTTGTTTACCGGCGTGGAAATTCACCCCGGCGCAACCATCGGGCGGCGTTTTTTCATCGACCACGGCATGGGCGTGGTCATCGGTGAAACCGCTGAAATTGGCGACGATTGCACCCTCTACCACGGTGTCACCTTGGGCGGCACGAGCTGGCAAAAAGGCAAACGTCACCCTACCTTGGGCAATGATGTGGTTGTCGGCGCAGGCGCAAAAATCCTCGGCCCGATTACGTTAGCCAACGGTGCGCGAGTCGGCTCTAACGCGGTGGTGGTGAAAGACGTGCCAGAAGGTGCAACCGTCACCGGCATTCCAGGGCGTATCGTGACCCCACGCAAACAGCAAGAAAAACGCCGCGAGGAAATTGCGCAAAAAATGGGGTTCGACGCTTACGGTGCGACCCAAGACATGCCTGACCCGGTAGCCAATGCTGTCAACCGAATGCTTGATCACATTCACCTCATGGACGAACGCATGGATAAACTCTGCGAAGAAGTGCATCGTCTTGGTGGGGAGTTGGAAATGGTGCCGTTGCCGGTGTTAAAGACGGAAGGTTTTAGTGGTATGGGTGGTGGTGGAGAGCACTCTGCTAAAAGGGATACAAAAAACCTTAATACTTGACTAGTTTTGTCGGGTATTGGTAGGATGCATTTAGCTTGAATGGAGAGCATCAATATGAAACTGACGACTAAGGGTCGCTATGCAGTGACAGCCATGCTGGATTTGGCCTTGCACAATGGAGAACAGCCAGTATCACTGGCAGAGATTTCTGAACGGCAGGATATATCACTTTCCTATCTGGAACAACTGTTTGCCAAATTGCGCAAAGCCGGTCTGGTAGTGAGTATGCGCGGCCCCGGTGGTGGTTATCAGCTCAGTGGTACACCCGAATCCATCGTGATTGCTGACATTATCAGCGCCGTCGATGAAAACGTGGATGCTACCCGCTGCGGCGGTTTAGGCGATTGCCAAGACAATAAGCGTTGTTTGACCCACGATTTGTGGATGGACTTGAGTAACCAAATCCGCGTCTTCCTGTCAGAGATTACCCTCGCTGACATGACAGCCAGAATGGAAGTTCAAGAAACCGCCGCGCGTCAACACAACAAACGTATTGATTTTATCCATTCACATTCCCATTAATGCTAGTGCAGGATGAGCCCCATGAGTGAAATGAAAATGCCCATTTACTTCGATTACGCCGCAACGACTCCCGTTGACCCGCGTGTTGCCGAAAGAATGATGCAATACTTGACCCCTACCGGCATGTTCGGCAATCCAGCATCGAAAAGCCATGCGTTTGGTTGGGCAGCCGAAGAAGCGGTGGAACAAGCCCGCCATGACGTTGCCGCATTGCTTAACGCGGATGCCAAAGAAATAGTCTGGACGAGCGGTGCTACCGAAGCCAACAATCTGGCAATCAAAGGTGCAGCACACTTCAACGAGCGGCGCGGTAAACACATTATTACTTGCAAAACCGAACACAAAGCGGTGTTGGATACGTGCCGTCAATTGGAACGTGAAGGTTTTGAAGTCACTTATCTTGATCCAGAACCGAACGGTTTGATTGATCTGGATAAGTTCAAAGCGGCATTGCGTAAAGACACGATCGTTGTTTCCATCATGCATGTAAACAATGAAACCGGCGTGATTCAAGACATTGCAGCGATTGGCGAATTGTGTCGTGCCAACCAAACCATTTTCCACGTTGATGCGTCGCAAAGCGCGGGCAAAGTGCCGATTGACATGGAAACCCTGAAAGTCGACATGATGAGCTTTTCGGCTCACAAGATTTACGGTCCGAAAGGCATTGGTGCGTTGTATGTACGTCGCAAGCCGCGTGTGCGTATCGAAGCGCAAATGCACGGTGGCGGTCATGAGCGTGGAATGCGCTCCGGCACACTGCCCACTCACCAAATCGTGGGCATGGGGGAAGCCTTCCGCATCGCTAAGTTGGAGATGGATACCGAGAGAGACCGCGTGCTGATGTTGCGCAATCGCTTGTACGATGGTCTAAAAGACATTGAAGAAGTGTACGTGAACGGTGATTTGGAGCACCGTGTTGCTGGGATTCTGAACATCAGTTTCAACTACGTCGAAGGCGAAAGTCTGATGATGTCGTTGAAAGATTTGGCGATGTCTTCCGGTTCAGCGTGTACCAGCGCCAGTCTCGAACCCAGCTATGTGTTGCGTGCTTTGGGGCGTAGCGATGAATTGGCACACAGTTCCCTACGCTTGTCGATGGGGCGATTCAGCACTGTCGAAGATGTGGATTACGCCATCGGACGTATTCGCACAGCGGTCGAAAAACTGCGTGAACTTTCTCCATTGTGGGAAATGTTCCAAGAAGGCATCGACATTAGTAAGGTCGAATGGGTTTCGCATTAAGATTTCTACGAGGTACAGATCATGGCATACGGTGAAAAGGTCATTGACCATTACGAAAATCCCCGCAACGTGGGCAGTTTCAACAAGGCAGATGTGAATATCGGCACGGGCATGGTCGGCGCTCCGGCTTGCGGCGACGTGATGAAGCTGCAAATCAAGGTGAACGACCAAGGCATTATCGAAGATGCTAAGTTTAAAACCTACGGTTGCGGTTCGGCGATTGCGTCTTCCAGCTTGCTGACGGAATGGGTCAAAGGCAAAACCTTGGAAGAAGCCAAGCTGATTAAGAACACTGACATTGCGGCGGAATTGGATTTGCCCCCGGTGAAAATCCACTGTTCGGTCTTGGCAGAAGACGCGATTCGTACCGCGATTGAAGACTACCAAAAGAAACAGCTAGAACAGGCAGGCGCATAAGATGATTACCTTGACTGAATCCGCTGCTGCCCGCGTCAACAAGTTCATTGCCAATCGTGGTAAGGGCTTGGGTTTGCGCTTGGGTGTCAAAACCAATGGTTGCTCTGGGATGGCTTACGTCATGGAGTTTGTGGATGACCTTCAAGCCGAAGACACGGTGTTTGAAAGTCTGGGCGTCAAGGTGATTGTTGACCCGAAAGCCTTGGTGTATCTGGACGGCACGGAAGTCGATTACGCCCGCGAAGGCTTGAACGAAGGCTTCAAATTCACCAACCCCAACGAAAAAGCGCGTTGCGGGTGTGGCGAGAGCTTCACGGTCTGATGGCAATGTCAGCGCTGCAACAGGATTATTTCGCCCTGTTCGGTTTGCCGCCGCAATTCGAGGTCGATGGTGCGGTGCTAAGTCAGCGTTTTCGTGAATTGCAATCCCAATACCATCCTGATCGGTTTGCCAGCGGCAGCGATCAGGAGCGGCGCTTGGCAATGCAAATTACGTCGTTGTTAAATGAAGCCCACGATACCTTGCGGCAACCGCGTCTGCGGGCGCGTTATTTGCTGGTGCAGGCGGGTGTTGTCATTAACGATGAGCGCGATACCTCTTCCGACCCTGAGTTCCTAATGGAGCAGATGGAATTGCGTGAGGCGATTGAAGAGGCTGAAACGGCGGAAGAGCCGTTTGAAGTGCTGGATGCGTTAGCCACGCAAGTGCGCCAAGCCATGCACGATTTGGAAGGCGATTTCACCTCAGCATGGGCGCAGCAACACTTGCCTGACGCCAAAGATGCTATGCTCAAAATGCGCTTTTTCGAGCGCCTGCTGGAAGACATTCGCCAGCGTGAAGAACGTCTTGAAGAAAGCTTCTAGGATTAATCATGGCATTACTGCAAATTTCCGAACCCGGCATGTCCACGACCGCGCATCAGCACCGGCTGGCAGTCGGCATTGACCTTGGAACCACCAATTCATTAGTCGCTACCGTGCGCAGCGGGCAAGCGGATACGCTGGCGGATGCGCAGGGGCGGCATTTGTTGCCCTCCGTGGTGCGTTATCAAGCCGATGTTGCACCGCTGGTGGGGTACGCGGCCAAAGCCGCGATTAGCCAAGACCCTTACAACACCATTGCTTCTGCCAAACGCCTGATGGGGCGCGGGGTCGATGATGTGAAACAGCTTGGTGGGCATTTGCCGTACCATTTTGTGAGTGGTGAATCGACAGTGCCGCGCATTCATACCGTGGGCGGCGATGTGTCTTCGGTAGAGGTATCGGCAGAAATTTTGCGCGTCCTCAAACAACGCGCGGAAGTTACCTTGGGTGGTGATTTGACCGGTGTGGTGATTACCGTTCCGGCGTATTTTGATGATGCGCAACGTCAAGCCACCCGTGATGCTGCAACGTTGGCGGGTTTAAATGTTTATCGCTTGTTGAATGAGCCAACTGCTGCCGCCGTTGCCTATGGTTTGGACCAGGATGCGGAAGGCGTGATTGCGGTTTACGATTTGGGCGGCGGTACGTTTGATATTTCGATTTTGCGCTTGCATAAAGGCGTGTTTGAAGTATTGGCAACGGGTGGCGATTCAGCACTCGGTGGCGATGATTTTGACCATGTGATTGCGGAATGGCTGTTGCAAGCTTCTGGTCTGCAAGGCAGTGCCGAACAAACCGTGCTGCGCGGTGCGTTGGTGGTGGCGCGTGATGCCAAAGAAGCGCTGACGACGGCAGAAACCACTGCGGTGACGTTAGGCGAGTGGCAGGGCGAATTCACGCGCAGCCAGATGAATGACTTGATTGCGCCCTTGATTAAAAAGACCTTGATGGCGTGCCGCCGTACTTTGCGTGATGCGAATCTGAGCAAGGATGAGGTGAAAGATGTCGTCATGGTCGGTGGTTCGACCCGTGTATTGGCAGTGCGCGAACAGGTCAGCGAATTTTTCGGTAAACCGCCTTTGGTGAATATCGACCCTGATCGGGTGGTGGCGCTGGGGGCGGCGATTCAAGCCGATATATTGGCAGGCAATAAGCCCGATTCCGATATGCTGCTGCTGGACGTGATTCCCTTGTCCTTGGGGCTGGAAACCATGGGCGGTTTGGTGGAAAAAGTGATTCCGCGCAATACCACCATTCCCGTGGCTCGTGCTCAGGAGTTCACCACGTTTAAGGATGGGCAAACGGCGATGTCTATCCATGTGCTGCAAGGCGAACGGGATACCGTCGAGGCTTGCCGTTCATTGGCGCGTTTTTCATTGCGCGGTATTCCGCCAATGGTGGCGGGGGCGGCGCGTATCCGCGTGACTTTCCAAGTGGATGCGGACGGTTTGTTGAATGTGACCGCGCAAGAGCAAACTACCGGCATTACATCGGGTGTCGAGGTGAAGCCGTCCTACGGTTTGAGCGATACTGAAATCGAAACCATGTTGCGTGATTCCATGACCTATGCCCGCGATGACATGGAAGCGCGGCGATTGAGGGAACAGCAAGTGGAAGCAGACCGCGCCATCGAAGCGCTGGATGCTGCCTTACAAGCCGATGGCGAGGTATTGCTGAGTGCTGTCGAGCGTGAGCATATTCTCGGTTTCCGTGCAAAATTAGCCGAACTGCGCCCCAGCAATAATTACCAAGCGATTGAAGCCGGAATCAAGGCGTTGGAAAAAGCTGCTGAAGCCTATGTAGAGCGCCGTATGAATGCCAGTATTCGCGCCGCGATGACCGGCCACCGGGTTGACGAATTCAAAGGATAACACCATGCCAAAACTGATTTTTTTACCGCACGAAGACATTTGCCCAGAAGGTGCGGTGTTGGATGTCGAAACAGGGACGACCATTTGTGATGCAGCGTTGGCGCATGGCATTGCCATCGAACACGCTTGTGAAAAATCGTGTGCGTGTACCACTTGCCACGTCTACATCCGCGAAGGTTTCGATTCACTGACAGACGCCACTGATCTGGAAGAAGATTATCTGGATAAAGCGTGGGGTGTAGACCCTGATTCACGTCTGAGTTGCCAAGCAAAAGTTGCCGATGAAGATCTGGTGATCGAAATTCCCAAATATACCATCAATATGGTGTCTGAAAATCATTAAGGGGAGTGGGAAGTGGACGAACTTAAATGGACGGATACACTGGAAATTGCTATCCAATTGAACGACGCGCACCCTGATGTTGATCCGCGTTATATTCGTTTTACCGATTTACATGCGTGGGTGCAGGCATTGGATGGGTTTAGTGATAACCCGGAAAAATCCAATGAAAAGATCCTAGAAGCGATTCAAATGGCGTGGATTGAAGAAGCGGAGTAAGCGAACGTGGCTTGTTGTTGCTCACAACAAGCCAACTGTTGGAATTCAACCGCCGTTTTGTGTGCGACTTGTTTGATCGGCTGAAGCCAATTTGCGCAAGTCTGCAAGGTCTTGTACCATTGCAGTCGCGATACTTTTAAAGCTCTGCATTTCCTCGGCTGTCATAATGCCGACTTGCGGAAGTTCTACTGCCATTGGGTTTTGCGGTTCACCATTAACGCGGAATTCGTAATGCACATGGTTGCCAGTGGATGTTCCTGTTGAGCCAACATACCCAATCACATCACCGCGTTTAACGCTTTGACCTGATTTTAAGTCTTCTTTGAAAGCTGACATGTGGCCGTACAGGGTAGTAATGCCGTTAATATGGCTCAATTCAATGACATTGCCGTAGCCACCTTGTCGACCAATGGATTTGACGCTGCCGTCGGCGGTGGCATAAATCGGTGTGCCACGGGGCGCAGCGAAATCTGTACCGGCATGGTTTTTACGTAAGCCAAAAACAGGGTGGCGACGCATTCCAAAGCCCGAACTCAGGCGTCCGTCTGTCAGCGGCTTGCGGTCAAAGGCGGCACGTTTCAGTTCAGTGTCACCATCGGGGCGGAAGTAGTCGGTTCTGCCTTCACCCAAAGTGAAACGTACCCGCTGATAGGATTTCTTCGCGGTGGCGTATTCGGCTGCCAGTACTTTGTCGGTGTAGATGCTTTCGCCTTGGTAACGGAAATCTTCAAAAATAACGCCAATTTTATCGCCCGCTTTGATGCCTTTCTTGAAATCGACATCTTTCTGGAATACTTGACTGAGTTGACGAATGACCGACTTGCTCAAGCCTGCGGCTTTGCCATCTTTTTGTATGGAATGTTTGACCGTGAAAGCGATTTTGGCATTGCGGGTTTCCAATGCATTGCTTTCCCATTTGCCGACGTAGCCGTCATCCGTCACGGAAACGATGTAAACTTCCGCGTTGTTTTTGGCATAAATGAGCTGTTGTAAGCTGTCATCAACCACTTGGGTGAAGAGGCGGGTATCCGCTTTCAGATTGCCGAGTGCTTGCTTAATAGCGGTGTTTTCCAGCAGTTTCTGTGACGTTTTGGTGAGTTCGAGTCTGCCTAGAATGGATTCTAGGGTGTCATCCGTTTCTACGGTGTGTGCCGACCAGTTACCTTGCGTGGCATCGGGCAAAATATCGACGGCGTATCCTGAGAAAGATTCAACCGCAACGGCTGGTAAATTCAGATCCTTAACGATTTGTGCAGGGGATGTGCTATCCAGCAATGGCTCTGTCAGGTGAATGATTTTGCCGTCTTCCGTGCTGATGATCATTGAGTAAACAGGTACATTGCCCAGTGTAGCAAGGCCACAGGCAAGTAACAATGAACGAGTCGCGAGGTAGCGCAGCGGTTTTTTCGTAGAAAGGGGCGGTGTAGCAAGAGTACGCGGTGTGGCTGGTACTTTTGGCTTCGCGCTATTTTTGGGTGGCGCGACCCTGGTGTTGACCGGGGCAGGTTTTAAAATGCTTTCCAACAGTTTGGAAGGCGTCTTTGTTGACCCGGATTTATGATCTACAGGGATGTAACATCCGGGGAAATCAAAGCCTTTCATAGTCTCGTCCCAGCTTTTTTTGGGTTGCGACTTTCGTGTAAACGATGACAAGGGTTTTCACTCCATACTTGTTATCAAATGGTGTGTTTCTGTATGTTTTTCATACAGAAACCTGCAAGTGAAGCAGAGGTTAGCGAGTATGTACTGAATCATTCCTGAACTCAATAGAGGTTGACTCACCACGCTTATCAGCCAAAAATGCTGACACTCTCTAGGCTTGCTTGACCTTGCACCTGAGAAAACTGATAAACTTACTTTCCTATGTAGATCAAAATTAAAGAATTGTCAATTCTGGAGCATGTTAAATGGATGATGTTGCTGACCTGATGCAAGAGCTGGTGCGTGGCTGCGAAGAGGTACTGGTCGAAGCCGAATTGGTGGCGAAACTTAAAAAAGGTAAGCCACTCAGAATAAAAGCGGGTTTCGATCCGACTGCGCCTGATCTGCATCTGGGGCATACCGTGCTCATTAATAAGATGAGACAGTTTCAGGACGCTGGACACCAGATTTTATTTCTGATCGGTGATTTTACCGGGATGATCGGCGATCCGACGGGCAAATCCGCCACGCGACCTGCTTTGACAGCCGAACAAGTACAACAAAACGCGGTGACGTATCAGGAGCAAATTTTCAAGATTCTTGATCCTGATAAAACAGAGATTATGTTTAATTCAACGTGGATGAATCAGTTGGGAAGTGCAGGGCTGATTCAGTTGGCGGCAAAGCATACTGTGGCACGGATGTTAGAGCGCGATGATTTCACAAAACGCTATAAGTCAGGGCAGCCAATTGCCATCCATGAGTTTTTGTATCCATTGGTGCAAGGTTACGATTCCGTGGCGATGAAGGCCGATGTGGAACTGGGTGGCACGGATCAAAAATTTAATTTGCTAGTCGGGCGTGAATTACAACGTCAATACGGGCAGGAACAGCAGGTGGTGATGACCATGCCATTGCTCGAAGGCTTGGATGGCGTTAATAAAATGTCTAAGTCGTTGGGTAACTACATTGGTATTACTGACGCGCCTAACGATATGTTTGGCAAGATCATGTCGATTTCGGATGAGCTGATGTGGCGGTACTTTGAATTATTGAGTTTCCGCCCACTGCCTGAGCTGAAGCGTTTCAAGCAGGATGTGGAGCAGGGAGCGAACCCGCGTGACCTCAAATTCCTGTTGGCGGAAGAGCTGATTGCGCGTTTCCATAGTCAGGCGGCGGCAGTCGGGGCGCGTGAAGACTTTATCGCACGTTTCCAGAAAGGTGCGATGCCGGATGAAATGGACGAAATTAGCCTGATTGCCGAAGGCGTGGGAATGCCAATTGCTTCATTATTGAAAGCGGCGGGCTTAATTGGCAGTACGTCGGATGCGTTGCGGATGATTCAACAAGGTGGCGTGAAAGTCGATGGCATCAAGGTTGAAGACCGTAATCTTTTGATTGAAAAGGGAATCACGGCAGTCTTCCAGGTGGGCAAGCGTAAGTTCGCTAAAATAACCTTGGTATAATGTAAAAAAGCAGTTGACGGCCTCAGAGCGGTCTGTATAATGCGCATCTCACTCAGGGCGGAAACGCTCTGAAACAAAAGCAGAATCAATGACTTAGGTAATTATTGTGTTTTTGGAATCGAAAAAGAGTTTTGAAAAAGTGCTTGACACGACAATCGAAACGCTTTAAGATTCGCCCCTCGCTGCTTAGAGAGCAGTGCGCAGATTAACAAAAGAAGCCAGAAAACTTGTGTGGGGGCTTGTGATTGTGTCGAGAGGCATAAGAAGCAAGCAACCATTGAGTTCACGTTAATATATTTTATACGTAATTTCGATGGATTTGCTCTTCAATTTCAAACGATAAAGATTGAACTGAAGAGTTTGATCCTGGCTCAGATTGAACGCTGGCGGTATGCTTAAGACATGCAAGTCGAACGGAATCTTCGGATTTAGTGGCGGACGGGTGAGTAACACGTGGGAATCTACTGAGTAGTGGGGGACAGCCCGGCGAAAGCCGGATTAATACCGCATACGCCCTACGGGGGAAAGGCGCAAGCCGCTATTTAATGAGCCCGCGTAAGATTAGCTAGTTGGTAAGGTAAAGGCTTACCAAGGCGACGATCTTTAGCTGGTCTGAGAGGATGGCCAGCCACATCGGGACTGAGACACGGCCCGGACTCCTACGGGAGGCAGCAGTCGGGAATATTGGACAATGGGCGCAAGCCTGATCCAGCAATACCGCGTGTGTGAAGAAGGCCTGCGGGTTGTAAAGCACTTTCAGTTGGGAAGATAATGACGTTACCAACAGAAGAAGCACCGGCTAACTCCGTGCCAGCAGCCGCGGTAATACGGAGGGTGCAAGCGTTAATCGGAATTACTGGGCGTAAAGCGTGCGTAGGCGGTTTATTAAGTCAGATGTGAAATCCCCGGGCTCAACCTGGGAACTGCATCTGATACTGGTAGACTAGAGTGTGGGAGAGGAGAGTGGAATTTCCGGTGTAGCGGTGAAATGCATAGAGATCGGAAGGAACATCAGTGGCGAAGGCGACTCTCTGGACCAACACTGACGCTGAGGCACGAAAGCGTGGGTAGCAAACAGGATTAGATACCCTGGTAGTCCACGCCGTAAACGATGTCAACTAGCCGTCAGGCTCGCTTTAGAGTTTGGTGGTGGAGCTAACGTATTAAGTTGACCGCCTGGGGAGTACGCTCGCAAGAGTAAAACTCAAAGGAATTGACGGGGGCCCGCACAAGCGGTGGAGCATGTGGTTTAATTCGATGCAACGCGAAGAACCTTACCTGGTCTTGACATGTAGTGAACTTAGCAGAAATGTTTTGGTGCCTTCGGGAACACTAACACAGGTGCTGCACGGCTGTCGTCAGCTCGTGTCGTGAGATGTTGGGTTAAGTCCCGCAACGAGCGCAACCCCTATCCCTAGTTGCCAGCACGTAAAGGTGGGAACTCTAAGGAGACTGCCGGTGACAAACCGGAGGAAGGTGGGGATGACGTCAAGTCATCATGGCCCTTATGACCAGGGCTACACACGTGCTACAATGGGTGGTACAGAGGGAAGCGATACCGCGAGGTGGAGCAAATCCCAGAAAGCCATCCGTAGTCCGGATCGGAGTCTGCAACTCGACTCCGTGAAGTCGGAATCGCTAGTAATCGCGAATCAGCATGTCGCGGTGAATACGTTCCCGGGCCTTGTACACACCGCCCGTCACACCATGGGAGTTTGTTGCACCAGAAGCAGGTAGTCTAACCGAAAGGAGGGCGCTTGCCACGGTGTGGCCGATGACTGGGGTGAAGTCGTAACAAGGTAGCCGTAGGGGAACCTGCGGCTGGATCACCTCCTTTACGAGAAACGTCACTCACACGAACACAAGTTCCCACACAAGTAGTCTGGCAGACCGCATTTATTGCAAGTGCTCTAGTACCGAACACGGGTCTATAGCTCAGTTGGTTAGAGCGCACCCCTGATAAGGGTGAGGCCGGTGGTTCGAGTCCACCTAGACCCACCACTCTTGCATCGCAAAAGGTTCATGGGGCCATAGCTCAGCTGGGAGAGCGCCTGCCTTGCACGCAGGAGGTCGTCGGTTCGATCCCGTCTGGCTCCACCACTTTCTGATTCCCCCCGAATCGAAAGGCATTGCAATAAATGTACACAACCACGGTAACTTCAGAAGTCACCGCAAAGCAAACCCTCCTTCATCATACCATGAAGCAGCCGTTTATTTTGCACTGGCTTTTGTCAGTTCAACCTAAGTAGATAGGTCGTTCTTTAACAAAATGGAAAAATATCAAGGCGAAATGTATAACTGAGAAGATTATATATCTCAAGATTGATCGTTACGAGATTATAGACACTCTGTAACCCAAGTTTACTGCACAAAAGGTAGTAGACTGTTTCGGGTTATAGGATCAAGTGACTAAGCGTACACGGTGGATGCCTTGGCAGTCAGAGGCGATGAAGGACGTTATAGCATGCGATAAGCTACGGTTAGCCTGCAAATTGGCATTGACCCGTAGATTTCCGAATGGGGAAACCCACCACTTTTGTGGTATTCCGAAAGGAAGGCGAACGCAGGGAACTGAAACATCTAAGTACCTGTAGGAAAAGAAATCAACCGAGATTCCCCCAGTAGCGGCGAGCGAACGGGGAGCAGCCGAATCTTTTAGTGTTAGTGGAATGGTATGGAAAGGCCAGCGATACCGGGTGATAGCCCCGTACACGAAAATGCTTTAAGGACACATTAAGTAGGGCGGGACACGTGAAATCCTGTCTGAAGATGGGGGGACCATCCTCCAAGGCTAAATACTCCTGACTGACCGATAGTGAACCAGTACCGTGAGGGAAAGGCGAAAAGAACCCTGGTGAAGGGAGTGAAATAGAACCTGAAACCGTGTACGTACAAGCAGTGGGAGCCCTACGGGGTGACTGCGTACCTTTTGTATAATGGGTCAGCGACTTACTTTCAGTGGCAAGCTTAACCGATAGGGGAGGCGTAGCGAAAGCGAGTCTGAACAGGGCGTTCAGTCGCTGGGAGTAGACCCGAAACCGAGCGATCTATCCATGGCCAGGTTGAAGGTGCCGTAACAGGTACTGGAGGACCGAACCCACTCCCGTTGAAAAGGTAGGGGATGAGCTGTGGATAGGAGTGAAAGGCTAATCAAGCTCGGAGATAGCTGGTTCTCCTCGAAAGCTATTTAGGTAGCGCCTCGTGTATCACTCCTAGGGGTAGAGCACTGTTATGGCTAGGGGGCCCTGACCGGCTTACCAACCCATTGCAAACTCCGAATACTAGGAAGTGCGAGCACGGGAGACAGACAGCGGGTGCTAACGTCCGTTGTCAAAAGGGAAACAACCCAGACCGCCAGCTAAGGTCCCCAAGTTGTGGCTCAGTGGGAAACGATGTGGGAAGGCACAGACAGCCAGGAGGTTGGCTTAGAAGCAGCCATCCTTTAAAGAAAGCGTAATAGCTCACTGGTCGAGTCGGCCTGCGCGGAAGATTCAACGGGGCTTAAGCCACACACCGAAGCTGCGGACTTGCGTAAGCAAGTGGTAGAGGAGCGTTCTGTACGCCTGTGAAGGTGAACTGGAAAGTTTGCTGGAGGTATCAGAAGTGCGAATGCTGACATAAGTAACGACAAGACGGGTGAAAAACCCGTCCGCCGAAAGCCCAAGGTTTCCTGCGCAACGTTAATCGGCGCAGGGTTAGTCGGCCCCTAAGGCGAGGCAGAAATGCGTAGTCGATGGGAAACAGGTCAATATTCCTGTACTAATTTATACTGCGATGGGGGGACGGAGAAGGCTAGGACAGCAACCTATTGGATGGTTGTTTAAGCGTTTAGGCAGAGATCTTAGGCAAATCCGGGATCTTAATGCTGAGGCGTGACGACGAGGTACCACGGTACTGAAGTGTTCGATGCCATGCTTCCAAGAAAAGCCTCTAAGCTTCAGGTATAAATTAACCGTACCCCAAACCGACACAGGTGGGCTGGATGAGAATTCCAAGGCGCTTGAGAGAACTCGGATGAAGGAACTAGGCAAAATGGTACCGTAACTTCGGGAGAAGGTACGCCCGCGCAAGCGGGCCGCAGAGACCAGGCCGCTGCGACTGTTTATCAAAAACACAGCACTCTGCAAACTCGAAAGAGGACGTATAGGGTGTGACGCCTGCCCGGTGCCGGAAGGTTAATTGATGGGGTTAGCGCAAGCGAAGCTCTTGATCGAAGCCCCGGTAAACGGCGGCCGTAACTATAACGGTCCTAAGGTAGCGAAATTCCTTGTCGGGTAAGTTCCGACCTGCACGAATGGCGTAACGATGGCGGCACTGTCTCCATCCGAGACTCAGTGAAATTGAAATCGCTGTGAAGATGCAGTGTACCCGCGGCTAGACGGAAAGACCCCGTGAACCTTTACTATAGCTTTGTATTGAACTTTGAACCTACTTGTGTAGGATAGGTGGGAGACTATGAAACCGGAACGCCAGTTCTGGTGGAGTCGTCCTTGAAATACCACCCTGGTATGTTCGGAGTTCTAACCCAGGCATCACAATGCCGGGGACAATACATGGTGGGTAGTTTGACTGGGGCGGTCTCCTCCTAAAGAGTAACGGAGGAGCGCGAAGGTGTGCTAATCACGGTCGGAAATCGTGAGGTTTGTGTAAAGGCATAAGCACGCTTGACTGCGAGACAGACAAGTCGAGCAGGTACGAAAGTAGGTCTTAGTGATCCGGTGGCTCTGAATGGAAGGGCCATCGCTCAACGGATAAAAGGTACTCCGGGGATAACAGGCTGATTCCTCCCAAGAGTCCATATCGACGGGGGAGTTTGGCACCTCGATGTCGGCTCATCACATCCTGGGGCTGAAGCAGGTCCCAAGGGTATGGCTGTTCGCCATTTAAAGTGGTACGCGAGCTGGGTTCAGAACGTCGTGAGACAGTTCGGTCCCTATCTGCCGTGGGCGTTGGAGATTTGAGGGAAGCTGACCTTAGTACGAGAGGACCGGGTTGGACGAACCTCTGGTGTTCCTGTTGTCACGCCAGTGGCATTGCAGGGTAGCTATGTTCGGACGGGATAACCGCTGAAAGCATCTAAGCGGGAAGCCCCTCCCAAGATGAGATCTCCCTGACCCCTTGAGGGTCCTAAAGGGCCGTTGGAGACTACGACGTTGATAGGCTGGGTGTGGAAGTGCAGTAATGTATGCAGCTAACCAGTACTAATTGCCCGTGAGGCTTGATCCTATAACCCAAAACGGTCTACTAGAGATATATACATCGAAGACAGGCAACTGTCAGACCTCAGTATTGCGTATCACTTGATATTTTTCCAGATTAGGTCGAGAAGGCTGCCTAGGCATTCCCTTCCCAACCTTGCCAGTTTGCTTGGTGTCCATAGAGCTGTGGAACCACCTGATCCCATCCCGAACTCAGAAGTGAAACGCAGCATCGCCGATGGTAGTGTGGGGTCTCCCCATGTGAGAGTAGGTCAACGCCAAGCATCATTCCTAAAAGCCCCGTTAACGGTTTCCGTTGCGGGGCTTTTTTTATGCCTGTGATTTGTGAAATACGATACCATAAAAAATGCCCGCTTCAGCGGGCAAAGTTTGTGAGCCATTTAGACACACGTTTTAATGTCTGTTGAAACTGTTCATGTTGAACGGGTTTGGTCAAGTATGTGGATGCGCCAGCAATAACTCCTTGAACTTCATCCAATGGCGAGGTTTTGCCACTTAGCATGATGATTGGGGTTTTTTTCATGGTTTTGCTAGAACGCATTTTGCGGCAGACTTCGTAGCCATCAATACCGGGCATAATGACATCCAAGAATACCAAGTCATACTGCTTTTGCGCTGACTTTTCCAAAGCCTCTTCACCTGTTTCCGCAAATTCTGCTGCAATATTGGCGTGACGTAGCTCCAGCTCTAACTGTTTGCGAATGGCTGCACTATCGTCGACGACGAGTGCGGTATAATGGTAAGTTTCTACTGGTTCAGTCCCATTTTCTGGCACAACCACTGTTGGAGCGGGTATTTCCTGTACGAGTATTTCTGGAGTTGCTTCGGTAATCGCGGGGCGTGACTTAAGTAATTGTGCGGCATCATCAAGAGCTCGCATAACACGAGTCACTAATAGTGGGCGCTGCAATAAAATGTCATACGGTAGATCCGATTCACCAATACGGATATGCACAGCGGCACTGTTAGGTAGCTCTACTTCATCCAATGTGATTACAATTTCAGAATACGTGATGTTGGGTTGCAAGTTGTAATGTTTGCCCTGCGAAGCCCCGAATGTGACAACACGTTGAATAACTGTCTGATCTTTCTCGGGAAGCTCAAATAAACAAATGCCGATTGTTTCTTTTGTTGTGATAAGCATGGGGTTCTCTCTTTAGTCAGGCCACAAGTTGTGTTTGCAGCCAGCGCTGTAATTGTTTGTGCAGGGTGTCGTAGTCAACCGGCTTAGTGAGGTAAGCATCGACTCCCGCTTGTTGTGCCATATTGCGGTGCTTTTGCGTGCCACGCGAGGTGATCATAACAATTGGCAAGTGGCGTTTTTCAGGCCAGATGCGGATGGCTTGGGTCATTTCTAAGCCATTCATGCGCGGCATTTCCAAGTCGGTCAACACCAGCTCTATCGTATGTTCATGCAAGTGTTGCAGTGCTTCGAGGCCATCAACAGCGGTCATGGCTTGATGCCCCATTTGTTCCACCATGAGGCTAAGCGACTTACGGTTGCTGAGTGAATCGTCAACGATTAGGATGCGGGCACGTTGTGCCGTTTTGTTGGTGTTGAGCGTGTCATGACTTTTTAAGGTGAGCTGACCGCTTTCCAGATGACGCAAGATGCGCAGTACGTCTAATACTGGCGCAACTGCACCATTGGCTAGAGTACAAGCACCGCTGACGCCTTGAGCTAAGTTTAGCCAAGGCGCGAGACTTTTGACCACGATGTCACGCGGTTGTTGAATTTCGTCGACATACAGCGCATAACTTTTCTGCTCACTGGCAATGATCAAGAGTGAATGGCCTTTGCGTAAGTCAGTTGCAGGTGCTTGCCAGCCGAGTAATTGCGCCAGTTGCAGCACTTCCAGCGATTGCTCTTGGTGTTGAATAAACCAGTTTTCACCTTCAAATCGGTATTGATCGATGGCAACATAAAGCAGTTGTTGAATGGTATTGCTGGGAATGGCGACTAAATGATTGCCTGCACGTACCAATAAGGCATTAGTGGCAATCAGCGTCAGCGGAACTTGGATGTGAATGGTCGTGCCTTGCCCTATTTGGCTGCTGATATGCAGCAAGCCTTGCAGGTCTTCGACAGCAGTTTGCACCACATCCATGCCCACGCCGCGCCCTGAGATATCGCTGACTTGATCGCGGGTGGTGAAGCCCGGTTGCAGGATCAGGCGTAAAATATCAGATTCGCTGAGTTTGCTATCCGGTTTAATCATGCCGCGTTCGATAGCCCGCGCCCGGATTTGCTCAGGGTTTAAGCCTTGCCCATCATCGCTCAAGGTGAGGTGAATCTGATTGCCTTTTTGTTCAAAACGCAGCTCAATTTGACCTTCTGGCGATTTGCCTGCGGCTTGGCGTGCTTCGGGTGTTTCGATACCGTGGTCAACTGCGTTGCGCAACATGTGCAACAGAGGGGCGTTCAGCCCTTGCAAGATGTCGGTATCCACTTGCAAGTTTTGCCCGATGATGCTGATGTTGGCTTGCTTGTCGGTGCGGCGGCACGTTTCCCGCACGGTACGTTCTAGGCGTGTGACGATGGATTGCACCGGAATGAGACGGGTGCGCAAAATGGTTTCACTGAGTTGCCGTTGCAGGCGTTGTTGCTGATAAACCTGTTCCGAAATTTGGCGAATTTGCTGTTGCAGATTGCGGGTTAATTCACGGTTATCGGCAATGGATTCGGTGAGCAAATTGGAGGCGCTGTGTAAGTCGTTATAAGCTTCCAATTCCAATTGGTCAAAACCGTCTGCCTGATTCAAGGTTGTAAAAGACTGATAAGTGGATGGCGAGTGCAAATTGCTGGATTGCTGGTCGATGGTTTCACTGAGTTCTTCTAGCATCTGGCGAATGCGTTCGTCTTGCTGTTGGAGTTGTTTGCCAAATGCCAAGGTGTGTTGTGCTTGTTCGGCAATTTGACTGGTGGAGGTGATTAATTCCCCTGCCAAGTTGAGCAAGCGTTGTACGGTTTCCAGCGGCACACTCAAATGGGTGGCGCTGCTACGCGGCACTTCGGCATTGAGCGTGTTGTTTGTGCTGGTTTCATCGTCGATGGTTAAACCCGATTGGGTGATGAAATCGGGCAGAATCAGCGGTGTTGACGGCAACAGTTCGGAAACATCAGGCTCGGCGGCTTCTGTTGGTGTTGCTTCGGCAAGGCGTAATTCCCACGCATCCATTTCTGCAAGCAAGCTGTGGTATTCGTCCGGCAGCGGTTTGTGTTCTTGCAAATGGTCGAACAGGGTTTCGAGGCAATCAGCGCAAGCGGCTAAGGTTGCGCCTAGACCATTGGATAAATGCGGGTTAATGTCGAGTTCGAGAATATCTTCCAATCGATGTGTGAAGGCAGCAATCGCCTTGACACCGACGACGCCACTGGCTCCTTTGACCGTATGCGCCAGACGTGCCGCATGACGTTTTTGTTCTGAGGTATTGTCACCTTGGGAAATCAGGTGAATCAAGCGGGCGGCTTCGGCGATTTGCCCCGGCGTTTCTTGTAAATAGGCTTCCAATAATTCGGGGTGAATGTCAGCATCCCAAGCCAGTGGATTTTGTGCGATGGCGTTGCTTGGTATCGTTGCATCAATAGCCATAACCGTGGCGACGGTTTCTTCTTCAACAGGCGCTGGTTGCAGGGTATTAACGCGCAAATTAACTAGCAAGTTTTCCAAAATATCCGGCGTGGGCGGTTCTGGCCAAGCCTCATTCATTAACTCTGCGGCAATTGCAGGCAAATGCGAGTGATCTTCTGGCTCGCGCAGGGCAAAAGCACCCAGTTCGATCCAGCCGAACAATTGCCCGCCTTGCAGCAATTCGAGGATGGCTTCCGGTAACATTTCCTGATAGCTAAGCAGCAGATCGTGTATCCACTCTGCGGTTTGTGCCACACCCGCCATGCCGTACTGACGGGCAGCTTCAGACAAGCGTTGGTATTCGGCAACTATGGTGGCAGCAGTCGCGGCAATTTCTGCTGGCTCTTCCGCAAGCGGATTGAGGCTGGAGAGTTGCAGGGCAACATCTTCCAGTACTTCGGCAAAGGCGCTGACATCATCCATGGCTTACGCATCCAGTTTGAAAACGTTAACCGATTTCACCAGACGTTGCCCGTATTCCGCCATGTTCTTGGTCAATCCGGTGAGGGAGAGCAGTTCTTTACCCGTGGATTGCGTGGCTTCCACGATGCGTTCCGCGCGGGTTTGCAGCGATTTACTGATGGCGACCTGTTCGGCTGAAGATTCAGCAATTTTTTCGACCGAAGCAACCAGTTGGTTAGTCGCCTCAAGCGTGGCTTGCATTTGTTGTGCGGCTTCGCTGGCCAGTGTTGAGCCGTTGACTACTTGCGCGATGGTGTTATCCATCGTGGCGATGGTGGTGTTGGCTTCTTGTTGAATATTGCGAACCAAGGTGGAAATCTGGTTGGTGGAATCCCGCGAGCTTTCCGCCAAACGTTGGATTTCTTCGGCGATCATCGAGAACCCGCGTCCGGCGTCACCCGCAGCCGTGGCCTGCATACTGGCGTTGAGTGCCAGTACGGTAGTGCGTTCGGAGAGGTTGTTGATGAAGTCGATGATTTGGCTGATTTCCTGGGAACGTTCACCGAGGCGTTTCAAGCGTTTGCCGGTTTCTTGCACGGTATCACGGATATTGGTGATGTTTTCCATACTGCGCGATACGGCTTGTTGCGCGTTACGGGTGGTGCTGGAGGTGGTGTCCGCAACCTGATTAGCGTGCTGCGCAAAAGCGGCAATGCTATCCAAACGTTGTAAAATATTGCCCAATTGCGCGGTGGTTTCTTCCGCTTCAGATTGTTCCAATTGTGCCAGTTTGTTGACCGATAGCGCGTAATGATTAACGTCTTGCGAAGTGGTCTCGACCGACGTGGCGACGTCGCGTACTTGTTTAAGGACGTCGGCGGTGTCTTCGGCAAGCTGGTTAATCGCATCCGCCAGCGGGCCGGTTGCGTCTTCGGTAACTTTGGCGCGAACAGTCAGATCGCGTTCGCTTAGGTCAAATACCGCATTCAACAATGAACCCACTGATTGGTTAAGCTGTTGGTTTTCTTGGTCGATACGCGCTTGGGTGGTGATACGGTCTTCGATCATTTGGTCGAAGTTTTGTCCGAGTTCGGCTAATTCGTTTTTGCCTTCAAGTTCTACACGGGCATTCAAATCACCTTCGGAAATTTTACGCATGGTGCTAATGAGCTGTTCAATCGAATCCGCAATGGATTTGTAAATAAAGAAGCCTAACGCAGCAGCAATCAATGTTCCGAACAAAATCAGGGCGATACTGGTAATCAAAAAGATACCAACATTGTTTTGTGCACTGACGAAGGCTTCTTCTACTTGCTTGATGTCACGCTCTATTTCGTCGTGAAGGTCGTCACGCAGCGGTCCGGTATCGGTGTTGATGTCGTTTTGCAGGTACAGTTCCAGCTTGCCTCGGTCTTCGGTTTTAAGCAGTTCGCTAACTTTGTCGATGGCAGCGAGTAAGTTATCGGCTTCTTTAAAAACTTTCAGGGTTTGCGCATCTTGCATACTTGCCGCTTTCACGGTTTTATAATTGGGCAAAATGCTGCTGCTGAGGTCAGCTTTGAGCTTGTCCATGGTTTTGCGCCCGTCGTCCCAAGTGCGGCTACCGATTTGAACTTCGTGCAGCAGAACCGCGTAATCGCGTTGCATTCGGCGAATAACTTTGTTGCCTTTGTCGATCGCCACTACGCGGAGGTTGATGTCTTCCAGTGCGGAGCGGTTTTGGTTCAACGCGATAATGGCGAAAATACCTGTGATGAATAGAATGGCTAATGGAACCAGAATCAGTGCATAAATGCGGCGAGCAACGGATAAGTTGCTCAGAAAACTGGCGCGTTTCTTTGCCGGAGTGACCATAGTAATCTGCCTCGCTTAATCTTTCGTTGGTGATTTTTGTTGTTGGTTGAGCCAGTCACGCCAAGTGTTATCTTGCATGGCCAGCCATTTATCATTGGTGTGGCGTGTCATGACAACCAAATCAGAGCCTTGGTTGTCATTGCTAAAATCCATTGCTAAGCCGCCGAGATCAAACTGTTTGCCTCTAAACGCGGCGAGCAAATTGGCACGATTGATTGTTTTTTCATCGGTCTCCAATTGCCTCAAGCCGTGCAACAGTAATTTACCCACAATATAACCTTCTTGTGACACATAACCGTAATTTTTACCGAGTGCTGTGCGGGCTTCTTGCACAATGAGCAGGTCGCTTTCCGGCAATGGCACTACTTGGGTCATAATGATACGGTCACTCGTATTAAATTTGTTCAATGTTTTGCGGAAATCGTCGGCTCCGGTGAAGGATACCGCACTGAAGATCCACGGTTCATTTTTACTGCGTGCATACGCAATGAAGCGGGCAACCGCTTCATACGTGCCGACAGTGACCACAAGCTTGCAGGCGCTGCCTTGTTGTTCCCACGCTTTAAGCGAGTCGTAACCATCACGCGCAATGAACGTGTTACGCGTGTAAACGCCTACTGGCCCTAAATTGTTACGTTCCGGTTCGGTGCCACTTGCCGCGATGATCTTATCTAACGCGGTGAGAATAGTATCAACTCCTGAACTTTTTTGCAGGGCTGAACGAATACCGGCGACACCTGCCATGCCATAAGCGTCATTTTGCACATAAGCGCACACTTCGTTGGGCTTAACGCCTTGTTGCAGTGCTGCATCAATAACAGCTTTGGTTTCCTGCACATAGCTGGCACGGAAGTTAATAATGTCACCTTGTCCAGGGCGTAGTAAGCCCGCTCCGGTGAAGAAACCTACTGCTGGAATTTTTTGTTGCTCTAGCAACGGCAATACAACTTGCGCGGTGGGCGTGCCGACATTACCGGCAAACAACATGACTTTTTGTGCTATGAGTTTTTCGGTGGCAGCGACAGCTTTATCCGGGGTGTAAGAATCGTTTTCCACAATGATGCGAACTTTGCGCCCCGCCACGGTTTGATTGCTTAGCGCGGCTTCAATGCCTGCTTTCATGCCTGAACCTAGGCCGCTGGAATGCCCTTCCAAATCCATGACGCCGCCGATGGTGATTTCAGTGGCAGTCACGCCATCTTCAGCTTGGACATTTACAGGAATGCCAGTAAAAAACAGACTGAATAATATTGTGAATAATAGGGGTTTGTTGTTGTTTTTCATACTTAACTCCTCCTTGTTGGGTTACGGTGGGTTTAACTTCCTTGTGTACGCTGGATATGCCGCAATAATTTGCCATGGTCAGCGGCCAGTAAACGAATGCCTTGGTGGTGCAGGGTGTGGGGAATCCAACTTGGCAGGTTATCTTCTGTCTGTGGGGTCAAATCCGCAGCCATTAATTTCAGCGAGCGAGGATAGCCGTCGCACGTTAAAGCGATGGGGGGAAATTGAGGGTGCTGTATGAGTAGCAATTGCGGTTTGCCCTGATACGTTTGACCTTGCACCACTTGGTGCATATCAATGATCGGCACCAAATCACCGCGCAGGCTGATGAGTCCTGCACACCATGCCGGTGCAAAGGGCATCGGGTAATTGATTTGATCCGTCAGCACTTCTGCTCGGATCACGCTTTCCAATAGCAGCGTGTGCGTACCTATGCAATAACAAAATCGGTTTTCAACTGTATCAGCGGTTATTTCCACCTGTTTATTCCTCATTATTATCGGCTGTTGTTATTGTTTGACACATCATTGGTGATAAGACATTGTTACAATGCGGCTACTTGGGCGAGTACGTCCGCATCTGTGTAGGGTTTGACGATGTAATTGCTTGCACCCAACTTTTGCGCCCATTGCTTGTCCACGGGGTTGGATTTGCTCGATACCATAATAATGGGAATGTCTTGCGTCGCTGGGTTGCGTTTGATCGCACGGCACGCCTGATAACCGTCACCGTCATCCATAATAATATCCAACAGAATCAAATCAGGGTGCTGGCTTTCGGCTAAGATTTTCGCTTCATTGCCAGATTGCGCCGCTACCACTTGATAACCGGCGGATTCGAGAATGTGTGTAAGGTGTAGACGCTCAGTGTTGGAATCGTCAGCAATAAGAATCTTGCGGATCGTCATGGGCATTTCTCTTAAGTACACTCAACAGGGATAAATAATTACCAGCAATGTTTATAGTCAATCGTTTCCGATTAAGCAATGAAATTTCTATGAATGGCGTGGGTTTGCTGACGCTTGCGTAAATGCCTTGTTGTTAGCAGGCAATTCGTTCATAATTCCACGTTCTTCGCAATGGTGGCCTGCATGGGTTCTCCCGCGACGATAAGTGGTGAACCTTGTCAGGCCCGGAAGGGAGCAGCAACAGCTACTGATTCGGGCGCCGGGATGTGGCTGGTGCAGGCTGCCACCACTCTAAAATTCTACGAATACCTCATGAGTTATCAAGTTCTTGCACGAAAATGGCGGCCTCAAGACTTCCAGCAAATGGTGGGTCAGGCGCACGTATTGCGAGCTTTGATGAACGCCTTGGAAGGTGATGATGGCAAGCAACGGCTGCATCATGCCTATTTGTTCACTGGCACGCGCGGGGTAGGGAAGACGACGCTTGCGCGAATTTTTGCCAAATGCCTCAACTGCGAAACGGGTGTTACCGCCAAACCGTGTGGGGAATGCCGCAGTTGCCGTGAAATTGCGGAAGGCCGTCACGTTGACCTGATCGAAGTCGATGCGGCTTCCCGCACCAAGGTCGAAGATACCCGCGATTTGCTGGACAATGTGCAATACGCGCCGACCCGTGGGCGTTTCAAGATTTACCTGATCGACGAAGTTCACATGCTCTCCGGTCATAGCTTCAATGCGTTATTGAAAACGCTGGAAGAGCCGCCGCCGCACGTCAAATTCCTGTTTGCCACCACTGATCCGCAGAAATTGCCGGTCACGATTTTGTCACGCTGTCTGCAATTCAATTTGAAGCGGATGCCGGTGGATATGATCAGCGGGCATCTGGCGAATGTGCTGGAACAGGAAAATATCCCCTTCAGCGAGAGTGCGTTGCGCTTACTGGCACGAGCGGCAGATGGCAGTATGCGCGATGCGCTGAGCCTGACTGATCAGGCCATTGTTGCCGGTGGCGGGGCGGTGAGTGAAGACGAGGTGCAGGATATGCTGGGCTTGTTGCCTCACGAGCATTTACTCGCCTTGTTACAAGCCGTCGCCGATGATGATGGTGCGCGGATGTTGGCAACGGTGGAGCAAATGGCGCAACTCACCACCGATTTTACGGCGGCGGCAGATGGTTTCATTGCGTTGTTGCATAGCATAGCAGTGCAGCAAGTGGTGCCAGCCGATGCAGCGGATGCGGACATTGCGCAGATGGCGAAATTGCTGTCTCCGGCGGATGTGCAACTGTATTACCAGATGGCGTTGTATGGGCGGCGTGACTTGCCGTTAGCGCCCGATCCGCGTGGCGGGTTTGAAATGCTGCTGTTGCGAATGTTGGCGTTCCGGCTGGATGATGGCAAAACACAGGATTCGGTAAACTCGACACAGGTCGAGAAAAAAAAAATTGTAGTTGAAGCGGGGAATGACGATTGGCACACAATCTACCCCCAACTCAACCTTTCCGGCATGGCGCTGCCTCTAGCGCAACATTGTTTGCTGGAGAGCGTTACCGACGATCAAATTACGTTGTTGCTGGATGAAAGTGGCGCAACCCTGCAAAGTGAATCTGCCGAAGCGCAATTGGCAGCGGCGTTGGCAAAACATTACGGGCGTTCGCTCAAGTTAAATTTTCACGTTAGTGCCGTAAGCGAAGAAACCCCGGAAAAACGTACTCTGCGCGAAGCGGCGGAACAGCAGCAGGCAGCCGAAGCAGCGATTAACAACGATCCGTTCGTGCAGCAATTACAGGAAGCCTTTGGCGCAGTTATCGTACCGGGCAGCATCCGCCCGCGCACAAATGCCCCTTAGTGTAGTAAACTGCTACCTATTGAACACAATGAGGACATACACACCATGATGGGTAAAGCTGGAATTGGCGGCCTGATGAAGCAGGCGCAAAAAATGCAGGAAAACATGCAGAAAGCGCAGGCTGAAATTGCGGCGATGGAAGTCACGGGGCAATCCGGTGGCGGCTTGGTTTCCGTGGTGATTACCGGCAAGCACGAATGCAAGCGCGTCAACATTGACCCTAGCCTGTTTGCAGATGACAAAGACATGATCGAAGATTTGATCACTGCTGCTTTCAACGATGCTGTCCACAAACTCGAAGAAGTATCGAGCGAGCGCATGGCTGGAGTGACGGCGGGGATGCCGATGCCTCCCGGCTTTAAGATGCCGTTTTAAGCATGAGCGAATCCTCGCTGCTGAAAGAATTGGTGGATGCGTTGCGCTGCCTGCCCGGTATCGGTTCGCGCACCGCGCAGCGCATGGCGTTCCATTTGTTGGAAAATGATCGTCGCAGCGGTGAACGGCTGGCGGATGTGATGGGGCGGGCAATGCGTGACATCAAGCATTGTTCGCGTTGCCGCACCCTCACCGAACACGACACCTGCCGCATTTGCGCGAATCCGGCGCGGCAACCGCAATTGTTGTGCGTGGTGGAGCACCCCTCTGATGTGGTGGCGGTGGAACAAGCAACCGGCTATCGCGGCTACTATTTCGTGTTGGGCGGGCGCTTGTCGCCGTTGGATGGCATCGGTCCTGAAGACATCGGGCTGGATGTGTTGGAAGCGCGGTTGGATGAATGCGAAGTGCAAGAGCTGATCCTTGCCACCAACCCGACGGTGGAGGGCGAAGTCACCGCACATTACATCAGCGAACTGGCGGTGAAACGCGGCATTCCCGCGTCACGCATTGCGCACGGCGTACCGATGGGCAGCGAACTCGAATACGTCGATAGCGGCACGCTGTCCCACGCCTTTGAAGGACGGAGAAAATACTGATGAGCAACTGTTTATTCTGCCGCATTGTCGCGGGTGACATTCCGGCAAAGCTGGCGTATGAAGATGAGGATGTCATCGCGTTTTATGACATTAACCCGCAAGCGCCGCTGCATGTGCTGATTATTCCGCGCAAACACATTGCGATGATCAACGACATTCAGCCCGAAGACGCGGCATTGGTCGGCAAGTTATATTTGGCGGCGAAGAAAATTGCGGCGGATGCGGGTTACGCGGATGAAGGCTACCGCGTGGTGATGAATTGCGGGGCGGACGCGGGGCAAAGCGTGTTCCACATTCATTTGCATTTGTTGGCAGGGCGAGCGTTGAGCTGGCCGCCGGGCTAGACATTAGAGAAGATGTCGGGCTGAAGCCCGACCTACAGAAGGGCTAACCATGAAAATTCATTCAGGCATTGTTTTGTGCCTTTTTTCCCTGTGGCTTGGGGGCTGTGGGAAAGATAAACCGTCATCTGTCACCTTACCCACCGTTGATAAATTCGCGGATACCAGCACCTTGGCGCAAGCCGTGCCGCGTGAACAACGGCATTCCAACGTGCCGCAACTGGCGGATTATTGGCAGCGGGTGCAAGCGGCGTTACAAGCCGATCCGCCGATCTTGGTGTTAAACGACAAAGAATTGCCGGAAGCCAGTGCGCAACTGGCGCAAAAGCTGGCGGTCGCCAACCCCGAATTCCTCAAATTTACCCGTGATGAAAAAACTAACGCGCCGTTGCGCAATGAAATCATGACGGTGCGCAAAGCCCTGCCTGCGGATTTCAATGGCAATGCGGGGCCGTGTGCGCAGGCGGAATGCTGGCGGGTGGAGATGTATGACCATTTCCACAATGCGTCCACGATTGCGTTTGCCGATGTGAGTAAGCAGCAAGTGTTGGGGGTGAGTCGCCAGAATTACGCACAGCCGGATTTGTCGCCGCGTTTGGTGGAATTAGCCTCGGCGATTGCGGGGGCAGCACCGGAAGTGCAGGCGATTTTGCAGGATAGGAATCGCCAGCCGGATAAGAAGGATTTCAAAACCGCGTTGCAGGATTCGATGTGCGAACGTTCGCACCATTTGTGTGTTGCCCCGACCTACGTGTTTGAAAATGATGCACTGTGGGCAATCGTGGATTTGACCGACGGCAAACTGGTGGGGACGCGCTGGACGGATTTGGGCGCAAGTGGCCCGAAAACGGTGGTGACAGAGCGCAGTTTGGAAAATGAAACCACCTTCCGCAACTTCTGTGAAAAGGTGAATAGCCTGTCGCAATCGGGTTGGGACATGGATTATGTGATCACTGGCTCGGACGGTTTGCAGCTTTCCAATGTGAAATTCAACGGTAAGCAGGTGTTGAAAAACGCTAAGGTGTTGGATTGGCATGTGAGTTATTCGACGCGGGAAGGCTTCGGGTATAGCGATGCGATTGGTTGCCCGCTGTTCAGTGCGGCGGTGGTGATTGCGTACAATGGGCCCAAGGTTGAGCCGATTGTGAAAGATGGGCAGGAAGTGGGGTTTGCGGTGGTGCAGGATTTTCGTCAACCGCCCTGGCCTACGCCGTGCAATTACCGTTACGTGCAACGCTTTGAATTTTATAAGGATGGGCGTTTTCGGGTGGCGCAAGCCGATTTCGGGCGGGGGTGTGGGACGGATGGCACGTACCGTCCGGTGGTGCGGATTGATTTGGATGCAGCGGGTGCGGGTAGTGCAGATACGATTGCGGAATGGAATGGTGCTGATTGGAGCGCGTGGGACAAGGAACAATGGCGTTTGCAGGATGATGCTAAGTTTACCAACGAAGGTTATCAGTATCGGGTGACGGGGCAGGATGGTGCGGGGTTCTACGTTGAGCCGGGGCGTGGGCAGTTTGGCGATGGCGGGCGTGGCGATAAGGCGTTTACGTATTTCAGCGCGTATAAGCCGGAAGAGGGTGAGCAAGATACGGTGACGTTGGGGACGTGCTGCAATAAGGATTATCAGCAAGGGCCGGAGCATTTCATCGAGCCAGCCGAGCCGTTGCAGGGCAAGGATACCGTGCTGTGGTATGTGCCGCAGATGAAGAATGACGGTAATCCGGGTAGCGAATATTGCTGGGCAGATACGCGGGTCAAAGACGGGGTGGCAAATGTGGAAGTGTGGCCTTGCTGGTCGGGGCCGATGTTTGTGCCGGTGAAGTGATTCGGCAAAATATAGCAGGAATGGGCGTTATTTTTCTTTTACTATTGCTACTATAATGCAGGAATGGCATTTGCACCGCCATGAAGAGGGCGTATGCAATACGCCCCTACCTAGAGATCATCCCCTTGTAGGGGCGTATTGCATACGCCCTCTTCGGGAGGTTATTTCAGGTCAATTCTTAAACTGCGGGAGTGTGCCGATGGATAAGCGTTACAAGCCGTTGCCCGTGGCGGAACAGGTCAGGCAGCGCGTCGGGTTGCTGGAAGATATTGCCATGCAGCCGGGAATGCCGTTGCCACAAGCGGTACGAGCGCTACGCACGGGGATACGCCTGACTGTGCCGGAATATGCGAAATTGACCGGCGTGGCAGTGCGTACTATCCACGAAATTGAGGCAGGGCGGGCAAACCCTTCGCTGCTGACCGCCAACAAGTTATTGTTGCCGTTCGGGTTAGTGCTGGGGGTCGTTAAACAACAGGGGAATGAGCATGACGGGTAAAAGAATCAGTGTGGTGTTGGGGTTGATGCTCACATTGGTCGCTTGTGGTAAGCCGGATATGGGCAATTTCAAGCCGGGTGTGGCGAACGCTTGCCAAGCAATGCCTGCGTTCATCAGCAAAACAGGGATTGGGGCGCAGGTGGCGATTGATACCCGCCAGCGGGGTTACACAGGCTTGCGCTTATTGAATGGGCAAAGCGGACAGACATGGCAACATCCGTCGTGGGATGATGCCGGGCATGTGGGGGCATTTGTGCGTGATCACGCGGGCAATATTTACGTTACGCCTGCGCCGGAAGTGAGCCTTGCGGAAAATCCGCCTGCCTTGCAAAACCGTATTTACCGCATTGATGGCGCAACCGGGGAAATGGCGTTGTGGTTGGAATTGCCTGCATTTGCGCCACCCTCTACCGCGAATCCGTTTGGCACGATGGGGCTTTTTTTCGATTGTGATACCCACAGTTTGTACGTGTCATCGTTAGCGGGTTCTGCACCCAAGCAAGCCAATGGGCGGATTTACCGCATCGACATTGCCACAAAAGCAGTAAAGAGCCAACTGGACAGTGTGGATGCGTTGGGCGTTGGCGTGTTCAATGGCGTGCAGCATAAGCGTTTGTATTTTGGGGCGGCGCGTACCTCCGATGTCTATTCGGTGGCGTTGGATGCACAGGGGGATTTTGCTCAGGATGTGCGTCACGAGTTTGCGCTGGCAACCTTGCCGGATGGGAATAGCACGAGTGTGCGCAAAATCGAGTTTACGCAGAACAAGCAGGGGCAGTATGTGATGCAGGCGAAGGAGCTGGAATTTGGTTTCCGCTTGCCTGCGGAGAATAATCCCTACAAGCGGGTGTTTCGGTTTGTGTATCAGGCGGGGGGGGATAACTGGCAGTTCGTGGGGGCGGCGCTGGAAGAGGGGGGTTAAGTCCTTTTATCTGCTTTTCATTGCTACTGGTCAGGTTGTTTTCTTAAAATAGAAGCTATTTATAAAAATATCACAACAGTTGGGCTTCAATAATGAAAAAGATTCTCCATTCCTTCAGCATTGCTGCTGCACTGGCTTCCATTGCCATTGTGTCCGTATCCCCGCCTGTGTACGCCATTGATCAAGCCGGTTGCGCATCATGGTTATCCACCGCCAAGCTCGATGACGGCACCACAGCCATCGGTAAGGATTTTGCGTGGTCAGTTAATAAGGATTCCGGTGTGTTGCTGATGGATATGGGGGCGGCGAAGGTCAATACCGGGACACCGCAATTTCCGGTAGGGGTGCGCAAGGTGGATTTGGCAACGGCTGTCGATAAACCGGCATTGCTGGCTGGCATGGGAACGTTCGATGTGGCATCTGACGGGACAACCTACATGGCGGCAGCGCCGGATATGGGGATTGGCGTGGGGGGGAATAATGTCATTAAGGTTAGCCCAACGGGTGCGGTCACGGTGCTGGCAACGTTGGATACTTTCGGTGCGGGATTTGGTGACGTGTATTTTGCCAAGGGTTATGTGTATGTCTCTAACCTAGGTGACGGTCAGGTTTATAAGATTGACCCAACGGTGGCTGATCCTGCCAGTAGCTTTACCCCGGTGTATGACCACGGTAAGGATGGGCGGGTGGCGATGGGGTTGTCTGCGATTGTGGATGCCGATAAGGGCAATGGTTGGAGCTTCATCGGCACGTTGGGTGGTCGGCGCGTTACAGCGTTGTACGTGGATGGCGCTATTTTGTATTACGGCGTGATGTGGCGCGATAACTCGGATATTCAGGCATCATGGTTTAAGGATGGCACGGCGGCGAAAACGGCATTCGATGCCAAGTCCACGGCATCCAACTGGGCATTATCCGGTGAGGTGTGGTCGGTCGATTTGGATGCATCGGGTAATCCGGTCGCGAGTTCTGCCAAGTTGCTGTATGACCAGTCCGCAAACACTGACGGTAAAGACGATAAGCCGATTGGTGACTTAACCATTAATAAAGCAGGTAAGTTGCTGGTAGGTACTGCCCCCTTCAACTATTCGGGCAGCATGGGGCAACACAACGGCGGGCTGTTTGCCCTGACTAAAGGGGGCGCTGGTACGTATACTGTGTATGAACCTTACGCCAATGTTTCTGGTGAAGAGGGCAATAGTGGCTTGGATGCGTTTGCCGAGCGTGTGTTGGTGGGGGGGGAATACAACATCCAGAATGGCAAAGCATACGGTTTCGCTAATATTGCCCAGACAGGAACAGGCGGGAGCAATATTGATCTCAGCACGCCCGACGCTACCACTGCACTGTATAACTCCTTCGGTGAGAATTTCAGTAGCTTGAGTAAAGGTAGTACGGGCGATGTGGAGTATATTTGCTCTGGTGAGTCAGCACCTGTCAACACTGACCTGAAACTGGAAAAATCCGCTAATCCCACCAGCACTAAACGCGGCGAAACCGTGGTTTACACCCTCACCGTCACCAACGAAAGCACCACCGATGCGACAGGCGTGAAATTGGTGGATAAGCTACCAGCAGGCGTGACGCATAGCAGCGACGATGGTGCGGGCAGCTACGATAAAACCAGTGGCGTGTGGGATGTTGGCAGCCTTCCCAAAGGTGTAAACAAAGCGCTGAAGATCACGGTAACGGTGAATTAAATATTAGCCAGAGATTGCTTCTTTTTAATAAAAAATAATGGGTTATAGCGATGTATAAACGATCATCTTTTCTGGGGCGGGCGCTGGGGGCTGGTATCTTATTGATGTCTTCCCATGCGGTGCTGGCGGATATTTCCGGCAAAGTTTTCCGCGATTTCAACGCCAACGCTACATTCGATACTGGCGCAAGTTTCAATGAAGTCGGTATGGCAGGTGTTACCGTCAAGGCATTTGATGCGACGGGAGCGGAAAAAGCCAGTGCCACGTCTGGGGCTGATGGCGCTTATACGCTTAATGGTTTAACGGCAGGTGCCGATTACCGCGTAGAATTTTTGTGGGCAGAAAGTTGGTTAAAACCGGGGGCTAGTGGCGGTACTTCCGTGCAGTTTGCTAAAGATGGCGCTACTGAATTAAATTTCTCATTGAATGCACCCGAAGATTTCAGTCAAGAAAATCCACAGTTAGCGACCAGTAATTTTTTGATAGGCGCAGCTTCTGCGTCTGAGATGGAAAATCAGCCACGCATCGTAGAGTTCGGTACAAATTCAGGAGATTTTGCAACAAATGGTGATGTTTTCGATACGTTAGACCGTGAAGTTGATAGCATTGCTATTTCATCAGCACCCAGCTCCACGGGAACATTCAATGCTATGCCGCCCGATATGTCAGGGCGTTCACGTACCGATACGGTTAAAATAAGTAGTCTTGGCCCTGTTCTGGGTATGGCTTACCACCGTTCTAGCAATCAACTGTTGGCAGCTTCCTTTATGAAGCGTTTTGCGGGTTTTAATCAAAAAGATGATGCGGCGCTTGGTACAATTTATGCTATTAACAGAAACACTAATCCTAATAGTGTAACGCCTTTCTATACAGCAAACGCTGGCAGTGATGTACACGAATACACAACACCTGACTTGGGTGTTCCCAGCGGTGATAAAGATGCCGCGACACAAGTTGGTAAGTCAGGCTGGGGAGATATTGATTTAACCCCGGATGGTGGACTGCTTTATGCAGTCAATTTATTTGATAAAAAATTGTATGCCATCCCCGTTTCTATGGTTAATGGAAATGTGACAGCAGGTACTGCTTCATTAATCAGCTTTCCTGCAAGTATAACCACCGATAGGTGTTCTGGTGGTGATTGGGTGCCTGGTGCAGTGAAAGTAGCGCAAGGTTCGGTGTATGCAGGCATAACTTGCACCGGAGAAAGTGTTCAAGGTGATTACGCGCATTTTTATGTCTATAAGTTTACCATCGGTGAAGTGACACCTACGTTTACTAAGGTGGCAGATTTTGCTAAGTATCCACGCGCAGGCGAAGAATGGCATTCTTGGATAAATGACGTTGACCGCCCTGGGGAAAAGTATGCGCAACCTTGGTTATTGGACATTGAGTTTGATGGCAAAGGGCGTATGCACCTTGGTATTCGTAACCGTTCGGGTGATATGCGTCCGGGGCATGACGGTAATGATTTTATAATGGAGTATGGTGACACGGTAACGTTAGCGCCTAATACCGATGGTACTTATGCACTGATTCCTGCTACAGCGGAGTTTATTGCAGATAATACTGATGGTCATGCTGAAAATGACATGGGATTGTTGGCAGTTATTCCTGGTATAAATACGCTCATGAGCATAGCGCATATTGGTAATTTGATTCAGGGGGTGCGGACGTATGACTCAAGCCCTGATCTCTCACAAATCAATGGCGATACTATGCAAAAGTTAAAGTATTTTGCGCTTAATCAGACACCACGAGAGATTTCAAAATTAAGTTATCCCTTTGGAAAAGTTGCGGGTTTGGGAGATCTTGAAGTTTTAGCAGCCCCCGCCCCGGTCGAAGTCGGCAACCGTGTTTGGAAAGATACCGACAACGACGGTATTCAGGATGCAGGCGAAGCGGGCATTGACGGGGTAGACGTGGTGCTGACGTGCGGCACGGATACGGCAACGGTCAAGACCGCAAACGGTGGGCAATTCCTGTTTTCCACCGCCAGCAATGCTGCCTTCATGACAGCGGGTGAAAGCTGTAAAATCACGGTTGCCAGTGTGCAAACGCCGTTGGCTGGCTTGAGCGTGACCGCCCAGAATGCGGATACCGTTACCGATAATAATCCGCTGACCGACGTGCGCGACTCCGATGCGATCGCGACGGGCGAGCTGGCGTTCACGGTAGGTGGTGCGGGTGAAAATAACCACGCGCTGGATATTGGCTACAAATCAGCCCCGGCGCAAACCGATATTAAGCTTACTAAAGAAGTGAACCCGGTGACGGCTAAGCGCGGTGATACGGTGGTTTATACCCTGACCGTAACCAATGAAAGTGATGTTGCTGCAACCGGCGTAACCGTGGCGGATAAATTACCTGATGGCGTAGTGTTTGTGTCTCACGATGGGGCGGCGGCTGGGGTTTATAACGCGGGAACCGCTGAGTGGGATGTTGGGGAGCTGTTGCCAGGCGTGGCTAACGCTAAAACCTTGAATATCACCGTTACCGTTAAATAAGCGAGTAAATCGTGGTGGGGAGTCGTTGATTAATATAACGATTTCTCACTTAAATTTTTATTTTGTCATTAACTGTACCGTTCTTCGGTTTCTGTTTCAGGAAATATGCAGATAAGTGGTATTATTTTGTGGATTAAAACAATAATTGGCTAAAGCTTAGCTATCCGAATAATGAGAATAATGGATACGGATTAATGTATAAAAAAATACCTTTCTGGGGTCTGGGGGTATGCAGTGCAAGTATTTTACTACTGTCTTCGCCGCTGGTTCACGCTTCCGGCACACAAACATTCAGCAAAGAACTGCTCTCAGCTACCACGGCTAAAACCGGCGAAGTCATTAGCTACCGTTTCAAGTTAGCTTGTTCTAGCCTAACGTCGGACTGTGGCAATTTAACGATCAGTGATACTTTACCCGATGGATTGGAGGCCGTGAGTTGTGAAGTGCCCACTGGTTTCACAGTAGTATCTTGCACGTCTGCTAATTCCGACATCAGTATCACCAAAAATGATACTTTTAATGGTGGCGATAGTTTCATTATTGATGTGACTACCCGTGTCAAATTAGGCACGGCGCAAGGCACGGCGTTGGCAAATACTGCCACGGCGGTGATTACTGCGCCCGATGTGCCGGAAAATGCCAGTGTGCTGTCCACGGCAAACACGGTGACGGTGGGTGGAACAGCACCCAACTGGACATTGAAAAAAGCGCGGGTTTCCCCTGCGACTAACCTCAAACCTGCACCGAATACGGACGTGGGTTATCAGGTAGACTTCTGCTCAAATTCTGCGGTAGGCAATGTGAACTTGACGGGTGTTTCCCTCAAGGATGCCTTCCCTGCCGGAGCAACGGTGGTGAATAACGGTGGTGCGACTGAGAGCGGTAGTGAATTAATCTGGACTCTCGGCGATCAGGATCTGGCTACGTTGTATACAGGTAAAGATTACAACTCCCCAGTGTGCATCACGAAAACATACACATTGCGTTACCCAGAAGCGACGTTCCCGATTGGTACTAGCATCACCAATACGCTGAGTGCCACCAGTAATGAAGGCACGGTCGGTACTAACGTTGTGATTACGGAAGACATCGGTAAGCCAACACCGGGCGTGACCATGAACAAGTGGTCGCAAGACGTGTTGGCAGGGTCAATGCCGCCTTCTACTGGTTTCAATTGGGGTATCCGTGCGGATACGTTTGCCTCGAATGCGCCTGTGCCGGATTTAACGTTGTACGACACGTTGCCTGCCACACCTGCGGGGCTAGTGCCCACGGAAGTCTTTGTGGGGACGTGGACTTCGCCACCGACCACGAATGCACCGACGGGTAGTGATGTACGTTTGACTCTGAGTCATTCTGCTGATGCGGGCGATTGTAAAGCGGCGACGTACACCGATTTAGTGGTGGATGTGGCGAGTGATAGTTCGCCTGCTAGTCATGCTTTGCCAGCGAATACGACGTGCTTGCGTTGGAAATTCAAGGATTTGGGTGCAGATGGCCCTGCTGTGCCGCGTGGTTGGCAGTTCAATCCGTGGTGGGCGACAACGATTAAGGCGGATACGTCTGCTATTGCCGGGCCGTATCCGGTCGAAGTGAAAAACTGTGTAGTCGGTACGTTTACCAATTTTGACGGCTCAACAGGTGCATCGGATGCGAGTTGCCCCCAAGCTTTTGTGGAAGAGGCAACGCCTGCGATTTGGCTGGATAAGTCTGTCACCAATGGTTCGGCGTTTGCGCCGGATAGCGAGGTGAAATTTAAACTGTACGCCGGACACGCGTGGAACAGTTCAACGGCTGCTGCGGTTAATCCGATCGTGTCTGATTTATTACCGCCCGAATTGGATTTTGTCAGTTGGGATACCTTTGCCGGTGAGGGTCCTGCGACGGGTATGGTCGAACCTAATCTGGAAGTGATTAAAGATTACAACGGAACAGGTCGTACCTTGGTGCGTTTCTCATGGTCTGATACGCCGCCCGCCGATTCAGTAAAGCGTGATGGTTCAGCCGGTGTTGCGAATCCTGTCAATTTTGGGGTGGATAGCGGCATGACGCTGGAATTAACTGCGAAGGTCAAACCCGGTACGCTGGTGGGTACTTACACCAACGAAATGGCTTTCTTTGATCATAGTCCGCGTTTTAGCTGCATGTGGTCAACCGAGGTAGTGGATAGTAACGACATGGATGGCGATGCGAATACCACTGAAAACGCTTGTACCAAACCGATCGGTTTCAATGTGGTTTCCGCCGCTGTCATTGCCGCTGAAAAGTGGGTAAAAGGCGAATTCCCAACATACCCCAACGTGGATGATCCGCTGACTCTCCCCGCTGTGACCAATGAGCAATGCCCGAATGATGGCAGTGGCTACACCCGTTTTCCGTGTGTGGCGCAAGTCCAGCACGCGGGTGCCTTTGATTACAAGCTAATTGTCAGCAATAAAGGTAATGAACCGCTGACTAACTACATTTTGTACGACGTATTGCCAATGAAGGGGGATACGGGTGTTGGTCAGCCAGTGTCTACTTTGCAGCGTGGTAGCCAATGGCAACCCGTGTTAGCAGGAGCGATTACCGCCGCCGACGCTTATACAACCTCAGCCAACGCTGTGTTTGAATATTCCATAGCGGCGAATCCGTGTCGCCCGGAAGTGTCTTCCTCCGCCACAGAAAGCCCTGCTAACCATTGGCAAGCTGATTGTACCGATGATTGGACGGCTGCTCCGGCTGATTTCTCTAAAGTGACGGCGTTCCGTATTAAAGCTGCTTTCGCCACTGCGCCGTATTGGGAGCCGCTGAAAGCATTGACTTTTAATGTACCGATGCTTGCGCCGGAAAATGCGCCCCCTAGCATTGTTGGTAACAGTAAATACTTCAGTCCAGCATGGAATTCTTTGGCACACCGTGTGACACAACAATCCAACAGCCAGCGTTTGGATACCGCAGAACCGCGTCAAGTGGGGATTATTGTGCCAACCATCAAATACCGTATCGGTAACTTGGTGTGGAAAGACGCTAACAACAACGGTATTGCGGATGCCAGCGAAGCCGGTATTGCCGAGGTTGATGTGAATTTGCTGGATAGTAGCAATGCGGTGATCGCGACTACCAAAACGGATGCCAATGGTTATTACGTGTTCGAGGGGTTAGCGGCAGGTACGTACCGTGTAGCCATTCCAACCCCAACAACGCAAGCTGCGCTGAATGGTCTTAAATCGTCTGAAAATGGTGAAGAGGCTTCCCCTGATGCTGATCTGGACAATAATGACAACGGTGTGACGTTGGATCCATTATTGGGGTTGATTTCTGGCAATATTACGTTGGAGGAATCTCCCGGCGAACCTGAGAATGAACAGCAGCGTACCGATAACACGGATGATGATAATGACGCTTGGCCGGATATTGCATCCAATGTAACGGTCGATTTTGGGTTCTTCACTGTGCCTGAAGTGGACATCAAGCTTGTTAAGATTGCGGATAAAACCGCTGTTAAACGCGGAGAAACCGTGATTTACACACTGACCGCCACCAACGAAGGCAGGGATAACGCCACTGCTATCAAAGTCACGGATCAGTTGCCAGCAGGTGTTACGTATGTCAGTGATAACAGTGACCCCAGTGCTTACGACCACAACACCGGAGTGTGGAATGTCGGCGATCTCGCCAAGAACGAATCAAAAACTTTGATAATTACCGTAACAGTTAAATAACAAACAATAACGCAAATTTAAAGAGAGTGATAAAAATGAAAAAATTTACTAATGCTAAAACCTTGTTGATTTCTTTCTGTGCCGTCGGTGTCTTGATGGCGGCTAACCAATCATGGGCGGATTCAACCGTCACCAACTGTGCGCAAGTATCCGCCACTGTCGAGAAAGACACGGACTCTACACCCGCCAGCAAAACCAGCGAAGCCGAATTGCTGGCTGCTTTTACAGCAACTCCCTCTACACTGGAAGATGATGAAGCTTGCGCCGCATTAACGGTTCAATCCGTTTTCGACTTTGGTGATGCGCCAGATACTTACGGCACGACAGGCACAACCGCTGCTACCCACGAAATTATTCCGGGCTTAATGCTCGGTGGCACAGTGGATGACGAAGCCGCCGGTCAACCCACCCCTGCGGCTGATGGCGACGGCGCGGATGAAGACGGCTACAGCGTTCCGGTACTGACCGATGGTCAAGCGGTGACTTTGAAAGTGACTGCCACCAATACCACTGACAAAGCCGCTACCTTGGGTTGTTGGATCGACTACGATGGCAGTGGCACGTTTGAAGATACCGAATACGGTGGTGTGCCCGTGGCGATTGGTGCAGCAGCTTCCATCATTGACGTGTTGATGCCTGCGGCTCCGGCGAATGCCAGCACTGCTTTAAAAGATGGCACTACTTACGCTCGCTGCCGCTTGAGTACGGATACCATTGATGGCACCAAAGCCACCGGCGCATTGATTGATGGTGAAGTAGAAGACACGCAAGTGACCTTTACTGCCCAACCTGTCTTTGACTTGGCGTTGGTCAAGCGCTTAGCCGTTGGACAAGCCACCAGTGCCAAGCCGGGTGATACCGTCAAATTTACCATCGAAGTCACCAACCAAGGCAACATTGCCGCGAAAGACATTGTGATTACCGACTACATCCCGACAGGTTTCACCTTGGCGGATGCTAACTGGACTGCCGCCGCTGGTGTTGCGACCCTGACTACGCCGGTTCCAGCACTGGCAGCGGGTGATAAAACAACGGTCGAGATCAGCTTAACCGTGAATGCCGATGCGACGGCTGGCACTGTGCAGAACACGGCTGAAATCAGTGCTGTGACCGATGATAAAGGCAATCCAGTCACTGATGTGGACTCGACGCCGGATACCAATCCATCCAATGAGTCAGTCGTGATTAATGACACGCTCGACAGCAGCGGTGGCGACGAAGATGACCACGACATTGAGGCAATCACCATCACGGTTGATCCGAAAGTGGATATTGAACTGGTCAAAACGGTCACTGATGAAGCGGGTACTGCGCTAACCACCGTGCGTCGTGGCGATAAGGTTATCTACGTGTTGACTGCAACCAACAAAGGCCCGGATAACGCGACAGGCATTACGGTTACTGACCAGTTGCCGGGCACGCTGGTGTATGTGGAAGATGACAGCACGGGTAATTACGTGTCCGCAACAGGTTTGTGGACAGTTGGCGATTTGACAAACGGTACGAGCAAAGTGCTGAAGATCACCGCCACCGTAAAATAAGCAGCGTGTTGAGTAGCAGTGCATCGGGACTATTTCCGGTCGCTGCTGCCATATTACTAACACGGATACGAAAATTAATTGATCAGGGCACTATAGATGAAAATAATAAAGCTCTCCTTGTGCATCTCCATGGTTGGGGCATTTGCGACATTACCGCCTGCCTATGCGAATGAAGTTGTCACGAACTGCACGCAAGTTACCGATATGGGTGGCAGCGATAGCAATACCAATAATAATGAATCGTGTGCTGCCGTGACGATCCCGTTCGACCTTGGCGACGCACCAGACCCCAGTTTCCCCGTATTGCTTGCCAATGATGGCGCACGCCATCAGCTCGGTACTGATGTGTATTTGGGTAAATGCGTGGACGGCGATTCGGGTAATGTGCAAGGGGATGCCAGCGTCGATGACGCTACCGAAGGCCAGCCGGTTTACGGTGTCTGTGAAACCGACAAGTTCGGCAAGCTGGACGATGAAGACGGTGTGGCACTTGCTGAGTTGCACGTTGGCGATACCCAAAATACTCTGCAAGTGACTGCCAGCAGTGCATGTAAATTGAACGCTTGGGTCGACTGGAATCAAGACGGCAGTTGGGGCGGTACAGGCGAGCAAGTTTTCATTGATCAAGTGCTTGCCGCAGGCAGAAATGACCTGACGATGGACGTTCCCGCCTTCGCTGCTGAAGGCACGATTTATACCCGCTTCCGTTGTTCCACGGCGGGTGGTGATGGTATCGGGGGGGAAGCAGCGGATGGTGAAGTGGAAGACTACGTGCTGAATGTTCTACCAGCCATTCCGAAAACGCCCGTTTCCGTCGGCGACACCATCTGGGAAGACACCGATAAAGACGGTAAACAAACCGCCGGTGAAAATCCTTTGGCGGGCGCTACCGTTAGTTTATTGGATAGCAAAGGTGCTCCGGCTAAAGATTTGACCGGCACCATCGTGGCTGACGTTACCACCGATGCAACCGGCAAATACGTTTTCGGCAATCTGCCCGAAGGCGATTACAGCGTTAAAGTGACGCCACCTACCGATTATATTGTCAGCCCAAGCGCGGGTGATGTGGACGATGTTCCCGCGAATGACGACAGCAATTGCGCCGTGCAAGGCGATGGCAGCATTACCACAGCCTTGTTCAGCCTGAGCGCTGGCGGCGAACCGATTGACGACGGTGACACTGACGCGAACAGCAATTTAAGCGTTGACTGTGGTTTCTATAAACCGACTGAATCCGTGCACAGCTTGGGCAATAAAGTCTGGGTCGATGATGGCGCAGGCACTGCCGCGAACGCGAACAACGGCACTTTGGATGCAGGCGAAGCCGCCGTTGCCGATGGGGTCGTGGTTGAATTGCGTGATGCGGCGGGTGCACTGCTGACCAGTACCACGACCAGCAAAGGTTTTTATTTGTTCAGCGGCTTGACCGCAGGCGATTATAAAGTGTGTGTCGCTGCCAGCAATTTTGCTGATACTGCGATTCTGAAGGGCTTCAGCGCGAGCACCAGCGGTAACGAAGCCGATGCTAACGCGGGCGTGGATAGCAATGACAATGGCAGCGATGTGCTGGCTGATGGCTTGTGTTCCAACGTCATTACGTTGGATGCGAATGCGCCAACAGGTGAAACCGACACTGCCAGCGGCACCGCCGGTGATGATGGCATGAATACGCCAGATGCTTTGTCAGATTTGACGGTTGACTTTGCAGTGATCCCGCCAACACCACCCACTCCGATGAGTGTCGGTGACACGGTTTGGATTGATGCCGACGAAAACGGCTTGCAAGGCAAAGACGAATTGCCGCTGGTTGGCGTGGTCGTGACTTTGCTGGATAAAGACGGCAACCCGGTCAAAGATTTAGCGGGTAACACCGTCGACTACATGCAAACAGACGCATCCGGCAAATACTTGTTTAGCAATTTACCCGAAGGCGAATACATCGTGCGCGTGCAAGCGCCGGATGGCTATGCGGTAACACAAGGCGGTGCGGCGGTGGATACTGATCCATCCAACACTGACAGCAACTGTGCAGTCACGGGCGGCAATGTGCAAACTTTGCCATTCCTGCTGAGCGCAGGCGCTGAATCCATCACCGATGGCGATACCGATGCCAACACCGATTTGAGCGTCGACTGCGGTTTCTACGTGCCGAAAGTGCCAACGCACAGTTTGGGCAACCGTGTATGGGTTGATGCCAATAACAACGGTGCGGCAGATGTGGGTGAAACCCCAGCGGTGGCTGGCATTGCACTAGAATTGAAAGATGTTAATGGTGCGGTACTCACCGCCACCACTACGGATGTCGAAGGACGCTACCTGTTCAGCAATCTGTCAGCAGGCAGCTATCAGGTGTGCGTGGTCGCGGACAATTTTGTGGCAGGCAATATTCTGGAAGGTTTCACCGCGAGCACCGGCAGCAGCCAAGCGGCAGATGCGAATACCGATATTGACGGTGACGACAACGGCTCCGACGACATCGCGACCGGTTTGTGTTCTAACCTGATCGTATTGGATGACAAGGAACTCACGGGCGAAGCGGGTATCAACGATCAACCCGGTGTTGATGGCGTGGGCACGGACGATAACCGTTCCAACTTAAGCGTCGACTTCGGGATTGTGCCACCAGTAGTGCCGCCGAAACTGGTTGCCGTGGGCGATTACCTCTGGATTGATGCGGATAAAAACGGCAAGCAAGACAGCAGCGAACAACCACTGGCTGGCGCGATTGTCACCCTGCTGGACAAAGACGGCAACCCGGCAACCGATCAGGATGGCAATGCCATTGCTCCGGTCACTACCGGCGCGGACGGCTTGTACGGCTTTACCAAATTGCCGGAAGGCGATTACAGCATTCGGGTACAAGCGCCTGAAGGTTACTTACCAACCACCAATGCCGGTGATGCGGATGACGTGGTTGCCAATGACGACAGCAACTGTGCGGTCATGGGCGACAACGTGCAAAGCGCACCGTTCACCCTGATGGCAGGCACTGAACCGGCATCCGCACTCGATGGCGATGGCGACACCAGCAACCTAACCGTGGATTGCGGTTTCTACCAGCCTACCACAGCGGTGCACAGCATCGGCAATATGGTGTGGGTCGACAATGGCGCAGGCGATGCCACCAAAGCCGCCAACGGTCAGTTTGATGAAGGCGAAGGTTTACTGAACGGCATCAAATTGGAATTGCGCGATACCACGGGTGCAGTGATTGACAGCACCATGACGGCTGGCGGTTACTATTTGTTCCCCGGTTTGAATGCAGGCGAGTATCAAGTTTGCGTGGCAGCGGCTAACTTCACCGGCATGGGCAAACTGGTGGGTCATACCGCTGGTGTGAACGGCAAAGAAGCCGACGCGAACGCCAACGGCGACAGCAATGACAACAGCGGTACCATGACCGCTAACGGCCTCTGCTCCAACATCATTGTGTTGGATGACCAAGAGCCAACCGGCGAATTGCCAACCGGCGTGGGCATTGCAGGCGATGACGGCATGGGCACGGACGATAACCGCTCCAACCTCACCGTCGACTTCGCGGTACTGCCACCGGCAGTTGCGCCTACCCCTGTAGCGGTGGGTGACAGAATCTGGATCGATACCAACGAAAACGGTCAGCAAGACCCCGATGAACCCGGTTTAGCAAATGCCACCGTGACCTTGCTGGATAAGTCTGGCAACCCGGTCAATGACCTCGACGGCAAACCCGTTGCAGCGCTAACAACAGCGGCGGATGGCCTTTACCTGTTTGAAAATCTGCCGCAAGGTGAATACGTGGTGCGGATTGCAGCACCCGCAGGCTATATCACCACCCAAGGCGGGGCAGCGGTCAACGATGATCCATCCAACACCGACAGCAATTGCCAAGTGGTCGACGGACAGACGCAAACCGGCGCCTTCAATCTCACCACTGACAATCTGACCGTGGACTGCGGTTTCTACCAACCAAAAGTACCAACGCATAGCCTCGGCAACCGCGTGTGGATTGACACAAACAACAACGGCATGGCGGACAACGACGAACTGCCAGCCAGTGCCGGTGTCGGCTTGGAACTGAAAGATGCCAGCGGCGCGGTCATCAAGGCCACCACTACCGATGCCACCGGACGTTACCTGTTCAGCGGCTTAGCAGCGGGCGATTACCAAGTGTGCATAGTCGCGGATAACTTCGCGGCGGGCAATCTGTTGGAAGGCTACACCGCTAGCACCGGCGGCACGATCGCCGATGCAAACACCAACATTGACGGCGACGACAACGGCTCCGACGACATCAAGGCCGGTTTGTGTTCCAACCTCGTGGTGCTGGATGACCAAGAACCGACGGGTGAAATCACCGCAACGGGCGCAGACGGCGTTGATGGCATGGGTACCGACGACAACCGCTCCAACCTCACGGTCGACTTCGGCATTGTGCCACCAGTAGTGCCGCCGAAACTGGTTGCCGTGGGCGATTACCTCTGGATTGATGCGGATAAAAACGGCAAGCAAGACAGCGGCGAACAACCACTGGCTGGCGCGGTTGTCACCCTGCTGGACAAAGACGGCAACCCGGCAACCGATCAGGATGGCAATGCCATTGCTCCGGTCACTACCGGCGCGGACGGCTTGTACGGCTTTACCAAATTGCCGGAAGGCGATTACAGCATTCGGGTACAAGCGCCTGAAGGTTACTTACCAACCACCAATGCCGGTGATGCGGATGACGTGGTTGCCAATGACGACAGCAACTGTGCGGTCATGGGCGACAACGTGCAAAGCGCACCGTTCACCCTGATGGCAGGCACTGAACCGGCATCCGCACTCGATGGCGATGGCGACACTAGCAACCTAACCGTGGATTGCGGTTTCTACCAGCCTACCACAGCGGTACACAGCATCGGCAATATGGTGTGGGTCGACAATGGTGCAGGCGATGCCACCAAAGCCGCCAACGGTCAATTTGATGAAGGTGAGGGTTTGCTGAACGGCATCAAATTGGAATTGCGCGATACCACGGGTGCGGTCATTGATAGCACCATGACGGCTGGCGGCTACTACGTGTTTACCGGCTTGAATGCGGGTGACTATCAAGTTTGCGTGGCAGCGGCTAACTTCACCGGCATGGGCAAACTGGTGGGTCATACCGCTGGTGTGAACGGCAAAGAAGCCGACGCGAACACCAACGGCGACAGCAATGACAACAGCGGTACCATGACCGCTAACGGCCTCTGCTCCAACGTCATTGTGTTGGACGACCAAGAGCCAACCGGCGAATTGCCAACCGGCGTGGGCATTGCAGGCGATGACGGCATGGGCACGGACGATAACCGCTCCAACCTCACCGTCGACTTCGCGGTACTGCCACCGGCAGTTGCGCCCACCCCTGTAACGGTGGGTGACAGAATCTGGATTGATACCGATGAAGATGGCCAGCAAGATGAGAACGAAATTGGTCTGGAAAATGCCACCGTTACGTTGCTGGATAAATCGGGCAACCCGGTCAATGACCTCGACGGCAAACCCGTTGCAGCGCTAACAACAGCGGCGGATGGCCTTTACCTGTTTGAAAATCTGCCGCAAGGTGAATACGTGGTGCGGGTTGCAGCACCCGCAGGCTACATCACCACCCAAGGCGGAGCAGCGGTCAACGATGATCCATCCAACACCGACAGCAATTGCCAAGTGGTCGACGGGCAAACACAAACCGGCGCCTTCAATCTCACCACTGACAATCTGACCGTGGACTGCGGTTTCTACCAACCAAAAGTACCAACGCATAGCCTCGGCAACCGCGTGTGGATTGACACAAACAACAACGGCATGGCGGACAACGACGAACTGCCCGCCAGCGCCGGTGTGGGCTTGGAGCTGAAAGATGCCAGCGGCGCGGTCATTAAGGCCACGACTACCGATGCCACCGGGCGCTACCTGTTCAGCGGCTTAGCAGCGGGCGATTACCAAGTGTGTGTGGTCGCGGATAACTTTGCGACGGGCAAGCTGTTGGAAGGCTACACCGCCAGCACCGGCGGCACGATCGCCGATGCGAACACCAATGTGGACGGTGACGACAACGGCTCCGACGACATCAAGGCCGGTTTGTGCTCCAACCTCGTGGTGCTGGATGACCAAGAACCGACGGGTGAAATCACCGCAACGGGCGCAGACGGCGTTGATGGCATGGGTACCGACGACAACCGCTCCAACCTCACGGTCGACTTCGGGATTGTGCCCCCGGCAGTGCCGCCGCAAGTGGTTTCCGTGGGTGACAAAATCTGGCTGGATGCCAACGAAAACGGTCAGCAGGACGAGAATGAAAGCGGTCTGGAAAATGCCACCGTTACCTTGTTGGATAAATCGGGCAACCCGGTCAATGACCTCGACGGTAAACCCGTTGCTGCGGTAACAACAGCGGCGGATGGCCTTTACCTGTTTGAAAATCTGCCAGCGGGCGAATACCTGATCCGGGTTGTAGCGCCAGACGGTTATATCAATACCCAAGGCGGAGCAGCGGTCAACGATGATCCGTCCAATATCGACAGCAATTGCCAAGCGGTTGATGGGCAAACACAAACCGGCGTTTTCAACTTGACCACCGATAATCTGACGGTGGATTGCGGTTTCTACGTGCCAAAAGTGCCAATGCACAGCGTGGGTAATACCGTGTGGGTCGACGCTAACAACAACGGCTTATTCGATAAAGACGAGCAGCCAGTGGTTGACGGCGTGGTCATGGAATTGTTGGATAAAAACGGCGCGGTCATGGCTTACACCGAAACCAAGGACGGTTACTACTTGTTCAGCGGTTTGGAAACGGGTGAATACAGCGTTTGCGTGGCACACGGCAACTTCGACCAAGGTGTGTTGAAAGGTTACACCGCCAGCACCATGGGCGACGAAGCCGATGTGAACGCCGGAACCGATAATGCCGACAACGGTGACAATGACACCCAAGACGGCTTGTGTTCCGAGATGATTATTTTGGATGACCAAAGCCCAACGGGTGAGTTGCCAACTGCTAGTGGTAAAGCCGGTGATGATGGCATGAGTACGGACGATAACCGTTCCAACCTCACCATTGACTTCGGGGTGGTTGCTCCTGCGAAAACCGTATCGGTGGGTGATTACATCTGGGTGGACGTCAATGAAAACGGTCAGCAAGACGCAGGCGATACGCCATTAGCCGGTGCTACCGTTACCTTGCTGGACAAAGACGGCAATGCCGTGGTGCTGGGCGGCGATATGGTGATTGCGCCAATCATTACCGGGGCGGATGGCAAATACGTATTCAGCAATCTGCCCGAAGGCCAATACAGCATTAGCGTGGCGGCACCCGCAGACAGCGATTACATGCCTACCAAAGGCGGTGCCGATGTTGACAACGATGCGTCCAATACCGATAGCAATTGTGATGTGGATACCGGCAAAACCAGCCTGTTCACCCTAACCGCAGGCGCTGAACCGGATGCAGCGGCAGACGGTGATGGCACTGACAGCAATATGACGGTGGATTGCGGCTTCTACCTGCCAGCAGCAGAAAAAGCCACGATCAGCGGTACCGTTTCTGTGGATACGACCGGCGATAGCAGTGGCGAAACACCGCTGGCGGGTATCACCCTGTCGCTGTTGAAACCCGATGGCACACCAGTTTTGGATACCGACGGCAAGCCTGTTACCACCTTGACCAATGCCAACGGCGAATACCTGTTTGCGAATCTCGACGCTGGCGATTATCTGGTGGTGCAAACCCAGCCCGCCGATTACAACTCGGTCACTGACGGCGACACCACCTCACCGGAAGACGATGCCACCAATACCGACACCACCGATGACCGCATTCCAGTAACGGTGATCGCGGGTGAAACCGATGATCGCAATGACTTTGTGGAACGCGCCCCGGTCAAACCGAACACGGTTTCCGTCGGTGACTTTATCTGGATTGATGCCAACGAAAACGGTCAGCAGGATAAAGACGACATTGGTTTGGCGGGCGCGACCGTTACCTTGATGAACAAAGACGGCAATCCCGTGGTGCTGGATGGCACAGCGGTTGCGCCGATTGTGACGGCGGCAGACGGCAAATACGTGTTCGGCAATTTGCCTGAAGGTGAATACAGCATCCGCGTGACTGCGCCACAAGGCAGCGCCTATTTGCCGACACAGGGCGGCGCAAAAGTGGATAACGATGCGTCCAACACCGACAGCAACTGTTCAGTGGATACCGGCAAAACCAGCCTGTTTACATTGACAGCGGGCAATGAGCCGGATGTAGCAGCAGACGGTGACAGCACTGACGGCAATATGACGGTGGATTGCGGTTTCTACTTGCCTAAAAAGCCGCTGCACAGTATCGGTAATACGGTGTGGGTCGATAACGGTGAAGGCAGTGCTGCCAACAATGGTCAATTCGATCAAGGCGAAACCTTGCCAAGCGGGGTACAAGTCGAATTGCGGGATGCCGCTGGTGCACTGATTCGCAGCACCCAAACCGACAAAGGTTTCTACCTGTTCAGCGAGTTGGAAGCCGGTGAGTACAAGGTCTGTGTGGCGGGTAGCAACTTCAATGACGGCGCGGCGCTGGATGGTTTCACCGCCAGCACTGCCGAGAAAGAAGCCGATGCAAACGCCAACGGTGACAACAACGACAACGGTGACAGCACTGCGTCTGACGGCTTGTGTTCTAACCTGATTGTGTTGGATGACAAGGAACCCAAGGGCGAGCAACCAACCGCCAGCGGCATTGCTGGCAATGATGGTATGAAGACGGACGATAACCGTTCCAACCTCACGGTTGACTTCGCTGTCGTGCCGGTACAAACGGTGACACCGGGTACGCCCGTAGCCGTGGGTAATCAAATCTGGGTGGATAGCAACGCTAACGGCGTGCGAGAAGCAAATGAAGGCTTCTTGGAAAATGCGGTTGTGACCCTGACCGATGCTTCGGGGCGTGCCGTGGCGGATCTGGATGGCAATACCGTTGCGCCACATACCACGGGTGCGGATGGCCTTTACCTGTTCGACAATTTGCCAGAAGGTGAGTACATCGTGACGGTTGAGCCGCCCGCAGGCTTCTCTCCTACCATCGGCGGGATTGATGCGGATGACGACGCCAATGACATGGACAGCAACTGCCGTGTTAATCCAATCAATACGACCATTGAAACGCATCCATTCAAATTGACAGCGGGTGCGGAACCCGATGCCGATGGCGATGATGCCAATGGCAATATGACGATCGACTGTGGTTTCTACAGCGGTATGTCCTTAGGTGACAAGGTTTGGTTGGATAACAATGCCAACGGTCAGCAAGATAATGCAGAACCGGGTATCCGTGGCGTGAGCGTCAGTTTGCTGGAAGCCGATGGCATTACGCCCGCGACGGACATCGACGGCAAACCCGTTGCTGCGGTGCTGACGGATGACAATGGCAATTACCTGTTCCAAAACTTGAAACCGGGTAATTACATTGTGGTCATGAGTCCGGCTGCCAATTCTGGTTACAGCGCTACCAAAGGTGGTGTTGACCCGGATGCTGATCCATCCAACACCGATAGCAATTGCAAAGCGGTGGACGGACGCTTCCAGACCCCAACGTTTAGCTTGATGCCGAGTGTAACGTCAGACGGTAATAGCTTCAGCAATGTCAGTGTCGACTGCGGTTTGTTCCGCCCGCTGAATTTAGGCAGCCGTTTGTGGCTCGACCTGAATAATGATGGCAAACAAGACGGCGGTGAACCGGGTATTCCGGGGGCGACTGTCACCTTGCTCACTGTCGATGGCAAGCCCGTGAGCAATATTTTCGGTGATGTGCTGCAACCGCAAACCACGGACGGTGACGGTAAGTACTTCTTCGGCAATTTGCGTGAAGGCGATTACATCGTGAAAGTTATCCCGCCAGCGGGCTATACGGCTACGGTTCCTAATGCTGATCCGAATGACGATAATCCAACGGATAGCAATGGCATTCCGGCGTCGGATGGCAGTATTTCCAGTGGCGTGATCAGGCTCACACCTGGTGCAGAACCTGAGGATGGCGGTATGACCAACACCACCATCGGTTTTGGTTTGGTTGCCAACTTGTCCGTGGCCGTGCCGACCCTGAGCCAATGGGGTGTGGCGATCATGAGCATGTTGCTGGCAACGGCAGCTTTCTTCCGCCGCCGTCGCGAAGATTAAGACCCCCCTCGTTCCCTGAGCGCAGTCGAAGGGAACATCACCAACCAAAAGGTCAGCCGCGTGCTGGCCTTTTTTTGTGGATGATGCATAGCAAAAAAGTGTAGTATGTTGCCCTTTTCCAACGGCAGTTTTGGGGATTTATGGCAGGCAAAACGCTCTACGATAAGGTCTGGGATGCGCACGTGGTGCGGCAAGAAGCCGACGGCACGGGCTTACTCTACATCGACCGTCACTTGGTTCACGAAGTCACCTCACCGCAAGCCTTTGAAGGGCTGCGTCTGGCTAACCGCCAACCCTGGCGCATTGCTTCGATGGTTGCTGTACCCGACCACAATACACCCACGATTGATCTGGACAAAGGGATCACTGACCCCGTTGCGCGTTTGCAAGTCGAAACGCTGGACGCGAATTGCCGCGCTTTTGGCATTACCGAATTCGCGATTGGCGACATCCGCCGTGGCATTGTCCACGTTATCGGCCCTGAGCAAGGCGCAACCTTGCCCGGCATGACCGTGGTTTGCGGCGATTCGCACACCTCCACCCACGGCGCATTCGGCGCATTGGCGCACGGCATCGGCACATCCGAAGTCGAACACGTTATGGCAACCCAATGCCTCATCCAGAAAAAGATGAAAAACATGCTGATCAGCGTGGATGGCAAAGTCGGTGCAGGCGTGACCGCCAAAGACATCGTGCTGGCTATCATCGGTGAAATCGGCACGGCGGGCGGCACAGGTTACGCCATCGAATTCGGCGGCGAAGCCATCCGCGATTTGTCGATGGAAGGGCGCATGACCGTGTGCAATATGGCTATCGAAGGCGGCGCACGCGCTGGCATGATTGCGGTCGATGACACCACCATCAATTACGTCAAAGGTCGCCCGTATTCCCCGAAAGCTGAAGATTGGGAAGCTGCCGTTGCCGCATGGCAAGACCTGCATTCCGATGCGGACGCAGTATTTGATCGCGTGATTCGTCTGGATGCAGCCAGCATCCAGCCGCAAGTCACATGGGGAACATCCCCCGAAATGGTATTGCCAGTCGATGGCAAAACGCCTGATCCCGCCAACGAAACCGATCCCGTCAAAGCCAGTGGCATCCGCGCCGCGCTCAAATACATGGGCTTGGAAGCGAATATGCCGATTACTGACGTGCAAATCGACAAAGTATTCATCGGCTCATGCACCAATTCGCGCATTGAAGATTTACGCGCTGCGGCGGAAGTCGCCAAAGGCCGCAAAGTCGCTGCGAATGTGAAACTGGCAATGGTTGTTCCCGGCTCTGGCTTGGTCAAACAGCAGGCGGAAAGCGAAGGCTTGGACAAAATCTTCATCGAAGCAGGGTTTGAATGGCGTGCGCCGGGCTGTTCCATGTGCCTTGCGATGAATGCCGATCGCCTCGAACCGGGCGAACGCTGCGCTTCCACCTCCAACCGCAATTTTGAAGGGCGGCAAGGGCAGGGCGGACGTACCCATCTGGTCAGCCCCGCAATGGCAGCGGCGGCGGCAGTGACAGGTCATTTCGCGGATGTGAGGACGCTCTAATGGAAAAATTTACTGTACACACTGGCTTGGTTATCCCGTTGGATCGTTCCAACGTCGATACCGATGCGATTATTCCCAAGCAATATTTGAAATCCATCCAGCGCACTGGCTTTGGCCCCACGCTGTTTGACGACTGGCGTTACCTTGAGCCGGGCGAACCGGGCATGGATCACAGCAAACGCACCCCAAATCCCGATTTTGTGCTGAATGCGCCGCGTTATGCGGGTGCTTCCGTGCTGTTGGCGCGTGAAAACTTCGGCTGTGGTTCGTCGCGGGAACACGCGGTATGGGCGTTGACCGATTACGGCATTCGGGCGGTGATTGCGCCGAGTTACGCGGATATTTTCTTCAACAACAGTTTCAAGAATGGCTTGTTGCCGTTGACCTTGCCTGCTGAGGTGATTGATCAGTTGTTCGTTGAGGCGCAAGCCAGCGAAGGCTATCAGCTCACTGTGAATCTGGAAGCGCAGCAAGTGGTCACGCCAAGCGGGGCAGCGTTCGCGTTCAGCATTGACGAGTTCCGCAAGTATTGCCTGCTGAACGGGTTGGATGATATTGGGCTGACGCTGCAACACGCTGATGATATTCGGGCGTATGAGGCAAAGCGTAAGCAAGTCGCGCCTTGGTTATTTTAAGATTTGATTTGGGTTAGATGGTTATGATACACAAAATTTTAGTATTGCCCGGTGACGGCATTGGCCCGGAAATCGTGGCAGAAGCGGTTAAAGTCCTCAACGTTTTCACCGCTGAAGGCAATCTGTCGGTAGAGTTGGAATACGCCAATATCGGCGGTATCGCTTATGATAAAGAAGGGCAACCGTACCCCGATTCCACCCGTGCATTGGCACAAAAAGCCGATGCGATTTTGCTCGGTGCAGTCGGCGGCCCCCAATACGACGCATTGGATCGCCCATTGCGCCCTGAACGCGGTTTGCTGGCAATTCGTGCTGACTTAGGTTTGTTTGCCAACCTGCGCCCTGCAATTCTGTACGAAGAACTCGCATCCGCGTCCACCCTGAAACCGGAAGTGGTGGCAGGTCTGGATATTATGATCGTGCGCGAACTGACCGGCGGCATCTACTTCGGTCAACCACGCGGCATTCGGGTGTTGGAAAACGGTGAACGCCAAGGCTTCAACTCCGCCACTTACACCGAATCCGAAATCGAGCGCATTGCCCGCGTCGGCTTTGAAACCGCGATGAAACGTAACAAACGCCTGTGTTCCGTTGACAAAGCCAACGTCCTGGAAGTCTGCGAACTGTGGCGCGAAATCGTCGAAAAGGTTGGCAAGGAATACCCCGAAGTTGAACTCAGCCACATGTACGTCGATAACGCGGCGATGCAATTGGTACGTGCGCCCAAGCAGTTTGACGTAATTGTGACCAGCAACCTGTTCGGTGACGTGCTGTCAGACGCGGCGGCAATGCTGACCGGCTCTATCGGCATGTTGCCGTCTGCTTCCCTGAATTCTTCTGCGTGCGGCTTGTACGAACCGATCCACGGTTCTGCACCCGATATCGCAGGCAAAGGCATCGCCAATCCGTTGGCAACCATTCTGTCCGTGGCAATGTTGCTGCGTTACAGCCTCAATCGTCCAGAACTGGCTGAGCGCATTGAGCGGGCAGTGAAAACAGTGCTGGCATCAGGCGTGCGCACCGGCGACATTTATACCGAGGGTTGCCAAAACATTGGCACGGCGGCAATGGGTGACGTGGTTGTTGCGGCTTTACAAGGGTAATCATGGCTAAGACTTATAATGTAGCAGTTGTCGGAACCGGCAGTCTGGTTGGTGAAGCCATACTGGACTTGCTGGCAAAACGTAAATTTCCAATTGGCAAAATATACGCGCTGGAATTTGCCACCGATGGCGAACAATACGTCGATTTCGGCAATAAAACGCTGGATATTGAATCGGTCGAAGATTTCGATTTTTCCAGCGTGCAATTGGTTTTATTTGCCAGCACTGAAACGGTGGCGGCAGATTATGTGCCAAAAGCGGTGGCTGCTGGTTGCATTGTTATTGATGACAGCGCCTATTTTCGCTTTGATGCGGATATACCGTTGGTCGTACCAGAGGTGAATCCAGCCGCGCTTGCGGGGTATAAGCAACGTGGGATTATTGCGAACCCCGGCAGTATGGTGAGCCAAATGCTGGTGGCGTTAAAACCCTTGCATGATGCTGCGGAAATTACCCGCATTAACGTGGCGACGTATCAGGCTGTTTCTGGCACGGGGCGCGCGGGTATTAATGAGTTGGCGCATCAAACCGCGCAATTACTCAATGCCCGTCCGGTCGAACCGGAGCTGTATGCCAAACAAATTGCCTTCAATCTCTTTCCACATATTGGCGCGTTTCAGGAAAACGGCTATACCTGGGAAGAAATGAAGATGGTGCAGGAAACCCGTAAAATCATGGATTTGCCGGAGCTTGGGGTGAATCCAACAGCGGTGCGTGTACCCGTGTTTTTTGGTCATGCAGCGGCTATTCATATTGAAACGCAGCGCAAGCTGACGGCGGCTGAAGCAACCGCGTTGCTCAGTCAAGCGGCTGGCGTTGAAGTGTTGGATGAACGTCAAGATGGTGGGTATCCAACCCCTGTCACCGAGGCCGTTAATAGCGATGTGGTTTATGTTAGCCGTATCCGTGAAGACATTTCGTGCACGTCTGGTTTAGATTTGTGGGTGGTTGCTGATAATGTCCGTAAAGGTGCTGCGTTAAATAGTGTGCAAATTGCCGAAATATTAGTACGCGATTATATATAGGTGTGGTTAAGCGGGAATTAATTCACTGTTGCCCACAATGACTGGCAGATACGGTTTGATGTTAGCATCTTCCTAAAGGCTTGTATCGGGGCAACATTGCTGAGCATAATGTACTAATATAAAGTTTCAGCGTTAAGCAACAACAACCAGAATCGCTATTCATCTACAATAATTAAAGGCCAAAAAAGGTTATGCGGGCGATGAATCAGGGATGCCATATTCTTATACAGATAAAGAATCAATTGAAGGGGAATTGCAGTGAATAAACAAGCCTTGAGCTTAGCTATATTCATCGCCGGAGCTTATCCTGCGGCTTCCAGCGCTTTGGGGCTTGGAGACATTGAATCCAACTCTCACATGAATCAGCCGCTACGCGCAAAAATTGACTTATTGTCTGCTGCCCCGGCAGATGCCAGTCAAATTCAAGTTCGTTTAGCCCCACCTGAAGTATTCAACCGGGTGGGTGTCGCGCGTCCTGACTTTCTGGGCAGTTTGCGTTTTACGCCGACGGTGCAAGGCGGTAAGCCGGTCATTCTGGTGTCATCCGATGCGCCGATTCAGGAACCCTTCGTTAATTTCCTGTTGGAAGTCAGTTGGCCACAAGGCCAGTTGCTTAAAGAGTACACGATTGCACTGGATCCACCCGTAGTGATGCAGCCGGGTAATACCCTGGCAGGTGAAGCGGCGGTGCGAGCAGAGCCTAAAGCAGCGGGCACGGTGAATCGTCAAGCGCCTGCGCCCAGCGTTAGTCAAGCCGCGCCGCAGCAACAGGCAGCGGCTCCAGCGCGAAACCGTACTTACCGGGTTAAATCGGGTGACACATTATTCCGGGTTGCTTCGCGTCTCCAGCGTTCTGGGGTAAGCAATGACCAGATGATGATGGCTTTATTCCGTGCCAATCCGGGGGCATTTGTTGATAAAAACATCAACAACCTCCGCGCCGGTGCCGTCATGAAGGCCCCCAGCAATGGTGATATTAAAGCCGTGTCGCAAGCGGAAGCGCGTCGCCAGATTCGCCAACAAAACGCCGAATGGCGCGAATTGAGAAAATCGCTGGCAGGCAATACCTTGCCGCAACAAGCTTCGGCTAAACCCACCGCAAAGCAGCCAGACCAAAAAGCAGCGCCTGCTGAAACCTCCAATAAGCCAGCCAATAACGCCACCGATAAAGCGCGTTTGGAAGTATTGGGCGCAAAAGCCGGGCAAACGGCAGCCAATAACGCGGCGGTAGCGGCGGGCAGCGCTAAACTGGCAGAAATCGAAAAGCAATTGTCATTGGCAAACGAATCATTGGCAGCTCGCCAAAATGAGAACAATGAACTCAAATCGCGGGTAACTGACCTTGAATCCATGCTGAGCAAGAAAAATCGCTTGCTGGCATTGCGTGATACACAGCTTGCGGATTTGCAAAAACAATTATCAGCGAATGGTGTGCAAGTCGCGCCTATCACCGATACCGTTGCGCCGACCGAAGGGCAACCCGTTGCGATGACGCCAGACCAAGGCAAAGACATTCAGACACACATGGCGAATGCTGCCGGTCAAGACAACAACACGGTATTGAGAACTGAACCACCGGCAGCGGTGCCTCCTGTGGTTAATACCGCCACGCCGCCTGCAACCGAGACGCGCCCAACACCGCCAGCGAATGGCAATGCAAATCCGGTACCGTTGAAACCTGCCGTTGTCCCGGTCACACCAGTGCCGAAACCGGCGCCCAAAGTCGCGCCGGTGTTTGCAGATCAAACCAGTGACAGCAGTGATTTATTGAGTTTGTTGACTTCGCCGCTGGCGTTAAAAATTGGTGCAGGCTCGCTTGCCTTGTTGTTATTACTCTGGTTGTTAGGGCGTCGGCGTAAACCGGATAATGCGAATCAAACGAATAATCGCGTGGCTAATTTGGATGATGATTTCGACCCGCCGGTGGAAAACGAAGCATTAACTCTCGGTTCGCTGGAACGTGAACTGGAACGCGCTGAGAAAAGTTCCAACACCAAAATGGGCAATGTCAGCACACAACATGCGCACGACCCGTTTGGGTTGGACATGGGCGATGATGAAATGCACGGTGCGGTGGCTTCCTCCGCGTCCGCTGAGCAAGGCGAAGACGATTGCCTGACCGAAGCGAATGTTTACATTGCTTACGGCCTGTACCAACAAGCCGAAAGTGAGCTGAAAAAATGCATTGAGCGTTTCCCTGAAAAGTTGGAATACCGCCACAAGTTGTTGGAATGCTATTTCGTGGCGAATAATCGCGATTCCTTTGACAATCACGCGCAACAGTTCGCACTGATGCAAGGTGCTGGTCGGGATGCCTTGTGGCAATCGGTTGCCGAATGGGGGCGCAAGATTAGCCCGGACAACCGTTTGTATCAGGGCAATGGTCATGCGGCTGATATGCCTTCGGTGGCGGCAACCGTAGCGACGGCATTAGGCGGGGTTGCGGCGGCAACGGCTGGCGTGGCGTTAGCAAAATCGGATGAGGCGATTAACCTTCCAGCGGTAGAGCTGCCCCAAGCGTTGGATCATGCCGCGCCACCTGAATTGCCGGAAGATGACTTTAGCGATCTGGATTTGGGCGAACTGGATTTCGATGACATTGATCTTGATAAGCTGTTGCACGACACTGACGATGGCGATACCGAGACGCCAGTGCAGCCTTTACCTGCCCTTGAATTGCCGGATGTAACCGACAATGTGACGCATGAAGTTCAGGATGCACTGCCTGAACAAGACGATTTTGAGTTGGAAGATTTAGATGATAACTTCGATCTGGATTTCGACTTGGATACAGAAGCTACTTCGCCAACGGTTAAGCCTCAGCCGCACGCAATTCAATCAGATGATGATTTAGACGATCTGTTGGATTTTGATCTTGATGAGTTTGACAGCAACACGACGCTGGCAACACCGCCCGCAGCGGCTGTGACTGAAACGCCAACCGTAGCGGCGTCGAGCGCCACGCATTTGAACCTGCATCTGGACAATGAAACCGGCATCGGGCGCATTTTGCCGAAAGACACTTTCTACGCGCCCATCAGCGACGAAGACAAGGATTGGTTAGGCGATATTGATGATGCGCTGTCATTCCTCGACTTCCCGGATGAGGAAATCGACCTGCACGAAGCGCATATCAGCACCAAGCTGGATCTTGCCCGCGCTTATCTGGATATGGGCGACATTGAAGGCGCTCGCAGTACCTTGGAAGAAGTCATGGTCGAAGGCAACGACGATCAACGCCGCGAAGCCGAAGTCTTGCTGCACCAGACGGGTTGAGGAATCCTCACATTCACGTTATAAAGGCCGGTTAATCCGGCCTTTTGTGTTTTTACTGCCTTGAGATGAGTGTCATGAAATTTGCAGCCTGTATTGAATACGATGGAAGCCCTTTTTTCGGCTGGCAGCGCTTGAGCCACGGGCCGACAGTACAAGGCAATGTTGAAAAAGCGCTGTCTACGGTAGCGGCGGAACCGATTGCGGTGGTGTGTGCGGGGCGTACTGATTCGGGTGTCCACGGCATTGGGCAAATCATTCACTTTGAAACCAACGCGCAGCGCCCTTTGCGCGGTTGGGTGTTTGGCACGAATGCGCATTTGCCGGATGGGGTGGCGATGCGTTGGATTCAGCCGGTCGCGGATGATTTTCACGCGCGGTTTTCGGCACGTTCGCGGCGTTACCGTTACATTATTCTCAATCGGCAGGCGCGTCCTGCGCTGTTGCAGCAACGGGTGTGTTGGCAGCATGGCGCGTTGGATGCTGAACTGATGCATGAAGCGGCGCAAGCGTTGTTGGGGGAACAGGATTTTTCCAGTTTCCGCGCGGCGGGTTGTCAAGCGAACCACCCCATGCGTGAGATGCTGGAAATCAGTGTGCAGCGTGACGGTGAGTTCATTTACCTCGATTTGGTGGCAAATGCGTTTTTGCATCACATGGTACGCAATATCGCGGGTTCCTTGCTGATGGTGGGGGCGGGAGAGCGCCCGGTAGCGTGGATGGCGGAATTACTGGCGCAACGCAATCGTGCTTTGGCGGGGATGACAGCACCTGCGTCTGGCTTATATTTTGTGCATGTGGATTATCCTGAACGCTTTGGCTTAGCCTCGGATTATTGCTTGCCCCGTTTCATCTTTTAAATAAATTGATCAATGGATTAGCATTTTCGTCAGCAGGTTGAAATGCAACCGCTATACTTAATGGTTGTAGTATTGCGAGGTGACAAGGAGTGTCATTTATGAAAATTAGCCATCAACTTACCCCACCTGCCAAAGGTTACTTCATGTCGCATGTGCGCCAACCCGGTTATCAACACTGGGGAATGCGCGTGTTGGCATTGGCGTTTGATTTGCTGTTGATCAGCATCTTACTGATGTTTGTATTGTTATTTGTGTTTGGGCAAACCTGGCTGTTGTATCACGCTTCTTATGATAGCAGTGCTTTGCACGGCGCATTGGTCGTCGTACCGTTGACGTATTTCCTTGGGTTTTGGGGATTAGTGGGAGCTACCCCCGGCAAATTATTGCTGTGGCCTTGGTTGGTGGAATAACCCGCCAATTTGCCCTGAATCTGTATTTCCTGCCCCTGCTTTGCTGTAGTCTTGTGGTTGAATAAACTTAGAAGGATGAAGGCGATGCAGGTGCAATACGATGTCATCATTGCGGGTGGCGGTATGGTCGGTGCAATACTGGCCTGTTTATTGGGCAAGGCGGGCAAGCGTGTTGCCGTACTTGAAGCGCATTCTCCCACCGTATTTTCCCCCGAAGACCCTTATGATTTGCGTGTCTCGGCGCTGAGCCGTGCATCGCAGCGGGCGTTGCTTGATGCAGGTGCATGGGAGGGTATTGCTGCCCGCCGTGCGTTTCCTTACGAAGTCATGTGCGTGTGGGATGCTACCGGAACCGGCGAAATTCGTTTCGATGCGGCAGATCTGGGCGAACCCGATCTTGGGCATATCGTGGAAAATCGGGTGATCCAACTGGCGTTGCTGGATACGCTGCAAACCTTGGAGAGCGTGGATTGGTATTGCCCCGATAAGCTCGCAACGCTGGTGGTGGATGAGCAACGCGTGACCGCCACCTTGCAGAGCGGTCAAATCTTGCAAGCGCCATTGCTGGTGGGGGCGGATGGGGCGCAATCCAAAGTTCGCGAACTGGCGGGCATTGGCATCTCCACCCAAGACTACGGGCAAAAAGGTTTGGTGTGTGTGGCGCAAACCGACTTGCCGCATCAATTTACCGCTTGGCAACGTTTTATGCCGAGTGGCCCGGTCGCATTCCTACCCTTGGCGGAAGGTTTTTGTTCGATTGTGTGGACATTACCGGCGGATCAGGCGGATGCGATGTTGCGCTTGTCAGACAGTGATTTTTGCCGTGAATTAAGCCAAGCGCTGGATTACCGTTTGGGTGAAGTGACTGCCGTGGGCGAACGCGCGGCGGTGTCGTTGCGGGGGCGTCATGCGGATTGTTACAGCCAAGAACGGGTAGTGTTGGTGGGCGATGCGGCGCACACAATTCATCCATTAGCGGGGCAGGGCGTGAATTTGGGCATCAAAGATGCGCTGGAATTGGTGGCGCAAATTCGTCACGCTACGGGCGATTGCGGCAGCCCCAAGGTTTTGCGGGCTTACGAACGGGCGCGGCGCGGTGACAATATCCTGACGCAAAAAGCGATGGAAGGTTTCCGGCTGCTGTTTGGCAATACCTTGACCCCTTGGAAAATCCTGCGAAATTCAGGGTTGACTGTCGTGAATCGCATGGGCTTTCTAAAATACGAAATGGCAAAACGTGCCATGGGCATTTGAAAATACTACATAACCTTGGAGGATGACATGAAATTACTGACTCGCGTTACCAGTACGGTAGCCTTTTCGTTGTTGGCTGCGGTGGCAACGTTGCAAGCGGATGAAGTGACCGTTAAGCAAGGTGATCTTGAATTGCGTGCTGACCTGACCTTGGCAGAAGGCAAAACCGCGAAAGACGGCGTGATTATGCTGCTGCATGGCACACTGGCACACAATAAAATGGAAATCATGCAGTCCCTGAGCGATTTGCTGCAAGAAAAAGGTTACAACACCCTGAACGTCAACTTGAGTTATGCGCTGGATAAACGTCCCTCCGAAATGTTGGATTGCACCATCGAACACAAGCACAAGCATGAAGATGCGGTGGCGGAACTCGATACCTGGATGAATTGGCTGAAAGCGCAGGGCGCAAGCAAGGTTGCGGTGTTAGGGCATTCACGCGGTGGCAACCAGGTGGCGTGGTATGCGTCTGAAAAAGATTCCGACTTGCTGGAAAAAGTGATTGCGGTTGCGCCTGCCACGGCTGATGCGGATAAAAGCAGCAAAGAGTACGAGGAGCGCTACAAAAAGCCCTTGGCTGACATTATGACTGAAGCGACTAAACTGGCGGGCGACGGTAAGGGCGCAGACATGATGGCGCTGCCCGGTTTCGTGTATTGCGAAAACGCCAAAGCAGCGGCGGATAGCGTGGTGTCTTACTACAAAGATGACGAGCGCAAGAATACCCCCAGCCTGTTACCCAAAATCAAAAAGCCGATGCTGATTGTGATGGGTTCGGCGGATGAAGTGGTGGCAGATTTACCTGCTAAGCTGGAAAGCGTTAAGCAGGATAATCTGACCGTGGAAACGGTCGACGGCGCCGACCATTTCTTTATGGATTTGTACGCCGATGAGTTGGCAGACAAGGTTGCTACTTTCGTTGATTGGAAGTAGTTATTTGTGGCTTTCCAACATCCCCAAGCGGGTGAGGACTTTTTTGTAGGTGCCGAGCATTTCGGGCATCAGGGTGCGCTGGATATAGTCCAGCACCCACTTGCGGTCACGTGGCCCTACGGCTTCGGCGATGAAGTTGCCGAACGCTAGGCTCATCGAAAAGCCGGGTTCTTGCCCGACTTTTCCCCACGTCGTAGCGGCGTAATCTTCCATGCGCTGGTTTAATTTGTTGATGAACGGGTTGCGGTAATCGCCGGGGCCGCCGAAGTCGCGGGCGTTGTCTTGCACATGATCGGCAATTTTCAGCGCGAACATCGTGATCAGGGCAGCACGGTCTTCGTCATTTAAGATGTCGTGGGCGATGCGGTCGAGGACGTGAATCATGAAGGCCATAATTTCTTCCATGATCATCACGCGCTGCATTTGGGTGTCGGTCTGGAAATTCTCGTTTTCGATTTCTACCAGGGTTTGCATCCCGATTTTCCAGGTATTAAACGCCAGCACACTGACGGTATCTTCCAGCGAAACTTCACGTTCCTGCTTATTCCACTTGGTTTTCAGACGTATGCGCACAGGGATTCCTCTCTCAAAGCTAAAACAGTGGAGCATTATAAGGGTAGCGGATGCGGGAATGCGAATGGTGGGGTGAATCTTGCTATTATCGGGTAAAACGAACGAGGTAGGTTTATGCACACACAGCATCATGATTTGATTCAAACCATCCAACGCAATTGCCACATTGCCGACGCACGCCACGCGGGTGATTATACCTTGTGCGTGTACCTGTTGAAAATGCGCGAATTTTACCGCTGGGAAAAAGGCATTCGTCTCAGCGATGTGGTGATTAGCGATGACGTGGGCGAATGGCTTACCCAGCGTGAAGCGGTATGGGATGCGTTGGATGAGCAAGATTACGCGCCGTTATCGCTGAATGGCAGCGGCGAACACGATCCGTTTGCCAATGAAACAATCAATGCTGCGTTGAATAGTGCGGGCTTGGTCTACAGCGCAGGTTATGGTCGGCGTTGCCGCCCGCTGTTTTTCTTGGCGGAATTGGAGCAAGTGATCGAGCAAGACGATTACACCTTGTTGGTAGCGGGGCGCGAACTGGCGCGGGATGTGGAAGCGCCACCTGCGATGAATCAAGGCAAGCACGTTTTTATCCGCCGGGAATCCTTGCGCCGCATGTTGTGGGAAAAGGTCGATGAATGGCGTTGGAGCGGTTTGGATAACCCAATGGGGCGGGCGCTGGCGCACTACGATTTCGATGCGGATGTGGAAACGGCGTTGGATGCGATGGCGGCGGCTGAAATCCAAACGGTGATTGCGCACGAAATCGGCGAAGTGAAAGCGGGGCAAGCATTGGGTGATGCGGAATGGCAAACGATGTTGTTTGCGCTGCCGCCGTCGCACGCTGACATTATGTTGCGGGCGGTGCGCGATTTGTTGGCGGATTGTTTGCATACTTTGCCGGAATTGCTGGCGCGGGGGAATGCGGCTTCCATCCATTTCTACTTCGGCAATTTGTCGGCGATGCGTAAGAAACTCGCGCCGCAGTTAGTGGCGGCGTATCAGCATTGGCATGAGACGGGCGATGCGGAGCAGATTGCGGCGTATGCCAAGTGGGGGCGCGAGCATTGGGCAACGGTTGGGCGTGAGGCGTTGGCGGTGTTTCAGGCTAAGGGTGTGGCGGCGTTGGCGGAGATTGAGGCGATGGTATCTTGCGTGGACTCATAGCGTGGACTACACTGGGTCAAATACTTTAGGAATGCCGCTATGTACGCTACCAATGTCCGTGAACTCAAAAAAAATCCTTCACTGGCATTACGCCATGCCCGTGAAGCCCCCGTGTTGGTGTTAAAAGGGGATGAGCCTGACGCACTGTTGATACATCTGGATAAAACTCTCAGTGACACTACGACCGGTTTGCGCCCGGCACTCGCTGCCAGTTTGTTTCGTGATGGTTTGATGTCATTAGGCAAAGCAACTCGGATCAGCGGCTTAAACATGGGTGCTTTCATCAAGCATTTGGGAAGTCTGGGGATTGAGATTGCTCGACCTGATGAAACTACCGCCCACGAAACCCAAGATTTGTCTGCATGGCTGTCATAATTAGCGATACCAGCCCGTTATTGGCATTTGCGGGCATTCATCAGCTAACGATTCTGCAACAACTGTTTAAAACGGTGTGGATACCGCAGGCGGTTTGGCAGGAATCTCAAGCGCACAGCGACGACGCTGCTCAACAAATTGCTACCGCTTTGCAACAAGGATGGCTGCAAGTGATGACAGTACCCCCGCCACAGGATTTTCCGGTGAGTCTCGGTGAAGGGGAGCAAGAAGCTATGCAGCTTGCTATCACCAACCCTAGTGCCTTGCTTATTATGGATGATCGGCTGGCACGACGCGAAGCTTTGCAACGCAAGTTGGCATTTGTCGGTACGGTGAAAGTGTTATGGATAGCAGAGCAGCGGCATTTGATAAGTGATGCAGCCGTGCTGTTAGATGCGATGGCGGCAAATGGCTATTACTTGTCGCGTCAATTATTGGAGAAAATCAGTAGGTGAGAGGTTAGGAACGTGCATGAAATAGATTCCCAATCTTTGTAGGAGCCAGCTCTGCTGGCGATTCGCTTGCTTTCACGTAGCAGGGCGGTTGTTTCGGTGATTCCTGTCAGTTCAGAGGCTTGGCGGAGCAAGTCATCATCAAGATTTAGCGTGGTACGCATAGCAGTCTTCCTTCTATCAGCATTAGCCTATGCCTTATTTGATGCGTGAACAGCTTGCTTAACACGCATGTATCAGACTTTGGTACACTCTAGCTGTCCTGACTTACACAAGATAATGAATTCGCATGAGCAAATACGACCACCTGAGCAAAGAACAACTGATTGCCTTGTTGGAAAAGCGTGACCGTACCCGCAAATTGGGTTTGGTGTGGGAACATAACGAATTGGAAGTCGAAAATGCGCTAAACGACGATTTTGTGCTGATGGATTTGCTCCCAGAATGGTCGTGTGGGCAAACGCCTTACCGCAACTTGCTGATTGAGGGCGATAACTTTGATGCGTTGCGCTACTTGCGCATGACGTTTCAGGGGCGCGTTAAGTGCATTTACATCGATCCACCGTACAATACGGGTAACAAAGATTTTATTTATAATGACCGCTTCGTGGATCAGGACGACATTTATCGGCATTCTGTGTGGTTAGAATATTTGTTTGTACGACTGACTCTTGTTAAGGATTTGCTGCGTGATGATGGCGTTATCCTTGTTTCGATTAACGACGATAACCAAGCTTTGCTCGACATGTTGATGCGCCAAGTTTTCACGGAAGGAATGCGGGTTGGGTCGTTGGTTTGGCGCAGCCGAGCGGGTTCAAACGATATTAAAGGCGCTGGTGTTTCTATCAATCAAGAATACGTATTGGTTTACGCTAATCCAAAATTCAGCATGAATGGATTAGATCGTACTTTTGCAGCCTATAAAAACCCCGACAAAGACCCTGACGGTGCATGGCGCATGTTCCCAATGGAGTGCAACAAAACATTCGTTGAGCGCCCTAATCTTTACTACCCTATCCACGATGCCGCGAATGATGTGTGGTATCCGGCAAACCCTGATCAAGTTTGGCGCTGGAGTCTTGAGCGTACTCATGCGGCAATTAAAGCAGGTGAAATTACTTTCCCCTGTCGCGGTTGGATGGCGTTTGATAACAAAAATGAGCTTATTGCGGCCATACGAGAAAAACGTGTTCCATCCAGTACCAACGGGACATCATTCCTATTTGAGGATATGCCTGACTTGGATTTTTGGGTTGGGAAGAAAATTGGCATTGGTAAGCCGCAACGTAAAAAATATGCCAGTGAATTCGGTGACAGCCGCACACCATTTAATAGCTTTATTCTGCCAAACTCGGAGATTATTGAAGATGAAATATCCGTTGGAGGGGCCGATGAGGGTGCTAGAGCTTTGCGCTCTATCATGGGTAAAAATGTATTTTCTTATCCCAAGCCGCCAAGTCTTATTCGATTGCTAATTGAACAATGCACATCCAACAATGGCTCTGACATTGTATTAGATTTTTTTGCTGGCTCTGGCACAACCGCGCAAGCGGTTTTAGAACAAAACCACATAGACAATGGTAACAGACAGTTCATTTTGGTTTCCAGCACGGAAAAAACGGATAAAGAGCCAGAGAAAAATGTGTGTCGGGATGTGTGTGCCCAACGGTTGCGCCGCGTGATTGAAGGTTACAGCGTCGGTAAACAAAACGTGACTGGGTTAGGTGGTTCGTTTGCGTATTTACAGGCGGTCAAGATTGCGCAAAGTCACCTCCAAACCGACATTCGGCATGACCAAATTTGGTTTGCCCTGCAATTGCTCACGTTTGATGCGGTTGAACCTTTTGATGCGGATAAAACAATCCATTGCGTCGAAACAGATCAACACCGAATGTTGTACTTGCAGCAATCCACGCCGGACATCATTGAGCAAGCCAATACCTTATTGCAAGGTGATACTAAACCCACCACACTTTACACATGGCAACGCAACGGCGTGATGCAGCGCATCCCTTTTGAGTATGTGACGGTTGAGCAAATCCCGGATTATTTGATTGAGCGGTTTGCCAAGGGGCAGGGTTTGCGCCTTTTTCCGGGGTCGTGGCGCAAACCAGCAGCGTTATCCGTACCGAGTTTCTGAATTTGCGTCTCAAAGCCCTTGCTAATGAGCGTTTTATCGAAAACTTGCGTTCTGGGGATGCCTTTGTTGGCACATGGGGTAGCGTTGCGGTTTCCAACAAGGAAAGTCGCAAAAGTCGGACAACCACCGAAACCCAATTGGGATTGGATGAATTGCTGCAAGCCGTCCGTGCGGATGGTTATTTTATCGGTTGTGTGATTGATGAAGCCCATCATGGGTTTAAGTCACAAACCCAAGCCTTTGCTTTTTATAATGATCACCTGAAACCGGATGCCACTATCCTTTGTACCGCTACTCCTAAAGACCGCGATATTGAAACGTTCAAAAAGCTGGCAGGTATATGACAGCAAGCGGGAGAAGAATATTTTAGGGCAGGTTCTGGATTTTGAAATGATGGAAAGGTACTGATTTCTCAAGTTTGAGGGAGATTGAAATGTTAGCAGTCATTTATCTGAGAAACGCACCCACTTTCGCTTCCAGCAGCCTGACCAATTCCGGCTGCATATAGTCGTAATCATCAGGAATATCCAAACAAATAACCCGCTTGCCATTCAGGTGAGCCTTAAACTGCTTCGATAGCTTGTTGCGGTGGGCTTTTTCCATCACGAAAATCAGTGTTGCCCATTCGATTTGTTCGACAGATAAGCGCACGTCGGCATCATTGCCCAGCCCCGCAGAATCCGTTTCCACATTTGCCCAGCTAGAAAAAACCTGTTCAGCAGTCGGGCTGCGCAAGCGGTTTTGGGTACAGATGAAGAGGGCGCGGATCATTGCAGGTTACTCATGATTAACGAAACGGCGGAAATCCATCAAAAAAGGGGTCAAATTCTGGCTGTGGCAGCCGGAAACCTTTCAGCCATGACTTTAGGTTTTTCACGTCTTTAAGTAGCCGCAAATCTTGCTGAATACGCTTGATTTCCGTCTGCAACGTTCGGACATCTTCTTTAATCATCATCACCAAACGCTTGGGTGACAGGGGTTCAAACGGTGGCAGGTGCAGCATCATGCGGATTTGGTCTTCTTTCAGCATGACTTCTTCTTGTAATTCAGCCAGTTGGTCACTGAGGACTTTGTTGTAATGCTTGAGGCGCTCGGCACTTAGGCTGCTGAGTTTGCTTTGGTCGATTTGCTCAACCGCAAGTTGGAGTTCCAGCAGTTTCAGCAAATCTTTACCCGCGTAAGCGACCGTGACTTCCTGCATGAGTTCGGTTTTGCGCTCGCGTTCTACCGGGTCTTGTTCGCGGTCGGGGTGCAGAGCACTGGTGAGTTGGCGGTAAACAGCTTGAATGGATTTGCTGACATTGGCGGCTTCTTCTGCTTCCTGCGCTTCTTTGGCTAATTGTTTGGCGGACTTTTTGCGCTGAGGTTGCTCAGTAGCAGCGGCTTCGGCTTCGCGTTGTTTGACTTTTTCAAATAGGCGTTCTGCGGTGGCTTGTGGATTATTGGGGTCGAATTCGTCAGGGTCTAACTCAACACCAAACTCGTTTTCGAGCATGGATTTCATGAAGGCGTTTGCCTGCGCTTGTTCTTCCGCTGCTTCGGTATCGTAGTCACTGGCAGTGTACTTATTGTACATGGCTTTCAGCTCAGCACTGTCGGCCTCTCTGAGCAATGCTTCGCAGAGCTCTGTAATCAAGTGCGTGAGTTTTTCTTGTTGCAGTTTATTGAACTTATTCGCCGTAAATTGCTGATCCAGCAGGTGTGCCATTGCGGTTTGTTGTTCACGCATGGTTTGTTTTAATGGTTCTAGCTTGTCGATGGCATCGGTGCGGCAGCGCTCGAAGGTTTCTTGCCATTCCGCGAGTAGTTGTTTCTGCGCGTCAATTTTTTTAATCAGGGTGTTGAATTTCTTTTGCGCGGGCGATAGCGACGCTTGAGTGGGCGCGGTTTTAATGTGGACAACTTTCTTCATGGGCATGAGGTCTTCCTGACAAGGTTTTGCGGTAAGTGTGGCATTAGGGGTGGCTTTGTTCCAGCAAAAAACTGACCAATGCGGAGATTTTGCGTCCGCACTGTGGTGAATATGGCAGGTATAGGCGGAGTCGCGTAAAATTTAAAAATGATTTCTAAATGTATGCGTGGGTTGTGTGATGCGTGAATTAGCGCCGAATTCGTTTGTTTTTGAAAAGCGCGATGCGTTGCCGGGGTTTTTGTGCGACAACATGGTAGCACGTTTTGAGCAGAATCTAGCCGACCAATACGCCGGACGCATCGGTCAAGACATGGGCAGTAACCAAAGTGTGAAAAAAACCACTGATATTTTCGTTAGTGGCGACGATAAACCGCATTGGAAAGATGTGGATAATAATTTGCACCGTTCTCTGGCATTGGCGTTACGTGAATTTCGCGAGACTTTTCCGTATTTCCAAGGCTCGTTTAAGGACATGGGCTACAATTTACAACGTTATCAGCCGGGCGAGTATTACCATTGGCACATTGACGGTGGCAGCCACCAATTCGCAATGCGCCAATTGGTGGCTTTGTGGTATTTAAACGATGTGCCGGTGGCGGCAGGTGGCGCGACCGATTTCTTGTTTCAGCAACTGAGCGTGCAGCCGGAAAAAGGCAAATTGGTATTGTTTCCGCCATTCTGGACACACGAGCACCGTGCCGGGTTGATGAAATCGGGGGCAAAATACATTGCGACGACTTGGGTCATTTTCGCGTGAAACTTTAGAGCAATTCATGCCCTTGCATGTCACCTTCGGTATTCATGTGAACTTCGCGTATTTGCGGCATCCGTTTGAGGATGTAAGCCGCCATGAGTGTGCCGCTTTTTTGGTTGCCGTTGGAAAGAGCGGTAAGAATTTTATCGGCTACGATCTGGCAGCGCTGTTCTTGATCCGGCTTATCTACCCACTTGCGGCTCATTTGGTAGCCTTTACTCATGTCCTGATCCATCTGCGCGAAAAAATCTTCGCCTTCCGCCAACATAAAATCCGGCACGTCAATATCGCGGGTGGTGTCGTTGATTTGTATCCGTAATTGCATCACTCTTTAACCTATGCTTCTGTCTTGCGGGCAGATTACCCGATTCTAGCTTTGAAAGGAAATGCCATGCTCCTACTGATTAAAAATGTCCTTGATGCGCAACGTGTGAAAGAAGTGCAGGAGTTGCTTGCCACGGGTGAATTCGTGGATGGGCGCTTTTCGGCGGGGATGGAGGCGGCAAAAGTGAAATACAACCAAGAGCTTTCCCCGAATAGCCCGTTGCACCGGCGTTTGAATGCGATGGTGATGTCGCCGTTGGTACAACACGCGGAATATCAGGCGGCGGTAATGCCGTTACGGGTGGCGACGGCGTTTTATGCACGTTATTTGCCGGGAATGACGTATGGTTTTCACGTGGATGATCCGGTCATGGGGCCCATGTCGGGGCGTTACCGTACCGATGTGTCCACCACCGTCTTTCTCAACGACGATTACGAGGGTGGTGAGATCGTCATCCGTACCGCTTATGGGGAAGAAAAAATACGCGGGGAAGCCGGTGATGCGGTGGTGTATGATTCTGGCAGTTGGCACAAAGTCGCGGAAGTGACCAAAGGCATCCGCTTAGTGGCGGTGACGTGGGCGCAAAGTTTGGTGAAAGACCCGCAGCAACGTGAGTTGCTCTATCAATTAGCCAAAGCTCGCGCAAGCGTGATTGCAAAGTTGCCTCAGTCCGATGAGGCCGCCAGCATTAGCACCGTGCATATTAATTTGCTACGGATGTGGAGCGAAGTGTAACGGCTGACGCTACCCTACCGCTAAGCAGGAAAATTTCATTCTTTATCCGGGACGCAGTTTGCCTCCTGGTTTTTTTAGCGGAAAAAGGGGAAGTAAAGTAGATGCGTTTACAAGGAGTTTTGCATGGGGCAATTAGTGATTAAAAGAGTGCCGTGGTGGAGAAGTCACGCTAAACATCTGGTGATATGGGGGCCAATCGCTGCTGTGCAAGCCAGCACTTTGGCAGGTTTGGGTTATTTCTATCAGCGCCTTAATGCATTGGAAGCAACTGAAATGCTGCCACCTGCTCCCTCTGTTTTAGCCAGCACTTTGCAAGACGTTAAGACTCAGCGTGTGCTGCGCACCCGTCGTATCCCTTTGCCGCCGCCGCCCGTGATTGCATCTGCTTCGATAATGCCTGCTCCTGTTGTATTGAATCGTTCAACTATCGCCGCTTCTTCACGGGTGGGGCAAGATTTTTCCACGGCATCAGTGCCGCGTTCGGTTGTAGCAAAGCGCAAAGCAGTATTGAAACCGAAGCAGGTGGTTAAGACCGTTAAGGTTGCCAAACTCAGTGACGCTGAGCGCGTTGCGCAAGCTAACCGCGACAATGTTTTCAATGAGCAGGTATCGAGCAATAATAACCCTCTGTTTGTGACACAAGTTCAACACAATGCGGCAGTGGCAGAACCTGTGGCAATGCCTGAGGAGATACAACGCGGCAAACCGCTGCCGGTAGGCATCGTTGTGTGGGTTTACATAGGAGAGTTGCGTGAACAAGGCTGGCATGGTCAGCGTTTACATCTGGCATCCAACAGTGGTTTACCTATTGTGGGCGAACAATATCGCACTCAAAAAATCCACGGCATCTACGATCAACCTTATGGCAGCCGTACAATGGGAGGCTTTCAAAAAGGTGATCTCGTCAGTATTTTAGAGGTGCGTCACGAATCAAATTTTGGCGTATGGGCTCAAGTACGCAAGGTGCGTTCGGTAGGCAAGCCCGGATGTCTTGAGTGCACTCAATAAAAAAAGCCGCTGAGTAGCGGCTTTTACATGTCAAAAGCTGTAACAGCTTACTTCCAGAAATTTGCTTCTTTAGAAGCCATTTCACGGACTTCGTTAGCCAATTCTTGATAACGCTCACGGTAAGATTTCCACTCACCAACGTAGTATTCTTCAGCACTGAATGCGCCCGACTGTTCGTAAGCCGTGAATTTTGCCTGCATTTCAATCATTTCGCTGATCAGCTCTTGCTTAGTGCTCATGTCCGATGCCTCTCTAAATTAATCAATTCCTGACAACAGGATAAACGGATTCACCTAAAAGGGGGAATACCCCCTTTCGGGTAATAATCAATAGCCGCCTTTGCGGTTAGTTGCTGGCAGACCTGCCACTTTCAAACCTTGCTTGCTAGGGGCGCGTGGAAACAGGGTGTACATGTCTTTACTGGTTAATTTTTTATCGCCCCATTGCTCAGCCATCGCCTTTTGAATAATGCGTTCCATTGGCTGTGTACCGCCATTATTAATGTATTGGTCACGCAGGTAATTCAGAACATCCCAGTGACGTTCAGTCAACTCGCCAATGCCTTCTTCAGCAGCAATTACTTTGGCAACTTCTTCGTTCCAATCGTTCAGGTCTACCAAATAGCCTGCTTCGGTGGTTTCGATGGTTGTACCATTTACTTCGTAAGCCATGTTTTGTTCCTCATGCATTCGATGAAATTCTTGACCGCAAAATTATACGAAAAAGCGGTGCATCTCCTATTCCTCAAAAGGGATAGGGTAAAAGGTGCATTACTATTCCGTTGGTTTTAGGGTTTTGATGCCTTTGTGCGGCATAAACAGCCCGCAACCCAGTTTGCGTCCTTCACCCAGACCGTATTGTTGCAAGCGGATTGAGGGGGCGCTATCCAAGTCAGCGATCATTAAATGCCGAGTATGCAATACCTTATCTGGCGTGCGTAATGTATGACTTTTGCCGCATAACATCTTTTTTACTTTGAAATCAGCAACCCGTTTCACTTCTGTCGCCATGCGCTGCAAAAAGCTATTTTCGTCTTCCGCCTCATCCGATAACACATACCGCGCAAAAATGACCGAGGTGTGTACGAACGGCTTTTCTTTCATATCCCGTAAGTCGATCGCGTAGCCGTTCACATCCAGCGTTGTGCCGGACAGTGCCTGCGTTGCGAAGATGCGTGATTTGGGAATGCGTAAAAACATTCGCGTGCGCCGCGACGGTAGCAGGAATTGGTTGGCGGCATCATCCGGGCGTTCCCAGCCATTGCCACTTTCGGCAACGTGAATCGGGTGAACTCCCGCGACGATTTCATCGGCAAACCACGGCAGGGCTTGCTGAACGGCTTGTGCCAGATCCCACGCATGATCCAACGGCAATTGCTTGCACGCAATGGCGAAACTCACGTCCAGCACGTCATCGGGTGCTTGATAGGGGAGGGTTTTATCCTCGTCTTCCTGCCAAAACATATCGCTCACCTCGCCGACGAAAAAGTGATTTCCAACTGGTCGTACCAATCGTCAGGACGGTCTTTGTAGCCGGGTGGCTCAATATCAATCTGGAAAAAGATCGAGCCGGTTTCCAACGCGCGTTGCTGCACGATTTGCTTTAGTTCCTCGAAGTTGCTGATCTTGTCGCCGTCTACCATCAAAATTTGGCTTAAACTGAGCATAGGGTCTCCTTGGGTTCTGCGACCCGATTAAAATAACGCCCACGGTATAGCAAGCGGGTTTGTGTCGGGTCGTCGCTGTCTTTAAATGCGGTGCGGCAGTGCAACACGTTGTTGCACAACAAGCCTTCGCCCGCCTGCAATGTGTACCTTATTTTGTAAGGTGAGTCCTGTTGCCATAAATTCAATAGGAAATCGGCGGCTTCGCGTGTCATCGGGTCATCGCGCCAGATCACATTGCGCTGGCGGGCAGAATAGCGCATGTGCAAATGCCCCGCAGCGGTGACGCTAAACACGGGGCCGGATTGTTCGGGGCGAATGCTTTCCCCGTTCAATACATTGGCAGGAATCGTGAAGGCATTCGGGTGCATCAAGGCGTGAATGTAATCAGGGTTAGCATCGCGCAATAAAATGTAGGCAATTTCATGATCCAGCAACCAGCTTTCACCGCCTTCGAGTGCAGGTTGGACACAATGCAGCAACATGCCGTGAATTTGTGCTTCGGGCAAGTTGTAGTAACCATCGGTATGCCAGCTCAGTGGTTTATTGGTGTAGGGAATGTAATCGTGTTGCCCCGCGTGTGCGGTAACGTGCAGTGACGTGAGGCTATCTTCATCCGCGCACAAATTGCTATCCAGCCGCAACAAGCCCACTTTTTGCCCTAAACGGTGGACGTGACGCTTGCTGCGCCCGTCGCCTTGCACAAAATGGTACAGCGCGAGATTGTGCTCACGGCAAATCTGTTGAAGTTGCGCTATTTCGGTCTCGCTAGGGTTTTCAGGGTCTTCAATCGTCGTCATCAACGCTTCCGGCCGCAATGGGTAAGCCGCTAATTTTTTATCGCGCCATGCTTGATAGTGCGTTAACGCCTTGATATTGAAAGGAGAGTTGTGCATGTTGCAGACCTCGGCAAAGACGGATAGTTCGTATAGCTATTTGCAATATTAAAAAATCTGAATATGCTATTGTACCTCCGGTGCTGGACTATTTTTGATTATGTGAGGTGCCTATCCCCTTAGGGATACAGCATGGAATCAGCTAACACCCCATGGGTGAGATTCTATGATGCAGGCATGACGCATACACTTAGCCCACTCGCAAATAGCGCGAACACCGTTACGTGACCCGTTTTTGATTTGATCTTTCACTTGACCATTTGAGTTGTAGAGCTGGTTAAGAGAAAGCGCCATTGCAATCGTTTACTGAGGAGGCAGGTATGGCAACGAATAATTATCCAACGCCGATGCTGGATGTACTGGAAGAAGGCCCATGGCCTAGCTTTATCAGCGGTTTCAAGAAACTGCGTGATGAGCATCCAGATGAGCGCATCCGCAACACTATCAACGGCCTGATGGGGCAGTTGGAACATTCTTACGAAACCAAAATGGGCTACTGGAAAGGCGGTACCATTTCTGTTTTCGGTTACGGCGGCGGCATTATCCCGCGCTTCTCTGAAGTCGGTCATATGTTCCCGGAATCCAAAGAATTCCACACCTTGCGTGTACAGCCACCGGCTGGCAACTACTACACCACCGACATGTTACGCCAATTGGCGGATAGCTGGGAGAAGTGGGGTTCTGGTTTGCAGACTTTCCACGGTCAAACCGGCAATATCATGTTCATCGGCGCGAACAGCGTTAATTTCCAACATTTCTTTGATGAAATCAACGAATACGGTTGGGATTTGGGCGGTGCAGGTCCTTGCGTGCGTACTGGTATGTCTTGCGTGGGTGCGGCACGTTGCGAAATGTCCAACTGTAACGAACACGCGATTCATCGCCGTCTGATGAATAACTTCACGGATGACGTGCATCGCCCAGCACTGCCTTACAAGTTCAAGTTCAAAGTTTCCGGCTGCCCGAACGATTGCCAAAACGCGATTGAGCGTTCCGACTTTGCGGTAATTGGTACTTGGCGCGATGACATGAAAGTCGACCAAGAAGCCGTTAAAGAAATGATCATGAAGAAAGCCAAAGAAATTGGCAAAGAAGGTGATCGTTCTGCGGGTCGTCAATACATGTTTGACAACGTTATCAGCCGCTGCCCAACACAAGCACTGAAGCTGAATGACGATGATACCCTCACTGTGGATAACAGCAATTGTGTACGTTGTATGCATTGCTTGAACGTTATGCCAAAAGCACTGCAAGTTGGTGATGATAAGGGTGTAACCATTCTGATCGGCGGTAAGCGTACTCTGAAAATTGGCGACTTGATGGGAACAGTAGTCATTCCTTTCATGAAGCTTGATACCGAAGAAGATTACGAGCGCATCGTTGAACTGGCTGCTTCCATCATTGACTTCTGGGCTGAAAATGGTCTGGAACACGAGCGTTGCGGCGAAATGATTGAGCGTATCGGTCTGGTGAATTTCCTCGAAGGTATCGGTATCGACCCAGATCCAAACATGATCAAGCAACCACGTAACGTTTCTTACGTGCGTACTGACGGTTGGGACGAAGCTGCTGAAGCTTGGTTCAACCGCAAGCGCGAAGAGAAAATGGCTGCTGCTGCCTAAGACGGCACTTTGCAACAGGGCAGTGTTTAACCCTGCCTTGTTGCCCAGATTATTGATAAATTTGAGTTTGACGGAGGCTTCACATGGCCGCACCAGAAATGCGCGATCCTATTGAATCTGGATGCCCGGACGGTTTCCAGTACATGCACCCAGTTATGCGCCGTAATTTCGGCCTGTGGGCATATCACGAAGACCCACGCCCAGGCGTTTTGGTTCATGTATCCAAAACAGGTGAGAAGGTTTGGACTGTTCGTGCGGGTACTCAACGTATTCTTGACGTATTTACCCTGCGCAAGCTGATGGATATTGGTGATACTTACGGCGAAGGTTATGTTCATTTTACCATTCGCTCCAATATCGAATTCCAATTGGCTGACGGCGATAAAGTAGAGCCGTTGGTGAAAGCATTAGAAGACGCTGGTTTCCCTGTTGGTGGTACACGTAACTCGGTTACTTCACTGTCCCACACTCAAGGTTGGTTGCATTGCGACATTCCGGGAACTGATGCTTCCGGTGTTGTGAAAGCGATGATGGATGAGTTACTGCCTGAGTTCAAAGCATGGAACATGCCGAACCGCGTACACATCACGACGTCTTGTTGCCAGATTAATTGCGGCGGTCAAGGTGACATCGCAATTAACGTGCAACACACTAAACCACCTAAAATCAACCACGCGTTGGTTGGTAATGTGTGTGAGCGTCCTTCTGTTGTAGCGCGTTGCCCGGTTGCGGCGATTCGTCCGGCGATGGTTGACGGCAAGCCTTCCTTGGAAGTTGATGAGAAGAAGTGTATTTGTTGTGGTGCTTGTTACCCACCATGCCCGCCAATGCAAATCAATGACCACGAAGCGACTCAGTTAGCTGTTTGGATCGGTGGTAATCACTCCAACGCACGTGGCAAGCCTACTTTCCAACGTTTGGTGGCAGCGGGTATCCCGAACAACCCACCACGTTGGCCTGAAGCGACCGCAATCGTTAAAAAGATTCTGGAGTGCTACAAAGCAGGTGCGAAAGATTGGGAGCGTATCAACGAGTGGGTTGAGCGTATCGGCTGGCCGCGTTTCTTTGAAGTGACGGGTCTGCCATTCACGAAGTACCACATCGACAACTGGCGTGGTGCGCGTGCCAACCTGAACTCTTCAACGCATATCCGTTTCTGATCGAAGCGGCACGAGGAATAGAACGGAATGAAATACACAATTCTGGTCAACGAAGGCCCTTATCAGCACCAGTCTGCTGATACTGCACTTCAGTTCGCCCGTGCTGCATTGGAGAAGGGACACAAGATTTTTCGTGTGTTCTTCTACCATGACGGCGTAAACAACGGTACACGTCTGAGCGTCCCACCGGCTGACGACCGCCTGATCCAGAAATCTTGGTCAGAATTGGCTGAAAAGCATGGTTTGGACTTGGTTATCTGTATTGCAGCGGCTCAACGTCGCGGTTTGATGGATGCCGATGAAGCGAAGCGTCAAGGTTTGGATGCTAACAACATTGCCCCCGGTTTCCGTATTTCGGGCTTGGGTCAGTTGGTTGAAGGCGGTACCCAGTCTGATCGTTTAGTCGTGTTTGGCGATTAAGGAGCTGATAAAGATGTCTACAAAGAATTTTTTGTTTGTAAACCGCAAAGCTCCTTACGGCACGGTCTACGCACTGGAAGCCTTGGAAGTCGTACTGATTTCCGCAGCGTTTGAGCAAAATGTTAGTTTGGCATTCATCGACGACGGTGTTTACCAGATTACTAAAGGTCAAAACAGCAGGGAAACCGGCATGAAGAATTTTTCTCCGACTTTCCGTGCTTTGGGTGACTACGACATTACTAAGTTATACGTCTCTACTGAGTCTTTGACAGAACGAGGCCTGACGGTTGATGACCTGATGGAGCTCACTTACGAAGACGCTGATGACGATTATGCTGAAAAGCCCTCTATTATTCTGGTCAACCGTGAGGAAATGGCTGCAATGATGGCAGAGCAAGAAGTAATTTTGAGCTTCTAACGGAGGATTTGAACATGTCTATGTTACATATTGTCAACAAGTCCCCGTTTGAACGTGTGGCTTTTGCAAGCTGCTTGGCTCATGCCAAGGCAGGCGATTCGATTCTGATGATCGAAGATGCCGTGGTTGGTGCAGTCGACGGGTCAAGCTTTGCTGATAAGGTGAAAGCTGCTATGTCTGATAAAACTGTGTACGTGCTAGGTGCTGATTTAGCCGCACGTGGTTTGGAAGGCAAAGCAATAGATGGGATTGTGAGCGTTGATTACGCGGGTTTTGTAGACCTGACAGCAAATAACGACACTACCCAAAGCTGGCTGTAAGTTTTAACATTTTTGATAGGAGGCCATCTCATGGCATCAATTAACGTTGGCGGTAAAGATATTCCGCTGGACGAAGAAGGCTACTTGGAAAACTTGTCCGACTGGACTCCAGAAGTTGCAGAAATTCTGGCTAAAGGCGAAGACGTAACCCTGACTTCTGAACATTGGGAAATCCTGAATTTCCTGCGTGAATACTATGAAGAATACCAAATCGCTCCAGCGGTTCGCGTTCTGACTAAAGCAGTAGGCAAGCGTTTGGGCGCTGACAAAGGTAACTCCAAGTACCTGTACAGCCTGTTCCCATACGGTCCTGGCAAGCAAGCGTGTAAGTACGGCGGTCTGCCTAAACCTACTGGTTGCGTGTAATAGCTTAACCGCTATAAGAGTTGCTCCGGTTCGCCGGAGCCTCTTCTTAAGCCCTGTTGTTGACAGGTTTTCAGAAGAGAGACTAATGACTTCAGGAGTACGCAGTGACTTTCGTAAGTATTTTTTACGGACTGTTGTTTTGGGTCGCAACGTTAATTTTAATTGGCGGTGTGGCTGCAAAAGTTCGTCAATATTGGAATACCCCGGCCCCATTGAAAATTCCAACCACACCTGCACCGATTACGCAGAGCGGTGTTGTATGGCGCATGTTCCGTGAAGTGGTATTTTTTCAAAGTTTGTTTCGTGCAAATAAAATTTTGTGGTTGTTTGCGTTTCTGTTCCACATTTCATTATGGTTAGTGCTGGTTCGTCACAGTCGCTATTTTGTGGATATGAATGAATTTCTGGTGTTTATGCAGCCATTTGGTCGCTACGCAGGTATTACCATGGTATTGGGTTTAGCCGGTTTGTGGGCGCGTCGTTTCTTAGTGGATCGGGTGCGTTACATTTCAGCGCCTTCTGACCATCTAATGTTAGCTTTGTTGATTGCGATCGGCGCTAGTGGTTTGATGATGAGTTTTGTGGCTCACGCAGATGTTACTCAGGTTAAAGTATTTTTTGGTGGCATGTTAACTTTTGGTTTCTTTGGAGAGGCAGGTTTGCCAGCTGATCCAATTGTGTTAGTGCACTTGTTATTGGTTGCGTTATTGATGATTATTTTTCCGATCAGCAAACTGTTACACGCACCGGGCATATTTTTTAGCCCGACCCGTAATCAAGTGGACAATCCACGTGAGAAACGTCATGTATCCGGCTGGGCATTAGAATTGGAGCGTCAGGGTAAAAATTACCTAGGCGAGCTGAAGAAATAAGAGGTAAATACCATGGCTGATTACGAAGTTCCAAAATTGACAGGTGAAGGCTATTGCGAAGTTCCTGCTGTACGCGAAGGCGTAATGGAGAGCAAGGGGCCTTTCATTGCTAAGCCAGATTTCCAATCAGCATTAAACTTTCCGGCTGATTTTGATGCGGCAGGTTCGTTAGTTCCTAATTGGAAAGAACGCGCCCTTGATAAAATGGCTGATTTGAAAAGTCGCTATCGCTCGTTGCAAGTGTTTTTGGATATTTGCGTTAAATGCGGTGCATGTACTGATAAATGCCATTATTTTATCGGCACGTCTGATGCGAAAAATATGCCGGTGGCGCGTCAAGATTTGTTGCGTAAGGTTTACCGTCGTTACTTCACATTTGCGGGCAAATACTTCCCCAAGTTGGTCGGTGCAACTGATTTGACTGAAGAGGTATTGGCTGATTGGTACAATTATTACCATCAATGCTCACAGTGTCGTCGCTGTTCTGTATTTTGTCCTTACGGTATTGATACGGCTGAAATTTCAATGGCTGCTCGTGAGATTCTTGATCACGTTGGCTACGGTCAAAAGTATTGTAACGAAATCATCGGTAAAGTTTTTAAGATCGGTAACAACCTCGGTCTGCCCGGTCCGGCGCTCTTCGACACAGTAGAAGGTTTGGAAGAAGACGTTGAAATGGATACGGGTATTAAAGTCCGTTTCCCACTCGATGAAGACGGTGCGGAAGTATTGCTGGTAACACCCTCAGCGGACTTCTTCGCTGAGCCGCATATCGATGGTTTGATTGGTTACGCGAAAGTGTTCCATGAAACCGGCGTGACATGGACGATGAGTACCATCGCTTCAGAAGCTGGTAACTTTGGCATGTTCATCGGTTCTTACGAGACCATGCGTCGGGTTTCTTTGCGAGTTCGCGAAGCTGCTATCAAGCACAAGGTAAAGCGCATTGTGTTTGGCGAATGTGGGCACGCATGGCGTGTGGCATACAGTTTCCTGAATACTTTGGCGGGACCATTTGATTTCTTGGATCAACGCTACCCTGTTCCACAACACATTTTGGAATTTACTTGGAGCCATATCCAAGCTGGCAACTTGCAAATTGATAAGACAGAGAATGACGACAAAGTATTAACTTTCCACGATTCGTGTAACGTTGCACGCGGCAGTCGTATGGGTGATTACCCCGGTGGTCAGTTTGACATTCCCCGCAATGTCATTCGTGCGGTGTGTAATAACTTTGTGGACATGCCCGCTGATACCATTAACGACGCAACTTTCTGTTGTGGTGGTGGTGGCGGTTTGTTGACAGACGACTTGATGGAGATTCGTGTCAAAGGTATCCAGCCGCGTGCGGAAGCCCTTAAGCACGTGACCACGCATAACGGTGTCACACACATGGCAGCAATTTGCGCTATTTGTAAATCGCAGTTCACCAAGGTATTACCGTACTACGGTTTTACGATGGATCAAATTGTTAGCGTTCACCAATTGGTGAGCAACGCGCTTGTCCTGCAACGGCAAGTATCTGTGCAGGCACGTCCCGACGATGAAGACGGCGACGAAGACTAATTAAAGCATTTATTTCCTCGCGGCATCGCCGCGAGTGGATTGAAATCAACAGGAGATAGGCATGGCAACCGCAGCTCACGATAGCAAACTTAAAGGTAATGGTCTTACATACCGCCGTTATAAAGACGGTGATAATGAGTGGGGCAGTATGCACGACAGCATTTTTGTCGCCGATACTAGCCACAAATGCCCTACCTACATTCATAAAACGCCACCTTGCCAAGGTAGCTGTCCATCTGGCGAAGATATTCGTGGTTGGTTGCAAATTGTGCGTGGTATTGAAAAGCCACCCGTTGGTATGACCATGCAGGAATACGCTTTCCGCCGCTCTACCAACGCTAACCCATTTCCATCAATGATGGGTCGCGTTTGTCCAGCACCTTGTCAAACGGGTTGTAACCGTAACGATGTTGATGATTTCGTTGGTATTAACGCTGTCGAACAATACATAGGTGACAGTGCAATCGCGGCTGGCTTCAAATTTGAAGCACCCGCAGAATTGAGTGGTAAGAAAATTGCGATCGTCGGGGGCGGCCCCGCTGGTATGGCGGCTGCTTACCAATTGCGTCGTATGGGTCATGCATCCACTGTTTTTGAACAGCACCCTGAACTGGGCGGCATGATGCGCTACGGTATTCCGGGCTACCGCGTGCCACGTGACAAATTGAGCGCAGAGATGCAACGTATCATCGATATGGGTGAAATCACGATTAAGTGCAACACCACTGTTGGTAAAGACGTCACTGTCGAACAGTTGGAAGGCGATTTTGACGCAATTTTGTGGACAGTTGGTTGCTGGAGTGGTCGCGGTTTGTTTGTTGACAAATTTGCCGAAACACCAAACTGCATATCTGCTGTCGACTACCTTGAAGCGTACAACAAAGGCACGATGAAATACACTGCACCCCGCGTAGTGTGTGTCGGCGGTGGTGATACCTCCATCGATGTTGTTTCTGTTTCTCGTCGTATTGGTACTTTGGCTAACTACGCTGAAAACGCTGAAGATGCCGCGACTGGCAAAGTAATTCATGGTGACGTAGGCGCAAAAGCACCTGCTGCTGTTACTTTGACTACTTTGTTTCCTCTCGATCAAATGACTGCTGCGGAGCATGAAGTACAGGATGCTCTGAAAGAGGGTGTTAACATCCTGACAGAAGTGATGCCAACTGAGATTGTTTTTGGAGCGGATGGGCGTGCGATCGGCTTGAAAGTGGTTGAGTGCGTTATGAAAGGTAATATGCCGCAAGCGAAAGAGGGCGGCAAAGAAACCATTATTGAAGCAGATCTTATTGTTGCGGCTATCGGTCAATTCGGTAAATTGGACGGTATTGAAGGTCTCAATAATGGGCGTAATCAAATCAATGCCGATGCACTGTATCAGGTACCGGGCAAACCGGGGCATTTTGCTGCTGGTGATGCAGTACGTCCGCATTTGTTGACCACTGCCATTGGCCAAGCATCAATTGCATCTGAAACGATCAACCAGTATTTGCGTGCTGAAGAGTTTAAAAAGCGTCCAAAAGTTGATAAACATCACTTTGACTTGATGGAAAAGCTACATGAAGCTGGTTTAGACCCGTTGAGTTACGAAACCAGTCGTGCGGAAGATATGCGTGGTACAGATGGTGCGCAATATGCCGTTCACAATTACGACGACCGTTCTAAAAATGTAATCGTGCCTTCTAAAGATTTATTTTTGGGTCATTTCAACAGCGTAGCACGTAATCTGCGCACTGAAGATGTACCAACGGCTGAAGAAGTGTTGGGACATTTTGCGGAACGCATGAATCCACTAGCAGAAGCTGATGCGGTTAGTGAAGCTAAACGTTGCATGAGCTGCGGTATGTGTTTCGAGTGCGACAACTGCGTCATTTATTGCCCGCAAACTGCCGTCTATCGCGTGCCTAAGAAACAAGCGACACTGGGCCGTTATGTTGCCACCGATTATTCCAAATGTATTGGTTGCCATATTTGCGCAGACGTCTGCCCAACTGGGTATATTGAAATGGGTTTGGGTGAATAATCACCTTTTCCATGAGTGCATGGCTCGACAGGAATTAGCATGACTAGCAAGTTATCAAGCGTATTTCTGGCAGCAACGTTGGCTTTTGCTACGCTGTTGGCAGGTTGTGGTAAAGCGCCTATGGAGGCTGACCTCAACCTTGCCACGGCGAAGGCGAAGTCCGAGCAGTGTGTTGAACCAGAAAATGTTATCCGTACCAAACATATGGATCTGCTCATGCACAAGCGTGATGCGACCGTGATTGAAGGTATTCGTACTACACAGCATAGTCTGAAAGAATGCATTAATTGCCACGTTTCCACGACTAAGCAAGACGGTACTCCTCTGCATTATGGTGACAAGGAACATTTTTGTACCACATGCCATGTGGCTGTTGGCCAGAAAATTGATTGCTTCCAATGTCATGCTGATCGCCCGCAAATTGATCAAGATCCGAATTATCAGCATACTGTTGGTAGTGCTGCCGGTCATCATTTCACTCAAGGTGTGACGGCAGCAGCGGCGCCAACGGTGGCTGAGATTAAAATGGTGGCACAACCGCAACAAGGAGCTGCTAAATGAACCAGAACCGTGTGTATGAATACCGGCGCAATTTCATAATGAGTTTGGGCGGTGTTGCAGCCGTTGGTGTGATTGGCTCTGGTTTTGTGCTACAAACTGCGAGCGCTGCTGGTGAAATTGCTGCGAAACCCGCTGATCAGCCTGTCACCAACGCTAAACGTTGGGGCATGTTGATTGATGTAACCAAACTTACCGATGGCGGCGCAGCGATGGTGGCCGCATGTAAACAAGAACACGGCTGGGGCGACGAAATGCATTCTGCCGACGCGCAGAAAGCGCATTGGTCTCGGGTCGTGAAAGTCACGGACAAATTGACTCAGAACAGTTTTAGTTTGCCAGTGATGTGTCAGCACTGTGAAAAACCGCCATGCGTTGATGTTTGCCCGACAGGTGCATCCATGAAGCGTGCGGATGGAATTGTACAAGTTAATAAGCACATTTGCATTGGTTGCCGTTATTGCATGATGGCTTGTCCTTACAAGGCGCGTAGCTTTGTGCACGAGCCGTTACAGGATCAAAAACCGCATTCTCCACGCGGCATGGGCACCGTAGAGTCTTGTAATATGTGTGTTCACCGCATTGACGAAGGCAGATTGCCAGCGTGTGTGGAAGCGGCTCCCGATGCCGTTATCTTTGGTGATCTGAATGACCCTAACAGTGCAGTCAGTCAAGCGATGAAAACGGTTGGTGGTAAGCAGATTCGTGCTGATCTCGGTTTGAATACTGGCGTGCGTTATCACGGCATTTAACGGAAAGGATGTAAACAGCAATGGCTAGTCAAGCAATTATTTTCCGCGAAACCAGAGAAAGCAAAGGCTTTTATTTTCTGTTGGTGATTTTAGGTGCATTCCTTGCGCTCGGTGCATTGGCGTTTTTCCATGCCGAACATCACGGGCATTACGTCACCGGCATGACCAATCAAGTCGTTTGGGGCTTGCCACACGTTTTCGCCATTGGCTTAATTGTTGCGGCTTCTGGCGCTTTGAACGTCGGTTCGATTGGTACGGTATTTGGTAAGAAAATTTATCAACCAATGGGGCGGTTGTCGGCTTTGTTAGCGATTTCACTGTTGATCGGTGGTTTGATTGTACTGGTGTTAGATTTGGGGCATCCTGATCGCCTTATTATCGCTATGACGACCTACAATTTTAAGTCAATCTTTGCTTGGAATATTATTCTTTACAATGGTTTTTTGGCATTGTCCGCAGTGTACATTTGGACAATGATGGATCGCAAAGCTAAACCATTTTATAAGTTGGCAGGGGTTGCAGCTTTCACTTGGCGCTTGATTTTAACCACAGGTACTGGTTCAATCTTTGGCTTCTTGGTTGCACGTGACTTCTACAATTCAGCGATTATGGCGCCATTATTCATTGTGATGTCATTTGCGATGGGATTAGCGGTATTTATCTTGGTATTGCACTTTGCTTACAGTTGGACAGGTCGTCCGCTGGGTGATGCTGTAATGAATCGATTGCGTTATTTGTTGGCAGTGTTTATTGGTGGTGTATTGTTGCTAGAAGGCGCCCGCCATTTCACGGGTTTGTACATTGCGCAAAAAGCCGGTGTGGAAAACTTCATACTGTTTGAGGGTGGAATCTACACTCAGTTATTTTGGGTAGGACAAATCATGTTGGGTAGTTTATTGCCTTTATCATTGATTTTCTGCCGTAAATTGGGAAGTAATCGTATTGCACTGTTGTTTGCCGCGTTTTTTACTGTTTTGGGCGGTTTCGCGCAGTTGTATGTGATTTTAGTGGGTGGGCAAGCGTATCCACTGATGTTATTTCCGGGCGCTGACGTTTCCAGTGACTATTTCGATGGCGTTGTTAATGCGTATGTTCCAAGCGTCTGGGAACTAATGCTTGGTTTGGGTGGCGTAGCACTGGCATTGGTTATGGTGACTGTCGGCGTGAAAGTATTGCGTTTCTTACCCGATTCGTTATCTGATGCAGTAGTTGAGCCACACAATTAACAGTGATCACTCATTTGTATTATAGAAAAACCGGCTTCGCGCCGGTTTTTCTATGTTTGTTGCTTTACCTGACGCTAACGACCTGTTCGCCTTCGTTAGAGCTACAGGTTTGGTTGAAATTGCCAGCTAACCCGTTATTAATTCAAGCGCCCATGAATACCTTGGCAGACCTACAGTTTCAGGGTTTCCAGTAACTCAATAATGATTGGGTTTGTGCTAACAAATATTGCTTACGCCAGTGATCTTCTGCGGTTGCTTTGAGTAAAGTTTCCAATTGGTGTAAACAAGCACTTTGACGTTTCTGATCGTGCTTAGACCAATCTTTCAGTAGGGCGAGTAAATGACTGTCCAAGTCTAAATCGAGATACAGCGGTTTGGCGTGTTCAAGCAGAATGCGCTCGAAGAGTGCTTGTTGGCGTTCATTCGGCAACACGCTATAACATTCCCACAAAATGGTGCATGACGTTTGCATGAGGCGATAAAGGTATTCGTCGGGGTCTTCCATTTTGCTTGCTAATGCAGGCAAGTAACTAATCACGGCTAAACACAAATCCAAGGTTTCACGTGTCGGGGTGGTAGCTTTGCTTGCAACATTGAGTAAATTTTGCATAGCGACTGTTAGGTGGGCAGCGCCAGTCGCGTGAATATAGCCGTCAACATTTGCGTGACGTTGGGTCATATCCGTCAGCATTTGCTGATATTTGAGTTCGCTTGAGGCGTTGCTGCTTAACAAGTCTGCAAAGCAGATGAGTAGCGTGTCACGAAAATCAGCATCTTGTGTGGCTTTCTCCCGAACAAATGCTTGCAGCTCTTCATGAGAAAGCTGTTGAATAATGCAGTCAATTTGCCCAGCTCGTGTGGTCGGTTTCACTTAGGGCACCTGTTCTTTCAGAATGTCAGGGCGTTCAGGGTTGTGACGGTACAGTACGGCGACATTTCCTATCCGTTGAATCAGTTGAGACTGGCTATATTGGGCGATTTGTTCGATCATTTCATCGCGTAGATCACGATCCCCGACGCTCAATTTAATTTTAATGAGTTGATGGTAATCAAGTGCTCCCGTGATTTCCTCTAAGACGGTGGGTTTTAGTCCATGCTGACCAATTAAGACAACAGGATTAAGGGCGTGAGCGCGACTTCGCAGGTGCTTTTTTTGAGTTTCTGTCAATGTTCCGATCATTTCCGTGATACGCTTCTGTAAATTGATGAAGTGTAATGAGTGATAACACGGCATGGCAAGAAGCAAAAGCAGTCAACGGTGGTTGGGTGAACATTTTAGTGACGAATACGTTAAAAAAGCCCAACATGAAGGGTATCGTTCACGAGCGGTATACAAGTTGCAAGAAATTCAAGAGAAAGACCGCATTTTACAGCCCGGCATGAAAGTGGTGGATTTGGGTGCAGCACCGGGGGGATGGAGTCAGTACGCGACCAAGTTTGTTGGGCAAAAAGGTCGGATTGTCGCCAGTGATATTTTGCCGATTGATCCGCTGCCCTTTGTGGAGTTTGTAGTGGGCGATTTTCGTGAAGAGTCTGTACTGATGGAGATACTGAATTTACTCGGTGGCGATAAAGCTGACCTTGTTATTTCAGATATGGCCCCCAACATAAGTGGTGTCGATGCGGTCGACCAGCCACGCTCCATTCATCTGTGTGAACTTGCATTGGACATGGCGCGACAGGTATTAAAGCCAAGTGGGACTTTTGTGGTGAAACTGTTTCAAGGTGATGGCTCAGAAGATTTCTTGCGTGAGGTGCGCAGTAGCTTTAAAACAGTAAAAGTAAGGAAACCGGCTGCATCAAGACCACGCAGTCGGGAGGTTTATATATTAGCGCAAGGTTTTGTGTTGTAATATTACGGTAATGAGTGTTACGCGTGGATAACACCAGTTGATAGTGGAGAAGTCACTTGAACGATTTAACCAAAAATTTGTTGATCTGGGCTGTTATTGCTTTCGTCTTGATTGCAGTATTCAGTAAATTCAGTGTGCCAGCTCAACCCGCTGCTGCCGTACCGTACTCGGATTTCTTAACGAATGTTCGCAGCGGTGGGGTCAAAGAGGTTGAGATTAGAGGCCAGAAAATCATCGGAATGGACAGTAACAATGCCCGTTTTGTGACGTATAGCCCGCCAAATGATGCCAAATTGGTGGATGATTTGGTTGCAAATAAAGTTAAGTTCCAAGCATCACCGCCAGAAGAGCGTTCGGTGTTGTGGGATATTATTATTAGCTGGGTACCGTTCTTACTCATCATTGGTCTGTGGGTTTACATCATGCGCCAAATGCAAGGCGGTGGCGGTGGTCGTGGGGCAATGTCCTTCGGCAAGAGTCGCGCCCGCATGATGACCGAGGATCAAGTTAAAATTAATTTTAACGATGTGGCTGGTTGCGAAGAAGCTAAAGACGAAGTGGCGGAACTGGTTGAATTTTTGCGTGATCCGGGTAAATTCCAGAAGCTTGGTGGCAAAATTCCGCGCGGCGTATTGATGGTAGGCTCACCAGGTACTGGTAAGACACTATTAGCGAAGGCGATTGCAGGCGAGGCTAAAGTGCCGTTTTTCAGCATTTCCGGTTCTGATTTCGTGGAAATGTTTGTGGGTGTGGGTGCATCCCGTGTACGTGACATGTTTGAGCAAGCCAAGAAACACGCGCCGTGTATTATTTTCATCGATGAAATTGATGCGGTAGGCCGTCAGCGTGGCGCAGGTTTGGGCGGCGGTCACGACGAACGTGAGCAAACGCTTAACCAGTTGTTGGTTGAGATGGACGGTTTTGAAGGCAGCGAAGGCATTATTGTGATTGCTGCGACTAACCGTCCTGATGTTTTGGATGCGGCTTTATTGCGTCCGGGACGTTTTGACCGTCAAGTTGTTGTGCCGTTGCCGGATGTAAGAGGGCGCGAGCAAATCCTCAAGGTTCACATGCGCAAAGTTCCATTGGGCGATGACGTTAGACCATCCCTGATTGCGCGTGGTACGCCGGGGTTTTCTGGTGCGGATTTGGCGAACTTGGTGAACGAAGCTGCGTTGTTTGCGGCACGTTCTAACAAGCGCACGGTTGATATGCACGAATTTGAGAAAGCCAAAGATAAGATTATGATGGGCGCTGAACGCAAATCAATGGTCATGAAGGAAGAGGAAAAGCTGGCAACGGCTTATCACGAAGCCGGTCATGCCATCGTTGGTTTAAGTGTTCCTGAGCACGATCCTGTTTATAAGGTCAGTATTATTCCGCGTGGTCGCGCACTGGGTGTGACTATGTATTTGCCAGAAGAAGACCGTTACAGCGCCAGCAAGCAGCGTTTGGAAAGTCAAATTTCTAGCTTGTACGGCGGCCGCATTGCTGAAGAATTGATCTATGGTGTGGAGGGCGTCACCACTGGTGCGTCTAACGACATTGAACGCGCAACCAGTATTGCACGCAACATGGTAACTAAATGGGGTTTATCTAACCGCATGGGGCCATTGGCTTATTCAGAGGATGAAGGCGAAGTGTTTTTAGGGCGTTCAGTTACGCAACACAAGCATGTCTCCGATGAAACAGCTCATGCGATTGATGGTGAGATACGTGAAGTAATTGATCGCAATTACACCCGCGCTAAACAAATTCTCACCGACAAGATGAGCGTGCTGCACGCCATGGCGCAAGCTTTGATGAAGTATGAAACCATTGACCGTGGACAAGTGGATGCGCTGATGCGTGGCGAACAGCCACCACCACCTGCTGACTGGACAGACGACGATTCTTCAGGTGGTAAAGGCACTCCAATTAAATCACGCCCGGTTGAAGGCAATAAAACGGATGGTAGTGTGATTGGCGGAGCCGCTAGTTCGCATTAAGAATTTTCGGTAAAACTGTTATTAAGCCAAGGCGCGAGCATTTCACTCGCGCCTTTTGTTTATGGAATCATTCAATGGCATGGCAAGTCACTAAGTTCTCTGTGCAGGTAATGGGTATTCTGAATGTCACCCCGGATTCTTTTTCGGACGGTGGGCGATTTCATGCGAGCGACAAGGCTTTGCAGCATGTTGAGCAAATGCTTTCAGAAGGGGCGGATATTATTGATGTGGGCGGGGAGTCTACGCGTCCTGGCGCGGCTTCCGTTCCCGTTCAGGAGGAGTTGGATCGGGTTATTCCGGTGATTACGGCGATTCGTGAACGCTTTGATGTGGCACTGTCGGTGGATACCAGTAAACCTGATGTGATGCGGGCGGCGGTGAGCGCAGGTGCGGATTTAATCAATGACGTGTGTGCATTACAGCAGCCGGGTGCATTGGCAACTTGCGCTGGGTTACTTGTGCCGGTGTGCTTGATGCACATGCAAGGGCAGCCGCGCACCATGCAGCAAGCGCCTGACTATGACGATGTGGTGCAGGATATTTCGCAGTTCTTTCAAGAACGCATCGCCGCTTGTTTAGCGGCCGGAATAGTGCGACAACACTTAATTCTTGATCCAGGGTTTGGATTTGGCAAAACTTTGTCGCATAATGTGGACTTATTGCGCAGATTGACGGCATTTTCTGACTTGGAATTGCCTATACTCGTAGGGCTTTCACGCAAATCCATGATCGGCACTTTGCTAGATAACCGCTCGTTAGAAGGGCGTTTGCATGGCAGCGTGGCTGGCGCGGTAATCGCTGCAATGCACGGCGCGAACATTGTGCGCGTACACGACGTGGGCGCAACCGTTGATGCGCTCAAGATCGTCAAAGCAGTCATGAATAAATAATCGATGAGGCAGGTGGGCTAATGGCAAGAAAATATTTCGGTACAGATGGGATTCGCGGCAAAATTGGGTGCCATCCGATGACGCCTGACTTTGTATTAAAATTGGGTTGGGCCGCAGGGAAAGTGCTGGCAAGTAATGGCCACCCGTTGGTGCTGATCGGCAAAGATACCCGCATTTCTGGCTATATGTTGGAGTCGGCATTGCAGGCAGGCTTGGTGGCAGCAGGGGTGAATATCCGTTTGTTGGGGCCGATGCCTACACCGGCAGTGGCTTATTTAACCCGTGCGTTTCGTGCTTCGGCGGGAATTGTGATCAGCGCATCCCATAATCCTTACGATGATAACGGGCTGAAATTTTTCTCCGGTGATGGCACCAAATTGCCTGATGAGGTGGAAGAAGAAATCGAGCGTTGGTTAGAGATGGATTTTAAAGTGGTGTCTTCCGATGAGCTGGGTAAAGTTGAGCGTGCTAAAGACGCGGCGGGGCGTTACATCGAATTCTGCAAACGCGCATTGCCGAACAGCATTTCACTGAAAGGTCTGCGGATTGTTGTGGACTGCGCGAACGGTGCGACTTATCACGTTGCACCCGATGTTTTCAAAGAATTGGGCGCAGAAGTCATTGCGATTGGTAACACACCTGACGGTATCAATATCAACGAAGCCTGCGGTGCAACCCATGTCGACGGCTTGTGTGATGCCGTCTTACGTTACCGCGCCGATTTGGGCATTGCCTTGGATGGTGATGGCGACCGCTTGATCATGGTGGATCAACGCGGTGAAACGGTCGATGGTGATGAAATTCTTGCCATTATTGCACACCACCGTCATGGCGAAGGCAAGTTGCACGGTGGAGTAGTGGGCACTTTAATGAGCAATCTCGGCTTGGAAAAGTCGATTCAAGCACTGGGTGTGCCGTTTTACCGTGCTAAAGTTGGCGACCGATATGTTATTGAGCAAATGACGCTGCATGACTGTGATTTGGGGGGTGAATCATCCGGGCACATCATTGTACGTCATTTTATTACAACGGGTGACGGCATCATTGCGGCGCTGCAAGTGTTGCGTGCTATGCGTATCAGCGGCAAGCCTCTGCGCGAACTGAAAACTGTGATGACTAAATACCCGCAAACATTGGTTAATGTGCCAACGAAGCAAAAAATTAATTTAAACGAATCAGTGACAATCCAAGATGCGGTGCGTCAAGTCGAGCAGCAATTAGGCAACCGTGGGCGCGTGTTGCTGCGTGCATCCGGTACCGAGCCACTGATTCGAGTCATGGTTGAGGGGGAGGATCCCACTGAAACCGCTGAATTGGCAGAGCAAATTGCCAGCGCAGTGCGAGCCATCGCCTGAATTGCCCAGAATGAAGATTGATTTCCACAACTTATGCAGGTAATCTTTCGCCCTTGCTTGAAAGAGAGGTGGAGTCATGCGTCAGAAATTGGTTGCAGGTAACTGGAAACTAAACGGGTCAAAGGCGAGCATTGCGTCCTTGATGAACGGTATTCTAGCTGGGTTGGAAGGCATGGATAATGTAGCCGTGGCTGTTTGCCCGCCTTATGTCTACATTCCCATGACTCAAACATTGGTAGCGGGAAGCTGTATTAGTCTAGGTTCCCAGGATATTGCTGATCAAGACGCAGGCGCTTTCACGGGTGAAGTTTCCGGGGTGATGCTCAAAGATTTCGGCTGCGATTATGCGATTGTGGGTCATTCTGAGCGCCGCGCTATCTACGGCGAACAAGACCATGATACTGCGCGTAAATTCGCGGCTGCGCGTAAGCACGGTCTTAAACCCATTTTGTGCGTAGGCGAAACGTTGATGGAACGTGAAGCGGGTATTACAGAGGCAGTGGTGGCGCGTCAACTGGATGCCGTGATTGCGTTAGAAGGTGTGGAGGCACTAACTGACGGTGTAATTGCTTACGAACCAGTCTGGGCGATTGGCACGGGTAAAACTGCCAGTCCGCAACAAGCGCAGGATGTACACGCATTTATTCGCGGTAAATTGGCTGCACTGAATGAGTCAGTTGCAGCGAGAGTACAAATTTTATACGGTGGCAGCGTCAAAGGTGCGAACGCTGCTGAATTGTTTGCAATGCCAGATATTGATGGCGGCTTGATCGGTGGTGCAGCGTTGGATGCACAAGAGTTTCTAGCCATTTGCAAAGCTGGTAATTAAGGTTAAAAACGCTATGTTATACAATGTTTTACTGATTATTTTAATTGTTGTTTCTGTTGCCATGATTGTTCTCATCCTGATGCAGCAGGGCAAGGGTGCTGATGCGGGTGCTGCTTTTGGCAGTGGCGCATCCGGCACGGTATTCGGTTCGCAAGGTTCCGCGAATTTTTTGAGCCGTACCACGGCAATTTTAGCGACGGTTTTTTTCTTGGTGGCATTGGCGTTAGCGTTTTTGGCATCAGGGCGCACGGTTGAGTCAATCAGTATTATGGACGCGATCGCACCGGCAGAGAAAACCGTGGAACCTGCGGCGCTACCAGCGTCCAGCAGTGATGTACCACCCGCACCCGCTGCCAAAGAAGCGCCTGCCAGTGATGTTCCTCCCGCTCCAGCAGTGAAAGCTGAAGAAAAACCTGTGCAAGAAAATAAATAATAAGGCATAATATGCGCCTGCTTTGCCGACGTGGTGGAATTGGTAGACACGCTATCTTGAGGGGGTAGTGGCGCAAGCTGTACCGGTTCGAGTCCGGTCGTCGGTACCATACATAACGAAGCCTTCCATTGTAAAATGGTGGGCTTTTTGTTTTTATGCCTAATTTCTGCTAAAACCTGACAATACCCACTTTGGGGAATTAATCTGTGGTTCGCACACCGTTATATTCGACTGTATAATCAAATAGTGGTACAAACAGCTTCAGTTTGAAATCAGGTATCACGGATAACCGAGTGGTTTGGAGAGAACGCTACGGTTTGCACCAGGAGTCAGTATGTTAGGAGAATACCTTCCGATTCTCGTTTTTCTAGCCGTCGGTTTTGGTTTGGCAGTCGTGTTGCTAGGTCTGGGTTTGCTTGCAGGCCCGCGTCGACCGGATGCAGAAAAAGATTCACCGTTTGAGTGCGGCTTTCCCGCGTTTGAAGACTCTCGCATTAAATTTGATGTGCGTTATTACCTCGTCGCTATCCTCTTCATTATCTTTGACCTTGAAATTGCCTTTTTGTTCCCTTGGGCCATTGTGCTCGACACCATCGGCGTGTTCGGTATCGTGGCAATGGGCATTTTTCTGACTATCCTGATTGTTGGTTTCATCTACGAGTGGAAAAAAGGGGCATTGGAATGGGAGTAGAAGGGGTTCTGGAGAAAGGCTTCGTCACCACGACAGCCGATGCCCTGATCAACTGGGCGCGTACTGGCTCGTTGTGGCCGATGACCTTTGGTCTGGCGTGCTGCGCGGTCGAAATGATGCACGCGGGGGCTTCACGTTACGATTTAGACCGTTTCGGTATTGTGTTCCGCCCCAGCCCGCGCCAATCGGATGTGATGATCGTGGCAGGAACGCTGACCAACAAAATGGCTCCGGCGTTGCGCAAGGTCTATGATCAGATGGCGGAGCCGCGTTGGGTAATTTCGATGGGTTCTTGCGCCAATGGTGGCGGTTACTACCATTACTCCTACGCGGTGGTACGCGGCTGTGACCGGATTGTGCCGGTGGATATTTACGTGCCCGGTTGCCCGCCAACCGCTGAAGCCCTGCTGTATGGCATTATCCAGTTGCAGAATAAAATTCGTCGAACCAACACGATAGCGCGGTAATTCATGGCTGTATCACTCGAATTTGTTAAGGATTACGTTCAGGAAGGACTCGGCGATAAGCTGTCAGCCAGCGTTCTGGCGCACGGCGAGTTGACCTTGGAAGTAGCCGCTGAACATTGGCTGGAAGTGGCGCGTTTCCTGCGGCACGATTCCATGTTGGATTTTGCGCAACTGACCGACTTGTGTGGGGTTGATTACCTCACGTATGGCGATGCGGAATGGGATGTGACCACTGCCTCGCGCAGCGGCTTTAGCCGTGCGGCACAAGCTACCGAGGCGGATCCGTTTGATTTTGATGCGCACGAAGAGGGTGCTCAGTTCGCCGGTAAACGTTTCGCAGTGGTCATTCACTTGCTATCGCTAAGCCGCAATATGCGTATTCGCGTGCGCACTCGCTGCGATGACAACGATTTTCCGGTAGTGGCATCGTTGGTAGATATTTGGAGTTCGGTGAATTGGTACGAGCGTGAAGCGTTTGATCTGTTTGGGATTATGTTCAGTGGACACCCGGATTTGCGGCGCATCCTCACCGATTACGGTTTTGTCGGACACCCCTTCCGCAAAGATTTCCCGCTCATCGGGCAGGTTGAAATGCGTTACGACGCGGAGCAAAAGCGCGTCATTTACGAACCTGTATCCATTGAAGCGCGGGTGTTGGTGCCGCGCACTATCCGCGCTGACCAGCGTTTTTCCCCAGCCGTGGAGCGTGATGACTAATGCCTGAAATCCGCAATTTTACGCTGAACTTTGGCCCAGCTCACCCCGCCGCGCACGGTGTGTTGCGTCTGGTGTTGGAAATGGACGGTGAAACCATCGTCCGTGCTGACCCGCACATTGGCTTGCTGCACCGTGGTACCGAAAAGCTGGCAGAAAGTAAACCGTATAACCAAAGCATCGGTTACATGGATCGCCTCGATTACGTGTCGATGATGTGCAATGAACACGGTTACGTGCTGGCGATTGAGAAGCTGTTGGGGATTACCCCGCCAGAACGTGCGCTCTATATTCGCACCATGTTCGACGAAATTACTCGTATTCTCAACCACTTGCTGTGGATTGGCGCACACGCGCTGGATGTGGGAGCCATGACCATGTTCTTGTATGCCTTCCGCGAACGTGAAGATTTGATGGATGCGTATGAAGCGGTATCCGGTGCGCGTTTGCACGCTACTTACTACCGTCCGGGCGGTGTTTACCGCGATTTACCGGATTCCATGCCGCAATTTTTATCCAACCGTTTCCGCACTGAAGCCGAAGCTAAGCGTTTAAACGCGAATCGCGGCGGTTCATTGCTGGATTTCCTGGAAGATTTCACCAACCGTTTCCCCGGTTATGTCGACGAGTACGAAACCTTGTTGACCGACAACCGCATTTGGAAACAACGTTTAGTCGGGATTGGTGTCGTGTCACCTGAACGTGCCCTGCAACTGGGTTTCAGTGGGCCGATGTTGCGCGGTTCAGGCGTGGAATGGGATTTGCGTAAGAAGCAACCGTATGCCGCCTACGACAAAATGGATTTTGACATCCCGGTCGGGGTGCAAGGTGATAGCTACGACCGTTATCTGGTGCGTATCGAAGAAATGCGCCAGTCCAATAGCATCATAAAGCAATGCATTGACTGGTTGCGCATTAATCCCGGCGAAGTGATGCTGGAAGACAGCAAAATCGCCCCGCCGAAACGTGCTGAGATGAAGCAGGATATGGAAGCCTTGATTCAGCACTTCAAGCTGATGACCGAAGGCTATTGCTTGCCGGAAGGTGAATCCTATGCCGCAGTGGAACATCCGAAGGGTGAATTTGGCTGCTACATTGTGTCAGATGGTGCGAATAAACCGTACAGGTTGAAAGTACGTGCACCGGGATTTGCGCATTTGTCCGGCTTGGATGAAATGGTGAAAGGCCACATGCTGGCTGACGTGGTGGCGATTATCGGCACCCAAGATATTGTTTTCGGGGAGGTTGACCGTTGATGACTGAACATCCCATTACGATGCTCAAGCGCAAAAGCGACTTGCTCAGCCATCACGAGCGTGACGACATTGATAGCTGGTTAGCCCGCTATCCGGCGGATAAAAAGCAATCGGCACTGCTGGCAGCATTACGCGCGGTGATGCACGAAGACCACTATTTATCCCGCGAAAAAATGGATGCGGTGGCAGATTATTTAGGCTTGCCCGAAATTGCGGTGTACGAAGTTGCCAGCTTTTATTCCATGTATGAACTGGATAAAAAGGCGGCGGCAAAATACAGCATTTCGGTTTGTACCAATGTGTCGTGCATGTTGTGTGGCTCTGACGGTATTTTGGAACACCTTGAAACTAAACTGGGTGTTAAGTTGGGCGAATCCACCCCGGACGGCAAATTTTTTCTCAAAGTTGAAGAAGAATGCCTTGCCGCGTGCAGCAGTGCGCCAATGATGCAAATCAATCACGTCTACCACACCCATCTCACCCCTGAAAAAGTGGATGAGATTTTGGACGGACTGGAGTAAGTATATGGCAAATCAAGTCTGTTTTATTACTACCCAATTCGGTGATCAAGCCAATACGCTGGAAAGTTACCTCAAAGTCGGTGGCTACCAAGCATGGCGTAAGATTTTGGCTGAAAAGACGCCACCGGAAGAAATTATTGAAGAAATCAAAGATTCCGGCTTGCGCGGGCGCGGCGGGGCAGGGTTTCCGACCGGCATGAAGTGGAGCTTCATGCCACGCAATATGCCGGGACAAAAATACATCGTGTGCAATTCGGATGAGTCTGAACCGGGTACGTGCAAAGACCGCGATATTCTGCGTTTCAACCCGCACGCGCTGGTGGAAGGCATGGCGATTGCGGGATACAGCATTGGCGCAACCGTTGGCTACAATTACATGCGCGGCGAATTTATGGATGAGCCGTTCATCCATTTTGAGCAGGCGGTGAAGGAAGCTTACGAACTGGGTTTGCTAGGCAAAAATATTCAAGGCACTGGGGTCGATTTCGACTTGTACGGCACGCTCGGTGCGGGTGCGTATGTTTGTGGCGAAGAAACCGCCTTGCTGGAGTCGCTGGAAGGCAAGAAAGGTCAACCGCGTTTCAAGCCGCCATTTCCGGCCAGTTTCGGTTTATACGGTCGCCCGACGACGATTAATAACACCGAAACGCTGTCTTCCATTCCGGTGATTTTGCGCAATGGTAGCAAGTGGTTTGCCGATTTGGGTGTGAAGAATTCCGGCGGTGAAAAGCTGTTTTCCATGTCCGGGCATTTGAATAATCCGGGCAATTTCGAGATTCCAATGGGAATGCCGTTCCCTGAACTGCTGGCGTTGGCTGGCGGGGTGCGCAGTGGGCGTAAACTCAAAGCAGTGATTCCGGGTGGCTCGTCCGTTCCGGTGTTACCGGGTGAAGTCATGATGGGCTTGACCATGGATTACGACACCATTGCCAAAGCCGGTTCGTACCTTGGTTCGGGCGCGGTCATTGTAATGGACGACACCACCGATATGGTTAAGGTGCTGCAACGCATTTCACGCTTTTACTTCTCCGAATCGTGCGGGCAATGCACGCCGTGTCGTGAAGGCACTGGCTGGTTATACCGTATGTTGACCCGCATTGTGGAAGGCAAGGGCAAGATGGAAGACGTTACGCGGCTCGAAGAAATTTCCCACAATATCGAAGGCCGTTCCATTTGCGCCTTGGGTGAAGCGGCGGCGATGCCGGTGTGGAGTTTCGTCAAGCACTTCCGTGAGGAGTTTGAATACTACGTCAAGCACGGTCGTAGCATGGTGGGACAGGGGTAGCACATGGCAGAAGAATTCGTCACCATCGAAATTAACGATCAGCCGGTTCAGGCACGCAAAGGTGCGATGTTGATTGAAGTGGCTGATAATAATGGCATTTCCATTCCGCGTTTTTGCTACCACAAAAAGCTTTCCATCGCCGCTAACTGCCGCATGTGCTTGGTGGAAATGGAAAAGTCGTGGAAGCCGGTTCCCGCTTGCGCCACGCCCGTGAATGCTGGCATGAAGTTCTGGACACGCTCTGACAAAGCCAAGAATGCGCAGAAAGGCATCATGGAATTCCTGTTGATTAACCATCCGCTGGATTGCCCGATTTGCGACCAAGGTGGTGAATGCGAATTGCAGGATGTCTCAGTCGGTTACGGCAGCAATAAATCGCAATACGCTGAAATCAAGCGCGTGGTGCAAGACAAAGACATTGGTCCGTTGATCGAAACCGAAATGACCCGCTGTATCCAATGCACCCGCTGCGTGCGTTTCGGTGATGAAATTGCTGGGATGCGTGAAATGGGCGGCGTAGGGCGCGGTGATCGGCTCGAAATCGGCACGTACATCGAGAAATCGCTTAAATCCGAACTCTCCGGCAATGTGATTGATCTGTGTCCAGTGGGCGCATTGACCGCGAAACCGTCACGCTACAAAGCACGGGCGTGGGAAATGATGGCGCATGATGCTATTGCCCCGCACGATTCGGTTGGCTCACACCTTCAGGTGCACACCTTCCGCAAGGAAGTGGTGCGGGCAGTGCCGCGTGAAAATGACGCGATAAACGAATGCTGGATTTCTGACCGTGACCGTTTTAGCTATCAAGGCATTGCCAGTGCTGACCGTATTATCAAGCCGCTGCTCAAGCGCGACGGGCACTGGCATGAAGTGAGCTGGCAACAAGCCTTGGATGCGACCGCAGAAATTTTGCGAGCGGCTGATCCGGCACAGACGGGGGCATTGGCAAGTGCGACCGCTACCGTAGAAGAGTTGTATTTGTTTCAGCGACTGATGCGCGGTTTGAATATTCGCAACATTGACCACCGCGTGCGCCAGACCGATTTCAGCGACCAAAGTGCTGCACCGCTTTGCCCGTCATTGGGTATGCCCATTGTGCAGTTGGAACAGCAAAACGCGGTATTCCTGATCGGTTCTAATGTGCGCCAAGAGCAGCCCTTACTGAATCACCGTATTCGCAAAGCAGCACTCAAAGGCGCGGCGGTGATGGCGTTGAATCCGCGTGCATTCGCTTTCAACTATGACGTAGCGCAACAAGCCGTTGCTCCGGCAGAGATGCTGCAAGCCTTACAAGCGATTGCGAATGACCCTGATAATGCGGTGATGGCAACGCTTAAAAATGCGGAACACGCGACGGTATTGCTGGGCAATGTCGCCGTTCAGCATCCCGATTTTGCGGCATTACGCGGTTTGGCTTTTACGATTGCTGAACAAACGGGCGCAACCTTTGGCTATTTGGCGGAAAGTGCTAATAGCGTAGGTGCGTGGGTGGCAGGTGTGGTGCCGCACCGTTTATCGGCGGGACGCGAACTCAAACAAGCGGGTGTGCCGGTTGGCGAGTTCCTCAGTGAAAATACCCGCACATTTGTCTTGCTGAATACCGAGTTAGCAGATTTTGCAAATCCGCAACAAGCAATGAAGGCATTGAGTGCAGCGGAAAATGTGGTTGTGATTGCGCCGTTTGCGGATGAGACGACGCGCAAATACGCGACCGTGTTATTGCCCGGTTCGACGTTTGCGGAAACTTCCGGTACGTTTATTAATGCAGCGGGACAGTGGCAAAGCTTTAAGGGCGCCACTGTACCACCGGGTGAGGCGCGGCCTACTTGGAAAGTTTTGCGCGTGTTGGGCAATGCGGCGGGTGTGCCTGAATTTGATTGGATGGCAACGGAAGAAATCGTGGCTGAATTGCACCTTGAACTCGACGGCGTAGTGGCTTGCAACAATCATTATGCTGGCACTGTGGGTAGAGACACAAAGTCTTGTGTCTCTAAGGCGGCAGAAGGGACGTTCCAGCGTATTGGTGACGTGGAAATGTACCGTGTTGACCCGCTAGTGCGCCGTGCACAAGCCTTGCAAGCAATGATTCCTCCGGCGGCGGTGCAGTTGAATCCGCAAGATGCAGCAAATAGGGGTGTGGTGGCTGGCGATACGCTGAAGGTGTCACAAGGTGCGGTGACAATCACTTTGCCAGCACAATTGGATGCCGGTATCCCGGTGGGTTGCGCCGGTTTGCAGTCAGGCATTGACATATCTAACGTGTTGGGCGCGGCTTTCGGCACGCTTCAGATAGTAAAGGCAGGTTAGGGGAATGATGGAAATACTCGCGAATTTCTTCGGCGCATTCCTCCCTGAGTGGATGGTAACGCTGCTGCTCATTTTGATAAAAGTGGTGGCGATTGTGCTGCCGCTGATTTTGTTAGTTGCTTACGCCACTTATGCTGAACGTAAGATCATTGGTTACATGCAATCGCGGGTAGGCCCCAACCGAGTTGGGTTCAAAGGCTTGTTGCAACCGTTTGCCGACATGTTCAAACTGATTTTTAAGGAAATTATCGTTCCGGCAAAATCCAACCGCTTTTTGTTTTTGATTGCACCATTGTTGGCAATGGGGCCGGCGTTTGCGGCGTGGGCGGTGATTCCGTTCAGCGATGGCATGGTGTTGGCGGATGTGAATGCGGGGCTGTTGTTTTTGCTGGCATTGACTTCCTTGGGAATTTACGGGGTCATTATTGCGGGTTGGGCATCGAATTCCAAATACGCCCAACTGAGTGCGATGCGTCTTGGGGCGCAAATGGTGTCGTATGAAATTGCAATGGGGTTTGCGCTGGTTGGGGTGTTGATGGCATCCGGCAGCTTGAACCTCGGCGACATTGTGCGGGCGCAATCCGGCAGCGTGTTTAGCTGGTTCGTATGGCCGTTGTTTGGCTTGTTCGTGGTGTATTTTATTTCGGGTGTGGCAGAAACCAATCGTGCGCCGTTTGACGTGGCGGAAGGTGAATCGGAAATCGTGGCGGGTTTCCACGTGGAATATTCCGGCATGGCGTTTTCGATTTTCTTTCTCGCGGAATATGCGAACATGTGGTTGATTGCTGCATTGACCTCTTTGCTGTTTTTGGGCGGGTGGTTGTCGCCGTTTCAAGGGCTGACGTTTTTGACCGATACACCCGTGATTGGGTTATTGTTTGGTAATGGCATTCATTGGTTATTGTTGAAAGCGTCGTTCTTTATGCTGCTGTTCTTTTGGTTTCGCGCCACGTTCCCGCGTTACCGTTATGACCAAATCATGCGCTTGGGTTGGAAAATCCTGATCCCTGTGACCTTGGTGTGGATTTTTGCGGAAGGGCTGGCGATTGCGCTGGGCTGGCAACCGTGGCTGTAAGGAGACTGACATGAGTTTCAATTGGAAACATTATTTCAAGACGTTCAGCCTGAAAGAATTGATGCAGGGCATGGGCGTAACGGGGAAGTATTTCTTCGAGCGTAAGGTCACTATCCAGTACCCGGAAGAAAAAACGCCGATTTCCAACCGTTTTCGCGGGCATCATGCCTTGCGGCGTTACCCGAATGGTGAGGAACGTTGCATTGCCTGCAAATTGTGCGAAGCGGTTTGCCCCGCACTGGCAATCACGATTGATTTGGAAGAGCGCCCGGATGGTACCCGCCGTACCACGCGCTATGACATTGATATGTTTAAGTGCATTTACTGCGGTTTCTGTGAGGAAGCCTGCCCGGTGGATGCGATTGTGGAAACCAATATTTTCGAGTATCACTTTGAAAATCGTGGTGAAAATATTCAAACCAAAGACAAACTATTGGCAGTCGGTGACAAGCACGAAGCTGAGATTGCCAAGATGAAAGCCGCTGATGCGCCGTACCGTTAAGGGGATGACATGACATTTGAGCAGATTATCTTTTACCTGTTTTCCGCCGTATTGGTGGCAGCGGCAGTGGGGATGGTAACGGTACGTAGCCCGGTGTACGCGGCGTTATGCCTGATTTTGAGTTTTTTCACCAGTGCTGCGCTGTGGCTGTTGCTGGAGGCGGAATTTCTCGGCTTGGTACTGGTGTTAGTGTACGTCGGGGCGGTGATGGTGTTGTTCTTGTTTGTGATTATGATGCTGGATTTGAACCTTGATCCGTTGAAAGAAGGGTTTGCGAAATACGCGCCGGTTGGCTTCGGGGTCGCTGCGGTGATTGCGGTAGAAATGATGATGGTGCTGCAAAGTGCGCCGTTTCAGATTGCGACGCCGCTGAACCCAGCGCCGACGAATAATACAGAAGCACTGGGTTTGATTTTGTATACGGATTATGTGTATCCGTTTGAAATTGCGGCAGTCATCTTGGTGGTGGCAATTATTGCTGCAATTACTTTGACCCTGCGACGTCGCCCGGATTCACGTAAACAAGACATTGGTCAGCAGGTGCAGGTGAAGCGGGAAGACCGTGTGCGTCTGGTGAAGATGAAATCTGAAACCAAGGAGCAAGCATGATCCCTTTGTCGCATTTCCTGATTGTGGCAGCCTTACTGTTTGCTATTAGTATCGCGGGTATGGTCATTAATCGTAAAAATGTACTGATTTTGTTGATGTGCATTGAGATGATGTTGTTGGCGGTGAACCTGAATTTTGTGGCATTTTCGCATTATTTGGGGGATATGGCCGGGCAAGTATTCGTGTTTTTTATTCTCACGGTGGCGGCAGCGGAAGCAGCGATTGGCTTGGCGATTTTGGTGGTTTTGTTCCGTAACCGGCGCACGATCAATGTGGAACAACTCGATGCGATGAAGGGGTAAGCGATGGAAGCGATTTATCTGGCTATTCCGCTTGCACCGTTGTTTGGGGCAATTGCTGCGGGTTTGTTTGGGAAAACGATTGGACGCGCGGGAGCGCACTTGGTCACAATTTTAGGTGTGGCCATTGCATTTTTGCTGTCGGTTTATGTTGCCTATGATGTCATGGGCAATGGTAATGCGTATAACGGTACGGTTTATACTTGGGCTGAAATTGACAAGCTTCATTTTGAAGTGGGGTTCATGCTGGATAACCTCAGTACCATGATGATGTTGGTGGTAACGTTTGTATCGCTGATGGTGCATATTTATACCATTGGCTACATGCATGAAGATCCGGGCTACCAGCGTTTCTTTAGCTATATTTCGTTATTTACTTTCGCCATGTTGATGTTGGTGATGAGTAATAATTTTTTGCAATTGTTTTTTGGCTGGGAAGCCGTAGGTTTGGTGTCGTACTTGCTGATTGGTTTCTGGTACAAAAAAGAGACTGCAATCTACGCCAATATGAAAGCATTCTTGGTTAATAGAGTGGGGGACTTTGGTTTCTTGCTGGGCATTGCGGTGGTGTTGATGTATTGCGGCACCTTGGATTATGTGGAAACGTTTGCGCGTTTGCCCGGTTTGGCTGGTGCGGACATTGAGATTATCGAGGGTTCTAAATGGAGTGTGCTGACCCTAATAGCCATTCTGTTATTCATCGGTGCGATGGGTAAATCGGCGCAAGTGCCCTTGCATGTGTGGTTACCGGACTCTATGGAAGGACCGACGCCAATTTCAGCTTTGATTCACGCGGCAACAATGGTTACTGCGGGTATTTTTATGGTGGCACGCATGTCGCCGATTTTTGAAATGTCTGATACCGCGTTGAATATGATTTTAATCGTTGGTGCAACCACCGCCTTTTTTATGGGGCTGATTGGGATTGTGCAGAATGATATTAAGCGGGTGGTGGCGTATTCTACGTTGTCGCAGCTTGGTTATATGACGGTCGCACTGGGCGCTTCGGCGTATTCCGCTGGGGTGTTTCATTTAATGACTCATGCTTTCTTTAAAGCATTGCTCTTCTTGGCGGCGGGTTCGGTAATTATAGCGATGCACCATGAGCAGGACATTCGCAAAATGGGTGGGCTGAAAAAATACATGCCCATTACGTATTGGACTGCTTTAATTGGTTCGTTGGCGTTGATTGGTTTCCCCGGTTTTTCTGGCTTCTTCTCCAAAGACTTAATTATTGAAGCAGTGCATGAGTCGCATTTGTGGGCGGCTGGTTATGCTTATACATTGGTATTGTTGGGTGTATTTGTCACAGCGTTTTACAGTTTCCGTATGTTCTTTTTGGTGTTCCATGGTAAAGAGCGTTTCGATACACATGGGCACGGTCATGACGATCATGGGCAGCATGGACACGGTGGCAAACCGCATGAGTCGCCCTGGGTGGTGACGGTTCCTTTGATTGCGTTGGCGATTCCGTCGGTATTTGCCGGGTATTTGCTGGATCCGATGGTGGTTGGAGAGTTTTTTAAAGATGCAATTTTTGTTAATGATCCTGCGCACAATTTTGACCCCGGTTTTAAAGGTTTGCTATCAGCACATCTGTCGATTGAACACCTGAGTGCCGGGTATCATGGCGTGATCGGTTTTATTCTGCACGGTTTGATGGCAGCACCTTTCTGGCTGGCAATGGCGGGTTTGGGCATGGCATGGTTTATTTATTTAAAAGATGATTCATTAGCACGTTGGGCTTATGACAAATTCCGCTGGCTACACACTTTGCTAGACCATAAGTATTACTTGGATGATTTTAACCAGAACGTATTTGCGAAAGGCTCAGTCAATTTAGGCAATGGACTGTGGTCTGTTGGTGAGCGCGTGATGATTGATGGTTTCGTGGTGAATGGTGCTGCAAAAGCTGTGGGATGGTTTTCAGGTGTGACGCGTCAACTTCAGACCGGGTACTTGTATCATTACGCTTTTTCGATGATCGCTGGCATCTTGTTGATGCTTACTTGGTTTTTATTTTCTTGAACCCGTTGGCTTTAACTGGAATTGCACATGCTTGATTTGCCAATACTGAGTTTGTTGATCTGGTTGCCGATTATCGGTGGCTTGGGTGTGTTGATTGTGGGCGATCGTTCTGGCGCTAAACAGTTTGCACTGGGGATTGCGTTACTGACGTTTGTGATCAGTTTGCCGTTGTACGCATACTTTATACCCAATACTGCCGAGATGCAGTTTGTGGAACTTATTCCTTGGGTTGAGGCGTTTAAGATTAATTACCATCTGGGGGTGGATGGCATTTCCATGCCATTGATTCTGCTGAACACCTTTATTACGGTGATGGTGGTGATTGCGGGTTGGGAAGTGATTACGTATCGGATTTCCCAATACATGGCGGCTTTTTTGATCATGGCGGGGATTGTCAACGGGGTATTCGCGGCGCTGGATGCCATGTTGTTTTATATTCTGTTTGAAGCGATGTTGATTCCGCTGTTTTTGATCATTGGGATTTGGGGTGGTGCACGCCGGGTGTATGCCACGATCAAGTTTTTCCTGTATACCTTTTTCGGTTCGGTGTTTTTGCTGATCAGTTTGATTTACATGTATCAATTGGGTGGCAGTTTCGCGGTGGCAGATTTGCATACACTGCGGATTGAGATTGTGCCGCAAACGTTAATTTTCTTGTCATTTTTGTTGGCTTTCGGGGTAAAAGTACCCATGTGGCCGGTGCATACTTGGTTGCCGGATGCGCACGTTGAAGCACCTACGGGTGGTTCGGTGATTTTGGCGGCGATTACATTGAAAGTCGGGGGTTATGCCTTCCTGCGGTTTGCTTTGCCGATTGTGCCGGATGCCGCTGCGCAATTGGATTGGTTGGTGATTTTCATGTCACTGACAGCGGTGGTGTACATTGGCTTTGTGGCGTTGGTGCAGCAGGATATGAAAAAGCTGGTGGCTTATTCCTCTATCGCGCACATGGGTTTTGTGACCTTGGGCTTTTTTGTGATTTATGGCATTACCGAGAGTACGCAGAATATTGAGGGTGCGATGAGCAGTGCAGTTTTGGCTATCCAAGGCGGCATGGTGCAAATGGTGTCGCACGGCTTTATTTCTGGCGCAATGTTCTTGTGTATCGGGGTGTTGTATGACCGGATGCATACCCGTGACATTAATGCTTACGGTGGGGTTGCCAATCAAATGCCGACGTTTGCGGCGTTGTATGTGCTGTTTGCGATGGCAAATACGGGCTTGCCGGGCACGTCGGGATTCGTGGGTGAATTCATGGTGATTTTGGCAAGTTTCCGCGCGAATCCGTGGATTGCGTTTGCGGCGGCAACGACATTGATTGTGGGCGCTGCGTACACGCTATGGCTGGTGAAACGGGTGCTGTTTGGTGAAGTGAAAAATGCGGAGGTCGCTGCTTTGCAGGATATTGGGCAGCGGGAGTTTTGGATGTTGGCAGTATTGGCGGGTGCGGTATTGTTACTGGGCTTGTGGCCTCAACCTTTGACGGATGTGATGGAAGTGTCAATCGAAAATCTGTTGTCTCAGGCGTTGCAGAGCAAGTTGTGTTCTGGGCTTGCGGGGGGGTGCTAGTCATGAATATTACCATTGCACTGCCGGAAATTTTTCTACTGAGTACGATCTGCCTGATTTTGTTGTTGGATGTGTTCCTGCGCGAAAATTGCCGCATGGTGACCTACTTATTGACCCAAGTGGCTTTGTTGGCGACTGCATTATTGGCTTATGGCGCAATGGATGGTGAAAAGGTCATTGGCTTGAATGGCATGTACGTGCGCGATGATTTGGCGGGTGTCCTGAAAATCAGTATTTTATTGCTAACGTTTTCGGTGTTTGTGTATGCCCGCAAGTATTTGAAAGACCGAAACATTTGGGTCAGTGAGTTTTTCTTGCTGGCGCTGTTTGCGGTACTGGGTATGTTGGTGATGGTCTCTGCCAATCATCTGCTGGTTATCTACTTGGGGTTGGAATTGCTGGCGTTGTCGATGTACGCACTGGTGGCATTTAATCGTGACGATGGGCGTTCTTCCGAAGCGGCGATGAAGTATTTTGTGCTCGGCGCGATTGCGTCAGGTTTGTTGCTGTATGGAATTTCGATTCTGTACGGTTTGAGCGGCAAGCTGGAGTTCACTGAAGTCTTGGTTTATATCAATGCGCAAAGTGTGCTGGAAAATATTCCGCTGTTGTTTGCTTTGGTCTTTATCGTGGCGGGCATTGCGTTTAAGTTTGGTGCAGTGCCTTTCCACATGTGGGTTCCCGATGTGTATCAGGGCGCTCCAACGGCGGTAACGATGTTTCTGGGGAGTGTGCCGAAATTGGCAGCGCTGGCGATGTTGTTGCGGGTATTGGCGGAATCAATGGGAGCGGCTCAACCCGGTTGGGCGCAATTGCTGCTGGTGTTTGGGCTGTTGTCGGTCTTCCTCGGTAATCTGATTGCGATTGCGCAATTCAATCTGAAGCGAATGCTGGCTTATTCGACGATTGCGCACATGGGTTTTATTCTGTTGGGTGCACTGACGGGTACAACGGAAGGTTACAGCGCAGCGCTGTTTTACACGATTACTTACGCGATGATGGCGGCGGGTGGTTTTGCGATCTTGATTTTGTTGGGGCGCGAAGGTTTTGAGGCAGAAACGTTGGATGATTTGAAAGGTTTGAACGAGCGTAACCCTTGGTATGCCTTTATTATGATGGTTTTCTTGTTTTCGATGGCAGGTATTCCGCCAACCGTGGGCTTTTACGCAAAATTGTCGATTATTCAGGCGGTTATGCAGGCGGGGTATTTGTGGCCTGCGGTATTCATGGTGGTGATGTCGGTGATTGGGGCGTATTATTACTTGCGTGCCATCAAAATGATGTACTTTGATAAGCCGGAACAAACCGCGCCGATTCAGGCTGAACTTGATTTTAGTGTGCTGATCAGTGTAAATGGCGTGCTCATGGTGTTGTTGGGGTTGTTCCCTAGCGCTTTAATGGGTATTTGTTCAGCAGCAATGGTCGCTAGTCGTTTATGAGTTTATTGGTGTTACAGTGGGGCTTTCTTGGCCTCGCCTTGGTGTTGGCTAATTTGCCTTGGTTAAGCCAACGTTGTTTTCTTATTTTGCAATGTGAACACAAATCAGCATGGTTACGTTTGCTGGAATGGTTTGTGCTGTACTTCATCGTGGGTGGCTTGGCCTTGTTGCTGGAGCAGCGGGCGATGGGAACCATACACCCTCAGGACTGGGAATTTTACGCCGTTACCTTGGCGTTGTTCTTGGTATTCGCATTTCCGGGGTTTATTTACCGTCATGTGCGTTAATTTCACGTTTTGTTTCGATTAAGGCTTGCAAGGGGAAACCCTTTGCTTTATAGTTCGCTCCTCTGATGCGGGGTGGAGCAGTCTGGCAGCTCGTCGGGCTCATAACCCGAAGGTCGCAGGTTCAAATCCTGCCCCCGCTACCAATTATAAGAAGGCCCCTATCAGGGCCTTTTTTATTATGTGCTACCCAAGAAGGTACCCAAGACGTAATGCAAGAAAGACTAGACACACTGATTCATACCACTGTCACCGGCCTCGGTTATGATTTATGGGGTTATGAGTACCGTCCACAAACGGAAAGTGCGTTGCTACGTATCTTCATCGACGCTGAACAAGGCATTACGGTAGAAGATTGCGGGCGTGTCAGCAACCAGTTGAGTGCCTCACTGGATGTGGAAGACTTGATTCCCGTTGCTTATATTCTTGAAGTGTCTTCGCCCGGAATTGATCGGGTGTTATTCATCCCCGCACACTATGCTCTGTATGTCGGTCAGCAAATCAAAGTGCGCACTCGCCTGCCGGTGGAGAAACGCCGCAACTTCGTTGGGAAGTTGCAGGACGCGAACGACACCCATATTTTCATGGAAGTGGACAGCACAGTCTTTGAGATTCCTTACGAGATTATTGATCGTGGGCGAGTTGTTTTGGATATTCGACCTCAGCGCAAGGGCGGTAAACACGCATGAATAAAGAAATTCTCTACGTTGTTGATGCAGTCTCCAATGAAAAAAATGTTAGCAAGGAATTAATTTTCCAAGCAGTAGAAACGGCATTGGCAATGGCTACCCGTAAACGTTACGGCATGGGCATTGATGCGCGGGTATCGGTTAATCGCCAAACGGGTGATTATGAAACCTATCGCCGCTGGAAAGTCGTGGACGATGAAGATCCCGATTTTGAAAGTCCAGAGCGCCAAATTTTAGAAAGCTATGCCAAAGATCGCGGCTTCAGTATTGCTATTGGCGATTACCTTGAAGAAGCAATTCCTTCAGTAGAGTTTGGGCGTATCGCGGCGCAAACCGCCAAACAAGTTATCGTTGCCAAGGTGCGTGAAGCCGAGCGTGAGAAAGTCGTTTCCGCTTACCGCGATAAAGTCGGGCATTTGGTTATGGGTGTGGTTAAGCGTGCTGATCGCAAAGGCATTGTGCTGGACATGGGCGAAAATGCAGAAGCATTCATTCCCCGTGAAGAAACCATTCCCGGCGAAATGTTACACGTTGGGGCACGGGTCAGAGGTTATCTGAAAGAAATTCATCAAGACATGCGCGGTCCGCAGATTATTGTCAGCCGCTCGGATGTGAATTTCCTGATTGAGCTAATGAAACTCGAAGTTCCCGAAGTCAGTCAGGAAATGATTGATATAATGGGTGCCGCTCGTGATGCAGGCTCACGCGCTAAAGTTGCGGTGCGGGCTAATTTGCCGAACATTGACCCGATCGGCGCTTGCGTGGGGATGCGTGGTTCACGTATTCAAACCGTTACCAACGAACTCGGTGGCAAAGAGCGTGTCGACATTGTGTTGTGGAACGAAGACATTGCGACGTATGTGATGAACGCGATGGCTCCGGCTGAAGTGCTTTCCATCGTGGTCGATGAAGAAAGCAAAAGCATGGACATTGGTGTCGATGGCGAAAAGCTATCACAAGCCATCGGTCGTGGTGGGCAAAATGTACGCCTTGCCAGCGAGCTGACCGGCTGGACATTGAATGTCATGAGTGTGGAAGAAGCCGAAGCCAAGACTCAGGCCGAGCAACAATCCATCATTAACCTGTTCATGGAAAAACTGGACGTTGATGAGGAAGTGGCGGTGATTTTGGTGGAAGAAGGCTTCTCAACACTCGAAGAAGTCGCTTACGTGCCGCTTGAAGAGTTCTTAGCGATTGAAAGCTTTGACGAAACGATTGTTAATGAATTGCGTGACCGCGCTCAAACCGCGCTGCTGTCGCAAGCCATTTCTCAGGATAGCCACTTGCCAGCGGCAGATCTCCTGCACATGGAAGGCATGGATGATACCTTAGCCTTCAAGTTGGCAACCCAAGGCATTTGCACGATGGAAGATTTGGCAGAACAATCCGTGGATGAACTCACGGAATTGGCTGACATTAATGAAGCCCGTGCCGCCAGTTTGATTATGAAAGCTCGTGAACCGTGGTTCGCGGACGATAAAGCAGAAGCTTAATTCTGCGGGAGGAAGAAATAAATGTCGGACATAGCAGTCAAAAAACTTGCCGAGATAATCAATGCTCCCGTTGAAGTTCTGCTCAAGCAGTTACAGGACGCAGGTATTCATGTTGATGGCCCTGATGCTTGGATTACTGATGCGCAGAAATTCAAATTGTTGGCGCACATTCGCCAAGGCAGCGCCCCAGTTAGCACGGGCGGCAATAAAATTACCATTAAACGGCGCTCAACCAGCGAAATGAGTGTTGGTGCCGGTGGCGCACGTAACAAAACCGTGAATGTCGAGGTAAGACACAAAAAAACGTTTGCACCCGGTGCCAAGCCAACTGAGCAACAAGTGACTGGTGAAACCTCGTTGAGCCAGAGCAATGCACCCGCTCCGGTTGGTGCGCGTCCGAGTCGAACGGAAGAATTAGCACGTCAGTTATCTGCTGAGCGCCAAGCCCGTGAATCTGCGGTGCAAGAACGCCGCCAAGTAGAAAGCAAGCGTGCCGAGCAACAGCAGTCAGTTGCTGAGATTGCACATGTTGCCGTTGTTGAAGTTACGGTTGCGCCAGTAGTACAAGCGCCAGAGCCAACTCCGGTGGTAATACCTGCTGTAGCCGTTCCCACCGTTTCAACACCTCCGGTGAGTGCCGCTGTCGCGCCTGAAGTAAAGATTAAGCCTGCTGTTGCATCGCCTGCTAAGGCGGCGGAACCTGTGCCTGAAGCGCCAGTGTCGGTTAGTCCCAGCACTTCGAGTGCCGAAGCAACTGAAAATTTGACTGCTAGAGAACAACGCGACGTTGTGGTTGCCGCTGCCCGCGAAGAAGCCGCAACCGCTTTGAAGCGCCGTCCTTCTAAGTTGAAACCTAAGCCAATCCCAGCTCCGCCTGCCGTGGTTGAGGTCAGTGCACCCGAAGTGGAACCGCCGGTTGTTGCGGATGTGGTGGTTGCTGAAGTTGCGGTTGTGGATACAGTCGCTGAAAAATACACCGAAGCCGCAACCGTGTCCGACGAAAAGCGCATTGACAAAAAGTCGTCTAAAGCGAAAGTGGCTGGGCGTGGCGGGCGTGAAGAATTGCACGTGCCCTCAACAGGTGGCGGTAATGGCGGCGGTGGCAGTCGCCCCGGTAAAAAGAAGAATGGTGGCGGGCGGCGCGATGCTTTCAAGCCGGATTCACGCCAACAGCAGAACAATGCCAAACACGGTTTTGAAAAGCCAACTGCGCCAGTGGTCAAAGAAGTCGAGATTCCAACCACGATCGTGGTGTCTGATTTGGCACAAAAATTGGCTATCCGTGCCACTGACATTATCAAAGCGATGATGAAAATGGGCATGATGATGACCATCAACCAAGCCATCGATCAGGAGACCGCGATTCTGGTGACAGAAGAGTTGGGTCACAAAGCCACGCCGATGCAGGAAATGGATGATGCGGCACTGTTAGCGGCGATGATCGGACAGGACGTTACCGATTACGAAGCGAAGCCGCGCCCGCCAGTAGTGACGATTATGGGGCACGTTGACCACGGTAAGACATCCTTGCTCGATTATATCCGTAAAACACGGGTAGCTGCGGGGGAAGCAGGCGGTATTACCCAGCATATTGGTGCTTACCACGTCGACACGGATCACGGCACGGTCACTTTCCTCGATACACCGGGACACCAAGCGTTTACCCAAATGCGTGAACGTGGTGCCAAAGTTACCGACATTATTATCCTGATTGTTGCTGCCGATGACGGCGTGATGCCACAAACCAAAGAAGCCATTAAGCACGCGAAAGCGGCGGGTGTACCGATGGTGGTGGCAATCAATAAAATCGACAAGCAAGGCGCGGACATTGATCGGGTACTGAGCGAACTTTCCCAGCATGAGGTCAATACCGAAGCGTGGGGTGGCGATGTGCCGGTGGTACAGATTTCTGCGAAAACCGGGCAGGGTATTGATGCCTTGCTGGAAACTTTGCTGTTAGTGGCTGAGGTGCAGGAATTGACTGCGCCTACTGACGCGCCAGCAACGGGTCACGTGATTGAAGCCAGCATCGAAAAAGGTCGCGGTGCGGTTGCTACGGTTTTGGTACGTAGTGGTACTTTGCGTCGTGGTGACTTGCTGCTGTGCGGCTCGGAATACGGCAGAGTGCGGGCGATGTTCGACGAAAATGGTCGTCCGGTGAAGGAAGCAGGGCCATCCATTCCGGTTGCGGTACTCGGTCTTTCTGCTGCACCTGAAGCGGGCGATGAAGTCGTCGTGTTGAACGACGAACGCAAAGCGCGTGAAATTGCTGAATTGCGCCGTGAAAAACAACGCGATACCCGTTTTGCAGCACAATTCGTGAGCAAGTCGGAAGACTTCTTCACGCAAGTGAAAGCCAGTGAACGGGCGCAAGTGAACGTATTGATCAAGGCTGACGTACAAGGCAGCGTGGAAGCTTTGCGCACCGAGTTGCTTAATCTTTCAACGGATGAAGTCGAAGTGCGGGTGGTGGCATCCGGTGTTGGCGGCATTAGCGCCAGTGACGTTGACTTAGCGATGGCGTCCAAAGCCACGATGATCGCATTCAATGTGCGTACCGACGCTACCGCGCGTAAAACCGCAGCGGATAACGGTGTCACGATTCGTTATTACAGCATCATCTACGAAGTCATTGATGACATTAAAGCGGTGATGAGCGGCTTGTTGTCGCCAGAAGTGCGCGAAGTCTTTGTCGGTTTGGCGGAAGTGCGCGATGTGTTCCGTTCCTCGGCATTGGGTCAAGTGGCGGGTTGCTTGGTGGTCGATGGTGCCATGCGCCGTAGCCTGCCAATTCGCGTGTTGCGTGATAACGTGGTGATTTTCAACGGTGAGTTGGAATCCTTACGTCGTCATCGTGATGACGTGAAAGAAGTCCACATGGGGACGGAGTGCGGTATCGCGGTCAAAGATTACAACGATGTGCGTAAAGGCGATAACATCGAATGTTACGAACGCATTGAAGTGGCGCGGAAGATTTAAACTATGCCCAGTCATCATTCACGCCCTCAAGGTTTTGCCCGTGCGGATCGGGTCGGCGAACAAATCCGCCGCGATTTGGCTATCCTGATTCGCGATCGGGTGAAAGACCCGCGAGTCGGGATGATCACACTGCTGGATGTGGAAGTGTCCAAAGACTTTGCTCACGCCAAAATCTGGTTCGACGCTTTGCAAGCCGATCAAGGGTTGGAAGCGCAGGAAGCCTTAAACCATGCTGCCGGTTTCTTGCGGCGTGAACTGGGGCATTTGCTGAAATTGCGCATGACACCGGCATTGCACTTCTTTTACGACGACACCCAAACCAAGGGTAATGCGTTGTCAGCACTGATTGCTAAAGCCGTGGCTTCTGATCGGCATGAAGATGACGATGCAGATGAAGCGGAAGCGGCTGATGTGATTGATGCTAATAACGGCACGGCTGCTCCTTGAGTAAGCGGCGTTTTCGCAAACTGAATGGCATTTTATTGTTGGATAAAGGCTTAGGCGTATCCAGCAATAAAGCCTTACAAGATGCGCGTTTCCTCTTCCAAGCGGAAAAAGCCGGGCACACGGGCAGTCTCGATCCGCTGGCTTCTGGCATGTTGCCAGTCTGTTTTGGTGAAGCCACCAAGGTTTCTGCCTTTCTGCTCGATTCCGACAAGCGTTATCTGACCACCGCAACCTTGGGGTATGTGAGTACCACGGGTGATGCGGAAGGTGAAAAGCTCAATCCGCGCCCCATTCCTGAGATTAGCGATGCGATGCTGGAAGCGGTGTTGGCGCAATTCCGTGGCGAGATTAGCCAAATTCCCCCGATGTATTCCGCGTTGAAAAAAGACGGGCAACCGCTTTATAAGCTGGCGCGGCAAGGCGTGGAAGTGGAACGTGCGGCGCGTGCGGTGACGATTCATTCCCTGCAAGTGTTGTCACGCACCGCCGATACGCTAACGTTGGATGTGGTATGCAGCAAAGGCACGTACATCCGCACGCTGGTGGAAGATATTGGCGAAAAGCTGGGTTGTGGCGCGTATGTTTCGATGCTGCGGCGTGAATCGGTCGAGCCGTTTGGCGCATCGGGTATGCACACGTTGGAAAAACTGCGAGCACTAGCGGAGCAAGATCCTCAAGCCTTGGATGCGCTGTTGTTGCCACTGGATGCCGCGTTACCGCACCTAGCGGCTCTCACTCTGGATGAAACGGTGATTGTGCGCTTGCGTCAGGGGCAAAAAGTACGGACTGACGATGCCGATGCCGAACTGCTGCGTTTGTACAGCGAGTCCGGCGAATTCATCGGTTTAGGCGCAGCCGTCAACGGGGTGATTATCCCTAAGCGCTTACTGGCTCATAGCCCGCCCGCATTCACGGTGTAACGCCGTCACGCTTTGTGATTATTGCGAATATTGACGATGGTTTTGCAGAGTGGAAACCCACCGCATCCCCAAAATACGCCGTATTTACCCTCACGCTTGACCATGTTCTTGCCGCAAGCCGGGCAGAGTTGGCTCTCGGCAACGGCTTCTTGAATAGGCATTTGGGGTGAGGGTACTTTTGTTGGTGTTTCGGGCATTGTGCCCACGCTGGCTTTGGCGCGTGCCAGCACTTTATGCAGCCAGTTTTGCTGCTTTTCCATGAATTGTTCCAGTAGCATTTCACCACTGGCTACTGCTTCGAGCGCTTGTTCCCACGCCGCCGTCAATGCGGGATCTTTCACCGCATTGGGTAACATACCGATCAAGGCGACGCCTTTGGGGGTGGCGCGGAGGTGTTTCTTTTTGCCTTCGCGCTCCAATAATTTGCGGAGTAAGAGTGTTTCGATAATCGCCGCACGGGTGGCTTCGGTGCCGATTCCGGCGTTTTCTTTGAGAATCGCTTTAAGTTTGGGGTTTTCAACGTGTTTGGCGATACCTTTCATGGCTTGTATCAATGTGCCTTCGGTATATGGCGCGGGCGGTTTGGTTTGGCGTTTGAGGCATTCGGTATCCTGAATCAATACGCTATCCCCCACATTCAATTGCGGCAAGGCTTGTGCGTCTAAGTCAGCGGGAACGCTGCTAGTGTCACCGGGTTCTTGGTAGGCAATTTTCCAGCCTGCGACCCGATCAACGCGCCCTGATGCGCGGAATTTGTACTGCTGGCATTCCAGTTCGATCACGCTTTGATCGTATTCGTAAGCGGGGAAAAATTGCGCCAAATAACGTTTGCGAATCAGGTCGTAGATAAAAAATTCGGCTTCTGACAAGCGCTCAATACTGCCTTTGGCGGCGGTGGGAATTATGCCGTGGTGGGCGGTAATTTTGCTGTCATCCCATGCTTTGCTTTTGCGACTAGGGTTGGCTTGCGCCACCAGCGCGGACAAGTTACGGTCTGTTTGAGTGAGCGCTTGGAAGACTGCCGCTGCATCCGCGTGTTGCGACACGGGTAAATAGCCGCAATCGGTACGCGGGTAGGTGGTGAGTTTGTGGGTTTCGTACAAAGCTTGCGCCACATCCAGCACTTGTTTGGCGCTCATGCCCCAACGCCGCGAGGCTTCTACTTGCAAACCGGAAAGCTCGTAGGGCAACGGCGCGTTCTGGCGTTTGCGTTCAGTATCGCAGCGCAGCACCTTGGCGTCTTGCCCTTTGCAGCTTGTCGCGACGTGTTCGGCTAACTGGCTGTCTAGGCAACGGCCTTCCGCGTCAATGCCTTGCTGACCTTTTTGTGGAATCCAGTTGGCTTTGAAGGTTTGTTCGGCAGCATCGGGCAAGCACGCGGCAGTCACATCCCAATAATCCAGCGGCACGAAATGTTTAATTTGTTCATCGCGATCCACCACCAGCCGTAGCGTGGGGGTTTGGACGCGCCCGACACTCAATGCCCCACTGTTAGCCGTCAGTTGCCCGTTGTATTGCGCGGCTAACGTATAAGCACGGCTCAAATTCATGCCCACTAACCAGTCGGCACGGCTACGCGCCAAGCCTGCCTGATACAGGGATTCGGTTGCGGCACCGGGTTTGAGTTGCGCTAAGGCTTTACGAATGCTGGCATCATCCAAGGCGGATAACCACAGGCGTGAAATTTGCCCGTGATAACGGCACATATCGAGCACTTCCCGCGCAATCATTTCGCCTTCGCGATCCGCATCCGTTGCAATGACGACGTGCTGGGTTTTTGCGAGTAATGCTTTGATAACTTTGAATTGTTTTGCCCCGGATTTTTTCACGTCCAATTTCCACTGCTGCGGCAAAATGGGCAGTGAGGCAAAATTCCAGCGCTTGTATTGCTCGCCATAAGCATCCGGTTCGGCTTGCTCCAACAAATGCCCAAAGCACCAAGTGACGACAATTCCTTGGCCTTGTAAACAGCCATCACCACGCCCGCTTGCACCTAACACGCGGGCAATATCGCGTGCTTGGCTAGGTTTCTCACACAAGTACAGCATGGTTATTAATCATTAAGTGAATCATCGCCAACATCATAGGCATTTCTGAGGACTGCGGCAAACGGCTTGTTAAATGAATTTTCGGTTAAGACTTTTATTTTCTCGTTATGCCTGTTACTCTCTGTAAATATCCTGCTGATTCGGCTACGTCTATTAATCCGTATTGTCCTAGACGACACTTGGGTTAAGTGCATCCAATAATATCAAAAGCTGAATGCGGCTAATCGTAAGCGTGAATAAATCGCAATACAGTGTCTGTTTAATGATGTCAGTTGAGGCAATGAATGAGTAAGAAACCTGCTTCAGGAAGTTTCGATATTATCCTGGATATGGAGCATGTGGGTGGTCGAGATAATCTGTGTTTGTCGTTTGGGGCTGGGCTGTTCAGAAAATTAGGGTGGGCATCGGGCGACTGGCTGGCGTTTGATACCAGTGAAACCGGAAAAATTTCTTTTAAGCAGGTTGCTGAACCATCAGAAACTGCTTTCAACCTGCGCAAAATCAAACTTCAATCAGGCTTTTATAAAATCTGCTTTTATTCACCGCTATATACCTTTCCTAAAGCAGTGGAGTTATCCAAAGAGAAAGCGTCATTTAATGCCAATACTTGGACGTTAACGCTGCATATTCCAGATGACTATCACGTCTCGCAAATTATTCCAGAGATCCCGCCTGTGCGTGCTTTAAGTGTGGCTGATATAGCGGCTGCTTTTAGTAAGTTATAATACGCGCAATAATGTGTATTAAATCAACGCCGCATTAAGATGATGAGGTGTTGCATATCTAACTCGAAACACACCGTTTCGCCAATCGCATACTCTTGATGGCTAGGTGCTAACGCAAGAATTTGGCTGTTATCGGCTAAACCCAGCACATAAAGGTATTCTGCCCCGCGAAAAACCCGTGAAACAACTTTCGCCTTACGCGGTGCATCCGCAACCAGTTTCAGATCATCGGGGCGAATCAGCACATCAACCGGGCAATCGGGTTGGCATTCGAGCGGAACTTCGCCCTTGATTGCGCCCAGTAGGGTGGAAACGGTGTCGTGATTCAACACTGTCCCCGCAATCAGCGCACCTTGCCCAATAAACCCAGCCACAAACTGATTCACCGGCTTGTGATACAAATTGTAACCCGTGTCCCATTGCTGCAACCGTCCGCTTTGCAATACGCCGATTTCATCCGCCATCGCAAACGCTTCGTGCTGATCGTGCGTCACCAGGATCGCGGTCATGCCTTCGCGCTTGAGAATATCGCGCACTTCCCGCGCCAGCATTTCGCGCAATTCCACGTCTTGGCTACCAAATGGCTCATCCAGCAACAGCAAACGCGGTTGCGGCGCAAGGGCGCGTGCCAGTGCAATCCGCTGTTGTTGCCCGCCTGACAATTCGTGCGGATAACGCTTTTCGTAACCGGGCAAATTCACCAATTCCAGCAATTCCGCCACACGCCGCACCTTGTCCTTGCCCGACTGTTTGCGAATCCCGAAGGTGATATTGTCAGCAATGCTCAGGTGCGGAAACAGTGCGTAATCCTGAAACACCATGCCGATATTGCGTTTTTCCGGTGGCAAATGCACATTGGGCGCACTGATCACCTGATCTTTGAGTGTAATTGTGCCACGGGTGACAGGCTCGAAACCAGCAATCGCCCGCAGCAGCGTCGTCTTACCGCAGCCGCTTGGCCCTAGCAAACAACCGATTTTCCCATCTTCCACCGTCAGATTGACATCGTGTACCACCGCATTGTTGCCGTATTCGATGTGAATGTTTTGCAGGACTAACTTGCTCATTAATGTTCCCCAGCCCGCGACCGACTAATTGAGCGGCTCAATAAAATCACCGGAATAATCCCCGCTGCCACAATCATCAGCGACGGTAAACCCGCATCTGCCAACCGTTCATCCGAAGCCAATTCATACGCCCGCACTGCCAGCGTATTGAAATTGAACGGGCGCAAAATCAGTGTGGCAGGTAATTCTTTCAACACATCCACAAACACCAGCAAAATCGCGGTGAGTAACGAGCCTTTCATCAACGGCAAATGCAGCCGCTGCAATACGCCCAAGGGACTCAAGCCCAACGAACGCCCCGCATTATCCAGCGTCGGTTTAATCTTGCCCAAACCCGCTTCCACCGTTTGCAGCGACACCGCCAAAAAGCGCACGTTGTAGGCAAACAGCAGCGTAAACAGCGTGCCACTCAGCAACAAGCCCACATTGCTGTCGAAAAACTGCTTGCTCAGGTGGTTGAGTTGCGTATCCACCCAGGCAAACGGAATCAGCACCCCAATCGCAATCACCGTCCCCGGAATCGCATACCCCATCGCCGCAATCCGCGCAGCAATATTCACCAACGGATCATTATTTAGCCGCTTGCCATAGCCCAAAATCAACGCCAGCAATAGCGCAAATACTGCCGCCAAACTTGCCAGCATCAAGCTATGCCACACCAGATTGATGAAATCACTATCCAGCCCCTTGCTGGCAACTTTAATGCTCCAATGCAGCAATTGCCCCACCGGAATCACAAACCCCAGCAACAAGGGCAGGGCGCACGCCAACACCGCCGCCACTGCCGTCCAGCCACGCAAGCGGAATTTAGGAATGCGCGAATACTTGCTGGAGGTATGGTGATACCGCGCCCGACTCCGCGACCAACGTTCCAACAGGATCAGCATGAATACAAACCCCATCAGCAACGCTGCCAATTGCGAAGCCGCTGCATGATCGCCCAGCCCAAACCAAGTACGGAAAATGCCCGTGGTAAAGGTCGAAACGCCAAAATATTGCACCGTGCCAAAATCCGCCAACGTTTCCATTAACGCCAACGACAAGCCGGTAATAATCGCCGGACGCGCCAACGGCAACGCCACCCGCAAGAAACTTTGCCACTGGTTTGACCCCAACGTGCGGCTCACTTCCAGCACACAAATCGACTGTTCCAAAAACGCTGCCCGCGCCAACAAATACACATACGGGAACAGCACGAGTGAAAGCATGGTGATTGCGCCACCAAGGGAGCGCACATTCGGGAAGTAATAATCGCCATACCCCCACCCCGTGAGGTCGCGCAGCAAGGTTTGCACTGGCCCCGAAAAATCCAGCATTCCCGTGTAGGTGTAGGCAATAATGTAAGCAGGCATTGCCATCGGCAACAGCAATGCCCACTCAAAAAAGCGTCGCCCCGGAAACTCGCACATGCTGTTCAGCCATGCTGCCGGAAGCCCCAGCAGCAATACGCCAAACCCCACGCCCAATACCAGCCACAGCGTATTCAGCAAATAATCGGTGAGCACCGTTTCGCGTAAATGCTGCCAAACTTCGGGCGCAGGCACGAACACGTAGCCGAATACTGCGAGGATCGGCAAAGCAGTCAGCAATGCCATGCCCAATAGCACGGCACGCCAGAGCAGGGGTTTTATTTCCACCCAGCTTTGTCCATGATTTTCACGGCTTCAGCATTGTGTTTGCCGAGTTCGGATAGGTTCAGGCTATCGGCTTTGAATTCGCCCCAACCTTTGAGCATCGCACTGGGCGCAATACCGGCTTTCACGGGGTATTCCTGATTGGCTTCGGCGTACCATTTTTGCGACTCGTCGTTGACCAGGAACTCCATCAGTTTGATGGCGTTATCCTTGTTTTTGGCGGTTTTGGTGACAGCCGCACCGCTGATATTGATGTGCGTACCACGGTCGGATTGGTTAGGCCAGAAGATTGCCATTTTTTCCGCAGCGGCTTTGTCTTCCGCCTCTTCACCCGTTAGCATTTGCACGTAGTAGTAGGTGTTGGAAATGGCAATGTCGCATTGCCCAGCCGCAGCCGCTTTGATTTGGTCACGGTCGCCGCCTTCGGGTGGACGCGCAAAGTTTTTCACCAAGCCGTTAGCCCATGCCTGTGCCTTTTCCGCGCCGTTCACCGCGATCATCGAACCCAGCATTGACTGGTTGTAAATATTGTCGGAAGAGCGCACGCAGATACGTCCTTTCCATTTTGAATCAGCCAAGTCTTCGTAGGTGGAAAGCTCTTCCGGTTTCACTTTGTCTTTCACGTAAAAGATTGGGCGGGCGCGGGAGGTCAATCCAAACCACTGGTTGGCGGGATCACGCAGGTTTTCAGGAATGTCTTTTTTCAGTGTGGCGGATTCAACCGGTTGGGTCAGCTCCATTTGTACCGCGCGGTACAAACGTCCAGCGTCGGCAGTCATTAGCAGGTCGGCGGGGGTGTTTTCACCTTCGAGTTTGAGGCGTTCCAGCAGCGCGTCGTCTTTGCCCGTGACGAGGTTGACCTTGATGCCCGTCGCGGCGGTGAATTTGTCGAACAGCGGTTTGATCAGTTGTTCTTTGCGGGCGGAATAGACATTGACTTCGCTATCTGCCAGCGCGGGGGCGGCAATGCTGGCAACCAGTAATGACAGGGCGATTTGCTTAAACATGGGTTCTGCCTTCGGGTTGAATAAGAAAGATTCGCATTATCCATGGCGAGCACGATAATGCAAGCAATTCTCATTTTAATGGGGGCTTGGGTGTTGTATCATCAAAGTAATTTCCTCGCCGCAAAATAGGAGAAACCGAATGATTTTCAGACAGCTTTTTGAGCAAGACTCCAGCACTTACACCTACTTACTGGCCTGTGAACACACGGGCGAGTGCGTGCTGATTGACCCGGTAATCGACACGGTTGAGCGCGATCTGGCGGTATTGCAGGCATTGGGCTTGAAACTGACCTACACGCTGGAAACTCACATGCACGCCGACCACCTGACCGGGGCGCGTAAATTGCGGGCTTACACCGGCAGCAAAATCGTGGTTCCCGCGATGGATAAACTGGCTTGCGCAGACTTGGGGGTGGAGGAAAATCAGGTGTTCCGGGTGGGGCAAATTGAATTGCACCCGTTATTTACACCGGGGCATACGGGGCATCACCACGCTTACCTGCTGGATAACGGGATGCAAAAAGTCTTGTTTTCCGGCGATGCGCTGTTGATTGAAGCCTGCGGGCGCACGGATTTCCAATCGGGCGATCCGGTTAAATTATACCAAAGCATTACCGAGAAATTTTTTACCTTGCCGAATGAAACCTTGGTCTATCCGGCACATGACTATGAAGGCAGGCAGCTTACCACCATCGGACAGGAAAAAAGTCGCAACCCGCGTGTGGGCAACAACACCTCGCAGGAAGCATTTGTCGTCATCATGAACGGGCTGAATTTGCCCTACCCACGCAAGCTTGATTTCGCTGTGCCAGGCAATGAACTGTGTGGGGAATGCCCCGACAATGTGCCGGAGCAGTATCGTGGTGCTTGTGAGATTGTGCAGTTGCCACCGGAATTGAGTCGGCCTGTGAAAGCAGGCGATCAGGGGTAATGCTACGATATGATGCATTATTCATCGGATTCATCCTGAATATGTTCCGTGATGCGATGAAATATTTTGCTAGAATGGATGGACATTGATGGAAATAAGGATGTAACACCCAATGAAAATAGAAATTGGAGAGTCGTTAGTTTTATCGTGGCTCAGGCATACGAAAAAATGCCAACTTGTGCAAATGAATTGGAAGCCATCAGTTGAGTCTTGGGACTTGATGAATAAAAGCGTAATCGAACAAGTAATGCGTGAGTCTGATGATTATTTTAAGCATGAGCATGATTACGGAATATATAAGAAAAACACCTCGCTTAGTCAATTAATCAAGCAAGCAGAAATTGATGTTATGGGTGTTTCATATGCAGGGGGACTTCGGAGTATTTACGCTGTAGATGTTGCTTTTCATGAGTCCGGGCTTAACTATGGCCCTAAAGATGAAACTATCATGAAAATAGTAAAAAAACTGTTAAGGACAGCAATGTGTGTTCATGGTTATTTTGATTGTTCCGAAGGCGATATAATTTTTGCATCTCCTAAAATAAATTATAATAAGTACTCTGGCATAAGTTTCCCGGAACTTAAAAAACGTAACGTATTGATTTATAAAGATTGCTTTTTCCGAAAAACTTTTGCATGAGTACTTATAATTGAAAGTCTTGATTCTTGTTTGATTCAGGTTGAAAAAATTCTCAGAAAAAATGATCTTAATTTTAACATTAAGTTGATTGCAAATGATTCTTTTAATACAAAAATACTTCAGCCTGTCCTCGAAGTTACATCCTCTGTTGCCGATACTTCAGAGTTATTTATGCGTAGCATACAAATGTATCAAATATTTTCAGAAAAAAGTAGTATTAGTCAGCTTCCAAAAAAAATTGACACTAACAGTGACGATATGCTGCAAAATCAAAGAAAAATTGGTGAGCGTGTGCGAGAAAAACTGATACAGATGTTTGAAGAAAACGAAATATCAAAAGAAGAGGTTGAGTTAATGCAATTAGCTGAATATTCTAAAAAAATATTTGGCATCCAAATGCCTTTATTAAAGAAGAAGTTATTAGCTGATGAGAAAAAACCTTCAAGATATTGGTCTAAACCTATTATTAGGGCATATGGTGCTGAATATTTTATATGTTCCGAATGGTATGAAAAAAGAAACAAAAGCTGTTTTGATAAATGGGTTTGGCTGAAAAGTCAATCGACTCATTAAGCTATTGGGAACCTCTAAAAACCTACATTATTGTCAAATTCGATAACGAAAAATCAATAACTTAACATGGTTATCCACAGGTTTTTAGAAGTTCCCTATTGATACATGTGCTATAATCTTTCCTTTAATGCAATATATGTTTGTTATTATGATTAATACCATCCAACAACTGATCGCCCAAGGTGAAAACGCCCAGCTTGAATTCAAGTCGGCTGACGTTCGCCCCGATTCTGTGGCACGGGAAATCGTGGCGTTTGCCAATACTTTGGGCGGAACGTTACTGATCGGTGTTGAGGATGATGAGGCAATTTCAGGTATCCACGCGGACAATCTTGATACATGGATTGCCAATATCAGCCGTAACAACATCATTCCCGCCTTGTGTGTGGACGTTACGCACGTCGCTATCGAAGGGAAAGTCGTGTGTGCTGTGACCATCCCCAAAGGCAAGGATAAGCCCTATCAAACGTTGGATGGCAAGTATTGGCTGCGGGTCGGTTCAACCAATCGCACCGCTACCAAGGAAGAATTGAGCCGTTTATTTCAGCAAGCAGGGTTGGTACATTTCGATACAGCACCCGTTGCCGATACCAGTATCGAAGGCATCGACTTCCGCTTAGTTGATCATTACTACCGCACCTACTACGACACCGCCTTTATTGATTTGCCAAACGACGAACAGCAAAGCCTGTTGTTGAATGCGGACATCCTGACCGAACTCGAAGGCAAACAAGTGGCAACCGTCGGTGGACTGCTGATGTTCGGTAAACAGCCTCAGCGCCGCCTACCACACGCTTCCATCATGTTCGCCGTCTTTAAAGGCGATGACCTCACCGATGACCTATTGGACAAAAAGGAAGTGCTGGGCACATTGCCGGAACTGATCGACAAAACGGTGGCTTTGCTCCAGCTTTTCTTGCCAAACCCATCCACCATTGAAGGCACACGCCGTAGTGAAACCGTGCTGGTTCCGCTCAAAGTCTTGCGTGAGGCGATGGTGAATGCCGTTGCTCACCGCGATTATTCCCTCAGCCAGCGCAAAATACAGGTGCATGTCTATAGTGATCGGATCGAAATTACCTCCCCCGGCAAGTTGGCGAATACCCTGACGTTGAATAAAATCCGCTATGGCAACTCTGCCCCGCGTAATATTTTCCTGATGAAATTCCTCGATAATCTGCGCTACTTCGATGGTTTGGGCAGGGGAATTCCAATGATGCTGAAGCTAATGCAGGAACGGATCACGTTTGATGAAATTGGTGAATTGTTCCGTGTAACCCTGCGGTTTGCCTGAATTCTCAGCTTTGTCACTACCTTTTATCAGTTGGGGATTGCATTTCATCGGTTATCTGTCAGTATTGCTTACATATAAAAAATAATAATTAGTGAATAGGGCATACAATAAAATGAGATAAAGACCGATGTTAATCCCCAAGCATCTCCACCTATGCTCCATCGTATTGGCTGTTTCTGCTGCTGTCTTTGCGCAAACCGTCTCGGCGAACGTGCCAGATACGCCATCTTCTACCAAAAAAACGGTTACGTTGCCTGCACCAGCGCAGCCTGATACCGATCAGTTGATTATTCGTTTCCGTGATAATGCCAGCTCAGTTGTTGTTGATAAAGCGTTGTCACGTCTGCGTACTGAGAAGGGCGAAAAATTCACTTACGCCAAAACTACAGCGGATAAAGCCGATGTTTTTCGTTTTGAAAAGCGCAAAAAGAAAGCGGATTGGGATAAGTTGTCTGTTTGGTTGAAGCAGTTACCAGAAGTGGAATACGTCGAGCCAGACTTCATTATGAACCGCATGGAAGTGCCAGCGCCGGTTACGCCAAATGATCCCTACCTCAGTTATCAATGGTCATTGTTGGATGCTGTCAGTGGTATTCACGCCGAGCAAGCATGGGGTTACACCGCTGGTCAGGGGAGTGTGGTGGCTGTCGTCGATACGGGTGTCTTGCCGCATGTGGATTTGTTGCCTAATTTATTGGCGGGCTACGACATGATTGCTGATACTGCTGTCGGTAATGACGGCAACGGGCGCGACGGTGACGCGACGGATGCGGGCGACTACGTGCTGGCAGGCGAATGCGGTAGCACCACCGCGATGAACAGCAGTTGGCACGGCACGCACGTAGCAGGCACGATTGCTGCGGCTGGTAATAATGCCGAAGGCATTGCTGGAGTTGCTTATGCTGCCAAAGCCTTGCCGGTACGCGCATTGGGCAAGTGCGGTGGCTATACTTCCGACATCGCAGCGGGGGTTATTTGGGCGGCAGGCGGCACGGTATCAGGTGTGCCAGTGAACCCGAATCCCGCGCGTGTTATTAACTTGAGCTTGGGCGGCGCATCCGCGTGCGGTTCAACCATGCAAAATGCCATCAATACCGCACGCGGCAAAAATGCCGTGGTCGTGGTGGCGGCGGGTAATAACAATACCGATGCCAGCCAATTTTCACCCGCCAACTGTGCAGGCGTTGTGACCGTGGCGGCGACCGGCAAAAACGGCGGACGTGCTTATTATTCCAACTATGGTACGGTCGTCGATTTAGCCGCACCGGGCGGTTCGATGAACACGGGTATCGCCGCCGATGGCATCGTTTCCACCCTGAATACGGGGACGCAAACCGCGCTTGCCGACACGTACAAATATTACCAAGGCACGAGCATGGCAACGCCGCATGTGTCCGGCGTGGTCGCATTGATGTTAGCTGCCAAACCCACCCTGACACCGGATCAAGTGGAAAGTCTGCTGAAGTCGAGTGCGCGAGCTTTCCCGCAACCTTGCGCCAGTTGCGGCACGGGTTTGTTGGATGCCGCAGCCGCTGTGCAAGCAGCCGTTAATTTCACCGCACCCGTTGATCCTTACGCGGTCTTACTGAGTGATTTGAAGAAAAACCGTGACCTGTGGCGTGCGCAAAACCTCTTGAATTATACCTATGTGTTGGAGCAGAAAACTGGCACAAGTGCGGCATTGCGTTTAAAGCTGACGGTGAAAGCGGGTGTCTTGACTGAAGGCGTGAATTTGGCAAGCAATAAAAAGTTGTCTGCACGTGATTTGAAAGCCAAAGGTAAAACCATTGAACAGTTGTTTACGCAAATCGAAACCGCCATCAACAGCAAATACGCCATTGTCAAAACGGCGTATGACGCTGCACTCGGCTACCCGCTGGACAGTTTCTTGGATAAAAGCACCAGCATCACCAGTGATAATGTGAGTTTGAAAGCTTCTAGCCTGGTTGCATTGTAACCGTGAGTGGTAAATAGATTTCCACCCGCAAACCGCCGCTGCCGAGGTTTTTAGCACGGATCGTCCCACCGTGACTCTCAATCGCCCGCCGCGCAATCGCTAACCCCAGCCCGTAACCGTTACGGCTGGCGCTGGCGCTGGCGTTACTGCTACGCTGGAACGGCTCGAAAATGCTCCCCAATTCTGCTTCGGGTACGCCCGACCCTTGATCATCCACCGTCAGATGCAAACGCGATGCGGTAATATCGTGGTGAATCGCCAACGTGACTGCCGTGTTTTCGGGGGTGTGGTGAATAGCATTACGCACCACGTTTTCCAAGGCGCGATACAGCAATTCACCGTACCCTTGGATGATCGGATTGCCCTCCACATCACACTGAAACAACACTTGGCGTGACAGTGCATTTGCTTCAAACCGCGCATCATCAATCACCGCATCGGCAAGTTCCAGAATGTCGATGTATTCATCCAACGGTTGCGGCACGCCGGATTCGAGGCGCGAAAGTGTCAGCACTTCGCCCACTAAGGTATCCAGCCGCCCGGCTTCGTGTTCAATGCGGGCAAGGCTGCTTGCCACTTTTTCCGGCTGTTGATGCGCCAGACCGATACTGGCTTGCAAGCGTGCCAACGGGGAGCGCAATTCGTGCGAAACGTCGTGCAGCAAACGGCGTTGCGAAGCCATCAGGATTTGCAGTTTGGTTGCCATGTCGTCGAAATCCCGCCCCAAATCAGCGATTTCATCACGCCGCGAACCCATCGTTGAGGTGACGCGTTGGCTCAAATCGCCTTTGGCGGCAGCATGAAAGGCTTTACGCAAGATGCCGATCGGTTGCGAAAAATACCACGCCAGCAGAAAGCTGGATATAAAGCTGGCAGTCACGCCTGTCATCAATAGCCCAAATGGGAAGCGGTGTGGGGGGCGGTGAATTTTTTCGATCACGGGGGAAGGAGCGGAATAAATGGATTGGTTCTGATGTAGCCAAACGGCAATGCCCGTGATACTGCCCGTGATTAACAACGTCAGCCAAAACGTGAGGAGAATTTTCCAAAACAGTCTGCCCATGCTTATTCCCCGATCAATTGGTAGCCGATGCCGCGCACGGTTTGGATGCAGGAACGTCCATCCGGCAAGTTGCCGAGTTTGTGGCGGATGCTGCTCATGTGTACGTCGATGCTGCGGTCGTAACGGGTCAATGCTCGCCCTAAACCGTGGGTGGAAAGGTCGGCTTTGCTGACGGGTTGCCCGGCTTGACGTGCGAACACTTCCAGCAGGTTGAATTCGGTGCTGGTGAGTTCCAAGGCTTGCCCGTGCCATAGGGTTTGGCGTTTTTCGGGGTAAAGGGTGAGTGCGCCGGTTTGCAGCGGTTCGTGATTCGTGGTGGTGGTGTCGCTGCTGGTGCGGCGTAGGATGGCGCGGATGCGGGCAACCAATTCACGCGGCATACACGGTTTGGGGACGTAATCGTCCGCGCCGAGTTCCAAGCCGATAATGCGGTCGATGTCGTCGCCACGGGCGGTGAGCATGAGTACCGGCATTTTGCTGTGGGTGCGGATGCGGCTGAGGGCTTCGATACCGCTCATGCCTGGCATCATCACATCCAACACCACCAGCGCGTAATCGCCGTTGAGGGCTTCGCGCACCGCCGCGTCACCGTTATGCACAGCGGTGATGTCGAAACCTTCGCGTTCCAAGTATTCAGTCAGCATGGTGGTAAGTTCGATGTCGTCGTCGACCAGTAATAGCTTGCTCATGGTGTGGGTTTCAGTGTGATGATATGGCTGGAATCATACGGCGAATGCGTGGGGAGGGGGCGGGGTTTTACAATTTTTTACACGGCTTTACACGACCAGTGCTGAGGCACAAATTTTGGTACGCTTGCGCCCAATGTGCGTTGGCGCGATTGTCGGGGCAACCTTCGCGCAGCCACAAGTAATACGCCGTTTCGCGGATCAGGGCTTCGGTCGGTTCATTGCTGTGGAAATAGTCGCACGTTCCGCTGACGGCATCGTAGGGCAGGGCGGCGAATCTGTCCCGCCCCGGTGTCGGTTGGGTATGCCGATAGCAGTCGGCGCGTAGCGGGCATAAGTCACCGTAGCAATACAACATGATTCGATTCCTGATGGGTCAATAGTGCGCAGAGTGTATACTGACTGCGCGATGGACGTACATGGAGAACAAGAATGACGAAGGTAAAACCGTGGTGCTGGCAACTCGCCGCGAATGGTAACGGGCCTGATTGGTTGCTGTTGGCGCACGTTACCCCTGACAGTATTGCAGCATTGGCGCAGGCGTTGGAAAACACTACCCTCGATGGCTACCGCTTGTGTAACGATACCCCCTACACTTTGATGGATAGCGCAAATGCGGATGCCTATTTGGGTAATCTGACGGGCAACGATCCGCGCAATATTTGGGTATACAACGTTGTCGAAATCCAAGGTGATTTGATCAAAATTGAGAGCGGTTACGGGGGCCGTGGCGATGTTAACAATCAGGTGGAAACCGATTTTTTGCTGCATTTGTTCGCCCTGCTAAACATCACTTTGCAATCTTGGCAAGTGTTGGCAGGGGGCGAGGGCTACGATTACGTGGTCAGTGCGGCGGGGACGGATGCGGGGAGTTTTAGGGCGTATCTCTCCACCGGATTACGCTGATACAGCATCTTTACCTATCTTTACATACGATTTACCCACCTTTACGTCAGCCTGCGCCACACTCTTGTCATGGAAATCACTCACAGGATTATGTTCATGGCATCGACTCCGCAACGCCTGCTGATTAGCCTCGCTGTTTGCATGGCAACTGTCGCGTGTACGCCCGCCAGCATTCGCGATACTCCCACGCCCACCAGTACCGTTCAAATTCAGCCCAGCAATGCGCTGGCACGCAAACCCATCCAAGCCGCATGGTGGCAAACCTTCAACGACCCGCTCATGACCGCGCTGATTCAAGAAGCCCTGCAAGCCAGCCCCGACATCAAAACCGCGCAAGCCAGCCTGCGAGCTGCCCGTGCGCAACGTGCGATTGCCGGAGCAAGTTTGCTCCCCAGCCTCTCCAGTGGTGCATCCGCCCGCCGCAGCGGTGGCAGCGATAGCTACGGCGCAAACCTCGATGCCAGTTGGGAAGCCGACATTTTCGGCGGCAATCGTTTAGCCGATAAAGCCTCTGCCGCCGACTTGCAAGCCACCCAAGCCAGTTTGGAAGATGTCAAAGCCTCGCTCGCCGCCGAAGTTGCCAGCAGCTACGTCAACTTACGGCTGGCACAAGCCCGCCTCGCCGTTTCGCGCCAAAGCCTCGCCTCGCGCGATGAAACCGTGCGCCTGATTGGTCTGAAACAACAAGCAGGGCTTGCCAGCGGCTTGGAAGCCGATCAAGCCAACCTGAGTTTGGGGCAAACTCAAGCACAAATCCCCGCATTGGTAAACAGCGTGACCCAATCGCAACACGCCCTCGCCATCCTCACCGGCAAAGAACCGGGCGCACTCAATAGCCGCCTCGCCGCCGCCAAACCGATTCCGACCGCTGGCGGGCAATTGCTGAATAACATCCCCGCCAATGCCATTCGCCAACGTCCCGACATCCGCGCTGCCGAATACAAAATCACCGCCGCCGGATTGCGGGTCGGCGAAGCTAAAGCCAACCTCTACCCCAGCTTCAACCTCGGCGGATCACTCAGCCTCAGCAGCCTGAGTTTGGCGGATTTGCTGGATACCGGCAGTATCGCCCGTTCCCTCGCCGCCTCCATCAGCACACCTTTATTTGACGGTGGCAGGCTGAAACAACAGGTCGAAGCCAAAGATGCCGCCCGTGAACAAGCCGTTGCCAGCTACCAAAAAGCCGTACTGAGCGCATTGCAGGACGTGGCAAACAGCTTTTCCACCCTGCAATCGCTACGCGAACGCCAACCGTTACTGGCGCAAAACGTCGCATTGGCACGCAGCGCCGAACATCTGGCGCAACTCAGCTATGACGCAGGCACTGCCGATTTCCAAAATGTGCTGGACGCGCAACGCAGCGTCTTGAGCGCCCAAGAAAGCCAGTTGTCCGCACAAGCAGAAAACACTCAGGCAATGATCAGCCTTTACAAAGCCATCGGCGGCGCCTGGTAGGAGAACCTTATGAGCAACCCAATCAATTCAACCACCAACGATTCCGTCAAAGCGGTATTGGCAGCAGGCGGCAAAAAAACCTCCCAAGGCAACAAGGGCAAGTGGCTGCTGGCACTGCTGGTCGCAGGGATCATCGCAGGCGGCGCAGGCTATTACTTCATGGGGTCATCCCAAACCAAAAGTCAGACCAGCTACAAAACCACTCCCGCCAAAACCGGCAACCTCAGTGTCACGGTGACAGCGACAGGCAACTTGCAGCCCAAAAATCAGGTCGATATTGGCACGGAACTCTCCGGCACAGTCGATGAGGTACTGGTCGATGCCAACGAAGTGGTGAAAAAAGGGCAGAAGTTGGCAAGCCTCAACACCACCCAGTTGCAAGACACCATCACCAAAGGCAAAGCCTCGCTGGCTTCCGCGCACGCCAAAGTCAAACAATCTGCCGCCAGCGTCAAAGAAGCGCGTACCAAGCTCAACCGTTTACGCGAGTTGTACAGCGCCTCCGGCGGCAAATTGCCCGCCCAATCCGAGTTGGATACCGCCGAAGCAACGCTGGAACGTTCCCAAGCCGATGCCGAAGTCGCCAAAACTACCGTGACCTCAGCCACTGCCGAATTGCGCTCCTCCGAAACCAATCTCGGCAAAGCCACGATCACCTCACCGATTAACGGCGTAGTGCTGACCCGCACCGTCGAACCGGGGCAAACCGTCGCCTCGTCTTTGTCCGCACCAACTTTGTTCACATTGGCAGAAGATTTAGCACAAATGGAAGTCGAAGTCGGCGTGGATGAAGCCGATGTAGGGCAAGTCAAAGCCGGGCAAAAAGCCGAATTCAGCGTGGACGCATGGCCGGGGCGCAAATACCCCGCTGAAATTACCCGCGTCAGTTTGGGGGCGGATACGTCTGAAAATGTGGTGTCCTATCTCACCGTGCTGGCGGTGCAAAACACCGACCTGACCTTGCGCCCCGGCATGACCGCCACCGCCACCATCAAGACCGAATCGCGGGAAAATGTATTGCTCATTCCCAATACTGCCCTGCGCTTTACCCCCGTGGTGGCGGCTACGCCTGCGGCGGCGAGTGCCAATAGCAGCTTCATTTCGCAACTGATGCCGCGTCCGCCGGGTATGGGTACTGCCAAAAAACGCCCCAACGGTACGCCACCCGTCGCCAGCACCGATGGAATGCAAAAAATCTGGGTACTGGACAACAACGCGCCCCTGGCAGTCGAAGTCAAAACCGGCATTAGCGATGGCAAGCAAACCGAAATTGTCAGCGGCGACTTGAAAGCGGGTATGGCGGTGATCACCGAAAGCACAGGCGGCACAGCAGGTGGCAAGCCATGAGTGCGTTAATCGAATTACGCGGTATCACCAAAATCTACGGGCAAGGGCAGGCGAGCTTCAAAGCGCTGGATGGGGTCAATATGACCATTGAGCAAGGTGATTTTGTCGCCATCATGGGGCCGAGTGGTTCAGGCAAATCTACTGCGATGAATATTCTGGGCTGTTTGGATGTCCCCAGTGGTGGCGAATATTTGTTCCGCGATGTGCATGTGGAACAGTTGTCGCGCAATGAACGCGCCTTGTTGCGGCGGCACTATCTGGGCTTCGTGTTCCAAGGCTTCAACCTGTTGGCGCGAACTTCCGCACAGGAAAATGTGGAATTGCCGCTGCTGTATCGGGGCGAATCCACCGAAGCGCGTCATATTGCCGCCCAAGCCGCGTTGAAACAGGTGGGGTTGGAAGGTTGGGGGCATCATACCCCGGCAGAACTGTCCGGCGGGCAACAGCAACGGGTAGCCATTGCGCGGGCGTTAGTCACCAACCCGACCATTTTGCTGGCGGATGAGCCAACCGGCAACCTCGACACCAAGACCAGCAATGAAATCATGGCATTGCTCACCGACCTGAACGAAAACAAAGGCATTACGGTGCTAATGGTGACGCACGAACCTGATATGGCGGAATACGCCAAACGCATCATCCACTTCGTTGACGGCAATATCGACAGCGACGTGCGCAAACGGGAGATCACCTGATGTTATGGAGCAGCTTTTTACTCGCTCTGCGCGAAATCCGCCGCAATTTATTGCGTTCCTTCCTGACGATTCTGGGGATTGTGATTGGCGTATCCGCAGTCATTACAATGGTAACGCTGGGCAATGGTGCAACCCAAGCGGTGAAAAATCAGGTATCCAGCCTTGGCAGCAACTTGCTGCAAATCCGTAACGGGCAACGCATGATGGGGCCAGGCGGTGGTGGCGGGGGCGGTTCACCCCCGTTTTCGCTGGAAGATGTCGAAGCCATCCGCAATCAGATTACGGGGCTGGCAGCGGTTGCGCCGGAGGTGAGCAAGAGTGCCACGGTCGTTTCCATGTCCAACAACTGGTCAACCAGCGTGACGGGTTCGACCAACGATTTCTTTATTGCCGGAAGCTGGAAACTGGCATCAGGGCGCACCTTTAGCGAAGCAGAAGAAAAGGCGGGGCAAACCGTGTGTTTGATCGGGGAAACCATTCGCCGTGAATTATTCGGCACGCAACAACCCGTGGGTGAGAGCTTGCGGGTGAATAACTTTTCCTGCGAAATCATCGGTATATTGGTATCCAAAGGGCAAGCGTCGATGGGGCGCGATCAGGATGATACCGTCATTATGCCGATCAAAGCGGTGCAACGGCGTTTGACCGGCAATCAAAACGTTTCCAGCATCCAAGTGTCGGTCGCGGACGAAAACGACATTACCAGCGTCAAAGAGCAATTGACCAACTTGATGCGCGAACGCCGCCGTTTGGGTGATGACAAGGACGACAATTTCAACGTGCAGGATACCCGCCAGATTGCCGAAGCCTTGTCTGGTACGACGCAAGTGATGACTACTTTACTGGCAGCGGTGGCTTCGGTCAGCTTGCTGGTCGGCGGGATCGGCATTATGAATATTATGCTGGTGTCCGTGACTGAGCGTACCCGTGAAATCGGTATTCGGCTGGCGATTGGGGCGTTGGAACGTGAAGTGTTGCTGCAATTTCTGATCGAGGCGGTGGTGCTGGCTTCTCTCGGCGGCTTGATTGGGATTGGGTTGGCAACGCTGGTATCCATCGGCTTGTCGCAAGTGATGAATGTGCCGTATGTTTTCAATGTGGGGATTAACTTGCTGTCGTTTGTGTTTTCGGCGGGGATTGGTGTGTTGTTTGGGTATATGCCTGCGAAACGCGCCGCGCGGCTAGACCCGATTGAGGCGTTGCGCCACGAGTGAGGCAACGCCTGCGGTGCTTAGAACTCGTAAGCCACTTGCAGCGTGATTACATCTTCTTTGCTGCCATCGTAGGCTTCGTTGTTCATGTATTCAGCCGCGAAACTGGCTTTTTCGTAGACGGGCATACTGTAGGCAATACCCGCTGCTTTTTCGGGCAGTTCCAGCGACTCAGCCGCGTCGGTTTGCTGGTAGGCGAGTGCTACGGTGCGGTCGTTGCCCATATCGAAACCGATTTCGAGATTGGTGGCGCTGGGTTCGACGCTGCTGTCATCTTCCAGCGTGATGGCATCGACTTGAATGTGTTCGGCAATCACGCTGGCTTTGCCGACAGTAGCGGAGGCATGGATACCTAGCCCTGCCGCTGCTTTATCATTCACATCAGAAATATAGCTCACGCCAGCCCCGAAGTTGTCGGCGCTGTAATCGAGATTCACGCCGTAATCATCAATTTTGTTGCTGCCATCTTTGTCATCTTTGAATACGTAGGCCGAGCCGGAAATATCGCCGGAACTGACACCCAGTTGCACGGCTTCTTCTTGTGTTTCCGCCATTTCCAACGTCAGTGGGTCGGACACCATATGGCTGTCGAATTTACCGAAAGGCACGTACATGCGCCCTGCGGTGACATCCAGCCCTTCACGCGGTTTGAAGGTAAGGGTGGCTTCATCCAGCGCAATATTGTCGTTGTTTTCACCTTGTTCGTAGAGGAATAAGACGTGGCCTTCGAGTTTGTCATTGATCTGATTGTCGATGCCGAGTTCGACGGCGGGTACAGTGAGGTCGCTGCTATCGCCGTCATCATTGCTGACAAAACCGGCTTCGACTTCCACCACACCGCTGAGGGTGGTGGCGGCAAAAGCGGGGCTGGTTAAGGATGCGCCAATCAGGATGCTTAATAAGGTCTTTTTCATACTAGAACTCCAGGTATTTTGATAGGGAACAGTGGCTGGTCTGTCATTATGTTATTACTAGATGGTTATCCCAACGTTGGTCGGAAAACTGGTGCAACAGGCTGGCTGGTGCGGGTTGAAGGGTTGAGGGAAAACGGTGAATGCCGCCGGTCGCATCCGAGACTAAAAATTGCTGCTGTTGTGGCAAAAACGCGATGCCGCTGGGTTCCGGTACGGAATGCGCGTGCAGAAAACGGCGTTCGCGGGTACTCCAAAAGCTAGTGTGATTGCCGCGTGGTGAGGATACCGCCAGAATTTGTTGCTGCGGGTCATAGGCTAAATCCGCCATGTAACCGTTGAACAGCGCTACATCAGCGGCGCTAATGTCGAGCAATTGCAACTCACCGCCGTGCGGCTGCCAAGCGACCAAGGAGGCGGGTTGTTGGCGGTATAAATTGCCTTCGTATTGCAGCGCCACGCCGACACTGCCATCCGCAGTGGCGATTAAGTGGCGAATGCTTAAATGACGGTCGGGTAGGCGGTATTCGTCAATTTTTTTGCCGGTTTGCGCATCAAGATAAACCAGCGAAGGTTGCATGGTGTCAATGTTGAGTTTACGCCGCCCGAAATCGGGGTGCTGTTCAATACCGCCGTTGGCAATGACCAGCGTTTTGCCATCGGGCATGAGTTGTATATCGTGCGGATCAAGTCCGAAGGTGTCGTATTCGCCGAGGTGTTGGAAAGTTTTGCTGTCGCGGATACCGAGTACGCCGCGTTTTTCATCGTAAGCGTTTTCGGTGGTGAACAGCACATCACCCGCAGAGGATAAACAGCCGTGACCGTTGAAATGTCGTCCGGCTGTTGCGGGAATGGGGGTGTTTTGAGCTTCTGTGAACATGACGACGGCGCATTCAAAGGCGGGGCGGCGTCCGAACAGTAGGGCGGTGTCGTTTGCTAAGGGTAATACGGCGTGTCCGCGCATGGGGACAGCGCAGGATTGCAGTTGCCCGCTTGCCATGTCTAAGCGGGTTAGAAAGTGTCCGCCGTGTGGGTTGTCGCTGGCGGAATATAAATGGGTGAGGTTGGTATCTGCTTCAACAGGTGTTCCTGCGGCGCGTTTCATTAGGGTGTTGACCCCTAATGCCGCACCAAACGTTCCGGCAGTGGCAAGTAACAAAAACTGGCGGCGATTCATTGTTTAATCCCCATCGTTGTCGTTGAAACCGAGTTGTACGCCTAGCACTTTGGCAAGCTGGCGGCGGATTCCCATTTGAATGTCATTACCGAGGTAGTAATAACCATCGAGTTCTTTACCTTTACCCGTCTTGATTAGCTCGAAAGGGTCAGCACTGGGCAGCGGTAACTTGAGGTAATTGTCGAAGCGTTGCTGCATGGCATCGGCGACGAACTTTTCCACTTCGCGTTCGTTGTGGTCGCGTAGCCATTGCAATACACCGCCTTCCCGCAGAATACGTTGCATCCCTTCCACATTGGCGCGAATGATTTGGATGGAATAGCCACTGCGCCAGGCTTCCAGTTGGTAAGCGTTGGAGGTATTCAGCACTTCCTGCTTGCCTTCGGTATTGAGGTCAATGCCTTTGCCCAAGGGATTGCCGATGCGGTTTTTGGAAAACTTTTCGGCGGACTGATACAGCTTGCCTACCAGCAAATCTACCGCTTGGCGGGCGCTGGCGAAGGTGGCATTGCCCTTGTGCGCATCGCGGAAAGCGCTGGCGTAACCGTTGCTGTCTTGCAGCCAACCATTCGCGATGGTTTGTACTTGGGTATGCAGCAAGGTGCTGGCAGCTTGCACGTAATCACAGCGGCGTTTGCCCGTATCGCCTTGGAAGCTTGCCAGTTGTTCGGCTTCGCTTTTGTCACGATCAAACAGCAAGAATTCCAGCGTACTTAAGCCTTGCCCGCCCACTCCGGCTTTTGCGATGCTGTCGGGAGTCAGGGGAAGGTCATCGGTCAGCAAGCGGCTGATGATCATTTTTTTCGGCGGATTGAAATTGATGGTGAAATCTATCTGATCGGCAATCGCGGGGCCAAACATGAGCGCGTCGGTGCGATGCCATGCCAACAAGGTTTCGCCCCAGCCTTCGCGCAATACTTTGAAGGATTCGGCGGTGGGGGCGCTGCAAAATGCTGTGCTGCGCTGCTCTAAGGTGTTGGCGGTGACTTGCAATTCCCGATACAGCGGGATGATTGCGCCATCAACCACAGCCGCCAGCAATTTGTCGGCATCAGGCAGCGGCGTGGCGGGGGCGACATTGGGTGTGGCTGCAAATAACAGCGAAGGCAGCAGGAGCAGGCAGCAAAAAATCTGTTTAAACATCAGCGTTCTCATTACAGTGAGTTGAGGAAACGTAACAGTGCTTCCCGTTCGGATTTGTGCATCGACAATACGTGTTGCTTGGCGGCTTCGGCTTCGCCACCGTGCGAGAGAATGGCTTCCAGCAGGTTGCGGGCGCGTCCGTCATGCAGGAAACGGGAGTGTCCGCTGAGTTTTGCGGTTAAACCGATACCCCACAGGGGCGGGGTGCGCCATTCGTTGCCGGATGCCGCAAAGTCGGGGCGCTTATCTGCCAGCCCCTCACCCATGTCATGCAGCAACAGGTCGGAATAGGGTTGGTGTGGCTGGTTTGCCAAGGCTGGAAATGTTGGGATATGGCAGGCGACACAGCCCGCCTGATTAAACAGTTTCTGCCCTTGAATGACTTGCGTATCGTCGGTGTCACGGCGCGTTGGTACGGGTTGGTGGGCAATGTGAAATACGACTTTTTCTAGCAAATTAGCGGGAATTTCCGGCTTGCCGCCTTCTGGCAGGGCGTGGCAATCTGTTTGTGCTGCGGTACATGGCTGTTCTGGGAAGAGGGTGGAAGTAATGCCAATGTCATTGCGGAAGGCATCCGCCGTTTGCTGGAGAATACTCGGTTGATTGGCTTTCCAACTAAAGCGCCCTAGTGTGGTTTGTTGCGTGGCAATGTCCCAGACCTGATTAGGTTTGCCGGAAATGCCGTCAGCATTGCGGTCATCAGGATCGGCATTGGTAAGAATTTCTGCTTCGGGGATGCTTTCCAGCAAACCCATGCCAAACAGTGGCGGCGCAACCCGTGCGGAGAATTGGGTGTCAGGGTGCAATGCGCCGTAGTTTAGCCCGTCAATCTGCAAATGCGGTTGTAACAGCGTGTAGGTTTCGCCATCTTTGAATTGCCCGTGAATGTCGGTGTAGGTGAAACGCGGTGTGCCTTCACCCGGTAAACCTTTGATGCCTAGCGTTTGCAAATGGTCGCCGTAAGTCGGTTCAGGGGCAATCCCCAATGTTTTCACAACAGTTTGTTGTGCAGCACTGTGGGCAGGGATGCTGAGCTTTACAATGGTCGATAGAAAGTTTTCGGTCTCCGTCAGCGGCGGATGCCCGCGCCCATGCTGCACATGACAAGCAATGCAGCTATTGGCTTTGAACAGCGGCCCCAGCCCATCACGCGCAGTGGTGGAGGCGGGGGAACTGACCCACGGTTGCTGGAAGAATGCGCCACCGATGGCGAAGTCTTCGTGTTGTTGCGGTATCCCTTCGGCTACGCTCAGGGAACTGCTGTTGGCTATCCCTGATGTGAGTAACACACCAAGGGCAATGGCTAGAGTTGCTTGCATTTATCCACCAAAGGAGTCGCTGGTTTCCGGGTTCAGGCTGTCGATACCCACGGCTTTCGCCGCTGCTTCGATGTCACCGGTTTGGCTGCGTAAGGCAGCAATCGCGGCTTTGATGCGTTTGTTACCGTCTTTGTTATCCGGCTTGATTTGCTGGTCGAAATTTTCGCCGTTTTTCGCCGCTTCCACAATGGCTTCGGCTTTTTGTTGGGTATCAGCGAGTTTGCTGACCAAGGTTGCGCTGGCTTTGGCATCCTTGCTGGCAACCAGTTGCGAGAGGCTTGCGCCCGTTACCGTTGTGCCATCGGTGCGCGTGTAAGTGCCGTTGAAAATGTTTTGGATGCTGCGGGCGTTTTCAGCAATGTCGTGGTGGGTGTTGTCGCTGAAACAGGAGTGTTCGTCTTCCTGCGAATGTGCCAACAATGCTACGTTCATGCGTTCGCCCGCGAGTTCGCCGAGGCTTAGGCTGCCCATGCCGAATAACATGCGGCGCAACGCTTCTTTTTCATCGAGTGCGAGGAAACCGCTGCGGTAGTTACCGGCTTTACCATCTGCCCAGTCATCCGCCATTTGTTGCGTATCGGCGACCAATAAATCGGTAGCAGCTTTCAAGTAGGCGGCGCGGCGTTCACAATTGCCGTTGGTGCAAGCGTCACCTTTGGCGTAATCGGTGGGGGGGCGCTTTCCGGCATCTTTGGAGTCTTCGTTAAAATCTTGCCCCCACAGCAGGAATTCGATGGCGTGGTAGCCGGTGGCAACGTTGGCTTCGGAGCCGCCTTTTTCATGCAGCGATTTCAGCAGTTCCAGCGTGATTGGGTCTTTGCCTGCAATGATATTGGCGCTGGCAAATTGGTTGCCTTCCTCGTGGTCGTAGGCGTCAGTTTTGACGTAATCAATCAAGCCCTCGTCGAGCGGCCAAGCGTTGACTTGGCCTTCCCAGTCGTCCACATTTTTATTGCTAAATCGGAAGGCTTCGGTTTGGCTGTAAGGTTTACGTGCGGCTAACCAAGCATCTTGGGCGGCTTGCTGGGTTTCGGCGGTGGGGTTGGCAATGAAGGCATCGACTTTTTCTTGTAAGATTTTGGCGGTGGTGAATGAATCATTAAAACTGGCGTGGGCAATATTCACATAGGTTTCCATCACCGCTTTGGCAGTAACGGTTTCAGCGCTGACTAACAGGGGTGTGGTGCATAATACGCCACCGAATAGGGCGGCTGAGACGATGTGGGAAAGGGTTTTCATGGGTAGTCTCCAAAAAAAACACGTCTGGCTGGGGCAGTAACGCTGACTGGCTTGACTGTTAAAGGTGTTGATGAATCGTTATTGGGCAGATTTTTCAGCGGAACGGTCAAGGGAAGGTTGCTTGTCTGCGTCATCATCTGCCGAAGTGAGGATCAAATTGCCCCGGCGGGTAATGGTCAAACAATAAGGACGCTTGCCGTGCTGAAGAATAATTTTTTTGCAGCCGCGCATCAATTCTTCCAGATTGACGCGGTGTGGTTCGACATCCGTCATTCTCAAAGCTCCAGTCATCATGCGAATGCACCTTGCATCAGGTTGAGGTTAAAGTGGAAAGTATCAGGGTTGAGGGTTTCTTCGATGACTTCACAGGCATGACTTTTGCAGCGCCCGCAACACGTGCCGACTTTCAGCTCTTGTTGAATGGCTTCCAGCGTCTCGTGGCCGTGTTTAACGGCTTTCTTGATCGCTTTGTCGGTCACAGAGTGGCAAATACAAACGTACATGGCATCACCTAAACAGTAATCATTCTTAAACGTTCGGTGATGATAATCATGATCAATTGCAAATACAAGTGTTTCTCAGTTATTTTTTGAAATGATAATAATTCTCAAAAAAATGCTTGACTCAGTAACGGGAATCATTATCATTAGTTCCATCTTACAGGTTTTTGCCCTCTCCTCAAAACGGCAACAAAAAGTAGTCAAGCCAGTGTATGACGTTGTAACTCCGCACCAGCCAGATTATTTCTTATTTTCAAGGAATAGTGAGGTGTGTGATGACGTTTTATGTAAATGCTTGGCTGGATCGGGTTGATCCGTTTATCAGCTTGCACAATCGCCAGACGGGTGAACAAGTCGCCAGATTTGACAAACACGAATTGCAGCAATGCCTTGAACAAGGTGATTTCTGTCTGAATGAGCTATGCAACCCTAGTCAGCAGGTGCAGCACGAATTGGTAAAATGTTTGTTATTGGTTCGCTGTTCGCATGAAGTCAGCCAGCAATTGGAAAGTATTTACCACAGTTTTTTTCCGCGTCCGTCGAGCGCCGACATTATTCCTTTCAGGTCAAAACCAACGGCTGTGCAAGCACAGCGTGATTGTGCCTGAGTTAACGTGTGTACAACCTGTCGGGTTAGCCTTGATAAAAATAACCTTGGCCTGACAGGCTCCTAGTTCCTCTCTTGGAATTTTGAACCTTGCTAGGGGCGTAAGCCCCTTTTTCTTGAACGGAATCAATACGCCAGCCGCGCTAATTCGTGTGTGAATGTTGCGCTATTGCTCTGTTCTGAAGGGTGTTCCATTAAGTTAAACACGCCACACACTTCATGCCAGCCAATGCCTTGCAGCCAGTCCGGTAAACTCACCGTGCTTTGTCCTTTGCGTGGCAAGATGTAACAACTTTCACCCCGATACAACAGGTTGTAAGGTTGGTTAGCTTGATGCAGTGCTGCAATTATTTCCCACGTCGCTTGCGCAGAATTTACCCACCCGCAGTGCAGTGGGTAGGCTTGTGTGCCGCCGTTATGCTGCCATTGAGCCGATTCCATTGAGGGTATTCGGGTCGAGAAAATGACGGCTGGAGCTGAGGAAGCCAAAACTTAGCGCCTTGGGTTGGCGCACGCCATCGACGTTGGTTAGTACCTAGTTGCCGGTAATGCCGCGAATATTGATGGGGGAATCACCCCGAATACCGGAGCCGCTGACCGTCACGGATGGGGTGTACTTAAACACTTCATCCACGGAATTCGCCATGTTTTTCTGAATACTTTCCTGTTTGACCACACTCATGGTGCCGTCGGTTTCGCCTTGCTTTTGTGCGGATTTGGACGCACTCACAACCACGGTATCCAACGAAAACACCTCTTCGGCAGTTGCGTTGGTAGCGGCGGCAAGGGTCAAGATTTTTGGGTTACGAATGGCATACGAGAGAGCAAGATAACACTAACAAATTTTCCTTAAACTTCAACAAGGTCATTTGGCTACCAACGCAAGCGTGGATGGCTAATTGTAAAGGATGGTCGGGTGTTTACGTGGTCGTGCGCCCGCCATTTAAGCAGACCAAAACCGGCGTGACGTGGCGGGTTTTAGTGACAATATCCTGATTCAGCGCCCGGAGTTTTTGCTGTTTATGCCGGATGAGATTTTGCACTATTTTCAGGTCATCTTGCAGTTCGGCAAGGTCTTGCTGTAGTTGTTCACGTTCTTGTTGCAAGCGGTTGAGTTGGGGGTTTTTGCTGTGTTGTTGCTTGCAATATTCAGACTGATTCATAACGTCTTTTTTCCATCATGTTTGAAAAAAGTACGCTGGCTGACTTGGCTCAGAAGCTGGCTTGCGCAAGATTATAGGAGGTAGTAACGAGATTTAATGATAATTGTTAGCATTTGTGTTGGCAAGTGTTAGAGTGCATTTAGATGAAATTAATTCTTATTAATATTATGCGCACAATCTCATCTCAAGCAAATCATGTGCGGGCGTGCGTTTGCGTTGCAACATATCAAACAGTGGTTCCAACAATTGATGGTCAGGGTCATTGCCTAATGCTCGATCAGCGGCATGGAGTGCTTGCCATGCAAACTTGAAAATCAAGGGGTTATCAAATGCCTGCATCGCTGATATTTGATGCTGGTGCGCATTCGGCACAATGGCTCGCCCCGGCAAGCTATTATCCAGCACCAGCCCTTTCAGCAAGGCAAACAGTGCGCCATACAAGGTAAAATCACTGCTGGAATCAAACGCTTTGAACTCAATCCGTCCTGCTTCTGCCGGATGACGCGGTGCTTTAGTCAGGGTAGGGTTTGAATGCAGCAGATGCCCGCTATCGGGTGGGAACACCAACGCGGCGGGGCGTGCACCGGTACGTTTCCATGTGCGGATCGACAAACCTGACCAAATTTCCCCCGCATAAAAGGGCGAGTTGAAACTGAAAGGCACAATAAACGGGCTGTAATACGTCAGTTTGCTGGCAGCGTCCACCATTGCCGCGCTATTCATGCCCGGTTGCGACAAGCTCAGGTCAGGGCCATAAGTGAGCATGGGGATATGGGCAGTATCGCGTTCTTCGGGCGATTCGTTGCGCTGTTGTTCGCGTTCAAACGCATTCAGCGGAGGGTTCGGAGTGAATTTTACCTGTTCTGGGTTGAAACTCACGGGGGCAGGGCGATAGCCATAACGTGCCGCCATCTCCAGCAACAGGGTGTAACTGTCCTGCAATTCGTTCAACACGCTTTGAATGCTGGTGTGAATGGTGGTGCGGATTTCGAGGCCTTTGGGTACGCAAGTCAGCAGTGTGCCATCTTCGTTGAAGCGTTCGTAACCTTCGATATACCAACGTTTGCGGCGAATACCCGCATCGCCACTGCGCAAATGCTCGGCATCAGCGGGGTGTTCCGGCAGGCGGTCAACGATTTGCTGGAAATCCTCAAAACCAGTGTTGGTGAAATCGGCAAACTTGCCATCAGCGCGGTAAAACGCGACTTCGTGTTCAATGCCAAAACGGAACGGATTCATGCAGCTTGCTCCTGTGGTTTGCTCAATGACACCCACGTGCGCCAGCTATCCGGTGTGCCGCGTTGGTTTCGCAATTTGCCTTCGTGAATGTCTGCGGCACTGTCTGGTTGGGGCGGGAACATGAAAATTGCGCCCAATAATTTTTGTTCTGTGGGGATGCCGCACAGCTTGAAACATTCGCTGGAGGCTAACACGCCACCGCTAGACCAATAGGTTTGCAGATCGCGGGCTTCGCCTGCCAGTAACAGGTTTTGGACGGCGGCGGCAGCACCGGCAAGGTGTTCTTCGTTCATGTGTTGCGCTTTGCTGCTGTGATCCGGTTCGGGCAGCCAGGTGCTTAACACCACCGAACCGGCAGCGGCTAACATGCGGATAATGGTGGAATCTTCGGTCACATTGCCCGCGCCGTTATCCAGCAGGCACTGTGCCAAGGTCAGGCAACTGGCTTGATCCAGCGCGTAAAAACGCCAAGGGACGCATGAATCAAGTTCATTCTGACGGTGAATTTTATTGGCGGGGAAATGGAACGGTGCCCAACCGGCGATGCGCACGGCTTCTTCCACTTTTTCGGTGAAGCCGTGGGGAATAACGGCAGGGGAATGCAGGTGGCCTAACACTTTTCGTGTGCGGCGGTTGCGGATGACGCGATCCACTGCCAGTGCCAACGCCATATCCTTGGGTTTGAAAATGGAGTGCAGGTAGGTCATGACCAATCCTCTGGTATAGGGGTGTAAAAAACACGCTGGCTAGTAGGAGAGGTGGCTTACGTGAGGGGAGCGACTTGTCAATAATAATATTGATTCTCATTTATTTTGGCAAGTGAAATCGGTGTTATTGGGAATGATTTTGATAATTGTTACTTAAGTTATTGTTACACAAAGAAAATATGTAATTGCTTCAATGCTTGTTGAACGGTAGCATTGACTTCCACGCAACTATAAATCACACAAACAATCAGGAGATAATAGCGATGAAAGGAAATCCCGACATCAACCGTTCGCTGAATCTGGCGCTACGCAGCCAGTTGACGGCGATCAACCAATACTTCCTGCACGCCCGCATGTGTAAAAACTGGGGCTTGGAAGGTTTCAACAAGCACGAATACAAACGTTCCATTAACGCCATGAAACAGGCGGACGAGCTGATCGAACGCATTCTGTTTCTGGAAGCACTGCCCAATCTGCAAGACCTTGGCAAGCTGTATCTTGGCGAAGATGTGCCGGAAATCATCGCCAACGATTTACGTTTAGCGGGTGAAGTGGTGGCTGAATTGCGCAGTGTGATTGCGGCGTGTGAACAAGCGCAGGATTACGTAAGCCGCGACATGCTGCAAGAAATCCTTGAAGAGGAAGAAGAGCAAATCGACTGGTTGGAATCCCAGCAATGGGCAATCCAGAATGCCGGTTTGCCCAATTATTTACAATCCATGATGAACGCATAAGGAGACGACATTATGAAAGGCAATGACCGCGTTATCGACGTGCTGAAAACCCTGTTAGCGGGTGAATTGGCAGCACGCGACCAATATTTCATCCATTCGCGCATGTGTGATGATTGGGGTTTAACCAAATTGTTTGCGCATTACGAGCATGAACGTCAGGAAGAAAGTGCCCATGCCGATGCCATTATTCGCCGTATCCTATTCCTCGAAGGTGTGCCGGACCTGAACAATCAAGACAGCCTGAATGTGGGTTCCGATGTGCCCAGCATGTTTAAGAATGACCTCGCGCTGGAATACCACGTTGTTGGCGCGTTGAGAGCGGCGATTAAAATCTGTGAAGAGGAAAGCGATTACGTCACCCGCGAAATGCTGCGCTTACAACTGTCTGATACCGAAGAAGATCATGCTTACTTCTTGGAAAAACAGTTGGGCTTGATTGACAAAATTGGTCTGCAAAATTACCTGCAATCGCAGATGTAAGTTCCCTCAATCCTTTGTTCAGGCACACGCGGTCGTTATGATGCAGCGTATTACCCAGACAGGGATTTTCCTGCTTCTCCTATCAGTTCTCCTGTGTCGATTCATTATCGCTTGATGGCTCTGCCAACGTTACCTTAGCTTTCGGCATCACCTGCTCCAGCATTTCCAGATACATGCGCTGCCCAATGAGGTCGGGCGCTTGGCGGTATTCTTCCCACGTACTCATCAGACGGTCACGGTCGCCATTGGCACGCGCCAGTAATTCACTCACATAGGCTTGCGTCTGCTGCTGCTGGCGGTTGGCATCACTGCGGGCTTTGGCGAGGGTGGAACTACGTTCGCCTTGTTCTACCTGAATCTTTTCCTGCTTTTCGGCACGGGCAACTGCTACATCATCAAACACTTGCTTAATGGATTGCGGCGGCTCCAGACGGCGGATTTGCACCGAGGTGATATTGATCCCCAGATTCAGGGTGCGGGTTTGTTGCTGAATGGCTTGTTGCAGGCTGGATTGGAACTGGTTGCGCCCGGTAGTGAGCAGGTCGCCGATTTTCTGGCTGGCGACGTATTGGATGCTTTCCGCGTGTGCCAATTGGCGCAACAGTTGTTCGGGGGCTACGGCTTGATGCTGGAAAATACCGGCTTCCTGAATGTTGTATTGCAGAATCAGTGCCACATTGATGAGGTTTTCGTCGCCTGTAGTCAGTTCGAGTTGCAGGTGTTTGTCATGGGGGTCGAGGGCGAAATCCAGCTCCATCGAGCGCACCGCTGTTACCTGCAATTTTTCTACCGATTCGATTGGCCAAGGCAGGCGGTAGTGCATTCCGGGTGCAATCTTGTCATCCACGATTTTACCGAAACGGCTGAGAATGCCGCGCTGTTCTGCGCCCACCGAATAAAAACCACTGAGCAGGTAAATCAAGGGAATAACCCCTAGTAACAACAGCCATAAACGCTGGCTGTGCTGGGATACTTGTTGCAAGTCTTCCCGTAAACTCATGGGAGCGCCTCCGGCACCAGCGTGGCAGGTGCAGACGTTTTCGCGGATGGCGGTGACAGCAAGTAGCTGAACAGCGGGGTGTCGGATGACAAAATGAAGCTGGTGTTTTCGCCGATGATTTTTTGGTAAGCATCCAGTGAGCGACTGAACTGGTAATAGGCTGCATCGGCCTGAAATGCTTCGGCGTAAATGCGTGCAGCTTCGGCTTCGCCTTTGCCTTTGACGGTTTGGCTTTCGCGATAAGCTTGTGCGAGTAACTCGCGGGCTTCGCGTTCGGTTTCGGCACGGATCTTGGCAGCGGCTTCCTGCCCTTCGGCGCGGTGTTGTTTGGCGGTGCGTTCCTGTTCCGACATCATGCGCTGGTAGATGGATTGCAGGTTTTGTTTGGGGAAACCGAAACGGTTGGGGCGCACGGCGATGATTTCGATGCCGAATTCTTTCAGCGCGGTGGTGGTACTATTGCCGGTGATGGTGGCAAATAAGGGCGGTAAACCCTGTTGTTGCCCATCGACGCTGAAAATGTCACCCAACGGAATATTGCCGATGGCAGCACCAATCCCGGCATTGAGCAGTTCTTGCAGGCGCAAGCGGGCGGTTTCTAAGTCACGCACGCTTTTGAGGAAGGTTTCCGGTTCGGCAATCCGCCACACGGCGAAGCTACTGACGACCAGATTGCGGCGGTCGCGGGTCACGAATTCAGCCGGTTCCAGCCCCAGTAATTGCAGGCGCTTGTCCAGCATCGTGCGGGTCTGGATGGGGGCGGGAAGTTTGAACGCCAGCCCCGCGTCGCGGATGGTGCGCACGGGTTTGCCGAATTGCATGATGACGACGGTTTCGCTTTCCTTGACTGGCACGAGGCAGGTGGACAACAGGTAGCCAGCCACAATCAGGGTGGCAAGCGTCCATAAGATTTTTTTCATGGCTGGATTTTCCTTTGGTTGCTGGCGGCTGCCTTAGGGTCTGGCGGGATTGTGCCTTTCCAGATGCGCAGGTCGTTGCTGTGAATGCGGGGGTCGGTAATGGTCAGTAGCTTACCTGCCAAGTTCGCTGTCACGGTGTCAATGTATTGGTTGAAGCGGATGACATCGGGGTATTGGCGGAATGCGCCGGAGAGTTCTTTGAAGTATTGTGCATCACCTTGGGCGCGTTGTTGCTGCTCGATTCGGTTGCTGTCTGCGGTGGTGACACGCTGGAGCTTATCGGCATTGGCTTTGCTGAGTTCGGTGGCACGTTCACCTGTGGCTTCCAGTTCAAGGCGCTGTTGTTCTTGACGGGCATCAAAGGTGTCACGGTAGACTTGTACGACACGCGGCGGTGGCTGAATTGACTGAATGTGCGCCGTGACCGTGATGGGGGGTAAACCCAGCGCCTGTAGATCAGTCTGGATTTGCGTGGCGATGCGCGTCGCCAAGGCATCACGCGGGGTATCCAGTAAGGCGCTGAATGTCAGGTGTGATACCTGTTGCCACAAGGCAGATTCGGCGAAGTGCGCCAGTAACGGGTCGATTTCCGCGCTGTTGACGCGCAAGGGCAGGGTCGGCGGGGTTTGGTAATGCAGGCTTAGCTGGATATTGACGAGGTTTTCATCGCTGGTTGTGATGAGTAAGGTGTCGTAACGCTCTTCCGGGTCACTGATGAAGGCTTGCTGCCACAAGCGTTGCGGGGCGGGTGGATTGTCAGAGGTGCTAGAGGTAGGCGCGGCTGCTTGCGGCAATTGACCGACGTTCAGCGTGCGAACATAACCCGCCGTCAGCAATTGCATGTCGCCAAACGGCCAAGGCAAGGTGTAGTACAATCCGGGCGGTAACGCGGTAGCTTGGGAGCGATTAAGGACTTGCTTAATGCCAACCTGACCGTGCGGCACGATGCTCAGACCGCTGGCGGCGTAGAGGCAGAGTGCCAATACCATCAGCAAGGCTTTGCTGGTGCGTTGGTAGGTGTACCACAAGCCAATGAAGGGGGCTTTGAACCCGCGATACACCCGGTTGGCAGCCAGCGAACGGGTAGCCGTTTCCAGCAGGGAAAGCTGTTCGAGTTCACCGCCTTGGAACAGGCTGCGGAATCCGGCAACCAGCAATTCCACCCCAGCAACGCCGATCATCACGGCAATGATGACGGCGACAATTTCATCCAGATAAACGCCAATCATCATGCCGATCAGCGAGATCAGTACGGCGATGGAGGAAAATACATCCATCTGACTGTGGTAGCCGTCGGCTTCGAGTGCGGGGGAGTTGGTATCGCGCCCAACCCACGTTTTCAGCCTTGCCATAAACCAAGCGATAGCGATGGTTAACAGCACCCCGGCAATACCGATCCAGAGATTTTTCAGTTCTTCCGGGGAACGCCCTTGCACTTCGCGCACGATTTCTATGGGCACGTACAGGATTAGCAGCGCTATCAAAATGGCGAGGATGGCTTCAAAGCGGTAAGCCTTGGCAATCGCTGCGGAGTTGCCAGTTTTTTCTTGTTGGTAGCGTGTGAACAATCCAACCAGTAGGATTAGGGAAACCGCCAAGTCAGTGATGGAATGGTAGGCATCGGCAAGCAAGGCTGCACTGCCGGTTGCCCAAGCAGTCGCCATTTTGATCACTACCAATAGTGCGTCAGCAAGGATGGCAATCAGTGAAGTGCGGATACGGCGGTCGTTAAACAAGGTGAGGGATTCCGCTAAATGATAATGCTATTCAATTTAGCGGATGGATATGACAACTTGATGACGGAAATTAATAGGTGATGGTTTTGTTATTTCCAACCCACCTTATCCATGATCATCACCGCTTGCGCATTGTGTTTGCCAAGGTTAGACAGGTTCAGTGCATCGCTTTTGAACGCACCCCAGCTTTGTAATTCCGGGCTGGCAGCAATGCCGCGTTTGGCGGGGTATTCGCCGTTGGTGTTGGAATACCAACGTTGCGCGTCGTCCAGCACCATGTATTCCAGCAATTTAACCGCGTTTTCCTTGTTTTTGGCGGATTTGGTCACGCCCGCGCCGCTGATATTGATGTGAGTGCCACGGTCACGCTGGTTGGGGAAAAACACTTTCACCTTGCTGGCAGCGGCTTTCTGCGCGGCATCGCCTCCGTACAACATTTGCGCGTAGTAATACGTGTTGGCAATCGCGACATCGCACTGACCCGCCGCCACCGCTTTAATTTGGTCGCGGTCGCCGCCACTGGGTGGTTTTGCCAGATTTGCCACCAAGCCTTGCGCCCACTGTTCGGCTTGCGCCGCGCCTTTGGCGGCAATCATCGACGCCAGCAATGACTGGTTGTAAATGCTGCTGGAAGAACGCGCACACACGCGCCCTTTCCATTTCGGATCAGCCAAATCTTCGTAGGTGGAAAGTTCATTCGCCTGCACTTTTGCGGGATTGTAGAACAGCACCCGTGAGCGGTAAGTCAGCCCAAACCACTGGTTGGCAGGGTCACGCAAATTCGCCGGAATCGCTTGATTGAGCTTGGCGGACTGGATCGGTTGCAAGGTGCCAGCTTCCACCGCACGGTGCAAACGCCCTGCATCCGCCGTAATCAGCACGTCAGCGGGTGAATTCGCACCTTCACGTTTCAAACGTTCCAGCAATGGGTCATCATCGCCAGTAATCAGGTTGACCTTCACGCCCTTGTCTTTGCTGAACGCATCCAACAGCGGCTTGATCAATTGCTCCTCACGGGCGGAATACACATTTACTTCATTGGCAAGTACCTGGGTACTGCTCAACAGCAGCAAACTAACGGTCAATTTTTTCAACATAATGATCTCCTTCTTACTCCCCTCGCCCCTTGAGGGACGACGCTGAAAGCGGCTGGGTGTGGGGTTGGGGGTGAGGGGTAAAACTACGTATCCGCCCAACGGCGAACCAAATTGTGGTAAATCCCGGCGAGTTTGACGGTTTGCGGATGCCCCACGCCGAGTTCCAGCGTCAATTCTTGGATACTCTGGTCGAGGTCGTAGAGCAGGGTGCGTTGCCCGTCATCACGGATCATGCTTTGCATCCAGAAGAACGAGGCGATACGTGCGCCGCTCGTAACGGGAAGTACTTGATGCAAACTGGTGGCGGGGTACAGCACCATATCGCCTGCCGCGAGTTTCACTTCCTGTGCGCCAAAATTGTCTTCGATCACCAGTTCGCCGCCTTTGTACTCTTCCGGTTCGGCGAGAAACAACGTGGCGGAAACGTCGGTGCGTACTCTGACAATCGTACCCGGCACGTAGCGGATGGAATTATCGACATGGACACCGAAATTACCGCCGCCTTCGTAACGGTTGAACAGCGGTGGGTAAATTTTCAGTGGCAGCGCGGCAGAGATGAACTGCGAATTTTTAGCGAGTGCATCGAGGATGAAATCGCCTAGCTCTTGCGCCAGTGGCGAAGTCTGCGCCAGTTGCAGGTTGTTTTTGGCGGTGGCGGCTTGTTGACCTGCCGTCACTTTGCCATCGACCCATTCTGTCGCATCCAGTTGGGCGCGACATTGGGCAACTTGTTGTTTGGTCAGGACATTGGGTATACACAGCAGCATAATTAAAAGTCGTAGGTTAGGCTAAGGTTAGTGGTGCGACCCGGTGCAACGTAAGTAAATGGCGCACCGCTGCGGTATAACGCTTCGTAGATGGTTTCATCCGTGGCGTTTTTCATATTCAACTGCGCTGACATCTTGTTGTTGATTTTGTATTCACCCATCAAATCGAGGCGGTTAGAAGCTTTGATGGTGTTACCCGTGGTAGCGGCAAATGCACCGCCGCCCACTTCACCCGTATGAATCACGCTGCCACCGACGGCGATTTTCGGTGTGATCTGGTACTTGGTTTGCACACTGGCGCTCTTTTCGGCAATGTTGGCTAAGGGTTTACCGAGGTTCGCAGGGGTTGCTGAGCCAGTGATTTCGCTATCCATGTAGACTGCACCACCGGCAAGGCTGAGTTTTTCGGTGACATTACCGGAAACGCCCAGTTCCATACCCTTGATGCGTACTTCACCCTGATTGCTGGTGTTGGATTCGATTTTGTTGCTCTTATCCAACTGGAATATTGCTGCACTGACCGCGAGGTTATCGTTGGCTAGGTTCCATTTGGTGCCGAGTTCCACGCTCTTATTGCGCTCAGGCTCAAACTTGGCAACATCCGCATTTAAACCACCGTAGGCAACATCGCCCACGCCGTCATACATTTCGCCCGGTACGTTGGATGAGGTACTGACCGAGGCGTAAACGCTGCCGTTTTCCTTCGGCTTATACACGACACCGGCATGACCGTTGGTAAAGCCTTCGTTGTATTTGACCGGCGGCGCAACCCCATTGACTGCACCACTGGTTGTACCCGCACCGTAAGTGAGTGATTCGCTGGTAATATCAAAGGTGTCGTGACGGATACCGCCGAAGACTTCCCATTTGGGGTTAAGCTTAACGGTATCCATGACATAGACCGAGTTCACATCGGCACTAATGTTCGAGGTGCGACTCACACCATTGATGCCCGGTGCGGCAACGTTATTGTTCGGGTTGATAATGTTCATGACGGGAGCGGGAACGCCACCCGGATTGGTCGTCGCATTAAACGCATTCAAGCTCGGTACGTCGTTCTTGATTTTTTCCTTACTCACCTCAAAACCGCCGACCACAATATGCTCGACATCGCCTTGATAGAATTCATGGGTGATTTGGGTGCTATTGCCGGTGAAGGTATTGGTGAAATCGGCGGTGTTCACGCTGTTAGTGATGGTCGCATCCGGTGTCAAACCCGTTGCCGGTACGCTGCCCGGCTTGGAAACGATGTACTTATTGGTGGTTTCGCCCACACGGGTTTTGCTGTTGATAGTGGTGTTTGGAGAGACTTTGTAGTCCACCGTACCCGTTAAAATATCCGCCCCCGTGTCGTGGAAGTCACGCCCGACAATCACGTAAGAATTGCTACGATCAACCGCTGCCGGTGCGCCGGTTGTTCGATCCCACGGATGCCCACGGTCTGGCATGGCTTCGTTGCGCAGGTGGTAATAATCCAAGGAAACATCCATTTTTTCGCTGGCTGCAATATCAGCAGCGATGGCAGCACCTTGACCTTTTTTGTACAGGTGATCCCGTCCGGCAATCTCGGAATCTTGAATCATGAGGTTGCTGCGCACTTTTACCTTGTCGTTGACCACGCGGTTAGCGTCAAGAGTTGCACGGTTGTCGTCGCCCACGGTCAATGTGCCGCGTGCAAAGTTAGCATCCTGCGGTTTTTTGGAAACGCTGTTGACCGCGCCGCCCGTCGTACCGCGCCCTGCGAAGGTAGAGCTTGGGCCTTTCGCAATTTCGATTTGTTCAGAGGCGAACACATCACGGGTAGTGGAACCGGGGTCACGCATTCCGTCGACGAAAATATCGTTACGTGTGTCGAAACCACGGATCAGGAAACGGTCGCCTTCCGCATTACCGCCTTCGCCGGTTCCCATGGTTACGCTCGGTTGGGTGCGCATCAGGTCTTTCAGCGCCATCACGCCCGCGTCTTCCATCTGTTCTTTGCCGACCACGGTGATGGTTTTGGAAACGTTCAAGAGAGGTTCGGTGAATTTGGTGTTGGCGGATTTGTCAACTTTGTATGGGGCTTCCGGGTCAGCGTTCGGGTTGGAACCGGGGGCGGCTTGTTTGGCTTCTGCGGTCACGCCTTCGAGTTGGGTAACGTCAGCTTTCGCATCTTTGGTTTTTTTGGTGTCATCCGCCGCTTGGCTAGGGGCGGCAAGCGTTGCCATCATGACAAATGCAGCCGAAGCAAGGGCAATAGCGGGGGATTCGGCACGGTTGACACTGCTACGGATAGCAAGAGGTTTTTTCTGACAGCTCACGGGATACTCCTAAAATAAAAATGTTACTCGAAGAAGCATCCGTGGCTGTCAGGTCGTTGGCTATACGATGCGTACTCTGTGGGTTGCAGATGATAATCATTCTATTTTACAGGTCAAGACTTTTGTGTTAAAAATGCGAATAATTTTTATTTGACAGCTTGCTGCACTTTGACAGATATTCAGCAGCACGCGATATTAACTGAGATTAGTCGTTTAAATTTAAGAGGTTTTACTAACATAATGGAATTTCTCAAACTGTATCTGGATCACATGGTGCTAGGCGCGTTGGGCTTTATGAGCTTTATTATGCTGGCGTTCGCGGTGGAGCGTTACATCTATTTTTGGCGCATTAAATTGGCGGATTTCAAGCACATTGAGCTGTTGAAAGTCGCGCTGACCCGCAATCTCACCACGATTTCCAGTGTTGGCGCGAATGCGCCGTATGTGGGGCTGTTAGGCACAGTCTTGGGGATTTTGATTACCTTCCACGAAATGGGACAAGGCAACAAGCTGGATGTGAATAGCATTATGCTCGGTCTGGCAATGGCGCTGAAAGCTACCGCTGCCGGGCTGTTGGTTGCGATTCCCGCCATCCTGTTTTACAACGGCTTGATGCGCAAAGTGGACGTGCTGGTATCACGTTGGACTGCCTTACAGGATGGTTTTGCATGAAACGTTTCGACCAGATCAATATGATCCCCTTCATCGACATTATGCTGGTGTTGCTGGCGATCGTGCTGACCACGGCAAGTTTTGTGTCTCAAGGGCTGATTCCGGTTAATCTGCCCACCGCCGAACAAGTCAGCGAGCCATCGAAAGATGAAGAGCCGTTGGAAATTGCTATTAACGAGAAGAATGAGTTTTTCCTTGGTGAGGAAAAAGTCACGCTGGAACAAATGGCTGAAAAGCTCAAGGTGCAAGCCAAGCCAGAAACGTTGATTGTATTGCGCATTGATAAAGCCGCTGTGTTTGAGCATTTCGTCAAATTGATTGATTTGCTGAAAGCACAGGAACTCAATAACCTTTCGATACAGGCACAGCAAGAGCCATGAAAACCAATCATATCAGCGGCTTTGGTATTTCCACGGCTGTGCATATTGGGTTGGCGTTATTGCTGATGCCTCTCCTGTTTGCCGCAGAAACCAAGCCGGAAGAACCCCCCATTCTGCCGGTGGAATTGAGCATGTTCGAGCCGCAAGCTCCCGAACCTGCCCCCGAACCCGTGCCGCAGGTAGCGCCAGAACCACCGCCGCCGCCACCCCCACCACCGCCGCAACCTAAGCCCAAGCCAAAGGAAAAGCCGAAACCGGAAAAGCCCAAGCCGGAAAAGAAGGTGGAAAAACCCTTGCCCAAACCTAAGCCAGAAAAGGATTTGCGCCAAGAGCAGGAGGAACGAGAACGCCGCGAAGCAGAACGTCGTGAGCGTGAGGAACAGCAACGCCAACAGGAAATGCGCGAACAGCAACAGCGTGAAGCCGCCGAGCGTCAAGCACGTCAACAGGTGCAACAAGAAGCCGCTGCGCGTGCGGCTGCCCAAGCCCAAAACGAAGTGCCAGTGATTACGAATCCACGTTATCGCCGCCCGCCGAGTCCGCCGGATTACCCCCGCCGTGCGCTGGAATCGGGTACGGAAGGCACAACGATTGTGCGTGCCAATGTCAGCCCCAGTGGTAGCGTGATTGCGGCTAAAGTACACAAGTCCTCTGGTAATGCGTCATTGGATGCCGCAGCGCTCAAAGCAGTGCGCGGTTGGGCGTTTGTGCCAGCTACTCGCGGTGGCGGGAATATCGAATCCATCGTCCAAGTGCCGGTCAATTTTAGAATTAAGTGAGAACAGGCGACTCAGTTTGACGTAGCAAACTTTGCCGCCGAGGAAAATTAAATCATGCGCCCCATTATTTTCTGTTTATTGTGCTTGGCATCAACTGCCATTGCCGCTAATCCTCCCCTTGATACCAAAGCCGCATTGGGCGAAAAGCTGTTTTCTGACGTGAATCTGTCGAAAAACCGCACGCAATCTTGCGCCACTTGCCACAATCCTGAGCACGGTTTCGTGGATAATCGCAGCACAGCGGTGGGCAACGCAGTTTCCTTGGGCGCTGACGGCAAATCCTTGGGGGATCGCAATGCACCAACAGCAACTTACGCCAAATTCAGCCCAGATTTTCACCAGAACAAAGCGGGTAACTATATCGGCGGGCAATTTCTGGATGGACGCGAGAAAGATTTAGCTGGGCAGGCGGGCGGACCACCACTGAATCCGGTGGAAATGGGGATGCCGGACAAAGTGAGCGTGGTAGCGCGTTTGCAGGAAAATCAGGATTACGTTGGCGCGTTCAAACAGCTTTTCGGCGCAAGTGTTTTCGACACGCCGGAAACGGCTTACGCGGCAATGGCAGAAAGTTTGGGCGAGTTTGAAAAAACCGATACCTTCGCACCGTTTGATTCCAAATATGACCGCTATTTGCAAGGCGAGGTCGAACTGACGGATCAGGAATCGTTGGGCGAATCGTTGTTCTTTTCTCAGCAATTCACCAATTGTAATCGCTGCCATCAGTTGAAAGCTTTCCCCGGTAGTGACGGCGAAACCTTCAGCAATTACGAGTACCACAATTTGGGCGTGCCGACCAATCACGCGGTACGGGCGGCGAATGGCAAGGCTAAGGATTTCGTTGATCAAGGTTTGTTGGCACACCCCGACATTAGCGACCCCACAGCGGCGGGCAAATTCAAAGTGCCAACTTTGCGCAATGTCGCTGTGACCGCGCCGTATATGCACAATGGCGTGTTTGCCGATTTGCGTACCGTTGTATTGTTTTACGACAAATTTAATAATGCGCAACGCACACTCAACCCGGAAACCAGCAAACCGTGGGATGTGCCGGAAGTCGCAGATAATATCGCCTTAAAAACTGAGGATTTTCAATCATCTGCTTTGAAAGATGCGGAGGTAGATGCGTTGGTAGCGTTTATGAAGACGCTGACGGATCAGCGTTATGAACATTTGCTCAAGTAAAAATGTATGCAGTTCTGGTTTCAAGCAGTTAGCAGTGATAGCTGATCCGAAAATACCGTGCTGTGCATCGTTGCCGCTGAGTTATCCACCAAGTTGAACACGCCACACAGCTCGTGCCAGCCAATGCCTTGTAACCAATCCGCTAGTTTCACGGTGCCTTGCCCTTTGCGTGGCAGGATGTAACAACTTTCACCCCGATACAACAGGTTGTAAGGTCGGTTAGCCTGATGCAATGCTGCCAGGATTTCCCACGCCGCTTGCGCAGAATCTGCCCGCCAGCAATGCAGCGGGTAGGCTTGTGTGCCGCCGTTATGTTGCCACTGGGCTGCTTCCACCGGAAAGGGAGATGGGCGTATAAATCCTTGAAAATGCAATTGATTGACCGAGGCATACGCGCCGACACTATTGAATGCTATCCCAAACCCCGGTAGGTAGGTGGCGGTGCTGGCAGCCAGCGCCATGATGCGTTCATGGTAGGGTTGTGTCAGGAATTGCGGCAAGGTGGCTTGCGGTTCAGGTACGATCAGCGTGTGCCAAGGTGCAAATGAATATTTGTTGTAGAACACCCGCAAATTCATGCCTTCCGCCGTGCCTTCCCATAAGATTTCGGGGCGTAGGAAGGGTTTGTTGAAGTGAAATTTATCCGCTGCAAATGCTTGGTACAATTCGCTGAAGACTTCGCTCGATACCCGCGCTGGGCGCAGACTCCGTAATGGGTTTATCACCAATTCCCACGGTTCAGCGCGGGCGTGTTCCCAGCCGGAAAAAATCTCGATGCCGGTTTTCAGCAGTGCTGCAAAGGTGGCGACATCATCCACCGGGCCGTCAGGCTTGCGCTGTTGCAATTGTGCAAAAGTTTCACGCAAAGGTGTTGCAAGCTGTTGGCGTAATTGTGCGTCTTGCATACTGTTGGCGAGTACCAAGATAAACGCGCCCAAGCCATCGGGCGTGAGCATGTTTTGTAAACCGTCGGCAAAGCGGGTTTTGAAAGCGTCGGGGGAGGTGGTGAAGAGCATAGTCATTTGCCTAAATTCTGGATGTTACAACTGTTCCCCATCATAATTTAAAGCATGGCTAGGCACAGCCGCTTTACGACAAGTTGTATTCGGTTATTGGAGAAATCCAACATGCTTTGGCTAAACTCAACCCTGAAACTGTTCAGGATCTACAAAGCCGCTGCTTGCTTACGATTAGCAAAATAATTAAGTAATTGATTTTATTATAAATAAAAATTACTGGTTCAGTTGGCATAGCGCCTGCAATATCCCTAACAAGAGCAGCAAACACCGTCTGCTCAATAATAGAAACCAATATTAAAATTAATCTACAAGGAAACTACATCATGAAATTCCAACAAATCGCTCTGACTATCGCACTGTTCGCTGTTTCTGCTACTGGCTTCGCGGCTGAAAGCGACACCATTAAACAATCCGTTGACGTTGACCAGACCATCAGCGTGGACAGCCCGGCTGACCCAGCCACTGCCGCAGCGGGTGAAGCGATTAATGTGGCTTGGACTGTTAATAGCAACAACGCTTTCAAATATTCCTTCAGTGGCACATCCAAAGATGATGCAGGCTCCGACTTGAAATACCCTCAGTTCATCAAGCAGGACGTGGATGCCAACGGCAAATTGGTCGATAAAAACTATGACGTGCTGGATACTAGCTTTGGTGTTGCCTTGTCTGACTATGAGTCTGTACAGAACAGTAACACTTGGGGCAAAGGCGAAGCCGCCGCCGGTGAAGCCAAGGCGCTGGTAGCGGATACCTCTGATGCAACTTCCCCTTACGGAACCATGGGGCGCGTTATGACTGGCGACAAGACCGGCAAAGCGACCATCAGCTTGTTTTCCAAGGGTATTGCGGATGCGTCTGATCAGTCTGGCATCTACAATAGCGAAGTCATGCTGACCGTCACGGCTGAAGAGCAACTCGGCGGCTAATTTTCCCTAGAACACTTTATTACCGCCCCTCATGATTCGTCATGGGGGGCATTTCTCATGGGGCAAGTGTTTTACCACAAATTTAATAATGCGCAACGCACACGCAACCCGGAAACCAGTAAACTCTGGGACGCGTTGGAAGTAGCTGATAATCTCGCCTTAGAAACTGAGGGTTTCAAGCATCTGCTTTGAAAGATGCGGAGGTGGATGCGTTGGTGGCGTTACGAGCATCCGCTCAAGTAAAATATGGTTAATTTTGGAGTTTTATAGTGATGTATGCAGTTAAATGGCTGGCTCTTACGGTGGCAATGGGTGTGGTGATGACGGTGGGGGCTTGTTCCAAAACCGAAAGTGTCGGTGGGGCTAATGCGGTTGCATCCGCTGCACAGGGGGCGGTGAAGAATGTCTCGAATGCCGAGTTACAAACCTTGTTGGATCAAAAAGTTACTTTGATCGACATTCGTTTGCCGGAAGAGTGGGCGCAAACCGGCATTGTGGCGGGTAGCCAGCGGATTACGTTATTTCAGGAAAATGGCTCTGTTGCGCCGGATTTTTTGGCTAAAGTGCAGCAAGTAGCCGCAACCGATAAGCCCGTTGCGTTGATTTGTCGCACTGGCAACCGCACGCGGGCGGGGGCAGATATGTTGGCGCAAGTCGGTTACAAGGACGTGTATAACGTGACGAACGGGATTATGGGTTGGATCAAAGCGGGTAAGCCGGTTGTGCGTCAATAATAAATTGAGTGGTAGAGACGCAAGAGGTTGCGTCTCTACGGTGGTGGGTATAGGCGCTAAATTACAGCGATTTTTTGCAGAAATACCAGTCGGTGCATTCGTAACCTTCGTTCATGCGGGCTTCTGCGCCTGCGACATCTTGCGGTGGCGGCACGATGACTTTATCGCCCGGCTGCCAGCCTTCTGGGGTTGCTACTTTGTTGGCATCCGAGGTTTGCAAGGCGGCGACCAAACGCAGGAATTCATCAATCGAACGCCCGTTGGTCATCGGGTAGTACACCATTGCCCGCATAATGCCGTTCGGGTCGATGATGAAGGTGGCACGCACGGCGGAAGTATCTGCTGCACCGGGGTGAATCATGCCGTAGGCATTCGCCACTTTCATGCTCAGGTCTTCGATGATCGGGAAGCCGATTTCCACCCCGAATTTTTCCTTGATATTGCGTACCCACGCGACATGGCTGTAATAGCTGTCGATGGATAAGCCTAACAGGTCGCAATTCAACGCGGCGAATTCGCTCTGGCGTTTGGCAAATGCCATGAATTCGGTGGTACAAACCGGGGTGAAGTCAGCCGGGTGCGAGAACAGTACCAACCATTTGCCTTTGTAATCTTCCAGCTTTTTTACACCGTGGGTGGTGCGGGCTTCAAATGCCGGGGCTGGCTCGTTAATGCGTGGCATAGCGTTTGTCATGTTTTCCATTTCAGTATCCTTTACGGTGAGCAGTTGATGTGATTAAGAAAGCTTGATCTTGCTAGTCGATCGTTTTGCTTTCCATGATGGGTATATTATTAAATACTGATTCGTTTGTGAAATGGATTATTTGGGATGATTCGTTCGATTTTCTGGTTTTTTCGGGTGGTGATGTTAAAGCTATCCAGATGGATGTATCGAGCAGAGTCATTGAGTGTTGAAACTGGCTGATTTTTTGTGTGCAATCGGGTATACATAAGCCACGATAATTTTGGGCTATACCTGATGACGACTCCCACCCCGCTTTTTTCTCATGCCTTCTTGATGGCTTGCTGGAGCGACGATTATACGGCGTATTGCGCTGGCGATACCGATAGCCGTTTGTTGACCAAGCTGACGCATTGGGCAGAAAAAGATTTCCAACATGAAACCGGGGCAGAAGGCGGTTTTCTGGATGTCTTTTTCACGGAACTGTGGGGCTATGCGCGTTCGGGTAAACAGGAAAAGGCGGCGGGCTTTACGCTGGCACAGCAATTTGCGATTGAAAAAGCGGGGCAAAACTGCGGTGTCGGTAAAGCGGATGCGGCAATGGGGTGGTTTGGGGCGAGTACCTTACCGGATACACCGCAGATATTGTGCGAGTTCAAGGATATACGTTCGGCGTTGGATGCGAAGCAGAACCGCAAGGGCAATGACCGCTCCCCCGTGCAACAGTGTGCGGATTATCTGCATTTTGCGAAACGCCAATTTACCCCGTATGGCACAGAAAAAATCCAGCCCATCTGGGGCATTGTCAGCGATATGAACGAATTCCGCTTGTATTGGAATGCGCGGATGCCGCACCAGTACGAGCGCTTTGTGATTAAGCGTAAATCGTTGGCAGAAACCGGCGTGGTGTTATTGGACAGTGGCGAAAAAGCCCGTCAGCAACGTTTTCTATTCAGCCGTTTGTTTCATGCCGATTGGCTGTTGAATCGCGGGAGTGAGCCGCCGTTGTTGGGCTTGTTGTCGATGCAGCGGATTCAGGAAAAGGCGCTGGAAAAGACCTTTTACTTTGAATACCGCGCTTATCGGGATGCCTTGTTCAAAACCTTGCTCGCGCATAACCCTGCCTATCAGCAACAGCCGCGTCAGTTGGTGCGTTTGACGCAAAAGCTGTTGGATCGCTTGTTGTTTGTGCTGTTTTGCGAGGATATGGGGGCGCACCTACAATTCCCTGTCAATCTGTTGAGCAAGCTGCTGAGTGAGGACAGCCAGAAAACCGATTATTTGTCGGAAGCGGCGGATGTGTGGAATAGCAGCGTGTTGCCGTTGTTTAAGTCAATGCGCAATGGGGGGATTTTCCGTTCGCACCCGATCAGCCGTTTCAACGGGGGCTTGTTTGCTGCCGATAGTGATTTGGATGATTTGCACGTTCCGAATAAGGTGTTTTTTGTGCCGTTTCAGGGGGCGGATGATGCCACCTTGCTGAAACACAAAGACACGTTGCTGTACTTTTCCGCGAATTACAATTTTGGGATTGAGGAAGGCGGCGAACGGGCGATTGGTTTGTATACCTTGGGGCGCATCTTTGAGCAGTCGATTACCGATTTGGAAATCATGGAGGCGGAAGCCGCTAACCAAGATTCCTTGATGAAGTTGAGTAAGCGCAAAACCGATGGCGTGTATTACACCCCGGAATGGGTGACGGCGTATGTCGTTGAGGAAACCTTGGGTTTGCGCTTGCGGGAGTTGCGGGCGGAAAATGGGCAGGGCGAGTTTGCGGGGTTGGATGCGGCGTTGGTGGATGCTGACCATTTTAAGAATGGCAAGCTGAAAAAGAATACCTTGAGTGCGCGGTATTGCGATTGGTTGGACAGTTACCAACAGCGTTTGAGTGGTTTGAAAGTGCTTGATCCCGCATGTGGTAGCGGGGCGTTTTTGATTCAGGCACTCAAGCGTTTGTTGCAGGAACACGAGTGGCTTGTGAGCGAGAAAAGCCGCGTCAATTACGAATTTCGGCAGGTGGCGGCGTTTGACAAGGCGAAGGCTTACCGCGAGATTTTGGCGAAAAACTTGTATGGGGTGGATGTCAACGCCGAGTCGGTGGAAATCACCAAGCTGGCGTTGTGGTTGCATACAGTAATGCCGGGGCAACCGCTGTCATCGTTGGATGGTAATATTTTGTGCGGTAACAGTTTGGTGGATTGGGATATTAACCGCGCTGAAAAGCCGCTAAGCGATGCACAGCTTGAGCGGATTAATCCGTTCAGTTACCGCGAGGCGTTTGCGGAGGTGTTCGCGGCGGGTGGGTTTGATGTGATTATTGGCAATCCGCCGTACATTAAGTTGCAGAATATGCGGCGGATTCAGCCGGAAGCGACGGATTATTGGGTGAGTGCGAAAAATGCCGATGGTTCGGTGAAATTCCGCAGTGTGCAGACGGGCAATTACGACATTTACTTGCCGTTTATTGAGCAATCGGTGGGTTTGTTGAATCCAGAGGGGCGCATGGGGTTGATTGCGCCGAATGTGTGGGCGGTGAACGATTACGGGCAGGGCTTGCGGGAAGTGTTGCATGAGACGCGGCGCATGGATCGCTGGGTGGATTTCAAAAGCTACCAGATTTTTGACGAAGCGATTACCTACACCGCGCTGCAATTTTTCACGGGTAAAGCGGTTGATGGTATCAAACTGCATTTTGCGCCGAATGGGGGCGACGACCTCAGCAGCCTCGACTGGTCACAGGTCAACGCCCTGCCTTACGACAATCTGCCCACTACCGACGCATGGCAATTCATGCCCGAACCCGAACGCCAGCTCATCGCAAAACTCAACGCAACTTGCAAAACATTGGAACAAAGCTGTGCTGGAATTTCAGTAGGTATTCAAACCAGTGCTGACAATATTTATCATTTGACCAAAATCAGTACTGGAAAGTACGTGTCTCATGCTGACAAACAAACCCCCATTGATGTTGAAATTGAAGACGATTTGATGCACCCACTGGTTTCTGGTGTGGAAGCCAAACGTTATCAGATACCCCAAACAGATACTTATTTGCTGTTCCCTTACGATTTGGCTGGGGAGCGTCCGCGTTTATTTTCAGCAGAAACAATGCAGGAACGCTTTCCAAAGGGTTGGCAATATCTGTGCTCTCATGAGGTAAATCTGCGTAAACGTGAGGGTGGGAAAATGGATAAAGATGAAGGCTGGTGGGCTTACAATTATCCTAAAAATCTGGACAAACAGGAGTTTGCTAAACTGCTTGTTCCCCGTCTCGTCAAGCAATTATTTTGTACCATTGATGCTGATGGAGATTTTTATCTCGATAATGTGGATGTTGGCAGTATTCTCGTATCTGACAAGGGTGACTTGCCATTCTTAGCGGGAATATTGAATGCTCCTGTTGCGAATTTTATTTGGCGACGGATTTCCAAGCCGTTTCAAAACGATTACCGCACCGCGAATAAGCAGTTTATTGCACCGTTGCCGATTCCGAATGCGGATGAGGAACAGAAAAAGCAAGTGGCGGAATTGGCGGAGAAGTTGCAGGAATTGCATACCGCTTACCGCGATGAACTGCAAAAATTGGCAAAGCGTTTGTCTGCCGCACAAATGACAGACGACACCAAAACCCCGCAATGGATTTGGGCAACACTCCCCGACGAAAAACAACTGAAAGCCTCTGATGCCGCCAAAGCCACCGGACTCAAAGGCAAAGCCCTCACCGATTGGGCAAAAGCACAATACCAAACCGCCTTGGCGCAAAAACTCGAAAAACTCACCGTCAACCTCAATCCCAGTACCCAACTGACCGTCTGTTATGAAGATGGCGAATTACGCCTGCTTGCCAACGGCGTTCCCGCCTTCGATAGCCTGTTCATCGACGAGGCTGAACTGATTGCGGTGCAATGGAAATACGTGATTCGTTCCACCAACATCACACCGAGCGTCACCGCTGAAAAACTGCTGGGCGAATTGCTTAAACTCAAAACCACCGACAATGACAGCTTGCGTAAGCAGATTATCGCGCTGGATAAAAAACTGGATGAATTGCAGGTGGGGATTGAGGCGAAAGAACGGGAGATGAATGCGTTGGTTTATGGGTTGTATGGGTTGACGCGGGACGAGGTTTTGCAGGTGGAGAGAGGGTAGAATGGAAAATTCAGAGAAAGAATCAGGAAGATGGTTAGTTTCTGTTATGGGCGGAATGATTGTTCTAGCCTTGGTGTTCGGTATTTTAATTTCGATAACGTATATCTATGGCGTAGATGCTCTTTTTCCTTCCTTGAGGATTAGAGAAAACTGGGGTGTCGTTGGGGATTTTTTTGGTGGTATTCTGAATCCGGTTTTTGCGTTTTTAGGATTGATAATGTTGCTTGCGACGCTTTATCAATCTCAGAAAGAGCTATCACTGACTCGTAAAGAATTGGCAAATTCAACCGAAGCATTAAAAGATCAGGCACTAACTCAACGGCAACAGAGGTTTGAAAATACTTTCTTTGAATTGCTGAATCAACATAATCAATTGATTAGGGATATGAATGCTTTGATGCACAAGCCAGATATTAGTTGGATGAATCTTCATGAAAGCGAAAAAATTAGCAGTGATGTAAGAGAAGAGCTAGAAAAATACTTGCGGTCAAATGATGGCTCTAATCTAAGGAGTTATTTTATTGTCTTGTTTCAAATGCTAAAAATGCTTTATATTTATTTTAACGGCAGTGAAAATTTCAGCAAGGCTGGTGTATTGAAACTAGATAGTTTAACTGATGATGAAAAAAGATATTCAAACATTGTTCGTGCATTTGTTGATGCTCGCTTAGGTTGTTTGCTTGCAGTTAATTGCTTGTCAGGTGAAAAAGGGAAATATCCAAATTATCGAAGATTTAAGTCTTTACTCGAAAGGTATGCTTTTTTTGAACATATACCAATCAACTATACTGAGCATGGGAAAAAAGAATTTTTTGAATACGTAGTCGATAAAAACTTATTCAATAAGAATGTTTTTGGTTATGGTTACTATTATGAAAAGGTTAAAGATCGTTCTTTAGGATATGATTGAAATGTTAGCAGAAAACTCTTTATTAGAACGTTTAGTAGAAGACATTAGCCAGATGCCCGATACCAAATTTGCTGAAGTGCTGGATGAGTTAAAACATTGCATCCGTCAACCAAACCCCGCACCTGTCGGTGATTTTTGCCTAGACTTAAGGAATTACCGCTTTGATCGGGAGGAAGCCAATGCCCGCTAACCAACGCACGCTAAGCATCGTTGAACTCCGCGCTCTGCTGTCTGCTTTCAAACAACAGCACGGCGCGGAATACAGCCTACGCGCTTTAGGCTATTTCGGCTCTTACGCCCACAATACCGCCACCCCAGACAGTGACGTGGACATCGTATTCGAGACCGACAACCCCAACCTGTTCCTGACCGCCATGATGAAACAAGACTTGGAAGCCGTGTTGGAAAAACCCGTGGATGTATTGCACCTGCGCGGACTCACCAACTCACGCCTGAAAGCCCGTATCGAACAGGAAGCCGTTTATGTATGACCGTGAACTGCTGATTGAAAAGCTGCAAACCTTGCTGGCAGCGCTGCGCCGCATCCCTCGCCGTTTTGCTTCAATTACTGAACCTTCCGATTTCTATCTGACGGAAGACGGCGAGGATAAGCTAGATGCCATTTGCATGATTTTAATTGCAGCAGGTGAAGAGCTGAAAAATATCGACCGTAAAACTGAAGGTAAACTTTTCCCGCAATACCCAGCGGTAAGATGGCGCGGCGCAATGGGAATGCGGGATGTGCTGGCACACACCTATTTTCATGTTGACGCAGAACAGTTGTTCAATATCTGTAAAAATGACATTCCCACCATGATTGCCACATTGGAAACTATGCTCGGTGATCTTCAGCAGGTTGAACGCAATTGAGGACGGTGACTGTATGTTTTTGAATGAGTGAAACAACAGCGAGTAAGCAGGTGAAAATGGTAGTGGTATAATCACCGTTATAACGTAGCGCAATCCTTCAACTGAATAATATTTCCCAAGTGCTTGGTCTTCTCGTAATGTCGCTTATCTGCCGTAACAAGTATGGCATCGTTACACATTGCCATTGCATGGAAGACACTATCGTAAATGGAAGGATAGCCGCTTTGTGGATGACCTTGTTGGGTGATTTCGATGGCTTTTTTCATTTCCGCCCGTGTGAGTGTCCGCAATGGCAATAAGTGACGGGTTTGAAAATCCAGCAATTGGCTAACAAAATCAATCGGTACGTGATAATGGTTAGCCGTGCTGATCACTTCCAAATACAATAAATCCGGTGCTTGCAGATTAAATTCACGATTGGTGGCACGAGCAAAGAGTACTAACGCCTGTTCGCTGTCGGCTTCTTCCAAATACAGCTTGTTGAAAACAGAGGTGTCAATGATCAAGGATTTCACGGTTGTGATTCCGGTTGATGCCGCGCTGCCAAATATTCTCCCCGTTCTTGACGAATATGACGCAAGGTTTCCACTGAGTCTTGGTCAACTTTGAAGCGAGTTATGTTCTGTAACATGGCGAGTGCTTGCTGCCGATGCCAGTTCTCCAACGCTTGCTGGATGGCTTCGGCAACAAAGCGGGCGCGTTCCCCCTTGGGGATGGTATTGTCCAGTTGATCTTTTAGTGCGTTGTCTATGGTAATACTAATACGCTGCATAGTGCTTACTCCTGAGTAATACTATTAGTGAGTATAGCGTGACATGACTGGCGGTTCATCAACGAAACGGCGGAAATCCATCAAAAAACGGGGCAAATCCAAAGTCTGGTTCAGGTAGTCGGAAGCTTTTCAGCCATGCTTTAAGGTTTTTCACATCCTTCACCTTGAATTCCTCGTTTATCTGTTGTCATAATGTCAACATGAAAGCAAAGCTCATCCTGAAAGACAGAATCGTGTACGACGGCGGGTACATACAAGAAATGGTGATCTGGGAAGTGCCGCAACCCGTGGCAGGCAGTCAGCATCTCTATAAATATCGCCTATTTTTCGGTCTGCCAAATCAACGGATTGTCGGTTATGACAATGAACGCCCCAAAGGTGATCACAGGCATTACGGTGAGCGGGAGGAGGCTTATCCTTTCCTTACCATCCAGCAACTTGTGGGGGATTTTTTGGCGGATGTAGAAGAACAACGGAGGCAATATTATGCAGAATAACACTAAACGCACGCTCGAAATCAAAATCCAGTCTGAAAAACAGGCGATGCAAGCCTCGGCTGCACGTTTTCTAAATGCCTGGAACAAAAGCGAATACGCAGGCGAATACCTGACGTTTACCTCACCCGGCATGTTTTTTGAGGTGATTAACGCTCGCCGTTGGGATTTAGTCATCAAACTCCAAACGCTCGGCAAAACCAGCATCCGCGAATTGGCGCGACAGCTAGGGCGCGATGTCCGGCGGGTACACGATGACATTAAAATTCTGATCGACCACGGTATTGTCGAACAAGATGCAGAGGGCATTTGCGTTCCCTTCGATGAAATTCATGCCGACTTCACCTTGATGGCAGCGGCGGCGTAATAACCAATTACCTGTTATTAACCCCGCACCTGTCGGTGATTTTTGTTTAGCGGTGATGTGCTGCACCCGCGCCGCGCAGAATGCTATACTTCCGGCATGGGAAACAAAGACATCATCAGTAAATCAGTGCTAGGTCATCTGGCAGCAGACATCGCCAATCTGCTGTTAGGCTTGGGCGTGGATATGGATGCCGTGGAACTGCTCGACACCGAACAGCAACGGGTAGAGCAACGCCGCGCCGATCTAGTGGCACGGATGCGCCGCCAAGCTGACGGTGAAAACTTCATCCTGCACATCGAAATCCAAAATCAGAACGACAGCACCATGCCGTTGCGGATGTTGCGTTATTTCACCGACATCCAGCTTGCTTACCCGAAAGAAGCGGTGCATCAGCACTTAATCTACATCGGTAAAGAACGCCTGACCATGCCGGACTATTTTGCTGCCCCAGCGTTCACCTACCGCTATGCCCTGCTCGACATGCACACCGTCGATTGCAGCATTCTGTTGGCACAAGATACGCCCGACGCGCTGGTATTGGCGATTTTGTGCGATTTCCGAGGTAAACCTGTGCAGGAAGTGGTCAACCACATCGTGCTGCGCCTGCGCGAACTCATGGGCGACGACGAAAGCGGCTTCCGCAATTACTTCGAGATGCTCGAAACTCTCGCCGAAAACCGCGACCTGCAACCCAACATCAAAGAGGCTGAAGAAATGTTGACACAAGTAGACGTAACCAAGTTCGCCTCCTATAGCTGGGGCATGAGGGATGGCATCGAGAAAGGCATCGAGAAGGGCATCGAGAAAGGCATCGAGAAAGGCATCGAGAAAGGCAGATTAGAGGGTGAATTCAAGAAAGCTCAAGAGGTTGCCCTTGGTCTGTTGCAATTGGGGGTTATTGCTGAGGCAGACATTGCCCGCATTGCCGGTTTGTCGTTGGAAGAAGTCCAGAATTTGCGCGTCCAGCACTAGCATTGATACGAGGCAAGCTTTTAATGGAATTTCTCAAACTGTACCTGGATTACGCGGTGCTGGGCACGCTGGGCTTTATGAGCTTCATTATGCTGGCATTTGCAGTGGAGCGTTATATCTACTTCTGGCGCATTAATCTGCCAGATTTCAAACACATCGAGCTGTTGAAAGTTGCGCTAACTCGCAATCTCACCACCATCGCCAGCATTGGCTCGAACGCGCCGTATGTGGGGCTGTTAGGCACAGTTTTGGGGATTTTGCTTACCTTCCACGAAATGGGGCAGGGCAATAAACTGGATGTAAACAGCATTATGCTAGGGCTGGCAATGGCACTGAAAGCCACTGCTGCCGGGCTACTGGTCGCGATTCCTTCTATCTTGTTTTACAACGGTTTAATGCGCAAAGTGGACGTACTGGTATCGCGTTGGACTGCTTTGCAGGATGGCTTTGCATGAAACGTTTCGACCAGATTAATATGATTCCTTTCATCGACATTATGCTGGTGTTGCTGGCGATTGTGCTGACGACAGCAAGTTTTGTGTCGCAAGGGTTGATTCCGATTAATCTGCCGACTGCCGAGCAAGCCAGTGAAGCGTCGAATGACGAGACACCGCTCGAAATTGCCATCAATGCGCAGAATGAGTTTTTCCTTGGTGAAGAAAAAGTCACGCTGGAACAAATGGCTGAAAAGCTCAAACTGCAAGCCAAGCCAGAAACGTTGATTGTATTGCGCATTGATAAGGCGACTGTGTTTGAACATTTCGTCAAGCTGATTGATCTGCTGAAAGCACAGGAACTCAACAACTTGTCGATACAGGCACAGCAGGAGTAGCGCTCTGTCAATTCCTCTCTGTTTTTGAAAAAACGAATGATACGTTCGTTTTAATCATCTGGATAGATTGATGCGAAAGGACTACAACTATAAAGGTGAGTCAACAATGTCATAATCCAGAGGAGAGAACACCATGAGTGACGTAAGCAAATGCCCTGTGATGGGACACGCCAATATTCCTGCCGCCAGTAATGCTGGGCGTGGCACATCCAACCGCGACTGGTGGCCTAACCAGTTGAAACTTAATATCCTGCACCAGCACACCGCTAAATCGAACCCGCTGGGTGCAGATTTCAATTATGCCGACGAATTCAAAAAACTCGATTTGGCAGCTCTGAAACAAGACCTTTATGCGCTAATGACCGATTCGCAAGACTGGTGGCCTGCCGATTACGGTCACTACGGGCCGCTGTTCATCCGCATGGCATGGCATAGCGCAGGCACGTACCGCATCAGCGACGGACGCGGCGGTGCGGGTCACGGCAACCAGCGGTTCGCCCCGCTCAACAGTTGGCCGGATAACGTGAATCTCGACAAAGCGCGGCGTTTGTTGTGGCCGCTCAAACAGAAATACGGCAATCAAATTTCGTGGGCTGATTTGATGATCCTCGCGGGAAATTGTGCTTTGGAATCCATGGGCTTCAAGACCTTCGGTTTTGCCGGTGGGCGCGAAGACATTTGGGAACCTGAAGAAGATGTGTACTGGGGCGCGGAAGCCGAATGGCTGGGCGACAAACGTTACAGCGGCGACCGCGAGTTGGAAAACCCGTTAGCAGCGGTGCAAATGGGCTTAATTTACGTCAACCCCGAAGGCCCTAATGGGAACCCGGATGTGCTGGGTTCAGGTCGCGATGTACGTGAAACCTTCGCTCGCATGGCAATGGACGATTACGAAACCGTTGCCTTAACTGCTGGCGGACACACGTTCGGCAAATGCCACGGCGCTGGCAGCGCTACGCATGTTGGTGCTGAACCCGAATCCGCTGCGATTGAACAAATGGGCTTGGGCTGGAAAAGCAGCTTCGGCACTGGCAAAGGCGGCGATCAAATCGGCAGCGGTTTGGAGGGTTCGTGGACTCCAACCCCAACCCAGTGGGACAACAGTTATTTGGACATGCTGTTCAATAACGAATGGGAGTTGACCAAAAGCCCTGCCGGTGCATGGCAATGGACACCCAAAACCGCTACCGCAAGCAACCTTGCACCCGCTGCGGATGATCCCTCCAAGCGTGTGCCGATCATTATGACCACAGCGGACATGGCGATGCGCTTTGACCCGATTTACGAGCCAATTGCGCGGCATTTCCACCAGAATCCGGCGGAATTTGCCGATGCGTTTGCGCGTGCGTGGTTCAAGCTGACGCACCGCGATTTAGGGCCGCGCTCGCGCTATCTTGGCGTGGAAGTTCCGGCTGAAGATCTGATTTGGCAAGACCCCGTTCCGGTGGTCGATCATGCCTTAATCGACGCGCGGGATATTGCTGACCTTAAAGGTAACTTGTTGGCATCAGGGCTTTCCATTGCTGAATTGGTGACAACGGCATGGGCTTCGGCATCCACCTTCCGGGGATCGGATAAACGCGGCGGGGCGAACGGGGCGCGGATTCGTCTTGCGCCGCAAAAGGATTGGGCGGTGAATCAGCCTGCGCAACTCGCCAAAGTGTTGCAGGTTCTGGAAGGGATTCAGAGCGCATTCAATGCGGGGCAATCAGGCGGTAAAAAAGTGTCGCTGGCAGATTTAATCGTGTTAGGCGGTTGTGCGGCAGTGGAGCAGGCGGCGGCGAATGCCGGATTTGCGGTAGCAGTGCCGTTTGCAGCAGGGCGCACCGATGCCACACCGGAGCAGACCGATGTGGATTCCTTCGCTGTGCTGGAGCCGGTGGCAGACGGTTTCCGCAATTACCTCAAGGGCAAATACGCGGTGTCAGCCGAGGAAATGTTGCTCGATAAGGCACAGTTGCTGACGCTGACAGCGCCGGAAATGACGGTGTTAATCGGTGGAATGCGGGTGTTGAATGGGTTTTTCACCCAACAACCGGGCGCCTTGACGACCGATTTCTTCGTGAATTTGGTGGACATGGGCACAGATTGGCAAGCCACCGCCGACGAGAATGTGTTTGAAGGACGGGATCGCGCCACGGGTGCGGTGAAGTGGGTGGGTTCGCGGGTCGATCTGGTGTTTGGCTCAAATTCTCAGCTTCGCGCCTTGACGGAGGTTTATGCACAAAACGACGCTAACGCGAAGTTTGTGCATGACTTTGCGGCGGCATGGCACAAGGTGATGAGCCTTGACCGTTTCGATTTGGTATAAAGTCAGATAGTCATTTCCCCCGATGCGTTGCCAGCCATCAATGCGGTTATTAATACCGCTGCGAGTGGCTGGCAGTTAGTTAATATTAATATTATTTGCCCGATAAGCATTTTTCAGATTTTTTATAATTGATGCTACTACACTACGTACTGGATATTTTGTTAATGATAACCAAAGGATAGTGTCGTGGAAAAAAATAGTTCGTGCTGTTGCGGTACCCTGCCCGCCATGTGGTGGTGGTTGCTGACATTACTGGGATTACCCTTGTTGTTTTTCCTGATGACGTGGACGCGTCAGGAAGCGGTTGAGGCGGATTTGGCAACTCGCAGTACCGCCGCATTGAAAGCGGCTGGGATGGATTGGGCAACCGTGAATCTTGATCAACGTGGACGCGATGTGCAACTGACTGGCACGGCGGCGTCTGTGCAAGCGCGTGATGCTGCGCTTCAAGTTGTCCAAAATGTGTACGGGGTACGTGATGTGCAGAATCGCCTGCAAATGTCTAATGTTTCAACGCCGCAACCATCGCAAACACTTCAGGAACCCGCAGCAGCGTCTGTTCCGCAAATGCCAGTGCCTGTCGCAACGGTGGAACCTGAACCTACGCCTGCTCCTACTCCAGAACAGCAATTAGCCACTGCTGAACCTGTGCCTGCTCCAGAACAGCAATCAGCCGTTGTTGACGCTGCGCCTTCCCCGGAACAACAAGCCGTCATGAATTGCCAACAGCAATTAAATGATGCGATGGCAGGTAAAACTGTTTTATTTGAAACCAATAAGTCGGCGATTAAGCGCGACAGTTTGGCATTGTTAGATTCGCTCGCTGGCATTATTTCCGACTGTAAAACCGTCATTGCCGGTCGCGGCATTCAAGTGAGTGGGCACACCGATAATGTCGGTAATGATGCTTATAACCAAACATTGAGTACACAACGTGCCAATGCAGTGAAAGAGTACCTTGTCAAAAAAGGCGTTGATGGTGCGTTAATTAAAAGCGCCGGGTTTGGTGAAAGCCAGCCGATTGCTTCAAACGATACGGAAGCAGAGCGCTCGCGGAATCGCCGCATTGCTTTTGAAATCAACCCTGAGTAAAGGAGAAATGTTATGTGGTATTTATTTTCTGAATTATTCGTGTGGCTGTTGCTGATCTTTATTTTCGGCTTGCTCATGGGTTGGTTTTCACGCTCAGGGAAAGAGGATTAAATCATGACAATGTTTTTGTTACAGGCGTTGCTCTGGCTGCTGATTGCGTTTTTGTTGGGGTACGGCATTGGTCGTTTCCTGAAATCATTATTTTGTCGCCCTGTCGAGGATGCGGCGATTCCGCGTTATGAGACGACGCCTGCGCGGGTTAATATGCCAGTGACTGCAACGGTGTTAGGGGGTACTGCCGCTGCTATTGGCGCGGTAGCCGCTGCTCGTTCCAAGTTTGAGGCTAAAGTCGATGTACCGGATACGTCATGGAATGCGCCAACAGCGCCGGTGATGGATTGGAGCGGTATCGACCCACACAAGCCGATTCTGAATCCGCCGGATAGGGATATTAGCTTGCCAGCGGTTGATATTAATTTGCCGAAAGTTGATTTGCCGCCGGTATCATTGGATGTACCGGCAGTTGATTTGCCGCCGGTATCATTGACTGCACCGAAAGTTGATTTGCCGGAAATGTCTTTAACAGTACCTGATGTTGATTTGCCAGCAATGTCATTGGATGCTGGCTTGCCAACGGTTGATGTGAAAGCGCCGGTGATGGATTGGAGCGGTATCGACCCACACAAGCCGATTCTGAATCCGCCGGATAGGGATATTAGCCTGCCAGCGGTTGATATTAACTTGCCGAAAGTTGATTTGCCGACGGTATCATTGACTGCATCGGCAGTTGATTTGCCGACGGTATCATTGACTGCACCGACAGTTGATTTGCCGGAAATGTCTTTAACAGTACCTGATGTTGATTCGCCAGCAATGTCATTGGATGCTGGCTTGCCAACGGTTGATGTGAAAGCGCCGGTGATGGATTGGAGCGGTATCGACCCACACAAGCCGATTCTGAATGCGCCGGATAGGGATATTAGCTTGCCAGAGGTTGATGTGGAGCTACCGGAGGTGTCACCGCAAATGCCAGATTTTAGCATGGATGGCGCCAGTAGCAGTTTTCTGGATGTTGCGAAGGTGGCGATTGTTGCAGCCGGAGCAGGCTTGACCGCCAAAGTTGCATCGGCATTGACAAGCGATGATAAGGAATTGGTAACAGTTGACCTACCGGATATTGCGGTACAGGCTCCCGATGCCTCTTCTGATTGGCTATTGTCGTTAGTGGAGCAAACCAAGAAAACTTACCGTGGGCACAACGCGCGTGCAGTTAGCCGCTTGTGGGGCAGCGATAGCCACTATGATTGCACCACACTGGATGACCACGAATCCATTAGTTTACAACCTGCTACGTATGACAAACTCGGCTCAAGCCATTGCGGTGTGCCAAGAGCTGGCTTTGTCGCAGTGGGGGGCGATGTCGGCAATATCGAGCAAGGCGGTGGCATCCTGTTCCATTATTGCAATATCGTGGTATGCCGTGGCACTGATGATACCCATCATTTTATCCGTGTCCTGGCTGACTAAAGCGCATTAATCTCCATGCTGTTCTTCAGCGACGCATAGTCGCTTTAACGATGCCCAGCGCTGTGGTGGCGCTGGGCATTTGTTATGATGCGCGATTGTTGGTACTTTAGGAAATCGCGTGAACCCTAACCCTTGTATGACTTGCGGCGCGTGTTGCGCCAGTTTCCGCGTCTCGTTTTATTGGGGCGAAACCGATGCTGCCCCCGCTGGGACTGTGCCTACCCATTTGACTGAAGCGATTGCCCCGCACCACGTCGCTATGCTGGGCACAAACCAATCCAAACCCCATTGCATTGCCCTGCAAGGCGTGGTGGGTGAATGCGTCAATTGCATTATTTACCCGCTACGCTCTTCTACCTGCCGTGAGTTCACGGCGTCATGGGAATACGGTGAACATAACCCTGTTTGTGATCGCGCGCGTGCCAATTATGGTTTGACGCCGCTGTTGCCGTTGTAGAGCGGATTGAATGCCGTAAATCTTCTGCCGCGAGTCGGTGGATTTGCCTCGCTAGTCTGGTAGTATGCGAATTGCTAATTAAATATACTTTTATACCACGCTGCGCACTACGGGAAAGGGCTTTATGACGATTAGACTCGCAATGCTAGGTTTTAATGACGCGACGGAATCCGCCCGCTTAGCGGCTTTATTCACCCATGCCCGTCATTGGCAACAGCCGTGGGAAGTGGTTGAACAAGTCGCGGATGCTGAATTTGTGTTGCTGGCAGCGGATGATGAAACCACACACTATCCGCCGCATTTTTCACCCGACAATATTATTCTGTACGCCAATCAGCCAAGCCAGCAGGCGAAATGGCACTTGTTGCGCCCTGCGAATGCGCAAGCGCCATCCCCTTTGGACTTCACGCTGTTATTGAAAAATATTACGCAAAGTCGGGTAACGCCAGCGCCGGTTATTCCCGTAAAGACAGCAGCCAAATCTGAGAGTTTGAAAGTATTGATTGTCGGCAGCGTTGGCTCTGGCAAAACCACCGCCGTCAAAACGCTAGGTGGAAGCAGTGCGATTTCCACCGAGGCGAAACCCAGCGATCAAACGCAATTGCAGAAAAGCACCACCACGGTGGCGATGGATTTCGGCACTTTGCGTTTGGATGATGCGACACAGGTGCGTCTGTACGGCTCACCGGGGCAACGGCGCTTTGATTTTATGGGCGATATTTTGCTGCACAAAGCGGCGGGACTTATTATTTTGATTGGCAATGACCGCAGCGATTGCCTGTCAGAATTGAACTACTACCTGAATGCTTACCACGATTTTTTGCGCACCCATCCGGCGGTGATTGGGGTGACGCACAACGATATTAGCCCAACCCCGGCATTGCGGGTGTACGCCGATTTTATTCAATCGCGCGGGCAGTCTTGGCCGGTTCGCAAAGTCGATGCCCGCAATCACCTAGAGATGAAGGGGCTGGTTGACTTATTAATCGAGACGGCTAAGATTTAATGGTTTTTTAACTTCTCAAGGATGGTTAGCATGGCAACAGTGGATACTTTAAAAAAATTAGATGGATTTTTAGCCGCAGCGTTGGTTGATGCCGGTAGTGGTATGATGTTGGAGTCCATCAATGTGAGTAATTTCCCGATTGAAATTGCCGCTGCTGCCAATACCGAAGTGGTGCGTGCCAAGCTGAAAGCGATGGATGCGATTGGCATGGGCGATGATAACATTGAAGATATTCTCATCAGTCTGGGGACACAGTACCACTTGATTCGCCCCTTGAGTTCAAACCGTGAAATTTTTTTGTACGTCGCTTTGGAACGTAGCCGTGCGAATCTGGCGCTGGCACGTTTGGAGTTGAAAAAAATGGAAGTTAGCATCAAGCGGATTTAAGTGGCTTACTTCATTAATTTTAAATAACTTTCGATAAATTTAATTTATTAAAAATTTGATAAAAAATTTACATTAAACAAATAAAGTTATTTGACTAATAGTTGATCATTCTGGTAGGTTTCTGCTCAGCGTATTGACTCATGCTTTAATGCAGTATGAGTTCACTACATTTAATTTGAGTGCAAAACAGCACTACAGCGAGGAAAATACTGTTGAGTCAAGTTGATATGGTGTCATTGTGTGAATATGCAAAGCAATTTGCTGGATTAGATGATGCACAACTCCAAATTTTACATAAAATTTATCCTCAGATCAGTCCAAGATTGTCTGAAGTCACGGATGCTTTTTATGCACATTTAGCACAAATTCCTAAAACACATACTTATTTAGAAGGACGGACTGAGACTTTAAAAGCGACTCATCTTGAATGGTTGCATGAGTTATTTAATAGTCAATTTGATGTCACTTACACACAAAAGCTTTACAACGTTGGGCATGTGCACGTAAAAGTTAATCTTCCTGTCGAATTTATGGCTGGTTCAATAACATTTATGCACAAAGAGTTGACCCAAATTATTAGCGAAGTGTTTGTGAATGACCCAAGCATGGTAATAAAAAGCATTCATGCCATTAGCGGTGTTTTGGGGTTTTCGTTATTTGTTATGCAAGAATCGTTTCAATCCTCTACACTGGCTGAAGAGTTAAATAAATTTCTCAGTATCACAGGAATGAGTCGCGCATTGTTTGATAACCTTACCCGTTCTTATCGGAATACTTCGTGAATTCAAATAAATTCAATATGTTATCTACTTACATTAACGTAGCCGTGCGAATTTGGCGCTGGCGCGTTTAGAGCTGAAAAAGATGGAAGTCAGCATTAAACGAATTTAAAAAATCATCACATTACCGTATAGCGGCTAGTGCTTGCCATGCTATTGCTTTAAGTCATAGCATGGACAAACGCGATATAAAAACCGATAAATGGCGGTACAAGATGACGACAGACACCTTACGTGCTCCGCGCACTTTTTCCGATTGGATTCCGGCAAGTTGGGCGTATCCCGATACGGGGGCAACCCGTGATTTGCGACTCGATTTTATGCGCGGCTTTGTTATTCCGCTGTTATTTGCGTCGCATTTTGAATACTTTTCAGCCTTAATGTTCATCGGTTGGGAACGCATTGGGGTGATTTCCACCGCCGAGATTTTCGTGATTTTATCGGGAATCGTGGTCGGGATGGTGTATGGCAAAAAAGTCAAACAAGCCGGTGTTGCCGCCGCCATGCCGGGGTTAATTAGTCGCTCGGTGGCGTTATACCGCATTAGTGTCTTGATGATATTAGCGATAGCGGCACTGCGTTTTATTCCTTGGCTGGATACCACCATTGTTACCACGTTTCATGACCCTTACGGTGGGAAAACTTTCCAATTATACCCACCAATCGACGCCAGTATTTTTCAAATTATCAGTAAAGCATTATTGCTTCAGATCGGGCCACACCAGTTCCAAATTGTCGGCATGTACGTGGTGATGTTTATCCTGTTTACGCCGCTGGTATTTTTTATGTTAGCTAAGCGGCAGCTAGGTTTGTTATTAGGGGCAAGTTGGGTGTTATACCTGATTAATTTGGGAAGCAACCCGTTTTTCCGCCCAACGAATGCGCAGTTTGAATACGCTTTTCCTATTCTTTCTTGGCAGTTGCTTTATGTACACGGGATGGTCGCCGGTTATTATAAACAGGACGTGGTGCAATTTTTCTCGGCAACAGCATGGGGAAAACGTTTAGTGGCGCTGTGTATTGCCTTGTCATTGGGTTTTATCGTGTTTACCTGGAATCACCCCTTGCAACAGTTTCCTGAGTGGGCGCGTTTACATTTTGTGCCAGCGGATACATTTTTGCATTGGTATAACACGTATTTTACTAAAAATACTTTGGGTATTGGGCGTTTGGTGAATGTGGTCGTATTGTTTATCGCTATTTACACGCTCATGACACTTTGCTGGCAGCCACTTAACCGCATGTTGGGCTGGTTCTTTATTCCATTAGGGCAAGCGTCGTTGTATGTGTTTTTTATTCATGTGTTTTTATTGCTGTTGATCGCCAATACGCCGTTGCCGAGTTATGAGAATTTCTGGATTAATACGGGCATCCATATTGGATTATTGGCGTTGGTCTGGGTGCTGGTGAAACGGCAGTTTTTATTCCGCTGGATTCCACATTAAATCGAATCCAGCGATAAATGCGTGAGGGTTACTTGGGCTTAATCGGGGTGATCATAACGCGCCGATTAGCTGCCCATGCGGTTTCATTATCACCGTCTACCAAAGGTTTACGTTTGCCGTAAAAGCGTAGGTCAAATTGTTCTTCATCGACCCCGTTATCGACCAAATAATTGCGAATAGCGACCGCCCGACGCGCTGAGAGTACATCATTGTATTCATGGCTGGAACGTTGGTCGGCGTGCGTTTCGATGCGGTAACGGTATTGTGGGCAGGCTTTCATATTGTCGGCGATTTTGCCTAAAATCCCACCCTTCGCATCACTGATGTCAACGGCGGCGGTTGGGAAGATTTCGGCATACAACAAAATGGCGGTATCGCAGGCTAAGGCTTCAGCATCGTTGGTTTCGCGCAATTCTACGGGTTTGGCAGTGCTGGCGGGTGGAGTATCTTTTGCGGGCTTATCAGTGCTGATAGCTGGGGTATCTGTGTCGGGTTTTGCTGGCGTCTGCCCCGATTTTTTCTGCCAGACTTGGTAATCTTTGTCAGCTTTTTGCTTGGCGGTAATGAAATCATCGACGGTTTTTAGCACGACTTCGCTGAGCCATTTGCCCACATTGTTGCAATCCGTGGTGTTGTGACCTCCGCCCCACGTTGCCAGTTTGTGGTACAACAGCGGGTCACGTAGGGTCATGGCGCCTTGGGAGAACGATGTCCAGATACCGGCGGTGCAACAGGCGGCGTTGTATTCGATGCGCGGTTCGCCGGGTTTGAACGGGCCTAAGTGTTTGGGGTAGGAGGGGAACATGCTCATTTCGGGTTGCCCCGCTGTGGTTTCCATTTCTTCCTTGCTCAATAAGCGCATTCCGGCGGCGCTTAAGCGTTGTTGGACGGCTTCTTTAAGGTCTTTTTGCAACTTGACGTTTTTGGGTTTGGCGCTGCTGATTACCTCGTCAATATTGATGTAAAGTGCGGTTAAACCGTGCAACGCGAGGCTGCTGGGTTGGTAGTCTTCTTTGCCGACGGGTACGGCTGGCGTGTCGCAGACCGGGTAAAGGGCGGGGGTATCGGCGTGTGCGTGTGGCACGGCTAACCCTGTCATCGCGCACAATATTGCCACTTGCAGCGGGCGTTTCGGGAACATGGGCATCACCTTTATTGTTATGATTGCTGGATTCGATGATAGGGCTACGTTTGTCTGACGGCAATTGACTTCCGACGACTGCACGGTAAAAATCAAGTTCCCCAGTGCAGGAACAATCATAAAACCATGCTGCGCCTTAGCTTAACCTTAGCCTTGATTATCAATGCGTGTGGCGGACTCTGGCTGAACCCTGCCATTGCCGACGCTGCGCAACCCACTAAACCCACGTATTGCCCGGCTCGCAAAGCGGAATTAAACGAGCACGATAAAGCAATGGCGCGTGTCGCTTGGCACTATTTTGAGAACAATATTCAAGCTGAAACCGGCTTAGTGAATGCTGCGGATCAATACCCCTCCACGACCTTGTGGGATGTTGGTTCATCACTCGCCGCGTTTATCGCCGCCGAAAAGCTTGGCATTATCCCGCGTGAACGCTTTGATCGCATGACCAACCAGATGCTGGATACCTTAGGGCATTTGGATTTGTTCAATGGCGAAGCCCCCAACAAGGTCTACAACACCAAGACCGCGCAAAAAGTCGATTACCGCAATCAGCCATCGGCACAGGGTATTGGCGTTTCCACCTTGGATTTGGGGCGCTTGGTGTCTTGGTTAAATATTTTGTCTTGTCTGCATCCGCAGCACCAAGCCAAGGCGCAACAAATACTGGAAAGCTGGAATTTTTGCCGTTTGTTGGAACACAATCAAATGTACGGTCTGGCTTTCAAAGACGAGTCCGGCGAAGTGGAAGTGCAGCAGGAAGGGCGCTTGGGGTATGAGCAATACGCGGGTAAAGCTTTCCAGCAGTTGGGGTTTGACATGAGCCTTTCGGCGCGTTATCACAACCAATATGCCACCACCACGACAGTATCGGGCGTAGAATTGCTGGTGGATTCGCGGGATGCGTCCACCCTTGGCGCACACAATTACGTGGTCTCTGAATCCTACGCGATGGATGTGTTGGAGCACGGTTTGGACAAGGAAAATAAAGCGCTGCTCGATGCAATTTACACGGTGCAACAACGCCGTTGGGAACAAACAGGCACTGTCACTGCCGTGTCGGAAGATAACCTCGATCGCAAACCGTATTTCGTTTACAACACCATTTTCAGCGATGACATTCCTTGGGCGGCGATCACCGATAAGGGTGAAGACATGTCGGCGTTGAGAAGCGTGTCGGTGAAAGCGGCAGTTTCGCTGGCATATTTATTTCCTGAGCGCCAATACAGCAAGCTGTTGCTGGATACGGTGCAGGAGGCGCGTAGCCCTAAAGGTGGTTGGTATTCCGGCATTTACGAAGACCCGTCTAAAGGTTTCAACAAAGCCAGGACTGCGAACACCAATGGGGTGATTTTGTCGGTGCTGTTATACAAGTTGTACGGGGCGCTGAATCAGCAATGTGATCAGTGCGGCAAGGGCGTGCAATTGTCTGAAAAATTTCTGAGTGCCAATCAGAATAAGCGCCAATGTTTGGCGGATGGCAAGTTTGATTAAAATTGCCAGCTCTTGCTCACCGTAATTGCGCCATCTTTCAGATTATCGCCGGGGAAAGCGTTGTTGCCGTAGTTGGAATATTCCACGCGCAACTTGCCCGGTTTGGGGCTGGAATAACCTGCGGAATAGCTCCAACTGGGGCTGCCGCCGTCAACGGGGACGGTGGCGGTGGTACGCACATTCACATTCGGCTTGGGATTCCATTGCACGGTGGCGCTGGCCTTGGCTTTGCCTTGTGCGGAAATATTGACGCTGCCGGAGGCGCTGAGTTTACGCTTGGTTAATGCAGCGGATTTCACCTTGTAGCCAATGCTGGCGCTGGCATTTTTTGTGTCCAAGCCTTGCCCCGGTTTGATGGGGCCGGTATGCCCGACTTGTACCGATACTGTGCCCGGTTTGGGGTTGGCATAGCCGACATTCCAAGCGTAACCGGGTTCCCCGTCTTTCACTGACGCGCTGCCGTTGATGAACCAATCTTTTTTGGGCGACCAAGTGGCGCTGACCGCGACGTTATTGCTGCCATCTTTAAGTGATACGGTATCTGATACCGTTACGGCTACGCGGCGTTTTTTCTTCTGATTATCAATAATGCCGGTGGTGCTGTGCGCTTGCGGTCTAGGTGCATCCTCAAAGTAAATGGGAATGTCGCCGCCCGCGCTGGTGCTGACAATGGTGGGCAGAATGGTTTCGCCCTCAACGGTTGTATACACTTGCTGTGTAACGGTTGGTTGTTTGGCAGCAACCGTGGGTGTGGGTGGTGGGGGCTTGGTTGCGCTATTGCCGACTGCTCCGCTAACACCTTGCACCAGCGGGGCAAGTGTCCGTTGCTGTTGGCGTTGTTGCCGTGCTGTTTGGCGTAACTCGCGCTGTTTTTTGCGCTCGGTTTTGTTGCTGGTGGGCGCTGGCTTACTGGTTTTGTGCGCGGTAGCAGGCTTGGTTTTCGAGGCTTTCTGCGTGGTTTCGGGAATAGTGACGGCTCTTTCCGTCACCTTTTTTAAGACTTGGTAGCTAACTTGACACGACGGATTCCATTTAAACGGATAAGGTGGTGCGGTGGCTTCCGTAACCATTTGAAAGGGCAGGGCTTGATTGGCAACGGCGGCAGGGGGCGTTTCTGCCTCGCGCACCGTTAAGCCGGTTTCGGGGTGTGGAAAGCAGCGTTCGCGGTAGGCTTGATGCAATACCAGATGGTACGCATTCGGTGCTAAGCGAATTTCATCCAGCAATTTAGGCACGAAACGCGCCGCCGGATCAGGGGTCAGAAACCCCCATTCTCGAAACCCACGCCATTGTAACGGTGCATCATCGCCGCTGAGCATTTTGTACAGTTTCTTCTGGCGCAGGATAAGGTCATGAAAATTCTGATTTTCCATAATCTCGCAATAATCCCATTGCAACGCGATACGTTCGGCTTCTTCGCGCAAGTCGGGGAAACGTTCGGCAGTGATTTTCAAGGTATGCAGGGCGATGTCCAGTAATCCGGCGTGCAGGGAAGCTTCGGGTTTTTGCCCTAACCATTCATCCGGCCAGCGCTGACCGGGGGCATTGATGTGATGCAATTCGTTCAATAGTTTTTTAGCAATGTGGGCATCGGTGGCACAGTGCAAGGCTTCCAATTTTTGCTGCAAGGGCGGCGGCTCGTTCGCCATTACCGGCGCGATTAATACCCCGCCACCCAAAGAAAGCAGCAAAAATTTATTCAGTGGTGCAGGCATCGCACGTTTTTGTCGCCATCAGTTTGGGTTTGAGGCCGCGTTCACAGCGTTTGCAGATGGGGTAAAATTCACCGTATTTTTTGTACAGCAGCAAGCTTAATACAATGCCATTGGTATTGGCGGTAATCGCTTTATTGTAGCCGCCGCCGCTTTCGTAGATCCCGGAATACCAGCCGCGTTCCGGGTTATAAGCGGAACTGACGTTGTAAGCGAGTTCTTTGCTGTAGGGGTCTTCGGGGTAGAGAATCGCCAGCGATAACGCTGCTTTTACCGACACGGTTTTGAGGCTGTCATAGCGCACGCCTTTGTCGGTGGTGGTGTTCCAGGGCAAGCCTGCGGTGAAAATGGTGTTGTAGAGGAAGTACGGTTTTTGGTCGATATTGTCTTCAGACACGGCGGTGAGGATGCCGGTTTGTTCCCAACGGCGTTTTTGCACCAGGTAAATATTGTCCAGTAACGGGCGATTTTCTGCATCAATGCCGTTTTCGATGGCATCCATCGCATACGATTCGGTGACGACATAATTGTATGCGCCCAAATCACGCGGGTCGCGACGGTCATAGGCAATGGGTACGTCGTAGATATTGATGGTTTCGCGAAATTCGTTGTTATAGGTGGCAGCAACGTGTTGGTCGTAACCGAGTTCGCGGAAGATTTTGCCGCCGTATTGCTCGTATCCGAGACGGCCTTCTTGCGCAACTACCATGTTTTTCGAGGTAGGGTCGCGGTATAGCCCGAACATTTGCCCGTCTTTGATCAGGCGTTTTAGATCCCAACGTTCAATCACTTTTTGCGCGGGATAAGCGTATTGCGGGTGCATACAGCTTAGGGTGTTTAGCCACGAAATAATCCGCGCCAGATCCAGTGCGGAAACGCCGATGCCTTCCGGGGCGGGTTGATTGCGGTAATCCACCATTGCGCCGCTGACGGTGTGGTAAACCTTGTTGGGGGCTTCTTTGTTAAACAGCTCCATATTGCTCAAGGTTTTGAACATGCTGCGAATGCGGTCATCGAACACTTTGGCGTCAATCAGGCCGAAATCGTGGGCAGCAATCGTGGCAGCAAGTGCCGAGCCGGTATCCCACATGGTGGTGGAGGGGTATTTGTCAGCCGCGTTATACAGCCCGGTTTCAGGGTTGTAATTGTTTTCAAAGTATTTCCATGCAATTTGTGCCATTTCCTGACCGGTGCTGCACAAGGCTTGCGGCGAGCCTAAACAACTGTTGTCGGGGCCGGTGGTCAGGGCGCAAAAAGTGTCATTCCGCCCGGCAGTGGAGCCGCTTGTTAATATCTGCAACAAGCTAGGGGAATCAGACGCTGCTGCCGGGTTTGCTACGGGAGAGGCGCTGTGGGTAATGAAGAAGATTAAAACACCAGCCAAGACGGAGCCAACCAACCACGCGAGTGCTACCTTGAGGTTATTTTTGTTCATTGTTCAGCTCTCCTAGGACGGCTTCCAGTGTTTTGCGCACAGCATCCGGTGCGGTGCTGGTGTCACCGCTTTTCCATGCGGCGCTGAGCTTGTCGAGCGTACCCATTAACCCTTGCAATTTGTCTTTGTGAGCGGCGAAAGTTTCACCGGCTTGCCAGATGGGTTTTTTGGTGCTGACGAGTTTTTCTGCGGCTTCGGCACCTTTGCCTTCGGCGCGTAATTGGTTGGCTTGGTTGAGCGTGCCGATCAGTTTGTACAAGTCGAGGCGCTTTTGCAGGGCAGTCAGTTTTTGATTGGAGGCGTCATCGGCTTCTTTGCCGATTTTGCTGGTGACGGTATTGATGGCATCAATTTTGGTGGCTAAGGGCGTCAGTGTTTCTGCCAAGACAGCGGCAGCACTATTTTGCGTGGTGCTAATGACATCAAGTTCTGCCCGTAATTGTTGATTTTGAACGACTAAGTACGCCACCAGTACCAGCAACATGCTGAGTAAAATGTGTGAGATGGTATTCATCGGCGGTATTTTCCCCCCTGATTTTTATTATTCGTGGGTGTTAGGCTGTAACTGGGCACCATTCCTTGAGCGTGTTGGCCAGCACATCCAACTGGATGGGTTTGGTCAGGCAGGCATTCATTCCGGCTTGCAGGTATTCCAGCTCATCGCCTTTCATGGCATTGGCGGTTAGCGCAATAATCGGAACGGAAGAATCAGGAAATTCTGCCCGGATATGCCGGGTGGTTTCAACACCACTCATGCCGGGCATTTGAATATCCATCAAAATCAAGTCAAACGCTTGGGTGCGCACTTTATCCAGCGCCTGAAAGCCGTCTTCGGCCAAGGTGACGCGGTAGCCTAGTTTTGCCAGCATCCCTTTTGCCACCAGTTGGTTAACTTTGTGGTCTTCTACCACCAGTATGTGCGTGCCTCTTTGTAGCACATCGGCCTGTGCTTGGCGTGCTAACTCAACCGGGGATTCACTGAGTAATAGTGGCGTCTCGGTTGAGGCTTGAGGTATCGCCAGCAAATTCAGGAGTTTGCTTTGCGTAATCGGTTTTAACAAACAATTGCAATGCTTAAGCGTTCTGGGAATGCTGCACTGCAAACAACTGCTGGTCTGTGAGGAGATGTTGCATAAATGTATCGGCGGCGTTAAGGCGTTTAAGCGCCCTAATAGTTGATCCAGCGCTGCCCGTTGTGATGTTGGGTAACTGTTGTAGTCGATAAGTAACCAGTCAAAAGTTTGGGTCTCTATTAAGCTATCGACGTTGTTCAAATCACTGAGCACCCAGCATTTTGCCCCAAGATTGCTTAATTGCTCGGTAATTAATTGGGCATGTAACGCATTGTGGTGCATGATCAAGCAACGACTGGTTAAGCGTGTAGCACAGCTTGCCTCTGCCTTCGTGATTTTGAAGGGTACTTCAAACCAAAACGTACTGCCTTCATTTGCCTGACTGTCGACACCGATAATACCGCCCATCAGATGCACCAATTTGCGACTGATCGCCAGCCCTAAACCTGTGCCACTGCCATTGTGCTGGTCGTAACGGTTAATTTGACTGAAGGCATGAAACAGCGCGTGTTGTTTCTCCAGCGGAATACCGACGCCGGAATCCTGCACTTCAACACGGATACCTTCAGCCATTTGCGTAGTGGGTAAGATGCGCAACACAATTTGCCCGTGCGTGGTAAATTTAATCGCGTTACCCAATAAATTCATCAAAATTTGCCGCAAGCGTAAGGCATCACCACGCAAACAGTTGGTCATGCGTTTGTCGACAATGCTAAACAGTTCGAGCTGCTTCTGATTGGCGATAACCCCCAATGTTTCAATTACACTGGGTAACGTTTCGCTGAGTTTGAAGTCTTCTTCCAGTAATTCCAGCTTGCCCGCGTCGAGCCGGGAAATGTCGAGAATGTCATTAATAATCCCCAACAGGGATTGTGCAGAATGCAACGTCATTTCCACTTGACGGCGCTGATTTTGATCCAAGTGAGTATCTTGCAGCAAGGTTGTCATGCCGATTATGCCATTCATCGGCGTGCGGATTTCGTGGCTCATCGCGGCTAAAAATGCGCTTTTGGAACGGCTGGCGGAGAGAGCCTGATCGCGTGCTTCGACCAGTTCGCGAGTACGTTCCTCAATAATATGTTCTAAGGAATCCGCTTGTGCCCGTAATTCTAGGTTAGCCTGATACAACGCTAAACTTTTGGTTTCCAGTAATTGTTCCGCCTGCTTGCGGGCGGCACGTTCACGCGCTAAGCGGCGTTCTAAACGCGCTACTTCGTCGCTCATTATGCCGCCATCCGGGTGATGTGGAATTCAACATGTGTGCCTTGCCCCGCAGAACAATCAACCGTTTCAATGGTTGCGCTCACTTGGTAATGTGCCAAGCAACCTTCGATTAAGCCTGCTGCCAAAGTCGCGAACGGGTGTTTCGAGCGGTAAATCATGATTAATTTATCACTGCCTTCACGCGCGGTTTCAAAGCTTGGTAATTGTGCATCGGGATACAGTTTGAGCACTTCCACATGAATATGGTTTTCAATGGAATCCAGAAAGTCAAATACATCCGGTGCTTCAGTAAAAAAACTGGGGTACAACACCACGAATCGCCCAAAGAAATAATGCCCAAACGCTTTGATCAATTCGGGGACTGCTATGCCGGTTTTAATGGCCAGTTGTTGCACCAAGGCAACGATTTCGGCGTGCGAGTAAGTGCCGACAGCAGTGTATGCACCGCCAGAAGGCAAGTCGGAGGCTTCGATAATGTCATCTACCATGTCAGCGGAAAAGCGTTGTTCCACCATGTCCAGAAATTCTGTAAACACTAAACCTTTCATGCATTATTCCTGTTGTTATTGGGGCGGTTTGCTTGTGTTGTAGCGTTAAGCGATAGCGGGTTGTTGCTTGAGCCAGGTGAGTACGCGTAAGAATTCCTCACGCATTTGCTTGACGTGCAAAGACGCACTTGTTTGATTCTGATGATCTTTGTAGGCTTCAAGTAGGTGTGTGATTTCTGCTAATTCAAACGCACCAATAATCTTACTGCTGGATTTAAGTTTGTGGCAGATCGTACCAACTTGGGCGCTGTCTTGGGTGTCAACGCAGTGTTGCAGCAGTGCTAAGGAACTTTCGGTGTCAGTGATGAAAAAATCAATGATTTCCAAAAATTCATCCGCCATGATTTCTTGAAGTTCCGCGTAGGTTGTTGCATCGATAGGGCTATGCGCAGTCATTTGTATACCTCAAGCGCTCGATTGTGCTTAGCCGGTAGCAGCAAAGTGCACCACTTACCGGAATTGTATTTTTATCATTTTTATCTATATAGACAATTTATAATTTGATGGTAGCATATCTCTATCCGAGTGTTAATAACATCATAAAAATAAGATGCAGCCAATGAATATTCTAGTTGTCGACGATGCCAGAGACATGCAGTTGATTTTGCGCCGTATTCTCACCCTGATGGGTCATCGGGTGATGCTGGCGGACAATGGTCGAATCGCTTGGGAGTTGATCCAGCAACACCATTTCCAACTCGTGATCAGTGATTGGGTTATGCCCGTCATGGATGGGCCAACGCTCTGCCGTACTGTGCGTATCGCTGAATTGCCTTATTACGTTTACATTATTCTATTAACCGGCATGTCGGGTAAGCAAAATTTGATTCAGGGTATGGATGCGGGCGCGGATGATTTTGCGACCAAACCGATTGTGCGCGAAGAGCTAGAAGTGCGCTTACGTGCTGCCCAACGGGTGTTGGGTTTAGAGCGCACCTTGGAAGATAAAAACCGCCATCTGGAAAGTGTGAATGGCTCGCTCTCCGCTGCCCAACAATTGATCCAAAACGATTTGCAACGCGCCGCCGTTTTACAAGCAGGGGTGTTGCCTAGCCAGAAAATGTTCGGGCAGATTCGAGTGGATTGGTTTTTCCAACCGGCTCAATACATCGGCGGGGATACCTTTAATTACTTCCCAATCAATGATGATTTATTGTTCTTTTATTCGATTGATGTCTCAGGTCACGGAATTGCGTCGGCGTTGTTGTCGATGTGTTTGCAAACCTTGCTGAGTGCTACCAGTGAATTGCATTGTTTGGATGATTTGTCGCCGCAAGCGGTCGCAACCTTGCCGTCGCGTTTAGCGGAACGCTTGAATCATCACCTGCATTATCAATTGGACACGGGTGATCATTACCTGACGCTGATTATGGGGGTGGTGGATACCCGCCAAGAGCAATTGTATTTTGTGCAAGCCGGTCATCCGCAACCGTTTTTGTACAGCCCCGTTAGTGATGAATGGGAGCAACTGGATTGCACCGGCTTTCCGATTGGCTTATTGCCGGATATGGAGTACGACACCATACGCTTGCCGTTTCCCAGCGGAAGTCGCTTGATTTTGTATTCAGACGGTTTGCTGGAGTTGCATGAAGCAAACGGTGCGATGATGACCGAGCTTGCTTTGAAAAATTACTTACAGCCCTTGCGCCAGCAACCTGCTCAGCAGCTCATTCAGCAATTAGCTATCACCTTGGGGTTGGATAATGATGCCAAGGAAAAGCCGGATGATATTTCGCTACTCATCATTGATTTCTTTAACGGGACAAACGCGCATCAACACATCCAGTAAATCTTGTACGTTAAAGGGTTTGCTGAGGAAATCATCCATGCCGCTGTTGAGGCACTGTTCGCGGTCACTGCTCATGGCATTGGCCGTGAGTGCAACAATCGGGGTGTGAGGCAATTGTTTTGCGTGCTCTTGCGCCCGAATCAGGGTGGTGGCTTCCAAGCCATCCATAATGGGCATTTGCACATCCATTAAGATCACATCAGGGCGATTGTTTTCCCAAGCTTGCACGGCATCGCGCCCGTTTTCAGCGACTTTGACGTGATGCCCGGCTTTGTTTAACAGGCGCACTGCCAGCATTCGGTTCACGGCATTATCTTCCGCCAATAAAATCGACAATACCCGCTCAGCACGTAGCAGCGCCTGCGGTGCAACGGGTGCTGTCGGTTTGACGTGAGCGACGATGGCGAAGGGCACGCTGAAGTAGAAAATGCTGCCGTCACCCACATCACTGTCTACCCGCAAAGTGCCGCCCATCATGGCGATCAATTGCGAGGAAATCGTTAAGCCCAAGCCCGTGCCGCCATAGCGTCGGGTGATGGAGCTGTCCGCTTGCTGAAAGGGTTGAAAAATGCTGGCTTGCTTGTCACGCGGAATGCCAATGCCGGTATCACGCACGGCAAACATGACACACACTTGCCCCGTGGGAGCGCCGCTTTGCAGGCTGATAGTGACGCTAACATCGCCTTGTTCGGTGAATTTAATGGCATTGCCGACTAAATTGATCATCACTTGACGCAAGCGCCCGATGTCACCAGCTAACGCATCCGGCACATCAGCCAGAATGTCCCACTGAAACTGCAAGTGCTTGGCGCGGGCGCGTAAGGCCAGTGGTGCAAACGTGTCTTGCAATAAAGCTCGTAATTGGAAGGGAGCGGTATTGAGCGTCAGCGTTCCGGCTTCCATGCGTGAGAAATCGAGAATTTCATTGATAATATCCAGCAAGGCACTCGATGAGGATTTGATCATGCCCAAGTGTTCGCGTTGCGATTCCGATACCTCGCTGTACAACATTAAATCGGTTAAGCCGATAATACCGTTCATGGGGGTGCGTATTTCGTGGCTAATCATCGCCAGAAATTCGCTTTTGGCTTTGCTGGCTTGTTCTGCCATTTCCTTGGCTTGCAAGGCTTCTTTGCGGGCATCTTCTAAATAGGCGTGCTGCAAACAGGCCAGGCACGCGGTTTCTAAACGCCTGAGCACCAAACCTAAAGCGAGTATGTGGGCTTCCGGCAATGGCGGCTCACGCACGACCACCAATAAACCGTTATCGCCGAGCGGCATGAAATGGTAATGCATGTCTTCTATGAGGATGGTTTCGCCCGGCTTTTTGATTGACCAGCCTTGGTTGGCGAGTCGCAGGATGTGTGTGGCTAACAGGGGTTGATCCGTTTCCAATGTGCCGCGCAGGGTCGGGTAGCTGTAGCAAGGGAGTGGGGCTTGTGCCGCATTATCCAGCGTGATGCCTTTGTGCAACCAAATGTAACCGCTGCGGCAATTCAGCAGCTTTAAGGCGGGTGGCAAAAATTTGCGTAACATGGTGCGCAAATCCAGATCTTGCCCAATCAACAAAGCCAGTGCGTATTGGATGGAGACCAGTTCCAGCGTTGGACTCATGCAGCGGATTCCTTGGTTTGAGCGAGGATGCCCAAGACGATGGTTTTGTTAAAAAATTCCAAACAGGTGTTGCCTGCATCGGCGATTTCACCCAAGGATAACGCCCCGATCAATGGCACTCCGGCAGGCAAATGCGCGTGAATATTGTCGATCTCTTCCGCAAACCGTTCTTGTAAAAACAAGGTACGGCTGATGCAATCGAACAATAATCCCAATACCGGGGGCGTTGGCACGCGGATGGCGGTGGTAGCGCAAGCACGTGATGCTGCCAGCAAGTCATCGGCCTCGCCTTTGAGGATGTAAATAATGTGATTGGCAGGGACTTCTCCCACACAGATTAATTTATTACCGTCGACGAACAGCGGATCACGCACCACGACATCGCTGCTTAAACGTTCCAAACCAAACGGGTAAGCTTTGGCAAGGTCGAAAAATGTACCATCTGCGAAGCGTTTACCGCTGTCGGCTTCGACGACTTTGCGATACACCTCAAAAGCCGGTTGGTAATCGAGCGTGGTAATCGTGTTGTTGTAAGCGCCGGTAACAAAAAATGGCCCGGCGAATTTGCGCCAGCCGTGTTCGATACCGATGCTGAGCGGCAGATGAATGCAGGTGATTTGAGCGCAATCCATGCGCAAGCCTTGGTTACTGAACAGACAGGGCTTTTGCTCGAAACTGAGTGAGCCAGCGCCGCCGCCGATATATTGATAATGCCCGCCAAAGATTTCATACAGGCTTTCTAACAGTGAGCTGATACGTTTGCTTAAGCCATCAACCAACGTTACCAGGGTGGCATTGGTGGGTGTTAGTGCGGATAGGGCTTCTATTGCGGAAAAATAATCCGCATCAGGGTCAGATAAGTGTTCGATATGGTACACCTCACTGACAATGGGTAAGGCGCAAACCACACTGCCTTGTTGCAGGATTTGCCCATTGGCAATGATTTCAGGAAAAATACCGCCAAAGATGGGGATGGAAAGTGCTTGTAGGTAAGTATCCAGTTGCGCGGGCGTGAAGCCATTCGCATCGGCGGCGAAGACCAAGACACTTTGCGCTCCCGCCGCGATAGCTTTATCCAGCGATTGCAGCAAGCCCTCGCAGCTTCCACTCTGATCAACAAAGATTTGGGCAGGCGTTAGGTGCATGGGTAAGCGTTCCTGTCGTTGGTTTATTATTTTTACAAGATTAGCTAGTCATTATATTTAACAATTAGCAGATAAGAAAGTTATATATTTATACGAATCGCGCATGACCGTTTAGGCAACTTTTGTTGCGGTTTTTTCTGATTGGTGTATACAATAATTTTATATAAAAATAATAAGCCGAAGCCATTTCCCTAATCATGAGGACAACAAGAATGAAACTTTCTACGCATGTTCAAGGCGATTTTACTATTGCAACCATTGACGAAACCCGCATGGATGCTGCCATTGCTCCCGAATTTAAGTATCAAATTGTGCAACTGCTCGAAGACGGTGCAACCCGTATTGTCTTGGATTTGAGCACCGTCAAGTTCATGGACAGTAGCAGCCTCGGCGTACTGGTCAGCCTGTTGAAAATGGTGGGCAATCGTGGCGATTTGATCATTGTTGGTGCGAAAGGTGTTGTGGCGGATCTGTTTAAGCTGACCCGCATGGAGCGCGTATTCCGCATGGCTGATAGCGTTGAAGCCGCATTAGGTGCCGTTGCTGCCTAGTTGACCGCGTATCACCCAATTGAGGAGGGGTTTTCATGAAAGCGATGATTCTGGCAGCCGGTAAAGGCACGCGCGTGCGCCCAATTACCAACGAAATGCCCAAACCGATGATTCCGATCTTGCGCAAGCCGGTCATGGAATCCATTGTGGAATTGCTGCGCACTCACGGTGTCGAAGACATTGTGGTCAATACCAGCCACCTTGCCCCCGTGATCGAAAACTATTTTCGTGACGGGAATCAGCTAGGCGTGCAGATTGCGTATTCCTACGAAGGCTACATGACCGAAGAAGGCTTGGAAGGCAAAGCGCTGGGATCAGCAGGCGGCATGAAGCGCATTCAAAACTTTTCCGGGTTTTTCGATGAAACCTTCATTGTGCTGTGTGGCGATGCGTGGATTGATCTTGATCTGACCGAAGCTTTGCGCCAACACCGTGAAAAAGGCGGGGTGGCGACCATTATCTTGCAGGAAGTCCCCCGCGAGGAAGTACACAAATACGGCGTGGTCAAATTGGATGCGCATCAACGCATCGTGCAGTTTCAGGAAAAACCTAAGCCCGAAGCTGCGGTTTCCAACCTGATCAATACCGGCATCTACTTGTTTGAACCGGAGATTTTCGACTATATCCCTGCTGGCGTGGAATACGACATTGGCAGTCAGTTGTTCCCGGCATTGGTTGCGGCGGGTGAGGAATTCTACGGCATCAAAATGGATTTCCAGTGGGTGGATATTGGTTCCGTGCCGGATGTGTGGGAAGCCACGCGCAAAGCCTTGCAAGGGGATATTCACGGCTTTCAAATGCCCGGCAAACAAGTGCGCCCCGGCGTATGGGCAGGGATCAATGTCAGCGTGAATTGGGAGCGTGTCAACATTATCCCGCCTGTCTACATTGGCAGCAGCACGCAAATCGAAGCAGGCAGCAAGATTACCGGCCCGTGCATGATTGGGGCTAACTGCCTGATCGAGTCTGGCGCAGAAATCAGCGAATGCCTGATTAGCGATTATACCCGCATCGGTGGCATGGCAACCTTGGACCACAAACTGATCTTTGGCGGCGACTGCATTGCACCGGATGGCAGTGTGTTGAATGTGGGTGAAACGCAAATTCGCTGGTTAGTGGATGACAGACGCCGGGCGCTCAACCCTAGCGACATTCACGACATGCTGCTGTTTAATAATATGCACAGTTTCTATGGCGAATTGTCACGGGAAACGGAGGCGGCCTAATGGAAACGGCTTACAAACACTATGACATTCGGCTCTCTATCGACAGCCGTTTGGAGCAAGTACGGGTATTGTCAGGTGCATTACGCGGAATCGGCAAAGAGCTGGAACTGTCCGATGATAAGCTGGGGCAACTCGAATTAATGATGGTGGAAGCCGTCAATAATGTGATCGAACACGCCTACGAAATGCAGGGTGGCAACGATGTGCGGGTGCGGGTGGAGTACAGCCCTGACGTGGTGAATCTGATCATTTCTGACAGCGGTCGCACCATGCCAGACGCGGTACACGCCGAGACGCATGAAATGCCTGACCCGGAAGACTTGCCAGAAGGCGGTTGGGGCATGGGTTTGATTCACTTGCTGGCAGATTCCATTCGCTATATCCGTGATGCCAAAGGCAACCATCTGCACGTCAGCAAGCAGTTGGCTTGAATATGAAGCGGTTGGTTTGGGCAGTCATCATGGTGTGGGTACTGCTCTTGCAGGGGTGCAGCAGCATCCCGTCCAGTCAGCCTGATTCTGTTAGCAAAACGGGTTCGTTGGCGGGGCAGTGGGAGTTTCTGCCATCTGGTTCGGAGGCGATGCCCGCCGCCAAAGCTGTATGGCAAACCATCAATGTTCCCGGCAACTGGTACACGCAAGGCTATGACCATCATGGCGTGGCGTGGTATCGGCTCAAGTTTAACGCGAATACGTCCCCTGAAACGGTATCTACCCTGCATTTTGACGAGGTGGACTACTTTGCGGCGGTGTGGTTGAACGGGCAAAAGCTCGGTGCGCACGAAGGCTATTTTCAAGCCTTTGCCTTTGATGTTTCGCAGCATTTGAAGGCTGGCGAGAATATTTTACTGGTGCGCGTGAACAGTCCGCAGGAAAAGGCGGAAGATTATTCGCTGCGTAAGCGACTGATTAAAGGAATTTTTTCGCACCACGATACGCGCCCCGGTGGTGCTTGGTCGGATCGGGGGCAGGAACAGAATACCGGCGGTATTTGGGGTGAAGTGCGTTTGCAGCAATCTCCGCAGGTACAGCTTGCGCCGCAACGTGTGCAGGTGCAGCCAGTGCAGGGGCTGGAGCAGTGGCAGGTGTTGGTGGATTTGGATACGCTGGGAGCGTTGCCAGCCGATGCAGAATTGCAATGGTCTGTAGAGCCGATGGGGTTTGTGGAAGAGGGCGTATGCAATACGCCCCTACAATGCCCGCGTAGGGGCGTATTGCATACGCCCTCTTCAACTATTCTTATTCATAACCCCAAACTCTGGAATCCGCACGGCTATGGTGATCCCAACCTCTACAAGCTAACCGTCAACGCCGTACACAACGGCACAGTACTTGACTCCTTCGAGCGCACCATTGGCTTCCGCAAAATCCGCCGTTCGCCGCAAGAAATCTGGCGCATCAACGATCAGCGCATCCAGCTCAAAGGCACGAATTACATCGCTAACCAGTGGCTCAGTGACATGACATCGGCGGATTTTCGCCGCGATATTCAATTGATGCTGGATGCGAATATCAACACCGTGCGGGTTCACGCGCATGTGACATCCCCTGAATTTTACCGTTTGTGCGATGAAATGGGCTTGATGGTGTGGCAGGATTTCCCGCTGCAATGGGGCTATCAAGATACGCCCGAATTCCATCAGCAAGCGGTGTCGCAAGTCGGCGATATGATCCGTCAATTCGGGCAATACACTTCCATCATCCAGTGGACATTGCACAATGAGCCTCCGTGGGATGCGGATTGGATGAAGTGGAAATACAAAGATTACAACCCGCAGCAAAACAAAATGCTGGATAACAAGCTGCATCGTACTGCTCTGGCGTTGGAAAAAAATCGTCCAATCAGCATGATTTCCTCCACTAAAGAACACCCGTGGTTGGGCTGGTATTCGGGGCATTGGCTGGATTATGCCAAGCCGACCAAGACTGCCACCATTGCCGAATTCGGGGCGCAAGCCTTGCCGGATAAGGCAACCTTGCGCAAGATTTTGGGGCATGAAGCAGAATTGCCTACGACGGATGCGGCATGGGAGGAATGGGCGTTCCACAACTTCCAGCGCAAGGAAACCTTGGAGATTGCCAAAGTTCCGCAAGGCAAAACGTTGGATGAATTCATTGATAATACTCAGCAATACCAAGCGCGGTTAAATCAGCTTGCAGCAGAATCCTACCGTCGCCAAGCGTATCGTCCAGTCGGGGCGTTGTTCCAGTTCATGCTGGTGGAAGACTGGGCTTCGATGAACTGGGGCATGGTGGATTTTTGGCGTAAACCCAAGCCGGGGTATTACGCTTTGCAACGTGCTTACCAGCCCATTTTGCCGAGTCTGGCGTGGAACAAGGTGGATTATGCCGTCGGTGAAACCATTACTTTTGGCGCATGGGCGTTGAATGACAGCACCGCGAATTACCCGAATGCACGTTATGACATCAAGCTGTTACGCGGCAAGCAAACGCTGGATGCGCAAACATGGGCATTCAACCTGACGGCGGATATGCACCAGCACTTGCGCGACTACACCGCGCCTGTACTGGATGCGGGCGAATACCGTCTGGAAACCGCTATCCACGACGCGCAAGCCAAGCTGTTAAGCACTAACGAATACCGTTTCACCGTTCAACCACAACAATAAGAATGCACAGTTATGGGATTCTATTTCGACAAGTTTGAAGACCGCAAACCCGAACCGCCGTTGGAATATTCAGCGGTAACGGAAAGCATTTGGCAATTTCTCGCCGTCATCGCCCTGACCTTGGGAGCGTGGTATTTGTGGTGGCGGTGGACGGCTTCGCTTAACCCGGATGCGCTGTGGTATGCGATTCCGCTGGCATTTGCGGAAACTGCCTCCTATTTTGGGCTGGGCTTGTTCGTGTTCAACTTGTGGAAAGTGCAGGATTACGAGCAATTGCCGCCGCCTGCCAGCTTGAGTGAAGTGGTGCGCCCTGATCATGGCGAAGAACGCCCGCTGAAAGTGGATGTGTTTTTCCCCAGCTACAACGAAGACGTGGAGCTGGTGCGTTTGAGTATTCGCGATGCCAAAAAGGTCACGTATCCGCATTCGATTGAGCTGAAAATTTTCGTGCTGGATGATGGCAAACGCGCCGAAATGCGCCAAGTCGCCGAAGAGGAAGGTGTGGGTTACATTACCCGCACCAGCAATATCGGTTTCAAAGCGGGCAATTTGCGCAATGCAATGGAGCAAACCCACGGCGATTTCATCGTGATTTGCGATGCGGATACGCGCCCGTTTCCGACAATTTTGGAACACACGCTCGGTTATTTCCGTGACCCGGATGTGGCATGGGTACAAACCCCGCAATGGTTTTTCGACCTGCCGGAAGGCAAACGTTTACCCGATGTGTTGGGTAAATACTTGAAAGCACCGGGACGTTGGCTGGGCAAAGGCGTGGAAGCGGTGATCGGTGAAATGCGCGTCGGCGAAGACCCGTTCGTGAATGAGCCAAAAATGTTCTACGACATTATCCAACGCCGTCGTAACTGGGCGAATGCGTCGTTTTGTTGCGGGGCAGGCTCGATTCATCGGCGTGAAGCGGTGATGGAAGCGGCGCTCAAAACCTATTCCGATACCATCGAAAAGCAAGTCGATAAGCAATCCAAAGAGTTGCAAAAGCTGATGGGCGGGGAAGAGCTAGACAGTGGTTTGGTGCAGGAAATGCGCCATCAGGTAGCGGGTGAGGAGGAATTTACCCCGTACCGTTTTCACGTTTCCGAAGATATTTACACCTCGATTGTGCTGCATTCGGATGAAGATCGGCATTGGAAATCGGTGCTGCATCCGGCGGTTGAGTCCAAAATGTTATCGCCGCAAGACTTGCTGAGTTGGACAGTGCAACGCTTTAAATACGCAGGCGGTACGTTGGATATTGTCATGCACGACAATCCGATGACGCGCAAAGGCATGAGTTGGGCGCAACGCTTGATGTATGGCGCAACGGCATGGTCATACCTTGGCGGTATCTGGAACATGATGTTTTTGGCTGCGCCTTTGGTTTATTTGTTTAGTGGGATTGCGCCGGTGAGTGCGTATACCGGCGATTTTTTCCTGCACATTTTGCCGTTCCTGATTGCGATGGAATTGGCGTTTATGGTGGGGACGTGGGGGATTGCGGGCTACCGTTCCAAGGCTAGTTATTTGTCGTTTTTCCCGGTGAATCTTCAGGCGATTTGGACGGTGTTGAAGGGTGAACAGATCAAGTTTCCGGTGACACCAAAAGATCGTCAGGAAGGTAATTTTTTCCATCTGGTGCTGCCGCAATTTGCGGTGATTGTGTTGACGGTGCTGGGGATTGCGTATGCCAGCGTGCAGTTTTTTGTGCTGGGTAATAGCGATTATTCGATGGGTGGGATTTTGACCAATCTGTTTTGGGGGCTGAATAATATTTTGGCGTTGAGTGGGATTGTGATGGCGGCATTTTGGCGACCAGAAGAAGAGGTGACAGTATGAGTTTTAAACAGGGCTTGGTGCGTGCGCGTAGCCATTTGATTTTCTTGACAGGATTAGTCACCGCGTTTGGTTTGGTGGGCTGGTTGGAAGGGCTTAGTGTGGGCAATGCGAATACGCCTGAGGCAATGATCGAAATCAGCACTGAGGTGAATATTGCGCCGCCGCGTGCCTTAACCGCGCAGGAAATGGCATGGGCAAAAACCGCGTGGAAGTATTTCCAGAACAACACGATTCCTGAAACGGGGCTGGTGAATTCGGTTGATAAGTATAACGCCTCCACGTTGTGGGATACTTCGTCGTATTTGATGGCGGTGATTGCGGCGCAGCGTTTGGGGATTATTGATCAGACCGAATTTGATGCGCGTATTTTCAAAGCCTTGGATTCCTTGACGAAAATGGCGTTGTTTGAGGGCAAGTTGCCGAATAAATCCTACAACACCATTTCCTTGCAAATGGTGGATTACAACAATCAGCCGAGTGAAAAAGGCATTGGTTGGTCGGCAATCGACATTGGGCGCGTGCTCGTGCCGCTCAATGTGTTGGCGTGGCATTACCCGCAACACACGGCTTCCGTTAAAAAGGTGATGGAACGTTGGGATACGCAGCCGATGCTGGTCAACGGTGTGTTGCAGGGGGCGGTGGTCGATGGTGATGGCAAAACCGAATACCTACAGGAAGGACGTTTGGGCTATGAAGAATATGCTGCCAAATCCTTCAATTTGATGGGGCTGGATGTCTCTAATTCACTGCGTTACACCGATTTCCTCACGTTCGTGGACATTGGTGGTATTCAGGTAGCGACCGATAGCCGCAGTGCGCAGCAATACGGGGCGCACAACTACGTGGTGAGTGAACCGTACATTTTGGATGGCGTGGAATTCGGTTGGGATCATCTGTCGCAAGAATTGGCGTGGCGTGTGTATAAGGCACAGGAAAAGCGCTTTGCCGAAACGGGCATTCTCACCGCTGTGTCCGAAGACAATATCGACCAGCCGCCGTACTTCGTTTACAACACCGTGTTTACCGATGGCAAAATCTGGAACGCCATCACGGAGAAGGGCGAAGATGCCAGCCAGTTTAAAACCTTGAGTACCAAAGCGGCGTTCGGTTGGCACGCACTGTATGAAACCGACTACACCCAAAAGCTGGTGGAGAAAGCCGCGACTTTGGCTGACCCAGAACGCGGTTGGTATTCCGGCGTGTATGAAGTCGGCGGTCAACCGAATAAAGCGATTACCGCCAACACCAACGGCATCATCTTGGAAGCGTTGGCGTATAAGCAGGGCGGTAAGCTGATGAAGTTAGGGAAATAATCAGATTTCCCGATTCAACACGCGTTTGAGGGCGGCGGGGTCAAACTCCGCCGTCACGATGGATTCGCCGAGTGACTTCATCAGGATGAGGCGTAATGTGCCATCCAACACTTTTTTGTCTACTGACATATAGCGGGTGAAGTCTTCGCCCGTCATTTGCGCGGGCGGGTCAACCGGCAAGTTAGCGCGTTGCAAAATGTGGCGCGTGTAAGCCACGTCATCCGCCGCTAACCAACCCATTTGCTGCGACAATTCTGCCGCCATTACCATGCCTGTGGCGACGGCTTCGCCGTGTAACCAGTTGCCGTAACCCATTGCGGCTTCAATCGCGTGCCCGAAGGTGTGCCCCAGATTCAGCAAGGCGCGTTGCCCAGACTCACGTTCATCTGCTGCGACGACTTCGGCTTTGTGTTCGCAGGAGCGGAAAATCGCGTAGGTCAACGCTTCGGGGTCACGCGCCAGCAGCCGATCCATGTTGGTATCCAGCCATTGCAGGAAGGCAGGGTCACGGATCAAACCGTATTTCACCACTTCCGCAATACCTGCGCTGAGTTCGCGGTCAGCCAGCGTATTCAAGCTGTCGGTGTCGATCAGTACGCATTGCGGCTGGTGGAATGCGCCGATCATGTTCTTGCCAAGTGGGTGGTTTACGCCAGTTTTGCCGCCGACGGAAGAATCGACCATTGCCAATAGCGTCGTTGGAATCTGGATGAAGTTGATGCCGCGTTGATAGCTGGCTGCTGCATACCCCGTCATATCGCCGACCACACCGCCGCCGAGTGCAATCAGCGTGGTTTTGCGGTCAGCTTTGTTTTCCAACAAATGGGTGTAAATCTGGTTGAGTACGTCGAGGTTTTTGTATTCCTCGCCGTCGGGCAAGATCGCGGCGGAATGTTTCAAGCCGGTCAGCAAGCGTTGCGTCGCTTCCAGATACAGCGGCGCAACGGTGGTGTTGGTGACGACGACCGCGCTTTTGCCTTTGATGTGCGGCGTTACCAATTCAGACTGTTGCAATAAGCCCTGCCCGATGTGAATCGGGTAGCTGCGCTCGCCAAGGTCGAGGTTAAGGGTTTGCATGGGTAACTTCCTGTAATTGTTTGAGTTTGTTGTGGATGTCGCGCAGGATAACGTTCACTTTTTGTTTGCCCGTTGGCACGACTAAATCAGCGACTTCCAAATAATACGGTTCGCGGGCTTTTAGCAAGTTGCGTAAGGTTTGCAAGGGGTTTTCGGTTTGCATCAAGGGGCGGCTGCGGTCGTGTTTGATGCGCTGAAACAGTTGGTCGGCAGAAGCCCTTAAGTAAATCACACACCCGCCGGTTTTGAGATGTTGGCGGTTGGTTTCGCGCAAAACACTGCCGCCGCCGGTGGCGAGTAAAATGTCGGGGAGGGCAGTGAGTTCGGCGATGACTTGTTCTTCGCGCTCGCGAAAGCCATCCTCACCTTCAACTTCAAAGATGGTGGGGATGCTGACGCCCGTGCGCTCTTCGATCACCCGGTCGGAATCGTAGAAGGTTAGGTTCAGTCGTCGCGCAAGTTGTCGGCCTATGGTGGATTTTCCCGCGCCCATCAATCCCACCAGAATGATACTGTTTTGCATGGGGGATTTATGCCAGCACTGGGCGCGGGAATCAAGCAGCTTGTGGGTTGCTTTAGCGTTTACTGTCCACAATCTTCGGGGTAACAAAGATCAGTAGCTCACGATTCTTGTTGCTGTTGTTGTCGGTGCGGAACAGTCGGCCTAACACCGGCACATCGCCTAACACCGGAACTTTGGTCGTGCCGCTCAGGTTTTCTTCCTCATGCACGCCACCGAGCACCACCGTTTGCCCGTTTTCTACCAACACTTTGGTTTGCACTTCACGGGTGTTGATGCTAGGGACGCCGGAGAAGATTTGCCCCACGGTGTCCTGATTCACTTTCAAATCCATGGAAATGTGTTCGTCCGGGGTGATTTGTGGCGTGACTTCAAGGCTGAGTACCGCTTTTTTGAAGGCCACGTTCGCCGCACCGCTGGAAGATGCTTGCAGGTAAGGAATTTCCACCCCTTGCTCAATCAACGCTTTGGTTTGGTTGGAGGTAATCACCCGTGGGCTGGAAATGGTCTCGCTCTTGCTTTCGGCTTGTGAGGCAGAGAGTTCGAGATCGACCAAAAAGTCCTTACTCAAAATGGAGAAGCCGTAGCTGCCAATCGCGCCGGTGACAGGCAGGTTGACGCTGAGGCGGTCGCTGAGGCCGGGAATTGTCACGGTATTGTCGCCGGTAGGGTCAGCCAGTGCTTTGGTCGCACTTTCCCAGTAATCGTCAGTGCCGGAGCCAAGATGCCCCGTGCCAATGCCAATGCTGTCTTGATTGATCCAGTTTGGCGTAATGCCGAAGCGTGCGCCGAGTTCTTTGCCGAAGGTGTCATTGGCAATAACGATGCGTGATTCGATTAGGACTTGTTCGACCGGCACGTCCAGCACTTTGATCAAATCGCGGATGGCGCTGACCTGTGCAGCAGTGTCTTGTACTAACAAGGTGTTCGTGCGTTCATCCACCGATACTTTGCCACGTGAGGAGAGCAGGGATTGTTTGTCATTTTGCTTGTCATCACCCTTGGATTTTTCGATGATCGCTACCATGTCGGTAGCTTTGGCGAAGTTGATGGCAATGTATTCTGTCACTAAGGGTTCCAGTGCCTGCTTGGACTTGATGGATTCCAGTTCTTGTTGTTCCTTGGCTGCCAGTTCTGTGGCAGGCGCAACCCAAATGACGTTGCCGTTTTCGCGCATCGCCAGATTTTTGGATTCGAGCACGATGTCGAGCGCTTGATCCCACGGCACATCTTTGAGGCGCACCGTAATATTGCCCGCTACAGTGTCACTGACCACGATATTTTTGTCGGTGAAGTCAGCCAGCAATTGCAATACCGCCCGCACTTCGATGTCTTGGAAGTTGAGCGAGAGTTTTTCGCCGGTAAAGGTTTTCTTTTTCTGTTCACTCGCGAGTTTTTCTTCGGGCGATACTTTGAGTTTGTCGATGTAAACGGTGTATTCATTGCCGTTGCGATTGGTGCGGTATTCAAACCCTTCGTGGCTGGAAAGGCGAATTCGTGCGCCATCGTTGCGTTGTGCCACGTCGATGCTGCTCACGGGCGTGCCGAAGTCCATCACATCCATGCGTTTTTGCAAATTCGCGGGCACGTCAACGTCCGCCAAGGTAACGGTAATGGTGTTACCGCTTTTGCTATCGCTAACATTGGTATCGGCGGAAGGTAAATTAATGATCATCCGTCCGCTACCGTCGGGTTCACGCCGGAAGTCTACGCTTTGTAATTGCGACACAGTGTTGGCTGGTGCGGCTACTGGCATCGGTGCCGGGGTAGCGACACTTGCTAACGGTGCGGGTTTTGCTGCCATCGGTGGTGTGAGCACGGGTTTAGGTGCAGGCGTAACCACGGGTGCTGGCGGGGTGACAGCATCCGGTGGCGTATACCAAGCGTAATCTTTCGGCAATGCTTGTGGAACGGGCAATTCCGGCAATGGCAACGCTTGGCTGGCTGGCGTCACGGTTGGTACGATGGAGGGGGACGGTTTGGGCGCGGGGGTAAAATTGTCGGCGCTGGCTTTGCCGCTGCGCTGCACGTTGGGCGTTGTTTGCTGTTTGCCGTTATTGTCGAATAACATGACAACGGTGTTGCCACGGGATTCTAGCGTGTGGTTGACCAAGCCATTCAGGTGTACCACCACCCGTGCTTTGCCTTGGTTATTGGCGGCATCAACGGTTTGCACATTCCCCAAATTGACCGCTTTGCTGCGGGTATTGGGGGCAACGTCGGTCGCAGGAAAATCAAAGACTAGCCGTGAAGGGTTTTCCATGAGAAAACCTTGGGGCAACTGCACAGGGGAGCTGAATTGCAATTGAACTTCGGTTTTATTGCCTGCTGCTTGCGCGGTGATATTTTGCAGTTGCTTATCGGCTGCAAACACCAAGCTGCTGGCAGGGGTGCAGGCCACGAGAATTGCCAACGCAACACTTTGCTTTATTGTTTTCATTTTGTTGCTAGTCCTGTGTATTATTTTTTTACATCTTTAAGGTCAGAGAGGGCGATGGCATTTTCCCGTTCTTTGAAACCACCAAAACCGTTTTCGACAATTTCCTGAACCATCACTTTGGTTTCTTCAACTTTATTGATTTTGCCGTGATTTTTACCGAGGTAATTGCCTGCGCGAGCGCGGTGAATAGCGCCATCCGGGATGCGGATAAGCGCCCACAATGCACCATTTTGGTTGAGCGTGCCAACCATGCGCAGGCTGTCCAACGGAAAACCTTCCAAAAATTCAGGGACACGATTCGCGTCGGGCATAACGGCGCTGCCGGGGTCTGCCACGGTATCGGGGGCAAGAATCTTGGAATCAAACGGATTTAATTCGTGTCCAGGGTAAATAAACCGTACATAAGGTTTTATTTCGGGAATCGGGTCAATTGGCGCGGCTGGTTTCGCCTTAACACTTTGTACGTATTGTTCTAAATCACTCATGTCACTATTACAGGCCGTCAATAAGAATACTAAGCTAAAACTTGATATTAACTTAATAGATGCGACGAATGGGGTGGGTGCGGGTGTTTTCATCCTTTATTCCCCTTGGTGCTGCTGGCAACTTTATTAGTGGGTTTAACAGGTGCATCACTCTCGGCACCGTCTTCTAAATAACGATAGGTTTTTAAAGTCGCTTCTAAACGCAAGCGTCCGCTTTGCTCTTCGGGTTTTAGGTCGATATTGTTGATGGTCACAATGCGTGACAACCCGGAAATATCACTGACAAAAGTCGCCAGTTCGCGGTATGAACCTTTGGCAATAATTTTAATGGGTTTTTCCGCGTAAAACTCCATTTGCACTTCATTTTGTGGCTCAAAGAGTTCCAACTCCAAACCATTGGATAAGCCTTTTTCGGAAATATCCAGAATCAAGCCCGGTATCTCGGTATCGCTAGGCAATTGACGCAACAAGACGCTGAAAGAGCGCTGCATTTCTTCCATTTGGGCTTGGTATTGTGGCAATTGGCTGGCGCGTTTTTGTTTGGTTTCCAAGTCGGTACGCAATTGTTGCTCTTTGGCTTCGACATTGGCGAGTGCCTCCAATTCATCCACAATCACCAGTTGGTAGCCCAGCACTAAAATAACGATCATGATGACCCCTAGCGCCAGCGCCTTGATTGACCAAGAGACGCTACCGGGATCATCAGCTAAATTATTAAGCTCGTGCAGCTTCATTGACTACCCTCCTGTTTTTTGTTGGGTTTCTTGGCATCGGGCGCTGCATTTGTTGCGGGTTTACCCGGTTCGACGTTGGCCTCATCTTGCGTTTGACGCAGCAATTGGGTCACATCCAGTTTGAAATCCCTGAGCACCAATTCCCCGTTGTCGCCTTCTTTTTTGGTGGAAATAATGTTCAAGTTGGATGAGCTCAACCAGGTTGAAGCATCCAGCCGGTTCATGTAACTGGAAACCCGTGCATAGGATTCGGCCTTGCCTTCGAGTTCCACTTTGGTGCCATCTTGTTTCAGGTGCAGCAGGTACATGCCTTTGGGGAGGGCGTTCACCATTTCATCAAACAAATGCACGATAGCGGGGCGAGTGCTTTGCAAATCTTCGATGACTTGCATCCGATCCAGCAAGGCTTGGCGGGTGGCGTCGAGTTGCTCAATTTCTTTGATTTGCCTATCCAACTCGGCAATTTGCGTGGTCAAATATTGGTTGCGCTGCTCTTGGTGTTCGATCGCGTATTGCATGTATTGGTGCGCACCAAACACTGTTGCCGCTGCCAATAAGACACTGCCACCCACGAGGGCAAAAAATTGCTTTTTATTTTCCTCGCGGGCTTTTTCTCGCCAAGGAAGGAGGTTTAGGCCAGCCATTATTCCAATCCTCGCAGTGATAGACCCGCTGCAATCAGCAAGGCTTGCATATCATTGGTGAAACGCACCGGGCTGACACGCGGCCCCAATGCTACCCGTGTGAAGGGATTAATGACCCTGACCGGAATGCCGATGGTGGATTGAATTTGTTCGTCCACACCGGGGATACGGGCGCAACCGCCACAAATCAGGATTTGTGCCACGCTGTCTTTCTGGCTGGAGGCGTAGTAAAACTGAAGAAAGCGGTGCAATTGGCGCACCATATTGTCTTTAAACGGTTCCAGCACTTCGGACACGTAGTTTTCTGGCAGATTGCCTTCTTTTTTGGCTAAGCCTGCTTCCTGCCATGTCAGCCCGTAGCGGTGCATGATCTCTTCGGTGAGTTGACGTCCGCCGAACGCTTGTTCGCGGGAAAACGTGAGGCGACTGCGCTCGAATACGCTAATGCCGGTCATGGTTGCGCCAAAGTCGACGATCGCCAGTGAATCGTGTTGTTCCAATTCGTTGGTCAGGTGGCGTAGGACTTTTTCCAGCGCGTGGGTTTCGGTATCGACAATATCCACGGTTAAACCGGCCATTTCCGCAGCGGCTACCCGGACTTCGACGTTTTCTGAGCGGGTGGCAGCCAGCAATACATCCACGGTTTCCGGCGAATTGGCGGACGGCCCCAGAATTTCAAAGTCGTAATTGACCTCGTTCATGGGGTAGGGGATGTGCTGCTCGGCTTCCATCGACATTTGCGCTTCCAATTCCGCTTGGGGGATGGAGGCGGGCATGGGAATAATTTTGCTAATAGCCATCGACGTCGGAATCGCCAAAGCGCAATGCTTCAGTTTGGAGCGGCTATCACGCAAGGCTTTGCGGATGGCTTCGCCCACGGGTTCCGGTTCCACGATGTCTTTTTCATTGGCAACGCCCTCCGGTAGCGGGGCAACGGCATAACTTTCAATCCGGTAGTCGCGACCCTTGCGGGTCATTTCCACCAGTTTTATGGCGGAAGAGCTGATGTCCAGACCGAGTAAGCTTTCTTTTCGGGGATATATTGAAAACACAGGCAATTCCGAGGTTATTGTTATTATTAAACGTTGTAAGGTGTATCTTTTAATTATTTTCAGGGCAATGGTAGCGTCGAATCCCAAAATAGTCTACTCTGCCCATCTTGGGTGGCGTGCTTTCAGATAAACGGGAGCCGTGCGTAAATGAATAAAAGTCCAATGTAGTCATGCGGTTCATCTATAAGTTTTTTCAGCTCGTTTTTGGTGCTTTCTTCGCACTCCTCACATTAGGGGCGGTGGGATTATTTGCACTTTATTCTTACTATTCCCCGCAGTTACCTGATGCAGCGGAATTGCGTAAAATCGATATTCAAGTGCCATTGCGCATTTATGCACGCGATGGCGCACTGCTGGCTGAATACGGCGAACACCGCAGTCGCCCAGTGAAATTGGATGATGTGCCTAAAAATCTGCAACAAGCCTTTTTAGACATTGAAGACGCTCGCTTTTATGAACACCAAGGGGTTGATATAAAAGGGGTGTTGCGGGCATTGCGCAGTGTTGTTTCCACGGGTTCTGCCAGCCAAGGTGCCAGCACCATTACCATGCAGTTGGCGCGAAATTCCTTCCTAGATTCCGGTAAAAATTTCGAGCGTAAGCTTAAAGAAACGCTATTAGCCATAAAAATGGAACAGACGCTGGATAAGCCCCAGATTCTGGAGCTCTACCTCAACAAAATTTACTTGGGCAATCGCGCGTATGGCATTGCGTCCGCTGCGGAAATTTATTACGGCAAAACCTTGGCGGAACTGACCTTGGCGCAGAGTGCGATGATTGCCGGATTGCCCAAAGCGCCGTCGCGTTATAACCCGCTGGCTAATGCTGAACGCGCCATGATCCGCCGCAACTACATCCTCAAGCGCATGTTGGAACTCGGTCATATTTCCCCCGCTGACTACCAAACCGCCATCAACGAACCCAACACCGCGCAACGCCATAAAACCGAGATTGATGCGGATGCACCGTACCTTGCCGAAATGGTGCGTGCAGACATTGTAAAGCGTTTTGGTGAAGCCAATGCTTATACCCAAGGTTATCATGTGTACACCACCTTGGATTCCGCTACCCAAAAAGAAGCCGCTGAATCGTTACGTAAATCCTTGTCCGCCTATGACCAACGGCACGGTTATCGCGGTGCTGAAGACAAATTGTCCTTGAGTGAATTGAAAAATGAGGATGAGATGCGCGACAAGCTCTCGTCTTATCCCACGTTTGGCGATTTGCAGCCCGCCTTAGTGCTGCAAGCCGGAGCCAGCAGCGCTGAATTATTGGTGGGTGAAACCCGTGTGACGCTGGGCTTGGACGCGGTGAAGTGGGCGCGGGCGTTTAAAAGCGAAGATCGCCGTGGCTCCTTCCCGAAACGGGTAAGCGATGTCGTGAGTCCGGGTGAGATTGTGCGCTTGCGTCAAACAGACAAAGAAAAAAATACTTGGGTGCTTTCGCAAGTGCCGACCGTTGGCGGGGCATTGGTTTCACTGGATCCGACTGACGGTGCCGTCCGTGCGGTGATGGGCGGCTTTGATTTCCAACATTCCAAATTCAATCGGGCGACGCAAGCCATGCGCCAGCCGGGTTCCAGCTTTAAGCCAATTGTGTACGCGGCGGCTTTGTCGAAAGGCTTTACCCCCGCCAGTGTGGTGAATGATGCGCCGATCGATATTCCGGGAAGTGATTGGAAACCTGAAAACTTCGGCGGCAAGTACATTGGCCCGACCACGTTACGCGAAGCGTTAGCAAAATCACGTAATCTGGTTTCTATCCGTTTATTGCGCAGCATTGGGATTAATTACACCATTGATTTTGCGCACGAGTTCGGTTTTCCCAAGGAAAATTTGCCCCCCAATTTGACGCTGGCTTTAGGCACTGCCATGACCACGCCGATGGAAATGGCAACGGCTTACGCGGTGTTTGCGAATGGCGGCTATAAAGTCGACAGTTACTTTATTACCAAAATTGAAGACCGCAACCATCAGGTATTGTTTAAAGAGACTTCACCCAGAATTTGCGTCGGTGAAACGGACGTGTGTGTGGTCGAAAAACAAGCCGCAGACAACACTGGCCTGCCCGAAAAAGACTACGAAGGCAAGGATGGCAAGACGGCTGCGCCTGCTGAAGTGGCTGATGATAGACCCATTTGGGAAACGGCGGCTGTTGAACGCCCCAAAGTGGGCGAAGAGGGGGTTTATCCGGCGGCTAAACGCATTCTGAATAACAGAACTCACTACCAGATCGTGAGCATGATGCAAGACGTTACCCAGTCAGGAACAGCAGCGCGTGCGGGACGCAGTTTGAACCGTAAAGACATTGCGGGTAAAACCGGCACCACCAATGATCAAAAAGATGCGTGGTTTTGCGGATTCACGCCCAGCGTTGTGACGGTCGCTTGGGTCGGTTTTGACGACATGGCGAAGTTAGGCGAGGGCGAAACGGCGACCAATGTGGCGTTACCGATGTGGATTGATTTCATGCACCGTGTCTTGAAGGGTGAGCCGTCGAAAGAATGGGAAAAGCCGCTGGATATGAAAGAAGCGGATTTGGATTTGGGTATTGAGAACGATAAACCCCGGCGGCGTGCGTCGCGTGCGGACGATGCAAGTGCTGGCTTTCAGTACAAGAGCGAGCGTGACATTGCGCCGCGTCAAGCCCCACAAAACGGTAGCGCACCGCGTGCACCCGCCCCGCAACGGACACCGGAACGGGTAGAAATTCCTGAGCAACTGTTCTAATGCGTAATACCCGTGAAGAAACCCGCCATTTGGTGGCTGAAGAAGCCGCCCGCCTGATTTACGAAGAGGGAATGCGCGATTACCGCTTGGCTAAGTTGCGTGCAGCCGAACAATTAGGCGTTTCTGCCCACGGCAGTTCCCAGCCAACCAATGAAGAGATTGAGGCGGCAATTCATCAACGCATTCAATTGTTCGACGCGGAGACACAACCTGCGTTGTTGCGCCAGCACCGTGAAGTGGCGTTGGAAGCGATGGATTTTTTGCAAGCCTACAACCCTTATTTGACAGGTGCAGCGTTGGAGGGGACCTCCAGCCCGCATTCGGCGGTGACGCTGTATTTGTCAGCCGATGGGGTGGAACAGGTGATATTTTTTCTCGAAGATCAACACATTCCGTTTCAAGTGCACGAGCGCCGTACCCGTTTGGGTAACAAAAAGCAGGAATATTTTCCGCTATTGCGCTTTTATGTGGATGATGTGGAAGTGGAGTTGATGGTATTTCCGCATGATGATCGCTTTGCGAGTGCGCCGATTAGCCCGATCACGGGCAAGGCGATGAAACGGGCGGATCGGAAGAAAGTTGCCGCGTTGTTGAATGTAATTTGACCATCAATATTTAAACACCAATAGACCTTGACTCATTCGAGTGTATTCAAATAGGTAGTGTCTGCGTCGTGATTATGGCTTTATTCTGTAGGGAGAAAAACTTACAGGACGTATGTTATGAGCACCGACACGGCAAGACCATCTGTTAATCCTTTGTTGTCTTCTGTTCCCGCTGATCAGCTTTTGCACGTGCGCGATGGTATCCGTCGGCGGCAAGCTTTTTCGATTTTTGCAAATAACTTTACCGATCTTAACTTAGTCTTTAATTCAGGAGAAAAGAAATGAGTAAAATTTGGCAAGATAAAATGAAAAACATGACACGTTCGATTTCGCCTGGTGTTAGTGGTGATGAAGATCTTGGTCCTTTTAAATGGTTACCACAAGGAGTTTGGCAAAATAATGGGAAGCAATTCGGATTTAATATCATCGCACTTCCCTTTAAAGATGCCGACCAAGCAGAATCCCGTGGCTATCGTGTGTTGACGAATAAATATTTGGAAGCGTTAGAGTTCACGACGGTTGATAAAGCCGTACCAAACCGTGGTGTTGAACCGGCAAGTGAGTGTGAAAATGACACTGATTTAGTCGAAAAATGCCATAAAAGCGATAATATCGAACCCGGAAAATTCACAACTGTAGATCAAAGAGTACTCACTTTGAATTACATTCAGATGATTTCGCAAGTAGAAGCAATTAGTTTTCCTGATGTTCCAACAGAAGATGGTTCAAAAGAAACAGGAACAGTTTGCAAAAAAATTCATCATGAACCTGGTTTGTTTCTGCGTACGACAAATCCTGTCGAAACAATTATCCAAAGAAAACCAACGGTGCGAAATATCCCTCTAAATTTGGCTCGATTGGCAACGATTCCACACGGTAATTCCGTGTTAGCGCTAGGTAGCTGTGAAATTTTGGAGTATTCAAAAAAGGAACTCAAAAAAATCACAGATGCAATCAATGGTGATGAAGCAGATGACGCAATGCGTGAATACCTTGCAATTCCTGAAGACAGTATTCTTATGGGAATGCCGCAAGGAACCACGCAAGATTTAGTGAACGCTGGGTATTTGGAGCCATATCGAGAAACAATAATTGATAAAGGTACAGATGATGAATTTAATCCAGTAGTGCCTCAAGCAAGATTGTTCAAAGATCTCAAGAAAGCACTTGGCGTTGAGAATTTTAAAATTAACGGCGATTTTCCAATAAAAAGGACTACTAAAATATATTTTGATACTGACTTCGGTACGGGGGGGATTCTCAATATTCCATTTGTCACTAGGCAAGCAAATGCTGCTGCAATGCGAGCCACATTTTGGATTCATGAATTAGACGAACCTGTAGGTGATACTGAACCTAAACTAATTTTGCAGTATCTACAAACTGTAATTTTAGATTTCCATGTCATTCGTTCTGATGACTTGCCTGGTCGAATTCGCTGGCCTCACATATCCATTAACACAATGATCAAAGGCGTCCACAAACCTAGAGATCCTTGCGAGGAAACACAAAGTAAAATCTAATGATTTCAAGTTTTTACAAATAACATATTGGTTGCCACATCATCTAGGAAAGTAATATTTATGCTTACTAATAGAAACCCCAAGCACAAAGAAACCGACAAAGCAGCATTAATTGCTATCATACAAATGGCAGTTAATGTTGAATTGTTTACCATTCCGCTATACATGAGCAGCATGTATTCTATCAAGGGCTTTCACCAAGTAACATTTGGGAATAAATTCGATGTTTACAAAAACCGTCAGTGGCCCGGCATCAAACCTTTAGCTAATGAAGTTAATGAAAACCAAAAAGCATTTAATGCTATGTTTGGGATTTTTATTCAAGAAATGTTTCATCTTGAATTGGTTGCTAATATTTCGTCGGCTATTGGCATAAAACCTTGTTTTACGCATTCTGCCTTGCAGGACGGTGATCACGGTTGGACATGCTATGGCAGTGACAAAACTATGATTCCGGGCATTGTTGATTTACGTGATACAACACGTTACTCGCATGTGAAAGTTAATTTAGGACCATTAAATTTGGAAATGGTCAGTCTCATGCTTGCTATTGAACAACCAGAGGAACAGGCAAAAAGCTCGATAAAGCCAGAGGCGTTAGAGCGTTATTTTCCCACTGTACCGTTTGACGGATGGAGTGCCTGCGACCCGCTGCCTTTGTTTGGCTCCATTGGGCATATGTACGAATGTTTGTTAAAATATGCTTGCATCAAGTATTCGGATGATCCTAGTAAAACCCTGTTCCAGATACTGTATGAAGCAGCAGAGCCAACCAGAATCCAAAACTTCATATTCAATAAGGAAATTCCACCGGATCACCTTGGCATAGAATTCCCAAGTATAAAAACCACATTTAATTGTGTAGCTCCAGAAGATTCTAACGATCAACTGCAAGACATGGTTAATGCAATTGTTGATCAAGGGGAAGGGCATTCCTCCGAGGGGATCTCACTATTCCCCCTAACATCAGATACTGAATGTTCATCGGTTTACAGTAGTGATTTCGTTTACAGGTTGCGCTGTGAATACTTGATTTATCAGATTTTTGGGATTTTTATTAATCCGCCTTGTGATTCTACCAATGGCTACAATATGAATGGTTTTGGAGAACATTTCTTGGTTACTTTGATGAAATCTCATCCAGACGAAAAGAGCCTTAAAGAAAAAATGGTGTTTGATGCAGATAATATTATTAAAAACAGTACAAAATTTGAACAAAAACAAAGTAATCATGGTTCAAACAGATTAAAGAACCATATTGTTTACATGCAAAAACGCGCACAAAGAGAAAATTGGAACATCAATTTTGATGAGGTTGAAAAGCTGCTCGACGTAAAATATCTCAATGAACACTTAAGAGATGTTAGCGACAAGTTAGATGAGAAGGATATAACTGATATTGTCAAATATTATGGAACGCCAAAATGGAAAGATTTTTCCTCGAAGGCTCCTATAGTAAAATATTTCGGAAAACTTTATTTATTGCAACGTTTATCGGCATACCTAGAGGGTCGCAGCAATTTCAAAATGACTCAGTATGATGTTTGTTGTTGGGAAAATTTTGTTTTTGCTGCGCACCAACCCGACAAAAATGCCATGAATACAAATTACCCCTCTTTCGATGCATGTGGGATAAAAGAACCGCAATCTGCTGATGCTGAAGCACGGTGTGATTACGCTCGTTTTACGCACTATAAACGTCTCCAAGAAATTCGCGAGAACTTGTGCGATATTGAAACATGGGTCGATTGGCATAAAGCAGGGAACTGCTGGACGAGTGACATGCTGGAAACCAACGATGACTGCGACTATCCTGTCCGACAGCCTAACTTGTGTAATCCCTCGCCTCTGCCATCAACCAAGGCAATTGCTGCTGCGATGAACGAACTGAAAGCACTGCGCGGCACCTCATCTGACCGTTTTGATGACCTGAATCGCGTTGCCGTCGGTGGTATCTACGGTATTGTTCAATCACTGCGCGAGTTTTGGAATAAGGATAATGTAGACGCTAAAGGTAATGTAAATTTTACGCTGCCTTTAGGTGCTATGCGTGCCTCACACGGACGTATGTCCATTATCTGGGCAGTTTATGGTGAAACTCCAAATCTGAGCCTGGGTATTGGCAATCCTGACAAGCTGGCTACCCTCCACAATGCTTGTCAAGGGCTGAGCTTTGATAATCCGGGTAACAGTTGTGCCGCACGAGAGGCTTACCACACCTGTGCCGGTGCCAACTCATGCAGAACGCAAGGCGCTTGTGGAACGGTAGCAAAAGACTGCGAAACTTTGGTCACTGAGCCGTTAGAATGCGCTAAAAAAGCTGCTGATATATATTCCCCTCCTGCTGACAACCAGTGTAAATCATTAGGAGGATGCGCTGTGCCTATATCCGCATCACAGCTCCTACGTGTTAGTAGACAAGATTTCCGGGACGAATCAGGCAAGCGTATCGACGCTGATTTCACTATGAAACTGTACGACTTTGTTAGTGCAGCAAATAATCCGCCCAATCAACCACGCTACTTGGAGCAAACTATCACCTTCAAGCAAGGTGAATCGGTTTACGACACAGCTTGGAAAGCCTACACGAAGGTGATGGAGACCAGAAGCAAAGATCCGGGGACAAAACCGGAAACTGACCTGATTCGTTTGGTATTGGCTCCCGTGTAACCTCTCCCGGCATTACCCGCTGCTTGTGTTAGCGGGTAATGCTTTTTTAACAGAAAAACCAAATTTATGGCAACTTCCACTAAATTATCGCGTATGGGTTATCCCAACTTGGGTTATGGTGTTGGCTTAAGAAATAAGCACTTAAAGCATATTCTTTCGCACGGCGCTGGGGTCGATTGGTTTGAAATCATCAGTGAAAACTTCATTGGTAATTATGGTTATGCCCGCTATGCACTGGATAGTATCCGCGAACGCACTCCGCTTGTCATGCATGGCGTGTCGCTTTCCATCGGCAGCACAGACCCTTTAAATATGACTTATTTGAAGCAATTAAAAGCACTTGCGGCGGAATTATCACCAGTATGGATTTCAGATCACCTGTGCTGGACAGGCGTTTCAGGCATCAATTCACATGACCTTTTACCGTTACCACTAACAGAAGAAGCTTTGTATCATGTGGCAACCCGACTCAATATCGTGCAAGATTATCTAGGGCAGCCTATTATTTTGGAAAATCCTAGCACATATCTGGAGTTCACACATTCCACCCTCCCTGAATGGACATTTTTAGCAGAATTAACACAGCAAACAGGTTGTGGTCTGTTATTGGATTTGAATAATATTTATGTTTCTAGTCATAATCATGGTTATGATCCATTTGATTATCTTAAGGCAATACCGCTGGATAAAGTGGTTCAAATTCACTTGGCGGGTCCTACGTATCACGCCCCCTATCTTATTGATACCCATGACCAACCAGTTCCAACAATTGTATGGCAACTATACGCTCGTTTGATTGAACTCACAGATGGCGTCTCAACGCTATTGGAGTGGGATTCTAATATCCCTAGTTATCCTGAGTTATTAAAAGAACTGTATAAGGCAAAAATGGTGAGAGATGGTCACATTCCTGACCATTCACCGTTACTAATACCGTCTAGCCCTCCCGTCTCGACACCCTTAAATTATCAGCTTGGTGGCGTATGACAATGCCTGAATTGCAACAAATCCAAGCATGGATGATAACCGCTTTAGCAAATCCAGTCGGTTTGAACCAAGGACTCACACACGCAACGTTACGCCACGATTTGTTGGCAAACGACATTATCCGGGGGGATTACCAAGGGCGTTTGAGCATTTACTTCAATAGCTACTCCCTAAGATTATTACAATGCCTCGAAGCTGATTTTCCTGCCTTAAAAAATGTGATGGGTAAAGAATTATTCGACTTTTTCGCTTTGACGTATATTTTGAATCATCCCTCACAATCAACCACCCTATTTGATTTAGGTGCGAGTTTTGCTGATTTTCTTGGGCAAACCCAAACTAAAGACAACACCATGCCTTTTGAATGGGATACACACCTGCAATTACCGCTAGATTTAGCTAGACTGGAAAGAAAAAGAACCGAAGTCATGCGAGAAAGAGGTTTGGAACACACACAGTCTATTTATTTTATTGAACCACACAATTATCTCCAGCAATCTGACATCATATTAGTTACCCCCCCTTGCCTACGGCTGCTGGAACTTTCCTTTCCACTGATTCCTTTTTTGCAAGCTATTGATAAAGGAGATGCCTCACCCGCCATTCCTTTGCCACAAGAGAGTTTTGTTGCGATTACCCGGCTGAACTTCCAAGTTTCATTATACACCTTGCAACCTTGGCAATACCATTTTCTAATGACGCTTCAGAAAACACCCGATATTCACCAAAACATAGATATTATTGCACAGATAACGGGATTTTCTGCTAACTCTTTACAAGATGCATTAATATATTGGTTGCCGATTGCTGTAGAGACAGGGCTAATTCATCCAACCCGATCACTAGAAAAGACATGGTGAATATTGTACTTATTTCATCGAGTATCCGATTGCCAATGCAGTGATATGACAATTAACGCACGTTTACCTAAATCACTTGCCGAGGTTGGTAGCGTACAGCGGCACATTCAACAATACCTGTATTTTCGCCTTAGGCAAGCTACTCAACCGAAATTGAATATTTCCACTCAATCCATGCACTCGCTTTTGCATGGTATTCATCCCAGTCCCCGCTCGCCACGTTGCGGGCAGGGAAATTTTTCCATCATTAACGACACTAACATGCAAACGCCGCTCTTTAACCGAAATTCCAATCTCCAACACCTCCGGCAACGCATGGCGCAACGCATTACTCACTGCCTCGCGCAGAACCTGCGACAACTCCAGCACCTGCTTGGCATTCAACGTAAACCCATTCAACTCCCCCTGCTGCCACACCAATTCGACCCCTGCCGCCTCCGCTCTTTCCGCAATCTCCACCCGCCAATCCGCCACCTGATCGACCAAGCGCAGCGGGCTGGTTTTTTGCGACAAACGAATCGTATCCCGCAACGTCGTCAATGCCAGCCGTGCCGCCTGCTTGTGTTCCGGGTTTGGCAATTTGTGCATCAGCGTCATCAATTGCGCTCCCACGCTGTCATGCAAATCACCCATAATGCGCTGCCGTTCTGCCATTACCGTTTGTTGGCGGGTTTCACTGGCAACACTCGCCATGCGAGCAATCGTCAACAGCGATTCGGTTTGCTGCCTATCGGCTTTATTGAACAAATGCGCCGCCATCTGTTTGCCACTCAGCCGATAAGCATGGTGATTGCCAAGGCTCGGTACGGTTAGGTGCAAGCCATTATCCGCCAACATCACCGCGCTACTTTGTTCCGCCAAACGTTCCAGATGCAAGGGGTGAAAGCGTTGTTGCAATGCCGCCTGCCAACGCTGCTCAAAGCCTTCTTTGGACGTGGCATCTGCCATGCTTTGGCTAAACACCGGCAAAAATGCCTGCAAAGATTGCCGCTCATCCGGCATGATTTTTTCAAATAACCACTGCCGCAGGGGGAAGTACACAAAACCCGCTAAGATCACTGACCCGCCCAACGCATAAGCGGCTGAAGCCTGAAACGTCGCTGCCAATACCAAATCCAATATCAGCACCACGCTGCCACCCACCAACCACAACAGCGACCGAAACCACCAATACTCGATTTCAAACAACCGAAACCGCAGAATCCCGACCGCCCACCCCGTAAACGTAGCGACCAGCAACGCACGGGTTGTCACTTCTGAGATGAAAGGTTGCACCTCGAACATCAGCGGAAATCCGTATAACAGCATAATCAGCCAAGCCGGTAACAACGCCGAGAATTGCAAAATCCATACCGTGGTGCGGTCAACCGGGTTGCCCTGCGTCTGTTGCCATTGTTTGTAAAATAGCCATGTGCCAGTCATGATAAGCGGCGTGATGGGGGTGATGTAAATATGTAAAGGCATCGCAACCCATTGAAAATAATAGTTAAGCGTCAACAGCAACATGATGCCAGCGATTGCCAGCATTCCCCACTTGGGGGCTATTTGCCGAGGGTAATAGCACAAAATGGTCAATAAACTACCCAGAAACACATTCATGGCTAATGCCTCGGTCGGTATCATCACCTTAAGCCAAGCAGGTGGCAGGTAAAACTCACGGCTAATCAGCAAGCGAAAAATGCTACCGGCACAGTAATAACTCAGGCAAGCCAACAACAAACAGGTGGATTCCAAGGTATGCGGCTTATACGTCCACACCACCACGCCAACCAATAATCCAGCAATATTGGCAAGTGCGAACCACCAAAAGAAAGCGGGTATCTGCGCCAGCGGCGTGCGGGGTTTGATAGCTAACGCAATGCGTTGTTGTTCCGCCGTGATGAGATTGACCGGCACATCACCAGTGAATGCCTGTGCTAACTGCGCTTGCAGGGCGATGTATTGGTTGAGTTCCGCATAGGTTGGAATGGACAAGGGTTCTAGCAACAATATGGGTTGTAACTCAACCCGCGCCGTCGGGGTTTCAATAGCCTGCAAAGCGCTGGCATTGGTTAATTGACCCGCAACAGGTGAATTGTGCGCGACCAATCCAATCACCTGCCGCTCTTTGACGGCAAGTTGTACGCCTGTCCAAGGCAATTGCAGGCGTAGGTACAACGTCAGCGCTTCAACCAAACAGATAAATACCAAACCCAACAGCAAGGCATTCGCGGGTGACGCTTTGGGCGGGGGAATCGCCGCTAACCAGCGCATTAGTGCGAATCCGTATTGACCAACCCCATGCGACAAGCTTCCACCGCTGCTTCGGCGCGGCTCGAAATGTTCAGTTTTTGATATACGTCGCGGATGTAACGCGCCACGGTATTGTTGGAAAGCGCTAATAATTTCGCCACTTCATTGCGGCTCAAGCCTTTTGCGACCAGTGTTAGCACTTCCTGTTCCCTTGGGCTGAGTTGATTGAGCTGGCTTGCTTCGGCGTGTGGGGAATTAACCACCGCAGGTTGGGGCTGTTCGGTGTTTACTTCCGTGAAATAGCGCAAGATGCGCCGTGAAATACTCGGTGATAATGGCGGGTCGCCGCTGAGAATGCCGCGCAATTTCTGAATAAACCGTGCATCGGGCGAATCTTTCAATAAATAGCCATGCGCCCCCGCCCGCAATGCCTTGAGAATATGCTCTTCATCGTCAAAAATGGTGGTGATTACGATGTAAGCATCGGGGCAGCGTTGGCGCACACAACTGATCAAGTCGATACCGCTGCCATCGGGCAAGTTGAGATCCAGCAAAGCTAAATTGAAATACTGGGTTTGCAGGGCATCACGCGCTTGCTGGCAGGTCATGCTTTGCGTGGTGCGTATGTCTCCAAACGTTTGGGTAAGAATATCACGGAGCCATTCGCTAGTTTCTGGCACATCTTCGACAATTAATGCATGTTGCATAAACGATTCCCTGTTCTGTGGTGCTGTGAGGAGGCTGAACATCGGCTTTCAGGTGTTGTATAGTAGATTGATCACCTTATTGCTCCCATGTACTTAGGAATGAGCACGACAAAATGACCGATCACCGTACCCTGTTATTAGAAATGTATGCTGCTGGCCTAAGCGCCGTCAATGGCGAAATGGCTGTTTACCAAGCATTGCTTGCCAAGGGTAAACGCGAGACTTGCCATGTCGTGGCGATTGGCAAAGCGGCGGAAGCGATGTTTATCGGGGCAAGTCGCTACCTAACCACGCAGATAAACAGCGCCTTGCTGATCACCAAACACGCTCATGCCACTGTTCCACTGCCATCTTATGTGCAAGTTGTTGAAGCGGCGCATCCGGTGCCTGATGAATCGTCATTAGCGGCGGGTCAAATTTTGCTGAATTACTTGCAAACCCTGCCTGATCATGCGCCGGTGCTATTTCTGATTTCCGGTGGCACTTCCAGTTTGGTCGAAGTGTTGGATGTGGGCTGGAACCTGCCGCGTTTGCAACAAGCGACCCAAGCGATGTTGGCAAACGGGGCGGTTATTAGCGACATTAATGCAATGCGGCGAGCGCTGTCTTTAATTAAAGGCGGCAAATTATGGGAATATCTGGGGTAACGTCCAGTCAGTTGTTTACTGATGTCTGATGTACCCGGCGATGATCCCGCAGTAATTGGTTCGGGATTACTGTTTCCCGCACCGCATGACAGGTTTGATTGGCAAATTGTCGCCAGCAATCGCCAACTGCTGGCGGCAATGGCTGCCGCCGAATCAGCCGGTTTGCCGGTGCAGCTAATGCCTGATTTCATCGAAGGTGATGCGGAAGTAATTGCACAATGGTGTGTGGAACAGTTGCAAGCGAGCGCTCCCGGTCTTTACCTGTGGGGGGCGGAAACCACGGTGCAATTGCCGTTGAATCCCGGTCGCGGCGGGCGCAATCAGCATTTGGCCTTGGCAGCGGCGCTTTGCCTAAACCCAGACGCTGACATTTACCTATTGGTTGCCGGGACGGATGGTTCGGACGGGGTGACAGCCGATACCGGAGCGTTGATCGATAATGGCACTATCCGGCGTGGTAAATCGCAAAATCTTGACCCCTGGGCTTGTTTACGTGCCGCTGATGCCGGTACATTCCTTGAAGCCAGCGGCGACCTGATTCACACAGGGCCGACGGGTACGAATGTTATGGATGTCATTATCGGTTTAAAATTACCATGCAAAACCTCTACCGAGCAGCTCACGCCTGCTTAATGCAAGCGGATATTGACCAGAAATTGGTCGGTGCGCAGCAACTCTACACCGCTTGGCAACAGGGCGACTTATTGCGCGATAATGAGTCGAGTTTTCCGGTGCAATCTATTTTGATTCCCGGTCGCCCTGCCAAGCCGGAGTTGGTGCACCCCAAGCATGTCAAACAGCGCAAACTCAGCACCCCAGAAGGGCGGCGGGCATTATTACACGCGGTTGCGCACATTGAATTTAATGCGATTAATTTGGCGCTGGATGCAGTCTACCGTTTTCGCGAATTACCGGATGCTTATTACGGCGATTGGTTACAAGTCGCGGCGGAAGAGGCTTACCATTTCAGTTTATTACGCGCCCGGATGCAGGATTTTTCCTGTGTTTATGGTGATTTGCCTGCGCACAATGGCCTGTGGGAACAAGCCTGTAAAACCGACCATGACGTGTTGGTGCGCATGGCGTTGGTGCCAAGAGTGCTCGAAGCACGCGGGCTGGATGTTACCCCCGGTATGATGCAGCGCTTACGCGAAGTCGACGATGCCGAAACCGTTGAAATTCTAACAATTATTCTGCGAGATGAAATCGGGCATGTGCGGATTGGCTCGCGTTGGTTTCATTACTGCTGTGCGCAACGTGGCTTAGAACCCGATGCCACTTTCCGGCAATTACTCCGTGAAGCTTTGCCCGCGCCGTTGCGTGGCCCGTTTTATACCGAGGCACGTTTGCAGGCGGGTTTTAGTGCTGAAGAATTGGAGCAGTTGGTCGACATGGAAAAAAATTGGGTGTAAAACACCGCTCATCGGCTTAACTGGCCACTGCCTGAATCGTTACAAGTATTTTTGGGAATTTTCCGGCAGAATTAGGGTCATTAAACTATATTAATGAGCGGGCATTTCAGTGAGTACCTTATTGTCATGAGAAAAATAGTGAAGAAGCTTGGCTTAGTGTGGCTGACCGTGGGTTGCTTGTGTCTGCCACTCAGTGTATTTGCGGCAGCAGAACCGGCAAGTTGCTCGGGTTTCAATGAGAAAACACTTAATCAGCACGCTAACGCGTATCAAGCAGAAATCAAAAAAGCCGCCAACCGTTACAGCGTCAATCCATCGCTGATCAAGGCGGTGATTGCTACCGGGAGTTGCTTTAATCATGCGTATGTCGCGCCCACGGGGACGGTGGGTTTGATGCAATTGCAGATGGATACCGCTAAGCGCTTTGGGGCGTTGGATGTATTTAACCCGGAAGCCAATATTGATGCCGGAACCCGTTACCTCAGTTATTTGCTCCGGCGTTACCAAGGCAGTGTGGCGGAAGTATTAGCGGCCTATGTTGCCAATAGCGGCACGCTTTGGCATGAGCCGGAGTTACCCGTGGCGTTTGAGCTGATTCAGGAACCTGTTAAGCAACACTTGACGACCCTGCTCAAGCTTGATGGCAATAAAAAAGCCAATCGTCAAGCGGCGGCATTATTGAAAAAATGGGCGAATTCCACCAAGGTCTATCACACAGCGTTGGCGGTGTTGCCGCGCCCGGATATTAAAGCCGCTAAAACCTGGTTTCAGTCGCGTTTAACCAAGGTGCATTACCCGCGCACACCTGACGCTAGGGGTTGCGGTGGTTTCAGTGCCAAAACCTTGCAAACGAAAGCTGCGCCTTATGATGACATTATCCGACAAGCGGCTAAACGCCACGGAGTGAACCCTGCGCTTGTTAAAGCGGTAATTGCTGCTGAAAGTTGCTACCGGGAAATGGTGGTGTCGTACAAAGGCGCGTCGGGTTTGATGCAATTAATGCCGGAAACGGCAGCAGAGCTGGGCGTGCTTGATATATTTGATCCGCAAGAGAACATTAATGCTGGCACGCGTTATCTCAGTTGGTTATTGCGACGTTACGACGGTAGCGTGCCTCATGCGATTGCGGCATACAATGCGGGTGCGGGCAGGATAGAGCAGGGTGCACCCATTACGATTGCGTTTACCGAAACCCGTGGTTATATCCGTAACGTGCTGACTAATTTGAATAAACTGGAACAGGGTAAAAAATCGATTGAAGACGCCCGTTTGCTGTTAGCGGGGTGGGAACAGACAGAGTTGGAATACCAAGCGGCGTTGCGTGGTGAAACGCTGGCAGTGGCTGAGCCGGAATTTGCTCCCGTTCCAGAAGAAAAAGCCATGTTCGACCCCGAAATGACGTTGGCATTCATGCGCACTGAAAAAGCTTTGCCAACGGTGACAGATACTGGAACTGCTGCGGACGATGTGCAATTGATCACCGCCGCAGCAGTTGACCAAGGCATTGTGCGCGTAAAGCATGTGAGCACTGTTGAGTTAGCACCGGCAGAAGCGGTAGAACAACCACAACCTACAACACAGGGTTTGCAAGCTTGTGAGGAGGTGCCAGCGGCTTTGCTGGCGCAAACGGCGCAGCGTGGCAGCGGGCGTTATGGTGCATTTTTTTACGCTGTCCAAGCGGGTGATACTTTGGAACAGGTGGTGGTGAAGCTTGGTGTTAATGCCGAAGCGGTTATGCAGCTCAATAATGTTGCATGGGATGAGCCTTTGCGGGCAGGGGGGCAATTGAAGGTTGCGGAGTGTGCGCGGGGGTTGTAATGGATATTGTAGTTGTCGCGCCTATCAGTGCTGTGCAAAATGGTTCGATTGAAGAGAAGCCAGTTTTGTTTTCACCAACACCACGGAAAGGTTTTGGAACGCGATTACACCAGCGTGTGATGGTGTTGACGGGTGGGGACGATTTACAGACTCCGGTTCGTTCTCTTCCGCGTGTTGCCCCTGATTTTGCCGATGATTAGGTTCGAGAGTATTTGTGATATGTTTGTCACGGCATCCCTGAATATTGGTTGGTTAACCTGAAGGAAAATTGCCTTGAAGTGTTCCAGCAGCCGGAAAATGAGCGCTATACCAGCTATCGGAGTTTGAAGGCGGGAAGTGTGTTTGTTTGTGGGAATGGTAAACAGGTGATGATTGGTTGTGTGTTGGTGTAGTCATTCAGATCGCATTAGAGAGCCACTTTTGATAATATTTTAAGGTAATCAAATAGAGTGCAGCCCAACCATGCCAGCCAGAGACATCTACCACAACACCGTCAAACATGCCCTAGAAAAAAGCGGCTGGAATGTTACGGCTGACCCATTTTTGTTACGCGCTGGCGCAATATCCATGTATGTGGATTTGGGGGCAGAACGTTTACTGGCAGCGAATAGAAATGAAGAGAAAATTGCGGTAGAAATTAAATGCTTTTTACAAGCCTCTGATATTTCTGAGTTCCATGCGGCGCTGGGACAATTCATGAACTATCGCCTTGCTTTGAGTAAGCAAGAACCCGATCGTGTTTTGTATCTTGCCGTACCTGCTGACACCTATGATTCATTTTTCACCCAACCATTCATTCAAGATGTATTGCATCAGTATCAAGTTAAGCTGATTGTATTCATGCCTAATCAAGAGGTTATCACGCAATGGATAAGTTAATGCTGTATCGTCAAGCTATTAAAAATCTGCTTAAAGAATATGCTGATCTTTCCGCAGCGGATAAAGATGTGGACACCCAACTGCTGTTTGATGAAACTCATGACCACTATCAACTCATGCATGTTGGTTGGATAAATGGGCAGCGAATCTACGGTTCAGTTATTCACTTGGATTTGATCAATGGTAAAGTTTGGCTGCAACACAATGGCACGGAAGGCGATATTGCTCAGGAATTGATGGCTGGCGGTGTGGCACGGGAAGATATTGTGCTGGGCTTTCGTTCGCCTGCGGTGCGCGTGCATACGGGGTATGCGGTTGCTTGAACTCATGCGTTATTATGATTCCACTGGGTAGTTACCACGCAATGTCCATCCAAGTGATGGCAGATTATATCCCGTAACCTGTTTGAGTTTGGTCATCGTGTGCGTATATATGCGGAATGGTGGGTAGAACCCTTGTCGAGTAGCCCCGAAAAAGCAATCGGGGCTTCATGTTCTATACTAAGTAGTTTTCATTAATTTAGTAAGAAATACATGCACATTGGTCAGGTTCAAACCCAAGAATCCCCGCAGCCGAGACTATTGACCATAGCAGAGAAACAAGTAATGCTTTCCACCATGTTATATCAGAACTTGGATATGCTATTAAGAAAACAGCAAATGTTCAATATATTCAAAGCACCATTAATGGATTGTTTTCATTTTCCAAATCCATGTCTGTTCCTTTTTATTCTTAGGTAATAATGAGATAGTTTCATGTAACTGTCAGGTTTTTTGGTCGTTAAATATTTGAATCTACCGAAGCTTCATGTGAAGCAGTGTATTAATTTATCATATATTAAAAGCTAGTGTTGCAACTACTAATCCAATAGCAACAGTGTATTCAACACCAAGAGTAACTGTAATAATTCCACCAAGAATAGTGATAGTGACAGGTATAACAGCTTTTTGCATTTTATGTTTTCCTTTATTGTACTTGGGGTTTAGGTAAACTATTTGTCGGGTTGTGATTAGCGATTTACTAATGATAACTTGATAACTTGATAACTTGATAACTTGATAACTTGATAGCTTGCTACTGCCACTCGTCGGACGGTAGTTTGTCGAATGGCTTTCTTACACCTGTTGGTCGTTTCCGCTATAATCACCCCCTTTCCAATAGCCCAACCCCGTGGACACCATGACCGACCGCCTAACCGAAACCGCCCGCCGCCGCACTTTCGCCATCATTTCCCACCCGGATGCCGGTAAAACCACCATGACCGAAAAGGTGCTGCTATTCGGGGGCGCAATCCAGCTTGCAGGCACGATCAAAGGGCGCAAAGCCGGTCGCCATGCTACTTCCGACTGGATGACGATGGAAAAAGAACGCGGCATTTCCGTCACCTCATCGGTGATGCAGTTCCCCTACAATGGGCGCATCGTCAACCTGCTCGACACGCCGGGGCATGAAGACTTTTCGGAAGACACCTACCGCGTCTTAACCGCTGTCGATTCCGCCCTCATGGTCATCGACGTGGCAAAAGGGGTCGAAGAACGCACCATCAAACTCATGGAAGTGTGCCGCCTGCGCGATACGCCGATCATGACCTTCATCAACAAGCTCGACCGCGAAGGCAAAGAACCCATTGAGTTGCTGGATGAAGTCGAAACCGTCCTCAATATCCAATGCGCCCCGATCACCTGGCCTATCGGCATGGGCAAACGCCTCAAAGGGATTTACCACCTCTACGAAGACAAAGTAATCCTCTACAAACCCAGCACCGAACGCCGTCAGGATTACGACGAAATCCAAGGGCTGGACAACGCCGAACTCGACAAACTGCTCGGCACACAAGCCGACGAATTACGCGAAGAAATCGAGCTGGTGAAAGGCGCAAGCCACGAATTCGACCTGCAAGCCTACCTCGACGGCAAGCTCACCCCAGTCTATTTTGGCACAGCTCTAAACAGTTTCGGCATCCGCGAATTGCTGGATGGTTTCGTGGAAAATGCCCCCGCGCCGCAAGCCCGCCCAACCACTACCCGCAAAGTCGAAGCAGCGGAAGAGCCTTTCACTGGCTTTGTCTTCAAAATCCAAGCGAATATGGATCCGCAACACCGCGACCGCATGGCATTCATGCGCATCTGTTCCGGCAAGTTTGAAAAGGGCATGAAGGTTAAACACGTGCGCATCGGCAAAGAGGTGAAAATCCCCGACGCGCTCACCTTCATGGCATCCGACCGTGAACATGTCGAAGACGCTTACCCCGGCGACATTATCGGCTTGCACAATCACGGCAGCATCCGCATCGGCGACACCTTCACAATGGGCGAAAACCTGCAATTCACCGGCATCCCCAACTTTGCGCCGGAACTGTTCCGCCGTGCGCAATTACGTGACCCGCTGAAAATGAAGCAGTTGCAGAAAGGCTTGGAGCAGTTGTGCGAAGAGGGCGCAACCCAGCTTTTCAAACCCGTCAACAACAACGACCTGATCCTCGGCGCGGTCGGTGTATTGCAGTTCGATGTGGTGGCGCAACGTCTCAAAGACGAATACAAAGTCGATGCGCTGTTTGAAGGCGTGAACGTGCAAACCGCGCGTTGGGTCACATCCACCAACGAGAAAAAGTTCGAGGAATTTAAGACCAAAGCCGCGCAGAATTTAGCTTACGACCATTCTGGGGAGCTGGTGTATATCGCACCAACCCGCATCAACCTGCAAATGGCGCAGGAAAAATGGCCTGACATTAAGTTCCATTCCACCCGCGAGCATGGCGTGGCAACAGGTTGATCTTTTAGGAAAAGCGACACATCGTTACCGTTAGCGCAGGGGGAGGTGCGACCAGATTTGTTGGATAGTGCGGTTCATTTGCTGTGGGAAATCGTGTATCAATTTGCGGCTGGTCTGCGCAAAATTAGGGTGTTTATTTTGCAACTGCCGGTATTCCTTTGTTCCCTGTTCGAGTCGTTGATTACATTGATAAAATGCCGTGCGTAGCAGCGGTGTCCAGAGGTGTTTGAGCCTGACCTTGTTAACCTCTTGCATGGCTGCGAGGTAGCGACCTTCTCGATAATGGCAAACGGATAAGGGAAGGTGATACCAGTCAGCATAGGTTGGGCTAATGTTGATGCTGTTCTGTATAAGTTGCGCCCCGGTTTGCCATTCACTCAAGCCGATGTAAATCAAACCGAGGTGGATATTCAGGTAACTGTCTAGTGCGTTGATCGTCTGTGCTTGTTCTGCTGCTGTCTGGCAGCGTTCGTTGTCCCCATTAAACAAGCAGGCTGCTGCGTAGTATGCGTGTGAATAGGCATTAGCGGGAGCGAGTTGCAGCAAGGTATCGGCAGCATGAGCCACCTTGGTTTCTATGGATTCAATGACCTGGTGTTTCAAGCCATATTCTGCAAGACAATGATTGATGTAGACAAATAAAGCTGGTACATCATTGGGGGCTTGTTCAAGCCGCTGTGTGCAGGCTTGCCAACTGGTTCGGAAGGTTGTGGGGGATGGATTCCATAGGTACTGGCGTACTGCAACCAATACTTGGTGTTGGGAAGCAATGGGTTTACCTGAATCTAGTTGCTGACGCACCCAATAGTGATGTGCCACACCTGTTTCATAGTTGAGGGTATCGTGAGCGATACGCTTGAATATCGGGTTAATGCTTGCAGGTGTTGGGTAGCTTTTTTCCAATGGAAAATTGTGCCCCCAGATAATCTGTTGGTTTACCCCATGCACCAAACTGCATTTGAGGCTATAGCCGGATTCTGTGGGGTAAAGGTCAAAAAATAGAATGAAATCTGCACCGTATTGTTGCCAGACATCAGACTGCCAAGATGCGTTGGCCAATGTCACCTGACAAAAACTGAATTTTGCCAATGCAGCCACATAATCATTCGTCAGACGGGTGATGAAGGAAGTTCCCACATTTTCATCGGTCACGAAATGGCGGGGGATGCACATAATGCTGGGGCCTTGCGATTGGCTTACCGCCGCGTTTGCCCGTTCCAGCGGGAAAACAGGGTGCTGGTGGCTGAATTCAGGGCAGTAACTGCCCATTGGCAAGTCGATGCGAATGGTGTCAAAGCGGCCTTCTGTCGCGTAATACTCACCCAGTTGATCCCGCAGCCGTCGGGCTTGCACGCGCACCAAAGGGCTTTCCAAGGCACTAAAATCCGTTGATCTTCCCAGTGCGTGAAGAGCGATAGCGTGTTGTGTGATCTGCGTTTGTTTTCCTGCCAGACTTTCCCGCACAATATAGCGCAAAAATTGGCTCAATATTTTGCGGGCGCGAAAACAGCGGCTGGTCAGAATGCGTTCAAGTTCAGCCTCTATTGCGGGGCGATCGAGTTCCATGCGTTACCTTTAATGCGGCTACTGGTCGTCTGGCGCAGGCGTATTCCCCGTAACACGCGACCATAAGTGACGGATGATTTGATTGTTTTTACGGCTAAATCCTTGCGCCAGTTTGTGACTGTCCTGCGCAAATTTAGGGTATGTCTGTGTTAGGTGTTGGTATTCTTGTTTGCCTTTTTCCTGCCACCCGCCCTGATGGTACAGCGCGGTGCGCAGCATGGTTGACCACAAATGCTTGAGTTTTATTTTCTTGGCCTCTTGCGCAGCGGCGAGGTAGCGCCCTTCGTGGTAATGGTATACACACAAGGGGATGTGATACCAATCCGGGTAAATGGGGCTGATATTAATACAATCCTGTATCAGTGCTGCCCCCCGCTCCCATTGGCCTAGCCCTATGTAAATCAAACCCGCAAGATTGTTAAGATGGCTGTCGAGCGGGTTAATGGCTTGCGCTTGGGTGATGCTATCGGCACATTGCCCGTATTCTTCTTGGAGTATGTAGGACATGGCTTGAAACAGGTGCGTGTAAGCATTATTGGGTGCTAGTTGAAGTAAACGTTCCACGGTTTGGGCAGTACGAGCGTGCAGCCGTTCAATTTCATGATATTTCAGTAAATAATCCCCACGGCAGTGGTCAGCAAACATAATCAGTGCCGGTATATCATCTGGAAATTGCTCCAGTCGCTGCTCACAAGCACGTAACGTGGTACGAAAATTATCGTGAGAAATATTCGAGCAATACTGGCGAAATGTCACCAATACCTGATGTTGTGAACGGATGGGTTTGCCCGAATCCAACAGTTGGCGTACCCAATAATCTTGTGCAATTCCCTTTTCTGCGCCTACCGTGTCATGAGCAATGCGTTTAAAGATTTGTTGATGTAATGCCAGAGCTGGGTAGGTGTGATCAAGTGCAAAACTGTGCGCCCAGACAATTTGCCGATTCAACCCATGCACCAGACTGCACTTGAGGCTATAGCCGGATTCGGTAGGGTAAAGGTCAAAAAACAAGTTGAAATCTGTGCTATGCCAAACATCATGCCGTTGCGCTGCATCCGCTAACGTCACCTGACAAAAACGGAAGTGTGCCATGACCGCCACATAATCATCCGTCAGACGGGTGATGAAGGCGTTTCCTACGCTTGCATCGGTCACGAAATGGCGGGGGATACAGGTAATGCTAGGGCCTTGCGATTGGCTGACCACCGCGTTTGCCAGTTCCAGCGGGAAAACAGGGTGCTGGCGGCTGAATTCAGGGCAGTAACTGCCCATCGGCAAGTCGATACGGAGGGTGTCAAAACGTCCTTCTGTCGCGTAATACTCACCCAGTTGATCCCGCAGCCGTCGGGCTTGCACACGTACCAAAGGGTTTTCCAAGGCACTAAAATCCGTTGGTCTTCCCAATGCATGAATAGCGATAGCGTATTGTGTGATCTGAGTTTGTTTTCCTGCCAGACTTTCCCACACAATATAGCGTAAAAATTGGCTCAACATTTTGCAGGCGCGAAAACAGCGGCTGGTCAGAATGCGTTCAAGTTCAGCCTCTATTGCAGGACGATCAATTTCCATGCATTACCTTTAAGGAAGTGGACGTAAGTTATGTACTATAGGGGTTTGCATACAAAGTTATACCATCCATTCTCTGTTTTCACGCAAAGGGGGCATTAAAAATAAAAAAGGCTACGCAGTTGGGGCTGGTAGCCTTAAAGGGCTTGCGAGGGATAATGCAAGATTTTTAAAATTAATTAATGATAGAGTGTTAAGTGTGTGAATTTCTAAAACAAGCAAATGCTACCATTTAGGAATAAATCATAACAGTAACCAAAATTTGTTACGAAAATAATAAATAACTATTACTCAATAATTTTATCAGTAGTATTTAAATTTGAAATTGACGCAATTGATTTTTCTTGGGTTAATCTCCTGTGAATTAACGCAGCAATTGTTTCGAGGTGTGTATCCAGCGGATTAATCGCTTGCGCTTGTTGCAGAGCTGCTAGGCACGCATCATGCTCTGCTGACAACAGGCAAGACAGCGCGTAGTACAAGTGTGAATAAGCATTGCCGGGGGCTAGTTGCAGCAGGGTTTCGGTAATGTAGGCGAGGCGTTCTTCCAACGTTTCAATTTGCCGGTATTGGAATAAATAGTCCATTCGGCAGTAATCAGCGTAAACAATCATCGCTTGCACATCATTCGGAACGTGCGCTAAGCGTTGTTCACAAATTTTGACACTGCGCTGAAACGCGGCGGGGGAGCGTTCCCATAATTGCTGACGTAACGCCAACATAACCTGATAGTGCGCGGCAATCGGTTTGGCTGAGGCCGTCAGGTAACGCGCCCAAACATGGTGCGCTACGCCTTGTTCATAGTCTAAGGTATTGTGGGCGATGTGTTTAAAAATGGCTTGGAGTTGAGGTTGAGAGTCGCCGAAGTGTGCATTGAGTGTGAAACTCTGCGCCCATGCCGTTTGTTCCGTGGGGACATGTATCAAGCTGCATTTGAGACGGTAATGTTCGGCAGTGGCGGTATGCAAATCCAAAAATAGTGCGAAATCCGCGTGGTGGCGCTGTAACGCATCACGCGATTGCCAGCGGGTTTCCTGCGTAAATATCACTTGGCAACCGTTAAAATGCGTCAAAATATTGATGTAATCGCGGGTTAGACGTGTGATAAGTGACCAGCTATCCGGGGTATTCATAAATGTGCGGGGAGTACAAACAATGCTGGGGCCTTGGGAGAGGCTGAAGCTTGTCTCTGCCAGCATTATCGGTTGATACACGGTTTGCGTGATGGAGTGGGTAAATGTGGCGTAGTAGCCGCGTGTTGCCAATTCAATCGTTATGGGATCGAAACGGCCTTCGCTGGCATAATATTCATCTAATAGCTTGCGTAAGCGCCCAGCCTGTATGCGTATTAGCGGGTCAATGGCGCTATTAAAATCAGGTGATTTTCCTAATCCTTCGACGGCAATGGCGTATTGCGTGATTTTTGCAATATTTCCCGCCAGCGTTTGCGTCACCACGTAATGTAAAAAAGCCCGCAATACTTTACGTGAGCGAAAATGACGGCTTTTTAAAATATTATCCAATTCTGATAATGCTGATGATTCGTCAATTCTCATAAAAATTTAACATATCAATATTAGCCACCTCTCCAAAAACGTTTGCCGCAGCACTTGCAACGGTAGCGGATTTTTTGAGGTGAAAATAGACGTTGCCACCAATTCGGGCGTGAGCGGCGGGCAGGTGAATCACATTTGGGACAGGTAGTAAGATTGGTTCCTGACATGGCTATCCATCCACTGATACTGCGGATTTATTAATCTGCTTCTTGTTTTCAAAAAAAAGCTATCCAGTCAGAATTTCTGGATAGCCACCTAGTCTTTTACCAAAATAGATGATAATAGGCCTATTACCGACTCTGGTAGTAACAGGATTTTGTTACAATTTACTTGACTTGCGCCACCATGTAATCCACGGCTGCTTTGACTTCATCATCAGACAGCGCCGGGTTGCCGCCTTTAGCGGGCATCACGCCTTTACCCTTGAGGCTGGATGCGTAAAGTGCATCCATACCCGTTGCAATGCGCGGCTCCCACGCGGCTTTGTCACCCAGTTTAGGCGAGCCAGCGATACCTGCGTCATGGCAGCTCATGCATAAACCTTTGTAAATTTTCTCGCCGTCGATTTTAGCAGCATCGGTCGCTTTGTCGTCGGTTTTGGGGGCTTCCGCCGCCGCTTCCGGTTTCGCGGCATCGGCGGGTTTTTCTTCAGCAAACGCAGGGGCGTTGGCTTGTGCAAGCGTGAGGATGGCAATACCTATCAGGCTTAATGCTTTCATTGAGATTTCTCCTAGCGATTATGGTTTGTCGTATTATCAACAATCTGATCATACGGGTTTCCGGTCGGGGCGCAATTCTCGGTAAATATTGATGGGTATTAGCGCTTTAAAACGGGTAAATGCCACCCATAATGAAAGCATTGCTAAATTAACGTTAAGGATATGACATGAGTAACCCGATGAATATCGTCTGCCCCGCGTGCAGCGTCACCAATCGCATTCCAGCAGAACGGCTGGGCGAACACGCCAAGTGTGGCAAATGCGGCAGCGATTTGTTTACTGGACACCCAACCGAGCTAAGCGCTGAGAATTTTGCCAAACACATCAGCCGCAATGATATTCCCGTCCTCGTTGATTTTTGGGCACCGTGGTGTGGCCCTTGCCGTCAGATGGCTCCGGCGTTTGCACAAACAGCGGCACAACTGGAACCCAGAGTACGCTTTGCGAAACTGAATACCGAAGATCACCAAATGGTGGGGGCGCACTACAATATTCGCAGCATTCCGACCATGGTGTTGTTTAAAGGCGGGCAAGAAATTGCGCGGCAGTCTGGTGCGATGGGAGCGGCGGATATTGAACGTTGGGTACGTAGCCAACTTTAACCCGTGTACACATTGGCGCGGGAGCAAATGGCTGTTTGCTCCCGCAGTTATGCTCAGGCGTGTTTGAACTTACCGCTGAGCTTGCTGAATCCGACCAAAATGTCGTCAATAAACGTAAACACCACCGGAATCACCAGCAAACTCAGCACCGTTGACGCCAGCAAGCCGCCGATGACCACAATCGCCATCGGTTGGCGGAAGCTGGGGTCAGCCGCTAACCCCAACGCGGTTGGCATCATCCCTGCACTCATCGCAATCGTGGTCATCACAATCGGACGGGCGCGTTTGTGGCAGGCATCCAACAGCGCATCCACGCGGTTTTTCTGGTCACGTTCCCGCGCCATCACCGCATAATCCACTAGCAAAATCGAGTTTTTGGTCACAATGCCCATCAGCATCAGCAAGCCAATGACCGCAGGCATCGAGAAGCTACTGCCCGTCAGCAACAATGCCAACAGCGCCCCGCCGATTGACAAGGGCAATGCCGCCAGAATCGTAATCGGTTGTAAAAAGTCGTGGAACAGCAGCACCAACACAATGTAAATCAACAATACCCCGATCAACATCGCACCACCGAACCCGCCGAAGAGTTCCGCCATGCGTTCCGCATCCCCCGAACTTTGCCGAATCACACCGGGGGGCAGGGTTGCCAAACTCGGCAACTTATCCACCATGGTGGTCACTTGCCCGACGGGTAAGCCGTTCAATTCCACATCAATACTGACATTGCGCATCCGATCGAAACGATCCAAACGCGCCGGGCCGCTGCCCAATTGCACATCCGCCACCGCCGCTAATGGCACCGCACCATTGCGCCCCGGAATCCGCAATTGGCGAATCGTATCGAGATCATTGCGCACACTTTCATCAAATTGCACCCGAATCGGGATTTGGCGCTGGGGTAAATTGAGCTTGGGTAAGCGGGTGGAAAAATCCCCGCTGGTTGCCACGCGCACCACTTGCCCCAAAGCCTCGGTGCTCACGCCTAATTCTGCTGCCCGCGTGTAATTGGGGGTAATGTGAATTTCAGGGCGTTGCAAACTGGCACCGGACACCACATTGCCGATGCCTTGCAGGGTGCGCAAATCGCGTTCCGCACGCTGCGCTGCGGTCAGCAACAGCTCGCCATCATCACTGGCTAACACCACCTGCGTTTTGTCGCCCGAACCGCCCGAACCCACGGTGTAACGCACCCCCGGTAGCTCTTTCAACGCTTGACGAATGTCGGCTTCGACCGCGATTTGGGTGCGTGAACGTTCCTCGCGGGTAGTGAGACTGACGGTCAGCGTGGCTTTGCGCACATCCGCACCGCCACCTTCGGCAATCGGGCCGCTGCTTACGCCACTGGCTGCACCGACCAGTGTGAAGACTTGTTTCACATCGGCTAAGGGTTGCAACAAACGCCGGGCGCGTTCAGCAATGGCGTAGGATTCTTCCAGCGTGCTGCCCGGTTGCATTTCCAGCGTTACCGAGGTCAGTGCGGTATCCGCCGGTGGTACGAAGCCTTTGGGTAACAAGGGTATAATTTGCATTGACCCCGCAAAGATCGCAATCGCCGCCACTAACGTGATAAAGCGGTGTTTCAAACACCAGCCTGCCGCCGTCATGTAATGGCGCATAAACCAGCCGTCACGCTCCGGCTGTGCGGTTTTTTCATGAGCTTTGGGATTGTGCGGTTTCAGGAAATATGCCGCCATCATTGGTGTGAGCAAACGCGCCACCGCCAGCGAGAAGAACACCGATACCGCAGCGGTAATCCCAAACGATTCAAAAAACTTACCCGGCACACCGCCCATAAACGCCGTCGGTAAAAACACCGCAATCAGCGTAAACGTGGTCGCAATCACCGCCAGCCCGATTTCATCGGCGGCTTCGATGGCGGCTTGTTTGGGCGTTTTGCCCATGCGCAAATGGCGTTCAATGTTTTCCACTTCCACAATCGCGTCATCGACCAAGACTCCGACTACCAACGCAAGCGCCAGCAAGGTGAGAATATTCAGCGAGAACCCAAAGTAATGCATCGCCGCAAACGTGGGAATAATCGCCAACGGCAACGCTGCTGCGGATACCAATGTGGCGCGTATGTCCCGCAAAAACAGGAATACCACCAAAATGGCTAAGGCAGCACCTTCGTACAGTAAATGCATTGAGCCGGTGTAATTGGCTTGAATGCGTTCAATGGTGTCGTAGGCTTCCGCCATTTGCACTTGCGGATACGCACTAGACAGTTTAGTCACCGCTGTTCGCACGCCTTCTACCACGTCAATTTCACTGGCGCCGCGTACCCGTGTGACTTGGAAACCGACCACCGCTTTGCCATCCAGCAAAGCGTGTGTGGAACGTTCCGCAATGGTATCGCGAATGGTGGCAAGTTGATCCAAGCGCACATGCCGCCCGTTTGAGAGCGGAATTTCGATGGCACCGAGTTCGGTTGCCGTACCGACACGCCCTAAGGTACGTACCGATTGAATACCGCCGCCCACATCACCACGTCCACCGGGTGCATCTTGCTGCATTTGCCCTAAACGGCTGGAAACGTCAGCAGCCGTCACCCCCAAACCTGCCATGAGTGCCGGGTTCAGGTCGATACGCACTTCGCGATTAACACCGCCGACTCGTGATACTTGACCGACACCTTTGACCGCCATTAATTCGCGCGTAATCTCGTTGTCGACAAACCAAGACAGCGCTTCTTCGTCCATGTTGGGCGCGGCAACGGTGAATGTCACCAGTGGACTGCCCGCAGTCGTCACTTTCGAGACCACCGGGTCATTCATTTGCGGTGGCAAGTTGGCGCGAATGGTGTCGATAGCGTTGCGCACTTCGTTGAGCGCGACCTCGGTATCTTTGTCAATGTCGAATTCGACGACGATGCTGGCAGAACTGTCGGTCAAGGTGGTACGTAAATGCTCAACGCCGGTAATCGTGGCAAGCTGGTTTTCGATCTTGCGGGCAACTTCGCTTTCGAGCTGTTCAGGGTCAGCGCCTTCCAGTGAGGCATTTACAATAATGGTGGGGAAATCAATATCGGGGAAATTTTGAATGCCGAGCGCTTGAAACCCCTTGATTCCCAAGAAGCTTAGCAACATGAACAATAACACCGCCGGGACGGGGTTGTGGATTGACCAAGCGGAAACGTTCATGGCTTATCCCTCATCGAACTGGCGGACTCTGCCACAGGGGAGGGGGGCGCGGCAACGATTTGCACCGTATCGCCATCGTTCAAAAAGCCGCCGCCGGTCATCACCACGCGGGCGCTGGCGTTGATGCCGTCGCGAATTTCGGTTTGGCCTTGCGCTGTTTTGCCGATTTTCACAAGGCGTTGTTGCACCCGATTGTCGTCGCTGACTTCAAACACGTAGTGATTGCCATCGCGCAAGATCACCGCTGTTTGGGGCAGGGTCATGGCTTTGGTTGCGCCGGTGAGAATTTCACCTTCGGCAAACATCCCGGTTTTGGCAGGGCTACCGTTCGGTAAGCTGATGTACACCATCGCGTTGCGCGTATTGGGGTCGAGTGTGGGCGCGACTAGGCGCACCGTGCCGGTAACGCTTTCGCCGTTGGGAAGGGTGAGGCGAGCGGCTTGCCCGCTTTGAATGGTGCTGGCATCGCGCCCGGAGACTTCTGCCCGCCACTCGAGTTTGTGTTGGCGCACCATGCGGAATAATTCGGTGCCGGTTTGCACGACTGCGCCGAGGGTGGCGGTGCGGGTGGTGATAATGCCATCATCCGGCGCAAGGATGCGGGTTTGCGCGAGGCGGATTTGTTGGGCATCGAGCGCGGCTTGCGCAACCGCTTCACCCGTTAAGTATTGGTCAATTTGTTGCGCGGGGATGGCACCGCTGCTTTTTAAGCGACGGGCACGGTCGGCATTGGCACGCGCTTCGGCGAGACTGGCTTGTTTTTGGGCGACATCGGCTTGCACGGCGGCTTGCGATAATTTCACCAATTCTTGACCTTTTTTGACTTCATCGCCGACATCAGCCAGCACGTCAGTGATGCGCAAGCCACTGATTTCGGATGCAATAATCGCTTCTTGCCAAGGGCTGATCGCGCCGTTAGCCATAATGGTCGTGCCCCAGTCTTGCGCCATGGGGCTGGTGACGCTGACGGCGAGAGCGGGATTGGCAGCGGGCGCAGGCTTGGCATCTTCGGCGGCTACCGATGGCAAGGGTAACAGCATCACGCTGCTTACCAGCAACAACGCAGAAATTAAACGGGGTGTGCGTAACGTGTTCTTCATATTAATGACTGCCGGTCAATTGATTGAAGTGAATCTTAAATGACCGACAGTCAGTTGTCGAGATGGAATTAATCGGATGCGTGTTTTGTGCTAACATAGAGAACATAGCATCATCGGGAAATTGATCATGACGATCCTTGCGACACCCCAGAAAGAAACTGATCAAAAGTTTAAAGATACCGACCAACAAATCAAGGAAATGTCCCAAGCTACCGACATCAAAATCAAGGAAGTCTCCGTGCGGATTAGTAAGCTGGGCGGATGTTTAGCTGACTTTATCAAGTATGAATTGCGTCCTGCTGCGGTGCGGCTGTTCCGCGAACATGGGATTGATGTGCATGAAGTCCACCAGAACATCATCGCCAAACGGGATGGCGAGTCACTGGAACTGGACTTGCTGGTGGTCAACGACACCGACATGGTGGCGGTAGAATGCAAAAGCAACCTCAGCATTGATGATGTGAACGAGCATCTGGAACGCTTGGGCAAATTGAAACGACTGTTGCCACGTTATGCGGATTCGTGCGTGTATGCAGCGGTGGCGGGGATGGTGATTCCGTCCCACGTCGCGGCTTATGCCATCCGCAAGGGGCTGTTTGTGATCGGGCAGAATGGGGATGACCTTAGCCTGCTCAATGATGTGTCATTTAATCCGATTTGCTGGTGATTAGTGTTTTTACCAAGGCTCACTGACATCCCCATCCGCAAACTTACTGGTGGCTACGGGCGTGGTTTGTGCTAAAGGTTCATTCAGGCTGGATTGATGACAGGCGGTGGCGGGGTATTGAGCCTTCAGGTTATCTAGCCGTGCATGGAAATCAGGTAATCCATCCAATGCGACCAAACGGTTATGCTGTGACTCACCCTGATGGCTGTTGTAGATAGCGGTGAAACGTTCGAGATTGAGCATGGCATCATTATCACGTCCCATCAACGCCCTGTGAAGAAGAAGACTCCCCTGCCTCTTGTAACAACGCCACAATCAGCTCCTCCGACAACCACAACCCCGCCGCCTGTAATTGCCGAAATGCTGGCTCTGCTTTAAGCAATAATCCGCGCCGCTTCGCCAACACAATCACGCCACACGTTCCCGTCATGGAAACATTGATACTACGCGCACAACGACGCGCAGCGGCATCATCCAGAATGGCACGATCCGCCGTCAACTCACGCGCATGATGCATAACAGCCGATTCACCCGCCCCCAAATTCCAGCGTTGGATGTCCAGCGCAACCTCGACAGGTGGCAAGCGTTGCAACCAATCCAAAGTAGGGACAATACAGGCAGCGGCATCATCCTTACCGCCATTAACAACTTCCTGCCATACCGCATCAGGCACATACACCGCTTCAAACAATTGCGGCAACAGATCATGCAATTGGCTACGGCACAAGGTAATCAATGGTGAGGCATTAATCACCACCCGCTTAATAGAGGTCATGCAATTCCTCGCGTATCTCATCCGCTGTTAGCTGGAAAGGAGAAACCTTCGCCAACGACAATGCAGTGATGAAATCAGCGCGGCTGATTCCGGCGATTTCTGCCGCCTTTTCCTGCGACACTCGCCGTAACTCATACCATTTGATGGCAGCGGCAAGGCGCATCTCTTGCACAAAGCCTGCGGGGTCAAGGTGCAGCACAGGCAAGACGGAATCCGGTATTTGAATAGTGATCGCAGTCATAGAGCGCGTTCTCTAGTAATTTAGGTACTCTGACTATAGGCGTAAGCAAGGCAGGCATCAAGCCCGCCCGTGTATCATGAACCAGAGAGCAAGCCATTTTCCTCCGCATACTGCCTGACAGTCAGTACCCGAATATTTTTATAGGGATTCAGCACCAGCAAATCATTATCACTGGAGACGATCATATCCGCTTCAACCGATAACGCTAAAGATAAAAACATATTGTCGTTTTCATCCCGGCACTCCGTCGCGGTATGCGTGGGTTCAACAAGCTGAGCGATTGCACGGTATTCAGCAAAGAAATCTTCTCTCCGGCTCGCCTCTTTCCCGATGAAATAGTGGTCAAATTTCTTTCTGGCAACAACTGTTTGAAGTTCGGCGATAGTTTCCAACGAAATGAACAATGTATGCGCTTGTTTGGCTTGGGCAAAGACCAAAGCAGGCAAGGATTTGGCATTGATGACCGCCCCAATCAGGGAACTGGTATCAAAAATGAGTTTTTTTGTTGTGCGGGTCATGTGTGGCTTTGGTTAATGACGACTGGCTTGTATAGCTTCCAACGCCCGTTTTTCAGCGCGGTGTTGTTTGACTTCAATATTTGCCATCGCAAGCAATTCGTCATCGGTCATCGCCTCAAGGTCAGGGTGTACCGCGTGTTGCACAGCATCATCCAGCCACTGCTCAACCGATGCTGTCCTGTTTACCTTGCGCCCTGTTTCGGCTTCGATTTTTTGAATGATTTTTTCACGCTCTGCCCACTCTTCAAGCTCATCCAGAATGGCAAGCGCATCCGTGACCGATTCGCCCTTTCCAATCGCAAACGGGACTTTTTTGGTAATAGCCACAAAACGCAGTAAATCAGCAAAAAGCTGAGCGGGATTAACCCCTCGATCACGAAACACCGAAAAAGCCGCCGCCTTCTCTGCGGCTGACAATTCAGCCAACGGACTGGGATTTACAGTAGTCATGCGAATACCCTAAAAATTAGATGTAACTTCATTGTAGGGTAAAGGCAGGAAAAAGCAAGAAGAGCATCCTGACAGTTAGCTAACTCCTACTCCCTTCACCCCTTGCGGGGGAAGGGTCGGGGATGGGGGGGATTCTTCTACCCCCGCCGTAAATCCAACGTATACGGATAATCCGCATTCACCTCTTCCGGCGGTGGACTCATCGGCTGCGGCTTCGCCCCATGCTCATAGAACGCCCGCGTCGCCTCCGACAAGAACTTCGGCTCAATCACACCCGGCGTATGTTCCTCACGGAAGCGCGAGAAGCGCCGACTTTCCGCCTCATACGCATTCACCGGGAAGATCTCGGAATTGCGCCCGCCCGGATGCGACACATGGTAAGTGCAACCACCCACCGAACGCCCATTCCAGGTATCAATAATGTCAAACACCAACGGCGCATGAATCCCAATCGTCGGATGCAACGCGGAAGGCGGCTGCCAAGCACGGAAGCGCACCCCCGCCACATACTCACCCTTCACGCCGGTCGCCTTCATCGGCACACGCCGCCCATTACACGCCACCACGTAACGCGAATCGGTCAAACCATTGATTTTCACCTGCACCCGTTCCAACGACGAATCCACAAACCGCGCCGTGCCTTGGCTACTCAATTCCTCACCCAACACATTCCACGGCTCTAACGCCGCCCGCAATTCCAGCTCAATGCCGCAATATTGCACCCGCCCATACACCGGGAAACGGAACTCGTGGAACGGAGCCAACCACTCCAACTGGAACGGATACCCCGCCGCCTGCAAGTCCGCGCACACATCCTTCATGTCTTCCCACACGTAATGCGGCAACATGAAACGGTCGTGCAACGCCGTACCCCAACGCACCAAGCGATGCGCATACGGCGTATTCCAGAAACGCACCATCAGGGTACGGATCAGCAACATCTGTACCAACGACATCCGCGCATGAGGCGGCATTTCAAACCCACGGAATTCCAGCAAACCTTGGCGACCGCTGAAAGAATCCGGTGAATACAGCTTGTCGATGCAGAACTCCGCCCGATGCGTATTCTCTCGTTACGTCAATCAACAACCGGCAGAATTGATCTACACCGCTTCTTTTTTCGGGGTAAACTCTACGGTTACGTTAACTGAGCCTTCAGCCTTACCGCTTGTCACTAACGGAATTGCCAACTCACCGCCTAAGGTAACGCTAAACTCCAGCGTAACTTTGTCAACAGATCCCAGTGTTGAGTTTTGTACGGCATTAGCAGTGGTTTCAGTCATAGCTCGGATCATGTCACTAAGTTTGGTAATGATTTTGGGAGGTGAGCCACCACCTTTGCGCTCATAACCACCATGTTGTGCTGGCGGAGTGGGAAGCGTAATGCTTTCATCAACCTGCATATATACCCATTGACCATTTTCTAGTTCAACCAATTTCACTATTGCCATAATATTATCCATTTGATGCTGTAGAGTTTTCATACTATCATAAGTCATACCCTGCTATGGTAAAGAAAATCCTATGCCAAGTCGCAAAGCATTGATTGTTGGTGTCAGCCAGTATGCTCCTGAAACTGAGTTATCTAATCTTTCCGCACCTGTACGAGATGCACAGGTTGTCTATGAGATGTTACGCCAATACGGTAATTTCGACCTGCCTCCCATTCTGCTCCATGAAGGACAAGACAAGCATGGCCGCTGGATGGAAGGTGTTGTCAATACGGATGACTTGGAGAAAGCTTTAGATAACCTTTTTACCCAAGAGGAGGCTGAAGCAGTAGACCTTGCTGTTTTCTATTTTTCTGGTCACGGAACGTATGATAACAAAACTCGGCAGGCTTTCCTTGCCACTACTGATAACGCACAAGCTATTACCTTGCTTAACCTGCTGGATCGGGTTGAAAACAGTCATATTCAAAATGTTTGTATCTGGTTGGATGCTTGTCACAGTGGTGGTGTACTGGATTTCAAAGAACTCAAAGGCAAGAATTATTGTGTTGTGGCGGCAGCCTCTAAATTTGGTTCGGCACTTGCTCCTTATGGTGGTAACAGCTTTCTGACACAACTGCTCTGCCAAGCATTGAAACCATGTGAAACGTCCAGACCAGAAGTCACCACGTTTGAACTGGTACGTTACCTGAAACAACATCGCCGCGATTTGCCTCCTTTGCAACATGTGCTATTTGTACACGGTGAGCATTATTTTCCGCTGACTTTCTGTGATCATCCCTTGCCAGAAAGCGATAGGATCTCCCCCGATGAATGTCCATTCAAAGGTCTGGAAGCATTTACACAGAATGATGCAAAGTATTTCTTCGGACGTAAACGCATCATTCAACAGTATCTCGACAGATTGGAACAAGAAGGTGGTAAACGCCTAGTCCCAATTATTGGAGCTTCGGGCAGTGGTAAATCCTCGCTGGTTTTGGCGGGTATTATACCTAATCTGCTGGAAACCGACTGGGAAGTAAGAATTATACAACCTGCAAGCGGTTGTCCTTTGCAAAACCTTCAGGATATTTTAGGCATAGCCGTAGGTGGTCAGCACGATGCAGCGACTGTGCAGCAAGCCGTGTTGCAACAAATACCAGAAGGTAAAAAATTTCTGCTAGTTATTGATCAGTTTGAGCAAGTATTTACCCAATGCACTGATGGAATAGAAAAGATTGTATTCAAACATCTTCTCAGCATGGCGGTGCAAGCCAATAGCCATTTTTATCTTATGCTGACTTTACGTTGGGACTTTCTGGAAGACTTCCTGCAATATGCCAACGATGTTCACCCTGACATGCGGGAATATTTACGGCTTATTGAACTGCTTCCCACATTGGATTCCGATGAGTTATATGAAGCTATCACCGAACCACTGAAGCTGATTGGCATGACGATTGATGGAGGTTTGGTTAATGAGTTGTCAGCAAAATCGCTAGGTGAAAAAGGTAGCCTGCCGCTTCTACAATACACATTAAAGGAACTCTGGACTGAGGTAAAGCGCAAAGGTAACAGCACCCTGACGTGGGATTTATACCAACAGTTAGGGGAAGAACATGGTGGTGGGCTGCGTGGTATCCTCAACCAAAAAGCAAACGAGTTTTACGAGAGCCTGACCGAAAAGCAAAAACTTTTGTTGGAATGGCTAATGGTCAGTCTAACTCAACATCGAGAAGATGACGGTGCATATACTCGCCGTACTTTGACGATGAAAGAGTTGACTAATGATCAACTAGAATACAAAGACACAATCCATGCATTGATAGAACGATTGGCTTCAGAAGACTACCGCTTATTGACCAAAGGTAGTACACCAGAAAACATGCCCACAGTGACAGTAGCGCATGAAGTATTAATTCGTGACTGGATTCAATTAGGCACTTGGCTTCAAACTAACCGTGAAATTATTAGCTGGCGTGAACGGATCAAAGAGGATGTTATTGACTGGAAGAGAACTGGTGGTAGCCTACTACAAGATGGGCGACTAGCAGAGGCTCAAGAACTTCTTGCACGCTATCCTGAGTCATTATTGATTGGAAATAACGATAGGGATTTTATTAAATCAGGCATCAAACACCAAAAACGGCAACGTAATAAGTTCGTTATTTCAATCGCTTTATTTATAATTGTTTTATTAGCAGGTATAGCTGCTACCACTTGGCAGTGGCAAGAGGCGGAAAAACAACAGAGAGAAGCAAGTCGACAGGCAAATAATGCTCTTGTTGGTAAAATATCCAGTCAGTCCATGTTTAACTCTGGCATCGGAAATACCGATAAAAAGCATATCAATAGAGGTATATTAATGGCAGTAGAGGCATTCAATTTAGATCCCCAAAGTCTTACTGCCAAAAAAAACTTATTAGATATTTTGTATTCCACTCACTTAATAAAGACTTTATACTGGAATGAGCCAATTAATAATATTGAGATAAATGATAAGGAAAAATTAATATTTTCTTCTGGAGAGCATGGATCAGTACAGCTATGGGATGAAGTATCAGGAAAGAAGTCAACGAGTTTTTGGCACGGCTTTATAGTAGGAAATGGAAAGAAAGCAATTAGTCCTGATGGAAATCTCATGGCATCAAGTGGATATGGTGGAATTTTGGAATTATGGAATAGCAAAACAGGTAAGTTGCATAGTAAGTTTCAACAAGGTAATGAGATTATGTGTATTAGGTTTAGTCCAGATGGAAAATTAATAGCAGCAGGAGACGAATCAGGTAATATCATGCTATGGGATATAGCGACTAACAAATTGCTAAATAAATCTTTTACTGGTCATAGTGCCAAAACTAATACTATTGCCTTCAGCTCAGATGGAAAAAAAATAATTAGTGGTAGTGACGATCAAACCTTAAGATTATGGGATGTTGCAACAGGTGAAATTATCGGAGAACCATGGCATGGTCATTCTGGTGCAGTTACTAGCGTTGCATTTTTAGCAGATTCTAGTCTCTGGGTAGTAAGCGGTAGTGATGATAAGAGCTTGATATTATGGGATGCAACTGCGGGTAAAACTATTAAGTCTCCATGGCAAGGACATACAAGCGGTGTGACAAGCGTTGCAGTTAGTCACAATGGAGAATGGGTTGTTAGTGGTGGACAAGATAATACCCTAATTTTATGGGACAATTCTGGTCAAGCAATTGGGAAGCCTTGGTTAGGTCATGAAGGTGAAGGATTTAATAGCGGGGTATCGAGTGTAGTATTTTCCTCCGACGACAAGTATGTATTCAGCGGGGGGCGGGATGGGACTTTGCGTAAATGGAGTCGGAATGCAGGTTTGGCAATAGGCAAACATTTTGACACTTTGTCTTCAACACTCGCCTTCAGTCCTGATAATAAATACATATTGTCAGGGTTTTCACATGGCTTAGAGTTATGGGATATCGCTACAGCAAAGTGCACAAGTGATCTGTGGGTCAATGAAACTATACGTAGTGTCGCATTCAGCCCCGATGGAAAACAAGTTGTTAGTGCAGGGGAGAAAGGGGTTTTACGACTATGGGATGTAACCACTGGGGAGTTAATCGGAAACGGAAAACCATGGGTGGGACATGATGATGATGACTATGTTTATCAAGTTAGATTTAGTCCTGATGGTAAAAAAGTTATAAGCGGGAGTTCTGATAGGTCATTAATGCTATGGGATGTTTCGTCAGGAATGCCTATCGGTAAACCTTGGTTGGCCCATCAAGGAACTGTAGAAGGAGTTGCTTTCAGCCCAGATGGAAAACAAGTGGTAAGTGGCGGTTGGGATGGAAAGTTATTGTTATGGGATGTTAACACAGGAAAACAAATTTCAGAATTCTGGAGGGATGGAAATACAGCTTATATTTCTAGTGTAAGCTTTAGCCCAGATGGAAAGCTGGTAATTAGTGGTGGTCATGATAATGCCTTAACATTATGGTCTATGGAAACAAAGAAACCAATTGGTTTCCCATGGCGAGGACACAATGATACAATCACCTCTGTCACTTTTAGCCATAATGGTAAGCTAGTGGCTAGCACTAGTGATAATAAAAAAGATAACATAGGAGAAGTAATATTATGGGATGTAGAGACCAGCACTCCGATTGGAGAACATCGGTATAAGTATGGATATTTCGGACAACTTAAAAATAATCCTCCCCAAGACATAGCATTCAGTTCAGATGATAAGTTGTTAGCTGCTAGTGGCCCAGAAGGTATCAGTATATGGGAAATGGAACCTTCTCTATGGGTAAAAAAAGCTTGCTCCATTGTCAATCGAAACTTTGACCTCATTGAATGGAAACTTGTCATAAGCGATACACTACCCTATCAAAAAACTTGTCCTGATTTACCTGCTCCTAGTGAAGCGGGGTGGATAAAACCTTATAATAATACTTTTTAAAGCATCATATAGTATGAACTCTTTTATTATTCTTTGTCAATTTCATTAGCAAGACTACTAATATCGTGTAATATCTCTTTAGCTGAATCACTTTCCAGCGCTGCTGCTTTACCAAACCACTTGATAGATTCTATTCTATCTTTATTTACTCCCCAACCATATTCATAAGCAAGCCCTAGCCTGACTTGGGCATCAATATTATTTTGCTCCGCCGATTTTCTAAACCATTTCGCCGCCTCAATTTCATCTTTTTCTATACTATTGCCTTCATCATATATTACACCAAGGTTTACTTGGGCTTCAGAGTTTCCCTGTTCAGCCGCTTTTCTAAACCAATTGACAGCTTCTTTCTCATCTTTACTAACTCCATCACCATGAATATACATTACGCCTAACATATTCATCGCAGTAGTATCGCCTTGAACGCTCCATGACTTTAAGGTATCGACAGGAATTTCTTTATCCGGTCGTTGTGGGGGTCTATCTCTCGCCAATACTTGCAAGAGAGCCTCTTTAGATCCAACCTTATCTTGCTCCGCAGCTTTTCTCAGCCACTTTAATGCTTCTGCCCTATCTTTATTAACACCATGCCCATTGGCATACGCCATACCCATACTAATTTGTGCCACAACGTTTCCCTGCTCAGCCGACTTTCTCTGCCAGTTTATAGCTTCTACTGGATCCTCTTTGACACCTATCCCTGCACTATATAGAGTGCCTAAAGTACTCTGAGCATATGTATCTCCCTGTTCAGCCCCTTTTTTCACCCAGTTTGCCGCTTCGACTTCATCTTTCTTTACACCCTGCCCCATCAGATACATACTCGCGAGAGTACTCTGGGCTTCGGCACTCCCTTCTTCGGCAGCTTTCCTGATCCATTTTACCGCTTCGGCTTCATCTTTTTCAACTCCTTGCCCTATCAGATACATATTTCCCAAGTAGAATTGAGATTGAATATTTCCCCATTCAGCAGACTTTTTAAGTTGATTTACTGCTTTTTCAATCCATACTGTTGCCTCGACTTCATCTTTTTCAATCCCTTGTCCTGTTAGATACAGACCACTAAGAGTAACTTGAGCCAAGATATCTCCACCTTTAGCAGCCTTCTTAATCCATTTTATTGCTTCTTCTTGATCTTTCTCAGTCTCGGTATTTATCAAATAAAGTCCAAGAGTACTTTGGGCTGAGATATTCTCTTTTTCAGCAGCTCTTCTAATCCATTTTATTGCTTCTGGCCCGTCCATTTTTACTCCTTTTCCCGTAAAATAGGAAAATCCAAGACCGACTTGAGCTTCGGAATTTCCTTGATCCGCAGCTTTTCTAAACCAATTTACCGCTTCTGCTTCATCCTTCTTGATCCCTGCACCTAGAAAATACATTCCTCCAAGGCTGACTTGCGCCTCAACATCCCCTTTTTCAGCAGACTCCTTAACCCAACTTGCTGACTTATTGAACCATTTTAATGCTTCAGATTTATCTTTTCTTATTCCCAACCCTATGAAGTAAGCAAATCCAAGATTAACTTGAGCTTTTGCATCTCCTTGATCAGCAGCTTTTCTATACCATATCGTAGCTTCTTTCTCGTTTATAGCCACTCCTTTTCCCGCAGAATATATATCTCCTAGATTAGTTTGTGCTTCAACACTCCCTGCGTCAGCAGCCTTTCTAAACCACCTTATAGCTTCTTGTTCATTTTTTACGGAATCATCTCCTTTTAAATAAATATTCCCTAACGCATTTATTGATGTAATATCTCCCTGATTAGCTGATGATTTTAATTTGTTAAAATTTAGCTCTTCGTCTTTCTCAGTTTGCAATATATTATTCGTTATTGCCGCCACTAGCATTAAAGAAAATATAAAAACTGATGTTGCGAATATTTTGCTTTTCATGTAACGATTCCCTGAAATCATACTGCATCATTAAATACATAAACAAAAATCAACCTACTGATCTCCCAAGCAAGCCTAACCTTGCTTGAGATTCGCATCATATCAATTGTTCTACGGATAATGCCATATCCTAAGTTTAGACGGACGATTTATAAAGTGCTTACGCTATCCCCGCCGTAAATCCAGCGTATACGGATAATCCGCATTTACCTCTTCCGGCGGTGGACTCATCGGCTGCGGCTTCGCCCCATGCTCATAGAACGCCCGCGTCGCCTCCGACAAGAACTTCGGCTCAATCACACCCGGCGTATGTTCCTCACGGAAGCGCGAGAAGCGCCGACTTTCCGCCTCATACGCATTCACCGGGAAGATCTCGGAATTGCGCCCGCCCGGATGCGACACATGGTAAGTGCAACCACCCACCGAACGCCCATTCCAGGTATCAATAATGTCAAACACCAACGGCGCATGAATCCCAATCGTCGGATGCAACGCGGAAGGCGGCTGCCAAGCACGGAAGCGCACCCCCGCCACATACTCACCCTTCACGCCGGTCGCCTTCATCGGCACACGCCGCCCATTACACGCCACCACGTAACGCGAATCGGTCAAACCATTGATTTTCACCTGCACCCGTTCCAACGACGAATCCACAAACCGCGCCGTGCCTTGGCTACTCAATTCCTCACCCAACACATTCCACGGCTCTAACGCCGCCCGCAATTCCAGCTCAATGCCGCAATATTGCACCCGCCCATACACCGGGAAACGGAACTCGTGGAACGGAGCCAACCACTCCAACTGGAACGGATACCCCGCCGCCTGCAAGTCCGCGCACACATCCTTCATGTCTTCCCACACGTAATGCGGCAACATGAAACGGTCGTGCAACGCCGTACCCCAACGCACCAAGCGATGCGCATACGGCGTATTCCAGAAACGCACCATCAGGGTACGGATCAGCAACATCTGTACCAACGACATCCGCGCATGAGGCGGCATTTCAAACCCACGGAATTCCAGCAAACCTTGGCGACCGCTGAAAGAATCCGGTGAATACAGCTTGTCGATGCAGAACTCCGCCCGATGCGTATTGCCCGTAATATCAATCAGCAAGTTACGCAACAAACGGTCAACCAACCACGGCTGATCATTGTGTCCACTCGGCATTTGCTGGAACGCGATTTCCAGCTCATACAAGCTCTCATCCCGCGCCTCATCCACCCGTGGTGCTTGGCTGGTCGGGCCCAAGAACATCCCCGAAAACAGGTAAGACAGTGCCGGATGGTGCTGCCAAAATGTCAACAAACTGCGCAATACATCCGGCTGGCGCAAGAACGGGCTATCGCTCGGCGTAGCCGCACCCAGCGTGACGTGATTACCGCCACCCGTGCCAGTATGCCGTCCATCCAGCATGAATTTTTCCGCACCCAGCCGAGACAACCGCGCCTCTTCGTACAGAATTTCAGTATTCTCAACCAATTCCTTCCACGTCGTCGCCGGGTGAATATTCACCTCGATAACACCCGGATCAGGCGTAACCTTGAACGACTTCAAACGCGGATCAGACGGCGGCTCGTAGCCTTCCAGCAAAATCGGCATCTTCAATTCGGCAGCGGTGGTTTCCAGCGTCGCCACCAAATCCAGATAATGCTCCAAGAAATGCAACGGCGGCAGGAACACATACAAACGCCCTTCCCGCGCCTGCACGCACAAGGTAGTACGCGGCACTTCGCGCCATTCCTTCACCATCGTTTTGGTCGCATCCGCGTGCTGCAAAGTCGGCTCAGGTGGTGCAACATACGCGCTGTAACGCTGTTCCACTTCACCGTGGAAATCCGCTAACGCCGGGCGGTCTTCAAACGGGCAAGGCTGTGCTTCGACTTCGCGCTCATCTTCAGCCGTCCACGCCAAACTATCCAGTGGCAAACGGAAACCCATCGGCGAATTGCCCGGAATCAAATACATCTCGCGGCGGCGGAATTCCCACGGCGCACTCGCCCAGCTTTTCGCCGCATCATCCCAACGCAACGGCAGCGCGTAACCCGTCGGCACATCCAGACCGCGCTGCAACGCCATCACCAAATCGTTACGGTGCTTGCTGTCACGCAGATTCAGCGTTAACCAATCCACATTCGCAGGCTGATTCGCTTCTTTCCACAAGTAATACAAACGGTCTTCGTAACCCGGCACAAGGTACTTTTTGTTCAACGCCAACTTGGCACAAACCGCCTCAGCAAACACCTTCGCGTGCGTATCCTTATAGCCATAATCCTTCTGATCATCCGCCACCAGTGCAGGATCTTTCCACACCGGCACACCATCCGGTCGCCAAAAACAACCCAACGCCCAACGCGGGAACGGTTCACCCGGATACCACTTGCCCTGCCCAAATTGCAGCGCACTGCCCGGCGCAAACACCTTCTGCATCCGCCGCAACAACACGCCCGCCCGTTCGCGCTTGTGTTCACCCAACGCCGCCGTGTTCCACTCCGCCCCATCCATATCGTCGATGGAAACAAACGTCGGTTCACCGCCCATCGTCAGGCGCACATCGCCACGCACCAAATCGGCTTCGACCTGATTACCCAAGGCCAGCACGTCCGCCCATTGCTCATCCGAATACGGCTTGGTCACACGTGGGTCTTCGAGAATCCGGCGCACATTATTGTGGAAATCAAACTCGACTTCGCATTTATCGGTGAAACCGTCAATCGGCGCAGCACTGCCCGGTGAAGGCGTACACGCCAACGGAATATGCCCCTCACCCGCAAACAGCCCCGAAGTCGGATCAAGCCCAATCCAGCCCGCCCCCGGCAAATACACCTCCGTCCAAGCGTGCAAATCGGTGAAATCCACCTCTGTCCCGCTAGGGCCATCCAATGCCTTTTGGTCCGCCGTCAATTGCACCAAATAGCCCGACACGAACCGCGCCGCCAGCCCCAAATGCCGCAAAATTTGCACCAGCAACCAAGCCGAATCGCGGCACGAACCCGTTTTCGTGGTCAGGGTTTCCTCACACGATTGCACCCCCGGTTCGAGGCGGATGTTGTAACCAATGTCCTGCTGCAAACGCCCATTGATGCCCACCAAGAACAGCACGGTATTCGGCTGCTTGCGGTCAACACCCTTCAACCACTTCTTCAGCAAATCGCCATCTTCGGCAATTTCCAGATACGGAATCAGCTCTTTCTGCAAGGCTTTGTCATACTTGAAGGGGAATTTTTGCGCGTACTCTTCCACAAAGAAATCGAACGGGTCAATCGTCACCATATCGGCAACCACATCGACTTCCACGCTGAATTCCATCGTTTTTTCCGGGAATACCAAGCGTGCCAGCCAGTTACCAAACGGGTCTTGCTGCCAATTGATGTAATGCTTTTCCGGCTTGATTTTCAGGGAATACGCCAGAATCGGCGTGCGCGAATGCACCGCAGGGCGCAAACGCACCACATGCGGCGACAGGCTTACCGGACGGTCAAATTTATAGCCGGTGTAATGGTTTAAAGCGACGTGAATACTCATGTAAAGCCCTTATCCTTGTGATTGCTGTTGATCGCTGCGATCAGGATGAAACCATGTCTTGGCAATTTCGGTATGCAAGATACCCAGTTCGCTCTGCAAATAGTCCATTAAAGTGTGTACCTTTTCGGCTGGAATCGCGCCGACATCTTCACGTTTGGTGTGTTCTAACACCCGATACGCCATCGTCATCGCCATTTCGGGGTCGGGTAAATAGCGCATCCGGCGGCTCATGGCGGCGAGAGAGTAGCTGACCGAGCCGGGGAATACGTTGTCATTCATCAAAAAGCGCATCACGCTTGCGCCTTCCACCCGCGAATGGATGTGCTGCAAATACATCTGCCGTCCGCCTAAGGCTTGCAACAAGTTTGTCCACACAATGCCGTCGTATTTGCGCAAAGTATCGCTACGGTCTTCCGACAACAGCAACGAAGTCATTTCCAGAATTCGGCTGGTCATGTCGGTACGTTCCAAATGCTTGCCGATTTGCATGAAATCGAAGCTATGGTCGCGGCTCATATTGCTATCCAACGCACCCCGGATGCACTGGCAATGCTTCATGACTTCGCGCAGAAATATCTGGCGGGAATAACGATCAGAAATACGCGGCAAGCTATTCGTCATCAGCAAATGAATCTGGTTAGCCTGTTCCCAAATTTCTTCCGGCAACACATCCAACGAGGTACGCACGTTTTCGCGCACATTCGCCAAGGACGTTGCCAACGACGATGAATTGTTGGTATCCGCAATCAAAAATTGCATGATATTGGCTTCATTGCCGCGCTCGTAATGTTCGCTGAATACCTTTTCGGCATTGAACAAGCGGATCAGGGTGAACCAGTTGATTTCCATGCGCCCCGGTAAATCCATCAGCAACGCGGTATGCACGTTAATCAGGCGGGCAGTTTTTTCGGCACGTTCTAAATAACGCGCCATCCAATAAACACGTTCAGCCACTCGTGATAGCATCAGTTATCCTCCCCTTCCTGCACATCGCCCACAATCCACGTATCCTTGCTGCCGCCGCCTTGCGACGAATTCACAATCAACGAACCTTCCACCAACGCCACACGGGTCAAGCCGCCGGGTGTTACAAAAATGTCTTTACCGCTGAGGATGAACGGGCGTAAATCCACATGGCGCGGGGCAATTTTGATGTATCCTTTATCAGCGGTTTCGCACGACGTTGGCGTGACCGACAGACTCAAGGTGGGCTGGGCAATGTAATTATTCGGGTCTTCCTGAATCAGCTTGCGGAATTCCTCGACTTTTTCCGGCGTGGAATGGGGGCCGACCAACATGCCGTAACCGCCCGATTCATTGGCAGGTTTCACCACCAATTCTGCCAAGTGTTCCAGCACGTAAGCACGGTCTTCGTCACGGCGGCACACGTAAGTCGGCACATTCGGCAAGCTCGGCTCTTCGCCAAGGTAATAGCGGATCATGTCCGGCACGTAAGCATAGATCACTTTGTCATCTGCCACGCCACATCCCGGTGCATTAGCAATGGCGACTTTGCCCTCTTTCCAAGCACGCATAATACCGGGAACTCCCAGCATGGAATCTTCGCGGAACACTTCGGGGTCGATGAAATCGTCATCAATGCGGCGATAAATCACGTCAACGCGCTCTAAGCCCTTGATCGTTTTCATGTAAACGTAATTGTCGTTGCCCACCACCAAATCCGCGCCTTCCAGCAATACCAAACCGGCTTGTTGCGCCAAGAAAGCGTGTTCAAAGTAAGCGGAGTTGTAGACGCCGGGGGTCATTAGTGCGATGGTCGGGTCATCCAGATCAGGGCGCAATGACGCGAGCATTTCATACAATTGTGCGGGGTAATTGCTCACTGGACGAATCGGCAGCGTATTGAAAATTTCCGGCAATACACGCTTGGTAATGTTGCGGTTTTCGAGCATGTACGCCACGCCAGACGGCACACGCAAGTTATCTTCCAGCACATACAACACGCCATCGCTGTGACGCACCAAATCCGAGCCGCAAATATTCGCCCAAACACCGTGCGGTGGGGTCATACCAATGCACGCTTTGCGGTAGCCTTTCGATTGCAGCACGATGTCAGCGGGCATTATGCCGTCTTTGAGGATTTGTCCGCCGTTGTAAATATCTTGAATGAACATATTCAGTGCGCGGATGCGTTGCTTCAGCCCTATTTCGGTGCGATCCCATTCCGCCGCGTGAATAATGCGCGGAATGATGTCGAACGGCCAAGCGCGGTCGATGTTGCCCGCATCGCTGTAAACCGTGAACGTTATCCCCATTTCGCGGATAACCACTTCGGATTCTTGCACACATTGGCGAAAACGGTCGGGGGTGAGGTGACGTAAATACTCGACCAACTTGTAGCTGGCTTCACGCGGTTGATGCACCGCAGCAATCAATTCGTCGTACAACGAGCGAGGATCGTATTGATTCCATTCTTTTTTCATAGACTTATTCCAGTCAGGCGTCGATGTTGTAAACAGCGGCTGTCAACAGCCTGCAAACCTTATTGTTGTGATACATCTAGCAAGATTCATGCCCAAGCGTTAATGATGTTTTGCTCCAGATTTGCCCCTAGAGTGCTGTCTCTAATACTTTCCACACATTGGCGAGGAGTTGCGGTTGGGCTGCTGCGGTGGGATGTAAACCATCCGCCTGCATCAAATCCCAATTTTCCGCCACACCGTCCAGTAAGAAAGGCAGCAGCGGAATTGTATACTGTTTGGCTAAGTCGGTGTAGGTGGCAGCGAACTTTTCGGTGAAAGTTGTGCCGTAATTGGGCGGTAATTGAATGCCTAATAAAATAACTTTGGCATCGGCAGTTTGTGAAAGCGTAATCATCTGTTCCAGATTGCGGCGCATGGTGGGCAAGTCGATGCCACGCAAGCCATCATTCGCGCCGAGTTCCAGCAAGACATAATCGGGTTCGTGCTGTTTGAGCGCTTCCGGTAAACGGGTTAAACCGCCTGCGGTGGTTTCGCCGCTGATGCTGCCATTCACCACCTTATAATGGTCGCCCAGCTTGGTTTGTAACAAGCTGACCCAGCCTGTTTCGACCGGAATGCCATACGCCGCACTCAGGCTATCCCCCCAGACCAATACGGTTGCGGCATGTTTGCTGGCAGGGGCGGTCTCTTCTGCCATAACCACAGTCGTGACTGGTAAAAAACCGCATAGGCAAAAGATCAGGTAAAGTGTGCGCAACATTAACGGATTCCTTAAGAATATGAACAAAACGATTATTCAGACCACCAACTTGATCAAAACTATCCCCCAAGCGGGGCGTGAATTGCAAATTCTCCGAGGCGTAAGCCTTGCTATTGACACCGGCGAGTCGGTTGCGATTACCGGGTTGTCGGGTTCGGGCAAAAGCACGTTACTGGGTTTGCTGGCGGGTTTGGATTTGCCGACCAGTGGCACGGTCATGTTATTTGGGCAAAACCTTGACGGTTTGGATGAAGACCAGCGAGCGGCGTTGCGGCTGGGGCGGGTCGGGTTTGTGTTTCAGGCGTTTCATTTATTGGAAAATTTGACGGCGTTGGAAAATGTGATGTTGCCATTGGAATTGGGGTCGGCTGGGAATGCGCGTGTGCAGTTGGCAACGGAAGCCTTGCAGCAAGTGGGCTTGGGTGAGCGTTTGAGCCATTACCCGAACCAGCTTTCAGGCGGGGAGCAGCAACGGGTGGCGTTGGCACGGGCGTTTGTGACCCGCCCGCAAATTTTGTTCGCGGATGAGCCAACCGGTAATCTTGACCGCGCCACGGGGCATGAAATCAGTGAATTGCTGTTTGCGTTGCAGGAAAAATTCCAGACGACCTTGGTTCTGGTGACGCACGATGACACGCTGGCGGCACGTTGCCAGCGGCATTATCGGATGGAAGAGGGGACGCTGGTATGAAGTTGCTGTTTCAACATTGGCAACAACGCTGGCGGATGCCGGAGTTGCGTTTGTTATTGCTGGCATTGGTGGTGTCGGTGACGGTGGTGACATCGGTGGGCTTTTTCACCAGTCGGGTGGAAAACGCAATGCAAGCGCAAGCACGCCAACTGTTGGGCGGCGATTTGGTGCTGACATCGGCACGTCCCTTGGACAAAGCTTATGTGCAACAGGCGCAGGCGCTGGGTTTGGAAACGGCGGAAACCGTGAGTTTCCCCAGCATGGCATCCATCGGTGAGAAGTTGCAATTGACGCAATTGAAAGCGGTTTCCAGCGCTTACCCTTTGCGGGGCGATTTGAAAACGGCGGATGCACCGGATGCGGTTGAAGTGCTTTCCACCGGACGTGTGCCTGCAAAGGGCGAAATTTGGGCGGAAGCGCGGTTGTTTGCGGAATTGGGCGTGCAGCCGGGGGCAACGGTAACGTTGGGGCGCAGCACATTCACGCTGACGCGGGTATTGACGCAAGAGCCGGATCGTAGCAGCAATTTGTTTCAGCTTGCGCCGGTGGTGTTGATGAATCTGGAGGATTTGCCCGCGACGCAATTGTTGTCGCCTGCAAGTCGGGCGCGTTTCAATCAGTTGTTTGCGGGTGATCTTAAGCGGATCAAACAGTTGCAGCAGGAGCTTGAACCGCAATTGAAGCCGACGGAGCGGGTGCGCACCTTGGATGAAGATTTGGCATCGGTGCAGCAAACCTTGCAACGTTCTGGGCGTTTCTTGGGGTTGGCGGCATTATTGAGCGTGGTGTTGGCGGGGGCGGCGGTAGTGCTGACCTCGGCGAGTTTGATGCGGCGTGAATTGCCTGCGGTGGCGGTGTTGAAAGCGATGGGCGTGTCGCGGCGGCAAGTGTTGGTGGATCATGCGTTTTCGTTATTGTTGACGGCGTTGCTCGCAGCCGCGATTGGGGTGACGTTGGGATTGCTGTTGCAGTTTGGGTTGGCGGAATGGTTGAGCCGTTTTGTGGGTAAGGAATTGCCTGCACCGAGTGCCATGCCTGCGTTGAGCGGCTTATTGACGGCGGTGGTGTTGCTGCTGGGGTTTGCGTTACCGCCATTGTTGCGTTTGGTGAATACCTCGCCGATGCAGATTTTGCAGGGTGCATTGCAAGGAACGCAGCAATCAACTTGGTTGGTGGTGGTGTGTTTGGTGTTGGCGGTGTTTGGCTTGTTGTGGTTGCAAGCGCGGGATGTGCTGCTGGCGGGATTATTGCTGGTGGGGCTGATCGTTGGGATTGGTTTGTTTGCGGCATTGGCGGGAGCAGGTTTGCGCTTGGTACAGCAGGTGGGGAAACGTGCCGGTTGGGGGTGGTTGCCTGCGTTGGGGCGTTCCAAACGGGCGGTGTTGTTGGTGGTGGTGTTTGCCACGGGCTTGTTTGCGTTGCTGTTGTTGACCACGGTGCGTACCGATTTGCTGAATCGGTGGGAGCAAACCTTGCCTGCGGATGCACCGGATCATTTCCTGATTAATATCCAACCGGCGGAAGCCGCGCCGCTGCAACGCTTCTTGAACGAACGTGGCGTGAAAACGGTACTGTACCCGATGATTCGCGGGCGTTTGGTGGAAATCAACGGCAAACCCATGAAGCCGGACGATTATTCCGAACAGCGGGCGCAGCGGTTGTTGGAACGCGAATTTAACCTGTCATCGTTTGCAGCATTTCCGGCGAGCAATGCCTTGTTGGAAGGGCAGTGGTTTGACGGCAAGCAGGGCGGTTTGTCGATTGAGCAAGGCATTGGTGAAACGCTCAAGTTTGGCATGGGCGACAAACTGACGTTTGATATTGCCGGGCAACGGCTGAGCGATACCGTGACCAGTGTGCGCGAAGTGCGTTGGGACAGTATGCAGCCGAATTTCTTTGTGGTCGCGGCACCGGGAACGGTGGATGCATTGCCGCAAACCTTGATTACCAGCATCCATTTGGGTGAGCAAAAACCGTTGGTGACGGCGCTGATTCGTGAATTTCCCAGCGTGACCGCGATTGATATTGGTGCGGTGGTGGGCGAAGTGCGTTCTTTGGTGAATCAGGTGAGTTTGGCGGTGCAGGGAATTTTTGTGTTCACCCTGATTGCTGGCGTGGTGGTGTTGGTCGCGGCGTTGCAATCCCAACAGGCGGAGCGGCGGCGCGAATTGGCGATCCTCAAATCCTTGGGGGCAGGGCGGGCATTGTTGCAACGGCGCATTTGGAGTGAGTTTTTATTGCTGGGCGCATTGGCGGGGGCGTTGGCAGGGTTGCTGGCGTTAACGGCGGGGAATGTGTTGGCGTATTATTTGTTTGATTTGGATTTGCGTTTGAATGTATTGCCGCTACTGATTGGAACAGTGCTGGGCAGTCTGTTAGTGGGCGTGGCGGGGTATTGGAATTTACGCAGTTTGCTGAATGTATTGCCGCTGTCTCTGCTAAAAGCGTGAGGGGAAATGGTGCGATTGTCGTCTCGTGTTCGTCTGCTGTCTGGAATACTGCTACACTTTGCAAATACATAAAAAATAAGAGTGGACACAGCGAACATGGCTACCGACGAAGCGCAGATTTCCAACCATCGGTTTATTCCCCTGTCACCCAGCAAGGCGCGTGACTGGATTGCCGCCTTGCCATTAACCGACCCCGGTGAAACCACGCGGCGCATTTTTCACGGTCTGGTGGATTTGAACCGGCGGGCGCTGCCTGCAATGGCACGGTTGCAAATCAGTGAAATGTTACGCCCAGCGGTTGATGTAGCGCTGGAGGCGTTGCAGCGTCATCTGGAAGCACGTGCCTTTCCATTAACGTTGAAAAGTCAGAAGATTTTCGAGCTGACGCAATCGTTGATGCTGGAATTTGCGGGGTCGTATCAGGTTGCGGCGCTGGATATGATGACCAAAAAAGAGGGCAATAAAAAAGCCCTGCAACTGGCAATTTATCGAGCGCTGGATTTCATGGGTAAAGTGCTATTGCTTACCTGTTCGGTCTATGTGCGCACTCGCGAAACCTTGTGGCATGACATTCATCACCTCTATTTGCTGGCGGTTGAAAATGAGGTGGAAAAAATCGCGTTGCGGGATGCTGTTCCCGGTGCTCCGACGATTGAAACCCGTTACACCCAGATGAATTTGTTGGCGCTGGCTAAACCCTATTGCTTGCGGCAGGGCGAAGTGGCGCGTTTGGTGCAGTATTTCACGCAATACACGCATCTGGTGACGATTGCGCGGGAGACTACTGGGGAACAGGTGGGTGCGTATGTTCATGCTGCGATTCTCAACAGCGATGAACCGGCAGTGATGATGTTGTCGAGTGATTTGCCGCATTCCCCGACCGTGCGGGTGCTGAATTTGAGCGCGTTGGTGGCGCAGATGGATGCGCATATTCGCGAGCTGGAGGCGAAGGGTGTACCCGCGATGATGCTTCAGGATGGCTTGAGTCGCAATCTGGCGAAACGGGTGATTTATCACCTGACGGCGGTACAGAATCGCAGTTATAACCGCTTTCCAAAAAATGCGCAGATTGGCATGGTCACGCGGATGCCTGACGTGTTATCGGTGATTCGCCGTGCGCAGAAAACCGAGGTGAGTGAAGATGCGGAAGCCGAAGACATGTTGTTCAATGTGTTCATGGCCAGCGATTACGAAGACGAGGGTGAGGCACGCAAAGCGGTGATTCAGCGCGTGGCGGAGGATGAGGGGGCGTGTATCCAAACCTGGCGCGTGATGAATACCAGCGTGGGCGGTTACGGTTTGCGCTGGGAAGGCAAGGAAGTGTCGGGCGCACGGGTTGGCGAAATTGTAGCATTGCGCGATCTCGGTGATGACAGTTCGGTGTGGATGATTGGGGTGATTAAGTGGATGGAATTTGTCGCTACCAAAGGTTTGTGCTGTGGCGTTGAATTGTTGTCGACCAAAATCATGGAAGTATCGGTGTTGCAAGTGCTGAACCGTCAGGTGACGCAAAAAATGCCGGTGGAAGGCTTGATGTTGCCCAGTATTGAGGGCGTGCGGCCTGACCCTGCGTTGATTTTGCCCGCGTATATCTTCCAAGCCAGCGATGAAATTCGGCTGGAATTTGCCGAGCGTGAAGAGCGGGTGCGTTTGGTGTTGCTGGATGAGTGTTTGGGGGCGTTTGCTTATTTTCGCTTTACCACGTTGGCGGATAAGACCTTGGAAGAAGATGAGGACGACTTTACGTCATTGTGGCAGTCGCTTTAAACCGTCCGCTATGCAGTTCATCCCCTAGTCATACTCGATAATCGGTCTTTATGTAGGTTTGGCCGGAGGTGATGCGTATCTTCTGTGGTATGAGAAAGCAGAAGATACATTGTGTTGTCATTGATCAGGATGTGGAAGTAACGGCATCGTTAGATGCGGCGTTGCGCCACTCTGATGTGCTGCTGGAGCTGAAACAGGTGACATCGGTGCAGCAACTGATCCCCGTGTTGCAGGAGCTTCAGCCGCACTTGTTATTTTGCCCGCATGAAAAAACCAAACCGGCGACGGATTTGCTGGAAACTTTGCAGCGTTATTCGCCCGATACGCTGCTGGTGTGGGTGGCACGGGATGAATGGCAAGGTTTGACGACCTGGTTGATGGGGGTTGAATCTTGCATTCTGCCGCTGAATGATTTGGAATATTTCTCCCAATACATTGATTTTTTGCTGCGTTATTCCGCGATTAAACAAGATTTTCGTGACTGCAAACATTTGCTGGGGGTGGCGGAGTTACGTTGTCATTGGTTGGTGGATTATTCGTGGGAAGCGATTGCGTATATTTCTCAGGGAATGCATTTGTATGCGAATAACGCTTATGTGACTTTATTTGGGTTTGAAAGCATGGCGGAAGTGCGTTCCATGCCAGTAGCGCATTTGGTGGATACCCCGGAGCGCAAAACCTTTGAGGCCATGAGTAAGGCGGCGGATGTCGGTAGCAAGCCTTCCAACCGCTTACTGATTACCTTGCGCACCTTGGATGGTGAGCGGATGCGGGCAGAAATCCGCTTCATTCCTGCGGTGCTGAAAGGCAAGCGTTGCACGCAGTTACACGTGCGCCCACTGGAACGCAATATGCTGAAAGGTGTGTCGTTGCGTAAACAAGATAACCCTTGGGAGGCGACTGAGCAGCGCTTGCAACATGCGCCTGCGCCCCGCGTTGCGCCCGCCGAAGTCTCCGTAGCATCACCGAGAGCCGTTGCGCCGCTGGTGCCGCCAACCGTGGCGGGAATGAAAATGGTGTTCCACAAACTTCAACGTATGAAGGAAAACTTGCCCAGCATTTATTTGGCAGAACCCGAATTTCAGCAAAAAGCACAGCAATTGAACTATGCCGCGCTAGTCAAACAATTAGGCAATGGTGGCGGGCGTTCCCGGCTGGATTACTGGAATCTTGGGCAAGTGGTGTTGCGTTTGTCATCTCAGGGGCATGAAAAGCCCAGTTATCTGGTTTTTGTGTCCGTAGGCGGTGCAATTCTGAATAATGAAACCGAGCTAAAACGGGTCGTCGAGTTGTTGAATGCTGCGCCGGATGCGGCAAAACGCATTGTATTGGCATTCCCCTATCAGGATTGCATGGCACACCTCGCGCAACTGGGCAAAGTCATTAAGTTGTTGAAAGCACTTGGTGTACGGTTGGCGATTGATGGCCTGCCAGATTCACCCCAAGCGCTGAAATTTACCCAAGTGGTGAAACCCGTTTTGGTACGTGTGGATGTTGGTTTGGTGAATGAGAGTATTCGCAGTACTAATACTGAGCGGTTGCAACGCTTGATTTATCAATTAGCCGATAGCCGCTGCAAGGTGATCATTCCGTGTGTTCAGGATAAGCAATTTCTTAGAGTGGCTTATTCCACCGCTGCCGCTTATGTACAAGGTGGCGCAATGACATAACTCATCCGTAACAATGACTAAAATAGTAAGCGAGCGTCGTAATGTCTGTGAACGCTTTCCGGGCTGCCCTGGTCGTAGAGGGCGAATACATGGCTGCTTGGCAGTACCAAATGTTGGAGCGTTTACTCGCATCCGGTGGTGTGCGTTTGGTCATGGTTGTGTTTCGCCAGCCCGTTGCCTTGACGCTGTTGCAGCGTATTAATGCCGCTTTATTGAATACGCTGCATTATATTGACGGTAAGTTGTTCAAATGCCCGGTAGCGGCACAACAACCCACCAGTTTTTTGAATTTGTTGGGGGATGTGAACGTGTGTGATGCGGGTGGCAAGCGTTACCACACTTTACTTGCACAGCAAGCGCTGGATGTGGTGATTGATTTGAGTGCGCAAGCACCGTTGCCTGAATTGATTGGTGCGGCTAAATACGGTGTATGGCGGCACTTTTTCGGTCAGGCATTTGAGCGTTCCGACCGTTACACCGGCATACGTGAATACGTGAATCAGCAAGCAGAAATTCTGTCAGGGATTGAGCGTTGGACGGCTGGTAACACGGCTCCAGCGTATATTTTTGCTGCCACGACTAGCAGCGATGGTGCATCCATTAACCGTGGGGTTGAGCGCACCTTGTGGAAAATGGTGGATTTTCTGCCCCAGCGCCTGCAAGAACTGCTGACTCTTGGGGAAAAAACGTTCTTCGAGAACGTTACAGCGCGTATGCAGCCATTAGCCTTGGCCCCACCCGCGAAGTCAGTCAGCCTTGGGGCGGTAACAACGCTGCAAGTGTTGTGGCGTTACCTCTGCAATTTCCTCAATAAATTGTTCATTTCCCTGTTTCGCGCAGAACAATGGATTTTGCTCAGCAAAGCCACTGGTCAGGTGACAGAGGCGGGTGCATTGGAACAATTTCGTAAATGGCTGCCGCCGCGTGATCGCTTTTGGGCTGACCCGTTTGTGGTGGAGTATGGCGGTGAGCAATACGTGTTTTTCGAGGAATTGATTTACGCACGGGGCATTGGGCATTTGGCTTGTGTGCGCTTGAATGCCGACGGTTCGCATACTGAACCCGTGACTATTTTGGAAAAGCCTTACCACCTGTCGTATCCGTTTGTGTTTCAGCATCAGGGTAACTATTACATGATTCCTGAAACGGCGGGCAATCACACGGTGGAGGTTTACCGTTGCGAAGCCTTTCCGCACCGTTGGGTGTTTGAGAAGAACCTGATGACAGGCGTGGAAGCTTACGATGCGACCTTAATGGAATACGATGGGCGTTGGTGGCTGTTTGCGAGTATGCGCCACGATCAACGCTGTTCGCCCAGTGAAGCCTTGTATTTGTTTCATGCTGATGACCCTTTGAGCACGCAATGGCAAGCGCATCCGCAAAATCCGGTGGTGGCGAGTGCGGCACGAGCGCGTCCGGCGGGGCGTATTTTTAACGCAGCAGGGCAGTGGTATCGACCGTCACAAAATTGCGCGGGAACTTACGGGCGTGGTTTGAATATTAATCGGATTCAGCAACTGGATGTGAATACCTACCGCGAACAATTGGTCAGTGCTTATCTTCCCGATGGGCAACACGATATGAACGGAATGCATACCTTGGGCGTGAGTTCGCCGGTATCGGTGGCGGATGCGGTGCATGTGCATCGTCGTTTGGGGATCGTGGATCGTTGGGTGGTGAAGTTAAACCGTTTTTTTAGCCAACCGCTGGTGATCAGTTCATGACGGCACGCAGAAAAATCGCTTTAGTGGTTTACTCGTTGGGCATGGGGGGCGCAGAAAAAGTGGTGTCCGACTTGTCGTTCCAGTTTGCTAAGCAGCATGATGTGACGTTGATTTTGTTCGATGGTGGTCGTCGGTATTACCCGTATGCCGGTGAATTAATTGACATTCAATGTCCTTCTAAAGTGGGCTTTTTGCCTAAATTATTTAACTTTTTAGATCGTGCCAGTCAGCTCCGGCGTATTTTCAAAGTGAGGCGTTTTGATACGATCATCAGCGTAATGGAACACGCTAATTTTCCTTCTATATTGGCGAGTCGCCAAACCATTGCGGCGAATCATTGTAACCCTGAACGCAATTTCACCCGGTTTGATTGGTTGTTTGCGCGGTGGTTGTATCCGCGTGCGAAAAAAGTGATTGCGGTTTCCAGAGAAGGAATGCGTATTTTCCAGCAACACTTGGGTTTGCAAAATATTGATTGTTTGTATAACCCGGTGAATTTGTATCGCATCCGTGAATTGGCGACGGAACGTCCGGCTGTTAGCGTGAATGGCGCTTATATTGTGGCGGCAGGGCGCTTGAGTCCTGAAAAAAACTTCCCCAGTTTGTTAGAAGCTTACGCACATTCACAGGCTTCGCAAACGTTCAAGCTATTGATTTTAGGCGAGGGTTCAGAGCGGGCGAGCTTGGAACAACACATTAAGCGCTTAGGGTTGGAAGCGCAGGTGTTGATGCCGGGATTTATGCGCAACCCTTATCCGTATATTGCGCAGGCGCGGTGTTTGGTGCTGTCGAGTTTGCACGAAGGTTTTCCGGTGATTTTGATTGAAGCGTTGGGGCTGGGGCGTCCGGTGATTTCTACCAATTGTGAAACCGGGCCGCGTGAGATTATCCGTGATGGTGAAAATGGTTTGTTAGTGCCGACAAATGATCCGCAAGCACTGGCAATCGCCTTGGATCGGGTTTGTCTCGATGCAGATTTACATCAACATTTTCAACAACATGCCGCTCCTTCAGTGGAGTATCTGGATATTGAAAAGGTAGCAGAGCAATGGCTGGCACTCTGAAATCTTGGTACGGCTACGTGTGGCTGGCATTGGGATTGAGTGCTTGTTCCCCTGAGCCGTCAGTGCCGGATTTGCAGGTGAAAGCGATTGGCGTGTTGGAACGTTTTGCGCCGTTCGAGCCAGTGGTGGGGTCGGATAGCGTGGCGATTCTCGCTGCCCGTAATGAGTACGAAGGTTTCCAGTTTGTCATTACGGCGGGGCAAACGGGAGCGAAGAATGTGCGGGTGAACCTGTTGCCATTACGCAATGCAACGGGTGATGTAATTGATAAGGTGGAGTTTTTTCGGGAGCGTTATGTGAAAGTCAGTACGCCATCCTCGCATTCGCCGTATGCACCGCAGTCATGGCCGGATATTTTATTGCCAGCAGCAAATCCTTCTCCTGACGTGACGAGCGCGTATCGGGCATTCCCACAGAATCTGAGTGCGGGTGAAAATTTGCCGGTGTGGGTGGATGTGCATGTGCCTGCTGATACCAAGCCGGGGGTGTACAACGCAAACGTGACAGTGAGTGCGGATGGGGTGGCATCAGTCGAATTGCCGGTGCAATTGACGGTGTGGAATTTTACCTTGCCTGCGCGTTCGCCGTTGCGCACGGTGTTTGGCACGAATGGCTACCGGGTGGCGGAGATTTATGGGTTTGAGCGCACGGGTGAAGCGGCAGCGGATAACCGTTTGATTCGCGCTTACAACGATTTCATGCTGGATCATTATTTATCGCCGGAAAGTTTGTGGGATGCCTCCCCCGAAGTCGATGCGGATGGTAAACCCGATTTTCAGCGTGAATTTGCGGGGTTGGGGACAGTGACAGAAAACATGCGTCATTACATGCAGGACAAGCACGCTACGGCGTATACCTATGTGTTTGCGGACAGTTACCCGTTTGCCGATCCCTTGGGTAAAGACCGCGATAAGGCGCAGCGTTTTATGCGGGAATATGCCGGTTGGTGTGCGGCACACGCGGGCGCAGAGCGGTGTTATACCGACCCTTCGTTTGTGGATGAGCCGGATACCCGTGAAGCGTATGCGTATGCGCGGCGCTGGGGTGAGTTTTTCGATGAGATGCGCTTGCCAACAGGTGAAAAAATTCGCTATCAGGTCAGTGAGCCGCCGTTAAATGAAGACCTTGCTTTGGGTTCGTTAACCGGGGCAGTGGATGTGTGGATTCCGAAGTTCTACGATTTGTGGCGCGATGTGGATCATTTGGGCAAAAATGTCACGGCACAGCGGCTGGATGCAGGTGAAGAAGTGTGGGCATACACGGCTTTGGTGCTGGATTTCAAAGCGTATCAGCAAGTGAATCCGCGTGCGGATGTGTTAAAAGGCAATTATCCTCCCGTGTGGCAATTGGATTTTCCGGCGATTAATTACCGGATTCCAACCTGGTTGTTTCACCGTTACGGGGTGACGGGTTTGGGCTATTGGGATACGTTGGCATGGGCGGAAAATACCGATATTTGGCAGGATGCGGCGAGTTTCATCAGCGATAATCCGCCAGGGATCGTTTTCAATGGGGATGGTTTGTTGGTGTACCCCGCGAAACAGGCGCAAACGGGGGTTGACGCGCCGTTCGCGTCGTTGCGGCTGAAATGGATTCGTGCGTCGGTGGAAGATTATATGTACATCGACTTGCTGTTGCAGGCCGGTGAAACCGAATTTGTGAATCAGCAATTGGGGCGTATTGCGCGTCATTTCGGCGATTGGGATAACCAGCCTGCGTTATTAATGCAAGTCAGGCAGGCGTTGGGCGAGCGTTTGGCAAGCTTATGAATCATGTACATAACGCGGCGGTATTTTTCATGATGGTGTTGGTATTCGCTTTGCCTACCGATGGTGCGGTGGAAGTGGCGGGTATGTCGCTGGTGAAAATCGCGGGGTTAATGGCGTTTGGTTTGACGGCGCTGTTGTTGATGATGGGCAATGGCCTTCATGCGCTGCGGGTATTTCACACGGCAGTGTTGTTGTATGTGGCGTGGGTGATGTTGTCGTATACCTGGTCGGAAATGCCCGTTCCTTATGAAACCACGCAAGCGGTGAGCAGTGATCAAGCGTTAAAAAGCAATCTGTATATTTTGATGATCAGTTTATTGCTATTTCAATTGGTCACAACTGTGCAGGATGTAAACAAGCTGTATATCGCTTTGGTATTGGGATCGTTTTGGTTGGTGTATTTGATGGTCAAAGATTACCAAATCACCGCGAATACGGTACGCCATGAAATCAAGCAGTTCGATGCGAATGAAGTTTCGGTTAAATTAGCGATGGTGATACCGTTGGCGATTTATTTGCTGACACAGATCAAAGCGTGGTGGTGGCGTTTGTTGGGGGGGCTGTATTTGCCTGCGGCGGCGTTTACGATTTTGATCACGGGGTCGCGCACGGGGGCGGTGATTATGGTGTTGGGATTCGCCGGATTTTTGCCGACGATTTTGCGGGCGGGTGTGTTGGGGAAAGCCGCTAGTGGGCTGGTGATGGTGGTGGCGTTGATTGCAGTGGCGAATGTGATTCCGCAAAAAACCATTGAGCGCATTTTTTCTACCGGCAAAGAAATTTCCAGCGGTACTTTGAATGAGCGCAGCGTAATATGGGCGAATGCGTATGAGGAATGGGAAGAAAGCCCGCTTTACGGTCATGGTTTAGGCTCTTTCCGGCGCATTATCAACCCGTACAATGTCGACTATACGGCGCATAACAGTTTCGTGGCGATTACGGCTGAGCAGGGCATTGTCGGTGTGGTGTTGTACCTGACAGTGATCGGCATTGCGCTGAGTTTGGCGTGGCGCTTGCCGGGCGATGAACGTTGGCTGTTACTGTTGATGCTATTGGTGGTGGTGATTGGGCAAATGTCCCTGACGCTGCAAGACCGGATGTATATTTGGTTCACTTATACCCTGACTGCACTGAATTTTTATATTAAAAATAACGCAGCTAATGCGAAATATTCCAATAAGGTATCACCGGCAACATGAAAAAGATCGCTATTGTCATTGCTGAACTGGCTGCGCCGGGTGGTGCGGAAAAGGTCGCGGTGGATCTGGCGGAGGAGTTTCGGCAGCGTAATTACGAGGTCACGGTGATTAAGTTTGCGCGGTTGCCGCCTGAGATTACGCGCTACGAGTTGCCGGTACGGATGATTAATTTGGATATTCCCGAACGCCAAGGTGGGCTGTTTACCCAGATTAGTTTGTTGTTGCAACGCGCTTGGCAATTCCGTCAGTTATTTCAACGTGAAAAGTTTGATCATATCTTTTCGTTTTTGGAAGCGGCGAATGTGCCGTGTGCACTGGCTTGCTCGGATGCCGTGCTTTCCATCCACCTTGACCCTGGCACTATGACTCGCAGCGAATGGCTGGCGTTTCGCTGGTTGTATCCGCGTGCGAAACGGGTGATCGCGGTGTCACGGCAAATGCAGAATTTACTGGAAAAACAGGCGCATTTACGCAATGTGAATTGCATTTATAACCCGGTGAATACGCGGCTGATTCGTGAAAAATCGCAGGAAACCCTCGGATTTGAAGGGCGTTTTATCCTTGGGGTCGGGCGTTTGGAAAAGCAAAAGCGGTTTGATTTACTGATTGAAGCGTTCGCCCGCAGCAAGGCACAACAAGCCTGTAAATTGTTGATTGTGGGGCGTGGTTCGCAACAAGCATTGCTGGAGCAGAAAATTAAAATGTTGGGCATGGAAGCGCGGGTGATTTTGGTGGGGTTTGATGCGAACCCTTACAAATACATGGCGAAAGCGGAATTTCAGGTGATGAGTAGCGATTATGAAGGCTATCCGCTGGTATTGATTGAAGCGTTGTCCTTGGGCTGTCCGATTGTGTCGACCGACTGCCCGACGGGGCCGCGTGAAATTATTCGTCACGGCGAGAACGGTTTGTTGGTGGAAAAAGGCAATGTGGCGGCACTGGCAGCGGGGATTGATGAGCTGTTTTTTGATGATAATAAGCGCGAACGGTTGCGGCAACAGGCGCAGGAATCCGTGCGGGCGAATGATATTGTGGCGGTGGCGGATGCGTGGTTAGCCGCATGAGAGCGTTACACCGTGTACGTTAAACACAGCTTGATTTATTTGTTGGCAAAATTGGCTCCGGCGTTGGCGAGTTTCGTGGTGTTGGCGGCGTATACGCGCTGGATGTCGGCTGAGGAGTACGGGATCTTTACCACCATTTTGGTGGTGGCATCGAGTGTCAGTTTGTTTGCGTTTGGCTGGCTGTACGTCGGCATTATGCGTTTTTGGGATAAGCAGGAATTGAATGCTGGGGCGGTTGAACATTTAATCAGTGTATCGGTGTTGGTGATTGCGTTACTGGTGGGCGTGCTGGCGGCATTGTTTGCGTGGTTGACTGGGCAGGTTGCGGTGGCGGCAGGCTTTTTTCTGGTATTTTTGAGTTCAGCATTTTATGAGGCGTATCAGCGCATTAATTCCATTACCTTGAAAGTGAATCACTATTTGTGGGCAGAAGTTGGGCGTACTGTATTAACGATGGGCAGCGGATTGCTGTTGGTGTGGCTGGGGTATGCGTGGCTGGGTGCGATTGGCGGCGTGGTGCTGGGAGTCTTGCTGGTATTGGTATTGTCGGGGGCGTTGTGGCGGCATTTTCGACCTGCTTGGCGTGAATTGGATCGTGGGGTGCTTAAAGCGTTGTTGGTCTACGGTTTGCCGTTAAGTTTGTCGTTTGTATTGTTGGAAATTATCCATGCGTCTGATCGGGTGATGGTGGGTTGGTTGTTGGGGTATGCGCAGGCGGGGGAATACGCGGTGGCGTATAATTTGCCGTTTCAGATTTTAATGATGTTGACCAGTTCGCTGAATTTAGCGGCGTATCCGCTGGTGATTCGTACCTTGGAACAAGCGGGGCGTGAGCAGGCAGAGGCACGGCTTCAACAGTATTTTGTGTTGTTGATGGGGGTGTCGATTCCAGCGATTTTGGGTTTGTTGGGGATTGCTGAGGCGTTTATTCCATTGTTGGTGGGTGTTGAGTTTGTACCCTCTTCGCTGCGTTTATTGCCGTGGATTGGCTTGGCGATTTTGGCGAATTGCACCTACTTGTTCTACGTGTCGCTGGCGTTTCAATTGGCGGAATACACCGCCGGTGCGGTCAAAGTGGTGGGTGCGGCAGCCGTGGTGAATGTGTTGCTGAACTTGATACTGATTCCTGAATACGGTTTGTTGGGGGCGGTGTTGGCGTCGCTGGCGGCTTACCTGATTTGCGTGGTGTATGGCTATTACCTTGGCAGGCAATATTTCGCGTTAAATATTCCCGTGTTGGACATCGGAAAAATTTTGCTGGCAGCGGTGGGGATGTACGCGCTGATGGAGCAGATACCTGTTTTAGCCGTGCATAATGCGTATGTGGTGGTGTTAAAAATCCTGTTGGGGATGGCAAGCTACGCGATTTTGGTGTGGTTGTTGGATATTGGTCAGGTGCGGCAATTAATCAAAGCGAGGTTCACATGGGCAACACGATGCTCTACATCATCACCTCGCTGAGTGTCGGCGGGGCGCAAAAAGCCTTGTTGAATTTGGCGAGTTCCGACTTCAGCCGCGATTATGCGCCGGTGGTGATTGCGTTGGTGGAAGTCGAGGGTGTGCAGCAACAGTTTGCCGCAGCGGGGATTCCGGTGCATGTCTTGGGGATAAACCGGCTGGCGAAGTTACCTTGGTTGTTACCGCGTTTGTTTGGTTTGGTGCGGAAAATCAAGCCGCAAGTGATTCATGGCTGGATGCACCACGGTAATCTATTCGCGACGCTGGCATGGTGGTTCGCGGGTTGCCGCCCGGTATTGCTGTGGGGAATGCACCATACCCCGGAAAAAGCGACCTTGGAGCGAGCGCAACATGCGTTGGTACTCAAAGCAGGGCGCTGGCTGTCACGTTTTCCACATCACATTGTGTACGTGTCACGCAGGAGTATGCAGCGTCATGCGGAATTGGGTTATGCCATGCAGCACGCGCAAGTGATTGCCAATGGCATTCCGTTGGGCAGTAACCGTGAACAGGCTGAGCATTGCGTGAGTGTGCGTCAGGAATTAGGCATTCCGGCAAATGCGCAGTTGATTGGTAGCCTGACCCGTTACGTGCCGGAAAAAGATATTCCGAACTTGTTAAATGCGATCCGCCTTTATCAAGACAGTGGTGAGGATGTGCATTTTTTATTAGCGGGTGAGGGGATGGATGCCCACAATCCAGCGCTGCAACCGTTGCTGACGGCATTGCCTGATCGTGCGAAGGTGCATTTGCTGGGGGTGCGGACTGATGCGCAACGTTTGATTGCTGCGTTGGATATTGCCACCTTGTCTTCACAGCGCGAGGCATTCCCACTATTTTTGGCAGAAGCGATGGCACTGGGTGTGCCTTGTGTGGCAACCGATGTGGGCGATATTGCCGAATTTGTGGCAGATACCGGAAAGATTGTACCCGTGGCTGATGCCGTAGCCTTAGCAAACGCTTGGTCAAGCGTGTTGCATCAAGTGCCTGAACAGCGCGAATGCTTAGGGCAACAAGCGCGACAACGGGTCGCCGCGCGTTACAGTTTGGATGCTGTTATCCAGTCATACCGGCAACTGCTAGGCACAATGCCTAACACTTACTCGGTTTCCAGCGCGTAAGGCAATTCTAAAACGTTGACCTTGTATTCACCCAAGTGCAATGGTTTGTTGGCTTCCGCAATTTTCATCACCGCCAAAGCTTCGACGTAACCATCAGGATTAAGGGTGGCATTGAGAATCGTGCCTGCCTCTGCGTCCGCATCGCTGGCAAGGTTAGCGCCGATGGCGGGGACATTAACGCAATGTGGAATGCCAATCCGGTACATCTGGCGTTTGCTTTTGCCCAGATATTTGAGACGGGCGACAATTTCCTGACCGGGGAAACAACCTTTGGTGAAGCTGACACCGTTGATCAGGTGCATATTCAACATTTGCGGAACCCATGCTTCGCTGCTGACTTGCGTTACCATTGGCACGCCGGACATAACGTTGAAATATTCCCAACTGCTGCGCCCGACGCAAGCGGCGTTAACGTTGAGGCGTTCCCACAGTTTTCGGGCTTCATCCAATTCGCCTAAAATCTTGAAGCGCGGAATTGGCGCCGGTTGACGCATAATCGTCAGGCTATTGATTTGCAAGGTTTCATAAGCTTGAGCGGGTGCTTTGCCAAGGATTTCTTGCAAACGCTTATCACCGTCAGGGGCAGCGAATCCAAAATGTACCAAGCTGGCACTGGCATCTTCGAGCGCCACTTTGGAGCGCATCACGTACATACGCAGGCGCTTGAGGATGGGTTCGAGCAAATCACGCGCTACGCTAAGGTAGTAAATGCCTTGGCGCTTGGTAATAAAAAACGTCGCTAATGCCCGCCCTTTGGGGGTGCAATACGCACTCAGTTGGGATTGGGTGTCGCTGACTTGGTTAATGTCGTTGGTCAACTGCCCTTGTAAAAATGCGGTGGCATCTTCACCGCTGACACTGATTAGACCGAAATGCGCGAGGTCACAAAGAATCGCGCCTTGTGGCGGGATGCGGCGTTCGCGTTCGGGATTACCAAAGGAGATGAGTGAATCGCCTGCGAATTCTGCCCCGTGATCAATAAGAAAGTTTTTCCAGTCTGCTTTCATGACGGCTCCTTTAGTTGGTGGTGGTTAAAGAAACCCCTCCCCAGCCCTCTCCTTATCAGGGAAGGGAGCAAGAGGGGGTTTCCCCTTATTTCTTTTCTTCGGGTTTAGCTTCTGTCGCGGCAGGCGCTGCATCGGCGGCTGGTTTGGCCGCTTCTGCTGGTAGCGTGACTTTGATGTCTGCTTTGGCTTTTAACTCGTCCATGTAAGCCAGCATTTTTTTCTGCTGGTATTCACGTTCGATTTGCGGTTTCAGGGTTTCCATTTCGGGTGGTTTGACGTCACGACGTTCTTCCAGCTTGATGACGTGCCAGCCGAATTCGGTTTGCACGGGTTCTTTGGTAATGGTGCCGGGTTCCATTTTGGCAACTGCTTCAGCAAACGCTTTGACCATGGTGCTGGCTTTGAACCAGCCTAAATCGCCGCCTTGGGTGGAAGAGGGGCCGTCGGAAGATTTCTTAGCCAAATCAGCAAAATCGACTTTGTTTTCCAGTTCTTTGATGATGCCTTCGGCTTCTTCCTTGGTTTTCATCAGGATGTGGCGGGCTTTGTACTCCACTTTGTCGCCGCTGGTGCGCTCTTCGTAGCCTTTTTTCAGCTCATCTTCGCTGGGTTTGAAAGAAGCCGCTTTTTCTTGTGTCCAAGTATTTAGGATCAGGCGATCGGTGGCATCTTTGATTTTGTCTTTGATTTCTTGACGATCCGCCAACCCCGCTTTGTTCGCCTCTTGGCGTGCCAATTCAGTGATAATCAGGTCATCGAGGATGGATTTGGTATCAACTTGTGCGCCCGGCATTCCACCAGCCACCATCTTGACGACAGTGTCCAAGGTTTCTTGGGTAATGTCAGTGCCGTTAACGGTTGCGACCACTTTTTTGTCATCCGCATACAAGCTTGTTGCCATCAGTGTTAAGCCAACCAGCCCGGTTGCGATCATTGTAGTTTTGTTAAAACGCATGGTAAGTATCGTCCTCTATCGTCGTTGATTTACGGTAAAACTTTTTTGAACGGTTTGACGGTGACACGCTGGTAAACGCCTGCTGCCACATAAGGGTCAGCGTCTGCCCAGCGTTGTGCCGCGTCGAGTGAGTCGAATTCAGCAATAATTACGCTGCCACTGAAGCCCGCTTCACCCGGATCGTTACTGTCAATCGCGGGGTTGGGGCCTGCGAGTAGCAGATGGCCTGCATCCCGTAACGCATGAAGCCGTTCCAGATGCGCTGGGCGGGCGGCAAGCCGTTGCGCCAGACTGTGTTCAATATCGTCGCCAATAATGACATATAACATAAGTGTCGTGTCCTTAACGTTTGGTAACTATTTGGTGGTATTTTCGGGTGTTTCAAGCGCGTGTTTTTGCAGGTAGAACACTTGCGCAATAATAAACGCGAAGGTCAGCCCTAAAACGCCGAACAGTTTGAAATCCACCCAAATTTCTTCACTGAAAGCGTAAGCCACAATCAAGTTCAGCACGCCGATGAATACGAAAAAGCCTACCCACAGCCGATTGGTCGTAATCCAAACAGCGGCGGGAACTTGAATCGCGCTCGACATCATGCGCTCCGTCAGGGTTTTACGAGCGCCAATGTATTGACTCAGCAAGAAGGCCAGTGCGAAACCCCAGTTGATAATACTGACTTTCCACTTGATAAAAATGGGGTCTTTGAGGAACAAGGTAAGTGTGCCAAACACAATCAGGATGGCTAATGTGATCAAATGCATCCGCTCAAAGCGGCGGTGTAAAGCAAAATACAGGGCGTTTTGTACGATAGTCGCCAAAATGATCACCAGCGTCGCCAATAAGATGGCATCTTTCGGCTCAGTCTGGTTAAGTGTCATCAGCGGTAACTGATTGGCAGCGGCAATCCACGCAGGCGGCAGTTCGGCAAAGAACTTATACGCCAGAAAGAAGAGTGCAACCGGGAAAAAGTCAAACAAGAATTTCATACGTATTGGTATAATCGATTAAAGTTAACCATTCTAAACGATAATTGTACAATGAGTCAGTATTTTCAAATTCATCCAGAAAACCCTCAGACGCGCCTAATTCGCCAAGCGGTAACGATTATCCGCGACGGTGGCGTGGTGGTATTTCCAACCGATTCCAGTTATGCCATTGGTTGTCATTTGGGCGATAAAGCCGCAATGGAGCGTGTGCAACGCATCCGCAAGCTGGATAATAAGCACAATTTCACCCTAATTTGTCGGGATTTGTCAGAAATATCGCTCTACGGTCAAGTGGATAATATGAATTACCGCCTGATTAAATCTTTGACACCGGGACCTTACACCTTCATTCTACAAGCGACCCGCGAAGTGCCGCGCCGCTTGCAGAACCCTAAGCGCAAAACTATCGGGGTGCGCGTGCCGGATCACATTGTGACGCAGACTTTGTTGCAAGAACTGAATGAGCCGTTAATGTCCAGCACCTTGATGTTACCCGGCGATGATTTGCCGATGATCGACCCTTACCAAATTCGATTGTCGTTGGAACATCAAGTCGATTTGATCATTGACGGCGGTTTCTGCGGGCACGAACCCACCACCGTGGTGGATTTAATGGAAGCCCGCCCCGTGATCTTGCGCGAAGGCAAGGGCAATATTGATTGGCTGGTGGAGCATTAAATATGGAAGGTATGGATATAGGTTATGTCATTCGCTTGATCGTAGCGGGCGCCATCCCGGTGTTGTTTGCGATTACCTTGCACGAAGTGGCGCACGGTTGGGTTGCCAATAAGCTCGGCGATAGCACCGCGAAAATGCTGGGGCGTTTAACGATTAATCCTCTCAAACACATTGACCCCGTGGGTACAGTGGCATTACCACTGGGCATGTTACTGGTGTCGATGCTAACCATGGGGCAACCGTTCGCCTTTGGTTGGGCAAAACCGATTCCGGTAAATACGCGCAACCTCCGTAACCCGCGCCGCGATATGGCGATTGTGGCAGTGGCTGGCCCGCTGTCTAATTTACTCATGGCGCTGTTTTGGGTGCTGATGATGCCGGTATTTATGGCGTTGATACCGGATGATAATATTGCTGACGGTTTTATCACCATGGCGCAAATTGGCTTGGTGTTTAATTTGGTGCTGCTGGTGCTGAATTTATTGCCGATACCGCCGTTGGACGGGGGGCGCGTGTTAGCAGGTTTGGTGCCGCGCAATATCGCCGATGTGCTGGATAAAATTGAACCTTACGGTTTTCCGATTCTGCTTGTTTTGTTGTTTTTGGGCGTGCTGGATCGAATTATCGGGCCAATTATTGGTACACTGCACAGCCTGCTTATCTCCATTATTTGATCAAAAAAAGGTTTGTTGTGAGTACTACACCTTCGCAAAATCAACGTGTCGTTTCTGGGATGCGTCCGACGGGCTTGTTACATCTGGGGCATTATCACGGTGTCTTGAAAAATTGGGTTGAGATGCAACTCAATTACGAGTGCTTCTTTTTTGTGGCGGACTGGCACGCGCTAACCACCCATTATGAAACGCCGGGCAGTATTTCCCAGCACGTCGAAGACATGGCGATTGATTGGTTGGCAGCGGGTATTAGCCCCAGTTCTGCGACGATTTTTACCCAGTCACACGTGCCGGAACACGCAGAATTACACCTGCTATTGTCGATGATTACCCCGCTGGGTTGGTTGGAGCGCGTGCCTACCTATAAAGACCAACAGGAAAAACTCAAGGAGCGTGATCTCGCTACCTACGGTTTTCTTGGCTACCCGCTGTTGCAGTCGGCTGACATTCTTATCTACAAAGCCGACCGTGTGCCGGTGGGCGAAGATCAGGTGGCGCACATTGAATTAACGCGCGAAGTCGCGCGGCGTTTCAACCATTTGTACGGGCGTGAACCGGATTTTGAGCAAAAAGCCGAACAAGCCGCTAATAAAATGGGCAAGAAACAGGCGAAAATGTACCGTGATTTGCGTCGTCAATATCAGGAACAAGGCGATGGCGAAGCCTTGAATGTCGGGCGGGCATTATTGGAATCGCAGCAAAACTTGTCACTGGGTGATCGCGAGCGTTTGTTCGGTTACTTGGAAGGTTCTGGCAAAATCATCCTGCCAGAACCGCAAGCGTCGTTGACCAAAGCGTCTAAAATGCCGGGGCTGGATGGGCAAAAAATGTCGAAGTCGTACAACAATACGATTGCCTTGCGTGAATCCCCGGAAAGTGTGGATAAGAAAATCCGTACCATGCCGACCGACCCGGCACGCGGGCGACGTACTGACCCCGGCGATCCGGCAAAGTGTCCGGTGTGGCAATTCCATGAGGTGTATTCGGATGACGCCACCAAGCAATGGGTGCAGGAAGGTTGCCGCAGTGCCGGAATCGGTTGTCTCGAATGCAAGCAGCCGGTGATTACGGCCGTGCAAACCGAGCTTGCCCCGATTCAACGCCGTGCGGCCGAATTCGAGCAAGACCGGGGGCGGGTGCGTGCCATTTTGCGTGAAGGCGCAGAGTCGGCGCGTCAAGTGGCGCGTGAAACCTTGGCAGATGTGATGGAAGCACTGCATTTCACCCATCACCTCTAATGAGTGCCATTCAGCGGGAAATGCCCTTCGCGGTGGTGCGTGGCGAGCAAGTGATCGCCATGCCAGAGGATTTGTACATTCCCCCCGATGCGTTGGAAGTGTTTTTGGATGCGTTTGAAGGGCCGCTGGATTTATTATTGTATTTGATTCGGCGGCAGCACTTCGACATTTGCGATATTCCGGTGGCGGCTATTACTGAGCAATACGTTGCTTATGTGGAGTTGATGCAAGCCTTCAAGCTTGATCTGGCGGCTGAATATTTGCTGATGGCGGCGATGTTGGCAGAAATCAAGTCACGTTTATTATTGCCCCGCCAAGTGGTGGTTGAGGAAGAAGATGATCCGCGTGCGCAATTAATGCGCCAGTTGCAGGAATACGAACAGTGCAGACAAGCCGCAGCGGATTTGGATACGTTGCCGCGTTTGGAACGTAATCATTGGGTGGTGCAAACCGTTGCGGATTTTCCGAAAGTGCCACGCCCGCCGCCCGAAGCGTCATTGCGTGAATTATTGCTGGCATTTCAGGGCGTTTTGCAACGTGCGGATATGTTCACGCATCACGAAATTCGGCGCGAACATTTGTCGATCCGCGAGCGCATGACGTTGATACTGGCGGCATTGCAGACGCAACAATTTGTGCCGTTTGAGCAGTTGTTTCGGGTGGAAGAGGGCAGACGTGGCGTGGTGGTGACATTGATGGCGGTGTTGGAATTGCTCAAAGCGCACTTGATTGATGTCACGCAAGGTGATGAAGCGTATGCGCGGCTCTATATCCGTGCGGCGACGGCGGTGATGTAATGGCGTTGAGCACGATTTTGCAAGCCATTTTGCTGACCGCCGACCAGCCATTGTCATTGGAACAATTGGAACACTATTTTTTGCCGGAAGAAGGCATTTCGCGGGGCGCGATTCGGAGCGCGTTACACACTTTGCAAATAGCGAGTGCTGGGCAAAGCTTTGAACTTAAGGAAACGGCAAGCGGGTTTCGCTTGCAAACTCGCGTCGAATTTCAGCCTTGGGTGCAACGCCATCATGATGAACGCCCGCAAAAATATTCCCGTGCGTTTTTAGAAACACTCGCGCTGATTGCTTGGCGGCAACCGATTACCCGTGCCGAAATTGAAGAGGTGCGCGGCGTGGCGGTGAATGCCAATGTGATTAAAACCTTGTTGGAACGCGATTGGGTGAGGGTTATTGGGCATAAAGAAGTCCCCGGTAGACCGGAAATGTTGGGGACTACCCGTCACTTTCTGGATTATTTCAACCTCAAATCATTGGATGAATTGCCGAGTTTGGCGGACATGCAAACGCTTGACGTGGATAAGTTACAACTGGAGTTGTTGGGATAATTGACCGGCAGGGGCGGTTTCGCCATAGTCGAGTTTTAATCACTGGCGGAGAGTAACGGCTATGCGTTTCTATGGATTCTTGCTGTGTTTGCCTTTAGTGGGATCGCCAGTTTGGGCAGAATCGCCTGCCGTTGATGCCGAACGCGAAGCACTGGAAAAATGGTTTGAGTCGGATACCTCCGAACCGCCGCCGGTAGTGATTAATGAGGGGAAACTCGATTTTTTAGCAACTGCACCGGCAGGTGAAGCGCTTCATCACCATCAAAACAAAGTCAAAATTACCGCTGAATCTTTGCAGGCTGGCTGGGCGCAACTCGAACAATGCCACGACAATCTGGATCAGGCTGCGGCGATGCAAATTACTTTCCGCGATGGCTATATCCGCGATATGAAAATTACTGAGCAGCGCAATATTGGGAAGGCGTGGGTGGAAGGTTCCAGCCTGCAACTCAGCAAAGTTGGCGCTAATGCGCGGGTTTGTTTGCAAGCGCATACCCGTGCGTTGCGGATTCAAGACGATGGCACCTATGTATTGCTCAACGGGCCGTATATGCGCAAGTTTTTGGACGGTTATTATCCGATGCAGGTTTCCATGCAAATCGAATACCCCGCCGATTTGCTGAAAGTGGCGGCTGTTACCCCGGCAGTACAAACCGGTTTTAGCGTGCAGCAACAGCGCGGCTCGGTTGGTTTTGATGCGTTGTTTGCAGGGGAATTGCGCACTTCGATTCAGTTTGAAGCGCTATAACATAATGGGCTAGAATCCGGCGCACGACATTATCAGGATAATCATTATGCCACAGCTCACCGCCTTGCTCTTCGACGTCGATGGCACACTTGCTGACACCGAACGTGATGGACATCGCCCCGCCTTTAATAAAGCCTTTGCCGAAGCCGGTTTGGTCTGGGATTGGACCGTCGCATTGTACGCCGACTTGCTGACCGTCACCGGCGGTAAAGAACGCATCCGCTATTTTGTGGAAAAATATTTGCCAGATTTTGCACCCGCCGAAGGCATCACCGCGTTCGCGGCACGGATACATAAGCGCAAAACGCATTTTTATCTGGAAATGTTGCAAGCGGGCGAAATTCCGTTGCGCGTCGGAGCGGAACGCTTGATTCGGGAAGCGCGAGCGGCGGGTTTGCGGTTGGGCATTGCGACCACGACTACGCCAGAAAACGTGACTTACTTGCTGAAAGCCACTTTGGGTGAAGAATCCATTGCTTGGTTTGAGTGCATTGCGGCAGGCGATATTGTGCCGAAGAAAAAACCCGCGCCGGATATTTATGAGTACGCGATGCAGCAGATGGGCTTACAGCCGGAAGAATGCTTGGCGTTTGAAGATTCGGATAACGGTATTCGCTCGTCCACTGCCGCTAATTTGAAAACGGTGGTGACAGTGAATGATTACACCCGTGACCACGATTTCAGCAAGGCAGTCTTGGTGGTTGATCAGTTTGGCGAGGCGGATGCGCCGTTCACGGTGTTGCGAGGTGACGCAGGTGCGCATACCTACGTCACGCTTGAGCTATTGCAGCAAGTGTTCGCTCAATAAGCGCCTAACAGCGATTGGGCACGGTAAGTGTTCAGGCGGGTGCGCCAGCCGGGGAGCCATTTGGCTTCGCCGCGTTCGGGTGATGAGTTGGCGATACGCCGCACCAAGACTTCTTCGGCGGCACGCGCAAACTCATCCAACGCTTGCGGGCCTGCTTGAACCGGGCGCATGGTCAATAGTACTTGCAGCAAGCCCCAGCCTTGACCGTTGTAGCGTTCGGTTGGGCTAGTGCCTTCGCCTTTGAAATTGACGTAATCCAGCAGTGGATACAGCCCGCGTTGGGTTTTTTCGACCGCTTGGTAGTTTTGCAAAACGCGCTCACGGTCTTGCGGGGCAACCTGTTCTAGCATGGTGGGTAAAGCGCGGGTGAGGCGTTCAGACATGTAGTTTGCCTGAATATTCATGGTTTGTTGCAGGAACGTGCGCAATTGCTGCATTTCTGGGTCATTGCGAGCGCGTTCAAACGCGGCTTTGTTTGCCCAGGGCGCGGTGCGCACGTTGCGGTTGGTCAGCCATTGGGGGACGGGTACGCCTTGCGCTTTGGTGTAGTCGATTAGGCCGGGGAAGGTTTCGGTATAAGGGCCGCGATGCCCTGCCGGATACCAGATAAAATGCCCGATACCGAGAGAGGCGAATTCTTCGCGGTCATTCCAAACTACTAGCAAGGCTGGGTTGCCGCTGGTTTCGTTGCGGTATACTTTGTCGGCAATCCAGTTTAAATCTTTAGCGGGAACGACCGTCGGGGTAGGTGGCGTTTGCTGATTCATCGGAGCACACGCCGATAACCCTAAGCCAGCAATCACCGCCAGTGATAATACTATTTTTTTCATAACAAGCCCTTGTGTCGGTGTAAAACAAAATCAAATTCATAGAGCCGTGCGTCGGGTGAAAAGTTCCATTCTTTGCGCAATGCCCGTGCTTAATTTGGCTGAAAGTGTATAGTTATCAGAGTAAGTAACACAGGAGGTTGATGCCATGAAAGAAAAATTACAGCAATTAATGCAAGCCTTGACCAGTGAGCGCGAGGAGTTACGCGTGCGGTTGCACGTATTGGGTCTGGAGGCGCGTGAAGAGTGGGCGCATCTGGAAACCAAGTGGGATGCTATGCAGGTGCGCTTGCGTGATACCGGCTGGGAATTGAACCTGAAAGCAAAAGAGGAAATTCACGATTTGGGGGAAGATGTGGATAAACTTCAGCATAAAATCAGCGACAAGGTGAAAGATGTGCGCTTGGAAGTGGTTGAGGAATTACACGATTTGGGCGAGGAATTGTCTGACCTGTACCAGAAAATCCGGCGGCATTTTTGAATCGAGTGAACCTGTTGAGGGCGCGTCGGTGGTTGTATCTGGCGCTTGAGGCACAAAAAGGCGGGGTATGGGCAACATTTCTGAACCATTTTTTAATGGTATTGGTCGTGGCAAATGTCGTTGCCGTGGTGGTGGAGTCTGAGCACGCTATTTACCAGGCATACGCACCGTTTTTTGAGTGGTTTGAAGTGTGTTCGGTGGCCATTTTTACGCTGGAATACGTATTACGGGCTTGGGTTTGCGTGGAATCTGAGCACGTTGCGTTTCAGCATCCGATGCGTGGGCGCGTTCGTTATTTGTTGTCGCCGATGGCACTGGTCGATTTGGTGGCGGTATTGCCTTTTTACCTCAGTTTGTTTTTCGGGTTAGTGGATTTACGCGTGTTGCGTAGTTTGCGTTTGTTGCGCTTATTGAAATTGACCCGCTATTCGCATTCTCTGGCGCTGTTGTTGGCAGTATTGCGACAAGAGGCGGATAACTTGATCTCGGCTTTGTTCATTTTGTGCATGTTGGTGTTGTTGTCCGCAACGGGTATTTATTTAGTGGAAGGTCACGTTCAACCGGATAAATTCGGTAGTATTCCCCGCGCATTGTGGTGGTCGGCGGTGACGGTGGCAACGGTCGGTTATGGTGATGTGGTGCCGGTAACGTTAGTGGGAAAGGTGTTTAGTGGCACTATTATCATCACCGGCATTGCAGTTGCAGCGTTGCCTGCCGCTATCCTTGCCTCCGGCATGATCAATGAGTTGAAGCGTCGCCGTGAAAGTTTCCGTTTTGAACTGGTACGTGCCATGGAAAATGGCAAGCTGGATTTTGGCGGCCTGCGTTATTTGGAAAAAATGCGCGTCACCATTGGCATTAGCCGGGCGGATGCGCGTTTGGTGTTCGAGGAAGTTAAGCAGGAAACGCGCTTGCAGACGCACACCAATTGCCCCCATTGCGGGCAGGCGCTGCTGATTAAACATCCGCCGGGGCACATTCATGTGAGTCTGGCGAAGCGGTAACAGTAAGAGTTGGGAAGAGTTTATGAAACAAGTTAAGGTTCTCTTTGTCTGCATGGGCAGGATACGGCAAGCAGATTTAGCCCTTTTCTATCAATAGCTTACCGTTAATTAGTAAGCTATTTGTAAGCTAATAATTATCTCAAATCTCTAAAGTAAGCCAATCATCACCCCGCACATCGTCATATCTCTCAGTCGAACGGGAGTCCTTGTGACCTAGCAGCGTCTTAACGTCAACACCCTGCTTTCTATAAAGCCGTTCGGATAAAGAGCGAACTTCATAGAGCGTCGCCGGTTGCTTGCCTTCCTCCCATGCAATACCCGAACGTCTCACTATCTGGGTGAATTCGCGTGTGATGCGGTAAGGGTGCATAGGCTTGCCCTTGCCCATGTTGCCAGCGTCGGAAACGTGGTGGAGCAAATACGGCGATTCAATGCCATCAGTGAAGCACTTGTTAATGGTGTCTTCCAATGTCCAGCCTAGAGCGTCTAATTTCAGCGTCACGGGGATTTTGATACGAACATCGGTCTTTGTGCGCTGAACCTGCAAATATCCATCTACAGGCTTTTGCATGGCGGTCAATTCCGTTGCGCCCGCGTGACTTGTCAGGATCGCAAGTTCTAGCGCCCGCTGCATCCAATCATCAGCGAGTGAGTAAATCGCACTGAACTGTTCCAGCGATAACCGCGAACGTTTGGCGGTAGCAGTCGGGTTACGGGTCAAGCTTGCAGGATTATGGTTAGCCTTCAGCCATCCCGTAGAAACGGCTTCAAGGAAAAGATCAATCAGCACCGAGCGGATAGTTTGAGCCATGCGGTTTTTACCTTGGCTCTTGAATTCGCTTAGCAAGTCAGTGATTGCTTCAGCATCAACGTCTTTCAATTGCCAGCTACCAAAGCGCGGCATTAGCACGTTATCGAGAATGTGGTGACGGCTTCGCAGGGTGTTAGGCTTTAGATTTCTTTCCTGTAAAGCCTCTTTGAACTTCTCCACGAAAGCACTGAAGGTTTTACCCTTGCCCTCTATGCGTTCAAATAGCGCGGTCTCACGGTCTTTCGGGTGTGCAGCTTGCAGACGATGCAACACCTTGCAAGCGGTTACAAAGTCGCTCCCTAAGCCGTGACGCTTCCCAGTAACGGGATGGATGCACGAATAGTAAGTTTTACCATTCGCGCCTTTTGCATGGTGTAATCCCGCTGGTTTGCGCTTCATGAACTCTCACCTGTGAATGGGCAGTAGTATTTTGCATTTTCGAGAACACGATATGTCCGACCATGCTTTACAGGTTGCGGCTGAATGCGCCCTTCCCTTGCCCACAGACGCAAGGTGTTAATGCTTGGCACTTGATCGGAATAGCGAGACTCTGCCCATTTTTCCAAGGTCAATAATTTTTTCATTGTTTTGCTCTCCATGCTGGCAAGGTCATCTTTTCTCTGAAAAGCATCTTCATGCTGTTTTCAACGAACCAGCTACACACACAAAGCGAGACTACACACTTACACACTTTACACACCCCTAAAGGGGAGTGTGTAAAAGTGTGTAGGTGTGCTGATAGTCCAGTGTGTAAAAGTGTGTAATTGTGTGTAGTAAAGTGTGTAGGTAGTGTGTAGCTCATTATTTAACCACCTCAACATATCCGTTCTGGCATTTGATTAGATTTTGCTCTATCAATTTGTCTGTGATTCGTTCGGCAAATGCTGAAGGTGTTAGGTATCGGTAATTTACTTCAGAATTGTTTTTGCACGATTCAATCCAGTGAGTGAGCATAACTTGCGCCTGATCTGGATTATGACCACTAAGCTCTAAGTTCCGGCGTTGCGCATCAATCAAGCTATGCAGCACTACCATTGCCGCCTTTGGGTTCTTCCCGCTGGCAACTTTTGAGCCTTTACTAGCTTTGGGTGGCGCATCAGTTGCAACAGGAACAAGCGTTGTTTCCCATCCATCTTCCGGGCAGTCTGGATCGGCATAAATTCCGGGTAGCTCAACTCGCTTGAATGTAAATCCCATAGGCAATGGTTTGGCAGCGTCCTTCATTTCGGTGCAGGTGAGGCTTTTAACGGACTGCATATCGTCACCATCCCCATCTAAGAGATAAACGCAATCTGCATTCTTGAGTAGCGTATTTGAGCCATTCATCCGCGTTTCATTGCGGTTCGTGTGATGAATAACCACGACTGCGCAATTGAACCTATCTTTGATTTCATCAGCCGCCGCAATATATTTTGCTGCATCAACACTGCTATTTTCATCACCATCAAGAGTGCGGATATATGTATCAAGGAAAATACAACTAACATCAGGGTATCCGTGTTCTTGCATAGCATTTATTACAGCGTCGATTATTGCATTTTGATCTGTTGGCAGTTTTAGCACTTGCTCTGACAGTAGTAAGTTAGCATCATCCGCTGATACATCATTGTTATTGAGCCATCCCTGAAACCTTTTCAGGATGTTGTTATTCCCTTCCCCGGAAATATAAAGAACTGTTCCCGGTTGCTTGATTTCTTTGCCGTGCCAATCTTCGCCAGTTGCAATAGACATAGCCCAATCAATGCCAATAAATGTTTTTCCAACTTTTGGAGGTGCATGTAAAAAAATGACACTTTTTGATGGAAGTGTTTTTTTAATAAGCCATTCCATCGGCTTAAGATTCTGCAATGCGCTTGATAGCGTTTTCAGCAATACCTTTTTGCTGGATTTTGGTGGTGTATCAGAAAGCGACTCATAAGCAGGGTCTTCGTAATAGCAGTGATCGGGCATATCATGCTTATGGTCTTTGCACTCATAAGCAGGCTGATAAAATCCTGATTCAATTGCAGCAGAGATAACGTCATCATTAAGCATGATTCACCTCAGGCTTTAGGTACTCTCCATAGGATTCAATGGAATGGGTGATTAGCTCTTTAACCAGTGCGATTTCATCAATACTGGGGCGAAACACATAACGACCGTCTACTTTATTCGTCTGGCGTTGCAGGTATTCACGGTGCTTAATTGCGTCGATTAAATCCTCTGCAATCGTCTTGATATTGTAATCACGACGCGCTTGCTCATGCTTGCGCTGCGCATCTAATGCCATTTGTGCAGATTGTTTTTCGGCAATTGCCCTGATTTTATCGCGCTCTTTATTGTCCATTTGCGATAAACCTAAAACATCAGCCACGGCTTTTAATTGCTGTTTGCTATCCCATCCGAAAACATGCCCTAGCAAACTAAATCCATCGCCTGACTGTTGATCGCCACCGCCCCCGCAAAACCACTTGCCAGTATTGCCATAATCAGCCATTACTCTAAAGCGGTCTTTGCCACCGCATCCACAACAAGCCGTATGCTTACGGTAATCCGTTGATATGATTTTTACACCAAGGGCGGTATGGATGTATTCCCACTGCCCATAAGCAGCGACACGAACATCAGAGAAACTAAGCTGATTATTTGAATCAGGTTTGCTATAATTGCGGCTGGAAGTTGAACATATCGCCCCTTCATTTTTGCGAGTGCTGGGGCTTTCGCTTTTTTGGGATTCTTCCCTGTCGATTGCTGCCATCATTGGTTAGCACCTCCATTGTCCAGCCACTCATTAATGACACTTTCGCGCCATCCAATCCGGCGAAGAGATACCATTATCGGCTTTGGGAGCTTGCCACTTTTCATCAAGCGGATAGCAGTCCATTTGCTAAATCCGAGCTTTTCTTTCAGTCCGGCATAGCCATGTATTAATTGATCGTTTTGCATGTTTTTAACACTCAGGTTGCATAAAGTAAGCAAATGATTGCAGGCTCTTGCAAATGGGTTCGTGGAGGTTTCCATTTGAGGCTGTTTTTCTGCTAATTCGCGTTTTGTTCATTTGCCATTAAGAAATGGCAAGGTTTTCACCCTGCCACCTCCGTTTTGCTACGCTTTACGCCTCCTAGACTTCGCTTTTAACGCCTCCAATCGCGTTGGGTCTTTCGCATTGTGCCAATCATCCTTACAAGTGGATTTGCAGAACGTGTGCCATTTGTTCGCCTTGCGGAAGTTTGCGCCGCATTGTGGGCAGTCAACATAAGTCCCTGCTTTCGCCTCAGCAGCTTGCGTGTACGCCGCTTCGTTGATGCGTGTATCTACACGTTCGTGTAAGGGCTTAGAATCGCCTACACGTTCGTGTAAGGGCTTCTCTGCTGATGCGTGTACGCTCTCCTTACGCGCTACCGGCGCATAGTCCGATGGGGTAGGGCGTGGGTTCGTAGGCAAGATGATTTCCTGCGCGTATTTCCGCCGGTTTTCTTCCAGCAATGAGGTTTCACGATCTTTAGCAACCTGACCTGATTGGATAAACCCGAACGTTCTTTCTGGTTTCGCTGGCAATTCGATTTCTGAATCTTGCCACCTGAAGCGACTTGCAGTAGCAGGATTGCCAAAGCCGATTTTAGAATCAGAATACGGCTTGCCCTTAGTGCGAATTTCATAACCATCATCATTGAACGTTTCTGGATTATTCGGGGTAGGGCGGTTTAATTCATCCTTCGATAAATCAATAACACGGTCATCTGTAAAATCATCTGGTGAAAATGTTTTGCCAGTCATTTTGAAATATGAACCGTTCAAATCCTTCAGCATATCGGTGTAATGGCGAATGTTTTTCAATGTTCTGGACTCATTGAAAATGGTCGTGACGTGTATCAGTTCCAGTAGCAATGCCGCTATTAGGGTGATAATCATCACGCCACCATCAATAGATGTATTGAAAATCTGACTAGCGAATTTAGCAGGCGGGATAGCCTGTTCTGTTCGTTCGGCTTTCATCAATTCATGGTTAACCGCTTGCGCCTTAGAGGTTGCTTCAGCATTGCTTGCGCGTTCAGCATTAGCCTGTTCCTTTAAAGAATCAACCATGCCTTTGTCACCATTACAATGAAACTTTGTTTCAGGATTGGTCTTTTTAGCTTGTTCGAGTTTAACCAAACAAGCGCTATAAGACTTTTGAGCCTTAGCAATAGATTCAGCCATTCCAGACGCGCCACTATTAACAATGGTTGCACTGGTGAGTGATTTCCCCATTGCGCTATTATCCGCTGCATGAAAACTCTTTACCTGCAAATTGGTACTTGCTGAAATGCTTTCGTAGTAAATGCCGCTAACGATCGCCAGCGCAATAATGAAATAGATAATGGTTTGAATTTTCCTACGGTCATTAAAGCCATCTTTCGCTATCGCCTTGTAATTGAAGTGCTTCGCCAGACTTAACGCCGCTGGTACGCTTAGAGTGACGATAATCACCCATAGCATACCCACAACATTGGTTTTATTGGCAAACAAATAATCTTGCAAAGCGAATACCGACACGCCAGCGAACAATACGCTAGTGAATGACAGGTAAATGAAAAACGTCGCAATACTCCATATTGACTGAGAAGTTTTAATGCCGTGCAAATCAGCCTTGTGCTGTTCCAATTGCGCGGTTGAACTGGTGATCTCTTGAAAAAGAGGGTAAGCGTTATTCAGATTCATGATTAAACCCCCATCCATGAAATTGTGTACAAACCGACGATGTATAAAACACGTAGCAAGCTGTTTGCCGGTGTTGTCCACAGTGTTGTGGTTATCGCCAGTGAAGCGAATACCGGGAACAATTGATAGACCGCGTAAATGTGGTTATCGCTTGCCATCACGTTTGAGAAGTTCACGGCATAGAACAGAACCGCCAGTAAGCCGATTCCATTGGTAACGTGCTTGAACAGTTCCGCACGTACCGCAAAATCAGCGACGTGACGGAATAGGGCAAACATCAAGGGGAATACCGTCGCCCCTGTGGTGATAAGTTCCCAGACGTTGCCAGCCGTGCCAATGTGACCATTGGTTTTTTCCAGCTTGGCAGGGGATACGGTTAGGTGAGTGGGGTTGCTCATTGCTGCACCTCCAACAAATCCGCACGGACTAGCGCCCACAAGGTTGTCAGGTTTTCAATTTCCTGATTCATGCCAGCAATCGCGGTTTGTTTCGTTGAAAATCGGGTGAAGAATTGCGACAAAATGGCGGCATGGCTTTTCATGCGAGCGGTAATGGTAAGAAGCCCTTGGATGCGCTCTTGCGTAGTGAGTCGTGCGTATGGTGAGATTTCAGGCTGTGTGCCGACCATCGCCATAGCAAAATCCGCAAGAATGCGTTGATTTTCTGGACTCATCAGGGGAATTGCCTGAATGATGCGTGTTTCTAACTGACTGTAGTTTTCAGTTTCAGTTGTGTTAAGATTTGCCATTGCTGGACTCCTAAGTTATTGCATTAAGTGGGTTTTCAGTAATTGGCTGTTTGGTGCTTCCAACACCTTGCAGCCCTTAAGCGCCCCTTCATTGGGGCGTTTTCGTTTATGCCGTTTGTGCTTTCTGTTCTGCCTCCCTTGCCATTGCTTCTTTCAGGATGCGGATAAGTTCCGCGTTCATGCTTCTATCGTTGGTCTTCGCCCGATCTGTCAGCCATTGGTGAACAGGTGCGGGCATTCTTGCTTGCGTTTTTTTGTCTGGTTCTGTCATTGCCAAAATTCCAATATAGTTAAAATAGATACTAAATTAGTTAGTGAGAATACGGTATTAGTTATTTTTGAGTTTGTCAACTAAATTAGTTGTAGAATGCGGCATAAATTCAATTAGGCGTTACCGGATGGCAAAGCAAGACGACTTTTTCAAGATGCAGGTGAGAATTCCAATGGAGCTGTACGAACAACTCAAAGAATCATCTGATGAAAATTTCAGGAGCTTGAATGCGGAAATTATCTATCTGCTGTCGGTTTGCATGGGCAACAAGGCAACCTCAGCCACGCCGGATGAAGTGCGTAGCATCATCAGAGAGGAACTAGGCACGGCAATAAAAAAAAGCCTGAATAAAGTTTGACTGATTTTTACAGTTAGCAAACGTGCGTGATTCTTTGAGAGTTGCGCGGGCAATCGCCCCAAAGATTCGCCCACGTTTACTCAAAATGAGGAGGTGTGATTAGTCCAGGAACTGCATAAGAAAACGCTAATATTCCATAGGGGGGGGTATGTGCGATAAACCAATGATCTAGTTAAGAAATTCGGGATTAAGATTCGGTACGCTAGACGCAAAAAAGCCGGAATTTATCCGGCTCTTGGTGGTGGTGTCTTAGCGTTTTGGTTTAGCCATCTGCAACAGAATCACCGCTATTGCCGCTAATAGCTTGTTTTGCGGGGTATCCTCTTCGGGGACACGCTCCATGTGACCGAGCGCCTTATCGAGTAGCCCGAATGCCACTTTGTATCCTTCAAACCCTTGAATTTCTTTCGTGTTCATGATTTCGCCGCTCCTTTCGCCGCGTTAATTTGCTGCTCAAGCATCACGCCTCTGCCGACTAATGCCGCTTCTTTAACCGCCACTTCTTCCGAACCGATTTGATACAGCATTTCGAGCCGTTCATAATTGACGGGTCGGTATTCCGCCGTTTCAATGCCAAGCTCTCGCAATGCCAGCAATTCAACAATCTTAGGTAATGCCATGCCTTGCGCTGAAATCTCTAGCGCACAATCAGTTGCGGTGAGTTCGCCACTCTTCAACCGTAAAATGATTGGTTCAAGGTCTGCATCGTTCATGACTTTAGGTTTTCCATAGCCACGATCTAGCAAGCTATTTGCAGCTATCGCCCGTTGGGGTGATTCAGGGTTATTGAGAAGCTCCACAAGCGCATTAATAGCGTTTTCCGTATGTTGCCTAGCCAATTCACGAACGTTGATTGTAGCGGCATTCAATGCGCCCCTCTTGCGTCCTGCACCGTCACGTTTTCCGCCTCGCTTTTCCATTTTGAAAAAATCCTCTGGAATGATTGTTTATCAAACGCCGCAATTCAGGCTGTATAAGTTCTGCGGTCGCTGGCAACCGCTACCAAAGTCTTCGTAAGATTCAAATAGTTGTTGGGCATTCGGTGGCAAGTCGCTTGCTAGTCCCGTTTCAGAAAATGACACCCATTCAGCTAGTTCGCTTTCCAGAGGTTCGAGCTTTTGCAGTGATTCGCTAGCGTCGTAATCAGCAATAATCCGCCCGGCTTCTTCGGCTTGAATGCCAGAATCAACCAATGCTTGACGCTTGCGTTCAACAGCCGCTTGACCGTTGGTAATCTCGCTACGCAAACCACGTATTGAGCTTGGGAGTTCGTGAAACTGTCGATGTGTGCGAATCCCGATGAACTTATCAATCAATGCCTTACGGTCATCAATATCAAGCGTCAAAGCTTCGAGTTCCTGCGATCTTGCTTCGATAATGCCGTCAACACCTTTCGTAGCAACATTGTATTCCGCCAGCGTGTTACGGCATTGGTGCAGGGAATCCAGCTTGCTGGTGAGTTCGTGACGTTTCAGGCAAACGCCCTTGAATGATAATGGTGCGGTCATTTTTAAAATCCAGTTTGAAATAAGCCACCATTTTGAATGTTTATCAAAGCGGGATTTAGGCGGGTTTCCTTGCCCGTTGGGGTTTTGTCAGTTTTGGCAGTTCGACACAGACACACTTTCCCGTTTTTCTGGTGCTAGATTGCCTGAAAATTAGGTTTTGTCAGTTTTGGCAGTTCTACGGTGAGGCACTTTTGTGTTTTTTCTGTGAATGACGGACACAAAAAAGCCGGATTTCTCCGGCTCTTGCTTAGTGTAGGGTAGGGCAGGGATTACAGAAACGAACTTCCGGCATGGTCTTTGAATAGTTCCGCGTTCCGCACGTAGCCTTTCACTGTCTGTACTGACTTATGGCGCGATACATCCATAATCTTGAACAGGTTAGCGCCCGCTTCCGCTGCACTGGTGATGAATCCCGCCCGCAATGAATGCCCGCTAAAATCATCAGGATTCAAACCAGCCGCTTCAGCGTAACGCTTCACGATAGCAGCAATGGATTTGTCGGTGATTGCCTGATCGCGGGTCTTGTCGCTTTTGGTGATAGGTCTGAATAATACGCCGTCACTAATGCCAGCCGATTGCAGGTAATCTTTCAGGATGCCGCATACATCCAGCTTGCCGCCGTAGATAGCGATAACATGCCCTTCACCCTCTTGGTCGGTCTTACTCTTGCGAATCGTGACTCTTGCGCCATCTTGCACAAACTCAATATCTGACACCTGCAAAGCTACCAGTTCCGAGCGACGGAAAGCGCCAGCAAACCCTAACAACAAAATAGCCTTGTCACGCTTGCCCTGTAGCGTCTTTGTGTTGCATTGAGCAATCATCTGATAAATCTTATCCACGGTTGCCGCTGCTTTCTTTTCGACCTTAGCACCGACATTGCGCTTAATGCCTTTCAGTGTGGCACTCACCAGCTTGTCGCCAGTCGGTGAAGTCATTCCCGCCGCTTCATGTGCATAGCGAATTGCAGCAATGCGCCGATTTAGGGTTGAAGGCGAAACACCGTCATTAGCCTGATGTGCCAGAAAGTCGGCAATGGTAGCGGGTGATGCTGGCATGGCTTCCAAAGACCGACTATCGCACCAACTGACAAAAATAGTCAGGTCACTACGGTAAGCCTTGCGAGTGGATGCCGCTGTGGATTCTGCGACAAAGTGCCGTGTTTCATCACTGATAGTTTGTGTTGCCAGTGAGTTGCTGTTTGTGGTGGTCAATGTGGTCATTTCAAGCCTCTTTATTAGTTCCGAGAATATACATTATCGGAAGTAATAATATATATTGGTGTAAGTTGTGTCAATGCGTGTCAATAGGTGGCTTTATGGTTCATTCCTGAATGAGTGGGTAATTGGAAGTTTTAGTACAGGGTGATTGATTACAGTGAGAGGATGCAGGATGCTATGATTTAACCTAGATTCAGGCGAAACGCATTTGTAAAAAATCTTGTAAGTACCTGTTTTTGTTAGTGCGTGAATGTAAGTTTTACAGTGTTTTTCAGGTGGCTTTTTTAGTATAAGTGGTTGATTTTATGAAACAAATTAAGGTTTTATTCGTTTGCATGGGCAATATCTGTCGTTCACCCACGGCGCAAGGCGTGTTCGAGCGTTTGGTGCAGGCGCAAGGCTTGGCAGATCGCATTCTGATTGATTCGGCGGGCACACACGCGTACCACATCGGCAGTTCCCCGGATAAGCGGTCGCAAGCAGCGGCAAAACATCGTGGGCTGGATTTATCGGGGCAGCGAGCACGTAAAGTGACCGCAGCCGATATTGAGGAATTTGATTATGTGCTGGCAATGGATCGTGCAAATTTAGAGGATTTACAGGATTTGGTTGTGGCGTCACCGCCTGAACGGGTGCGCTTATTCATGACGTTTGCCGAACGTTGGAAGGTCGACGAAGTGCCTGACCCTTATTACGGTGGGGAAAGTGGTTTTGAGCGCGTATTGGACATGGTAGAAGATGCGGCGGCAGGTTTGTTAGACCATATCCGCCGCCATCATTGCTAGGCAGCGCGAGCTGAGTGGGGTTACTCCGGCTCAGTGTGCATCCATGAAGGGCGTTTTTTCATGGGCGCTGCCGCTGCTTTGGGTTGGTCAAGCACGGGTTCGGGAGCGGAGACGCTTGCTTCTGTCGGTTGTGGTTCCGGTTGAGCCGGTGAATTTTCCGCCGCCGGTTCTGGGAGCGGCTGCGTTTGAGGTGCGCTTTCCACCACATTGGGTTCTGGTTGCGTTGTTTCTGTTGCCGCAACGATTGGTTCAGGTTCCGGTTTCGGCGTTGGTTGCGGCGCAGTTTCCACTATTACCAGAGGTTCTGGAACAGGTTCCGGTTTGACTTCAGCTTTTGCCGGTTGGCGTTCATAGCGCGGTTGATGCGCCGGTTGTGCAGCGCTCAGGTCGATGATGAACGGTTCCATGTCTTCTGATGCGAAGTGTTGCTCAACCTCGGATCCCGCAGGGCGCGGCGGGCGCTGCTGACGGTTTTGATTACCACGCGGGCGGCGTGTCCGGCCTCGGCGTTCGCGTGGGCCACGCGGTTGTGTGCCGACGGTTTCTTCGCGTGCGTCATCGCTTTCTTCGGTGTCAGGTGCGTCGGTAATATTATCAACGTCGATGTCTGCTTCTTCTGCCGGTAATGTGGGCAGTGCAGGTGCTACGGGGATGACCGTATCTGCGACGGGGACTTCTAACAGAGCGTTGTCATTAACGGGTTGATGCGTGTGTTGGGGTGTCGCCGTTGGCGCATCATCCATCATTGGTGCGTCAATCCCTTGGTCGTGTGCCGTGATTTCAGGTGTCGCCGTGTTGCGGTTACGCGATTCACGCCGTGAGCGATCCCGGCGCGGTTGTTGCGCTTGACCGTTGTCACGGTTGCCATCACGGGTCTCGCGTGGTGCTGGCAATACGATTTCTACCGGCACTTGCTCTTCCACTGGCGCGGTGATTATTGCTGGCATGTCTTGCGGTTGCACACGCGGTGGGCGTGGTTCGCGTGGCGGGCGACGGTTGTTGGTGTCGCCCGTGGTTTCCTCGCGTTCGTTACGGTTGCGATTGTTGCGGCGGTCGTTATTACGCTCGTTAGCGTTGTTGTTGCGTTCAGGGGCGCGTTCGTTGACACGCTCGTTACTGCGTGGTTCTTGAGTGCGCTGCTCGTTGGCGCGTTCATTGCTGCGCTCTTCGGGACGATTTTGACGGTTTTGGCGATTTTCTTGGTTACTGCGGTTACGCGTGTCGTCATTGACGGGGCGTTCTACCTCATTGGCGACGTCGCTTTTGCCGTCGTTGCGATTACGGTTGCGGTTGCGTTGATCGTTGCGGTCGTTACCGCGTTCGTTGTTGCGGCGGTCGCGCTGTGGCTGGTCGTCGCGCTTAGCGACAACGGGTGCGGCGGCTTCTGCTTGGCTTTCTGCGGCTTCTGCTGCTTGATCAACACTTGGGCTGCTACCGAACAGGCTGCCGAAAATACGCCGCATTAACCCAGGGCCTTTGATTGGCGCAATGGTTGGAACAATCGGCGTTGCTGCCACTGTTACTTCTGCTGGCTGGCTACGGGCGTGTTGCGGCGCAGGCGTGCTGGGCATGACGTTGGTGACAGCGGCTTCCGCAGCGGCTTGATGTGGGTTAGCTTCTTGCCGGACAGTTTCTTCCGCAGCCGGTGGTGCGGGGATGTATTGGTAACTGCTGGTAATGACTTCCTCGTCTTCGAGATTGTCATTGCGGATACGGCTGATGTCGTAATGCGGCGTTTCCATGTACGGGTTGGGAATAATGGTCAAATCGACATTGCGGCGCTGTTGAATGTCGGTGATCGCTTGACGCTTTTCGTTCAGCAAGAAAGTCGCAACGGAAACCGGCAGGCGGGCAATGACTTTGCCGGTCATTTCCTTCATGGCTTCTTCTTCGACCAAGCGCAAGATGGACAGCGCCATTGAGTCGGTACTGCGAATGTGACCTTGACCCGTGCAACGCGGGCAGACGATTTGGCTGGATTCGCCAAGTGACGGGCGCAAGCGTTGACGTGACATTTCCAGCAAACCAAAGCGGGAAATGCGCCCGACTTGTACCCGCGCACGGTCAAGTTTCATGGCATCACGCAGGCGTTTTTCGACTTCGCGCTGGTGTTTGCTGGGCAGCATGTCGATAAAGTCGATCACTACCAAACCGCCCAAGTCACGCAAGCGCAATTGACGCGCAATTTCGTCAGCCGCTTCGAGGTTGGTATTGAGCGCGGTTTCTTCGATGTCATGCCCTTTGGTGGCACGCGCCGAGTTGATGTCGATGGAAATCAGCGCTTCGGTATGGTCAATGACGATTGCGCCGCCAGAGGGCAGGGCAACGGTGCGCTGATACGCCGTTTCGATCTGGTTTTCCACCTGAAAGCGGCTGAATAGCGGTGTGCCATCGGTGTAAAGCTTGAGCTTGCGGATATTGTGCGGCATCACCGCCTGCATAAAATCACGCGCTTGGTTGAATACCTTGTCATTGTCGATAACAATTTCACCGATGTCGCGGCGGAAATAGTCACGTAAGGCACGGATAATGACATTGCTTTCCTGATACAGCAGCGTCGGGCCTTTGTGCTGTTGGTAGGCTTGCTGGATGGCATTCCACAGGGTTTTGAGGTAGTCCAAATCCCATGACAGTTCCTCGGCATCGCGCTCGATACCGGCGGTGCGCACGATCACGCCCATGCTGTCAGGGATGTCTAACTCGCTCAGGGTTTGCTTGATTTGCTGGCGGTCATCGCCTTCAATACGCCGAGAAACCCCACCAGCCTTAGGGTTATTGGGCATCAGCACCAAATAACGCCCGGCAAGGCTGAGGTAGGTGGTCAGAGCTGCGCCCTTGTTGCCGCGCTCTTCCTTATCGACCTGCACCAGAATTTCCATGCCTTCACGCATCACGTCTTTGACGTTAGGGCGACCAGTGTACTTAGCATTCGGGTTGTAAAATTCGGGCGCAACTTCGCGGAAGGAGAGGAAACCGTGGCGTTGTGCGCCATAATTAACAAAGACTGCTTCTAAGCTGGGTTCGACGCGGGTAATTACCCCTTTGTAAATATTGGCCTTTTTCTGAGCGCGTAGGGAATGTTCAATATCGAGGTCGTATAGGCGTTGCCCATCAACCATGGCAACGCGAATTTCTTCGGGTTGGGTTGCATTAATTAAAATACGTTTCATGTACTACATAAGCCTTGGTTATGCAGCACCTGTTACCTGTTTGTTTCAGGTGGAGTCGATTAGCTTATTTCGTTTAATATCAAAGCGTTAGAAATGTTCTCTTCGCCAAGCTATGGATTAACCTTAATCGGGCCTACCTTCAGAAAGAATCGTTCGGTTGTTACGGGTCATGGAACTGCCTCATAAGGGCGCATGAAAATTGTAAACCGCTGGCGCATTCTTGCAACAGACATCAGCAACAAGTTCTGCTGTTAATGCCACACCTGTTTGCTTACTTTTTAAACTGCATAACAGGCGTTGAGTTATTGGGGGTGAGGATGCTTTATCCTGTTTACCCCTGCACAAATTCTGGGGGAATGTTCTGACCGCTAGAATTTGTGATTGAATCAATCAGGCATGGGTCATATCATCGTGTTCTGATTTGATCGAACCCATTGTGTCAGGTTTGCACCTTAACGTTTGCCTGTTGCGAATATATCAATTCGGTTAATTATATTCAATTTGCATTTAAATTTAGTTGGTATGTTTTTTCACTATGGCCGTCGAATATTACACAGTTACTGAAAACGAAGTCGGGCAGCGCATCGACAATTTCCTGCTGCGGCATTTGAAGCAACTGCCCAAAAGCGCCTTATACCGGATTGTGCGCAAGGGCGAGGTGCGTGTTGATAAAAAAAGGGTGAAGCCAGAAAAAAAGCTTGAATTAGGTGAAATTATTCGGATTCCGCCGATCAAGTTAGAAACCGAAGTGAACCCGCCGGATAAGCCTGCGTTGGCATCCGAAGCGTTGTTGGCAGTGCTGGCAGATGCCGTGTTACACGAAGATGAGCAGCTTATTTTCATCAATAAGCCATCTGGTTTGCCGGTACACGGTGGTAGCGGCTACAAATTGGGCTTGATTGAGGCATTTCGCCAGTTACGCGAAAATTTGCCGTATGTGGAATTGGCGCATCGCATTGACCGTGACACCAGCGGCGTGGTGATTTTGGCGAAATCGCGCCAAGCGTTGACCGAATTGCACGGGTTGTTCCGTGACGGCAAGATCGACAAGCGCTACAAAGCCTTGGTTGCCGGGCGTTGGAAACACGGTCGCCAACACGTAACCATGGATTTGAGTCAGGAAGAAGGCACGCGCCAGAAAGTGCAGCGGGTGGAAGAGGGCGAAGGCAAAGTGTCGGAAACCATTTTCTCGTCGCTGAAAAATCTGCACGGGGCATCGTTGCTGGAAGCACAAATTCTGACCGGGCGAATGCATCAAATCCGGGTGCAATTGCAAAATTTGGGGCATCCGATTTTGGGCGATGACCGTTATGGCGATTTCGCGCTGAATCGCAAGTTTCGCGAGATGGGCTTGAAGCGTCTGTTTTTGCATTCTGCCAGCGTGGATTTTACCTTGCGAGCCACCGGGCGGCGTTATGTGGTCGAAGCGCCGTTACCCGATGATTTAAAAGAAGTCTTGATCAATATAAAAATTAGTGCAGTTGAGCGTACTGAATGAAACCTTATTCCCTGTTGATTTTTGATTGGGATGGCACGTTGATGGATTCAGCGGCGCACATTACCCAATGTATGCGCAATGCGATTCAGTTGGTGGGCGCAGAATCGCGCACTGATCAGGAAATTCGCCATATTATCGGCTTGGGCTTGGATGAAGCGATTCGCGCCTTGTACCCTCAGGCGTCCACAAGCTTGATTCGGGCGATTGCGGATGAGTATCGTCAGGAATTTTTGGTGCGTACCACACACGGTAGCGAATTGTTCGCCGGGGCACGTGAAACCTTGCTTACACTCGCCGCCCAAGGCTACGACTTGGCGGTAGCGACGGGCAAATCGCGCCGGGGTTTGGATAAGGTATTGGACGAAACCGGGCTGCGTGAGTTGTTCCCGATCACGCGCTGTGCCGATGAAACCCGTTCCAAGCCACATCCACAAATGCTGGAAGAGATTTTGACAGACTATGACGCAGCGCCGCATGATGCGTTGATGATCGGTGACAGCGAATACGATTTACACATGGCACTGGCTATCGGCATGGATTCACTGGCGGTCAGTTATGGCGTGCATGATTTGGCACGGTTACAGCAAGCGCAGCCGCGTGGACACGTGGATGATGTAGCGCATATTCCTGATTGGCTAGAAAAACAAAAGGTTACAGAATGAACGAAGAAAATACACAAGCATTACAAGCCCTCAAAGATGTGGCAATGGAATCTGTCAAAGAGCAGCGGAGGGCGCGGCGTTGGGGGATTTTTTTCAAGCTGTTTTTTGTGGCGTATTTGCTGGTTGGCTTAATTGCGCTGATTGGCAGTGGCGCATCGGATACTAAATTAACGGCTGCCGACAAAATTACGGCGGTGGTCGACATTAACGGCGTGATTATGGATGGTGCAGAAGCCAGCGGCGAGATGCTGATCCCTGCGCTGAAAGAGGCGTTTGAGCATGAAAAAACCAAGGGCGTGATTTTACGCATCAATAGCCCCGGTGGTAGCCCGGTACAGTCGGGTATTATTAATGATGAAATCAAGCGCTTGAAAGCCAAATACAAGGAAATTCCTGTCTACGCAGTCGTGTCTGATTTGTGCGCTTCTGGTGGCTATTACATTGCCGTGGCTGCCGACGAGATTTATGCGGATAAAGCCAGCATTGTCGGTTCGATTGGCGTGCGCATGGATAACTTCGGTGCGGTTGAATTGCTGGAAAAGTTAGGCGTTGAACGCCGTTTGTACACTGCGGGGGCGAATAAAGGGATGCTTGATCCGTTTTTGCCTGAAAATGAAACGCAGGTGGCACACGTCAATAATATGTTGAACACAACTCACCAGCAGTTTATCAAGGTGGTGAAAGAAGGGCGTGGTGAACGTTTACCAAACAATCCCGATATTTTCTCTGGCCTGTTTTGGACGGGTGAAGATGCGGTCAAACTGGGGTTGATTGATGGCTTGGGCAGCGATGCTTACGTGGCGCGTGAATTGATCAAAGCCGAAGAAATGGTGAATTTCACCACCGAAAAGGACTTGATTCAGCGTTTGAGTGAGCGGGTCGAAACGTCGGTGCAAGCGCTGATTTCGCTGGATGCTACCCCGCGCACCGTGTTGCGTTGATGGAAACGTTGCTGGCGCAAGTGGCAGCGGCATTGCAAGCCAAGGGTTGGATGCTGACGACAGCGGAATCTTGCACCGGCGGTTGGATTGCCAAGCTGTGTACCGATCTGACGGGCAGTTCGGTGTGGTTTGAGCGTGGTTTTGTCACTTACAGCAATGAAGCGAAACAGGAAATGCTGGGTGTGCCAGCAGCAACCTTGGCAGAGCACGGTGCGGTGAGTGAAGCTGTGACTGCTGCGATGGCAACAGGTGCGTTACTGCATTCGCGTGCGCAAGTCGCGGTATCTGTCAGTGGAATCGCGGGACCGGGTGGCGGCACAATCACTAAACCTGTGGGCATGGTCTGTTTCGGCTGGGTAGCGCAGGATGGCAAAATACGTACCGCCACCCAATACTTTGACGGTGATCGGGAAGCGGTACGCTATCAGGCGGTGCAATACGCGCTACACTGCGTATTGCAGATGCTCGCGGATTAGATCTTCTGGCGCACGTAAGTGCCGGGTGCATCACCCAGTACTTCCAGTTTGCCTGCACCGGGAATACGCGCATCGACTTCTTCGCTGGAGAAGGTTGCTACCCAGCGATTCCAGTCATGCCACCAAGACAAATCCACTTTGGTGGCATCCAATAGCCAATCTTCCGCCGTGTCATCTAGCTTTTCTTGCGTATCATTGACCCAGTGACCGTATTTGTTGGCGGCAGCGGGGTTCACAATGCCTGCAATGTGACCGGATTGCCCTAATACAAAGCGCACCGGGCCTGCGAACAGTTTCGCGCCTGCATACGTACTGCGCCAAGGCGCGATATGGTCATCGTGGGTGGAAACAAAATAAGCCGGAGTATCAATGGTGCGCAAATCAATCGGCGTACCGGAAAGGGTGAGGCAATTCGCTTGGCTCAGGCAGTTGTTCAGGTACATATTGCGCAGGTAGTAGCTGTGCATCGCCGCTGGCATCCGCGTGCTGTCTGAGTTCCAGTACAACAGGTCAAAAGGCATCGGGTCATTGCCGAGCAAATACAAGTTCACAAAGAATGACCAAACTAGGTCATTGGCGCGGAGCATATTGAAAGCCGTACCCATGTCCTTGCCGTCGAGGTAGCCGGTTTTGTCCATGCGCTTTTCCAGTGAACCGACTTGTTCTTCACTCAGGAATACGCCGATTTCACCGGGTTCGGCAAAGTCCAGCAAGGTGGTGAAGAAGGTGGCACTTTTTACCCGCTCATCACCTTTGGCTTTCAGGTGCGCGAGGGTCGCTGCCGTCAGTGTGCCGCCTAAGCAGTAACCAATCACGTTCAAGTCACGTTCGCCGGTCGCCGCTTCGACCGCATCCATCGCCGCAATTGCTGCCTGCATGTAGTCTTCAAAGTTTAAGTCGCGGTGCTGGCTGTCAGGGTTGACCCACGAAATCATAAAGACAGTGTTGCCTTGTTCCACCGCCCATTTGACGAACGAGTTCTTTTCGCGCAGGTCGAGGATGTAATACTTATTGATCCAAGGCGGTACGATCAAGACCGGACGTTGACGAACTTTGGCGGTAGTTGGTGTGTATTGGAGCAGTTCCAACAGTTCGTTTTTGAACACGACTTTGCCGGGGGTAGTGGCAATATCGCGGCCTAATTCAAACGCCTTCATGTCGGTCATGCGAATGCGCAATTGCCCGTCTTGGAAGTCATCCAGCAGGTTTTCCATGCCTTTGACGAGGTTTTCGCCATTGGTGTCGAGAATGGTTTGCCAGACTTGCGGGTTGGTGTGCGAGTAATTGTTCGGCGAGAGTGCATCAATCATGCTGTTGATGAAGAACTCGGCTTTTTTCGCATCCTGCTCGGATAAACCACCAGCAGTTTGCGCCAATGTCCGCCAATAGGTTGACATATTCAGGTAAGACTGGAGCAGCACTTCGGTGAGCTGGTTTTCTTGCCATGCTGGGTGTTTGAAACGCTTGTCGGTAATCGCAGGCACGCCCGGTGACAATTTCCCGAAGCCTAGTGCACGCGCGGTGCTGTGTTGCCACAGTTTGGTTTGGCTGGTCAGCAGTGCCATATTCGCTTGCATGACGGCACTGGGATGCGAGAATAAATTCATGCCCCATTTTGCGACAGCAATGTTGAAACTGTTATCGCCTGGTTCGGCATCTTTGCCCTGTTTGCTGGCGGCATCGCTCATCATGCGGGCAACAAAGCGTTGCCACAGGAGCATGGCGCGGGTGATGTTGGTTTGTAATTGCACGGGGTCAACCGTGTGCGTCGGTGTTGGTACTGGCTGTTGCATAGTAAGGGATTCCACTTGTCTGGGCGGGTGATATTCACAGGTGTATCACAATAGCTAGTTTATGGGGCGATTGTCGACAGTTTTTTTGTTGCAACGCAACATTTCGTTATTTCCTGAAAATGCCTGCTTTTATCGTTCGGCATTGGCTTGCTGCTACCCGTTATGAAATAATCCCCGCTTTCCTACCACCCACACAGAATTTACCTTTATTAAGGAGTGTCCGCATGGACGAGAACAAAAAGAAAGCCCTCGCCGCCGCCTTAGGCCAGATTGAACGTCAGTTTGGTAAAGGCACTGTGATGCGCATGGGCGACTCCAGTGCTGCCCGCGACATCGAAGTGATTTCTACCGGCTCATTGGGGCTGGACATTGCCCTTGGTATTGGCGGCCTGCCCAAGGGACGTGTCGTCGAAATTTACGGCCCGGAATCTTCTGGTAAAACCACTCTGACGCTGCAAGTGATTGCCGAATGCCAAAAGCAAGGCGGCACAGCGGCGTTCATTGATGCGGAACACGCGCTTGACCCGATTTACGCGCAAAAAATCGGCGTCAATGTCGATGATTTGCTAGTATCCCAGCCGGATAACGGTGAGCAGGCGTTGGAAATTGCCGACATGCTGGTGCGTTCTAACGCCGTGGATATGGTGGTGGTCGACTCGGTTGCAGCGTTGACGCCAAAAGCGGAAATTGAAGGCGATATGGGCGATTCCCACGTCGGCTTGCAAGCACGGTTAATGTCACAAGCCCTGCGTAAACTCACCGGCAATATCAAGCGTTCCAACACCTTGGTGATTTTCATCAACCAAATTCGGATGAAAATCGGCGTGATGTTTGGCAACCCGGAAACCACCACGGGCGGTAATGCGCTGAAATTCTACGCTTCCGTGCGTCTCGATATTCGCCGCATTGGGGCGATCAAGAAGGGTGAGGAAATCACCGGCTCTGAAACCCGCGTCAAAGTGGTCAAAAACAAAGTTGCGCCACCGTTTAAACAAGCTGAATTTGAGATTTTGTACGGCGAAGGCATTTCCCGCGAAGGCGAATTGGTTGACCTCGGTGTCAAGCAAGGGCTGATTGGCAAAGCGGGCGCATGGTACAGCTACAAAGGCGACAAAATCGGTCAAGGCAAGGATAATGCACGCAACTACCTGAAAGAGCATCCGGCAGCGGCGGCGGAAATTGAAAAAGCGGTTCGTGAGGCTTGCATGAATACTCCGGGTTTTGCCGCAGTGACTGAAGAAGCCGACAGCGATGCCGGTCTTGATGACGTTGTTTAATGGCTAATGGGCGGGAATGCGAAACGGTAGCGGTGCGCTTGTTGGCGCAACGTGAGCATTCCCGCCATGAACTCGCGCAAAAAGTGCGTCAGCGTTGCGAGTGCGATACTATCAGTCTGAACGCGCTCTTGGATAAATTGCAGTCGCTGGGTTATCTGGATGATGCCCGTTACGCGGCTGCTTTTGTCCGCTCGTCAATCTCGCGGGGGCGTGGCCCGCAGCGGATTAACTATGAATTACGCGAGCATGGCGTAGATGATGCTACGGCTGCTCAGGCATTGGCAGAAGCCGATGTCGACTGGCACGATCTGGCCTGTGAACAACGGATCAAGAAATTTGGCGGGGAAATCCCGGCTGATTACAAGGAACGCGCCCGGCAATCTCGATTTCTTGCCGGGTGCGGTTTTTATACCGATGCGATTAAAGCTGCTTTCCAATGAATACTGCTGAACTCAGACAACATTTTCTCGATTTTTTCGCCAGCAAAGGCCATGAAATCCTTCCGTCCAGCTCGCTGATACCGGGCAATGACCCGACCTTGCTGTTCACCAACGCAGGCATGGTGCAATTCAAGGACGTGTTTTTGGGCGAAGATATACGTCCTTACAAGCGTGCGACGACTTCGCAGCGTTGCGTGCGGGCGGGCGGCAAGCACAACGACTTGGAAAACGTTGGTTACACCGCGCGGCATCACACCTTTTTTGAAATGCTCGGCAACTTCAGTTTTGGCGATTATTTCAAACACGATGCGATTCACTATGCGTGGGAGTTCCTCACCGAAGTGCTGAAATTGCCCAAAGGTAAGCTGTGGGTGACGGTCTACGCAGACGACGACGAAGCCTATAACATTTGGGCGCAGCAAATCGGCGTGCCAACCGATCGTATTACCCGCATCGGCGATAATAAGGGGGCACGTTACGCTTCCGACAATTTTTGGCAGATGGGTGACACCGGGCCGTGTGGACCTTGCACCGAAATTTTCTACGACCACGGTGAACATATTTGGGGCGGGCCACCGGGAACGCCAGAGGAAGACGGCGACCGCTATATCGAGATTTGGAACTTGGTGTTTATGCAGTATGAGCGCACCAAAGATGGCGAAATGCGCCCGCTGCCGAAACCTTCCGTTGATACCGGCATGGGCATGGAGCGTCTGGCGGCGGTGATGCAAGGCGTTCACAGCAACTACGAAATCGACCTGTTCCAAACGCTGCTCAAAAAAGGCACGGAACTGGCGAAAAATGCCGACCCGAATAGCCCGTCATTGAAGGTCATTGCTGACCATATCCGTTCTTGCTCCTTCCTGATCGTGGATGGGGTTTTGCCGTCGAATGAAGGGCGTGGTTATGTGTTGCGCCGGATTATTCGCCGTGCTATCCGTCACGGCTACAAATTGGGCATGGAAGCACCGTTTTTCCACAAGCTGGTACAGCCATTAGTGGATGAGATGGGCAAAGCTTATCCTGAACTTGCTGCTGCCCAGCCCTTGGTCGAACAGGCGTTGGAAAAAGAAGAACGCCGCTTTGCCGAAACCCTCGAACAGGGCATGAAGATTCTGGAAGAGGCGATTGCGGGCATGTCCGGCGATACCATTGACGGCGAAACTGTGTTCAAGTTGTATGACACTTACGGTTTCCCGGTGGATTTGACGGGTGATATTGCCCGCGAACGCAATCTCAAGTTGGACGAAACCGGGTTTGAAGCGGCGATGAATGCGCAACGCGAACGCGCCCGTGCTGCTGGTAAATTCGGCGCGGATTACGGCGACAAGCTGGATGTGAGTGGAGTCACCGAATTCCACGGCTATGAGCAATTGGCGGAAACGTCCACCATTACCGCGTTATTCCGTGGTAGCGACGCGGTAACGAGCCTGCAAGCGGGTGATGAAGGGCGTATCGTGCTGGATCACACCCCATTCTATGCCGAATCCGGTGGTCAGGTGGGCGATACTGGCGTGTTGCACACGGGGGATGCGGTATTCCGCGTTACCGATACCCGTAAGCAGGGTGCAACCTTTATCCATATTGGCACGCTGGAATCCGGCACCTTGTCCGTCGGTGCAAACGTTGCTGCTGAAGTGGATGCCGAACGCCGCCAAGCCATCATTCTCAACCATTCCGCCACGCACTTGATGCACGCAGCACTGCGCCAAGTGTTGGGTACGCACGTTGAGCAAAAAGGCTCATTGGTGACACCCGACCGTTTGCGCTTTGATTTCTCGCAGCCTGACCCGGTTTCATCCGAGCAAATTGCGGAGGTGGAAGCCATCGTCAACCGCGAAATCCGTGCCAATGCCGCGACTTCTGCGCAAGTCATGAACATGGAAGCCGCCAAGCAAGCCGGTGCAATGGCATTGTTCGGCGAAAAGTACGGCGATGAAGTGCGTGTTTTGAAAATCGGTTTCTCCACGGAATTGTGCGGCGGTTGTCACGTGAACCGTACTGGCGACATCGGCTTGTTTAAAATCGTCAGTGAAGGCGGGGTTGCCGCAGGTGTGCGCCGTATCGAAGCTGTGACTGGCGCGAATGCGCTGGCGTGGCTTGCGGAAGTGACCAGCCGTTTGGATAACGTCGCACGTTTGCTCAAATCCAATCCAGTGGAAGTGACGGACAAGCTTGACGCAATGCTGCAAAAAAGCCGCGCTCTCGAAAAGGAACTGGAACAGCTTAAAGGCAAAATGGCTTCCCAAGCCGGTTCTAACCTTGCCGATCAAGCGGTGGAAGTGGGCGGAATGCGCGTCCTCGCAGCACATTTGGAAGGGGCTGATCCCAAATCCTTGCGCGACACCGTTGACCAGTTAAAAAACAAACTGGGCAAAGCGGTGGTGATTCTCGCCACGGTAGCCGATGGCAAAGTCAGTTTGGTGGCAGGTGTCACCAAAGACGAAACCGCTAAAGTCAAAGCCGGTGATTTGCTGGGCTTTGTGGCAACGCAACTGGGTGGCAAAGGCGGCGGTCGCCCGGACATGGCTCAAGGCGGCGGCACGGATGTGGCAGCATTGCCCACCGCGTTAGCCAGCGTACAAGGCTGGGTTGCTGAGCGCGTTTAATCGGGTTTAATTTAGAAGTGTTTTGAAGGTAAACAGTAAACAATGGCACTGATCGTACAGAAATACGGCGGTACATCGGTTGGCACACCTGAGCGTATCGAGGCTGTGGCTGACCGGGTAATCCGCTGGAAACAACAGGGCAATGATGTCATCGTGGTGGTGTCCGCGATGTCGGGCGAAACCAATAAGTTGGTCGCGCTCATCAACGCCATTAACCCACAAGGTTCGGAGCGCGAAAAAGACGCAATTCTGTCCACCGGCGAACAAGTCACGATTGGCTTGCTGGCAATGGCGTTGGAAAAGAAAGGCCAACCGGCGCGTTCTTACACCGGGGCGCAAGTCCGCATTTTGACCGATGATGCGCATACCAAAGCGCGTATCCGCGACATTGATGCCGACCCGATCCGTAAGGATTTGGCGGAAGGTAAAGTGGTGGTGGTAGCAGGTTTCCAAGGTGTGACCGAAGATGGCAGCATTACCACCTTAGGGCGCGGCGGTTCGGATACCACGGGCGTGGCATTGGCAGTGGCGTTAAAAGCCGACGAATGCCAGATTTACACCGACGTGGATGGCGTTTACACCACCGACCCGCGTGTCGAACCCAAAGCGCGTCACATTCCGCGCCTGACCTTGGAAGAAATGCTGGAAATGGCCAGCCAAGGTTCCAAGGTGCTGCAAATTCGTTCGGTTGAATTTGCCTACAAATATGATATGCCTATCCGCGTGCTGTCCAGCTTTGACGAATTTGGTCAGGGCAAAAGCACGCTGGTCACTCGTGAGGAAGAAGTAATGGAAGAAGTCTCAGTCCGTGGGATTGCGTTCAATCGTGATGAAGCTCAATTGACGGTAACGGGTGTGCCGGATCGCCCCGGTGTTGCTTACCAGATTCTGGGGCCGATTTCGGATGCCAATATCGAAGTCGATATGATTGTGCAAAACATTGGCTCGGATAGCTCGACCGATTTCACCTTCACAGTACATAAAAACGATTACGCCAAAGCGCGTGATATTCTGTGTAAAACCGGCGAAACCTTGGGCGCAAAGCAATGCACAGGTGATGAAAATATTGCCAAAGTCGCCATTGTGGGCGCGGGAATGCGTTCTCACGCAGGCGTTGCCAGCAAGATGTTTAAAACATTGGCAGATGAGGGCATCAATATCCGCATGATTTCCACGTCGGAAATTAAAGTGGCGGTCGTTGTCGATGAGAAATATTTGGAACTCGCTGTGCGGGTGTTACATCAAGCGTTTGGCTTAGCGCAAACAGCCGCTTAATTCCCGAATAAATTGCTTAAAAAACCCGCTGGTGTCTTGAGTAACCAGCGGGTTTTTTTGTCTATGCATGAATGTGTTAGGTGGTTTAATTAATGCTTGTTGTATAAAGAATACATTGGTAAAAACGCAACTTTCATGCAAATAGTTAAGCCTCAGTTAAGTGCTAATATGGGATGGTTGATGCTACCAACGACTGTGATGATGCTTTAGGGGTATCGCCGGGCTTTTGGGATACATAAATGCAGCAATAGGGAGATTATGCGATATGTTGATTCTAACACGGAGGGTAGGGGAAACCCTCATGATTGGGGATAATATCAGCGTTACGGTTTTAGGGGTAAAAGGTAATCAAGTTCGCTTGGGAATCAATGCACCGAAAGATGTTGCCGTACATCGCGAAGAAATCTTTGAACGCATTCGGCACGAACACCTTGAGCCGGTCGCGATTGAAGAAAATGCAAATTAAAGCTTTACGCTAAGCCGATTTGAAGGTATTCTTGCCGCCTTCAACCAGTACCGGAGAGGTGGCCGAGTGGCCGAAGGCGCTCCCCTGCTAAGGGAGTATGGGTCAAAAGCCCATCGCGGGTTCGAATCCCGCCCTCTCCGCCATATTCATACGTCATGTTGTTGACATGATTGTATCAAAAGCCCTTGCAGGTTATTGTCTGTAAGGGCTTTTTTGTATTAACGTTATTAGCGCACAGACCAAGCCCCATGATACGTATCACCGAATTGCGCCTGCCGCTGGAATACCCCGCCGATGCCCTGTCTGTGGCGATTGCCGGACGTTTAGGCATTGCGACGGCTGACCTGTTAAGTTTTAGCGTTTTCAAACGCGGTTACGATGCCCGTAAGCGTGACGCGATTGTGTTGGTTTACACCATAGACGCAGTGCTGCCTGATGAAGCCGCGCTACTGGCTAAGTTTGCGGATGATCCTCACGTTAAAATTGCCCCTGATACCACCTACCGTTTTGTGGCGCATGTGCAAGAAGCACCCGCTATTCGTCCCGTTGTTGTCGGCTTTGGCCCCTGCGGTTTGATGGCAGGCTTGGTGCTGGCGCAAATGGGCTTGCGTCCGATTATTTTGGAGCGTGGCAAAAAAGTCCGCGAACGTACCAAAGATACTTGGGCGCTATGGCGTAAAAATCAGCTCAACCCTGAATCGAATGTGCAATTTGGGGAAGGCGGCGCTGGTACATTTTCCGATGGCAAGCTTTATAGCCAGATCAAAGATCCCAAACACTACGGGCGCAAAGTCTTGACTGAATTCGTCAAAGCGGGCGCTCCCGAAGAAATCCTCTATGTTAGCAAACCGCACATTGGCACTTTCCGTCTGGTGAAAATGGTGGAAAACATGCGGGCGCAGATCGAAGCCTTGGGTGGTGAAATCCGGTTTCAGCAACAAGTGACTGATATTTTGATCGAAGATGGTCAGGTGCGTGGTTTGACTTTGGCGGGTGGGGAGCAACTGCGTGCCGATCAAGTGATTATGGCCTTGGGACACAGTGCGCGGGATACGTTTGCGATGTTGCACGAGCGCGGCGTGTTTATGGAACAGAAGCCATTTTCGCTCGGTTTTCGGATTGAACACCCGCAAACGCTGATTGATCAGGCGCGGTTTGGTAAACATGCGGGCAATGAATTGCTGGGTGCGGCGGATTATAAGCTGGTGCATCACGCTAAAAATGGGCGCTCGGTGTACAGTTTTTGCATGTGTCCGGGCGGTCAGGTGGTCGCGGCAACCTCTGAAGTTGGGCGAGTTGTTACTAATGGCATGAGCCAATATTCGCGGGCGGAACGCAATGCCAACGCGGGGATTGTGGTCGGTATTACGCCCAACGATTACCCCGGTAATCCACTGGCAGGGATGGAATTTCAACGCCAATGGGAATCCCGTGCTTACGAATTAGGCGGTCACGATTATTCTGCACCGGGGCAATTGGTGGGCGATTTCCTTAAAGGCAGAGCATCGACGCAATTGGGTTCTGTCGAGCCATCGTATCAGCCGGGTGTGCATTTGACTGATTTGGCAACCAGTTTGCCGGGTTACGCGATTGAAGCGATTCGGGAAGCCTTGCCCGCGTTTGAACGGCAAATCAAAGGCTTTTCGATGCATGACGCGGTATTGACCGGGGTGGAAACGCGCACGTCTTCGCCACTGCGGATGACGCGCGGTGAGGATTTGCAAAGCCTAAACGTTAAAGGGCTTTTTCCGGCTGGCGAAGGCGCGGGTTATGCTGGAGGCATTCTCTCGGCGGGCGTGGACGGTATCCGCGTCGCGGAGGCATTAGCGACTCAAATGCTGGAGGCTCACCATGACCGGAATCATTCGCACCACTTGGCACAACGCTGAAGTACTGAGCAATCAACGCTGGACGGAGCGTTTGTTGACCTTGCGTATTCGCACCGAACCGTTGCCGTTTACAGCGGGTCAATTTGTCACTTTGCGACTACCTATCCCCACGGGCGACGCCACAGAACTGGTGGCGAAATCCTATTCGCTGATCAATGCCCCTGACGAAGAGGCGTTGGAAATTTTCTACAATATCGTTCCCAACGGCAAACTCTCCAACGCTTTGGCACGATTACAACCGGGTGATAGCCTCGAAATTTCGCAACCTGCCAAAGGTTTTTTTGTGTTGGATGAAATCCCCGCTGTGCCGAATCTGTGGATGATTGCCACGGGTACAGGTTTAGGGCCTTATTTGTCGATTCTCAAAACCCCGCAGCCTTGGCAGCGTTTCCATAAAATCGTGTTGGTACACGGTGTGCCGCTGGTGAATGAGTTGGCGTATGCCGATTTGATCCAAACGTTTGCTACAAAATACCCTGAGCAATTCCGTTTTATTAGCTGTGTGACTCGCGAAGCTAACCCCCATGGGTTGGAAGGGCGGATTACCACTCACCTAGAATCTGGCACATTGGAACAAACGGCTGGCACAACCATTACCGCAGACGATACCCACGTCATGCTGTGCGGCAACCATAATATGCTTAATGATATGAAAGCCTTGCTGGGCAATCGCGGGATGCAGCGCCATTTGCGCCACAAGTCGGGGCATATCACCACAGAACAGTATTTTTAAAGTCGTAATCTGGGCGCAAGCACTGTAAAATTAACCGCTTGATTACATGGGTCAACGGATAAACAACAGGCATGAACCCGGATTTTCTGGACTTTGAACAACCGATCGCCGAATTACAGGCGAAGATCGAAGAGCTGCGTTACGTCGGTGACGCTGAAATTAACCTGAGCGAAGAGATTGGCAAGCTGGAAGAAAAAGCTGCCTCGTTGACCCGTTCCATTTTTTCCAAACTGACCCCGCGTCAGATTTCGCAGCTTGCGCGGCACCCAAAACGCCCGTATACGCTGGACTTGATCCGTTATTTGTTCACTGATTTCAAAGAGTTGCACGGTGATCGCGCCTTTGCCGATGATAAGGCGATTATTGGTGGTATGGCAAGGTTTCGTGGTCAGTCGGTCATGGTCATCGGGCATCAGAAAGGGCGCGATACCAATGAAAATATCAAGCGCAATTTTGGTATGCCCCGCCCGGAAGGGTATCGCAAGGCTCTGCGTTTGATGCACATGGCGGAAAAATTCCAACTGCCGATCATTACCTTTATCGACACGCCCGGTGCATACCCCGGTATCGGCGCGGAAGAGCGCGGTCAAAGTGAAGCGATTGCCCGCAATTTGTACGAGATGGCGAAATTGCGCACCCCGATTATTTGCACGGTGGTGGGTGAAGGTGGCTCTGGTGGTGCATTAGCTATTGGGGTGGGCGACCGGGTGATGATGTTGCAATACGCGACTTACTCGGTGATTTCGCCGGAAGGTTGCGCGTCGATCTTGTGGAAAAGTGCGGAAAAAGCGGCTGATGCGGCGGATGCGATGGGAATTACGGCAGATCGTCTGAAATCTCTGGGGTTGATTGAGCAGATTATCCCTGAGCCGTTGGGTGGAGCGCACCGTGATATGGAAGCAGCGGCGCAACATATCGGCGAGGCGCTCGATGCTAATCTACGCAATTTGAAGACCATGAATATCGACAAATTGTTGGATCAGCGTTACCAGCGCATTATGGGCTTTGGGCAGTTTGAGGAATAGTTTAGTCGCGTTTTTTCAACGGCATCCCGCCGCTAGTTATTGGATTGGGTTCAGTGGCGGGCTGGATTCGCACGTTTTACTTCATGCTTGTGCAAATCTGCGCGGGCAATATCCACATTTAACGTTTCGCGCTTTGCACATTGATCACGGTTTGCAGGCGATGTCTGCGGCATGGGCGGCGCATTGCCGTGAGGTGTGCACCGATTTGGAAATGCCGCTGGTGGTGGAAGCCTTGGAATTGGTGATTCCGGCGGGTGCAAGTGTGGAAGCGGTAGCGCGGACGGCGCGGTATGCGGCTTTCAGCAAACGCTTGCAAGCGGGTGAAATCGTGTTGACGGCGCATCATCAGAACGATCAGGCGGAAACCTTGCTGCTGCATTTGCTGCGCGGGAGTGGCGTAAATGGGTTGGCAGCGATGCCGGAAATTCGCCCGTTTGCGTCAGGGGCGTTAGGGCGGCCGTTATTAGCGTGCAGTCGGGCGGAATTGGCGACCTATGCCAAACAGCATGAATTGAATTTCATAAACGACCCCAGTAATCAAGACAGCCGTTTTGATCGCAATTTTTTGCGTAATCAGATAATGCCACTATTGGAACAGCGTTGGCCTGCGGCGAGTAAGACCTTGGCGCGGGCAGCGCGTTTACAAGGTGAAAGCCGTCAGTTGTTGGCAGATTTTTTGCGTGAGAAATTGCCGAGTTTGCAAGGTACTAAGCCGAATACATTATCCGTTAGCCAATTATTGGCGCTGGATGGGGCGATGCAAAAAGCGGTGTTGCGCGAATGGTTGATACAGCGTGGTTTTCGTTTGCCGGAAGAGAAAAAACTGCGCCAAGTGTTGTGTGATGTGTTGCAGGCGCGGGCGGATGCTACGCCATGTGTGCGTTGGGATGGCTGCGAAATTCGCCGGTATCGGGATGATGTGTATGCGATGCCGCCGTTGTCTGCGCACGATCCTAAGCAAGTGTTGGTGTGGGAGACGCGAGAGCCGTTGGTGATTGCATCGTTGGGGCGCACCTTGGTGGCGGAGGTGGGGTATCCTGAAACGGTGATCGTGCGGTTTCGGCAGGGTGGGGAAAGCGTGTATCTGCCGCAGCGCGGTGGGCATCATAGCCTTAAGCATTTGTTGCAAGAGTGGGGTGTGCCGCCGTGGGAGCGAGAGCGCTTGCCGTTGGTGTATGTGGGGGAGCGGTTGGTGTGTATTCCGGGAGTATTGAGTTTATGGCACTGAATGACGAACAATGGATGCGTCACGCCCTGACCCTCGCCCGCAACGCATGGCAGCAAGGCGAAGTCCCCGTCGGTGCTGTCATTGTGCGTGATGACAAAATCCTCGCCGAAGGCTGGAATCAGCCCATCACGCTCCACGACCCTTCCGCTCACGCCGAAATGCTGGCGTTGCGCTTAGCCGGTCAATTAGCGGGCAACTACCGCTTACCCAACACCACCCTCTACGTAACGCTCGAACCTTGCCTAATGTGCGTCGGCGCAATGCTACACGCACGGGTAGAGCGAGTGGTATTCGGTGCGTATGACCCAAAAACTGGCGCGGCAGGCAGTGCTTTCGACCTGCTGCAACACCCGCGCCACTACCACAAGATCGCGGCAGTGCAGGGCGGGGTATTGCAGGAAGAATGCGCTGCATTGTTGCAGGCATTCTTCCGCGAACGGCGGGCAGCCGCAGCCTTAGCCAAACCAGCGCCGGAATAGACGACTAAACCACGATTCGGCTGCTGGCGCTGGCGTCGGGGTAGCAGGTGCTGGCGGTGTGACGGGTGTAGTGGGCGGCGCTGGTGGCGTAGGTGTTGGTGGAGGGGTAACGCTAGGTGCTGGTGTTGTCACGGGTGGCACTGGTGTCGGAATTGCCGGTGGCGTTGGCGCTTCATTCGGTGCGAGTTGCGCACCATTGGCGAATTTGATGATTTGTTCGACGAGTGCTGCCAGTGGCTGGCCTTTGGCGCTGGCTGATTTCGCCGCTGCTCGCCAAGTAGAGGGGACAGGCGTTCCCGCTGTCCACGCGCCCGTGGCTTGCGCTTCATAAGCTGTTTTGGCTTTCAGCCCCTTGCCCGGTGTCCACAGGAAATCGGGGTGTTTGTTGGTATACCATTCACCGCCGATGATATTTCCTGCTGCATCCAGCTCCAGATCGTAGTAGTAGGTCACTTTCTGAATGGAGTCTTTGGCAGGGCTATCGGTGGTTTCGTGGTTCGGGCTGGTTTCGACCACGTAAGACACATCCATCCGCACCCCGACGATGGATTGGCTTTGAGCACTGCGGTAAGTCTTGAATTTATCGTCGGTGAAAGCCGCTTTGCTGATGGTGGCAGTGGCTAAATCGTCGGTATATTGCATGACTTGCGGGTTGAAATAGCGGTATTCATAAGCGTACAGCGGTTGATTCCACACTTCGTAGTCGAAGGTGACATCCAGCACCATGCTGCGTTTACCCGCGCCGAGCTGATTGACGATGGCTAAATGCCAAGCACCGGGGTTGGTGTCAAAACAGTTTGCGGATTTCACGCGTCCGGTTACGGGGTCGGTTGCGGGCGCTTTATCGTTACAACGCCCGCCGATAAAGCGGGTAGCACTGGCGGCGTTTGCCCACAACAGTGAGGCTAAGCCTTTAATATCAGAAGGGTAAAATGTGATCGCAACATTGCTGGGGGTTTTGAGCGTCACGCTTTTGGTGGGGCGGGCCAACATGTAAGCAGCCGGTGCCCAACCGTGACAGATACCCATCCAGCCTTCGACGGAGCCGTTTTTGTCGTAGTAATATTTGCCGTCTGCCCACATTTTTTTGGTGAGGGTTTCGTTGGCGTCGCCAACCAAAGCATCGTATTTCTCAGCAGGGGAAAGGTTATTGATTTTGCTGGCATTGCCGCTGGCAAGAATCGTAGCCGCCGGGGTAGTACGGACGTAATCGTAATTCTTTTTCCAATCCGAATCTTCTGGGAAATTAGGGTCAGCATAACGGGCGCCGAGAATCCCTTTGTAAATTCCCCAATAATCGTCTGACCAAGGTGATTCGGCGAGTGTGGCTTTTTTCAGACCAGCGGTTTCCATCTCACTGAGTTTGTTGTAGGTCAGTGCATCGACTAAGTTGACGGGTTTGTCGTTGGAGGCAATCGCTGCACGGGTGGAAACACCGCCCGGTTCGCCCGCAGACGGTTGCAGGATGTCCATGCGTTGCTCATCACGCGCTGCAATGTAGTCTTGGTTCTCAATAGCTGTGCGCGAAAACAGGGTCGCGCCGGTAACGGGATTGCCTGCGGCATCGGTTTTCGGCGGTTGGCGGTTCATAAAGGCTTTGGGATCTTGCGCAAAAGCCGCGAGGTCAGCATTGATTTGCTGTTCAATGGTGGTCGGCATACTTATATCTCCTTGTCCGCTTGGCGGGTTGCCCGATGTTATTGAGCTTTGATTATAGACCTGAACGCGGGTTTAAGGCAGAAATTCCCACTGGTCGAAGTAAGCAGCCTGCCCCGCGTAATTGCCTTGTGCATCCCGCACGTTCCACACAATGGCTTGGCGAATCAAAAAACGCCGTCCGCTGCTGGAAATACGTACCCCCGCGTAATTGTCGATGTAACCTTGGCGGGCAACCGTTTGCAGCAAGTGTTCGCGCTCTTCGCGTACTAACGCTTCAGCAGAGTAGCGCGAGGGCAATTGGGTGAGCGTTTCCCAATCTATTTCAAATACTTCCAGTGCTTTCTGATTGCCGTAAGTGAAGAGTGGGTCAGTATTGGTATTGTGCGAGAGCAATACAAACGGTGCAGCGTCGAGCGCGTGCGCGGTGCTTTCACCTTGCCAACTAAGATCGGCAAGGTCACGCCCAACGTAATGGCGGAAGCTGGAATGCAGCAGGTGCAAATGCGCGGTGAGTTGGGCGGTATCCATCATACGCTTGCCAGATTGCCTTTGGTTTCGAGCCACTGCTTGCGATCGCCAGCGCGTTTTTTTGCCAGCAACATATCCATCATCAGATCGGCTGCGTCGGTGTCGTCGAGGCTGAGTTTCACCAAACGGCGGGTGTCGGGGGCAATGGTGGTTTCGCGCAATTGCAGTGGGTTCATTTCACCCAAACCTTTGAAGCGGGTGACGGCGACTGTGCCGCGTTTCTTCTCGGCAGCGATAATGTCGAGACGTGTCTGTTTTTCGGCTTCATCCAGCGCGTAATAAACTTCCTTACCAATGTCGATGCGGTACAGCGGCGGCATCGCCACAAACACATGACCCGCTTGCACTAAGGGGCGGAAGTGTTTGACAAATAAGGCACAAAGCAGCGTGGCAATGTGCGCCCCGTCCGAATCTGCATCGGCGAGAATGCACACTTTACCGTAGCGCAATTGGCTCAAATCGACATTGCCGGGTTCAACGCCGATGGCGACGGAAATGTCGTGTACCTCTTGCGAACCCAGCACTTGTTCGGAATCGACTTCCCACGTATTCAGGATTTTACCGCGCAACGGCATGATGGCTTGGAATTCACGGTCACGGGCTTGCTTGGCGGAACCACCTGCGGAATCCCCTTCCACCAGAAACAACTCGGTGCGGGTGGTGTCTTGCGAGGAACAGTCCGCGAGTTTGCCGGGGAGGGCGGGGCCTGCGGTGACGCGCTTGCGGATGACTTTTTTGCTGGCTTTCTGGCGTTTGGTGGCGTTATTGATCGCCAGTTGCGCGAGTTGTTCGCCGATCACGGTGTTGTTGTTGAGGTAGAGGCTGAAAGCGTCTTTGATTGCACCGCTGATGAAACTCGCGGCTTCGCGGGAGGACAGGCGTTCTTTGGTTTGCCCGGCGAATTGCGGGTCTTGCATCTTGAACGACAGCACGAAGGCGATGTTTTCCCACACGTCATCGGGGGTGAGTTTCATGCCGCGTGGCAATAGGTTGCGGAATTCGCAGTATTCGCGCAATGCGTCGGTGACACCCGTGCGCAAGCCATTGACGTGTGTGCCGCCTTGCACGGTCGGAATCAGGTTGACGTAGCTTTCTTGGATGGCAGTGCCACCTTCGGGTAGCCACAGCAATGCCCAGTCGAGCGTTTCACGCGGCGCGGTGAGTGAGCCTGTGAACGGGTCTTCGGGCAGGGTGATGAATTCGCTGATGGCTTCGTTGAGGTAATCGCGCAAACCGCTTTGGTAATACCATTCGGTCACTTCCGGTTCGGGTGCGCCTGCGCTGAGCGAAGCCGAAGCGTCGGTGAAACGGATGCGTAAGCCGGGGCAGAGTACCGCTTTTGCCCGTAAATTGTGCTTGAGGGCTTTAACGCCGAATTTTACGGTGTCGAAGTATTTGCCATCTGGCCAGAAATGCACGGTCGTGCCGGTTTCGCGTTTGCCTGCTTTGCCGATGACTTCGAGTTCGCTGGCTTTGTTGCCGTCAGCAAACGTCATGCGGTAAAGCTGGCTGTTGCGCTTGATGGTGACTTCGAGTTTGCGCGACAGGGCATTGACCACGGATACGCCTACGCCGTGCAAGCCGCCGGAGAATTGGTAGTTTTGGTCGGAAAACTTGCCGCCCGCGTGCAGGGTGCAGAGGATGACTTCGATCCCCGGTTTGCCTTGTTCGGGGTGGATGTCTACCGGCATTCCGCGCCCGTTGTCGGTGACGGAAACCGAGCCATCGGCGTGCAGGGTTACGTCGATTTGGTTGGCGTGTCCGGCGAGGGCTTCGTCTACGCTATTGTCGATGACTTCTTGCGCCAGATGGTTGGGGCGCGTGGTGTCGGTGTACATGCCGGGGCGTTTACGCACGGGGTCGAGTCCGGTGAGGACTTCGATGGAAGAGGCGTCGTAGGTGTTGTTGGTCATTGGTTTTCTTAGTTTCTGTTAAGGTTTAACGCGAAATTAAACGCCGAGTTTATAGAGTACCAGCGAAAGTGTGGTTTGTTTGGACTGCCTCACTCCGAACTATCCCCCCATCCCCAGCCCTTCCCCCGCAAGGGGGGCAGGGAGCAAGAGACAATGCGTTCCAGTCGTCAATGTCTGTCGTTGGAGCAAAAAGATTACCGACAATTTGCCCTTTTCCTGCAATACGTGTTGAGGGTTGGCGTTTGGTACTGCGTTGTGAGTGAGGTATCTGCATGATTTTACCTAATAATATAGTGTACAACTGATAGCTATTATCCATGATAGCTATTATCCAATAGTCGCTGCGCTGAGAGCTTGCCAGTTTTTGTTTTCTACCCAGACGAAGCGGCAACGTCCGTTGCTACGCCTTGCCCAGAGTTCACCGATTTGGCGTTTTTCCTTGTCATGTTCGGCTATGTGTTTGCCTTTGTATTCAACGGCTAGTGTTATACCGTTTTTCAGGCGTACCAGAAAGTCGGGGTAGTAACGGTCTTTGGCAGTTTGTAGCCAAAAGGCGTTGGGTTTTTTGGGTACATTGCGCACCCACCAGTCGATATTGTCGAGTTGGTCAATGCGTTGGGCGCATTCAAATTCTTCGCCGTGTGGCTGCAAATCTCCGACGGGGGTGAAAAAATGGTGCTTGAAATGGATGAATCCGTCGTAGCGGGTATTGTAGGCATAGCTGCCTTGCTTGAGGGTGATGCTGTATTCGTCACGAACTTCAAAGCGGGTTTCATCCTTGAACAGGTCGGTGAACACGGTTTGTTTGGCCAAGACCAGACCGCTTGCCATTTTGCGCTCTAACGCTCCGCGCAGGCGGAATTTTCGGTAAGCGAGTTCTTCCAAGGTGAAGCCGCGTTCATGCAGCAAATATTGGATGGCTTGATTCAACCACGCCACTTTTTGCGGCTGGTCGGCGTAAACGAAGGGCAGATTCTTGTCTAGCCACGTCACCAACTCAATATCTGTCCAACCCAGTTCGATAGTGTCGATCTTGAGTTGCGGGTTATCCAGTTTGTCGTAGAAATCGAGTTGCAGCTTGCCCTTTTGAGTAATGGATAATTGGGCGCGGCTCATCACCTCCGCATCCGGTGCAAATTCATCAGCGGTCAACTTGGGGTCAAAGTCGCTCAGTTCCCAATCCGCATCCGAGAGGGCGCGGGTATCAAACACGTCAAAGAAACCAAACTGGTGCAGACCCAACAAGGGTACGGTGGCGACAATGCCACGTTCGGCGGGCGTTGGTTCGCGTTGCTGGGGGGTGATGGCACTAGCGCGTGCCGTATCCAATTGTTCGCGCACGGCTTTAGCGGCTTCCGGTTGCTTGAAGGTTTCCGCCACTTTTTTGATTTGTTCGGGAGTCGCGCCGCCTTTGAGCGTCAATGTGCCCGCTTCGGGGGAGATTTCGATTTTGTCGCGCAAGGCTTTGGGCAATACCGCAATCGCCGCGCTGCTGGGAATAACAACGGTGTCGTTGGCGGTGGGGAGTGTCACCACCAAGTCGTTAATGGGGGCGAATAAATCCCCGCTGCGGGCATTCGGGATATTGATTAAATCTTTGGCTTCCTGACGTTCAAAGCCGCTTTGCACCAAGCCATCCCGCAAGCCTTGCACGGTGGCGGCTAATTGGTCGGAAACCACGTAGGCGTAACTGCGGTTGAGGGCTTCGCGCTGTTTGCGTTTGACGTGCGGCATCCGTAACACGCGCCCTAACACCTGTTCAACGGCAGTGGCGGAGGTGGTGTTGCGGAAGGAAAACAGCACGTAGGCAAACGGGCAATCCCAGCCTTCGCGCAATTTGTCCACGGTAATAATGACTTGCGGGTAATCAGGGTCGGTCAGCTTTTTACCGGACAATTCGTCCAATGCGCCAGTGGCAATGGCGATGCGTGCGGCGGGGATTTGGTAATCGTCGATGAGGAATTGCCTGACTCGTTCCGGCACGAAACTTTCACTGTTGGCATTTTTGCGCTCGGCTTGAATCAGCATAATGACAGGATTGATGATTTCGCCCGTCAATTGCTGTTCGGTTTGGGCTTCCTGTTCCAACGTGCGTAAACGTGCAATGGCTTCGGTCAAACAGGTGCGCCATTCGGGGTGGATTGCCAGTTCCAGCGGCAGTTTGAGCATGTCTTCCGCTTGCAAGGTGGCGGCGGAAACGCTGCGTAATACGTTGGAAGGCTGGTTAATGCGGTCAGGGGTGGCGGTCAGTTCGAGGATGCAACTGGGATTGAAGCGCACCAAGGTATCCATTGCCAACGGTGTGCCTTGGTTGTGGGCTTCGTCCACGATGATGAACGGCATCTGTAAGCGGATGGCATCCACCAGCGAATGGTCGCCTTTCAAATCGGCGGGCAGGTGTTCAAAGTGCGACATCAACGCGCCGTTTTGCCGATAAACGCGCAAGCCTTCGGCGGTGTCACGTTTGAAGCTTTGCATGGTGGCAACAATGATCGTGACACCGCTGTCCAACATCGGGCGCGTCATGTAGAGGGCTTGGTTAATGTCCAGCACATTCACCGCGCCGAACAGTTCGCGCATATCTGCGTGGAGCATTTCACCGCGTGTTGTCAGGGTGTAGAGAGTTTGTTCCAGAATCGGCTCGGACGGGACAAGCCACAACACCAGCGGGTATTCGGTGGCGAGGAACGCGCTTTTGACCCGTGCAATCGACTGCCCTGCAATGCGGGTTTTGCCGCCGCCCGTGGGGACGCGCAGGCACACATACGGCACAGATTCCGCGCCGGGTAACGGGGTATAGGGCAAACCGTAGCCGAAGACTTCCTTGGTACTTTCCCAAAATGCCATCGCGGGGTTTTGCAATTCGCGGGTGCGGCTGAGGAAACCTTCGAGCGCGTCCAGCAATTGCTCTTGGTAATCTTTGAGTCTTAAAACCATGTTTTCGCCGCCAGTTCGTAAGGCAATTGGTGGAAGGTGATATTGAGCTTGGTGAGCGTATTTTTATCGAAACGGGTACGTGCGCCAAACACTACGCACGGCATGTCTTTTTCGGGGAGCAGAGTTTGCAGCAGGTGTAAGGTTTTGGCGTTTAAGACATTGCCGCCGAGGTCGGTTTTGTCTTTGAGAATGCCGTTGTAGAGCATGAAAATAGCGCGATTCTGGAAGATACCGAGTAACGGGGTGGTGAACGTGGTGGCGGGTTCAAGGGTTAAGCCTGTGCCGGTTTCGGTGAACCAAACGAATTCGGCGAGTTGGCGGAAAGTCACGTCGGGGCGGACTTTGCCATCGGCGGCGAATAGCGGTTCTTGGGAGAGTTGGTAGAACTGGAAGCCGCTGCCGAGTCCGGTAACTTCTTTGTTTTTGGCACTGGTGTAGCCTTGGCTGACGCGCTTGACCCGTTCGGCGGTGACGGTTTTGGCGATGGTGTTGTCCATTTCCACCAGAATGAAACGGCGGTTGCCGCCATCCTCCGCGTTCTGTTTCAGCACCGCATGGGCGGTTGTGCCTGACCCCGCGAAGCTGTCCAGCACCAACGAATCCTTATCACTCGCAATTTTCAACAAATATTGAATAAGCCTGGTTGGTTTTGGTGTGAACTTGATCCACGGCACCAACTCGCGCAACTCTTTGGCAGCTTCGTCTGTATGCCCAGCTATTTCATGTTTTAATAGCGTTACAGGCATCATTCCTTGTTGTATTTTTGACATAAAGTTTTTTAGCGATGGTGTCGTATTTTCGCCTTTTAACCCCCACCATAGGCGATCTTCAGCTACATTTTTTTCATGGGTTTCTTGTGACATAGCCCAAACTCTTGTGCGTTTAGGATATATCAGTTCTCCAGTCACTGGCTGAGTTATTGGATAATAAAGATTGGGTCTTTCATCAGCAGTATATCGACATGTGTAATTTTCAGCCTTCCATGAACCGCGAGAATCATTATCTGGATTTTTATATCGAGACTTTTGATCTCCAGTTAATGGCAGCAAATGGCGTTTAAAAGCCGACGTTTTTCTATACGCAATCAACGTTTCATGTAAGTAACCAAAATCTTTGGTATCTGGCGGTGGTGCATAGCGTTTTTCCCAAGCAAAAGTACATAAAAAGTTCTCTCTGCCGAAAATTTCATCCATGATTAGGCGTAAATTAGCCGCTTCGTTGTCGTCGATGGAGATGAAGATTGCGCCATCTTCGCGGAGGAATTGTTTGAGGAGCATGAGGCGTGGGTACATCATGCACAGCCAGCGGTCGTGGCGGTCGAGTGTTTCGCCTTCCTTACCAACCGTTTCACCCAACCAGCGGCGGATTTCGGGGCTGTTGACATTATCGTTGTAGACCCAGCCTTCGTTGCCGGTGTTGTACGGCGGGTCGATGTAAATGCACTTTACTTGCCCAGCGTAGCGCGGCAATAAGGCTTTCAAAGCCAAGAGGTTGTCGCCCTGCACAATCAGGTTGCCGCTCTCCACATCCCCGGCGGATAGCTCCGGTACGGGTTCGACCAAACGGAACGGCACTTCCTTGTGATGCGAGGCAACGGCTTGTTTGCCAATCCAGTTGAGCGTGGGCAAGGGTTATTCCTTTGAGCGATACGGTTAGTGCGCGTCAACATAGCGGGTTAAGGCGTATCCGTAAAGTGTTGGCTATATCCTCTAAAATAACAAATCCAGCGCAGCCATGATTTCTTGGCGTTGGCTGGCGAGCGATGTGACGTATTCGCCCAAATAACGCGCAGGAATACCCGCTAATTCCGGTGTGGACATCATCATCAGCGTATTTTCAATGTCGAAAACGGGCGTCAGCGTTTGGGCTGGTTTGGCATTGCCATAGACTTCTAACGGCACAATGACGCGCGTTTTGAGTATACGCCGCGTTGTTCGATGCGCTCATTGTAAGTATCGAGTGCGCCACGGTTTTGTTTTAGCTATTCTTCACGCAACAACGGATCAGCAATGCCCGCCTCCGCAAAGCCTTTGGCACGCAGCAGGCAAGAGTCGCATTGCCCGCACGGTTTGCCGTCAGCACCGGGGTCATAACAACTGCTGGTCAAGCCATAATCCACGCCCAGTTCCAACCCTTTACGGATAATGTCGGCCTTGCTCATCTCAATCAGTGGCGCGTGGATAGTGAGCTTATTGCCCTCAACCCCGCTTTTGGTCGCAAGATTCGCCATCGTTTCAAACGCGCTGATGAATTCCGGGCGGCAATCGGGGTAGCCCGAATAATCGAGCGCATTCACCCCCACAAAAATATGGTTAGCGTGCAGCACTTCCGCCCAGCCCAGCGCGAACGATAGGAAAATCGTATTGCGAGCGGGGACGTAGGTGATCGGAATATCGGCTTCCATCGCGGCAGTATCACGCCCTTTGGGAACATCAATATCAGCCGTCAATGCCGAACCGCCAAAAGCACGCAGGTTAATGTCAGCAATGACGTGTTCCTTGACCTGGATCGCCGCCGCCACCCGTTGTGCGGACGCAAGTTCGACGCTGTGGCGCTGCCCGTAGCGGAACGAGAGCGCGTAGGGTTCATAGCCTTGTGCTTTGGCAATGGCAAGGACGGTGGTGGAATCGAGTCCGCCACTGAGAAGAATGACTGCTTTTTTCATGGTCGTCTCGACTAGTTTAGAGGAGGAAAGGGGGGACGTTGAATAATCGCTTTAAACAAATTGTTGTCGCGATCATCGACAAATTCAATATCGGGGTAGGCACTTAATGCCCGTACAATGCCGCTCCCCAAGCCCCGGTAAGGCAACATGCGGCTGGCAAACGACACCAAAATCGGGTTGCGGATATTGGAATTACCCAGCTTAATTTTGGTGACGGTCAAATTGTTGGGTAAATGTCCCGGACTGATAATTTCGATCCGATCTTTAAAAATAAACAGGCGGATGGTGGCAGAGACAAAATAATCCCGATGCAGCAGTGCATTAGTAATCAGTTCTTCAAACACAATGCGGGGAATTTCCAGCTCACCCAAGGAATTGACGCTTTGCCCCGCTTGCACATGATGCAGGTTACGCATGACGAAACCGATGGCTTGCTGAAACACATCCAGCATTTTGCCGCTCATATCCTGACTGTCCAAGTAAGTCGTGGTATTTAAGTCTGTGCCGGGAAAGGCAATGGCTTTGATAATAAAGGTAGGCAGGTGAAAACTGGGGTTACGCACAAAAAGCAACGCACCCGCCACATTAAGCACGCCATCCCGCATCAAATTCATGTTTTCCAGCAGGGTAGGCAGGGGGATTTCCAGTTCATCGACGACAGTGTTCAAGTGTTTTTGCAAGAAAGAGGCGAAATAATCTTTATCCAAATCCTTGACCGTCAAGCCTTTGGCGGGGATTTCATCGCCATGCAACAAGCCAGCCGCTTGATACATCCGTTGAATCTCTTCACGGGCACTCACTTTACGTTTGTCTGCGCCACTTTTTACCCAGATCAAACCGTTGTTATCCATGTAAGGCTTGCTAATGCCTTGAGGAATTTGAATGACCATCACCAAACCGCCAGCGGTGGCGATATTTTCCGTTTGCGGGTTGATGGGAGGGCGCACGGATTGGGAGGCGGCATTCGCAATCAGTTGGTTCAAGCGTCCGATGTCTTCACGGGTTAAGCCTGCAAATGAACCATCATCCTTGACACCGATCAAGATCATGCCACCAATGCCGTTGCTGAATGCCACCATTTCAGCCGCCAAGGCATTGATGTTGGTTACGTCGGACTTGAACTGATGTTGCCCGTCTTCGCCTCGGTCGATGATGGCTTGCAGTGCGGTGGTGTCCATGCTGTGTGTTGATCCTGAGATTGACGGTGGCTTTCAGTATAGTAAAAAATGGGTTCAGTCGTGCAGCAATAATGGATCGGCAATGCACACACGGTTTGCCATTATCACCGGGGGCAGACCATAACGTTGCGTGGAATCGAGTCCGCCACTGAGAAGAATGACTGCTTTTTTCATGGATTTGCGTCAGCTTGCAAGGAATCAAGCGCGAATTATGGCGCAGGTGCAGGCGTTGCGCTAGTTGCTTGGATGCGTCATGCTTGCTTGCGCTTAAGCTTATTCAAACCGGAGTCGCCTGATGCAAACCACGCTTGCCCCTTTTTCAATCGCCCGCTTGCCGCGTATCGAATTCGGCGCAGGGGCTATCCGTAAGTTGCCCGCGATTGCCGCGCAATACGGCAAACGTTTGCTGATTATCACCGGGGCTGGCTCATTCACGGATTCTGTTGCTGCTGAAGCGTTGTTTCACGACTTGCAAGCGGCTGGTTTTAGGTGGGAAATTCGGCGGGTGACACAAGAGCCTTCCCCGCAATGGGTGGATGCCACCGTCGCCGCCTGCAATGCCTTGCCGGATAGGGGTTTTGATGCAGTCATTGGCATTGGCGGCGGCAGTCCCTTGGATGCTGCCAAAGCGGTGGCGGGGCTGCTCAAACCCGGCAATTCGGTGCTGGATCATTTGGAAGGTGTCGGCCCCGAATTGCCGTATCAAGGTGCTGCTACACCGTTCATCGCCGTGCCTACCACGGCTGGCACGGGTTCAGAAGCCACCAAAAACGCGGTGTTGTCGGTGCAGGGCGAATACGGTTTTAAAAAATCGTTTCGCGACGAGCGCTTGGTTGCCGAATACGCCATCATTGACCCCGATTTACTGGCAACTTGCCCACCCGCGCAAATTGCAGCGAATGGCATGGATGCGTTCACCCAGTTGCTGGAAGCTTACGTGTCCACCCGTGCCAATCCGCTGACCGATGCGCTGGCGTTGTCGGGCATGGAAGCGGTACGCGATAGCTTGCTAAATTTCTACCATGACCCCAGCGATAGCGCGGCTCGCGGCAAAATGGCTTACGCTGCGCTGTTATCGGGTATTTGTTTGGCACAAACGGGGCTGGGTTCGGTGCACGGTGTGGTCGCACCGCTGGGGGCGTTTCACCCGATTGCGCACGGGGTCGGCTGCGGCATGTTGGTGACTGAAGCCACGCGCTTAAACATTGACCTGATGGAGGCCAATGAACCCGACAACCCCGCATTGGCAAAATACACCACGGTCGGTAAATTGTTCCGAGGGCGTAGCCATGTTGATCCGGTCGGGGCGCGGGTGTTTTTGGTACACACGTTGACCACTTGGGCGCATCAATTGCAATTGCCACGTTTAGCAGATTTTGGGGTTACGGAGGCGGATATTCCGAAAATCGTCGCACATTCACGCGGTTCCAGCATGAAAACCAACCCGATTGCGCTGACCGATAGCGATATTGCGCACCTAATTCGGGTTTGCTTGTGATGGCATTGCCCGCGTATGCCCCCGTCGATTTGGTGCAACACCAACAAGCCTTGCGTCAATGCACGCTTTGCCCGCTGATGATCCGCCCGGTCATTACTGGCGAACCCGTTGTGTCACCCGTGATGTCCATCGGGCAAGCGCCCGGTATCCACGAGGCCAAGGTCATGCGCCCGTTTGGTTGGACAGCAGGCAAAACCCTCTTCAAATGGTTTGAAGGGATTGGTTTGGATGAAACGGCATTTCGGCAACGGGTTTACATGGCGGCAGTTTGTCGGTGTTTTCCGGGCAAGCAAGCGCAAGGCGGTGATCGCGTTCCCTCGACGGAAGAGGTGGCGAATTGCTCACGCTGGCTGAATGCAGAAATTCGCTTATTGCGTCCGCAACTGTTGATTTTGATTGGCAAATTGGCCATTAGCCAATTTCTTAGCGCCAAAAAGTTGGATGAAGTGGTGGGGAAATGCCATCGCACGGTGATCGACGGGCGCGAAGTCGATTTGCTGCCGCTGCCGCATCCATCAGGTTTGTCGACGTGGTTTCGTACTGAGCCGGGAAAAACCTTGTTGCAGGATGCGCTGCAAGCTTTGGCAGCACACCCCGCGTGGCTTGGCTTATTGGACGCTGAAAGCCGCGAGTAAGCCGCTTTTCCCTAAGGTATAAATAACATTGCCGTCTTTAACGGGGGCGACGGTGTAGCCGGTTTTATCGCCTTGGGTGCGTGCTGCCACTTGCCCGTTGCTGGTATTGATCCAATGCAAATAGCCTTGGTAATCACCGATGACGAGGTATTGCCCCAGTAGCGCGGGCGCAGTGGGTTGGCGACGTTGCAGGTCATCCATTTTCCACACCGGGTTGCCAGAAAGCGGTTCCAGTTTCCACAGATCGCCCGCGTCATTGCTGGTATACAAGCCGTTCGGGTCAGCATCCACGCCGGTATAGCTGGAGTAGGGCGCTGCCCAGGCGACACTGCCGTCGCGCATATTGATGCCTGCAATTCGCCCGTTGTAACTCGCGGCAAACAGCGCTTCGCCCAGGGCTTTCATCTCGCCATCCACGTCGGTCATGCGGTCAAGATCGCTGCTGCCGCGTGGCACGGACAAGGTAACTTCCCACAGCCCTTTGCCGCTTTGCATGTCGAAAGCCGTGACCACACCGTTATCGAAACCGGCGATGACCATGCCGCCCACGACAATCGGGGTGCTTGCGCCACGCAACGAAAGCGTCGGGCTTTTGCGCCCTTCACGCCAGAGGACTTGCCCGCTTTGGGTGGAAAGGCCGTGCAAACCGCCGTTACTGGTGCGGAATACCACAACACCGTTATTAGGCGCTGATGCTGCCAATACTTCACTGCCCAAGGGCGTTGACCACAGGATTTTGCCGGTTTGCCGCTCTAAGGCAATTGCATTACCGTTGCCTGTGCCGAGGAATACGCCACCGGCGCCGCCGCTGACTCCACCAGTGACGTCGCCATCAAGCGTGGTTTGCCAAATGCGCCCGCCGTTGGCTTTACTCCAGGCACTGGCTGAACGCCCGCCCGCCACTAATGCGGCGCTGTCATCCACCGTCGGGTGGATACGCACATAGTCTTTGCCGCTGCTGCTACCCGTGCTGACTTGCCATAAGGTGCGCACGGTGGCAGTGGCTTTGACTTCTTTCAAGGCTTTCGGCGGGTTTTCCGTTTTGGCAGGAATAACCGCTGTGGTCATTTGTGAGAGTGTGCCGCAACCCGATAAGGCGACAGCGACGAGCAGGGCGACGCTAATGTGTTTCATGGTGTCCTTGTTAGGTTCCCTCACCGAGGTTGTCACGTTTCAGTTTGATCAATTCGCTGGAACTGCCCGCTGCGCCCAGCATTGCTTTGTCATAAGCCGCGCGTGCGTCGGTGGGTTTATTTTGGGCAACGTAAATGTCGCCTTTCAGCTCTTCGATCAGCGCTTGATACGCCTCAGGGTAGGTTTGGGTGATGAGTGTTTGCGCTTCGTCCACTTTTTTCATGGCAAGCAACACGCGGGCGAGGCGGATATTGGCAAGGTGTTTGAAATCCGCTTCCTTGCTATTGTCGACGACCCAGCGTAATGCGGTGGCTGCCGGTTCGTATTCGCCTTTTTCAGCGTATTGCTGCGCTGCTTTCATGCTGGCAATCGCCGCATACGGGGTGGAGGCGTAACCGCTTTGCAAGGCTTGGATGTCTGTTTGCGCTTGTTCCAATGAAGTTTCACTGGCTTTTTCAACTTTGGCATAGAGCGCCGAGGCTTCTGCTGCTGTGGTTTCTTGGTAGTCTTTCCAATACTGCCAGCCGAATAAACCGCCAATTGCCAGTGCGATACCGGCTATGACGGAAGTGCCGTTTTCTTTCCACCAAGCTTTGAGTTCTTCGACTTTTTCATCATCGGTTTTGTAATCAGACATCAGTTTGCCCCTGAATTATTGAGTTAAATTGGTATTTATTGTGTTTTTTCAAGCAAAACGGCAAGGTGTTGCGCCACTTGGCTGAGCGGGAGCGTAATCTGCTCACCGCCGTCACGCAAGGGTTTGAGGCCGATTTCGCCACGTTCCACTTCATTTTCCCCCAGAATCAGGGCAAAACTGGCGGAAGATTTATCAGCTCGTTTCATTTGTGTTTTGAAACTGCCTTCGCCACCATTGCTGATCAGGCGCAAATCGGGCAGGGCATCACGCAAGGTTTCTGCCAATGTCAAGCCGGTTTGAATCGCGGCGGTGCCTGCCATGATCAAATAAACATCGGGGGCGGTGACGGGTGGAGCAATACCTTGAGTTTCCAGCAGCAGAATCAGGCGTTCCAAACCCATGCCGAAGCCCACGCCGGGGGTCGGTTTGCCGCCCAATTGTTCCACTAAGCCGTCGTAACGCCCGCCTGCGCAGACGGTGCTTTGTGCGCCGAGATCATCCGTTATCCACTCGAATACCATGTGGGTGTAGTAATCCAGCCCGCGTACCAAGCGCGGATTGACCTCGTAATCAATGCCCATGCTATCCAACAAGGAACGCAGGGTCGCAAAGTGTTCGCGGGAAACCGCATTCAAGTGATCGTGCAAACTGGGTGCAGCGGCTACGATGGCTTGCAGGTCAGGATTTTTGGTATCCAAAATGCGCAGCGGATTGGTGTGCAGGCGGCGTTTGGAATCCTCATCGAGTGTGTCGTGATGAGCGGTGAAATAGTCCACCAGCAATTCGCGATACGCATGGCGGCATTCGGGCGTGCCCAGCGTGTTTAATTCCAAGCGCAAGTTGCGCAGGCCAAGGCTTTTCCATAACCGCGCAGTCATGGCGATGAGTTCGGCGTCAATATCCGGCCCCGCCATGCCGAACGCTTCCACGCCAATTTGGTGGAATTGACGGTAACGGCCTTTTTGGGGGCGTTCGTGGCGGAACATCGGGCCGGTATACCACAGGCGTTGTTGCTGATTGTGTAACAGCCCGTGTTGGATTCCGGCACGAATACAGCCTGCCGTACCTTCCGGGCGTAAGCTTAAACTGTCATCGTTACGGTCAGTAAAGGTGTACATTTCCTTTTCGACAATATCGGTCACTTCGCCAACAGCACGGGAAAACAAATCGGTTTGCTCGACGATAGGCATACGGATTTCGCTGTAGCCGTACCGATTCAGCAAGGTACGGGCGGTGTTTTCTAGGTACTGCCATGCGGGGGTGGCATCCGGGAGAATGTCATTCATCCCCCGGATAGATTGGATATTTTTGCTCATGCTTACTCGACTCGGAAACGGGCAACGCTGCCCTTGGTGTGTGCAGTCAAATCGAAGGGTTGACCATTGACGAAAATCTTAACGCCCGGTGCATTACCGATTTTGACATTCAGCGGCGGTGCGGCTTTGAATTCTTTGATATTGCCAGCCGTGTTGAGGGACTCGAACAAGGTCTTTTTATCATCACCTTTGATTTGCATCCAGACTTCTTCGGCGAATTCCATTTTGATGCTGACTTCACCAGCGGTGGGTGTTGCAGCGGTATCGGTGGGTGTTGCAGCGTTATCGGTCGGGGTTGTTGCCGGTGGTGTGACAGGTGTTTCCGCTGCGTTGGGTGCTGTTGTTGCAGGCGTGGTTGCAGGAGCAGGGGTTACGGCGGTTGTTTCAGCCGCTTTAGCTTCGGTTGGCGCGGCGGTATCTTGAGTGCTTGTAACCGTTGCTTCCGGTGCTGGTGTGGCAGGATTCTGCGTTGCTTGAATGCTTGGCGCGGTTGCTACCACTTCAGGAACAGGCGCTGGCGTTGGTGCAGGAGTGCTGGGTGCTGCTGCTTGCTGAGCTTGTTGTTCGGCGGCGGCTTTTTCGCGTTCCAAGGCTTCTTTTTGCGCAACGTAAGCTTCCATTGCAGATGGCGGACGTTGTTGGGAATCAGGTGGATTGGTTTGTGCAGAAAACGATGACCAAGTATGGTTTGCCCAGTCACGCACCCCCGGAATCATGGAAAATAATCCCAATAATAAGACTAATGCCCCAAACCCGATAAATTTCAGGGTGGAGGTTGAGATCATGGGCTGTGCCACTTTGTTAAGCGGTCTGGCGGGGGCAAAGTGATGGGCAATTTCATCGGGTTTTGCGCCGCGTAGGGCTTCGTAAGTACGAATCAGCTCTTTAGCATCAATGTCTGCCAGTTTGGAATAGCCGCGCAAATAGCCCCGAACATAAGGCGGTTCGGGCAGGTGAGCGAAATCTTCCCGCTCCAGTGCTTTAATAATGTGAGTGGATAGGTGCAATTCTTCCGCTGCTTGTTCGATGTCAAGCCCCGCTTTTTCACGGCAGGCCATGAGCAGGGCGGTCAGGTCGCCGGGTTGCACCGCCGCAGATGTCCTTTCTTCGACTGAGTGGGCTGTCTCTGTCACGTGTCCTCCAATTTAATCAATTAATTTGGCTGGCAGCGCTGCTATCAGGGAATTTTTCCCGCAAGGTGCTGGCACAGGCATCCGCTTTATCCATTGCATTCAAGCGTGTTTGTACTTGGTAACACAGCAGCAAACCGTCTGGGGTTGCCGGTGCCACTTCATTATAGCGGTAAATAAACGCTTCTGCCTTGGCTGGCTCACCTTTTTCATGGTGCAATCTGGCCATCTGGTAAAGCGCTTCCGAGAAACGGTCGTTTTTTTCCAGTGCTTGGCGGAAATACGTTTCCGCTGCTGCCACATTGCCTGCTTTTTTGGTGCAAATGCCTGCATTGGTGTAGGCAAATTCCGGCGTTTTATAAAGCGGATCACTAAGCGCTTTGAGAAAAGCCGTTTCTGCGGCCGCATACTGTTGCGTGCGGCACAAGTGTGAGCCGTAATTATTCAGTAAATCGGGATCGTTGGGCGTAAGACTGAGTGCTTTGCGGAAATGTTTATTCGCTTTAGCATCATCCTTCAAACGTTCTTGAAGCAAGGCATAATAATGGTGTGCCGGTGCAGAACGCGAATCTTGCGCCAAGGCTTTTTCCAGATTCATATTGGCTAAATCCAAACGCCCTTTCTGCAAATAACCGATGCCTAATTGGGTGTAATAGCTGCCCGTTTTATCATCAGTGCTGGAGGTTGTGTTGGAGCAGCCGCCCATGCTGCTAATCAATAGCGCCAACAATGCGTACTTTATTATTTTCATTGGTATTTTATGACCGTTCGATGCGTGCGAAATGTATTTCTCGGCGGCTTTTGTCATTGACTTGGCCTGCAAGTTGCCCGCAAGCCGCGTCGATGTCGTCACCCCGTGTTTTTCTGGTAATCACAGTATAACCGGCTTCGGTCAAAATATCACGGAAGCGGTGTATCCGGTTGTTACTAGAGCGTTTATAGCGCGTTTCGGGAAACGGATTAAACGGAATCAGGTTAATCTTCGAGGGAATGCCTTTGAGTATTTTGGCGAGTTCGTGGGCATTGGCATCGCTATCATTGATGCCATCCAGCATCACGTATTCCCACGTAATGTGATTGCGTTCGGTGGTTTTTTTCTCCAAGAACTGGCGGCACATGGCGAGCAAGTCCTTGATCGGGTATTTGCGGTTTAACGGCACCAGTTGGTCACGCAATGCGTCATTCGGGGCGTGCAACGATACTGCCAGCGAAACATCCAGCGTATCGGCTAAACGATCCAGCGCAGGCAATACGCCAGAGGTGCTGAGGGTGACACGGCGTTTGCTCAGACCGTAAGCATTGTCATCCATCATCAGGCGCAAGGCATTGATGACGTTATCGAAATTCAGTAAAGGTTCGCCCATGCCCATCATCACCACATTGCTGACAACGCGAGCGCCTTTGGGGTCAGCTTGCAGGGTGCGTTTGGCAACCCACAATTGCCCGATGATTTCCGCTGTCGTTAAATTGCGGTTGAAACCTTGGCGGGCGGTGGAGCAGAAGGTGCAATCCAGCGCACAACCGACTTGCGAGGAAATGCACAGCGTACCGCGATCGTCTTCGGGGATGAACACGGTTTCAATGGCATTGCCATCGTCCAACCGCAACAACCACTTGTGTGTACCATCGGCGGATTGTTGATCCATCACAATTTCCGGGGCGCGAATCACGGCATTATCCGTTAAAAATTGGCGCAACGGTTTGCTGATATTGGTCATCTGGTCAACACTGTCAACATTAAGCTGGTGCAGCCACTTGATGATTTGGGTGGCACGAAACGGCTTTTCACCGATGGAGGTGAAATACGCTTTCAGCCCTTCATGGCTAAAATCCAGCAGATTAATTTGTTTAACAGTGTCAGACACAGATGACGTTTACCTTAAATTAGCGGGTACGTGGGCATACGCCATCGGTACCGAAGAAGTAAGCGATTTCAATCGCAGCATTTTCTGCGCTGTCAGAACCGTGAACGGCATTTTCGTCAATGGAATCAGCGAAGTCTGCACGGATTGTACCAGCGTCGGCGTTCTTAGGGTTAGTTGCACCCATCAGTTCGCGGTTTTTGCTAACGGCGTCTTCGCCTTCCAGCACTTGGATCATGACCGGGCCAGATATCATGAATGCCACCAAATCACCGAAGAAAGGGCGCTCTTTATGCACTGCATAGAAACCTTCAGCATCCGCTTGGCTCAGGTGAGTCATTTTCGCGGCAACGATTTTCAGGCCAGCGTTTTCAAAACGGCTGTAGATTTGACCGATTACGTTTTTAGCAACAGCATCAGGTTTGATAATGGAAATGGTTTGCTCGATCGCCATGCGGGATACTCCAATAAAAAGTTAAGGTTATAATAAGGACGCAATTGTAATGGGTGTGCATCATGCAGGCAAAGCATATTCGTCGCATCAAGTGCAAACCCCGTGCTAGACTTCATTACAAACGGTAAATCACAAGCAATAATCGATGAAAAGGACTTAATATGCTGGCGAAACTGACCCGATTGATAATTATAAGTGGTGTATTGTCACTGGGCGTAACTGGCTGCGGTACGACCACTGGCGGCAAGGCGGTGATAAAGGATTCCACTGCGCTGTCTGCGACGAAAACTGCATTTTCTACCAATAATGCGGCCTCTCCCTTGGGCATGAATACCAACGAAATTTTGGAAAGCGATGCAAGTATGCCTTTCATCGACTTAATGCGAGCGGCGATGCCTTTCCAAGAAGCCAGCCCTTGGCTGACCAAAGGCAATGTGCTTTATGATACCGATGGTTGGCCTGCCAATTTAAATGGCGGGCAAGCGGGGACACGCTTCCTCTCCAATTTACCCGCCGCCGTTATTCCTGAAGGCACCTACACCGTGCTGTATGACGGCGAAGGCGAAATTCAATACATGAATGATGCGATTTTGATCGAGCGCCAACCGGGTCGGGACAGTATTGCGATTGCCGCCGGTGATGATGGCATGTTGAATACATCGTTGCTGATTACCCGCAGTAACCCACAAAATTACGTGCGCAACATCCGCATTCTGCCACCGGGCGGGATTTGTGCGAGTAATCCGTTCCAGCGTGTGGCGTCCGCCGCCGCGTGTGGGGATTTCAAAGCGTTCGCAGAACATTCCGGTAGCATTATTTTCAACCCTGATTTCATGGCATTCATGAAAGATTTTCGCGCGATTCGCTTCATGAACATGAGTGGCGTGACCCGCAGTGATGAACGCACCTGGTTAGATCGCAATCAAATGAGCAAGGCAACGTGGGGTGGTAAAGAAGCCTCACGCGGCGCACCGCTGGAAATTCAGGTGGAACTCGCCAACCGTTTGAATGCTGACCCGTGGTTCACGCTGCCGCACGAGGCAGACGATAACTACGTGCGTGAATTCGCAACTTATGTGAAACAGCATTTGAACAGTAACCTCAAGCCGCATATCGAATACAGCAACGAGGCGTGGAATACGATTTTCACCCAAGCTAACTACATGATTGATATGGGGATGCGTTTGGGCTTGGATTCCAATGCGCAGCGTGCCGGACACCGTTATTATTCGCAACGTTCGGTGGAGATTTTCAAGATTTGGGAAGGCGTGTACGGTGGCTCTGAGCGTTTGGTGCGTATTTTGGCGGGCTGGACGGTGAATGATAAGTTGACCGAAACCGTGTTGAGCCATCAAGATGCTTACAAACACGTGGATGCCTTCGCGATTGGGCCGTATGTGTTCGGTGGTCATGCGGAAATTCGCAATGTCAGAACGGTTGAAGAAGCCTTTGACTTGATTAATAACCCGATTTACCGCCATTCACTCGACAAAGAAATGGGTTATGTGCGGATGCAAAAAGCGATTACCGATAAATACGGTTTGCGCTTGGTCGCGTATGAAGCGGGTCAAGGGCTGGCGGATTTTAAAACGAAAAGCGATGATGAGTTCCCTAATCCGGTGTTGTTTGCGGCGAACCGTGACCCTCGGATGCGCGGTGTTTACGACCGCTTGTTGAATGCGTGGAAAGCCGAGGGTGGTACTTTGTTTATGCATTACACCGCGCCGCGCACGTTCACCAAGCACGGCCCGTGGGGTACGAAGGAATACATTACGCAACCGACCAGCCAAGCGCCAAAGTATCAAGCATTGCTGGACTTTATCCGCAGCACGCCGTGCTGGTGGGATGGTTGTAAGCGTTAAGATTCAGGGGGAAGACGATGTTTACACACGAAAAACCGGCGTATTCGGTAGTGATTCACCCGTTGTTGCCAGCCGCGTGGGAGGCGTTTAGCGCCTCTCTGCCTGAGGCTGAACGGCAATGGGCAAAATTGCACGATTTTAAGGCGAATGCTGGGCAACTGTGTTTGATTCCAGACGGACAGGGTGGCATTAGTAAAGTGCTGGTGGGTTATAGTGCCGACGCTGGAGTACGTTGGGCGCTGGCGGCATTACCGAACAAATTGCCGGGTGGACATTACCATCTGGTGTGCGATTGGTCGGCGGAGGCGCAGTTACAAGCGAGCATTGGCTGGGGTTTGGGCTATTACCGCTTTGAGTATTACACCAAACCGGATAATAAAGCCCGCCCGGTGTTATTCGTGGAAAATCAGCAAGCGCGTGCCAAGGCTTTTGTGCAAGCGGTGGCATTGGTACGGGATTTGGTGAATCAACCCGCGAATCACATGATGCCGCAACATTTGTCTGCCGCTGCGCAGGAATTGGCGCGTGCGTTTGGTGCGGATTTCAGCGAAATTGTGGGTGATGCGTTGCTGGCGCAGAATTACCCCGCTATCCACGCGGTGGGGCGTGCCAGTGCTCATGCGCCGCGTTTGCTGACCTTGCAATGGGGTAATCCTGAGCATCCGGCGGTGACGTTGGTGGGCAAGGGCGTGTGTTTTGATACCGGCGGTTTGGACATTAAACCGTCGCAATACATGCGTTTGATGAAGAAAGACATGGGCGGCGCGGCGCATGTGCTGGGCTTGGCGCGATTGATTATGCAATTGCAGCTTCCGGTGCGGTTACGTGTGCTGATTCCGGCGGTGGACAATGCGATTGGCGGGGATGCGTTTCGCCCCGGCGATATTTTGGCAACCCGTGCGGGCAAATCGGTGGAAGTGGATAATACCGATGCCGAAGGGCGCTTGGTGTTGTGTGATGCGCTGGCGGATGCGGTGAGTCACAAGCCGGATTTGCTGTTGGATTTTGCGACATTAACCGGCGCAGCGCGGGTGGCGTTGGGAACGGAAATTCCGGTATTTTTCAGCAATAACCAAGCACTGACCACTAAACTGCAAGCAGTAGCGGCGGATGCGGAAGAATTGATTTGGAATCTGCCCTTGCATCGCCCGTATTCCGATCAGTTGAAAAGCGGCTGTGCCGATTTTACCAACAGTGGCGGGAGCTATGGCGGTGCAATTACAGCGGCATTATTCCTGAATGAGTTTGTGCCGGAGTCCATACCTTGGGCGCATTTTGATGTGATGGCCTGGAATACCCGTGAACGTGCCGGTCGTCCGGTGGGTGGGGAGGCGATGGGTTTGTTTGCCGTTTATCACTATTTGGAAGCCGTTTATCGCGGTGATTGAACTTTTGCGGACTCTTTCGTTCAGTTTCGATTCATTTTTCTTATTCTGGTCTATAATCAAAATATTCGAGTGTTAGATAGGTTGGAATAATATGCAACGACGGTACGCGGCGCAGCGTAACATCGCCCGTCATTTTGCTTTGGGGATCGCCCTAACAGGATTGATGCTAACGTTTTTAGCAGCAGCCCTGTTGGTGTTCCCTTATAAGCTGGCAGCGAACCCTGAGGTACAGGGCGAGCTGCTGTACGATTTGTTGGGAAGTTTGGAATACCAAGACGATGGGCGTTTCAGCCCGGTTGATGATCCTGCGATGCAACAAAATTTGGAAACGTTGACGACTCAAAAGCGTTTAAACGGGCGCGAGGGCGTGGCGTATATCCTGAATGTGCGCAATGGGATGGTGGTGTGGCAGTCAGCGCCGGTTCGCGCAGAATTGGGAGCCGTGGCGGTGGATGACACTTACACCATGCAATTCAAGCAAACCCCTGCGCATCAATTGGCAGTGCAAAATTTCTGGCTAAAAGCGGCAGGTAATGCCCGTTTGGAATTCAGGATGGTGGTAGCATTGCCAATTCATTGACGTTGCTTTGCGTAGGAAGCCTGCTGTTATGGTCGATTTTTATGACGAACTTGCATACGAAACCAATCCTTTCCCCGAAACGCACCCCGGTAATCTGGCTGCATTAGGGCGTTTATTCGGGATTCCGACTGCCTCACCGCAACAATGCCGGGTATTGGAATTGGGTTCGGCGACTGGCGGCAATTTAATCCCGATGGCTTGGCATTTACCCGCCAGTGAGTTTGTGGGAGTCGAGTTATCCGGTGCGCAAGTGGCGATTGGGCAGCGGATTGTCGAGCAATTACCGTTGCAAAATATTCGTTTGGATGTCGGCGATATTTTGGAGATTGATCCTGCCGCGTTGGGGCAGTTTGATTACATTATTGCCCACGGCGTTTATTCCTGGGTTCCCGCTGTGGTGCGTGAAAAAATCTTGGCGGTGGCGCGGGAATGTCTGACACCGCACGGGCTGGCTTACATCAGTTACAACTTACTTCCCGGCTGGCGAATGCGGGGCAGTTTGCGTGATTTGTTATTGCACGCGACCCGCGAGGTAACGGGGGCGGCGGCTAAATACCGTGCCGCGATTGCCGCTTTAGAGCGTTTGCAACAGGCTTTGGTGGGGGCGGAAGCGGATAGCCAACGTTATGTGCAAAAAGAAATCACTTATTTGCTCGGTTCGCACCCCAGTTATTTATTGCACGAATATTTGGCGGGCGAAAACAACGCTTTTTTATTTAGCGAATTCCTTGCTGATGCCCAGCGGCATGAATTGCAATACGTGTGCGAAACCGATTTGCACACCTTGTTCGACACCACGCTGAGCGGAGCCGCGCAAGCTGCCTTGGGTGATATTGAAGACCCGTTGCAGCATGAGCAATGGATGGATTTTGTGCGGATGCGGGCATTCCGCAAAAGCGTGTTATGCCGTGCCGAGGTGCCGCTGGAACGTGCGGTGGATGTGGATGTGTTCACCGAGTTTTTTTACAGCGCGGATCTGCGGCTTAAAGGCAAAGCGAATCTGAGCAATACCAAGCCGGTGGCGTTTTTGACGCCAGACAATACTGAGTTGACGGTGACACACCCGTTGAGCAAAGCTGCGTTGCTGTATTTGCAGGAAGTACACCCTTACACCCCGGATTTCACCGAGTTATACGCTCATGCCGCCGAACGGGTACGTGATGCTGGCGGCAAGCAATTTGCGAATGCTCGTAGCGAATTGGTGAGTGAATGGTTCAGCTTGTACAGTTATCGTGCGGTGTATGGGCATTTGCATCCCTGCTTGATCAAGCCCGAATGGTCGGAACGCCCTGAAGCCAAGGCTTTGGCACGCTTGCAAGCGGCTGAAGGTTGGCAAAGTGTGGCGAGTATTCGCCACCAAGCCCTGAGCCTGGATAATTTTTCCAGCCGTTTATTGCAGGCGTTGGATGGCACGCACACTGTTCCCGAACTTACCCAGCTTTTGTGTGAGGAAGTGACCACTGGGGCGTTACCAATCCCCGGTGGTAAACAAGCACAAGCCAGCGCTAAAGGCTTGGAGAAAGAAATTGCGGCGAATGTTAAGCATTTGCTGAGTGTATTTGCGCGGCATGGTTTGCTGGTTTGACGTTACGGTGTGCCTGCTACTAAGCTTTTTACCAGCCATGTGGGGGCGGGAATCTCCGCAATCGGCTGAAAAATGCCGCTCAATTTGGTGGGCATTGCGGTTATTTGGCGGGCTTCGCTCCAACTATTGCCCCAGTCATTGCTGCTGTATTGATACCATTGTTTGCGTTCACCGCTGCCCGCTGGCACATACGCCGCCGTGATCAGTGTGCCGCGCCCTTGCTTATCCATATTGAAATCGTGCAGACCGGGGTAATGGTTGCCCCAATTGGGGCGATTTAATTCAGCGGGAAGATGCACGGTGGTGCAACTGAAGTCGCTCAACTGGTTTTTGCCCTGCAAAACAATGTAATCATTGCCGGGGCCTTCGCGTCCCCACGTGGCAAACAAGGTCACGCGGTTCAACGATGGTGTGCTGTAAGCGGCGAGTACCGCGCTGCCATCCGCAATCGGGTAGGCTTGCCAAACAGTATCGCGTTTGGCGAATAAAATAGCGCCCGATTCCGCCGGATTTTGCCCAATCAACAACGGCAGTGTTACGCCCTTTAAGGCATAACCGTGTAACGCATTGTTTTTAATCAGTGAGTTTACAAACGCTTTGCTGACGCGCTCGGCTTGCCCGCATTGCCACCCCGGTTGCCACAATGCGGCACCGTCAGTTTTTAGGGTTTCCCCGGCACAGCCGCTGACAGGGAGCAAACTGCTGATCAGCAATAATCCTGCGAATACGGTGTGCGATGTGGTGTGCATAATGATTTCCTTGTTTGCCCCCGAAGCCCAGTCTACTGCTTCAGACTGTCAGAATAAAGAAATGTTCAGTATCGGGAAGCAAGCAATAATTCACGGGTGTAAAGGTGTTGCGGATGATCAAACATAAGGTTTACGGTGCCGGTTTCTACCACTTGACCGTGACGCATGACGGCGATGCGGTCACACACCCCGCCCGCCAAGGGTAAATCGTGGGTAATCAACACCAGCGCCATTTGCCGCTGGGCGCGAATGTCCCGCAACAGTGCGAGAATTTCGGATTGTACCGTGACATCCAAAGCGGTGGTGGGTTCGTCAGCAATCAGCAATTCGGGTTCGCACAGCAGTGCCATTGCAATCATTACCCGTTGGCGCATTCCGCCAGAAAGTTCGTGCGGGTAACTGTGTAAGCGGCGGCGGGCATCGGGAATGCGCACTTGATCGAGCATGGTCAGTGCTTGTTGTTGTGCTGTTGTCGCGCTCATGCCTTGATGGACTTCCAGCACTTCAGTGAGTTGTCGCCCGATGGTCAGTAGCGGGTTTAACGCTGTCATCGGGTCTTGGAAAATCATCGCCATGCGCTTGCCACGGTATTGATTGAGGACGCGCGGCGGCTGATTCAGCAATTCTGTACCCGCAAATTGCAGGCTGCCACGGGTTTGGGCATTGCGTGGCAGTAAGCCCATGACCGCGTGAAACAGTTGGCTTTTGCCCGCACCGGATTCGCCCACTACCGCGAGGGTTTCGCCCGCCATGAGTTGCAAATCCACGCCGCGCACGGCTTCGATCACGCCGTCAGGGGTGTTAAAACAAAGCTGTAATTGCTGAATGGATAACAGAGGTATCACGGCGTTGGGGTTCCATTGCGCTATAATCCAAGCATCATAACCTGTGAGCCGTAATAAAATGAACACCAGTAATCGTGAGAGTATGTTGGGCGGTTTTCTTAATGTCCGCCAAGAAGCCATTTCCGGCGTCACCGAACCCGCGTTGAAGCGCTTGACCGAGGCCGCCAGCGGTGATGTGAAAGAAATTGCCGCGTCGCAAATTGAATTGCTGTCGCGTTTTTACGATTTATCCTTGTCGCAAGCAGGGCGCAGTTTTCGGTGGGCATTAATTGCCAGTGTGGTGGGCTTGCTGTTTTTCCTCGCGGCGATTGGCTTTATGCTGGGTCAGAGCATGGATGTCGCCATCATCAGTGTGATTGGCGGTGCTATGGTGCAATTTGTTGCTGGGGTGAATTTCTTTTTGTATGGCAAAACCTTGGAGCAACTCACCTTGTTTCAAGGACGTTTGGAAGTGACGCAACGTTTTTTGCTGGCGAATAGCTTGTGCGAAAGTTTGGAAGGCAAAGTGAAACATTACACCCGCGCCCGGCTGATTGGGGCGTTAGCGGGAATGAGTGGCGCTGATTTAGCCAAAGATTTGGTGGATGCGGAGCAGGGGTTGGAGATAAGTTCGCCGGGGCAGCCGCCGGTATTTGAACCGCCTGTGGAGCCGGATCATCAACGTGAGGTGGCGGCACGTCCGTTGTAGAGCAGGATTGATTGACCGATTTGTTCTATAGTACCGGGTTTGCGCTCATTTGAAGGAGGTTTGCATGTTTCGCAAAGCAGCAGGGTTGCTTGCCAGCATGGTGGTGTGGTCTATGTCGACGGCGGCAGAAACGTCGTTGAAACAGAATTTGATGACGGCGGCTGATACCAAAGCCAGTGGCGAATACGCTTTTTCTCAGTGCCGTGCGTTGACAGGGCAGACGTTTGACGCGACTAAATCGACGAAAAAAGCGCTGATTGTCGGCGACAGTTACGCCTGCGATTTTTTGAACAGTATGCAGGAAAACGGGTATTTGCGTGATTACCAGATTGCGCTGCGTTTTATTCCGTATGACTGCCAAACCGTGGCGGGCGATGCGGCTCCTAAGTACATTGCTGCCAAAGATCGTAGCTTGTGTGCCACGCCAGAGCGAGCCGACAGTTTGGAGCGTGCTAAAGCGCAGATGCAAGAAGCCGATGTGGTGATTTTTGCATCCCGCTGGAAACCGGAGATTGCGGCGGCATTGCCACAGACCTTGCATACCTTGGGTTTGCAACACCGGCAACGGGTAGTGGTGGTGGGCAGCAAGTTTTTCGGCAAGATTTCGGTGCGGCAATACTTGCGAATGCCTGCCAATGATTTGAAAAAGTTGGAAAATGAGGTAGACCCTAGCGAAGCAAAAGCCATCAATGCGGTGTTGGCGAAGGGCTTAGGCAAAGAGGTATTGTTTGTTGACCCGCACAATTTGGTGTGTGGCGATGATACGAGCTGCCCGTTGTTTACCGATGATGTGAATTTGATTTCGTATGACGGGCGGCATTTGACCAAGGAAGGAGCGCGTTACATGGGCAAAGTGTTGTTCCAACACTCGGCATTGGGGCAGATGTGACGGCAACTCCACATTTCCTGCATGACCTTTGCACGTGATTCGGGCAGAATCGCGGCTTCTTTTTGTGGAAACCCCGTTAAACCATGAGCCGTTTATTGCGTTCCGGTGCTGTGATCAGCGCCATGACCATGATTTCCCGCGTGTTGGGCTTGCTGCGCGATATGATCGTTGCGCGTTATTTTCCGGTGGATGGCGCAACCGATGCGTTTTATGTGGCATTCCGCATCCCTAATTTGTTGCGGCGTTTGTTTGCGGAAGGGGCGTTTTCCTTAGCCTTTGTGCCGGTGTTGTCGGAATACAAGGAAAAGCGTGGTCAGGCAGAACTCAAGGATTTGATTGATCATGTGGCGGGTTATCTGGCGCTGATTTTGCTGGTGATTACCGTCATCGGCGTGATCGCAGCACCTGTGGTGATGTGGGTGTTTGCACCGGGGTTTGCCAGCAAACCGAGTGCGCGACCGGATTTAGCCGTGGAAATGCTGCGGATTACCTTTCCTTACATTTTATTTATTTCGCTGACGGCGTTTGTCAGTGGGATTTTGAATACGTTTCATCGGTTTGCGATTCCGGCTTTAACGCCTGCGTTGTTGAATGTGGTGATGATTGCGGCAGCGGTGTGGGGTGCGCCTTATTTTGACGAGCCAATCTTGGCGTTGGCGTGGGGGGTGTTTTTTGCGGGGTTGGCGCAATTGGTGTTTCAGTTGCCGACCTTGACGCGCTTGGGATTGCTACCGCGTTTCCGTTTGCGTAAGGCTCACGAAGGGGTTAGCCGGATTATGACGCTGATGATTCCGACTTTGTTTGGTTCGTCAGTGGCGCAGTTGAATTTGTTGATCAATACCTTGCTGGCGTCGTTTTTGGCAGTGGGCAGTATTTCGTGGTTGTATTATTCCGACCGTTTTGTGGAATTGCCGTTGGCGATTGTCGGGGTGGCGTTAGGGACGGTGATTTTGCCCAAATTATCCAGCGACCATGCCAAGGCAGATGCGGCGCAATTTCAGCAAACGATGGATTGGGCATTGCGGCTGGGGGTGTTGATTTCGCTGCCTGCGACGCTGGGTTTGGTGTTGTTGGCAAAGCCGATTCTGGCAACGGTGATGATGCACGGTGAATTTGCGTGGCGTGATGTGCAAATGTCGTCCTTGAGTTTGATGACGTATGCGGTCGGCTTAAGTGGGTTTATTCTGGTGAAAGTGTTAGCGCCCGGTTTTTATTCGCGTCAAGATACCAAAACCCCGGTTAAAATCGGCATGATCGCGATTGGGGCGAACATGGCGCTGAATGTGTTGATCGTGTTGCCTTGGTATTTTTCAGGTATCGCGGGGGCGCACGCGGGTTTAGCATTAGCAACTGCGTTGGCGGGGTATGTGAATGCGGGGTTGTTGTTTTATCACTTGCGTAAACAGCAGATTTTTCAACCCACGAACGGCTGGTACATCTTTTTGCTGAAAATCGGCGTGGCTTGCGGCGTGATGACGGCGTTGGTTTGGTTGGCATCTCCGGCGGATGCGTGGTGGCAAACGGCTTCCACAGGGGCAAGAATTGGCTGGTTGACGGCGCTGATGGTGCTGGCGTTAAGCAGCTATTTTACAGCGTTGCGGTTGCTGGGTATGCCGTTTAAACAAATGTTGGGGCGCTGAAACTTTTTTCTCTGGTACACTTCGTGCAAGTGTCAAAATACATCCTACAGGAATCTATAATGAAAAAGTTAGTTATACTGCTGTCTGTTCCCGTTGTTTTGCTGGTCGCGTGGGGCGGTACTAATTGGTATGTCGGTCAACAGACTGAAACCACCTTGAAACAGTTTATCGACCAACAAAATCAAGCCTCCGCCCAAAATGGTATCAAGCAAGAACTGGTCAGCTATGAAAAAAGCGCATTGGGCGCTACTGCGATTACCAAGCTGATCATGGACGTGCCACCGTTGAGCGGTTTGGGTGAAATCCAATTCATCAATGAAATTAGCAATGGCCCGGTGTTTATCGGTGGCGGCAGCCCGGTGCAGTTCGGCACCGCACGAATCCACACGCAACTGGATACCGAAGCGTTGGATGCGGAGCAGCGTCAATGGTTAACCACGGCATTTGCGGGTAAAGCGCCGTTAGAAGGCCACACCGTGATTGGTTTTGGCGGCAATACGGATTACCACTTCACCACGAATCCGCTGAAAGTGGATCAGGATGGCACGACCGCACAAATGGATAGCATTACCTTGTCTGGCACTTCAGCGCCGGATATGACGGGTAAGATTTCGATGCAAGCGGGTAAAATTGAAATTAAAGATACCACGGCGCAATTCACCCTGCCTTCCATGCAATTAGAAGGCGACATGACCGGCATGATTGGCGGGCAAGCGTTGGGAACGTTCGATCTCAAGATGCCGGGCGTGAGCATTTTAGCGGAAGACACGACCGTACCCGTCAGCTTTGATTTGGCGATGCAGTCCGACAGCGGCGTTACTGACAATGAATTGGCGTTTACAATTGCCACGCAAGCCAGCAATGTTCAGGGCGTCGACGACGCGTTTAGCAAGCTGGATTTCAAACTCGACCTTAGCGGTTTGGATATGGCTGGCGCAGAAGAATTGGGCAAGCTACAAGCTGAGTTGCAAAGCCTTCAAAATCAAATGCTGTGGAGCAGCGAAGCCACCGAAACCCCGGAAGGCCAGCAAAAACAGCAGGAGTTGATGACGCAATTGACCGATACTACCGGCAAAGTCGTCGAAACCTTGTTTGCTAAAGTGCTGAAAACCGACAAAAGCCGTCTGCATACCACGCTCTTGACCGAAAGCCCCAAGGGTAAGCTGAATGCCGATGTGGATTTGACCTACACGGGTAAAGCAGCCCCCGATATGATGGCGCTTGCCAGTTACGGCCCCAATGACTGGGCAAAACTCATGAAAGGCAAAGTAACCTTGGATGCCGATAAAGCCTTGCTGCCTCCCGGTTCTGAGCTGATGTTGACCCCGCTTAGTGAACAGGGTTTGCTGAAATTGGACGGCGAGAAAATTACCAGTGCCATCGAGCTGGCGGGCGAAAATGTTACCCTGAATGGCAAACAGATGCCGTTTGCTGACTTTGTGGCTATGCTGGCGCCGCCGGGTATGGATCAGAACATGATGGAAGAGGGCGGCGACCCGAATATGGGCATTCCTGAAGATTTGATGAAAAAGATCGAGGCAGAAGGTCTAACCCCAGAAATGATTCAATTACTGGAAGAAAGCGATGATGTGCCTAAAGAAACCATCGAGATTATGAAACAGTTGCAGCAAATGCAGCAGCAAATGGGGGCTGAGGAAGCGCCTGCGACTGAAGCAGCACCCGCCGCAGACGCTAACAAGGAGTAAAGAATAATGGCAGAAAACGCAACTTCCCCGTACATTTTTGAAGCGACCGCGCAGAATTTCCAGCAGATTATGGACAGTTCATTCCAAGTCCCGATCTTGGTGGATTTCTGGGCGGACTGGTGTCAACCCTGCAAAACGCTGATGCCGATTTTGGCGAAATTGGCAAACGAATACCAAGGCGGTTTCATTCTGGTGAAGGTCAATAGCGACCAACAGCAGCAACTCGCCACCCAATTCGGTGTACGCAACTTGCCGACCGTCAAGGTCATCAAGGATGGCAGAATCGTGGATGAATTCACGGGGGTACAGCCAGAGTCTGAAATCCGCAAACTCATCGACCGCCACCGCACGCGCAAAACTGAGCCGTACCGCCAGCAAGCACTGGAAATGTACAACAACGGTGATTTGCCGGGCGCAACGCAGTTGATGGAACAAGTGGTGCAACACGAGCCGGATTTCTACGAAGCCGTGGTGGAACTGGCGGGAATGCTGATTCAGCAAGAACGTGCTGATGAAGCCGAAGTATTGTTGCAAAGCATTCCGCCGGATGCGATCGACAACCAAATCCTCAGCCAACTGTTGGCGGATGTGAAACGTGCCAAATTGCAGGCGCAAGTGGTTGGTGTGGACACGTCAGCACTGGAGCAGCGTTTAGCGGAAAATCCTGACGACCTTGCGACCATGTTGGAACTTGCCAAAATCCGCGTGGCGATGGATGAGGTCGAAGCGGGTTTGGAGCTGTATTTTGCTGTCCATAAGAAAGATAGCAGCTTCGAGAATGGCGCGGGTAAGCAAGGGCTGTTCAATACGTTTGAATTGATCGGTTCGGGCAATCCGTTGGTGAAAAAGTATCGTAATAAATTGTTTGCGTTGCTTTATTGATATTTCCTGCCGTATTGCTGGCATTTTTCGGGTGTCGCCCTTGAAATCCCCAAACTAAACCCTACTTTCCACGGCGAAATGATTTTTATCGCCGTGGAGTAGCACAATGAATGATCCCAAAGACAACAACCTGCAAGACGCAGCGACAAACGATGCTGAAGACGCTGTGATGGACGTGATGGACATTGAGCCATTAGACACTGATACCTTGCAAATTGAACTCGACAAAGCCAAAGCGGAAGCCGCCGATAACTACGAACAATTGCTGCGAGCGCAAGCGGAAATGGCGAATCAACGCCGTCGTTTTGAAAAACAAATTGAAGACGCGCACAAATATTCTGCCCAAAAATTCCTCGAATCTATCATTCCGGTGATTGACAGCTTGGAAATGGGAATGCAAGCGCAAGGTGACATCGAGCAAATTCGCGAAGGCATGGCGCTTACCCTCAAGCAGTTTGAAACCGTCATGGAAAAATTCAACATCACTTCGATTGGCAAACCCGGTGACGTGTTCAACCCTGAACACCACCAAGCCATGTCGATGCAGCCGCACCCTGAGTTCGACAACAATACCTTGTCGCTGGTCATGCAAAAAGGTTACTTGCTGAACGGTCGCGTGGTACGCCCTGCGATGGTCATGGTTAGCAAAAAGTAAAGATTCTGTCACATCGGCTCTTGAAAACGGGCAGTTAGCCCCACATAAACAAGCCAACTGACAACATTCGTATTAGCCCTACAAAAAGCATTCTGGAGAGACACTATGGGAAAGATTATCGGTATTGACTTGGGTACAACTAACTCTTGCGTGGCGGTCATGGATGGCGACAAGCCCCGTGTTATCGAAAACGCAGAAGGTGATCGTACTACCCCGTCGATCATTGCGTTCATGGAAGACGAAGTGCTGGTCGGTCAAACCGCTAAGCGCCAAGCCGTCACCAACCCAGAGAACACCCTGTACGCGATTAAGCGTTTGATCGGTCGCCGTTTCCAAGAAGATGCGGTACAAAAAGACATCAAACTCGTGCCGTACAAAATTGTCCAAGCCGACAACGGCGATGCGTGGGTAGACGTGCGCGGCAAGAAAATGGCCCCGCCAGAAATTTCCGCCCGCGTGCTGATGAAGATGAAGAAAACCGCTGAAGATTTCTTGGGCGAGCCTGTCACCGAAGCGGTTATTACTGTTCCGGCTTACTTTAACGACTCGCAGCGCCAAGCCACTAAAGACGCGGGCAGAATTGCCGGTTTGGAAGTCAAGCGTATCATCAATGAGCCAACCGCCGCTGCACTGGCTTACGGCATGGATAAAGCCAAAGGCGACAGCAAAATTGCCGTTTACGACTTGGGTGGCGGTACGTTTGACGTATCCATCATCGAAATCGCCGACGTTGATGGCGAAATGCAGTTTGAAGTATTGTCTACCAACGGTGACACTTTCCTCGGTGGCGAAGACTTCGACATGCGCTTGATTGACTATCTGGCAGACGAATTCCGCAAAACCAGCGGCATTGACCTCAAAGGCGATGCACTGGCGATGCAACGTCTGAAAGATGCGGCAGAAAAAGCCAAGATTGAGTTGTCAACCAGCCAACAATCGGATGTGAATTTGCCGTACATTACCGCTGATGCGACTGGCCCGAAGCACTTGAATATCAAAGTGAGCCGAGCCAAGCTGGAATCACTGGTGGATGATCTGATTGAGCGCACCATGGCACCGTGTAAAATTGCGCTGAAAGATGCAGGTTTATCTGCTGCACAAATTAACGATGTTATTTTGGTCGGTGGTCAGACCCGGATGCCTAAAGTGCAAGAAGCGGTGAAAAACTTCTTCGGCAAAGAGCCACGTAAAGATGTGAATCCTGATGAAGCGGTTGCTGTTGGTGCCGCGATTCAAGGCGGCGTATTGGGCGGCGGCGTTAAAGACATTCTGTTGTTGGACGTTACCCCACTGTCATTGGGTATCGAAACCCTTGGCGGCGTTATGACCAAGCTGATCCAAAAGAACACCACGATCCCCACCAAGGCATCGCAAGTGTTTTCGACCGCTGAAGACAACCAAACGGCTGTGACCGTGCATGTGCTGCAAGGTGAACGTGAAATGGCGCGTGACAACAAGTCACTGGGTCGTTTCGACCTGCAAGACATCCCACCTGCACCGCGTGGTATGCCACAAGTAGAAGTGACGTTTGACATCGACGCGAACGGCATCTTGAACGTTGGCGCGAAAGACAAGTCTACCGGCAAGCAGCAAACCATCGTGATCAAGGCTTCTTCCGGCTTGTCCGATGCTGAAGTCCAGCAAATGGTGAAGGATGCGGAAGCGCACGCGGAAGATGACCGTAAATCTCGCGAATTGGTCGATGCGCGTAACCAAGCCGACAGCATGATACACGGCACGGAAAAGTCACTGAAAGAGTACGGTGAGAAAGTGGATGGCGCATCGCGTGCTAACCTCGAATCCCTGATCAGCGAATTGCGTGATGCGATTAAAGGCGACAACAAAGACGTGATCGAGCGCAAGTCCGAAGCGTTGATGGAAGCATCTGGCAAGCTGATGCAGCAAATGGCGGGCGGCGCAGACGGCGGCGTTGAGCCGGGTGCAGGCGCACAAGCCGGTGGCAAAGCGGGCGATGACGACATCGTTGATGCTGAATTTGAAGAAGTCGATGGCAAGAAGTAATACACTTACTGTCTTCTAAATATGCAGGCGCAGCAGGAACTCTTGCTGTGCCTGATTGCGTTTAAGTGGGGATAGAATTTATGTCCAAGCGGGATTATTACGAAGTCCTTGGTGTACAAAAGAATGTCAGCGAAGATGACCTGAAAAAGGCATTCCGCCGTTTGGCGATGAAGCATCATCCCGACCGCAACCCTGACAATGCCGAATCAGAAGCCAAATTCAAAGAAGCCAAAGAAGCTTACGAAGTGCTGAATGACCCGCAAAAGCGTGCTGCGTATGATCAGTTCGGTCATGCCGGTGTCGATCAGTCCAGCGGTTTTGGCGGCGGCGGGCGCGGTGGTGCTCAAGGTGGTTTCGGCGATGTGTTTGAGGACATTTTCGGCGACATTTTTGGTGGCGCACGCGGCGGCAGAGGCGGTGGTGGCGCAAATCGTGCTTACCGTGGCAGCGACCTGCAATACAATCTCGAATTGACACTGGAAGATGCGGTATTCGGTACTACTACCGATATTCGTGTGCCTTCCTTGCAACATTGCGATACCTGTAACGGCAGTGGTGCAAAAGCGGGCACGCACCCGCAAACCTGCCCAACCTGTCATGGCAGTGGTCAGGTGCGGATTCAGCAAGGTTTCTTTGCTATTCAGCAGACTTGCCCGCATTGTCACGGCAAGGGCAAAATCATTGCCGACCCCTGCCCTGATTGTCACGGTCAAGGCCGCAAAGAAAAGCAGAAAACCCTGTCAGTGCGCATTCCAGCAGGTGTGGACAATGGCGATCGGGTACGCTTAGCGGGTGAAGGCGAAGCCGGTATTAACGGTGGGCCATCGGGCGATTTGTACGTGCAAGTATTCGTCAAGCCACACGATTTGTTCCAGCGCGAAGGCGATAATTTGCATTGCGAAGTGCCGATTCGCTTCACCACGGCTGCCATCGGTGGCGAGTTTGAAGTGCCAACGCTGGACGGCAATCGCGTCAGTCTTAAAGTTCCCGCCGAAACGCAAACCGGCAAACAGTTCCGCTTGCGCAACAAGGGCGTGAAATCGGTGCGCAGCGCTGCTGTTGGTGATCTGATTTGCCGTGTCGTGGTGGAAACGCCGGTGAATTTGACCAAACGGCAACGTGAATTGTTGGAAGAATTGGATGCTACCTTTGTGCACGGCGGCAAAAAACACAGCCCGCAAGAGCACGGCTGGTTGGACAAGGCCAAAGGTTTCGTCAAAGACTTGTTTGAAGGTGACAAATAATGACTAGGATTGCCATCGTAGGCGCGGCTGGGCGTATGGGCAAGGCGTTGATTGAAGCGTGTGCGCAAACCGACGGCTTGGAACTGACGGTTGCTACCGAACAACCCGCGAGTTCGCTGATCGGGGCGGATGCGGGTGAAGTCGCGGGCATTGGCAAAAACGGTGTGGTCATTGCGCCAACACTGGATGATGCGGCGAACGATTTCGATGTATTGATCGACTTTACGCGCCCTGAGCCGTGCTTGTTGCATTTGAACTGGTGTGTTGCCAAAGGCAAAAAAATTGTCATTGGCACGACAGGTTTTGATGACAATGGCAAAGCTGCTATCGCCAAAGCTGCCGAGCAAATCGCGGTGGTGTTTGCGCCGAATATGAGTGTGGGCGTGAATTTGTGCCTGAAGTTGCTCGATATGGCAGCACGCGTGCTGGGCGATACCGTCGATATTGAGATTATGGAAGCGCATCATCGCCACAAAGTCGATGCGCCTTCCGGCACGGCGTTGCGCATGGGTGAGGTGGTGGCGAATGCGCTGGGGCGTGATTTGAAAGAATGCGCGGTTTACGGGCGCGAAGGCGTAACCGGCGAACGTGAACGCCAGACCATTGGGTTCGCCACGGTACGCGCTGGCGATGTGGTCGGTGATCACACGGTATTGTTTGCCGATGTGGGTGAGCGGGTGGAAATTACCCATAAAGCATCCAGCCGGATGACGTTTGCGAAAGGTGCGGTACGGGCTGCTGGTTGGCTTGATGATAAAGCATCGGGCTTGTTTGATATGCAAGATGTGCTAGGGCTGAAATGATGCAAACGATTCCGGTAAGGCTTTGGGATTTGCCGACACGTCTGTTTCACTGGACGTTAGTAATCGGTATCGGGTTTTCGTGGTTCAGTGCGGAAATCGGTGGTAACTGGATGGTATGGCACGAGCGCAGCGGTATTTTGCTGCTGGCATTGGTGCTGTTTCGGGTTATCTGGGGGTTTATCGGCAGTGATACTTCACGGTTTCGGCAATTTTTGGCAGTTCCCGCCAAAGCGTTGGAACATTTGCGCGAGTTACGCAGTCAGGCTACTGCGTTTCATGGCGGGCACAATCCGTTAGGCGCGTGGATGGTGGTGGTTTTATTGTTGGCAGTGTTGACGCAGGCCGTGACAGGTTTGTTTGCTACTGATGACATTATGACTGAAGGGCCGTTGATGGGATTGGTGTCTGGCAGTACGGCTGAATGGCTGACATCTATTCATCATCTCGGTTTTAATAGTATTTTGTTATTGGCTGGGGTGCATATTGCTGCGGTCTTTTTTTACCGCTTTTACAAGCGCACTAATTTAATCAAGGCAATGGTCGTGGGGGAGGCCGACTGGCCCGCACAACAGTCGCCGCCTAAGTCATTGGTATTCAAACCTGCATGGTTGGGGTTGTTGGTATTTGTACTGGTCTACGCGGGTGTTGTGCTCGGTATTGTTTTTTTGTCACAGTGATCGTAACCATTACACACTATCTTGATATAGATCATTAGCATTTCTTAATATACTAATTAACATATGCTGTATTGATTATGGCATGGCTTCATTGTGAATTCGCGCAGTGAAGGGAGAGTGAAATGAATTACGAGACCTTGGTAAATTATTTGAGTACCGCAGAGATTTCCGCTGTCATTGGGATAGTGGTGGGGTTGACGTTCGGTGTTTTTGCACAGCAAAGCCGTTTTTGTTTGCGCGCCGCGTGCGTGGAATTTTGGCGTGGGCAGACGGGTAAAAAGTTTGCAATTTGGCTGCTGGCTTTTGGGGCGGCGATGCTGGGTACTCAATATTTTATTGCAACAGGTGCAATTGATACCGGGCAGATTCGGCAGTTGAATAATGCAGGGTCTATGTCTGGTGCGATTATCGGCGGCTTGTTGTTTGGTGGCGGGATGGTGTTGGCGGGCGGTTGTGCCAGCCGTTTGCTGGTGTTGTCGGCAACTGGCAATATGCGCACGATGGTGGCGGGGCTGGTGGTGACAATTGTGGCGCAGGCTTCCTTGACGGGCGGTTTGTCACCCTTGCGCGAAGAAATTTCTTCTTGGTGGTTAGTTGATGGCGGTTCGCGCAGTTTCGCGGGCTGGTTGCCGCCTTACGGTGGCATGATGTTAGGTGTGGCTTTTTTGGCAGTTGCCTTGTGGTTCGCGAAACGTCACGAGGTGGGTAAATGGTACAGCCTTGCGGCGATGATCACCGGCTTATCCGTGGCGTTGGGATGGTTCTTGACCAGTTGGCAAGCCAGTAATTCGTTTGACATCGTGCAGGTGCAGAGTGTTAGTTTCACTGGCCCTTCGGCAGATACTTTAATGGGCTTAATTAACCAACCTTACTTGTCACTGAGTTTCAATATTGGGTTAGTGCCGGGCGTGTTTCTGGGGTCATTTTTAGCAGCGCTGGTGACACATGAATTCAAATGGCAACAATTCACGCAAGACAGCGGCTTTACCCGGTTTTTTATTGGGGCGGTATTGATGGGGTTTGGCGGAATGCTGGCGGGTGGTTGCGCTGTGGGTGCGGGTGTTACCGGCGGCGTTATTTTGGTTATTACCGCTTGGGTCGCACTGTTTAGCATGTGGATCGGCGCAGGTATCATGGATTGGCTGGTCGATCGCAAAGCCGATGCCCTGAAAGCTGCCTCGAACAACCCTTCACCCTTACCGGGCAAAGGGCTGGGGCTTAGGGTATCCCCTTAGTCTTTTCTGTACTCTTTGTGGCAAGCTTTGCAAGTTTCGCCCACTTTGCCGAATTGTGGCTTGATGGCTGCCATGTCGCCGCTTTTAGCAATTTCTGCCAATGATGCCGCTTCTACTTGGAAGGTTTCCATCTTCTTTTTGAAGTCATCCATGTTTGCCCAGATCTCGCTTTTCGCGTCGGTTTCGCCCATGTCGCTGCCTGCGGTGAAGCCGTTGATTGGAAATTTGCTCAATGCTGCAACTGCTTCAGCATTTTTTGCAAACTCTTCTGCGTTGAACTCTTTTTCGCCTTTAACCATGGCGCCCATTGGGCCGAAATGGTGCTTAATCATTTTGAAGCTGGACTGACGGTATTCAATCGCGGCTTCTTCGGGTGATTTCTCTTCAGCCGTTACGGTGGAGATGGCGGCAACGCTCATGGCGGTGACGGCGATGGCGAAGATTTTAGTAAACATATTCATGGGTTATTTCCTTGAATGTTAGTGAGGGCATAAATCGTTATACGTGAGATTGCGATTGTCGCAGGGTGTGGCGTAGCTTTTCAATAAAAGCATAAAAAGGTGAGTAGTAATTGTAAATCGGCGTAAGTTTACCATTGAACGTGCGCTTGAAGCGATTAATGCCTTGCATCACCGGGTCGGTAGCATCCACGGCATAACCGCCCCAATCGTAAGTGTGGAACCCCGCTGCTTTGAAATGCCGCATTCCTTGCCAATGCAAGCAGCGATTGGCAAACCCCATCGAACGCCGCATATCCGGGTCGTGATTGTATGCTTGGGAGCTGGCTGAAATCAGCAGATTGGTTACACCCTGTTGTGGGCATTGCAAGTAAAAATGGCAAATGATCGGATGGCCTGCGTGTTCAACGCTGAAAATGTGGTAATTTTCGCTGCCGATGGCGCGTGCATCGTGATCGGTAAATGGAGATAAGCCGCGTTTTTCTGCAAAGGCATTGTACAGCGGCATAAAGTCTTCCAGCGCGGCATTCAGATTGAGGCTGAAATACCGTCCTTGCTCGCAGCGCCGGATTTGATTGCGAGCGTCTTTAGAAAAATTCTGGAAAATAGCGGCTTCATCCGCATTCAAATCGGTCAGCAAGGTGTGCCGGTATTCGGTATAAAACAGCGCTGGTTTTGTTGCTGCGTAGCAATCCATATACGCGGTGGGAAGTAACACATCACGCCAAGTGGGTCGAGTGGTGTGGGCAAAATAGTATTTTTGAATAGGAATGCCATAACGGTAATGTTGAACACGCATGATAGTAGCCAATAATTATTTTAGTGTTACGTAAAACTATACTACATTTAGCCTTATGTGTATAATCTGCGCCTTTTTAGCAACCTTTAATCTGGAGCCTAGGCGAATATGTCTCTGAGTGCAGAAATTAAGGCGGGTGTTGTTGCACAATACCGCCAATCAGACACAGATACCGGGTCCCCGGAAGTGCAAGTTGCGCTATTAACAGCGCGGATTCAGCATCTGACGGACCATTTTGCAACCCACAAACATGACCACCATTCCCGTCGCGGGTTGTTGGCAATGGTCAGCCAGCGCCGTAAGCTGCTGGATTACCTGAAGCGTAAGGATCTGAATCGCTATCAAGCGCTGATTTCCAGCTTGGGTCTGCGCCGCTAAGTCGGGGCAACCACTACAAAACACCGCCATTGTGCGGTGTTTTGTTATGTACGCACGAATTGTTTACTATTATTTGTCACGCAGGAAGGTTGTTGATAAGGGTTTGTACCGTGTTTACTGCCGAACTTTTCTCAACAGCCTGCCCGTGAACTTCACTCGCAATAAAACCTATCAAAGGAAATTCCAACGTCATGGCAAAAATCACCAAGACTTTCCAATACGGCAATAATACCGTCACTATCGAAACCGGCGAAATCGCCAAACAAGCCACCGCCGCCGTTTTAATTACCATGGACGACACCAGTGTGTTAGTCACTGTCGTTGGCAGTAAAGAAACGGTGCCAGGTCGTGACTTTTTCCCAATGACCGTGGATTACCAAGAAAAATTCTACGCGGCGGGGCGCATTCCCGGTGGTTTCTTTAAACGTGAAGCGCGTGCTACCGAAGAAGAAACACTAATTGCACGTTTGATTGACCGTCCGTTGCGCCCGTTGTTCCCGGAAGGCTTTACCCACGAAGTGCAATTGATTGCCACCGTGGTTTCCATGAATCCATCCGTCAGCGCGGACATTCCGGCATTGTTGGGGGCTTCAGCGGTGATGGCGCTGTCCGGTATGCCATTCCAAGGCCCGATGGGTGCGGCGCGGGTTGGCTACCGTGATGGCGGCTATTTGCTGAATCCATCTAAGGAAGAACTGGAAACATCCGAGTTGGATTTGGTTATCGCCGGTACTGACTGTGCAGTGCTGATGGTGGAATCTGAAGCGAAAGAACTCAGCGAAGACGTGATGCTGGGCGCGGTGATGTTTGGTCATGAACAAATGCAAGTTGCTATCCAAGCCATCAAAGAATTGGCGGCAGAAGTTGCTACTCCCGCGTGGGATTGGACGGCACCAGTGGCAAACACTGCACTGGCAGATGCCGTGGAAGCAGCTTGTTCGGCTGATCTGGTTGAAGCTTTCCAAATTGCCGACAAGCAAGCGCGTTATGCGCGTATCCACGACGTGCAAGGCGCATTGGTTGAGAAACTGGCAGCGAAAGAAGGCGAGACAGGTTTCTCTGCTGACGACATCAAAGGTGAATTCAAAAACGCTGAAAAGAAAGTCGTGCGCGGTAGTATTTTGGATGGCAAACCGCGTATCGACGGTCGTGCGCTGGATAGCGTGCGTCAAATTACCGTCCGCGTGGGTGTATTGCCGCGTGCTCACGGTTCCGCGCTGTTTACCCGTGGTGAAACGCAGGCGTTGGTTGTGACCACGTTGGGGACAGAACGCGATGCACAGGTGATTGATGCGATTACCGGCGAATACAAAGACAACTTCCTGTTTAACTACAACTTCCCGCCGTACAGTGTCGGTGAAACCGGGCGTTTCGGTTCACCCAAGCGGCGTGAAATTGGTCACGGGCGTTTGGCTAAACGCGGCGTGAAAGCGATGGTGCCTAACCTTGATGATTTCCCGTACACCATTCGTTGCGTGTCTGAGATCACCGAATCCAACGGTTCTAGCTCCATGGCGAGCGTGTGCGGCAGTTCCTTGGCGATGATGGATGCGGGCGTACCCTTGAAAGCGCCAGTCGCGGGTATCGCCATGGGCTTGATCAAAGAAGGTGAGCGTTTTGCGGTATTGTCCGACATCCTCGGCGACGAAGATCACCTCGGTGATATGGACTTTAAAGTAGCGGGTTCTGCTGACGGTATCACCGCGCTGCAAATGGACATCAAGATCACCGGCATTACCAAAGAAATCATGCAGCAAGCGCTGGTGCAAGCCAAAGCAGGCCGTTTGTACATCTTGGGTGAAATGGCGAAAGGTTTGGAAGCACCGCGTGATGAAGTGTCTGAATACGCACCGCGTTATGTCACCATGAAAATCAACCCGGACAAAATCCGCGAAGTCATCGGTAAAGGTGGCGAAACCATCCGTGGTATTACCGCTGCGACCGGCGCAAGCGTTGACATTAATGACGAAGGTTTCATCAAGATTGCGGCAATTGATGCGAAAGCGGCTTACGAAGCCCGCAGCATGATCGAAGCGATTACTGCCGAAGTGGAACTGAACAAGGTTTACACGGGTAAAGTCGTGCGCTTGATGGACTTCGGTGCATTTGTCACCATTCTGCCGGGCAAAGACGGGTTGCTGCACATTTCACAAATCAGCGATGAGCGCGTCGAGCGCGTGACCGATTTCGTCAACGAAGGCGATGTGGTTAAAGTCAAAGTCATCGAAATCGACCGCCAAGGTCGGATGCGCTTGAGCATGAAAGCCGTGGGCGAAGGCGAGTAAGATTTTTCCTTTCCTCCGATGTTAGCAAAAGACCCTACGGGGTCTTTTGTTTTTGGTGTCGACAATATTGTGTTTATGTTATTATTTAGCGGTGTTTTTAACGCAAACACATGCAATGTGTCGACAATATTGTGTTTTTTGATTGACCTTTCGTACTAAAAGCCCTATAATGTCGACAATTTCTAAGATTAGTAGAATAGTAAGGATGTGTGCAGATGAGCAGTGAGATTCTGACCCCGGTACTGCCGGAATCCGTCGCCGATGCTACCGTGGTGACATGGAGCAAAAAAGTGGGCGATAGTGTCAAACAGGACGAAGTGCTGGTTGAAATCGAAACCGACAAAGTGGTACTGGAAGTACCTGCTCCTGCCGATGGTGTCCTCACCGAAATCGTTCAACAAGCGGGTGCAACCGTCATTAGCAGCCAATTGCTGGGGCGTATGACGATTGGCGCAGTTGCCGCAGCCCCGAAAGTCGAAGCAGTACCTGCGGCTTCTGCTCCAGCAGCAAGCGCCGAGCCACAAACTGCCCCCGCTGTCCGCAAACTGATGGCAGAAAACGATCTTTCTGCTGCGGATGTTGACGGTTCCGGCAAACAAGGCCGTATCCTTAAAGAAGACGTGCAAGCCGCTGTTGTCGCGAAGTCTGCTGCCGCACCCGCTCCTGTTGTTGCGCCTGCACCCGTCGCCACCGCACCTGCACCAACCGTTGTTGTTTCTGCTTCCGGCGCTCGCACCGAACAGCGTGTGCCGATGACTCGCCTGCGTGCCCGCATCGCCGAACGCCTGATGTACGCCAAGCAATCGACCGCGATGCTGACTACCTTCAACGAAATCGACATGAAGCCGTTGATGGATATGCGTACTGAATACAAAGACGCATTCGAGAAAAAACACAAAGCGAAACTGGGCTTTATGTCCCTGTTCGTCAAAGCAGCCGCTGTTGCGCTGCAACGTTTTCCTGAAGTCAATGCCTCGATTGATGGCAATGACATTGTTTACCACGGCTTCTGCGATATTGGGATTGCCGTGTCATCTGATCGCGGTCTGGTCGTGCCTATCCTGCGCAACACCGAAAACATGGGCTTGGCTGACATCGAATCCGGCATTGCCGGTTACGCTGCCAAAGCTCGTGAAGGTAAGCTGGATATGAGCGATCTGACTGGTGGTACGTTCACTATAACCAACGGGGGCGTTTTTGGGTCGTTGCTATCAACCCCAATTCTAAACCCTCCTCAAAGCGCGATCCTGGGGATGCACGCGATCCAGAAGCGCCCTGTCGTTGTCAATGATCAGATTGTTATTCGCCCGATGATGTATGTGGCTCTTTCGTATGACCACCGCATTGTTGACGGTCAAGGTGCTGTCACTTTCCTCAAAACCATCAAGGAATTGGTCGAAAACCCGGTTCGCTTGGTTCTGGATGTTTGAGGGGAATTTATTCATGGAGATTTTGCACCATGACTGATAAATATGATGTCATCGTCGTCGGGGCAGGCCCCGGCGGTTATGTCGCCGCTATCCGTTGCGCTCAACTCGGTTTGAAAACCGCGTGTGTGGAAGAGTGGATCAACAAACAGCAAAAGCCAGCCCTCGGCGGTACTTGCTTGAACGTTGGTTGTATTCCCTCCAAAGCGTTGTTGGAAAGCTCCGAGCGTTACGAAGAAATCGCCAAACACAATGCTGACCACGGCATCACGGTTGACGGTTTGCAGATTGACGTTGCCAAGATGATTGCCCGCAAGGACAAAATCGTCAGCCAACTGACTGGCGGTATTGAGCAATTGTTCAAAGCCAACGGTATTACCTGGTTGCAAGGCCGTGGCAAGTTGCTGGCTGGCAAGCAAGTCGAAGTCACCGCGCATGATGGCACGGTTTCAACGGCTGCGGCTGATAACGTCATCATCGCGGTAGGCTCTACCCCGATTGAACTGCCGATTGCCAAATGGCTGGATACCCGCATTGTGGATTCTGCCGGTGCGCTGGATTGGGAAACCACTCCCGGCAAACTCGGTGTGATTGGTGCAGGCGTGATCGGTTTGGAAATGGGCAGCGTGTGGCGCAGGCTCGGCTCTGAAGTGGTGGTCATCGAAGCGATGGACGATTTCCTCGGTGCGGCTGACCGTGACGTGGCTAAATCCGCGCAGATGCAATTCAAAAAGCAAGGGCTGGACATCCGCCTTAGCTCCAAGGTTGCCAAGGTCGAAGCAGGCGATAACGGCGTAACCGTGACCTACAACGATCCGAACGGTGAGCAAACCTTGCTGGTTGATCGCTTGATCGTCGCTGTCGGGCGCAAGTCCAATACTGCTGGCGCATTCGCGGCTGATTGCGGTGTACAACTGGATGATCGCGGACGTGTCGTTGTCGATGCGCATCTGCAAACTGCCGTGCCGGGTGTTTACGCGATTGGTGACTGCATTGTAGGGCCAATGCTGGCACACAAAGCCTCGGAAGAGGGTGTGCTGGTTGCTGAGCAGATTGCCGGTCAAAAGCCGCACATCAATTACGACGCGATTCCGTGGGTTATTTACACGCACCCGGAAATCGCGTGGGTCGGTAAGACCGAAGCCGAATTGAAAGCCGCTGGTGTTGCGTATAACACAGGCAGCTTCCCGTTTGCCGCCAACGGTCGCGCCAAAGCGATGGATCAAGCCGATGGTTTGGTGAAAGTGCTGGCAGATGCCAAAACTGACCGCATTCTGGGCGTGCATTTTGTGGGGCCATTGGCTTCCGAATTGGTCGGGCAGGCAGTGATTGCGATTGAAACCGAATGTTCGTCAGAAGATTTGGCTCGCATGACATTTGCGCACCCAACCGTTTCCGAGGCAATACACGAGGCCATGCTGGCAGTGGATGGGCGGGCATTACATGCCGTTGGCAAAAAGCGTAAGTAAGCCACACCGTTAACCCCTACGCTTTAACGCCACGGTCTGCTGCACGCAGATGCGTGGCGTTTGTACGATTATAACCCGCGTTTTCGCGGTGAACTACCAAAGGAAGACTGAGGATGAATTTACACGAATATCAGGCCAAAGCGGTTTTTAGCCAATACGGTATGCCTGTACCCACTGGCAAAATCGCCTCCACAGCGGCTGAAGCCGAAGCAGCAGCGGCTTCTCTAAGCACTGCGACGGTGGTAGTCAAGGCGCAAGTCCACGCGGGTGGACGTGGCAAAGCCGGTGGCGTGAAACTGGTTAAGACTCCGGCAGAAGCGGGTACATTTGCTGCCAGCTTGCTGGGTACAAACCTGGTCACATACCAGACCGACAAACACGGTCAACCCGTCAACACCATTTTGGTGGAAGAAACCTGCAATATTGCCCGCGAACTGTACCTCGGCGCAGTGTTGGATCGTTCCAGCCGCCGCATCGTGATCATGGCTTCCACCGAAGGCGGCATGGAAATCGAGAAGGTTGCGCACGAAACCCCGGAAAAAATCCTCAAAGTGCAGGTTGATCCGCTGGTTGGCGTGATGCCGTACCAAGGCCGTGAACTCGCATTCGGCTTAGGCTTGCAAGGCGCACAGATTGGGCAATTCACCAAGTTGCTGGTCGGCTTGGGCAAAATGTTCAAGGAAAAAGACCTGTCCCTGGTCGAAATCAACCCACTGGTAGTCACGGCTGAAGGCAACTTGTTGTGTCTTGACGGCAAAGTGAATGTGGACAGCAACGCGCTCTACCGCCAGCCTGAACTGGTAGCGATGCGTGACAAATCCCAAGAAGATGCGCGTGAGCTGGAAGCAGACGAATGGGAACTGAACTACGTCGCACTCGAAGGCAATATCGGTTGCATGGTCAACGGCGCAGGCTTGGCAATGGCGACGATGGACATTATCAAACTGTCCGGCGGTCAACCGGCCAACTTCCTCGACGTAGGCGGTGGTGCAACGGCTGAACGGGTAGCGGCAGCTTTCAAGATCATTCTGTCCGACGCTGCGGTTAAAGGCATTCTGATTAATATCTTCGGTGGCATTGTGCGTTGCGATTTGATTGCCGAAGGGATTATCAAAGCGGTGCAAGAAGTGAACGTTTCTGTCCCTGTTGTAGTGCGTTTGGAAGGCAATAATGCCGAAAAAGGTGCTGAATTGCTGACTAATAGCGGCTTGGCTGTGATTGCTGCAAGCGATCTTGGCGATGCTGCCCTGAAAATCGTTGCTGCCGTAGGAGATGCCGCATGAGCGTATTAATCAACAAAGACACCAAAGTCATCTGCCAAGGTTTCACCGGCAAGCAAGGGACTTTCCACTCTGAGCAAGCGATTGCTTACGGCACCAACATGGTCGGCGGGATTACACCGGGTAAAGGCGGCACAACGCATTTAGGTTTGCCGGTGTTCAATACCGTGCGCGAAGCGGTGGAAGCGACAGGCGCGGATGCCAGCGTGATCTACGTTCCGGCAGCATTCTGCAAAGATTCGATTATTGAAGCGGCCTACGCCGGTATTAAGCTGATCGTGTGTATTACCGAAGGCATTCCGGCACTGGATATGCTGGATGCGAAAGTGGTGGTGGATAGCCTTGGCGTGCGTCTGATTGGCCCCAACTGCCCCGGCATTATTACACCGGGCGAATGCAAAATCGGCATTATGCCGGGTCACATCCACAAACCTGGCAGTGTCGGTATCGTGTCACGTTCCGGCACGCTGACTTACGAAGCGGTCAAGCAAACCAACGAATGGGGTCAAAGCACCTGTATCGGTATTGGTGGCGACCCGATTCCGGGCACAAGCTTCATTGATGCGCTGACCTTGTTCCAGGCTGACCCACAAACCGAAGTCATTTTGATGTGCGGCGAAATCGGCGGTTCAGCGGAAGAAGAAGCGGCGGAATTCATTAAAGCCAACGTAACCAAGCCAGTGGTTTCCTACATTGCAGGCGTGACTGCACCCAAGGGTAAGCGCATGGGTCATGCTGGTGCGATTATTGCAGGCGGGAAAGGTACGGCTCAGGAAAAGTATGCTGCACTGCAACAAGCGGGCGTGTATACTGTTCAGTCTCCGGCTGAACTAGGAAAGGGCGTTGCTGCTGCATTCGCAGCCCTGCAAAGATAAGTATTCGTTAATTTTTTGGAGTGCCTGCATGACCAAACAAACTGTCACCATCATTGATAACGCTACCGGCAAACAGGTTGAGCTGGACGTGCTTCAGCCTAGCATCGGGGTCAAAACCATTGACATCCGCAAACTGTACAAGGAGCTGGGGTATTTCACCTATGACCCCGGTTTTATGTCAACGGCGAGTTGTTCCAGTGAAATCACCTATTTGGATGGGGATGCAGGCACGCTGCTCTACCGTGGTTATCCGATTGAGCAGTTGGCAGAACACAGCAGCTTTTTGGAAGTCTGCTATTTGCTGCTGAATAAAACTTTACCCACCAAGCAAGCGTTGGCGGATTTTGAGTACATGATCTCGCGCCACACCATGTTGCATGATCAAGTGCAGTATTTCTTCCGGGGTTTCCGCCGTGATGCGCATCCGATGGCAACCGTGGTGGGGGTCGTGGGGGCGTTGTCGGCGTTTTACCACGATGACATGAACATCCATGACCCAGAACAACGTAAGCGTTCCGCGCACCGTTTGATTGCGAAAATGCCGACGATTGCGGCGTGGAGCTACCGTTATTCGGTTGGCTTGCCGTTTGTTTACCCGCGCAATGATTTGTCGTATGCGGCAGATTTTTTGCACCTAATGTTCTCCGTGCCGACCGAGCCTTACATCCCTGACCCGTTGCACGTGAAAGCGTTGGAAGTCATTATGATTTTGCACGCTGACCATGAGCAAAATGCATCCACGTCTACAGTGCGTTTGGCGGGCAGTTCGGAAGCGAATCCGTTTGCAGCGGTGGCGGCGGGGATTGCGTCGTTGTGGGGGCCTGCGCACGGTGGGGCTAATGAGGCGGTGATTACCATGTTGCGTGACATGGAAAAATCCGGCTTGCCATTGTCGCATTGGGTAGAACGCGCCAAAGACAAAAATGACCGTTTCCGTTTGATGGGTTTCGGGCATCGCGTGTATAAAAACTATGACCCACGCGCGCGGATTATCCGCGAATTGGCGAATGAGATTCTGGATCGTTTGCCCGCCAATGACCCGAACCAACGGTTGTTTGCGATTGCGCGTGAGCTGGAACACGTGGCATTGAACGATGAGTATTTCAAAGCGCGTAACCTGTACCCGAACGTCGATTTCTATTCCGGTGTTATATTCCTGAGCATGGGGATTCCGGTCAGCATGTTTACGGTGATGTTTGCGCTGGCACGTACCATCGGCTGGATTTCGCAGTGGGATGAAATGATGGGTGATGAGGAGTCGCGCATCGGCCGTCCACGCCAGTTGTACATGGGTGCGGAAAGCCGCGATTATGTTCCAGTGGATGAAAGATAAGTTTTGTTGTTTTGAGGAGATTGATTGAATGTTGCAAGAATATCGCCAACACGTTGCCGAACGCGCCGCTCAAGGCATCCCGCCGAAGCCATTGGATGCGGCACAAACCGCTGCACTGGTTGATTTGCTGAAAAACCCTCCGGCGGGCGAAGAAGCCTTTCTGGTTGATTTGCTGGAAAACCGTGTTCCGGCGGGTGTAGACGAAGCCGCTTATGTGAAAGCCGGTTTCCTTGCTGCCGTTGTCACGGGTGCAACCACTTGTGCATTGATTAGCCCGGTGCGTGCGGTCGAAGTTCTCGGCATGATGTTGGGTGGTTACAACGTGCAACCGTTGATTGCTGCGCTGGATGTGCCTGCAACGGCGGACGCAGCAGCTACAGCCTTGTCACACACCTTGCTGATGTTTGATGCATTCCATGATGTAGAAGCCAAAGCGAAAGCGGGCAATGCGTCTGCACAAAAAGTCATGGAATCTTGGGCAGCAGGCGAGTGGTTTACATCTAAGCCTGAAGTGGCTGAGAAAATCACCGTTACCGTTTTCAAAGTTCCCGGCGAAACCAATACTGACGACTTGTCGCCTGCACCGGATGCGTGGTCACGCCCTGACATCCCACTCCATGCTAACGCGATGCTGAAAATGGCGCGTGATGGTATCGAGCCAGAAGTCCAAGGCAGCGTCGGCCCTTTGAAGCAAATCGAAGCGGTGAAAGCGAAAGGCTTCCCAGTGGCTTACGTCGGTGACGTGGTGGGTACGGGTTCTTCGCGCAAGTCTGCCACCAACTCCGTGCTGTGGTTCTTTGGCGACGATATGCCGGGGATTCCGAACAAGCGCGTGGGCGGTTACTGCTTTGGTAGCAAAATTGCGCCGATCTTCTTCAATACGATGGAAGATTCTGGGTCGCTGCCGATTGAAATGGATGTTGCCCAAATGAACATGGGTGACGTGGTTGATGTTTATCCGTATGAGGGCGTTGCCAAGCGTCATGGTACGGATGAAGTTATTTCCACCTTCAGCCTGAAAACCCAAGTGTTGTTGGATGAAGCGCGTGCGGGTGGTCGTATCAATTTGATCATCGGGCGTGGTTTGACGGCTAAGGCGCGTGAGTCACTGGGGCTGCCGCCGGTTGATTTGTTCCGCACGCCTGAGCAGCCTGCTGACACGGGTAAAGGTTTTACACTGGCGCAAAAAATGGTCGGTAAGGCTTGCGGCATGACGGGTGTACGCCCCGGTATGTATTGCGAACCGAAAATGACGACGGTGGGTTCACAAGATACTACTGGCCCGATGACGCGGGACGAGCTGAAAGACTTGGCTTGCTTGGGCTTCTCGGCGGATTTGGTGATGCAGTCTTTCTGCCATACGGCGGCTTACCCTAAGCCGGTTGACGTGGTAACGCACCACACGTTGCCTGATTTCATCATGACTCGTGGCGGTGTGTCGTTGCGCCCCGGTGACGGTGTTATCCACTCGTGGTTGAACCGGATGTTGTTGCCGGATACCGTGGGTACGGGCGGTGACTCGCATACCCGTTTCCCGATTGGTATTTCCTTCCCGGCGGGTTCGGGTCTGGTGGCGTTTGCTGCTGCTACTGGCGTTATGCCATTGGATATGCCGGAATCGGTGTTGGTACGTTTCACCGGCACAATGCAACCGGGTATCACGTTGCGTGACCTCGTTCATGCCATTCCACACCAAGCGATCAAAGAAGGCTTGCTGACGGTGGAAAAGAAGGGCAAGAAGAACGTGTTCAACGGCACGGTGCTGGAAATCGAAGGGTTGGATCACCTGACGGTTGAACAGGCGTTTGAGTTGTCGGATGCGTCGGCGGAACGTTCGGCGGCGGGTTGTACGGTTGCGTTGTCGGAAGCATCGGTTGCGGAATACCTGCGTTCTAACATCGTGATGTTGAAGTGGATGTTGGTGGAAGGTTATGGCGATCCGCGCACCATCGAGCGTCGCATTAAGGGCATGGAAGCATGGTTGGCGAACCCTAGCCTGATGCGTGCGGATGCGGATGCGGAATACTCGGCGGTGATCGAAATCAATATGGATGAGATCAAAGAGCCTATCTTGTGTGCGCCGAATGACCCGGATGATGCGCGTTTGTTGTCAGAAGTCGCTGGTCGCAAGATTGATGAAGTCTTCATCGGTTCGTGCATGACCAACATCGGTCACTTCCGTGCGGCGGGTAAGTTGCTGGATGCGACGACTGCGCAAATCCCGACTCGTATGTGGATTACGCCACCAACCAAGATGGATGCTTCGCAGTTGAGTGACGAAGGTTACTACAACATCTTCGGGCGTGCGGGTGCGCGGATGGAAATGCCGGGTTGTTCATTGTGCATGGGGAATCAGGCGCGTATTGCGGAAAATTCCACTGCTGTGTCTACGTCTACCCGTAACTTCCCGAACCGTTTGGGTACTGGCGCGGATGTGTTCTTGGCTTCGGCGGAACTGGCTTCTGTGGCGGCGATCATGGGCAAATTGCCTACGGTTGCGGAGTACATGGAGTACGCGAAGAAGATTGATAGCATGGCGGGTGATATTTACCGTTATTTGAACTTCGATAAGATGGAGCATTATCAGAAGGCGGCGCAGAAGGTTGTGCCGATTCCGGTAGTGGCGGGGTAACACCCACTCTCTGTAAAAAAGCCCCGCATTGTCGGGGCTTTTTTCTACAACATCGTTTAATCGTACAACATAATATCGCCAATCGACTGCGCCCACTGCGCAAATGCGGGAATCCCAAAAATCTCATCACCCACAGCGCGGAGCATATCCGACACCAACATCACGCCCATTTCTTTCAGCGGAAATGCCTTGGCGTAATTGAGAATATGCCCATAAGTTTCCGCCGCTTCTGGCGTACCTTTTGCGCGAATCGCCCTCCCTACCAGCGATGAAGCCACTGCGTATTGCAAATCCACTTCTTTGGGCGCTTTAACATCTTCACCGCGTAAAATTGCATCCAAATCCGGCATTTGATCGAGGCTATCCACAAAGGCTTTCAATTCAATCCCCGCCGCTGGCCCGACACAGGCTTGCAAGGTTCCCAACAATAAATTGGGGGAATTGCCAAATTTCTGCAAGGCGCGGTGCGCAAATTCCCACGAACGCGGGGTAGGGAAGGCGACCGGATTGTGTGCCGGATCAAAGTTAAACAATTGTTCGGGGCGAAAGCGCAAAAAGCCGATAATGCGTTCGTCGATGTGGTGCTTGTATGCCCAGGCTACCCAGTCATCCAGATTCAAATCGACTTCAAAGTGTGAAAAGCGGTTGGCTAAGGGGGCGGGCATGGTGTAAGTCACGCCTCGGTCGCCTTGGCGATTGCCTGCGGCAAAGATTGCCCAGCCATCCGGTACGCGGTAATCACCTAGTCGGCGGTCTAAAATCAACTGATACGCGGCGGCGGATACACTTGGCACGGCGGAGGTGATTTCATCCAGAAACAAAATACCCATTGCCCCGTGGCGTTCTTCATCCGGTAGCATGGAGGGAATCGCCCATTCCACCAGTTCCTTGTCACGGAAAGGAATGCCGCGCAAATCGCTGGGTTCCATTTGTGACAAGCGCACATCAATCACCGGCGCACCGTGGCGAACCCCGACTTGTGCCACAATTTGCGACTTGCCTACACCCGGCGGCCCCCACAACATTACGGGGGTATGATGACCTTCTAACGTGCCGAGAAACTCTTTGTCGAGGATGGAACTGAGTGAAGCTGGGCGCATGGGGAATCCTGTAGTATTGTCACAAAGCACTTGATGATACGGCAAACCCGCGTATCATTTCATGTTTCCTTAACTTGCATGGCGATTATTACCCTCATGGCAAAAGCGACGACCAAGAAGAAAAGTGCCCCCGGCAGCAAAAGCATTGCCGTGAACAGGCAGGCACGCCACGACTATTACATCGAGCAAACCTTCGAGGCGGGTTTGGTGCTGCAAGGCTGGGAAGTGAAAAGCCTGCGGGCAGGGCGTATCCAGCTTAAAGAAAGTTACGTGATTCTCGAAAAAGGCGAAGTATTTTTATTTGGCGCACACATTAGCGCCTTATTATCCGCCTCTACTCATATTATTCCCGACTCATTGCGCACCCGCAAACTGTTGCTGCACGATACCGAAATCATCAAGCTCAATAATGCAGTCGACCGCAAAGGTTACACCGTTGTACCCTTGGCAATGTATTGGAAAAATAACCGTGTCAAAGTCGAAATCGGCTTGGCAAAAGGCAAACAACAACACGACAAGCGTGACACTGAAAAAGAACGCGATTGGAGCCGTGAAAAAGAGCGCATTATGAAGCGGCATTGAGTGTCGTTGGGGGCGAAGAATCTTTCCCCCCCAACGGTTGCGGTTTAACGCTGTACTTCGCGATCTAACTCACCACTTTTTAACTTCGCGGTGTAATCAGTCAGCGCGACACGCACCTTGCCACTGAGCAAATACAATCCAATCAAATTCGGGAATGCCATCGCTAATACCAGCAAATCGGTGAAGTCCAGCATATTCGCCGCACTTACCACTGATGCCAACACAATGAACAGCAAAAACATCGCTTTGTAAACGATAGAAAGCTTTTCACCGAATAAGTACACCCAGCAACGTTCCCCGTAGTAAGACCAAGAAATCATGGTGCTGTAAGCAAACAGGAACACCGACAACGTAAGAATAATCGGGAACCAATCCGCCACGGTTCTGAATGCAACGGCGGTCAAGGCCGCGCCTTCTTTCGCTGCCCGAATCGCCTCGGTTTCCGGTGCATTGTAAACACCCGTCAAAATAATCACCAAGGCGGTTGCAGTGCAAATCACCACGGTATCAATAAACGGCTCGTACAATGCCACCATCCCTTGACGCACCGGGTATTTCACTGATGCGGTGGAATGCACAATCGCGGCTGAACCCAAACCGGCTTCACTCGAAAACGCCGCTCGTTTAAAACCTTGCACGATTGCCCCGACAATGCCGCCAGCTACCGCAATCGGTGAAAACGCCTCTACCACAATTTTACTCAACGCTTCAGGCACACCGTTGATATTATTTAAAATAATCCAGAAACATGCGCCTAAATAAATGATCACCATCGTCGGCACGATCGCTTCTGCCGCCAGCGCAATGCGCCGTAAGCCACCAACAATTACCAAGCCGGTTAGAACCGCCATTAAAATACCGTAAGCAATCGGGGTTTCGGCAAAAAACGGAATCTGGTCTTTAACCGCTCCCAGCGACTGACTGACTTGGAAGGCACTGCCCGCGCCCAATGAGCCGAAAATCGTGAACACCGCAAACATTGCCGCTAAAAATTTACCCGTGCCAGCCATGCCTTTTTCAGCAAAGCCTTTGGATAAATATTCCATCGCCCCGCCCATTAGACGCCCATCAGGACGCACCTCGCGGTACATTTGCGCCAGTGTTGCTTCGGTAAACTTGGTGGTCATCCCCAAGAAACCCGCGACAATCATCCAAAATGTCGCACCAGGGCCACCGATGGAAATCGCGATCGCCACCCCCGCGATATTGCCCAAGCCCACTGTGGCGGACAAAGCCGTGGTCAACGCCTGAAACGAGGTCACTTCACCTTTGTCATCTTTGGTGCGGTACTTGCCGCGCAAGACGGCGAAGGCATGTCCCATCATGCGCAAATTCACAAAGCTAAAGCGCACGGTTAAAAACACCGCCCCGACAATTAGCCAAGCCACGATAAACGGCATTGTCGCTTCACCGGGGAACACGTCGTAGAAAATGACGGTCGATAACCAGCCATTCAGCGTGCCAAACCAAGCATCCAGACCGCTATCCGCCGCCAACGCCAAACTGGGCAGCACGGTTAGTAGCAGAGCAAGCGCTATTGTGGGCGGGGAAACAATTTTTCTCATGCAGGAACTCCTCTTCCAAGCGATTCATTTATTGGTCATATTGCCCAAAAGACTATAGCATAATGTCCGCTTAACGAACTATCGGATGGATAACCACCCAGTGCCATACACTACACTTCAACATTTACGCATCGTCATGGTGGAAACCTCGCACCCCGGCAACATTGGCTCGGCAGCGCGTGCCATGAAAGTCATGGGGATTCAAGACTTACGCCTCGTTGCTCCGCGCAAACCGTATTCGCAAGACACTTGGGCGCTGGCATCCGGCGCAAATGACATTATTGAGCAAGCAAAAATTGTGCCGACCTTGCCGGATGCGGTGGCGGATTGCCACATCGTGATTGGGGCGAGTGCGCGTTCTGAGCGTACTCTGCAATGGCCGCAGATGGATGCGCGGGAATGCGGCACATTTGTAGCGGAACGTTTGCGACAGCAGCAAAAAATCGCGTTAGTGTTTGGGCGCGAGCGCAACGGTTTGACCAATGAAGAACTCGATCACTGCAATACCTTGGTGCATATTCCGATGGCATTCGACTTTTTGTCGCTGAATATTGCGATGGCGATTCAAGTATTGGCTTACGAGTGCGCGACCGCAATGCGTTTAGCAATGCCTAATTCAGCGACTTCCACTGACCCGGATGAAGCTTTGGCCAGTGCTGAGGCAATGGAGAGTTTTTACACGCATTTAGAACAGTCGATGATCGACACGCGTTTTCTCGACCCCGAAAACCCGCGTTTGCTGATGCGACGGTTGCGGCGGCTGTTCGGGCGGGCAGAAGTGACGGTCAGCGAGATGAGTATTTTGCGCGGCATGTTGGCGGCGTTTGCGGGGCGCAAATTCCACTCCCGTGACTAAGCCATTCGCACGATTACGGCACTAAGCCCAGATACTGGGTTGGATGCACATCCATCACATTATTTTCCCACCCGCTGATTTTCGGGCTGACCAAGTGTTGCGTGGTGTTGTAGTAAATCGGGATGATCGGCGTATCGGCGAGCAGAATGCGTTCGGCTTGCTCCATCGCTTCCTGACGTTTTTGGGCATCGGTTTGGGTTTCGGCTTCTGCCATTAAACGATCGAATTCGGGGTTTTTGTAGCCGGAGGTGTTCATTTCGCCGACATCCGATTTAAACAAGCTGAGGAAGGTGTGTGCGTCGTTATAATCGCCAACCCAACTGGAACGCACCACTTGGAACTGCTTTTGCTTGCGCGAGTTGAGGTAGACCTTCCATTCCTCATTGCGCAAGTTGGTTTTCACACCTAAGGTTTGTTTCCACATGGCCGCGACCGCAATCGCGAGTTTTTTGTTGTTGTCGCTGGTGTTGTAGAGCACTTCCAGTTCCAGCGGTTTGTCCGCGCCGTAGCCGCTTTCGGCATACAGCTCTTGGGCAAGTTTGGTGCGAGCCGCCTTATCCAGCGCTTTTTCTTCCATGTTTTGCTGGGTGTAATGATCGACGGGTGGAACCCAGCCCCACGCGGGGATTTCACCGGCTTGGGTAATTTTTTCGGTGAGAATGCCGCGATCCAACGCCAGCGAGAGGGCGCGGCGCACTTTGGGGTTTTCTTTGAACGCTGGATTTTCCAGATTCAATGCGTAGTAATACGTGCCAATGTACGGCGTGCTGTGGAATTCTGTGGCGTAATCTTGCGCAACCGTTTTAATCTGATCGGACGGCACGTCGTAGGTAATGTCGATTTCCCCGGCACGGTAGCGCTTGAGTTCACTGTTCTGGTCTTCGGTGGGGATGTAGTACACGCTGTCGATTTTCACCTCGGCGGCGCGGCGGTAATGTGGGTTTTTTACCAGCTTGACGTGGGCTTGCGGTGTCCACTCATTCAGGCAGTACGCGCCGTTGCAGCGGATATTTTCAGGTTTAATCCAATCCTTGCCCGCTTTTTCAACGGCTTGTTTGGGAATGGGGAACGCCATCGGGTGCATTAACATGCCGAGGAAATAGGAGGTGGGCGCTTTGAGGTTGATTTCCAAAGTTTGCGGATCGAGGGCTTGCACGCCAATGCTGGTGGGGTCTTTTTTTTCACCTTTGTTGAAGGCTTCTGCGCCTGCTATCGGCCAGAGGATAAAGGCGTAGTCGGACGCGGTTTCCGGGGCAAGCGCCCGCTGGTAGGCGTAGACAAAATCATCAGCCGTCAACGCCGTGCCATCTGACCACTGGCTGTCTTTGCGCAAGTGGAAGGTGTAGCGTTTGCCGTCGGCACTGATCTCCCATTTTTCTGCCACGCCGGGTTGCAGCTTGCCAAACGCATCTTCTGTGACCAACCCTTCAAACATATCGCGCTGAATATTCGCCTCAGACACGCCGGAGGATTGGTGAATATCCAGCGTTTCCGGTTCAGTGCCATTACCGCGCTTCAACACGGTTTCGGCGAGGGCAAACGGGGCGTAGGTGAGGCAGAGGGCGAGGAACAAGCGTGGCAGTTTGCGCATGGTTTTTTCCAATGAAGTGGGTGGGAAGCATGATAACACAGGCTATTCGCCTAATGCCCGCGAGCGCATGAGGGCGCGTATCAACGGAAAGCCCAGCGAGGCGCTCAGGTGTTCAGCCGTGTCTTTCAAGGCGCGTGTCGTTTGAAAATCCGGCGCTTTGCCTGCAATGATGACCCAGTTTCTGCTGGCGGTCAGCACGGTGCGTATGTCGGTGAAGTGTGCGCGTAAGGCATCGCGTAGCAACGGGTCTTCGCGCTGTTCTGTCCAGCAATTCATCACGAGCCAGCCGTCTTCCTTGAGATTGGCGGCACAACGGGCGACAAAATCGGCACGCAATTGCACATGGTCTATGCCATCACCGTGGTAGAGGTCGGCGAATATTACATCCACTTTGCGCAATTCGGCGTTGTTTAGAAAGTCGTCGGCATCTTGTTGGACGATTTGTAAACGCTTGCTGCGCGGCATTTGGAAAAAACGCTGGGCAACGTCGATGACGGTGGCGCGTAATTCCACTGCGGTAATGTGAATGCCGGGGATGTGGCGGTGCAAAGCGGTGACTAAGCTGCCGCCGCCTAAGCCTAAAATAAGCACCCGTTTGGGTTGGCAAAACAGCAATACCAGCAACATCGCTTGGGTGTATTCGTATTGCAAGACGTGCGGGGCGGCTTTTAAACAGCGGCTTTGCTCATCATTGGGTGCAAAGGCTAGAATGCGGCATTCGCCATCATCGAGTACCGTGATTGAGCCGAATTCATCGTCGCTGTGGTGTAGGGTTTGTATCATGGCGTAAACGTATCACAACTGTGTGAGCAAAAGGAGTAAGCAAATGTCATTGGGGCCAGTCATGCTGGATTTAGCCGGTACGGAGTTGAGTGCCGCAGACCGCGAATTGTTGCAACATCCCGCCGTCGGGGGCGTGATCTTGTTTGCGCGTAATTACCAGAATCCGGCGCAATTGGCGGCGTTGACGGCAGCGATTCGGGCGGTGCGCGAACCGCATTTGCTGGTGGCGGTGGATCAGGAAGGCGGACGGGTGCAACGGTTTCGCGAAAGTTTTCAGCGTTTGCCGCCAGCGGGGTATTACGCGGCGTTGTACCAACAGTCACCAGCGGCGGCGCAGCACGCGGCGCAACGCATGGGTTGGTTGATGGCATCTGAGTTGCAAGCGGTGGGCGTGGATTTCAGCTTTGCGCCCGTGTTGGATATTGATCGCGGGCTGAGTCGGGTGATCGGTGATCGTGCCTTCGGGCAAGACACGCCAACGGTAATGGCATTGACGGGGGCGTGGATGCAGGGCGCACGTTTGGCGGGCATGGTGTCAGTCGGCAAGCATTTCCCCGGTCATGGCGGCGTGACGGCGGATTCGCACGAAGCCTTGCCGTGTGATGAGCGTAGCTGGGAAACCTTGTGGGCGGAAGACATTGCCCCGTTCGGGCATTTGATTGCACAAGGGCTGGAGGCGGTGATGCCCTCGCACGTGGTGTATTCGTGCGTGGATTCTGCGCCAGCCGGGTTTTCGCCGCGCTGGTTGCAGGCGATTTTGCGCGGGCAAATGGGTTTTCAGGGCGCAATCTTCAGCGATGCCTTGGATATGGCAGCAGCGGCAGCCGCAGGCGATTTTGTGGGGCGAGCCAAAGCAGCGTTGGCAGCAGGTTGCGATCAGTTGTTGATGTGCAATAACCGTGCGGCAGCCGTGTCGGTGGTGGAAGCCTTGGCGGATTATCGCGACACGGCGGCACAAGCACGGTTGTCGCGCTTATACAGCCGTCATTTCACATCGCTTGAGCAGGCGAAACAACAGCCGACTTGGGCTGAAGCGGAGGCGGTGTTGGCACAATTTGCGGCGGATACCGTATCCGGCATGACCTTGGCGTATGACCCGACCACACGCGGCGGTACGGTGTTGTAAGCGCTATTCCTTGAGTTTGATGAGCAAATGCCCTTCTTCAACGTGGATGTCTTCGACACCGGCGGCGAAGGATTGCCAGAAACCGGCATTGCCGCCAAATTCGTTGACCAGATCCACGTTTTTCAGATTGCCCAGCCATGCGTTGGGCACGGGTACGCCCCACACGCTCACGCCTTTGAGTTTGATAATGGGATTGTTGTTGGCGTAGGCCAATTCCATGCCCGCATTCACTTTGAGCGTTTTGCCGCCGATAAACGGAAATTCGGGGTCAAGTGGCAGCAATATTTTGGCACTGGCGAGGTTGTCAGCAAGATCGATGACCGCTTGTTCTGCCATGTCGGTGTTTTTGGCGAGCAAGGCGTTCAGCTCTTTTTCGGATAGTGAAATTTCACGGCTTGCGCCGACTTCGGTATACGGTTCGGGGGTGAGATTATCCGCAGGTAAACCGATTTGTTGGAGTTTTTGCGCCAGTACAGTCGTTTCACGCGCATCGAGGGTGACAGGTTGAAACGGCTTGGGAAATAAGAAGTATTGAATAACCCACAGCGTGACGCTGACAGAGATAAATACAGTTAATAAAATCACGCCAGCGACGTGTAAGCACCCAATTTTTGTGTCTGAGCTTGTGTCCATTTATGCTCCAGCAAGAAAACGTACAGCCCGTCTAGGCTGTTCTATCGTAAGCATTTAGCACAAAACATCTGGCTGAGGTTGCAGAAATCTGCCAGAGTCTATTATTTAACGATCAACGGGCAATAGTATGTCGGAATTTTCGCTAATCCGCGAACATTTTCTGTGGCAACCTCAGCCTGAGAGTGTGCGTGTCAGTGTCGGGGATGACGCGGCGGTGCTGGCATTACCGGCGAATAAAGAATTGGTGGTGTCGGTGGATACTTCCAATGCCGGGGTGCATTTCCCGCTGGATACGCCACCACACGCGATTGGTTACAAAGCATTGGCGGTGAATTTGAGTGATTTGGCGGCAATGGGAGCAGAACCGGCATGGTTTACGTTGGCGCTTTCCTTGCCTGCGGCAGATCAAGAATGGGTGGCGGAATTCACGCGCGGAATGCGGGAGCTGGCGGAACAGCACGGTATTTTCTTGATTGGGGGCGATACCACGCGCGGTGCACTGAGTATTACGATTCAAGTCATGGGGTGGGTTCCGCCGGGTAGGGCGTTACTGCGGAGCGGGGCGCAACACGGTGATTGGATTTGCGTTTCCGGTACTTTAGGTGATGCGGCAGCAGGTTTGGCGATTGTGCAGCAACGCTTGGTATTGCCAACGGTGGCGGCGGCATTTTGCGTGCAGCGTTTGAATTATCCTACCCCGCGTGTGGCGTTGGGGCAGTGTTTGCGTGGGTTGGCGAGCGCTTGTATGGATATTTCTGATGGGTTGTTGGCAGATTTGGGGCATATTTTAACGGCTTCTTCGGGGGTGGGGGCGCGTTTGCAGCACACGGCGATTCCTGTTTCAGCCGCATTGCAACCACTGGCGTTAGCGCAGCGGCTGGATTTTGCTCTGAGGGGCGGCGATGATTACGAATTATTGTTTACCTTGCCAAAGCAGCATTTAGATGAGGTGCAGCAAGTGGCTAATAAGTATCACATTCAGGTTACAGTTATCGGAGAAGTGGATGATAATCAAACGGGTTTATCCGTGGATTATACCTTTTCCGATAAACGGCAAGGTTATGAACATTTTTCTTGAGAATGGCAGTGCGTTTGGGAACCTTCATAAACCTAACACTGTCTATCAAAACAACAATCACTTAGCACTTGGGGCTTAAACGTATGAACAATCAATTGAAAATGGGCGCAATTGCGCTGACTCTGGCAACCTTGATGGCTGGCTGCACACCTGTGCCGGGTGCTAACACGCAGGCAGGCGCAACCACGGGTGGCGATTACGCGCCTTACAATAACAATAGCTACGGTACAACGACAGCTTCCACCGATTACGGTTACGGCGCCGCTGTCCCTGCTACGACTAATACAGGCACTACAGCCAACACGTCTTATTATGATTACGGCGCTGGCACTGCATCGACAGGTTCTGCTTACGGCAGTGGTACGACCACGGCTTCTACGGGTAACTATTACGACTACACTGCGTCAGGCAGTTCGTCTGCGGGCAGTTACAGCAACTCGGCTGGCGGCTCTTATGCTGTACAAGTGGTTGCCAGCCCGAACCGAGGCACGGCCGATGCAATGCGCAGCCAAATGCAATCCGCCGGTTTCAATGCAGTGGTTGATCAAGTGGGCGGCTATTACAAAGTGCGTATCCCCTTCAGCAGCGAGAGCGAAGCTAAAGCCAATTTGAGCCGCATTCGTTCCAGTGTGCCGGATGCTTTTTACACCGTTCGCTAAGGTTTAAGGGTGTCGCAATGCTTCTGTTGTAAGGGGCATTGCGCACTTCGTAACGCTAATTCTCCCGCTCTTCTGCTCATCACACGATTTATTGCGGTATAGATGCTAAAAATACACGTATACAAATCATTTGAGATTTTTATACGCCATGAGACGAATTGCCCTATTACCGCACTTTGCTTTATTTGCCTTGTTGCTATTCGCTAACAGCGTGCAAGCGGGTTTATACCGTTGGGTAGATGCCGCAGGCATGGTGCATTATTCTGATGTGGTTCCCCCCTCCGTCGAAAAGCAGGGTCACGCCCAGTTAAACAAGCAAGGCATGACCGTTGAAATCGTGCCGGGAGCACCCAGCGAAGCAGAGCTTACCGCAGGCAAACGCCGCGAGACCTTGGCAAAATTGCGCGATGCCTTGGATAACAAGCAACAAGAACAAGACAACCACCTGCTGGCTAATTACGCGGATGTAGCGGAACTGGAAGCCGTATTTCACAGCAAATTAGCCGTGTTGGATAAAAATACCCAATCCATTGCGGAACGGCGTGAGTCTCTGGAAACCAAGTTAGCGGCGGTCAGAGAGCAAGCCAGCAAAGTCGCCGAGCCTGAACAACGTGAAAAACTCAACGGTTACATTCAAGATGCCGAAAAGACACTGGCGGCTTACGATCACGCCTTGCAAGAAAATCAAACCGAGCAAGACCGTCTGCGCCAGCGTTATGAAAAAGACCGGGAACGTTTAAGCAAATTGCTTAAGGCGTCACCATCGTCCCCACGCCCTGATCCGTCAACAGCTCCAGCAACACTGCGTGCGGCACTCGACCATCAATAATGCTGGCACTTTTGGCACCGGCAGCAATCGCATCGGTAGCGCACGCCAGTTTGGGCAACATACCGCCTTGAATCGTGCCATCGGCAATCAATGCTTGGATGTCTTGCTGACTCAAAATTTCCAGCAAAGTCCCCACTTTATTGAGTACCCCCGGCGTATTGGTGAGTAATAGCAAACGTTCTGCATTCAACACTTCCGCCATTTTACCTGCCACGATGTCGGCGTTGATGTTGTAGCTGGTACCATCTCTGCCTACGCCAATCGGGGCGATGACCGGAATAAAGCGGTCTTCTTCCAACATTTTGACCACGCTGGCATCAATCTCGATGACTTCGCCGACATGCCCTAGGTCAACGTCCGGGTGTTGCATTTTGCGGGCAATGATCATATTGCCGTCTTTGCCGGTCAAACCAATCGCCCGCCCACCGGCTTGATTGATCATATTGACGATTTGCTTATTGACCAAGCCACCCAGCACCATTTGCACCACGTCCATGGTTTCGGCATCGGTGACGCGCATTCCATCCACGAAATGGCTTTCCTTGCCGATTTGCTTGAGCAGATTGCCGATTTGCGGGCCACCGCCGTGAATAACCACCGGGTTAATCCCCACTTGTTTCAACAGCACGATGTCGCGGGCAAAGCTTTGTTGCAATGCCGGGTCAGTCATGGCATTCCCACCGTATTTGACCACAATGGTTTTGCCGGAATATTTTTGGATGTAAGGCAACGCCTCCATCAGAATAGCAGCGGTACTATTCGGGCTGTTCGTCGTCATGTTTGATATAGACCTTGTAGTTGTCTTTGAAATCACGCAGGTTGTCGCCGAGCATGTGGCGGAATTGTTTGCTGAGGTAATCCATCGTATCGTCAGCGTCTTCGATGAATTCTTTGCGGTCAATGGAGGAGGCAGCAACAACGAAGGTGTTGAAGCGTGCCGCTGCATACAGCATGGCAGCGCCAACTTTGCCTAAATCGCTGGTGTCGACGGAGGTATTCGCCAGCTCAATAAATTTCTCTGCCAAGTCCCAGAATTCCGGGTCATTGTCTTGCGAACTGCTTTGTTTCTTGCTCATGTGGTGAGAATCCTTGAGGGTAAGGGGAGCAAGATTAAAACGGCAATGCCTCCGGGGTCAATTGCAGGCGTTGAATATCGGCACGAAACAGGGCGCGGATGGCTTCTAAGCGTTCCGGCGTATCGGCTTCAAAGCGCAAGGTAATAGTGGGGCTGGTATTGGAGGCACGCGCTAAACCCCAGCCGTCGGCGTATTCGGCACGCATTCCATCGAGCGTAATCAGGCGTTGTGCGTGCAGTTGCTGATCTTGCATCCAGATTTGCATCACTGCTGCTGCCGCTTCGTAAGAGGCAAAGTAGACCTTGTGTTCTGGCGTGCTGAAACCTTCAGAAATTCGGGCGAATACTTGCGCGGGAGTAGCGGTCTCACAGGACAACACTTCTAGCAAACGCGCGGCAATGTACATGCCATCGTCGTATTCCATGCCACGATCGCGTAACACGATATGCCCACTGAATTCCCCGCCTAATACCGCGTTGTGTTTTCGGATGTATTTTTTCAGCAAGGAATGCCCGCTAATGCACATGCCGGGAATGCCGCCCGCGTCACGGATAGCCTGCTCCAGCCGATAAGTGCATTTCACGTCATAGGCGACCATACGCCCCGGTTGCTGTGGCAATACCGCTTGCGCCAGCAGGATGAGGATACGATCCGGCCAGAGAATATGCCCATTACCATCGACGGCAATCAAGCGGTCGCCATCGCCATCAAAAGCAATGCCAATATCCAGCCCTTGTTCGCGCACCAAGGTTTGCAGCGCTTGCAAATTCGCAGGTTGCGTCGGGTCGGGGGAATGGTTGGGGAAATTGCCATCGACTTCACAAAACAGCGGGTAAACTTCGCAACCCAAATCGCGGAAAAAATGTTCCGCCAACAATGCAGTTGCGCCATTGCCGCAATCCAGCCCAATCCGCAGGCGGCGTTGCAGGTGGATTTGCTGGCACACGGTGTGTTGATATGTGCTCAGAATGCTGGCGGTTTGCACGCTGCCTGCATCGGGCTGATGCCAGAGTTCGCCGCGAATAATGCGCTCGTACAGGCGTTGAATGCGCTCGTTGTACTGGCATTCGCCGTTGATCACAATTTTAATGCCGTTTTGGTCGGGCGGATTGTGACTGCCTGTAATCATCACCCCGTGCGGCGCAAGCCCCGATTGCACGGCGAAATACAACACCGGCGTTGGCACTAAACCGACATTGGTGACATGGCAACCCGCCGCCATTAAGCCTTCAATGGCGGCTTGCGCTAAGGCGGGGCTGGAAAGCCGCCCATCGCGCCCCACCACCACTGCTTGCTCACCCCGATCACGCAATTGCGAGCCAATGGCTTGCCCGATCAGGCGCACACTGTGCTCGGTGAGATTGTCAGCATAAACACCGCGCACATCGTAAGCACGGAATAAAGAATGGGAGATGAGTGGTTGCGGAATGCTCATGCTTTAGTGCCGCCCGGAATGTCCAAAACCGCCTTCACCACGGTGCGACTGGTCGAAATCGTCAACCTGTTGCAGCGCTACTTGCACCACCGGCACAAAGACCAATTGCGCAATGCGTTCGCCCGGTTGAATCGTGAAGCTGTCGTTACCCCGATTCCAGCAGGAAATGAATAATTGCCCTTGGTAGTCCGAATCAATCAAACCGACCAGATTCCCTAGCACAATCCCGTGTTTATGCCCCAAACCAGAACGCGGCAAAATGACAGCAGCCAGCGTTGGGTCGCCGATGTGAATCGCAATGCCAGTGGGAATGAGTTCTGTGTCCCCCGCATTCAATACCAGCGGTGCATCCAAACAGGCGCGTAAATCCATGCCCGCCGAGCCGATGGTGGCGTATTCGGGTAAAGGAAATTCAGTGCCAATGCGTGGGTCGAGGATTTTGTATTCAATCGTGGTCATGTGTCGGTTGCTTCCGTTGCAAGTATTGGGCTGCCACTAATTTCATCAAGGCTGTGGCAAGCGCGTGTTTATCCATTTCAGGCAGGGAAGTATGCCCGTCTTTCCACACCACTTCGAGCGCATTGGTGGGTTGGTCGAAGGCTTTGCCATCTGCTACCGAATTCGCGGCGATCATGTCGAGGTTTTTGCGTTCCAGTTTGCTGCGGGCGTAGGTCATTAAATCGTGGGTTTCGGCGGCAAAGCCTACGGTGAACAGGTGCGGGTAGGTTTGCTTGATGGTAGCCAAAATATCGGTGGTGCGCTGCATTTCCAGATGAAGGGTAGCCGCGTTTTTTTTGATTTTGCGGTCTGCCACGCTGACCGGGGTGTAATCAGCAACGGCGGCGGTGGCAATGAACAAATCCGCTTGTTTGGCGGCTTCACGGGTGGCGTTGAGCATGTCCGCTGCCGATTCGGTGATAACGCGGCTTACTCCAGCGGGGCAATCCAACGCCACCTGCCCGGAAACCAACATGACCTTTGCGCCCATGCTGACTGCTGCGGAGGCGACCGCGTAACCCATTTTGCCGGAACTGCGATTGGTGAGAAAACGCACTGGATCAATCGCTTCGCGGGTGGGACCTGCAGTAATTAAGACGCGCACCCCTTGCAGCAATTGGCTGGTAGCGCAACAGGCTTCTAATTCGCGCACAATGTCCGCAGGTTCGAGCATTCGCCCCAAGCCGGTATCGCCACAGGCTTGCACCCCTTCTGCCGGGCCGAACACCGTCACGCCGCGTGTTTGCAGGGTTTGCAGGTTGTGCTGGGTGGCGGCATGTTTCCACATTTGCTGATTCATGGCCGGGGCAACGATCACGCGGGCAGTGGAGGCAAGGCAAACCGTACTCAATAAATCATCCGCCACGCCCCAAGTTAAGCGTGCCAAGGTATTGGCGGTGGCAGGCGCAATCAAAATCACATCTGCCCAGCGTGCCAATTCGATATGCCCCATGCCCATTTCGGCTTGCGGGTCGAGCAATTCGGTATGCACCGGGTTGCCGGACAACGCTTGCAGCGTCAGCGGGGTAATGAAGGCTTGGGCGGAGGCGGTCATGCACACCCGCACGTTCGCGCCTTGTTTCACTAACAAACGTGTCAGTTCAGCGGATTTGTAGGCGGCGATACCGCCACTTATCCCTAAAAGGATGTTCTTACTAGGAAGGAATGCCATAAAATTTGTGTTTTAAACCCTTGAATCCTACTCAACAATAAAAGCGAAACCCATGGCAATTACTGACTGGCCTCTTGATGAACGCCCGCGTGAAAAATTGATGTTACGCGGCGCACCAGCCTTGTCCGATGCCGAATTGCTGGCAATTTTTTTGCGTGTCGGGGTCAAGGGCAAGACGGCGGTTGACCTCTCCCGCGAACTGCTGCAAACGTTTGGCAGTTTACGTCAATTATTTGATGCAGACGCACAAAATTTTTGTGCAACGCACGGGATGGGGGAAGCCAAATACGTGCAATTGCAAGCGGTGTTGGAAATGTCCAAACGTTACCTCAGCGAAAAGATGCGGCGTGGGGACGCGCTAAGTGACCCTGAGGCGGTACGTTTTTACCTGACTTCCAAATTGCGCGATTACCGTTTTGAGGTATTCGCCTGTTTATTCCTCGATAATCGTCACCGGGTGATTCAGTACGAAGAGCTGTTTCGCGGGACGATTGACGGGGCAAGTGTACACCCGCGTGAAGTGGTGCGCCGTGCGTTACATCACAATGCAGCGGCCATTATTTTCGCGCATAATCACCCTTCCGGCGTTGCCGAACCCAGTCAGGCGGATGAGCGCATTACCCAAAAGCTCAAAGATGCTTTGCATTTAATTGATGTTAGGGTGTTGGATCATTTTGTGATCGGCGATCAAGTAGTCTCGTTTGCCGAACGTGGGTTGTTGTAGAATAACCGTTTACCACCATTAAAAAAGGATTTATCCCGTGATTACAGCCGAACAGGAACAACAAGTCAGCGGCGCAATGGAGCTGCTGAGCGCTTATATTGCGAACCCGCCGTGGGAAGAGTGGATGGTTGAAGTCTTCTCCGATGCGATTGCTTATGCCGCTGAAATGCTGGAATTATCCGGCGACGAAGTGCTGGATTACCTTGATGAAGAACCCTTAGGGCAAATGGCGCATTCGCATGTGTTTGAGCATTTTGTAACGACCGAAACCAATGAAGACGGCGAAAGTGTGCTGGAAGCCTTTATTCGCGCCCGCGTGCAACAGGAAGATAAATCGTTCGCCTGTCAGTATTTGGATGCGTTTGCACATTCCGAACTCGCGTTGTGGGAAGTGTTGGGCAAAGTCGGTAAAAAAGTGGAAGTGCGCCGCTTGGGTTCAGATGAGCCAAGCGTGTTGGCGCAATTGGATGCGACCAATATTCCCACCAATATTTGCATTGCGTCGCGTTTATTGAAGCTGCCGAATGAGCAGAATATCTTCAGCTTTGGGATGTTGCCGATTGAACGCACTGAAGCGGAAGAGATTTTGGCGTATTTGGCGCAAGTCCGTGCCGAAATGCTGGAAACGGCGCAAACCGAAGTACAGGATCACGAAGCGGAAGACATTGAAGCGGCAATTGTTGAAGAATTGACCGATGTGATGTTCCATGAAACGCTGACAGCGTGGATTGGTCAAGGCTTTGAGAGTTAAACAAAGAAAAAAGCCACCGATTTGAGTCGGTGGCTTTGGATGTTTTTTTCTAATTTTAATGTTGTGTCATTATAATAACTTGTCACAACATGGTTTAGTGCTTGTATTCCTCCTAGCTGGCGTCTAATGCGCTCTCCAGTACAAGCACTGGGGAAGATTATAGGGGCTGAGTCGCGGCCTGCCTACTGGCACCAAGACCAGCTTGTACAAGGGTATCCCCTAGATGCGATTTAGAAGGGAATATCATCGTCGAAGTCTTCAAAGCCACGACTCGGTGCATTGTCTGCTGGCGCAGAGGGTGCATTGCCACCGTAACCACCGCCATTACTAGCGCCTTGATTACTGCTGCGTTGCGCGGGGGCGGCGGATGAGTCGTCGTAATTGCCCGAACCCATGCCGCCGCCGGGACGCCCGCCCAGCATTTTCATATCGGTGGCGTTCACTTCGGTGCGGTAGTGTTTTTGCCCATCTTTTTCCCACGAACGGGTTTTCAGGCTGCCTTCGACGTAAAGCAATTGGCCTTTGCGAACATAATCACCAACGACTTTGGCTAAGCCTCGGTAAAAAGTCACGTTGTGCCATTCAGTGGCTTCCTTCTTCTCGCCGGTATTTTTGTCTTTCCATGATTCACTGGTGGCGACACTGATATTGGCGATTGCGTCACCGCTGGGCATGTATTTCATCTCAGGGTCTCTGCCCACCGTGCCAACCAGAATGACTTTGTTGATACCATTTGCCATGTTCGTTCCTTATGTCAATATTTCGCGAGATTCTACGCTGAAGCGGGTGAGAATGCATCCAAGCCCGCCTGATCGAGTGCGGTCTTGTCGATTTTCAGATAAGCGATGCATTCTTCGGCGGCGAGTGCAACTTCCTTTACGCCAGCGACAGCCAGCAATTCGGTATGCAAGCGTTGCGGGTCAGAAAACAGCAACGGATCCAGCTTCAGTATTTTACTGGTATAAAAAGTCGGCTGAGGCAATTGCAGCGCGACTAATAACCAGATGCCCACCACCACCGCACTGAACAGGAATACGCCGGTTGCGCCCCATTCATGATTCACCATGCCGCCGAGAGTACCGCCTGCAAAGATGCCTAAGAACTGCGAGCTACTGAAAATCCCCATCGCGGTTCCCTTGGTATTAACGTCGGAATATTTAGCCACTAACGACGGTTGTACCGCCTCCAAAAAGTTAAAACCAATGAAAAACAGCCAAAAAGCGACCAGCAACCACACGATCTGAGCATGACCGGCTGCCATGAGTAATTCGGCAATAATCAGTAAGACGGTGCAACCCAGCAAGAGCGGGCGAATCTTGCGCTGTTTTTCCGCCATAATAATCAGCGGGACAGACAGCACGAATGAGCCAATGAATACCGGCAAATACACCTTCCAATGCTCCGCCGTCGGCAGCCCCAATTCGTGGGTGAACAGGGTGGGCAATACCAAAAAGTTGGCTGTCATCACCAAATGCAGGATAAAAACCCCCACATTCATGCGCAATAACGCCGCATTACTAAGCGCTGTGCTGAGGTAGCTTTTGATGATACCGGCGTCACGGTGTTGCAAGGTGCGCGCGGGGTTGGGAATCACGAATACCACCAACGCAATCCCCGATAGCGCGAGCAGCATGGTTAACCAGAAAATACTGGGAACACCACCCACTTGACTGACAATCGGCCCCAGAATCATTCCCAGCATGAAGGACACCCCAATGGTTAGCCCAATCACGCCCATGGTGCGAATGCGGTGTTCTTCGCGAATCAAATCCGCCGCCAGTGCCATCGTTGGCGCAGCCACCGCGCCCATGCCTTGAATCATGCGCCCCAGCACGATGAGCCACATGGATGACGCCAGTGCTGCAATCACGCTTCCCAGCGCAAATACCAACAAACCACCGATAATGACCGGCTTGCGTCCGACTTTATCCGAAAGAATGCCGAGTGGGATTTGGAACACCGCTTGCGATAAACCGTAAATGCCAATGGCTAAGCCCGCCAACGCGGGGGTGGAATCCGGGAAGGTTTCTGCATACAGCGCGAATACGGGCAGGATCATAAACAGACCCAACATCCGCACCGCATAAATCGCAGCAAGGGAGGCGGTGACGCGCCATTCCAGACTATTCATAGGTTTGTTACCGCTCTACAAAACAAAGTAGGGACATATAGTAGCGGTTTTCGCCGAGGATGAAACATCCCTCACAACGTTATCATAGCGATTTGACTTTGAACTTACGCCCTTTGATCTTGCCATTCAGCAGGCAATTCAACGCTTGTTTGGCAGCGCTACGCTCGACCGCAACGTAGGCGGCGTATTCCAATACGTCGATTTTGCCGACCGATTTACCATTAATGCCATCTTCGCCGGTGAGTGCGCCGAGGATGTCGCCGGGGCGGACTTTTTCCTTGCGCCCCGCCGCAATGCACAGCGTGACATTGCTGGGTTGAGTAGGGCTGAGCGCCGCTTTGGGCAGGGCGGAAATCACTTCGTAGTCCAGTTCGGTTTTCTGCGCAATGCCAATGTCAGCCAGTTTGTGGCGTTCGGCATCGGTGAGTAGATTGAGTGCCATGCCTTCCTTGCCCGCGCGTCCGGTACGCCCGATGCGGTGGATGTAAATGTCGGCATCGTGCGGTAATTCGTAGTTGATGACGCAGGGCAGGTCTTCGATGTCCAACCCGCGTGCGGCAACGTCGGTGGCGACCAGCAAATTGAAGCTGTTGTGTTTGAATTGCACGAATACTTCGTCGCGGTCACGCTGTTCCATTTCGCCGTGCAAGGCTTTGACGCTGAAACCGAGTTGGCTCAAATGTTCGGTGATTTCGCGTACGCCGACTTTCATATTGCAGAAAATCACCGCCGAACGCGGTTTGTAATGCGCCAGCAAGGTTTCGAGTGCGGCCAGCCGTTCAGTTTTATTGCACAGGTACGAATACTGGTTAATGACCCCGGCGGTATGCAAGGCTTCGGCTTTGACTTCGATCGGGTTGCGTTGGAATTGCGCACTCAGGCGTTTAATGTCGTCGGGGTAGGTGGCAGAAAACAGCAGGGTCTGGCGGTGTTTCGGGGTAAGGCTAATGATTTTGCCGATGTCTTCCATGAAACCCATTTCCAACATGCGGTCGGCTTCGTCGAGCACCAGCGTGTGGATTTGGTTGAGTTCGATGGTGTGTTTGCCGATGTGGTCGTTAATGCGCCCCGGTGTGCCGACAATGACGTGTGCGCCGTGTTCTAGGGAAGCGGCTTGCGGAGCAAGGGGTTGCCCGCCGGTTAAAGTCACGACTTTGATATTGGGCTGGTAACGTGCCAAGCGGCGGATTTCGGTGGCGACTTGCGCACTGAGTTCGCGGGTCGGGCAGAGTACCAAGGCTTGCGCGGCGAAATTTTGCGGGTCTAGTTTTGCCAGCAAGGTAATTGCAAACACGGCGGTTTTGCCGCTGCCGGTTTTGGCTTGCCCGATTAAATCAGCGCCTTGTAAAGCGTGGGGCAGGGCTTTGGCTTGAATCCCCGTCATCAGTTTGTAACCCAAGTTGCCCAGATTGGCGAGTTGTTGGGGGGGGAGGTTCAAATTCGCGAAAGAAGCGGGCATGGGGTGGCTCTTGGGGTCAGGGGTTAAGGCCACATTATAGCGGATTTTACCGCAAAACGCCCTTCTCCCCGCGCGCGAGAAGGGCGTGAGGCATTATTCCTTGCCTTGCAATGGCGCAGCCGCGCAAATAGCAGCAGAAACACCCGCACTGTATTGCGCAAAGTTTTTGTGGAACAGTGACGCCAGATAGGTCGCCTTGGCGGTATACGCCGCTTTATCCGCCCACGTGGATGACGGTTCTAAGACGTCAGACGGCACATCCGGGCACGAAACCGGGATGTTCAAACCGAAAATGGCATCGCGGCGGGTATCCACCTGATCCAAATCCCCATTCAGCGCGGCATTCACCATGCTGCGGGTATGGTGAATGTTCATGCGTTTACCGACGCCATAGCCGCCGCCGGTCCAGCCGGTATTGACCAGCCAGCAAGACACGCCGTGTTCGTTGATTTTCGCACCAAGCAAGTCCGCATACACCGAGGGGTGCAACGCCATGAAGGGCGCACCAAAGCAGGTGCTGAACGTTGCGGTGGGTTCGGTCACGCCTTTTTCTGTGCCCGCGACTTTGGCGGTGTAACCGGAAATGAAGTGGTACATCGCTTGTTCGGTGGTGAGCTTGGAAATCGGTGGCAATACGCCAAATGCATCGCAGGTCAGCATAATAATGTGTTTGGGGTGGCCTGCTTTGCCGGGGTATAACGCGCCCGGAATTTGCGTAATCGGGTAGCTGGCGCGGGTGTTTTCGGTGAGACTATTGTCATCCAAATTCAGCTTGCGGGTCGCTTGATCCATCACCACATTTTCCAGCACCGTGCCGAAGGTTTGGGTGGTTTTGTAGATCATCGGCTCTTGTTCTGCGGACAAATTAATGACTTTGGCGTAACAGCCGCCTTCCAAATTGAATACGCCGTGATCGCTCCAGCCGTGTTCGTCATCGCCGATCAGGGCGCGATTCGGGTCAGCCGAGAGCGTGGTTTTGCCCGTGCCGGATAAGCCAAACAAAATCGCCACATCGCCCTCTTTGCCGACATTGGCAGAAGCGTGCATCGACATAATGCCGCGCTGTGGCAACAAATAGTTGAGCACCGAGAAAATGGATTTCTTGATTTCGCCCGCGTAGTGCGTGCCACCAATCAGAATCAGCCCGCGTGTCAGGTTCAAGAGCACGAATGCGCCCGAATGCGTGCCGTGCTTTTCCGGGTCGGCTTGCATATCGGGTACGTGGATGACGGTGAATTTGGGTTCGTCTACGCCTAAGGTGCGGTTCAAGTCGTCGGGGCGAATGAACATATTCCGCGCAAACAGGGCGTGCCAAGCGTATTGCGAAATAATGCGTACCGGCAATTCGTCGGCTTCGCTTGCACCAGCCAGCAAGTCTTGGACGAATAATTCGCGCCCTTCCAAAAACTGAAGCGCATCCGCCAATACTTGGTCGAATTGTGCTTCGGTGAGTGCTTTATTGACTTTGCCCCACCACACTTTATCGTGTGAGCCAGCGTCATCCACAATGAATTTGTCATTGGGGGCGCGACCCGTAAATGTACCCGTGTAGGCGACAAAGACACCAGCTTCGCTGATTTTGCCTTCGCTGCGGTTGAGGGCTTGTTCGTAGAGAACCGGGGAGGATTGGTTCCAGTAAAGTTTATTGGTGTTTTTAAGCCCCAACGTACTGGCAAGGTGTTGTGCCAGTGTAGCAGTTGTACTCATATTACGCCTCCGGTAGCGCCGTATAGTGTCGACAATGTGTCATGTTCACGGTAAGAAGGCAAAGAATAATAGCGCACGATGTTGACTATTAGAATACATTTGCGCGTAAATTTACTGATAAATAGCAATATTGTCGACATATTAATGAATGCCTGTCGACAATGCGGGGTTGTCTAAGGTTTTCTTGAAAAATCCGGCAAAGTTGGCGTGCTTTTTGTGCTGACTTGCTGATTCATTGTGATATTCTCACGCAATGGAAAATTTTTACTTAAGTCAAACACGTTTCGATACGTTTCCGCTGGATGAGCGCTTACTGGCTTCGTTGGCAGAAGCGGGCTTTGAGTTTTGCTCGCGCATTCAGGTGGAAACCTTGCCATTGGCCTTGGCAGGGCAAGATATTGCCGGGCAAGCCCAAACGGGTACGGGGAAAACGGGCGCATTCTTGGTCGCCATTTTTCAGCATTTGCTGACGAATCCGCTACCGGATGCAGCAGCGGGCAGTGTGCGTTGTTTGATTCTTGCGCCAACTCGCGAATTAGCGATTCAGATTGCGCGGGATGCGGAAGAACTGGGTAAACACACCGGCTTGCGTTCGGTGCTGGTCTACGGGGGCGCGGGTTACGACAAACAACGCCGCCAGTTTGAAGCACCCGTCGACGTATTGATCGGCACGCCGGGGCGCATTATCGACTATTACAAGCAGCATGTGTTTACGCTGAAGCACGCGCAAGCGTTGGTCATGGATGAAGCTGACCGTATGTTTGACATGGGTTTTATTCAGGATGTGCGCTATTTGATGCACAAATTGCCGCCACCGGCAAAGCGCTTGAATATGTTGTTTTCCGCGACCTTATCGCAGCGCGTGTTGGAATTGGCTTACGAGCACATGAATAACCCGCAGCAGGTGAAAATCGAAACCGAATCGGTCGGCGCGGACAATATCGCTGAACACGTGTATTTTCCGGCAAATGACGAAAAAATTCCGTTGTTGATTGGGTTAATCCGTAAGCTTCAGCCGTTTCGAGCGATTGTGTTTGTGAATACCAAGCACATTGCTGAAAAGATTGACGATTATTTGCGGGCGAATGGCATTACGTCCGATTTGATTTCCGGCGATGTGCGCCAGAATAAGCGCGAAAAGCTGTTGCAAGCATTTGAAGCGGGTGATTTTCAGGTATTGATTGCAACCGACGTGGCGGCACGGGGGTTGCACATTCCTGATGTGTCGCACGTATTCAACTTTGATTTGCCGCAAGTGGCAGAAGATTACGTGCATCGCATTGGGCGCACTGCGCGTGCCGGTGCGTCGGGCGAAGCGCACAGTTTTGCGTGTGAAGATACCGCGTTTTATTTGCCAGATATTGAAGCGTATACCGGCAAGCCGTTGCCAGTTGCGCGGATTAATGCGGAATTGCTGCCAAGTGACTTGCAGCGTCCGCCGCGCAGTCAGCGTGAACGCGTTGCCCATCACGGGCAAGACAATAATCGCCGTCAGCAAGGTGGCGGTGGTGAACAGCGGCGCAGAAAACCCCGTCCGCATCCTAACTAACAGGTTATTCATGGATACTTACGCAAAGCGCTTACACAATCCTTTCAATGGCGTTTTGCAGGTAGTGGCGAATGCGCAGATTCGCGCCTTAAGTTTTAATGGTGTGGACTGGGAGCTTCAGTTTAAATGCACCACCCCGCGTGGTATCGGTTATGCGCGAATCGGCCGTTGGGAACGCAGCGCCGGTTTCAAACCTTTTCCACTCGACCCCAGCATTGACCGCTCTGCGGTGGAAGCCGCGCATGGGGTGATGGTCGCCGCGCTAGAAACGGCGCAAGTCCCCTTGCCACAAGACGATTATTACGAATTTTGGTTGCTGGAAGACAGAACGCGCCAGCCATTGGCCTTATTAGCCAGTTGCCGCCAGCCGCAGGAAATGCGCCAAGCCACCATTCACCCCGCATGGAAATGCATCAGCGCCAGCCAATTAGAGTTGGACAATACCCCCGAAGAAGCGCGGCGTGGGCTGCCCCCACTCAGTTACCGGCTGGAGCAGCAGGTGAAATATTGCGCGGGGCAAAATCCGCAAGCGCAATGGTTTGTGCGGGCAGCCGATGGCACTGGGCTGGCGTTGAATGCCGCTGGTGAGGTGGTGAGCGACGTGCTGGCAGCGAGTCATTTTCCGCCGCTGTTATTGCGTGAAACCTGGGCAAAAGTGGCAGAACAAGATTTGTGCGCCCGTTACTTACAGCGGCTTGCGCCCCGTTTATTGACCTTGCAGGCATTATCACTGGAAAGTCGCGAGCGGGTGGAGCAATTGGCGAGTCGTTACGCGCAGGAAGTGGCGGCACATTTTCACCTATATCCCGCCATCGCGGATACCCAGCGCATGACCGCATTGCGGGTGGAAGCCCGTTTGCGCAGTGCTTGTTTATGATTAACACCCGGCTGCAAGCATCTCTGCCCGATACGTGCTGTAAATGCTGCTCGACGCGGTATAAGGCCAGGTAGGCCAATCCACACCACCGCTGTGCACCAGACTCCCGCTCAAACCCGTTTGTGATGGCAAGTTATTGAACTTTACCCACACCCTGAAATTACCCGCGCCGTGTATGGCTTCTGCGGTCTTGAGCATCGCAATGAGCGCCAATTTCGCGGTGTTTTTGGTCTTTTGCCGCCCGGCAACGGTTGCGCCATTTAAGGTGTTAAATGCTGCCATATCCAGTGTGAAGGAATATTCAAACACCCCGCTGCTGGTGTAACGGTCAAAGTTGTAAATGTAGGGAATCGTGGTCGTGCCATTCACCAATAAGTTGATGTTTTGATAAGTGCTTGTTCCACCTAATACTTGGTGCAGGGTTTTGGTTTCGGAAAAAATCCCTTCCATCAAGCTGGCTAAGGGGATGCCGAATTCAGCCTCCATGAGCTGCTCGTCTAAACACACGTAGCCGCTTTGCGTGCGTTCGTAAGGGATAAAAAATTCGGTATATTCGGAAACCGTGGCTTGCACGCTCGCTGTCGCAGTGAGCAGTAACGCACTGGCTAATAATTGTTTCATGGTGTTGCCCTCGCTGATAGAAATGCAGCATAGATGCGTGCATCTCTTTAACTATAGTGCAGTTGGGCACTGCATGAATGGAATAACACGGCCTATTTTTTGTATAAGGTGTCTTGCCACACCAGCCCAACACTGACCCGATCATCGGTTTCCGCCAGCGTATTGTCTTGGGTATACGCCAGCCGTGCTCCCACCTTTTTGTTGAACTGCCAATTCACTTGCACGGTTTCGCGCTTGGGGTTGGCATCGGTGATCAGCTTGGCTTCATCGGCTAACACTTGTGCACCATTGCCGCCAAGGTCGTTTTCCAGTGACAATTTTTCCAGCCGGTAACTGAGCTTTAGCTTGCGCCATTCCAAACTGGGGGTGACTGCATAGGCCAAGTGATCGCTGTCATAGTTGGCGGTGCGGGTGGTATCCGACAGCGTACCGCTGGATTGCGCTTGTGCGGCTTCGTAACGCAAGCCTGCCTTGATGCCGTGTTTTTCCGGGGCGGATAGTGCAAACCAAGTGCCAGCCATGCGGGTGTCGCCGCTGAACTGCACATCCGTCAGGGTAACGCCGCTGGGTGTGTGAGAATGGTCGGTGGAAAAATAGCGGTCATCGCTACGTTTAGCCGCATTTGCCTGCATCGCCCATGCGCCGCCGTTTAAATCCCAGCCTGCGCGTTCGTGGTTGAATTTGGCGTAAATATCCTGCGCCCCTTCGCCCTTGCTGGCAGGGAAAAAGTCACCGTTCCACACTTCGACCCCGACTTCGGTATTGGCAGTGGGGTTGCCCGCGACGCGCACGCCCGTGTCATGAATACTTCTGCCCCAAAACGCATCTGCCAGCAAGGTGCTTTCGGCAAAGGTGTCAGTGCTGGGGTGATGGTGAGCTGATGGCGTAAACGCCGGTTCTAGCAAACCTGCGCTCAGGGTAACGGGTTTGGGCGTATTCGGTTGGTAATCCAGCGTTAGGTTTTCCAGTTCAATACTGGTTGTGCCGTCATTGTGTACCCCGGCTTTGGCGCTGACGGTGGTGCGTTCGCCCAAACGGTGTGAACCCCACAGGATAGCATCATCCAGCTTGCCGCCTTTTTCAACGGGCAAGGAATGCCCACCCATCATCACGCCGGGAATGCGCCACAGCCCGTCACTGTCTGCCGCGCCTTGCGAATGCCACGTCATGCTGGCAGCCGCGCCGACTTCGGTGGTCGTGGTCGGATCAGGCGTGTGCTTGTGTTCGTCGGTGTGAGCGAATACCGCCAATGGTGAGATCAGTAAGGCGAAACTTGTAACAGTGCGGAGCATGGCTTATTCCCAAGGGTTGGCAAAACGTGGGTTGGTCACAAAGTCGCGGTCGGTGAGGCTTTCCAGAAAGGCGACCATATCCTGTATTTCCTGCTCAGTCATACCGATGGGGCGGATGAAACTGCTCTTGTTGGGGTTCAGCCGCCCATCCCCGGCATTCGCGCCGCTGGTGATATTGCGCCCGCCATCATTGTAATGGCGCACCACCTCTTCCAGCGTGGCAATGCTGCCATCGTGCATATAAGGCGCGGTCAGGGCGATATTGCGCAAAGTGGGTGGACGGAAACGCCCCATGTCTTCTGGCTTAGCGGTGATTTCATAAATGCCTTCGCCGCCTTCGGGGTAGCCACCTTTGCCGTCAATATTGTATAGCCCATTGTTGAAAAACACCGCGCTGGCGAAACTTTGGGTGCGATCAAACGACGATTGGGTGAAATTCATACCATCATGGCAATGGAAACACTCGGTTTTCTCATCGAAAAACAGCCGCATCCCCCGTAGGGCGGGAGCAGATAAGGCGGTGGTATCGCCTGCTTCATGCTTGTCAAACGGGCTATTGAAACTGTTCAAACCCCGCCCAAAACTCGCTAACGCCTTGACCATATTATCGAAATGGATCGGGCTGGCTTCCCCCGGAAACGCTTTGGCAAACAGGTCGGCGTAACGCGGTTCGGCTTTGAAGCGTGCGAGAACGGCGTCTTTATTGGCGTCGTTGATGCCCAGTTCCACCGGAAATTCGCCGAACATCGGCACAGGCGCTTGTTGTTCCAAGGTGACAGTGGTGGGATTTCCCCAATTGACGGAAGCGTTATAGGCAATATTCACCAAGGCTTGGGAATGACGTGGGTGCATTTCACCCGTTGACCCCAACGGGCGGATAGCGCCATCCGAAAATGCTAAGGATTGCACATGACAAGAAGCACAGGCTTGCGTGCCATTGCCAGACAAGCGCCGGTCATAAAACAGGTGCTTGCCGAGTTGGAATTTCTCTTCGGTCAGCACGTTGGTGATGGGAACGACCGGCAGTGGATAATCCGCAGGAATGTTCCAGATAAAATCACGGCTGGCGAAGGTTGTACCATCGCCAGTGTTAATAGTCGTGCGGCTGTCCTTTTCTGGGCAGCCGCTCAACAGCAAGGCGCAGCCCGTGATAAGGGCTACGCTCGCGGTGGTCTGTAAAAAATTGATTGGTTTCATCCGTTACTGAATAGAGAATGCCTGTTGTGAGCCGGGGGTGGTACTGCCAAGGCTGTGTGCCAAACCAAGATTGCCGAAGATAGCGGGGCAATCTTTGTCGTCTTGTCCAGACATACAGCCAATGGCGCTACCCGTGTCAATGTTGATGTTCGTTCCAGCGATGGTTTTGGCATAATCTAGCACGACCGTGCTTGTAGTTGAACCGGTGACTTTAAAACCATCCAATTTGACGGTGGGGCGGTTGGGGCTGGTGCAAGTAACGACTGCGCCGATGGTTGGGTCGCCAGAACAGCCGGTAGAACCCAGATGCAGGTTGAAGGTTTTGGTGGTGGTGCTATCCAGTTTTGTCACCAAGGCGGTGGGGTTAATATCCAAGCGCATAAATTTGTGACCAGACTGCCAAGCCCAGAACATCCCCGCCCGGTTGTAAGGCGCACGCGAAGTGCTGGCGTTGTGGTGGTTGGCAGTGGAAGGTACACCGACTATAAATTCAATGCCCGTGACAGTGGCGGGGTCAACGGCTGCTTTGAGTTTGACTTCTTTGTTGGTGGTTTTGACAGCGCCGTTACAGGAATCCGTTTTGTCTTGGAAATCTAACATCGCTACGCCGTATTGTGGGTCTTGGAAAGCGTTGTCATCTAAGGTGGTGCTGACGCTTTTGCCATCACTGGTTTTCAGCATAATGTCGTGGATGTAGAAGGCAAAATCACTGACTTTACCACTATCACCGGATGAACCCAGCCCGGTCAGGGTGGCATCGCAACTGATGCTGGTTGTTCCGGCTTTTGCTGCGAAGGGGATAGTCAGGCTAGTGGTGGCGGCGGTTGCCGCTACTGCGGTGGAGGCAGTGCTGGTGGTGTCACTGCTGCTAGAGCCGCCACCGCAGGCAGTCAAGAATAAAGCGCCAGCCACAGCCAGTCCGGTTTTCAATGATGTTGTTTGGTTCATGCGTCCACCTTTTGGTTTGATAAATGTCAATATTGGTTTGTGTTCCTGGTATAGCAAATGTTGTGCCAGATGATTTTTTGTTTTTTATTAAATACTTGAGTTTTTATCAATGAGATGGGTGTGTGAAATAACACGTTTTTCTGTGTTATTTCACACACTTGATCGGCGGGATGTGAGGGAGATATTATTTGCTGGTCATAGATGCTTTTTGGAGACTAACCACTTGCGTCCATTGTTCTGGGGTCAAAACGGTTTGCATGTGGTCGCGGCATTTGGTTTTTTGTTCTGCTAAAGCGCGGCGCATCGCTGCCATTTCATCAAACTGTTTCATCAGATCGGCTTCACTTGTGCCACTCATGGACGCCTCTGCGAAGGCTTGTTCGGCGGCGACGATTTTTGTGACCACTTCAGCCGCTTTGGAATTGTTTTCGTTGAACCAGCCATCGACTTTGGCTTTTTGTTCGTCATTCAATTTAAGGGTATCCGCTTCTTTTCTAATGATGACCATGTAGTTAGGCATCGGATTAGCGTGCATCATGTTTTTCATGGTCGCTTGTTTCGCGGCAGCTTCGGCATCAATCGGCACGGCTGCGGTAGCCGCAGGCATGGCATGTGCTTCAGTTGTTTTGGCGGCATCATCGGCAACAGCTACGCCAACAAGCGCGGCGGACAGCAATAGGTAACTGATCGGTTTCAACATGGGGTTTCTCCTGATTTAAGGTTTGTTAGGTTTATTTTAGGGGGACTTTCAAGAGTATGAATGTGATGAATGCTCATTGCATTGCGTATTGTCAAGCCAGTTTAGACACTTCCACGCGCTGCGTATCAGTCACGATCAGCCAAGCGCTCAAGTTCTTGAGTGCTGAAATGCTGGGCAATTGCAAATAGCCTTGCACTTGCTGAATGCCTTCCTGTTTCTTGGCCTCCCAACCTTTGTCACCATCGCCTTTTTTGTTGTATTTCAGCTCAATCAAATGCTGGAAGTTGACCTTAAGCACAACTCGCGGATCACTTGGTTGGGGATGGTGAAAAATTGTCCAGCCAACGAATCACGTTTTAAGGTGATAACCCCCCTGTAAGCCAGCAGGCTGATGAAATCGTTGCGGTCAAGACACTCCTTGTCAAAGTCGAGCTTACGCCGCTGGGTGGCTTGTACTTCACCTGCATTCAACAATTCATCCAGCACCGCGAAATTGTCATCACGGTTGCCGATGGTGAACAGCTTCATGATTTTGCCGTAGTCTGAGGCGATATTCTCATCCAGCATCGGCTTGGGGTATTCACAACGTTTGCGGTCAAAATTTTTGACGAAATACAGCAGCATATTGGCATTATAAACGCTTTGCTCTGCCTTGAGATTGAAGCGGTAGCCGTTGTACCAAGCACGGGTATCACTCAGCAGTTTTTCCAGCGATAAATGGCAGGTATCCGCCAGCGGTTGCAATAGGGTGATAACTTCTGCTTCGGTAAAGCCCACTGCTTCATTAAAATCTTCATGCAGCGACAAATTCACACCAATATTAAAGCCACTGGTCATGCTATCGAGCATTACTGGCGTAACACCCGTGACAAACAGCCGGTCAAGTGTGCCGCGCTGAGTGGCAGTTTTCAGCACTTCGTAAAAACTGCGTACAAACCCGCCTTTGCCCATGATTTTTTGGAACAGTTGCAGGTCATCCGCGAGAATGGTGTTGGCAAAGTGGTCGTATTCGTCGATCAGCAGCAGGAATTTCTGCTCACCAAGCAGTTCCACAAAGCGTTCCATTTTAGCAGCCGGGGAAGTTTTTGCCGCAATGTCTGCCTGCATGGTTTGAGGGAAGTGATAACGTTGCAAGAAACCCAACAGGTAGTTATTCCCGTTTCCACGCTGCTTGCAATAAGCGGCGTTCTAATATTAACAAGTAAAATGTGCTAGAAAATATGGCATATTCAATTACCCCTAATTTTGCACCTGATTAAAACATGGGTATATTATGAATCACTAATAAGATTTCTTAAGGGTAATGCACGTGCCACACCACCAAGCCAAAGGTCATTGTTTGACCTGTAGTATTCGACCCATCACTATTTTTGCTACTTTAGATACGGCAGAGGTGGAACAGATTCAGGCGTTTCAGCCTGCCATTATCCAGTACGCGCCGGATGAAATTATCTACCATCAAGGGATGGAAGCACATCATGCCTTCACTTTACGTCGAGGTTTTGTCAAAATTGTCAATACCTTGGCGGATGGACGTTCACACATTGTGCAATTGCTGCGTGATGGGGATTTTTTCGGGTTTGGTGGTTTGTCAGGCGTTGCTTACAAGCATTCGGCAATCGCATTGAACAATGTGGAAGTTTGCCGCTTGCCACTGGCGGATTTGTTAAAGCTCAAACACACGCACCCTAAAATTGAAACCGAAATGACCAAACGCTGGCTGGAACGTTTGCATCGTGCGGAAAGCATGTTAGTGGAGCTTGGCGCGAAAAAAGCGGCCGAACGTTTGGCTTCGTTTTTATTGCGCTGGTGTGCGGGGAATTCACCGGATACGTGGGCAGTCTTGCCCTTGAATCGCGGTGAAATCGGTGAGTTATTGGGCGTGACAATTGAAACAGTCAGCCGTTTTTTTGCTGACTGGAAACGCCAAGGGTTTATTGGTGAAGCTCGCGGCAACATCCAAATGCTGGATGCTGCCGGGCTACGTCAAGCGGTGGGTATTGAGTGATAATTATGCTGTTAGCAGCGCTGGCTGTGGCTTATTCAGCAACTTGCCATTCAGGTGCAACATTGTCCATAAGGTTTGGACTTGCAGCACCACCAACGGCACGAGCAGGAAGAAATATGCCAGTGAATTCTTTTCCAACAAGCCGGTACCGACCAGCCCAACGTGGATAAAGAAAAATCCCATCACATAGCCTGCCACGCCCGGACAAATCAGCGCAAATGACCCCGCACTCTTTTCTTTGCCGTGTACGTAAGCGTCAAAATAGCCCAGTTTCCGCATCACTGCATAACCGAGCACTGCAAACAGAATTTGCACGCTGAGCAATACGGTCAACAGCCCAAGGCTTTCAATCGGTTCAATGTGCAAGCCAAAGTTATGGTGCATCGCCATTGACAAGCGATACAACGCAATGCCGCTGACCGTGATGATCGGGATAATGATCCACAACGATACCGACGCTTCGCGATCAATGCCGTGTTCCAACATGGAACGAAAACCTAAAATCAATTTGGTAACGGCCAATAAGCCTGCGGTGCTAATGAATAGCAATGACAGCACCAAACCAATACCAGACGTCAACGGTACTGTGCTCATGGCAGCAGCGGCTGAAAAACCCACCCCAACCATGCCGAATGCGAAAATAGCTAACATCTGGCTCAAATTATTATTACGGCTGCAATCAAAATGCCCCGTGACCAACACGCGGCTCATGAATTCAATGAAAATACGCGCCGCAAACCAGCCTGCAATACCGAATGCTACAATTGCCAGCGGAAACAGGTATTCCACCACGCTCCACAATCCCGGCACAAACAGCGCACCCGCAATGAAACCGACATTAATTGTCATCGCAAACGTGAGCGGGATTGCCATCAATTGCACTTCCGAGTTGCTTTTAAGCAACTTCTGAAACGTCTCGGTGCGGCGGAAGTAGCGGTATTCGTTCACATTCCATACCAGTAAGCGCACGTGCAGCACCGTAAACACGACGGTTCCCACTAGCGCTACCGCCACCAATAATTGCAGCATGGGGTTGTTGCCATGCAGCACTGCTTGCAGCGATTCCCATGTCGGTATTGGCGTGCCTGGGTGCGGCGTCATGAACATCAGGTACATAAAAAAGGTAACAACTGCACCGCCTGCACCCAATGCCGATAAAAAATACAAGGGGGAATACGATTCCCCTAATTTGTGTCGTAAGTTAAACATAAGAATATCTCCTGTTAAAAAGTTAATATGTGATTATATTATTAATTACTAATGCAAATTGTTTTGCGAAACCACAAAGTTCAGCGCCGTTTCTGATTAAACTTCCATCAAATTTAGAAATATCAAAGTAAAACACTCGGAAAATACGCATTCTGGTGATCTGATCAACGTTATTGAGAATTCTCATGCTGAGTAAAATTGCTATCCTCGAAGGCAGTACTTTGTTGCTGCTGTTATTTTTGGCGGTTCCTGCCAAGCGTCTGTTTGGCTACCCCGAAGCGGTCACGTTGATGGGGTCGATTCACGGTGCGGCTTTTATTGCTTATGTGGTGACATTGGTTGCTTTTTTTGTGGGTAAACATTTGAATATCAAACAGTTGGGCTTGGGCTTATTTGCGGCTTTCATCCCGTTTGGCAGTTTCGTGTTTGAACACAAAGTATTAAAACCGCGTCAGCTTTGATGTGAATTGCGGAATTTCAATCGGCAAGCCCGCTTTCTTATGCTATAAGTCGCAACTTAGTTGCAAGTTAAGGATAAGCAAATGAAAGCAAATATCGCATTGGGTGTATTGCTGGCATCCGGTAATGTGCTGGCACTGGAAGTTGAACCGCTGTTGTATGTCGATTCGGTGATTTACGGCGATTCGGAAGGTGGTAATGCCGGAAGTTATGCCGGAGAAGCACTGGGTATTTACAACGTTCACAGTGACGGCGCGGGTGGGCATGAAGGCCATTCACACGGCGGATTGGAGCAGGGCGCACACATCCGCAGCATCGAAGCGGGGTTGGATTGGCAAGCCAACGATAAACTCGACGGGCGCGTCAAGGGTGTAATTTTACCCGAAGATGGCGAAGTGGAACTGGAAGAAGCATGGGCGCGTTATCGCTTGCCTGCGAACACCAGCGTCAAAGCAGGCAAGCTGCTGAGCGCCTTCGGTGCGAACAATATTCACCCGCACGAATCCGAATTCGTGCAGCAAAATTTGCCGGTGCAAATGTTGCTGGATGGCGGTTTGATTGAAGAAGGCGTGCAACTCGAATGGCAGCCGGAAATTGCCGGAACGCACTTGAGAACCGGCATAGAATTATTGGACGGCGGCAATCGTGGCGTTGCGGCGCAAGAAGATAGCGTTACCGGCTATCAAACCAGCAAAGGCGGCACCGCCAACATTGCTTATCCCGAACAGCCTGATTTCCCGCAAGTCAGCCATGTCTACGTTAAAGCTGAGAAAGAGCTGGGTGAAAAACATGCCATCAGCGGCGGTGGGTCTTACCTGCAATCCCGCCAGCACCAAGAATTGCATCAATATCACCCCGGCATCAATGATGCGGATCACGGTTTGAGCGGCGAAGCCACTTTGTTGAGCACTAGTGCTGGGTATGCACACAACGCGGGCAAGGTGAGCAACGTGGGCAATTTCAACGTGGCAGCCGAATATTTATACCAGAATAAGGATTTGACTCTGACTTTCCACGAAGATAAACCCAATCTGGTTGGGCAGCCACGCGATTTGCACGTTGACGGTTATTCGGTGCAAGGCCGCTACCAAATAGCCCCAAAATGGCAGGTAGGTTTGCGCCACGAACGTGTCGGTGGTAAACATGAGGCACGTCGCCCCAGTGCGCCGCCGTTTCCAACGCAAACCAGCTATTTCAATGACATGAAGCGTAATACCGTCGCGGTTACTTGGCAGCCCGCGAAGCAGCATCAACTGCGTTTGGAAGTAGCTCACAACAATTTTGATATTGGTGAGGACACTAATGGCGACGGACGCAGTGAAGCCGTGAACAAAACGTTTGACCAACTCATGCTGCAATACCAGTGGAGTCTGGATAGCGGGCATGACGGCGAACACCATGATCACTAACCCCCAATAAACCTGAGAGGCTTTTATGTTGAAAAAATTGTTATTACTCGCATTGTTGTGCTTGGGCTTGAACGCTGCCGTGTTTGCGGCTGAACTGAAAGTCGGCGACAGTTTGCCCGCGATTACGCTGAAAGATCAGCACGATAAACCCGTCACGGTTGCACCTGATGCACAAACGCTGTTGTTTACGATTGAAAAACCGGCGTCTGATTTGGTCAACGATTATTTGAAACAGCAAACCCCCGATTTCCTGACCAGCAAGCAGGCGTATTTTTTGGCGGATATTAGCGGTATGCCCAGCATGATCACTAAAATGTTTGCGATTCCGAAAATGCAGGAACGCCCTTACACGATTGTGTTGGGGTATGCGGCGGAAGATTTAGCTTTTATGCCGCGTCAGAAAGATCACGTTACCGTGGTTAAGGTCAAGTCAGGCAAAGTCGACAATATTCTGTTCGTGAAGGATGAAGCAGGTTTGGCCGACAATTTTTGATTTTTTTCAATGCGTGGATGTAAGGGTTTAGGCAGTTTGTCCGACGTGTTTTAGGTTATTATTTTATAAGTATGAAGGTGTTGATATGAATAAGTATCTCGTAATGGTAAGTTTAGCGGCGTTGCTGTCGGCTTGTGGCGAAAAAGCAGAAAAGGCGGCTGAAGCACCTGCTGCTATGCCTGCTCAGCAAACCGAAACCGCCGCTGCAACCCAGGCTGTTCCCGCAGCGTCTGCTGCACCGGCTGTTGATAAAGCGGCTTTGGTAGAGTCGGCGAAAGGCGCGGTGCAGTCCCTAGCAGGTACCCTCAAAGGCGAACTCGAAGCAGCGATGAAAGCCGGTGGTCCGGTAGCATCCATGAGCATCTGCCAAGAACGCGCTCCGGCGATTGCTAAAGCGGTTTCGGCTGAAAAAGGCGTAGAAATTACCCGCGTCAGCTTGAAAAACCGCAACCCAGTGATGGGTCAAGCAAATGAATGGCAAACAGCGGTGTTGAATGATTTTGAAGCGAAAAAAGCGGCAGGTGAAGACCCCGCAACGCTTGCTCATGCTGAAATTGTGAACAATGAGTTCCGTTTTATGAAAGCGATTCCGACGGCTGCTAATTGCTTGCAATGCCACGGTACTGAAATCAGCCCAGCGGTTAGCGCGAAGTTGACTGAACTGTACCCGCAAGACAAAGCGGTTGGGTATAAAGAAGGCGATTTACGTGGTGCTTTTGTTGTTGTGAAAAATCTCGCCCCATAATGCGGGCTGCTTGCCATGCCCTCTCCATACACTTAAAGTATAAGGTTAATATGCCGTTGCACCAGCGGTAAAACTAAGGAGAGGGTATGTCAAATATTAAGGGTAGGGGACACTGCCAATCCTGCCAAATTCGGCATTTGAGTATTTTTGCTCAATTGCCGATGGATAAGCTCATTGAAATACAGGCATTTCAGCCGTCTGTGGTCAACTATGCTGCCGATGAAACCGTTTATTATCAGGGCGATCATTCCCTTACCGCTTTTACGTTGCGCAAAGGCTTGGTGAAACTGATTAAAACCCTTCCCAACGGGCGCACCCAGATTGTACGTGTGTTGCGCACGGGCGATTTGTTTGGTTTCGACGGTTTTGCCGGAGAAGCTTATAATCATACCGCCATTCCCCTTAATGATATTGAAGTGTGCCGTTTGCCGTTAGCGGAATTGTCTGCGTTAAAAAAACAAAATCCTGAAATCGAAAACACCATGATGAAACGTTGGATTCAGCATTTGCGTGAAGCCGAAGACATGATGTTAGAATTGGGTGCTAAAAAAGCGGCTGAACGTCTGGCTTCTTTCCTGATTCGTTGGTGTGAAAATAGCAATGGTGGCTGGGTGGCTTTATCCTTGTCCCGCGCCGAAATAGGCGAACTCTTGGGCTTGACCATTGAGACCGTGAGCCGTTTTCTGTCTGATTGGAAGCGTCAAGGGTTTCTGAACGAACAACGCGGTAGTATTCAACTTGAAAATGTCGATGGCCTGCGCAAAGCAGTCTGCTCTAATGGGAGTTGTTAGCACATGAATCGGATGTCAGCAGAAGCCAGTCTCAATTTATACATCACTGCTGTGCATCCTTGCCCGTATTTGCCTGATCATCAGGCGGTGAATTTGTTGGTCGACCCGTGTTACAACATGACGTCGGAATTGTACGGGCGTTTATTGGACAGCGGTTTTCGGCGCAGCGGCGGTGATGTTTACCGCCCACATTGTCGGCATTGCAGCGCCTGCACCTCTAGCCGGATTCCAGTAAGCAACTTCAAACCTAACCGTTCCCAGCGTCGCAATTGGAAACGCAACCAAGATTTACGCATAGTGGTGAACCGTAACGGTTTTAAGCACGAATACGCTGCTTTGTACCGGGATTATATCCAGCAGCGCCACGCAGGTGGGGGCATGGATACCGATAGCATGGATACGTTTGCCGGATTTTTGCTGACGCGGTGGTGCAACACCTTGTTGGTTGAGTTCTGGGAACAACAGCAGTTACTGGCGGTAGCGGCTGTTGATGAGTTAAGCAACGGTTTGTCATCGGTTTATACCTTTTTCGAGCCGTCTGCGGGTGAAGCACGCGGCTTGGGCACTTTTGCGGTGCTGTGGCAAATTGAGCAAGCGCGTCAATGCGGTCTGGCATTTGTATACCCCGGCTATTGGATAGCAGAATCGCCTAAAATGCGCTACAAAATTAATTTTCAACCCATCGAAGGTTTGGTTAATGGCATCTGGACGCCGTTAGCGGCTGATCAGGCCTAACTGATCAATCATTGTTTTCTGTTCATCTTTGGTTCATTGGCTTATGTTTATCATACATAAATTTTATGATAACTTACTGTTATTGGTGGGTCACAGGAAACAGACGATGATTAAGACATTTACCCTAAAAGCCATTGATCATGATCAGGCAACCCCGGAAAGTGGTCTAATCGCTTGGCACGTTGTCGATGAAAATAATCGCAAACGCATTGTGAAAGCGACAACCGAATTAAGCCGTCAAGGTTTCATTAAAACCGTTCGACCGCATCACGACCGCGAAATGCCGTTAGTCGAATTGCTTTCTTATTACGTCGAAGGTGAAAGTTTTCGCATCGACTTTGGCATGTTTAACGAAACGTTTGGTTATACGCCGCGTGAAGTCTTTGCTGCTTCGCAATCACAATCAGAAAGTGCCAGCAGTCGCATGAAACAGGGCATTCGCCAACTGTTCCACGTACCGTATTGAAAAAAGGCGCTTATTGCGCCCTTTTTGTGGTAACTACTCAGTAGCTATTAGTGCCTAAAGTGGCGCATTCCGGTGAACACCATCGCCATGCCGTGTTCATTCGCGGCGGCAATGACTTCTTCATCACGCACGGAACCACCCGGTTGAATCACCGCTTTGATACCTGCGGCGGCGGCGCTGTCGATACCATCGCGGAATGGGAAGAATGCATCCGACGCCATTACGGAACCCGGCACAACCAGACCCGCGTGTTCCGCTTTGATGCCTGCAATCCGTGCTGAATTGATACGACTCATTTGACCCGCGCCCACGCCAATCGTCATATTGCCTTTCGCATACACAATTGCGTTGGATTTGACGAATTTAGCAACCTTCCAAGCAAATTGCAGGTCGAGCAACTCGGCATCCGTTGGTTGGCGCGTAGACATGACTTTCAGCTCATCCAGCAGCGCAATGTCAGCCGTTTGCACCAGCAAGCCACCATTCACCCGTTTGAAGTCCAAGCGATTGGGAACGTCTTCACCCCACATGTCCACGGTCAATAAGCGCACATTTTTCTTCGCGGCGACCACCGCAACCGCTTCAGGCGAAACCCCTGGTGCGATAATGACTTCCACAAACTGACGCTCGACGATGACTTTTGCGGTTTCACCATCCAGCGGTTGGTTGAATGCAATAATGCCGCCGAACGCGGATTCAGGGTCAGTGCTGTAAGCGCGGTTGTAAGCTTCCAGCAAATTCGCGCCGATGGCAACGCCGCACGGGTTAGCGTGCTTGACGATAACGCAAGCCGGTGCGCCGTCGAATTGCTTGACGCATTCGAGCGCGGCATCAGTGTCGGCGATATTGTTGTAAGACAATTCCTTGCCTTGAATCTGGACAGCGGTGGCAATGCTGCCTTGTGGAGCGTTGTATTCCGCGTAAAACGCGCCCGCTTGATGGCTATTTTCACCGTAACGGCAATCTTGCTTTTTCTCGACTTGCAGGCTGAAAGTGCGCGGGAATGTCGCGGGTGCTGCATGACTGGCTTCGCCAACCCGTGCGCCGAAATAGTTGGCAATCATGCCGTCGTAACGTGCGGTGTGTTCAAACGCTTTAATCGCCAAATCAAAACGGGTAGCAGGGGTGATGCAGCCTGCGCTGGCTTCCATTTCCGCCTGAATACGCGCGTAATCGCCGGGTTCCGTGACGATAGTCACGTGTGCGTGGTTCTTCGCACTGGCGCGTACCATCGTGGGGCCGCCGATGTCGATGTTTTCAACCGCGTCTGCAAAGCTGCAACCGGGTTTGGAAACGGTGGCTTCAAATGGGTAGAGATTCACCACAATCAGGTCGATACGCCCGATGTTGTGCTCTGCCATGACCGCATCATCTTGTCCGCGACGTGCCAAAATGCCGCCGTGAATTTTCGGGTGCAGGGTTTTCACGCGCCCATCCATCATTTCCGGGAAGCCGGTGTAGTCGGACACTTCGGTGACGGGTACGCCATTATCCGCCAGCAGCTTGGCAGTGCCACCCGTGGAGAGTAAATGTACGCCTTGGCTGTGCAGGAACTGGGCAAATTCCAGCACGCCGGATTTGTCGGAAACGCTCAGCAAAGCGCGGGTGACAGGCAAGTTAGAGGCAGTCGTCATCGTGTTTGAATCCTGAGGCGAAAAACACAGTATTCTATGCCGTGGGGTGATTTGCTGCAATGCCGTATGCGTTGGTTAAATAATCGCCATTAAACGCAACCCTAAGACAAATACCAGCGCGGCGGCTAAGCCGGTTATTGCACCTTTAATAAACAGGCTTTGGGAGCTTGCCGCGTATTTGACCACGCTTTTATCCAGCCTGTCGATCTGGCGGTCACGTTGCGCAATAATCAAATCGCGTTGGTGCAGGGATTCATCGCGGTGTTGTAGCTGTTGCTGGTTTTCTGTCAGGGTATTTTCCAAATGTTGGATGCGTAAGGTGAGTTCCTGTAAGCGTTCATCGCGGCGGCGGATATGCGCTTCTTTCGCCACAATGGTTTGGTCACGGTCATGCAAGCTGGTGTCGCGTTTGTTGAGTTGCGCGTCGCGGGCTTGCAGTTGCGCATCGCGTTGTGACACGGTGACATCGCGTTCGTGCAGGCTGGTATCGCGTTTCGCAATGTCGGTATCGCGCTGGTAAATTTGCTGATCACGGGCTTGCAACGCTTCCTCTTTGTGTTGCAGTTGCAGGTCACGCTGTTCAATTTGGGCATCGCGTTCGGCAACGGTAGCGTCACGCTCCGCCAGCGTTTCTTCGCGTTCGGAGAGGAATTCATCCCGATCTTGCACGATTTGGTCGCGCAGTTGCAATTGCACATCGCGTTCGGCAATGCTTTGGTCACGCAAATGCACTTCCAATTGCAGGTTACGAACTTGCTCATCCCGCGCGGCAATTTCGGTATCGCGAATTTGCAAGCTGCTGTCGCGTTCAGTGAGAAATTCACCCAAATTTTGAATGTGGCGGTCGCGCTCTTGCAGCGAAGTATCGCGTTGTTGAACGGTTTGGTCGCGTTCGGTCAGTTGGAAATCGCGTTCGCGCACGCTGTCATCACGTTGCTGAATCGCGGCATTGCGCTCAGTCAGCAGCGAATCCCGCGCATGAATGGTTTCATCGCGTTCCTGCATTTGCCCGTTGATTTGGGTAATGTGTAAATCGCGTTCCTTCAGGCTGTGATCGCGCTCGCCGATGGTGACATCGCGGCTTTGTACTTGCGAATCGCGCAATTGCAATTGCTTGTCGCGTTCGCGCAATTGCAAATCTTGCCCGCTGATACGGGTGTCGCGCTCCCGCAGGGAAATATCGCGTTCTTTGACGCGGCGGTCGCGTTCGGTAATTTGCACATCGCGCTCTTCGACCGTGCGGTCACGGCTGGAGAGGCGGGTGTCACGGTCGCGTAAATCTTCATCCGCTTTATTGATGCGCTCGTCACGCATCATCAGTTGGCGGTCGCGCTCATTGAGTTGGCTGTCGCGCTCCTGCAAGTGGTCTTCGAGTTCGCGAATGGTTTGCAGAAAATCCAGCCCTTGCTGGTCACGGCTGCGGATGGCCTCTTCCCGCAAGCGCAATTCATTGTCCCGTTCGGCAACGGTGCGGTCGCGTTCGCTGAGTTCGCGGTCACGTTGGCTGAGAGTGGTATCGCGCTTTTCGACTTGCTGTTGCTGAATGCCAATGCGTTGATCGCGTTCTTGCAGCAGCGTGGCTTTTTCTTTGAGCAAGACTTCGCGGCTTTGGATTTGCTGATCACGGTCAGCAATGGTGCGATCCCGCGCTTGCAAATGCTGGTTCGCAAGGTCGATGTGCGAATCGCGGGCGGCTAATTGGCGATCCCGCTCTGAAATATGGTTATCGCGTTCGCTGAGGTGCTTGTCGCGTTCCTTGAGCATTTTTTCCTGCTCCAAGGTTTGGCGCGTGCGCTCTTGTAATAAGGCTTCGCGATCCAGCAATTGCTGGTCTTTTTTGCCGATGCTGTCATCGCGGCTTTGCAGCAGTTTGTCTTTGCTCTGAATCGCTTGGTCAATGCGCGAGAGTGAGCGGTCTTTGTCTTCCAGACTGCGGTCACGCATTTGGATTTGCAGTTCTTTTTCCTGCAACAGTTTTTCGTAATGCGCAAGGTTTTGTTCAAGGATACTCAGGCGGCTGTCACGGTCACTCAGGATGGCGTCACGTTGTTGTACGGCACGGTCACGGTTGACGACACCTTCATCACGGCTACGCAGGGCTTTTTCTTTTTCTTCGAGTAATTGGTTTTGTTGGGTGAGCAGCTTTTCTTTTTCACCCAGCAAGCGTGCTAGGGTTTCCATGCGCTTATCGCGCTCATCAATCCGTGCGTCACGTACCCGAATATGCCCGTCTTTTTCCAGCAATAATCCCGCTATTTCGCGCAGGCGCTGATCCCGTTCCTGTAAACGCAAGGCTAATTCATCCACGCTGGTTTTCAAGGCTTGCTTATCATTAAGGGTCAGATAAACGTTTGAATCCAGCTTTTTAAAGATGTCGAGATCCTTTTCTTCCAATTTCATGATAATTCCTGAGCACTTCGGGGATACAACGACAGGAAATCCCTATCCTGGTTGCGAGATGAACAATGTTGAAATTGCTTAGATTCTGGCATAAATAATAATGTTTCGCTACGTTACTTTATTAGGTAACGGTGCCAGAGATGCATTTTTGCGGTGCGCCATTCGCGCCAGTGCAGGGCTGCGGGATTGGCAGGAAAATCGAGCCGCAATTCGCCGGTTTTGGCAGTGTCCAGTAATTTTATGTCATGCGCTTCGTAACGTTGGGTGACGCTGGGATGCGGGTGATTGAAGCGGTTACGATAGCCACTGGTAACGATCCCAAGCGCGGGCGCCACCGCTTGTATGAATGCTGGGCTGGACGAGGTTTTACTGCCGTGATGCGGTAACAGTAACACTTCTGCCTGTAAAGCAGTGCCCTGCTTGAGTAACCATTTTTCGGCGGGGCGTTCAATATCGGCAGTCAATAACACGCTGTGAGCGGCATTTGCTATTTTCAATACACACGAGCGGTTGTTCTCCTTGGTGTCGAGGAAATCCACAGCGGGGTGTAAAACCGTGAAAGTTACGCCATCCCACTGCCATGAATGCCCCGCCACGCATAAATTGGGGTGATGATGCGGGAGTATGTCGGTGCTACTGACCAGCAGATTCGTGACGGGTAGGGCGTTCAGCAATGCGTTAGCGCCACCGCTGTGATCGTTATCCGCATGAGACACGATTAAAGTGTCGACTTGGTGAATGCCTTGCCCGCGCAACCACGGCAACACCACCAATTCGCCGGTATCAAAACTGTCCGACACTTTGGGACCTGTATCAAATACCAAGGTATGGTTGGCGGTTTGCACCACGCTTGCCAAGCCTTGCCCCACATCCAGCACGCTGAGGCGAAACGCTCCCGGCGCTATCTTGGGTGGCTGATACAAGATCAGCGGGAGCATTAGCAACCCACCCAGCCAACGCCCCGGTACACCACGCGGCAACCACAACAGCATGAATCCTACCAGAGCTAACACTAGCCAAGGCAAGGGAATCAACGGCACGTAGACCGACGACAAGGGCAGGGCGGCGAGCCATTCCAATACCCACATCAGCCATTCCAGCAATGCGGCGGCAACTGTCCAAATCCACATGGCGGCGGTTTCCCACCAACCGGCAAATACCATGCCCAGCAATACCAACGGCGTGACCACAAAAGTAACGATGGGAATGGCCAGCAAGTTTGCGATAGGCGAACTGAGTGAAATCATCCCGAAAAAGCCTGCCGCCAGTGGCAGTGTTCCCAGCGACAACACCAACTGCATCCAGACGACGGATGCTTTCCCCAGTTTACGCTGACGCATTCCCAAAAATGCCAGCAACGCTACCGTCAAAAACGATAACCAAAAGCCCACTGCCAAACTCGCCAAGGGGTCGAGCAGCAATACCAGCAACAGCGCGATGCTCATGGTGATACTGAACGGCACTTGCCGCCGCCACACCAAGCCCGCCATCACCACCAGCAACATAATCAGGGTGCGTTGCGTGGGAATATTAAACCCTGCCAGCAATGCATACGCCGTTGCCAATACCCCACCGGATAATCCAGCCGCCACCCGCAATGGCAACCACAAATACAATGCCGGAAACAAACGCCAAATTCCCCACACCGGCAAAATGCCCAAGCCTGCCACCATCGTAATGTGCAAGCCCGAAATCGCCAGTAAATGAATCGTTCCGGTTTGGCGCAACACTTCCCATTGTTGCTGCGGAATGCTGGCGGTATACGCAATCGCCAACCCCTGCACCAAGCCAGTCATGCCCGAATCAGGCAGTGCCGCTGCGATTTTTTCCTGCAATTGTTGGCGCAAATAATTCGGTTGCCACCATGCTGCTGGAGCTAAACGCTGATTATCCGCCGATTCGCGCACGTAGCCGCTGCCACCGATGCGCTGTGAAAACAGCCATTGTTCGTAATCAAAGCCATTCGGATTCATGAAACCGTTGGGGCGTTTGCCACGAATCAGCAATTGCCAACGCTCACCCGCTTGCAGTGTGGGTGCATCCTCCGCGTACCAGGCGACGCGCAAACGTCCTTGATAGGTGGCGCTATCGCTATCAAACAGAAAACTGCTGCCATCTGCCCGCCGTTCGGGTACCTCCGCAATCGCGCCAGTGAGCAGAATATCTTCACCCTCCCACGCAGCGGGGAGCCAATCAGCCCTCACGCCAGCGGCTACCCACAATGCATAAACACTGCCTAATAACACGCCAGCCAATAAAATAGCGGTTTGTCGGTGCCGGTAATGCCATGCCGCAGCAATCAAGCCACTGCCACCAACAACACTTCCCCAAAACAGCGCATCGAACAGCGGTAGGCGCGGCAGTACCCATAAGACGAGCGTGCCAATAAAAAAACTCACTGAAAAGGTGCGCATATTTTGCAAACCATGGATAATGAATGACCTTAATTGTTATTGCTGTTAAAAGTTCATGCCGCGAAAATTTTTGCGTAAGCTATTTCCTAACCCTGACAAACTGAAAGAACACAAGCATCTCCAGTTTTTGGGCGATACCCTGCACCTGCCGTGTCTATGGCATTTGAATCGCCGCAATGTAGCCTCGGCTTTTGCGATCGGTTTGTTTTGCATGTGGATTCCCGTGCCATTCCAGTCGATTATCGCCGCATTATTAGCCGTTTTCTTTCGAGCGAATTTACCCTTGGCGGTGGTATTGGTGTTTGTGACCAATCCCGTAACCATGCCACCGATGTTGTACGGTGCTTATTTGGTGGGCGCTGCGATTGTGGGGCACCCGCCCGGCGGTTTCAACTTTGAGCCTAGCTTGGATTGGCTCATGAATGGGTTGATTCTCATTTGGAAGCCATTTTTGTTGGGTATTTTTATCACGGCAATATTGTCATCCGTTGCGGGCTACTACGGCGTGCATTTGCTCTGGCGCTTGCATCTGCTCAGGCATTTAAGAGAGCGGCGCGAACGCAAAAACCGTCCAGTACCGCCGCCAACAGATGACCAAGATTCAACTGATTAGGCGCTAGTTAATACGCCATCAGTCAAACGGTAAACGGTATCCATTTTTGCCGCCAATTGCAGGTCGTGGGTAACAACCACGAACGCCGTGCCTAACGCTTCGTTCAAGCTTTGCATTAAGTTGAACACATTGTCAGCGGTGTGTTGGTCGAGATTGCCGGTGGGTTCGTCGGCTAACACGGCTTTGGGGCGCGTCACCAATGCGCGGGCAATCGCGGCACGTTGGCGTTCCCCGCCGGAAAGCTGGGCAGGTTTGTGGTCAAGACGCTCTTGCAAGCCGACTTTTGCCAATATATCGCTGGCTTGAGCGCTGGCTTCCGCCACTTTCATCCCGCGAATCAGCAAGGGCATGGCGACGTTTTCCAACGCGGTGAATTCGGGCAGTAAATGGTGAAATTGGTAGATAAAACCCATCGACTCGTTACGCAATACGCCGCGTTCGGTATCGGACAATTGATCCATGCGTTTGCCGAGGACTTCTACATGCCCGGTGGATGGCAAATCCAAACCGCCCATTAAGTGCAGTAAAGTGCTTTTGCCGCTGCCTGAACTGCCTAAAATAGCAACTTTTTCCCCTTCATGAATCGCCAAATCCACCCCGCGCAATACCTGCACATCCAGCCGCCCTTCGGTGAAACGTTTGCCCAATTGTTGGCAAGAAATAATCACTTTACTCATAACGCAATGCCTCCGCAGGCTGGACTTTGGACGCACGCCAAGCTGGGTAAAGCGTCGCGAGAATGGACATAAACAAAGCACTCAAGGCAATCACCATCACATCGCCGGGGTTGACCCGTGATTCAAGTTCGCTAATGAAATACACATCGGCGTTGATGAAATGGGTATCAAACAAACGTTCCAGAAACGGTACAATCACATCCAGATTGGTGGAGAGTAACACGCCTAACGCCACGCCAATCAAGGTGCCAAACACGCCAATTAAAGTGCCTTGTACCATGAAAATTTGCATAACCCGTCCTGACGACAGCCCCAATGTGCGCAAAATAGCAATGTCGCCTTCCTTATCGGTAACGACCATCACCAAGGTAGACACCAGGTTAAACGCCGCTACCGCAATGATCAGCAGCAAAATAATAAACATCACCGACTTTTGCGCTTGAATGGCTTTAAACTGGTTTTTGTTCAAATTTGTCCAGTCATTTGCCCACATATCCGGCCATGCTTGCCCCATGCGTTGCAAAATCGTTTCGGCGGTTTTGGGGGCAAGGTACAAATCATCCAGCGTCATGCGTAAACCCGTCACATCGGCGTTCATCCCGAAGGTTTTTGCGGCGTCTTCAAGGTTCACGTAAGCGGATGTGGTGTCAAATTGCTGCATATCCACTCGAAAGATTGCCACAATCGTGAAACGCTGCAATGCGGGCATTTCGCCGGTTTCCAGCGCATTTTCGCTAGGGCTGACGAGGGTTAGGGCATCGCCGACATCGACTTTCAGCTCCTTTGCCATGGTTGCGCCGATCGCAATGTTGAAACTGCCCGGTTGCAATTTCATCATGTCGCCTTTGTCTTTGACAACGTGCTGGAATACGGTGCTCACGTTTTGTTCCAGCTCCGGCACAATGCCTTGCAGGACAGCAGCGCGGGCTTCGTCGCCCTGATTCAACATGGCGGGCTTTTCAATGAACGGCGAAACCGCTTTGACATGCGGGAAATCGAGCAGTTCTTTCTGCACGTTTTGCCAGTCGGATACGCCCAAATCGTGTTCGGATACCGTGACGTGCGCCAACATACCCATAATGCGTTCACGCATGGTTTGCTCGAAACCGTTCATCACGGAAAGGACGGTGATCAGCACCAGTACGCCAATCGCGATGCCGATCATCGACGCCAAAGAGATAAAGGAGATGAAATGCTTTTGCCGCTGCGAACGGGTGTAACGCAAGCCGACAAACAGCTCCATGGGCTGGAACATTTTACTCATAGCGCAGTGACTCCGCCGGTTGGATTTGCGAGGCACGCCAAGCGGGATAAATCGTTGCCAATACCGAGGCAATCAGCGAGGCAACCCCGATCCAAATCACGTTTTCCCAGCGCATATCGGAGGGGATTTCGCTGATGTAAAACACGTCAGATGAAAAGATTTTGAAGCCGAAGGTGTTTTCCAAAAACGGAATCACGGTATCAATATTGAGCGATAGCCACACGCCCAAGCCCACGCCAACCAGTGTGCCGAAGATGCCAATGATACTGCCTTGAATCATGAAGATGCGCATAATGCGCTGACCGGACATGCCGAAGGTGCGCAGAATGGCAATGTCCGATTCTTTATCATTCACCGCCATCATCAGCGAAGCGACCAGATTGAAGAGCGCCACGCATACCACCAAAAACAGAATCAAGGTCATCGCAATGCGTTCGGTTTTGACGGCACGGAAGAAACTGCCGTGTTCTTCGCTCCAATCCACGACCTCAAATTCTTTGCCTAACTGGGTTTGCAACTCATGCCCGATGGCGGGCGCGGCGAATAAATCATCCAGCTTTAAGCGTATCCCGCCGATATTGTCACCCAAGCGAAACAGCCGCGAGGCATCGCTGAGTTCCACAAAGCCGGTCATGCCGTCGTATTCGGGGTGTCCGATTTGGTAGATGCCGGTGACGGTAAAGCGTTTTAAGCGCGGTAATATGCCCGCAGGCGTCACTTGCACTTGCGGCACAATGACCGTGACTTTATCGCCGGGCATGACGCCGAGTGCGGTCGCGACTTCGACACCTAAAACAATGCCGTAATCACGCGGGGCGAGGCTGTTGAAACTGCCTTCCAGCATTTTGAAATTGACATCGCTGACTTGGCTTTGCAGTTTGGGATCAATGCCTTGCAGCACAATGCCACGCATGAGATTACCATTGGTCAGCATGACTTGTTTTTGCACATAAGGAGCCGCGCCAATGACGTGTTGCTGTGCCTTTAGTCCGTCAATTTTTGCCGTCCAATCCGTGAGTTGCCCATTTGTCCCCGAAACCGTGACATGGGAAACCACACCCAGTATCTTGTCTCTGAGTTCCTTTTCAAACCCGTTCATGATCGACAAGACCGTGATCAGCACCATGACTCCCAGCAGGATGCCGAGCATGGAGGCAAACGAGATGAACGAGATGAAACGGTTACGCCGCTGTGAATGCGTGTAGCGCTGTCCGATAAATAATTCGAGTGGTGTAAACATGGGTGGCGATTGTACAGGTGATGAGTGTCGTTTAATAGTGAAGTATCGGGAGATCAGACATGCGTTTGTCGAAATGGTTTAGTGCTGTGTTGCTGGCGATGGCTTTTTTCGCCAATACTGCGTTTGCGGACTATCCCAGCCGTGGCATGAGCATGAACGGTGTTAAGGCGCAATACGGCGAACCGCAGTCGGTACGTCAATCGGCTGATCCGGTCAAAAAGCGCTGGCCTCGGATTACGGTATGGCAATATGGCACGTTCTCGGTGTATTTCGAGCGGCATACGGTGTTGCATACAGTCGTGCATTGAGCGTGAAGCCTTAGGTGGGTTGAATCAGCAGTAATAACAGCCCTGCCAGTAGGTAATACGCCGCAAACTGGACGGTGAGCGGCTTTTTGAATTCCTCTGGAATGTATTCATCCACGAAGGGAAAAAAGTAGCGCACGCCACCGATAATCAGTGCGGTGACTCCCCCTAAGACCAGCATGAAGCCAACGGCTGCCAGTAAACTCATCATAATCATTTTCCTCGCTGAACGGGCTGAATAGGTGTTTTATCGTGGATTAATGGTATCATTTTGCTTAACTCATGACTGGATAGGCACCATGGAAATCATTAAAAATTCTGCTATTCGCCCCGAATTGCTGCAATCCCTAATCGACTATGCAGAGCATGGCATTACGATTGCCGAGCGCGAAGGCAATGACACGATTTTGTTGTATGTTAATCGTGCGTTTGAACAAATGACAGGCTATAACGCGGAAGATTGTTTGTATCAGGATTGCCGGTTTTTGCAAAGTGATGACCGTGACCAAGCCGAACTCAACCGAATTCGCATCGCCATCGAATCTGAACAGCCCGTCAGAGTGGTTTTACGCAATTACCGCAAAGATGGCACCCTCTTCTGGAATGATTTGAGCATCAGCCCATTCTTCGATGAAGAAGAGGGCGTGATGTATTATATCGGTGTACAAAAAGACGTAACCGAGCTGGTATCTTTGCAGATCGAATTGGCTGAAGTCAAAGCGCGTTTGGCGGCACTGGGTGGCTGAGTGCCTTCATGCCAGAAAATTCAGGGGTGTGTGGCTATGCCCCGGCAACAAACTGGCGAGTTGAGTGTTACCCAAATGTTTGCTGGCAATTTCTCCAAAAATATCCCGAAAGTCGACTGAGTGTGCCAGATAACGTCCCTTGTAAAGTTGTGCTTTCTCCAAACCCGGCCATTGTCCGTACACGCCGCTATTTACCCCTCCACCAATAGCAAACCAGCATCCCGCGTTGCCGTGGTCAGTGCCTTGGCTGCCATTTTCTTCTGCTGTGCGCCCAAATTCGGTCATGGTTAGAATCATGACATCCTGCATGGCAGTGCCTAAATCGGCATACAACGCCGCAATTCCGTCTGCAAAAATCTTCAGCATAGTGGCTTGATAACCGACTTGGTTGCCTTGGGCATTGTGCGTATCCCAGCCGCCCAGATTCACGGTTGCCAACTCCAAGCCGACGCCGGATTTGATTAATTGTGCCGCTTGACGCAATTGCGTGCCAAACGTATTGGCAGGGTAAATCGCGCCATTGGCGGGTGCATAGCCTTTCACATCCAACTGTTGCACCAGTGCGAGGTCAGCGAATAAAGTGCGCCCAGCATTTTGGATACGCATCCCGTTATGACCACCCAAGTGCGGGTTTTGCGCGTAAATCTTCTGCAAGCGAGCCGTCATGCGTTGCTCGGCGGTGGCGGCCATATCCAAGTCGAACGTGGCTAAATCATTGAAGGACGACACCGATACCTTACCGCGCAGCGCTTGATCGATGCCTGTGCCGAAGCTCACGCCGCGCATTCCGCTGCTATTGCTGGAAGCTTCTAAATGGCGATTCAGCCAGCCGTTGCTGGTTTTGCTGATGACACCGCTTTCGATAAATTGCTCACTGTCGAAATGCGAGAGGCTGGCGTTGGGGTAATGCGTTGCGGGAAAGACTGCCACATTGCCTTGCTGATACAGCTTGTGTAAGGCACTCATCGCGGGGTGCAAGCCAAAAAAGCCGTTTAAATCCAATGCGCCACCGCTTTGCCCAGCGCGAGGAATCGCAATGGTGGGGCGCAAGTTGTAATACACTGCATCCCCATAAGGCACGGCGACATTCAAGCCATCACAGCCGCCGCGCTGGAAAATCACGATCAGGCTTTTCGGTGCTGCCGCTGCTTGAGCGGTGGCAATGCCCGGCATTCCATTGGCGAACCACGCGCTGCCCGCGACGGTGGATGACAGCATGTACTTTAAAAAATCACGACGTTGCATAGTGTTTCCCCGCCTTATTGGTAGTTGAATTCCGGGTAACTCAAAACAGTGCCCACGGTTTCGCGAATTCGCGCCTCGGCATTGCTGGCATTCGGGTTGAATACACCTTCTGCATTCAGCACTTCTAGCGCGGTTTGCCATTCCAGTTCGGCGTAATAACCACCGATTGTCCAATTCAGCAAATCGCTGGCAATGCTTTCGGCGGTGACAGCCTGCTGCGGATTGAATAGTTTGGCGGTATCCAAATAAGTCGCACCGCTACGCGCATTCGCTAACAGATTGACGAAGCGTACCCGCTCTTGCAGGGCGGCTGAACTCACCCAGTCATCGCCGGTATCGGAGTAGCCAGTCGGTAAGGAGTATTGGTATAAATCCATGCCCATGCGTTTCACTGCTGCGGGTAAATCGGCATAAGTGCCTTGGGCGTGGGTCGCACGCACGCTGGCGGTGACAAATTCCAGCGGTGTTTTGACTTTGCTATTAATGTTTTCTGTCGCGTAAAACTCTGGCGAAGTCAGTATTACCCGCAACACTTGCGCGATTTGATCCGGTGCTGATGCTTGCGCCAAGAATGTGTCGGCACAACGCGCTTGCAGGCTGTTAACAGGTTGATCGCTGACAAAATACGTGACCAGTTTGGAACACAGGTAGTTAGCTGTGGCAGGGTGACGCGCTAGAATATCCAGCACCCGTTCGCCTTCATCCACGCCACCCGCTGGTATCGCATTGCCCCAGAAGACTTTGGCAACGCTGTTGTGTTGCACGGCATTGAAGAAGAAACGGTCATTCTGCACTTGCCAGCCGGTGAACACTTCCGCCAGCGTGTCCACTTCTTTCTGGGTGTAACCACCATCCACGCCCACCGTATGCAGTTCCAGTATTTCACGGGCATAGTTTTCGTTGGCATTGGCTTTGACGTTTTTCACGCTGTCGAGGTAATACAACATCGCAGGGCTTTTGGCACTCGCACCGAGTAGGTTGCGGAAGTTGCCGAGTGCATTGGCGCGGAACACGTCGTTTTCTGCCAATTCGTACAGCAGCTTATTGCCGGTTTTGCGGAAATCGGTGTTGAAATGGTTATCCCAGAACCACGTCATCACTTCCTGTAACTGGCGGCGGCTGCCGATCATGCGTTGCAAGGTCGCGGTTTGGAATTCCGCTAAAGTGACGGGGTTGGAATTTGCCATGCTTGCCGCAAACACGCTGTCATCCAGTGTGGTCGGGTTGAGTTGTTGCTCTAGGAACGCGGTCGTGCCTAATTGCGTGACTTCTTGTAACAGGGCATCGGTAATGCCAAACGTGGTGCGACTGAGGAGTTGGCGGTTTTCTTCGTGTGCGCCAGCGACGTTGAGCGCCAGCGTGCTGGTACTTTGTTTGCCGCTGGTGTCGGTAGCTATCAGGGTGATAGTAATTTTGCTGTCTTGGCTGAGAATGCCGTTGGGCAGGGCATACGCCCAGTGACCGGCGGGTGTTGGCGTAAGATTTTTAGGCGTTACCAATACGTTGCCGCCCTCTTGCGCAACCGAGAGTTGCACGGTGCTGACGGCGGTATCATCGGTAACACTGCCTTGCAGCAAGAAGCCCGTTTTCAACACCGTTTCATCGGCGTGGTGGGAACTGATGGTAATGCTGGGAGCATTTTCATCGGCGAGCACTTGGTAGCTGCGGGTGACGCGGGTGGTATTGCCAGTCACATCAAACGCCGTGGCGGTGACATTAAGGATTTCTCCGATTTGCAGGGCATTGCTGTTAATCGGCAGTTTCCAGTTACCCGTGACTTTATCCAAGGTCGCGGTTTGCGTGGAGGTGAGGCTGCCACTCACGAGGTTAATGTCAATTTTATCCAGCGCTTTGTCATCGCTGGCTTTGCCACTGAGTTCAAAGCCGACATTGCCGACGTTGGTTTTGCTGGGGGAGAGGATTTCAAGCACAGGTGGTTTGAGATCCAATTCACCTTTGTCGGCGCGACCAACCGCAAACGTTACTGCGCCTGCATTAGTGATAATGCGGCTGTAGGGATACTGTTTGTTGGCAAACGGGTTGTAGGCTTTGAATACGTGGCGCGTGCCTTTGCGCAGGGTTTCTAGGTCAAAAATGGCTTGCCCGTTGGTATCGGTTGTGCCGTTTTTGAGCCATGTGAGCTTGCCGTCGGTGGAAATTTCATAAGCATCAATACGCTGATTGGGCATGATGGCATTGCCGTTATCGCGGTCAACGAGGGTAACGGGGGTTGTACCCACGGGAAAATCAGCGCTATAGGTTTGGGCTGGGAACGGTGCGGTCATGGTTCTGCCCGTGTTATACGGCGTGACACTCAGTACAAAATTCAAGCCTGCTTGGGATAGCAATTCGGAATCAATGACGGCAACGCCCGTGGCATCGGTCTTGGCAGAGCTGCGCCAAATGTAAGGCCAAGTGGTTGTATTGCCAGCTTGTATTTCTTGCAAGGTAACGTCTTTGTCGGCTAAGGGCGTAGAGGTTATGGCATTGTAGAGTGTTACTGCCATGAGGCGTGTGCCGACTAGGAAGGTATACGCGCCCGCTTTATTGAGCGTTTGGCTGCTCTTGTAGCGTTGCGTCACGGGGTGCATGGCTTGTAGGAAGAATTTGCGCCCTTTATCTAAGCCGGGCAGGTCGATTTTCAAGTTGCCTTGTGCGTCGGTGGTAGCTTTGTTGAACCAAGTGGTCGTGCCGTCTGCCATGTTTTCGCGAATATGCACATCCAGATTGGGTAGTAATGCGCCATCTGCTTGTGTGCCGTCTTTGACCGTGACTTGCAAACTGCCCACGCCGAATTCAAACGCGGTGCTGCTGGTGATGTCGTTGCTCCATGCGCCAAAGTTATTGAAGGCGGTTGCTTGCAGGCGGATTGTGCCGCCATTGCTTAGTTCGGGCAGGTCAAAGCTAGTGCGTCCGTTGGCATCGGTGGTTTGGCGGGTGATATATTCCAGTTTGTCGCCTGCAACCACGCGGTAGGCAGTGATTGGGATATTGGCTAATGTATTGCCATTACTGATGTCTTTGAGAGTGACGGGCAAGGGTTGGCTGCCCACGGTAAACGTATATTCGCCTGCTTGTTGCAAAGGTTGACTGGTTTTCCAGGTTTGGTTAAACGGGCTTTTGGCTTTGAGAACGTAGGTGCGGTTGTCATTCTGTGCAAACAGGCTCAGGCGTAACAGACCTGTGGCATCGGTGGTGGCTTCGCTGCGCCACACTTCTTTGCCATCCGCCATTTTTTCAGCGATTGTTACTTTTTGATTGGCTAAGGGCTGGGCAGATGCTTGTGTGTTATCTATCACCTTGACCTGCGTTTCACCGACCTTGAACTCCATAGCGCCGGGTTGGTTGATAATGGGGCTGGCAGCACGGTAAGCGTTGTAGGGGGCGGCAAATAATTGTGCTTTGTCACCCTCCATCAGTTCGGGAAGGTCGAAACGCACTTGACCGTTGGCATCTGTGCTGGTTTCGGTGCGCCAAACGCTCGTGCCGTCTGCTTTAATGCGGTAAGCCGTGACTTTTACTGCTGGAATCACCGCGCCAGAAACGGCGTCTTTCAGGGTGGCTTGCAGCAAGGGTGTGCCGACTTGGAAGGTCTGTTGCTGCCCCGCTTGCAGCGGTTGGCTGACTTTGTAAGCGTTGTTGAAGGTGCTTTTGGCTTCGAGACGGAACTGACGGTTGGGTGGCAGATTCAGGCGTAATTGCCCTTTCGCATCGGTGGTAACACTGGCAAACCATGCCGCTTTGCCGTCGCTTAATAATTCCCGGACTTGTACGCCGTAGTTGGCTAATGGGGGCAATGCAGCTTGAATACCGTCGACAAGGGTGGCAACCGTGTCACCGAGGGTAAAGTTTGCTGAGCCGGGTTGCGTATAGGTTTGCTGTGGCGGTAAAACCGTTGAATACTTTGGCGTTCAAAGTGACGGGGATACCTTGGCTGAGTGCTTCGAGTTCAAAGATTACCAGCCCGCTGCTGTTGGTTTTGAGATTGTCTAGCCAGATGGCTTTGCCGTTTTCTTGCCTGTAAGCCGTGACGCTGATGTCAGTTAGCGGCTGTTGGGTCAACGCATCCAATAGGGTGACGTTTAGCAGGGGGAGGCCGACGCGGAATGTCATTGCTCCGGCGGTCTCGATCACGGCACTTTGACGGGTTTTGTTAGCACGCGAGCTTTTGGCTTGTAAAACATAGCGTTTGCCTGCGCCTAAACCATCCAAGCTGAAAGCGACTTGCCCATTGGTGTCGGTTTTGGCTTTGGTGCGCCAGACGTTGCTACCGTCAGCTAACACTTCGCGCACATTGATTTCATAATTGGCTAAGGAAGCATCAGCGTTGGTGCCATCGACAACTTGCACGGTGAGATTGGGGGCAACTGCTGCATGGGCAGCGGGCAGTAAACACGTCAGCAGCATCAGGAGTAGCAGTAATCCCCTGTGCAAGTAATGGCGGTTGGTCATGGCTTACCCTCGCGTTAGTAAGATGGGACGGTGTTGGGGGTTGATGCTGCTTTGGCATCGTCCGCTTGGCGCAGCGCGGTGTTTAAGCGTTCGATTTCTTGTTGTTGTTGCGCTAACTGCTCTTCTAAGTCGGTGAGGGTGTTGGTGGTCGTGGCAACTTGCTTGGCGTTGGTGTCTTGGGTTAGCGCATCCAGTTGCTGGGTTTTTTCGGCAAGCTGTTGCTGGTTTTGCTGTAAACGTTGTTCCGCATCGTTCAATTTGGCTTGCAAAGCTTCTAACGCCAGTTGTTGTTGCTGGAATTGTACAGGCAATGGGTCGGCAGCGGCGTTGTCTGCGACAGGTGGAACAGGCGGGCAGTTGTTCTCGCCAGTGTTGGAGGTGTTACAGCCAGCTAAGTTAAGACATATACCCAGTGCTATCCAGACCCGATGTTTGCGCGTTTTCATTAGTTTTTTGTATGTAATTGGGAGTTTCACTATTAAAGCAAACTTGCAGTGTGATGGGAATAGCTTAAGCTGATATTCATTAATTTTTCTTATTGGATAACGTGTGCGCAAAAAAAGCCTCGTTTCCGAGGCTTTTTTCTAAGTGGGTTTTTTTTAACCCATTGCCAACATCAGTTTATTCAAACGGTTAACGAAACCTGCCGGATCGTCGAGTTGACCGCCTTCTGCCAAAATCGCTTGATCCAGCAAAATGCTTGACCATTCGCCAAAACGTTCGTCATCCGTTTCGGCTTCCATGCGCTTCAACAACGGATGCGTTGGGTTGATTTCCAGCGCAGGCTTGGTGTCAGGCATTTCGTGACCGGCTTGTTTCATCAATTGCTGCATGTACAGCGCCATGTCGTGGTCGTTCAACACGATGCACGACGGGGAAGTGGTCAAACGGTGCGAGACGCGCACGTCGCCAACTTTTTCGCCCAATGCCGTTTTGATGTGCTCGACCATGTTTTTGGCTTCGGCTTCGACTTTTTCCTGCGCTTTCTTGTCTTCCTCGGTTTCGAGGGCGGACAGGTCAAGTTGGCCTTTGGCGACGGATTGCAGCGATTTGCCTTCAAATTCCATCAAATGCTGTACTAGCCATTCGTCTACGCGGTCGGACAGTAACAACACTTCGATGCCTTTTTTGCGGAAGACTTCCAGATGCGGGCTGTTTTTCGCGGCAGTGTGGCTGTCGGCAGTGATGTAGTAGATTTTGTCCTGACCTTCCTTCATGCGAGCCATGTAGTCCGGCAAGGAGACGGTTTGTTCGGCACTGTCATCCAGTGTGGAGGAGAAGCGCAGCAACTTGGCGATTTGTTCGCGGTTGCTGAAGTCTTCGCCGGGGCCTTCTTTGAGGACTTTGCCGAATTCTTTCCAGAACTTTTGGTATTTGTCTGGCTCGTTGGCAATCATGTTTTCCAGCAAACCAATGATTTTTTTCACTGAGGCATTTTTCATGTTCTCAATGATTTTATTGCCTTGCAGGATTTCACGCGACACGTTCAGCGGCAGGTTGCTGGAATCCAGCACCCCGCGCACGAAACGTAAGTAACGTGGCATCAACTTGAATTCTTTGTCTTCCATGATGAAAACGCGCTGTACGTACAGCTTCAAGCCGTGGGTATTGTCGCGGTCGAACATATCGAACGGGGCTTTGGATGGCAGGTACAGCAAAGAGGTGTATTCGGAGTTGCCTTCGATGCGGTTGTGTGACCACGCCAGCGCGTCTTCCCAGTCGTGCGAAACGTGCTTGTAGAATTCTTGGTATTCCTCATCCGTCACTTCGGATTTGGCGCGTGTCCAGAGTGCGTTGGCTTTGTTGACGGTTTCCCATTCATCCTTGATTTCACCCGCTTCGGTTTTACGCATGTTCACCGGCAGCGGAATGTGGTCGGAATATTGACGGATGATATTGCGCAAACGCCAGCCGTCTGCCAACAGCTTTTCGTTTTCTTTGAGGTGCAGGACAATTTCTGTACCGCGCGTGGCTTTTTCGACCTGTTCCAGTGAGTAGCCGGATTGCGCGTCGGATTCCCAGCGCACGCCTTCGGAAGCGGCATCCCCAGCGCGGCGCGTGGTCAGTGTCACTTTGTCGGCAACGATGAAAGAGGCGTAGAAGCCTACCCCAAACTGCCCGATCATGTGCGAGTCTTTTTTCTCGTCGCCGGTCAGTTTGCTCAAGAATTCTTTGGTGCCGGATTTGGCAATCGTGCCGATATTGGTCACAACTTCATCGCGGTTCATGCCGATGCCGTTGTCACGCACGGTAATTGTGCCAGCGGCTGCGTCGAATTCGACTTCCACGCGCAATTCGCTGTCAGTTTCGTAGAGGCTGTCGTTGCCAATAGCTTCAAAACGCAGCTTGTCGCAGGCATCCGAACCGTTGGATACCAACTCGCGCAGGAAAATTTCCTTGTTGGAATACAGCGAGTGAATCATCAGGTGTAACAGTTGATTCACTTCGGTTTGAAATTGCAGGTTTTCTTTGTTGCTCGTTGCTGTCATGGGGTATGCGTCCTCACATCTTGTATATTTCGATGTCGGCAAGATGGGGGATGGCAGGAGGATTTCAAGGGGTATTGATGATTTTTGCGGTGTATCTGTCATGCCAGTACAAAAAAATCTTGCGTTTCATTTTAATGACGCTATACTTTGCACCCTTCAGCGACAGGCGTATAGCTCAGTTGGTTAGAGCACCACCTTGACATGGTGGGGGTCGTTGGTTCGAGTCCAATTACGCCTACCACTTTCGTACACAACCACTATAACCACGTGACCCCTCGTATAGGCCACCACTGGAGCACAATATGCCAGTCATTACTCTCCCCGACGCAAGTCAACGTTCTTACGATGCCCCCCTTTCTGTGCTTGCCGTTGCTGCCGATATTGGCGCAGGTCTGGCTAAAGCAACGCTTGCAGGCAAAGTAAACGATCAATTGGTTGATGCCAGCTATGTCATTGATCACGATGTTTCCCTGAGTATCATCACCGCGAAAGATGTCGAAGGCTTGGATATTATCCGCCATTCCGCCGCGCACTTGATGGCTCAAGCGGTCAAACAATTATTCCCTGAAGTACAAGTTACCATTGGCCCCACGGTCGAAAACGGCTTTTACTACGATTTTGCCTCCCCCCGCCCGTTCACGCCCGAAGATTTACAGGCGATCGATGCGCGGATGCAAGATTTAATCAAGCAAGACATCCCTGTTGAGCGCAGCACCCTGTCACGCGATGAAGCCGTGAGCTTCTTTTTGAACATGGGTGAAAAGTACAAAGCGGAAATCATCGAAGGCATTCCTGCCGATCAAACGCTGTCGCTCTACCGCCAAGGCGAGTTCATCGACCTGTGCCGTGGGCCACACGTACCCAGTACGGGTAAAATTCCTTCCGTTAAAGTGATGAAGGTGGCAGGCGCATACTGGCGTGGCAACTCGAAAAACGAAATGCTGCAACGCATTTACGGCACGGCGTGGGCAAACAAAAAAGAGTTGCAAGCCTACCTGACGATGTTGGAAGAGGCTGAAAAGCGCGACCACCGTAAACTCGGTCGCCAATTGGATTTGTTCCATTTCGACGAACAAGCTCCCGGTGCAGTTTTTTGGCATCCCAAGGGTTGGACAGTGTTCCAAGCTCTAATCGGTTACATGCGCCAACGCCAGCAGCGGGCTGGTTACGTGGAAGTGAATACCCCCGATGTCATGGATCGTAGTCTGTGGGAAACCTCCGGTCACTGGTTTAACTACCGTGACAATATGTTCACCACCACGACTGAAGACGAGCGCGTTTTCGCCCTGAAACCGATGAACTGCCCCGGTGGTATGTTGATGTTTTCACAGGGTTTGAAAAGTTACCGCGATTTACCATTGCGGATGGCGGAATTTGGTAAAGTACACCGTTACGAACCGTCCGGTGCATTACACGGCTTGATGCGTGTGCGTCACTTCACTCAGGACGATGCGCACATCTTCTGTACCGAAGACCAAATGGCGCAAGAGTGCAAAGATGTGGTGGCGTTGGTGCTCGACATTTACAAAGAATTTGGCTTTGAAAATGTTCACATCAAACTCTCGACGCGCCCAGAAAACCGCATCGGTTCGGATGAAAGCTGGGACATACTTGAACATGCCCTTGGCAATGCCCTCGATAGCATGAATTTGCCCTACACGTTGTTCCCCGGCGAAGGCGCATTTTACGGCCCGAAACTGGAATTCGTGTTGCGTGATGCCATCGGGCGTGATTGGCAGTGTGGTACATTGCAAGTAGACATGAGCTTGCCAGAACGTTTTGACTTGACTTACGTGGCCGAAGACAATACCCGCAAACGTCCGGTCATGTTGCATCGCGCGTTGTTCGGTTCATTGGAGCGCTTCACTGGCATTCTGATTGAGCATTACGAAGGGCGTTTCCCGCTCTGGTTAGCACCAACGCAAGCAGTCGTGATGAATATCACGGACAAACAAGCCGATTTCGTGCAAGATGCCACCAAGCAATTGCTTGATGCGGGTATTCGCGCTGTATCAGACTTGAGAAATGAAAAAATTGGCTTTAAAATCCGTGAACACACGATGCAACGTGTCCCCTACCTGTTGGTAGTCGGAGATCGCGAAGTGGAAACACAATCTGTAGCCATGCGCACCCGTTCCGGTAAAGAATTAGGAACCTTCCCAGTGGCGGAAGTTTTACAACGTCTGAACGCGGAAATTGCTGCACGTCGCTTATCACTATCTGAGGATTAAACTTATCGCTCTCGAAAAAGAACATCGTATTAACGACGATATTAACGTTCCTAAAATTCGTCTGATTGATGCGGAAGGTGAGAACCAAGGCGTCGTTTCTTTACGCGACGCTTTGGAAATGGCTTACGACGCCGAACTTGATTTAGTGGAAATCGTACCCAATGCGAAGCCGCCGGTTTGCCGCATTATGGATTACGGCAAATTCCGTTTCGATGAAAGCAAGAAAGCCGCGATAGCCCGCAAAAACCAGAAACAAGTGCAGGTCAAAGAAATCAAGATGCGTCCGGCAACGGATGAAGGCGATTACCAGATCAAGCTACGCAAACTCAAAGAGTTTCTGGAAGAAGGCGATAAAGTTAAAGTTACCCTGCGCTTTAAAGGCCGTGAAATGGCTCACAAAGAGCTGGGGATGGATGTCCTCAAGCGCGTTGAGAAAGAGCTGGAAGAAGTCGCCGTTGTGGAACAATTCCCACGTCTCGAAGGCCGTCAAATGGTCATGATGCTCGGCGCGAAAAAGAAACCGGCGGCTTAACGCCGGAACACCATCCTGTTAAGGCAAGGCACTCTTGCAGGATGTTTTATCTACCTTATGAAAAGGAGACCAAGATGCCTAAGATGAAAAGTAGCCGTGCTGCGGCTAAACGTTTCAAGAAAACCGGCAGTGGCTTGTTTAAACGCAAGCAATCACACCTGCGTCATATCTTGACCAAGAAATCCACCAAGCGTAAGCGTCATTTGCGTTCAGGCGACAACTTCGTTGTTGCAGCCGACCACGGCAATGTGCAAAAAATGCTGCCCTACGCGTAATCAGGAGGATTTAAAACATGGCAAGAGTTAAACGTGGTGTAACGGCACATGCCCGTCACAAGAAAATCCTCAAGCTGGCTAAAGGTTACTACGGTGCTAGAAGCCGGGTCTACCGGGTTGCGCATCAAGCAGTCATCAAGGCTGGTCAATACGCATTCCGCGACCGCCGTCAGAAAAAACGCCAATTCCGCGCTTTGTGGATCGTGCGTATTAATGCCGGTGCACGGATGTTCGGTCTGTCTTACAGCCGCATGATGAATGGTTTGAAGAAAGCCAATGTTAGCCTTGACCGTAAGGTTTTGGCTGATCTGGCAGTCCACGACATCACGGCGTTCGGTGCAGTCGCAGAGAAGGCAAAAGCTGCCCTAGCTGTTTAAGCTGCATTAAGATGCACTGAAAAATACCCGTATAACGGGTGAGCAAGGCGGGGAAAGGTGTTACTTCTCTCCGCCTTTTGCTTTTTACCGATAACCCTCTACATTAAGGAAATCGTCGTGCAAAGTTTGCTGGAATTGATGGGCCAAGCCCACGAGCAGATTTCGCAAGCCGTCAGCCTCGCCGCGTTGGATCAGGTGCGTGTGCAGTATCTAGGCAAGACAGGTTTGTTGACCGAGCAACTCAAGCAATTGGGCAAGTTACCGCATGAAGCGCGTAAAACGGCGGGTGCGGAAATCAATACTGCCAAGCAAGCCTTGACTCTTGCGATTGAAGACCGCAAGCAAAGCCTGCAAGCGGAAGCCTTGAGTGCGCGTTTGCAAGCGGAAAAGGTGGATGTCACCTTGCCCGGTCGCCGCATGGATACGGGCAGTTTGCACCCTGTTACCCAGACGATTCAACGCATTAGCGAAATCTTCGCACAGTTGGGTTTTAGTTTGGCAGAAGGCCCTGAGATTGAAGACGATTTTCACAATTTTACCGCTTTAAATATACCGGAATCGCATCCGGCGCGTGCTATGCACGACACATTCTATATGGATAGCGGCTTGCTGCTGCGTACCCATACTTCCTCCGTGCAAGTGCGTCATATGGAAAACAACCCGCCACCGTTGCGTATCATTTCGCCGGGTCGGGTGTACCGTTGTGATTCGGACATGACCCACAGCCCAATGTTCCACCAAGTGGAAGGGTTGATGGTGGATGAAGATGTCACTTTTGCGGATTTGAAAGGCATTCTCGAAGCCTTTTTTAAAGTCTTCTTTGAAGTGGATGAATTGCCGACGCGCTTCCGCGCCACGTTCTTCCCATTTACTGAGCCATCCGCCGAAACCGACATTCAGTGCGTGCATTGCGGTGGTGACGGTTGCCGCGTGTGCAAAGGCACGGGCTGGCTGGAAGTCATGGGGTGCGGCATGGTGCACCCGAACGTGCTGAAAAATGTCGGCATCGACAGCGAAAAATACACCGGCTTCGCGTTTGGTTTCGGGGTCGAACGTTTGGCGATGTTACGCTACCAAATCAATGATTTGCGCGTGATGTTTGATAACGACGTGCGTTTCTTGAAACAGTTTAGCTAAGCGGAGTAACCTTATGAAAGTCAGTGAAAAATGGCTGCGTGAGTGGATTGATACCCCGCTGACGCTGGATGCAATTGCCGACAAACTCACCATGTCCGGTTGCGAAGTGGAAGCGCGTGATGCAGTAGCTACCGCGTTCACCAATATCGTGGTGGGGCATGTTGTTGAACGTGAAAAACACCCTGATGCCGATAAACTCAGCGTCTGCAAAGTGGACAATGGGCGTGGCGAAATCCTGCAAATCGTTTGCGGTGCAAGCAATGTACGTGCAGGCATTAAAGTGCCGTTGGCGTTGATTGGAGCGGTATTACCACTACCCGATGGCACAGATTTAAAGATCAAAAAAGGCAAGCTGCGCGGTGTGGAGTCGTTCGGCATGTTGTGTTCATCGACCGAATTGGGCATGTCCGACAAGTCCGACGGCTTGTTGGAATTGCCGGATGATGCGCCCGTGGGCATGGACATTCGCGAGTATTTGCAACTCGACGACGAAGTGATCGAGCTGGCAATTACTGCAAACCGTGGCGATTGCATGAGCATGATTGGCGTGGCGCGTGAAACCGCTTTGGTGATGGATGTGCCGTTGAATGTGCCGGAAATCCCTGCGCAAACTGTTCAGCATACTGATACATTTCCGGTTGAATTATCAGCGACGGAGGCTTGCCCGCGTTATGTCGGGCGCATCATTCGCAATATCAACCCGCAAGCCGCTACACCGATTTGGATGCAGGAAAAACTGCGCCGTGCGGGTGTGCGTAGCATTTCTGCTACGGTTGACGTAACCAATTACGTGTTGCTGGAACTTGGTCAACCGATGCACGCTTTCGACCTCGACACGCTGCAAGGTGGCATTGTGGTGCGTTACGCGAATGCGGGCGAAACGCTGAAGTTGCTGGATGGGCAAACCGCGACCTTGCGTAATGATACGCTGGTGATTGCCGATGCCGCACAGCCGGTGGCGATGGCGGGCATTATGGGCGGCGAACCTACGTCAGTGACGGCTGCTACCTGCAATGTGTTTCTGGAAAGTGCGCATTTCCGCCCGGCAAAAATCATGGGCAAGGCACGTAGCTACGGTTTGCAAACCGATTCTGCTGCGCGTTTTGAGCGTGGTGTTGATCCCGATATGCCGGTTAAGGCAATGGAACGGGCGACCCAATTGATCGTGAGCATTTGCGGCGGCGAAGTCAGTACGTTGGTGGATACGGTAGCGGATGCTGGTGTATTGCAGCGCAAAACGATTTTGCTGCGTCCTGAACGTATTCGCCGGGTGTTAGGCGTGACGATGGACGCGGCGACGGTTGAAGGCGTGTTGGCGCGTTTGAATTGTGCATTCACTGCGGTGGAGTCGGGCTGGCAAGTGCAAGCGCCGTTGGCACGTTTCGACTTGAACATCGAAGAAGATTTGATCGAAGAGCTGGCGCGGGTGCGCGGTTATGATTCGATTCCGGCGGAATTGCGCCCGCGTGCGCCGCGTATTACTCAGCCGAGTGAAACAGCCGTAAAGCGTGAAAACTTGCGTCAACTACTGGTGGCGCGGGGTTATCAGGAAGCGGTTACGTTCAGTTTTGTTGACCCGAAAATGGAGCAAATCTTGGCGCCTGCGGTCGATAGCATTGCGCTGGCTAACCCCATTTCAGCCGATTTAGGGGTGATGCGCAGTACGTTGTGGTCGGGTTTATTGCGTGCGGTTGCCTATAACGTGAATCGGCAGCAAAGTCGGGTGCGTTTGTTCGAGATTGGTCCGGCATTTTCGCAGGGTGAAGACGGTAAACCGCAGCAAAAAACCATGCTATCCGGCGTATTGACCGGAAATCTTTACCCAGAACAATGGGGACAAGTGAACCGTCCGGTCGATTTCTACGACCTAAAGGGGGATGTGGAAGCATTGTTGGAGCAGGTGACAGGTACTCGCTTCCATTTTGCGCCCGTTGCTCATGCAGCCTTGCACCCCGGTCAGTCCGCACAAATGATGACGGATGCCGAAGTGGTTGGCTGGATGGGGATGTTGCACCCTAAAATTGAAGCACAGTTGGGCTTGGAACAGCCCGTGTATGTGTTTGAATTGAATATGCAGTTGCTGATGCAGAGGGTACTACCTAAGTATCAGGCGGTTTCTAAATTTCCAGCTATTCGACGTGATTTAGCGTTGTTAGTCAGGGATGATGCATTGGCCGTTGCGTTGGAAAATGCTGTGGAAAAAACAGCAATTCCGCAATTAGTGTCCTATTATTTATTCGATGTCTACACCGGCAAAGGTATACCAGAAGGCCAAAAAAGCGTTGCTTTGAGCTTGATTTTACAAGACTTTTCGCGCACTCTTGAAGATACAGAAATCAATCAGATCGTCGATACAATCGTTACTTCACTTCAGGATGAAGTGGGTGCGGTGTTGCGTTAAACAGGGAGAAAGTGCATGACAATAACATTAACCAAAGCAGATATGGTTGAACATTTGTTTGAAGAATTGGGGTTGAACAAACGCGAAGCCAAGGATTTGGTGGAAATGTTTTTTGAAGAAATCCGTGATGCTTTGGAAACCGGCAAGCATGTGAAGTTGTCGGGTTTTGGCAATTTTATGTTGCGCGATAAGACTCAACGCCCGGGACGTAACCCAAAAACGGGGGAAGAAATTCCGGTAACAGCGCGCCGTGTGGTGACATTCCGTCCTGGGCAAAAACTCAAGCAGCGGGTAGAGGAATATGGAAGCAGCGACGCCGCTTAGCAGTCAATTGCCGCCCATCCCCGGCAAGCGTTATTTCACTATTGGTGAGGTAAGTGACTTGTGCTGCGTGAAAACGCATGTGTTACGTTACTGGGAGAGCGAATTTCCTTCGCTCAAACCGATGAAGCGACGCGGCAATCGCCGCTATTATCAGCGCGAAGATGTGTTGTTGATTCGCCAGATTCGCGGTTTGCTGTATGAGCAAGGCTACACGATCAGTGGTGCGCGGCAGAAACTACTGGACGATGCACACACGCCACCGCCTGCAATCTTGCCGTTGGAGCCGATTATGGTGAATGGCAATGATGTTGCGCCGCTGGTTGAAGAGTTGGAGCGCATTCTGTTTATCCTCAACCACTGATTTCAGCTTGAGCTTGCAGAACGATTACAGTACACTCTGGTTCCTTCGAGTCGGGGCGTAGCGCAGCCTGGTAGCGCACCACACTGGGGGTGTGGGGGTCGTAGGTTCAAATCCTATCGTCCCGACCATTAAAATATATTAAAAAGCCTTAACAGGTCGCAATCTGTTAAGGCTTTTTTTGTGTGTCAGTATCCGGGTATGGCGGCCCCAAGTGGAATCGAACCACTAGCTGCCCCTTAGGAGGGGGCCGTTTTATCCATTAAACTATGAGGCCAAACAATACTAGGCGCATATTCTAACTGAAATTTTCGGGTTTAGCAGTTTTTCCTGACCACGTATACGGTTCGTTGCGAACAAATGGCATGGGTATTTCTTCTTGGCGTAACGCTTTGTCAATTGCTAGATTTAGATCACTGGTAACCCTGAGTTTGGTTTCAATATCGCGAATAAAGCAACGTAATTCAAAACTTAGCGCATGATCGCTGAATGACCGAAAGAACACGCTAATTTTCATATCGCTACGGTCTTTTAATACCAAGGGGTGTGCATTCGCTGCTTCTTGCAATATTGCCAGGACACGTTCGGTATCGGCACCATACGCAATATTGACGGGGATAATCACGCGGCCGAAATTATCATTCAGCATCATATTGGTGACTTGCCCAGAAATGATTTGTGAATTGGGCACAATAATGTCAGAACGATCAAAGGTTTGGATGGTAGTAGAGCGAATACTAATGTCGCGCACATAACCTTCCGCTGTGCCTACTGTTATCCAATCGCCGCGCCGAATCGGGCGCTCAAACAATAAAATCAATCCAGATACGAAATTATTGACGATATTTTGCAAGCCAAAACCGATCCCGACCGATAATGCGCCTGCAATAATTGCCAGATTTTCAAACTGAATACCTGCTACCGACAAGCCCACTAAAATGGCGAATAAAACACCGGCATAGCCTGAAACCGTGGTAATTGCCTCGCGTGCGCCTCGGCTCAAGGTTGTGCGGTGCAACCAGCTTTCTGCGAGATTCTTTTTCAGTATATCCGTCAGACTGACTAGCAGCCCTACAATCAGCAAGCCACCAATAATGCGCAAGGGCTCTAAAGTAAAGCCGCCAATCTGGATGCCATTCGCCAGTTGCGTCAGCAATAGGGTAAAGTTTTGTTCAGGCATTCCCCATAATCGCAGCAATAAGATGAGCAATGCGCCAGAAACTATCAGCATATTGGCAAGGCGTAGCCACAATAAGCCCGGTACGATTTGAGTGTTGCGCAGCCCCAGTTGCTGCCGCAAGCGCTGTTGCCATGGCGTGCGCCCGACATCCAGTCCATCAAAGATCTCTGCTGGAATTTTGAGTAGCAGCCAAGCTGCCAGCAATAGAAACAGTGTCCCAAATACCCCGGTGAACAAGAATACCGAGAAATTGCGATAACCCAGCCATAAACTGCCGACAGCAATCAGTAATGCGCTCACTGCCGCCCAGTGCAAATGCGTGCGCTGAATAAATAAAAAGTGCTTCGACATGAGCCAAATCAAGCGAGCGAGTGAAAAACCAACCACTGTACCCAGTACAATGCGTAGCAAGCCCACGGTGTTACTGGGGGCGGTACTGGCTTGCAGGGCAGAATCTAATAGCGGTGAGTGAAAAACGGTGCCCGTTAGCGTGACGATAATGAGTAGCCGTGCCCAAAAATTCAGTTTTTTAGCCATTGGTTGTGTCGTAGGGACAACACCGTCAATTTGTCCGGTACGGCGCAACAGCGAATGCAGAATGCCGTAGCTGAGCCCGAATAACAGCAAGGCTTGTATCAATTGCAACACAATGGGCACACCAGGCGGCGCAAAATAAAGCGACAACGCCGCTAAGCCTGCAAACAAGGTATAAGGTAAAAAACGCAACAGACTGATCCACACCGCTGCCAGCGTAGGGCTGGTGGCGTGAATCGGTGGCAAGGCATCCCGGTATTCGCGGCGCTTATGAATACTCCACAGCAACCCCGCCACCAATCCAGCTAAGCCGTAGGCGAGTGCAATCCACACATTCGTTTTATTGAAGGGGAGATGGCTCAGTGTCTGGAGCAAACTGCTGATTTCCATCTGCCATACTGTTGGGTTTAGGAGGAGTGCTTCTGTGTAAGCGAGTATGGACGCGCTAGGCGCTAACAATTGCTGCTTGAGCAAGTTTTGACGTGATTGTCGGGTGTCGGTCAATAAGGTTGCTGCTCGCAGGCTGAGCAAGCGGCATTGGGATAACGTTTTATCCAGTTGCTGTTTTTTCTCGGTCAGTTCTTTGCGTTTGCGTTTAACTTCCACGTCTTCATCTGTGTTGGCTTCGCCCAAACTGTCGATGGCTTCTTGTGTTTGAGTTTGTTGTTGCTCTTGTTGCACAACACAGGTTTTAGCGGTTTGTTCCAAATTAGCAGCGGGGGTAGTTAAATTATCGAGCTTGCTAATGTCGAGCCGCTTTTGCTGCTTAAGTTGTTTGAACGTTGTTTCAATCGTATCGAGTTCGGCACTGAGTTCTTCCAAATGCGCAACAGAAAATTCAGCATCGGCTGCTGGTAACGGCAAGGTGAATAACGCTAACAGAACGATGCAAGCCCAATAACGGTTTGCGAGAAGGGTATGAATAATTTGCATCATCAGTGTGGGTCAACAGAGAGGGTAAAGTCGTCCAAATAAAGCAGCGCATCACGTTTGGGTGCCCATTCTGCGCCTGTGCCGCCGAAGAAGACGGCGAAAAGGAAGCGTTCGATCTGGAGATTGCTGCTGTTGCGGAAGCGCAGGTCACGTTTATCCAGCACTTGTTTGCCATTCAGCCAAGTGGTGATAATGCCGTCGCGTTTGCCGGGGGTGTTGAGACGCACCAAGGTTTTGATTTGATACCACTGACCTTTTTCCACGGGTGGCATATCCCACACGAAGAAGTCGCCGAAGTTTTTGGGTTGGTCGGGGTGGTAGACGTATTGCCCCAGTTTGCCGTCTTTGTCCCACATCACGCGCACGCTCCAGCCGTCGTTGCCATTGGGTTTTACGCCGCCGACACGGGGTTCAAAGCTGCCTATGCCGGGGAGTTTGCCGCCGCGCACGAAGTCGAAGTTTTCCGGGAATTTCACCCAGTACGAGTAATACAAGCTGTCGAGTTGTGCGCCGATGTGCGGTTTCCAATTGGCGCAGTCTTTTTCGTTGACGCAACCGGATGTGCCTTTGGGAATGTGGAGGCGCAAGGCTTGCCCTTGACCATTGCGGGCTTCTTGCTTGCCAACGATGCTGACGTTGTTTAAGCCCATGCTCCAGCCAGGGCAGTTCCAGTCGCGGAAGTAGTCTTTTTCGGTGTAATGGCCGGGGGTGTTTTGGTCGAAGGTGATGCGCAGCGGCTTGCCGGAGGTGAGCGGGGTATTGCCGTCGCAAAAGGCGTTGCTGTGGAAGGCTTTGTAGTAGAGGTTTTCCCCGGCTTTGGTAGCGGGGTGGGTGGGGATTTGCATACTGTTGAGGTATGCCCACACCGGGTGGCTAGTGGGTGGGCTGGGGTTGCCGTTGTAGAGCACTAGCACTTTGTCCCACTGTTTGTCGTGGGGATTCCATTGCAGTTTGGCGGCAAGCTCGAAGGGTTGCGCGGTGTTGGTGGTGGGGATGGTGCGCACGTCTTGCGGGGCTGCCAGCGTGGTGGTGGATGGCAGGATGGTGAGGAGTAGGGATAGGGTGATATTTCTGTTCATGTTAGGGATTATAAACGTTTCTGGGCGGAAAACGGTACAAGCCTTGCGGAGTAAACCCCATTCCTGCCACAACTGGTATACTCCAACCATGCAATCACCTGACAGGTAACACCCATGTCTACCATACAAATCACCTCGCATGTTTCCACCGAAGACTTATTGCACGGTGTAGAAAGCCTGCCAACAGAAGAGCTTGAGCAGTTTGTGGCTCGTGTGCTGGCGCTGTGTGCCAGACGCAAAGCGAATAGCCTGAATGAACAAGAAAGCAGATTGCTGCAACTGATCAACCGCCCTGTGCCTGCCACAGTGCAAAGCCGCTACGACCTGCTAACACAAAAACAACGGGCAAATACGTTAAGCGCAGATGAATACGCTGAGCTACTTCAAGTCATCGAGCAGATTGAGCAATTCGATGCTGAACGTGTGCAGCATCTCGTGACCTTGGCACAACTGCGTCAAGTCTCGTTGGATAAACTCATGCACGATTTGGGTATCCGGCAACCCGATTATGTCTGATTACATTCCCAAAATTTTGCGGACTGCTGTCGCGGAACGGGCAAAGGGGTCTTGTGAATATTGTCTGAGCCAAGCCAGATTCGCCACCCAATCTTTCGCCATCGACCATATTCAGTCGGTCAGTTTTGGCGGAACAACTGAGCTGGATAATCTGGCGTTGGCTTGCCCCGGTTGCAACGGTTACAAAGCGAACAGGCTGGATGCCACTGACCCTGTAACACGGCAACAAGTCGCCTTGTATAACCCGCGTCAACACGCTTGGAGTGAACACTTCTGTTGGAGCAAAGATTTTCTGTTGATCATCGGTTTAACCCCGATTGGACGGGCAACCGTAGAAATTTTGCGTTTGAATCGGCAGCCATTGGTCAATTTACGCAAGGCACTCTACGGTTTGGGTGAGCATCCGCCAACGTAAGGCGCATTTCTTGCCTTAGCAAAACCCATCCATCTATGGTAGGATGCGCCCGCATAATTGTGACTCACACGGATGCGTATTTCCTCCTATGGCTCGATATATTTTCATCACTGGCGGCGTGGTTTCCTCTCTGGGGAAAGGCATTGCTGCCGCATCACTCGGTGCAATCCTCGAAGCGCGTGGCCTAAAAGTCACGATGCTCAAACTTGACCCCTACATCAACGTTGACCCCGGCACAATGAGTCCGTTTCAACACGGCGAAGTCTTCGTCACGGAAGATGGCGCAGAAACCGACCTCGACCTTGGGCATTACGAGCGTTTTGTCGGCTTCAAAGCCAGCAAGCTCAACAACTTCACCACCGGGCGCATTTACCAGACGGTCATCAGCAAGGAACGGCGCGGCGAATACCTCGGCGCAACCGTGCAAGTGATTCCGCACATTACCGACGAAATCAAACGTTGCGTGCGTGCGGGCGCGGGTGATGCCGACATTGCGATGGTCGAAATCGGCGGCACGGTCGGCGACATCGAAGCCATGCCCTTCATGGAAGCCATTCGCCAAATGGGTGTGGAAGAGGGCAGAAGTAATGCCCTGTTCATTCACCTGACGCTGTTGCCTTACGTTGCGGCGGCTGGCGAATTAAAAACCAAGCCCACCCAGCACTCGGTCAAGGAATTGCGTTCTATCGGCATCCAGCCCGATATTTTGCTATGCCGTAGCGAACGCCCGTTCCCCGAAAATGAGCGCAAAAAGATTGCCCTGTTCACCAACGTGGAAGAACGCGCCGTCATTTCGGCGGTAGATTTAGACAATATCTACAAAATCCCCTTGTGGCTGCACGCGCAAAAATTGGATCGCATCGTTGCCGAAAAATTTGGGCTAACCAATTTGCCGGAAGCTGATCTTTCCGATTGGAAAGATGTGGTCAGCTCAATGGAATTCCCCGAAGCGGAAATCACCGTGGCAATGGTCGGCAAATACGTCGATTTGACCGAATCGTACAAATCGTTGAACGAAGCGCTGACCCACGCGGGCATCCAAACGCATACCAAGGTCAAGATTCACTACCTCGATTCCGAACGCCTCGAATCTGACGATGAGCAAGCCTTTGAACTCTTGGGCAAAGTCGATGCGATTCTCGTCCCCGGCGGTTTTGGGAATCGCGGTGTCGAAGGCAAAATTCGTGCAGCCCAGTATGCGCGTGAAAACAACGTGCCTTACCTCGGCATTTGCTTGGGGATGCAAGTCGCGGTCATCGAATTCTCACGCCATTGCGCAGGTTTGGCAGGCGCACACAGCACCGAATTCGCGCCCGATTCGCCACATCCCGTCATCGGTTTGATCACCGAATGGCAAGCCGAAGATGGCACGATTGAAAAGCGTTCCCACGATTCCGATCTGGGCGGCACGATGCGCCTTGGCGGGCAGCCGTGCGTGTTGCAAGAAGGCTCGTTGGCTCGCACCACTTACGGCGCGGCGCAAATCGTGGAACGTCATCGCCACCGTTACGAATTCAACAACCATTACCGCGAGACGCTGGCAAAGCACGGGCTGATTTTGTCCGGCACATCCATTGACGGCAACTTGATTGAAATGGTCGAATTGCAAGATCATCCGTGGTTCTTGGCTTGCCAGTTCCACCCGGAATTCACCTCGCGTCCGCGCCAAGGGCATCCGCTGTTTAGCGGCTTTGTCAGCGCGGCACGCCGTTATCACGAAACCAAAACGAGCAGCAAACGATCATGAAACTGTGCGGATTTGACGTAGGGCTGGATCAGCCATTTTTCCTGATTTCAGGCCCTTGTGCGATTGAAACCGAAAAGCTGGCGCTGGAAACCGCTAGCAAGCTGAAGGACATGACCACCCGTTTGGGCATTCCCTTCATCTACAAATCGTCGTTCGACAAAGCCAACCGTTCGTCGCACAACAGCGCACGTGGCGTGGGTTTGAAAGCGGGTTTGCGGATTCTGGAGCGCGTCAAAACCGAAATTGGTGTGCCTGTGTTGACGGATGTGCACGAAGATACGCCGATGGATGAAGTCGCGAGCGTCGTGGATGTGTTGCAAACGCCTGCATTCTTGTGCCGCCAGACCAATTTCATCCAAATGGTAGCGCGGACAGGCAAGCCGGTGAACATCAAAAAAGGGCAATTCCTCGCGCCGTGGGACATGGGCAACGTGGTTGAAAAAGCGCGTGCGACGGGCAACCAGCAGATTATGGTGTGCGAACGTGGTTACAGCTTCGGCTACAACAACCTTGTGTCGGATATGCGGAGTCTGGCGATTATGCGCGATACGCAATGCCCGGTGGTGTTTGATGCGACGCATTCGGTGCAGTTACCGGGCGGGCAGGGCAGTTGTTCAGGTGGGCAGCGCGAACACGTACCCGTATTGGCACGGGCGGCTGTAGCAGTCGGTATTGCCGGTTTGTTCATGGAATCGCATCCTGACCCCGCGAATGCATTGAGCGATGGGCCGAATTCATGGCCGATGGATCGCATGGAAGAATTACTGATCACGCTGGTTGAGTTAGATCGCGTCATCAAGGCACAAAAATTGCTAGAAAATACTTTGTAAGTTTAATTGGGAAATAGAGATTATGTCTGAAATTAAATCAGTAAGGGCGCGTGAAATCGTCGATTCCCGTGGCAACCCAACGGTAGAAGCCGATGTTATCCTCAGCAATGGCGTGATGGGGCGTGCGGCAGTGCCATCCGGTGCATCCACTGGCTCGCGTGAAGCGATTGAATTGCGCGATGGTGGTGCACGTTACATGGGCAAGGGCGTACAAACCGCCGTTGCTAACGTGAACGGCGAAATCGCCAACTTGGTTGCAGGCATGGATGTCACCGATCAAGGCGGCATCGACCGCGCGATGATTGCGCTGGATGGCACTGACAACAAAGGCCGTTTGGGTGCAAACGCGCTGCTGGCAGTGTCAATGGCAACCGCACACGCAGCGGCTAACGACCAAGGCTTGCCACTGTACCAATACCTCGGCAAAGCGGATTCCTACAAACTGCCCGTGCCCATGATGAACATCATCAACGGCGGCGCACACGCGGATAATAGCGTGGACATGCAGGAATTCATGATTCTGCCCGTCGGCGCAACCAGCATGGCGGAAGCGGTGCGTTACGGTGCAGAAGTGTTCCATAACCTCAAATCCGTGCTGAAAAAGCGTGGCATGAACACGGCGGTGGGTGACGAAGGTGGTTTTGCCCCGGATTTGTCCTCCAACGAACAGGCGATTGAAGTCATTCTGGAAGCGATCGACAAAGCCGGTTTCAAAGCGGGTCAAGACATCTGGCTGGGTCTGGACGTTGCCAGCTCCGAGTTCTACAAAAACGGCAAATACGATCTGGAATCCGAAGGCAAGCAATTCAGTGCCGAAGAGTTCACCGCTTATTTGGAGAACTGGGTCAACCAATACCCGATTCTGACCATTGAAGATGCGATGGCGGAAGGCGATTGGGCGGGCTGGGCGCATTTCACCAATGTGTTGGGCAAGCGTGTCCAAATCGTCGGTGATGATTTGTTCGTGACCAATACCAAGATCCTGCAAGAAGGCATCGACAAGGGGATTGCGAACTCCATCCTGATCAAAGTTAATCAGATTGGTACGCTGACGGAAACCTTGGAAGCGATTGGTATGGCGCATAAAGCGGGTTATACGGCGGTGGTTTCACACCGTTCGGGCGAAACCGAAGATACCACGATTGCCGATATTGCGGTGGCGACTAATGCTTGCCAGATTAAGACGGGTTCGTTGTCGCGTTCTGATCGGATTGCGAAGTACAACCAGTTGCTGCGTATTGCGGAGCAGTTGGGTAGCAACGGCACTTACGCGGGAAAATCAGCGTTTAAACAGTTGGGCTGATTCTAGCCGCTGAATGCCTGAGCTGAAAAAGCCCCCAGTCTAGCGATAGGCTGGGGGCTTTTTTGTTAGGCTGGGCAATAAGAATTAATCTTTGCCTTTGCCGCTGCTTTTGTTGGAACAGCCCACCGTAGTGTCTGAATCACCTTTGCCGCCACCGTGACTGCTGCTTGAGCCGCCTTTACCACGACCGTCGGAAGAGTCATCGTCCTTGTCGCTTTTGCTGCCGCCGCTAGTGTTGCCAGCGTCACCACTGCCTCCACAGCCTGAACTTTTACCACAGGCAGAATCGCCGCCTTTACTATCATCGCCTTTGCTGCCTTCCGTGCTACCACCGCTCATGCTTTTGAGCAGGTTTTCAAGCACGGCAAACAGACTGGAAAAATCCTTGCCTTCCAGTGCGTCTTGTCCAGAACCCTGCGCATTTTTATTAAAACTGTCGGTCGTTTTGGTATCCAATTTGCTACTGGAAAGATCTTGCGCCCCGGTATTTTTGAAGCTATTACTGTAATCGTTTGCCCCATACCCACTATTAATAGATGTCATGACTAATCTCCTTGTCACTATGCAATAGAAGTCACTGCTAAGCAGCAACCTGTTTGGATGGTGTGTGAGCAGCGTTTCGCTTCCTGCCAGCAATGCCCCGCACCATGCATTTTTATAGTAATTAATAATTGGCAAAAGCTGGGGAGGTAAAATCTTAACGCGGATGATTTGCTGATGAATGGTATGATTTGCAGATTCAAAGGAAAGTTTTTACGGGGGTGTTGATGTTTTTTGTCAGCGGTTCGGTATCATCTGCTATCCTTTTGCGATGAATAGCTTTTACGATTGTTAACACCTCACTTATGAATATGACACGCATTTTATCTTGGATTCTCAGCTTATTGGCATTTGTTCTGTTTGTACGCTTGTGGGCAGGGCCTGCGAGTTACCCCGACATTGGACGTTTGGAACAAAAAATTGAGCAGCAAAACGCGGCGAATGATGAACAAGCTGAAGTCAAGCGCAAGCTACAAATTGACGTGGTGGGTTTATCCAAAGACGACGACGCGGTGGAAGAACATGCCCGCAGCGAATTGGGCATGGTGCGTGAAGGTGAAACGTTTTATCAGGTAATTCTAAAGTCCGACCCAGAAGCCACTGCGCCGGTGCCACAAGTGAAGGTTGCGCCGCATGTCGAATAAGGTATGGGTAATTATTCCCGCTGCCGGAGTCGGGGCGCGGATGCAAGCCGATCGACCGAAACAATACCTGCCGCTGCTGGGTAAAACGGTGATTGAACACACCTTGGATTGTTTTCTAACCCATCCGGCGGTTACGGGGATTGTGGTGGCGGTGAGTAAGGGCGATCCGTTTTGGGCAGAACTCATGGCAACCACGCTTAACCAGTACCCGCAGTTGCATACCGCTCCCGGTGGGCGTGAACGCTCAGATTCGGTACTCAATGCCTTGAATTATTTGGTGGATACCTTGCAGATTGCGCCAGAAACAGGGGTGCTGGTGCATGATGCGGCTCGCCCCTGCTTAAGCCGCGCTGATTTGGATAAGCTGTTAGCCATCGGCGGCAAGGAAATGGCTGGCGCAATTCTTGCCACGCCGGTGCGCGATACCATGAAACGCGCTCAAACCGATGCAGCGCGAATTTCACACACCGAAGACCGCAATGGTTTATGGCACGCGCTTACCCCGCAAATGGCAAGCGTGGGGCTATTGCGCACTGCACTGGCGGCTGCTTGGGAAAAGGGTGTCGCGGTAACGGATGAAGCCTCGGCGCTCGAACACGCAGGGCTGCACCCGGTGCTGGTGGAGGGCGATGCCCGTAATCTGAAAATCACCCGCCCTGCTGATTTGGCCTTAGCGACTTTCTTTTTGAGTGAAACGCTTTAGCCGGATTTATCCAACAAATGAATCCAGTGCATCACCGGTAAATCACTGCCTTCCTGCAAATGCGTTTGGCAGCCAATATTGGCGGTCACAATCGCTTCGGGCGCGTTTGCGGTCAGGTTGGCTAATTTATTGCGGCGCAATTGCTGGGAAAGCTCCGGCTGCAAAATCGAATACGTACCCGCTGAACCGCAACACAAGTGTTCGTCCGCCACCGGAACGAGTACATAGCCGCAATCCGTGAGGATATTTTCCACCACACCGCGAATCTTTTGCCCGTGCTGCAAGGTGCAGGGTGGATGCCATGCAACTTTTGTGGCTTTGGCGGGGGCGAGTTGCTGGTAATTTTCTTTGGCAATGATTTCAGCAATGTCTTTGCACAAGTTGGAAATGCGCTCGGCTTTAATCCCGTATTCGGGGTCATGGCGCAGGTGGTGAGCGTATTCTTTCACCATCACGCCGCAACCGCTGGCGGTGGTAACAATCGCTTCAACACCGCCGCCTTGCTTGGACAGGTAAGGCCACCATGCGTCGATATTGCGTTTCATGTATTCCAACGCATCGTCTGGCGCACCCAAATGCTGGCTGACTGCGCCACAGCAACCGGCTTTGGGGGCAACCACTAAACTGATGCCGAGTTTGTCTAACACCCGTGCGGTTGCCGCATTGATGTCGGGGGAAAGCGCGGGTTGCACGCAGCCTTCCAGCACTAAAATCCAGCGATTATGGCGGGCTTTGGGCCAATCACCCGCCGGGCGTGGGGCGGTAATTTTGCTGGCAAGTTTCTCAGGCAACAGCGGTTTAAAGGTGCGTCCCAACGTTAAGCCCAAACTGAACAAGTTGGTTTTAGGCAAAAACGTGCGTAACCGTTTGCGCAAGGTGCGGTCAGCGCGGTCACGCCCGACGTGCTCTTCGGCGAGATGCCGCCCAATATCCAATAATTTGCCGTATTCGACCCCAGAAGGGCAGGTGGTTTCGCAACTGCGGCACAGCAGGCAACGGTCAAGGTGTTGTAATGTTTTGCGCCCGCTGTCTGGGGTGTTTTCCAGATTGCCTTCCATCAGTTGTTTGATGAGGTAAATACGCCCGCGTGGGCCGTCATTTTCATCGCCAAGCAATTGATACGTCGGGCAGGTGGCATTGCAAAAGCCGCAGTGTACGCAGCGGCGCAAAATGTCTTCGGCAACTTTGCCTGCCGAGGTGTGCCGCAGTGCGGAGAGTATCTGGGTTTGCATTACCAGTCCTTGTACATTCGACCAGGGTTGAAAATACCGTGCGGATCCATCGCTTGCTTCAAGCGCTGTTGCACATTGCGTAAATTATCAGGCAGTGGATGGAAGGGGTTAACCCCCGGCAAACTGCCGCGATACACCGTGGCGTGACCGCTGCCTTTGTGCGCAATATTGCGGATCAAATTGACCGGAATATTGGTGTAAACCCAGCGCTGCGAGCCGCCCCATTCCACCAAGGAATTGCCTTCCAAGCGGCTGATAACGCTGGTGGCGGGCGGGAACGACAAACGCCACAGTGGGCGGTCGTATTGCTGGAAAAATTCGTGGGTTTGGTTGCGCAAGGCTAACCAGAATTCATCGGCATTATTAATCGCTTCGCCGCCAATTTTACGGTGCGAGGCAAACACATGGCTGGGTACGCCACTCAGCCGCAAATACAGGCAACCGTCAAAATAACAAGTGGCGCTCAAGGGAAAAGTGGAGCGGCGCATGGTGGTGGTTAATTCAAACGCTTCTTCGCTGGGCATTTCCAGCGCCAGTGTCAGTTCGGTAACGGGGCGCGGCATGACTTTTAGGGAAACTTCCAGAATAACGCCAAGCGTCCCCATAGAGCCGGTAATCAGCCGCGAAATGTCGTAACCGGCAACGTTTTTCATGACTTGCCCGCCAAAGCTGGCTATTTTGCCGTAGCCGGTGATTAGCTTCACGCCGAGTACATGGTCGCGCACCGCACCTGCCCACGGGCGGGCGGGGCCGGATAAACCGGCAGCAACCACGCCACCGATGGTGGATTCGGGGCTGAAGCAGGGCGGTTCAAATGCCAGTTTTTGCCCATTGGCGGCAAGCAAGGTTTCAATGTCTTGCAAGCGTGTCCCGGCACGGGCGGTGATGCACAACTCCGAGGGTTCGTAAGCAATCACGCCGGTGTGCGGGGAAACTTGCAACGCTGTGCCGTGGGTTTCATTGCCGTAAAAGGCTTTGCTGCCGCCACCGATGATGGTTAGCGGTTGATTTGCAGCAATCCCTGCTACGACCTGTTCTTGCAATGTTGAGGTTATATCGTTATCAGCAATCATGTCAGGCCCGAATCAAAATCTTGGCAGTTCAGGGTGAGAAAGCTGCCCGTGATGGACGTGCATTGCACCCAGTTCTGCGCAACGGTGCAAGGTAGGGACAGCTTTTCCGGGGTTTAGTAGTTCGTCAGGGTCGAACGCACGTTTGACAGCATGGAATATTTCGAGTTCGGCTTCGCCAAATTGCACACACATCGAATCCAGCTTTTCATGCCCAACGCCATGTTCGCCCGTGATAGAACCACCGACTTTAACACATAATTCCAGAATATCGGCACCGAAACGTTCGGCTTTTTCCAATTCACCGGCACGATTGGCATCGTACAGAATCAAAGGGTGTAAATTGCCATCACCGGCGTGGAACACATTCGCAACCCCTAAGCCGTATTGCTGCGAATAGTCATTAATTTTGTTCAATACGTGCGCCAAATGTTTGCGGGGAATCGTGCCATCCATGCAGTAATAATCGGGGGAGATACGCCCCACAGCGGGGAATGCGGCTTTGCGCCCTGCCCACAAACGGGCGCGTTCGGCGGCGGTTTTGGCAATGTGAATCGTGCCAGCGCGGTGATTTTTGAGAATGGCGCTGACGCGGGCGACTTGTTCGCTGACTTCATCTTCGGTGCCATCGAGTTCACACAACAAAATGGCGTTCGCGTCGATGGGATAGCCTGCGTGGATGAAATCTTCGGCGGCACGCAGCGCGGGGTTATCCATCATCTCCAACCCGGCGGGGATAATGCCTTTGCTGATAATCGCGGCTACCGCATCACCGGCATCGTTCACCGCCGCGAAATCCGCCATTAACACTTGCACGGTATCGGGTTTGACAGTGAGTTTGACCAATACTTCGACGACCACGCCCAACATGCCTTCCGAGCCGGTCAGTAATGCCAATAAATCGTAGCCGGGGGTGTCTTGGCGGTCATTGCCGATGGTCATGAGTTCGCCGTCAATGGTGACGAGTTTGATTTCGAGAATATTGTGTACCGTCAAACCGTATTTCAGGCAATGCACCCCGCCGGAATTTTCCGCCACATTTCCGCCAATCGAACAGGCAATTTGTGACGAGGGGTCGGGGGCGTAGAACAGCCCTAAATGATCCACGGCTTGGCTGATCGCGAGGTTGCGTACCCCCGGTTGCACACGGGCGTGTAGATTGGCGGTGTCGATGTTCAGGATTTGTTTGAAACGCGCCAGACTCAACACAATGCCTTGTTCGTGAGGCAGCGCACCGCCGGAAAGCCCCGTACCCGCGCCGCGTGCCACCACCGGCACTTTCAAGCGCGAACACGTTCTGAGGATCAGTTGCACTTGTTCGGTGGTGGTAGGCAAGACCACGGCGAGGGGCAAACGCCGGTAAGCGCTCATGCCATCACACTCATAGGGGTGCAAATCTTCCTTCGCGGTGAGAATCGCATCCTCCGGCAAAATGTCTTTGAGTTGCTGGAGCAACGCTGAATAAGGGGCGGTAGCAGTGTTCACTGAAATAATCTGACCTTGGATAAGCTTATTGTGTGGATACTACTGTAGCGTATTTCCAACAGAAAATTAATATCCGCTGCTAGGAGTAGGAAACCTCTGCAAACAACCCGCCCACATCCACCCGCGCCCGCAATTTCGCCGCCAACAAATACAACCCGCCCAGCTTGCGGTGCAAAAACAATGCATCCGCAGGCGGGGTATGCCAATAATCCTGTTCCATGCTCAACGCCATGCCCGCGTCACGAATCCGGCTTGCCAAATTTGAGGTGCCGAAATCATACGCGCCGGTTTCGCGCAGCGGTTCACAGCCTTGCACGAACAAATCAATCACCGCCGCGCGCTGGTCAGGTTTGATGTATTCCTGGAAGAAACCGATTTGTGCCGCGCCCGCATCCATCATGGCGCGATCCTGTTGCACAGCACCTTGCATTACCTGCTGATAACCTTCCGCAATGTAAGCGGGGTATTCGCGGGTTGCGCCAAAATCCAGCAAAATCAATTGCTGGGTATCACGGTCATAACGGTAATTGGCAAAATTCGGGTCGGTTTGCACCAGCCGGAAACTGAAAATTTCGCGGAACAACAAGCCCATGAGCAAACTCACCACGCGGTCACGTTCTTCCTGTGGCGCATTTACCAGCGATTCAATCGGCACGCCACCAATGTGCGTCATTGCCAGAATATTCACCGTGGTGAAATCGTCATGCACGGCAGCAAGCGTGAATTCGGGGCTATCTGCCAACAGGGTTTGGTAACGCCGCATGTGCGCGGCTTCTTGCAGGTAATCGGCTTCTTGGTGCAATTGTTGCTTGGCTTCTTCCAACAGGTGTTTGTAGTCCACGCCTTTCGGAATCAAACCGGAGAGGCGCAATAAAGTCGCCACATTATCCACGTCACTGCTAATGCTTTCACGCACACCGGGGTATTGGATTTTCAGCGCTAAATGCCGCCCGTCTTTGGTGTGTGCCGAGTGCACTTGCCCGATGGACGCCGCCGCCAGTGGTTGGAAGGAAAACTGTTGGAAGCGGGCGTTCCAGCCCTTGCCCCAATTCTCATCCAGCACTTTTGCCAGTTGGCTCAGGGGCATGGGTTTGGCCTCGGAACGCAGGCGCGAAAGAATTTCAGTAAGTTCGGCAGGCAATATATCGCCCGCATCCATCGACAACAATTGCCCGACTTTCATGGCAGCACCGCGCAACCGTGCCAGCTCGTCGGCAACGCGCTTGGCATTGGCGGGGGTTAGCAGCAAATCGCTGACTTTGGGGCGATTGCCTTGGGCGAGTTGCCGCGCACCTTCGGCGATCATGCCGCCTGCAACTCCGGTGGCGAGTGAGCCGAGGCGTGCCATGCGTGCAAAGCGACCGGCAGGAACGCTGGCATTGTGTTTTTCATCAATCGTGGTCATGGCAGTTTCATCAGTTCGAGGTGTTCAGGATTGATGCACAAGCGATTCCCGCAGGTTTGGCGCACCAGTGTTTTGGGCGGAATTTCGCCGAAAAAAGCAATGTAGCTGGCATCGTCAGCCCCGACAGTACGCGGCATTCCGTCATCCTGAATCATAATGCGCCCGCGTCCGCTGTTGGAAATTTGCCCCTGCCATTCCCAGCATTGCGTGGTGGGGTCGACTTTGCTCAGCGATTTGAGCTGGGCTTGGAGTTTGGCTCGGTACATGCGAATTCCTTCAGGTTGAATGCTGTTGATGAAAGTGGTGGGCTTGCGCTCGAATCGCCTCGCGGTCAGTGGCGGATAATTTACGCAAGTTGCTTACCATAAACCCCATGCGCGGGTGTGCGGCAAACCGAGCTTCGTGCCGATCGAGAAAATCCCAAAACAGCGTAGTGAACGGGCAGGCGTCTTGCCCCACCGATTTGGCAGGGTTGAAACGGCAATGCTGGCAGTAATTGCTCATTTTTTGGATGTATTTGCCGCTGGCAATGTACGGTTTGGACGCCATGCGCCCGCCATCCGCGTATTGGCTCATGCCCAGCGTATTGGGCAATTCCACCCATTCGACCGCATCGACGTACACCGCCAGATACCATGCGTGTACCTGCATCGGTTTCACGCCGTAAAGTTGTGCAAACAACCCCGTCACCATCAGGCGTTGGATGTGGTGCGCGTAACCGTGTTGCAAGGTTTGCCCAATACTCTCCCGCAGGCAAATCATTTCGGTGTCACCCGTCCAATAAAACGCGGGTAAATCGTGTTGCGCATCCAGCGCGTTCCATTCGTACCAGTCGGGCATGTGCAGCCAATACAAACCGCGCACGTATTCGCGCCAGCCGAGAATTTGGCGGATGAAACCTTCGACCGCTGCCAAGGGCGCGGTGTGTTGCCAGTAACGTGCTTCGGCTTGGCGGATAACCTCCAGCGGATGCAGCAACTTGAGGTTGAGACTGCTGGCAAGCAAGGAATGGTTGAGGAAGGGCTGATTTTGCCACATGGCATCTTGAAAATCGCCGAATTGGGGCAGGGCTTGATCGAGAAAACGGGTAAGCGCTTGTTGCGCTTGTGCGGGAGTGACTGGCCATTGCAGGCTATCCAAGGTGCCAGGGTGATCGGGAAAACGCGCATTCACCAGCCGAATGACTGCTTGCGTAATCGTGTCGGTGGCGAAGTTCGGGGGCGCAGGCACAGCAGTCGGGCCGGATTTGGGAAAGGATTTGCGGTTGTCGCTGTCGTAATTCCAGTTGCCACCGATGGGCTGCTTGCCGTCTTCGAGCAGAATATTGTAGCGTTTGCGCAATTCCCGATACCAATATTCCATGCGCAATTGCTTGCGTTCGCCTGCCCAGCGACGGAATTCGCCGGGAGTGGACAGGAAATGGGTATCGCTGAGCAGTTTCAGCGGGGTGTTGTAGTGTTTGCAGGTGGCGACAATTTCCAGCAAGACGCGGTAATCGCCGGGGCGTACCAGCCACACTTCGGCAGGTGGCGTGGTTTGCAGGGTCAGTGCCAGTGCTTCGCCTAAACTGGTTGCGTGGTGCTGGTCGAGTTGCTGGTAGTGCAAGGGGTATTGCTTGACGGTGAGTTCGGCCGCGAAGTGGCGCATCGCAGCAAAAAACAGCGCAATGCGTTGCTTGTGTGACCAGACGTGCGTGGCTTCTTGGGCGACTTCCGCCATCCACAGGCAATCTTGTTGCGGGTCGAAGTCTTTGAATAGCGGTGAGGCGCGATCGAGTTGATCGCCGAGAATCAGGCACAATTTACGCATGAGTCGCGCCTTTGTCGCGGCTGCGGCGGCAACGTTCGGAGCAGTATTTCACCTCATCCCAGCATTTTTCCCACTTTTTACGCCATGCAAACGGGCGCTGGCAGACGGGGCAGGTTTTGTGGGGGAGTGTCGTTTTCTGGTGTGCCATTACTGTGCCGTTGTGTGAAGCCGTAAAATTGACAATGATTATTATCCATGTGCGACTGTGGCGCGATTATTGGTGCAGTTTGCAAGGTATCTTGGCATTAATCGTTGCAGTGGGTATGTCAGAACAAGTTCATTTGTCCGTGATCGATTGGGCTGAGTTTTGCAGGTTTGCGGGGTTTGTTTTGTTTTTTGCGGCTGCCATGCTTTGCGTTCAACGCTTGCGCCTGTTCGCGAAACACCGGATTGTGGCGGCGCAATTCGCTGAATTTTGCCCGCGCTTGGCGTACCGCTGCCATGTGATCCACGATTTGTTCGGGGTAGTCAACACCCAATACACAGCCAGAGTGTTGCTGCACGGAGTAGGGCATCAGCCACGGTTCGTGGAGGTATTCGGCAGGCACTCGTGCCAGTTCTGGCAGCCAGCGGCGGATGAAAATGCCGTGCGGGTCTTGGTCGTGCGATTGCTTCACCGGGTTATACATGCGCATGGCATTGATGCCAGTGGTGCCGGATTGCATTTGAATTTGTGGGTAGTGAATGCCCGGTTCGTAATCGGTGAAACATTGCGCCAAATGCCAAGCCGGTTGTTGCCAGTGCAACCACAATTGGTAGGCGGCAAACGCCATCAGCATCGCCCGCATCCTGAAATTGATCCATCCTGTTTGACGCAGTGAGCGCATACACGCATCAATAAACGGAAAGCCGGTTGTGCCGGTCTGCCATGCCGCAAAATATGCCGGATTAAAGTCGTTTTCACGCAAACCGTCGAACACTGCCAGCATATTATCCGTCTCGAAACGCGGCTCGGTTTCCAGCTTTTGGATGAAATGGCAATGCCAGTGCAAGCGAGCATCGAAGGCGCGTAAGGAACGTTTCCAGCTTGCCTCCAACTCTGCGTGCTCCAGTACCAGATGCAGTTTGTAGGTAACTTCGCGCAAGGCAATGGTGCCGTAAGCCAGATGCGGGCTAAGCCGTGAGCAACTCTCGGCGGCGGTGAGCGGTGATGACATTTCCCGGCTGTAATAATGCCCGCGTTCGCGCATAAAACTGCCTAGCAAGAGCAGTGCTTCGCTGCGCCCTCCGGTTTGGCAGTGGCGGCTTTCGCTTGCTTCTAGCACCTTGCCGAGGTTGTCGGGTAAGCCGTTTTGCGGGATGCGGGTTTGCAACGGGGCAAGACGGATGGGGGCGGTGAAACGTTCCTGTGCCATCAGCTTTTCCCATTTGCCTGCCCAACCGTCACGGTCGCGTTGGCGGCGAAATACCCCGTGTTGCTGGTATTCCTGCCAGTCAATGCCATGCGCCGCGCACCATTGCGCGACTCGTTGATCGCGAGCAAATGTCCACAGATTGCCAGTTTCTTGGTGGGAATACAGCCCGGCAATCTCGAAACGTTCGTGCAAAGTCTCAAGCGCGGTTAGCATATCGCCTTGCAGTTTTACCAAGGGTTGGCCTAAACGGGATAGTGCAGTGTTGAGTTCGTGCAGCGATTGACGAATGAAGTGCCAGTGACGAGCGGAGGCATCCGGCAATTGCCAGTAATCCAATTCGACCACATACAGCGGCAACACCTTGCCACGGCTGGCAGCAATATGCAGCGGCGCATGGTCATGGATGCGCAGGTCACGTTTGAACCAGACGATGTGGATGCGTTCTTTCATGGCTTAAACCGCAGTCTTATTGCTGATTATCAGGGGTGTACAATGATGATGCTATGCTTGGGAAAGTGTACAGGATATTTTTTATGAAGTTAGACAGTAATGAGTTAAGCGAAGCGGATCTTAGCCGCATCATCGAAATGGCGTGGGAAGACCGTACCCCGTTTGAGGCCATTAATACGCTCTACGGTTTGAACGAAACGGCGGTCATTGATTTGATGCGCCAACAGATGCAGCCGTCCAGTTTTCGGATGTGGCGCAAACGCATGTCCGGGCGTACCACCAAACATTTGGGCAAGCGCGGCTTTTTGGTCGGGCGCTTCGTTTGCCCCTCACAACGCACCCGTTAGGAATGAGATCGTGAAACAGAAAAATCCGAACCCGCAAGGCAAAGGGCTAGTGCCGGTATTGACGGCCTTGGGCAATGCCAGCAGCGGCGTGCGCATTGTGCCGAAACACTTGGAGCAAATGACGGCGGATTTGTTTACGTCGATGTTTGTACTGGAAAGTCGCTTCAGTTTCAAACCTGTGCGCGGGCGCAAGTATTGGCTATACCGTTACGGTGAACGGTTTCAGCTTTCGCCGGTATTTCCAGAGCAGTGGAGTGTGCCGACATTTGATCAAGTGATTGGATGTTGTGAGTTGCACGATGATTTGGCGTGGACGTTGGAATTGAGTGCAGAAATCGCGCAGGACGCGGCATTTCTTGCCTACATTCGCACGCGGCGAGCAACGTTGGAGCAGGCGTTGCAGGCGAGTCCGACGCTGGAAGCGGCAATGCCGATTTATGTAACATCGTTGCCGTTTTATCAGCGCGTGTTTGCGTCGGCGTTGGCGAGTTCGTTGGGTAAGTCGATGCACTTGTCGGGCATTGCGCAATTGAGTTATCAGCAGGCGTTTAAGGCGTTGCCTGCGAGTTGTGATCAGTGACTGTTTTCACGCTGCAAACGCTTTTTGCCCGTGAGCGGTAAACGGTAATAGGCGAATAGTCGATACCCAGCCTCCATCACCGGAATCAAAAACGGCAAACGTTCAACAAAGCCCGCGATGCGGCGGTAGTAGGGGAGCTGTTTCCACACCTGAATGAAACCGCGCACGCCGGTTTGCATTTGTTGATCAGCCCCGATGACGTGAATGCGATCCATCGCTTGCTTGTAGGTAATGCCCGCCGCTGCCAAGGCTTCGGGTTCTTGGGTGATGTCGACCCATTGGATATTGCCCGCTTTGTCGAGCTTTTTCATGCTGTTGATTTCGAGGTTGCAAATGGGGCATTCGCCGTCGTGGAAGCAAACTATTTTAGGGGTTGTCATTGCGGGGTTCCTTAAGCTTTTACAAACGGACGCACGGCGGTAAAGCCACCATCTACCGGCAAAATTTGCCCGGTAATCCAAGCAGCTTCTGCTGACAATAACCACGCTAACGCGTTTGCGCCATCGTCGCTTTGCCCATAACGCCCTAGTGGATACTGCGCCGCGATATTTTTTTCGGCAGAGGCATTCACAAACAAGCCTTCGTTGGCAGGTGAACGCATCAGCCCCGGTGCAATCGCATTGATGCGGATGCCTTTGCCGGAATAAGTAGCAGCAACCGAGCGCACCAAACCTTCGATTGCGCCTTTGACCATTGCAATGACTTCATGGTTAGCAATTCCCATTTGCGCGGCAACTGAACTGACCAGCACAATATTGCCCGCTTGTTTGTGTTCCAGCAAAGTGCTGATGAAGGCTCGTACTGTGTAAAAAGTGCTATGTAAATTGGCATTCAGCGCCATTTGATAATCAGCATCGCGCGTGCGGTGAATCGGTGTAAGGAGGATGGAACCTGCCAAATGTGCTAAATTATTGGGAACGCGTCCGAGTTTTTCGGCACATTGCGCCAGCACTTCATCCGCCGCGCCGGAGCGCGATACATCGCTTTGAATGACGGTATGGTTGGCTTGCAAATCCAGATGGATATTCTCTGGGTGGCGTGATACCAAAATCAATTGGTGTCCTTGTGCGTGTAAATGCAACCCCAGTGCGGTTGCCATGCCGCCACTAGCGCCAGTGATGAGGGTGAGAGGTTGTGTCATGGTGTTGCATCCTTAAACCGCAGTGCCAACATTGATTATCAGTAATGTACAACTTTGGTGCTATTATTGCCGTAATTTACAAGGGATTTTGTGATGAAACTGTACAGAAAATTATTTCATGGCTGGGTGCTGGCTTTAACATTGTTGTTGTCGGGTTGCGTGGGGATTCCAGACGGCATCACGCCGGTGACGGATTTTGATGTCGAGCGTTATTTGGGCAAGTGGTACGAGGTAGCGCGGTTGGATCATTCTTTCGAACGTGGCTTGGAACAAGTGTCGGCGGAATACAGCTTGCGCGATGATGGTGATATTCGTGTCATCAACCGGGGTTACAATACAGTTAAGCAGAAGCAAGAAGAGGCGGAAGGCCGTGCTAAATTCGTTGGTGCAAAAAACGTCGGGCAATTGAAAGTATCGTTCTTTGGCCCGTTCTACGGCGCTTACAATATTGTTGAACTTGACCCGAATTACCAATACGCGCTGATTACGGGTAATGATCGCGAGTATTTGTGGATTTTGTCGCGCACGCCGCAATTGGATGCGGCAGTGCAACAGCGCTTGGTGGATAAGGCGAAAAGCCTTGGTTTTGCTACCGACAAGCTGATTTTTGTGAAACAGTGATGCCAGCTAAGCAGGAGAATTTCATGCAACCGAAACGTGCTTTGCCGAGAGTAATGTGGTGGTTAGGTTATGGTGGCTTGCTGCCGTTTTTTGCCTTGACCGTGGCGTTATTGCTGGGAGTTAATGTGCCGCTGTTGGAAAGTGTGCGGCTGGATTGGTGGCTGGCGGCGTATGCGGGGCTTATTCTGAGTTTCTTGGGGGCGGTGCATTGGGGTGTGGCGTTGGGAATGCAAGATACGTTGAATGAGAGTGAACTCGGTCAGTTGTTGCTATTTAGCGTGGTACCGAGTGTGTTGGCGTGGTTGGCATTGTTGCTACCGATTCAATGGGCACTGTTTGTGCTGGCGGCGTTAATCGCCTTTTCTTATGTGGTTGATGCATTGCTATTATTTGAAAAGTTATCATCGAGTTATGGCAAAATGCGTTTGCATTTGACGGTAATCGTTGTTTTGTTATTGGTCGCTGCGGGCGTAGCGGTGCAATAATTTGAAAAGCCGTTGACAACACCCGTAAGGGTCGTTATTATTGCGGCCTCTTGGCTACATAGCTCAGTTGGTTAGAGCACATCACTCATAATGATGGGGTCCCTAGTTCGAATCTAGGTGTAGCCACCAAGAATTCCAAAAGCCACGTCACGCAACGTGGCTTTTTTATGCCCGCCGCTTTTAGCCTGAAAAAATCAATACTCGCACACTTTTTGGGGTGTAATCCCCCATGCATTCGTATTATGATGCGAGTCTTTTCCTTCGCCCATGCGATTTACGGAGTGAACTGTGGAACTGACCGGTGCCGAGATATTCGTCGAGTGTCTTAAGGAAGAAGGGGTTGATACCATCTTTGGTTATCCTGGTGGAGCTGTGTTGTTTTTGTACGATGAATTGTACAAGCAACACGACAAAATCAACCACATTCTGGTAAGACACGAGCAAGGGGCTGTCCATGCAGCCGAAGGCTATGCCAAAGCAACTAACAGACCCGGAGTGGCGCTGGTAACATCCGGCCCCGGGGCAACCAATGCTGTGACGGGCATTGCGGATGCGTACATGGATTCTGTGCCGATGGTGGTGTTCACCGGGCAAGTGCCGCGCCATTTGATTGGCAACGATGCGTTTCAGGAAGTTGACATCGTGGGCATTACCCGCCCATGCGTCAAACACAACTTCTTGGTGACGGACGTTAAAGAATTGGCAACGACCATTAAGAAAGCCTTTTATATTGCCAGCACGGGTCGCCCCGGCCCGGTATTGGTGGATATTCCTAAGGACATTACCACGGCACGTTGTGAGTTCCATTACCCGAAAGAAATCACCATGCGTTCTTACAACCCCACGGTGAAAGGCAATAAGCGTCAAGTACGCCGTGCCATTGACCTGATGTTGGAAGCGAAAAAGCCAGTACTGTATACCGGCGGTGGCGTGGTGTTGTCGGGTGCGGCGCATCAATTGACCGAGTTGACCCGTGAGTTGGGCTTTCCGATTACCAATACCCTGATGGGTTTGGGCGGCTTTCCGTCAATGGATAAGCAATTCATCGGTATGCTGGGGATGCACGGTACGTATGAAGCCAATAACACCATGCACCATGCTGACTTGGTGATTGCGATTGGTGCACGTTTTGATGACCGTGTGACCGGCAATATCGAAAAATTCTGCCCTTATGCCAAGATTATCCACGTTGACATTGACCCCGCGTCGATTTCCAAAAATGTCAAAGTGGACGTGCCTATCGTTGGCGACGTTAAAAGCGTCATCATTGACATGCTGGAAGAATACCGTAGCCGTGCTGAGCGCCCCGATGCGGCGGCACTGGCTGATTGGTGGAAGCAAATTGCGGAATGGCGCGGTGCGGATTGCCTGAAATATAATCAGGATATGAATGCCGCGATCAAAGCACAGTTTGTAGTGCAAAAGTTTTGGGAAGCGACCAATGGCGATGCTTACGTGTGTTCTGACGTGGGTCAGCACCAAATGTGGGCAGCGCAATACTACCGCTTCAGCCAGCCGAACCGTTGGATCAACTCCGGTGGTTTAGGCACGATGGGCTTTGGGTTGCCCGCCGCGATGGGTGTGCAAATGGCGTTTCCTGAGGAAACCGTTGGCTGTATTACCGGCGATGGCAGTATCCAGATGTGCATTCAGGAACTGGCGACTTGCTTGCAATATCACTTGCCAATCAAGATCATTTCGTTGAACAACGGCTACCTCGGCATGGTGCGTCAGTGGCAGGAATTCTTCTACCAGAAGCGTTACGCGATGTCTTATATGGAAGCGTTGCCCGATTTCGTGAAACTCGCGGAAGCCTACGGTCATGTCGGGATGCGCATTGAACAGGCAAGTGACGTGGAAGGTGCATTGAAAGAGGCGCTGGCGATGAAAGACCGTTTGGTCTTCATGGATTTCATTACCGAGCGTGAAAACAATGTATTCCCGATGGTGCCTGCCGGTGCAGGCCAAAACGAAATGATTCTGGTATAGGTGACAAAATGCGGCATGTAATTTCCATTTTGATGGAGAATGAAGCGGGCGCGTTGTCGCGTGTTGCCGGATTATTCTCTGCGCGTGGCTACAATATTGAATCCCTGACGGTCGCACCGACCGATGACGCCACTTTGTCGCGTTTGACCGTGGTGACGCGCGGCAGCGAAGAAATCGTGGAACAAATCATTAAGCAACTCAATAAGTTGATTGATGTGGTGAAAGTCATGGATCTGGCGCAGTATGCGCACATTGAACGCGAGATAATGTTCGTCAAAGTCGCCGTGGATAAACACGTGGCATGTGAAGCGGTCAAGCGCTTGTCGGATATTTTCCGGGGCAACATCATTGATGTCAGCGAAAAAACCTACACGATTGAGTTGACGGGCGACCGCAGTAAATTGGATGCGTTCGTGAATGCGTTGAAAGATTACCGCATTATTGAAGTGGTACGCTCCGGCGGCATGGGCATTGCTCGTGGCGAAGCGTCCCTACACGTTTAATTGACTTATGATATTTTGGATTTAAGGTAAAAGGCTTTATGGCACTGAACATTTATTACGATAAAGACGCTGATCTTTCTATCATTCGCGGCAAGAAAGTCGCCATCATCGGTTACGGTTCACAGGGTCACGCCCATGCTTGCAACCTGAAAGATTCTGGCGTGGATGTCACTGTGGGTCTGCGTAGCAATTCCCCAACCGTAGCCAAAGCGCAAAATGCGGGTTTGAAAGTCGCGCCGGTTGCAGAAGCCGTGGCTGCTGCTGACATTATTATGATCCTGACCCCGGACGAGTTCCAAAGCCAGTTGTACCGCGACGAAATCCAGCCGAATCTGAAGCAAGGTGCGACGCTGGCATTCGCGCACGGTTTTGCGATTCACTACAACCAAATCGTGCCGCGTGCGGATTTGGACGTCATCATGATTGCGCCAAAAGCACCGGGTCACACGGTACGTAACGAATTCGTCAAAGGCGGCGGCATTCCTGACCTGATCGCTATCCAGCAAGATGCTTCTGGTCAAGCGAAAGCGGTCGCGCTGTCTTACGCTTCTGCTATCGGCGGCGGGCGCACGGGTATTATCGAAACCACCTTCAAAGACGAAACCGAAACTGACTTGTTCGGCGAACAAGCGGTATTGTGCGGTGGCGCGGTTGAATTGGTGAAAATGGGTTTTGAAACCCTGACTGAAGCCGGTTACGCACCAGAAATGGCTTACTTCGAGTGCTTGCACGAACTCAAACTGATCGTTGACCTGATGTACGAAGGCGGCATTGCCAATATGAACTATTCCATCTCCAATAACGCGGAGTATGGTGAGTACGTGACTGGCCCGAAAGTCATCAATGAGCAATCACGTGCAGCGATGCGTCAGGCTCTGAAAGACATCCAAAACGGCGAATACGCGAAAAACTTCATTCTGGAAGGTGCATCTAACTACCCATCCATGACGGCTTACCGCCGTAACAATGCGGCACACCCGATTGAACAAACTGGTGGTAAATTGCGAGCAATGATGCCGTGGATTCAGAAAATCGTCGACAAGTCAAAGAACTAAGTTTCAAGACTATCACCCCGCAAATCAGTGGGGGTGGAATAATTTCCGCCCCTGCGGTTCCACGTTTTCCGCTACCCGATGTTTTTCGGGGTCTGGCGGTGTTGTTGATGATGGTTTTCCACAGTGCGTATGACCTGAATCACTTCAATATTCTTACTTTGGATTTATTTCACGGTCACTTCTGGCCCGCTTTTCAGAAAGTAATCATGACGCTATTTGTGGGCGTTGCCGGTGTTAGTTTGGCGTTAGCCGCGCGTCATGGCTTGAAATGGTCGCGCTTTTTGCGGCGCGAGGCGATTTTAGTGGCGAGTGCTGGGCTGGTTAGCGCAGGAAGCTACTGGCTGTTTCCCACGAGTTGGATATTTTTTGGTGTGTTGCATTTCATGGCGCTTGCCAGTGTGGTGGCGCTGCCATTTTTGCGTTTGGGTGGCTGGAATCTTGTACTGGGCAGTGTGGCAATATGGCTGCCTTGGTTTGTTAATGAGCCATTTTTCAACGCCATCAGTTTGCAGTGGGTGGGATTGGGGACTGAAGTCGCGAATACCAAAGACTATGCGCCGTTTTTGCCGTGGTTTGGGGTGCTGTTATTTGGAATTTATATTGGCAGTAAGTTTGCGCATTGTTCCTTGTGCTTGCGCCCTTTACCCGATTGGCGTGTTTTAGCCTGGCTGCGCTGGTTAGGTCGGCATAGCTTGGTGGTTTACTTGGCGCATCAGCCCTTGTTGATGGTATTTTTTTGGTTAGTTGCAATGCTCATCGGCGCACTTGGAAAATAAAATCCCCGTTTGGGGTGAGTAAGCCGTGTTGTATTAGCCAAGCACGGGCATCTTCGGCATCTTCTTGAAACCAGCGTTGTGCCGAGCCGAGCCGAAAAGTGTAGCCCCAAGCATCCATGTCTTGCCAGATGCGCTCACGCCCGAAACCGGCAATGTGATCGGCTAATAAGATTTGCAGGTAGCAAACGGCATCTTCTTCCGCGTATTCGCCGCCCGCGTCGGTGTGCAATACGGCGCGACGCGTTTCATCCATACAGATAATGTGGCAGCTTTCGTGCAAAATGGAGTGCAGCGGTGTGTCTTGCCGCGCTAACACGGTCAAACCAATAATACCGGCTTCGTCTTCGTGCCAATAACTGCCGGGAATGGTCGCGTTATCGGCCACCAGATCCAGCCGTAAACCATAACGCGCTAATAATGCCGCGACGATTTTCATCCCGACATCGCTTAGCCGCAATACCTCTGCGGTGGACACGCTTGGAACGCTGCTCACAATTTCTTTAGAGCGGCCAGCCATTTGCTCAGCATGGTCGGTTTAACGCGCTGTTCTTCAGCTTGGTAAACATAACCGCCGTAGTCATCACCGTAGCTGCTACTTAAATCAACGCGATTGAGCACCACGCCGACCAGCGGCGCTTGCTCACGGCGCAAACGGTTTAGCGCATTTTTCAGTATCACCATGCGGGTGTGTTCAGCACGCACGGCGATCAAGGTGGCGGAAGATTGCGAGGCAAGGATCAAAGCATCTGCTAACCCCAATACAGGGGGGCCATCCACAATAATTTGGTCGAAATCGTATTTGGCACTGTCGAGCAAAGTACGCATGTGCGGCGAAGATAGCAATTCAGCGGGGTCATCTGGTAGGCTGCCCGCTGTCAACAAAAATAGGTTGGGAATGTCCGTGGCTTGAATCAGTTTACGCACGTCCAATATGCCTGACAGGTAATTGGACAGACCATTCTGCGCGTGGATGCCCAGCGTTTTGTGCAGTGAGGGGTTGCGTAAATCGGCATCTATCAGCAGGACACGATTTCCCGCTGAGGCGTAAGCACAAGCCAAATTGCTGGCGGTGGTGGTTTTGCCTTCATTAGGGCTGGCACTGGTAATGAAAATAATGGGGGTGTCATCACCTTGGTGCGTGAAACGCAAACTGGTACGCAGCGAGCGAAACGCTTCGGCAATGGCGGAACGTGGTTTGCTAACGGTGGCGGTTGCCAATTGACGGCTATTGGCGTCAGTGGTTTCTGCCATGGCACCCAAAACGGGCAATTGGGTGGCGCGTTCTAGTTCGTTAATGTCTTTGATGGTGTCATCCAGAAATTCACGCATAAAGGCTGCCGATATGCCCAGTAATACCCCCAGTAAACCGCCAAACAGCAGGTTACTGGGTAAATTGGGTTTGAATTTTTTCAGCGGAACTTGTGCTGGGTCGACGAGGGCAATATTGTCAATAACAGCATTTTTAGCAGAACTGATTTCTATCAAGCTTTTCTGCTGTGTATTATAAAATGCCTGATGGTTATCAACTTCGCGTTGGAGTGAACGGTAAGCGCTGATAATTTCATCTCTTGTTTTGGCACTGGCTGCCGTTTCTGCGGGTGGTGGCAAAATGGGTGACGTGGATGCCGATTCTAAGTCCGCAGGAGACAGTTGATGCTCGCGAGCATAGGCTCTAAAGCGTTGCTCGGATGTTTCTAACTGTGCTTTGCTGTCTTCAACCGTTTTTTGCAACTGACGCGAAATCTCGGTAATCGTTTCCACGCGTCGCGCGGTACTCATGTTCTTAAATGTGCTGACCACGGCATTAGCGACGGCAGCAGCTTGAGCGGGGTCTGATGAGGTGTAACTGATGGCGACTAAGCGTGAGTTTTTAACCGGCTCCACGGTTAGATTATTCAACAGCAATTCTTCGCGTGCCGTTTGCTGGTTGCCAACATCAGGTGCGCTAAACCAAGCTTTGATTTGACCAAGCATTGAGGTGCTGGCAAGCGTTGTTTCGAGTTTTAAGTCAGTGATTACCTGTGCCACTAAAGCACGGCTGCGAATCAGTTCAAATTGCGTTTGATAAAAATCGCGGGTATCACGAATGTCGCCAGAACCCAGAATATTGTCAAGGTTTACCACTTTGCTGGATTCGCGTTCGATTTGCAGCGTTGCAGTGGCGCGATACACGGGTTTACTCAACAGTGTAATCAGTAGCGCCAATAAAAGGGTGATGGCGGTGATCAATATAATCATACGTCTGCGCCGCCGCAAAGTACGCCCGAATTCACGTAAATCCAGCGTGTCTGGTTTTTTTAGAAAATCAGGGTTAGGTGCACTGCCAATACGCGGCTGACGGTTGCTGTAATAATCGTTTTGCATGGTATGGGTGGTCTGTATGCCAAGTTGAAATATAGCGCCTGATTGTAGCAATTCTCAGGTGGCGCGGTTAATAAAGTTGTTGATCCAACGGCGTGCGGGTGCTTCAAAAAACCAATAAGAACACAAGGCGCCGACAGTTAATAGCACTGTAAACACGTAAAAATGCAGTGCTCCGTGTGGATCGATTCCCGCAGGCATGAGTTTTTCATAAATGCCATGCAGCGGTTTTTGCAGAATATACAGTGAAAAACTGGCTTCACCGAGCAATACCAGCCACTTGCACTGCAAATATTGGCTGATTTTGCCGGTATTTAAGGCCAACAATACAATGAATAGCAAAAATAAGGGTGCAATCAACCCATTCGTGTAGTCAAACGCAATGCCACTGGCATCCATCATTGTTTGCCGGGTAATGAGTAATACGATAATCAACACCGTCACTAACAACAACCCGCTGTTGTTAATAAGCGGTTGCTGCAAGCGTCCGAGGCTGCCCTGTTGTAGCCAAGCGCCTGCAATGAAACCCATTATGAACGTATTCAGGTGCAGCAATGGATTGTAAAAAATAAAATCATGCAACAATCCATGCGGTGCATACGCATCAGCATTTAGCAAAATGCTGTGTGTAAGCTGCGTTACCAGCCACAATAACCCAGCAGCCAGCGTGATACGGGGCAAACGATGGCGTTTCACCAGCAGAAGCAATAACGGGAAGCACAAGTAGAAAAAAGCTTCTACGGATAATGACCAACCGGGCGCGTTCAACGTAAGCGGGTAGCCCGGTATCCACGCTTGCAACATGCCGATACTCAGTGCCACTGTCAGCGGTTCACTGCCCACCGTTTGGTATTTCGCCGCTATCATCAGCAATAACGCTAATAAGTAAACGGGGTAAATCCGCGCCATTCGCGCCCACCAATAATGCCGTGTAGCAAACACTGTTTGCGGCTGCTCAGGTCGATAATACGCAATCGCCATAATGAAGCCAGAAAGCACGTAAAAGTAACTGACTGCAATCGGTCCCGCCGCCAACACCGGATTTACCCACGGTACATTCGCAGGAAACACCGTCATGCCATAGTGAAAGAACACCACCGTCAATGCAGCAATATAACGGGTGAAGGTCAGTTGTTCGATTCTCACGGGCGGGTAGCAACACTAGTAAGCATTTTTATCGTGCAGTGTTTTGAAAGCAGTAACGAAAATGATTCTGAGATCGAGTATCAAGCTCCAGCTACGAATGTATTCCATGTCGAGTTCGACCCGCTTTTCCATTTTGAACAGGGTATCGGTCTCGCCGCGCCAGCCGTTCACTTGCGCCCAGCCGGTGATGCCGGGTTTCATTAAGTGGCGACGCATATAGCCGGGAATGAGTTGGCGGTATTCTTCGTTGTGAGCCACCGCATGGGGGCGTGGCCCAACAATTGACATATGGCCTTGCAGTACATTGAAAAATTGTGGCAGTTCGTCCAAAGAAGTTTTGCGTAGAAATGCGCCAACACGGGTAATTCGGCAATCATTACGGGTGGCTTGCTTAATGTGTTTGCCATTTTCGCATACCGTCATGGTGCGAAATTTGAATACTTGAAACGTTTCGCCGCGTAAACCGTGTCGGGTTTGTTTGAACAGTATCGGTCCGCGCGAAGTCAGTTTGATCGCAAGTGCAATTCCTAGCATCAAAGGAGAAACCAACAGCAAAATCACTACGCCTAAAAATAAATCTTCGAGGCGCTTAATGAAGGCGCGTTGCGCAGACAATGGCGCATCGTAAATACGTAAAATGGGGGTTTCAGCAATCTCCATGTAACGGCTGTGTAGCAAGGCATTCGTGAAATCGTCGGGAATTAAGCGGATGGGGGTGATGGTATCGGCGAGTTCATTAATTAGGCGTTTCGATAACACGGATTGTTCTGATGAGGGGGCGAGATAAATTTGATCCCACTCGCCCGTGCGAGCCGCTTCTTTCATGGCGTTCGCATCACCCAGTCGGGCATAGTGGCGGGGGAGTTCCAGCGCGGTGCCATCATCTTCCAAGTGGTAAAATCCCGCAATTTGGAATCCAGAATGCGGTTGGCCATCAATCATTTGAGCGAAGCGCAAGCCTTGCTTGGTGATGCCCGCAATCGCAATACTGTGGTTGTGAAGGCCAATGCGTTTGAGGGATGCCTGCAAAATACGCAGGGCGTAGCGGCTGCTGATTAGTAACGTAGGGGTAATGAACAACCAGCTTATCAACACAAAGCGTGAAAATTCTTCAGAAGTTTTCACCGCGAACACACTGAAAATGACAGATAGAAAAGTGATTAACCAAGTGGCAATCAGTCGAATGACTTCATCGCGAAAGAATGGGCGTCCACTCCATGAGGTATAAATATCAGTGAATCGACCGATCAAACCAAACAATAACGCAGCGCCCAAGCCGATAACAAGATAACCTTGAATATTGTAAGTGCTTGAATGCAAAGACGCGAGGAGCAGAATGCCTAAGATAATTAGCGTATCTGTACTGCGGTAGATCAGTTCGGCACTGATTTTGTTGTTTACCTTCAAATATTCCATTCAACCGTTATCCTCTGACAATGGCTGCGCCAACAAGCCATTATGGAGTTTGTTGTCAATAAGCAAACTTGTTCTAATTTTACTGTGTGGTGATGTAAAAAAACCACAGGCCAGTTTATTATGACAAGCATTATAAACAGATGATAAAACCAGTATCTATTTGTTACATAAACAAATACTTTGCCATTGTGCAACTATTTAAGACACTCGATAGTTGCTAAAACTGTGTTCTAATATAGCCTATATTTGTATTTTTTGTCGTAAAAAAAATACAAACGGCACATTCTTATTCCTCAGCGTGAGGACAGGTCTGTTTCCCATGTGTAAGTTTGCAAGTGGCGGTATTGCCGCGCAGCCCGCCAACGAATGAAACTTGCAATCAACAGGTAGACCACTGCGGCTACCGCATCCCGACTCAGGAGTTTGTCGAGTAAGATGCTGGAGTAAGCTTTTTTATCGGTTTTCGTGCAAAGCTGAGCCGCCGCTAATTGCATGTTTCCCAGACGAGCGCGCGTTTTAATCTTGATCAAAGAACTCAGGTTTCGCGGGGCGTTAATAAATATTTGTGTGCCAGCAATATTGTGGCGTTCCTGCGCGTCAAATTGACAGCGCACGAAACCATCATCATTAATAATGTCAGGAAATTGTTGAAAACGCTCACGCCCTGTCTGACTAATGACGTAACTACAGGTAGCTACCACCCCTTCGCGAATATAGGGAAGTTGCAACCACAGCCGGTAATATTGCTGTACTACCCAAGAAGATTGCGAGGTATCAATCACTGGTTCGGGTGCTGCCAACAAAGGGCTACCGCTTGCCATTGCTGCAATAATACTCTGAATCGCGTTAGGCGATAAGCGCGTATCGGCATCAAGGTAAAACACTGGCCAGCTCGTAACGTGTTTTTCGGCTTCATTCAATGCATTGACTTTGGACGGTTTGGCGATGTCGAGGCAGATGGCGTGCGGGTATTCATTGCGCACAATCTCAGCAGTATTATCCGTACAGCCATTGCAAGCCACAATCAGGGTATCCAAACCTGCTTGAGCGCTGAGGCTATCCAAACAGCGGCGGATCACGCTGGCTTCATTGTGTGCGGGCACAATCACACTCGCCATCAACGATACCCCTGCAACCAGTCGGCACGGTTGGCAAATACCGTCTGCCATTCACGCCGTTGTTCCGATTTCGGTTTGAAGAGGGTGTGTAGCAGGTATTTATTCAGCACATACCAATACAGTAGCGCTTTATAAGCGGGGCGCTGCCAAGCCACGACATGGCGGTTAAACAATTCCACTTTGCCTTTGAGCAACTTGATTTGTTTGCCTGAAAAATGGCTGTGGCTGACACCACCGTGGTGAATAATCCGAGCATCCGGGGTCACAATGGGCTGATAGCCCAAGGCTTTGGCACGCAAACAATAATCGGCTTCTTCGGCATACATAAAGAAACTGGCATCCAAGCCGCCGAGTTTGTCCCACAATTCCCGCGTGGTGAGGAAAAAGCAACCGGACACAATATCCACATCCTTAATCGTATAGCGTTCCCAGCAACCGTAATTCGCATGGTTGAATAAACAGGTTTTACTGAACAGTTTGCTCAAGCCCACGGCGCTGTAAAACAGGTCGCGCAGATTGGGTTTGCTCCAAGCGTGTTGCGTGTTCAAACTCATGTCATTGTTGAGGGTAACGCCACTCCAAATGCCGTTATCGGGGTACTGTTTGGCAAAATGCAGCAGGCGATCCACCGCTGCATTCACAATTACAGTATCGGGATTCAGCAATAATAAACAGTTGCCGTGCGCCTGTGCCGCACCCAATTGCACACCACCGGCGAATCCCAGATTAGCACCCGATTCAATCAACAGGACTTGCGGGAAAAATTGCCGAATCATGCTTACCGAGTCGTCACTGGAGGCATTGTCGACCACAATGACTTCAATCGTGCTTAGTTGGGTTTCGCGAAACAGTGATTCCAATGCGCGGCGAATGTAACCGGACGTATTGTAAGAAACCAGAATAACGCTGATTTCTGCATTTGCCGTCATGCCAATCTCCCGTAAGCAATGGTTTGAATCCCTGAACGCACGACTTTTGCGGGATTACCCGCCACAATCGAATGCGCTGGCACGTCTTTGGTGACAACACTGCCTGCACCGACAATGACTTGATCACCGATGGTCACGCCGGGCAAAATTATAGCACCACAACCGATGAAACAGTTAGCCCCAATGCGCGTTTTCTGATCGAATTGTCCACCATGCCGTCGGGTTGCGTAATCGTGTGCCAAAATGATGCTATCGAACGCGATGTAAGTTTTTTCGCCGATTTCAATGCAGCGTGGATTGGTTTTATCCAAGCGGGCTTTAAACGAAATTCGCACATCCGGGGCAATATTCATGCCATAAAGTTTGCGGAAATAACCCGTGCGCAGCCACAGCAGGTTGTCGCGAAACCACACCAGCCACATAAACATTCTTTGATTGATAAAACGCAGTCTCATGTCTTGTCGTTATTTCTCAGGTTATCGGTGGGGGCATTATTGGTGGAATCGCTGGCTGATACCAATTCTTCTGCCTGACGGTTCCATAAAGGATAGTATTGCGCCCAGCCAATTGCGCCCAACATAAAAAAGAACAGCGGTTGCAATTTGCCGAAATAGTCCACGGTAAACCCAATTAAAATCAGCGACATGAATGAGACTATCCATGCGGAGACCATCCAGCGGGATTGATCGTGATGGTGGTGCGCGAGATTCAAGGCATGGAATACCGCGTAAAAACAAGCGAGTAATAATAAGATCAAGGCAAACAAGCCGTGTTGCAAAATCAGCAATAACCAGAAACTGTCAATGCTATTACCCATCCATTCCATCCAATAAGGGCGTGTCCAATCATGGTGTGCAATCCCAAAAATCAGGTGTTCGCGGATGTCATCGGCGGTGTATTCCCATTGCAGGATGCGGAAATAGCCGGTATTCGGGTTGAAGGTCAAATACGAAATTAAAATTCCAAAAAATCCCCGATTGGAAAACGCTTCAATTAACAATGCCGTCGCCAAACCTCCAAAAAACAGCGAAATCCAGAATTGCCGTGCGTTATGCCAAAACTTAACTAAAACGGCGGTAAATCCCTGAAAAATCAATGCCAGTAATGGCGCTGACGATAAGGTCAGTAGCATTGAAACCGTGATTCCCACCAATTTACTTGTATAATTCAGCGAACCGAAGCGCACGACTAACAACAGCGCAAACGGGAAAAATAATGCCAATAAGGTTCCATACAAAATAGGGTGAGCGAACAAACTTGTTGCCCGCATAATGCCAGAACGAATGTAATGATAGGTGTAAAGACGCGGGTCTAAAGCATGATTGCCCGTCAGTTTTTCAGCGATTTCATGCAGAATGCGGTGTTGACTGAAGGCTTCGTAGAGCGTGAATGCCGTGAGCAAGGCGAGTAGTGCAATAAAGGTTTGGTTGATCCAATAGAACCGCTGCGGCGTTGTAATAAATAATCGCGCCAGATAAAACGCACCGGCGGTTTCAATTGCAAAAATGCCGGTTGATTCAACTGCTTTTTGCATACCGTGATTTTGCCAGAAGCTGGCGAATACGATGCCGATTAGACAAAACAGCAAAATATCCACGAGATCCGCTTGTTGCAGCACGTTGCGCAGATTAAATAGCGCGTACAGCAAGGCTAAACCCAGCACCACGCGGTAAGCTTCGACCCGCACCGAACCCACCATGATATAAAATTCCAGCGGGATAAAAATCGAGATAATGAATAGGGTAGCGATAATTCTTAGCATGGTGCCTCCTATCCTCGCTTATCGGGTTCGTTTAACAAACGCTTGGTAAAAAACAGCACTGCCACGCCGATGGTTAGCACCAAATTAGCGATAAGTGTCGCGCCAGCCGCTCCTTCAATTCCATGCCTTGGAATCAAAATCAGATTGGCGACCACATTAATGACCAACGCCAGTGCCAGCAAGCCGTTCAGGTAGTGCACTTGTGCCTGCACAATAAACATAAACGAAAACGTCAGGCTCAACGCCCGCACCCATTGCGCCACCAGTAAAATAGCCAGCGCAGCACCTGCTTGCACATATTCGGGTTTAAAGACATGGAGTAAGTGATCGCCCAGCAACAACAATAATAACGTGACAGCACCCAATATGCCTGCCACTAAGCCGGTAGCTTGCCAAAAAAACCGCTGCAATTGTTCCGGCTGGTGTTGGTGGATGCGCAACAAGCGCGGGTAAATAGTGGCATCCAGCGCCCCAAGGAAAAACAGGCTGACAAACGATAAACGCGCCGCAACCGTGAACAGCGCCACATCCTCATTCGACAGCAACAAGCCGGTGAGTAGCGTATCTGCCCACAACATCAAAAACGAAAAAAATGATACAGGTGCTAACGGTAGCGACTGTTGCAACACCGCTTTAACATTAAATTGCGTCGGATTAGCCGGATGCAAACTTCGCCACCAAGGGCGCAGCCAGTAAAACGATGCCAACCCCGCCAATACCAATGACGCAATATACAACAACAGATAATGTTGATTATCCGTAAAATTCCACCAAAACAGCCCAATCAGCAGCATATAAGCCACCGCAGGCAAGGAATTCTGCACCAGAATTGACTCGGAGGTATGCCGGATGGCTTTCAAAAATGATGAATTCAACATCACCAAATTGAAAAACAGAATGCCGCTGCCCGCCAGCAATAACGGCAGCATCTGAATCGCATCATCAAACAACCAGTGCTGTGATAAAGGGGCAAATGCCAGCCAGCCCAGCATGAAAATGCCGCTACTGATTAACACCATGCGGTAAGCATCGCGTAAATGCACGCCTTGTTGCTGTGTATCGGTTTCCTGAATCCGCGCCACATCGCGCACCAACCACTGTTCCACCCCCAAACGGCTGAACAGAGAAACACCCGTGACCAGTGTCATTAACATGAACACCATGCCCGCTTCTGCCATCGGTAGCGTGCGCGTCAACACGATTGCCACCGCAAAATTCAACCCAACCCCAGCAAAGCGGGCAATAGTCGAAAGTAAACTGGTCAGTAGCAGCGAAGGGTTTTTCAGATTCATGTGCGGTTGCTGAGCGCAGTCGAAGCACCAATCGCTTGATCAATGAAATCTACCAGCGTTTGCCGCCGGGAATCATTGTCCAGTGGTGCCGCTTGCAAGGTGTGTTGCCGTGCCAACAGTGCATACAATTCGTCTTGGGTCGAGGCGGTATACACCCCCGGCAATTGCCCCATCCACGCTAAACCGTCCAGTTGGTGATCGTTGCGGTGTTCGCCGAGCGCGTGTTGGCGGTTCATCACAATAATGGGTTTGCGGTGTTCCAGCGCGGTAATAATATTGCCCATGCCCGCGTGTGAAATGATCAAATCGGCATTTTGCACGTATTGGTTAAACACTGCCGTGGTCATAAAGCGTTCCCATTGCAAGGTTTGCGGCAAATATTCCCCGCCTGCAATTTGCGCCATTCCGGTGAAGGCGTGTTGTGCCGCCCATTCATCCACGGCACGGATCAGGCGATCAAACGGAAATTGCGTGCCAACCGCCACGAAAATCACAACACCGCTCCCTTGTATTGAATCGCTTGTCCATCGCTCAACTGTTCCCATTGCGTCAAGAATACATCGGCACGTTTTTGCGCCAACTTACCCGCCCGTGAAATCTGTTTAACGTTGGCGATGCTATCCACCCAAATGGTACGAATGCCGAGAAAGCTACCCAGCCAAATCGCCACCGCACCGGGTGCTGCACCCGTGGATAAAATTGCTTTCGGGCGTTCTTTCAATAAGATATACAACACTTGTAAAGCACAAGGTATCAAGCGCCATTTATCATCCGCACTCACATCCATCACCGAATACACCTTGCGTTCCCGTTCACTGCGCGAAGTCGAAGTGAACAACCCCGCAGGCATCGCATACACCACCCGATAACGCTCTTCCAGCCCGACGCTCAGCCGATTAAGCTGAATCCAATGCCCGCCGGGTGAAGAAATCGCCAGCAATGTTGGCCTAACACTCATGCCGGTTTTCTCAAGTAAAACGCCGCTTGATCACCCTGATTCAACGCATTCAACTCGCGTGAACGGGTTTCAAACTCACGCACTTGTTCAGCTCTAAACAGTGAATTTTCGGGTGATTCCGCCCACGAACGTGGGTTGCGCAACGGAATATCCTGTTCGTACTGTTTGCTGCCCCAGAATTGCAAGGCGTTGGAATCGTACACCACTTGTTCGCACAAAAAGCCCGCCTGTTCCGCCAATGCCTGCATACTCTTGACCGAATGCAGGTACAAATGACGTGGCGCATCCAATTGCACCCAGTTCACGCCGTACTCTTGCCACACATACGACGACACGGTAGGCACACGCACCAAAGCGACTCCACCCGGTTTCAGAATATTGAATGCTTGCCCCAAATTAGTCCGCTGATTTGGCAAATGCTCAAACGAATGGTGGAACATCACCACATCCCATTCGCCGGTTTCGCTGAAAATATCGCGTTTCTCAATGCGCAAACCGTTTGGATGGGCAATATCGGCTTGGTTAAACGGGTCGATACCCAACAGATTCTGGAAACCCATTTCGCGCAAGGAATGCAGCAAATGCCCCGCGCCACAGCCTACATCCAGAATCCGCGTGTCTTGGTTCAGCTTGAGCGGGCGTAGTGTGGCAAGTTTCGCATTCGGCATCCACAAGTGCATTACCCGCCCAATCAAACAGTTACCCGTGACTTCGTAACGATCCCGTAACTTCGTCAGGGCTTGTTTAAGCGGATTGCCTGCCTTGGTCGCATCACTGTAGGAATAATAGTTATCGGGATAATAATCCGCGATATTGGCAGGAATCTGTTCTATTTGCAGGCAGTCGCAATCCGCACACTGAAAATAACGGTGTTCATCGCGCAACCCCAGCATCATTTCCTTGGCGACATAGTGGCGGTGTTCGCCGTTACTGCCACAAATACGGCACTGCATCAAACCTGCTCCCTGAGCGTAGTCGAACGGTCACTGAGCGAAGCCGAAGTGCCGTGTGTGCCAAACAGCTTGACATCGCCTTGCCAGAAATCGGGGTGACTCAAATACCAATCTAGCGTTTTCGCCAAGCCACTTTGGAAGGTTTCCGCCGGTACATACCCCAATTCGCTACAAATCTTACTGTTATCAATCGCGTAACGGCGGTCATGCCCCGGACGATCCGTTACGTACACAATGTGCTGATTGTGTGGTACGTGCGGCGAATCCGGGAAACGCGCATCCAATAATGCGCACAATTCGTGGATCAGGCTCAGGTTCGCCTGCTCATTATTGCCGCCGATATTGTAAGTTTCGCCGATGCGTCCAGTACGAATAATCAGGTCAATGCCACGGTTATGGTCATCCACATACAACCAGTCGCGGATTTGCTGCCCATCGCCATAAATCGGCACGGGTTTGCCTTGCAACAGGTTGGAAATCGCCAGCGGAATCAGCTTTTCAGGGTACTGATACGGGCCGTAATTGTTGGAGCAATTGCTGGTCGTGGTCTGCAAACCGTAGGTGTGCTGGTAGGCACGTACCACGTGATCAGACGCAGCTTTGCTGGCAGCATACGGCGAATTCGGCGCGTAGGGCGTGATTTCGGTGAAGGCAGGGTCAGTGGCGGACAATGTGCCATACACTTCATCGGTGGAGACGTGATGGAAACGGTGTACAAACCCCGGTTTCTCATCCAACCACACGGTTTTTGCCGCTTTCAGCAAGCTGTGTGTGCCATCAATATTGGTTTTCAGAAACGCATCGGGGCCATAAATTGAGCGGTCAACGTGCGATTCCGCAGCGAAATGCACAATCGTGTCGATGGTTTCCTCGCGCAGCAATTGCTCTACCAGCGGCTGATCCAGAATGTCGCCATGCACGAAGCGGAAATTGGCTTGCCCTTCCAGCGGCTGCAAATTTTCGTAGCGTCCGGCGTAGGTCAGCGCATCCAGAATCACCAAACGGGTGTCTGGGTATTGTTGCAACCAAAAATGCACGAAATTTGTGCCGATAAAGCCTGCGCCGCCAGTGACGAGCACGTTATGAGGTGTGTATGTCGTTGTCATGCTGTTACGTTTTGTTGTTTCAATTGAGTAAGCATCTGCCGCAAGCTAGTGCGCCAATGCGGTAGAGTGTAGCCCAGTAATGTTTCGGTTGCGCGTCTATCCATCACGCTGAAGGCGGGGCGACGCGCGGGCGTTGGGTATTCGTCGGTGCGCAGCGGCTTGATGGGGATGGCTTTGTCGAGCAATCCCAGCGCCAGTGCTTCTTCCTGAATAGCCACGGCGAAATCGTACCAGCTTGCCACGCCATTATCGGCGCAGTGCAAGATACCCTGTGGTTTTTGGACGATGAATGCCCACAGCGTTGCTGCGAGTGTACCTGTCCACGTCGGTGTGCCGATTTGATCGGCGACCACGCCAAGGGAATCGCGTTCGCGCATCAGGCGTAGCATGGTTTTGACGAAATTGTTGCCGTAAGCCGAATACAGCCACGACGTGCGTACAATAGCTGCACTGGGGCAGGCGGCTTGTACGGCTTGTTCTCCCGCCAGTTTGCTTGCGCCGTAAACGCCAAGTGGTTTCGCCATAGCGTTCGGCAGGTACGGGGTGGATTGCAGCCCGTCAAACACAAAATCGGTCGAGATTTGCAGCAGATAATAATCAAACAACGCGGATTGTGCTGCAAAAGTTTGTGCGGCAGCGTGGTTGATCAGGTAGGCGTTTGCTGTGTCTGTTTCAGCTTTATCGACGGCGGTATAGGCAGCACCGTTGATAACGACATCGGGACGATGTTGTTCCAGTGCATTGATAACCTGTTGCGGATCGGTAATATCCAGCGTATCCCGATCTGTCGCAATCAGGGTGATACCCGCAGGGCAGGTGGCTTGCAATTCCGAACCAAGTTGCCCGTGTGCGCCAGTGAGTAATATTTTCATGCGAATTTGTCCGCCTCTTGCCAGTTTTTACCCGCTTCATCTTTGGCAGAAATCGTGGGCTGTGCGCCATTGATCAACGGCCATTCGATGCCTACAGTCGGGTCATCCCAGCGCAAACTGCGGTCGTAAGCGGGGGCGTAAAAGTCGGTGCATTTGTACAAAAAATCCGCCGATTCGCTCATCACATAAAAGCCGTGCGCAAAACCGGGCGGAATCCACAACATGTGATGGTTGTCAGCGGACAGTTCTGCCCCTGCCCATTGCCCAAAAGTGGGTGAGCATTGACGTAAATCCACCGCCACATCAAACACTTTGCCGCTGGTAACACGCACGAGCTTGCCTTGCGGGTTTTGGATTTGGTAGTGCATTCCGCGCAAAATGCCTTGACCGGAGCGGCTGTGATTGTCTTGAACGAAGTTTAGGTTTAAACCCGCATCCGCAAACGTTTTGCTGTTCCACGTTTCCAGAAAAAAGCCGCGTGCGTCGCCGAACACCTGCGGTTCGAGAATGAGTACGTCGGGGATATTGGTGGGGATAATCTTCATTTCAGCAATTCCGTGATATATACGCCGTAACCGCTCTTTTTCAAGGGTTCGGCGAGTTGTAGCAATTGTTCGTCGCCGATATAGCCCATGCGCCATGCGACTTCTTCGGGGCAGGCAATTTTTAGCCCTTGGCGTTCTTCAATGACGCGGATGTAGTTGGACGCATCCAGCAGGGAAGCGTGTGTGCCGGTATCCAACCACGCCGTGCCGCGTTTGAGCATTTCCACCTGCAATTGCCCGCGTTCCAGATACATCTGGTTGACGGTGGTGATTTCGAGTTCACCGCGATGGGAAGGGCGGACTTCACGTGCCACATCCACAATCTGATTGTCGTAGAAATACAAGCCGGTTACGGCGTAATTAGAACGTGGTTTCTCCGGCTTTTCTTCAATACTGAGTGCTTTGCCGTTAGCATCGAATTCGGCGACACCGTAACGTTCGGGGTCTTTGACGTAGTAAGCGAACACGGTTGCGCCGGAGGTTTGTTGCGCAACGGTTTGCAAGCGACTGGATAGCCCTTCGCCGTAGTAAATATTGTCGCCCAGAATCAGCGTCGCGGGTGAATTGCCGAGGAAATCAGCGCCGATGATGAAGGCTTGCGCCAAGCCATCCGGCGAGGGTTGCACTGCGTATTCAATGTTCAGCCCCCATTGCGCCCCATCGCCCAGCAAGTGTTGGAATTGCGCCGAATCTTCGGGGGTGGTGATTATGAGAATATCGCGGATACCGGCGAGCATTAGCACGGTCAGCGGGTAATAAATCATCGGTTTGTCGTAGATTGGCATCAGTTGTTTGCTGACAGCACGGGTCAGGGGGTAGAGGCGTGTGCCACTGCCGCCTGCGAGGATAATGCCCTTGCGTTGATGGGAACGGTTATGTTGCATGTCTAAAGCCTACCAGCGTGCTGACTCGAAAGCCGCCTATTGTAGACAAACCCACAGAAATTTCAGCTAATTCCAGTAATCGAGTACACTCATAATGACTAAAAACACCGTTGAGAGGAGAATCTTCATGAAACATTTACCTAAAAACGCCATCGTGTTGTCTACCAGCTTGCTACTGAGTCTCAGCCTGAGCGCGAGCGCCGTTGACAAAAACGTACACCAAGAGTTATTGGATAAGCATAAGCCAGAAAAAATTTCCGAACACGTTTACGTGATTCACGGACCTACCGGCTATCCGAATAAAGAAAATCAAGGATTTATGAATAATCCCGGTTTCATTGTCACCGACAAAGAAGTGGCGGTGATTGACCCCGGTTCGAGTGCTGCCATCGGTCGCGCCGTATTAGCCCACATTCGTAAAGTGACCGATAAGCCGATTACGCAAGTGTTTACCACGCACGTACACGGTGATCATTGGTTGGGCAATCAAGCCTTTAAGGAAGAAAATCCTGACGTGAAATTTTTCGCGCACCCCACCATGATTGAAGAGGCGACCAATGGCGCGGCGGCAGAATGGATCAACACGATGGATACCCTAACCGAAAAAGCAACGGCGGGTACAGAAGCGATTATTCCTACCGAAGTCTTAGCCAATGCGCAGGAAATCAAAGTCGGCTATCTGACTTTGAAAGCACACATTATCGAGGGCAAAGTGCATTCGGCAACCGATGTGATGTACGAAGTCGTCGGCGAAAAAGTGCTGTTCACCGGCGATAATATCAATAACAAACGGATTGTGCGCATGGATGACGGCAGTTTCGTTGGTAGTATCAAAGCCGCCGAACACGCTCTAACTTTGGATGTCGACAAAATTGTGCCGGGGCATGGACACACGGGCACTAAAAATGTCCTGACGTATTACCGCGATTACCTGAGCAAGGTGTATAGCTCCGTCAAAGAAATGCGCAACGAGATGGAAGCGCACGAAATGAAGCCGAAAATCGCGGAAAAATTGGCAGATTACAAGGATTGGCAGGGGCTAGACGAAGAGCTGGGCAAGCACATCAGTTTGTCTGTGTTAGAGGCGGAACAGGAAGACTTCTAGGCTTACTCGCACAACATATCCTGAATATCCATGCTAAAGTTTTCCAGAACCGCAGCGCTGTCTTCGGGGCTGCGCTTCTGGACTTCCTCATAGAAAAAACGAATCGACATTTCCATGCTGATGCCATCTTGTAATAGCGCTAACGTTTCTCGGCCGATGCGCAATAGGGTGACATTGGCTTCCAATAATGGCACGGTTTGGAAATAAAAATCGCGTACCTGTTTACAGATTAATTCGTCATGAATTTCCAGAAAAACATCGCCTTGTTGCCGCTGCATAATGGGCGCAAGCATCAGCAATGTGGCTTTTTCGGGCAGCAAAACGAGGTTCGGAAACAGGCTGTGCGGCGTGAAACTGGCGCGTGAAAAAAAGTACAACCGCTTGTGGTGGCGTTGCCGAAAATGCTCCACATAGCGTTCCAAAATGCTGTCGCGTTGCGCGTAACCGTAGCGACTGATCGGCGAGAAAATGAAACTCAACAGGGAATCCAGCGTATGCAGGTGCGTTTCGCAATAATCGGGTTGTGCGATTTGCTTGAAGCGGCGGTTGGTGGCTTGATTTACCATGAAAAATGAGGAAGGAAAGTGGCTGTAAGCGAGGATGCGCCCGGCTTCTTCCATGCGAGTGAAGTAGTCATCGGCATCACTATCCGTCGAAAATTGTTTCAAACAGAAGGCGTTTTTGTGCAGGGAACGGAAGTGTGGTTTCAGCAAATCGTCAATATCCGTGCCAAAAAATTGCGAATAACCCAGCAATTCAGGCACATCTAGGGTGGATTTTTCCAGCTCAATCCGCGCAATGTCGGGTTGTTGAATGACGAAGCCATGTTTCATGTAAGGCTTGATCAATGTTTGCAGCGCTTGTGCTAAACCTGCTTGACTTAGCCCCTTGATTTGTCGCAATGCCTTGAGGCGTTTGCCATCCTGCGGGATGTGCCGATTCTGTGTATCTGCTTGCATTTGTTTAATTATTGTTTGATCTATTTAAAGATAACAATATGCAATAAATTTATGCAATATGCAAATTTTACATAAGTTATAACCTGAATCATAAATGAACAAATGCGTTGTCCGTTTAACCAAGGTTAAGCTAATCTTCGTCGTGCTGATAAACAAAATATATGGAGACACCCCATGAAAACAATTTCAACAATTGCCATGACGCTCGCGTTGGCGCTGTCACTTGCTGCTTGCACGACGACAACAAGCTCTCCCGTAGCGGTTAAGTCATCCGTGAATGTAAGCGAACCAGTGGTGGTATTGCGTCATCCTTTCCACCAATTAGCAAGTGATGGTGCGCCTAAACCTATCCCCGTCAGCACTGATTATGATTCGCCTACGCTGGAGGAGGACGCGCTGGACACGCCACTTTCCATGAAACATACCGTTGTATCTATTTTAGGCCAAATTGTTGTTGCCTGCGCAAATTCAGGCAACTGTTGGTAAGCATCAAGTTAGTTGATATGTTGCGGTGTGGTAAACTGCGCTGCAACATTTTTTGATTCTGGGAGATAAGCCGCATGAGTACCAAACCTGAGCCGCGCGTGACCGTCACCACTTTGCGCAAGATGAAACGTGAAGGTGAAAAGATTGTCATGCTGACGGCTTACGATGCCAGTTTTGCCAAAGTGCTCGACGCGCAAGGGGTTGATGTGATTCTGGTCGGTGATTCATTAGGCATGGTGATTCAAGGGCACGCAACCACCGTTCCCGTGACGATGGATGACATGGTTTACCACACCCGTGCGGTCACTAAAACTAGCCAACGCGCTTTGGTGATTGGCGATTTACCTTTCATGAGTTACACATCGCCTGAATTGGCGCTACGCAATAGTGCACGTTTAATGCAGGAAAGCGGCGCACACATGGTGAAATTAGAAGGCGGTACGCCGCAAGTCGCTACCGTCAGACAACTGGCGCATCATGGCGTGCCGGTGTGTGCGCATTTGGGTTTGCAACCACAATCGGTTCACAAACTCGGCGGCTATCGGGTGCAAGGTCGCGATGAAGCGGTTGCCAAACAAATGCTCGACGATGCCATTGCCCTGCAAGAAGCGGGGGCAGATATGTTGGTGTTGGAATGCGTTCCCGTGGCATTGGCAGCACAAATTACCCAAGCCTTAGAAATTCCAACCATTGGGATTGGGGCAGGGCGCGACTGTGACGGGCAGGTGCTGGTCTTGCACGATATGCTGGGCATTTCACCGCGTGCGCCGAAGTTTTCCCAAGATTTTATCGGTGCGGGCGCAACCATTCCGCAAGCCGTTGCCGCGTATGTGCAAGCCGTAAAAGCGAGCACATTCCCCGCCGATCAACACTGTTTTTTCTAAAGAGTTTTCCATGATTATTGTTCAAGCCATTGATGCACTGCGTGAAGAACTCAAAAGCTGGCGCAGGGCGGGTGAAACCATTGCGTTTGTGCCGACGATGGGCAACTTACACGCGGGGCATATTGCCTTGGTGAAACGGGCGCAGGAACTGGGCAGCAAAGTGGTGGTATCCATTTTTGTGAACCCGACGCAATTTGATCGCAAGGAAGATTTGGCGGCATACCCGCGTACTTTGGCGGACGATTGCGGCAAATTGCAAGCGGGTGGGGCGGATTTGGTATTTACGCCAACGCCCGCGCTGATGTATCCCACGGGCGGTTTAGCCACCAAAGTCGAAGTGCCGGGGATTAGTACGTTGTTGGAAGGGGCTTCGCGCCCCGGTCATTTTACCGGCGTTTCAACCGTGGTCTGCAAGTTGTTTCACCTAGTGCAGCCGGATGTGGCGGTGTTTGGTGAGAAGGATTTTCAGCAATTGATGGTGATTCGCCAGATGGTGCGTGATCTGGATATGGATATTCATATCGAAGGTTTGCCGACGGTGCGTGAGGCCGATGGTTTGGCGCTGAGTTCGCGCAATGGCTACCTTACCACCGCTGAGCGGAAACTTGCCGCCGGATTGCAGTTGACCCTACGGGAAGTGGTTGACGCACTGCACAAAGGTAGGCAGGATTATATTGCTTTACAAGCTGAGGCAATGCAGTCACTGGCATCACGCGGTTTCCGACCAGATTATGTGGAAATCCGGCACACAGTAGATTTGCAGCCTGCACAAATTGGGGATGAGAAGTTGGTAGTGCTAGGGTCAGCATGGCTAGGTAAAGCCCGTTTGATAGATAATATCCGTTTACCATTGAAAAAATTAACAGAAACATCATAATAGTATTGCGCAGAATATTGCTATTTGATTGTTACCAGAGGAATCGCTAATGGAGCTGACGCTTCTCAAATCCAAACTGCACCGTGTTACCGTCACTCATGCTGAGTTGGACTATGAGGGTTCCTGTGCGATTGATGATAATTTGCTACGTATCGGCAATATCCGCGAATACGAGCAATTGCATATTTACAACATTAGCAATGGCGAACGTTTTTCGACGTATGCCATTCGTGCGGAAGCGGGTAGCGGGATTATTTCGATCAATGGGGCGGCGGCGCATAAAGCCAGCACTGGGGATTTGATTATCATCTGTACGTATGCCAGTTTTGCCGAGGCAGAAGCCAATTTTCACAAGCCGCAATTGGTGTACGTGGATGCTCAAAATCGGGTAACGCATACGGCAGGGCAAATCGCGGTGCAAGCCGCTTAAGACCTGTATTAAAATAATACACTTCGTCGGGAAAAAAGAAAAACCGAGCGTTTGTTGTTATTCTTGTTGCTCGGTACACATTGCATGAACGCATTATTGTTATGATTCTCATCTGTCAGGGGTCTGCTCACCCACGGCAAGATGGTTAAGGTAATGGTCGGCCTGACGTTCTTAACGTGCAGGCCGACTGGCTTTTTCATAACAGTTCCATCGTCAGCCAAGGCTTGTTATCGTTCTTGTGTGCCCGTCATCCATGCCGTGCATCTTACGGGTTTGGGCTGAATCCGTACTTAATTCATTAATTTTATTTATGCGCCTATTTTGTTGATTTTTAGGGATTATAGAATTTAATCTGCGGTTCAGTTTTGCCCGCTTCTTACCCCAAATCATCGAAACCAGCGAGTTTGTAGAGGCGTTTAGCTTCTTCCATATCTTGCGGAACACCGCTGCCTTGTTGGTACATTAAGGCGAGTGTTGTGAGAGAGCCTTGTAGCCCCTGCGCACCGGCTTGACGAAACCAGTTTGCGGCTTTTTCGCCGTTTTTTTCCGCGCATTCGCCTTCTAAGTACATAAAACCTAGGCCATGCTGAGCCAAACCGTAACCCTGTTCCGCCGAAGCTTTCATGAGATCGAAAGCTTTGGCTTCATTACGCACGGTGCCAAGACCGTTTTGATGCATAATGGCGCACAGGTGTTGTGCTACCTTATCGCCCTGATCCGCGAACGGGGACAGCATTTGCATGGCACGCGAGAAATGCTTGGCTTCAAATGCTGCCATGCCGCTGGCGAAATCCATAGACTCATTATCGATTTGTGACACGGGAATCTCCTTGAACGTAAAATTGATTTTTGATCTTAGCGCATTCTGGTCGGTGTTCTGAAATAGCCCGCCGGGGTATCAGTGTTACCCCTAGAGGGATATTCAGAAACCGGGACGCGCTTCTTAAACTTCCGCGATATGGAAAATACCACGATGACTGATACAAATACCGAACGCAATTTAAAATTGCACATGCGCCAATGCATTCAAAAAGTAGCCACAGGCCCTGAATACAGCAAGGACTTGAGCTATGAGGATGCGTACTATGCGATGCGCCACATTTTAAGTGGTGACGCCGATCCGGTGCAGGTGGCGGTTTACTTTATTGCTTTGCGCATGAAGCGGGAAACCGACGAAGAAAATCGGGGAACCTTACAAGCGTTGATTGATACCTCGGTGATTCAGACGGCGGCGGTGGACGAAATCCTCGATGTGTCTGACCCGTATGACGGCTATACACGCGGTGTGCCAGCGTCTACGTTTGTGCCAGTGGTATTGGCCAGCATGGGCGTACACGCGGTCTTGCACGGTTTGGAGCAAGTCGGTCCGAAATTCGGCGCAACGCACCACAAAGTGTTGCAAGCGTCGGGTATCAATGTGAATTTGACCCCGGCAGAAGCGGTGGCGCAATTGGAACGGATCGGTTGGACTTACCTCGACCAACGCCAATTTGCGGCGGGTTTGCACGATTTGATTCCCATCCGCCAGCGCATGATTAAGCGTCAGGTGCTGACCACGGTAGAAACCATGTTGGGGCCGATTCGCGGGCGGGTAAAAACGCATTGCATGGGCGGGTATGTGCACAAGGCTTACCCACCGATTTATGCGTCATTGGCGCGGCAGGCGGGGTTTGATAGTGCTATGTTTGTGCGCGGTGTTGAGGGCGGGGTAATTCCTTCGCTGCAACAAGCGGGCAAGCTGTTCTATTACTACGACAAGGGTGAGGTGCAGCAGCGTGACCTTGACCCCAAAGCGTTTGGGTTGCAAGCCGATGTGCGGGCAGTTCCCTTGCCGGATGATTTGCCCGCAGCACCCGTGATAGGGGATGAGATTGCGACCACGGTTGATAGCGATGCGTTGGCAGCCAGAGCCGCTGCAATGGGTATCGCGGCACTGGGTGGCGAAACAGGTTTGATGTACGACAGTCTGGTATACTCCGCCTCGATCTGTCTGGCGCATTTGGGCCGTTACGGTTCGATACAGGAGGCCGCTGATGCGGTACGTGCGATGCTGAATAGCGGTAAAGCACTGGAAACACTGCGTGCTGCGGCGTAAATGGCAGCGCGTTTATTTTCATTTTATTTAGAGAGGACATGACAATGAATATGCAGTATTACAACGCTGTAGTAGAAATGGAAAAAGCAGGCGTTGACCCTGAGTTCCTGCAAGGCTGGCAAGGTGGCTACCTGCTTAACCCGATGCGTGAAGAGCAGCGTCTGACTGAAGCCTATGAAGCGGGCTATGCTGCTGGTCAGGAAAAGGACATGGAAGCTTACAAAGAGTGGCTTGCTGCTTAAGCAATACACGGTATTGTGAGAACACGAAAAGCGAGCTGCGGCTCGCTTTTTTATTGTCGCCCATTTGGGTACGTTTGTCGGGTATTTGCTTAAGCTTATGATGTCATTAGGAACACAATGTTTCCTATACAGTGATTCAATAACGATAAGCGAGTATCCATTTTGATTACGCAACTAGTAACTGCCATACGTGAATTGCGTGATATTGTCCCGGCTTGGGACTTGCTCACACGCCAAGCGCTCGAACCCAATGTTTTTTACGAAAGTTGGGCATTATTGCCTGCGTTAGAAGCGTTAGTGCCACCAGAAGTCTCGGTTGTGGTGTTGTTGGTGTGGGCAGACACGGCGCATTCACGCCTCATGGGATTAGTGCCGCTGGTCAAAACCCAAACCTATCAGAAATTTCCGGCCTGTCATTGGATGAACTGGTTGCATCCGCATTGCCCACTGGGTACGCCCCTTGTGCATCAGGATTATGCAGAGGAAACCTTGCAAGCGGTATTTGCTTGGTTGCGTGAACATTCGGGTGCGTTGGCGTTTTCGTTGAATAAAGTCCCCGCTGAAGGGGAATTTGCGCGGCAATTACGCTTGTTTACGCAGCAGCAGGGTGGCTGGGTGAATGAACACGATACCTGGGAGCGCGCGATGTTGGCATCCGAGCTTTCCGGGGAAGCGTATGTCAGTGCCTATCAACGTAAAAAGAGAATCAAGGAATACAATCGCTTACGGCGACGTTTGGAAGCATTGGGGCGGTTGGAATGTCGGGCATTGTTGCCGGGGCAAAGTCACGGTTTGAGTGATTGGATCAAGGATTTTCTCGATCTGGAGCAACAAGGCTGGAAAGGGCGGGCGCTTACCGCCATGAGCTGTCAGTCGGGCGAACGTCAATTTGCTGAAAACTTAATCCGCAACGCGGCAGCACAGGGGCAGTTGATGATGTTAAAACTGTTGCTGGATGGTGAAGTGATTGCTATCAAATTGAATTTGACCAGTGCGACGCAAGGCGGTTATGCACTCAAAATTGCTTACAACGAAGCTTACGCGGCGTATTCGCCCGGCGTGTTGCTAGAGTTGGAAAATATTTACTGCACACTGGATAACACGCCGCTGCCTTGGGTGGACTCGTGCGCCATACCCAATCACCCGATGATTAACCATTTGTGGGCAGAGCGCCGTAAAATGGCTAATTTCCATATCAGTACGCATCGGGTGTTGAGTAAGCCTTTGTTACATACCATGCAGTTCGTGAAAACAGCCTATCAGTATTTAACCCACACTGGCTGAACCTTTTTGCCCCAGCATTTCTGGCGTAACCAAGGTAATGCCTTTGGGGGTGACGCGGAAACGTTGGGCATCCGCTACCGGGTCTTCGCCGATGATGGTACCTGCTGGTAAGTCGCAGCCACGATCGATAACCGCACGCGTGATTCGGGAATGCCGCCCGACACGCACTTCGGGGAGCAATACCGAATCTTGCACGGTGCTGTAGGAATGTACTTTGACATTCGAGAACAGCAGCGAATTGATGACAGCCGCACCGGAAATCACGCAGCCTGCGGAGACCACCGAATCCAGCGCTTTGCCTTCGCGACCCGGATCACGAAACACGAATTTTGCTGAAGGTAGCTGGCGGTGATAAGTGAGGATAGGCCAAGTCTCGTCGTATAAATTCAGTTCTGGATCGACGGATACCAGCTCCATATTGGCTTCCCAGAACGCATCAATCGTACCCACATCGCGCCAATAAGGTTGTTTGCCAGTGATGGGGTCGCGGAAGGGGTAGGCGTATACCGCGTGTTCCGCAATCAGTGAGGGAATAATGTCTTTGCCGAAATCACGACTGGAGGCAGGATTCGCCGCATCTTTGTGCAATTGCTCAAACAAAAAGTCGGTATTGAAAATGTAATTGCCCATCGACGCCAAAGCCATATCGCTTGACCCCGGCATTGGGCGCGGTTCCGCCGGTTTTTCGTCAAACCCTACCACGCGGTGCTGTGCATCGACCGTCATTACCCCGAAACCTTTAGCATCTTCCAACGGCACACCCACGCACGCCACGGTCATATCAGCGCCTTTTTCGACGTGATAGGCCAACATTTCACCGTAGTCCATTTTGTAAATGTGATCCCCGGCAAGCACCAAAACGTACTTGGGGCGTAAAGTTTCTACAATATCAAGATTTTGGTAAATCGCATCGGCAGTACCCGCATACCAGTTGCCCGTGGTGCGTTGCGAGGCCGGTAATACTTCCACAAATTCGCCTAATTCTGTGCGGAAGTTTGACCAACCGTGTACCAAATGGCGGATCAGGGAATGCGCTTTGTACTGGGTGAGGACGCCGATTTTACGAATCCCGGAATTCACGCAGTTGGAGAGGGTAAAGTCGATAATGCGGAATTTTCCGCCAAAATAGACGGCGGGTTTGGCGCGGCGGTCGGTTAATTCGTACAAACGTGAGCCACGACCACCCGCGAGGACTAAGGCTAGGGTTTCACGTGTCAGCAGGCTAACGAAGCGTGGATTGTTGGTCGTCATATTTGTCGTGCTCCAAGAGTCAGTTATTTACGCCTAAGTGTACTCCAGGTCGGGGTAATGACGCTGACGAGTCTGTTAAATTTTTGATAAATGGCAATGCATATTCATCAGCGCTCTTTACTATTAGAAATAGGTAAACGGAGAACAATGACTATGGAATCGCAGCTAGGCAATGGGCAATTGACGCAATGTCCGGTACATGAGTTTGCTTTTTTTAATGAATTAACCGAAGACATTCAGCGCGTATTAAAAAGCGTCGAGAGTGACGCGTTTGATTACACCGCCAATCAAACCATTTATCACGCAGGTGTCAACGCCCAGCACCTTTACTTATTGCGCGATGGTCATGTGAAACTGTTTAAAACCAGTGCCAACGGTAAAGATCAAATCATTCGCATTGTCAAAGCCGGTGAAATCTTTGGTTTTGATGGCTTGGTTGATGTGCGCTACAACCACAGTGCCGTGCCATTAAAGCAAGCAAGTGTTTGCCGTATTGCCGTGGAGAAACTGAATACCTTGGGGGTTTATCGCCCCGAAGTGGAACGTTTGATCATGGTGCGTTGTATTCAGGAATTGCAGCACGCGGATGAGCGCTTGCTGGAGTTGGGGGCAAAACGTTCTCAGGAGCGCCTTGCCAGTTTTCTGCTGTCATGGTGCGCGGTTGCACCCCTGAACAAATGGACACCATTGGTGCTTTCCCGTCTCGAAATTGCGCAATTGTTAGGGCTGACTATCGAAACGGTTAGCCGTTTGTTTGCGCAGTGGAAACGTGATGGTTTGGTGGCGGAAAAACATCAGGCGATTCAAATACTTGATCGCAACAAAATTTCATTGTTAGCCAATAATTAACGGCTATTGGTAACAATGATTTTAGCGAATTCATCCCCCGATCATTAATAACCGGGGAAAGTTACACTAGTATTATTTCTTTTCCCAAGTATCCCGCAAGCCAATCACTCGATTAAACACGAGCTTCTCAGCCGCTGAATACTTGGAATCCAGCACAAAATACCCCTCACGCTCAAACTGGTAGCGGTCTTCCAGCGTGGCTTGCGCCAGCCCGATTTCGCCTTTGCAGCCATTGAGGATTTCCAAACTGTGTGGATTCATGAATTCCAAGAAGTTTTTGCCGCCCGCATCCGGTGCAGGGTCGCTGAACAAGCGGTCATACAAACGCACTTCGCAATCCACGTTATCACGCGCTGAAACCCAATGAATCACGCCCTTGGCTTTCACGCCATCCGCCGGATCTTTGCCCACGGTATCCTCGATCACCCGCGCCCGCACTTCGATAATATTACCGTCGGCATCTTTCACCGCTTCATCCGCCTCAATCACGTAGCTGTTGCGCAGGCGTACCCGTTTGCTCAGCACCAAACGCTTGTACTGCTTGTTGGCTTCTTCGCGGAAATCGTCCTGATCAATCAAAATCTCGCGGCAAAACGGCATGGCGCGTGTTCCCATCGCCTCATTTTGCGGATGCACCGGCGCAGTCATGGTTTCCACTTGGTCATCAGGATAGTTGGTCAAGGTGACTTTGAGCGGACGCAACACGCACATGGCACGCGGTGAGATGTTGTTCAAATCTTCGCGGATGGCGAATTCCAACATACCAAGGTCAACCACGCCTTCCACCTTAGTCACACCCGCCATTTCGCAGAAATCGTTAATCGCTTTAGGCGTAAAACCGCGACGGCGCAACCCCGAAACGGTCGGCATACGCGGGTCATTCCAGCCATCAACGTGTTTTTCGTCAACCAATTGCTTGAGTTTGCGCTTGCTGGTGACGGTGTAATTGATATTGAGGCGCGAAAATTCGTACTGGTGCGGGGTCGCAGGTACGGGAATATTGTCGATAAACCATTCGTACAACGGGCGATGCACTTCAAATTCCAGCGTACACACCGAGTGCGAAACGCCTTCAATCGCGTCACTTTGCCCGTGCGCGTAGTCGTAAGACGGGTAAATGCACCACTTGTCGCCCGTTTGATGATGCGTGGCGCGTTTAATGCGGTAAATCACCGGGTCGCGCAAATTGATATTGGAGGATGCCATGTCAATCTTCACGCGCAAGGTGCGGCTGCCATCGGGGAATTCACCGGCACGCATCCGCGCAAACAAATCCAGATTTTCTTCGATAGAACGGGTGCGGAACGGGCTTTCTTTACCGGCTTCGGTCAGTGTGCCACGGTATGCCCGCATTTCGTCAGCGGTCAAATCGCACACAAACGCTTTGCCCGCGTTGATCAGGTGTACCGCCCAATCGTAAAGCTGGTCGAAATAGTCGGAGGCGTAATGCACCTCGCCATCCCATTGATAACCCAACCATTGCACATCCGCTTTGATGGATTCGACGTATTCTTCGTCTTCTTTTTCAGGGTTGGTGTCATCCATGCGCAGGTTGCACTTGCCACCGAATTTCTGTGCCAAACCGAAGTTCAGCCAGATGGATTTGGCGTGACCAATGTGCAAATAGCCGTTAGGTTCGGGGGGGAAGCGGGTGCGCACGCTAGTGACTTTGCCGCTTTCGATGTCTTCCTTAACGATACGTTCAATGAAATTGAGGGGTTTGCTGGTTTCTTCGCTCATGGGGATAGTTCTTGTCAATTATTGCAATGCAAGGATTAAACTATTAAGCACCGCACTTGTCCAGTGCGGTGCTTACCCATTTGCACGGTGGTGCTTAATGCCCCGGTTTGCAGATGTCGTTACGGAATATCGCGCGTAGCGTCAACAGTATCAACATCGTAACCAGCACCGTGATGGCTATCAATAAGCCGCTGGCAATCCACAAATACGCTGCTGCTTGCGACTTTTCATACATAACAAAGCTGGCAATCGTGATTGCTGCTAACGGGAACGAATACGCCCACCAAGGCAAGCCGAATTTCAGTTTGGTGAAACGCCCGAATTGGCTGAATAACAGCAACGTCAGGAATAATCCAAAGAAATACAGCACCCGTGCAAACGCATCCAATTCATTTTCCAAGCGCATGTAGGCAATAAAGCCCACAGCGGGCGGTGCAATCAAAATGAACAAGCTCGGCATTAGGAATGCATCAATTGCTTGATGAAACATCATGCGGTTAAACACCAGTGTCATTAAAATCAGCCAGAAAAACATGCCGATGCTGAAGAAAAACCATGAAACATCCACAAAACCGAGCGGCACGCCAATGACGGGCACTAACACGTTGCCCACCGCCGGAATAAACCACGCTGGGTTAATGTGCTGAATCTGAAAATGTTCATGGTGCATCCATTTATTAATGACATACAGCGTAAACACCAGATGCAGTAATGTTCCCGCTACCCAAATGGGCAAGGCAAGCTCAGCATTTATTCCGTACAAAGCCGTCGCAATCAACAATAAACTGATTGAGGTGGTTGGGAAAAAACTGAGCTTGACCGGGTGTGCCAACTCCTGCGCGACACTGTGCGGGTAGCGCCACATCTTACTCAAATACAGCAGGAACAGCAGCCCGAAGATGCTGGCAGTCACCGCTAACATCCCGACATTGATACCTAAATCGCGGTGAAACACGTGCTGGGCTTTTTCCCATGCAATCGTCAAACCGGATAAGCCCATCACCACCGAAAAAAACGAGATGGGTAAAAAGGCTAAACGCCCGTGTGGTGCAGGAGTGTGCTCCATGATGCCAATCCTCAGTCGTTGATGACCAATGCTTTTGCCCAAGCTTCCATCGCATTGTTCGCGAGTGGCATGGGCGCTTCCATAAAGCTGATGACAAAAGCATCGACTTTTTCAGCAATCCCGATGGAGCGGGGGCGCACTGCTAACACTTGTGGGTTAGGCAGGTGTGTACCAAAACAGAATACGACATTTTTCGCGGCGATAATGTCAGGGTTGATTTCGCCTTGTGGCAGCGCTTTAGTGTGTGCGTAGTGATCGAAAACAGCGATGAAATCAGCAATAGGGTGTTCGGCGATTTTCGCTAAGAAATAATCAACAACGCCATCAATGGTGTGATGGGCGATTTCATTTTTACCCACTTCCATGGTGAAAACTGGGTACTTTTCCTGCAACATCATTTGCTTCATGGGAGATTCCTTCTAAAAAATAAAAAACTGAAAGTAAGTCAATACTAAGGTTTGGGGAGTGATTCGGCATTGAAAAATAGCAAACTAAAGCACTAAGGTATTACGCCTGTCACTGCTGCGCAACGATTATAGTTTTCATGATGTAAGTCAATAAATACCCAGCAAAATCTTGCCATTAATCAAAGCTGATTTGGGGTCAGCCAAGCAAACTATGCTTTATCACTGTAAGCGAACGAATGTTGTTGTATGGCGCTAGTAGGAGTTAATGTGCAGGAATCAGATCAATCCAGCAAGGCATCACGCCGCGCTTTCCTTAAAAGCATGATGGGAACGGCGGTCGTTTCAAGTGCTGTTGTCAGCCTTGATGCGCAGGCGCGTATTCATGCCCCTCACGAATTGGAAACCCTTCAAGACTACGAAGAACACTGGGGCTTCTGCGATATGTGTTACTGGCGCTGTGGTTTGAAAGTCCGCACCCGTGACGGCAAAGCCTTTAAAATCGATGGCAACCCGGAACACCCCTACAACAAAGGCGTGGTGTGCGGCAAAGGCAATGCCGGGATTCAAGTTGCGTTCGCACCCAATCGCCTGAAACAGCCACAAGAACGCGTTGGTGAACGCGGTGCAAATCAATGGCGCCCAATCCCGTGGGATGAAGCACTGGACAAAGTAGCGCACGAACTCAACAAGGTGAAAGAAAAATACGGCGCACAAGCACTGGTGATGATCGGTCATGGCACGTGGGAAAAACCCTATCATCGCCTTGCGCACGCTTTTGGCACCCCCAATACCACCAGCCCGGTGTATGGTTTGTGCTGCGGACCGCGTGCGGTTGGCTCAATGTTCGTTACTGGACGCAATTGCACCGGCAATGAAACCATCGACCGTGAAAATTGCAAATACTTCCTGATGATGGGGCGCAATATCACCGAATCGTTGCATAACGGTGAAACTCTCGGCTGGTTGGACGGGGTAGCGAATGGCGCGAAAGTGGTGTATGTCGATCCGCGTTACACCATTACCGCTTCCAAAGCCGATGAATGGTTGGGGATTCGCCCGCTCACTGACCATGCATTTTTGCTGGCGATTATCCATGTCATGCTCAAAGAAGAGCTGTATGACAAGCCTTTCGTGGCGGAATACGTGGTGGGTTTGGAGGAATTACGCGCCAGAGTCGCCAATTACACCCCCGAATGGCAAGAGGCGATTACCACGATTCCAGCCGCTACGGTGTACCGCGTGACCCGTGAAATGGCCGCTGCCGCCCCCGCAGTGCATGTGTACAGCCCGCGCCGTTTAACCCGCACGTCCAATGATTTTGGCATCAGTTGGAGTATGTCGCTGATCAATACTTTGTTTGGCACTTGGGATCGCAAGGGCGGCATGTTTACCCCGCAAACCTTTAAAATTCCTGAAATTGAATTGCCCGAATTCCCACACGCACACGTTGCACGCGATGAAACTCACGGTGATTTCAATTTCAACCACACGCCGTTCAGCGTGAATACCGAAGGTAAAATTCTACGCGCAGACGGCGCCGGTGTGCCGGGGCGTTGGCCGATTGCCAGCCCGGAATACGGTTTGACCAATGAAATGTGGAAAGCCATGGCGGAACAAGACCCTTACCCGCTAAAAGCTTTGCTAACGGCAGGTGGCAACGGTTTCACCAACAGCACCGATTACGAAACCGTGCGCAAAGGCTTGATGAACATGGATTTCTACGTGGCGTGCGATGTTTTGCCCAATGAAATGAATGCGTATGCCGATATTTTATTGCCAGAATCCAGCTATTTGGAACGTTACGATGACCTGCAAATCGGCGGGGCGAAAGAAGGTTTTGTGGCGTTACGTGAACCGGCAATGCAACCGCTACACGACACCAAAGGTTCGTGGGAAATTTGCAAGGAACTCTCCAAACGCATGGGCTTGGAGGCGTATTTCCCGCACGAGTCGATTGAAGCATTGTTGGATGATCGCCTGCAAAAAGCCGGGCATTCATTGGCTGAGCTTAAGGAGAAAGGCATTCTTAAAAAGCCTGCCGATGACAAAGTAAATTTCCCGCGTGAATTTGGTTTGAAGTCCGTGTTCCCGACCCCTAGCGGCAAGGTGGAAGTGATTCCTAACAAGATCAAAGAGCTAGGCATGGAGAGCGCGTTGGATTGGGATGAGCAACCCCGCCCCAACCCCGGTGAATTCCATTTTACCTTTGGGCGTGTCGGTTTCCATACCCATGCTCGCACCCAAGACAATATCTGGCTGAATTATTTGATGACCGAAAACGTTTTGTGGGTGCACCCTGATCCTGCGCAAGCACTTGGCCTTGTTGAAGGGGATACCGTGGATATTCGCGGGCGTGATGGGCGCGGCGGCACGATTAAAGTCAAGGTGACGCCGCGTATCCGCCCTGACACGGTGTTCACGGTACACGGTTTTGGTCATTGGGATGAGCGCATGACCACTGCCGTGGGCAAAGGCTTATCGGATTCATTATTAGCCTCACAAAACCGTGAAAAGCGCATCGGCAGTATGTCGATGGGTATGAACATGGTGACGTTGCGCAAGGTTTGAGGAGCGAGAAATGGTTGCAAAATACGTGATGTTGGCGGATACCACCCGCTGCATTAACTGCAAGGCGTGCGAAGTCGCTTGCCGTGCGGAATGGGATACCCCGCTGGGTTATTCGCGTGACTGGGTGAAGGAAGTCGAATACGTCAATGCCAAGGGGTTGCCGGAAGTGCAATTATTCCCCGGTCGTTGCCAGCATTGCGACGACCCGCCGTGCGTGGAGGTTTGCCCCTCCGGTGCATCCTGGAAGCGTGAGGACGGCATTGTGCTGGTCGATCATGCGATTTGTTCCGGTTGCGAATTGTGCGTTCCGGCTTGCCCGTATGACGCGCGGTGGCTGAATCCGGTGACGAATACCATTAGCAAATGCACGTTCTGCCAGCCGCGCATCGACAAGGGCTTGCAGCCTGCGTGCGTGGAGACGTGTGTGGGGCACGCGCTGATTTTTGGCGATGCCAATGACCCGAATTCTGCGGTTTCCCAATTGCTGAAAGCCAAAGAATGGCAAAAGTTGGTGACGGATGAGGTCAATATCGGCCCTAACCATTATTACTACACGGCGGGCAAAGCGATTCCTGACGCGGTGATGCCGAAGCTAAATGAGCGGCATTTGTCCGGCACGCTGATGGAAAACATCGTTAACCCGCTGGGGACACTGGGTATCGGCGGGATGATGGCGGTATTCCTCGGTGCAGGTATTAAAAAATTGATCGACCGTCGCCAAGACGTGAGCAACAAGGAGGGCAGCCATGAGCAGCACTAAACCCACCATTAAGGTACGCACCAAGGATGTGATTGCGATCCACTGGTTCAACGCTTTTTTCTGGCTGACGCTGGTATTGACTGGCTTTGGCATTATTTCCGGCGATTTTGTGCGCCTTGCTCCGGCATTCTGGCCGACATTCCTGCAAAACCTGCTGGGGGGCAATGCCAATCTGGTGCTGCTGCACGGCATCGGTGGCATGGTGTGGGCAGGGGTGATTGGCGTGTACGCGCTGTTGAATTTCAAGCGGGTGGTATTGCCGTTTCTGAAAAATGTGCTGGTGTTAACGCCTAAGGCAGCTATCGCGGATGTGAGTTCGATGGTGATCACGTTGGCGCATTTATTTGGCTTGTTGAAACACCAAAGCGTGCCACCGCAAGGGCGTTACAACGGGGCGCAACGTTTGCTGGGGACGATGATTATTGCGTGTTCGCTGGCGATTGCGGTGACGGGGATGTATTTGTTCCTCAGCCCCATGCTTCTGGACTTTGCCGCATCAGCGGGGGTCTTGGGGGGCGTGTTCCGCTGGGCGTTGGTGATTCATTTGGCAGCGGTGTTGCTGGTATTGTTGGGCTTGGTGGCACATATCTATTTCGCGGTGGTGGAAGAGCCGGAATCGCTGGAAACCATGAAGTCGGGCGAGGCGGAAGTTGCGTTTATCAAGCACCATAATCCCTTGTGGTATGCGGAGTTGGAGCGTGAGGGGAAGGTTTGACGTTTGCTTGTCTGGCTATCGACGGTAGCCAGACGGTTGGGGTCATCAGGTGGGCTTAAAGCTGTTTGATCACATCCAACATCGCTCGCGCGTGCCCGTTCGGATCGACCTGATACAACGCTTCCACCAGCGTTCCATCTTTGTCGATGACGAAGGTAGAACGCACAATGCCCATTTTCTTCACGCCATTCTTTTCCTTTTCCTGCCACACGCCATAAGCCGCGCAAACTTCGCCTGAGGTATCCGCCAACAGTTCCACTTTCAGCCCGAATTTGTCGATGAAGGCTTGATGGCTGCCACAATCATCCTTGCTGACCCCGATCACCACGGCATGATGCGCGGCAAACTCGGCTGCCAGTGCGGTGAATTCGTTCGCTTCAATGATGCAGCCGGGGGTATCGTCTTTGGGGTAAAAGTACAGTACGACGTGTTGTTTGCCTGCAAAATCAGCCAGTGACACGGTTGTGCCGTGCTGATTGGGGGAACTGAACGCGGGGGCAGGTTGCTTGGCTTGTAACATCAGCGGGTCTCCAAAAAATAAAACAGCCGCTAAGATAGCCTGAAACCCGCTTCCCGTAAAAAAGCCAGCAATGCGGGCGCGTGTTCCTCGATTTTATCGACGGAGGCGTGACCCGCGTCGGGAATTTCCAGCAGGGTTAAACGTGCTTGCGGGCAATGGCTGACGATGGCATGTGCATCGGCGAGTGGCACAACCTGATCGTCTACCCCGTGCACCAACAGAATGGGGCAAGCAATCTGGCATACGCTATTCAGCGGCGCAATCGCCGCAAAGCGATGCCCGATCACCCATTGCACATAACGGTTGATGACGCGAATCAGGAAGTGGGGTAAGTGCAAGGTTTGCAGGTAACGGCGCATCACCCATTCAGGGTGCGCAAACGCCGAAACGCTAATCACCGCAGCAATGTCGCTGCGCCGCGACGCTGCCAGCAATACCGCACCCGCGCCGACCGAATGCCCCAACAATACCAGTTTGCCGCAAGCCGCCGGATGATTGGCGTGCAACCACGCGAGCGCACTCTCTAAATCTTCGGCAAAACGGGGTAGGGATGAAAAGCTGTGGGTGTCACTTTGCCCGTGATTGCGGGCATCGAAGAGCAGCACATTCAAGCCCGCCCGCTGAAAGGGCGCGGCGATGGGCAACATCAGCTCGGCATTGCTGCCCCAACCGTGAAGGATGACCAGCGTTTGTGTGGCATTGCCAGCGGGCAAAAACCAGCCGAATAAGCGTTTGTTGGCAACGCTGGGAATCCACACTTGTTCAAAAGCAAAGCCTAAGTCTTGCGGCGTGCCGTTTTCGATTTGGCGGGGGGCGCGAAAGCCCCAGTGGATGCCGAGCATGAACAGCGCAATTGCTCCGGCAATAATCCCCGCAATGATCAGCAATGCTGATGTCAAAAGTCGTAGCCTGCCCCGATCCACGTACTGTCATGCGCAAAATCCGCATCAAACATACCCGGAACGCTGGCACTGCCGATGGGCGTGTTGATGGCGGCACTGTCGTAATCCCAGTCACTGCGGTTATGCCCGATGCTGACGAAGGCATTTTTCAGTTGCGGCTGATTCAGCAGTTTGGCGGGTTTGATTTTGGCCTCGACTTCCAGCGTGCGGTATGCGCCGTCTATGTCGATGCCGGAACCGACCCAGCCGTTATCCATCTCGCCCGTTTGGTGGTTGAGGGAGGCATTGCCCGCCATTTCCAGCCAAGGGGTTGCCTGATAGCTGCCTTGCACCGCGATACCGGCTTTGTAGGTAGTGACTTCGGTATCAAAGGTATCCAACATATCCAAGGCAAGATTGGCGGCGGGCAGGGCATTGCGCACTTTCATGAACGGGGTGCTGACGCCGGTATTCACGCCCACTCCCACATGCCCCCGCGCCGTTTTCAGCACATCGTAACCCACGCCTGCATCAAGGTTTACGCCGTGGATGCGGTAATCGGCTGGGACGGGAATTGCGGTATTGTCCGCAATCAAATCCGTGACACTGCTACCGATCACGGGCAAGCTGCTGGTTAGCGGCAGGCTGGCAAGATCGGTCATTTGGTTGACGGTATCCGAGTCGAAATAATCGGCGCGGAATTGGTAATACAGCGGCGAACCGTTGATATTGCGGTGCGGTTCTGCCAGCGTCCAGGTATCCACTTCCAGCGAGGTATCCATGCTCACAAAGGGCTTGGCGGCTGCGCCCATGTCGAAATCACCGCTGCCGTAGCGCAATTCCAAGGCGTGGGCGGGGGTGATGCTGGCGAGGGTTAGGCAAGCAAGGGTTGCTGAGCGGGTTAATACATCCATGTAAACAAGTCCTGAATTAGTGGTGATGCTCGTGATCGTGATGATGCTCATGATCGTGTTCATGCGGCGCTGCCGGTGGCAGTGTATTCGACAACAAGGCTTTTACCGCCGTCACCGGATCCGTTTCCGCCGTTGCCCGCACCATCACACCCCGGCTGCCCATCTTACTCACGAAACCTTCGCCGCAGCCGCTGGTTATTAAATAGTCTAGTTCAAGCAAGGGGTGTTCGCCCTGACCGTTCCATTCGTGCAAAGCCATTTCCTTGGGCAAATCCAGCCGCTCAAGTTCCTGTATTTCGTTGCCATCATACGTTTCGTACACCATAAAACGCCGCCCTTTACCGGCATGTCCGGTAATGGTGCGGAAATTCTGGCTGCTGACACCAATTTTCAAAGAACCAACTTTCATGGGGAAATCCTCGTTTAAGCCACGTTACCGTCTTCACCGATCAACAAAGTAGCATCGTCTTTGAAATAGTACGGCGGCACGACCAGATTCGTCGCGGCAGGTACATTCTTGTACACGCGCCCCGCCAAGTCAAAGCGCGAACCGTGGCAGGGGCAATACCAGCCGCCTCTCCACTCCGCACCCAAATCTTCCGGCGCAACTTCTGGGCGATACGTTGGTGAGCAGCCCAGATGGGTGCAAATCCCCACCAATACCAAGTATTTCGGGTCACGCGAACGGTGTGCGTTTTGCGCATAGGTCGGTTGTTGCTCAACCACGGCGGAGGCAGGGTCACGCAAATTGCCATTGTTCGCGGGCAAATTTGCCAGCATTTCCTCGGTGCGATTCACTACCCACACCGGCTTGCCGCGCCAAACGACTCGGATCAACTGCCCCGGCTCTACATTGCTAATGTTGATTTCAACCGGCGCACCCGCTGCCAACGCCCGCGCACTCGGCGACCATGAGCTGAGAAAGGGGACGGCGACTGCCGCCACACCCGCTGCACCGACGACCGAGGTAGCAGCGACGAGCAGGCGACGGCGGCCTTGATTAATGTCTGTGTGTGTCATGTAACAATAACTCCTAAAAATGAGTGCCGGTATTCAAGCGACGATAACCCACAACGTTAATGGGTTAATCACTTGATTGCATTGCGAAACTGCAAATCAATTGCATTATTAATGCACCGTTTTTGATTGACATATGTCAACAAATCTTAGATTTCATCGTTTTTTAATTGATTTTTTCAATTTTTTAAAAATCTCAAAGCCTTTTTGTCGGAAAAGGCAGAATCTCCACCCACTGCTTTAGGGTCAACGGCTGTGTGTCGTTGTTAGTTAAAAAACAAGGAGATTTCCATGGAAATGCTCGGATTATATCCCACTTGGTTAGAGCCAATGGTGGGCAGCGGTTGGGTCGTTGCTATCATCTCAACCATTCACGTATTGGCGTCACACACTTCAGTGGGCGCAGCAATGGTATTTGCGTACCTTGCGGTCGTGGCTTATCGGCAAGACAAGCCCGAATTGCTCGATTACATCAAAAAGTACGGCCTGTTTTTGCTGGTATTTTCTTATGTCATTGGCTCGATCACAGGTCCCGGTATTTGGTTTTCGACCACCGTTGCCAGCCCGCGCGGAATTTCGGCACTGATTCACAGCTTTGTGTGGAAGTGGGCGGCGGAATGGGTGTTCTTTGTTATTGAAGTCGTCGGGGTGTACATGGTGGTGTACTTGGTTGGCAAGGTTGACCAGAAAACGCACATGCGCATCGCGGTCATCTTCGGGCTGGCGTCTTACACCACGATGTTGATCATTATCGGGATTTTGTCCTTCATGATGTGGCCGGGCAAAGAAATTTGGTTTACCGAAGGTGGCTACCTCAACGGTTTCTACGGCGCGAATACCTTTGCGCAACTGGCGATGCGTACCGCGTTCATGTTCACCATGACCGCTGTGGTCGGTGGGATTGTGGCCTCTGGCATTAAGGAAGTGGCGTTCAAAAAGGCCATGCTGCGCCGCTTGGCGGTGCTGGGGATTGTGTCTACCTTGGCAGGTTCGCTGTTATTCCAATGGTATTTACACACATTGCCCGAACAAGCACACATCGTTTTAGAAAACCGTTTGCCGGATTATTTCCAACCTGCGTTGATGATCGTATTGAGCGGTATTTTGGGGTACTTCTTATTCACCTTGGTAATGCCGCGTGTGATTGTACCTGCGATTGCCAGTGTAATGACGGTGATGATTTTGGTGTTCGGGTTGTGGCCTGAAGAAGTGGCGCGTGAATCGATTCGCAAGCCTTTCGTGGCAGGGCAATACGTGTATTCCAATCAAGTGATTGCACGCGATGTGCCGGGAATGGGTATTAAATCAGAGATTCCGTTGCTCGAAGAAAAAGGGTTTCTGCAAAGCCATGTGTTTCTGCCAGAAAACTTACGGACAGTGACCCCGGACAATGCGCGTGAAGTCGGTCATGCGTTGGCAATGACGGCGTGCTCTAACTGCCATTCCTTGACCGATACCGGGATTCGTCCGTTGGCGAAATACTTCGGTGGCAATACCGATATTGGTGACATTAAGAATTATTTGTTGGGCGCATTGACGACCGGCAATACTTTGTACATGCCGAAAATTCCGTTGAACGATAGCGAAGCCGAAGCCTTGGCGGTCTACATCGGCGCACTGAAAGATGACACGGTGGCAGAAAACTATGCCGCTACCCGCAAGCCATTGGCACAAGCAGGGGAGAAATAAACCATGAATGCAGAAATGTTATACGCGTTACGCGATGTGGCAGGCGTGCCGTCGCACCCTGTGTTGTTCCTGATTTTAGGGGTGCTGACATTTGCCCTGCACATGATTGCCGTGCAAGTGATGTTGGGTGCGTCCGGTCTGGTGATTTGGGGGGCGCTGTCGAAAGCGGCTTATAAACGCCAGTTGGCGGCGGCGATGTTGGGCGTGGCGAAAATTGCGGTGTCAGTCGCGGTGGTGCTAGGGGTTGCGCCGTTGCTGTTTGTGCAGGTGATTTATGACCCGTTCTGGTACACCTCCAATGTGCTGTCAGCCTGGTGGGTAATTGGGTTTATCCTGATTCTCATCGTGGGCTATTTGCTGATGTATTTTTTCTACGCGAAAAATCACCATCTGGAAACGCAGAAAACCATCTGCCCCGGCTCAATGGTGCTGTCGTTGGTATTGTTGCTGGTGGTCGGTTTCATTATGCACGTGCTGACTTATCAAATGCTGTCGCCGGATCAGTGGATGCAATGGTACGCCCCGAACGGTGAAATCGATGCGTCAGGGCGCAAGTTGCACGATTATAACTTGTGGCGCTTTGCATTTTTCATCAGCTTGTCGGTGCTGGTAGTGAGTGGCTGGGTGTTCGCTTACCGTCATTACATTAGCCATCGCATTGATGTGGATAATGGCTATTTGCAATGGCTGCGCGGCTTGGCGACGACCTTGAGCTTCGTTGGCGGCGGCGTGGCATTGTTCTTTGGCATTGGTTGGATGGTAACTTTGCCTGCCCCGCAAGCCGGTTTTGCATTTTCACCTTGGGTCGTGCTGGCAGCCGTGCTGATTGCCCTCACTGCTGTTATGCCGAAACTCATCGGTAGCCGCGTGAATGCGCCGCTGTTCGGTTACGGTTTGTTTGGGATGGCGGCAGTGACCATGATTCTGATTGCAGTGGCACGTGAAGTATTGCGCTGGAATATTTTGTTTGGTCAGTTTGGCTACAACGCACTCGATTATCCGGTGAACATGGATTGGTACAGCACGTTAATGTTCTTCGGCACATTTTTGATCGTTGGCGGTGTGGTGCTGACGTATTTTCTCACCGTGGCATGGCAAGCCGGGCAAACCGAAGGTGTGTATACACCGTCACCGGCGATTACACGTTTGGGTAATCTTTCTATCCTGCTCATCGCGTTATGGATTGTGCAATTCTTCGTGACGGGTTTGTGGGTATGGCTGCGCTAAGGGGGCAAGCATGAAACTGAAATACGCATTGATCCCGCTGTTGCTGCTGACCATGATCGGCAGCACCCAAGCGGATGAGAAAAAAGTTGTCGAGAAAGCTGCAAAAACGCCGGAGTCCAAAACGGTAGCGGTACCCGCGCCAGCCGCCGACAGCGTTTCCAAGGATGAATTACGCGAGATGATCCGCGAATTGATTCAGGAAGAAATGGCGAATTTGCAACCGACCAGCAACACGGAAAGCAAGCCGGTTGCGCCTGCTCATGCCGCTAAAGCGGGCGAAATCCTCGCCCATACCTGCGCGGGATGTCACGGCACGAACGGCACGCTGGAAAACGAAGCCTTCATGCCACTGGCAGGAATGCCGGAGCAGGAATTCGTCAAAACCATGCTGGATTTCCGCGATGGCGCACGCCAATCGACCTTGATGGGCACGGTTGCTAACGGCTTGAGCGAACAGCAAATCCGCGACATGGCACGTTATTTTATGGAGGTATCCCCATGAGTCTGAATCGACGTGAATTTTTGGGGCTGCTTGGCGCAACCGCGCTGGTGGGCGCATTCCCCTTGCGTAGCGCATTTGCGGGGGCGCAACCGCATGTGGTCATTATCGGCGGTGGGGTAGGTGGGGCAACTGCTGCCAAATACCTGCGACTGCTTGATCCGAATATTAAAGTGACGGTGATTGAAAAAAATCCGGTCTACATCCGCCCTTACGGTTCGTCTGAAGTTGTCACCGGACATATTAAAATGGACGATTTGAACGTGACTTACGACGCGCTCAAATCCAGATACGGCGTGAATGTCATCATTGACGAAGTGGTCGGCTTCTACCCCGACAAGCGCAATGTGAGTCTGAAAGGTGGGCGTAAAGTCAGCTACGACAAGCTGGTGGTGTCGCCGGGGATTGAATTGCTGTACGACAAGATTCCGGGCTATTCCGCTGAAATTGCCGACACTAAAGTCACTTCGGGCTGGATTCCGGGTAAGCAAACCGCGTTGTTGGGCGAACAGCTCAAAGCCATGCCACAGGGCGGTACGTTTCTGATGGTGGTTCCACCCGCGCCCTACCGTTGCCCGCCGGGGCCTTACGAGCGTCCGGCATTGGTGGCGGAATGGTGCCAAAAACACAACCCGACCGCCAAAGTCATTATCGTTGACCCGAAAGACGAATTCGTCACCGACCAGACCATGATGCTGGGCTGGAACCGCTTGTACGGTTTCAATATCCCGCAAAAATTCCGCAAGGATATGCCCGCGAGTGTGGAGATCAAGCAGCACAGCAACCCCGGTATCCTGAGCTGGATTCCGAAAGCGGATGGCGGCACACCCGTGTCGCTGGACGTTGAAAAAATGACGTTAAAAACCGAGGGCGGCGACATCAAGGCGGATGTGATCAATATCGTACCGCCGATGCGGGCGGGCAAGATTGCCACCGCGATGGGGCTGACCGACGAAAAAGGCTGGTGTCCGAATAACCGCAAAACCTTCGAATCCAGCCTGCACCCGCATGTGCATGTGATTGGCGATGCCTGCCATGCTGACGTGATGCCGAAATCCGGTTTTTCGGCGAATACGCAGGCGAAAAGCGTGGCGCGTGCGATTGTCGAAGCGTTGGCAGGGCGTGAAATTCCCACACCTAGCTGGGAAAATACGTGTTACGCGCTGGCGGGTTCGGATTACGGGCTGTTCGTCGCCGACGTATTCGAGCTGGCGGAAGCCGAAAACAAGATCAAGCGGGTGGGCAAATTCAGCCGATATTTGAAGCTGGATGCGACTCCGGCGCAAATTCGCATGGGCGCGGTCTACCAACAAGCTTGGCTGAAATCCTTCACGGAGGACTGTTTTGCATGAAAACTTTACAACTTTCCTTCATTGGCGTGGGTGCTGCCCTGTTGCTATCCGGCTGGGTGTGGGCAAATGATGCCGCGCATGAAGTAGCGGATGCGGTTAAATGGAAACCTGCCACCTTGCGCGTAGCGTTGGCGGATATGCCAGCGGGTGACATTGCCCGTGGTAAAGCATTGAATTCGCAACTGATGTGTGCGTCGTGCCACGGTGAAAATGGCGTTGCTCCGACCAGCAATTGGCCAAACGTTGCGGGGCAAAAAACCGATTACACCTACAAAATGCTGTTGGATTATCAGTCGGGTTTACGCAGCGAAGATGAGCGCAGCAAGCTGATGACGGCGGCAGTCGAGCCGATGAGTCAGCAGGATATGGCGGATGTGGCGGCGTATTACGCCAGTTTGCCTGCACACGAAGCCACGGTTAAACCCCCAGCGCACGCGGATGCGGAACGGCTGGTGCGTAAGGGCGACCCGACGCGCTTGCTGACACCGTGCGCGTCATGCCACGGGGTGAAGGGGCAGGGCGGTAAAGAAGCCGCTCCAGCACTGGCGGGGCAGTCGGAAAAAGCGTTTATCCGCACCATGATGCTGTATAAAAATGGTGAGCGCGATAATGATGTGAACAAGTCGATGGCACAGTTTGCCGGTAAGTTGACCGATGAAGAAATTCGGCAGTTGGCGGCGTATTACCACACGCGATAGTTTCGTTAGTGCTTCCTCCTCCTGGCACGTATCAGGGGGAGGTTTTGCGGTTGATCATTAGGTATGAAAAATGCAGATTCCATGCGACGGCGTTATGATTTACACTCGTTCAGATGACGATCAGAGTAAAGTTTTTGCAACTGTTGGTGTGTACGCGCTAGGGCGGTAGCGTGGTTTCATGGCAACTCACCTCCGCAGTCCCAGACTATGCGGAAGACTTGCGAACTGTGCTCACTGATTGAGCGCAGGCTTCCTATCCTGATATTCCAGAACGCCGCCTAATAAACTGTTGAACAAAAAATAAACAATTTAGCTGATGGTTTGCCGTCTGTCAGTGGGATAGAAAATACATCTGAAAACAAGAGTATAGCAGCAGAATTGCCTTTATTGTCTTTCCTTTGATGCGGGAGACAAAGCAATGACTGACAATAAAATCATTCAGAAAATACTGAGCAGTGAATTCCCCAGTTACAAAGCCAAGTACAAACAGCCGTTTAGGGTGCTTAAGTCGGTTGAATCACAAATACGTTGCCGCACGGAAGAGCAAGGCGTTACCCGATACCGTTGTGCTGAGGATGGTTTAGAAAAGACGGTTTACCATTCTTGCCGCAACCGTGGCTGCACCCTTTGCAATAAACGCAAGCAACTGGAATGGCTGGATAGCCAAAAGAACCGCCTGCTTGCCTGTGACCATTTTCACTTAGTATTCACGCTGCCATCTGAATACCACCCGTTGTGGCGTTATAACCGGAAATGGTTTATCCAGACCCAATTTGAAGTGGTCAGTGAAACGTTAAAAGACCTGTTGCTCGCCAAAAACGAAAAACAAGCGACCCACAAAAGCTATCTGGATGCCACGCCCGGTTTTATGTTGGTGCTACATACGTGGGGACGGCAATTGACCTTACACCCACACATCCATTGCTTAATCACTGCGGGTGGATTAACCCCAAGCGGACAATGGAAAGCTGTTGAAAATGGCTTCCTGCTTCCCGTCAAAGTAGCCAAAGCCCTTTATAGGGGTAAGTTTCAAGCCAGAATAAAAGCCTTCATCCAAAGCGAATCAGTGAATATTCCCAAGGATGACAGCAGGGAAACCCTGATGTTGGCACACAAGTCGCTGTACAAGAAAGAATGGAGTGTGCGCATTCAGGAAAAATACCCGCATGGCAATGGTGTGTTGTCTTACCTGTCGCGTTACTTAGGTAGTAGCCCGATCAAAGCGCAACAAATTCAGTCGGTCAGTCATCAGGCGGTGGAATTTGGGTACAAAGATCATCGTGATGGCAAACACAAAACACTGCGTTTAGCCATGCCTGAATTCATGAAGCGGTTACTGATTCATCAACCTGAGATTGGTGTCCACACTGTCCGTTACTATGGGATTTATGGTTCGCAAGCGAAAAAAGCCCACCAGACTAGCGTTGAACTATTGGGTACAGCGTCCGTTCAACAGGGCGTTTCATCTGAAAGCAATGACTTGAAAAAGGTGTATCAGGTACTGTGTGATTGCTGTGGCGTTGCTATGCAACCAACCTACGTAAAATTCCGCAGGACTCAAATTGAAAATTCCATTATAAAAGGTGTCTGTCCCGACCAAGAGGCAGACCAACGTTCAACAACCCGATCAAGCAGACTTACTTACACCGCATCACCTTCAAGTTCGTTCCATTCTGATACTGTTTTACTCACTTGAAGGGCTGTTGCAGCGATTCGTAAGCTGCTTATCTTTGACGGTTGGCATCCTAGAGATTGATGTATCTCCCTAAACCAAGAGATTAAAAGTACGCGATTGAAGTGCGCAGCTAAATATACAATAAGTATTTTCTATAATTATATAGAAATTCACATAATTTAAAATTGATAAATTTACTATACTCCATTAGGAAATTTTTAAGGAGTGAATAGACTTATGAAAATATTTATTGCTTATCCAAATAATCTTTTGAGAGATAAAGCAAACCTTTTGAGCAGTAAACTAAGAGGACATCAATACCAACATTTCATTGATTTTAATTCAATCCCAATTGGAGCAGGTTGGGATAAAACCATCAGAGACAATATAGCAAAGTCCAATGTTTATATAATTTTATGGCAAAAAGGTATTGATTATGATAAATATGTGAATGATGAATTAAATCTCATACTAGATCAAAAGAATAATTATCCTAATAAGAAAATAATTCCTGTAATATTTCCATCAGATTCTGATGAGCTTTCAGTTAATAACGAAAATGATTTCAATCCTTTTTTAGAGTTACAGTGTATTGAAGTAAATCAAGAAGACATTAACAATCAAAGATGGCTTAATTTAGTAGTTAATTATCTCCAAAAAGTTGATAGCAAGTTAAATAAAATAGTTGAGTGGATTCACAAAAAGTGGCTTATTTTAATATCTATTGTGACAGTTCTTCTTGGTCTGGTTTTTTCAGTATATCATTTTTTTCCTGAAATAAAAAAATTCATCACAGACATAAGTGATTCTAACCATAAAAAAGCAGACTTCTTTTGCAATCAATTAGAAGACACAAACTTTAAACTAATAAATACTTATACTTTAACATCTAAAGATAATTATGAGATAGAAACATACGGTGGAACTTGGAGCGTTAGTGGGATGGATCGCTGTGAACTTGATTCTAACAATAGCACTAATAATAATTTATTTCTTATAGAAGGAACCGGAACAAGTGAACATTATTTTTATTATGTAAGAGGTAATGAGAAATACAAAGTCGGGAAAAGCAGCAACACTCATCCAGACTATATTAAATTCAATACTGGTCAAAGTTTTATTCAAGGATATATTTCATTAATCAGATCTTTTAAAAGCCCTCCTTCAAGTGACCTTGAGTGTGATAAAGATTATATAGGAAAGCTAACGGGAGAATGGGCAAAAAGAGATTTACCTAATTGTGAAGTAGTTAAAGAAAAATATAAAGCCCTTAATAATCCAGCTCAAGTAGTTAAAAACTGTAATTCGACAATGACAAAATTTGATTCAAAAATTTATTTATTTCATGTCTGTTCAAAAGATGATGGTGGGTATTATTACCGTATACTAGAGCAAAAATGATGCGAATAAATAATATAACCCCTATAGAGCCAACAATTTATTCGACGACGGACGCGGTGACAGCCCGCGACTCCGATCAATTAGTTTATCGCCGCGCCCGTCACACGAGGCGTTGAGGCTGTAGAATAACCTCCAAACCACTTTTTCGATTTTTAGAAATTGAACGAAAGATAAACAAATTCGTGATGTACGTAAATCTTTGAGGGGTTTTCAGTGAAAAGTATTCAAAGATTTACGTACATCACGCCACTTTTGAGATTTTGTTAGAGAGACCTAGGTTTTTCTACAGCCTCGTTAGCACCAATCCATATGGCATACACCAGACCAAAAAGTGATATTAAATTATCGCCAGATGAAAAAAGAGAACTGCTACAGGAGTATTTTGATTACTATCAAAAAGTAGCATTAAGTAATCCAGAACTTCTCAATTCAAAACTACCTCGTGATGCCTTTGATGATTTATTGAATGATATTGGCGAATTAATTCTAACCAAGTCAAAAAAGTTATCATCCAAAGAAGGTCAAGTTAGCTCTTTTCTATCAAATAACCCTTTGCCACAAAAATTAGAACAATATTTACCAAAAGAGTTTAGAGCTTACTGTTTAGCGTTAAACTCATTAAAACAATGGCTATCCGCTGAACAAGCAGCGACAGACCGATATATTTTTGGTGGCACAGCTCGACAACAATATAAACAGCTAACTAAAAACTGCTTAATATCAGGCATATCAGCAGACGAATTTAATATTGAGCTACATCACCCGGTGAGAGATGGAAGACCACCTATTCCTTTAGCAAAAGAAATTCATGAAAAAATTGAAGAGCAAACCCCAACCACAAAAGAAAAAGATAAAATAATGGAAATAATTTATCCAATAAAGAAAGAAGGTGGGCGTTCTTGGATTATGTTAAAATTAGGTTGTGAGTTATTGTTAGATATAGCATCCACAACTAAAAGTAAAAATATCCAAGCATCATCAAAAACATTTGCACGTAAAGCTAGTAAAGCCACTAACTTAAGTTATCAAGAATTGCTCAATTGGATAAAAACAAAAGAACTTATTTAAATGCTAACGATTACATCGACGACGGACGCGGTGACAACCCGCGACTTCGCCCAGTTTACTCCCCGCCGCGCCCGTCCAAGACAAAAAATTAGGTATTCCATGGACTATATATCCTCCGATGACGTTGAGAAATCGCTAGATTTAACTGAGCAATTGATGCTTTATTACAGGGAATATGGCCTCGTTTGGGATAGGGGCAAGCGTAGGGAGCTTTTAGATTCAGTGGAGCATTTCCATATTTTGAATAAAGGCTCCTTTATTGGCTTTTTCGCATTCTTCAAAGAAGAAGATCATATTTATGTCTGCGATCTGCAATTGTCACCAGAGCACCAAAATAAGGGTGTGGGTAGTGCTGTAATGCAGCATATTATTGACATTGCGTCATCGTTGGGTTTAATGGCTATAAAACTGTCCGTCTTTAAGTCCAACAGCGTCGCAATGCACCTTTATCGGCGTATTGGTTTTGTTGTGTCGGAAGAGGGTAAAATGGTTTATCGGCTTAGCTATGAACTTACCTAACAATCGCAACTAGCCGGAAATATTTTCCGTTCCTTGTTTTGCGGTCTACGCTACGCTACCGCAAAACAATCCACTCCAAATATGCCGCTGTTGCGGGCGTTGGCCTAAAGTTGAGAAACTATAGGTATCCTAAAAATTTATTTTTATCTGTCAAATTATATAAGTACCCATGCGAAATTTTTTGGCGGATTAATAGATTAACTTATTTGATAAATAAGCATACAAATCTTAAAAAACCATAACAAGGTATTTACCTTTAAATTATAGTTAGAGCAGGATAAGCCAATCCATTTAGTTTAGGTCTTAATTTTTATGATTATAACTTCTATTGCCGTAAGTCTTTATTTATGTTTATTGCTGGTTTTTATAGCTTATAGGCCAGATGATAGAATATGCATAAAGTATACTGCATTTCCTGCTTTTTTGATAAATAATGAAGATATAAAAATATATTCAAATGATAAAAACCTCTATGTTTATTCGATTTTTATAAAAAACAGCAAAAAGAAAAATATTTTAAACTATGAAAGTTTGAAAGTAATAAAAATTACGACAGAGAACAGTGTTAGCTTCAAATCCATAATTTCAAGTAATCCTTCTTATATAAAAAATAATATTTTACTAAAAGATAAGGAAGTGAGCATTCATGTTGCTGAATTACAAGAACATGACTTTATGCGCATAGATTTTTTATATTTATCAAATTTCAAAAATCATCATCAAAAAGATAAAAATACGATATTTTTTGACCCGCCACGTTTGTGTTTTAATGATGAAATAATAAATAAAGAAATTTCTGTTAATCAGTTTCGTATTGGAAAAGTAACAGAAAGTAGTTTTTTTGGAAAAATATTAAGAAGTTTTTTTATAATTTTCATGAATAGTGCAATTCTATTAGTGATATATGGAATTATTAATCAATTGAGTGATATTCTTTATACGAGTGTTTCTTTTGATATTAAAGAAGTTGTTTATAATTTTATGGAATCTATTTTTATTTTAGCAACTGCTGCATTTCTGTTAATGATTTTTGGATATACAAAGTATGAAAACGAAAATAATCTTGTGAATGAGATTAAAGATTATTACGGAATTCCTAATACGGTTAATATTATTGCATATGTTATTATGTAGTTGTTTCAATATTGAGCTTTATTGATAAAAGGCATAAAGCTGATTTGCTTGGTAATTTAATTATTAAATGATGCTGGCGATTCAACGCATAAGACAGAAATGCGAACGGACAAGGCTTTAAGCGGATTGCCCTACTGCTTGGGTAGCTATCCCAACAGAATGGGGTGGTGTTATGCTCTACGCCACCAAGTGTTAGGAAGGAGGTTTCATGTCAGCAAAACACCCTATTGTGGCAATCACCGGCGCGATGGAGTCCGGTTCTGTGTCTGTGATTCAGGCATTGGAGCGGATTTTTTACCGCGAACGCGTCAAAGCTGTCTACATCGACGGCAGCGCTTTCCGACGTTATGACCGCACCGCGATGCGCGAAGAAGTGCGCAAAGCACAGGAAGAAGGGCGCACCTTGGGGCATTTCGGCCCTGAAGGTAATCATCTGGATAAATTAGCCAGCTTATTTCTCGAATATGCCACGGTTGGCAAAGGCGCGTATCGGCATTATTTGCATACGTCGCGGCAAGCGGAGAAATACGGGCAGGCCGTTGGCACGTTTACACCGTGGGAGCCGATGGATCCCGACAGCGATTTATTGTTGTACCGTGGCTTGCACGGCGCAGCGGTGGCGGATGGTGTTGATGTTGCGCAATACCCCGATCTTTCGATTGGAATTGCCCCCAACGCGAATTTGGAGTGGATGGCAAAAATCCAGCACGAAATCAAAGAAAAAGGTGTCGCATTAGATGACGCGAAAACCGCGCTGCTGAACCGTTTGCACGATTATGTGCATCACATTACCCCGCAATTCATGCGCACCCACATTAATTTCCAGCTTATTCCTTTGGTGGATACCTCCGATCCGTTTGGGGCTGAAGCCGTGCCAAGCCCGGATGAGTGTTATTTGGTGATGCGTTTTTCAAAGCAATTCCAGCCTGATTTTTTGCCATTGCTACACGATATTCCGGGGGCGTTTATGTCACGCCGCAATACGTTGGTGGTGCCGAGTAGCAAGACGCTGATGGCGATTGAGCTGGTATTAGTGCCGATTATTCATCGCCTCATTGATAATAGCCGCCAATTGCGCGGTATCACCGACGTGCCGGAAGAGCGTGGCGCGGGCGTGTTAGGTTTAGTGGAATAACGGCAGCCGTGATTTATCGCAAGGAAATTGACGGGCTACGCGCCCTAGCAGTGTTGCCCGTCATGCTGTTTCATGCCGGATTCAGCACCTTTGGTGGTGGATTCGTGGGCGTGGATGTCTTTTTTGTCATCAGTGGCTATTTGATTACGTCAATTATTCTGGCTGAACTGGAGACAGGCACGTTCAGTCTCGCGGGCTTTTACGAACGGCGAGCGCGGCGGATTTTGCCCGCGCTGTTTTTTGTGTTGCTGGCGTGTTTGCCTTTGGCGTGGTGGTTGTTATTGCCACATGAATTGGTCGCGTTTGGGGAAAGCTTGATTGCGGTAGCGGTGTTTGCCTCTAACATTCTGTTTTGGTTGCAAACCGACTATTTTGCGGCGACGGCAGAGCAGATTCCGTTGTTGCATACGTGGAGCTTGGCGGTTGAGGAGCAGTATTATCTGGTGTTCCCGCTGTTGATGTTGCTGGCGTGGGGCTTGGGGAAACGTTGGCTGTTGGGCTTGTTGGCACTGATCGCGTTACTGAGTTTGGGTTGGTCGGAATGGTTGTGGCGCAGCTCGGTTGAAGCCAATTTCTATTTGATTCCCAGCCGCGCATGGGAATTATTGGTGGGGGCATTGGCAGCATTTTATTGGCAAAAACACCCGTTTCCACAAGGAATCTTGGCGCAAAGCGGCAGTCTATTGGGTATCGCTTTATTGGCTTGCGCGGTATTGTTTTTTAATGAAGGGATGCCGTTTCCAAGCCTGTATGCGCTAGTGCCGACGCTGGGCGCGGTGTTGTTGATTGTGTTTGCAACACCTGCAACGTGGGTCGGTCAGTTGCTGGCATTCCCGCCGCTGGTGTGGGTGGGGCTGATTTCGTACAGTGCGTATTTGTGGCATCAGCCGGTATTCGTGTTTGCGCGGCTGCAAGCGTTGGAAGAACCGAGCCAGAATGTCATGGCAGCGCTGATAGCGTTGAGTTTGGGGCTGGCGTGGTTTAGCTGGCGTTTCGTGGAAAAACCGTTTCGCAATCGGCAGCGTTTTACCCGTACCCAAGTATTCGCGGGGGCATTGGTTGGTAGCGTGCTGTTCATTGCAGTGGGGGCAGCGTTGGTGTTGACCGATGGCTTTGCTGGTCGTTTTGCGGATTGAAAAACCTATGATGAAAATTTACGTGCCATTATTGCTGGGATTGCTGTGTATCGGTGGCATGACGCCGGTGTGGGCGGATGCGTCGTCTGAGGCTTTACTCAAGGCTGCGGATACCGAAGCCAGTGGTGAATACACCCGCCAGCGCTTTCTCGCCGTGCAGAAAAAACCGTTTGATGCGGCTGATGCACGTAAAAAATTACTGATTATTGGCGACAGTCATGCGCAGGATTTTTTTAATGGCGTGCTGGAAAATGGCTATCTGAGCAATTATCAGCTCAGTACCCGCTATATTCCGACTCGTTGCCAAATGGTATGGGGCGATAAAGGCGCTGAATTTATCCAGTCGAAAGACACGGCACTGTGTGCGGAATCGGATACTGTGACGCAAGCCGCCGCGCAGATTGCCGAGGCGGATGTGGTCATTATGGTGGCGCGGTGGCAAGAGTGGGCGGCAAAATTATTGCCGGAGACGATTCAACAGATGAAGCTGCGGGCGGATCAGCAATTGATCGTCATCGGCGCAAAGGATTTCGGTAAAATTTCCATCAGAAATTACCTGAAGCTGTCTGGCGATGAACGGCTGGCCTTGCGTAATAAGGTTGATCCCAAACCGTTGGCGAGTAACCAGTGGTTGCGCGATACCTTGGGCGCGGCTGTGTTTATTGATCAGCAACGCTTGATTTGCGGTGAGGGTGACAGTTGCCGCCTGTTCACCGATGCGGGGGAATTGTTGTCGTATGACGGCGGGCATTTAACCCCCGCCGGGGCGAAATACGTCGGCAAGTTATTGTTTACCGAATCATTTCTCCAAGGGCTTTAATAAATCCAACAAATCTTCGGAATTGAAGCGCACGCCTTCTTGTGCGCCGGTTTCTGAATACAAGCCATTGGCGAGCATCTGTTTTTTTTCCTGCAATTTGAGAATCTTTTCTTCTACCGTGTCTTCGGTAATCAGCTTGTAGACGAAGACGGGTTTGTCTTGCCCAATGCGGTAAGCGCGGTCGGTGGCTTGTTGTTCCACTGCCGGGTTCCACCAAGGGTCGTAGTGAATCACGGTATCCGCAGCGGTTAGATTCAGCCCAGTCCCCCCGGCTTTGAGGCTAATCAGAAACACTTTCGCATCGCCTTCTTGGAAGTGGGCAATGACGTCTTCGCGATTTTTGGTTTGCCCGGTGAGTTTGGCGTAAACGATATTGGCGGCGACCAATTCGGCTTCGATGAGTGCCAGCATCGAGGTGAATTGCGAGAATAACAGCACCTTACGACCTTCTTCTAACATCTCCGGCAGCAAGGTCATCAACAATTCGAGCTTGGCAGATTGGTCGACATTCTTGGCTTTGTCGAGCTTGACCAAACGCGGGTCGCAACACACTTGGCGCAGTTTCAGCAACGCATCCAAAATCATAATGTGGCTGCGAGCGAAACCGTTGCGGCTGATTTCTTCCTGTAATTTGGTATCCATCGCCAAGCGCACGGTTTCGTAAAGGTCGCGTTGTTTGCCTTCGAGCGCCACGCTGCGGATGATTTCGCTTTTCGGCGGCAATTCACTGGCAACCAGTTCCTTAGTGCGGCGCAACATGAACGGCAGGACGCGCTGGCGTAATTGCTGTTGCCTGCCTGCATCGCCTTGTTTTTCAATGGGATTGCGGAACAGACGGGTGAATTTGTCGTGCGCTCCTAAGAAACCGGGCATCAGGAAATGGTACATTGACCACAATTCCCCCAGATGATTTTCCAGCGGTGTACCTGTCAGGCATAGGCGATGCTTGGCTTTGAGGGTGTAGATAACTTGAGTGGTGCGTGACGCGGCGTTTTTAATCGCTTGCGCTTCGTCCAAAATCAGGTAGTGGAAGGTGTGGCGCAAATACTGTTCTTCGTCACGCACAATCAAAGGGTAAGTGGTGAGCAGCAGGTCGTATTCACCCAGTTTGTCGAAATGCTGGTGGCGGTCGTTGCCGTGAATCACTTGCACCCGCAAATCGGGTGTGAAACGGGCGGATTCGCGTCGCCAATTGCCCATTAAGCTGGTGGGGGCGATGACTAGGGCGGGTTGGGTCAAGCGCCCCGCTTGCTTTTCGATGAGCAAATGCGCGAGGGCTTGCAAGGTTTTGCCTAAACCCATGTCATCGGCGAGGATGCCATTGAACTGGTATTCGCGTAAAAATTGCAGCCAGCTCAAGCCTTCGTGTTGGTAATGGCGCAAGTCGGCATTCAGCCCTTCGGGTAAGTTAACAGCTTGAATCCCTTGGAAATCCCGTAACTTTTGGGTCAGTGCCAGCAATTCTTCTGCGCCTTTCCATTTCATGCCGGGGGCATTGAGCAGTGCGCCTAGATTCGTGCCTTGGTATTTGCTGAGTTCTAAATTGCCGTCGGCATTCAGCGGTTGGTGGTCGTAGAGTTCCACCAGCGTTTCGAGAATTCCGGCGAGGCGGTGCGATTCAAGTTTTGCCCAGCGATTGCCAGAAAGCGGCACGAAAATGTACGGTTGGCGTTCCAGCAAGTCGCGCAAAGCCTGCGGGCTTTCCATTTGCCCCAGCATTTCCACCAGAATCGGCAACAGATTAATACGTTGCCCGTCGACTTCAAAACCGAGGCTGATTTCAAACCAGTCATTGCCATTCGCACTTTCTTCCCACGCGGCATCGAGATCCCCAACGATGTCGAAATGCAGGTCGAAATTGTCGTCCAAGGTGACATTCCAGCCGGAATCGCGCAGTGCGGTCACGCCATGATCAAGGAAATCGTTCCAACGTAACGCCGTTAGCGACGGGGTATCGGGGTGCATCAGCAATTCGAGGCGGTGCAGGTCGCTAAAGCGCGTATTGACGCTTTCAAAACCGTAATCGGCGAGGGTATCGAGTGCATTTTGTTCTGCGGCGAGGTCACGGTGAATGCGGTAACGCTTTGCGCCGACTTTGTGCAAGCTGCTGGGTTTGTGTTGCGTAGGTTGCAACACATGCCCTGCGTAGTTAAAGCGCAAACTGGCAATGTGGGTATCGTGACCCGTGTCCGGCAGGCGCGTGCAGCGCAAATACAAATCCGGTATGGGTTCGGCGTGTAAATCGTCAATGTGTTGGCGGATTTTCGGTGAGGGTGCGGGAATATCCACATCCGGCAAGGCTTCCAGCAACCGTTCGCTGACAGTTTCTGCTTGCGCGGCGGGAATCGGCGGCGCATTCAGGAATTTTTCGACTTGTGTGGGGCTAAGATCGGAGTGTTCCAGCAAGCCGCAGGTGCGGGTGGCGGTGTCGATGTACCAGAATTTATTGTTGAGCCAAAAATGTTCGGTAATTGGGCGGTCGGTCTGCAATTCAACGGTGAATTCTTGCTTATCGTTGGCTTGCCAGATGAATTGTAAGCCGAGCGGTGCGCCATGCTGTAAGGGTTGGGCTTCGCGTTGCCAAGTGTCGACGGTTGCCCAAAAAGCGCGTCCGGTTTTTAGCACTTCCAGCAGGGCCTGTTCGCCGTGTTTGCCGCTCAAATTGCCCTTGTTCCAGTGATGCAAAAAGCGCATTCCGGGTATCGCCAGCAACTGCGCAATCATTAAATCGTGAGGTTCATACGCGAAATTGCGGGCGCGGTACGGGGTTAGCAGGGCTTCGAGTTGCACTGAAGCGGGTTTGCCGTAACCGCCTTTTTTGAGGGTATTGGCTTTGTACAAGCTCAAGGTAAGTTGCTGGTGACTGTCAGCGTCTAAAAAATACAGTAAGTCGGCGCCGGGTACGTCATTTTCTGGGCTAAACAGTGGGCTGTCGTGGGTGTCGCTGGCGGTTCTTAAGCTCTGCAACCACACGTCGACCGGCGAACGTGTGACGGCTGCTCTGGCGGTGGTGGGCATGGTCGCGGCGGTAAACGCTGGCACGGGCTTGCGTTGCGGTTCTCTGGCTTTTTGTTTGCGGGCGTGTTCGAGGTATTCAAACAAGGCGGCAACGGCGTGTTTGCAGGCCATGGTGACGGGGCAAGTGCAAACGCCGGTGATCCAACGCGGTGATTGTTCGTTGTAATTGATGACGGTGACGTAGGGTTCTTTACTGCCGCCTTGTACTTTCGCGGTGATGGATACATTGCCATTGCCGCTTTTTTCTGCACGAAAATTGGTGACTTTGCCCGTGTCGTAATAGTCGATACCCCTCTCCAGCGTCACGGTATCGAAGACGTTGAATAAGACGGATGGGGGAAGGTTGTTATCGGCCAGTAAGTCGAGATGTTTCGTTTTTAAATGCATTGCGTTTGTGTATCTACCAGACTGAATTTTTAGTCGGGTAACATTGTGCAGTGAAGGGCTGGCTTTGTCACGGCAATTAAAGCGCCAGCCAACTGTTTGGATGTGAACAAAGGATAGCTTTGCCCACATCCTCTTGAAAACAGAGGTTTTATTTCTGTTTTAACAGATCGCGGATTTCGCCTAACAACACTTCCTGATTAGACGGTGCTGCCGGTGCTGGCGCGACTTCTTCTTTGCGCTTCAGCTTGTTCATGGCTTTAATCGCAATAAAAATCGCGAGTGCCACAATCGTGAAGTCAAAAACAGTTTGGATAAACGCACCATAAGCCAAGACTAAATCGGGGATAGGCGGGACAGCAGCGGGGTCGCCTGCTTTGAGCAGAATACCCATTTTGCTGAAGTCGACTCCGCCGATCAACAAGCCTAGCAGTGGCATCACAACACCATCCACGAATGCCGAGACGATTTTGCCAAAGGCAGCGCCGATAATGACACCCACGGCGAGATCGACCACATTGCCTTTCATGGCAAACTCTTTGAATTCACTAATGAAACTCATACATACCTCCAATGTTTGTAAAAAAACTGTCTATCTGACGACATAAGTGTGATTTTGGTTCACCATTTTCAGCGTATCGCTAAAGACTTCACTGAACCAGTAGTTTAAGACAATGTTCAAAATTTTGAGTCTGAGCGCGTTATTTTTTATGGTCGAGCGCACAAACCGGGCAATCGGGGTCTGGCGTTAAGTGCATGTCGCGCCAGCGCATCTGCTTCGCATCCAGCAATAACAGCCGCCCGCTGAGCGTGGGCAAATCCAATAACGCTTTGAGGGTTTCTGCGGCTTGCATACTGCCAATAATGCCTGCCAATGGCGCAAGAATGCCGGTGGTGCTACAGGTGTCTTCCTGCGTGCCGTCTTCCGTGTAAAGGCAGCGATAGCACGCGGTATGCGTCTGGCGAAAGTCGAAGGTGGTGATTTGCCCTTCTAAACGAATCACCGCGCCTGAAATCAATGGCTTGGCGGCGATTTTGCAAGCACGGTTGAGCGCAAAGCGCGTGGGGAAATTGTCGCTGCAATCGACGACGGCATCGTGTGAGCTAACCACGCTAAGTAATTCAGTTTCTTCGAGTTTGTGTTGAATCGTATTAATCTGGATGTTTGGATTCAACGCGCGGGCAGTTTGTGCGGCAGAGTCGACTTTCAGTTGCCCAATCGTGGCGGTGGTGTGGATCACTTGGCGTTGTAAATTGCTCAAATCCACGGTATCAAAATCGACCAGCGTGAGTTGCCCAACCCCAGCGGCAGCGAGGTAAAGCGTGACGGGTGCGCCCAAGCCGCCCATGCCAATGATCAGCACTTTTGAGGCTAACAGGCGCTCTTGCCCGTTGATGTCGACTTCAGGGAGCAGAATTTGGCGGCTGTAGCGCAGCAGTTGTGTGTCGTCCATTTAGAAATCTACCTCCAATCCCAAGGTCACGGTACGTTTGCGCCCCTGCACAATGAAATCAACGCCTTCGGAGGCGGCGACGTAATCTTCATTCAGCAGATTGCGCACGCCTGCTTTGAGCGTGGTGTTGCGGTTGAGTTGCCAAGTCGCTCCCGCATCCAAGTGCGTGTATGCCGGAACGTCAAAGCTATTGGCATCGTCACCGGGGCGCTTGCCGACTTTTACCGCGCCAAGTGTGAGGTGTGTGCGGGCGTTGGGGGTGTAATCCAGCGTCAGCGAGCCGCTATGCCGAGGAATATTGTGTAAATGGTTGCCGGTGTTACCGTCGTTGTTGGCGGTAATACGCGCATCGCTGTAGTTATAGGCTGTGTTCACGGTCAGTTTTTTGCTGATGGGAATGCTGACGTTGGCTTCCACGCCTTGTGAGCGCGTTTTGCCGGTGAGCATTAATGCGCCCGGTTCGCTAGGGTCACGGGTGGTGACGTTTTCCTGATCAATGCGGTAAACGCTCAGGTTGCTATTGAGTGGCTTGCCTTGGCGGGTTTCATGTTGATGACGCACGCCGATTTCATGCTGTACGCCTTGGAGCGGGGCAAAAAATTGCTCGTTTTTGTCCATGCCAATATTGGGGGCGAACGATTCATTGCGGCTGGCAAACGCTTGCCAATGCGGAGTGGCTTGCCAGGTCAGCCCCAGTGCGGTGGAGGTGTCAGCGGCATCGGTTTCCTGAAAGGCGAGGGTCGGGGAGGCGTAATCCGCTTGGTATTGGCTATTGCGCACCCCGGCATGAATGCCCCAGCGGTCGCCAATCTCAGCATGGTGTTGCCAATAGATTGCTCGCTCTTTGCGCAAGGTGACAGCTTCGCGTTTGGTGAGCTTATCAGCGTCTGGCAGCGGAAAATCAAAGGTGGGGTTAAACAAATCAAGGCTGAACAAGCCGGTGCGAAATTGGCGTTTCAGGTCAATTTCAACCGAATGCCCACTCACACCGAGGCGGGTGTGGTGTTGGCTCATGCCGTGGGTGTAATGCCGCGACAGTTCGGCGCGTAACGCTTGTTGCGTTTGTACGTATTGCGCATCGCGGTAATAGCCGGGGAGTGCCGTGCCGCTGGCGGGCAAATAGGCAAAACCGATCCAACGTTCATCGCGCTTGGCGTCGATCTGGTTGGCTTGCAGCAGTGTTTCCCACCCATTGCCCCAGTCGCGGGTGTACGTGCCGCTTACGCGATTCATGCGCCGCTGGGCGTAGGAGCGCGGGTCAACGTAGGAAACGTTATAAATCGGTTTGCCTTGATAAAAGACGTTATCAAAATCGTATTCGCGGTTTTGCCAGCCGTGTTCCAGCTCCAGCAATAGCGATTGCTGCGCGGTTTGCCACAACAGCGATGGCAGAAAAGTAAAGCGGTCGTCGCCGACGTTGGCGCGTCCGGTTTCGCCTTGTTGCCCGACCATGAGCAAACGCCCGGCCCAGTTGGTTTGGGCGAAAGGTTGATTCACGTCCAGCACGGTATGCAGACTGTTGGGGGAGCCTGCGGTGAATTGCCCGCTGCGTTGCGGCGAAAAATGCGGTTGTTTGCTGACGTAATTGAGCGTGCCACCGGGTGAACCTGAGCCGAATAATACCGAGTTCAAGCCTTTGCTGATCTCAATGCTCTCCAAGGTGGCGGGGTCGCGCAGGTAAAAGCCTTGTACATCAAGTAAGCCATCGAGTTGCATATTGCCATTGAGGGGATAGCCGCGCAGGTAAACGTCGCTGCCTATCCCCGCTTGATTGCGCCCAAGCTGTACGCCGGGGGTGTAATCGGCGAAATCTTCCAAGCGGTTGCTGCCATTATTGCCGGTTTGTTGCGGGTTAATCCGGGTGTTGGATTGAGGCAGTTTGTCGGGTGCTTGCCCGTAAATGGCTAAACGTGGTGGCGAACGTTGTACGTCAACGATGAGGACGTCGTGGTTGGGTAATTCCATGGTGCTTGTAGTATTTTTAGAGTGATATAACTTTGACCAAACAATACAGTCCAGTCAGATGGGGGAAGATAATATTGCCTGCGGCATCCGTGCTCTTCCAATGTGAAATGGTAGTACAAGGAAAATCGGGCGCACGAAATTGCACGTGCAACTGCACTTTTTCACCCGGTTGGGTGATAGGAATGGGAATGCTATCGACCAACGGCATTAAGCTGTATTGCGAGCCATTGCCGTTATAGTGTTCTGAGCCTATCAAGGTTTGCACGCTTAAGTGTTCATCCACGCATTGCAAACGCCAGTCAACCCACGCCTGAGTGCCAAGATTCTCGACCTCCCAAACCTTTTCAAAAACCTGCCCGGTTTGCACAATGCTATTATCAGGGTAAGTAACATCAGCAATAAAGCCGCTGGCAAATTTATTATTACCGCTGGATCGGGTACTGCCGTGGCTGAGTTGTTTGCCGTGAAAATAAATGCGCAACATGCTGAGCGGATGCGTTTGCAGGGTTTCAGCGACTTTCATGAGCGTAGAAAGTTTGGCCTCGTCTATATCCGCATTCAACAGCTTGTGCCATGTTTGCCGCGAAATCTTAGAACGTTCAGCGGCTGCCACTAAGGTCATATCCAGCGCCGTCAAGCGATTTTTGATGTATTTAGCGAGATCCTGCGCAGACACTCACATTTCCCCTTAAAACAAGCTGTTTCAGACTAATACTATAGCAATCCGTCGCTGAAAAAGAATATTCATCTGGGGTTAGGTTGTGGCTTGGCAAAATCATGGTTATCTATAAAAATTCATAATCATCATTATTTCCTATTGAGTATCGGTGTTGCCATGAGAACAATAAAATTACAACGTTGGACCTCTTCTCGGTTAGCTTCCCCGCTACTGCTGTGGGGGCTGCTCGGCGTGACCCTACCACTTGCTGCGGAACCACAGATTGAGCCTGCGCAGCCCATCAATATGAATGAAGCGCCGCCACCGTGGAACGAGAATGCCCTACCACCCGCAGCCATCCCAGCAGCGGGCGAGTCAGCAACGGGTTCCAGTGTGGAAAGTTGGTACCGCAATCGCCGCAAAGTCGAAACGAATAATATTGACGGTGATTTGGCTACGTTGCAGGCAGCAGCGGAAAGTGGTGATGCTAAAGCGCAATATAAATTAGCCATTCTATACCGCAACGAGGAAAATTCACAAACCGACATTAAGCAATCGCTAACTTGGCAACAACGCGCTGCCGAAGCCGGGCACATGGAAGCCCAATACGGTCTGGGATTGTTGTATGCGAATGGACAATACGTACCCGCTGATAATCAACAGGCACGGCACTGGTTCGATCAAGCAGCCGCGCAAGGCCATGTCGCTGCTCGCTTAGCTTTGCTGTCACTTGGGAATGGCGCACCCGCGCAGGCGCTTGCCGCTTCTGATAACCTGAAAACGCAAGAATCGGCGCAAACCGTAGAATCGCAAAATCTTGCGTCTCTACAACCACCGTCACCACAGCCGTCACCGGCTTTGATGCCAAAAATTCCGGTGGTTGATCCCGCCAGTCGCCCGGAACCTGTTGCCACGCCCACGTCTCTGCCCACGATGGCGCAACCCACTGAGCAGGATGAAAGCACGTCAGGTAAGCTTGACCTTGCTGGTATTGAACCTGAGGTTGTGCGTCAATCAGCCGAAGCGGGCGATAAGCAAGCGCAATTAATGCTGGGCACCCTGTACGAAGACGGTCTTGGCGGTCTGCCAGCCGATTTGCGCGAAGCGGCGTACTGGTATGAGCAAGCCGCGAAGCAGCATTACCCTAAAGCCCAATACAATCTTGGTTTATTATACGAAGACGGGCGCGGTGTCACCCAAAGCGATAAGCAAGCCGCTTATTGGTATGATAAAGCCGCTAAAGCCGGATTCACCGAAGCCCAAAACAACCTAGGTGTACTGTTTGTATTGGGAAAAGGCGTCAAGAAAGACAGCAAGCAAGCTGAAAAATTATTCACGGATGCCGCCAGCAAAGGCAATGCCGATGCGCAGCGCAACCTTGATATGTTACGCAAAGATTAAATAATTGTAATGTTTTCAAAAGAAAACTTCGTTTTTAACGAACTATTTCAATAAAAATTTCGACTTTTCCTTAATGTGTCGTCTCCGTATAGTACCTGTTAAAGATCAATGACAAGTACGCTTTAGGAGACAGACATGAAACTATCCACACAAGGTCAACACGCGATTATGGCGATGCTGGCATTGGCTATCCACGATGACGACGGTGCAGTGCGCTTGGGTGATCTGGCAGCGCAGCAAGGAATTTCGTTGTCTTATCTGGAACAGATATTCGCCCGCTTGCGCCATGAAGGGCTGGTTGAAGGCATTCGCGGCCCCGGCGGTGGTTATCGTTTAAGCCGCCATGCCGACGAAATCACCTTGGCAGAAATTATTCAAGCCGCTGAAGACGATACCGTTGTCGCCATGAATGCCCCACACGGCGCGGCGTTACGGGGTCAGGATTTGGTGCAACGCATGTGGTCAGACTTGAGTGGTCAGTTTTACCGCTTCATGGAAGACATTACGCTGGATAGCCTAATGGAAGGCCATGCATTGCCGCGCAAGACCTATAAAATGGGTGAAACCGCCAGTTTAATCGCTAGAATGTTCCCGGCACGCGGGCTAAGACCGCAAATGGCTCATCAAATGGCCATGTAAATTGACCAACAAAAAATAACGCTAACGTTTTCGCACGGCTGCCCAGACTCCTCCAACATTCGGGCAGCATCTCCCAGCGGGGTTGTCCTGAGCCAACAACCCCGCTTTTTTTATGCCTTGCTGCCGCCCATGCACAAGGGCGATTCCGCCACTTTGCCTGCTTTCGCGAAATGTTCTTCCGGCGTCAGCGTATGCAAGGCCAGCGCGTGAATCTTGCCATTTAATTCGTCGGCTAAAATGCCATTAATCTGCCGATGGCGTGCAATCAGCATTTTTCCATTGAACTGTTCGCTCACAACCGTCACCTTAAAATGCGATTCCGAACCGGGCGGCACATTGTGCATGTGGCTTTCGTTGATGACTTCGAGGAAGTCAGGTTGCATGGCCTGTTGGATTTTCTGTTCAATTTGGGTTTGGATGGTCATACTCTCTACACTTGAATTAACGATGATTAACTTGAAACCACGGGAATGGGGCGCGTATATTCCGCCCTACACCCACATAACTACCTGCGAACATGAACCAAAAAGAAAACTTTGACAAGTTGTCCCAGTATTTGCAAAGCAAAATCATTGGGCAAAAATCCCTGATCAATCGTCTGATGATCGCGTTGCTGGCAGATGGGCATTTGCTGGTGGAAGGTGCGCCGGGCTTGGCGAAAACCCGCGCCATTCAGGTGTTGGGGCAGGGGATCGAGGGCGATTTTCACCGTGTGCAGTTCACGCCGGATCTATTGCCAGCGGATATTACCGGCACGGAAGTATTTCACCCCAATGATGGCTCGTTTCACTTCCAGAAAGGCCCGTTGTTTCACAATTTGATCCTCGCGGATGAAATCAACCGTGCGCCTGCCAAAGTGCAATCCGCGCTGTTGGAGGCGATGGCGGAACGCCAGATTACCGTTGCGGGTACGACCTGGAAATTGCCCGAACCATTTTTGGTGATGGCGACCCAAAACCCGATTGAGCAGGAAGGCACGTACCGTTTGCCGGAAGCGCAACTCGACCGTTTTCTAATGCACGTGATGGTGGATTACCCAACGCCTGCCGAAGAAAAAGTCATTTTGCATTTGGGGCGCAAAGAAGCGATGCAGCAAGTGCGCCATGAAAAAGAAGCCATTGCGCCGCTGGTCAGCCGGAATGACGTGGCGTTAGCGCGGCAGGATGTGCTGAATATTTACATGACCGACAAGGTGGAAACCTACCTGTTGCAATTGGTGTTGGCAACCCGTAACCCCGAACGTTACGGTAAATCCTTGGCGGGTAGCATTGCGTATGGCGGCAGCCCGCGTGCCACGTTGTCATTGGATCGGTGCGCCCGCGCTCATGCATGGTTGGCTGGGCGCGATTTCGTCAGCCCCGAAGACGTGCAGGCGGTGGCGCATGATGTGTTACGCCACCGTTTATTGCTGACGTTTGAAGCCGAAGCCGATGGCATGACCGCCAACCATATTATTGATGAATTGCTGGCGTTGGTGGCAGTCCCTTGATGGCAGGTGTCGCTGGAGTTGGCGAAGGGATTGTATTCAGTTCCCTGCAATCCTTGTTGCGTTTACAGGGACAGGTGCGCACCTTGCATTTGGCGAAAAAGCATATTCGGGCGCGTCACGCGGGCTTGCACCGTTCAGTCCACAAAGGGCGCGGCATGGACTTTGCGGAATCGCGCATGTACCAGCCCGGTGATGATATTCGCACCATTGACTGGCGGGTAACGGCGCGTAGCGGGCGGGTGCATACTAAGGTGTTTGAAGAAGAGCGCGAAAAGCCGGTGTTATTGTGGGTGGATTTACGCCCGTCGATGTTTTTTGCGACCCGTGGGCGTTTTAAGTCGGTGTTGGCGGCACAGATTGCGGCATTATTGCTGTGGAAAACCCTTGATGATGGCGACCGCATCGGCGGTATTTTGCAAAATGGCACGCATACCGAATTTAAACCGTCGCGGAGCCGCTCGGCGGCTTTGCATTTGTTGCGGCAGTTAAGTGATATGACCCGCCCTACGGTCGCTGAGCCGAGTCGCAGCGATTTGCAAGCCAGTTGGACGCGCTTACGGCGGGTGACACAGCCGGGGAGTCAATTGTTTATTCTGAGTGATTTTCGGCAAGTGACACCGGCAGCATTACGGCAATTGGCAATGATTGCGCAACATTCGCAATTAACCTTGGTGGAAATTCACGATCCATTTGAAGAGAAACTGCCCAATAACGGCAGCTTGCGTTTGACTGACGGTAAACGGCATTTATTACTGAATTTGGGTTTGCGGCTGTGGCGCGACCGTTATAGCAATCGTGTGGCGCAAGCGGCGAAAACCTTGCAGGAATTCAGTCGCAGCTACCGGATTCCATTGGTGCAATTGTCGACCGCTGACAGCGATAACGAACGCTTGCTGAAATTGTCACGGGGGTTGCGATGAACCCAGAAGAACTACCGTTACGTGATATTCATTTGCCCGACCCAATTGGCTGGTGGCCGCCAGCACCGGGCTGGTGGATGCTCGCGGGTTTGATGTTGGCAGTGATTGCGTGGTTGTTCTGGCGTTGGCAGCAGCAAAAACGTGCTGAGCAAGGGTTGGAAAGCGCTTTGCTGGAGTTGGAACGTTTGCAACGTCAATACGGCACGAATACCAAAGAATTATTGCGCGAACTGTCGGTGTTGCTACGGCGGGTCGCGATCAGTCAGTACGGGCGGCAAACCGTCGCGGGGCTGACTGGCGCAGCGTGGGTCAAATTTTTGGACGATAAAGCAGGCAAGCCCTTATTTGGTGGCAAGTTGGCACATTTACTCACCGAAATACCCTATCGCCCGGAAACGCAAGCCGAAACCAAAGCCGTGCTGCAAGCCACCCGTGAATGGATCAAATTGCAACGGGGGAAAGATCATGTATGAATTCCTCTGGTGGTGGCTGTTTATCTTGCTACCCTTGCCGCTGGTGGTGCGTTGGTGGCTGAAACCGGCAGAACCCAAGCAAGGGGTTGCCTTGAAAGTCCCGTTTTTGGAGGATTTTCAGCAGGGTGGCAAGGTATTGGGGCGTTCGTGGTTCGGTTTGCTGGTATTGTTGTTGGCGAGTGCCGCGTGGATCTTATTGGTGGCGGCAGCGGCGCGTCCGGTGTGGGTAGGCGATACAGTGGCAATGCCGGTGTCGGGGCGTGATTTGATGCTGGCTGTCGATTTGTCGGGCAGTATGCAGGAGCAGGATTTTATCCTCAATGGGCAGGTGGTCGACCGTTTGGTCGCAACCAAAGCGGTGGCGGGGGAGTTTGTGCGCAAACGCACTGGCGACCGCATCGGCATGGTGTTATTCGGTGATCAGGCGTATTTGCAAGCCCCGTTGACCTTTGACCGTCAAACCGTGCTGCGCTTGTTGAATGAATCGCAAATTGGTTTGGCGGGCGAACGCACTGCAATTGGTGATGCGATTGGGCTGGCGCTGAAACGCTTGCAAGATAGCCCGGAAAAAAATCGCGTTCTGATTCTGATGACCGATGGCGCGAATACTGCTGGCAGTGTCAGCCCCTTGGAAGCGGCGGAGATGGCGGCAGCCGTGGGTTTAAAAATTTACACGGTGGGGATCGGTTCGGAAAGTGACCAGATGCGCAGCGTTTTTGGGTTTCAGTTGATGAATCCGTCGGCGGATTTGGATGAGCGCACCTTGAAAGCGATTGCGACCGGCACGGGTGGCATGTATTTCCGGGCGCGTGATACCGAAGAGTTCCACAAGATTTACGCGGAATTGGATCGGCTCGAACCCGTGGAAAAAGAAGCACAGCAATGGCGACCGCAGCAAGAATTGTTCCGTTGGCCGTTGCTGGCGTCACTGGTGCTGACGCTGTTGGCAGCCGTGTTGCGGGTAGAGCGGGAGTGAGGGTTTTATGTTGAATAATCTGCATTTTCTCCACCCGGAATGGCTGTGGTTATTGCTGGTGCTGCTGCTGGTGTTGGGCATGAAATGGTTTCAGGCGCGTCAGCAAGGCGGCTGGGAACGCATTGTCGATAAGCAATTGATGCCGTTTGTGTTGAGTGGCACGGCGGGCAGTTGGGGATGGTTGCCCTTGGCTTGGCTGTCGCTGGCGTTGCTGGTGGCGATTGTGGCAATGGCAGGCCCCGCGTGGGAGAAGCGCGAAGTGCCGGTATTTCGTGATCAGCAAGCGCTGGTGGTGGCGATGGATTTTTCTGCCTCGATGTACGCGGATGATGAAAAACCCAATCGCATTACCTTGGCACGTTTCAAATTGCTCGACATTCTCAATGCGCGTCAGGATGCGCAAAACGGGTTGGTGGTGTTTGCCGGGGATGCGTTTGTGGTTTCACCGTTGACTGATGACGTTGCCACGATTCAGGAGCAAGTGAAGAATCTTGCGCCCGACATTATGCCAGCGCCCGGCAGTTTATTGACCCCGGCGATTGAACGCTCGGTCGAATTGCTGCAACAAGCGGGTATGAAAACCGGCAGTATTTTGCTGATGACGGATGGCGTAGCGGACACGGAAGCGGCGATTGCCGCAGCGGATAAGGCTTGGGGCATGGGTTACAACGTGTCCGTATTGTCATTGGGGTCGGTGGATGGTGCGGCAATACCACGTCCTAGAGGGGGCTTTTTGCTGGATAATGCGGGTAAAACCGTGATTGCGACCGTGAATCTGGATGATTTGGAACGTATTGCCAAAGCCGGTGGCGGGGTTTTCACGCAAGCGGCGTTGGGCGATGCCGATGTGAATACCTTGAGTCAGCAGTGGCAGGCACTTAGCCAGCAGCAGTTAAGCAAAAGTCAAGGTCGCCAAACCGATGCGTGGGTGAATGAAGGGTATTGGTTAGTGTTGTTGCTCTTGCCACTGGCGGCATTGACGTTTAGGCGCGGCTGGTTAGGGGCGGTATTGGTGTGCATTCTGTTGCCGCAACCGCAAACCGCGACAGCATTCAGTTGGGATGATCTATGGCTAACGCCTGACCAACAAGCACAAGAAGCGCTGGATAGCGGACAACCTGCCCGTGCTTCCGAACTTTTCCAAAACCCTGAATGGAAAGGGGCTTCGGCGTATAAAAACAAGGATTATCAAACTGCTGCACAACAGTATGCCGCGCAACAAAGCATTACCGGGCAGTACAATTACGCGAATGCGCAAGCGAAAGCGGGCAAATTTAAGGAGGCAATTACGGCCTACAAGCGCGTATTGGAAGCCGAGCCTAACCATGACGATGCGCGTCATAACCTGAAGATGGTGGAAGAGGCGCTCCAGCAACAGCAGGATCAACAACCTCAGCCCCAACAAAATTCTCAGCAAAAACAACCGCAACAGCCGCCACAAAATTCATCGGGGCAACAACCCCCACCACAAGACCAACAGGGCGAAGGTCAGCAGCAAGCGCAAGGTGCGGAAGGTCAGGATTCACAAGCGCAGCAACCCAAGAATTCGCCGGATGAAAAGCAGCAGGCGGAAGAACAAGACGCTGCCAAACAAGCTGAACAGGAAGCAGGGCAAGCCAAACAAGGCGATCAAGCAAACGAGGCTAATGACCCGCAACAGCGTGAACAAGAACAAGCCACTGAGCAATGGTTGCGGCGTATTCCTGATGATCCATCGGGTCTGTGGCGGCGCAAGTTTCAGTACCAATACCAACAACGTGGTGCGCAGGCAAGGGGTGATGAATGGTGAGATTACTCTTGATAGCATGGCTGTGGCTGCTGCCATTTGGGGCGCAAGCCGCCGCGATTATGGCACAACTTGACCGCAATCCGGTGGCGGTAGGCGACCCCGTGGTACTCACCTTTACGGCGGATGGGATAGTAGCGGGCGACCCGGATTTTTCGCCTTTAGAGCAAGATTTTGAGATACGCGGGCGTTCGCAAAGCAACAGTCTCAGCGTGGTGAACGGTGTCAGCAGCATTACCACCACGTGGGAATTGCGCTTATACCCGCGTCGTACCGGCACTGTACCGATTCCCCCGATTGCGTTTGGCGCAGATCAAAGTCAGGCGCTGGATTTGCAAGTCATGGATCAGCCACCGCCACAGGCGAACACGGGGAACTCGTCCGATATTCTCATTGAACTCACCGCTGAACCGCAGCAGCCGTATGTGCAGCAGCAAACCGTGATTACCCAACGCATGTTGCACATTACGCCGTTGCAACCGCAGGCCAGCCTCAGCCATCCCGAAGTGGAAGCGGGCAAGGGCAATATTCAGCAATTGGGTAAAACGCGCAATACGACCTTGATGCGCAACGGGCGCAATTACCAAGTGATTGAACGCCGTTACGCGCTTACCCCGCAGCAAAGCGGCACACTGACTTTGGGGCGCACGACCTTTGACGGTATTATTGATGATCAAAACAACAATGAATTTGACCCATTTGGCATGAGGGGCAAGCGCATTCGGCGTTTTTCCGAACCCTTGACGTTGCAGGTTCAAGGTCAACCCGCCAGCTATACCGGCAAGCAATGGCTACCCGCGAATAGTCTTACTCTGAATGCGCATTGGCAGACACCCGCTGATAAACTCAAGGCAGGGGAACCCGTGACTCTGACCTTGGCGATTGTGGCGGACGGTTTAGCCGCAGAACAACTGCCTAAGCTCGACATCCAAGCACCTGCGGGTATCAAGGCGTACACCGATCAGCCCGAATTGCGTAACGATCCCGGTAGCAACGGTGTCGTGGGCGTGCGTCAGGAAAAGTGGGTAGTGGTTGCCCCCTATAATGGTGAATACGCATTCCCCGGTCTGAGCATTGATTGGTGGAATACCACAACGGGTAAACAGGAAACCACCACACTTGATCCGGTGAAACTGGTAGTAACAGGTGGGCAAGCAGCTCCTGCTGCGAATACGACCACCGCAACAGAACTTAAGCAGGCAGCTCCAGCAACACCTCCGACCGCCACAACCCCGGATACGCCAGAAGTTACTGCTGGCTGGTTTGCTTGGTTTTCGTGGGACTGGTATGCCGCCGCATTGCTGATTATTTGGGGCACATTATCCGTGGGTTGGTTGCTGTGGCATTTCTGGAAAAAAGCCCAAACAACGCCTAAAAAATTTGCCAAAACCTCCTATACGCCCGCATCAGTACGCCCTCCCGACGCTAAAACTGTGTGGCAACGGCTGGAACAAGCGTGTAAGCAAAACCAACCGCAAGCCGCCCATGATGCCTTACTGCAATGGATGGAAGTCGGCTTACATCTACGCCCCGCGTTGCTGGCAAATTTGCGCGAACAAGCCCTCCCAGCGTTGCAAACCGAAATTGATGCGCTCAATGCGGTGCTCTATGGTCGCAGCAGCGGTGGCTGGCGCGGCGCAAGTTTGTGGCAAGCACTGCAAGGATTTAAGCTATCCAACGGACAGACAGCGGTGAAAACCTCGGAACTTGCTGCACTTTACCCAGACTAATCCGAACGAAATCGGGTATAAGGGTCTAAGGTGTAGGTGTTTAAATCAGCGAGGTAAAATCATGCACATGCCCATTCCAGCCGGGTTATTTTTATTGGGCGCAAGCCTATTTTCCTTGAATGCAGCGGCATTCACCGAACCCCAAGGTCATGCCAAATTGCCCATCACGTTTTCCCCCGAAACCAAGGTGAACGTGGTGGTAGAGCAGCAAGGCAATACCATTATTGCCAAACTTCCCAACGGCAAAACGCAACAATTGGGAGAGATGCCCGATGTTCCCGAAGGTAGCCAAAGCATTGACGGTTTGTTGCTGCAAGCCGATTTCAATTTTGACGGCTACGGTGACGTGGCAGTGCTAGAAGGCGTGGGTTATGGCGGTGTCAATCTGTTCTACCGCTTGCACTTGTGGAATAAAGCGCAGGGTAAATTTCAGGAATACAAAGAGCCAATCAGCAACCCCACGTTGACCCCAGAAACCAAAACACTGAGCACCGCGCAACGCTCAGGGCCACGTTGGTACAGCACGGATTACCGTTTCAATAAAGGCAAACCCTATGTGTGGTCGGAGGGTTCAATGGTGGGCACGGATGGGGATTTGTATTTCGTCAAGATCTACGATGCAGCAGGAAAAATGCTGACGAAAGTCATCGCCGATACGCAAGATTCCTCAGATGTGACGGTAAAAACACCTGCGGCTACCCGCAAAATCACCGTCGACAAAGCGGCTTTGTACGATAAGCCGGATGCCAAAACGAAAACTAAAATGTACTTGATTAAGGGCGACAAAGTGACGCTTTTGGATCATCGCGAGGGTGATGACGGTGTGGAGTGGTTTTTAGTGCGTTTTGACGGCAAAAAACGGGTGGAAAAGTGGGTGGAATGGAGCACTTTGTCGCAATAATTTTCACTTAATCACCTAGCAAAGCCTGCAAGTTAGAAATATACGCTCGCGCCGTTTCCTGGCGTTCTTCTGGCGACACGACTTTTTTGTCTTCCCATTCGAGATGTTCGGGGGGAAGTTCGTCGAGGAAGCGGCTGGGTTCAACGGTGGCGGCATCGCCGTAGCGTGAGCGTACTTTGGCGTAGCTGATGGTGAGGTTTTTCTGGGCGCGGGTAATGCCCACGTAGGCGAGGCGGCGTTCTTCTTGGATGCTGTGTTCGTCGAGGCTGTTGGCGTGTGGGAGCAGTTCTTCTTCCACTCCGATCAAAAACACGTTGGGAAACTCTAAGCCTTTGGCGGCGTGTAAGGTCATCAATGCTACGGCATCTTGTTCTTTTTCTTCGCTATTGCGCTCCAGCATATCGACTAAGCTCATGTGTGCAATAATTTCACCCAAGGTTTCTTTGCCAGCGCCATCGTCGTGGAGTTTGCGTATCCATTCGACAATTTCCCAGACATTTTTCATGCGCGATTCGGCTTGTTTGGGGGTGTTGCAGGTGTTTTTGAGCCAGTCTTCGTAGCCGGTATCGTTGATGACTTGTTTAACAATGCTGGTTGGATCGGCATTTTCAGCGGCGCGAGTGATTTCGTGCAGCCAGAAGCAGAAAGTTTCGATGCGCTGGGTGGCTTTGGCGGAGATGCGCTGGGCAAAGCCGAGTTCTTGCGCGGCGGTGAGCATACTGGTTTTACGTTCGTGGGCGTATTCTCCGAGTTTTTCCAGCGTGGAGGTGCCAATTTCGCGCTTGGGTGTGTTGATAATGCGTAAGAAAGCAGCGTCATCATCGGGGTTGGCGATCAGGCGTAGGTAGGCGAGGATGTCTTTGACTTCAGCACGCGAGAAAAACGAGGTGCCGCCGCTGATTTTATAGGCGATATTATTTTCGCGCAGGGCTTTTTCAAACAAACGGCTTTGGTGGTTGCCACGGTAGAGGATGGCAAAATCCTTGAAATCGGCGCGGTCACGGAAGCGAGCTTTGAGAATTTCACCGACAACTTTTTCGACTTCGTGTTCGGGCGTGCGGCACGGCATAATGCGGATTGGGTCGCCTTCGCCGAGGGTACTCCACAGATTTTTTTCAAATAAATGCGGATTATTGCCGATGAGTTTGTTGGCACTTTGCAAAATGCGGCTGGTGGAACGGTAGTTTTGTTCCAACTTGATCACTTTGAGCGTGGGGTAATCGGTTTGCAACTGTGCAATGTTTTCGGGGCGTGCGCCACGCCAAGCGTAGATAGATTGGTCGTCATCTCCCACGGCGGTGAGTGCGCCGCGAATACCCGCTAACAGACGAATCAGGCGGTATTGGCAGGCGTTGGTATCTTGGTATTCGTCGACCAATAGGTAGCGCAATTTGTGTTGCCAGTGTTGCAGCGCGTCGGGGTGTTGCTCGAAAAGTTGTACAGGTAAGACGATGAGGTCGTCGAAATCGACGGCGTTGTAGGCTTTGATTTGGCGTTGGTATTTTTCGTATAAAATCGCCGCGAGTTTTTCGTCGGTGGTATTTGCCAGCAGTGCGGCTTGTTCGACCGAGATGAAATCATTTTTCCAGCGTGAAATTATCCAGCGCAGGTTGTCGGCTTCTTCCACGTCTTCTTTGTGGGCGAGTTCTTTGAGGATGGCTTCGCTGTCTTGCGCATCAAGAATGCTGAAATTGGCTTTGTAGCCTAGGCGTTTGGCTTCGCGCTTGATGATGTTTAAGCCTAAGGTGTGGAAGGTGGAAACGGTCAAGCCTTTGGCTTCTTCCTTGGTCAAGAGTTGAGTGGCGCGTTCGCGCATTTCACGGGCGGCTTTATTGGTGAAGGTGATCGCCGCGATTTGGTCGGCAGAATGCACGCCTTTGCGGATCATCCAGGCGATTTTTTGGGTGATGACGCGGGTTTTGCCACTGCCAGCACCAGCGAGAACGAGGAGGGGTGAGCCGAGGTGGGTGACGGCGGCTTGTTGTTGGGGGTTTAATCCGTTCATGTTATTGGAATACTGCTTGTAGCCAGAGTGTGAATGCAGTGAGGGCTGCGGAGTCAGCAGCAAAAACGCCTGCTTGATAGGCTTTACCTGCGGATGTACCGGGCTTCTTTTGCCATGCGAGTAATGTGGAGAGGCGTGCTTTGGATAAGTGTGTGTCTTTAAACGTGCGTAAGTCGCCTAATTCACTGATTGTTTCATCAGCTTTATCTAGCAGTGCTTGCTGAATATTGTCGCTCAGGTTGTCGAGTAGTAAGTCTTCAAGCATCCCGTCAGCGCTATGTGTTGGCATAATCCATAAGCCAATGGGAGTGAATTCTTCAGGGTGAGTAAATATTTCACCTTTGAGAGGAATATTGGATAATTCAGGTATGTCGTAACCATATTCTTTCAGTACATTAGTAATTTGATCCCGACGCTTTGTGAAGCCATAGCCTTGTATTTGGGAGTCAGCATCTACCACAATGCCTAAATGAGTTAGTTCTCCTGAGGTAATTCGCTCCCATGCGGTCGGTAATGCCTGAGTACGTAATACATCAATACCATCGCTTGTGGTTTGACAGAAATTTTTTGGTGTTTTTGGTTCAATATCAACTTGTATATCTAGCTTGCACAAGAAGTGCTGAAAGAAAATACGGTCATCTTGTCCCTCAATAAGAAGGATTTTTTGTTGCTTTCTCATTAACGGATTTCCATGCCAGAATTAACAATCCAATCCAATCTATCTTCACTGTAGACATGGGCAATGATTTGTCCACGATTGGATTTACCAGCACTACGTCCCAAAGTAATAAGCTTACCGTCAACTTCTTTGTCTGCCACGGCAACCGTTGCAAATGCTGTTACCGTATCTTCGCTATGAGTTGTTGCAAATACTTGAAGGTCAAGCTCTTTTGCCAAATAGAATAATTTTTTCCATATTTCCTCCTGAATAGAGTAGTGCAAGCCATTCTCGAACTCGTCAATTAGCAAATAGCCCCCTTTTGCTCGTAACGCACTTAAAAATAGTTGCAAAACACGACTGACACCTTCACCCATTGCTTTAAGCGGAACAGCTTTGGCTTTACCTTTTATTTTAAGTACAGCAACTCGTTCATCTTTTTTTTCCGGTGATTGAACAAATATGACATTGGTAATGTCTGCATTGAAGATTGTCAGAATGTCTTTAATGATATGTTCTTCAGAGTCCAAGTAGGCAGTGTCCCACTGTTGGGCAAGATCATTCTCATGGGCAAGTTGGCTCTTAACCATTGCAAATGGTTGTTGATGCTCTCTTATATCAGAGTCATTATCAGAGAGACTTGCTTCTGATGTGTATATCTCACCAATATTTTCATCATATTCGGTAAAAAGGCTAAGTGTTTTTTTATCACTTTTAATAATGATGTTTTTCTTATTATCTTGGTAAATAGAACCATTGAAAAATTCATGGCGTTTATTTAAAAGATTTTTTATAGATTTTGTTGAGCCGTCTTGTGCAAAAATAGAAATTGCCTCCAACAGCGTACTCTTACCACTATTATTCCTCCCCACGATAAGGTTCACCCGCCCTAGCGAGGGAATGGTCAAGTCTTCAAAGCAGCGGAAATTTTTGATGTGTAAGCTGTCGAGCATGGCGTGTATCCTTCATCCATAAGTCCCCAAACTATAGCAAGTTTCGTGCAGGCACGGTAACAAGTGGATGTATAATGCGCGGCATGAAAAACATTGCAAGCCTGACTGATCTGAACTTTCACCATGTGCTGGCGGAAACACACGGCGCGGCACTGGTATTTTTTACTGCCCCTAACTGTGGCGCGTGCCGCAATCTCAAGTTGGCACTGAGTAGGTATTTGCATGAATACCCCGCTTTGCCAATGTTTGAGGTGGATGCTGTTCACAACGGTGGGCTGGTCAACGCGCTGGATATTTTTCACCTGCCTGCAATGTTTCTGTACGTTGATGGTCATTACCACTGTGAATTGCATTGTGAACCCTTGCCCGCCCGGATTCACACGGCGCTTCAAACTGCATTGGCGCGGCCTGCCGAGGATGAACCTTGAACATAGACTTAGAAACTGGCTTATTGGACAGCGCTCGCCAATGCCCATCCCCTAACCACGACGAACGCCCGCAAGGTTGCATCCCTGAGTTAATTGTCTTGCACAATATTAGCCTGCCACCCTACGAATTTGGTGGGCCGTGGATTGATCACTTATTTACCAATCAACTTGACCCTGAGGCGCACCCATTTTTTGCCGAAATTTGTCACTTGCGGGTAGCCAGTCATCTGTTAGTCAGGCGAAATGGCGAGCTTGTCCAGTATGTGCCCTTCCATAAACGCGCTTTTCACGCGGGTGTGTCAAACTATCAGGGAAGAAGTCAATGCAATGATTTTTCGATAGGTATTGAAATCGAAGGGTCAGACTTTGAGCCATTTACGGCGGCACAATACACGCAATTGGAAATGTTACTGCCCGTTTTGGTTGACGCTTATCCGGGATTAAGTTTGAAGCACATTACGGGGCATGAGCATATTGCGCCAGGGCGTAAAACCGATCCGGGGCCATTTTTTGACTGGAGGCGTTTGAGTGATGCGCTAGGTGTGGTGCTGCCTGCCTGAATATTGTTAGCCAGTTGTTGTATAAATCCAACACTAGGGGGTAGAAAATATTCAATGTGGTGAAAACCTAGCATTCTTCCTATACTGAAGAGGTGTCACACGCATATGACGTATTGCTTGCCCCACATAACCATCATTAATTGAGGGAACCCCATGAAAACGAATTTTATACCGTCTTGTTTTTCTGTTCAGCTCTGCCGCACTTTGCTACTGCTTCCTTTGCTGTTGAGCAGTGTTGCTGTTTGCGCAGAAACGGCTACACCCCCTGACGGCGCTGTAACGCCACTCCCGACGGGCGCTTGTCCACTTAACAGTGGTGGGCCTTCATTGCTGGATACAGAGTGGCGTTTGCTGTCAGTTTATGGCAATAAAGTTCCCAGTGAGTTAGTTATCAGCATGAAGGTCGGTGAGGTAGCACTCACGGGTTCAGGCGGGTGCAATGAATACGAGGCTGATTTCAAACGGGTCGGGCATACCGGCTTTATGATTACAGGCGTTGACAAGGGGCGCTCAGGTTGCCCAATCTTGCGTCCTGGTTCAGGTCAGCAAACTATCAATGTAGGGGATTGGGAAGGTGCTTATTTGCGCACGTTGCAACGGGCTGGCAGCGTAGAAACAATTGGCAATACCCTGCATTTTTATAACCGCAGCGGCGAGCCTTCAGTCATCTTCGGTAAGAAGTTCGGCAGTGCAGATGCTGATAAACCCGACGCTGAATTGCCTGCTGAAGAAAAGCCACCTGCTGCTACGGGCTGATTCAATTAAAACCGCGTAGGTTGAGACTGAAAACAGTGGTATGCTATAACGCCTTTTTAGCTTTCAACGTGCAGGAGAAAAGCGACATGTTTTCCAGCCAGATGACAATCGCAGGTTACGATGATGAATTGTGGAGTGCCATGCAGTCCGAAGTGCGCCGTCAGGAAGAGCACATTGAGCTGATTGCATCCGAAAACTACGCCAGCCCGCGTGTTATGGAAGCGCAGGGTTCGGTGCTGACCAACAAATACGCGGAAGGCTATCCTGCCAAGCGCTATTACGGTGGTTGTGAATACGTCGATATTGCCGAGCAGCTTGCGATTGAGCGTGCGAAGCAATTGTTTGGCGCGGATTATGCCAATGTGCAACCGCATTCCGGTTCACAAGCCAATGCAGCGGTTTACATGGCACTGCTAAACCCCGGCGATACCGTGTTAGGCATGAGCCTTGCGCACGGCGGGCATTTGACGCATGGCGCAAAAGTCAACTTCTCCGGCAAGATTTACAATGCAGTTCAGTACGGCATTACCGACGAAGGCTACATTGATTATGCCGAAGTCGAGCGTTTAGCTTTGGAGCACAAGCCTAAAATGATCGTGGCGGGGTTTTCGGCGTATTCCCGTGTGATTGATTGGGGCAAATTCCGTGAAATCGCGGATAAAGTCGGCGCGTACTTGCTGGTCGATATGGCGCACGTGGCGGGTTTGGTTGCTGCTGGCGTTTATCCCAGCCCGGTACAAATTGCTGACGTGACCACTTCTACCACGCACAAAACCCTACGGGGGCCTCGTGGCGGCATTATTCTGGCAAAAGCTAACCCTGAGTTGGAAAAGAAATTCAACTCGCTGGTATTCCCCGGCATTCAAGGCGGCCCCTTGATGCACGTTATCGCGGCAAAAGCGGTAGCGTTCAAGGAAGCATTAGAGCCTGAATTCACCGTTTACCAACAGCAAGTAGCGAAAAACGCCAAAATCATGGCAGAAACCTTGATGGGGCGTGGCTACAAGATTGTATCGGGTGGCACGGACAACCATTTAATGCTGATTGATTTAATCGACAAAGGCATTACGGGTAAGGCGGCGGATGCGGCTTTAAGTGCGGCGAATATCACGGTCAACAAAAACTCGGTGCCGAATGACCCACAATCGCCGTTCGTCACCAGCGGCATTCGTATTGGCACACCTGCGATTACCACCCGTGGTTTTAAGGAAGTCGAGTGTACCCAGTTGGCGAACTGGATTGCGGATGTGTTGGATAACGTGGAAGATACCGCTACCATCAACCGGGTGAAAGGGCAAGTACTCAGCATTTGTGAGCGTTTCCCGGTCTACGGTTCCAGCACGTTTGGCGACCACCCGGCGTAAGCACGGATGCGTTGCCCCTTTTGCGGCGCAGATGACACGCGGGTCGTTGACTCGCGTTTAGCCAATGACGGCGACCAAGTGCGCCGTCGGCGGCGTTGTTCGGCTTGCGATGAGCGTTTCACCACTTACGAAGTGGCGGAATTGACCATGCCGCGTGTGATTAAATCCAATGCAGCGCGTGAGCCCTTCGACGATGACAAATTGCGCGGCGGTATTATGCGAGCATTGGAAAAGCGTCCGGTGTCGATTGACCGTATCGAAGCGGCATTAACGCATATTCGCAAACGCATTTTGATTAGCGGGGAACGCGAAGTGCCTTCCTCCATGATCGGTGAACTGGTGATGGATGAATTGCGTCAATTGGATGAAGTCGCCTACATCCGTTTTGCGTCGGTGTACCGCCGCTTTGATGCAATTGAAGAGTTCCGCAGCATGATCGAGCATCTGGAAAGTGACCCCACTTCCGAGCAACGTAATCGCCAAATCAATTTACTGCCGATTCCCCCCAAAGCATGAATTTTACCCCTGACGACCACCGTTACATGGCATATGCGCTGCAACTGGCGCGACGCGGCTGGTATACCACGCAACCGAATCCGCGTGTTGGCTGTGTGATTGTGCGCAATGGTCAAATTGTCGGCGAGGGTTGGCATGAACGTGCCGGTGAACCCCACGCCGAAATCCACGCCTTGCGCATGGCAGGCGATGCCGCGCGTGATGCCGATGTCTACGTCACACTTGAACCTTGTTCGCATTATGGGCGTACTCCGCCGTGTGCCAATGCCTTGCTGCAAGCGGGGGTCGCACGGGTCGTCGCTGCCATGGTTGACCCGAATCCATTGGTGGCAGGCGATGGTTTGAAATTATTACGTGATGCAGGAATTAGCACCGCGTCCGGTTTGTTGGAAAGCGAAGCGCGTGCCTTGAACCCCGGTTTCATTTCTCGCATGGAACGTCATCGTCCGTATGTGCGCGTGAAAATGGCAATGAGTTTGGATGGGCGTACCGCGATGGAATCGGGCGAAAGCGTGTGGATTACCGGCGCAGCGGCGCGGCGTGATGTGCAATTGCTACGGGCGCAGGCGGGCGCTATTTTAACCGGCATTGGCACGGTGTTGGCGGACGATCCATCGTTGAATGTTCGCCTAACATCGGACGAGTTGGGGATTGTGGGTGACGTGCGTCAGCCGATTCGGGTGGTGCTGGATTCGGCTTTACAATTCCCGCTGAACGCTAAGCTGCTCGAATTACCGGGTGAAATTCGGGTATATACGTGCAGTAATGACGCGCAAAAGATAGCGCTGTTGGAGCAAGCTGGGGTGATTGTCCGCCATTTTACGGGTCAACAGTTGCATTTGCCCGAAGTTATGACGGCTTTGGTCGCGGATGGAATTACCGAAGTTCACGTCGAAGCGGGTGCAACACTGGCGGGGGCGCTAGTGGAACAAGGCTTAGCAGATGAATTAGTTATCTACCTTGCGCCTCATCTGATGGGGTCTAGCGCCCGCCCTTTATTCCAGTTACCGGCGATTGCTCAGATGAGCGACCGTATTCCGCTGGAAATTCGCGATATTCGCGCAGTGGGGCAAGATTGGCGTATCATTGCCAGCCTGAAACCAGAGGTGAAAAACTGATGTTTACCGGCATTATTGAATCCATCGGCACAATCCGCGACATGCAGCCCAAAGGTGGCGATATGCGCCTAACGATTGCAACCGGCAAGTTGGACATGAGTGATGTGGCACTGGGCGATAGCATTGCAGTCAATGGCGTGTGTTTGACGGCGGTGGCGTTGGATAGTGGCAGTTTTAGCGCGGATGTTTCGCGCGAAACTTTGTCCTTAACCAGTCTTGGGCATTTGGCTCGCGGTTCCAAGGTCAATCTGGAAAAAGCCTTAACCTTGCAAACCCGCCTCGGTGGTCATTTGGTCAGCGGGCATGTGGACGGTTTGGGCGAAGTGATTAGCCGCCATGACGATGCGCGTTCGGTGCGGTTCAGTATCCGCGCTCCGGCACAGTTGGCAAAGTACATTGCCGCGAAAGGCTCGATCACCATGGATGGCACTAGCCTGACTGTCAATAAGGTCGAGGGCAGCACCTTTGAACTCAATATCGTGCCGCACACCTTGAGCGAAACCATTATCGCCGATTACCGCAGCGGCACAGCGGTTAATCTGGAAGTCGATGTCATTGCCCGCTACCTTGAACGTTTGTTGCTGGGTGATAACGCTGCTGAGATGACGCCTCACAGCGGTGCGATTACCGAAGCATTCCTTGCCGAACACGGCTTTATGAAGTGAGAAACCATGCAATTCAACACCACAGAAGAGATTCTTAAAGACCTCGCCGCAGGCAAAATGGTCGTTATCGTTGACGACGAAGACCGCGAAAATGAAGGCGATTTGTTAATGGTGGCGTCGCTCACCCGCCCCGAAGACATTAATTTCATGGTGAAGGAAGGGCGTGGTTTGGTGTGCCTGACCTTGACCCGCGAGCGTTGCAAGCAATTGAATTTGCCGCTGATGATTTCCGCGACGGATGAAGAACACCGCACCAATTTCACCGTGTCGATTGAAGCCGCTGAAGGCGTCACGACCGGCATTTCGGCTTATGATCGGGCGCACACGGTGCGTACTGCGGTGGCACCGAATGCGAAACCTACCGATATTGAGCAGCCAGGGCATATTTTCCCGTTGATGGCACAGCCCGGTGGCGTATTGACCCGTGCTGGGCATACCGAGGCGGGTTGCGATTTGGCGCGTTTGGCAGGGTTTGAACCGGCGGCGACGATTGTCGAAATTCTCAACGAAGACGGCACGATGGCACGTCGCCCTGACTTGGAGATTTTCGCCGAAAAGCACGGTTTGAAAATGGGCAGCATCGAAGACCTGATTCGCTACCGCGTGCAACATGAAAAAACGGTTGAGCGCGTGTTTGAAAAAGAGGTGCAAACCGAATACGGCGCATTCCATTTAGTCGCGTATCAGGAACAAGCCAAGCATGACATTCATTTAGCACTCGTCAAAGGTGACATCGGTGCTGACGATACGGTGCTGGTGCGGGTGCATTTGGAAAATGAATTGTGCGACCTGTTGGCATTGGCAGAACCGGGTTGCGGCTGGCCATTACGTGGCGTGATGCAGCGGATTGAACGCGAAGGCAAGGGTGTGATTGTTATCTTGCGCGAACCGATTCAGACGCAAGATGTGCTGAAACGTTTGAAAGGGTTTGAATTTCAAGCAGTAGTGCAGGACAATACCCGTTCTTCACCGGCTGAATTAAAAACCTACGGTATTGGTGCGCAAATCTTGTCGGATTTGGGCGTACACCGGATGCGTGTCATGAGTGCGCCGCGCCGTTTGCACGGCATTGCTGGTTTCGGTTTAGAAATTGTGGATTATGTTCAGGATTAAGTGTCATTTTGCTCCCTGAGCGGGGCCGAAGGGATTCTTATAGCGTTCTTTAATAATGAGTTTAGGATGGTTCAATGAGCTTCAATGTCATCGAAGGTGATTTTGCACCCCAAGAAGCCAAGTACGGCATCGTCGTCGCGCGTTTCAACAGTTTTATCGTCGAAAGCCTGCTGGCAGGCGCGGTGGATGCGCTCAAGCGTCATGGCGGTGTGAAAGAGGAAGACATCGACGTGGTGCGCGTTCCGGGGGCGTATGAACTCCCGTTAGTGGCGCAGGCGATGGCGGCAAACGGTGATTACGATGCCATTATTGCCTTGGGTGCGGTTATTCGTGGCAGTACCCCGCATTTTGATTACGTGGCGGGCGAAGCCTCCAAAGGCTTGGCGCAAGTGGGTTTGAGCCATGAATTGCCGATTATTTTTGGCGTATTGACCACGGATACCATTGAGCAATCCATCGAACGTGCTGGTACCAAAGCAGGCAATAAAGGCGCTGAAGCAGCATTGTCGGCGATTGAAATGGTTTCCTTGCTGCGTAAGATTAGGAAATAAACACAAATGGCAGGACACAAACCCCTCTCGGAGTCCCAGCAATTAATCGCTCGTCGCCGTGTGGCGCGGCGTTTAGCGATGCAAGGGACTTACCAGTGGTTGATTACCGGCAACGGTTTCCACGATATTTATGTGTATTTTCAGGAAGAAAAGGAATTAGCAGCGGATTTTCGCAAGTGTGACGCAGCATTTTTTCACAAGCTGATGCGTTGCGCGATTGAGGGGGGCGAAGAACTGGAAAATCGGATTACGCCGTATCTGGATCGTAAATTAGCGCAAGTTGACCCGATTGAACACGCGGTATTGCGGGTGGCAACCTGTGAGTTACTCAATCATCTGGAAACGCCTTACAAAGTCGTGGTCAACGAATACGTGAATCTGGCGAAAAAGTACGGCGCGGAACAGGCGCATAAGTTCGTCAATGGTGTATTGGATAAAGTTGCGACGCAAATTCGTCCAGTGGAGTCTGAAGCCAACCGTTAATGAGGGCTTGCTGCAAAAACCTTCCATCGGCTCTACACATTTTCTGCACATCTTGCGGTTATGCTTATCAAGGTATTTAACTAAAAGATAAATAGGAGTGTGGCGCACTATGAGCCTGACAACAATGATCAAAGATGATAGCAAATTCCCCCTGCTGTTCCGACAGGGGTTACGCTCGCGGCGTTTGTGTACCTCGCAAGCGCAACGTGGGGAACGAATGCAGCGTTGGCAACATCGGCTAGAACGCTTATTTGCTCGACAGGTGTATTGAAACCGCGTTTCGTTTAGTATTCAGTATTCCAACGAATAGGACGAATGACTGTTTATGCTAAAGCGAATGTTGCCTCTTTTGTTGACGACACTGTTGTTACCAGCCTGTAGTGGCGTTCCCGGTGTGGTTGAGCAGCCCAAAATATCCATCCAAAACGTCAGCTTGCAAGAAATTTCTTTGACGCAAGGCACGGCGGTGGTGACACTCAATGTCGCTAATCCAAATGCTTTCCCGATTCCATTACAGGGCATCCAATACGGTTTGAGCTTGAACGGGCATCCCGTTGCCAGTGGCGATCAAAACCAAGGCATGAGCATTGGCGCACGTCAGGAAGTACCGATCAATATCCCGGTTAAGCTGGATTTTATGCAATTGCTGCAACTCGCACCGGAAGCGATGAAAACGCGCAGCCTGCGCTACGATTTGACGGGCGCGGTGAAATTGCCGTTTATCAGCGTGCCGTTCCAACGTCAAGGCGGGGTAGGGGTGCGTCAATGAGCATCAAATCCGACCATTGGATTCGCCGCATGGCAACTGAAACGAACATGATTGAGCCGTTCGAGTCGGGGCAAGTGCGTTCCGTGAATGGCGAAAAAATTGTCTCTTACGGCACATCCAGCTACGGCTACGACGTGCGTTGCGCCAACGAATTCAAGATTTTCACCAATATCAATAGCACCATCGTTGATCCGAAGAACTTTGATGAAAAGAGCTTTGTGGATTTTAAAGGTGATGTTTGCATTATCCCGCCGAACTCGTTTGCACTGGCGCGGACGGTGGAATATTTCCGCATTCCGCGTAGCACCTTGGTGGTGTGTTTGGGAAAATCGACGTATGCACGTTGTTTTCGCGGTGATACCCGTGTTGCTTTAGTCGATGGCTCTTCTCCAACCTTGGAAGAAATGGCAGTACGTGCCGAGCAGGGTGAATTGTTCTGGGGTTATAGCATTGGTGCAAACGGTCGTTTGATTGTGGCACAACTGGAAGCCCCGCGTTATGTGGGGCGTGATAGCCTCATTGAAGTTGGGTTAGATAATGGTAAAAGTATTTTCGCTACCCCTGACCATTTATTTATGCTGCGTGATGGGCGTTGGATCGCGGCGGGTGAATTAGCAGCGGGAACGTCGTTGATGCCATTATATCGGCAGTTGGCGCGTGGTTATGAAATGGTATACCAACCGTTGAACGGGCATTTGTATCCCACGCACCGTTTGGCTGATGAGTGGAATTTACGGAATGGCTTGTATGCTGATGTGCCAAACACCCATCGCCATCATGTCGATATTGACCGTTTAAATAATAATCCTTGGAATATTGTCCGTATGGATGCCGGAGCACATATTCGGCTGCACAATGCGGAAAACTACGGTGAGGAGTTTGACCCTGACGAACACAGTGCATCCATCCGTGCCGCATTGCATGAACGTATGCAAAATCCTGAATGGGCAGAACGTTATTCTAGCTTGCAAAGTGAACGAGCTAGTCGTTTCTGGCACGATGATGTTTATGCTGCTCAACGTGCAGAATTATTAGCAGCGCGTTGCAATCCCTCGGATGCTACTCGACAGGCTCATCGTGAGGCGATGCTTGCCCGTTATCAGGATCATGCAGAGCGAGTGAGGCAAAGTGAACGGATGAAAGCTGTTTGGGAGCAGGCTAATCCTGATAGACATCAACGTCAGGCTGAATTGGCGCGAAATTTGCGTTTGCGTACTGAGATTACTGATGAAATCGTGAAAGAGGCATTGCATCAAACGGGATCAATTCGAGGAGCAGCACGTTTATTAGAATGTGATCGTGCTGTATTCCGGCGTTTCCCGCATATTATTGATGCGTTCCGAGGTGTGAGCCGTGAAGGTCAGCAAAACCATAAAGTGACACATGTTCGTCCTGTTGCAGGTGATCACGATGTGTTCTGTTCGACCGTTCCTGAAGCGGGAAATTTTGCGTTGGATAATGGCGTTTTCGTCCACAACTGCGGAATAATTGTGAATGTAACGCCTTTAGAACCCGAATGGGAAGGCCACGTTACCTTGGAATTCTCCAACACAACGACGTTACCCGCGAAAATCTACGCCAACGAAGGCGTGGCGCAGATGCTGTTCTTCGAGTCGGATGAAGTTTGCTCCACGTCCTACAAAGATCGTGGTGGCAAGTACCAAGGGCAAACCGGCGTTACCCTGCCGAAGACGTAGCCAGTCAGCAAGGCAGTGTTATTTGCACAACCAAACCGCCTTCCTCACGGTTTTTGGCAATAATGCTGCCTTGGTGTGCAGAAATGGCGCGATAAGCAATCGCTAAGCCCAAACCATATCCTTCATGGCTATTGTTGTTTGCCGGAGTGTTGCGGCGGTAAAACGGTTTAAAAATGCTGGTCAATTCCGTTTCAGACACGCCGTTGCCTTGATCTTCTACGCCAATTTGCAGGGCTTTGGGCAAAGCGTAGCCCGATACACGCAATAACACCGTCCCAGTCGGTGGTGTGTGTTGGATAGCATTGCGCAGCAAGTTTTCCAAGGCACGGTACAGTAATTCGGCATTGCCCGGAATCAGATAGCCCTCATCGGGTAAGTCGTGAATGAATTGTATGTGCCGTTGCAGTGCAAGTGCTTCAAATTCAACGGTTTCAATCAATGTTTGCAGCAGTAAGCGTATGTCCACAAAGCTATCCATGTCGGTGGATATACCCGCTTCTAAGCGAGCCAGTGTGAGTACTTCATTGACCAAACATTCCAACCGTTCGGCTTCTTGTTCAATTTGTTTAAGGCTTTTATTCAGGTAAGCAGGTTGCTGTCGTGCCAAAGCGATGCTCATATTCAGACGGGTGAGGGGCGAACGCAATTCATGCGAAATATCGTGCAAGAGCCGCTGTTGTGATGCCATCAGGTGTTGTTGGGTTTCCACTAAGCTTTGCAGTTGCGTCGTCATGTGATCAAAGCCTTTGCCCAAATCCGCTAATTCATCGCGCCGTGAACCAATGTCTTGTGCGACACGGCGGGTCAGGTCGCCTGCTGCAACTGTTTGAAAAGCCTTGTTCAAAAGCTTGACTGGATGAGAAAAATACCACGCCAATCCCCAGCTACTCAGAAAGCTGGCAGCGAAAATGCTGAATATGACCAGTACGTCTGCTGTGTGTTTTTTATTCATGCGCAAGCGGTGGGCGTTTGCAAATTCGGGAAATTGCCCCGACCAAGGGGCGAACAATAGATAGGTATTACCGTCATGATCCACTTCTCGCATCACCGGAAAGCTCAAGTTAAGCGGTGTTGCAGCGCGTAATCGTGCCACTACGGTTGGCGCAACCGTGCGCCCTAATAATTCCTGATTAGCATTGTCGAGTGCGTAGATTTGCATGTCAGCGGGAGCTTCCTGATCCTGTTCGCGTAACATCGCGGTAAGTGCGGCTGTTCCACCGTGCTGTAAAGTGAGCGCGGCTGCTTTTACGGCGACAATCGACATCGGATGTACGACGGTGGTTTCTTCCAAGGTGTGAAGTTGCCACTGTTGTACTAACAAGGGGATACCAACCACGCCAAACAGCAGTAGCAACGCCAACCAAAATGTCAGCAAAATTTTCCAAAAAAGGCGGTTCATGCGGGTAACAGTAGCAATTGATAACCTTGCGCTCGCACCGTGCGGATACTCAAACAGTCTCCGGCGATGTCATCCAGTTTCGTGCGTAAGCGTCCGATGTGCACGTCGATACTCCGGTCAAAAATGGTTAAGGAACGCTTCAGTGCATACAATGCCATTTCGTCTTTGCTGACAATGTAACCTACCTGCCGCACCAGAATTTCCAATAAACGGTATTCCGTATGCGTCAACGCGAGTGGCGTGGATTGCCAATAAGCGGTGGTTTGTTCAGCAAGCAGTTGCAAATGTCCCAAGGTCAAATGTTGGGTTAATGCCTGCCGTGTTTGAGTGCGGCGTAAAATCGCGCGGATACGGGCGACTAATTCCCGCGCATTGAACGGCTTGGCAAGGTAATCGTCTGCACCCATGTCCAGACCCTTGATACGATCGGCATCGTCATGTCTGGCGGTTAGCATTAACACGGGCACGGCATGATTTTGCCGTAATAGGGTTAGCACTTCGATGCCGTTTAAGCCCGGCATCATGTAATCCAGCACCAATAAGGCAGGTTCAAACTCCACCACCATACTGAGTGCCTCCGTGCCATTGGTGGCGATTAACACGCGAAAGCCTTCTTGTGTCAGAAAAGCCTGCAACATGTGCAGCAAACTCGTGTCATCGTCCACCAATAGCAGGGTATGCATAAACGTGCCAGTGCCTCGTGATCTTACTGTTTTAAGTGTAAATTCAGGAAGTTGATAACGGCGGTTTCCACGTAAACTTCTTTGAAATCCCCCGCACCGTGTGTCCCGTTGGCGATGGGCATGTAACTGCTTTTAGCTTCACCAAACTTAGTGCGAATCGCATTATGCAGACGTTCTGACTGCGCAGGCGCAATATTACAATCCATCAGACCATGAAACATATAAAACGGTGGTAATGGCGTGCTGCTAGGTAGCGCTGCCAGATAAGTCAAAGGACTGGCGGCATCCGCTTTGCTTTTATTTTCACTGACAGTTGCACCGATCAGCGCGGATTCAGGCGAATCTGCCGCGCCGTTTGCGCCGGTACAACGGGTGACGTTGGTTGCCAGCATATCCGCATCCATGTTGTAAAAGTCGATTGGCCCAAACCAATTTACCGCTGCTTGAATGCGCGTGGCAGGGTCATTGGCTAAGGCGATGCCCATCATGGATGCCAAGTGTCCACCTGCTGATGCACCCCATGCGCCAATTTTATCAGGATTCAAGCTATAAGTAGCCGCATTCGCTCGTAGATAAGTCACGATGCTTTTCATGTCATCCAATTGTGCAGGCCATTGCGCTTCGGTGCTCAAACGGTAATTGACGCTGACCACGGCATAACCCGCATTATTGAGGGCTGTCAGGGATTGTGGGTTTGCTTTGTCGCCGAATTTGAAGGCACCACCGTGAATCCAAATCACCGTTGGAAATGTTCCCGTGCCGGTGGCTGGTAAGTAAATATCCATCTTTTGACTGTTGGAAGTGGCGGCATAGGCAACATCTTTCCAGCTACGGGTCGATATTGCGGTGGTTGTGGTTGCCGTCGTTCCTGTGGTGGTATCCGTGGTGGTCGCTCCCGCTGTCGTCACCGTACTGCTCGAACTTCCTCCGCAGGAAGCCAAGAATACGCTGGTTAATGCGGCAGTAAGCACTACCTTAGTCCATGATGATAAAGGGATGTGGGTCATCACTATTTCCTCTTTGAATAAACAATGTTCAATAAAAACAGTGAACATTATTTGTTCCAGAGAGCTAGATCGGAAAGCATTGTTACATTTCTTTACATTCGCGTGCTTGTTCAGCCAACTTCCCCAATACGTGGCTGACAGCGACGAAGGCAAAACTCGCCGTCACCGTTGTCACCGAGCCAATTCCCCCAGCGCAACTCAAATCACACGCGCTTGCACCTTCTGCCCGCTCCGGCAAGGTCATCGCTTCTTCCGACCACACGGCAGGCACGTCAAAACGGCGTTTGGGGTTGCTGCTGAAACCGTAATGCTGGCGCAATTCCTTACGCACTTTCGATAGCAACGGGTCTTGCAAGGTTTTGGTCAAATCGGTCAGGCGGATTTTGGTCGGGTCTTTTTGCCCACCCGCGCCACCGGCGGTAATCAGACGGATTTTATTGCGGCGGCAATACGCAATCAGTGCCGCTTTGGTGCGGGCATTGTCGATGCAATCCAGCACGTAATCGAATTCGGGTTTGATGAGAGTCGCAAGGTTATCCTTGTCGATAAAATCTTCAACGAGATGTAATTGGCAGGCAGGATTAATGTCGAGGCAACGTTCCCGCAATACGGCAATCTTGGCACGTCCAATGGTGCTACCGAGTGCCGCCAATTGGCGATTTATATTGGATTCGGCAACGTTATCAAGGTCGATCAGCGTCAATGTGCCAATGCCACTCCGCGCCAAGGCTTCCACCGCCCACGAACCCACGCCACCCACGCCAATCACGCAAACATGCGCAACAGTGAAACGGTTAAACGCCGCCTCACCGTAAGTGCGGATGATGCCGCCAAACCGACGGCTAACATCCATTTCCATCATTATGCTGCGTAAGGATCGCGCAAAATAATCGTCTGGTCGCGGTCAGGCCCTGTCGAAATAATGTCGATAGGCGTTTCCACCGCTTCCGCCAAACGCGCCAGATACGCCTTGGCATTGACAGGCAGCGCGTCATAACTGGTCACGCCAAACGTCGATTCTGTCCAACCCGGCATGTCTTCGTAGACCGGCTCGCAACGCGCGAATTCGTCAGTGTCAACGGGGGGCACATCAATGATCTTGCCGTCCAACTGGTAAGCGGTGCAAATCCGTACTGTTTCCAACCCGTCTAACACGTCCAGCTTGGTAATGCACAGTCCGCTAATGGAGTTGATGTGCATGGCACGACGCAAAGACACCGCATCGTACCAACCACAACGGCGCGGACGACCTGTGGTCGAACCAAATTCATTGCCTTGCTTGGCAATGTAAGCACCCACGTCATCAAACAGTTCCGTCGGGAACGGCCCCGAACCCACCCGCGTGGTGTAGGCTTTGGTAATACCGAGGATGTAATCAAGGTTACGCGGACCAATACCTGAGCCCGTGCAAGCCCCGCCAGCGGTCGTGCTGGATGACGTCACAAACGGATAAGTGCCGTGGTCAATATCCAGCAACGTGCCTTGCGCCCCTTCCAGCATCACGTCTTTGCCCGCTTTGCGCAATTCAGCCAAACGGTTGGGTATGTCGGTAATCATCGGCTTGATGATTTCTGCCATTTGCATCGCTTCGGCGAGTACTGCATCGGCGTCTACGGGGGCGCACTTGAAGTAATGCGCCAAGATGAAATTGTGGTATTCCATAATGCCACGCAGTTTGATTTCAAACTGTTCCGGGTTGAGCAAATCGCTAACACGCAAACCTCTGCGTGAAATTTTATCTTCGTAAGCCGGGCCAATGCCGCGCCCCGTCGTGCCAATCGCTTCTTTGCCACGTGCGGTTTCACGCGCTGCATCCAAAGCAACGTGATAAGGCAGGATGAGTTGGCAACCTGCGGAGATTTTTAAACGTTCACGTGCCGGAACGCCTTGTGCTTCCAGCATTTCGATTTCTTTGAGCAGCGCATCGGGAGCGAGCACTACGCCGTTGCCGATCATGCACTCCACGCCTTCACGCAAGATGCCGGATGGCACCAAATGCAATACGGTTTTTTCACCGTTGATGACCAAGGTATGCCCAGCATTATGCCCGCCTTGAAACCGTACTACGGCGGAGGCATTTTCAGTCAGCAGATCCACAATCTTGCCTTTGCCTTCATCACCCCACTGCGTGCCCAATACAACGACGAATTTTCCCATGTTAGTCTCGCTCAAATATGCCAAATAGGTATTATTAAATATTAAACAGCGACAACGCTCCAGCGACCGTCTTGCTGAATGATGTGTTGGCTGCAACCCAGTGCTGCCGCGTCATGTGTTTGCCCGTCCAGCGCCCGGATAACCCGTTGCTGTTGACTGCGCAATGTCCGAATCAGTTCTTCCAGCGCCGCATCTTGTACCGCTGGGGCAAAAATGCCGTCATTACCCGTGCGCGGTTGTTGTGGCAAGGCAAACGTTGCCAAAGTGCGCAAATCGGTGCTGAAACCCGTAGCAGGGCGGGTGCGCCCAAAGGCTTCACCGATACCGTCATAACGCCCGCCGCGTGCGACTTCACGCCCCATTCCAGCGGTGTAAACGCCGTATACAATCCCAGTATGGTAGTCATAACCGCTCAATTCAGCCAGATCAATGTGAATTTCGCAGTCGGGGAAATGTGCCGCCACCCGCCGGGTTAAGGTGCGTAAGTAAGTCAATGCTGCGCGTATGTCGGGGTGAGCATCCGCAAATAAAACGGTGGCTTGCTCTAGCACTTCAACCGCCCCATTCAGACGTGGTAATTGCTGCAAGCAAATGCTGATCTCAGCGGGTAAGCTCGCTTGTGCGAGCCATGCGTCAATTTCAGGCAGGGATTTACGCACCAACATGTCGTAGAAATCGCTTTCCTGTTGCGCCGTAAAGCCCGCTTCGCGGGCGAGTGTGCGGAAAATACCGACATGACCAATATCCAGCAGCAAACCGGGAATATGGCAATGTTCGAGTGTTTCCAGCAGTAAAGAAATGACCTCGAAATCACTGTCTAGCCCCGCGTGACCAAACAATTCCGCACCAACTTGTAGTGGGGAACGTGAACTGTCGTGAAAACTGCGGGTACGCAACACGGTGCCGATGTAACACAGGCGATTCGGTTGTTCGGTTTGCAATTTGTGCGCATCAATTCGCGCGACTTGCGGGGTCATGTCGGCACGTACTCCCATCATTCGCCCGCTCAATTGATCGGTCAGTTTGAAAGTTTGCACGTCGAGGTGGGTGCCATGCCCGGTGCGCAGTGATTCCATGAATTCTACCAGTGGCGGCATAACCAAACGGTAGCCCCAAGTGGCATAAAGGTCGAGCAAGCGGCGGCGCAATTGTTCCAGCGCTTCGGCTTCGTCGGGCAAGGCTTCACTAATGCCATCGGGAAGCGCCCAATATTGGTGAGTGTTCAGCATGATTTGTCGCTAATCGGTCAAAAAAAGCAATAGGATACCAGCAATCACACCTATCAGACCAATGGTTCGTAAGGTTTTGTCAGGCAATTCGAGCAATTCACGGTAGGCTTGTTTGAGGCGAGAGGGGCTTAAGAATGGCATAAGCCCCTCAAAAATTAACAGGAGGGCAATCGCAGTGAGCAAGTCGTTCCAGTTAAACGTCACCGCTTACGGCAGGGATTGTTGCTTGAAATAACGGAAGAACTCAGAGTTGGGTTCTAGCACCATCACATCGCCATTCTTACCGATGGTATTGCGATAAGCGCTCAAGCTACGGTAAAAGGAGTAAAATTCAGCATCTTGCTGATAAGCCTGTGCATAAATTTCAGCGGCTTTGGCATCACCTTCACCACGAATTTTTTCCGCTTCCTTGTAAGCTTCCGCCATAACAATGGTGGATTCACGGTTAGCATTTGCTTCGATTTTCGCGCCTTCTTCTTGACCCCGTGAGCGGAAATCTTGAGCCACGCGTTCCCGGTCAGAACGCATCCGGTTGTACACCGAATCACTCACCGTATCGGGGAAGTCGATGCGGCTGACGCGCACGTCAATGATTTCCACTCCTAGTTGCTTAGCGACATCTTTGGACTTGCTTTCAACGCCTTGAAGAATGCTGCCGCGTTCACCTGAAAGTGCTTCTTGAATGGTGCGGCGACTGAACTCATTGCGCAAACCGTCTTTCATGAGCTGTTCCAGACGGTTTTCCGCATCGGGAATGCGCCCGCCGCCGGTTGAGCGGTAGAATGCTGAAACATCTTCAATCCGCCATTTCAGGAAGAAATCCACCGTGACGTACTTTTTCTCGCCCGTGAGAAATTGTTCAGGGCGGGAAGTGAGCGTTTGCACCGTTGCCGGGAATTTGCTGACCGTCGTGATGAATGGCATACGGAAATGCAGACCCGGTTTAATATCAGCATTCACAATTTCACGAAATTTGAACAAGATGGCTCTTTCCCGCTGATCCACGGTATACACTGATGAATATATCAGCAGAACAATGGCGCCCGCGACGACCGCGAGTATATTTTTAATATCCATTAGCGGCTCTCCCTTACACCTGTTTCCCGACCTGTGCGTGCAGTGTCGGCACTGTTGACCGTCGCATTCGTTGGCGTTTGTGCCGGGTTTGATTTGTCTGTTGCATTTTGCATGGCAGCGGCGGCAGCTTGAACTGCATTGCTATCGGCAGCAGGGCTGGTTTGCGCGTTCAGTTGATCCAGCGGCAAATACAACAAGTTGTTGCTGTTAGAGTCAATCACGATTTTACGGGTACCTGCCATAACAGTTTCCAACGTTTCCAGATACAAACGCTCGCGGGTAACTTGCGGTGCTTTGCGGTATTCCGTTAGCAATTGCGTGAAGCGCGACGCGTCACCTTGAGCGCGGCTGACCGTTTCCTGACGGAAAGCTTCGGCTTCGGCTTTCAGGCGTGCGGCTTTACCACGCGCTTCAGGGATCACTTTATTTGCGTAAGTTTCGGCTTCGTTTTGGTACCGATTGGCATCTTCACGGGCTTTGTTGGCTTCATCAAATGCGGCTTTTACTTGCGGCGGGGCTTCCGCATACGTCAAGTTGACGGTGATAATTTGCAGACCTGATTTGTAATTATCCAATACCTGTTGCATTTGGTTTTGAATATCACTGGCAATTTGCGCACGGCCTTCTTTGAGGATGAAGTCCATGTCATTGCGCCCGATTACTTCACGCGCCACGCCCCGCATCACTTGATAAAGCGTCCCTTGGGTTTGATCCGCCAAGAAATCCGGGTTGAGGATATTGAAGGCATAATCTTCAGGATTACGCACTTTATATTGCGCTGCAACCGCCACCTCGACGATGTTCTCGTCTTTGGTCAACATGGTGTTGCGATCTTGTGCGCTCCGGTTTTGCTCGGTATCGACGACTTCGACGGTTTCGATGGGGTAGGGGAAACGCCAATGCAAACCTGCATCCGTTGTGGCTTGATAGGCTCCAAAGCGCAATACCAAGCCTTGTTGACGCGCATCAATGGTGTAAAAGCCAGACAGTAACCAGCCAATCACGAACAATGCCAGCAGCAAAATAATGCCTTTGCCAGTGTTTTGATTGGGGTTGTCACCATTGCCACCGGCGCCACCGAATAGCTTGCCTAATTTTTCATTCAATTTGCGAATCAACTCTTCAGGGTCGTTGCTGCCTGAGCCACGTTTTTTTCCTGACCAAGGATCTTGTTGATTCCCACCCGGTTCATTCCAGGGCATAGTTGAAACTCCTAAATGTTTTACTGTTTGCTAGTGTCTAAGTTACAGAATAATTTCAATGCAAAGCATAACAGATTAACTTGTGCAGTTCGCAACTCACCCTGAAAAAATGGTGTTGAAATCCCGATAACTAGCTATAATATTAATCACTATAGTGTTGAGTGTCATTACAATTGGGATATTATGATGTCTGACGTTTTCCATCGCCTCAATTTGGAATACCTCGCATCCCTGCAAGGGTTGCAACCATCAGCCCTGAGTGACCTGTTAGAAACAGGCATACGCGGCAATTTACAGCGAGCGGGTGAGAGTGATGCGGTGATGCCGAGCTTGCGCCATCAAGTGGAATGGATGGCGGCGCTTATTGCTCAGCAAGGTGCATGGCTACAGCAAGATAAGGAACGCCAGCGCAAGCAATTGCTCAGCAATAGCCAAGGCAACTTCATCTTATACCGTGCGGGCATGAGTGTGGATTTTGCGGGGAAAAAGCTCTCAGAAGCTTTGCTGGTTCCCGCTCATGATGCCCCGCAACGGGTAGGATTAGCGGTGCAAATGCTCAAAGATGGGTTGCAGGTCAACCCACACAATTACCGCGCCCATTTTGAACTGGGTTGGGCGTACTTGTTTATGCTGAAGCAATTGCCGGAAGCCACGTTTCATCTGGAAACAGCGGCGCAACAGGCGCAAGCCGCTTCCGACCCTTTGTTTGCGCGGTTTGCACAGCGGCATTTGGCTGATGCTTGGTATGGGCGGCAAGCGTTTGGTAAAGCTGCCGACATTGCCTTGAGTATTTTGCCTGAGGCGGCTCCCGATGATCTGGAGGTGCGTTATGAATTGTCGCGTTATTTGAGTGCCGCTGGTGACATCCCCTCAGCAGCACAACATTTGGCACAAGTGGTCGGGCGTTCCGCGATTCACTACGTACAGGCGCAAGCTGAACCCGATTTTGCTGGGCAGGGTGACATTCAGACGGTGTTGGAAGATTTGCGCAGTATCCGCGTCCAACGCATTCAACATTACGTTCATGCCAATTGGAAACAGGATGCACTGGCAACGTTGCCTTTGCCCGATCAGATTGATTCGGGTGAGCTGTTTAACCAAGTGGTGGATCAGCATGAGCGGGTAATGACCCATTTGCCTTATGCCACCTTGAGTCAGCGCGAGAAACAAATTGGGGATCGGATTTTGGACGCCTCCAGACAGCGTATTATCCGTGAAGTGCGCTTGCGTTCGCGTCACTACGAACAAGTGGCTGAAAAAGAACGCCAGCGTTGGTCATGGGTCAATCAGACGGGCGGCGCTTTGGTGCATTTATCCACCATTTTGCTGTTGGCTTCCCTTATGTTTTACCTGCTACGCTTTGCGCTGGATCTCTTGGGAGTGGGTAATTTGTTGAATGCCGACACTTTGGTCGGCAATATTCTGGGAAGTATGCTGTTGCTGGGCATCACTGGGGTAACGCTGCTTCAATTTGTGCCGTGGGGCATGAAAAAACTGTTGCTGAAGCAGCTTGAACTCGACAACACCGTCAGTGTTTTAAAGTCTTCTTCCTGAACAACACCAGCGCGGGAAACAGCAGGGCTAACCAACCGCCTTCCAATACGCCCGCCCCGCCCGGATAGCTGGCGCGTGGGTCATTCAGTGCTGCAACAGGTGCTTGTGCATACGGCGGCGGCGCAAATTGCTGAATCCAAGTGGCATAACTGGCAACACGGGTGTAAATGCCGTATTTCCCCGGCATCGCGCAACCTTCCCCTTGGCTGACAATGCCGACCTGACGGTAAACCCCGTTTTGTTGCACCATCAGGGGGCCGCCGCTGTCGCCTACGCAAGCATCGCGCCCGCCTTGTGGGTAGCCTGCGCACAACATGCTGGATTGAATTTTGCCACCGTAAGAGGTCGGGGCATTGCAGATTTCATTGGGAACGATTGGAACCGTGACTTGCTGCATTTGCGTGGGATAATTGCCGGGATAGCCGTTATTGGCCTTGGCAGCGCGTGCGCCCCAACCAACCACGGTTGCGGCAGTGCCGGGCGGCGGATTATCGGCGTAAATGGGCATGGTTGCGCCTTCTAAGGGGGCTGCCAGCATCAACAGCGCTAGGTCATTCGCGCCATTGCTCATGTTATAATTGGGGTGAACCACAATTCGCTGGATTTGCATGTGCCGCCCATTCGGAGAATCTAACCCGGTTGCCCCTGAAAAAGCCACCAAGTCGGGCGTGCCGTATTCATAATACAAGCCTTCCGCTTCGCCCCTGATACAATGCGCGGCAGTCAATACCCACAGGGGATGAATCAGATTACCACCGCAGAGTATTTGCCCATCGCGGGTGGTTTTGATGGCAACGACCGAAGGCCAAGCGTTTTGCCCAACTGGATTCCCGCCGACAATGCGCATGGTCAATTCGTTAGCGTTGAGTGTTTGCAGCGGCATGAGTGCCAGAAGTAGCAGCCCTAATAATTTGTACATTATAAATCCCCTGTGACGTTATCATTTTGCCCACTGATTACGACCACGGGATTTTAAAAAATACTGCATAAGGATGAAAAAATTTATGAGTTTTATTTTAGTAACCGGCAATGCCACGCTGGATATTGTCAATGTGGTTGAGCATTACCCACAAGAAGACGAGGAAATGCGTGCGGTGCAGCAGTGGCGCGAGACTGGCGGCAATGCGGCGAATGTGACGCAAGTGTTGGCGGCTCACCTGCACCGCTGTGATTTTTGCGGATTAATTGCGCAAGACAATGACGGCGATCACATTTTTAGCGCATTGGGCGAAAAATCCATTGGTTTGGAATACGCGGTGCGGCAAGCGGGTAAATCCCCCGTGTCTTACATCACCCTGAATCAGCAAAATGGCAGTCGCACGATTGTGCATCACCGCGATTTGGTGGAATTGACGGCAGCGGATTTTTGCCGAATCCCGGTTTCACATTATGATTGGTTGCACTTTGAAGGGCGTAACGTGGCTGAGCTCGCTGCGATGCTGGCTTATGCTCATGACAATATTTTCGACCAGCCGGTATCGCTGGAAATCGAAAAAGTGCGGGATGGCTTGGAAGATTTGATTCCGCAGGTTGATCTGGTGATGTTTCCGCGTGCGTATGCGCAGGCGCACGGGTTTCAGGATGCGGAAAGTTTTTTGCGTGATCGGCAAGCCAAACACGGCAAAGTGTGGATGACGTGCACGTGGGGAGCGGAAGGTGCGTGGGCAATTGATCAGCTTGGAATGGTCTTTCATGCGCCAGCGTTGGCGGTTGAGGTGGTGGATACGTTGGGGGCGGGCGATGTGTTTAACGCTTGCCTGATTCATGCGTTGGCAACGGGGCAATTGCTGGAAGAGGCGCTGCGTTATGCGGTGAAGATGGCAGGGCGGAAAGTGCAACAGCAAGGATTGAGTGGATTTCTAACGAAATGAATGGTGCCCGGAGCCGGACTCGAACCGGCACGCTGTTACCAGCGAGAGATTTTAAGTCTCTTGTGTCTACCGATTTCACCATCCGGGCAGGAAGAACTTAGGTAGGGCGCCAATACTACCTAACTCTATCGATTGCTGCCAGTATTTTGTTAGCATTTTGTTGTTTCCAGCGCCATAACTGTCAGCCTGCTATAATGCGTTATATTATTGGAACGCTAAAAGGAATCAGCCGCACCATGCAGTATTTAAAAACCGTGTTGTTTACTATGGGAATGTTCTCAGGTGCAATCGTGCAAGCCGATTGTACCCCGCCGGATTTTAAGCGTTGGATGATAGATTTCCAGCAAGAAGCCACAGCCGCCGGTTTGCCCGCAGACGTACTAAAGAACCTCAAACCTGATTCCACTGTGATTAAGCGTGACCGTTCGCAGCAAGTGTTCGCTCAAGATTTCCTCACCTTTGCCACCAAGAAGGTCAGCGCGAACCGTTTGGGGTTGGGGCGCACGCATCTAAAAAAACACGCGGCTTTGCTGAAGCGCATCGAGCGGGAATACGGCGTACCGGCTGAAATTTTGGTGGCGCTGTGGGGTTTGGAAACCGATTTTGGAGCAGTCACGGGCGATTTTTCCACGCTACGTTCGCTGGTGACGCTGGCACACGATTGCCGCCGCCCCGATATGTTTCGTGCTGAATTGCTCAGTGCATTGCAATTGGTGCAAAAAGGTGATTTGACCCCCGCAAAAATGCGTGGTGCTTGGGCAGGGGAGGTAGGGCAACTGCAATTCATGGCATCCAGTTATGACCGCTATGCGGTGGATTTTGATGGCGATAAGCACCGTGATTTGATTCATTCCAGTGCCGATGCCTTGGCGTCTGCGGCGAATTTGCTCAAAGTTAATGGCTGGCAAGCGGGTGAACCTTGGCTCCAAGAGGTGAAAGTTCCCACCGAGATGGATTGGTCGCTGGCGCGTTTGAATAACCGTTTGCCGCTGGAAGATTGGGCGGTGCAAGGTGTCCAAGATGCCGATGGCAGCCCGTTAAGTGGCACTGGTGCGGCGGCTTTGTTGCTGCCGATGGGTAGACATGGCCCCGCATTCCTTGCCTTTCCGAATTTCGAGGTATTTCTGCAATGGAATGAATCAACGGTGTATGCCACGACTGCGGGCTATTTTGCCACGCGGTTGGCAGGTGCGCCGGTGCTGCGCCAAGGCAATGCGCCCGTTAATGTGTTATCAGTCGCGCAAACCCAACAGTTGCAAGCGAAATTGCAAGCACAGGGACAGGCTATTTCCAAAGTCGATGGCATTATCGGTGAGGAAACCCGCGAAGCTGTGCGTCAGGTGCAACAAAAATTAGGGTTGCCGGTGGATGGCTACCCGGATACTGAATTGCTGGCACGTCTGTAATGCAGTAACATTACCCACCGCAAAATAGGTATACAGGTACGGCAACGGGTAACGCTTGCCGAGTTTATGGATAACATGCAATACGGTTAGTTTCAGTGGATATACAACTTTCACAGCGCGTTGGGCGCGTCAAACCTTCGCCTACACTTGCCATCACCGCATTGGCAGCGCAGCTTAAAGCATCAGGCCGCGATATTATCGGTTTGGGAGCTGGCGAACCCGATTTTGATACGCCTGAGCACATTAAGCAGGCGGGGATCGAAGCCATTCAAACCGGCCAAACCCGCTATACAGCGGTAGACGGTACACCTGCTTTGAAACAGGCGATTATCCGTAAATTCAAACGCGATAACGGCTTGGATTTCACCCCAAAACAGATTTTGGTGTCGTGCGGCGGCAAACAGAGTTTTTATAACCTTTGCCAAGCGCTGCTGAATGCGGGGGATGAGGTGATTATTCCCGCGCCCTATTGGGTATCGTACCCCGATATGGTGTTATTAGCCGATGGCGTGCCGATCATTGTTGTGGCTGATCAAACAGAAAACTTCAAGCTATCCGCCGCCAAATTAGAAGCGGCGATTACCCAGAAAACGCGCTTATTTGTGATCAATAGCCCTTCAAACCCGACCGGGGTGGCGTATACGGGTGAAGAATTGGCAGCACTCGGTGAGGTATTGCGGCGTCACCCTCATGTCTTGATTGCGACTGACGACATGTACGAGCATGTGCTGTTTGAAGGCAGAAAGTTCGTCAATATTCTGAATGTTTGCCCGGATTTGTACGACCGTACCATTGTGTTAAATGGGGTTTCCAAAGCTTACTCGATGACAGGCTGGCGGATTGGTTATGCAGGCGGCCCGGAAAAACTGATTGAGGCCATGACGATCATCCAGTCACAAAGCACCTCGAATCCTACCTCGATTTCGCAATACGCGGCGGTGGTGGCCTTGGATGGCGATCAGGGTTTTATTCAAACCATGGTCAGCGCGTTTGAACAGCGCCATGCGTTTGTGCTGAAAGCGTTTAATGCCATGGATGGGGTGGATTGTTTGCCAGCCGATGGCACGTTCTACAGTTTTCCGAACGTAGCAGGCATGATCCAGCGTTTGGGGCTGGAAAACGACACCGCTCTCGCCAGCTATTTGTTGGATAAAACCGGCGTGGCGGTAGTGCCGGGTTCGGCGTTCGGCCTAGACGGGCATATCCGCATTTCGTTTGCGACCAGCATGGCGAATCTGGAGAATGCCTTGGGGCGCATCGCTTCCGTTTAATTTGCCAAGCAATTGGCAGCTAATAGTGGCTAATGAAGGGCGGGAAGTTCTCGCCCTTTCTATTTGCCTGACACGGGGTATTGATTTTCTAAATGCGTCATGACCAAATCCTGCAAGATGATAAATTCGTCATTTTGCAATAAATCTTTGTAGAGTTTGTTGCCCAATAATGTGCGCAATTTTTCGTACAAGTAGGGTAATTCAAAAGCTGTGTGTGCGGTGTTGTGCGTCATCGTGGTGTTTTTCAAGCGTGCCTCAGCGGGTAGTGCTGTCAGTGACATTGCGATGAATAACGCGCCTAACACAACAACTTTGCGGTGTTGACTCAACATAATAAGCCCCTCTATTGGTGTTCCAACCAAATCAGCGATTCCAATAAAAATTATTATTGCGCTGATTAGTCACATTGTGATGTGAGCAGGTTCACATTCATAGAGGAAACTTTGCTTTTTATCAATAAACTTATGAATCTAGTGATCAATCGCGGTAGCGGCGCACCAAGTCGGCATACGCATCAATCCGCCGGTCACGCAGGTAAGGCCACCAGCGTCTGACTTGCTCGGTGCGGTCTAAATCCAGGGTGACGACCAGTTCGGCAGGGGTGGCGGTATCGGCTTGTGCCAGCAATTCGCCTTGCCAGCCGACAATCATGCTCGACCCCCAAAATTGACTGCCTGCGGTTTGCCCGCTGGGGTCGCCTTCAAAGCCAATGCGATTGGCGCTTAATACCGGGATATTGTTGGCAACGGCGTGCGAGCGTTGAATCGTAATCCACGCTTCGCGCTGCCGTGCTTGCTCTTCTGGCGTATCTTGCGGGTTCCAGCCAATCGCAGTGGGGTAGAGCAGCAATTCTGCGCCAGCGAGTGCCATCAGCCGTGCGGCTTCGGGATACCACTGATCCCAACAGACCAACACGCCTAACGTTGCCAAGCGGGTTTTGATCGGGGTGAAACCCAGATCGCCGGGGGTAAAGTAGAATTTTTCGTAATAGCCGGGGTCATCGGGGATGTGCATTTTGCGGTACTTCCCCGCAATGCTGCCATCGGTATCCAGCACCACGGCAGTATTGTGATACAAGCCCGTGGCGCGTTTTTCAAACAAGGAACACACGATCACAATACCCAATTCGGCAGCGAGTGTACCCAAGGTGGCGGTGCTAGGGCCGGGGATGGTTTCGGCAAGATCAAAATAATCGGTGTCTTCGACTTGGCAGAAATACAGCCCGGTATGCAATTCCTGCAACATCACCAACTGTGCGCCTTGCGCAGCAGCGCGGCGAATTCCGGCGATGCTCTGTTCCAGATTGGCGGTGTAATCCGCCGTATTGCTGTGTTGCACCACGGCGACGCTTAATTGACGACTCATACGCTAACGACCTCTTGCGGAATTTGCATGGTGATACAGTGGAGACTGCCGTTTTGGGCAATCAACGCGCGGCAATCAATCGGGATAATTTCATGCTGCGGGAAGGCGGCTCGCATTTGTTCGATGGCGACCGGATCAAAACATTCATCGGCATACACGGGCAACAATACCGCGCCATTAATGATCAGAAAGTTGACGTAACTGGCGGGCAAACGCCGCCCCTCTTCACAAATCGCTGCTGGCATGGGGATCGGGAACAGCCGGTACGGTTCGCCATTGGCTTGGCGCAAGGCTTGCAATTCCGCTTGCATCGCTTGCAACGCGGGGTAATGCGAATCGGCTGAATCGCTGCAACTCATGTACACGATACTCTCAGCGTCAGCAAAGCGTGCCAGCGTGTCGATGTGCGCATCGGTATCATCGCCTTCCAAATGCCCGTGTGCCAGCCATAAAATGCGGGTAACACCGAGTGCTTGGCGCAATTCGGCTTCGATTGCGGTTCTATCCAATGTTGGGTTGCGGTTGGGGTTGAGCAGGCAAATTTCGGTGGTCAGCAACGTGCCTTGCCCATCCGTTTCGAGGCTGCCGCCTTCCATCACCAGCGTGTGCGCTTCCAAGGCATTGTGTTGCAGCAAGGGGAGCGCGGCGAGTTGTCGATTAACCGCATTGTCTTGCGCCGCGCCGAATTTGCCGCCCCAAGCATTGAAGGTGAAATCCAGCAATAAGGGTTTGCCATCGCGCATCACGGTGATGAATCCGAAGTCCCGTGCCCACGTATCGTTGTAAGGAACTTGCACGAAATGTACCCGTTCTGGTCGGTAGGTTTGCGTGCTTAATACGGTGGCAATGTGTGCCTGATGCGGTGCATCGTGACAGAGCAATAGCACGTTTTCGCGGTGGCTGATGGCACTGACGATTTCGGCGTAACAGGTTTCAGCAGCCTCCAGATTGTCTGCCCAGTCGGTGTTGGGGTGCGGCCATGCCAGTAAAACGCCCCATTGGGGATGCCATTCGGCGAGAAAGTCACGGTGTTGCATCAAGTTGGGTCACATCATTAATCAATAAAACGGCGATTATACAAAGCTGTTTTGCGCAGGGCGACTGTTGTTTTCCCCCTATTTGCTTGTAGCTATTTAAGCAAAGTGCAACAAAGGTGGGACAATACTTGTATTTACCACTGTTAAGAGAGCAAATAATCATGATTAAGCAAATTTTTGGCTTGGCAATTAGCCTGTTTGCCGCCAGTAGCGCAATGGCCGCACCCGTTGCCGGGCCTGCTACTGACAATGGTTGCCCCGCAGCACTGAATTTCACCTTGCGTGAATTGGGTTCGGATAAAGAAATCAATTTATGCGAAACCTATAAGGGCAAAGTTGTCATTATGGTGAACACCGCCAGCAAATGCGGTTTTACCCCGCAATTTGAAGGGCTGGAAAAGCTGTACAGCGATTACAAAGATCGCGGTTTGGTGGTGTTGGGCTTCCCTTCCAACGATTTTGCGCAACAAGACCCCGGTACGGAAAAAGAGATTAAGGATTTTTGCGAACAAACGTATTCAGTGAAGTTTCCGATGTTTGCGAAAACCCAAGTGACCAAAGATAACGCCTCTCCGATTTACAAAACCGTGGGTGAGATGGCGGGTGAATACCCTGCTTGGAATTTCCATAAGTATGTGCTGAATACTAAAGGCGAGTTAATCGGCAGTTTTTCCAGCTTTGTAACCCCACAAAGTGATAAACTGGTGAAATTAATTGAAGCGAACTTGCCTTAATGCAGCATGAAGACAAAATCAAAATTGGGATTAGCGCTTGCTTGTTGGGTCAGCAAGTGCGTTTTGATGGCGGGCACAAGCATGACGGCTATATTACCGGCACGCTTGGCTTGTATTTTGATTTTGTGCCGCTCTGCCCAGAAGTGGGTATCGGTTTGGGTGTGCCGCGCCCAACCCTGCATTTGGTGCGCAACGACGGTTCGTTGCGTGCCGTCAATGTAAAAGACCCAACGATTGATCATACAGAGGCGTTATCCCGTTATTTTGAACAATCGCTACCGCAGTTAACCGGCATCCACGGCTACATCCTCAAGAAAAATTCGCCCAGTTGCGGCATGGAACGGGTGAAAGTTTACACGATGGTGAAGCAGAATCTGCCGCCAGATCGCGATGGCGTTGGTATTTTTGCGCAGGCATTACGCGCAAAATTTCCCTTCCTACCTGTTGAGGAGGAAGGACGTTTGTGCGATCCGGTGCTGCGCGAAAATTTCATTGGGCGGATTTTTGTGTATCACCGCTGGCAGCAATTGTTGGCGGCAGGCTTAACGCCGGGCGATTTGGTTGATTTTCACGCTGATCACAAATACGTGCTGATGGCGCACGATCAAGACAGTGCGCGTGAATTAGGGCAAATGGTCGCCCAAGTTGGGGTTGTAGACGATTTGCCCGCATTGGCAGCCGACTATTTCCGCTTACTCATGACAACGTTGGCAAAACGGGTAACACGCGGGCAACACGCCAATGTGTTGATGCATTTGATGGGCTATTTGAAAGGCTGCATTGACGCGGCAGATCGGCAGGAAATGCTGGATACCATCCACCAATACAGGCACGGTTATGTGCCGTTAGTGGTGCCGATTACATTATTGAAACACCATTTCCGGCGACACCCGCAGCCTTACATTGAACGCCAACATTACCTGAATCCACACCCTAAAGAGCTGATGCTTAGGAACCAGTTGTAAGCATCTCTTTTGCTAACGCCCGGGTCGCGGGTGTGATTTCCATTCCGCCAATCATGCGTGCCACTTCTTCCACGCGTTGTGCCTTGGTCAGATTCATAATGCCAGTGCTGGTGTATTCTGCCCCTTTGATCTTGGTTACTTTGTAATGCTGGTGTGCTTGCGAGGCGACTTGCGGTAAATGCGTGACGCACAAGACTTGGCGATTCGTGCCGAGGTTGCGCAGTTGTTTGCCGACCACTTCGGCAATGCCGCCGCCAATGCCGGTATCCACTTCGTCAAAAATCAAGGCAGGCAGGGTAACTTTTTGCGCGGCAATCATTTGAATCGCGAGACTAATGCGCGAGAGTTCGCCGCCGGATGCGACTTTCATCAACGGTTTCAGCGGTTGACCGGGGTTGGCGCTGACGGTGAAGTCAATGCTATCCATGCCCGTTGCCTGAAAAGCATTGGCGGCATCGTGAACCACTTGAATCGCAAATTTGCCACCCTGCATTCCCAGTTGTTGCATGGCTTGCGAAACCCCGGCGGAAAGTTGTTGCGCAGCTTGCTGCCGCGCTTGGCTCAGCAGACTGGCTTGTTCGCGGTAAGTCTCAGTCGCCGCTTGTAATTGTTGTTCGAGCGCATCGAGGTCGTAATCGCCGCCGCCAAGTTGCGCCAATTCTTGCTGGATATGCGCTAAACGTGCGGGGAGTTCGGGCGGTTCGGTGCGGTATTTGCGGGCAAGGCTGCGAATGTCGGCAATGCGATTTTCGACCGCTTGCAGGCGTTCTGGGTCGAGATCAAGGCTTTCGGCGTAATCGCGCAATTGCGCAGCGGCTTCTTGCAGTTGAATTTGGGCACTGGTGAGTAATTCTAGCGATGGCTCTAAGTGCGCATCGACCCGCACTTGTTGGGTGAGATCATGAATCAGGCGACCTAAAGCGGAACAGAGTGAAGGTTCGTCATCGTAGAGTTGCGCGTAGCCTTGCGCGGCAGTGGCACGGAGTTGAGCGGCATTGGCGAGGCGGTTGAGTTCTTCGTCAAGTTCGTCGGCTTCGTTGGGTTGCAAGGCGAGGGCTTCGAGTTCTCGCGATTGGAAACGCAATAAGTCAATACGTTCTTGGTGCTGCTGGTTTTGACTGCTTAACAAGGTGACGCGTTCGTGCAATTTTTTCCATGCTGACCATGCGCGGCGGGTGTTGTCCAGCAACGTATCGTTGTCGGCGAAAGCATCCAGCATCTGGCGTTGCGCGTCCTTTTTCATCAGCGACTGGTGTTCGTGCTGACCGTGGATGTCGACCAATTGTTCACCGAGTTCGCGCAATTGGGTGAGGTTGGCGGGGGAGCCGTTGATCCAGGCGCGTGATTTGCCTTGCGCAGAAATGACGCGGCGGAGGATGCAGGTGTCATCCGCGCCTTCCATGCCTTGCGCTTCCAGCCACACGCGAGCGGAAGGGGTTTGGGTAATGTCGACGCTCAGGGTGATTTCGGCTTTGTCTGCACCGTGGCGTACCGTGCTGCTGTCGGCTTTATCGCCAAGCACCAAGCCGATGGCATCGAGCAGGATGGATTTGCCCGCGCCGGTTTCGCCGGTCAAGGCCGTCATGCCGGAATGCAGTTCGAGTTCCAGTGTGTCGATAATCGCAAAATCGCGGATGTGGATGTGTGTCAGCATGGCTTACGGTTGCACTCCCCAATGCAGTTTTTCACGCAAAATATGGTAATAATCGTAGCTTTGCGGGTGTAACAAACGTACTTTTTCTGGGCGGGTATGAATGCGCAAGGCATCGCCGGATTCTAGCTCAATATTGTTGTGCCCATCGAAAGAGACGCGGGCGGGAATATCGCGGTCTTCGCACAATTGAATGTCGATCACGCTTTGATTGCTGATGACCAAGGGGCGGTCACTCAGGGTATGGGGGCAAATCGGCACCAGTGCCAAGGCTTGTAGGGCCGGGTGCAAAATGGGGCCGCCACTGGAAAGTGCGTAGGCGGTTGAGCCGGTTGGCGTGGTAATAATAATGCCATCGGCGCGTTGGGTGTTTACAAAGTGTCCGTCAATGCGGGTGGTGAATTCGATCATGCGCACTTCATTGCGCACATGCAGCACCACGTCGTTGAGTGCTTCGCCGCTGCCGATGATTTCCTCTTCACGGATAACGTCGGCGTGGAGCACGAAACGGGCTTCTTCTTGGTATTGCCCCGCTAACATTTGTTCCAATTGGGTGAGCATTTCATCAGGTGAAATATCCACCAGAAAACCGACGCGCCCCAAGTTGATGCCAATCAGCGGCACTTGGTGATCGGCGACTAAACGCCCAGTGGAGAGCAATGTGCCGTCGCCGCCGACGACAATGGCAAGATCAATTTGCCGCGCCAGCAGGTCGGAGGGCATGGTGGGCAAGCCTAAAATAATGCCTGCGTCACGGTCGCAATGGACGTGATAACCGCGTTCCAACAGGAATTCGTGCAACTGAAACAGCGTCTTATCGACGCGGGTATCGTTGGGTTTGGTAAACAGACCGATGTGAGAAAACGGGTTCATAACCGATGCTTGTGTGAGTAAAGTGGTAAGGCTGGCAAAGCTGGGAATAAAATGCAAGTTAAACAGGCTTGTATCTGTGATGCTTTGCCCCTATAAATGATGGCATGACAATACGCCAGCACCCAGAACTGAACGAACGCGCCCGCCACATCCTCAAAGTGTTGGTGGAAAGCTATATCCAAGACGGACAGCCCGTTGGTTCGCGCAACCTTGCCCGCAGCAGCGGCTTGGATTTAAGCGCCGCCACCATCCGCAATGTGATGGCGGATTTGGAGGATATGGGTTACATCCGTGCGCCGCACACCTCGGCAGGGCGCATTCCCACCTCGCAGGGCTACCGCCTCTTTGTGGATGCCTTGGTCAATATCAAGCCGCTCGAACAACACGCCATGCACATTCTGCAAGGGCAGTTGAAAGCGGAACGTGACCCCGCCGCCTTAATCCAATCCGCCTCCAGCTTGCTCTCCGGCATTACTCAACTGACCGGCGTGGTGAGTTTGCCGCGCCGCAATCCGTCGTCCATCCGCCAGATTGAATTTCTGAGCTTATCGAGTCGGCAAGTCCTCGCCATTCTGGTGATGAATCGTAACGAAGTGCAAAACCGCATTATCCAGCTCGACGCAGATGTGAGTTCCTCTGAATTGCAACAAGCCGCCAATTTCCTCAACGAACGTTTGATTGGCAAAGATTTGCAGCAAGCCCGCGCCGCCTTGCTGGAAGAGATGCGCGAACACCGCGAAGACATGAATCGCATGATGCTTTCCGCGATTGAGCTGGGCGAAAAAACGGTCGCGGATTTGGGTGATAAGCCACAAGATGAAGATTGCGTGATTGCGGGCGAAACCAACTTGATGGGTTACGACGATTTGTCCGATATTACCAAATTGCGCGAATTGTTTGCCGCCTTCACCCGCAAGCGCGATATTCTGGGCTTGCTGGATAAATGCTTGCAGGCGGATGGCGTGAAAATCTTCATCGGGCGCGAATCCGGTCAAGCGGTGTTCGACGAATGCAGTCTGGTGACAGCGCCCTATGAAGTCGATGGCGAGCAATTGGGCGTACTCGGCGTGATTGGCCCCAAACGCATTCCGTATGAACGGGTGATTCCTGTTGTTGATATTACCGCGAAATTACTGAGTCTGGCGTTGAAATCGCGCCATTGAGCCAACCTAACGGATACCCTATGAAACACTCTATTTTCAAGGAAAATCGGCGCTATACCTTCAGCGATTATTTTAATATGACCGCGCCAACCGATGAGATTGTGGCTGAATTTGGGTATACGTTTGGGATGGAACGCTTGGTTTTGCCACAGTCCACCACGTTTGATCCCGCCATTGTGCAACGCTTGAACGAGCTGTACGAGACGATTCTGGCGCGTATCAGCATGAATTCTGAAATGGCGAAACGCGAATTTCTGATTGCACCCCTGATCACGGAAATTGCGCGGCATACCACCGCGAGAATCAACGTGGAATATGCGTTGGAGATTGATGACAAGCTCGGCGGTTCGTTGGATTATTTGCTGCGTGCGCCCCAAGAGCTGATTGTGATTGAAGCGAAAAAGAAAGACGTGGATAGCGGTTTCAACCAATTGGCAGCGGAATTGATTGCGCTGGATAAGTATGAAGCCACCGCTTCGACCATTCTTTACGGCGCGGTGACATTGGGCGATATTTGGAAGTTCGGCACGCTCGATCGGCAGCGCAAATACATTGCCAAGCATATTCGCACGCACACCATCCCCGATGATACGGGTGAAGTGTTTGGTATTTTGATGGGGATTTTGGGGGATGCAGTTATCACCACTGCGCCATAAGCACGCACCATTTTTATAAATAAAAATAATTGAGTGATATATGTCACATATGTATGTGCTGATTTATGATTAAATAATGATCTAGCTCAATAATAAGTTCCATAGGTCAGGTCTGCAATGTTACATCCTTGGAAAAAAGCATTTTCCTTGCTGCTGTTTTGCCTAGTTGTCAGTTTGGTCTCTGCGGTTACATTTGTTCAAGCATCGGCTTATCCATTCACTGACGCTGATGAACTCCATGATTTTTCTTTGTTGGGGACAGTAGGTCTCAGTATCACGGATGGTCAACTTGTGTTCGAGCGTACTGCAAGTAATCGCGTCACACATACTGGCATTCTCAGCAATGCCAGTTACACAGGTGATCTGGAAGTCATCCTAGAATATTCCAGCCTCAGCTTGTTTAAGGCCAATTATTATCAACCTACTGTGAACTTGCGCCTGACGGGTGGTGGCTTTGACCAGAATAAACTGACGGGTCGTCATGTCAGCATCCAGCACAAAATCCACTCCGGTATTAATTATACGTGGTTTACCCAATCGGACGACCACAGCCATAGTACGGGCGGTAGTTTTCCGCAGCGCACAACCGCTGGCAAGCTGCGCCTAGTACGTAAAGCGGGCGTAGTCAGTGGCTTTATCCTCGATCAAAACCAGCAGTGGCGGCAAATCAACACCGCGCAACCCGATACCTTTTTGTTGGATGAACCTGCCCACATCAACGTCTATGTCGATGCCAATTACAATGAAACCTATCGCTATACGTTTGAAGGTTTGACCATTCATCATGACCAGGATGGTGATGGTTTGCTCAATGAAGAGGAAACTTTGATTGGCACCGATCCCGCTGTAGCGGATTCAGACGCTGATGGCTTGGCTGATCGTCTCGACCCGCGTCCGCTGGATGCAGTCGCCAAGCAAGCTGTTCCGCTCAATAATCTGTTTACCAATGCTGCACTGGACGAATCTATTCACATCACCACGGATAGCAAGCTGCTAATTGTGGTGAAAAACGATACCCCTACCGAGCAGGTTTTCAATGCTAAGTTGTCAGGATTGGCTGCGGGTATGCCTGTTGAAACACCTTTTGAAAACCATAGCTTGCAAACGGCAGTGGAGGGTTTGAGTGATACGCTACCGGCTTATAGCCGCCGGGTTTACCGACTCGATTACAATCTTGCACCATTGTTTGATCCTGCCCATTTTGTGGAAATTAGCCGCCCGCTAAGTGCGGGTATCTGGAGTTTCGATCTACATAACCTAGCGGTTGATCTGGAACAAGGCAGCGGGCTGACTTGGCAGATTGAGAGTGTTACTGGCTCTAATCTGCTTGCCAGCTTGAGCGGCACTGTGCTGACACTGACACCACAAGGTAATGCGTGTGGGCTGGCGACCGTTAACCTGAGCGTCAGTGACAGTACCGGTCATACTACTCAGATTCAGCTTCCGGTACGCTTGACTGGTAATCCCGGCACAGAACTGCTGGCTAATGGCAGCATGGAACAGACTGGCAGTGATGCCCTGCATATTCCCGGCTGGAAAGATTACCGTTGGGAAGGGGACATGCAGTTAACCCATTCTGAGTTGGCGGCTTTCACAGGGAGTCGTGCTGCGCTGCTGCAAGGGTATAGTCCGGCGAAAGCGGCTATTCACCAGCACTTGACTTTGCCTGCGGGTACTTACCGCCTGCGAGCCAATGTCGCTTCAGCAGACATCCGCCCCGGCCTGTGGGGGTTAACGACTTCCCTCTACATGGAATTCGGCAAACGAGCGACTATTCAACACGCTTTGCTGGCGGGTAATAATGGTTGGCGGCAAATGGAGCAGATTTTTACCGTTGCAGAAGATGATGAAGCCACGCTTTATTTCTTCAACTACGCTCCTGGAGCATTCTTTGTCGATGATGTCAGTGTCACAGCGGTGGAAGCCTGTGCCGCTATCCCGGAACGTTTTACCCTTGGGGCTACCGACCTAAAGCCACTCGATTACCAACCGCCTGTGGGTTTTGAAGACATCTTGCTGTACGGCTATTGCACTGATACCAGCTTTGCCCAGAAATCGCTCTGTCAACGCTTACAAAACGTCGACATTAATAGCCTGAAACCGCAACACGCGGCTGCCCCCAAGTTATTAGCCGATTTTGAAGCAGGTAAAACGCCACCCTTTATCCCAAGTGGTTGGAGCTACACACCGATAGCCCTTAACGGTCAACAATCCGCCTTGCTGCAACCCGGCAAATACCTAGATGGCTGGAATGCCAACGGTATCCCTGCGGACTGGCGGGGTTACGACTGGTTACGCTTTGAAGTGGATAATCCGTCGGCTGAACCGCAGGAGTTCTATGTCGAAATCCGTGATACTAAAACCACCGACTACTGGTCGCGGGTCAATTGGTACACGGTCGTGCCACCGGGGCGCACCACGATCCATGTACCCTTGCAAATTTTCGTGGGTGAAAAGTCCGTCATCAAGGAGCGTCGCCGTCTGGATCTGGAACACATCACCCGTTTGGTACTGGCGTCTTCCAGCCCCAATGTTGCCTTAACCATTGACGATGTACGGCTAGAACCGCAAGCGGCTTACCGCAACGACTTTCCAACATTGATAAAGCTCGATGCGGGGACAATGGATAGTCCTTTGTTCCACGAATTCACCCCGTTGTATTCGTCCACGTCTTACCGTAGTGAGCGTGGCTACGGCTTTTCAGCAGATGCTGAGATCAAACGCACGGAAGACCGCCGCCACCCCGAAAACCTGTTTCGTGACTGGATTTCCCTGAACAGTGGTGGGTTGGATTTTGACCTGCCAAATGGCAACTACCGTGTGTGGATGATGCTGGAAGACCCCGGTTACTGGGAGTATTACCCCAATTACGCACACCGGGCTGTCTATGCCGAAGGGCAAAAAGTGCTGGATGACAATAAGACCGCCACTGACTTCTGGGCAAAATATTATCGGCACGATGACGTGGAAGATTTACCGGGCGATGACATTTGGCAACGTTACATTCCCTCTCGTTACCAACCGCTGGAATTCAATGCCACGGTCAGCGATGGTCAACTAAACATCCGTTTTGAAGGGCATGAAAGCCCTTACGCACTGGCACTCTCGGCGTTGGTCATCTATCCCACCACCGAAGCCGACAAAGGGCAAGCCTTCCTCGCGGAACTCTGGGGACAATTGAAGCGTGAATTCGGCTACGAATACAAACAGGTCAATCCGCCGTTACCGTCATATGCGAAACCAGCGGGCAATGCACTAGACGGTAAATTATCGGTATTCCACCGCAGTCCGATGCTTGACGTGTACGCTACCGACTGGCCGGAGGCTGCCGAACAGGTCAGTCGACTCAGCATCGGCTTGGCACAGGGTGAATATGAACCGCTAACCCTGAGCCTATACGCCCACGACAACCTGCAACTCACGGGTGCTGCACTGAATTTGCCGGGGCTTGAAACCACTGCCAATCAGGTACGCAACAAGCTCTCTCGCATCACGCAAGACGGTTCGGTTTCCATGAGTAAACCGCGTATTCTTGACCCGTTACAGATGCCATTGGCACTGCCAGCCAACCAATCACGGCGTTTGTGGTTCGATGTTCATGCGCCTGATGGCTTGGCGGCTGGCACCGTTAATGGCAACCTCACGCTGACTTTTGCTGGGGGGCAAAGTCAGGTGATTCCCGTATCGGTAGATGTGCGGCCTTATCGCCTGCCTGCCGCTGATGTGCCGTTGGGCTATTTGGGGATCGCACCACAATACCCCGGCAGCCAATTCCCGGAAGTCGCCGCCAAGCAGGCAACCGAAATGCTGGAATCCGTCAAGCTATTGCACGCTTACGGCATGACGGGCGTATCCGGCGGTATTGGTGGCCCGCAATTCAAAGGGTATAACAGCGGTCAGGTGGTGATGGATTTCACGCAGGCGGACAAAACCATGCAAGCTGTTAAAGGTTATTATGGGAATGAAATCAATACCTACGGCGGCATCGGCATTGCCGGGTTAGCCACGTATTCAACGCCAGATACCAGTGGACAATACGGTAAACCTTACCCCTCAGTATTAGCGGATGTGCTGGGTGCTATCAAGACGCACAGTACGGCAAACAATTGGCCACCCTTATTGCATATCGTCGGGGATGAACCGGCTGGTGATGCCATCCAGAATTCACTGGCAGCCGCGCAAGCCTTTAAACAGGCTGATCCGACCAGCCGTACAGGCGTTTTTTCCAGCCTGACCGACCCCGCCAAGGATGCCCGCGCCGCTCTCGCCGGGGTGGTTGACCGGATTTATCTGACGCACCATAACGAGGCTGGTATTCGGCACGTCATCAACCAAGGCAGTGAATGTGCGACCTACAACTTGCGTAACCGTTACCTCCGAGGGGTTTACCAGTACAAACTTAGCCGAGAATTTGGCTGTAAGGGACACATGCAGTTCATGTGGAGTTCGGTGCATGTTGACCCTTGGTACGATCTGGATGGACGCGAAGACGATATGTCGGATGTGTTTACCCACGCTGATGGTCACTTGCGCCAGACACTGGAGCTGCAACGTTACCGTGAGGCGGTGGATGATTACCGCTACCTGTTGTTGCTGGAACAAAGCATTGCTACCGCCAACGATTCGGTAGAAAAGCGTGCCGCCCAAACTTGGCTACAAGGCGTAGTGGATGCGATGGAAGTGGGGCATGACAAACCCCATGCTTGGACAGAAGATGGTTTGGATGCAATCCGCACAGCAGCAACGGTGCATATCGGTAATTTAAATACCAGCACGGTTAGTTTGCCGAAAGCGGCACTCCCCGCTATCCCCACTACACCCTTACAACAAGTGCGTCCCGAAACGGACAACGGTGTCAATTACGACAGTATTAACCCCACTGTGACTGGGCAGGCTTACAACCCGACTTTGTGCGATGTTTCTACTTTCTGGCCTAATACACGGGTGAGCGTCGGTGGTCGTGCCAGTGGAAACAATCAGGATGTTTGCAAAGTACAGGCTCAAACCGACGATGGGGCACTCAAATTCCTCACCAAATGGCCGCTCAATAATATCCACTATCCGCTGACCCCGAATCCGGCATGGGCGCAATTCCGTTTCCCTATTCCCCAAGGTCACACTGCCCGCACCGTGGAATACACCTTGTCTTGGTACAAGCTGTTTGGTTCCAAACCGACTAATTGCTACAGTACTGACATTGACCTTGTAACGGGTGAGTGCCGGGTCGATGTCAGCGCAGACTGGCAAAGCAATATCCCTGCCGGTTTATTCCTGCTATGGGCAAAGCCCGGTGACACGGATTATCTGATTACCGGCCCTCATGAGCCGATTGAAAAGATCGGTTACAGTGCCAAAAAGGTTTTTCAGACCGAAGTACCGGAGGCTTACCGCAATGCGGATGAAGTTATTGTCACCTTGCTCACTTACAACCAGTACACCAAAGCCTGTGAAAAAGATAACCCGACGGTCTGCACGCCGCATGAAAATGAAAATTTGGAGTTACATTCTGTTGCCCTGAAAACAGCCAAGGCACTCAATCCACTGCATCAACCTGCGCAACAACACCCACGCATTCTTGGTCATGGAGCCGAATGGCAAACCTACTGGCAACCCTTTGAAGCCTTAACCTGTGTCACCAGCAAAAACGATAGTGATTGGGGCAGTGTTTTTAATGTCAAAAATGTGTGGGACAAGCACACCAAGGGTTACAGCGCCTGTAAGGAAACGCCGCCTAGCAGCTTGCAAAGCGTGGATGATGCCGCTTTTTACCTGAACCCACCCGCTAATTCGACATGGAATACTGACCGCGCCTTGCGGGTGATGTTCCTGTTACGCCAGCTTAAGCAATGCCATGCGGAAGGTGGCAATTGCTTGTACAGTGCCGCCGAAACGCAGGCATTGCAGACAGCCTTTATTGCCTATGAAATGCAACGTTTCGATGCGGTGGTCTGGGATTGGGGTTACAAATGCTTCGATATTGGCACCGAACAGCAGATGAAGTTCTGGTCGATTTTCGTGGATGTGTTCTGGAACGATTTGGCAGCCACCGACAAAGCGCGTATTGATGTCAAGATGGGTGCATTGATCGACTGTTACTTACAGCAGTATGCCGATAAAGACTGGTCGATTTTCAATGGCAATAACTGGACACCGTTACTCGGCAGGGGAGCCGCTTACTGGGCCATTGCCTACTACCACGAAGACCCTCGCGCCCCGGATGTGCTGGAAAAAGTGCTGGAAAGTATGTGGCTGCACCGCGACTTTTACTTGGCGGATGGCGCATACATGGAAGGCATTGTTGAATACACCAATGTTTCCTATTCCAGTTTGCGTGAAATCAACAACCTGATGATGCAGGGCTTTGGCGTGCCGCTGGATAGCGTGCGCTGGGAACGTGTCGCCAAAACGGCGAATTGGTTTCTGGACTTCATGGCTCCTGATGGCGCAATGGTGGATTTCGGGGATTCCTGGGAAAAACTCGGCTGGTACACGCTCGACCCCTTGCACATGCTGTTATGGGAAGAAATGACCGGGATAAAGCCCGTCGGGCAAGCCACACTCGATACCTGCAAAATACTGGATTATTTTAGCAATAAGTGGTTCGTGAAGGGCTTGGATGACCCTTGGGCGGTACAACCTTCCATGGCGCGTAACTGGATCAATCTAGTCGGGCAATGCCAGCGCACCACACAAGCCGGTAGTCAGGTTAGCCTGTTTGCGAATGCCGTTACCGGCTCGCTACGGCAGTATTTACCGGGTAGCAATCCGCTGGCACAACAGGAAGGCTTGCGCTTTAAACAAGCCGATCAAACCTATCTTGCGGTGAGCGGTACACCGGCTGATTTTCCACACCGAGAACTGGATTTTGGTGGCTTGATTTGGTCAGCTTACGGTAATCGCCTGTTGTATGACTTCGGCTACGGGGAAATTGCCCTCACTGCCCAAGGAAAACCCTATTTATTGAACGACGGTAATATCCAGTTGTTTGATAATTTGCCATTGGGCACGAACACCCTGGTTGTAGAAGATGCCACCCAGACAGGCTATACCAATGGGAAATACCAGAATGCCACCATCAACAGCAGCCAGATTTACGGCGAGCGTGGCACACTGGTACAAGCCAGTATCGGCAATCTGACCGGGCTACATCTGGATGCGCAAGCCGTGTATGGCGCGAATGATGCTGAACTGGGCTGGTTGCGCTACTTCGACCGCTGGATGATGCCCTTGGGGGATGGCAATTTTCTGGTAGCGGATGCGTTTGCGGTGAAAGCGGAGCGGGGCAGTGCGGATGTGCAGGAATACTGGCATACCGCCGTCGATACCGACGCTGCCAGCAGTTGCTCTTTCTCGCGCCAGAATGTGGCCATGAGCCTAGAAAACACCCATAGCTTGCGGCTGAAACCCGAATGTGCGCGTCTTGATCGTACTGCCGCCTCCACTGTGGTGGGGCGTATTGCTGCCGCCTCATGGCAGGCGGGTGAGTTCAGCATTGATCCTGAAATCATTAACTATAAAACACGCATTAATACCACGATCCAGCGCCAGCGGGCGCGTTTCAAACCACTGAGTCCGGTGAGTGAGGATGTGCGGGTGTTCCTCCTGCAAGCAGCCCCTAAGGCTGAACAATTGCAGGAGATTAGTTTGCAGAAAGGGGATTGCGGCAGTAATGCCCCTTGCTTTGATCTGAAAATCGCTGGTGTGTGGAAACGGTTAGTTTTTACGAAAACAGCAAACCGTTATCAGCCCGCATCGTTTGCCACGGTGATTGATACGGATGGTGATCAAACTCCTGATGACCAAGACACTGATGATGACGGCGATGGGATACCGGATGTTTGGGAAATTCAATACGATTTGAATCCACTGAATGCCATTGATGCTCTTATTGATGCGGATAACGATGGCTTAACCAATCTACAAGAGTTGCAATACGGTACTAATCCCAAAAGAAATGACACGGACGGCGACGGTATGAATGACGGGAATGAAATCAAGAACGGGCGCAATCCCAACGATGCTTCGGATGCGGGCAATCATAATGCAGCTCACGTTATTCCCATTATCGTCGATATGCTTCTTAACTAACGTTTTAGTAAAACCATGATTAAACACAGATGGCTATCAATTTTACTGCTGATGGTGCTACCCATCGCCACACTGGCTGATGACTCGCCTTACTACGGTATTGGCGACCAACTGATCTATGACGGTGAACCCGGCTCTGTTCCCGTTCTGGTCGAAAATGCCAGCGACGGCTCCAACCGCTGCCTGTTCTACCTGCAAACAGCACCCGGCGAAGGGCTAAATGGCAGTCAAGCACTACGTCTGACCCCCGATAAATGGCACGGGCCAGCCTACCGGCTCTACTGCGGTGGTGGTTCGCGGCGTGATTTTTCTGCCCATGATGTGCTGGAATTCTATTTCCGCTGCCCCAGTGGTTATGTTGAACCGCCCGCTTTTCATCTCAGTACCTGGAATCGCAGCAGCAATACCGTCAATCTTCTCAACCACATCGACGGCGGCGTCATCGACAACACCTGGCGCAAAGTACAAATCCCACTGGCTACCCTTTCCACACCCGAATGGACATTGGGCAATGTGGAAACCCTCGCTTGGGCAATGGATGAACAGAATCGTACCTGCTATGTGGATAATATCGCCTTGCGTGATACTACCCCGCCAACACTCATCACCGCTGGAAAGCAAGCGCCAGCCGCAGAAAGCAGTACTGTCCTGCGCCTGACGTTCAGCGAAGCCTATGATGCAGCCAGTATCCGCGCTTTGAGCAATTACAGCCTCAGTAGTCTGGACGACAGCGATTACAGTACAGCAACCTCACCTGTTGATACTGGAATGCACTACCGTATCCAGCGATTTGACAATAGCGGCATACCGCAAAACCGTTACGACCTGTTTTTGCACTTTGCCAAATCGCTCAAGAACGGGCGGGAGTACACCTTGAACCTGCAAGGGGTCAAAGACCGTTCTGGTAATGCCATTACACCCATACCATACCGTTTCACCTACGCTGACCAGCAACAACTTAACCAGAATATCAAGGTCAATCAGGTCGGTTATCTGCCGGAACGCCCTAAGGTTGGTTATGTGGGTGGGTATTTCGGCGATTTGGGCGGTGGTGTTTGGGCAGTCGGCGACAATGGCAAAATCCTATTCCATGACCAGCAATCTGGCTGGCAAGAACAAACCACACCCGTGACGACCCCACTGCGTGCGATTGCCGCCACCCGCGAAGATTCAGCATGGGCAGTGGGCGATGGCGGAGTTATCCTGCACTGGGATGGGAAACAGTGGCAACAAGTCGTCTCTCCCGTTAGCACTGATTTGCTGGCAATAGCCTTCGACCCACTGAATCAGGGCTGGATCGTCGGTGCAAACGGCAGCATCTTGCGTTACAAGGGCAGTGTATGGGAAACCGTTACCAGCCCCACCGCATCAACCTTACGTGGCGTATGGGCAGAAACTGACAAGAGCGCCTGGGCAGTCGGTGACAACGGCACAATCATCCGCTGGAACGGGGTCAGTTGGGCGGCAGAAACCAGTGGCACAACAGTCAATTTGCACGCCATTGGGGGTTCCAAGGCCGATGATTTGTGGGCAGTGGGTGCAAACGGTACGATTCTGTTCCATCAATACAACCGTTGGAAGGAGTGGACGGACAAGCCAGCGGGGACTGCCGATTTACATGCGCTGACCTGGAATCACAGTGGTAGCATCTGGGTGGCTGGCGATAATGGAACCCTGTGGTACAAAACCGGGTTTGGCAGTAACCCGTTCACGGCTGTCAATGCCTTTACCAATGCCTCTACCAGTAATGATTTGCGTGCTTTGGCACGGCAGAATTCCCGCCAGTCCTGGGGCAGTACCAGCAATGGGGCGCTGATTACGAAGACAGGCAATGATTGGCAGGCTGGGGATAACCTGAATGCCACTATCTACGGCATGTTCGCCCTGCCATACGGGGCATTGCGCCTGCCAACGCCATTGCCGACTGTTGCTATCCAGAACGTGCAGAACGGTCAAACCGTGCTGGAGATACCCCTGACGTTACGCCATGCCAATTGGCATTTGTCTGGCGAAGATGTTTACCAGTTTGATTTCAGTGCCCTCACCACAGCCGGGGAATACCATGCTTACGTTCCGGGGCTTGGCATCTCGGATACCTTTAAAATCGGCAAGGATGTGCTGAATCACGCTGCCTACACGACTGCTCGCGGCCTGTTTTACCAACGCAGCGGCACAGCCTTGACCGAACCCTACGCCGAAGCCCGTTTTACCCGCCCGCTTAGCCATGAATACGATGAAAATGGACGCAAAATTGACGGTGTTTACAATGCTACGCTCATTAACTCACCGCTGTACAACAATGAACCGATTGGTGGTTTCAAGGATGTGCATGGTGGCTGGCACGATGCCGGGGATTACGGCAAATACATGCCAACCGCTGCAACAGCACTTTGGTATCTGCTGACGGCTTACGACATGCAGCCGGAGCATTTCCGTGACAATGCTTGGAACATTCCTGAAAGCCGCAACGGTATACCGGATTTGCTGGATGAAGCCCGCTGGGAATTGGATTGGATTGTCCGCCTTCAGGCGAGTGATGGCGGCGTTTACCACAAGGTCACGTCAGAATGCTGGTTCGGCGACATGCCGCACAAGGAAACCGCGCCGCGCCATATTTACGCTAAAACCACCCATGACACTGCCTTGGCAGCAGCGCTGTTTGCCAGTGCTGCACGGGTGTGGCAACCCTATGACAGTGCCTTGGCTGCCACTTATTTGCAACGCGCTCGCTTGGCTTGGAGTTTCCTGCAAGCCCACCCTAACAACACGCCGCAAGGTGGCTTTAAAAACGTAGCCAATAATTGTTCGGGTGAATACAACGATGCGGATGACTCCGACAACCGCTTATGGGCGGCTGCTGAACTGTACCGTACTACCGGGGAAAGCGCTTTCCGCCAACATTTTGAAAACTGGTGGGCAAACAATAGTCATACTTGGGGCTGGCATGAATGGCAGCATTTCTACAAACGGGCTTACTGGGCTTATCTGCGCACTCCGGCAGCTAATACTAATGCGGCTATTCAGCAGGAAATTCGCAATAAAATTATTTTGGATGCCAACAATAATCGCATCCAAACCCTCGCCAGCCCTTATCAGAACGGGGCAAGGCTGGATGTACCGGATTGGCTGGGATGGGGGACATTTACCCAAAGCACGATGTACGCCTTTCCGCTGTTGCAGGCATGGGCGCTGACCGGTGATGAGAAATACCGCGATACCGCCGCCCTGAATTTGGATGCACAATTGGGCGCTAACCCATTGGCATTTAGCTTTATTACCGGCATTGGCAAGCGTTACCCGCAAAACCCGCTGCACACGGTTTCCATCCACGATGGGGTTGATGAACCTGTTCCCGGTATTCCGATCTTTGGCATTTTTGCACACATGAGCAATGGCAAGACCCCGCAGCGCAAAGCACAGGAAGACGCGAATAATTACCCCACGATGTTCAATACGGACGATCCTTACCCGATTTTACGGCGCTATACCGATGAATCGGATCTGGTGGAAATGTCTGAATTCACCATTCAGGAAATGGCGATTGCGGTGGGGGTCTTTGGGCTGATGGCAGAACCGCTGGGGGGCAGCGTTGTCGTGGATACTGACGGTGATAGCATCCCAGATGATCAGGACACGGATGATGATAACGACGGGATGCCGGATAGTTGGGAAACACGGTACGGGTTGAAGCCGCTGGATGCGAGTGATGCGGCAGCAGATGCCGATGGTGATGGATTATCCAATCTGGACGAATACCAGTACAACGCGAATCCAACGACCCCGGATAGCGATGGCGACGGTATGTCGGATAAGCAGGAAGTGGATGCAGGGCGTGACCCTAACAATCCGGCAGATGGTGCTACCGACAATACCGCTACTGTTGTTATCCCTATCATTATGAATTTATTGAATCAGTAATGGTTTTTAAGTCTACTTGACGATACTATATAAAAAATTGATTGACTGTTTTTTATATCAGGAATTTATCAATGGCTTGCTCATCAAATAGCTGGCGTAGCAATAGAGCGATATTGTCTACTTTATTGGTCATGTGTGTCTTCATCTTACCCTTTGCCAGTTTCCGTGTAGCGGCGGAAGATAACCCGTTGACGGAACAGGAAAAAGCAGCGGTAGTCAACATCATCGTAAGCATGTTGCTGGATGACACTTCCAATAAAACGCCAAATGCGAATGCAGGTAGTGACCAGACAGTCAATGAAAAGGTTGAGGTGAATCTTGATGGCAGTGCCAGCGCTGACAGTGATGGTAGTATCGCCAGCTATGCATGGGTGCAAACAGCGGGGGCAACGGTTACGCTATCAGGGGCAAACACTGCCAAACCCACCTTTACTGCACCGGAAGTGGTGGCGGATGAAACCCTCACGTTTGAATTGACGGTGACTGACAATCATGGAGCAACGGCGAAGGATTCGGTCAGCGTTGTGGTTAAAAATATCAGTATCACACCTAACGATGAACTGGTATTAGCTATGGGAGGATCTCATTCTTGTGCGTTGGTTAATGGAGGGGTGCAATGCTGGGGATGGAATGGGCGTGGACAATTAGGTGATGGTACTGTCGCTGAACGCCATAGCCCAGTGCAAGCTATCGCACCGTCTAGCGATGTCAGTGCTGTCAGTGCGGGGCTTAACCACACTTGTGCAGTGGTCAAGGGGGGCGTGTGGTGTTGGGGGAGCAACTTGGAAGGTCAACTGGGAGATGGTACTGCCACTGATCGTTTAGTTCCAGTGCAAGTAATTGCGCCGGGTAGTGGCGTGGTTGCCATTGATACAGGTATGGATCACACCTGTGTTGTAATCAATGGTGGGGTAAAGTGTTGGGGGAATAACGCATATGGTCAACTGGGTGATGGCACTGCTACTGATCGCAACATTCCCGTGCAAGCAATGGCGTCGAGCAGTGGGGTAACAGCCGTAACTACAGGGGACTATCATACCTGTGCCATCGTACACGGGGGGGTAAAGTGTTGGGGCGACAACTATCATGGTCAGTTGGGTGATGGTACTAATATTGATCATTATAGTCCAGTGCAGGCAATTGCTTCTAATAGCGGGGTGCTTTCTATTGATTCTGGGTGGTTTCAGACTTGTGCCTTATTGAACGGTGGTGTGCAATGTTGGGGCGATAATCGCCTTGGTCAATTGGGTGATGGAAGTACGATTGAACGCCACAGTCCAGTCCAGACCATTGCAGAAAATAGTGATGTGACCGCTATTACAGTGGGAAGTACGTATGTTTGTGCAGTGGTCAGTACAGGTGTGCGGTGTTGGGGGGGGAACATAGTCGGTCAGTTAGGGGACGGTACAACTATTGAACGCCACCGTCCAGTCCAAGTTATTGCGTCTGGTAGTAATGTGGCTGCTGTTAGTGCCGGATGGTTGCATACTTGTGCCGTGATCGGTAGTAGGGTGAAATGTTGGGGGAATAACTATTATGGTCAATTGGGTGATGGTACTACTACTGGTCGCTACACTCCCGTTGATGTCCCATTTTTCGGTGACAGTAACCAAGCACCAACGGCAGATGCGGGCGTAGATCAGGAAGCTAACGAAAACGCTAATGTCACGCTCGGTGGCAGAGGCACAGACCCGGATGGCGACACCGTGACCTACAGTTGGGCACAAACGGATAGCAGCGGCGTGACCGCCACTCTGACGGGTGCAACCACCGCCACGCCTTCCTTCACCGCTCCGGCAGTCGATGCTGACACTACGCTGATTTTCACCCTGACGGTGAGTGATGGGCATGGCGGCACGGCGACGGATACGGTGAATGTGTTGGTGAGGAAGAATGTTGTGGTGCAACCAACCCCAACGGGCAAGCTCAACGACACTGGCATTACCCTTTGCGGTGACTACGCCTATGACGCCAGCGGCAACACCGTCAGCGGGCATACCCATAGCAACAGTCAGGACTGCAACCTGTTCAGCGATGCCGAGGGCGACCCGATACCACCGACCTTACGGGTGGCAGGCACGGGGCAGGATGGTCACACTGGGCGTGATGTTACCCACAACGATGGCAGTGATGGTCATGCTGGCTTCAGCTTCACCAAAATCAGCAGTACGGGTGAGGCACTGCCCGCTTATCCCCGCGAATGGTCATGTGTGAAAGATAACGTCACTGGGCTAATTTGGGAGGTAAAAACCGATGATGGTGGATTGCATGACAAGGATGATCGTTACACTTGGTATGAGCCGGATGGAACGAAGAATGGCGGGTTTGTAGGTTATCAGAAACCGAGTGACTATAACTCCAGCGGTAGTGACACCATTTGCTATGGGCATACCGCAGGCAATCCAGCTACCTACTGTAATACCAAGGCATATGTTGATCGGGTGAATGCAGTGGGCTGGTGCGGGGCTACAGACTGGCGGATGCCAACTAGGAATGAATTACGTTCTATTGTTTTATATAAGTACTTTTTACTTGATGATGATTTTTTTAGAAATACTGTACGATCAGCATTTTGGTCATCCTCCCCGTTTGTTAATAATCCTCGTGTTGCGATAGGTATTAATTTTTCCGAGTCAGCGGGTGAAGATCTTCATGGTCGCTATGGTAATTGGGGTTACAAACATAACGATGGTTTTGTCCGATTAGTTCGAGGTGGACAGTAATTCTTGTTATAAAACTTGGAGTGAATTTTATGTTTAAGATAATTCAACTGGCATTGTTAACCTACTCACTGTCATTGTTGCCAACTATTGGTAATGCGACGTGCAAGCCGGAAAGTATTCCCCCGAGTACTCCTTCTAGCCAGTTTACTGATAATGGTGATGGTACCGTTACGGATACTAAAACTGATCTGATATGGAAAAAATGCAGCGAAGGGCAAGTTGAAAATGATTGTAGTGGTGGTAGCCGTCAACGTTATAACTGGGAAGCAGCCTTAGAGCGAGTACAAACGATTAATGCGACAGGTGGTTTTGCTGGATATACGGACTGGCGCGTACCTAATATCAAAGAACTTGCATCTATAGTGGAACAACAATGTGAGTTTCCTGCTGTTAACTGGGTAGTATTTCCAAATACTCATTCGGGTGAGTTTTGGTCGGCATCCCCTGCTAGGGGGAATGGTGAACTAGTATGGGGTGTTGATTTTAGGTATGGTACGGTCGAGTGGGCATTTTTAAGCCGTAATTGGAGTCCAAAGAATGACCAACATTATGTTCGTTTAGTTCGTAGCGGATCGCACGTTGACGGTCAGTAATTTTGCTTTTTGCCTTCATTTCAACCAACAGGAGTACCACACCAGAATCTAAAGGGTCAGACTCTAATACTGCAACCTGAAACGAAGTTGTTCTTTAAATTACAGTGAGATGAGCATAAGAAGTGGGACTTCTGGCTTTATCGAATAGAATGGAGATAATTTTATGTATAAGTTGATGACTTTTGTTGTTTTTTTGATGTTATCAGGTGTTTCTTGTGCTGATGATTTGCCCGGATGGATGAAGGAGAGTGGGTGGGTTTTGTTTGAAAACGTGTGTCAATCAGCTAATGAGACAAATGGTACAAATGCAGATTGTTCCGAAGGGACACTCGTTACAGGAACATCTTCCCTCTCGCCTTGGGCAGGCGAAACTTCAGAAATGTATTTTGACAAGGGAAGTAATTCATTTACTCGACTTAAGATAAAGATAACCTGGACATCAGAGGGATCACCATATAACTGTGGGGAGGTGATAATGATGAAGCCTGATGAAACTCGTGATTTCACACATCGCTCACTGGCAATGAGTGAGTGTAATTAAGTCGATTACTTCAGATACCTCGATACATTCGGGGAAAACCACGATTTTGGTTATTAAATTTTGCAAAACAGGAGTACACACTATGTCATCAGCCGTCATCATCGGTTCTGTCACCTCCCCCCGTAACGGCAAACGCTACGACGTGAAATGGAACAGCTACAGTAAGGATGCCTACGTCGCGTATGCAGGCTGGGCGTTGGTCGGCAATGCCTCCAGCGCAGAGGAAGCCTTGGCAAAGGCGTTAAGCTGGCTGGCAGCGAACACGTAGGGTGGGATGAGCCTGTGAATCCCACCATCTTCAGCGTGTGGTTGTGTTGATGGCGTTGGGGAATGGTGGGTTTCGTGCCTCGCGGTGTAGTTCAAGTAGCAGTTTGGCGTAGCCATTCTGCTAAAGCGGCTTCATCCACCCGACCTTGGGCGGCTTCAATGATCAGATCAGCGGCTTCCATTACATCAAAGGTGGGTTCAATGCCGTTCAGGGCTAGACTGATATTCATGCAGGTAAAAGCGGTGCGCTTATTACCATCGTTGAATACGTCACCGACGACCAAGACCACGGCATAGGTAGCCGCCAGTTCATAGGCATCGCTAATCATCCCGTAAGCCAGACGGTTTTCCACTCTTGCCAATACGCCAGCCAGCGACTTATCACCAGCCGACCCCGCCAGTTCACCCGGATACAGCACTTGTTCGTGGAGGTATTCCACATCCTCCACCGTTAGCAGCACGAACTCCATCATTTATCCCGAAGATAAGCCAAAGCAGGGGCAATCCGTGCTTTTTGTTGGGCAAAAGCCTGTTTGGTGGCATCCAGCCCTGCGGCGCGGGTCTGGATATTTTCAACCGCAGCCACGGGGACAAAATAGCCGATTACCTGATTGCGGTTCAAAATAGCGATAGGGCTATCCCCAGCCTGATTGAATACTTTGGCGGGTTCACGTAACTCGGTCATGGAGATGGTTTTGCGGGTAAGCAGGGTTTGCATAATGCCACCGATAATGTGTACTTAAATGTGATTAAATTATCACACTTTTGTGTGATTTTAACAAGAGGCAAACGCTAGCACACCTTACACGGCTATTCATACCGATTTCACGCTGAAAAAAGCAGTGTAAGTAACCGAAAGGGTTACACTCGATTGATATTTTGTAGGGCGGGATGAGCCTGCGAATCCCCCCATTTCAGATGAAAAATGAGTATTGCTGAATACAATCATAAAATGATGTAATATCAGTCATTAGGATGACTATTTCGCTAACCATGAACACGTCATCGAAACCCTGCACTCGTAGGCAAGACTGCACCTGTAACTTGAACTCACGACGGTTAAACAATGAAAAAACAGTGGAATGTTGTCCTATTGCTTATAGTGCTAACACTATTGCCATTTCAATCTGCGTGGGCGGAACAAAGGTTGCGTCTCGGCACGAACCTCGGCGGCATTTCCGACTGGTCAACCCAACGCCCGTTCACCAACCTGTTCAAGCAGTCACGCCCTTGGCTGACCCAATGCGACAATAGCCGCGATTCTGATTGCAACGGACGCTGGGAAACCAACGAAAACGCCAAACTGGATCTGGATGCCGATGGCTGGGTGAAATCCCTGCCCGCACCAGCCGAACCCGGTTATTCTATTGCCGGAACGGTGTTGGATGTACCCAAAAGCTTCCCCCCAGGGCGTTATCTGTTGCTGTATGAGGGTGAAGGCACGTTGCAATATAAACTAGGCGTACAAAAGCTGAATGCCGAGTCCACCGCCGGGCGGGATGTGCTGGACATCGACATCAACCGTGGCTTGATCCATATCCAGATCACCGCTACCGACCCCAACAAGAGCGGCAACTACCTGCGTAACCTGCGCCTGATTCGTGAAGCCGATGAGGCAAGCTACCAAAGCAACACGTTCAACCCTGAATTCTTGGCTCGTATCCAGCCCTTCCAGGCATTGCGCTTTATGGACTGGCAGAACACCAATGGTAACGAGCAGGAACATTGGGCAGACAGGCGACCTGCCAGTGCCGCCACCTATGCCACTTACGGCAAAGTCATCGGTGCGCCCGCCGAAGTGATGGTGCAACTGGCGAACGCAACCCGCAAACCGGCGTGGTTCAACATGCCACACAAGGCCGATGACGATTACATGCGCCAGTTTGCCGCCTTGGTACGTGATACGCTCGACCCAACCTTGCCGGTCTATGTGGAATATTCCAATGAAGTCTGGAACACTCAATTCAGCCAACATGCGTGGATCCGCGAGCAAGCCAACACCCTCTGGCCGGGTGGGACGGATAGCGACTACACCAAAGTCATCAATTGGTACGGCAAACGCAGCGCTGAAATGTGCGACATCTGGAAAACGGCCTTTGGCGCACAATCCAGCCGTGTGACCTGCGTGCTGGGTGCACAGGCCGCCAATACTTGGACAGCCTCCGCCGCACTCGATTGTTCGCTATGGGAACATAAACCATGCAGCGCCCACGGTATTGATGCCATTACCATTGCACCCTACTTCGGCTATTACATCGGTCTGTCAGGCAACCAAACGCAAGTCAACGCTTGGACACGTGAAGCCGATGGCGGGTTGGACAAGTTGTTTGCCGAACTGAAAAGCGGCGGTGTGCTCAGTGGTGGCTCTGCTGGTGGGGCGTTGGCAGAAGCCATGCGCTGGATAGACAATTATCACACACTGACCAGCAACCGTGGTCTGCAACTGCTTGCGTATGAAGGCGGGCAACATCTGGTTGGTGTCGGCGGGGTGGAAAATGACAGCGCTATTACCAACCTGTTGATCAAGGCCAACCGCGACCCACGCATGGGGGCGCTGTACCTTGACTACCTGAAGGGTTGGGAAGCAGGCGGTGGCGGCCTGATGATGAATTTCAGCGACATCGGCATCCCCAGCAAATGGGGTAGCTGGGGTGTGCTGGAACATGTCCTGCAAACCAATTCCCCCAAATACGATGCTTTGTTGGATTACCTCAATGGAACGGATTACGAAGCAGTGGTGACACTGGGAGCATCCGTAACGCAGATGTCCGAAAAAGGTGGCAGTATCACGCTCACTGCCTATCTGGATAAGGCGTTACCCACGCCAGTCGTTCTTAACCTACAGTTTGCCGGTACTGCAACTAGCGGTGGGGATTACCGAGCAGTTACGCCAACCCTCACCATTCCGGCCGGGGCAACCAGCGCGAGCATACGTCTGGATAGTATCGACGATAATTTGATCGAAGCCAGCGAAACCCTTGCGGTCACGATCGGTACTATTAATGGCAATGCCCGTGCGGTTGCCGCCACTCTGCAATTCACATTGACGCAGGAGGACAGCGACAACGATACCATGCCGGATGACTGGGAACGCCATTACGGTCTCAACCCAGAGGATGCCAGCGATGCCACTGCTGATAAGGATGGCGACGGTATCAGCAACCAAGACGAGTATCTCGCAAACACCAACCCCAACGTGCGGGACGGTGCAGCGCCCGTGATGGGAACCAACCTCAGCGGTCTATCAGACTGGAGTTCCCAAATGCCATTCCTTGACCTATTCAAAATGTCGCGTACTTGGATAACACAGTGCGCCTATTGGGTAGCCACACCTGACCCCGGCTGTACCGGACAATGGGACACGGGCGAACAGGCACAGCTTGACCTTGATGCCAATGGCTGGGTGAAATCCCTGCCTAAACCCGAAGATGCGCCCATTTTCACCCGCGCTTCTACTTACTGGGCCATGTACCCAGAATTCAAGGGCGGGCGTTATGTGGTGTTGTACGAGGGTGAAGGCACACTGAGTTACAGCTTTTCTGCTCACAAGTTGGCGGCAGAATCCACAGCGGGGCGTGATGTCATTAATATCGTGCCGGATACCAACAATGGCACGGCAATCCTCATGACCTTGACCGCGACCGACCCCAACCGTACCGGCAATTACTTGCGCAATATCCGTATTATCCCGGAAGCGTATGAAACGACTTATGCGCAGCATGTTTTCAACCCGGATTTCCTTGAACGTACTCGCCCCTTTCAGGTGTTGCGCTTTATGGATTGGATGTCGATCAATGCCAACACTCAAGAACGTTGGAGTGAGCGCCCATTACCGACGGATGCGCGTTACGCTCACTACGGCAAACAAACCGGTATTCCACTGGAAATCATGCTGCAATTGGCAAATACACTCGATAAAACACCGTGGTTTACCCTGCCACACCAAGCTGACGATGATTATATGCGCCAATTTGCCACACAGGTGCGTGACGACTTGCCGCCGCACCAGAAGGTGTATGTGGAATATTCTAACGAAGTCTGGAATACCATTTTCGCACAAAGCACTTACGCCCTTCAGCAAGGTCGTGCCTTATGGCCTGACACGGTGGCGGACGATCATACCGTGCGTATGAACTGGTACGGCAAACGCACCGCCGAAATGTGCCACATCTGGAAAGAGGTATTCGGCAGCGATGCCAACCGGGTGGTGTGCGTATTGGGGGGACAAGCGGCGTGGACATATCCGGCAGAACAAGCACTCAATTGCCCCTTGTGGCAGCAAGGCCCGTGCCGCAACTACGGTATTGATGCACTGGCGATAGCCCCTTATTTTGGCGGCTATCTGGGCGACCGCACGGCGAAATCCCAAGTGGAAGGTTGGCTCGCCGACGCTGATGGTGGCCTAAGCAAGCTGTTTACGGAATTGCAGCACGGCGGCATTCTCAGCAATAGTCCTGCGGGCGGAGCGCTTCAGGAAGCTTCAGGTTGGATCAGCAATAACCAGCAACTGGCGCAGCAACACGGTTTGCAATTGGTGTCTTACGAAGGTGGGCAACACATTGCCGATATTTGGGGAACATTGAGTACTGGCGTGATCAATCTGTTTGCCAGCGCTAACCGCGACCCGCGCATGGGAGAGCTATATACCCAGTACCTGAATACTTGGAAACAACTGGGTGGTAATTTATTCATGCATTTTACGGATATTGGCACGCCGGGGCGTTACGGAGCGTGGGGGGCGTTGGAGCATGTGGAGCAAACGTCTTCTGCTAAATATGCAGCACTGCAAGCCTACCTGACGAACAATAATCAGGATCGGGACGCTGATGGCGTTATGAATGTCTTGGATGCATTCCCCGCTGACCCAACAGAGTGGTTGGATACGGATGGCGATGGTATAGGTAACAATGCTGACCTTGACGATGATAATGATGGAATGCCTGATGCGTGGGAAATCCAATACGGCTTGAATCCGCTGAACACCAGCGACGCTACGCAAGATAAGGATGGCGACGGCAGCAGCAACCTAGAGGAATACCTACAAGGACGCAACCCTAATGACCCTGCGGACACCACCAGTAATGCTGCCAAAATCCTCCCCATCATCATGGAACTGTTGAACCAGTAACTGTAAGCACGAAGGAACACCATTATGGTCAAACCAATGTCTAGAAGAGAAAAAATGAGCAGTCTGACCGGTTATCTCATCTGCGTTTACATGGGCATGGCATTGCTATGCCACGCGGCATTCGCCCAAGACACAAGCAATACCCTGTTGCAGGACAATCGGCACTATACCTACCTCTATTGGGAAAACGGCTATCCCACGCGGGAAACGGGCCGCAGACCGCAATCATGGGCCAATCAGTATGCACGCGATAATGCCATCCTGGTCGTGCAAACCGGCTACTACAGCCTTGCCTTGGACTGTAACAAAATCAAGCTAACCGGCTACGATGCCCTAGATGGTTCGGATTATGTCAGCGCACTTCACGAAGATGTCACCCAATTCACCCCAGCATCACTGACATTGAAGGCTTATCAGAATGGGATTGAATACACGGCGACATCGGGCATCGTGCAAAACGGCAATGAATCGCCTGTACGCTTGATCGAAAGCGGTCAGTTCCTGCAACGCTACGACGATTACGGCTTGGTGTTTACCGCAGCAGACGGCACACAATTGAATGTGCCTGGTCGTCTGGAAATCTCCGCATGGCCTGAGCAGCTCGTTTTCAAACTGGACTTTTCCAACCAGGAAGGCAGCGCCGTCGACATAGACCGGACAGTCATCCAGTTGACTTCTCCAGCAGGCAAGCATTACAGCAGCGATGTAAATGGCATTTCCGCAACCCTTGGTGTCAGGCCGCATGAAGACCTAGAAGCAGCACCCCTGAACCCAACAGCGATTGTCAACAAAGCCGTAGACCTGCAAACCAATAAAAGCCTCACCACACAATTTGACACCGCTACCCAGGCGTTGAAGGTCAACCTGCCCATCGCTGACGTAAGGTATCCAGACCACATTAACCGGGTTGACGAATTCCTGCTTGAAGTCACCAACCCGACCGAAAACCCGCTGGACATACCGCTGGTTTTCGAGGAAAACGTTCCCCGTGCTATTACCGGCACGGTCATGCTTCTGAGCGACGAAACCGACGGCAAGCCCATCGGCATTCCGGTGCAGGTTTCCAAAAACTGGCATATCAATGGTGACACTGGCATAAAAGCCATACACAGGGGGCGATGGCTGCGGGGTTCAACCTATTTCACCTTGGCTGCTGGCGAAACAAGACGGTTCAAGCTGAAAGTCGTGTTTGGCTACTGGGCTGGCGTGGGCGCTGCTTCACATTCGCAGTTAAGCCTGATTGGCTGGGGCGGCAACTGGAAATGGGATGAATCCGCGCTAGGGGCATGGGGCGAATCGATGACCTATGATCCGACCCAACACCTCGGCTCAGCATTCATGGGCGATATCCGCCCTGCGTTCACCCCCAGTATGGCAAACGGAGGTCGGCACAACTGGACTGAAAATGTCGGTGGCGGAGATTTTCTGGTTTATTTCGATGCTAATAACCAATACCGCTGGGGAAAACGGCTCAAAACCGCTTATGTGTGGACTGGACCGAACATGACACAGGTGATGTATTCAGGCGTTACCGATGATAACAGGATCCGCTTTGACTACACCTCAAGGCTTGTATCCACTAACGATTACCAGCGACGGCTGCATGATTACCGCTACGAATTCCTGCAGGATGTCACCAGTCCCAAGCGCTTGGTTTTTTACCAGATGGCCGCCGACTGGTATACGGGACCGGCATTTGATACATTTTATGTAGGGGATGAAACCGGCTTGCTGGAACAGTTGTCTAGTAACCCTGGCGGCAATACCTACAAGGGGAGTTTCAACTTCGCCAACCGCTGGCTGGCCATCGACGACTTGACTGCCGCTGGCTCTACCGCAGCTGGCTCCACGCCCACTCCCAAAGCCAACCGGGGCATCATCCAGCGAAGTTCTACCCTGAACGGTCAGGACTTTCCCGTATTCATGCACCAGTATGGACGCACCTGGGGATCAAACCGGATGTTCTTCGACCTAGCCGGGGAATCCGTCTCGCGATCCTTCCGGGCCGGTGATGTGGTGGAAGGCGAGTTTGAATTCATCTTGCCTCCTAAGCAAGCCAGCAATTACTGGGGTAGTGATGACGAATTCCGTAACCGGCTGACCGCCTACACCACGCCATGGCAGGCCGTTTTTGACGAATATCGCTACAACAACAAGATGCAGGTCACAGTCCACAGCGGAACGCTCCTGAAGAATTTCCCCGTGGAAGTGGCTGCTGTCCATAATGGTTCTTCCGCCATCATCGCCGACCTGACCATCCAGTCCGGAGGGCTGGGGCATGTACCCATCGTTGTCAAGGATGCCACTATCGGTAAATCGCTCAAGGTTGAGCGCTATCTGGATGGAGCTTGGGTTGCTCTCGATATTGATGCGGCGACCAGCAACAGCTACTACCAGGGGTATCAGAATTCACGGAGAAAAATTGACTATGCCTTTAGTATCAAGCGACCTGTTGCGGATTTGACATCCAGTTGGCGGATAAGGGTGTCGTATGACGCAGCTCCTGTCGTGCCTTCCACCAACCTTGAAGAAGATGCTTCCCAATGGGGTGGCTACGCAGAGGGCAATCCTGGGTGGGTCATTGAAAATACCACAGCACATTCTCCAGCAGGCAAAGCCCTGCGCTGCGGTCTAACCGGCGGCGACCCTTATTCCAACATCCATTGTTACCGCAACCTGCCAGCCGATCCGGACGCAAAGTATTTCAGCCTGTCGCTGAATTTTTTCATGCCGGAAACCAGTTTCAACAATCAGGGTTCACCTTCCAAAGTGCAGGCCCTCGAATTCACCATGAATCAGTGGCAAGATGAAAAACGTCATGAATGGGCTCTACAGTGGATGAATGTCGGTTCGGGTGGTCCGCAATGGCGTTATTGGGATGCCAACAAGCCGGATGCCGAACGCTGGGTTTCACTCAATATTCAGCAGGAACTGGCGATTAATAGCTGGCACAAGCTGCGGCTGGAGGGTGAAATCCGGGGCGGCAAGGTCTATTACCGCTATTTCATCATTAATGACCAGCGGCATGAACTGGATATCGCGGTTGAGCCGTTCAACACGCCGGGCAATCCGGATCTGCTGGCGGTCGCGGTGCAGGCTGACGGCAATCACGCGGAAACGCCTTACGACTTGCTGATCGACAACGTGAATTTTTACCACACGCCAGACCGGCGGTTGGATGCAGCCCCGACCGGCTCGCATTTTCACATGGTGGGCAACCGGATTTTCGACCCGCAAGGCAACCTGTTTGTACCCAAGGGAGTTAACATCTTCCCCTGGCAAGGCGATGCCGACAGTATTGAACGCATCGCTGGATGCTGGAACTTCAACACGGTACGCCTGCACGCTTGGATACTGCCAGACACTACGACCGACCAGTGGAAAGACCACATCGTCTACCTCGACCAGCCGCTGATTTTCGACCCGACCAATAGCGGCGGTTTGCGTACTTACGACATACGCGCGCTGATCGAAGCTTACACCGCACGCGGCATCGTGGTGCTGTTCGATGTCCACGACCTGCTGGGTAAATATTTCGAAGGGACGCATCTGGAAGATTACACGACCTTCATCACCGACTTCGCCCGCAAGTTCAAGGACAACCCCTATGTCTGGATCGACCTGCACAATGAACCGGGAACCTATCAGGGGGTGGGTAACGCGGATCAGGGCATTCCGGCACATGATTTCAGCCGCTGGCAGGCGGAATACGCGGCCATGCGGGCGGCGGTGCGCAGCATTGCCCCCAACATGCCGATTTTTGCTTCCGGCAACGCTTGGGGGCAGGATACCGGCCCTAACTGGAATGGCGACCAACCAGTTGCCAGCGAGGCAAGTGCGCTGCTCTCCAATGCCGATTTTTTTGCTGCTGACCCGCAACTGGGCGGCACGATCCATGTGTATGACCAGTGGAACTACGGGGCTGATCCGGCGGCACGTTTACAAGACTATTTCGACCGTGTGCAGGCAACGACCCGCTCCCCACTACTAATTGGCGAATTCGGTTACGCGGACAACACCGGCAAAGCCACCGAAGCGCTGCATACACTGCTGCAACGACCACAGTACCAGCACATCGGACGGCTGGTCTGGACATGGGCGGCCAGTGACAATAACGACCTGACCACAGACGCTACATCACAGGGCAGCGGAGCCGCCATTGACGCCTGTCATGCCCATCCATCCAACCTGACCCGTTTGGGTGAACTGGTCTGGCAGGATACCCATGCCGCTGAACTGGACAGCGATAATGATGGTCTGCCGAACCAGCAGGATGAGGATGACGACAACGACGGTCTGCCGGACTTGTGGGAACTGGAAAACGGGCTGGATTCCAGCAATGCCGCTGACGCAGTTGCCGACAATGATAGCGATGGTCTCATTAATCTGGATGAATACCGGCTGGACACAGACCCATTGAACCCTGACAGTGACGGCGATGGTCTCAAGGACGGCGAAGAAGTCAACACCCACAACACCAACCCGCTGAATCAGGACAGCGACGGCGACGGCATGAACGACAAGGCCGAAATCGACGCGGGCCGCGACCCCAACGATCCTGCGGATGCCAGCGCGAACAATCCGGCGGTTCGCGTTATGCCGATCATTATGCAACTTTTGCTAGAGTGATTGTCATCACATTATTTGCTTGCAGTTAAAAGTATAATTAATGACCTGTATGTAACAAAAAGAGTGTTGCAGCTACTTATTTTCCAGAGCATATACAGGGGGACGGCTTTATCATGGCAATCAAATGGTTTGCATCACTACCACGCCTCATGGCGATTCTTTTTTTCGCACTTGTTTGTTCAGTACCGCTACACGCTGCAACAGACCCCACAATAACTGGACTGTTTACGGTCGTTGCTACACCTAGCGTTCAGGTTGATGCTTCAGATGCTGCTTTACGCAGCCGTGCAGTTCAGATTGATGTTGGACAGCTCCTCGGTAAACAACCGATCACTACCCCTAGCGATTTGCAACAACCGCCTGCATTGATCAGTCAGGAAACCATTACCCTGAATCTTTTCGATGACAGTATTTTTCAAGTCAAACAGAAGAAGCGTTATCACAACGATTCAGGCAGCACGACTTGGGTTGGGGAAGTGGAAAATATTCCGGGAAGCACGGTTATTTTCGTTATTCAGAAAGGCAGTTTTGTTTACGGTTCTGCTGAAATCCCACGACGTGGCAAATTCTCAATCCGTCCGGTAGGAAATGATCTGCACGTTATTGAACAGATCAGGGATATAGCCATCCTCTCTGGTGAAAGTGATATACGCATACCTGAAAATATTCAAACGAAGATTAATACACTGGCAGGCGGTTCTGTCGCCATTTCCAATGATGATGGCTCAATCATTGATGTCTACGTGGCTTATGACCAAGATGACAGTGGCGGAAAGGTAACACCAGCAAATGCACAAGCTTATGCAGAGCTATTCATTGCCTATACCAATCAGGCTTATGAAAATAGCAATATTAATCAGCGGGTTTGGCTGGTTGGTGGTGTGGATGGTTTTAACCATACGAATAGCGATTTGGGTACTGCTCTTGATGCCGCAACTGATGGAAGTATTTCGGGGCTGCATGGCAAGCGTAATGAATATCATGCGGATCTTGTTGTGTTTTTTACACCTTATGTAAGTTCATCATGCGGTGGTTTAGCTTGGTTACAAACTATAAATAATAATGTTGGCTGGGAAGATTATGGATTTTCAGCCATGAATGCCTGTTCATTTGGACAATCCGTTTTTGCTCATGAGTTAGGCCACAATATGGGTAGTCGTCATGATTGGTATATGGATAGTGACACAACTCCGGCTAGTATTGGGCATGGTTATGTGCATATTGATGGCGTTAACAGTTTCCGCACCATTATGTCATACGGCAATCGTTGTAATGCATTAGGCATAGGCACTTGCGATAGGATTGCACATTTTTCTAACCCCAATGTTAATTATAATGATGTTCCAACTGGCGTTCCTAGTGGCACGAGTACCAGTTGTGCTGAGGGGCAGGCAAACCCAGCAGTTGAGTGTGATGCAGATAATGGAACAAATTTCAATACAAAAGCAGCCACCACTGCTAAGTTTCGTGATAGCCGTTTGACCTGGACTGGTGCAGTCAGCTCAGACTGGTCAACCGCAGGGAACTGGACAATTAATGAAGGCGCTCCCGGTTCAACTACCGCAGTGAATCGAGTACCACGCTCTTATGATAATGTTTATATACCCAGTGGTCTTGGGCGTTATCCGACTGTTTCAACTGGCTCAGTGAATGCGCGTGAGCTGGTGATTGCTAACGGTGCAACTTTGAATATGAGTGGGGGAACACTCACTGTCGGTTGGAGCTGGGAAGATGCCGGAGGATTCAATGCAACGGGTGGCACAGTCATTCTCAGTGGCTCCATTGGTATTGGCATTACATCTTCATCAGCTTTCAGGAATGTACAAATCGGCAGTGGTGCAGACACCAGCGAAGTAACGTTGGAAAGCAACCTGAATATTGATGGCAACCTCCAAATCAGTGCTGGAGCAACCCTTAATGCCGCCACCTTCACAATTAATGTTGCAGGCAATTGGCAAGAAAATACCCCAACAGGATTTCAGAAAGGCACTAGCACCGTCATATTTGATGGTTCTAGTCAAGCAGTTAACAAGATCACCAATTCTTCTGTATTGAATGAAGATTTTAGTGAAGGAGATGGGCAAGGTTGTTGTAATACAGCTTATTTGCCTTCTAGCTGGACAGAACAAGGTCCTTGGTATGGTGGTCAATTAGGTAGTAGTGGCGTGGCAGTTGCTGCCGGAAATGGATGGCTACATTCAAATGCCGTTTCATTAAATAGTGGTGTAACATATACTTTAACGTTTGATTTTAACCAAGATGGTTCAAATTCAGATATATTGCGGGTTTATTATGGGTCTAATGCAAACTCGGTCAACATGACTACTTTGATTGGTACAAGAACCGCTACTGGTTCAGCAAATTTTACTTTCACGGTTCCTTCTAGCGGTACTTATTACATAGGATTCCATCATGATGGTGTCGACTGGTCATATATGGATAATGTTTCACTGGCAGGGTCAGCCGGAATCACATTCCATAATGTTCAGGTTATTTCAGGCACAACCACATTCAATGGGAATGTTAATTTTGGAAATAACTTACAAACATCTAATGGTGCTACCGCAGACTTTTCTACTCATGCTGTTACTGTCGAGGGAGGTGTGACTAATAATGGTGGGATTAAACAAACCAAGACAACCGCAAATAGTACGACAACTGAGTTTGCCCGCATTAAGAATGCAGCCGGAACATCTGATAAATATTTTGGTGTTGAAATAACGCCTAGTTCAGGCAGCATGGGTAGCACTACAGTTGAGGTAAAAGGTAATCAGAAGTGCGCTGCGTCGGGTCCTCCTGCTACAGGCGTTAATCGCTGCTACCTAGTAACACCGACCACCAATCAAACATCAGCAACGCGGTTTTACTATCGAGCTGCTGAAAGCAATGGTAACACCACGCCAAATGTTTACTTGCAAACCGGCGGTTCGTGGACATCCCAAACCACTTCAGCGCGTGGGGGTAGTGGAGAAGCTGTATTTGCAACGAGTTCTGGTTTAACGGCTTACGGTACTTTCGCATTATCAGAAAATGTTGCAGATCAGGATGGTGATGGAATTTCCGATGCATCAGATAATTGTCCTACAGAGTCCAATCCTGATCAAATTAATACTGATGGCGATTCTAAGGGTAACGAGTGTGACGACGATGACGACAATGATGGGATGCCGGACACATGGGAAACTGAGTACGATTTCGATACGTTACATGCCAGTGATGCTGCCTTGGATACCGATGGTGACGGATTAACCAATCTTCAGGAATACCAGCAAGGTAAAAATCCAACCGATCCATCTGATGGTGTCAATAATCCGAGTGCGGTGAACATTATTCCAATTATTATGGATATGTTGTTGGATTAAATCATAAAGGAAAACTCACAGAGGCAAGCTCCTTATTATTACGGAGCTTGCCCTTGAGTGAGTATATGCACTAACAGGGGATTATCATGCACGGGCATAAGCTGCCGTTTATCTTTGCAGTATTATTGTTGGTGAGTACTGCATACGTGGCTGCCCAACCAAATGATAACGCTAATACCACAACTGCGGTATTTGGTAAGACAATCCCGCCGTCTATTAAACCAACAAAGCCCCCGCCGATTGTATTACCAGCCGTTAGCCAAACAGCCGATAAGGAATTCTATTACTACCGTCCGAATGGTTCTAAAATTCAGTTTAAGCATGGGAGTAATCAATATGTTTTAATGCCTCCTCCGGGGAAAGCTGTTACTAATACCCTGTCACAAAACTTGCTATCACAGCATGGCAACGATTTCTATCAGGAAAAAGGCACGGCATTTACCCGCGAACTGGTCTTTACGCCAAAATCGCCCGTCAACCGGGATGATCTGTTCAAGCGCATGAAAAGTACTGCCGGGACAGGTTCGTTCATTTCCCCTGTATTGCAAACAGATAAAGGTTTCGCCAAAACAGGTGTAGCCATTGCGCGGGATATTGTTATCCAGTTTGCTGACAGCGCTAACGAAGCGGCTAACTTGGCAACTTTGCGCAGCCGTTTTGATATAACAGCAGTGACGCCACTGCGTTTTAGCCAAGGGGAATATCAACTCACTTTAGGAGAAAGTGTTACCGATGCCGCTGCGGTCTTTCAACTAACCAGAAATCTGGCACAGCTTGATTTTATCGAATGGGCTGAGCCGTTGATGCTGACTCACCCGGTAAGCATGGGGTTTGTGCCTAATGACCCGCTCTATCCCAATCAATGGCATTTGCATAATACAGGGCAGAGTGGCGCATTACCGGATGCGGACATTGATGCCCCTGAGGGCTGGGAAATCAGTAAAGGCGACAATACGGTTATTGCGATTATCGACGATAGCATCCAAACCACCCACCCTGATTTACCTATCTGGAATAATCCGGGTGAGAGCGGCAATGGCAAAGAATCCAATGGCATTGACGATGATGGCAATAGTTATATTGATGATTATCAGGGATGGGATTTTTATGATCACGACAACAATCCAAACCCCGCATCCGTGTCTGACAATCATGGGACTGCGGTTGCGGGTGTTGCCGGAGCCAAGGGCAACAATGGCAATGGCGTTACAGGTAGTGCTGTTAATGCCCGCATTTTGCCGATTCGTTGGGGCTATAATTGCACGGATATTGCCGACAGCATACGTTATGCGGGCAAATACGCCGATGTCGTCAACAATAGCTGGAGCATCGACGGTTGCGAAAGTACCTTGGATTCCGCCATTGCCGATGCCGTGAGTGGCAATATTAGCGCTGCTCGCCGAGGTAACAAGGGTACACCTGTCCTGTTTGCTGCCGGTAATAATGCTAGCGGATGGGCGAAATTCACGCTATCTAACCTGTCTGCTGGTGAACATACCTTTGAGTGGGTTTTCCTTAACGACGCTTACCTCACCCAAGGAGATAACAGTGTCTGGTTGGATGATATTGTCTGGCCTGATGGTGAAACGATCGACTTTGATAGTGAGATAGTCGGTAATGTCCCCACAGGATTCATTACCAGTGGCACTGCGGGCTGGGCAATTGTGGCGGATGGTGTGCATATACGCGGCACAGACGGTAAATCTGTTAAATCAGGCAACATTTCCCATAATCAAAGCACGCAACTACGGATTACTCGCCAAGTTCAAGCCGGTGAACTCAGCTATTGGGCATGGGTTTCTTCTGAAATGAACTACGATTGGTTTCAATTTTATGTGGATGGACAATTGGTTCATCAGTACACCCCCGGACAATACGGGCACAATAATGCGCTGGCTTATCCTGCTTCTAATCCAGACACCATTGCTGTGGGTGCAAGTACGGATGGCGCTATCAGCGGGATGGAAGAACGCAGTGATTACAGCACCTTTGGGGTAGAGCTGGATGTAGTTGCGCCATCCAGTAACCAGAATCAGCGTATTACCACCACTGATCGTTTAGGGGCAGATGGGTATTCTGCTACTGAATACACCAACAGCTTTGGCGGAACTTCCGCCGCTACACCGCTGGTAGCCGGTATTGTCGTCAATATCATTGCATTTGACCCGACCCTGACTGCTGCTAATATCCGCGAGAGATTGCGTAATACGGCTGAAAAAATAGGTACTTATGCCTATGTTAATAATCGCAATGACTATTATGGTTACGGTCGCGTCAATCTGTTACATGCCTTGCAATCGCTGGATTACGATGGCGACCTTATTCCCGATAGCTTGGATGAAGACGATGATAACGATGGAATGCCGGATTCGTGGGAACTTCAGTATGGTTTGAATCCGCGTGATGCCAGTGATGCTTTGCTGGATTCGGATGGTGATGGCTTTACGAATTTGCAAGAGTTTCAGCAGGGAACTAAGCCTAATGATTCTTCAGATTATCCCTTCAATCCCTCCAATAATCCGGCGATCTCTATTCTTCCGATCATTATGCAGCTTTTGATGGAGTGAGGGTGCCGATCATAGTGAAAATACCTTAATCATGCAGGTGAGTGGGGCATTGATGGGGAAGCAGTAGTTGCCTTGGGAGTCGACCATTTTCCAGTGGGAGATGACGGTGCTGGGGTAGTTGGGGGCGGTGAAGGTGATGGCGATTTCGATTTGTCCGTTGGGTGGGGTGTCAGGTAGTGGGTAATGGTTTTGGGGGGATTTGAGACCGTGTTTTACGATTGTGCCGTCGGGGTGGCGTACTTGCAGGAGGTCGTCAATGCAGATGAGGCTGCGCCCTTGCCAGTGGACTGTGCCGGTGTTCTGAATTAGCCATTTTTTGACGAAGGTGGTGTTGATGGAAACCATTGTGCCATCGGGAAAGGTCACATCCTTGACGAAGCCGATGTCGTCCCCAGTGGTGGAACTGGATGTACGGCATTCTGTGCCGGTGTGGCAGGCAAAGTCAGCGTAGCGGAAGTAGGCACTGATCAGTTCCATTGGATGTATGTCGAGTCCATTAGCGATGTTGATCAGCGTCTTGAACTTGGCTTCTTCTACGCTGCCGTCTAGCAGATTGTGGACGGCTTTGCGGCTGAGTCCTACTTCTTCTGCGAATTTACTGATTGATATTGATTTTTCAAGGATTTTCCGGCGTAGGAATATGCCAAATTCTGTTTGCATGGTTAGGTCTCTTGCTGTGGTGGACGGGATTGAGTAGTCAACTACACAGTTTAAGCCTACAAGTAAACCTTTTGTCCAATAAGTAAAAGAAATGGGTTAGCATCGAATTGTCAAGTACCAATAATCACCGTTTATCGGAAGGGTTGCGCATGTCACACCATGAAAACACCCAAAGCTTGGGAGATTGGTTAGAGACCGTTCTCTCAAACTGGAGGATACGTCGAAGAACTGAATCTGACATGATATTCGGGAGTTCAAGAAGCCGGATATGGTTTTTTTGCGCATTCTTTTTGGTTGGTAATGTTCATGCAGAACTTCCCAAGTTCCTCTCCTTTCCTTTTGAAGGCCAACATATCATAGGAAACGGTTGGCAGTACGTTACGTCGGATAATGGAAAGCCGCATGGCTCAATAGACATCATGTGTTCCTTGGGAACCAATGTTATTGCAGCGGCTGATGGATTGGCAGTTGCTGATACTGCTGGTGCAGGGACTATAGTTATTATCAAACACAATGAAAAGAATGAAAATGGTGAGTACATTTATACATTGTATGGTCATCTGGAATCAGTAGTCGGTGAAATACCTAAAAGAACTGGAATTAGACATAGTGTGAATGACCAAGCAAATACAGCAAGCTGGTTTCCTGTTAAAAGAGGAGGTAAAATCGGTACGTGTGGAAAAAGTAATACGTCTTGGACTCATGTGCATTTTAATGTTTTTGCGGGCAGTTATAAAAATGCTTGTTTTCCAGAGGATCTGTACTCATTATGCAAAGATCATGTAGGTGTTAAGGCTTTTGATCCTTATGATTTGTACGCATCCACGGATGTTGCTAATGGAATAAATTCATCCTCTTATTATCCTCAAATAATCTATAAAAATAGCAAAGATGATGTATATTCTGAAACGACACCTGATTTGACCCGGAATTCCGGGAAAAACTACAAAGGGAGTGGCTCTAGTCGTTTGTGGATTTCTGATCCACCTTTTCCTGCAATATCTGTCATAAAGAATGATGGAACTAATGCCGATTCCAGAGATTTTTTTATAAAAGCAATTGGATTTAATATTCCAGATGGTGTAAATATCAGATTATCCAAATGTTCAAAAGATAATAAAGGGCATGTATACGAAATGGGATGTCTGATGGCTAACATTGATGCAGCAAGAATATCAAGGGTTGATGGCAAAACAATGCATTTTGAATTACCGCAGGAATTTATATTTGATTCATTTTCGCTTGAAGTATTTGAGAATAATGGTAAGAAGTTGAGCGAGGCCAACTTTCCTTTTGTGGATATTGAACCCCAGTCTTGGTTTGGTAAGCAAGCTAGTATTTTTTATTTAAATGGTTACATAAATGGTTATCCTGATTTGGTCGGACTTCGTTTTTTTAAGCCAAACAATTCTATCACCAGAGCTGAATTCCTGAGGCTGCTAGTTAAGTTCTCTGGATTGAGTTGTGAACCAACGTCCTGCAAATCCAATCCTTATATTGATGTAAAAAATAATGAATGGTTTTTTGACTATATCAATATAGCTTTTGAAAAAGGATTGTTGGATGGGTTAAGAAGCAGTTTTGAGCCTTATCGGGCAATAAGTAGAAGTGAGGCTATAGCACTGATAGTAAGAGCTAAAGACAAGAATAAAGAGTCATGTGATTTTAGAGAAAATGATAAGTTTTCTGATGTTTCAGGGAATGATTGGTTTAATGTCCCAATTTGTATTGCAAAAAAGTATAGGTGGGTGGATGGTTATAATAATCCTAATATTTGCACACCCAAGGCAGCACCTTGCGCAAGACCATCAGCGTTGCTGACAAGAGCCGAGGCTGTAGCATTGTTAGATAAGACCTTCCCTCAGTGAGCTTTATGAAGAAATACTACATCATATTAATTTTATTATTCTGCTGCTCTGACTCTTGGGCAGGAATTTGCGAAGGAGAGTATGTCAGTCAATATTCTGATATAAGCAAAAACTATGAATATTGTTCAGATGTTAGATTTACTTCTTCTATGGGGTGGGCTAGAGGGTACTCAGATCGAACTTTTCGTCCAAAAAAAGAAATTACGAGGGCGGAGTTTATGAAAATAGTTTTAATTGCATCAAGAGGTCTCGATCACTTTTCATCAGAAGTCAATGATTGCTTTTCTGATGTGAAAAATACTGATTGGTTTCACAGTTATGTTTGTGTTGCAAAAAATGAAAGTATTGTAAATGGCTACTCTGATAATAAATTTAATCCTCACGAAAATATAAGCTATATTCAAGCTCTAAAGATTGTGCTTGAGGCATTCAAATTTGAAAGACCTATCGGGGTATTTAGGAACTGGTGGGATATTTATATGCTTGAAGCTAGTAGAAGCAATTATTATATCAAGAGTGACATTAATCAAAAGATTACTAGAGAAGAAGCGGTGAGAATTATAAGGCAAGTATATGAAAAAAATGTACTTAAAGTTTTTAAGGATAAAAATGTAACTCTTAAATCCAGTGGTTATTCAAATGCCTTGGTGATTTCTTTTAATTCTGGTTTCTCGGAAGAATTAAGAGGTAATGATGATATTCGAAAATATATGATGATCGCAATTACTTCTTATTTCTACATGGAAGACTATATTTTAGATGGGTTTTCTGAGACTCTTATCAATGGTGCAGTTGAAGATGTTTTGACTAGAGGGAAAATGCAGGGACTGGATATTCTGGAAACTGTTTTCAAGTCTGTTTTTGTTGACCGTAAAATAGGATCGACAAAAGGTAGCTTGTCGATAGCGTTGTTGAAAGAAAATGGCTATTTAAATGGAGATGTTTACATAGCTGGCGGTGATGGTATATATGAGTTTGCTGGTGTTTTTGATGCTCTGAATGAAGAAAAGGTTAATCCTTGTGGATGTACACTGGGAAAAACCCATTTTGATTTTAGTCGCAACAGAAAAGTTCCTAATTGCTATAGCGATGGTTTGTTGGGGATTGGTTGGGGTGGATGTATGGGTGAGGAATGTGGGTTTGAATATTGTGAGTAAAGTATGTCGTCGTTCGTATTAAAGAGGTTGAGTGCCATGATTATTTACATTAGATTGATTCTATTGGTCTGGCTGATAATGCTGCCAGTTGGGTCTTATGCAAGTTATAACATTGACCGCTCTTCTACGACTACTGGCTCTAGCTATTGGGGTAGTAACATTCTGCGTATGGATGCAAGAATTAGTGGCACATATTTATACATTACAGCTTCAAAGCAAACTGGAACTTTTAGTTCGACAGGGACAATGTATCTCAAAACAGGAAGCCCAGAAACTTATGGAGTAAATCGCACTTCGGGTACAATTTATGCGGATTCTTCATCAATAGCCCTTAATCATGATTTGGCAGCTTATACTGGCTACCCCAAAGATTTCTATATCAGGTATGAAAGTAACGATGGTGGTTGGGCATGGGCTGGTCCCATTAGAGTTTCTAGTGCGGCACCCACCGTGAGTGGTCTGTCTGGCAACCAGACGCTGAAAGCGGGTGAAAGCTATAGGCTGGTAGGTACAGTCAATGCAGGCAGTGGTGACAGTTTGAGTTCGGTAACGGCAGCGGTAACAGGGCCAGGCATCAGCACTAGCAACAAAACGGCAATGAACCGTGACAATGTGAATGCCGCTTCTTTCTCACTGAGTAACTTCACTTTCAGCACAGCCACTTTCAGCACACCGGGTGTCTATACTGTTGGAATATGGGCAAAGACAGTACAGCATCCGTCACCCGCCAATGCCCTTGGTTCGTTTACGGTTACGGTCGCAAGCGCGACTCCCTCGGTGAGTGGTCTGTCTGGCAACCAGACGCTGAAAGCGGGTGAAAGCTATAGGCTGGTAGGTACAGTCAATGCAGGCAGTGGTGACAGTTTGAGTTCGGTAACGGCAGCGGTAACAGGGCCAGGCATCAGCACTAGCAACAAAACGGCAATGAACCGTGACAATGTGAATGCCGCTTCTTTCTCACTGAGTAACTTCACTTTCAGCACAGCCACTTTCAGCACACCGGGTGTCTATACTGTTGGAATATGGGCAAAGACAGTACAGCATCCGTCACCCGCCAATGCCCTTGGTTCGTTTACGGTTACGGTCGCAAGCGCGACTCCCTCGGTGAGTGGTCTGTCTGGCAACCAGACGCTGAAAGCGGGTGAAAGCTATAGGCTGGTAGGTACAGTCAATGCAGGCAGTGGTGACAGTTTGAGTTCGGTAACGGCAGCGGTAACAGGGCCAGGCATCAGCACTAGCAACAAAACGGCAATGAACCGTGACAATGTGAATGCCGCTTCTTTCTCACTGAGTAACTTCACTTTCAGCACAGCCACTTTCAGCACACCGGGTGTCTATACTGTTGGAATATGGGCAAAGACAGTACAGCATCCGTCACCCGCCAATGCCCTTGGTTCGTTTACGGTTAATGTATCAAAATCAAAATATATAAATGTTTCAGATTGGGCGCAGGATGCAGCAGATTTTATGGTCACACAAGAGATTGTTGATAATCCAACTAGCTATGACTTACGTGGAACAACCTCAATTAATCGTGCTGAGTTAGCCACTATGCTTTATCGAGCATTAGGTGGTGGAAAGTCCAAGGCGGATATACAATTTGAGACTTGGGCTGGCGGTAATCTACAATCAACTTTTCTAGATATTAATGATGCTTCTGTATGGTATTATGATGAGGTCGCATACTTATCACGTTTGCAATTTGATGATCTTGTTTCAGTATTTGATCGTGGTTATGAGCAGGGCATGAACCCTTTATTTAAACCATCGAGTAATATTAGCCGTGCATGGGCTTTGAAAGCTATCTTGGAAAGTTGGAATTTATCGCCTCTAAAAGCATTTGCTGTTGATGTGGAATTTGATGATGTGCCATTCTCTCATCCAGCAGCAGGTTACATTTATAGTGCATTGGAAAATGGTTTAATTAAAGGTGATGGTGATCAAAATACCTATAGGCCAGATATAAAACTTAACCGTGAAGATGTTTTTGTAATATTGCATAGGCTGATGGATAAATCAGCTAATATTAAAAGTCGACAAATAAATAAACCGCTTATTGATGGAAATGATTTTTTCCAAAGTGATTTTAACGATGGAGAAATTGGAATTCGCTATGAGCAACCTGTTTGCCACAACGTTATTGCACCCAATATTGTTATCCAAAGGGTAAGAGAAGGTGTGCAAACTATTGACGAGGCAGAGTTGTATTCCGTTGACTTACAAATTGGTATTTCAGGAGGAAGTGACTCTTGCATTGACTCAAACAAAATAACGAATCATAAAAACCTGTTCGCTGCATGGCGTGCTGATGGTGGAACGTTTGTAGACTTGACACCTGCTGGAGAAACTCCATTTAGTAAAGTGCGTTGGATTGCGCCTGATCGTTATTCATCAGGAACTACAAGTGGTGTTTATAGAATTGTTGCCTATGTCGGTAATAATTTGGGTATTGAAGTTTCTGAGACTGCCTTGTTGCAAATCACACAGGTAACACCATCATTGAATAAACCAACTGTTTCGCTTAATGCACCGCTTAGCCAAGTGCGTGGTGGTAGCAGTCTCGTGCTTTCTGGTATAGCTCAAGATGGCGGTGACACATCTCGTGCAAACTATGGTATTCGAGAGGTTATGCTTGAATATTCATTTGATGGGGTAACTTGGAACCTTATTGAAAGAAATATACCAATAGATAAAAATAACCGATGGGAGGTTGAGTGGAGTGTGCCTGATATTTATGGGAATCTCACTATTCGCGTACAGTCCATGAATCTTGATGGTAATGCCAATGACGGAGTGATAACCCGTTCAATTGCAGTTGTTCCAGAAATGAGGATAACAGGTTATGTGTTGTCTGATGGTGGAGAACCTTGGGTTAATGCCCAAGTAATACTTGGCGGAAAGTTATCTACCAGTACATTAACAGATAACTATGGTAGTTTCGATTTTGGTGGTTTGGAGGCTGGCGTATACACACTGCAAGCTAAAAAAGATGATATTTCTTCTAAGTCAACAGAAATAACACTGACAGCCAATGCCCCTAAGCCTCAAATTGAAATTATTTTGCAGCTTACCGCTTTTGATACTGACGGTGATGGTTATCCCGATGACAAAGATGCTTTCCCCAATGACCCGAAAGAGTGGCTGGATACGGATGGTAATGGCATCGGTAACAACGCTGATCCCGATGATGACAACGACGGAATGCCTGATACGTGGGAAGCACAACACGGTTTTGATTCTCTGAATTCAACAGATGCAACGCAAGATGCTGATAAGGATAGCTTCACCAATAAGCAGGAATATGATGCTGGCACTGACCCGAACAATGCCAAATCATACCCCGTGACCGCAACCATCAGTTCTGTGACACCCAATACAGCGATTGTTGGAAAACGACTGGAACTGGTGATTACAGGGAAAAACTTAACAGGTAGCATAGACGTTACTTTGTCAGGCTGTGAAGACATGCAAATACGGGCAGATGGTGGCTATCCCCAATTGTCGCCGAAGAGTGCTCTGAATAATGCTGTAGCTCCCCCGACTGCTCCGCCACCACCACCGCCATCAGGCACGCTACCACCATTGCCCGGTGTCGGTGATTTGGTTAACCAGTTTACTGCTAGTTGTATGCCGACAGCGGCAGGTGTGAAAACCGGCATTATTCGCGACAAGGCAGGCAGTGATTACATCCTCAAACAGTTTACGGTAGATGTATCGGCAGCATCCGAAGCGCTTCAGTTCATTGGAAATATTAGTACATCAGCAATGAATTTTGATGATGCCAATAAATATTGCAAAGACAGGGGAACAAGGTTGCCAACTATTGAAGAATTGAGGAATGCCTATCAACTTACCGATACGCCTCTCAGCATTTTGACAGAACACGCAGGCTTTAAGGTTCTGACACAAGAGACAGGACTATGGTCGAGTACACCAAATCCAGACATATCAGGTAATTACTATGTGATATACGGTAATGAAACATGGGCATGGCAAAATTCCTCCAAGCAATCCAAGTACTTTGTTCATTGTGTTGGCAAAGCAGGTACTGCCGCCCCTGATAACCCAGCGATCCATGTTCTCCCAATAATCATGCAACTCTTGATGGAGTGATTTTGATCATGTGTTAGCTGTTCTCACACTCAAACCCGACGATATTGCGGGTTTGTTTGCTGAATTCGATGCCGACCAGATATAACGCGCGTCCGTCGCGGTATTTATCGGCGTAGCGTTTGGTTTTGATTTGTGCCAATGCTGTGCCGCTGCTTTGTTCAGTGTCGATGGCTTTGAACTCGAAAATAAATACCTTGTTGTCCACGATCGCGGTTAGGTCAATTTGTCCGGTGGCGGTGACATCTTCCGCAATGGTGGTCGCACCACAAGCGACCACGTGGGCGTAGAACAGGCTGGCGTAATAGCCTTCGTACTGGTCAATACTATTATTGCGATACCAATCGTGGGGGATGCTGGCGAAGAAGCGTTTGAACGTATCCCGTAGCCCGTCCATGTCTGCTTTTGCCAGTAGGCGGTAGATTTGTATGCTGGTTTGCGGGGCGCGACTGTTGGTTGGGGTGAGATAGCTTAGCAAATGGGTAGTCAAACTGAGTTTGACTTCAAGGTTGGGGTAGCCTAAGACGAGACCCAATTGGTTGCCCATTTGCAGGGTTTCGTGGATGGTGAGGTAGCCGGTTTGGAATAGCAGCACTTCGGCGGGGATATTGTCGATGTCAATACTGCCAAGGCTGGATTCTTGGACTTCGAGGTATTCCAGTTGTGGCAGGTAGTAATGTCCGGTTTTGAGCAAGGTCAGCAGAAAGCTGGGGGTAGCTGTTTCAAACCAGTAGCTGCGAAATTGTTGCCCTTTATCGACAAATAACAAGATGTCAAACGGATTGTAAACGGATTCTCCTAACCAGTTGTAGCCGTTATACCATGCCCTCACGCGTGCCATATCCGCGCCTTTTAGATGGTCATGAAAATGGTGTTCCAGTTCACTTTGGGTGTAGCCGCACAAGGCGCTGTAACGCGCATCCAGTGTGATGTCGTTGAGGTTGTTTAACCCGCTGAAAAGTGAGACTTGGGAAAATTTGGATACGCCGGTCAATAGTACAAAGCGCAGCAGGGTGTCGCGCCCTTTCAGTACCGAATAGAGGTTTTTCAAACCGTCACGCAATTCGGCGGCGCGTTGGCTGTCCAGAATTTGGTCGAGAATGGGTTTGTCGTATTCGTCGATCAGCACTACCGCAGGTTGCCCGTAGTGTTCAACAGCTCGCTCAAGTAGGCGGGAAAATTGCAGGGGAATGTCATCCGTTCCGGGTAGTTCGATTTCTAGGCGTTTGGCATTGTCGTGCAACTGTGCGCGGATACGGTTATCCAGTTGCGCCCGGTCGGTATGCACGCCGTCGTTGAAGGTGATGTGGATGACGGGGTGTTTTTTTGTCCAGTCCCATAGCGGGTGAATGGCTAAGCCTTGGAACAATGATTCGTTGCCCTCGAAGAGTTCTTTGAGGGTGTCAACCAGCAGGGATTTACCGAAGCGGCGCGGGCGGGAGAGGAAGTGATAGCGGCTGGTTGTCACCAGTTGGTGAATCAGGGCGGTTTTGTCCACGTAGACGCAGCCGTCGTTGAGGATGCTGCTGAGGGTGCTGATGCCGATGGGGAGTTTTTTCATACAAGATGCTTGCAAGCTGAGAACAAGGTTTAAGTATAGCGGAAGCGCTGAGGCAGGGTGTAAAAACGGATGCCTTCTACCTTCGGTGGGCATCCCTCCTACGCTCTGCTATCCTACACCTACCCACCACCATACTTAACATGACAACGAGGTAGGCATGGACACCACTCCCAGCAACATCGGTTTAATCGGTCTCGGCGTAATGGGGTCAAACCTCGCGCTCAACCTGAATGACCACGGCTATTCCTTAAGCGTTTACAACCGCACTTACACCCTCACCGAACACTTCATGGCGCAACAGGCACAGGGTCGCACGATCCAAGCCGCGCAAACCTTACCCGAATTCGTCAACCAACTGGCGCAGCCACGCATTATTATGCTGATGGTCACGGCAGGGCGGGCGGTCGATGCGGTGATCGAACAATTGCTACCGCTGCTCAACCCCAACGACATTATTATCGATGGTGGCAATTCCAACTACAAAGACACTACGCGCCGTTGGCAGGAGTTGACGGCGAAAAGCCTTCGTTTTGTCGGCATGGGCGTATCCGGCGGGGAAGAGGGCGCACGGCATGGCCCTTCTCTCATGCCCGGTGGCGCGGTGGAAGCATGGTCGGACATTCGCGCCATGTTCCAAGCCGTTGCTTCCAAAGTCGATGGTGTTCCCTGCTGCCAATGGCTGGGCGAAGGCGGTTCGGGGCATTACGTCAAAATGGTGCACAACGGCATCGAATACGGCGATATGCAATTGATTGCCGAAGCCTGCCACCTGATGCAACACGCGCTGGGAATGGATTGCGATGCAATGGCGGATACGTTTGCCGCGTGGAATCAAGGCAAGCTCGAATCGTATTTGATCGACATTACCAGCCAGATTTTGCGCCAGAAAGACGTGGACGGTAGCCCACTCGTTACCAAAATCCTCGACCGTGCCGGGCAAAAAGGCACGGGGTTGTGGACGGCGCAAGACGCACTCGAACACGCCGTGCCACTGACGTTGATTGGTGAAGCGGTTCATGCGCGGATGTTGTCGGCGCGTAAGGATGAGCGTGTCGCTGCCTCCCAAATCTTGGGCGGTTTAGCAGCACCTGTGGCGGCAGAACAGCGGCACGCCTATCTCGATGCCATCCACGATGCGTTGTATGCGGCGAAGCTGGTGTCGTATGCGCAAGGTTTCATGCTGATGCAAACCGCTGCCCAACAATACGGCTGGCATTTGCCGTATGGCGACATTGCCTTGCTGTGGCGGGCGGGTTGCATTATTCGCAGCCGTTTCTTGGGTGACATTAAAGCCAGCTTTGAACGTGAACCAGTGCCGCAAAGTCTGTTGCAAGACCCGTTTTTTGCAGTGGAACTCAAGCAAGCTGCCAGTGGTTGGCGTAAAGCGGTGGCGTTAGCGGTGATGCAGGGTGTGCCTGCTCCCGCGTTGTCGTCGGCGCTGGCATTTTTTGATGGTTATCGTTGTGCAGAGGGTTCGGCGAATATTTTGCAAGCGCAACGGGATTATTTCGGGGCGCATACCTACCAGCGGATTGACCGCGACCCGGCACTGCATTTTCATACGCATTGGGGCGCTTCGACTGCGCTCAGCGCACAGGGTGCGGAGGAGCAGCTATGAGTTGTGGTTGTGTGGGAATTTCGCACGCTTACGTTATTTTTGGGGCGACGGGCAATTTGGCGGTGCACAAGTTATTGCCAGCACTTTACCAACTGCATTGCATGGGGCATTTGGCGGATGATGTGGAAATCCTCGGCTGCGGGCGCACCCCGTTTACGCAGGTTTCTTGGCAGGCAGAAGTGCGCCAGCAATTGGTAAAGCAAGGTGTGGCTGACGATGCGGCGTTGGAGGGGTTTATCCAGCGGCTGGATTATTTGGCGGGAAGTTTGACGGAGGCGACGTTTTACCAAGCCTTGGGCGCGTGGATTCAGAGCGATGGTGAATGCGCCAATAATGTGATTTTCTACCTCTCGGTCAGCCCGGATTTGTATGTCACTGTCACGGAAAGGTTGGCAGCGGCGCAATTGTTGGATGAGGCGCAAGGCTTTCGGCGCATGGTGATCGAAAAGCCATTTGGTCACGATTTGGAATCGGCGCGGACGTTGCAGCACAGCCTCAGCGAGCACCTTAAGGAAGAGCAGATTTACCGCATTGACCATTACGTGGGCAAAGAGGCGGTGCAAAATTTGCTGGTGCTGCGTTTCGCTAACCTGATTCTAGAGCCGTTGTGGAATCGTTATCACATTGACCACATTCAGATTACCCACGCGGAAACGGTAGGGGTGGACGGGCGTGCCAGCTATTACGACAAGAGCGGCGGGGCGGTGCGCGACATGATTCAAAGCCATTTGCTGCAAGTGATGGCGTTGCTGGCAATGGAACCACCCGTGTCGTTGGAAGCGGAAGCCTTGCGCAATGAAAAGGTCAAAGTGTTGCAATCCATTCGTCCGGTGAATTTGGAGGCGCTTGCGACTCATGCGATACGCGGGCAATACGCGGCGGGCGAGGTGAAGGGTGAGGCTGTCCCCGGTTATTTGCAGGAAATGGGGGTGGCAGCGGGTAGCCATACCGAATCTTATGCGGCGATGAAGCTGTATATCGACAATTGGCGTTGGAAGGATGTGCCGTTTTATTTGCGCACGGGCAAGCGCTTGAAAGAGCGGCGGTCGTTGGTGGCAGTACGTTTTAAGCAGCCGCCGATGCAGTTGTTTAAGGGCAGCGGGGTGTATCAGCCGCATCCGAATTGGTTGCTGATTGGGATTCAGCCAGAAGACGCGGTGCGCATGGAAATTTCCGCGAAAGTGCCGGGGCTGGAAATGCACACGCGCCAGATTGTGATGGATGCGTCGGTGAGTACGCCGGGTGAGCGCAAGGCAGAGGCGTATGAGGAATTGTTGCTGGATGTGATCAAGGGCGACCGTTCGTTGTTTTTGCGCTATGACGAGGTGAAAGCCGCGTGGACGGTGGTTGATCCGGTGATGCAGCGTTGGGCTGATGATGAGCAGTTGCCGTTGCAATACCCCGCAGGTGGTTGGGGGCCGAAGGCGGCGGAAAAGATTTTTGGGGATTCGGATCGCGCGTGGCGGCATACCTTGTCGTGCAATGGAGGTGAGTAATGTTACCAGCGAATACAGAAGTGTTGGTGGATGCGGAGGCGGTGGCGCAGCGGGCGTGTGAGTGGATTGCAGCGGCGGCAGCGGTGGCGATTCGTGAGCGCGGGGTGTTTCGCTTGGTACTGGCGGGGGGCGGTACGCCGCAGCGGGCGTATGTTTTGCTGGCGGATACGTTGCAGGATTGGGATCGGTGGGAGATTTTTTGGGGGGATGAGCGGTGTTTGCCAGTTGAGCATGTCGAGCGTAATTCGCGGATGAGCTTGCCAACGGCGCGGCGGTTTCCGATTCCGGCGGAGTTGGGGGCGGCAGCGGCGGCGGTGGCGTATGCGCAGACGATTAGTGAGAAATTGCCGTTTGATGTGGTGATGTTGGGGATGGGGGAAGATGGGCATACGGCGAGTTTGTTTCCGGGGTTTGTGGATGATCCCGCCGCGTTAACACAGACCGTGTTTGATGCGCCGAAGCCGCCGCCGGAGCGGGTGAGTTTGAGTGTGGCGGCGTTGCAGGCGTGTCGGCAGCAATTGGTGTTGGTCACGGGGGCGGGTAAGGTTGAGGCGTTGGCGCAATGGCGTAGCGGGGCGCGTTTGCCGATTGCGTTGGCGGTGCGGGAGGATGCTTGCTTGTTGGTGGATATTGCCGCTTACGGTCAATAGTTGGCATTCCCCCGACAAACGGGCAAAATAAGCGATCTTTTATTCACTGATAGGGCTTGCAATGGCTATTTACCCCGGAATGTACCCTTACACCCGTATGCGCAGGATGCGCCGTGATGATTTTTCCCGCCGTTTAATGCGCGAAAACGTGCTGACTGCCAATGATTTGATTTGGCCAGTGTTTGTGATGGAAGGCGAAAATCAGCGCGAAGCCATTGCCTCCATGCCCGGTGTGGAGCGCATTAGCATTGATCTGCTGGTGAAAGAAGCGGAAGCAGCGTTCAAGCTGGGTATTCCGGCGATGGCGATTTTCCCCGTGACACCGCAATCCGCGAAAACGGATAAGGCGGAAGAGGCGTGGAATCCCGATGGTTTAGCGCAACGCGCGGTACGGGCGATCAAAGCGGCTGTGCCGGAATTGGGTGTGATTACCGATGTGGCGCTTGACCCGTTCACCTCGCACGGGCAAGACGGTTTGATGGATGAAAACGGTTATATCCTCAACGATGAAACGGTGTCGGCGTTGACTAAGCAAGCGCTTTCCCACGCCGAAGCTGGCGCGGATGTGGTTGCACCGTCGGATATGATGGATGGGCGTATTGGCGAAATCCGTGACGTGTTGGAACAGCATGGGCATTTGAACACGCGCATCTTGGCGTATTCCGCGAAATACGCTTCCAGCTTTTATGGCCCGTTTCGCGATGCGGTCGGTTCGGCGGCGAATTTGAAGGGTGGCAATAAATACAGCTACCAGATGGACCCTGCCAATTCCGACGAAGCCTTGTGGGAAGTCGCGCTCGACCTGCAAGAAGGCGCGGATATGGTGATGATTAAGCCGGGAATGCCCTACCTCGACATCGTGCGCCGCATCAAAGAAGAGTTCAAAGCGCCCACTTACGTCTATCAAGTCAGCGGCGAATACGCGATGTTCAAAGCGGCGGGCATGAATGGTTGGATTAATGAAAAAGCGTGTGTGATGGAAGCATTGTTGGGGATGAAGCGGGCGGGTGCGGATGGCATTTTGACGTATTACGCCAAGCAAGTGGCGGAGTGGTTGAAGCATGACTGACAACTACGCCGTCTTCGGCAACCCCATTGCCCACAGCAAATCCCCGCGCATCCACACCCTATTCGGCGCACAAACCGGCGAAGCGGTGGAATACGGCGCAATCTGTGCCGAGCCGGAAGAATTCGCGCAAGACGTAATGTTTTTCCTCGTGGCGGGCGGCAAAGGTTGTAATATCACCGTCCCTTTCAAGCAAGAAGCGTGGGAGCTGGTGGACGAACTCAGCGATTACGCCGCCCGCGCCAAAGCCGTGAATACGCTGGCTTTCCGCGATGATGGCACGATGGTCGGACATAATACCGACGGCATCGGCATCGTGCGCGATTTGCAGCAAAACCACGGTATCTGCTTGCAGGGTAAACGTATTCTGCTGTTGGGAGCGGGTGGTGCAGTGCGCGGCGTATTGCAACCGTTGCTAGAAGCGCAACCCGTCAACTTGTTCATCGCTAACCGGACTGCCGAGAAAGCGGTGGAATTAGCGCACGATTTCGCCGAATTCGGGCAAGTGTCCGGTGGTGGCTTTGCGGACATCAGCGGGCAGTTTGACCTGATTATCAACGGCACGGCTGCCAGCTTGCAGGGTGAGTTACCACCACTGCCTGATGGTTGCTTAGCAGAGAATGGTTGCACTTACGACATGATGTACAGCGCCAAGCCCACGGCATTTGTGGTATGGGGCAGGGCGCAAGGCGCTGCTCAAGCCTTGGATGGGCTGGGGATGTTGGTCGAGCAAGCGGCAGAAGCATTCTGCATCTGGCGCGGTGTGCGTCCTGACACCGCGCCGGTGTTGGCACAATTGCGGGAAGAATTAAGCCGCCAGTAAATCCACGCCCGCCTGTTTGAGCATTTCACTCAAACGAATCAGCGGCAACCCCATCAAGGCGCTGGGGTCGTCGCCGTGCATACGCTTAAATAAAGTAATTCCCAAACTTTCCGAACGGAAACTCCCTGCACAGTTGTACGGCTGATCTTTGCGCAGGTACGCATCAATTTCAGCATCGTTCAATTCACGAAAATCCACCGCAAATGGCACAACATCCAACTGATACAACCCATCACGGCTGTCATACAGGCACAAGCCCGTCAGGAACGCGACCGTTTGCCCCGATGAGTTTTGTAATTGCTGCATGGCATTCTCATGATTACCCGGTTTGCCGATCACTTGCTCGTGTAAAACCGCACACTGATCCGAACCAATAATCAATGCATCCGGGTGTTGCGCCGCGACCGCTTGGGCTTTCTGCAAGGATAAGCGCAACACCATCTCACGCGCACTTTCACCGTCCAGACGGGTTTCGTCGATGTCGGGGGCGGCAGTGTTAAAGGGGCAATGCAGGCGTTGCATCAGTTCGCGGCGGTAGGGGGAGGTCGAGCCAAGGATCAAAGTTCGCGTCATCGTTTAAAGTATCCCAATAAAAAAACAGAAATTTCTTTACACATTATAGGCTGGATTCATATAATCCCGCGCTTATGTTGAACAGACTACCCGTAGACGTTAATCCCTTTAAACTGGTTGAGCAAGGAAGATGCTTAACCGGTGTTGTGCCGTTGCAGCAATTACCGCGTTTGGCGGCGCTTGCTTTAGATGGAACGGAGGATATGGCCGTCACATTGGACTTCACCCGCAGTGCAGGTGGTCGCCCAATGATCAAAGGGCATATCCGTGGCAATATCGTGTTGGAATGCCAACGTTGTATGCAGCCCGTGACTATTGCCCTTGATGCGCCCGTACAAGTAGCACTGACAACGTTTGAGTCGGATGAACGCCCCGAACAAGAAGGCTTAGAGGCTTGGTTGATCGAGGATGAACGGCTGTTTATACAGGATTTCGTTGAAGATGAAATTCTTCTGGCTCTGCCTTTAGTGGCAAAGCACGAACAGTGTGAACCGTTGCGCAAGTTGATTGAAGCCTTGCCGTCGGATGAGCCTGTTACAGAAAATGAGCAAGAGGATGTTGCGGCGAGCGCCAAAAAAAATCCCTTTGCAGTGTTAAAAAATTGGAAAAAACCGGAGTAACAGACTATGGCAGTCGGTCAAGCTCGAATGACTCGTTCAAAACGCGGTATGCGCCGTTCACACGATTCCCTGAAAAACCCTACGTTGTCAGTGGATGCGACTTCAGGTGAAACGCACCTGCGTCATCACATGACGAAAGACGGTTTCTATCGTGGTCGTCAGATCATCAAAACAGCCGTTGAAGTGGATGACGAAGCGTAAGTGGTAACACGTTACGCTGCTTCTCAACACAATCAACGAAAATCGCGGGCTTGACCCGCGATTTTTTTTCAAGAAAGGGGATAGCATGGCTGAACAGTATCGCATCGCATTGGATGCGATGGGTGGTGATCACGGCTTGTCAGTAGTAGTGCCAGCCGCTCTGAACGCTTTGAAACAATACCAAGATCTTGCGTTGATCTTGGTCGGTGATGAAGTCCAAATCAACGCCTTGCTGGAACAGCATCAAGCGTTATCCACGCCTAATTTGCGCATTCATCACGCCTCGCAAGTGGTGCAAATGGATGAGTCCCCCGCCGTTGCCCTCAAAAACAAAAAAGACTCCTCCATGCGGGTAGCCATTAATCTGGTGAAAGCGGGCGAAGCCAATGCTGCTGTCAGCGCCGGTAACACGGGTGCGCTCATGGCAACGGCACGTTTTGTGCTGAAAACCCTGCCCGGTATTGACCGCCCCGCGATTTGCACCGCGATTCCTTCCATGCACGGGCATACGCACATGCTTGATTTAGGCGCAAATGTGGATTCTGAAGCTGAACATTTATACCAGTTCGCCCTCATGGGATCAGAATTAGTCAAAGCCATTGATAACAAAGCCAACCCTAAGGTCGGTCTGCTCAATATTGGGCAAGAGGCCATTAAGGGAAATGAGCAGGTAAAAGCCGCGAATGCCTTACTACAAGGTTGCCCACTGAATTACATTGGGTATGTGGAAGGCGATGACATTTACCAAAGCGATGTGGATGTGGTGGTCTGTGACGGGTTTGTCGGCAATGTGGCGCTGAAAACCAGTGAGGGCTTGGCGAAAATGGTTTCTGCCCAGCTCAAAGCCGGTTATAGCGCCAATCTGTTTACGAAATTAGCCGCATTAATTTCCATGCCGGTATTGAAAGCATTCCGCCGCAAATTTGACCCTAGGCGCTATAATGGGGCAAGTTTGCTAGGGTTGCAGGGTATTGTGGTCAAAAGCCACGGTGGTGCGGACAGTTTGGCATTTGCTAATGCTATCGGTATTGCACGCAGTGCTGTTATCAGCAATGTCCCACAACGTATTCATAAACAACTAGAAAGTTTGCACACACAGAGGCAGAGCGCATGATCTATTCTCGTATTGCTGGTACTGGCAGTTATTTGCCTGAAAAAATCCTGACCAATCACGATCTTGAAAAGATGGTGGATACCACTGATGAGTGGATTTTTGAACGTACCGGCATTCGGGAACGTCACATTGTGGATATGGAAAGCGCTTCCGACATGGCAGAACACGCTGCCCGCCGCGCGTTGGAGATGGCAGGCAAACGCCCTGAAGACGTTGATTTGATTATTGTTGGTACGTCCACGCCAGATTTGGTTTTCCCTAGTACCGCGTGCTTATTGCAAAATAATTTGGGCATCCGCAACGGCGGCGCAGCATTTGATGTGCAAGCCGCGTGTTCCGGCTTCGTCTTCGCCTTGAGCGTGGCAGATAAGTTTGTGCGCAGCGGCGCGAGCAAATGCGCTCTGGTGGTGGGTGCAGAAGCGATGTCCAAAATTTTGGATTGGACGGATCGCGGTACTTGTATTTTATTCGGCGATGGTGCGGGTGCGGTGGTGTTAGAAGCCAGTGATGAAGCAGGCATTTTGTCTACCCACATTCATGCGGATGGCGCTTACGAACATTTGTTGAGCGTGAACGCAGGCATTTCAAGGAATATGGAAATGTTGCGGGCTGAAGGTGCCTTGATGCAAATGCGTGGCAACGAAGTTTTCAAGGTAGCCGTCAATACTTTAGGGCGGATTGTGGATGAAACCCTTGAAGCGAATGGCATGACCAAAGCCGATGTGAATTGGTTAGTGCCGCATCAAGCCAATATCCGCATTATTCAAGCCACCGCGAAAAAATTGGATATGTCGATGGATCACGTCGTAGTCACGGTCGAAACGCATGGCAATACGTCCTCCGCCTCCGTGCCGTTGGCATTGGATACCGCCGTGCGTGACGGGCGTATCAAGCGCGGCGAAATCATTTTGCTGGAAGCCTTCGGTGGCGGCTTTACCTGGGGTTCAGCCCTAATCAGGTTCTAATGGCAACAGAAATCGAACGTAAATTTTTGCTGGTATCGGATGCGTGGCGAGCCTTAATCAGCCGCTCCGAATCTTTCCGCCAAGGCTATTTGAGCAGCAGCAAACGTGCCTCTGTGCGGGTACGCATTGCCGATGACACCGCCACGCTCAATATCAAAGGCATGACCTTGGGCATCCAACGCCCGGAATACGAATACGAAATCCCGTTGCCTGACGCGACGGAATTGTTAGATCAGTTGTGCGAACGCCCGCTGATTGAAAAGACCCGCCATTTCATCGAGTTTGGCGGCAAACTGTGGGAAATAGATGAATTCCACGGTGACAACGCAGGCTTAATTGTCGCGGAAGTCGAACTCGATGCACCGGATGATGTAATCCCCATGCCCCACTGGGCAGGTGCAGACGTTTCGCATTTGGAACGCTATTACAACGTCCGTCTTACGCAATATCCCTACAGCCGCTGGTCGGCTGAGGAACGAGGTTAATTACACAATGCTATTTTCTGAACTCGGCTTGTCCGAGCCGCTGTTGCGTGCCATCAGCGAACAGGGTTACGACACCCCCACTCCTATTCAAGCACAAGGTATTCCTGCTGTCCTGTCTGGTCGCGACATTATGGCGGCGGCGCAAACGGGTACGGGTAAAACCGCTGGTTTCACTTTACCGATGCTGCATTTGCTCTCGGCGAACGGCAATGCGCCCAAATCCAACCACATCCGCGCTTTAGTGCTGACCCCGACCCGCGAACTGGCGGCTCAAGTCGGCGAAAGCGTGCGCGATTACGGCAAAAATCTGCCGCTGACCTCTACCGTCGTGTTCGGCGGCGTGAGTGCTAACCCGCAAATGATGGCGTTACGCCGTGGCTTAGACATTCTGGTAGCAACACCGGGGCGTTTGCTGGATTTGTACGACCAAAACGCGGTGAAGTTTTCCCAAGTGGAAATGCTGGTGCTGGACGAAGCGGATCGCATGTTGGACATGGGTTTTATCCGCGACATCCGCAAGATTCTGGCGTTGTTGCCGAAGCGTCGCCAAACCTTGATGTTCTCCGCGACCTTCTCCGATGACATCGTGGCACTGACCAAGGGTTTATTGAATAACCCTGTGCAAATCTCGGTTAGCCCACGCAACGCAGCGGCGAATACCGTGACGCAATCGGTTTTCTTGGTGGATAAAGCGCGTAAAACCGCGTTGTTGAGCCACTTAATCCGTGAAAATCAGTGGGAACAAGTGCTGGTATTCTCGCGTACTAAACACGGCGCAAACCGTTTGGCTGAAAAGCTAGAACGCGATGGCGTAACGGCGGCGGCGATTCACGGCAACAAAAGCCAAGGTGCACGTACCAAAGCGTTGGCTGATTTCAAGCAAGGCAATATTCGCGTGCTGGTAGCGACTGACATCGCCGCTCGTGGCTTGGATATTGAGCAATTGCCACACGTGATCAACTTCGAGTTGCCGAACGTGTCGGAAGATTACGTGCATCGCATTGGGCGTACCGGGCGTGCGGGCGCGACGGGTGAAGCGATTTCTTTGGTTGAGCCGGAAGAATACGGTTTCCTCAAAGGCATCGAAAAGCTCATCAAGCAGCAATTGCCGCGTGAACCGTTGCCGACGATCAGCGTTGCGCCGACGCGGGCGTTGACTGCCGCCGAGATTGCGAAAGATGCGGAGGCGGATCGTCCGCGCCCTGCACAGCATCGCCCAGCAAATCGCCGGAGTAGCTCGCAGAAAAGTGATGTCCGCAAGGCGGCTGGTTTGCCGCCGGTAAAGAAAGCGGAAGGTGCAGCGGCGAGCAAGCCGCGTCGCCGTCGCCCGAATAAGCCGAAAGCGGTCGCGTAAACCCCGTATTGTCAGCCGCTGCTCTTGGCAAGCGCGGCTGGCTGTGATTGAATGCTTGACTGATTTTTTGCTTATTCAGGCCAATCATGCAAACGACTGTTGATTTCAAAACACTGGCGGTAACGGGCGTGCAAGCTTTGCAACCCTATCAGCCCGGTAAACCCATCGAAGAGCTGGAGCGCGAACTGGGGATTAGCAATATCCTCAAACTGGCCTCCAACGAAAATCCACTCGGCGCAAGCCCCAAAGCGCAAGCAGCGCTGGCGGCGGCTCTTAAATCGCTGGAACTTTATCCCGATGGCAGCGGCTACCAGTTAAAGGCGGCGATTGCGGATAAGTTTGGCCTGCACAGTTCACAGATTACTTTAGGTAACGGTTCTAACGACGTGTTGGATATAATTGCACGGGTGTTTTTGGATAATAGCCGTGCTGCGGTACTTTCAGAATATGCGTTTGCGGTCTACCGGATTGTGACGCAAGCGGTGGGCGCAGAATTGCGCATCGCCAAAGCACATTCGCCCGATCATCACACCATGCCTTACGGCCATAATCTGCCGAATCTAGCGGCGAAAATTGATGAGAAAACGCGCGTCGTCTTCATCGCCAATCCTAATAATCCCACGGGGACTTGGTTGAATCGGGAAGATCTGTACCATTTTATGCGCACTGTGCCGCACGACGTCATTGTGGTGATTGACGAAGCTTACACCGAATACGTCACCGACCCGACTTTCCCGAATGCACTGGCGTGGCTGGCAGAATTTCCGAATTTGATTGTGACGCGCACGTTTTCCAAGATTTACGGCTTGGCAGGAGTGCGGGTTGGCTATTCAGCGTCTAGCCCGGTGATTGCGGATACTTTGAATCGGGTGCGTCAGGCTTTTAATGTCAACTCATTGGGATTAGCAGCGGCACAAGCGGCATTGGCTGATGAGGACTTCATTCAGAATAGCGTTGCAACGAATACCGCTGGTTTGCAGCAATGGTTTGCGGCCTGTGCTGAGAATGCTTGGGAATACATACCGACTGTGGGCAATTTTATTACCATTAATACGCAGCGTCCGGCAGCACCGCTGTACGAGGCCTTGTTGCGTGAAGGGGTGATTGTGCGCCCGATTGGGGGTTACGGTTTGCCGCAACATTTGCGCATTACCGTGGGTACTGAAACTCAAAACAAGCGTTGTATCAATGCCTTGCAGAAGGTTCTTAACGCGTGATTAAAAAATTGGTTATCTTCGGCGTCGGGTTGATTGGCGGGTCGCTGGCTTTGGCTTTGCGTCAAGCGAATGCTTGTCAAATGATCGTCGGTTGCAGCCGCAACGCGGAACATTTGCAAAAAGCGGTGGAGCTGGGTGTGATTGACAGCTTCAGCCTTGACCCGGCAGAGGCGGTTCGCGATGCCGACATGGTGTTATTGGCAGTGCCGATGGGCGCAATGCGCCACTTGTTGCAGCAAATCAAACCCGCGTTGCCAGCGGGTGCAATTCTCACCGATGCAGGCAGCACCAAAGGCAGTATTGTGGCGGAAGTGGCGCAAGTGTTCGGCGCAGATTTCACCCGGTTCGTGCCGGGGCATCCGATTGCGGGGCGTGAAAAAAGCGGGGTGGAAGCGGCAATTCCTGATTTGTACCTCAACCGTCGGGTGATTTTGACACCACAGGCGCACACGGATGCGGATGCGGTTGCCAAGGTGGAAGCCATGTGGCGCGTCACGGGGGCATTGTTGGAACAAATGCCGGTGGAATTGCATGATCAGGTCTTGGCAGCGACCAGTCACTTGCCTCATTTGCTGGCATTTTCGTTGGTGGATACGCTGTTGAGGATGCCGCAGCGGGAAGATATTTTGCGTTATGCAGCGGGCGGATTCCGTGATTTTACACGGATTGCGTCGAGTGACCCGGTGATGTGGCGCGACATTTGCCTGACCAACAAAACGGCTATCCTTGAGGTGATTGCCGTTTTTCAGCGTAATTTAGACGAATTTGCTGCGCTGATCGACGCGCAGGATGCTGAAGCACTTCAGCAGCGTATGGCAAGTGCCAAGCAAGCCCGTGACAGTTATATTGCCTCGATTTGAGGCAACTATTCTCCGCACTCTGATCATTGCATCCATTGCACGATGTCGGTGATTACTTCGTCGCCGTTCAAATCCCGCCCTAGCATGTGCCAGCCTTGCGGGTAACGGATAAACCGGGTGTTGCCGGATTTCGATAGGCGTTGCCACAGGCGTTCAATCGGTTTTTTGGGAATGATTTGATCTTTATCGCCATACAGTAGCAAAACTGGCACGCTAAGGCTATCCGCAGCAGCATAGGCTTTGTCCATTAAATCGACGACGCCATTCAGCGTGTCGATGCGGGCGCCTTTGATCATCCACGGGCTTTTCCAGATGCGGCGCAGCATGACTTTATTGTCAGTGGGGCGAATTTCAAGGCTTGCGCCAGTCGGTTTCCAGCCCGGTATCAGCCGCACTGCCAGTTGGTGTGACCAACGTTGATAGAATGGTTGGGTAGAGCGCGTCCATACCGCAGGGGCGGCGAGGATAATACCGTCAACATCCAGCCCTCCCTGTTTTGCTGACAATAATGTGACTGCACCGCCCATCGAAAAACCTAGCACATACAAGCGTTGGCGTGGATTCGCGGTGCGCAACTGGCTAACGGCTTCGCGGGCATCCTGTGCCATGCGTTCTGCGCTTGACCACAAGCCGCGATGCGGTGAACGCCCGAAGCCACGCTGGTCATATGCCCATACTTCGATGCCTTTTTGTGCCAGTGTTTCACACATTTCGTCAAAGGCTCCGGCGTACTCATTTAGCCCGTGGATGAGCAATAATGTCGCCTTGGGCGTGCCTTGTGCTGGCCAATGGGTCATGACCAGTTCGGTACCATCGCTGGTGCGCAACACGGGTTGTTGCACAATCGCAGGTTTTGTTTGCATGGCCTTGAGCGGAATGCTGGCGGGCGTACAGGCAGATAAGCCAGTGATTACGAGGAGTAGCACCAGCATCGCGCCGCTGGAGAGCAGTAAATTCATCATCTAACAGGGTTTCCAGCCGTTAAAATGCAATTATGCCATACCTCACTGTGAAGATTGTTTGCAAATAGCCGGTTGCAACTTGGCAAAGTCTATGCCGTATGTTTGAATGTTAATCTGATTTTTCGCACCATTACACCCGATATAGGAAAACCCGCGTGAGCCATTCCAGCAACAACCTACAATTCAACGTCCAACCCGGTGGCAGTTTGCAAGGCAAGGTGCGCGTTCCGGGTGATAAATCCATTTCACACCGTTCCATCATGCTCGGTTCACTGGCGGAAGGCACCACCCACGTCAGCGGCTTTCTGCAAGGTGAAGATTGCCTGTGTACCCTGAATGCGTTTCGCAGCATGGGCGTTAGCATCGACGGCCCCACCGATGATGGCAAAGTGACCATCCACGGAGTCGGGCTGCACGGTTTAACAGCGCCCGCGCACGATTTGAATATGGGCAATTCCGGCACATCCATGCGTCTAATGTCCGGCCTGATGAGCGGGCAAGCCTTTGATGTGCGCATGACGGGCGATGCTTCACTGTCCAAACGTCCGATGAAGCGCGTGACCGTGCCGTTAGCCAGCATGGGCGCGAACATTGAAGCGACCGCCACCGGCACGCCGCCATTATTAGTACACGGCGGCAGCCCATTGCATGGGATCCATTACGACATGCCGGTAGCCAGTGCCCAGGTGAAATCATCATTGTTGCTGGCGGGTTTGTATGCGCAAGGCGAAACCTCTGTTACCGAACCCGCACCGACTCGCGATCACACTGAACGCATGTTACGCGGCTTCGGTTATGCCGTGAAAACTGATGGCAATCGCATCAGCTTGCAAGGTGGCGGCAAACTCACCGCCACAGACATCGACGTACCCTCCGATATTTCCTCCGCCGCCTTTTTCATGGTGGGCGCAAGCATTGCCCCCGGTTCTGACCTGACGATCGAGCATGTTGGCATGAATCCGACCCGCACCGGCGTGATCGACATTTTGCGCTTGATGGGTGCAAACCTCGAAATCTTGAACGAGCGCGAAGTTGGCGGCGAACCTGTGGCGGATATTCGGGTGCGTGCGGCACAATTGCACGGTATCCAGATTCCTGAAGCCTTAGTGCCGCTGGCAATCGACGAATTTCCAGTGCTGTTTATTGCGGCAGCGTTTGCCGAAGGGCAGACCGTGCTGACGGGCGCGGAAGAATTGCGCGTCAAAGAAAGCGACCGGATTCAGGTAATGGCGGATGGCTTGCTTGCCTGCGGGGTGGCTGCGCAACCCACGCCTGATGGCATTATCATCAACCCCGGTGTGTTCAGCGGCGGCACGATCGACAGCCACGGCGACCACCGCATTGCAATGGCGTTTGCCATGGCAGCTTTACGCGCTACTCAGCCGATTACCATCAATGATTGCGCCAATGTGAATACCTCGTTCCCCGGCTTTGTGGCACTGGCGGCAAACGCGGGCGTGAGGATCACCACCGTATGAATACGCCTATTCCCGTGATCACGATTGATGGCCCCGCCGGTGCTGGCAAAGGCACGATCGCGTGTCTGCTGGCGGATAAGCTCGGTTGGCACATGCTTGATAGCGGGGCGATCTACCGGGTGGCAGCGGTGGCGGCCTTGCGTCGCCAGCTAAATTTGCAAGACGAAACCATACTGGCCACGATAATTCCCACCTTGAATATCGAATTCAAAAATGGCGAAGCATGGCTGGACGGTGACATTATCACCAGCGAGATTCGCAATGAAACTTGTGCCAGTGCAACCTCGCAAATCGCAGCGCTGCCTGCGGTACGAGCGGCATTATTGGAGCTGCAACGTCAGTTTTGCCAGCTTCCCGGTTTGGTCGCCGATGGGCGCGATATGGGGACCGTAGTGTTTCCTACCGCCACCCATAAGTTTTATCTCACCGCCAGTGCCGAAATTCGTGCGGAACGTCGCCTGAAACAGTTGAGCCAACAAGGACTTAGTGCTAAACTGTGTGACTTAATTCAAGAGATCAATGCTCGCGATGAACGCGACAGCAATCGTCCGGTAGCTCCTCTAAAACCTGCCCCTGACGCCTTGGTAATTGATACCAGTTCGTTGGATGAAGCAGAAGTATTTGCTACCGTATTGCATTACATCGCTTAAGCATTGCACTGAATACAGTATTTTCTTGGGAGCCCTGACAGGACGTCTGGGCTTTTTGCGTTTTAACCCGTCAATGCAGGATGCGAGTGACGATAAATCATTTTATTAACAGGTATTTTTATTCATGACTGAAAGTTTTGCTGAACTGTTTGAAGAGAGCCTTTCTTACACCCAAATGCAACCCGGCGCTCTGCTAAATGCAACAGTTCTCGAAGTCCGCTCCGATTTCATTATCGTGAGTGCTGGCTTGAAATCCGAAGGTGTTATTCCTGCTGAGCAGTTCAGAAATGAACGCGGCGAAATCAACGTTAAAGTCGGCGATTTGGTCGAAGTAGCGCTGGATACCGTCGAAGACGGTTTCGGTGAGACGCGCCTTTCCCGTGAAAAAGCCCGCCGCCTGCGTGCTTGGGAAATTTTGGAAGAAGCCTTCACCAACGAAGAAATCATCACAGGTATCATCACCGGCAAAGTTAAGGGTGGTTTCGTGGTTGAGTTGGGTGATATTCGTGCATTCTTGCCGGGTTCACTGGTGGATGTACGCCCAGTCCGCGACACTTCCTACTTGGAAAACAAGGAACTGGAATTCAAGCTCATCAAGCTGGATCAGAAGCGCAACAACGTCGTGGTTTCACGCCGTGCAGTCGTTGAAGAAGAATACAGTGCAGAACGCGACGCGCTGATGGAAAACCTGCAAGAAGGTCAAGTCATCAAAGGCGTGGTCAAGAACCTCACCGATTACGGTGCGTTCCTCGACCTCGGCGGCATCGACGGTCTGTTGCACATTACCGATATGGCTTGGAAGCGCGTCAAGCATCCTTCTGAAGTGGTTAATATCGGTGACGAAATTGACGTTAAAGTCCTCAAGTTCGACCGCGATAAGAACCGCGTTTCACTGGGTCTGAAGCAATTGGGTGAAGACCCTTGGCAAGATTTGGTTCGCCGTTACCCGGCTGGCACGCGCATCTTTGGTAAGGTCAGCAACTTGACCGATTACGGCTGCTTCGTGGAAATTGAAGACGGTGTTGAAGGTTTGGTACACGTTTCCGAAATGGATTGGACCAACAAAAACGTCAACCCTGCCAAAGTTGTGGCACTGGGCGACGAAACCGAAGTCATGATCCTCGACATCGACGCAGAACGCCGCCGCATTTCACTGGGTATGAAGCAATGCCAAGTCAACCCATGGGATGAATTCGCCGGTACTCGCAACAAAGGCGACCGCGTTTCCGGTAAGATCAAGTCGATTACTGACTTCGGTATCTTCATCGGTTTGGATGGCGGCATCGACGGTCTGGTGCACTTGTCTGACATTTCTTGGAACGTTCCCGGCGAAGAAGCCGTGCGTAGCTACAAGAAAGGCGACGAAGTGGAAGCGGTTGTATTGGCTGTTGACCCTGAGCGTGAGCGCATTTCCCTCGGCATCAAGCAGATGGAACAAGACCCGTTCTCCAATTTCGTGGCAGCCCATTCTAAAGGCAGCGTCGTGAAAGGTACTGTGGTTGAAGTGACACCTAAAGCCGCGAAAATCGACCTAGGCGAAGGCATCGAAGGCATTTTGCGTGCGTCCGAATTGTCGCGCGACCGCGTTGAAGATGCGCGCACCCTGCTGAAAGAAGGCGACACCGTTGAAGCCAAATTCATGGGTGTTGATCGCAAGACTCGCGCCATCAACCTGTCTATCAAGGCGAAGGATGATGAAGATGAATCACGTTTGATGCGTGAATACACCGGGCGTTCTACCAGCACGGGTACGTCACTGGGTGACATCTTCAAGGAACAGATGGGCGAATAATATTCCCCATCAGGATGGCACGCAGGTCAGGGATGACCTATAGTTCAGGCGGTGCAGATGTTCTATCTGCACTGTTTTCCAAGACTGGAAAGCTGCAACAACGATTATGACAATCCGTCGTTTGTTCAGGAGTGGAATGGATGACCAAATCTGAAATCATTGATATTCTGTCACGCAAGCAAAGCCATCTTAGCACCCGCGATGTGGAATCTTCGGTTAAACTGTTGCTCGATAAAATGAGCGAATCACTGTCGAGTGGCGGGCGCATTGAAGTCCGAGGTTTTGGCAGTTTTTCCCTGCACCATCGCGCAGCGCGTAAAGGCCGTAATCCTAAAACGGGTGATCAGGTGGCGTTACCGCCAAAACACGTGCCTCATTTCAAGCCGGGCAAGGAATTGCGCGAGCGCGTGAATGAATCGCGTGTTAGTTACCCGGTTCAGGATTAATATTCCTATATTGTGGTAATAGAAAGGGGAGGCACACAGCCTCCTTTTTTACATCTAAGGCACTATGCAAGAAATTCTATTTTTACTCCTGCCCATCGCGTTTTATTCCGGTTGGCACGCGGCGCGTAAGCGTTACAAAGAACATCAAGAACAACAGCGTCAGGATGTTCCGCAACGTTTTGTGCAAGGCATTAACTACCTGTTGAGCGAAGAACCCGATAAAGCGTTGGATGTGTTCCTCAATTACGCCGAAGTGGATGAACACACCGCGAATACTTTTCTATTGCTGGGCAATTTGTTCCGCAATCGCGGTGAAATTAATCGCGCATTACGCATTCACCAAAATTTAGTGGCACGCTCCGATTTGAGCAAAGCGCAACGCACGGCAGCAATGTTGGCATTGGGCGAAGACTTTTTTGCGGCGGGCTTGCTGGATCGTGCCGAAAGCGTGTTCAGTGAATTGCTTAAAGATGACCCGAAGCACGCCGATGCGTGTGAGCCATTGCGTAATATTTACGAACAATTGCATGAGTGGAATAAGGCGATTGAGATTGCCCAATTAGCGCAGCAGCGCAGCAAAGTTGATCACAGCCGCTTGATTGCGCATTATTATTGCGAACTGGCGGTACAGGAATTGCAAAAGCAAAACTTGTTCCGTGCGGAAGAAACCATTAAGAAAGCCGCGAAAAGTTATCCCGCTGCTTCCAGAGTGCTGGTGCTCAACGCTGATCTGGCTTATGCCCGCAATCAGCGCGAGGAAGCCTTGAATTTTTACCGTCAGGCAATTGAAAAAGACACGCGCTTGATTGGGATGTTATTCAATCAATTGGTCAATAAGTTTAATCAGAAAGACGAATTGGAAAGCTTGTATCAGTTTATTCAACAGACTTTTGCGAAAACCCAAGACGCGAAGCTGTTTGGTTATTTGCTGCAATTGGCGCACAAATTGGGAAAACTGTCCGATATGCGCGTGCAAGTCGGGGAGTATTTAACCAAAGGCAAACCCAGCCTCAATACTTTGGCACACGCTACCGATGTGTTGTCGGCATTGTGGCAAGAAGAAAAACTGTGCGATATTGCTCAATTGCAAACGGCTTTGCAGCGTTTGGCTGCCAGCCAACCGGATTTCCAGTGCGCCCAGTGTGGGTATAAAATGCACGGTTACTTATGGCGCTGTCCCGCGTGTCACCATTGGGATACGGTCAGCAACGTTTAATTTGTCAGGATGATTGCATGTCTAGCCGTTTGATTATTGCCCTCGATTTTGCCACAGCGGAACAAGCATTGGCGTTTGTTGCGCCACTTACCCCGTCACAATGCAAGCTCAAAGTCGGTTTTGAGTTGTTTGTCGCCGCAGGCCCTGCGTTGGTGCGTCAATTAACCGCGCGTGGCTTTGACGTGTTTCTGGATCTAAAATTTCACGATATTCCCAATACAGTAGCATCGGCGTGTAAAGCGGCGGCGGGTTTGGGGGTGTGGATGCTTAATGTTCATGCATCCGGTGGCACTAAGATGATGCAAGCGGCGCGTGAAGCGTTGCAGGGGGTTGCTAACCCACCCAAGTTGATTGCGGTGACGGTATTAACGTCGATGGATAAGGCGCAATTGTCCGGCACGGGTATCACGGTCGAACCTGCCCAACAGGTGCAACATTTGGCGCAATTGACGGCGGACAGTGGTTTGGATGGCGTGGTGTGTTCGGCACAGGAAGCGGCAATGTTACGCCAACGTTTAGGGAATGATTTCTTGCTGGTAACGCCCGGTATTCGCCCGACGGGGAGTGATCAGGGCGATCAATCCCGCGTCATGACACCGGCTCAAGCGCGGGAAGCTGGCGTCAGTTATGTGGTGGTGGGGCGACCGATTACCCAAGCGGTTGATCCGGTTGCGGTGATTGCCGCGATTAATCTTGAACTGGGGTCTTAGTTCAAAAACCGTTGCGCCTCTTTTTGCATTGCGCCCCGCGAGAAGATGAGCTTCCAGCGATTCCCACCCGCTTGCCGCCACAATAAGGCGGCACGAATGCCTGCCAGTAACAACGCGCGAATTTTTGCCGCATTCTCAGGGTTGGCAAGGTAGTTTTGGTCGCCTTTAATCATAATGCGCGGCCCCAGTTTGCTCACCGTAGTGCTGTAGATTTCTGCGAGTCGCGCAATCATATTGGGGTGAGTCATGGCAAAAAAGTCCAGTTGTTGCTGGGCATTTTCGATATTTTTGAGCAAGGACTGGAACATATCCGGGTCGTTGGCGAGTTTCTTTTCCAGATACAGCAAATTAACCGCGTAACGGGTGGCTTCGATGTCTTTGGGTTTGCCATCAGGGTTTAGATTGCTCGCGCCGAGTTGGTACATCAGCACGCGAAAGCCGGTTCTGAGTTTGTCGATACCACCGTAGAGGGCTTCGGGGGTGGCGTCGTCGTCTGTCAAGATACTGTTGATGCAGGCTTCAAACAGTTCGCTATCGACATTGCCGCGCGCGGCAATTTGCGTGACACCTTCGACACACTGGAACAGCGCAGCGAGGGCAAGGGTTCGGTTACGGTTATTGGCTTCCACAGGTTTTTGTTAAATCCGATTTGACTATGTGTGGTGAGAATAAGGGTTTATGCAAATAATTCAAGTTAGCCCTTAAGGATTAGGGCAGTCGCTTGCCATGGCGTCAATAATGCCGCCGCCCAAACAGACGTCATCCTGATAAAACACAATGGATTGTCCGGGGGTAATCGCGCGTTGCGGATGGGGAAAACACACTGCACTGCTGCCATCCGGTTTTAAGCTGACGTGACAAGTTTCTTCCGTCTGGCGGTAGCGGATTTTGGCTTTGCATTCAAACTGCTGGCTCGGCGCATGACCCGCTACCCAATGCAACTGCGAAGCTAACAGAAAGTGTTTCATCAGTAATTCGTGTTGATGCCCTTGGGTCACGATCAGGCGGTTATTTGCCATGTCTTTGTCGACCACAAACCAAGGGGTTTCATCCGCATCTTTGCGCCCACCGATGCCCAAGCCTTGGCGTTGACCGAGGGTGTAATACATTAAGCCGTGGTGTTTGCCGATGATCTCATTTTCGGGTGTGACGATATTGCCGGGTTGTGCGGGCAGAAAGCGTTGCAGGAAATCGCGGAATTTACGTTCACCAATGAAACAAATGCCAGTGCTGTCTTTTTTGCGAGCAGTGGTGAATCCGGCGGTTTCTGCCAATTCGCGCACCTTGCTTTTCTGCAATTCCCCGACAGGAAACAGGCTGCGTTGCAATTGGTGTTGTTGCAGGGTGTAGAGGAAATAGGTTTGGTCTTTATTGGCGTCCACGCCTTTGAGCATTCGCGCCGTGCCGTCGGGGTCACGCGCAATGCGAGCGTAGTGTCCGGTGGCGATGTAGTCCGCGCCCAATTCCAATGCAAGTTCCAAGAAGGCTTTGAACTTGATTTCCTTGTTGCACATGATGTCGGGGTTGGGGGTGCGCCCGGCGCGGTATTCTTCCAAAAAGTAGGTGAAAACGCGCTCCCAGTATTCGCTGGCAAAATTGCGGGTGTGCAATACGATGCCTAATTGGTCGGCAACGGCTTGCGCATCCGCAAGGTCAACCGCCGCTGAGCAATAGTCTTCGGTGTCGTCCTCTTCCCAGTTTTTCATGAACAAGCCTTCCACTTGGTAGCCTTGTTCGAGCAGCAATAGCGCGGCAACCGAGGAATCAACGCCGCCGGACATACCGACGATGACTTTTTGCGTGGCGTTAGTCATTGGCGGTGAAATAGTGCAGGCTATCCAGCGAATGACGTACCCCGGATTCGTACAGTTCGAGCGAGCGCCCCACCAAATCGCTGCGCCAGATACGCGGTTGCTGGTTGCGGATTTGTTCGCGAGTCAACCAATGCACGGCGGTAATATCCGCGTCGATTTGGTAGCCGGGGACAGGTTCAAGCAGCGTGCCGGTGAAGGTGAAGCGCAAATACACGCGGTCAGGGTCATCGCGTTGCAGGTGAAAAATGCCCAGCAGAGCGGTTGGTTCAAAATGCCAGCCGGTTTCTTCCAACGTTTCGCGGCGTACTGCATCCAGCAAGCTTTCGCCGTGTTCCATGTGTCCTGCCGGTTGATTGATGGTCAGTTGCCCATAGTGCATTTCTTCCACCATCAGAAAGCGGTTATCGTGTTCAATAACACTGGCGACGGTGACGCGGGGTTTCCAAACCATAGTGGGCATCCTTCGGGGCGAAAATGCGTATTCTACACATAACTACCCTGCATTGGTCTATAATGCACCCGTTAAAATAAACCGATAATCAGGGTATGTGTATGATGGATGAATCTTTCCTCGACGGCGAACACGCGCTTTTTCTCGAACAATTGTATGAGCGCTATCAGCAAGACCCCCACAGCATAGACCCGCAATGGCAAGCCTATTTTCAGCGCTTGGATGCCGAGCCTGTTACCAGCAGCTTTGCGCCTAATGCGAACCATGGCAACGGCAAAGCCTTGGCACAACGCAGCGAACAATTGCACGTATCGCGCATGATTAATGCCTACCGTTACTTGGGGCATCTGGAAGCCAACACTAACCCCTTGGGGGATTACGCTTACAAAGTGGGCGTACCGCAATTGATGCTGGAACACCACGGGCTGGAAAATGTTAACCCTGATACGGTATTCGACCCCGGCACTTTTAATCTCACCGCGAAACCGACGCTCGGCAATATCGTCCACGCACTACGCGAAACGTATTTGCGCACCATCGGTTTTGAATACATGCATATTTTGGATGTGCAAGAAAAACGCTGGCTGCAACAACGCATTGAACCGAACATGGGGCGCGGCAAACTGACTCACCCCGAACGCCGCAAAATCCTCGAACAACTCACCGCAGCGGAAGGTTTTGAACAATATTTGCACCGCCGTTACGTTGGGCAAAAGCGCTTCGGATTGGAAGGTGGCGAAAGCTTGATTCCGCTCTTGCAAACCCTGATCCACGAAGGTGGCAAGCAAGGTTTGCAGGAAATCGTCATCGGCATGGCGCATCGCGGGCGTTTAAACGTGCTGACCAATGTGCTGTGCAAGCCTGCGGGCGATTTGTTTGGCGAATTTGAGGGCAAGGTTGAGGAAACATACACCGGCGACGTCAAATACCACAAAGGTTTTTCTGGCAACGTCAGCACCGAAGGTGGCCCGATGCACTTGGTGTTAGCGTTCAACCCCTCGCATTTGGAAATTGTCAGCCCGGTAATGGAAGGTTCGGTACGCGCCCGCCAAGACCGGCGCGAAGACAAAGACGGCGACCAAGTATTGGGCATTTCGATCCACGGCGATGCGGCGTTTGCAGGGCAGGGCGTGGTAATGGAAACCTTTAACATGGCGCAAACCCGTGGCTACCGTACTCGCGGCACGATTCACATTGTGATCAATAACCAGATTGGTTTCACCACCAGCACGGTGTCGGATAGCCGTTCGACGTATTACCCGACCGACGTGGCGAAAATGATCAATGCACCGATTTTCCACGTCAATGGCGATGACCCCGAAGCTGTGGTCTATGTCACGCAAGTGGCGCTCGAATACCGCCAGTTGTTCCAGAAAGACGTGGTAATCGACTTGGTGTGTTACCGCCGTTTGGGGCATAACGAAGCCGATGAACCGAACATGACCCAGCCGGTGATGTACAGCACGATTCGTAGCTTACCGACGACCCGTGCCAAATACGCGATGCGCCTTGCGGAAGCGGGTGTCGTGAGTGAAGGCGGGGCGAAAGGCTTGATCGACGCTTACCGCACCAAGCTCTCCAATGGCGGGGTCACTTGTTGCAATAGCCAGACGCGCACGGGTTTGCCAGCGGAATTGCAAACGCATTGGAAAGCCTTCGTTGGGCAACCTTGGCGGCAGCACATTGATACGACGTGTTCCGCAGAACGCATTCACAGCATTAGTGCGGGTTGGATCAGCAATATTCCGGCTGATTTTGTGGTGCATCCGCGTGTGTTCAAAGTGCTGGAAGCGCGGGCGGCAATGGGGCGTGGTGAACAACTGGCCGACTGGGGTTTTGGCGAAAATTTAGCGTATGCGACCTTGGTGGAAGAGGGCTTTGACGTGCGTTTGTCGGGGCAAGATTGCGGGCGCGGCACGTTTTCACACCGGCACGCGGTATTGCACCATCAGCAGCGCCGCGAACAGTGGATTCCTGTGCAACACACCACGGATTTCCAAGCCAAATTTACCGTGATCGACTCGGTGCTCTCCGAAGAGGCAGTATTGGCGTTTGAATACGGTTATGCCACGGCGGAACCGGATACGCTGGTGATTTGGGAGGCGCAATTCGGCGACTTCGTGAACGGGGCGCAGGTGGTAATTGACCAGTTCATCAGTTCCGGTGAGCAGAAATGGCAGCGTTTGTGCGGCTTGGTGATGTTCCTGCCACACGGTTTGGAAGGGCAGGGGCCGGAACACTCCTCGGCGCGTCTGGAACGCTTTGTGCAAATGGCGGCGCAGGAAAATATGCATATTTGTATTCCGTCCAACCCCGCGCAGGTATTCCACATGCTGCGGCGGCAAATGATGCGCAAGTACCGCAAGCCCTTGATTGTGTTTACCCCGAAAAGTTTATTGCGCCATCCACTGGCGGTTAGCCCGCTGGAAGATTTCACTTTGGGGCAGTTTGAAGTAGTGCTGGATGATGTGGACATCATCGATGTGGAGGCGAAAGAGCAGGTTAAGCGGGTGATTTTGTGCAGCGGCAAGGTGTTTTACGATTTGCTGGAAGAACGCCGCAAACACGCGCTGACGGATACGGCCATTATTCGCTTGGAACAGCTTTACCCGTTCCCTGCGCAAGAATTGGTGGATGTGATGGAGTATTACCCGAACGTCAAAACCGTGATTTGGTGTCAGGAAGAGCCGGTCAATCAAGGCGCGTGGAATGGGATTAAACACCGTTTTGAGGCGTATGATTATACCGAAGTGGTGTGCGTGAGCCGCCCGGCGATGGCAGCGCCTGCGGTGGGATCGTTGTATATGCACCAACGTCAGCAGCAGGCGTTGGTGCGCGAGGCGTTGGGGTTGAATGGGGATTAGGTTCAGTATTTCAGAAACTTAACTCCGCCTGCACAATATGTGTTTTTTGTTTTGTAGTAGTGTTGCGATTCGCTGCTGCTCGTTTTTGCTGTTGTTCAGCGGCTCGTTCAAGCTCCCACTCTCGGCGGATGGCATCTGCTGTTCGCCGAATATCTTGAATGATTGCATCGTTATCAAGATTCGTTGCTGACGTTGTTGTATCTTCCACGCCTAACTTTTCGATGCCTAGCTCATTAAGCCTAGCAAAGACAGCTTGAATGGCTTTTTCAGGCGTTCGGTAATATTGGCTACCGCGAATACGTACAAATGTCCAACCTAAACGTTCCAGTATGGCTTGGCGTTCTATGTCTTGTTGTAGATTGTCAGGTGTATGGTATTTTTCACCATCGCACTCAATCGCTAATCGGCGAGCTTTGCCTTCTACTACTATATCAATGCGGTACGCGCCAACTTGCCACTGTGTCTTGACTCGATAGCCCGCGTTCACTAAATCCGTCAGGACTGATTTTTCAAATGGGGAATCAGTACGTTGCCCTTCTACTTCAATTTCACGCATTAGTGCTTGTGGATTGCGAACGTGTTGAATGAGCCGCTGCCTGATGTCGCCTGATTTCAAATGATTTTCTGGGTCGATAGAATGCACCAACCATAACTGATTACGCGCTCGGCTTACCGCTACATTGTAGCGTTTTTTGTACATATCATTTTTGCCGAACTCCATCATGCGTAGTACACCATCATCAGGTGGGCTATCAACCATAGACAAAAAGATCACATCGCGTTCATCGCCTTGAAATTGTGCAGGGTTTCCACACAGTATTTTGTGTTTGTTGTACAAATCCAATTCAAGACGATTCCGAAGAATATTGTCGATGTATTCACTTTGCTCACTGCCTAACAGAGTAATGACACCAAAGGTGGTGGTTTGCCCATTGTCATTCCGCGCGTAAGCAGGGTGATGAATGGCGGCAATGATCATTGATGCAATGGTATCGGCTTCGACTGCATTAATTTTCCCGTTTTCACTGCGCTTACCCTCTACCCGTTGTGAAATGAGTGCTGGGTGTATGGGCGATGATAAAGGTTCACGCAATGGCCTGATTTTGTTGTGGTAAGACAGGTGATTGCTGAACTGAATAATCTCCGGTACACAGCGAAAGTGTTCTTTTAGCGATATAACTCCACCGAATGCTGTTTCAGCAAGATCGTAAATTGAGGTTTGCCCATCATATAGGTGATTTAGGGGAATACCTTGCAAATCTGTGGCGATCAAACTATTTATGCTGGTGATTTGCTGTCCAATAGCATCTGGAGTGACTTGCTCTTTGTCCCCAACTATCACATGTTCCTTTCCCATGTAAAGTGCTGCAAGTGCCATCATATCGCTTTGACTGGACTCATCAATGATGACTACATCAAACTGAGTATTGCGTGGATCGAAGTTTTCGTAAACTCGGTGAAGTGGCATGATCCAAACAGGTACAGCTTTGCGAGCGGCAAATAGAAGGTCACGCGCATTTTTCAGGAGCGCAGGAGCATTCTTTCCTTTACCTTTGCCGATTTTTCTTATGGTTTGCACAAATCCCATTAGTGCCTGCTGGGTGGAAAGTTTGGTGCGATCACCTTGTGCAGCCCATGTTTCTTTTTCAATGATTTGAGCGGCTAATTGGGCTATTTCACTTTCAGCCGTATCCAATTCTTGCTGCAATGCAGGAATAGATAAGTCTGCACGTTTTTCGAGAATTTGCTGAAGTTGCAACCAAAGCCAAGCGGTTGACGCACTTCCTGGCGGGGTTGATGAGTCATGGGGAGAAGAGCGCAGTACGATGGATTTTGCCCAGTCGGGGGCGACAGGTTTTAATCTTGCCAACAGTGAATGGCGTTGTTGATAGATACCCTGTAAACCTTCAAGTTGTGCTAATCGCTTCCACAAAGTTTCGTAACTGTCAGCATCCCATGTTTGTTGTGCTCTGGTCAGGTCAATGGCTATTTCACTTTGCTGAAATTGGCTGAGATAAGTTGCCTGTATTTCAACGTGTTTGGATAATTCAGATTGCAACAATAACGCAGTTTTGGCGGTAAACAAGCTGGCAAGTTGTGGTGTGGTTGCCAGTTTGATGCGTTCCAGTTCACCGTATTGCGTGTGTACGATAGGGCAGGATTCTAACCATTTGTCCCACTTAAAACCTGTTGCTTGAATCTCTTGTTGTAGCGAATTCCAGACATGACTACGCCAGTTGAGGTGTTTGCGGATGAGTTCAAGGTAGTTCGGTGCAGTACGTTCCGGGCGATCACCTAATGTTTCAAATTCTGCACCCCCGGCTGTAGATACCGTGTGTTTCCAGTATTTTGCCAGTGTATTGTATTGCTGTTGAAGCTGCGTTTTTGCGCGTAACGCATGGAACTCTTCGATAGTCTGCGGTTGCCGTTGGTTGGTTTTACATTGTTCAATCAACTTGAACCAAGATGATTTCCCCATTTTGGCGAAAAGCCCGGTGAGTTTTTTACCCTGTTCCAAATGAGCAATAATGGCATCCAAGGTGATAATGTCGCAGTTATCAGGAATTTCTGGGGCGTGTTCAATAAACATCAAGTGTACTTTTTTGGCTTGCGCTTCCAGTTCCTCTATCGCTTCCAGCAGTTTTTCCCATGTCTCTTGCAGACCAGCACCAGACCAACCCGCAAACAGTACTTCTTGTAACCAGCTTTCATGGGTATTCAGTATGGCAACGCTTTCACTTATTTGTAGCTGGATTTGCTGTAGTTGAATGCGGGAGGCAGTTTTCGTGTTGTCCCATAGTTCAGGAACATGTTGCGCTAACTGTTGCTTGATTTGAAAGCGTTCAGTTGTCAGGGTGCGAAAGTCTGCGGACGACACCAACTTGGCATGTTCTGGCTGCTTGACTGACAGTTGTTGTTCTTCTTGCAACGACAATTGGTGATTAGTCGCGTAAAGGGTTGCCATTTCGGTATCAGATAGTGGGCAGAGCTGATTTTCTTGAATAGTGCCGGGAATCCAGCCATCACGTTCTGTATGTTCTTTGACAAGTTGAGCTGCCTTAATCGGTGTGTAGCCATTGCCAGCAACGACAACTTCTTCTATTTCACTGTAGCGAGCATCACGTATTTGCTGTTGCAAGTGTTGTTGCTTGAGCAATAATTCCTGTCGTCTGTTGCGTAGTTGGTTCGCATCCCGACGTAAGGCTGATGCATCCAGTCCCGATAGGCGGTCGGCAATTTCCTGTGCGGCTTGACTGAGTTGGGCTTGGCTTTCCGCATCACTGTCTAAAACGCTAAGACATAAGGATTGGATAGAGGGGTCGAGCTTATCGCGTAAAACCCGCAATGCTTTGCTGGTATGAGAACAGACCAGAACAGTTTTCCCTTGTGATAACAGGTAGCCTACTAAATTGGCAATCGTGTGTGTTTTTCCCGTTCCGGGCGGGCCTTGCACTAGCACAGAATGGGTTCGTTTCAGCCTGTCTGCAATGGCGTATTGTTCTGCATTCGCGGGTTTGCTGAACAAAATATCGTTGACCAGCGTTGGCGAAGTATGGGATAGCCTGTCAGATCCTTCGACGTCTGGGGAAACGTGAACGGCTTCCTCAATTCCAATAATGCGTTTCAATCCTGTGGATGGTGTGGCATTGGGGTCTTGCAGGTCTTCCAGAATATTGTCGAGTATCTGACTCAGACCTTGGTTGCGTTTGCGTAAGAATAAACAGGGAGCAGGGTACACAACCGGATTTTGTGGATTAACAGGACGTTGTGTATGGAACTCACCTTTGATGAACAAACCCTGAGCAAGTCGTTGTAAAAAACCTTCCGTAGCAGGAATTTCCCCTAATGGCTCTATGGGATAGTTTTCAAGTTCTTGCGATAGATCAGCAATAGTTTTTCCTTCAATATCAGGAATGTCGCGCAATAGTGCTTTGTACAATTCAGCTTTATCAATCCCCGAATGGAAGGTGAATTCTGATTTGGAAGTGTCGAACTTGAGTTCAAGCCGTTGTAGCAGTACTGGATGATGAATATTCAGATCAGGAACAAGTAGCATTCCCGAACCCAGCATCAATTCAATTTGATCGCCTTCTTTTTGCAGTCGTGACCATATTCCGTGAACTCGCTCGAAGAGATGGTAGGCATCAACTACAGGTTGTTCTGCCCTTACCCAGTCTGCGTGTTGTTTGCTCCATCTTGAGAAGGCTTCGAGGCGGTTAGGATCGTCATCGAATTGAATCGTGATGGTGCTTTTATCCGCTCGCTGTTCGTTGCGGCTGGGTAATGTTTCAGGCGTGCTACTGATGGAATTCCAACCCGGTTGCAACCAATCGTTGAGGATGGCAGGTGGAAGAGGGCATAGCGTTCGTTTGGGACGTTGGACGCTAATCAGTGCATCAGCATCGTCATTTCCTTGATGAATCGAGATGGTGGGGTGTCTAGGCCAAGAAGATAATAGCTGAAAACCATCCTGATATTCTGTAATGTTTTTAGGATATTGGTTCTTTAATTCATTGTAATTTTTAAGAAAACCAAAGAGTTGTAGGAGCTGGCTATTTGCTTCATTCATAGTATCGACTTGTGTGTTGATGGCTTGGTTGAACACGGACTCAGTATCATTTACTGCATCGCACTATAATTCTGCTGTGAACAGTAAGTAACATGATGAAGTCTGCATTTATTGGCAAAATAATTCAGTGATAGAAAACACAGAATTCAGATGATTTGCTACATTTTTGTGATTTTTCAGACTTGCTGGAATATGCCGTATCAGGTGTGGTAAGTGAAATTTTCCCGTGGGATTACGAGCAATTGATGGCTGATGATTTCTGGCCTGAACTCGATTCATAATTCAGCCGTTCATCCCGCACCAACAACGCCTGAAAATACGCATCCACCGCCCGCGCTTGCCCCGCTGTACTATCCTGCGCATACATCGCCTGCCGAAACGCATTGCTGTCATGCAACCCATTGGTATACCAAGCAATATGCTTGCGGGCGATGCGACACCCCGAATATTCCCCGTAAAACTGATACAGCTCATCCAAATGCCCCAGCAATACCGCATGAATTTCAGCAACGCTCGGCGGCGGCAATTCCTCGCCGGTTTGCAAATAATGCGCGATTTCCCGAAAAATCCACGGTCGCCCCTGCGCCGCCCGCCCGATCATAATCGCATCCGCCCCGGTCGCTTCCAGCACCGCCTTGGCTTTTTGCGGGCTATCAATGTCGCCATTGGCAATAATCGGCATCGTGACCTGACGTTTCACTTCGCGAATCAGCTCATAACGCGCCTCACCTGTGTACATTTGCTCGCGAGTGCGCCCATGAATCGCCAATGCCGCAATGCCTGCCTGTTGCGCCATATCCGCGACTCGCAGAATATTTTCCTCACCATTGACGTATCCCAGACGGGTTTTCAGCGTCACCGGCACAGCCACCGCAGACACCACCGCATCCAGAATTCGCTTAACCAAATCCTCATCTTGTAACAGCGCCGAACCCGCCAGCTTGCGGCAAACCTTGCGGGCAGGGCAGCCCATATTGATGTCCACAATCTGCGCCCCATTCGCCACCTGATAACGCGCCGCTTCCGCCAACATCTCCGGTTCAGACCCCGCAATCTGTGCCGAAATCGGCGCAAGTTCCCCGTCGAAATCCGCGCGGTACAAGGATTTTTTCTGGGCATACAAGGTCGCATCCACCGACATCATTTCGCTGACGGCATGACCTGCGCCAAAATGTTTGCATAAGGTACGGAACGGACGATCCGTCACGCCAGCCATCGGCGCAACAATCAGGTTGTTATCAAGTGTGTAAGAGCCAATTTTCATCGTGTTTAGACTTGTCAAAGAAGCCGTTCAAGTCTTATCAGCACAGTATCGCGCATAGCATCTTGACCAGATACTTTGTTTATCCGTTCCCTGATCAGATTGGCATCCACAATGCCGCTACGAATAGCTGTTGCCACAAAGTCCATGTCTTTTTCCCGTCCAGCATACAATTTGCTGGTCATCAGATCATGTGGCTCTAAAAACAAGCCAACAACATTATTGGTATTCGTGTTTGCAATCCTGATCAGGCGGCTTTCCCAGCCTTCGGGAAGTATCGCTGTCGTTTTATCCACACCATCAGCGTAGTACCCAAACGTTTCGTCAAACGGGGATAATTCACCCAATACACCGTCAATCAGGTCGGCGCGTTCAGGGTACTGGACAGGGATTAAATCTGCTTCGCGTGATTGCAAAAGAGCAGCCGGGGCTTCTGGGTAGCTGCCAAGGATCGACTGGCTACCAATGACAATGATTTCATTGCTTTGTGTGATCGCACCCGCTGCTCTGATCAAATGTTCGATTTCATAACGTTTCATGGGTATTCTTAAGTTCGCGTAGAATTCCCCAGCGTTCATGGGCAGAAAGGCATCCGGCAAAAGGAGAATTCGAGCGTGCCAGCACTGCGCTTTCGTCGTGGGAATCCAGAATGTTGATAATGTCTGTTATGGGCAAGGAGAGCTTTTGCTCCCAATCGGTGTAAGCCTGCCAATTACCGTTGTTGGCACGGTAACGCTGCAAGTTGGCGCGGGCAATACTCACTACCTGTTCAGGGTTGGCTTGCAGTTTTTCGATGACCCGCTGATGTAGCCGGTAAATGCGTTGTTCTATAAGGGTTTGTTTGTTCATTTGGCACAGAACGACAGGCTTAAAACAGCAAAGTACCGTGAAGGCGAAAAACTTGCAAGCCTCTAGCGTGCAGGACAGTGATGTTGTGGTAAAGTATCTGCCCTATAAGAAACCACCTGTACGGAGATTTAGTGTGCGTTTAACCGTAGAACAATACCGCCAATGGGAACACAAAAAAGTCACGCTGTTGGGCATGTCTGGTGTTGGTAAAACCCATATTTCCAGTATGTTACGTGAGCATGACTGGTTTCATTATTCCGGTGACTACCGCATTGGTACGTGCTATCTGGATGAAGATATTCTCGATTTGATCAAAGAACAGGCGATGAAAGTGCCGTTTTTGCGCGAATTATTGCGCAATGATTGGATCTACATTCGCAACAATATTCGCGTGAATGATTTGGGGCCTGTGCTGTCATTCGTTGGAAAATTAGGCAATCCCGAACTCGGCGGCGTGCCACTGGATGCGTTCATTCAACGCCAAGCGCAATACCGCGAAGCTGAAATTGCAGCGATGCGTGATGTGCCGGAATTTATCCGCAAAGCCCAAACAATCTACGGCTATTCGCACTTCGTTAATGACGCAGGCGGTAGCTTGTGCGAGTTGGAAGAACCGAGCGTGTTTGATTTGTTGGCGGAAAACACCCTGATTCTGTACATCAAAGTCACCACGAAAGACGAAGAGCAAAAGCTCATCGACCGCGCACGTAGTGACCCGAAGCCGTTGTATTACCGCCCGAATTTTCTGCGCGAACATTTGGCGGTATACCTGCAAGAACAAGGGCTGCAATACGCCGCCGAAATGATCCCCGACGATTTCACCCGCTGGGTATTCCCGCGCTTGTTCCATTCGCGTTTGCCGCGTTACGAAGCGATTGCACACGACTACGGCTACACGGTTACGTCGGAAGAAGCCGCGCAAGTGCGTGATGAAGCCGATTTCAATGCCTTGATTGAAATGGCGATTGCGCGTCATGCTTGAAGTTGTTAGGTACGGGGAGGGATTCCTATGCCATTAGTTGCACACACTGCATTGCCAACGTTTGAACGCTTGCGTCAAGAAGGTCAAACAGTCCTGAGCGAAGATTACGCCTTCAATCAGGATATTCGCGAGCTGCATATCGGTTTCCTCAATATGATGCCGGATGCAGCGTTGGCAGCGACCGAACGCCAGTTTTTCCGGCTGGTGGGTGAATCGAATCTGATTGCGCAATTTCACATTCACCCGTTCACGCTGGAAAGTTTGCCGCGCAGTGCCAAAGCGCAAGCTTACCTCGACCAATACTACGAAAAGTTTGCCGATTTGCGCGAACAAGGTTTGGATGCGCTGATCATTACCGGCGCAAACCCTGCCGCGCAACATCTGGAAGACGAACCGTTTTGGGAGGGTTTGTGCGAGGTAGTGGCCTGGGCGCAGGAAAATGTCACGTCTACGTTGTGTTCGTGTTTGGCAAGCCATGCGCTGGTGCAACATTTGTGGGGAATCCGCCGCCGCCCGCTGGGATTCAAGCGTTGGGGCGTGTACAGCCATGCCGTGACCATGCCGGAACACCCGCTGGTGAATGATTTGAATACGCGCTTTGACGTGCCGCACTCGCGTTTCAATCAGATTGATCGGGCGGAACTGGAAGCTGTGGGCGTACAAATATTGGTGGAAAGTCAGGAGGCGGGCGTGCACATGGCGGTCAGCCCTGATCTGTTCCGCATGATTTTTTTGCAAGCGCACCCAGAATACGATCAGGTGAGTTTGCTCAAAGAATACCGCCGCGAAACCCTGCGTTGGTTTGACGGGGCGCGGGAGGATTACCCGCCATTCCCCGAAAATTATTTGCGCCCCAAAGCCAAAGCGATTCTCACCGAATACCGGCTGGCACAAGAAGCAGCCAAACGCCAAGGCAAACCCTTGCCGGATTTCCCCGAAACCTTATTGTTGCCGATGTTGCACAATACTTGGCGCGATACTGCAAAAGTGTTTTACAGCAATTGGATCGGCAAGGTTTACCAAATCACCAATAACGACCGCCGTAAGCCATTTATGGAAGGTGTCGACCCCAATGACCCCTTAGGCTTACGTCAAACGCTGGGAATGCGCTAGACTAAGATAATGAAAATTTGGAATTTTACCGTTTTACTGGTGTCATTAGTGCTATTAGTCGGCAGTTTGAAGGCATTGCTGGATTATTGGCAATACGACGAAATGGCGGCAGACGTGGCGCAATTGATGTTGCACCAAGTCAGCGCGGAAGACGTGCGTCAACAAGTGCAGGAAGCCATTGCCAATAATAATCCCACCGATGCGCGAATGTATTTAAGCCTTGCCCACACTTTTGGTTACGCAGTGGATCCCGCTGAGTTTGAGGTGGAATTGCAGCGTTTGGAATCGCCACTCAATACCGCCCGTCGTACCGTTAATGATTTTGCCAGTGGTTTTGTCGAGGGTGAAGCCAGCAGTGGTGCAGGCGTGGCGGGTGCAATCACCGCCGATTTTACCGTGGTGGGTGATGCCCGCGATTTATGGGGGCAATATCAATTGTATGCCAAGGGTGAGCCGGTTAATGAACTGATTGTCACCTTGGCAGGGGTCGGGGTTGGCTTGACTGCCGCGACGGTGGCGAGTGCGGGGGCGGCTTCACCCGCGAAAGGTGGTATTTCTACCACAAAATTGGCGGCACGTGCGGGTAAGCTGACGCCGGGATTTCAGCGTTTTCTGCTCAGGCAGGGTTCAGACGTGTTCGACTATAAAGGGTTTCTATTGGCAGCGCGCGCCGAAAAAAATCTGGATGGCATCAGCAAAGCCGCATTAAAAGCTTATAACCCGCAAGCAACGCGGGCGCTTCAACAAACGGCAGAACAGGTGAATAACATTCGTAAGGCCAGTTCTACCGCTGATGTTGTGCATGTATTGAAATACGTGGAAAATGGTGAAGATTTAATCCGTTTGGAAAAAATCAGCCTAAAATACGGCACCAACACCAAAGGTATCATGAAGTTTCTGGGGAAAAGTGCGTTGGGTACAGTGCGGGTGCTACGTAAAACGGCTGAATTATTCATCAGTATTTTGGCCTCACTAGTATCGTTTATCGCTTTTTTCGTTTCGCTTAGCGGCATAAAGCTTGTAAAATGATCTTATTAATCTGCTGCTAAGATTAAAATTTGGTCTAAACTTACTACTCAGTTACGTTATTATTAATATTATTTCTAGCGCAGTAAGGTTATGGGATTGCTTGCTTTTAAAGATGCGGTACATTTGGTATCACGTACTGGCTTAGGCGCAGAGTGGGATGCTATTAAATACTTGGAAGGACGCTCTACTCAAGATGCGGTCGAGTTAGTGTTGCACCCAACACCTGAGGCATTGAAACCTGCTCCGGCGATGACGCCTTGGTTGAAGTTAGAACCGATGCGTTTGAACGATATGAAAAGTCGCAATTCCGCGTGGGCTATCTCACAGCATGAGGGTAAAGGCTTGCAGGCGTGGTGGGTGGAACAGATGTTGACCACCAAAACGCCATTTCTCGAACGCATGACCTTGTTTTGGCACAATCACTTCACCTCTTCCATTCAAAAAACGCTGCAACCCAGTTTGTTATACCAACAAAACTTGTTATTTCGCCGTTACGCACTGGGAAGTTTTGCGGAATTGCTGCAAGCGATTGCGCGTGATCCCGCCATGCTGATGTACTTGGATGGGCATCAAAATAACAAAAATCAGCCCAATGAAAATTTTGCCCGCGAATTGTTAGAATTATTCACCATCGGACGTGGGCATTACCGTGAAACCGATGTAAAAGCGGCAACACAAGCATTTACCGGCTGGCGCGTTGATTACCAAACCGGCAAATTTGTGATTCGCACTGACGAACACACCGAGGGGGCAGTGACCTTTTTGGGCAAAACCGGGCATTTCAAAGGCGATGATATTGTTAAGTTGTTGCTGGCACACCCCCGCACGGCGGAACGCTTGACGGAAAAATTCTGGTTGGCGTTTGTCAGCAATCGCCCCGACCCAGCGCTGATTGGTACTTGGGCGCAACAATTACGGCAATCGAATTACGACATCAAAGGCTTAATGCGCACGGTATTGAACAGTGAAGCATTTTGGGCAAGCGTAAACCGTGGCACTTTGGTGAAATCGCCGGTGGAATTGGTGCTTGGCACGGTACGCATGTTGCCTTATCCCCGCGAATCCACTCAAGAAATGCTGAATCTGTGCCGCCTGTTGGGGCAGGAATTATTCGACCCGCCCAACGTTAAAGGCTGGGCGGGGGGGGAACATTGGATCAGTACCCAAACCTTACTGGTACGCAACGCTTACCTTTCCAAATTGTCACGCGGTAATTTAAACGAAAAAGTCGCCAATGGGGTAAAACTCCCCGATGTACCCGCCGAGCAATTGGTCGAATGGTTATTACCCGTTAAACCCTTGAAACCGCTACCGCAAGCGCCGGGAGCGCTGCGCTTAGTGCGAGCGTTGCTGCTTGATCCAGCGTTTCAAGTGTCCTGATACTCTTTATGCGGATGTTGATTACATGAACCGTCGCGAATTTATGGGAATGGCTGCCTTGCTGCCTTGGTTGACTGCTTTGCCTGCGGAAGTATTGGCAGTGCCTGCCCGCCCACAACAACGGGTTGTGGTGTTAGTCAAACTGGCTGGGGGCAATGATGGGTTGAATACCCTGATTCCTCACAATGACCCGCTGTATTATCAACATCGCCCCACGATTGCAGTACCTAAGCATCAACTCATCGACATTGGTGAAGCACAGAGCTTGAACCCTTACCTGAAAGCACTCAAACCCTGGTGGGATAAAGGCAATATGGCGTGGGTACAAGGGGTGGGTTATCCGCACAGCACCTTGTCGCATTTTCGTTCCAGCGATATTTGGGAAACAGCGGTGGACGCCAGTCAATACGCTGAAACGGGTTGGTTAGGTTCATTATTACCCGGTTGTAAGCCCGGTTTGCACGGCATTGCGATCGGTGACAGCAGCGGGCCGATGAACGGAAAAAACTGCAATACCATTGCGATGCAAAGCCCGCAGTCTTTCCTGAGTCAAATCAACCTGCTGGAAGACATTCAGCCGGTGCGTACCAATTCGGTGCTGGCGCATATCACCAATGTGCATCACCAACTGTATGCAGCGGGTGAACAGTTAAGCACTAAATTGCAACGCCCAATGGCCTTAGGTGTCAATTTTTCTACCGGCAAATTAGGGCGTGAATTGGAAGCGGTTGCCAAGATGATTTTGACCGGCGTCGATGCAGCCGTATACATGGTCACGCTGGACGGTTTTGATACCCACAGCAACCAAATGGCGGTACAGAGTAATTTACTGCATCAACTCGCTGGGGCGCTGGATTCGTTTGCGCAAGCCATGCAACGCGGCGGGCGCTGGAACGATGTCATGCTGATGACGTATTCCGAATTCGGGCGGCGTGTGCAAGAAAACCACGGCAAAGGTACTGACCACGGCACGGCGTCGGTGCAATTGGTCATGGGCGGCAAGGTACGTGGCGGTATTTACGGCGATGCACCCGATCTTAGCCGTTTGGATGGCGATGGCAATGTGCAACATACGGTCGATTTCCGCGCCGTCTATGGCACGGTATCCCAACGTTGGTTGGGGCAAGCCAGCCCGTGGGCTAAGTTTGGTACGCTGCCGTTTGTTTAAGTCTGAAGCGCTTTCCGGCATAATCGCGCCTTTCTCATTAGCATAGAAAGGCATTGCCATGTGGTTCAAGAATCTGTACCTGCTGCGTTTGAGCAGTGATTTCGATCTCACGCCCGAAGCGCTACACGAAGCCCTTGAAAGCAAACCCTTTCTGGGCTGCGGCAATGAATTGCGCGAAGCCAGCGGTTGGGTATCACCGTTTGGGCGCAACAATGAGCAACTGGTATTGGCGACTAACGGCTGTATGCTGCTGACATTGGCGCATCAGGAAAAGCTGCTCCCGGCTTCGGTGGTGCGTGAAGAACTCGATACTTTAGTTGCCGACATCGAAGAAAAAGAAGCCCGCAAAATCGGTAAGCGCGAAAAACAAGATTTGCGCGATGAGATCGAATTTGAATTGCTGCCCAAAGCCTTCACCCGCACCAAAAAAATGGATGCCTGGCTGGATTTACCCAATGGCTGGATGATTATTAACAGCTCGTCCAACACGCCAGCGGAACGCTTAACCCATTTACTGCGCAATACTTTGGGCAGTTTGCCCGTTGCTCCCCCGAAAACCGACAGGAGTCCGGCAGTGCTAATGACGCAATGGCTGGCGGATGATCACACCTTGCCAGCGCCCTTTGTTTTAGGTGAAGCGTGCGAATTAAAAGGGACGGGCGAAGCAAAAAGTGTGGCAACGTTTAAACGTCATGAACTGATGGCGGAGGAAGTGCAAGCCAATTTAGCCGCAGGCAAAACGGTATCCAAACTCGCTTTAATCTGGGCAGACAAGATCAGTTTTGTTTTGACCGAAGATTTAGGGGTACGTCAGGTACGCTTTTTGGATGTGCTGGCCGACAACCTTAAGGATGCCGACCCGCAATCGCGTGCTGAAAAGCTGGACATCGAATTCACCCTGATGACGGGTGAAGTGACGCTGATGTTAGCCGATTTGATGCAATGTTTTACGGCAGAACCTGAACCAGAGCCTGCTTAATTTTCTCGATCCGCGCTGTCTGACTGGCAAGGGCAGTCGCGGGCATTCCCCCCAAAGCATACCACTGTTTTAAAACAGGTAACGCATGAGCACTGGGTTGCGCGGTTTCTTTGCGACTGCGCATGGTTTCTGAGAGTTGCGCGACTTGGTATTTGAGGCGCGTGGCTTGGAATTCGGCAGGACTTTCCAGCGCTAACAGAATTTCCAGTTGCAAGCACAATAATTCACCTGTGTTGCGGTTTTCAATTTGCGCATCAGCGCTGGTGTCCGCTTGTTTGTGTTGCGCGGATTGGGCAGCAAGGGCTTCCAAGTCGGCGCGTTGTTGCTGCTGACGTGCCAATTCGCGTTGACGCTGTTCTTCAGACTGACGGGTGGTTTCTGCTAATTGCGCATCACGTTCTTGCTGTTGTTGCTGGCGTTCTTCACGCGCACGCGCAAACAGGGTGTCGATCGGTTCACGGAATTGTTTCCACAAACGTTGTTCGTCGGAAGGGCGCGAACTGAGGCTAATCTGCCATTGGGTTTGCAGCATTTTGGCTTGCTCAATGGCTTGTGCGGTGTTGGGGGAGTCCAGCAGGGCTTTGGCTTGTTCGACCAGTTGGCTGCGTTCCTGCCAGTTGCGGGCGCGTTCGGCTTTAAAGTGAGCTTCTAGCGCATCCATCGCTGCATTGAAGCGGTCATTGACGTTTTTCCAATCTTTGTGGCTGACAGTTCCAGCGGCTTTCCAATGTTTGCGGGAATCGTTGAGCGCGATTTGTAGCGCCCGCCAATCGGGATTTCCCCAGTCGGTCTCGGCATGTAAGGCTTCGAGTTGGACGCAAATGGTGTTGCGTTGTTCGAGGTGCGTGGCGCGTTGTTGCGCTTGTTCTGCAAAGTATTGTTTGCTGGGTTCGTAAGCGGCGGTGGCGTTGCTGTCAAAGGTTTTCCACAGCGTGTGTTGTTGCCCCGGTTCGAGCTGGGACAGCTTGCGCCATTCTTCCCGTAAGGAATGGATTTTCTTGGCACGTTCTTGTGGGTCAAGTTCCGCATCAGTGCGCAGGTGTTCCGCTGTTTCGATCAATTGTTTGCGTACTTGATCCGTACCCCAACGCCGCCAGTCTTGAATTTCCCGCAGAAAGGGGGCGAGTGCTTGCAGACGGCGTTGGAAAAAGGCTTGGTCTTTGCCGGGGATGTGCGTGGCCTGTTTGAGATTTTCTCTGAGGGTTTTATGCACTTCAACGGCTTCGCCGTATTGTTCGGCTTCTAAGTAAGCTTCCAGTGTTTTCAAGCTGTGGTGTAAGTCGGTTAGGGTTTGCTCTTGTTGAGCTTGTTGTTGCTGGCGGTTCTTGCGGGCGGCGGCTTCGCGTTGCTGTTCTTGTTCGAGACGCTCTTGTTGGGCTTGTGCGGCGGCCTCGGCTTGCTGTTGGGCTTCGGCAGCTAAACGCGCTTGTTCAGCGGCTTGTTGGGCTTGCAATTGTTGTTGCTGGGTGTGTTCGGTTTCCCAGGTTTGCAGGCGTTGTTGAAAATCGGTTAATGCTTGTTGGAAGCGTTGTTGTTGGGCTTCATTGGCGGTTTTGCTGATTTTTTGCCAACGTTGTTCCAGTACTTTGACGCGGGTTTTTTCTTGCGCCCAGCGTTGGGTGTTGCCGAGGGTTTCGGCTTCGGCACAGAGTGCGTCGATGTCGGCTTGTTGTTTGTGCTGATGTTGCACAATGTCTTCGCGTTCTTTGAGCAATTGACGCAGGCGTTTGTTGTTTTTGCCGTGCAGCTTTTCCAAGGCTTGAAGTTGCGCCAAGTCATGAATTTGAGCAGCAGCGCTGTATTGAATCTCTTTGGAGGTGTCGTTACTGGCAATGGAGAACAATAATTCTTGGTCGTCCAGCTTGGCGATGGCTTGGTGACGCAATTTAACGCCCCGCATCGAATCACGCGCAATGCTGCGGAGGAGCGCGGGATTCTGTAGCCAAGCAAAGACTTCCGTCAGTAAATGGTCGTGGCGGTGATCAGTCGCCGCCAAACCAATGACACGTTGGCGGGCGCGTTCACCAATCGAACCCGCTGTGTGACCCATTTGCACCAAGGTCGGAATGTGGTGCAAACGGGTAATGGCTTCCATGCGTACATCACTGTCAGGATCGCTTTGGGCAATCTTGATCAATTCCATGCTGTCACCGGCAAGGCTCGCCAGTGATTTTACGCGGACACTGGCATCAGCGTGTTGCCATTTTGGTTTAAAGAACTTCCCTAACATACTATTCTTCGTCTTATTGTTGGCGTTACTTTACGCGCATTCCGGGTTCTGCACCCTTGTCAGGTGTCAGGATGAATAAATCTTTACCGCCGGGGCCTGCTGCCAACACCATGCCCTCGGATACGCCAAAGCGCATTTTACGGGGGGCAAGGTTGGCGACCATCACGGTGTAACGACCTTCCAGATCGGCGGGGTCGTAAGCGGATTTTATCCCGGCAAACACGTTGCGGGTTTCGCCGCCCAGATCAAGGGTCAATTGTACCAGCTTATCAGCGCCTTTGACGTGTTCGGCTTTGACGATTTTGGTAATGCGTAAGTCGATTTTGGCGAAATCGTCGTAGTCAATCGTGGCGCTGATCGGGTCGTTGGTCAGGTGTTGAGTACTGTTCCCTTCGGCTTCGCTCAGGGAGCGGTTATCTGTTTGGTTGCTGAGCGTAGCCGAAGCATTGTCTTCGAGCATGGCTTCGACCATTGCCGGTTCAACACGGGTCATCAGGGCTTTGAATGTGGTGATTTGGCCGCCAGTCAGTGGCGTTGCAACGCTTGCCCAAGTCAGTTCACCCGCATTGAGGAAGCTTTCTGCGTCAACCGCCAATTGTGGGAGAACTGGCTTGAGGTAGCTCACAATCGCCCGGAACATATTGATGCCTTGGGTGCAAACGTTTTGCACGTCAGCAAGGCGTTCTGGGTCTTTGGCGAGTACCCACGGCTTTTGTTCGTCAACGTATTGGTTGGCCTTGTCAGCCAAGCCCATGATTTCGCGCATCGCCTGACCGTAGCGGCGGGTTTCGTAAAGTTCGGCGATACGTTCAGAGGCATCGCTAAACTCCTGATATAAAGCGCTGTCAGGCAGCGTATCAGCCAGTTTGTTGTCAAAGCGCTTGTTGATGAAACCGGCGCAGCGTGAAGCAATATTAACCACTTTGCCGACTAAATCGCTGTTGACCCGTGCCACGAAATCTTCGAGGTTAAGGTCAATGTCATCCACGCCATTGCTGAGTTTGCTGGCGAAATAGTAGCGTAACCATTCCGGGTTCAAATGCTTGAGGTAGCTTTCGGCTTGGATAAATGTACCGCGTGATTTGGACATTTTCGCGCCATTCACGGTCAGAAAGCCGTGGCAATGCACTGCGCTGGGGGTGCGGAAACCCGCGCCATGCAACAGCGCAGGCCAAAACAGCGTGTGGAAATAGGCGATGTCTTTACCGATGAAGTGATACACCTCGGCGGTAGAATCGGGTTTCCAGAAGCTATCAAAATCCAGTCCGGTGCGTTCACACAGGTTTTTGAAGCTGGCTAAATAACCAATCGGCGCATCCAGCCACACGTAAAAATATTTGTCATCAGTGTCGGGAATTTTAAAGCCCCAGTAAGGTGCGTCGCGAGAAACATCCCAATCGCTCAAGCCTTGATCCGACTCAAACCACTCCATTTGCTTATTGGCTATTTCTTTTTGTACCGCGCCACTGGCAAGAAATTCGCGCAGGAAGGTTTCAAAATGCCCCAGCTTAAAGAAATAGTGTTCGGTTTCTTTTTCAATCGGCGTCGTGCCTGAAATGGCCGACACCGCGTTTTTCAAATCTGTCGGGGAATAAGTCGCACCGCAGGCTTCGCAGTTATCGCCGTATTGATCCGCCGCGCCACAACGTGGGCATTCGCCTTTAATGAAACGGTCGGGCAGGAACATGTTCGCTTGCGCATCGTAAGCTTGGCGAATGGTGCGTTTTTCAATATGCCCGTTGTCACGCGCCGCTTTGTAGATGAATTCGGCGAAGTGGCGGTTTTCGTCAGAGTGCGTGGTGTAGTAATTGTCGAAACCGACGCGAAAGCCAGCAAAATCACGCTGATGTTCCGCGCCGATGCGGGCAATCAGTTGTTCCGGGGTAATGCCTTCTTGTTGCGCACGCAGCATGATCGGTGTGCCGTGCGTGTCATCCGCGCACACGTAGTAACATTCATTGCCGCGCAAACGTTGAAAACGCGCCCAAATATCCGTCTGGATGTATTCGACCATGTGACCAATATGAATCGGGCCATTGGCGTAGGGCAGGGCACTGGTGATGAGGATTTTTCTTGGCTGCATGGCTGTCTTTAAAGGCTTCTAATAGAGACGCGATAAAGTAGCAGGTTGTGGGGGTTTGTGCCACTGGTTGGCATCGAAACACTACCATTAGTAAATTCAATGAATATTTTAGTGATAGTTACCATATAATATTTGATTGAAACCATAAACCCCAATTAACCACTTATAGGTAATAAACCATGAATATGAACAGTGTCAGCGTTCATACGTTCAATAAAACCTCTATCGCTAAACAAGGGCAGTTACTTTTAGCGGGCATCGTCATGTCATCATTGCTCACCGCTTGTGGTGGCAGTAGCGGGCCTTCCGCAGAAGAGTTGGCTGCTCAAGCGGCGCTTGCTGCCCAAGTAGCAGCGAATAAAGCAGCGGCTGATGCAGCAGCAGCGGCAGCATTGGCTCAGGCCGCAGCCGATAAAGCGGCGGCAGATGCCAAGGCAGAGGAGGAGCGCCAAGCTGCGCTAACAGCAGCGCGTAAAGAAACTCAAGACAGTGTAAAGCAGGTAGAAACCGATACCAAAGCAGCACAGACAGCCAGTTCTAGTGCCGGATACGCGCTATTACAAGCCAAACAGCAGGGCGCTGCTTACCCAGAAGTCGCTGAAGCATTAGCCGAAACACAAGCATTTGCTGATCAAGCCAAGCAGGCTGTTGAGCAAGCACTGAAACAGAAAGCTTTGGCGACGGCAGCGGCAACCAATGCGGAAACTGCCCTAAGCCTTGCAGAAGTGACAGCGTTTGCCGAACAAGCTAAAAATGCAGCGCTCAGTACCAAAGAAGCCCGTGTCGCTGCGGAAAAAGCACGTGATGCGACGCAAAAAGCAGCAGCAGAAGTCAGTGCTGGCGTTAAACTTGCGGAAGCTGCCAGACGTTACGCCAAATTGGACGTCAGCGGTAATGAATTACCACTTACTGCAACGTCATGGTCTTGCTTGAAAGACAAGCAGACCGGCTTGGTTTGGGAGACCAAAACCGATGATGGCAGTTTCCGGGATAAAGATTGGCGTTACCGTCACATGCATAACTATGGTGGTTATGGCAATACAGTGGATACGACAGGTCAAGTATTATGCCGTGGGTTGGATACGTGTGATGCTTATTCTTACATGAATGCGGTGAATGGTGCGGGATTATGTGGCAGAAATTCCTGGCGTATTCCGTTGAAAAGTGAGCTGGGCAGTATTGCGCAAATCAATGGGGGCGGTACACCCCCGCATATTAATCAGGAAGTTTTCCCCGATATTGTCTATAAACCCTATGTTGCTGCTTATTGCGCGATGAATACCAACACGGGGGCTGATGCCGAACACAACTACCAAGGTGTTGATTATGGCTTGCCGTTATTAAACGGTATCCAAACCAAGGAAAACTTGGAAAACAGTATTTTGATTCCTTTGCGTTATTACGGGGAAATCAAAGATGGTTTGGTGGACAACCCTGGTAATGCATCTAACTGGATTTGTTACACCCGTATGGTGAGTTCTCGTTAATTTAGGCTAACTCTACATTACTCATTTATAGGTCATGAATCATGAATATGAACAAAATTAACGTTCATACGCTTAATAAAAGCACGGCTGCAAAACAAGGGCAGTTACTATTGGCGGGCATTGTAATGTCTTCATTGCTCACTGCTTGTGGTGGCAGCAGCGGGCCTTCCGCAGAAGAATTGGCGGCGCAAGCCGCGATTGCAGCACAGGCCGCCGCCGATAAAGCAGCGGCGGATGCTGCAACAGCGGCAGCACTTACTAAAGCAGCAGCCGATAAAGCGGCTGCTGACGCTAAGGCAGAAGAGGATCGCCAAGCCAATATGGTGATGGCTCGTCAACAAATCAAAGATATTGCTGTTCAAGTGGAAACCGACACCAAAGCAACACAATCGGCTAATTCGATTGCGGGCTATTCGTTATTGCTTGCTAAACAGGAAGGCTCAAGTTACCCAGAGGCGGCTGGCGCATTAGCCGAAACACAGGCATTTGCGGATCAGGCTAAACAAGCAGCGGATCAAGCGCTGGCACAGAATGCCTTAGTCACGACGGCTGTAAGCGATGCCAGCATTGCGACAACACTCGAAGGCATTCAGGCGTTGTTACAGCAAGTGCAAGCGGCAGCACTTAGTGTGAAAGCGGCACGAACGGCGGCAGAACAAGCGCGGGATGCTACGCAAAAAGCGGCGGAACAAGTCAGGGCTGAAGTTAAATTGGCAGAGGCTTCCAAACGCTATACGAAGCTTGACAGTGCAGGCAATGTGCTGCCTGCTTCTGCTCCGTCATGGGCGTGTGTTAAGGAAAATGCTACCGGGAAAGTGTGGGAATCCAAAACGAACGATAACGGGCTACGTGATAGTGACTGGCGCTACCGGCATTTCCACAATTCGGCTGGTTATGCCAGCACTAGGGACAGCACTGGCGCAATATTGTGTCAGGTGCTTGGCAATTGTGACGCCTACAGTTATGTAAATGCAGTGAATGATTCCGGTGGCTTGTGTGGCAGATCGCAATGGCGTTTGCCAACCATGGAGGAGCTGTTGAACCTAGTCCAAGTGAATGACAATGGGCAACGTCCCAACATTGACTTGAAATTTTTCCCGGATACGGTCAGTCAAGCTAATAAGGCAGCTTACTGTTCTGAGAATTTGGCGAGAACTGCAACGGATTGTGGGTACGCACCGGGAACTCCCGTGAATCAAAGTGCCGATGGGCGCATTGAGTGTAATTACCAAGGTGTCGATTACGGTTTACCAATCAGTGCTGATAACCCACGCGGTGGCAGTATGGTGGCATTGCGTCATTACGGCGAAGTGCCAGATGGTCTGTCGACTTATCCGACTAATAATTGGATTTGTTATACCCGACTGATTAGTAGTTTCTAAATATATTGAGCTTTTAACGCGCTAGGGGGCGTCCTGTTTTACACAGGACGCCCTTTCTTATGGCGTATGGCTTATTGCAACCCACCTTTCACAATGTAGTTTGCCGCGAAACCATTATTGAGCGGGTGCAGCAGGATATTACCCACCAACAGCGTGGTGTCATTGCCCGGCCCGGTAAACAGCGTTTTGCCATCAAAGTTGATGTCGGTGCTGATATAGCCGGTTAGGATATGGTTGGTATTGCTTTGCGTATTATCGCCAGCAGTAATCACGCGCCCTAGCAGGCTGGTAACATCATTGTTCGGGCCATTAGCGCTTAAGGTGTTGCTTACATTAATATCGCCAGCCCACATTAGTGCTACCGTGCCAGTAATAATGCGGGTTTCATCGCCGCTGACCACCATGGCGTTTGAAGCGAAATTAAGCGCTTTCGCGGTGCTACTCAAGCTGATAGGGCTGGCGCTTACCATGCCGAGATGATTGCGGTGACGCACACTCACGTAGTAGTTACCGGCTTTAACCTTGGCAAAGTGCAACAGGTTAGAGCCGGTTTGCGAATCCACGACATCGCCATCCCGTTGCAGAATCAGCGCTCGGCTGGCTGCCACGGTATCAAGACCAGTACGCAATTCAACCAGTATCCAATCGACGACCGCATCGTTGCCCGCCATTTCTTGAACCACCGTGCTGAGTGTTTCCGTACCCGCGTATTTAAATGGATCCGCCTGATACGGTTGTGTATTGGGCAATAAGCCTAAGGTATTCAAGGTGTCTACCATCAATGCCGTTTTGCTATCATAAGCACCTTGTAACATGGCACGCACGCTCACCGTCACACCATCATCTGCGGTGTTGTTGACGACACTCACTTTGAACAGTTTACTGCTGCTTAAACCGCCGGTATCGGTAACGGCAATCTCCACTTCGTAAACGTTATCGCGGTTAGCATCCATCGGCGCGTCATAATCAGGCATAACGCGGAAACGCAATAAGCCGGTGCTGGGTTCTATTTCAAAATGGGCACCGTCTGCGCCGCCGCTGATACGGTAGTTCAATTTGTCATTGGCATCGGAATCTTGCGCTGCCACTGTCAATACCGTTTTACTGGTGTCTTCGGTCACGCTCAGACTGGTGGTTGAAGTGATCGTAGGCGCTTCATTGGTATTCATTACCCGCACGCTGACATCGCGCACGTATTTTGCACCATCCACGGTGGTTGCCGTGATTTCCAAGTCATAGACGTTATCTTTATCGCTATCCATCGGTGATTCGTAATTGCCGGGTGGCAAGGTCAAACTCGGTGGCAGCTCTGCACGGGTGTCAATTTCAGTGTCACCAGCCGATTTGACAATGATGACACTGTTGATCACAAACTTAACCGTTGCACAGTCTAAGGTCGCACCGGGAGCCGGGTTGGTAATCGTGAAGAAATTACCGTCGCTACCGCCACTGACGACGTAAGTGATCGGGTTGCCGTTGGCATCTTTGGCTTCCAATAACTTGATCACTGTCGTTATATTGGTTTCGTCAATGACCATATCGGCACCACTGGTCGTGTCATCAATCAGGCTGTCACAGACTTGGATGCTAATGCCATCTTTTATGCCGGAAAACTCCGAGGTGGAACCATACGTGCTTGCGTCAATTTTCTGTGTCAGCGTAACGCTGATGTAAGCACCTTGCGCCACGGTGACGGTACTGTTGAGCGTGCCTTTGAAATTCAAGCTGCCAGTGCCGGGGTGACTGAGGTCTTTGCTGCCAATCAAGGTTTGGCCTTCGCCATTGCCGGATGCATCTTTGGCGGCACTGGTGAAGAATTCGAGACGGTAATCACCTGCCGCCACATCCAAGTTGAAGTCATAGGTCACAATCTTGGTACCATTAGCACCGAAGGAGTTCACTTTGACATCTGGGTAATTGAGCAGGTTGTTGGGGCCATTGTCCGCATCACCAATATCGTTGGCGGTTACACCGGCGCTGTTCTCCACACCACCGATCAAATCAATGCCTAACCCAGTATTCGCGTAAATGCTATTACCAAGAATGCTGTTGCGAGCGGCCATGAACCCCCCCACCGCAATGCCGTCTCCGCCGTTATTGGCAATCAGGTTGCCTGCGCCATTACTGACGCCACCGATTTGGTTATCGCTGGGGCTGTCACCAGTTAATAGGATGCCAGCGCCGCCATTGGCACGTGCTGTACCCGTCGGCGTTGCGCCGATGTGGTTGCCTTGCAGGATATTGTTGCGGGAACTGTCGAGCTGGATGCCAGCACCCGCAAAACCGTTGATTGCCAGTTCGCGGATAATGCTGCGGCTTGCGCCATTGCTCAGGGTCAAACCGTTGGCGCTACCAGCGTTGGTGCCTTTCAACTCCAAGATGGGGTTGCCGTTGGAACCGGATGGCGCTGAGCCGTCCAGCACAATTGGCCCGGTAATGTTGGGTAGAGCGCTTTGTAGCGGAATGCTCCAGTAACCTGTGGCGTAATTTGGATCGCTGGTGGACATTTCTAAAATGGCGTTTTCTTTGCCTGCGGTGCGTCCGACTTGTGCCAGTGTCGCATCACCCCCCAACAGATTGGCGTTCAGCAAGAACTGACGGAGTGAACCCGCGCCGCTGTCGTTGGTATTGGTTACGGTGTCGAAGTTGAAGCCGAAGTTGACATTGCTGAGGTTGGCATTACTTAACGTAATGGCTTGGCTGAATGCCGTACTCGCGGTACTCACATTGTTCACGCCGTCAGTACGGTAGGTGATCACCCCGCGTTCCGAACCGTTTGAACCGGAGCGGGTCGAGCGCACGCTGGCATTCACCACTTGCACACTGTATGCACCCACTGGAATATTAGTGAAGGTATAGCTACCGTCGGCTGTCGACGTGGTGGTGGCGAACACATTATTGCTGGAGTCACGCAGTTCAATACTGGCACCATTGATGCCCGTCATGCCAGCCGTTGCTGCATTGAAAGCACGCCCGTTGCCGCCGCCGTAATTCACGTCTTCGTAGATTTTACCAGCAATATCCTTCAGGACAGCCGCTGCAATAGCCGTTGAGAACTCAGACGTGTTGTTACCTGCATCCGTGGCTGTTGCCGTGATGTAGGTGCCGCTGTCAACGGCTGGTAAGGAGGCCGTGAATGTCGCATTGCCGCTGCCGTCGGTGGTAACGGTCGTATTGCCGAGATAACGCTCACCTTCCCCGTAACCTGTGGCATCCGCAGTGGTGTTGGCAAAGAATTCCAACGTGAACGTCGCATTGGCAATACTGTTCAGCGTGCCGGAAATATCCGTGGTAGCGCCGCTAAGGTTGGCGTAGTTCAGGATGGGATAGTTTTGCAGGCCATTCGGGGCATAGGCTGAATCACTGTCACCGGCATCATTCGGGTTGACCCCATCCAAGACCCACGGGTCACTGCTCCGCTCCAGGTCAATGCCGATGCCACCGTTGGAATGGATGGCGTTGCCACTGATGCGTACATTGCGCCCGGCGGGGCCGGTATAGAAGAAGCCGATGCCTGCGCTGGTATTGTGGGCAATAAGGTTGCACGTACCAGTACATGCCCCATTAACGGTGATGCCTGCCGTACCGCCGATTAACCCGCCACCATCGGTATTGTAATAACCGATACCGAAGCCTTGATTGCCAATGGCGGTGGTTCCATTGGCTCCCACCCCGATGTAGTTGCCTTGTACCGTGCCATTGGTGGAACCACCGCCGTAGAAATAGATACCAAACGCACCGTTACCGGAAATAATGTTGCGCTCAGCAGCAGTTGTCCCGCCGATCTTCATGCTGTCACCTTCAGCGGCAATACCACCTTGTAGGTTTGGCTTTGCCACCAAACCGCTGGCATTTACCCCGATGTAACTGCATTGCACGCTGTTATTGGTTTGCAAGGTATTACCGACTGGGAAGGTGATTGGGAAGCGTGACAGGCGAATACCGTAACGGCTGAAATCGTTAATGATCAAGCCTTTAATGGTGCTGTTCGAGGCATACAGACCAATACCGTCAGCCTCTGCACCGGCGGAACTGCCATCAATTTCAACCCTTGGTTGCGGGCAAGTAGTGCCCGGTTGCGTCGAGCCATCAATCACCAATGGGGTGGTGATGCCCGGCAATGGTGTGGTCGGTTGAATCGACCAGTATTCATCGCCATTGCTGGCAATGCCGTCAGGGTTGGTGTAGCCGGGTTGCGTGTTCGGGATATTGAACGTGATGGTGTCAGCTTCCGGTGTGGTGTTTGCGCATTCAATCGCATCCCGCAATGAACCGGAATTGTTAGCGGGGGTGTCGGTATCTGCTGTAACAGTGACCATCAATGAACAACCTGCGCTGTAAGCGTATACAGGTGAAAACTCAGAGGTACCAACATTTGTAACGGTTGCTGTTGCGGTCAATCGATCCCCTTCAACCAAACCAACAGGGGCGGGCACCGTGATACTGAACGCTTTCATGCCGGTTTGGGTGTTGCCGTCGACATCGGTTGCCAATGCACAGTTGGCAGTATCCGTGTCGGCTGCACTGCCTTCTACTGCCTTGGTGAGGTAGATTTGGCCTTCGCCGTAGTCCTTGGTTTTACCCAGTTTATTGTCGCCGGGTGTCGCTTTACCGCCAGCACTGACATCGGCTTCAAACAGCTCAATGGTTGCTCCCGCAGGCGCACACCCTTTGAGGGTGAGGTTGCCACCCGAAGCGGATACATTCGCGAGAACAGGGAAGTTGAGCAAGCTATTCGCGCCCGTATCCGTGTCGTTAGCATCGTTGATTGTCACGCCACTATTGGCATCACTAATGCCGAGGTCGATACCTAATCCACCGTTAGCATAGATGTTGTTACCCGAAATCGTGGCGGCGGTTGTTGTACCCTCGTTATTATAGTTCCACACGGTAATACCATGCTTGGCATTGTGGGCAATGATGTTATTCCTGATGGTGCTGAGTCCCGCTGGACTGATCACGTAGATACCGTATTCGCCGTTGCCCATGTTAGTGGCAGAACCCATTGGGTCAGTACCGATGTTGTTGGCTTCGATCAGATTGTTTTTAGATGTATACACCTTAAGACCTGCGCCCTTAAAGCGGTTAATCGCGAGGTATCTGACCGTACTACCTTCGTTGCCACCATTCAATGTAAGCCCTCTAACCCCTTGCCCGGCGTTAATGCCATTCAGTTCAATGACTGGGCGGTTGGCGAAAGTGAAACCGGGCGCAGTTGTTCGCGTCGGTTGGGTTGAGGCATCAATGATAATATTATCGTATACGAAGGGTAGCTCGCTTTGTACGGCAATGCTCCAGTATTGGTGGGTGGCATTGTAGTTCGGGTCGCTGGTGGACAGCTCGAAAATGGCGTTTTCTTTGCCTGCGGTGCGCCCTTGTTGTACCAGCGAGCTGGCGTCATCAAACAGGTTAGCGTTGAGGATGAATTGGCGCAATGAACCTTGCCCGCTGTCATTGGCATTCACGATGGTATCGAAGTTGAAGCCGAAATCCACCCCGCTGAGGTTGCTGGCTGCCACTGTCACGGGTTGCACGGCTTGCCCGCCAACACCGTTGGTTGTTTCACCTGCTGCGATGCCGTTGGTGCGGTAGGTCATGACCCCCAGTTCCGTGCCGTTAGAACCAATGCGGGTGGAATTGACGCTGGTAGCAACAACTTGCACGCTGTAGTTGCCGCCAGGAATGTTGGTGAACGTGTAACTGCCGTCCGTGGCTGTCGTTGTGCTTCCAAGTACGGCATTGCTGGCATCGCGCAATTCCACGGTTGCACCACGGACGCCTGCTGTACCCGCCGTACCGAATGGGCGACCTGCGCCGCCACCGTAGTTTTTGTCTTCAAACACTTTGCCGGAAATACTTTTATTGCTTACATTTGGCCCTACTTCCGCAAAACCTGTCGAATCAAAAGTATGGCTGCTCAAGTCCGATGCATCATTTTGATCGTGCCAATCCAGTTTGTCTTTGGAAAGAGTGCTAGTTTGTGAAGCATAGCAGCGTGCTTTGACATTATTCAGCCCGTCGACAACACCCGCCTTGATAGCCAATTCCACCTGCCCGTTTAAAATGCGAACAAACGCATCCCCTTGGTTGATGGGATAGTCAGCTTCATATCCTGTGGAGCAACCTGTGGTGTCTTTTTTCCCCGGATTCGCACAACCCACATCATTGTTAGTATCCTTGTAAATGATGGCATCGTCATTGCCAACAGCGTGCCACGTATTGCCTTGATAAGTGCTGCGCGGTTGTACCCGGATCAGTAAATCACTACGCGCGGGTGTTTCTGGTGAAGCTGAATCATGGTCAGTATCCAGTTCCAAATGATACTCACGGCTTTCCCCGGTATTGTCATAGTTCCAGTTTTCACGGAATTGCCATGCAAAGAAATAATATTGTTCAGTGCCATCGTAGTAACCCAAGCGGCACTGCTCAATGTCGGTGTCGCCTGCACCTGCAACAAGCGAATCCCAGTTTTCGTAAATATCCTGTGAGTAGCTTTGGCATGGCGCATTTTCTGCGCCGTCTGCGCCATTGGGGTTGTAGGAGGAAGTGCCGTGGCAGTCGTTAATGATGCGCTGACTTGTCCATGATGCGGGTGGCTCTGTGCTGGTATTCGCTTGATACCCGAAGTCTAACCCGTGGTTATTTTGCCCTGCGTTGCCGAGGGTAAAACTGATGGTGGCATTGCTGCCACTGACCGCAGCATCGGAATCGCGGATGTCGGTTTGGCTATTGTTGTCTGTTTTACCATCAGCGTTCTGCGTGGTTAAGCTGTAGGTGCTGAGGCTTGCTTGCGTATTGCTGACGCTCAAGCTACAGCTTTCACCGCTGCCCATAAAGGTGGCATTGCCGCCTGCTTTGTTTGAGAAGTAGTATTCGCCTTGGGCATTGGTTGCAGCCGTAGCGTTATCCGTGCCGCAAGTCAGCGTGACATTGATATTGGCGATGCCTGCTTCGCCTGCGTCTTGCAAACCATCTTTATCTGCATCCAACCACACGCGATTGCCGATTTCGGTGGGAGCAGGGTCACACAGCACCTCTAGGTCGCCAAGCCCTACCGCTTTACCGAGGAAACGGTTGTCTTCGCCGTAAAGCTGGGCGCCGCTGGTACGGGTTCCGGTCTGGTTGTTTAACCAAATCGTGCCGCCGGTAGTGATATTGAACGGGTTCATTGCGTTCAGGGCAACTTCTTGCTTACCCGGTATAAGTGCTAAGGCACCGAATGCGTTTTCGGTATGCCCCACAAATTTTTCACCGCCATAAAACTCACCTCCGCCAGGGCCAGCGTAAGGCCAAGCAGGGTCAGTGCCAGTTTTTACCCCTTCACCAGCAATACCGTTAGCCGTACCCGCATTTTCCAGGGTGTAAGCGCCCGTGGTGGCATTGTAACTGGCCTTCAGCAATTCGCCGTTGGAGAACACGCCGTAGAAACGTGTAGAACTGGTATCGGTACCGTAATTGTATTGCCCAAATTGCAGGCCAGTACGGTCAATGAAGCCGAGCAGCATGTCGCCATTGGTATCAAATTCAATGCCACTAAGCATGAGTTGCGCATCATCCGCCCAGTCAGCCGAGCCATGATCGCCCAACGTCAATGCCGACAGGCTGCTAACCCATGGAATATTGTACCGTGAGTATTCAGACGCTCGCATGTGGTCAGCGTGCCACCTTGGGTAATTCAGCGGAACGTTTAGCTTTTCCGTCCAGTTTGTGCCGTCATAGGCGTGGATGGAGGCTTTCAGATCAGCGCTGCTGCCACCATTTTCACCCGTACAGGTGATGCCCGCGTGCAATTTGCCTCGGTAATATTTCAGCGCAAAGGGGCGTGCCACTCCCTTGGTGCAACTGACCGCAGGCAAGCTAATTTCGCTGGCAGTGGTCGGAACCGTGCCATTGGCATTATAAGCGGTCAGGTCAACTTTGATGATTTTGCGTGAATACAAGTTGCTGACATAGAGCGTGTTGCCATCGTCTGATAACTCAATGTCACCTAAACCTTCCTTACCCACTTTGTCGAACATGGTCGGGTCATGGCTGGGCGAATAAGGGTCGCCCGGCAAGTTGCGGTCGCTATTGCTGCCAATTGAGCCAACATCAATTCCGGGGAGTGCATCTAAGTTGAGGAAATTGCTGACGACCGGGTTTGTACCGGAGTAATTGACGACATACAGGCCGCCGATTCCCAGCGGGCCGAGGCCAACATGACGCCTGAGCATCGCCGCTGCAAAAGCTTTCTTGTTGTGGCGGTTGTAGGCCAAGCCCCAGATACTGCCTACTTGCGATCCCAGTGCATCCTGCTTTAACGTCGGCGGGGCGATACCGGAATCATTGTAATTAAAAGACAGCAGTGCAGCAAAGCTACCTGCCATGTTCGTGCCGCTGGCTAAATTGTCACCGTTGATATAGCGAGCCGTCAGCAATTTCGGGTCAGCTTGGCAATAATCCACAGGGTTATAAACGCCAAGATTTGCATCACAGGTGGCATTAACCGTGACAAATCGCGCGTTACTATTGGCATTTGTGCCAGAAGTGCCCACTTCAATTCCAGCGGACAAGTTGGTGAATTCCAATCGGTATGACGCACCATTGGTTAATCCCGTGAACTTGTACCAGCCGTCAGCATCAGTTGTGGTGGTCGCAGCGGTATTGCTGCTGTTGTAGGCAGTCACCGTAATGCCAGCAAGCCCTACTTCACCGCTTTCACGGGTACCATTCTGGTTATAGTCTTGGAAAACAATGCCCCCAAAGTGACCGCTGCTGGCATTACAAGCGCCAACTGCGTCGTCGTCAATAATGCTGCCTTGCGGTGGTTGCGGGTATGAGCCGTTCATGTATTGGGCATTGATCACATTGGTGATATTCAGGCTGATTTTTTCATTCGGCTCAACCGTGGTATCGCCGACTACTGGCACGGAAATGACGCTGCCATTGGCACCGATTGGAATGGTCAGCGTACCCGTTTTTGCTTGATAGTCGTTATTGGCTAGGGTTGCCGTGCCATCCGTGGTGGTGTAGTTGAAACTGACGCCTCCGGCTGGTGCCGCAGCACTCAATTGCACCGGGAAATTCAGGTAACTGAGGCCGCTATTGCCTTCTTTTACTACCGCATCGCTGACACTTAGCAAGGTGGTGGGGCTTGCGTCGCAGTCCATGGTTTTAAGCAGCAAGTCATCAAAGATGATGCGGTTGGCAACGCCGTTAGCGACCCCGGCTTTGGCAACATCATAAAGGTAGAAACGTAAATAATACGTTTTGTTAGATGATAAGTTGACCGGCGTATCCAAATCATAGTGGCTGATGTAGAAATTTTCATACAGAGGGCCTTCGCTTACATTCCCCCCCACTGTTGGATTATCCTCATCAATTTGAATCATGTTCTTGACGATGGCAGGCGAAGTGAACGCCGGATTATCATCAAGCTGAATTTGCATCTTGTACTTGCCGCTGTGCTGCCAAGTATTGGTTGGCGCTAACGTTGACATTGCCACACCGTAGAGGATGTGTTCGCTGGTCAAGGACGCTTGCGTGGTAAAGCTGTATTGGAAATATTTGTTGCCACTGATGGCTTGTGCCAGGGTTGAGGGTACAGTGGCGGCTTCTGTATATAACTCCCAATCTGTCGGGCCAGTGGTCAGATTGGAACTCATTTCGTTAGCAGCCGATGCTATCAAGCCGGTGTTTAAAATCGCAGGGACAGGATGACCGCCCAGCACTTGGCTGGATGGCGTATACGGGTTGTGGTTCCAAGTAATGCTGGCGTTGATGCCGGTGGTGGTTGGCGGTGGCGGCGAACAGGCCAACACAGGTGCGGACTGATCAAAGCCAAAGTTCTGGTCAGCCGTTACGCTGTTTGCTGCCACGGTAACGCTGGCTAATGGATTGGTCGTGCCAATACTGGAACCGGATGGCAGGTCGGCATCGGTGGTCTCCACCTCCACCTGATAAGTGCCTACCGTCAGCCCCGGAGCTGTGTAAACACCGCTGGCATTCGTGGTTGCTGTTTTCAGCAGCGTGGTTTTAGCGCTGTTGTATACCCTAACGGCGATATTGGGTAACTTGGTTTCTGCGGCATCCAAGGCATTGTTGGTATTGCTGTCAGTGTAAACTGTGCCGCTGATAGCCCCGTAAGTCTGGCAAACCTGTGTGTAGGACACGCCATTCACCCACATGGCTGACCCGCTGTAAACCAGACGGATATAGCGGGCGCCACCCGCAGGGATGGTGTATGCCTTGTAAGCCAGAACGCCGTTGGAAGTGGATGCACTGCTCAATGTTGAGACTGCGGAATAACTGGAATTATTCAAAGAAGTGCTGACAGCCGCACGGGATGAGGACTTGGTACGCGCCATGGACAATGAAACGCTGCTACCGCCGGGAATCGTCGTTCCCAAGTCGAGTATCAAGGTTCCGCCAGCGCCATTCAGTTTGGCTGAATTGGATGTGGTAGCACTAGCGCCGCTGCTTGCTAGTGCGCCGATTGCTGCTGTGGTGTTGTTCACAGCGCCGGTGCTGGTAGCGTTGACAGCGTTTCCTGATTGAGTCGCGACATACATACCGGCTGGGCAAACGCCAGTTGCCGGGGCATCAAACCCAAAATTCTGGTTGGCAGTTGTGCTGTTTGCTGCCACGGTAACGCTTGCTAAGGGGTTGCTTGTGCCAATGGTTGCGCCTACTGGCAGGTCGGCATCGGTGGTGTCTGCGCTAATTTTGTAAGTAAGGGCGGGGTCTAAGTCGCCGAAACTGTAAGAACCATCGGCTGCGGTGCTGGTGATGGCAATAGTGACACCCGTCGCGTTATTCAGCAAAGAAACGGTAATGGAACCAATGCCGGATTCGGTGGCGGAATCAAAAGCATTGTTAGTGTTGCTATCGGTGTAAACCGTGCCGCTGATGGTGCCGGTCGTCGACGGATTCGCAAACGCTTTGTAACTGGCGGTACAGGTGGTCGGTGCATCCAGTTCTGTCGGGCGGGTAAATATTGTACGCACAGTATTGGTCGGTGCGGTATTTTGAAAGTCAAAAAACTGTGAACCTGTCTGTGTTTCATCGTAAAAATTAATTTTGTCGCTAGCGCTATTACCCGTGAAAGCTCCCTGATTAGTGGTTGAGCCAGAGAAGATCATGGCTCCACTACCCGTAACGGTAGCACTATTGATGAAATCGTAACCCGCAACCTTGGCATTCGAGCCGTTACGGAATACCCCCGAACCATTATGCTGCCACTTGTTGTTGGGTTTGGTGATCAGGATCGTTCCGTTATTGGTCACGTTCGGGTTGTTGCTGTTAAACCCGTTATAAGACACAAGTGTGCAATTATTGATAATGGTCGCACTGGAATTCATGTTGATGAAGTTTTTGGCATATGCCCGCCCATTATTAGTGAACGTACCATCTGGATTGAAATTGCCATCCACCTCTATGCGGTAATTGTTGGTCAGGATAGTGCCAAGCGTGGTATTGAGATCCCCTGTTGCGTTGACGATGCCATCGTTAGTGAAAGTGGAATTACTGCCCAATTGAAAGGTCGGGGCACTCATGGTCGCATTGGCTCGATTGTGGAACGTGGTTGCGCCGTTAGTATTCGGGTTGCCGGTGAAAGTGAATGTGCCGGAGTTGTCAATGACTGTACCAGCGTTGAATGCAGCTCCCGCCAAGGTAGTAGTGCCGTAATTAGTCAGCGTACCAGCAGGGTTATTAAGGCTGCCTGCGAACGTCGCTCCTGTTTCCACACAAATGCTGGCACCGCTGCCGAATTCTACCGTGCCGGTATACGTACCGCTGGCGATTTTGAGTGATTGCCCCGACGTTAGGGTGTAATTGTTGCTACCGCCCGTGTTGGTTTGCGTGTAAGTCGCGGTACAGTTGGCGGCAAATGCTTGCCCTGTCAGCACCGTCAGTAACAATAACGCAAACAAAATTTGTAAGGAAAAACCAAGCGATCCATTGGCATGGCGGCATTCAGGCATTGAAGTATTCATTATTCTAGTTCCGTTATCATTATGATTTTTCGGCTTTAATTGGTTTTTCTAACGTAATTTTTATTATTGATTATAATTATTTTAGCACCATCATAACTTTAATCAATAATGATGGTGGCGTTTGGCGCATCTTTGAGCCGTAATAGTGTTTCTTGCATACCTACTTGCACCCAAGCCCGCATCCCGCTAGATTGCAGAGCAAATGGCAAAGGTACTGACACGCTTATGAAAACTGTCCTGATTTTGTATTACAGCCGTCACGGTGGCGTTTCCAGCATGGCGCAACAGATGGCACGCGGTGTAGAAAGTGTCGCCGATGTCCAAGCGATGTTGCGCACGGTGCCGGAAATTTCCGAAGTGTGCGAAGCGGTCGCGGATACCATTCCCGCCAGTGGAGCGCCCTACGTGACGTTGGATGATTTGAAGCAGTGCGATGCACTGGCGCTAGGCAGCCCTGGACGTTTCGGCAATATGGCGGCACCGCTGAAATATTTCCTCGAAAAAACCAGCAGCCTCTGGTTGTCGGGTACACTCATTGGCAAACCTGCTGGCGTTTTCACTTCCACCTCCAGCTTGCATGGCGGCCAAGAGAGCACATTGTTGTCGATGATGTTACCGCTCTTGCACCACGGCATGTTGATCACCGGCTTGCCGTATTCTGAATCGGATTTGATTAGCACTCAGAGCGGTGGCACACCGTATGGCGCGACGCACGTTTCCGGCAGTGACAGCAATCGCCCGCTGACGGATGAAGAAAAACGCCTGTGTTTTGCCCTCGGCAAGCGTCTGGCACAACTGGCACACCAACTATGAATAAACTTCCCCTGTGGCGCAATCTGACTTTATTTAGCTTGTTGGGTTTAATCGGTTTGATCGTGGTGTGGAATAGCCTGCTGGCTGGTGTGCAACACGTACCATTATGGTTAGAAATACCGCTGTTAATTGCGCCGTTGGTATTGTTGGTGCGTGGTATTTTGCAGGGCAATGTGCAAACGCATGTATTCGCCGTGTTAATGTCGTTGCTGTATCTGCTGCTGGGGATTTGGGTGGTATTAGACCCACAGGAACGCGCTTACGGCTATGCGTTGATTTTCCTCAGTGTTGGTTTGTACGCGGGGGCGTTCATGACGGCTAAAATCCTCGGTAAACGCAATAAAGGTGACGCGGCATAATGCGCATTGGACACGGTTACGATGTACACGCTTTCACCAGCGGCGATCATCTGGTGCTGGGCGGTGTTAAAATTCCGCATACGCACGCGTTTAAAGCGCATTCGGATGGCGATGTATTATTGCACGCGATTTGCGATGCCTTGCTGGGAGCCGTCGCTTTGGGGGACATTGGGCAACATTTCCCGGATACCGCCGCCGAATACGCCAATATTGACAGCCGCATTTTATTGCGGCATGTAGTTGGCTTGGTGCGCAGTCAAGGCTATGGCGTGATCAATCTGGATAGCACGATCATTGCGCAATCGCCTAAAATGGCGCCGCACATTTTGACCATGCGCGAACACCTTGCGGCAGATCTCGGCTGTGCATTGGGGCAAGTCAATGTGAAAGCCACTACTACCGAAAAATTAGGGTTCACCGGCCGCAAAGAGGGCATCGCCGCTCATGCCGTGGTGTTATTAGGAGCAGTAAACCATGATTGAAAAATTAGACAATGAAGCGCTGACGGTAATTTTGGAAGGTTTGCCGGGTTGGGTATTGCGCGACAATAAATTACACCGCGTGCTGAATTTTGCCGATTTTGTCGAAGCCTTTGGTTTTATGTCACAAGTGGCGCTGGTGGCGGAACGCATGAACCATCACCCGGAGTGGTGCAATGTGTACAAAACCTTAGCCATCAGCCTTACCACCCACGACGCAGGTGGCATTACTCACCGCGATATTGAATTGGCGCAAACCATCAACCGTTTAGCGGGCTATCCGGTCTGACACCGGCTTATATCCCAGTGTTTAATCGCCCAGTCCCAGCACGCGCTAAGGTGTGAGAATTCGTGCGCGTCGGGGCAGGGTTGTTTGAGAAAGCGTAGCGCTGTAACCAGAGTTTGCAAGCGTTCGCTAGTATTCAGTGCAGGTGCAAGGTTCTGTTTGCTCAGTTTTTGCCCGAATTCATTTAATACTAACGGTACGTGTGCGTAATGCGGTTGCGGTAACTGCAACAATTGTTGCAACCAGATTTGCCGGGGAGTGTTATCCAGTAAATCGACACCGCGCACCACTTGAGTCACCCCCTGAAAAGCATCATCGACCACCACCGCTAATTGATAAGCAAACAGGCCATCAGCGCGTAGCAGTACAAAATCACCCACGTCACGGCTTAGGCACTGACAATAATTGCCTTGAATGCCATCATGGAAACAAATGGGATAATCCGGTGTGCGCACGCGGATAGCGGGCAACGTTGGCAAGCCTTTGCGCGAACGGGTGCAGGAATAAGTGTGCGTTCCTAAACGCGCGAGTGCTGCGCGGTAAGCATCTTGGCGCTGACTTTGGTAAAGAATGTCACCATCCCATTCAAAGCCGTAGGCATCCAAGGTTTGAATAATGCTGTTGGTTGCGCCCGGCTGTTCACGTGGCTTGTCAAGGTCTTCGATACGTAGCAGCCAACGCCCTTGGGCTTGCCGTGCCGCCAGATAACTGGCGGTTGCGGCGACCAGAGAGCCAAAATGCAATGGGCCGGTAGGGGATGGGGCAAACCTGCCAACGGTAAGCAAGGCTGGGTGTCCTCAGACCGCCATTTGCTTTTCCTTGATTTCTTGCGTGGTTTTGCAGTCGATGCAAAGTTCGGCGGTCGGGCGGACTTCTAAACGCTGCAAGCCGATTTCAACCCCGCAGGCATCGCAGTAACCGTAGTCATCATCATCCAGTCGTGTGATGGTTTTCTCGATTTTACGAATCAATTTGCGTTCACGGTCACGGGCACGCAGTTCCAGCGCGAATTCTTCTTCCTGAGTGGCGCGGTCGGCTGGGTCGGAAAAGTTAGTGGCATCTTCTTTCATGTGATCGACAGTGCGATCCACTTCTTCCATCAGGGATTTTTTCCATGCGACCAAAATATGACGAAAATGTGCCAGTTGCTTTTCGTTCATGTACTCTTCGCCGGGTTCGGGGGTGTAGGGTTCGATACCGTCGACGGGTAGAGCGGCTTTTCTGCTCAGGTAGTTTACATTATCAGTTGCCATTGTTATCTCCAACAGTGAGTGGCGATGATCAGCTATTTTGTTGTAGAAACGTTTTGCGTTTTAACACTGACCAGCAATTTACGCGGGCGGATTATAGCTGAATTATTCATAATAAACAGAACTTTCGTATTTCTTTCGGATTTTTATCAAAAAAATTATGCGCTTACACCTTTTTATTCACATAAAGCGAAACTGAAAGCGCACCGCTGTGTCACCGGGGTCGGTGATATTGAGCAATAATTCATCCGGTTCGCCAATAGGCATGAGTTGTCCCTTGAAATGGGGTACGTACTCTTCAGGTGGAAAACGCCGCAACGCGATAACTTTATTGTTTTGATCCAAAAAACTGACTTCAATCATGGGATAAGGTTGGGGGAATACGGCTTCATTTTGGATGGATGCACTGATCGTCAGAACTTTAGGGGTATTGGGATGTGAATAAACATTGCGGCTTAGTAAATCAATTTTGCGTATATCACGCGGTTGGGTAAGGTTGCACCCCACGAAACCACACACCTTTTGGGTCAATGCAGCGGTAAGCGGTTGTTGTGCCAACCAATGACGGCTGTTGTAAAGCACTTGCAACAGCAATAATACCAGCAATATGCTGACAAGCACTGCCTTCCAGATGCTCGGTCTTGGTTTAGGCCAAGACCACTGGAATAATGGGCGCGAAGCAGGGCGACCAGTTTTGAGTCGTGGGGGAATATCGGTAAGGTCAGCAGCGGTAGCGGTGCTTAATTTGGCAAACCGGCGCTCTTCGGGCAGTGTTTGGCTTAAGCTTTTCATCGCGTCGAAAATGTTGTCACATTCACCACAGCGCAACAACCCTTGGGCTGCTGTTAATTCTTTCATGGTAACGCGAAAAATCGCGTTGCAGTGGTTACACTGTGTATACATGACTCCGCGCCATTTGATTAATCGCTTTATTCTAGTTGTTGTTTGGCAAAAATGTTTAGTTTAGGCGAGAGAAAATATCACCAGTCGCGTAGTTGGACAAAAAATACAGACTAGCGGCGCACACCCGTGACCCGTAGCCAATCTTCTTTTTGCACCAGCGAAAATTCATCTAATGACGCTTGGTAAGCTTGCGTAATCGCGGCGGCTTGTTCTGCCAAAATACCCGACAACACCAATTTCCCACCGGGGCGCAGTGCCGCCAATAACGCGGGCGCAAGTTCCACCAATGGCCCTGCCAAAATGTTTGCCATGACCACATCCCACGTTTGCTTAGGCAATTGTTCGGGGTAACAGGTATGCAACAGCGCCGGATCAATGCTGTTGCGTTCGGCATTGTCTTGGGTAGCCAGCAATGCTTGCGGGTCGATGTCTGTGCCTACGGCATGTTTCGCGCCCAGCTTGAGTGCTGCAATGGCGAGTACCCCAGAGCCGCAACCGTAATCCAGCACATCCAGCCCTGTCATATCCTGCCCATCCAACCACTCAAGGCACAGCGCGGTGGTCGGGTGCGTACCCGTGCCAAACGCCAAACCGGGATCGAGCAGCAGTTTTACGCTGTCATCGTCGGGGATTTCAAACCAACTGGGGTAAATCCACAAACGTTTACCGAAGCACATGGGCTGGAAACTATCCATCCAAGCGCGTTCCCACGGCTGATCTTCGACGATTTCATACAGCACGGATTCGATTTGCCAGTCGGCTTTGCGCGTTTCCAGCAGTAACTGCAAGGAATTGAGGTCGGTATCTTCCTCATACAATGCCGTGACCACCAGATTGTTCCACAAGCGCATTTCGCCGGGACGTGGCTCAAGGATGGGGTCATCTTCCGCATCCTGCCAGGTAATGGAAACCGCTCCCACGGCTTCCATTGTGTCCACGACCACTTCCTGATGTTTGGAAGTGGTATGACAAACCAATTGTTGCCAGCTCATTATTTGTGCATTCCCAACATTTTTTCGAGGTAGTGAATATCAGCACCACCGGCACGGAACGCGGGGTCTTCCATAATGCGGGTTTGCAGCGGGATATTGGTTTTAATGCCTTCGATGACCATTTCACTGAGTGCACCGTGCATCCGATTGATCGCGGTTTCGCGGTCTTGCCCGTGGACAATCAGCTTGCCGATCATGGAATCGTAGTAGGGCGGTACACTGTAATCGGCGTAAATGTGCGAATCCACGCGCACACCCAAGCCACCCGGTACGTGATAACGGGTAATCTTACCCGGTGACGGTGCAAAGGTTTGCGGGTCTTCGGCATTGATACGGCATTCAATCGCGTGACCGTTGACCTTGATGTCTTCCTGACGCAACGCCAGCACTTCACCGGAGGCAATCAGCAATTGCTGCTTCACCAAATCCACGCCGGTAATCAGTTCAGTGACGGGGTGTTCAACCTGCAAACGGGTATTCATTTCGATGAAATAGAATTCACCGTCTTCGTACAGAAATTCAAACGTACCCGCACCACGGTAGCCGATTTTGCGGCAGGCTTCGGCAACACGGTTGCCAATGCGGGCGCGTTGTTCTGCGGTAATGAAGGGGGCAGGGGCTTCTTCCACCACTTTTTGGTTACGGCGTTGCATCGAGCAATCGCGTTCGCACAGGTGAATCGCGTTGCCGTGGGAATCCGCCAATACTTGCAGTTCGATGTGACGCGGGCGTTGCAGGAATTTTTCCATGAACACCACGTCGTTACCAAACGCGGCTTTGGCTTCGGCACGGGTCAAGCTCACCGCTGCCACCAGTTCGTCGGCAGAATGCACCACGCGCATCCCGCGACCACCGCCACCGCCCGTAGCTTTGACGATCAATGGGTAGCCAATGCGCGTCCCCATTTTGAGGATTTCTTCGGGGTCTTCGGGCGTGCCGCCTTCAGAACCCGGGACGCACGGAACACCAGCGGCAATCATCGCGTCTTTTGCGGAAATCTTGTCACCCATCAGGCGAATGGTGTCCGCACGCGGGCCAATGAAAATGAATCCGCTGGATTCGACGCGCTCGGCAAAATCGGCGTTTTCAGACAAAAAGCCATAGCCGGGGTGAATCGCATCTGCGCCTGTGACTTCTGCCGCGCTGATAATCGCGGGGATGTTTAGGTAGCTGTCAATGGAACGGGGTGGGCCGATACACACCGATTCATCCGCCAGACGCACGTGTTTCAGGTCGCGGTCAGCCGTGGAATGCACTGCTACCGTTTTAATGCCGAGTTCACGGCAACCACGCAAAATACGCAGGGCAATTTCGCCCCGGTTTGCGATCAGTACTTTTTTCAACATGTTGTCACCTCGAAGGTGTTAGCCAAGCGCAATGATTATTCAACGATGAACAGCGGCTGCCCGAATTCGACAGGTTGTTCATTCTCAACCAAGATGGCTTTGATGACACCGGATGCGTCAGATTGAATCTGGTTGAGCATTTTCATGGCTTCGATAATGCACAAGGTGTCACCGACTTTCACGCTTTGCCCGACTTCGGCAAAGGCTTTCGCGGTCGGTGAGGAGGCGCGGTAGAACGTGCCGACCATCGGTGATTCTACCACGTGACCGGACGGTGCTACCGGCGCAACAGGCTCAGCAGCGGCAATGGGTGTGGATACCATCGCTTGTGGGTGTTGCTGCGGTGCATAGTATTGTTGCGGCGCTGAAGCGAGTGTCATGCCGGAGTTCACGCGGCTGATGCGTACCGAGTCTTCGCCTTCTTTGATTTCGATTTCGGCGACATCGCTGCCTTCCAGCAAGCTGATTAATTTTTGTATTTTACGAACGTCCATCATGGGTTAATGCTCTGTCGTGTTTGTTGAGTTTCTGTATAGCGGCATACAGTGCGAGTTCATAGCCCATTGTACCGAGTCCCAAGATCACGCCTTCGGCTATATCCGATAGATACGAGTGATGACGGAAAGGTTCTCGCCGGTGTACATTGGACAAGTGTATTTCGATAAACGGTATCGCGACCCCCAGCAAAGCATCCCGCAGCGCAATGCTGGTATGCGTGTAAGCACCGGGGTTGATGAGAATGAAATCGACTTGTTCCGTCATGGCTTGGTGAATGCGATCCACCAAAGCACCCTCGGAATTGTTCTGATAGCAATGCAGTGTTTGTTGTTGCTGGTCTGCTAATGCTATCAGACGCGCTTCAATATCAGCCAATGTCATAGTACCGTAATGCCCCGGCTCACGCTTGCCTAGCAAGTTCAGATTGGGACCATTGAGCAGAAGAATGCTTGCCATTGAAATCTGCCTTTACTCTCGAAACCGTAAAACCATGAGATTCTACACCGAACGGCGGCGATATGCAGCAATTGGGCGCGAAAATGCTGGATTTATCACGCCCAAGTGTTAAGGGTGTTGCCTAGCGTCCTTTGAATAATGAGCCGAGCAAACCGCGCACGATTTGTGTGCCGATGCGTCGCCCCGCGCTGGAGGTTGCCGCTTTCACCGCATTTTTCATGAAGGTTTCGCCAATACTGCCCAATAAGTTGTCGGCCTCAGGTTCACGGTCGGCAACGCGACGCGCCCCACTGTTAGTACGCCGTTCGGCTTTTTGTGCGGCGGCTTCCGCTTCCTGTTCAGCCGCTTCGGTGGCAGCGCTGACAGCGCGTTTTTGCAACAGTTCGTAAGCCGATTCACGATCCACCAGATTGTCGTAACGCCCTGCAAACGGGCTGGTGCGCAAAATCTCGCTGCGTTCTTCTTCCGTGAGTGAGCCAATCCGTGATTGCGGCGGGCGGATAAGGGTGTGTTGCACGACGGTGGGAATGCCCTTGTCATCCAAGACCGAAACCAGCGCTTCGCCCACACCCATTTGCATAATGGTTTCAGCGGTGTCGAGATTCGGGTTTTGGCGGAAGGTTTCGGCAGCCGTGCGCACCGCTTTTTGGTCACGCGGCGTGAATGCCCGCAGTGCGTGTTGCACGCGATTGCCGAGTTGCCCCAGCACGGATTCCGGCACGTCCAGCGGTGTTTGGGTAATGAAGTAAATCCCCACACCTTTGGAGCGGATCAGCTTGACGACTTGCTCAACCTTTTGCACCAGTGACTTGGATGCGCCATTGAACAGTAAGTGCGCTTCGTCAAAGAAGAACACGAGGCGCGGCTTTTCCATATCGCCGACTTCGGGCAAGTTCTCAAACAGTTCAGATAACAACCACAGCAGGAATGTGGCATACAAGCGCGGCGTATTGATCAAGCGATCAGCGGCGAGGATATTGATATTGCCGTAACCGTTTGCCCCGGTGCGCATGAAATCCCACAAATCCAAGGCAGGCTCGCCGAAGAATTGGTCAGCACCTTGTTGTTCCAGCACCAGCAATTGGCGTTGAATCGCGCCGATGGAGGCGGAACTGACATTGCCGTAAGTATTGCTAAAGGTTTTGCTGTTTTCGCCGAGGTATTGCAGCATGGCGCGTAAATCTTTCAGATCTAGCAGCAACATGCCTTGTTCGTCCGCCACTTTGAACGCGATGTTTAATACGCCTTCTTGGGTGTCATTCAATTCAAGCAGTTGTGCCAGCAGCAAAGGCCCCATGTCGGAAATGGTGGCACGTACCGGATGCCCACGTTCCCCGGATAAATCCCAAATGACGGTGGGGCAGCCTTCAAAGCGGAAATCGTCAATGCCAATTTTAGCGACGCGCTCATCCACTTTGGGGTGCGGGTTGCCGGGTTTGCTAATGCCGGTGAGGTCGCCTTTGATGTCCGCTAGGAACACCGGCACACCAATGCGGGATAATCCTTCCGCCAAGACTTGCAGGGAAATGGTTTTCCCCGTGCCGGTTGCACCCGCAATCAGGCCGTGGCGATTGGCAAAGCGTGGGTTCAGGAAAACTTGTTCTTCGCCCTTGCCGATCAGGATTCCGCTCGGTTGTGACATGATGACTCCTTCATTTCTACTATTTTTAGATTGTATTGAGTTTAACAGGAAAGCGCCGCAAGTCTCTATTGAAGCTGTAGTTTTCGCAAGGTCTCAAGGGTAATTGCGCCGCTGGCAAGGCCGTGCGCTTCTTGGTATTGGGTCAGTGCGGTGCGGGTTTTCGGGCCTAATACACCGTCGGGTGTGCCTTGGTAATACCCTTGTTGTTGCAGGCGCTGTTGCAATTTTTCGATGGTCGCGGGGCTGACAGAGGCTTCACACAAAGCTGGCATGGCGATCACCAATTCTGAGCGCACCGTTTGTTCCACGGGTATGTTTTGGGTTTTGGCAAGTTGTTGCGTGGTGACGACTTTAGCGGGCTGTTCGACTTTGGCTAATTTAACGCTGGTGTAAACCGCAGGGATTTCGCGACGGACGGCTTTGGCAGGTTCGAGCAACACTTTGCGGGTAATGGTTTCAGTACGCGCGGGGATGACGCGCTTGACGGTACGTGCCGGGCTGTCAATCACTTCACGGGTGACGGTGGTGTATTCTGCCGGTACGGTTAGTAAGCAGTTTTTTGTTGAGTTATTGTCGGCTGTCTGTATTGCTGGGCAGTTGGGATTCCAGCGCTGGGTCGCTGACTTGACTTTAATGCGCTTGGTGTCGGTGCGGTAAGTGGCGGGCAGTGTTTCGAGTTCTATCCGTTCGCGTTCGACTTCGATGGTTTCGGTCACTTCGCCGAATTTGGCGGGAATGATGTCGTACTCAACGTATGCATCGGCTATTTTTACCTTGCGCTCGCCGTAACCGATCTGAACCGGGGTAGTGCTGTAGTGCGTGCTGGATTCGTAAACAGTAACCGCCGCTGTACTGGGGCGAAACAATGCAGGCGCTAATACTTGTGATGCACAAATTGCGTCTTGCGGGGCGGGTTCAGCGCTAACAGGCGCACTAATGAACACGATAGTGGTTAATAGCGATACGGAAAAATGGATGATTTTCATGGTTTATTTCAAGGTAATCAGCAACGGGAATAAATTCAGGGGTGGATTCTAAACAAAAACCGCGCAAAAAGCCTGATATGCTAGTATTTTCTTTTTTGTGTCACTTTATAACGCCTATGCAAGTCCGTGCTGAACAGATTGAAGACCACCTTCGCCATACTCTCGCCCCGGTTTACCTGATCAGTGGGGATGAGCCATTGCAAGTGATGGAAACCGCTGATGCGATTCGCAAAGCGGCGGCAGCAAAGGGTTTCAGCGAACGTGATGTGATGACCGTCGATGCGCAATTCGACTGGGGGACGTTGTATGACGCGGCGGGGGCGTTGTCGCTGTTTTCTGATAAAAAATTACTCGATATGCGTTTGGCAACCTGTAAAGCCGGGCAGTCGGGCACGAAAGCCTTGCAGCATTACCTTGAGCATTTACCCACGGATAAAATTTTACTGCTCCAGACCGGGCGGTTGGATAAAGCGTGTAAAAGTGCCGCATGGGTGAAAAAAGTCGAGCAACTGGGGGTTTCGGTACAAGTCTGGGATTTATCCCCCGCGCAAACCTTGGCGTGGATAGCGCGGCGCATGAAACAAGCGGGCTTGCAACCGGATAGTGAGGCGGTGCGCTACCTCACCGAGCGGGTTGAGGGGAACTTGCTGGCAGCCGTGCAAGAAATCGGCAAATTGTTCTTGCTGTACGGCAGTCGTCCGCTGACGGCAGCGAACATTATGGCGGTGGTGGAAGATAATTCGCGTTTCACCGTCTTTGATCTGGCGGAAGCAATCTTGGCGCAAGATGCCCGCCGGATTCGCCACATTGTGCTGGTCTTGCAAGAGGAAGAAACCGCCACCCCGCTATTGGTGTGGGCGTTGGCAGATTTGCTGCGCCAGCTTTACGCGGGGTGTGAAAATGTGCGCAACAATGTGTCCAATCAAGCCTTGCTGATGCGAATGCCTAAAACACGTCAAGGGCTATTTCAAACCGCATTGCGGCGATTGTTGAATGCGGATTGGCAGCGGTTGTTTGCGATGGCAGCGCGGTTGGATCAGCACAGCAAGGGCGTGGGGCAAGACGTTTCGCGCCACCCCCAACGCTTGTGGGATGAACTATTGGATTTGGCACTGTTGCTGGGTGGGCGCGAATTACCCGTTTGAGTGATGCTTATTCCACGATAATGCCGTGACTGGCGTACCAACTGCGGTCAATTTCCCATTGCACGCTTTTAATGCCCGGTTGCGCTTTGGCAATGTCCGCCGCTTGTTCTTGCACTTGCGCGAGTTCTTTTTGCGCGGCAATCATGGGCGGGCTGTCAGGGTTGCTGGTATCCAGATTCGGCTTGGCAATCTGTAAAAATTGCAGCACGGATACTTGGGGTGAACGCGGGCTGGTCAGCGTGGCAACGTCGCCTTCGATTTTGACGGTGCGAAATGTGTAGGGGTAAGCTTGCAACTTGGCATCGGCTTGCAACGCCGCATTCAGGTTATTGAGTGCCGGATTTTGCTTGAAAAACCACAGCAACGCCAAGCCGCCGCACAGCGTGATGATAATCAACAATTGTTGCTTATTGGACATGGTATAAACCTCTTGACAAAAAACTTGCTTTGTTGTGGGATATATATTAGTATTCGGTTATATTCTAATCATAAGAACATGTGAATATTATCATGAACCAATACAAATTAAGCCACGACTAATCAGTAATCCCATCAGAACGATATAAGCAACACTTCATACAAGTCAGGTGATGGTTATATCCTCCTAGCGGTTGGGCATCCTTCGGGATGCCCTTTTTTATGCGCGATTTCTGCCTAATTGCACCGCCAGATCAATGGCTTCACGCAAACTGCCGGTTTCTGCTTTGCCGGTTCCCGCCAAATCCAAGGCCGTGCCATGATCCACCGAAGTACGAATAATCGGCAAGCCCAAGGTAATGTTAATCGCTTTACCAAATCCGGCGTACTTGAGCACGGGTAAACCTTGATCATGATACATTGCCAGCACCGCATCCGCGCCTTGCAAATGCCGAGGGGTGAACAAGGTATCCGCCGGTAATGGCCCGCTCAGGCGCATTCCTTGTTGGCATAAGCGTTGGATAACCGGCGTGATTACCTCAATCTCTTCCCGCCCCAAATGCCCGCCTTCGCCCGCGTGTGGGTTTAAGCCGCACACCAGAATATGCGGATCAGCAATGCCAAACTGGGTTTGCAAGTCGTGATGCAAGATGGTCAGCACCTCTGCCAGTAAAGGCTGGGTAATTAAACCACTGACCATTTTCAAGGGAACGTGCGTCGTCGCGAGCGCTACCCGCAACGTTCCCGCCGTCAGCATCATCACTGGCAAGGATGCCCCGGTCAGTTCCGCCAGAAATTCGGTGTGTCCGGTAAATGGAATGCCTGCATCGTTAATCACGCCCTTGTGTAACGGTGCTGTCACCATCGCCGCAAATTCACCGCTCAGGCAGCCGGATGCCGCATGGCGCAAGGTTTGCAACACGTAGTCAGCATTCGCTGGGTTGAGAACACCCGTGGTGACTGGTGCAGCGCACGTCACCGGCAAAATAAAGCATTCGCCTGCCACGCACGGGCGTTGCGCCTCAGTCGGGGTGTAGGGGCGTAAGTGCAGGTTGATGCCTAATTGTTGAGCACGATCGTGCAATACTGTGGGATCAGCAATGACGACCAAATCCGCCGCCCATTGCTGTTGTTGCAACAAGGTCAGAATAATGTCAGGGCCAATACCGGCAGGTTCGCCAGCCGTGATAGCAATGCGCAACGGAGTGCTTGTCATGGTATTCGCCTATTGCAGTGTCAGACCGCTATTTTCCACCGGAATGCGGTATTCCACATAAGCGGCATTGCGCAATTCTTGGAGCCATGTCTGAAACTGTTCCTCGGCTTGCGCGTCAGCAGCGGCGGGGTCAGTGGCAGTGGCTTGCACGCGCCGTTCTACTTCACGTTTGCGCAATGCATCCGCCATGAGTTTGCGCCGGGTTTGCTCGCGAAAATCTGCGTAATCAATGCCTTCCTGCTGCAAGGCTTGCTGGAATGCAGGCAGGCTCAATTGATTGCGTTGTGCAATCGTGGCAATCATTTTGTTCAGGGTGACGTCATCAATCTGGATTCCGGCAGCATCGGCTTGCTGAAGTTGCAGCTTTTCCAGAATCAGGTTGTCGACGGCTTGTTTAAGCAGGGCAGGCGCGGCAAGGCTTGCTGCGGTTTGATTCGCTGCACGTAAGCGTTGAGCGCGTGCTTGTGCTTCGCTCATCATGATCACATCACTGTTTACGACCGCCGCAATTTGATCCAGCGGCGTGGCATTTTCAGCTTGTGCGGGTTGAGCAGTCAATAACATCGCTAAGACCGCAGCGCTGATTAATGGGAAAAATGTTAATTTATTCATAGCCATACACACGATTTTGTAGCAGGTCACGCGTACCACTGCCAAAGTTGCCCAGTCCTTTTAGTTCAAACTCGACAAACAGCGCGTTGTCTTGCGTGGTGTTGTCGGGAAGTAAGTAATTGCGGCTGGCGACGCGGGTTTTCCAGCAGCAATTTTCGTATTCGGCACCGATCACGGTTTCAAGGTTACGGTCATTTTGCAAATCACGTTCCCAGGCGCCCACCGCTTTCCAATTCTCGTTGACGGGTACGGAAAGTGAAAGATTGGCAGACTCAAAGCTGTCTTTGCGTTGCGCATAACCGACATTGAGAATGCGCTTTTTATCATCTTTGTAGTTTACCCTTACTTCCCCGGCATTAACCGCGTTTTCTTGGCTGTCCCAGTACGCAGTGGTGCTGAGACGCGTGCGTGGGTTGATTTCTCCGGCAGCTTCCAAAATGAGTTCGGAGCGGTTGCCCTGCAACGGTGCTTCATCTGGGAGGGTCACTTTGCGTTCATCGAAATGGTATACCTGCCCGATGCTGGCACGGAACAATTCGCGCCCATCTGCGGGGGATTGCACCCGCGTCGATACCGAAGCCGTGAGCTGGTTGGCATCGCCGATTCGATCTTTGCCGGTGAAGCGGTTTTCGGCAAACAATTGGCTGTAGCTTAAACTACGCGCAGAGGAGTCAAACACCGGAATACTGCTTTGATCGCGGTAAGGTGTGTAAGTGTAAAATAAGCGCGGTTCCAGCGTTTGGACATAGCGCCCTTGCTTAATGTCACGCTCAAAAAACAATCCCGCATCGATGCTGGCACTGGGTACGGTGCGGCTGATTTGAGCATCGGTAGCGTCATCGAGCTGGTATTGCGTATGGCGCAGTGTCAGCGAAGGTTTTACGTAAGCGGCTTCGGTGCTGAAACGCTTGCTGGCATGAGTGGTGACATCGAAGCGCGTGCCATTGGTTTCGGTGGTGCTGCCACTAAAGTTGGTGTATTCGGCTTCTGCATCGAGATTTAAGCCATTGTTGATTTGCGGGGGTTGGTAGCGCATGACCAATTGCGGCAAGCGGGCATGAGGCGCAGTGCCGCCATCCAATACTTGGTAGTCTTGTAACAGGGTTGAAAACGACCAGTGTTGACCCGCAGTCTGGTATTTTAAGCGCCGTTCCAAATTGACTACGCTGGTGGCTGCGAGTGAATTGCCCAGGTCAACGAAATATTGATCATCGGAAACCCCTTCTGCTTTCAGTTGCAAACTGGATTTAGTGCTCAGGCGGGTGTCATTGTGAACATTGAAATAGTAACGGTTGTTTTGGTCACTGGCATTGTCATTTGGCAGTAACACATAGGAAGCTTCGCCTCGGTGTTTTTCGGTTAAGTAACGGAATTCTGTGCCCAGTTGCAACCCGCGATTGCTCAGTAGCGCTGGGGTTAATGTGAGGTCGTAGTTAGGAGCAAGATTCCAGTAGTAGGGCGCACTGAGTTGCAAGCCGGAGCGCTCATTCGTGCTAATGGCTGGCCACAGAAAGCCAGATTTACGTGCATCGGTAAGTGGAAACGAGAAATACGGCAAATACATAATGGGAACATTGCGCACTTTCAAGGTGGCATTGCGAGCGTTACCGCGTTCTTGGCGGTGATCCAGATAAATGGTGTTGGCATTCAAGCTCCAGTCGGGATTGTCGACTGGGCAGGTTGTGTAGGTGGAATCTTCTAAGCGGGTTAATTCTGGCGATTCTTGCACCACCCGTTTGCTGAAGCCTTGGCCATCGGCTTGCGACAAGTCATATTCTGCTGCCAGCATTTCGCCGGTATTTTGCAGCAAATTGTAGCGGAGTTGTTGGCTGCGCACCTGCATGGCATCGCTGCTAAAACTGACGTTGCCGGAGCCTGTAATAATGCCTGCTGGTTGGGTGTAGCTGGCTTGATCTGCGGTTAATTGTTTATTTTCTTGGGAAATATGCACATTACCGCTCATGCTTGAAATACCTTCGCCGCGAAATAACGCAGTGTTAGCTTCAATGTAAACCGCTTGTGGGGGCAGATTACCGGGGCGTTGAGTTGTTCCGTTGCCAGTGTTTACCGTGGGCACAGGACATGCCATCCACCCGGTTTGCGCCAATACCACGGTGGGGCTGCACGCCAATACCAACAGGGTGCTCAGTAAGAAATGCTGTTGTAATCTAGTTCTCATGCTTTCCGTGCAGCATTTAAAGCGCACTAACATCGCACACTCTGGGTACAGACTCAATGAGAAATATCCTACACGACCGCGCTTTTTAATTGAAACCGTAACAAAAAAAAGTGTAACCTAGCGGTACTTGCGACAAATCAATTTATAAAGGCGACTGCACCTTGCACCGCCTGTGGTATTACGATTTTATTTTGACGAATAAAATTATTTATTTTTGAATAAATTTCAAATATCATCTTGAAATGTAGAATATTTATTCAGATAATAATGACTCTACGGTCAGAATCAAGAAATCACTTCAATGCGTTCTTGTGAGGGAAAAAAAGTGAGAACTGCGGATTATACGAACGGGATGCCCAGCATGACGACTTTACAAAGCAACAGCGATGATAACGAAATAGGTCACACATCCATGCAGACAGACGATGCGATGAATAAGCGCGGCAGAGGACGCCCCAAAGGTGCAACTTCCAGCACCCTTGCCGATGTGAGAACACAAGCGGCAGATGAAAAGCGCAAAATTCGGGAAGAGTTAACGCACAAGATCAACCAGTTGCGCAGTCAGCTCGAAGAACTTGATGTTAATTATAAAGATGAGGTGCGTGAGCTACGCGAAGCACTGCGTGCCAGTGAACAGCGTGAAGCCTTTTTCAGGGCGGCTTTAGAAGATCGCTTGCAAGTGGTCGCGGAGCATATCCATAAGAGCTTAACGGACTGGGCAAACGCAGAGTTGGAAGAAGGCCAGATAACGCAGCGGAAACGCGGCCGACCTCGCAAAACCTTCAAATAAGATGAGGCCGGGCGTCAGCCCGGCGCGTCTTCCACCAATAAACGTTCCAGAATTTTTTGGTAAATAATCGTGAGCGCGTTCAAATCATCCACAGCGACACATTCGTTGATTTTGTGAATGGTTTTATTGACCGGCCCCAGTTCCATGACTTGCGCACCTGTTGGCGCAATGAAACGTCCATCGGAGGTGCCGCCTGCGGTGGATAATTCGGTGGTTTGCCCGCTCACTGCTTGAATCGCTGCAACGCTGGCATCGACCAAATCCCCGCGTGCTGTCAAAAATGGATTGCCCGAAAGCGTCCATTTCAGCGCATATTTCAGCCCGTGACGGTTGAAAATCGCCTCAACACATTCGCGCAAGCCCATTTCAGTCTGTTGCGTTGAAAAACGGAAGTTGAATTCCACTGTCAGCGTCCCCGGAATCACATTACTCGCACCCGTTCCGCCTTTGATATTGGAAATCTGGAAGCTGGTCGGCGGGAAAAATTCGTTACCCTTGTCCCATTCGATGCTCACCAATTCCGCCAACGCAGGCGCGGCGCGATGAATGGGGTTGTCTGCCAGATGCGGGTACGCCACATGCCCTTGCTGCCCAATCACGGTGAGTACGCCATTGAGTGAACCGCGCCGCCCGTTTTTCACCACATCGCCCACGCAGCACGTACTGGAGGGTTCGCCGACCAAGCACCAGTCGATTTTCTCGTTGCGCTGCTCCAGCACTTCCATGACCTTGACCGTGCCATTGATGGAAGGGCCTTCTTCGTCGCTGGTGATCAGGAACGCAATCGAGCCTTGGTGCTCAGGGTTTTCGCGCACGAAGGTTTCGCAAGCAATCGTGAATGCGGCAATGCTACCTTTCATATCCGCCGCGCCACGCCCGTAGAGCATTCCATCACGAATTTCGGGCTGAAACGGATGGCTATCCCACGCCTCCAATGGCCCTGTTGGAACAACATCGGTATGCCCAGCAAAGCAAAACACGGGAGAGGTCGTGCCACGGCGCAGCCAAATATTATCCACATCGCCAAAGCGCAGGTGTTCGGCAACGAAGCCCAGCGGCGCAAGGCGATCAGCTAATAATTGCTGGCAACCTTCATCCAGTGGTGTGACGGAGGGGCGTGAGATCAGGTCGATAGCAAGATCGAGAGTAGCGGACATCAAAGAATCTCGTGTTTTAGTTTTGAAAAAGCTGGCGGTAAGAATCCGGCGAAAAGCCCACCACATGCCGCGACCCCATATCGAGCAACGGACGTTTAATGATCGACGGCAATTCTTCCATCACCGCTAACGCAATCGCTTCATCCATGTTGTCGCGGGTTTCTTCTGGTAGTTTGCGCCAAGTTGTGCCTTTGCGGTTGACCAGCGTTTCCCAGCCGAACTCTGCTACCCATGCACGTAACCATACCGGATTCACGCCATCCTTACGAAAATCGTGGAAAGTGTATTCGATCCCGCGCTCGCCCAGCCACGCACGGGCTTTTTTCACGGTGTCGCAATTGGGGATGCCGTACAGGATGGTCATTTGTCGTACCACTTGTGGTAAGTGCGGCGTTTGCCGTTCGGTGGGCGATAACTGCCCGCTGAACGTTGGGTAATCACGCCTTCGATGCGATTCATGCCGCTGATCTCAATCGCTTCGTAGTCCTCATTCAGAGCAACGAGGATGTATTTGCCTTCGATAATGCGCAATTGGCGGAAAATGTATTCGTCTTTGTCGTCAATCGCGAACACATACGCGCCGTCACGCACAATGCCGGTCGGGTCGATCACGATCACGCAACCTTTGGCGAATTCCGGCTGCATACTGTCGTCGATGACCTGCATGGCGTAGGGTTCGTTTTCGGAACAATTCCCCTCGGAACTCATATTGTGCTTGAAATCGGGTTGCGCGACGGCGTTCAAGTTTTGCTTGAAGGTTTCAACGCTGATACGGGTTTCGGACATGGCTTATACCTCCACAGGGGCGACAGGGTGATCGAGGCTGAATTCGCTGGCAATGACGTGGCGTTGCGGCTCGTACCAATGCAATTTGCTATGCAACTGCACCACTTCGCCGATGATGGTGAGGGTGGGGGCGCGGACACCGCTGTCTTTCACCAATTGCGGCAAGGTGGCAATCGTGCCGATGTGAACGCGCTGATTACGGGTCGTGCCTTGCTCGACCAATGCCGCTGGCGTGTCGCCGGAACGTCCGAAGGCTTGCAATTGCTGGCTGATCACTTCGATGCCGGTCAAGCCCATGTAGAACACCACGGTTTGATTGGGTTGCGACAATTGCGCCCAATTCAGGTCGATGCTGCCGTCTTTCAAATGTCCGGTGGCAAAGGTGCAGGATTGCGCGTAATCGCGGTGCGTCAATGGAATACCTGCGTAAGACGAGCAGCCTGAAGCGGCGGTAATGCCGGGAACGACTTGGAACGGTACGCCGTTTTCCGCCAGCGTTTCGATTTCTTCGCCGCCGCGCCCAAAGATGAACGGGTCGCCGCCTTTCAGACGCAAGACGCGCTTGCCTTGCTTGGCAAGTTTCACCAGCAAGTCGTTGATTTGATCTTGCGGTACGGCGTGGCTGGCTTTTTCTTTGCCGACGTAAATGCGTTCGGCGCGTTGGTTCGCCATGTCCAGAATCGACTTGGAAACCAAGCGGTCATAAACCATTACATCCGCTTGCTGCATGAGGCGTAATGCCTTGAAAGTAAGCAGATCCGGGTCGCCGGGGCCAGCACCGACCAAATAGACTTCGCCCATGGTTTGCCCGTGCGGGTAGGTGGCTAACATCTCTTCCAACAAGCGGCGAGCTTCAGAGACATGCCCGGCGTATACCAGTTCGGCAAATGTGCCTTTCAGCGCTTTTTCCCAGAAGGCTTTGCGCTGGTTCTCAGGCAGGTGTTTTTTGACAATATCGCGGTATTCTTCGGTGATACCCGCCAGCTCGCCGCACTGAGGGGGAATCATGGTTTCCAGCCGCATCCGCAATTGCCGCGCCAATACGGGGGATGCGCCGCCGGTTGAGACCGCAATTATTACGGGCGAACGATCCACAACCGAGGGAATAATGAAATTGCCAACGGTCGCATCATCCACCACATTGACCAGCATATTGCGTTCTTCGGCCATGCGTGCAATCCGCGCGTTCACGTTGGGGCTATTGGTGGCAGCTACCACCAAAAACTGCCCGTCAATATCGCTGTCTTCAAACAGGCGCGTGTAATGCTTGACCTTATTGCCGCTGATGGTGATCGCCATTTCTGCGGTGATGAACGGCGACACCAATGTCACAATTGCGCCTGCTTTAATCAAGCTGTCGACTTTACGTTCGGCTACTTTGCCACCGCCGACGACCAAGCATTGACGGTGGTGCAGGTCAAGAAAAACAGGAAAACGATCCATTAATCACCTAAAACTGGGTATGTTTATTTGCCACGTTTGGGGCGGCTTTCGTAGTGGACGACACCTTTAACGAGTTCGCCATACGGGAAATCAGCAATGTTACCGTATTTTGACAAAGCAATGTTGACCAATTCGTAGATGTCGCGCACCGTTTTTTCCGCTATTTGCTCAGGAAGCAGGTGCTGTTGCAGGGCTAAAGTGCCGCCTGCTTGCACTTTGAGCTCCTTATTGTGCGGTAACGGGCCATCAATCAGGGTTTCGCGCAGCGCAAAGCGGGATTTTTCGCGCAATGTCTCCAAAAAAACCGCGCAATTGGCCAGACTCGCCTCTGATACACAGCCGACGGCTTCGCGGCTCGCCAGCAGGAAACGCTCGTGGCGGCTGCAATCGCACCGCCGGTTATTCAACGCTTTCTCGAACACGCAGCGGTTGGCGTTAACTTCGCGGTAAACCGTGCGGTATTGGTCTTCATCCATGCGCGGCTTACTTTTCCCATTCCATCAGGATGGGCTTTTCGCGGGTTTCGTGCAGGTTTTCTTCGGCTTCTAAAAGGCTGGCGGCGAAGACGATTTTGACGATGGCTTTGTCACCCGGTTCTTGTTGCGCCCGTAGGCTGCGAGCCAGTTCACGCGCTTCTGGATAGGCTTCGCAGGCTTGCTGCATGTCCAGATTTTTGATCATCGGGTTGGGTTGGGTGATTTTGAACACGTAGTAGGGCATGGATTTACCTCAAGAGTAAAAGGGTGGTTTGCGCCAGCAAGGGTTTGATCAAGGGTTCGAGGCGTTTGCGCATCACTGAACCGACCGAATCGTTGCCGCCAAAATACGGAATGAGGGAATCTTCCCCCATTTGCGCGAGTATTAACATAGCCTTAAATAGGGGCAATGTGTCGGGATTCAAGGTGTCACGCACGGCTTTTGCGTCGGCTGGGCAGTCATCGGCGGCGTGGCAAAACTGTTCGGCGCGTTGCAGGGCGGTATTTAGGTCGCGCACGCCGCGCGATTCCGGCAACGGCAGCGGGAAGCGTTTGTCGATAGCGATGAATAAGGAGATGACGACTTCTTGATCGACGGGTTTTTCGAGCGCGAGTTGCAGGGCGCGTAGCCAATTTTGCCCTGCGCTATCGAGGGTTTGGCTGAGGGCTTGGGCGTAGGGGTTGCCATTTTCCAACAGCGTTGCCAGTTGCGCGGTGAGGTCGGCATGGTGGCGATGCGGCTTGTCGGGCAAGGGAATGTAGGTGGGGTCAGCGTGCAGGAAGCCGATGTAGAACGGGTTTTTGCGTTTGGCGCGTTCCCAAAGTTTGCTGCGTTCGGCAGGTGATAGCAGTTCACCTTGCAGGCAGAGGCGCACGGTGTCTACCACGTCGAGTTGCACTTCCTCGAAGGGCAGGAATTCGAGTAGGTAGGCGGTGAGTTCTTTGCCAAGTTCGCCGTTGACGACTTCGGGGTTTTCCAACAAACAGCGGGCGTTGGTGGCGCTGGGGCTTGCCCACCATGCGCGTTTCGCGATGTCGTGGGTTAAGCCGGGGGTGTAGACCACGGCGGCGACGGCTTCGGGTTCGCCAAGGAGCAGCATTTGGTCGAGGTTATTGCGGGCGTGACCCATGCGCGTCCAGCGTTTCAGGAAAATCGGGTAGCCGCCGGGCGAGCCGGTGACTTTCATGGAGAGCAATTCGCGTACCCAGCGCAGGTATTGCTCGTCCCGCGCGGTGGGGTTGAGGCGCACTTTCGCTTCGCCCCGCTCGGTGAGGGCGTGGACGGTCATGGTGGACTCGTTAATGCGCACGGCTTGCAGCGGTTGGGCAAGCAGGACATTGAGCCGCAGGTTGTCTTCGTTGGAAAGCTGCAAGGGGTGTACCGATTATCCTAGGGAATATGTCAAGATTATCGGGGTAGGCGGTCGGGATGCCAATAACCCTGTTGTGGTAGTCAGCAATCCTCAGTCTTGGTGCGTAAGGCGTAAAAATCATGCACGAAGGTTGCAAACGTCCCCGCTGCAATCGCTGCACGGATACCGCGCATCAATTCCTGGTAGTAGTACAGATTGTGGATGGTGTTCAGTCGCGCACCCAAAATTTCGGTGCATTTGTCCAAATGGCGTAGGTAGGCGCGGGAATAATGCTGGCACGTGTAACAACCACATTGCTCGTCAATCGGGCGGGTATCGTGCTGGTATTGGCTGTTGCGGATTTTCAATGTGCCGTAGCGGGTAAATAAAAAGCCATTACGCGCATTGCGGGTGGGGATGACGCAATCGAACATATCCACCCCGCGCCGGACACCTTCCACAATGTCTTCGGGTTTGCCGACGCCCATGAGGTAACGTGGGCGGTCAGTGGGGAGTTCGGGCAGGGTGCATTCTAGCACTTTATCGCGTTCGTCTTTGGGTTCACCGACCGACAAACCGCCAATCGCGTAGCCGTCAAAACCGATGTCGAGCAAGCCATGGGCGGAAGTTTTGCGCAAGTCTTCGTACATGCCGCCTTGCACAATGCCAAACAGGGCGGAGGGGTTGCCCTCGTGTGCATCTTTGCTGCGTTTTGCCCAGCGCAAGGAAAGCTCCATCGAATGGCGGGCTTCGTCGGGCGTGGCGGGGAAGGGGGTGCATTCGTCGAAAATCATTACGATGTCCGAGCCGAGTTCACGCTGCACTTGCATGGACGATTCCGGGGTCATCAGCACTTTTGCGCCATTGACGGGGGATTGAAAGCGCACGCCTTCTTCGGAAATCTTGCGCATTTCTGCGAGTGAAAACACTTGGAAACCGCCAGAATCGGTGAGAATCGGTTTTTCCCAGTGCATAAAGCCGTGCAAATCGCCGTGCAATTGCACAATCTCCGTGCCGGGGCGCAGCATTAGGTGGAAGGTGTTGCCGAGGATGATTTCTGCGCCAATGCCTTGCAGTTCTTCGGGGGTCATGGCTTTGACCGTGCCATACGTGCCAACCGGCATAAAGGCGGGGGTTTCTACCGTGCCACGCGGAAACGTGAGGCGACCGCGCCGCGCATTGCCGTCGGTGGTGAGCAGGTCGAACTGCATGTGGGGCATGGGGATTCCTTGCACAGAAGAGAAAAGGGCGGAGTGTACCGATGATCTCCGCCTTTTTCTATGTTGTTACTGCACCCGACAGCACCCTGACACGACCTGCTGGTTATTCAACACCGCTGTAATGCTATACGGGTATTTGGTATCCGACATGCCATCGCTGCAACTGCTGACTTTTTGCATGAACGCTTGGGTATTATTCGTACCGGCGACTCCGGCAATTACCGCGATGGTGGCGTTATTCGCCGACGTTTGGCGGAAAGTCACAGGGACGCTATAGCGTGGACCATCCATCATATTCACGCTTAAATTGGTATCAGTTACTTCGATGCCCCAGAAAGGTTCAGTACCGCTGCACACCAAGATATTGCTGGCGGCTTTTGCAGGCGGTGGGGTGACATTAGAAGGGACTTTTACTGGCGGGACAATAACCGCAGGTGGTGCAGCAGGTGCTGGCGTTGGCGCGGGTGGTGCGCTTGCAGCTTGATCTTCCGGCAATAGATAACGTTTGCTGACCCAGCCACCTACGCCATTCCAGTAAATTTTTGCCCAGACGGTGCCACCGACTTTTTTCTCTTCGCCCGTGGTCACAATGCCTTGACCGTTATACGGAATTCTGCCGACAACACTGTTACCCGTGCCAGCGTTAGCCCGCATGTTTAAGAATTCGCCCGCTGTCACGCCCGTGACCACGTACACATCGCTGGCAGCCTGTACGCTGGAGACGCTGAGCGCCAGCGCTAAGGCCAATGCTGAAAAGAATGAAGCTGTTTTCATAATGTATTCCTACGATTTCTGTTCATTAAAGCGCCCATCGCGGGCATTACACCCACAATTTTAGCCTGTTTTTTATGAAAAGTTGTCTGTATTCGGTAGAGCGCGGATAATAGTGCGTTTCCCCACGCTTTCACGACGGATAGAACGGACACAATGGCAGGCAAAATTTTTATCGAAACCCACGGATGTCAAATGAACGAATACGATTCAGCCAAGATGCTGGACGTGTTGCATCATGCGCAGGGCATGGAACTCACCGACAACCCCGCAGAAGCCGATGTGCTGCTGATGAATACCTGTTCGATCCGCGAAAAAGCGCAGGAAAAAGTGTTCTCACAATTAGGGCGCTGGAAAAAGCTCAAAGATAAAAATCCCAATATTATTATCGGTGTAGGCGGTTGCGTCGCCAGTCAAGAAGGGGATGCCTTGCGGCAACGTGCGCCCGTGGTGGATGTGGTGTTTGGCCCGCAAACCTTGCACCGCTTGCCGGACATGATTCGCCAAGTCCGCACCGAACACCATGCGGTGGTGGATATTTCCTTCCCCGAAATCGAAAAATTCGACAACTTGCCGGAACCGCGTGCCGAAGGCTCCACCGCATTTGTGTCGGTGATGGAAGGGTGCAGCAAATATTGCACGTTCTGCGTCGTGCCTTATACCCGTGGCGAAGAAATTTCCCGTCCCTTTGATGACGTGATTACCGAAGTGGCGCAACTCGCGGCGCAAGGCGTGCGCGAAGTCAATTTGCTGGGGCAAAACGTGAATGCGTATCGCGGCAAAATGCACGACGGTTCGATTGCTGACCTTGCCATGCTGATCACCTTGGTGGCAGCGGTGGACGGGATTGATCGTATCCGTTACACCACCTCGCACCCCAATGAATTCAACGACAGTCTGATTGAGGTGTACGCGGATGTGCCGGAATTGGTTAGCCATTTGCACTTGCCCGTGCAAAGCGGTTCTGACCGGATTTTAATGGCGATGAAGCGCAATCACATGGCGATTGAATACAAAGCCAAAATCCGCAAATTGCGCAAGATTCGCCCGGATTTGAGCTTGTCATCCGACTTCATTATTGGCTTCCCCGGCGAAACCGAGCAGGATTTTGCCGATACCATGAAGCTGATTGCAGAGATGAACTTCGACTTGAGTTTCAGCTTTATCTACAGCCAACGCCCCGGTACACCCGCCGCGAGCTTGCCGGATGATGTGCCGCAATCGGTGAAAAAAGACCGCTTGCAACACTTGCAAACCCGTATTTTGACGCAAGCCAACGCCATCAGCGCAGCAATGGTGGGTACGGTGCAACGGGTGTTGGTGGAACGCCCCTCCCGCAAGCATGAGCAAATGGCGGGGCGCACGGAGAATAATCGCGTGGTGAATTTTGACGGGCAGCCGAATTTGATTGGTCGGTTTGTGGATGTGCGCATCACCGAAGCCCAACCCAATTCCCTGCGTGGCGAAATCGTCGCGGTGGAAAGCGAAGTTGGGCGGATGGTGATGGAGCGTATTAACCCGTAGCAAGTTCATGGCGTAAAACTTGCATTGTTACCCCGGCAGTAAAATTGAATAACTGACGGAGCTAAGGGTATGAGTCAAGTCATTATTCCGGTAGCCGCGTTCGATCTGGTCATCTTTGGTGGAACAGGTGATTTGGCATTACGCAAGTTATTACCGGCATTATTTCGACGGGATGCAGCGGGGCAAATTCCCGCCCCAGCCCGCATCATTGGGCTGGCATTGAACCAGCAAACCACCGCAGAGTATCGCGATCAGGTAGCCGATGCTCTGCAAAGCCATCTGGATGCCAACGAATTACAAGCTGGAATGTTGGAGCGTTTTCTAGCGCGTCTCGAATACCGTGTGACCAATGTTGGGGATATTGCCAGTTTCCAAGCCCTTGCCACTTTGCTGGACGAACACCCAGAGCGGGTGCGCGTTTATTATTTGGCCGTCGCTCCGGCACTGTTCGACCCGATTTCTCACGGTTTAGCGGCGGCAGGCTTGGCGGGCAATAATGCGCGGCTAGTGGTGGAAAAACCGTTAGGGCATGATTACGCGAGTGCCGCCCGCCTAAATGCGCAAATCGGCGAAGTGTTTGACGAACACGCTATCTACCGCATTGACCATTACCTCGGTAAGGAAACGGTGCAGAACTTGATGGCATTGCGCTTTGCCAATGCCCTGTTTGAGCCGATTTGGAATGCACAGTGCATTGATCATGTGCAAATTACCGCCGCCGAATCCTTAGGGGTTGGCACTCGCGGTGGCTATTACGACAATGCTGGGGCTATCCGCGACATGGTGCAAAACCATTTATTGCAGTTGCTGTGCTTGATCGCCATCGAACCCCCTTACCGCTTTGAAGCGGATGCCGTGCGCGATGAAAAACTCAAAGTATTGCGTTCCCTGCGCCCCATTACCGGGCATAAAGTACGCGACTATACGGTGCGTGGGCAATATTCGGGAACATCGACCACCCCGTCTTACACCGATGAAGTGGGCAATCCGGCAAGTTTGACCGAATCGTATGTTGCCTTGAAAGTCGAAATTGACAGTTGGCGCTGGTCTGGCGTGCCGTTCTATTTACGAACCGGCAAACGTTTGAAAGCTCAAGCCGCTGAAATTGCGGTGGTGTTTAAAAAACCTTCTCACGTCATGTTTGGGGAATTGCATACCCCGATTCTCCCCAATGTATTGAGTATGCGTTTGCAGCCGGATGAGGGCTTGCGTTTGCACATTATGACCAAAGAGCCGGGGCCTGGGGGGTTTCGTTTGCACGATATTCCGTTGGATATGGCGTTTGCAGAACGTCAGGATGCGGGCTGGCGGATGCCGGATGCTTACGAACGCTTGGTGATGGACGTGGTGCGTGGTCATCAAACCCTGTTCATGCGCGGCGATGAAGTGGAGGCGGCATGGCAATGGATTGATCCGATTATCGAAGCTTGGCAATTATCGGGCACTAAGCCGGATGGCTACGAACCGGGCAGTTCCGGGCCGATTTCGGCGATTGAAATGATGGCACGGGACGGACGCCGCTGGCGGGAGATCGAAGCATGAGCATGAATAACCTTCACCCTCAATTAGTGGCAGTGACGCAGCGTATCGAAACCCGCAGTGCGACCACCCGCCGCGCGTATTTGCAACAGATTGCCGCTGCCGACCCGGTGACGCCGCGCAGCAAGCTGAGTTGCGGCAATTTGGCGCACGCCGTCGCCGCCGTCCCTAACGCCGACAAGCTGAAACTGGTGGAATGGACGGCGGGCAACCTCGGTATTGTGACCGCTTACAACGACATGCTTTCCGCACACCAGCCGTTTGTGTATTACCCCGATGTGATCAAAGCGGCAGCGCGTGAAGTCGGCGGCACAGCACAGGTGGCGGGCGGCGTTCCGGCGATGTGTGACGGCGTGACCCAGGGGCAGGCGGGCATGGAACTGTCACTGTTTTCCCGTGATGTGATTGCGATGAGCGCAGGGATTGCCTTGTCGCACAATGTGTTCGATGCGGCGGTTTTCCTTGGCGTATGCGACAAAATTGTGCCGGGCTTGGTGATTGCTGCGGCGAGTTTTGGGCATTTACCGTGCATTTTCTTACCCGCAGGGCCGATGGTGTCCGGTTTGGCGAATGACGCGAAAAGCAAGGTGCGTCAGCAATACGCTGAGGGCAAAATCGGGCGGGACGAATTGTTGCAATGCGAAATGCAGTCCTACCACGGCGTTGGCACTTGCACCTTTTACGGCACGGCGAATAGCAACCAAATGCTGATGGAATTCATGGGCTTGCAATTGCCGGGAAGCAGTTTTGTGAATCCGGGTACGCCATTGCGCGAAGCCTTAACCGTGGCGGGGGCGCAGCGTGCGTTGGCGATGACAGCGCAAGGGCAGGATTACACCCCAGCAGCACACATTCTCAGCGTACAAGCTTTTGTGAATGGGATCGTGGGGCTGAATGCGACAGGTGGATCGACCAATTTATTGCTGCATCTGGTAGCAATGGCACGAGCGGCGGGCATTGTGATTTGCCCAGAAGATTTTGCGGACTTATCCGCGATTACGCCGCTGATGGCGCGGGTGTACCCCAACGGCGTGGCGGACGTGAACCATTTTCACGCGGCAGGCGGTTTGCAATTCGTGATTGGCGAGTTGTTGGCAGCCGGTTTATTGCATGAAGAGGTGGCAACGGTAGCCGGTAAGGGGCTGCACCATTATACCCAAGATGCCTATTTAGCCGCCGATGGTACGGTTGCTTGGCGTGACGGCGCGAGCATTAGCCATGATGACACGGTGTTACGCCCGGTTGCCCAAGCCTTCCAGCCTTCTGGGGGCGTGGTGCGCTTAGTGGGTAATTTAGGCGATGCCGTGATCAAAGTATCTGCCGTTAAACCGGAAAAATACCTGATTGAAGCGCCTGCCAAGGTTTTCCATGATCAGGCAGCGGTCAAAGCTGCGTTTGAAGCGGGTGAGCTGGACGGTGATTTTGTGTGCGTGGTGCGTTTCCAAGGGCCTAAAGCCAATGGAATGCCCGAATTGCACGGTTTAACCCCGATTTTGGGGCTGTTGCAAGACCGTGGGCAAAGCGTGGCATTGGTTACGGATGGCAGAATGTCGGGTGCGAGTGGTAAAGTGCCAGCCGCGATTCATGTCAGCCCCGAAGCGATGGATGGTGGTGCGCTTGCCAAAGTCCGCGACGGCGATGTGATCCGTTTGGATGCGCATCACGGGCATCTGGAGGTGTTGGCGCACGATTTTGCCGAGCGCGAAGCGGCAACTGCCGATTTGAGTATGAATGCAACCGGCTGTGGACGGGATTTATTCGACGTATTCCGTACCCACGTCAGTGCAGCCGCCAGCGGGGCAAGCGCCCTGTTTTCCGATACAGCGAGGGTGTAAGCATGTCAGTTAGAAGTATTTGTCAGCAAGTGCCGGTGATTCCGGTCTTAGTGGTGAAAGACCTTGCCATCGCCGAGTCACTCGCCTCTGCGTTGATTAGCGGTGGTTTGCATGTCTTGGAAGTCACCTTGCGCACGCCGGTCGCGTTGGAGGTCATCCGCCGCATGAGCGCCGTTCCCGGTAGCATTGTCGGTGCAGGCACGGTGCTAACCCCTGCCGATGTGAAAGCGGTGAAGGCGGCGGGCGCGGCGTTTGCCGTTTCCCCCGGTGCTACCGAACGTTTGTTGGCGGCGGCTGAGGATGCAGGCTTGCCGTTGCTGCCCGGTGTTGCCACGGTATCCGAAGTGATGCGGCTGGTGGAGCGTGGTTTCGATACCTTGAAGTTTTTCCCAGCGGAAGCCGCAGGAGGGGTGAAGATGTTGAAATCCATCCACGGCCCCCTGCCGGACGTGCGTTTTTGCCCAACAGGGGGAATCAGCGAGCAAACCTTCGGCGACTATTTGGCACTGCCGAATGTGTTGTGTGTGGGCGGCTCTTGGCTAACTCCGGAAGCAACGGTGAGTGCGCACGATTGGCAGGGCATTGCAGCATTGGCACGTAAAACCGTGGGTCTCTACAATCCGCCCGCGAATTCCGCATAACCTTGCATGAATGCCAGTTTTTCCTGCGGAATACTGACATTCACGCCTTCGCCCTGCAATTGTTCCAGCAGTGCCGCACCTTGGCTTAAAATCGCCAGCAGTTGCACTTCATCAAACATTTGCAGGGCTAATTGCAGCTCATCCTTATCCGCAGACAGCAGGGTTGGCACGAGTTCATCGGGGTGAATCGGCGATTCAGGGTGCAATAAATCTGCCACTAACGGTGCATCTAGCAAGGCAAAATGGGCTTCGCGAGCCATTTCTTCCTGATCAAGCTCCAAGTGGGCTTGCGCGTCATTGCCAGCGCCTCGGCGCACGCTTGCCATCATAAAGCCCAGCAGCTTGCGAATCGCGTCTTTGGTTTTGCTGAGATCGCCGCCAACGCTGGATGCGGCTTCATACGCCCGATCCAACCGATCTTTAAGTTGCAAAATCACATCGCTCTCAACATTGCCAGTGAGTGAAGTGGTTTCTTCCAGCAAAGCGCGGAATTCGGTGTTGAAGGTTTGCAGGGCTTCGTGGTCTAGGCGTTGCGCGTCGATGAGGTTGTCATCGTCTAGCGTGGGGGCGGTTGGGAACAGCGGATTGCTGGCTTTGCGGAGTAAATGACGTTCGTGTGAACCGGGCTGTTCACTGGGTTTGATGATCATGGTGCAAACTATCCATTCTAAAAATGGTAGCGAATATCGCACACTGACTGGCTACCGGCAAATGACGGTAGCCAGCGCAGTAGAAATCCGCTTAGCTTTTATTGGTATTCATGCCAATCAGTTTGTAGGCTGGACAAAAGTTCAGGTAGCCAGTGGCGAGTAGCGCAATCCCAAGCAGAATCAACAGAAAGCCACCCTTGAACACCAAACCCCAAATCAGCAGGACAGCGCCTGCACCGAAGCGGATATTTCTATCCATGCTGCCAACGTTCTTTTCCATAAGACACCTCATTCAGTAGTGAACACAAAAGACCAAATCCATGTTAGCATTCGTACACATCTATCTTAGCAAGAATTAAGCGGATTTCATGGAATTGCAAAAATTTATACGTAAAATCACTGAAAACGGCTCATTTTCCACCGAAGAAATGACGGCTGCGATGCGTACCATCATGACAGGTCAGGCGACTCCCGCGCAAATCGGCGGGTTTCTGATTGGCTTACGGATGCGTGGCGAAACGGTGACAGAAATCAGTGCCGCTGCCAGCGTGATGCGCGAATTATCGACCCGCGTTGAGGTGTCGTCGGAGAATTTGGTGGATACGTGCGGTACGGGCGGTGATTCTTCCGGTACGTTCAATATCTCCACTGCCAGTGCGTTTGTTGCCGCCGCAGCGGGGGCGCGAGTCGCTAAACACGGCAACCGCTCGATTTCCAGCAAATCCGGCAGTGCGGATGTGTTGGAAGCAGCGGGTGTGAATTTGAACATTACCCCCGAACAGGTGGCGCATTGCATCAACACCTTGGGCGTGGGCTTTTTGTTCGCACAAAAGCATCACAGCGCAATGGGTCATGCGAGTGTGCCACGCCGCGAGTTGGGTGTACGTACTATTTTTAACCTATTGGGACCGATGTCGAATCCGGCGAATGCGCCCAATCAAGTGCTGGGCGTATTCGACCAACACTGGGTGCGCCCGATGGCGGAAGTGCTGAAAAACTTAGGCAGCAAACATGTCATGGTGGTACACGCCGCTGACGGTTTGGATGAAATCAGCACCGCCGCCCTGACCTTCGTCGCAGAGTTGAAAGACGGCATGATCACTGAATACACCATTCAGCCCGAAGATGTGGGTGTGCAGCAATCCAGCCTCGACAGTGTGCGGGTGGAAACGGCGCAAGAAAGCCTGCAACTGATTCAGCGCGTGTTTGCCGGTGAGCAAGGCACCGCGCGTGACATTGTGTGCTTGAATGCGGGTGCGGCAATTTACGTGGCGGGTCTGGCGGATAGTCATGCCGCTGGTGTCGTCAAAGCCCAGCAAGTGCTGGATTCCGGTGCAGCCGCTGTGCGTTTGCAGCAATTGATTGACTTAACCAAAAGTTTTGATGCCTGATGAGTACCCCTGATATTTTGCAAAAAATCCTGCGTACCAAGCAGGAAGAAATCGTGGCACGTTCTGCGGTACGTAGTCTGGCGCAATTGCAGGCAGAGGCGGCGAGTGCTTCGCCCGTGCGTGGTTTCGAGCAAGCCATGCGCAAGCGTCTGGCGGCGGGTGAAGCGGCGGTGATTGCGGAAATCAAAAAAGCCTCGCCAAGCAAAGGCTTGATTCGCGAAAATTTCGACCCGCCCGCGATTGCGGTGAGTTACGAACGTGGGGGCGCGGCGTGTTTATCGGTGCTGACCGATGCACACTACTTCCAAGGCAGCGAAAGCTATTTGCAAGCCGCGCGTGCCGCGTGCCAATTGCCCGTTATTCGTAAAGATTTCATCGTTGATCGGTATCAAGTGTACGAAGCACGAGCCATTGGTGCAGATTGCATCCTGCTGATCGTGGCGGCATTGGCTGACGCACAGATGATGGATCTGTACGCGCTGGCAACGGAACTGGGCATGGATGCACTGATTGAAGTGCATGACAAGGATGAACTTGGGCGTGCCTTGCGTCTCAATGCCCCACTGATCGGCATCAATAACCGCAACCTGCGGACGTTTGAAACGTCTCTGCAAACGACCCTTGATCTGCTTCCTGATGTGCCAGAGGATGTTCTGCTTATCACGGAAAGCAGCATACATACCCCCGCCGATGTGCAACTGATGCGTGACCACGGCGTGAACGCCTTTCTGGTGGGCGAAGCCTTTATGCGGGCAGAAGACCCCGGCTCCGAACTCAAAAAACTCTTTTTCTAGCAAGCGAGTAAACACAACTTATGCTGGTACACCCTCAATTTGACCCCGTTGCGTTATCGCTGGGCCCGTTGCAAGTGCATTGGTACGGGCTAATGTACGTGATCGGTTTCCTCGGTTTTTTATTCATCGGCAAAATGCGGGCGAAAGAACCGCATAGCGTCATGACCGAAGACCGTGTGGATGACATGATGTTCTGGGGCGCTCTCGGCGTGGTTGCCGGTGGGCGCATCGGTTACATGCTGTTTTATAACTTGAAAGGCTTTTTGTCTGACCCGATTTCGTTGTTTCAGATTTGGGATGGCGGGATGAGTTTCCACGGCGGTTTGCTGGGGGTGATTCTGGCGATGTTCTTGCTGGCACGGCGTTGGAAGTTGACGTTCTTTCAAGTCAGTGATTTTGTTGCACCACTTGTTCCCATCGGTTTGGGCGCTGGGCGTATCGGCAACTTCATCAACGGTGAATTGTGGGGCAGGGCAACTGACGTGCCGTGGGGCATGGTATTCCCACGGGTAGACGATATTGCACGCCACCCGTCACAGCTTTATCAGGCGTTTTTGGAAGGCTTGGTGTTGTTCATCGTACTGAATTGGTTTAGAAAGCGTTCACCGCCGGTGGGTGCGATTTCGGGCTTATTCCTCGTCGGCTACGGCATTGCACGGATTATTGTCGAATTTGTGCGCGAACCGGATGTGCAACTCGGCTATGTGGCGTGGGGTTGGGTGACGCAAGGGCAGGTCTTGAGTGTGCCGATGATTGTGCTGGGTTTGTTAATTATGTGGTTGGCCTACAAAAAGGCGAAGGCATGAAGCAATACCTTGATTTGATGCGGCATGTGCGTGATCACGGTGTTGTCAAAGCGGATCGCACGGGGACGGGTACGGTGTCGGTATTCGGCTATCAGATGCGCTTTGATTTGAGTGCAGGGTTTCCGGTTGTCACCACCAAAAAGTTGCATTTGCGCTCGATCATTCATGAGTTGCTGTGGTTTCTGAAAGGCGATACCAATATTCGTTACTTGAAAGAAAACGGCGTGAGTATTTGGGATGAATGGGCGGATGAAAGCGGTGAACTGGGGCCGGTGTACGGCTATCAGTGGCGTAACTGGCCTACCCCTGATGGGCGGCATATTGACCAGATTGCGCAAATTATCCAGCAATTGAAACATAACCCCGATTCGCGCCGCATTATTGTTAGCGCGTGGAATGTGGCGGATGTGGACAATATGGCGCTACCGCCGTGCCACGCCTTTTTCCAGTTTTACGTGGCGGAAGGCAAGCTGTCGTGCCAATTGTACCAGCGCAGTGCGGATATTTTCCTCGGTGTGCCGTTCAATATTGCCTCCTACGCTTTGCTGACGCTGATGGTGGCGCAAGTGACGGGGCTGCAACCCGGTGAATTTATTCACACGCTGGGGGATGCACACCTGTATTCCAACCATTTGGAACAGGTGGAGCTACAATTGAGCCGTGAACCGTACCCATTGCCGCAGATGAAATTGAACCCCGCTGTGACCGATTTGTTCGCCTTTACCTACGACGACTTTGAATTGGTCGATTACGCCCACCATCCGCTGATTAAAGCACCAATAGCGGTTTGACTAGCGCCGCTCACTCACGCAAACTATTGGCATAATAATAGTGTGGATACGCTCAAGTTCCACACCCAGCCCACCGTTAATGGCAACCCGTTCCACTCTTATCGAAGGTAGTTCCATGACCCGCTCAATCAAGAAACTTCTGGTCGCCAACCGTGGCGAAATTGCGATCCGTATCCTACGCGCAGCCGCCGAACTCAAGCTGTGTACGGTGTCGATTTACACCTACGAAGACCGTTTTTCACCGCACCGCTACAAGGCGGACGAAGCCTACCAGATCGGCAAAGACGACGAGCCGCTCAAACCCTACCTCGATATTGAAGCCATTATTGAAACCGCCAAGCGTCACCATGTCGATGCGATTCACCCCGGTTACGGCTTCTTGTCTGAAAACGTGCGCTTTGCCCAGCGTTGCCGCGAAGAAGGCATTATTTTCGTAGGGCCGACCCCTGAAGCAATGCAGCGTTTAGGCGACAAAGTTGCCGCGAAAGAAAACGCCATCACTGCCGGTTTGCCCGTTATTGAAGACAGCCGTGAACCGCTGGATACCGTGGAGATTGCCCGCCGCGAAGCTGACCGCATTGGCTACCCACTGATGCTCAAAGCCGCGTCGGGCGGTGGTGGACGCGGGATGCGCGTGTTGCGTGACCCGTCGCAGTTGGATGGCGCGTACCACGATGCGCGTAACGAAGCGCTAAAAGCCTTCGGCGACGCTACAGTTTTCCTCGAAAAATACATCGACTCGCCCAAGCACATCGAAATCCAGATTTTGGGCGATACCCACGGCAATCTGGTGCATTTGTACGAGCGCGATTGCTCGGTGCAACGCCGTTTCCAGAAAGTCGTGGAAGTCGCGCCCAGCACCAGTTTGAAAGACGAAACCCGCGAAAATCTATACAAATACGCGCTGGCAATTACCCGCCACGTTGATTATTCGTGCGCGGGTACAGTTGAATTCTTGGTCGATAAAGACGAGCGCATTTACTTCATCGAAGTGAACCCGCGTGTGCAGGTGGAACACACCATCACCGAAGAAATCACCGGCATCGACATTGTGCGTAGCCAGATTTTGATTGCAGGCGGCGCACGCTTGGATGACCCTGAAATCGGGATTCCCAACCAAGAATCGGTGGAATGCAACGGTTACGCCGTGCAGTGCCGGATCACCACCGAAGATCCTGAAAACGGCTTCAAACCGGATTACGGTACGATTATCGCCTACCGCAGCAGTGGCGGTTTCGGCGTGCGGTTGGATGCGGGCGCGGCTTATCCCGGTGCGAAAGTATCGCCGTTTTTTGACTCCATGTTGGTCAAAGTGACGACTTGGGGGCGCACGTTGGAAGGTGCTGCCAACCGCAACTTGCGTGCTTTGCAGGAATTCCGTATTCGGGGTGTCAAAACCAATATCGGTTTCCTCGAAAATGTGCTGCAACATCAGGTATTTACTACGGGTAAATGCGCGGTGACGTTCATCGACAATCACCCTGAACTGTTCCACACCGCGTTGCGTTTTGACCGTGGCACAAAAACGCTGAAATTCATCGGCAATGTGACCGTTAACGGCAACCCTGACGTGAAATACGTTGACCCGAACAAGCGTTTCCGCAAACCGATCATTCCCGATTTCGACAAGTTAGGTGCATACCCTAAGGGCAGCAAAAACTTGCTGGATGAGATGGGTGCGGAAAAGTTTTGCCAGTGGGTAAAGGAACAGCCGAACATCTTCTATACCGATACCACCTTGCGTGATGCACATCAGTCCTTACTGGCAACCCGCGTGCGTACTGACGATATGATGAAAATTGCCGAAGGTTTGGCAAAAAATCATTCGCAATTATTCTCGTTGGAACTGTGGGGCGGGGCGACGTTTGACGTGGCAATGCGCTTCTTGCACGAATGCCCGTGGGATCGTCTCAAGCTGTTGCGGGAAGCGATTCCGAATATCCTGTTCCAGATGCTGTTCCGTGGCTCTAATGCAGTGGGTTATACCGCTTACCCCGACAATGTGGTGGAAGCCTTCATCGAAAAGTCGTGGGAAAACGGTATTGACGTGTTCCGTATCTTCGACTCCTTGAACTGGATTGAAGGGATGCGCAAATCCATTCAGTGCGTGCGCGAACGTACCGGCGGGATTGCGGAAGGCACGATTTGCTACACGGGCGACGTGTTGAACAAAGATCCGGCGAACAAATTCAACCTGCAATATTACCTGGATTTGGCGAAGCAGTTGGAAGACGCGGGTGCGCACATGCTGGCGGTCAAGGATATGGCAGGTGTGTTGAAGCCGTATGCGGCGACGACGTTGATTACCGCGTTGAAAGAATCTGTCAGCATTCCGATTCATTTGCACACGCATGACACCGCGTCGATTCAATCCGCCACCTTGCTGAAAGCGATTGAAGCGGGTGTGGACATCGTGGATGGCTGCATGAGTTCCATGTCGGGGCTGACTTCGCAGGTCAACCTGAACTCGCTGATTGCGGCGATGGAAGGTCAGCCGCGTGAACAGCCGTACAACCTTAAGTCCTTGAATGCTTACGCGAATTACTGGGAAGATGTGCGCGAAATGTACTACCCGTTTGAGTCTGGTTTGAAAGCAGGCACGGCGGAAGTGTACAACCACGAAATTCCAGGTGGTCAATATTCCAACCTGCGCCCGCAAGCAATTGCGCTGGGCTTGGAACATAAATTCGAGGAAGTGAAGGAAAATTACGCGGTGGTCAACCGCATGTTTGGCGACATCGTGAAAGTTACCCCATCGTCCAAAGTCGTCGGTGACATGGCGATTTACATGACTTCCAACGGTTTGACCGAGCAGGATGTGATGGAACGTGGGCGCACCTTGGCGTTCCCTGATTCCGTGATCGACTTGTTCAAAGGCGGCTTGGGACAAGTACCGGGCGGTTTCCCGAAAGACTTGAGCGACATTATTCTCAAAGGCGAAAAGCCGTACACGGGTCGCCCGAATGATCACTTGAAGCCGGTGGATTTGGATGCGGCATTTGAGGCGTTTAAGCAAGCGTTTGACCCTGAGCAAACTTTCCTCGATTTCCTGTCGTTCACCATGTATCCGGCAGTGTTCCGTGATTTCTACAAGCATCAGCAGGAATACGGCGAAATTAGCCATCTGCCTACTTCGCTGTTCTTCTACGGTCTCAAGCTGAACGAGGAAGTGCTGGTTGATCTGGGGCGCGGTAAGGTGCTGATTATCCGCTTGCTGTACCGTTCACCGACGGATGAGAACGGCATGTGTGGCGTGACGTTTGACTTCAACGGGCAAATTCGTGCGGTGCAAATCCGCGATTTGTCCGTAAAGCCGACCCGTGCGACTAACCGCAAAGCGGTTGATCCGAATGAAGTGGGTACATCGTTGCAGGGCAAGTTATCTGCCATCATGGTCAAGGCGGGGGATGAGGTGGAGCAGAATGCACCACTGTTTGTCATTGAAGCGATGAAGATGGAAACCACGATTACTGCGCCAGAGGCGGGTAAGGTGAAAAAGGTTCACTTGCAGGCGGGCGAGTTGGTCGAGCAAGGCGATTTGGTCGTCGAATTCGAGTAATGTAACGTTAAAGAAACCCCTCGGAGGTTAGAAGGGGTTTCTTCTCTTAACGAAAAATCTGGGCTTTGATGTCCGGTGCAAACTTACTCTGTTCAATCTGCCCAACATGGGTAAACATTTCCATGCGATTATTCTCGTACACCACCCACACTTCCTGCGCCCCTTTGGCGAGGTAAAGTTCCACTTTTTCCGCAATTTCTATTTTGGAATTGGATGGTGACACGATTTCAACGCACAGCTCCGGCGCTTTAGGGTACGGTGTGACATAGCCAAACTCCGCAATGAAAGCCGCCGAAGCCCATGCCACATCCGCCACTTTGACACCTTCTGAGGTTTGAATCGAGCATTCCGTGATGACTTCGCCTTCGGGTTGGCGTTGCCACAATACACCCGCAATACGCCCTTGAAACCTGCCGTGGCTGTTAGAGGCGGGACTCATCAAGAGTTTGCCAAACTTATTCAGTTCGATCTTGAACGGTAAGTTTTGCAGTAATGGGTTGTCGATAACTTCTGACCATTCCATTGTGATGCCCTAGCGTGACGGATTACGCAAATAGTTTAGCATGGTTTGTCAGCCCTGTTTCATCCCCCTTTCGGATCCAACGCATCCCGCAAGCCATCGCCCAAAAAATTAAGGCAGAACAACGTCACCGCCAAAAATCCAGCCGGACACAATAACATCCACGGCGCAGTTTCCATTTGTGCGGCCCCTTCTGCAATCAACACGCCCCAACTGGTGAGCGGCTCTTGCACCCCCAAGCCTAAAAAGCTCAAAAACGATTCAAACAATATCACTTGTGGCACGGTCAACGTGGCATACACAATCACCGATCCCAAGGTATTGGGGATAATATGACGGCGAATAATCCCGAAATGACTCACGCCGCTGACCTGTGCGGCTTCCACAAAAGCTCGACTTTTCAAGGATAAGGCTTGCCCACGCACAATTCGCGCCATGGTCAGCCATTCCACCGCGCCAATTGCCACGAAGATCAGGAAAATGCTACGCCCGAAATACACCATCAGCAAAATCACGAAAAACATAAAGGGCAGGGCATACAACACATCTACCAGCCGCATCATCAGCGCATCGGTGCGCCCGCCCAAATACCCCGCCGTTGCCCCATACAAAACCCCGATAAGCAAACTGACCGAGGTTGCCGCCAAGCCCACCATTAACGAAATTTGCCCACCAATCAGGGTGCGCACGAACAAATCCCGTCCATTCGCATCCGTCCCAAACCAGAAACCTTGCGCGGCATCGGGCGGAATTCCCATCGAATCCCAATAAATTTCGTCGTAAGGGTGCGGGCTAAACAACGGCCCCAAGACACACAATACGGCAATCAGCAGTAACAATATGGCACTCCCAACCGCCATTTTGTTACGCAATAAGCGCTGCCATGCTTTGTGTTTAATCATAACGCACCCTCGAATCCATCCAGCCGTAGATCACATCCACCAACAAATTCATCAAAATAATCAACGCGCCGTAAAAGATCACCACGCCCATGACCAACGTGTAATCCCGATTCAATGCCCCTTGCACAAAATGCCGCCCGATGCCCGGAATCCCGAAAATCTGCTCAATCACCACCGACCCGGTAATAATCGCCGCCGTTGCAGGCCCCAGCCAAGACAATACTGGCAGCAATGCCCCTTTCAACACATGCCGCCACACAATCAGGCGCATCGGTAAACCTTTGGCAACAGCGGTACGAATATGCGGGCTAGACAGCGTTTCCAGCACACCGGCACGCATTAACCGCGCTACATACGCTATTTGCGGTAATGCCAGCGCAATTACCGGCAACACTGCTGATTTCCAGCCCTGATCCCAACCGGCTACCGGCAGCCAATGCAACAACACCCCAAACACCAGAGCCAATAACGGTGCCATCACAAAATTAGGCACCGTAATACCCGTCATGGAAACCGCCATTACCGCGTGATCCAGCGGGCGGTTGTGATGCAACGCCGCCAGCATCCCCGCCGGAATCCCAACCAACAAGGCGAGTAGCATGGCAAACACCCCCAATTGCAAAGACACCGGAAACCCTTCCGCAATCAAGCTGCTGACACTGTGATCCTTGTACTTAAACGACGGCCCCAAATCCCCCTGCAACACATTGAGCAAGTAATACCCGTATTGCATCGGCAAGGGCTTGTCCAAGTGGTAAGCGCGTTCCATATTCGCGGCAATTTCCGGCGGCATTGGGCGTTCAGTATCAAACGGCCCGCCCGGTGCTAAGCGGATTAAAAAAAATGCCAATGTAATGATCACCAGCAAGGTGGGCAGCGCACCTAGCAAGCGTTTAACGACATACTGCAACATACAACCTTTATCTTTCTGAGATTTAACCGTGACAAAGCCTCTAAAAGCTTCTATGATTAAGCTTATTCTAATATTCTAATTAACACATCAACCCGCTAGATTTTCCATTGAGATTGACCTAGGAAGGGTTAAATATGCACACATCAGAACACAGTATTATGGTTAATGGTATTCCGATACAGGAAGACGACATTGAGTACGCCAGCCGTTCCCTTAAAGCTGCGTCTCACCCACTACGTTTAAAAATCATGTGCTTACTGTCGCAACATGAGATGACAGTTCAAGACATTGTGGATCATGTCGGCACCAGCCAAAGCAATGTTTCCCAACATTTAGCGATCATGCGCGACAAGGGCTTATTGTCTTCGCATCGGGTAGCTAATCGGGTGTATTACTGCCTCGCCGAATCCCGTCGTGCGCTGTTACAAGCGTGTTCTTCACTGCGTTAGTCTGCATCTGGTTATCTTAATTATGGTTGTCTGTTGGTGCATGTGCAATTCAAAATGTGCGCTACAATGATCTGTACGTGTACGATGTGCATTACATAATTAAGGAAAAATAAGTGAACACAAGTTATCTAAGCCTAGCCCGTCTAGGCAAAAACCACTGGTGGCGTTATGTACTTGGCTTATTAATCATTGTGATTTTTTGGCAATTATTGGGTGCTATTCCGTTAGGAATCATGGTGTTTGTGTTACTGGGCGACAATGACCCTAGCACCAACGTTGATCCGACCACCTTGCAGTTTGAGGGAGTCAGTAGCTTGTGGTTCTATCTGGGGATTAATTTCACCCTGTTGGCGATGTTGCTGGGCGTGTTTGTGACGGTGCGCTTTTTACACCAACGCCACTTTGTTAGCCTCATAACACCCTTAATTAACATTGATTGGAAGCTGATGTTTAAAGGGTTTGCTGTGTTTTTCAGCCTGATAGCCCTGGCAACTTTCTTGGAAGCACTATTTCAGCCCACAGGGTATCAAATGACGTTTGATGCGACGCAATTCCTGATTTTCTTGCCGATTGCATTGGTAATTACGCCGCTTCAGGCGGCAGCAGAAGAATTGTTGTTCCGTGGTTACGTGATGCAATGGTTAGGTTTGTTTGGGCGTGGTGCTGTCATGCCGGTGTTGGTTTCTTCATTGCTTTTCATGGTGGCACACTTGGCAAATCCAGAGGTTGGTGCGGATGCTTATTTGATTCCCTTGCTGTATCTATCGATGGGCGTGTTTTTGGCGATGATCACGGTCAAAAGTAATTCTTTGGAGCTGGCGATCGGCGTGCACGCCGCCAATAATTTGTTTACCGTGTTGATTATGAATTATGCTGATTCTGCATTGCCAGCACCGTCACTGTTTACCGCCAGTGACATTGAGCCGATGGCGAGTTTGATCAGCCTTGTGGTCATTGCTGCCTTGTTCTATTGGATTATGTTTGTCTGGCAACGCCACGCTAATATTAAGATTTAATAATATACCTGAGTTGCGGTAGAATGCGTCCATGGCAAGAGTTTTTATTTCCGCAACCCACAAATCCTCCGGCAAAACCACACTGTCCATCGGTCTGTGTGCCGCTTTGCACGCGCAAGGTTTACGTGTCCAGCCGTTCAAAAAAGGCCCGGATTACATTGATCCGCTGTGGTTAGGGGCGGCGAGTCAGCGCCCTTGCCACAACCTCGATTTCAACACGATGACCCCGGCTGAAATCATCCAGACTGTGCAGCATTATTCGCAGAATGCCGATATTGCGCTGATCGAAGCCAATAAAGGGTTATACGACGGTATGGCGCTGGATGGTTCGGATAGCAATGCAGCGGTCGCTAAATTGACGCAATCCCCCGTTATTTTGGTGGTGGATTCACGCGGCATGACACGCGGCATTGCGCCGTTATTGCTCGGTTATCAAGCGTTTGATCGCGACGTAAACATTGCTGGAATCATTTTCAATCGTGTGGGCGGTGCTCGCCACGCCGCCAAGTTGCGTGAATCCGTCGAGCATTACACCGATATTAAGGTATTGGGCGCGGTACAAAATAATCCCGAAATGGAAATCGAAGAGCGCCATCTGGGGTTGATGCCGAGCAATGAGAGCGGTGATGCAGAACAGCAGATTGCGCGGATTCGGGAGCTAGTGGCAGAACAGGTGGATTTGCGGGCGTTGCTCCAGATTGCGGGGAGTGCGGAAGATTGTGAAGAGGGCGAACGGTGGTCGCCTTCTTCCTCTTCAGGATTGCTGCGCATCGGTATCTGTCAAGACCCCGCTTTTGGTTTTTATTACCCCGGCGATCTCGAAGCTTTGCAACAAGCCGGTGCACAACTTATCCCGATCAATACGCTAAAAGATGGCGCTTTGCCAGACATCGACGGTCTGTTCATCGGCGGTGGTTTTCCCGAAACTCACATGCAGCAATTGGCGGCGAATACGTCAATGCGTGAATCCATCCGCTGCGCCATCGACAACGGTTTGCCGACGTATGCGGAATGCGGCGGCTTAATGTACCTTTCCCGTAGCCTAATTTGGAACGGGCAACAGGCGGATATGGTGGGCGTGATTCCCGGTGATGCGGTCATGCATACCAAGCCGCAGGGTCGGGGATACGTGAAATTGCAAGAAACCGCCGATATGCCTTGGCCGGGTGGCGACACGTTGCACACCATTAATGCACACGAGTTCCACTATTCGCGGCTTGAGAATTTGACCGCAACGGGTAAATTCGCCTACCGTATGCGGCGCGGAACCGGCATTGATGGTCAACACGATGGCTGGGTCTACCGCAATTTGTTAGCTTCTTACACCCACATGCGCGATACCTCCCAATTCCGGTGGGCGCAGCGTTTTGTGGAATTTATCCGTCAAACTCAAAGGAACCCTACTGCATGATCACCGTTACTGCCGCCGCCGCCACTCAAGTTCGTACCGCTTCGGTACAGGGCAATGCCATTGGTTTACCGTTACGCATTGCTATCCAAACAAAGTCGGACGGTGGATTTCATTACCTAATGGGGTTTGACGACCAGGAAAAAGCAGGCGACCAAAAAATAGAATCCGAAGGCGTGGCATTGGTGGTGGATGAGGCTTCTCAGCCATTGGCGGCGGGTATGACGCTGGATTACGTGGAAATCGATGGCAAACTGGAGTTTGTTTTCATTAATCCGAATGATCCTAACTACCGTCCACCGCAGGCGTAATTTCATGCAAGATAGGCTGCACCAGCAGGCAGAAGTTGACGATGCCGTTGCGACGGCTTCACGCGACAGTTACTGGGCGAGTCAGGAAGGCCGCCCGGTTATTGATTTGCCTTGGTTGGCGCAAGTCAGCCTGATGGTATTGATTTTTACTTTCACGGTGATTGGTGCGGTCTATTTTTGGGTAACGAGCAGCAAAGCCGAATACCCTTGGATTGCGCCCGTCATGACAGGGTTGTGGTTGATTGCAGGTGCTGGCGTATTGTCCTTGCTGTATTGGGTGTGGCGCGAATTTTCCAAATTTGGCGCGGAACTGTCGCGTTGGGCGATTCGTTTGCGCAAAGGCGATTTCAGTGCGCGGATGCCGATTTCAGGAAAAAGTTGCCCGTCACGCAAAATCCGTGAGCAAATCAACGCGATTACCGAGGATTATCAAGCACTGTCACGGGTGCAGCAAAAGCGCATGAATCGGCAAGAAAAGTATATTGCCCAGAAAAAGCGCCACCTCAGCGTTCTCTACGAAGTTGCCAGTTGTGTGAACCGTGCTGACAGTTTGGAAGATTTACTGAACCGCTTTTTACACACACTCACTGACGTGGTGCACGCAGAAGCGGCGACGGTGCGTCTGTTGGATCGGGATGGCAATATGCGTCTGGTGTCGAGCATCGGTTTGAATGCCGCCGTGTTGAAAGCCGAAGAGACCTTGCCATTGCCCAGTTGCTTGTGCGGTAAAGCTGCCAGTGAGCGCGAAATCAAGATGCGTAGCGATGTTTCACGCTGCAACGCCATTTTGGGCAAGCCTTTGTGCGCGGGTAAACAAGATTTGGAAATGTTGGCGATTCCGTTGCAATACCGCGATAAAATCTTGGGCGTCTACAATTTGTTCATTAGCCAAGGGCGCTACGATAAATTAGAAGATGACGAGTTATTACTCAGTATCGGTCAACATCTGGGCATGGCGATCGAGAAAGCCAATAGCGATGAAGACATGCGCACCTTGTCAATCATGGAAGAACGCACCCGTATGGCGCACGAATTGCATGATTCGCTGGCACAAACGCTGGCAAGCTTGCGGTTCAAAGTGCGCCTGCTGGATGATTCTTTCAATCGTGGCGCGGAAGCAGACATGTGGCATGAGTTGGAGGTGTTGGAAAATACCATCGACGAAGCCTATGCTGAGTTACGCAGCCTGATTACCGATTTTCGTGCACCGATTGACGGCAAAGGTATTTTACGGGCGGTGGAGCGTTTGACCGAACGTTTCCGTCAAGAAACGACGATGGAAGTGTTTTTCTACCACAATTGGGCATTGAAAGATTTGTCCCGCGAAGTGGAATTGGAAGTCATCCGCATTGTACAAGAATCATTGACCAATATTCGCAAGCACAGCCAAGCTTCTACGGTGCGCTTATTGCTGCACAGCAGCGAAGAAGGCAAGTGCAGTATTTTGGTGGAAGACGACGGCATTGGCTTACCCGATCCACTGCCCGAACCCGACCCAACCACGGGCGAACACATCGGTTTGCGCATTATGCAAGAGCGTGCCGAGAAGATCGGTGGCGAGATACAGTTTGAAAGTGAGCCGGGTGAGGGTACACTGATACAACTGAATTTCGATGCACCCCCAATCAAGAAGCTGTCTGACTTGTTTGGTGCGTAATCCGCCTCTTGATGACCACAGTAACAAGCGACCCTACATGAACGAAAAAGTATTACTAATTGATGATCACACCCTGTTCCGTGCAGGTTTGGAAGATTTGTTGACACGACGGGGGATCCGTGTGGTTGCTGCGGTGGGCAGTGGTGACGAAGGCTTGGCGGCTGCCCTCAATTTTGAACCGGATATTGTCTTGCTGGACATGCGGATGCCTCAAATGGATGGCCTCACGGTACTGCGTCAACTTCGCAAAAATACGCCGAATCTGCGCGTTGTTATGCTTACCACCAGCAGTAATGAGAGCGATTTGGTGGAGGCGTTGCGTAGCGGTGCACGCGGTTATTTGCTTAAAGACATTGAGCCGGATGAGTTGGTGGTGGCTTTACGCGAAATCGTGGCGGGCAAAACCGTGGTTGCCCCGGAACTCGCGCCGGTACTGGCAAGAGTGGTGCAGGGCGGCGATTCACGTGCTAATGAGGATAAATTGGCTAACCCGTTTTCCGAATTGACCCCGCGCGAATACGAAATCCTCACCTTATTGGCAGAAGGTCAGAGCAATAAGGTGATTGCTCGCAATTTGGGTATCTCGGATGGCACCGTGAAATTGCACGTCAAAGCCATTTTACGCAAGTTAAACGTCAGTTCGCGTATTACCGCTGCGGTGATGGCAGTCGAACACGGTATTCGTGTTGAAGCGGCGAATGCAGAACATTAATTAAATCAACGGACACCATGAAGAACACCCAAACTTTTGCGGCATTAGTTGCCGATGCTTTGCCCCGTATTCAAGAATTGATGCCGTGGGATGTGGAAGCGATGCAAGCCAGTACTTCCGATTTGCTGCTTGTCGATATTCGTGAGCCAGATGAATACGAGGCGGCGCACATTAAAGATTCCTTGCACGTGCCACGCGGCATTTTAGAAGCATCTTGTGATTGGGGTTATTCCGATACCATTCCAGCGTTAGCCATGGCACGCGACAAGCCAGTCGTGTTGGTGTGCCGTTCGGGAAATCGCACTGCATTGGCGGCATTGACATTGCAGTTATTGGGTTATCAACACGTGTATTCCATGAAAACGGGGGTGCGCGGCTGGAATGATTACGAGTTGCCTTTGTTCAATAAAGCCGGTGAGCAAGTGGATGTCGACTGGGCAGAAGCCGAGTTGAATCCGCCCACGCGCCCAGAACAAATGCAACCAAAGGCTTAAAACGCGTATTTGGAATGTATTTTTTGTATGAAATTCGCAACATATCAATAAAATCAACAGGCTTTTTGTCTCTTTACTGCTACACTTAGGTTGTTGTGTAAAATATAGTCCTATTAGTGGACACAGCAAGGAGACTAATAAATGAAAAGCCCAAGAATTTTGGCGTGTGTGGCAGTGTTGTTGGGTAGCTTATCGCTATCCGCTTGTTCCACACTGATGGTTAATCCGTTTAAACAGCAGACAGATGCCGAAAGCCCGGCACCTGCATTTGCGCCCGCAACGACTAGCATTCGGGTAGAAACCAAGCCTCCTGAACCCAAGGGGCAGCAGGAAGTGGAAATTAATATCGGCAATAATAAGCAATGTACCACTTTCTGCGCCTTGCCGCTGCGCCAGCCACCGTTGAATTAAGAGCTGCAAGACAGCATCGAACAGCCCGCCTTGTGCCGTGCCCATTCAGGGCGTTTCTCGGCAAACTTTGCATATTGCGCTTGCTCGGCATACGGGTGACGCAACACGTCTAACAATTCTGTGATCATGCTGCTATCGCCAGCCGTGGCTTGGTCGATGGCTTGTTGTGCGAGGTAATTGCGCAGCACAAACCGTGGATTCACGGCATTCATGCGCTGGCGGCGTTCCGCGTCAGGCAGACAATCACGCTGCAAACGCTGGCAGTATTGCTGCAACCACTGCTCCCATTCTGCATGATATTGCTGCAATAAATCGTCGCGGTAAAACGCTGGGTAAAGCGGTGCAAGCGTGGGCTGCTGCACATCCAATAATGCAAGATTGCGGAAGAACAGCGTCATGTCCACTTCGGCCTTATGCAGCAGCTCAAACGCGCCATTGATCCACGGCGCATCTTCATCCGACAATTCCTTGATACCGAATTTAGCCGCCAGCATTGCGCCGAAGGTTTCACTGTAGGTGTCGGCGTACACTTGCGAACCGGCATCCAACGCGCTGGCATCGGCAATCACGGGTTTTAGCGCATCTTTTAAACGCGCCAGATTCCAGTGACCGATGTAGGGTTGTTGCCCGTAGCTGTAACGTTTGCCTTGCGCGTCGGTGGTGTTGGGTGTCCACATCGGGTCATAATCTTCCAGCCAACCGTAAGGGCCGTAGTCGATGGTCAGGCCGAGAATCGACATATTGTCGGTGTTCATCACGCCATGCACGAAGCCTACGCGCATCCAGTGCGCAATCATTACCGCCGTGCGGCGGCAGATTTCCAAGAACCATTGCCCACGTTTTGCTTGCGTATCGCCGTGCAGTTCGGGGTAATCGCGAGCGATGGTGAAATCCACCAATTGTTCTAGCAAGCCGATGTCGCCGCGTGAGGCGGGCAGTTCAAAATTGCCAAAGCGGATAAATGAGGGGGCGACGCGGCAGACGATGGCACCGGGTTCGACCTGCGGATTGCCATCGTAAAACATGTCCCGCATTACGCCGTCACCCGTGGCGACGAGGCTGAGGGCGCGCGTGGTGGGAATGCCAAGGTGGTGCATGGCTTCGCTGCACAGGAATTCGCGCACCGAGGAACGTAATACTGCGCGTCCGTCAGCGCGGCGGGAATAGGGGGTGGGGCCCGCGCCTTTGAGTTGCAATTCCCAGCGTTCGCCCGCGCTGTTAATGGTTTCGCCGAGGCTCATGGCGCGTCCATCGCCTAATTGCCCTGCCCAGCCGCCGAATTGGTGTCCGCCGTAGCAAGCGGCGTAGGGCTGCATTCCTGCCATGAGTTGGTTGCCGCCGAAGATTTTGGCAAAATCGGGGTGTTGGATGTCGGCATCTGTCCAACCCAGCAGTGCGGCTACTTCGGGTGAATAAGCCAGCAATTGCGGATTGGCTACCGGCGTGGGTTGCACGCTTGACCACAGTGCATCGTACACTTGGCGCGGCATTTTGATTTTATCGGTGTCGCCGGGGAGTTCGCGCACGAAACGGTTGTCGAAATTTAAGGAGTGCATGGGAAATCCTGTTGGTGGAATGCTTACAAGCAAAGCAGATGACGAGGGGCGTGTCGAGAAGCCGTAATACGTGGGGTGGATTGCTTTTTTCCATAAAAAAAGGAGTGCCGAGGCACTCCCTTCAAATCCGTTGTTAGAAATATTATCTTCGGCGGAGGATATTATTATTTCAATGCATCAGCAGCCAACGGCTTCATTTCTACTGCGCTGGCAGCGACTTCTTTGCGCATGGCATCAGGCATTGGGATCAAGCCTTTGTCAGCTAAATAACCATCATTGCCCCACGCGTCTTCGCTAGTGAATTCAGCAACGAATTCTTTGATGCCTTTCACTTGATCAACGTGCGCGTTTTTCACGTACATGAACAATGGGCGTGACACAGGGTAGCTGCCGTCAGAAATGCTTTCAAACGTTGGGGCAATACCACCAACTTTGGAGCCTTTCACTTTGTCGTTGTTTTGTTCCAAGAAGCTGAAACCAAAAATGCCTACTGCATTCGGGTTAGCGCCCAGTTTCTGTACGATCAGGTTGTCATTTTCACCGGCTTCGATGTAAATGCCATCTTCACGCATGGTTGTACAAGCCGCTTTGTGCTCTTTTTCTTTCGCTTTGGATTCGTCAGCTTTGCCGTCTTCTTTCAGCTTTTTGTATTCGTCATGGATCTTGTCCAGTGCTTCAACGCCTTTACAGCCGCCTTCCATGACCATTTCAGAGAAAGCGTCACGTGTGCCGGAAGTTGGCGGCGGGCCTAATACTTCAATTTTTGCATCAGGCAGGGCTGGGTTGACTTCTTTCCATGTTTTGTAAGGGTTGGCAACCATTTCGCCTTTGTCGTTCGGTACGGTTTTTGCCAACGCCATGAACATGTCTTTCAGGCTCAGGTCATAATCAGCCGCGCTTTTTGCGTTAGCAATCGCGATGCCGTCGAAGCCAACTTGTACTTCAGTGACTTTATCAACGCCATTTTTAGCGCAATCGTCCAGCTCGCTTTTCTTCATGCGGCGTGACGCGTTAGTGATGTCAGGGGTGTCGACGCCAGCGCCAGAACAAAACAGTTTGAAACCACCACCTGTACCAGTGGATTCAACTTTTGGTGCTGGATTGCCAGTTTTCTTAGCAAACGTTTCCGCAACACTTGTAGAGAAAGGGTAAACAGTGGAAGAACCCACGATTTCGATGTTGTCACGCGCTTGTACAGCAGTAGCAGAGAGCGCCAAGGCAGCAGCGATCGCCAGAGTAAGTTTCTTCATTTGTAATGTCTCCAATGTTTTAAATCAGTCAGTTTCAATCAGTGTCAGTGTTGAACTGCTATAAACTATAGGCGCTGAATATGACGGCTTTGTGACAAACACAAAAAAATACGGTTATGCTCTTTCGCTAAAGAATGTAACCCAATAACCTCCAATAATCTGAAATTAGGGAAATAAAATGAAGCGACTGCGCAGAATAAGACGGTTGATTCGCTTGGCGACGCATGTGTTGGTGGGAGTGCTCATCACGGTATTGTTTGCTGGAATTTGGCACCCTGCTTTTTATCCACGCTTGGTAAGCTGGTGGCTAGGTAAGGCGGGGCGGATTGTTGGGGTAACGGCTAAAGTGGTCGGCAAGCCTGCTGAACAGGCGGTATTAATGGTGGCTAATCATATTTCGTGGTTGGATATTCCCCTGTTGGGCGGGGTTACTAACGCCCGTTTTTTGTCCAAACAGGAAGTGCGGCAATGGCCGGTCATCGGTTGGTTGGCGGCAAAGTCTGGCACTTTGTTCATTACGCGGGGTAAAGCGGGAGCAGCCGCACAAGCGGCCACGACCATTTTGCAGGCTTTGCAGGCTGGAAATTCGGTGTTGTTATTCCCAGAGGGCACCACGACTACCGGCGATAACGTGGGTACTTTCCATGCGCGTTTATTTGCGCCAGCGTTTGACGTGAATGCTGCGGTGCAACCCATTGTCGTGCGTTATCCGGGGTTGGACGGTTTGACGCATCCGGTCGTACCGTATGTCGGTCAACAATCCTTATGGGATAATCTGAAAGCGTTGCTGGCAGAGACGAATATTCAGGTAGAAATCCATTTCTTGCCCTTGATTACTACCACTGGCACTGATCGTAGGGCGCTGGCGGCAGCCTGTGAGCAACAGATTCGCGCAGTGATTAATGCGAATTGCCGCGACTTAAGCGATCGGTGAGGGCATATAACACGCCAGACACCACAAAAGTCACGTGTATGCCGACCATCCACGCCAATTCTTGGGTGGTGGGGGCGTAGGGTGTACCCAGTGCCATAAACGATTTGAGCAAATCAATCCCTGAAATGGCGACGATAGAGCCGATGAGTTTGAGTTTTAAATCGCTGAAACCAATATGCCCCATCCAGTCGGGGCGGTCCGCGTGACCGTGCAGGTCTTCCATTTTGGAGACAAAGGTTTCATAACCGCTAAAAATCATAATGATCAGTAAGTTCATGATCAGGGAAATGTCCACCAGTGAGAGAACGCCAATGATAATGTCGTCTTCGCTGGCGGTTAGAGCGCCAGTGGTCAGCACCCATAAGACTTTCGCCGCTTTAACCAATAATACGCCCAGTGCAACCACTAAAGCTAAGTAGACGGGGGCAAGCAGCCAACGACTAGTGAATAGGAAGTGTTCAAAAAAACTTTCGATGTATTTCATGGTGACTGTTGCTTTATTGCTAGGTTAAGAATGGGCGCAATCATAGGGGGTGTCGTGGGCAGTGGCAATAAGCGTGGCGGCATTCTGCAAAATGCGGGATGATAGAAGCCCTTTGGACTGATGCGATGACGGAGCTTATGGATTTCAATCACGCCGAATTGTTGACGATTAAGGATTATATTCGTTGGGGCGCGAGCCGTTTTGCTGAGGCGGAATTGAGTTTTTCCCACGGCATGGCGTCGCCATTTGATGAGGCGGCGTATTTGGTATTGCATACGCTGCATTTGCCGGTGGATACGCCCGATCTGTATTTCGACAGCCGCCTAACCAGCCATGAACGCCAAGCGGTGGCTGACATCGTGCAACAACGGGTAGAAACGCGCAAACCGGCGGCTTACTTGACCAACGAAGGCTGGTTTTTGGGGCTGCCGTTTTACGTGGATGAAAATGTGCTGATTCCGCGTTCACCGATTGCGGAGTACATTGAAAAGCAATTCGCGCCTTGGATTGAGCCACCGCAAGTCCACACGATTTTGGATCTTTGCACTGGCAGTGGTTGCATTGGGATTGCTTGCGCCTATGCTTTCCCCCATGCGCGGGTCGATTTGAGCGATATTTCTTCGTGGGCGTTGGAAGTGGCGCACATTAATATTGAACGCCACAATTTAGCGGGGCAGGTTGAAGCGTTTGAATCGGATTTATTCGAGAACCTGCAAGGGCGGCAGTACGACATTATTGTGAGTAACCCGCCGTATGTGGATGCGGAAGACATGGCAGCCTTGACCCCGGAATTCTTACACGAACCCGCAGAGCTGGCGTTAGCGTCTGGTGTGGATGGCTTGGAACACGCACGGCGTATTTTGCGCGATGCTGCCGATCACCTTACCCCGAATGGGATTTTGGTGGTGGAAGTGGGGAACAGTCAGTATGCGCTGCAAGCCGCTTACCCCGATGTGTTATTTCATTGGTTGGAGTTTGAGCGCGGCGGTGATGGAGTCTTCCTGCTCACCGCCGATCAAGTACGGGAATTAGCTGTTGCTTAGACGCTATTGGTAGGAATAGTACGAGCTGTTACTGCCGCCGGTATACGGGTAGGTGGTGCTAGTGCCGGTGCTGGCGGGGGCGTTGTAGCAACTGGCTTTTTGCGCTTCCGGCAAGTTTGTAAGTGGCGTGAACCCTTGCGCTAAGGCGGCATTCATCGAATTGCTGCTGATGGTGAAGATATTGATTCTTCCATCAGTTGTGCCGCAGAGCGCGGAGTACATGCGCCCGTCCGTGCCGCAACTGGTGCTGGTGACAATCGCGCCACCGGCTTGGAGTTGACGCTGCATTTCCGCTAATGGTGTGCCGCCGCCTTCGCATTGGCGTGACCCTTGGTATTTGTAAACATCCACGTAAGTGACCGGCATCGGTGTTGCAGGTGGGTAAGTGGGCACACCCCACGGGTTAAACGGGTCAACATACATTCCGTTTGGTACACACGCACTCAACAACACACTGCCAGCCAGCATTGCTACACCGCTAAAACGCATCGCGCTCATAAAATACTCCTTACACTCATGATTATACTTAGCTTTGACTGGGCATTAGGGCTTTCAGTTCCTGCCCGCTAAAATGGTAAGTACACACAATGTTAAGAGGCATGGCACGCATGGCAACACCTTCAGTCGCTTGGTTGGTTGGCGCGAGTTCCGGCATTGGGCAAGCGCTCGCGTTTGCGTTGGCGGAGGCGGGTTGGAATGTAGCGATCAGTGCACGCCGCATTGAGCCATTGCAGGCGATGCAAACCCGCAACGCTCTGCTGACACCTTACCCGCTGGATGTGACCGATGCGCACGGTTTGCATGAGGCGGCGGCGGCGATTACCCGTGAACTCGGTGAGATTGACTTGTGCGTACTGAATGCGGGCGATTACACCCCGATGCCGTTGGACGCTTTCGACCCAGCGTTATTTCGTAAGCTGTGTGAAGTGAATTATTTGGGCACGGTCAATGGCTTGGATGCGATTTTGCCGTTGATGTTGGCGCGGGGGCGTGGGCAAATCTTGCTGACGGCGAGTATTGCGGGGTATCGCGGTTTGCCAAAATCCGCGCCTTACAGTGCCAGCAAAGCGGCAGTGATTAGCTTGGCGGAATCGTTACATCTGGAATTGAAAGCGCGGGGTGTGTTGCTGCGGGTGGTCAACCCCGGTTTTGTGCGTTCGCCACTGACGGATAAAAACGACTTCAAAATGCCGTTTTTGATGGAGGCAGAGGACGCGGCGCAAGCGATTATGCGTGACTTGCCGCGCCAGAATTTCGAGATTGTGTTTCCGAAACGCTTTGCGTATTTGATGAAACTGTTGCGTATCTTGCCGTATGGGTTGTATTTCAAACTGACGAAGGGGGCGGCGTAATGGAACATGTGAAGCGTTATTTGCACACGTTCACGACCTTGCAGGCAGACAGCTTGGAGCGTTTGGCGGGGATTTTTGCAGCGGATGCGCGGTTCAAAGACCCGTTTAACGATGTGCGCGGCTTGGCGGCAATTACGCGGATTTTTGCGCACATGTTTGCGACCACCCAGCATTCGCGCTTTATGATTGTGGATCATGCGTTGGCGGGTGATACGCTGTTTATTCGTTGGGATTACCATTTTCAAACCTTGAAAGGTGAGCGTTGGGAAATCCCGGGTACGAGTGTGGTGCGCTTTAATGCTGAAGGCTTGGCGGTCGAGCATGTCGATTATTGGGATCCGGCGGAGCATATTTACAGCAAGTTGCCGGTGTTAGGGTGGGGGATGCGTTGGTTGCGGGGGAAGTTGACGGCGGGGTAATATGCCGGTTCTTTCATCACGGGCAACGCATGGCATGAATATCGACACGCTGGAACAGAATCTACGCAAATTGGTGACAAACCCTGACCCTGACCAGTTTCTGTATGAGTTGTTACTGGCGTATGAGCAGCCGCGTGCGTCCATCACCCGTTTGCAAAAGGGCGATTACAACCTCGCCAAACGTGGCACTGATGTGTTATGGAAAAAGAAAGTGTATTTCAGCCATGAACGCCATTTGGATTTGCACGCGCTGATTGATGCTATCCAGCAAGATACGGCGATTACGCGCCATGCGCCCCGCTTCTTAATCGTGACCACTATGCAGCATCTGGTGGCGGTGGATACCAAAACGCAGGATACGCTGGATATTGAATTGGTGGATTTGCCCAAGCATTTTGATTTCTTTTTGCCCTGGGCGGGGATGGAGAAACAGCAATTCCAAAGCGAAAATCCGGCGGATGTGAAAGCGGCGGAGCGCATGGGGCGGCTGTATGATTTGATCCATGCCGACAATAAGGCCTTTGATCGCCATGCCTTGAATCTGTTTTTATCGCGCTTGTTGTTTTGCTTTTTCGCGGAAGATACCGGCATTTTTAGCGACAACCAGTTTACCAATGCGGTGGGGTCGCACACGGCGGACGATGGCAGCGATTTGTCGAATTATTTGCAGAAATTGTTTCGGGTGTTGGCGTTGCGGGAACGGGGCGAGTTTCCGGCGTTTTTGCAGGCGTTTCCGTATGTGAATGGCGGTTTGTTTGAGAAGGATTATCCGGTTCCGCAATTCAGTGCTAAATCACGTAAGCTGATTTTGGAATGTGGGGCGTTGAACTGGAAGGCGATTAATCCCGATATTTTCGGTTCGATGATTCAGGCGGTGGTGCATGATGAGCAGCGTAGCCATTTGGGGATGCACTATACCTCGGTGGTGAATATCATGAAGGTGATCGAGCCGCTGTTTTTGAATGAATTGGCGGAGGAGTTGGGGAAGGCGGCGGGGAATGAGGGCAAGCTGGTGAAATTGCTGGATCGGCTGTATCACTTGCGGATTTTTGATCCGGCGTGTGGGTCGGGGAATTTCCTGATCATTGCGTATAAGGAATTATGCAAGCTGGAGATTGCGATTTTCCGCGAATTGCAGGGGTTGAATACCAAGTGGAAGACGGCAAAATCCGGCATTCGGTTGACGCAATTCTACGGGATTGAATTGGACGATTTCGCGCACGAAACCGCCAAGCTCTCCCTGTGGTTGACTGAGCATCAAATGAACATGGCATTCCGTGAAGTGTTTGGCGATGCCAAGCCTACGCTACCGTTGCAAAGCGGCGGCAACATCGTCTGCGGCAACGCCACCCGCCTCAACTGGGAAACCGTCTGCCCCAAAGACCCCGCCCACGAAACCTACATCCTCGGCAACCCACCCTACCTCGGCTCAAAAGTACAGGAAAAAAGCCACAAAGAAGATATGGCGTATGTATTCGATCAAGTAAAGAATTATAAGGACTTGGATTATATTGCCTGTTGGTTTTATAAATCAGCGAAATATATAGAAAAAATCCCATCAAAGTTTGCATTCGTAACAACAAACTCTATTTGTCAAGGCAATCAAGTTGCCATGTTATGGACTGAAATGTATAAATTAAAAAAAGAAATATATTTCGCGCACAATTCTTTTAAGTGGGTGAATAATGCCAAAGGGAATGCTGGAGTTACGTGTGCAATCATTGGAATGCGAAACTTATCAAATGATTCAAAAATACTGTTTACTTTAGGCGCTGCCAAAGTGGTTAAAAATATCAATCCCTATCTTGCTTCTGGTAGTAATATAATTGTTTCCAGAAGAACAATGCCAATTTCTAGTTTTCCGAAAATGGATCTAGGCAATATGCCTGTTGATAACGGAAATTTGATTTTTTCAGTAGAAGAGAGAAACGGTTTGGTATCAAAATACCCAATGCTTTCTTATTTTTTTAAGAAGCTGTATGGTTCAAGTGAATTCATAAGAGGAACTACTAGATGGTGCTTGTGGTTGAATGACAATGATAGAAATACAGTTGAAAATATTCCAGAAATTAAAAAAAGAATAGAAGATGTCAGAAGATTTAGAGAAAAAAGCAAAGACTCTGGTACTAGAAAACTTGCAGAAAGATCGCACCAGTTTCGTGAAATGAAAGAAGCAACTAATGAGCTTTTATTGATTTCTCGTGTTTCATCTGAATTAAGAACCTACATTCCGATGGGCATTTTAGATAATCAGTGCGTTGTTGCAGATGCACAGGTTATTTATGACCCACCGACGTGGATATTTGCGGTGATTTCGTCGCGGATGCACATGACTTGGGTTCGAGCGGTTGCTGGACGTTTAGAAACACGAATTCGGTATTCGTCGTCGCTTTGTTATAACACGTTTCCGTTTCCTGATATTTCGGCAAAGCAAAAAGAGAAGCTGGAAGATCACGTCTTCCGCGTCTTGGATGAGCGCGAAAAACACCCCGAAAAGACGATGGCGCAACTCTACGACCCCGACAAAATGCCCGCAGCCCTCCGCCAAGCCCACCACGACATGGACATCGCCATCGAGCAATGCTACCGCGCCAAACCCTTCACCAACGACGAAGAACGGCTGGAGTATTTGTTCACGTTGTATGAGGCGATGATCGCCAAGGAGAAAGCGCGGGGATGATTGTGGAAAAATGATGGCATCAGTGCTACCATTTAACCCATGAATATTATCCTAGACACCAATATTTTCCTTGGCGCATGTATCGGTCAAGGCAACGCCAATAAGCTGGTTAGTCGTTGTTTACAAGGCGATTTCTCCCCACTAATGGGGGCTGCGCTATTAGCAGAATACGAAGACGTACTAGGGCGTGATCACCTATTCTCCAAAGCGCGTCTAAACCATGACGAACGGGCGGAATTGTTAGACATCTTCCTCTCCCATTGCCAATGGGTGCGGATTTACTACGCATGGCGACCCAACTTAAAAGATGAAGGCGACAATCACTTAATTGAACTAGCTGTTGCCGGAAATGCCCGTTATCTAGTGACTTACAACCTTAGGGATTTCAAACAGATGGAGTTGAAATTCCCCGAAGTCTGCATTTGTTCACCCGAACAATTTTTTGAAGAGGTGCAATCATGAGCGCAATTACTTTACGTTTACCCGATGACAACCATCAACGCCTGAAAACACTGGCGGAAATGCGTGGGATGAGCATCAACCAGCTATTGAATGAAATGACGACGCTGTTATTGGCTGACTTTGACGCAGAAACACGCTTTCGGCTACGTGCAGCACGCGGGCGCGACAAAACCGAACGCGGTTTGGCACTGTTGCGCAAAGCGATGGGTTGAAAACGGGTTCGAGTGAGGTACAGCATGAAAGACGAATACGATTCTACCGGAAAATCCCAGTTCAGACAAAAGGGGCTTAACAATGAAATGTTTGATGGTACGCCAACCGTGGGCCAGCCAAATTGCTGACGGCAGCAAGACTGTGGAAATCCGCAGTTGGCACTACGCCCACCGTGGCGATTTGCTGATTGGTGCCAGCAAGAACATGGCAGGGCAACGGATGCGGGATGACACGCTTTACCCCTCCGGCATGGCAATAGCGCACGTCAAGTTGGTGGATTGCGTACCGTTTAATGCTAAACAACACGGCAAAGCCGCAGGCTGTGACCGTGAAACCGCGCAAGATTGCGAAGATTCCGGTGATTGGGCATGGATTTTGGCAGATGCGCGTGCCATCGAACCTTTCCCAGTCAAAGGTCAGGTCAAACCGTTTGAGGTGGATTACGATGGCGACGCTGGAAGAGGGCGACCGCCGGTCGCCCCTACAGAATCTCCCCGTAGGGGCGTATTGCATACGCCCTCTTCTGTGGTTGCCCCCACCAATCTTGTCAACGTCACCTACGCTCAAACCGGCAATAGCATCGCGCTTGACCGCATGGGAATGCGTGAAATGCAAGCCAAGGCGTTTCTGGCGCGTGACGCGCAATACCTGTTGCTGAAAGCCCCGCCAGCCTCTGGCAAATCCCGCGCTCTCATGTTTCTGGCACTGGATAAACTGTTCAATCAAGGCGTACAAAAGGTGATTGTCGCCGTGCCGGAACGTTCCATCGGTGCCTCGTTTGCCAGTACCCGCTTGACTGCCCACGGGTTCTTTGCGGATTGGGAAGTGAATGACGCTTACAACTTGTGTACGCCCGGTGGTGAGCCCAGCAAGGTCAAGGCTTTCGGCAAGTTTTTGGATGACGCGGCGGCGACGATTTTGATTTGTACCCACGCCACTTTGCGTTTTGCCTTTGATGCGGTGGAAGAAAGCCGTTTTAACCGCGTGCTGCTGGCGATTGATGAATTTCATCACGTATCGGCGGATGTCGATAACCGTCTCGGTGAAGTGTTGCGCTCGGTGATGAGTCATACCACCGCGCATATTATCGCCATGACGGGTTCGTATTTCCGTGGGGATAGCGTGCCGGTGCTGCAAGCGGAGGATGAAGCTCGCTTTAGCAAAGTGACCTATAACTATTACGAGCAATTGAACGGTTATACCCATTTGACAACATTGGGGATTGGCTACCATTTTTATCAGGGGCGTTATCTGAGCGCGATTGCGCAGATTTTGGATACTGATAAGAAAACCATTTTGCACATCCCCAATGTCAATGCGGGTGAGTCGACCAAGCAAAAGCACGATGAGGTCAATTACATTCTTGATGCTATCGGTGAGGTGGAAAAGCAGGATTCCGCGACGGGGGTGTTATTCGTGCGCCGCAAAACCGATGGCAAGGTTATTAAAGTGGCGGATTTGGTGAACGATAATCCCAAAGACCGTGACAAGATCGTCGCTTACCTGCGCACTCTCAATAGCCCCGATGATATGGATTTGATCATTGCGCTGGGGATGGCGAAAGAAGGTTTCGACTGGCCTTTTTGCGAACACGCACTGACGGTGGGTTATCGCGGCTCGTTGACCGAAATCATTCAAATTATTGGGCGTGCTACCCGCGATAGCCCGAACAAAACCCATGCGCAATTTACCAACCTGATTGCGCAGCCGGATGCGGCGGACGGCGAGGTGAAGCTGTCCGTCAATAATATGCTGAAAGCGATTACCGCCTCGCTGTTAATGGAGCAAGTGCTTGCGCCTAATTTTAAATTCAAGACCAAGCACCCCGATGATACGCAAACCCCAGAAGTGGGGACTATCCACATTCGTGGTTTCAAAGAGCCGACCTCTATGCGGGTAAAAGCGATTGTCGCGTCGGACTTGAACGATTTAAAGGCGAGTATTTTGCAAGACAGTACCTTGCTGAAAGTGCTACCAGGCGAGTTTATTGACCCAGAAGTGATTAACAAGGTGCTGATTCCACGGGTTATTCGCACCAAATACCCCGATTTGAACGATGAACAGGTCGAGGAAGTGCGCCAGCACGTCGTGGCGGATTCCGCTATCAAAAACGGTGAAATCAAGGATGTCGGCGATAAGAAGTTTGTGCGCATGGCGGGCAAATTCGTCAATATCGAAGATTTGCACATTGATCTGATTGACCGCGTGAATCCGTTCCAGAAAGCGTTTGAAGTGTTATCCAAATCGGTGACGGCTTCCTTGCTCAAAGTGATTCAGGAAACCATTGATGCGGGGCGCATTCAGATGACCGATGACGAGGCGGTGATTCTATACCGGGATAAAATCGGCGCGTTTATGCAGCAACACGGGCGTGAACCGCATATCAACGCTTCTGACCCGCTGGAAAAGCGCATGGCGGAAGCCTTGGTGTATTTGCGCAATAAACGCCGCCAGCAACAAGCCCAACAAGCAGCACAGGCGAATCCGGCATGATTGACTTTGATAAGGAAATGCAAGCCATTCTGCACAATGATCCCTTGGGGTTGCTGAGTGTAACCGCCAAAGCCAGCAATAGCGTCTCTGCCGATGAACGCTTGTTGGCAGCGTTTGAGGAAATCAATACGTTTTTTGCACAACATGGGCGTGAGCCTGCCGCCAGTCGTGATATTCAAGAACGTAAACTCTATAGCCGCTTGCAAAGTTTACGTGCTGACCCCGAAAAAGCGCTTTCCTTGCAAAGCGTTGACCGTTTTGGTTTGTTGGCGGGGATTACGCTTCCTAATATAACCACCATTGAAACGGTCGCGGATGTTTTGGATGATCCGCTGGGTTTATTAGGGGGCGCATCCGCCGAGGAAACGGTTGCGGACAGTATTTTGCAATTGCAGCATGTCAGCGTAATACCCCGCGCCAGCAGTGCGTATGTCGCCAAGCGTAAGCCGTGTAACCCGGCTGAGTTTGCGGCGTATGAAGCCGAGTTTAAGCAGGTACACCGCGAATTAGCCACAGGGAAACGCAAACTGTTGCCTTTCACGGATAAGGGCGAGCAATTGGTAGATGGCGCTTATTATGTGTTGGATGGCATTTTGCTCAAAATGGTGAGCGTCCACTTCACTTCAACAGAAAAAACGGTGAATGGCAGGCGTTACCGCAAAGACGGGCGCACGTATTGCGTGTTTGAAAACGCTACGGAATCGAACATGCTCTACCGTTCCCTGGCGAAAGCGCTGTATCAAATGGGTTATATCGTCACCGATACCGAAGCGGAAACGCACGCCCGTTTTAGCGCGGGCTTTGCCGGAGTCAGTGAAACCGGCACACAGACTGGGGTGATTTATGTGTTGCGCTCTTTGAGTCGCAACCCGGCTATTCTGGAATTGCCTTATCTGCACAAAATTGGTTTTTCCAGTCAAGCGCTTGCACAGCGTCTGAAAAATGCAGTGCAAGAGCCAACCTATTTGCTGGCGGAGGTCGAGGTGGTGGCGGAGTACCAGACTTATGACCTGAACCCACAGAAGCTGGAATGGCTCCTGCACACCCTGTTTGCCGAGGCGTGCTTGAGTCTGGATATATTTGATGCGGCAGGGCAGCGGCATAGTCCCCGCGAGTGGTTTGTGGTACCACTCACGGTGATTGATCAAGCGATTCGTTCATTGCTCACAGGACAAATTGTGCATTACCAATATGATACTAGTGAGCAATGCTTAGTGTTGCGTCGCTCATAGCCCGGTAAGCAACTGTTCCCGCAATTCCTGCGCAATCGGCTGCTTTTCGCCTAACCAAATACCGAAATACACTTGCGCAAACGCAGCCGATTTCACCTGTGTCACCGCCTTGCCATTCAATAGCAAGCTGGTGGCTTGTGTTTTGGTGTCATAGCACATTTGGTAAATGTCACCCGGTTTCACATCCACATACGCCGCGTGCAGTTGGTCAAGTTGCGGCTGAATCTTTGCCAGTGTCGCCGCGTCATGCTGGCGTTTCAACACGGTTTCGGCGGCAAGCGTGAATTTATCGGCGGTCAGTTCCACCGCATAGTCCAGCTTTAAACAGCGCGACACTGACGCATCCAGCACATTAGCGCGGGTTGCACCAGGGCTAACTGACAATTCCGCGTCATACACTTTGATAACACCCATGTACAACGCCTCGCCCTTACCAGCGGTCTGTAAGCCCGCCGGAATGTTTGCCCACACGCTCAGCGGTAAACAGCACAATGCCAGCAATAAACTTTTCCGTAACATCTCGCTACCCCTTATTTCTTCTGGAACGCAATGGTGACTTCACCCAAGGTGAAACCGAACTTGCTCATCTTTGCCCGATTCAGCAGTACGCCATCGGGTTGCAAATACATCCAATCATCGAAACTCACTTGCCACACTTTGCCATCCACCGGCAGATTCAAGTCATACCGCCAATTCAGCGCATTGCCGTAAGCCACGCCTTTGGCTTCACCGACCACATCCGCCGCACGTCCGCTGTAACCGTGGTCGCCTTGCTTGCGGATGCGCCAAACACGTTGCGATTTTTCGCCATCATTCCACACAAAATCTTCGGTCATCACCAACTCACCGTCGGGACTGACAGTGCCGTTAATATCGACCACGAATTGGCGTTTCAACGCGCCACCGCGATCCTGAAACACGCCCCAACCACGGGTATTGCCCTGAAAATAGGCAAAAAGGTCAAATTTTGGTTCAAACGTCGCGTAATCTTCAATCTTCATGTTGCTGCACCCGCTCATTGTGATGAGTAGAAGGGCGAGCAGAATAGAGCGCATTCGCATAACTTATCTCCCAATAATCCCGAAAATCGACTTCACTGAAGGGAAATCGCCACATGCGCCAAATTACCCAGCTTTTCAGCAAGACGGGTAGCCCGGCGTATAACAAAGCCATGGTTAGTAAGGTGGCATCAGTTTGCGAGGCAGCCTCTTGCACAAACCCCGCCCAATCCAATAACGGAAACGCGATCCCCACCGCCAAGGCGAATGCTAATTTCGTCAACAATCCCCACAAACCAAACAATAAGCCGGTTTGCGGATTGCCTTGATGCGCCATTTGCTGGGCAATATCGGCTTGCATTGACGCGGGCAAGGCCACATCTGCCCCCAATGCTAAGCCGCTGATCACACAAACCGCGAGAAACCCGTACACATCGCCCACACCCAAAAACGGCACCCACACAAACGCCGCCACCGACAATACAAGAGCCAATACCCACGCCCGACTTTTGTCGATGCGACGGGCGAGCCACAACCACAGCGGCAGACCAACAATACCGCTGAGGAAGTACACCATCAGCACAGTGCCGACCTGTTCCGGCGCTTGCAACACATGGGTCACAAACAAAATGAACAAGGTAGCAGGCAGGGCATTGGCTAAACTGTTAATAAAATAAGCGGGCAGCAACTGGCGTATCGCTGGATGTGCTGAGAGAATGCTACCCACTTTGCGCAACGGCGCGAACCGACGCACTTGGCGGCGTTCCACCAACCACACCAAGGCGGGAAAAAGACTTAAGGGCAACAACACCCACAACAGTTTGGCGAGGGTGTCGAGCGTGAGTGCAGTGTTATCCATCGAACCGACAAAAAACGGCAAGCTAATCACCACCACCGTGCCGAGTATGCCAAACACCTCGCGACTGGCGGATAAAGCACTTTTGCCGTGATAATCGCGGGTCATTTCCGACCCCCACGCTTGCCAAGGGATGCTGATCAATGTCCAACCCAAATACGTGACCATTGACCAAGTGAATAAATACAGCCCATCGACCTTACCGACAGGGCGTAGCAAATAATCCAGCCCGACCAGCAATAGCGGTATTCCCAATAAGATGAACAATTTGCGCCGCCCAATACGGCTGTTTACTTTGTCGTTCACCCAGCCAATCAGCGGATCAGTCAGCACATCAAAGCCACGTGCCGCCAGTAGCGCAATGCCAATCACCGTCAATGACAGATGCCACTCTTGCGCATAAAACGACGGCAAATACACGTACAACGGTAGGCCTAACATCGCCAGCGGCAGTCCCGGTAAGCCGTAAAACAGCAACTGGCGATAATAGGCCGATTTCATGACAGCGGTTTCTCCAGCGTTACCTGAACAACATCAAGGCGGTTCTCGGTAAAACCCGCTTCGCAATACGCGAGGTAATAACGCCATAAACGTTCAAAGCGCTGGTCATAACCCAGCGGGCGCAGTGTTGGCAGTGCGGCGACAAAACGCGCATCCCATTCCCGCAATGTTCGGGCGTAATCCTTACCAAAGCCGATGTGGTTGATTTGCTTAAGGCGACTATTCGCGACCAACTTTTCGAGCTTGGCAGGGCTTGGCAACATGCCGCCGGGGAAAATATAACGTTGAATGAAATCTGCCCGCGAACGGTACATGTCAAACCATTCATCGCCAATCGTGATGATTTGCAGCACTGCCCGTCCACCCGGTTTGAGATGACGGTGCAGCGTTTGGAAATAGGTTTCCCAATATTGTTCGCCCACCGCTTCAAACATTTCAATCGAGACAATGTGGTCGTAAGTGCCTTCTAGGTGGCGGTAATCGCGCAATTCCAGCACGGTTTGTGCGCCGAAGCGTTCCAAACGCTGTTGCGCCCAGGCCAATTGTTCGCTGGAAAGGGTAATGCCATGCACTTTGCAGCCCTGTTCGGCTGCCATTTCCGCGAAACCGCCCCAACCGCAGCCGATTTCCAGCACAGTTTGACCCGCTTGCACCTGCAATTCATCCAAAATCCGTTGGTATTTGGCACGTTGCGCCTGTTCTAAGGTTAAGTCGGGCGTGGTGTACAACGCTGACGAATACGTCATGCTGGTGTCTAGCCATTCGCGGTAAAAATCGTTGCCCATGTCGTAATGGTGGGCAATGTTCTTGCGGCTGTTGCGGACACTGTTGCGGCGTAGGCGGTGGAACCAGTTGGCCGGTTCGCGCAACAACTTGCGGTCATCCAATACTTTGCCAAATTGTTCCCAGTTGCGTAATAGCAAGGTCAGCAGGTCAACCGGGTGTTCACTCGACCAATCACCGGCGATGTACGCTTCACCAAACCCTAAATCGGCCTTGGTGAGGCATTTCAGGGCAAGGCGGAACGGGCGGTGAATGTGGATGCTGGCGTGCAATTCATCCGAGTGCCCCAACACATAGTATTCACCGTCCAAATGAATACTGAGCCGCCCGTGTTGGATGCGGGCAAGCGTTGCCAGCAACCAACGTTTCAGGGTCGGTAAATGATCAAAACTGGGTACTGACGGCGGGTTCAGGGTCGTCTCTAAGGGCATTAGGTTACGGTCTCCGTGGGGGGCGCAGGCTTGCTATACAACTTGCCGCCTTTTAGCCAGATTTTCAGGGCGTGCCAATGAATCAAGGTCATGACCTTGAGTGTCATGAAAGGCACGAGCGCAAATTGCCGCAGCAATACTGCCGTGCTAAAGGGTAAACGCTCCCCGCGCTGACTGGCAACTAGCATAAGTTCATCGCCTACGTACTCGTGAATTAGAATGTTCAGGTTATGGCTGAGCGGATGGATAAAGAATTCATAACGTGCGTCCATCCCGATAAACGGTGATACGTGAAACACCTTTTGCTTACTGCCCGTGATCACGGGGGCGCTGGTGTCGCTAGGTACGTCCAATAAATAATGATGGTGTTCGCCAAAGGTATTGCTCACTTCACCAATAACCGCCAACAGTCTCCCTTCAGGGTCATGGCAGAACCACAGACTTAATGGGTTGAAGCCATACCCCAAGATACGTGGCAAACACAGCAACTGGATGTTACCGATCGCACCGTCAATGCCATGATCGCGCAGCAACGTTTCTGCCCAGTCGCGCCAATTGCTGCCATTGTGTGCGCCATGGTCGCGCAGGTGAAGGCTGAATAGGTTAAAACGGTCGATGGAAAATAACGGGTTACGCCCAATTTCAGCGAGGCGGTCGATGTCTACCAACACACTAAAAACGCGATAGCTGAAACGGTAAGCCACCGGGAAACGCCGACTGTGCATGACTGTTGAGGGGAATACAGCCGCCGGTGCTTGCGTATTCATGGGGTAATCGCTCCAGCTATCGACACTGGAAGCACAGGCTGAGGAGTCGTCTCCTGTGCTTTGACCCAAACCGGGGTAATGCCAAAATCTTCGCAAACCTTCACTGCTGAGGCGATGGCATCTTCGTGAAAACCGTAGCGGTGATAACTGCCGCAGAACCACGAATGTTGTTGACCTTGCAGGCTGGTAAGCTGAGGTTGTGCGGCGCCAGCGGCTTGGTCGAAGATCGGGTGTTCGTAAGTCATTTCAGTGATGATGTTTTCGTCACGTGGCAACGCGTAAGGGTTGAGTGTCACGAAATAATCAGTGGTGGTGTCCAGCCCTTGCAGATTGTTCATCCAATACGTTGCGGTCATTTGTTGACGCGCATGGGCGTGTTCTGGTTGGCTGGTGGCAAGGTAATTCCATGATGACCATACTTTGCGGTTTACCGGCATAAGTCGGGCGTCGGTGTGCAAGTAAGTCCGGTTTTTTTCGTAACGGAAACAACTGAGAATGCGCTGTTCTGCCGGGCTAGGTTGCGCTAACAAAGCCAGCGCTTGATCCGCATGGCAGGCAAAAATCACTGCATCGAAGTCGAATTGCGTGGCATCAGTAAACACCCTGGCGTGGGTGTCGTTGCGTTCTACGCGTATTGCGCCGGACTGAGTAGTGATTTTGTCACCCATTTCAGCGAGAAGTTTGCGCACATAAAAAGAACTTCCTCCGCAAACAGTTCGCCACAGGGGACGGTTACGCAGATCGATCAAACCGTGATTGGCAAAGAAGCGGAGGAAGCTGAGCGCGGGAAACGTGAGCATGGTGTCGACCGGGCATGACCAAATGGCAGCCCCCATTGGCAACAGGTAATGTTCGCGCATGTCGCGTGAGAAACGGTGTGCGTCGAGCATTTCACCCAAGCTCAAATCAGGCAGCGTCGCAGAGTCAGCCAATAATTGATGCGCCACTTTATTAAAACGCATGATTTCACTGATTAAACGCCAGTGACGCGGATTAAATACATTTTTGCGCTGGGCAAACAAGGTATCGAGGTTAGAACCCGCGTATTCTAATTCGCCTTGGTTCAGTGAGAAGGCAAAGGACATATCGGTTTCACGCGTGGCAATGCCAAGTTGCGCAAAAAGACCGATTAAATTGGGGTAATTGCGCTCGTTGTACACAATAAACCCGGTGTCGACTGGCACAGTGCGATCTGCTTCAGATACTTCAATGGTGTGTGTGTGTCCGCCAATGTAATTATCCTTTTCAAACAAGGTAACGTCATACTGCTGGTGGAGTAGCCACGCGGAGGCTAATCCTGTAATACCTGAACCAATAATGGCAATCTTCTTCCTGTACATTTCCCGCATTCCTTGTCAAAACCTATACCTTATTTATACGATCAAGTATGCGATATGGACGTAGGAAACTGCTAGAAAACGAAGATTTTGTGGGGTTTATTAGAACTCTTTGGGCATAACTGTTCCCCACACCGCAAAAACCGGGTCGGAGAATGGCGTGGTACGACGGTGCGGATCGTTACTAGGGCGTGGCAAACCGCGTACTGATGTGGTGTGCAAATCAGTGAACTTTGCACTTTTTACAAAAAAATCCAACACCAAACCTTGACGCTCAAACGGGTGCATTTCAGTCCACAAGGTGGTGGCTTTGGGTGGGAACCAGCGAGTGGAAAATGCCACAATTACCAAGCCGCCGCTCCTGGTTACTCGCAGTGCGTCACGCATAACTTCCAGTGGTTGAGTCAAATATTCGACAGAAACCGTGCAAATAATCGCATCAAAAGTGCTGTCGGCAAACGGCAATTGCGGGTGTTGATTGAGGTCGTGAACGACGTGACGATGCAAGCGCGGATTAGCTGCAAGTTCTGCCGGATTCATGCCAAGCCCGGTGATTTCTACGTCTACTAGAGTATCGGGCAGGTGCGAAACGTGGCTGGTCATCAGGTCAAGAATTTGCATACCGGGGCGCAGCAAACGTTTGTATAAAGCAGTGACTTGCGTTAAAGCGGTGGTATCCAAATGATTAACGAAGCGCGGTGCCGTATAAAATTGCGCATCTGCCCGCTCATCCGCACGGGTGAAAGGATAAACCGCGTAATAATCGGTAGATACGCCGGGGTAGGGTGCTTGCATCCCCGCGCCGGTTTCGGTGAGCGCTTTAATGATTTCAGGGGCAATGGGGGCGTGTTCCGCCGCGCTGACACGCAACGCATAGGGCGCGAGAGGATGATTCACGTCAGCGGTTAAGGTGTTCGCTGTCAGGTTAATCAAACGAAACGGGCGAAATTCACTGCGGCTGCAACCCAATGCTTCCCACGCGTAAGCTTGCGGGTAAAAGCGCCCCGCGTGCGGTTCAACCGTAAGCTGGCGGTGCTGGGTAATGAACCGTTGGCGCGGAAATACCACAGGGGGAGTTTGATTAGGGCTTGTCAATTCACCGGCTGCGAATGTTGTTGCCGACACCTTGGCAGCGTTTCCTGTAGGCCGTTGACCAAACCAACAATCGTGGTGTGTAGCAATGCTGCTTTGCCACTCCAACGTAAACGCTTGGTATGAAGGGGTGGCTACATACACTGTGTATATCTCCTCAAAAGCTATACAGGATTATTTATCAAATGACACGTCACGTACATCATAATAACACTGGCAAATAACAACAGCCCTACACCGATCAACAGCGCGTAATCTTCCATCTGTAACAACAAGTATAGTAAACCGTACAATAACACTAACAGCAAAAACAGCAGGAAAGTTCGCCACCCATTGCGCAATATTACCCCGGTGTAAACCGTGATGCTGAGAATAGTCGCCGCCGCCGCCGCTACATAGGCATACAAAAAGCCAATGTGTTCCGCCGCCGCCAGCAATATCAAATAAAACAACGATAATGCTACGCCGACTAAGCCGTATTGCAGTACATGCAAGCGTTGTTTGAGGCTAATTTCAAACGCGAAAAACACCAAGAAAGTCATTCCAATAAACAGCGCCCCGTATTTTACAGCACGCTCAATTAAGGGGTAGAGCGCATCCGGTTCATCCAAACTCACCCCGGCACTGAAACTGCGTAAATCGTAAGTTTGCTGATCTTCCAGTACCCAATATTGCGGGTAGTTGCGCACAAGGTGGGGAATATTCCATGCGGCATTAAAGCCCGCTTCGGTAATGTCGTATTTGCTGGGCAGCAAATCACCTTGAAAGTTGGGATGCGTCCACGCTGAGGTCATGCGAATCGCGGTAGTTTGCCCCAAGGGTGCGAACAGTAAGCCATCACTGCCGCGCAGATTGAGTGTCAACTTGAATTCATTGGTGGGGGTGCTATCGGCATTGACGTTCAAAGGAATGTGAAAGCCAGAAGGCAGTAGCTTGCTCAACCGCGTGCCGGGTTGCATCTCGATGCGTCCGTCATTCCAAAAGAAGCTGGATGCGGTATCAATCGCGCGTTGATCCGTCAAGCCCAATGCGATGAAAGCTTTGTTCCACAGAATGCGTCGCTCACCTTCGCTCGATTGCAGCACTTGAGCGTGGTTAAACTTGCCACTCAAGCTAACGGTGGCGTTGTAGACAAGCGCATCGTAAATGCCTTGTTGACGGTGTTCCTCGTTAAGATTAGCGCGGATTTCAAGCGATTCAGGTAATAAAATAGCAGTACGGTCATTGAAAACATCCTTGCTAACCACACGACTTTCGCCGTTTTCATCGCTAATGGTGTCAACGCTGGTGAAGTGTTCCACATACGGCACAACCAAAACCGGGCCGATCAATGTTTGCTTGCCACCCCAACGTTCCGCTATACCGTTCAGCGCAGTTTGGTAATGCGCTTGGCGCTCTTTCACCACTTTGTCGACAAAAAACAGGGGAACCAACATCAGTAGTCCCAACAAGCTAACAACAATTGTGCGTAAACCCAATGATTGCGACCACTGGTATAGCACGGATTTGGGTAATTGCGGGGGAAGCTGCTCCGACATGGTTCTTATCCTAATATTGACCGCGCGGATAATAGCATGTTTTGCGCAGGAGCAACCTCACCCCGTGCGGTTTACTTGGCCTTGCATTCCGTTTTTGTGCCCGCGACTTTGCCGGTGAGCTTAAGGAAGTTTTCAAATGGCCCCATCACTTTCATGGCCTCCATCTTTGGGCCGGTGAATTTGAGCTTGCCCGTGCCCATCGCGCCCATTGCACCACAACCGAACTTGCCTTCGCCCATGCACGTCCAATCTGCATCAGTAGCGTGCATCAGGTAGTCGTAACTGGTTTCCATTTTTTTACCATCCGGTACTCCGCCGTAAGTGCACATGGCTTTATCAGTTTGCAAACCGATATTGAGCTGCACTTTGGTGCTTTCACCGCAATCCGTGCGGTACATTTGCACCAATTTATAGCCTCGACCGTTATCATTTTGAATCCATGAATAGCCGTCGTTCTCTTTCAGACCAGTGGTCAGTGTAGCGTCTGCGTTCCATGCATCACAGGCTTGTTTTGCCCAAGCTGCATCCATAAATTCGGCCGCTTGGCTGGTTGTTGTCACTAACATCAGTAGGCAGGATGCCAGAATTGTTTGTTTTAACATAGAAAATTTCCTCCTCATGGTATTCATGGTTTAGCATTGAGTTTTCCAATGCTAATTATTGGTTAAGTCAACAGCAATGGTATAACAGATAACGTTTGATGATGAAAGGTTCTTTTCATCACACTTTTTAACGAATCGGCTGTCTACACTAAGAGGTAGGCAGGAATTCAACATTAGTCGGTTTGCAGTCAATTGGCATTCGACTTGCAAACTGTCATTATCAGAAATAGATAGTTGTCTGCATATACATCGCCGGGCACTGACCTGCCCCCGTATTTACCGTGAAAGGGGTACACAATGAGTAGCATTTTCAATCACTATCAATCGCGTTATGAAGCTTTGCAGGAAGAAGAATACTCGCTGCAAGAATATTTGGAACTGTGCAAACGCGACCGCATGGCTTACGCCACCGCCGCTGAACGACTGTTGTACGCTATCGGTGAAGCGGAATTGGTCGATACGTCTCGCGATCCGCGCATGAGCCGGATGTTTTCCAACAAAGTTATCCGTCGTTATCCGGCTTTTTCTGAATTTTATGGCATGGAGGAATGCATTGAACAAATCGTGTCCTTTTTCCGTCACGCCGCGCAAGGTTTGGAAGAAAGCAAGCAGGTGTTGTATCTACTGGGCCCCGTGGGTGGCGGTAAATCGTCCCTCGCTGAACGTCTCAAAGCATTGATTGAAAAAGCCCCGATTTATTGCATCAAAAACTCGCCGATTAACGAATCGCCACTGGGTTTGTTCAATGTAGAAGAAGACGGTGCGATTTTGGAAGAAGACTTCGGGATTCCGACCCGTTACCTGAAAACCGTGATGTCGCCTTGGGCAGTCAAGCGCTTGCACGAATACGGTGGTGATATTACCAAGTTCCGGGTGGTGAAGCGTTATCCTTCGCGCCTCAACCAAATTGCGGTGTCCAAAACCGAACCGGGCGATGAAAATAACCAAGACATTTCGGCACTGGTGGGCAAAGTTGATATTCGCAAACTGGAAGATTTCCCGCAAAACGATACCGATGCGTACAGCTATTCCGGCGGTTTGTGCTTGTCGAACCAAGGCTTGATGGAATTCGTGGAGATGTTCAAAGCGCCGATTAAAGTGCTACATCCGCTATTGACCGCGACCCAAGAAGGCAATTTCAACGGCACGGAAAGTATCGGTGCGATTCCCTTCAGTGGGGTGATTCTGGCGCATTCCAACGAATCTGAATGGCAGACCTTTAAAAATAACCGCAACAATGAGGCATTCATTGACCGCGTGTCGATTGTGAAAGTGCCGTATTGCTTGCGCGTTACCGAAGAAATTAAAATTTACGAAAAGTTATTATTTAATAGCTCTTTAGCGGCGTCGCCATGCGCCCCGGATACTTTGAAGATGTTGGCGCAATTTATTGTGCTGTCACGCCTGAAAGAACCGGAAAATTCTAGTCTTTATTCCAAAATGCGCATTTATGACGGTGAAAACCTGAAGGATATTGATCCGAAAGCCAAGACCATTCAGGAATATCAGGATGCTGCCGGTGTGGATGAAGGCATGAATGGGCTGTCGACGCGCTTTGCCTTCAAGATTCTGTCCAAAGTTTTCAACTACGATGCGACCGAAGTGGCGGCTGACCCGGTGCATTTAATGTATGTGTTGGAACGTCAGATTGAGAAAGAGCAGTACCAACGCGAATTGCAAGACCGTTATGTGCGCTTTATCAAAGAGTATCTTGCGCCGCGCTATGTGGATTTCATCGGCAAGGAAATTCAGACAGCGTATCTTGAGTCGTACTCAGAGTACGGTCAGAACTTGTTTGATCGCTACGTGACGTATGCCGATTTCTGGATTCAGGATCAGGAATTCCGTGACCCTGAAACCGGCGAGTTTTTGGATCGTGCGGCGCTCAATGCCGATTTGGAAAAAATTGAGAAACCGGCGGGTATCAGCAATCCGAAAGATTTCCGTAATGAAATCGTCAACTTTGTGTTGCGGGCGCGTGCCAATAGCAATAACGGACGTAATCCGGCGTGGACAAGCTACGAAAAGTTACGCCGCGTGATTGAGATGAAAATGTTCTCCAGCACGGAAGATTTGCTGCCGGTGATTTCGTATGGCGCAAAATCGTCAGCGGATGAACAGCGTAAACATGACAATTTCGTGGAGCGCATGATGAAACGTGGCTACACCGAGAAACAAGTGCGCTTGTTGGCTGAGTGGTATTTACGGGTACGTAAATCGCAGTAAACGGTGAGACCCAAAGGAGTGCCGTATGGCCTATATTGTTGATCGTCGGTTAAACAGCAAGAACAAAAGTCTGGTGAATCGGGAGCGCTTTTTAAAGCGTTACCAGAAGCAGATTCGCCGCGCTGTGTCGGATGCGGTGAGCCGTCGCAACATCACGGATATGGAACAAGGGGAGAGTATTACGATCCCCAAGCGTGATATTTCTGAGCCGGTGTTTCGGCACGGGCAGGGCGGCAAGCGCAGCATTGTGCATACCGGCAATAAGGAGTTTGTGGAAGGCGACCGTATCCAGCGTCCACCCGGTGGTGCTGGCGGCGGCAGCGGTTCAGGGCAAGCGTCCGCTGACGGCGAGGGCATGGAAGACTTTGTATTCCAGATTTCGCAGGAAGAATTTCTCGAATACTTGTTTGAAGACCTCGCCTTGCCCAATATGGTGAAACGTCAGTTGTTGAGCAGCGATTCGTTTGATTATCACCGCGCTGGGGTTAGTGAAGTCGGCAATCCGGCGCAAATTAACGTGGTGCGTTCGATGCGCAGTGCTCATGCGCGGCGCATCGCACTGCGAGGCAAAGAGCGGCGGCGGCGGCGTGAAATTTTGGCTGAGCTGGCATTATTGGAGCAGGCCAATACTTCTGCTGAAACTACCACGCAACAGTCGTTATTGCAGGCTGAATTAGCACGCTTGAATGTGAAGATTCACGCAATTCCTTGGTTAGATGATTTTGACCTGAAATACAACCTTCGAGTTAAGATACCCAGACCATCGCCTAAGGCCGTGATGTTTTGTGTGATGGACGTATCGGGTTCGATGACACAGGATATTAAGGACACGGCAAAACGTTTCTTTTTCTTGCTGTATTTATTCTTGAAAAAGAATTACGAAAAGATCGAAGTGGTGTTTATTCGTCACCATACGCAAGCGCAGGAAGTGGATGAAAACACTTTTTTCTACGCCCGCGAAACCGGCGGCACAGTGGTGTCCAGCGCCTTGAATATGATGGGCGAGATCATTGAAGAACGTTATGCACCCAGCCAATGGAATATCTACGTTGCGCAAGCGTCTGACGGGGATAACTGGCACGAAGATAATCAACGCTGTCACGATGCCTTGATCAAGGATATTTTGCCATTCGTGCAGTATTACACCTATATCGAAATTGGCGACCGTGATCCGCAAGGCTTGTGGTATTTGTACGAGCACTTGCAGCGTGATTTTATGGATCGGTTTGCGATCCAACGGGTGCGCAATAACGCTGAAATTTACCCAGTATTCCGTGAGTTGTTCCGCAAACACGCGGGTGAGGAGGTTGATTGATGACTGACCGCTATATTTCCACCAGTTCAGAATGGACATTCGCGACCATCGAAGCCTATGAGCGTGAAATTGCTCGCATTGCCCGCGATAAATTCAAACTGGATACGTACCCGAATCAGATTGAAATGATCCGCTCGGATCAGATGATGGATGCGTATGCGTCTATCGGGATGCCGGTTTTCTACAACCATTGGTCGTATGGCAAGCATTTTGTCAATGTGGAGCAAAACTACAGCCGGGGGCGCATGGGCTTGGCGTATGAAATCGTCATTAATTCCAACCCGTGTATTGCGTATTTAATGGAAGAAAATACCATGACGATGCAGGCGCTGGTAATTGCGCACGCTTGTTATGGGCATAATTCTTTTTTCAAAGGCAATTATTTGTTCCGCACTTGGACGGATGCGGAAGCGATCATCGACTACCTGATGTTCGCGAAAAAATACATCAGTGAGTGCGAAGAGCGCCACGGTGTGGAGCAGGTCGAGACATTGTTGGATTCTTGCCATGCACTGATGAATTACGGGGTAGACCGTTACAAACGTCCCGCGCCGATTTCCGCAGCAGAAGAGCAAAACCGCCAAAAAGAACGTGAGTTGTATATTCAGCAGCACCTCAATGATTTGTGGCGCACCTTGCCGCATCGCGGGCGGGAACGCGATGAAGAGAAAGTAGTCAGGAATTTCCCACAAGACCCGCAAGAAAATCTACTGTATTTCATTGAGAAAAATTCGCCATCGCTGGAAATTTGGCAACGTGAAATTATCCGTATCGTGCGCAAAGTGGCGCAATATTTCTACCCACAACGCCAAACGCAAGTGATGAATGAGGGGTGGGCGACCTTTTGGCATTACACCATTCTGAATGAAATGTATGACGAAGGGCTGGTAAACGACGGTTTCATGATGGAATTTTTGACGTCACACACCAATGTAGTGATGCAACCCGGTTTTGATAGCCAGTATTACAGTGGGATTAATCCTTACGCGCTGGGTTTTGCGATGATGAGCGATATTCGACGCATTTGTGAACACCCGACGGACGAAGATAGGCAGTGGTTCCCTGATATTGCAGGCAGTGATTGGCTCAGCACTTTGGATAATGTGATGCGCAATTACCGTGATGAAAGCTTTATCTTACAATTTTTATCGCCGAAAGTGATTCGGGATTTTCACTTGTTTGCATTGGAGGATGACGACCGCAAAAATACCATTGATGTGGCAGCGATTCATAACGATGAAGGTTATCGGCGGGTGCGAGAAATGTTATCCCTGCAATATAACCTGAGTCAGCAAGAGCCGGATATTCAAATTTACAAAGTGAATGTACGCGGCGACCGTTCGCTGACTTTGCAGCACGTGTTGAACGACCGTCGCCCCTTGAATAATGACGTGAACGAAATGTTACGCCATGTGCATCAGTTGTGGGGTTATGATGTCAATTTGCACTCAGTAGAACCCGATGGACGTACCGTGCGCAGTTTTCACTTGGTCGGCGAACACCATTAAACCTAAATTTTTTCGTTGTCGCTGGCTTCGCGTGCCATGTTCACCAACTCAATCAGTGACGTGGCGTGCATTTTATCCATCATGTGGCTGCGGTGAAATTCAACCGTTTTAATGCTAACGCCCAGTTTGGTGGCAATTTCTTTGTTGGAATTGTTGTCTATCACTAATTCCATGACTTCGCGTTCACGTTCGGTCAGGTTAGCAATACGCGCTTGGATCATGGTCAAACGAATGCGGGATTGTTGATTTTCAACATCCAACGTCAAAGCTTCGTGTACATAATCCAGCAATACCTGATCTTCAAACGGCTTTTCCAAGAAATACATGGCTCCGGCTTGCATGGCGCGTACTGCCATCGGAATGTCGCCATGACCGGTAATAAATAAAATGGGCAGCGCGTATTTTTGTTTGGTCAAAAATTGCTGTAGTTGCAAGCCACTCATGCCAGGCATCCGCACATCTAAAATTAGACAACCGATCATGTGCATGGTATAAAACTTGAGAAAATCTTCGGCTGAACCGAATGTCGCCACTTTTAAACGCATTGACTCCAATAACCAGCGTAGGGAATCACGCACAGCGGGGTCATCATCAACGATAAATACGGTAGGTTCATAATTCATTTACGGTTAGTTCCTGTTAGCGGTAAAGTGAAACTAAAAGTAGCGCCTTTAGTGGTATTGTTAAAAGCTTCAAGCTTACCACCGTGAGCTTCAATGATGGAACTGCTGATGGGTAATCCCATGCCCATGCCACTTTTTTTACTGGTATAAAAAGGTCGAAAAATTTTACTAGCAAAGTCTTCGGGTAGGCCAGTGCCTTCGTCGATCACCGAAACTCGCACCGCTTGAGTACCAACAGGTTCGCTAACAATGTGCAGTCTACCCATGGATTCTGGAGAATATTCTTCCATTGCGTCCAGTGCGTTCAAAATCATATTCACCAATACTTGCTCTATTTGGATTTTATTCACATTCACCCAGTGTAAATTGGGGTAGAGCACTTTGCTTAATCTAACTTGTTTAAACTGCTCTGTGGTATCCAAAAGGTGCAAGGTTTCTTCGATGATTTGGTTAATGTCGTGCTCCTGCCATTCGACATCCTGATCTTTGCGGGTAAAATCCTTGGCATAGCGTAAGATTTCGCCAGCGCGTCGTACTTGTGTGCTAACCAACTGGATAACATCGGCAATGTCTTTCATGCTGCATTCGTCGCTTTTCATGCGTAATTCACAGCCACGAATGTAATTCGCAATCGCTGACAAGGGTTGGTTAAGCTCATGCGCAATACCCGACGCCATTTCGCCTAAGGTGTTCAAACGCATAATGTGTGCAAGTTCCTGTTGACGGTCAGCCAGCAATTGCTGGGCAATCATACGGTCGGTATGGTCAACAATTATCGACATAATCCGCAGTTCATCGTTATCCAGATGAATCAAGACAGGGCGTATTTCCAGCCAACGAATATTGCCTTTGAAGGTGTTTACTTTCACTTCACGCGCATGAAATTCGCCCGTTTGACTGATTTGGGTGATGCAAGCATCCACATCCGCTTGGTATTCAGGGAAAACGAAATCCTTAAGCGAATGTCCAATCAACTGTTCTGGATTTTTAGCCTCCATAATCAGTGGTCCCGCCGGGTTCACCTCTTGAATGGTACCATCCAATGCACAAATGTTAATCCAATTGGGTTGGCTCTGGAAAATAGTATCCAGCTTAGCGCGTTCGATTTCCAAGCGAGCTTCAGCCCATTTGCGTTCTTCAATTTCGTGCATTAACAGTTCATTGGTGTTTTTTAATTGCAAATTAGCCGCTTCGAGTTCACTGCTTTTGACGCTAACTTCTTGGTTGACTGTGCGCAGTTCTTCATTGGTGGATTGCAGTTCCTCATTAGAGGTCTGCAACTCTTCACTGGAGGTATAAAGTTCTTCGTTAGTGGATTGGGCTTCTTCGTAGGTGGATTGCAGCTCTTCGTTGGACGTTTCTAGCTCTTCAATCGTGGTCTGCAAACTTTCACGAACTTCACGCAATTCCTCTTCCAATTCTTTGATTCGTAGCGCATCACTGACACTGATCGCCTCTTGCTCTGGCGTGACAGGGTAATCGTTAGCGGGCAGCACTTCAAAAATAACCACGCTAACTTCGGTTTCAGTGAGTTTGCCCGCAGGAAAGTGGCGGGTACGCATTACCACACGCACAGGCTCACCGTTGAGTGTGAAATTAATGCGGCGGCTGCTGATGGTTTCGTCGGTACGCCGTGCTTTGTAAATCAAACCCCGTAAATCTTGACGTAATTCAGTGCGAATTAAATCCAATACTCCCAATGCGGCACGCCCTTCCGCAAAACCCAAATAAGGGTCAACATTGCCGCGCACGTACACGATTTCTTGGCGGTCATCGAGCATGATACAAGCCGGTTGGTAAATATTGACTAACAGCTTGTCGATGGAGTCTTGCAGTTTAGCGCGGGGTTTATCACGCAGATTATTGCTGTATTGTTGGTTGCGTTGTTCGCGCAGTGAACGATTTTGCAATAAATAGGGTAAGTGACCCTTTACGTCACTGCGACGGCGATAAATGCGTGATTTACGGTCTACGGTTACAAATAAGCGATCACTGCCGCCAATGGTTTCAGATTTGCCGAGAAACATAATGCCATCAGGCTCTAAACCGTAATGAAAAGACTCCAATACATTGCGTTGCAAGGTCTGATTGAAGTAAATCAACACATTGCGGCAGGATACTAAATTCAAATGTGAGAAGGGCGGGTCGCGTACCAAATCATGCCGCGCAAACAATACCATATTGCGAATGGTTTGCGTCAATTGGTATTCACCGTCTTTTTGAATGAAATATTTGTCGAGAATACGTTGATCAATCCCGGCTACCGAAGCTTTGGAATAACGCGCCTGCCGTGCAATGGTTAAGACGCCATCGTATAAATCTGTGCCAAAAATTTGTATTTTGTAGCGTGCAATGCGATTGCCGAGGTACTCGGACAGCATAATAGCAATCGAATAAGCTTCTTCACCCGTGGCACAACCGGCTACCCATACGCGGATTTCATGCCCACCTTCAGGTACCACGTCTTCAATCACGCGCCGCAGTGCTTGATAAGCATCCGTATCGCGGAAAAAGCTGGTCACTGAAATGAGAATATCATTGTGCAGTTCGTATAATTCTTCGGGCTTTTGTTTCAGGTAAGCAGCGTATTCGCTCAACTGTTTGCATTTGTGCACCGTCATGCGGCGTTCAATGCGGCGTAGCAAGGTATTGCGTTTGTAATCGCGAAAATCCGTACCCGTTTGATCGAGCAGCATTCTCAGGATTTCCTGAATCTCATCTTCACTCGGTTCAGGTTTGCTGGTAAATAAAAACGAAATATCCGGTTGTGCCAGCATATCGTGAATTTGCTGGGCAATATCTTCAGGAGGCAAGGCAAGGTCAACGTGACCCGTGCCAATAGCAGAATGCGGCATACTGTCGAAACGCGCGGTGGATTCGAGCTGCGCAATGGTAATCCCGCCTTCTGCCTTGATCGCACGAATGCCGTGTGTGCCGTCGGTACCTGTTCCAGACAATATAATGCCAACCGAATGCCTGCCATGATTTTCTGCTAACGACGCAAACAGCCGGTCGACAGAAGGTTTGGGGCCAATACCCGTGGCTTTTTCCAAATGAAAACGTCCACTGGCATAAAAAGCATCCATTCCAGGCGGAATAATATAGAACATCCCGGTTTGAATGGACTGGTTGTGTTGTAATTCGGCAATTGGCAGTTTGGTCTCGCGTGCCAGAATGGGCACCATCATGCTGCTGTGCTTGGGGTCTAAATGTTGCGCTAAAATATAGACAACGCGGTCATCAATTGGAAGATTGGGAACTAAGGCCCTTAATGCTTCTAGGCCGCCTGCGGATGCGCCAATGCCAACGATGATGGTGCGATTGTCATCTTCTTTTTTGTTGACGTTTTCGCTGTCAATATCGTTGAGCATAACTTTATCCCTGTTGTAACAAACTTATAGTAGCAGATAATTTTACTGTACCGAAAATCCCAAAAAATTGGGGAGTCAGATGACTCTGACTCCCCAGATTGGTTTTATTATGGTTTCGTTCGGTCTATTTCAGAGGCACTTGCTTTCGCTCCTAGCTTAGCGTCACACGCGGTTGTTGTTGCAAGTGTTGGCGCGGATTGTAATTAGTATTTGCTAATAAACCAATGCGCAGCACCGTGGGGAAATAGCGGGTTTCTCAAGGGTTTTTACTAGGTTGAGGCGTACTTTCTTGACTTAAGTCAATCGGTTGCCGGTAGCATTGCCGTGGCAGCCTGATTGGTGGCAGCGTTGCCTGAATTCGCGGTGCTATCACCGGCGTTTGATGTGTCAGTATTTTGGCTGACTTCTGGAGTGGTTTGAGTCGCATCGCTTGGCGGCGTATCAGTGGATTCTTTGGTTTGATTGCTGGATTTATCCGTTTTATTGAACATCTCTGGCTTGCACAAGCTGTCGATATTTTTTTGGACTTCTTGTGTTTTGCTTGCTTTCTCTGCGGCGGTTAGGAAGCGTTCGCCTTTGGCATCTTTCCACTTGATGATAGCGTTTGCTGTCATTTTTTGCAGGGCGTCGGTTTGTTGGGCACAGAATTCCCGGTGTTTCTGATCGCTTTTCTCACCTTCTTGACGCGCTTCAGCCAATTCGTCTTTAGGGGCTTCTTCTGGGGCAGTGGGAATGGTGTTACCTAATTTACCAGTCGATAGGCGAATTTCATCTTCAATGTTTTCACCTTTGGCCTCAGGTGGCGGTGGCGTTTGGGTATAATGTGTTTCACCGTTTTTATCGGTCCATTTGTACATTTCAGCGGCTGCATCAGTCACTACCAGCGCGGCTGTCATTAGTATAACTGGCATAAAGATTGCTTTTTTCATGAATCACCTTGTGTTGTTAGTGTTTGATCACATATTAGTATTTTCTAATATTCTCTGTTAGGATGCGTCAATTTCTCATTTTGCTTAAGGTAATTATGCCATGAAAATGTTAGTAAAGTGCTTACTGATCATCGGATTGTGTGGATTGTCAGCCTGCGGAAAAGCTGAACACGCTGCCGATTCAGACGCTGTAAAAACGACTTCATCCTCGGTGCTTAAAACCGCGACAGTCAGTGCTGTCGGCACGCCTGAATTGCACTATCTCGATGGTCACGTTGAGGCCGTCAATGAGAGCACTATCTCCGCGCAAACCAGCGGCGTTATCGAAAAATTGTTCTATGACGTAGACGATTATGTTGAACCGGGCAAGGTAATTGCGCGGATCAAATCCAAAAATCAGCAAGCAGGTGTCGAACAGGCACAAGCTTCATTGGATGAGGCGCAAGCACGCTACACCGAAGCGCAAGCAGATTTCAAGCGCATCAGTGAAATTTATGCAAAACGCCTCGTTCCCAAAGCCGATTTGGACGGTGCTCAAGCGGGATTGAAAGCAGCGGAAGCACGTTTATCCGCCTCGAAAGCACAAGTGACGCAAGCCGGTGAGCAGTTGGGTTACACCTCATTGATTGCACCTTACGGCGGCATTGTGACCAAACGTCACGTGCAATTAGGTGAAGCAGTCAACCCGGGCACGCCAGTGATGACGGGTATTTCATTGGATAAAATGCGCGTAGTGGTTGAAGTGCCGCAACGGTTGATCGCTAAAGTGCGCCAAGAAAAGAAGGCCTTTGTGTTTCAAGACGGTTCTAACAAATCGTTAGCGGTTGATTCACTTACGTTTTTTCCGTATGCCGATCCTAAAACCAATGCTTTCAAGGTCAGAATTGATCTGAAAGCGGGTGTACAAGATTTGTTTCCTGGCATGTTCGTCAAGGTGGCGTTTGTCATGGGGCAACAGCAAGGCGTGGTGAGTATTCCTGAAAGCGCGGTGGTGGTGCGCAGTGAAGTGATTGGCGTCTACGTGTTGAACGCTGAGGGCAAGCCTTCCTTGCGGCAGATTCGCTTGGGCAAGAAATTGGACGACAATACCATCAGCGTCTTGGCAGGTTTAGCCGCTGGGGAAACCATTGCGCTGGATCCGGTGCACGCGGCAATTTCGCTTAAACAACAAACAGCGGAGGCAAAGCACGATGAATGAGCCAAAGTTGGGCATATCCGGGGCGATTGCTAAAAAGTTCCTGATTACTGAAATCACGCCGTTATTAGCGTTGGTGGGGCTGCTGTTGGGACTATTTGCGGTAATGGTGACGCCACGAGAGGAAGACCCGCAAATTAATGTGACCTTTGCGAATGTGTTTATCCCGTTTCCGGGAGCCAGTGCTGAACAAGTGGAAAGCTTGGTGAGCACACCTGCGGAACAGGTTATGTCCGAGATTGAGGGCTTGGAACACATTTATTCCACGTCCATGCCGGGGATATCGGTACTGACAGTGCAGTACAAGGTGGGGCAGGATCGTACCGATGCCTTGGTGCGTTTGTACAATAAAGTTGCGTCTAACCAAGACTGGTTGCCCCAAAATTTGGGGGTGGGTACACCATTGATTAAACCCAAGGGCATTGATGACGTACCGATTGTGGCGCTGACCTTGTGGACAGAAGATGACAAGCGCGGTGCGTATGAGTTAAATCAGGTGGCACATGCGATTGAATCCGAGCTGAAACGCGTTCCCGGTTCGCGTGATATTTATACCATCGGCGGCCCGCAGCAAGTGGTGCATGTGCTCTTGGATGCGGAGAAGCTTGCCGGGCATGGAATCTCACTCGCCGATTTGCGTAGTGCATTGCAGGCGAGCAATTCGGCACGGGATGCGGTCTCCTTGGTAAATAATAATGAAGAGATTCAGGTGCAAGCCGGTACTTTCCTCATGGATGCCGATGAAGTGGGCGAGCTGATGGTCGGGGTGTTTGATGGCAAACCTGTATTCCTCAGCGATGTGGCGGAAGTGAAGCGTACTTCGGATTCACCGGAAGCGTATGTGAGCTTTGGCACGGGTGCGGCGGCGGCACACAAAGGCTTGCCCACTGGCATTCACACACCGGCGGTAACGATTGCGGTAGCCAAACAGCCGGGTACGAACGCCGTGGATGTTGCCAATAATGTCATTGACCGTTTTGAGAAGTTGCGCGGTACGTTTGTACCAGAGGGCGTGAATGTGTCAGTGACGCGCAATTACGGTGAAACTGCGCAAGCCAAATCTGAGAAGCTGATTCACAAGCTGATCATTGAAACGATTGCGGTCGCGTTGCTGATTTGGTTTGCTTTAGGGTGGCGCGAGGCTTTAATTGTTGGTGCAGCGGTAGTGATTACGTTAGCAGTCACCTTGTTTGCTTCGTGGGCGTATGGGTTTACGCTGAACCGGGTGTCATTGTTTGCGTTGATTTTCTCTATCGGAATTCTGGTGGATGATGCGATTGTGGTGGTGGAAAATATTCACCGGCACATGCAGCAGGGCGGTAAAAAACTGTTGGAAGTCATTCCGTTGGCTGTTGATGAGGTTGGCGGCCCGACTATTTTAGCGACGTTTACGGTGATCGCGGCATTGCTGCCAATGGCGTTTGTATCGGGATTAATGGGGCCTTACATGTCACCGATTCCGATTAACGCCAGCATGGGGATGTTGGTTTCTTTGGCAGTGGCTTACGTGGTAACGCCGTGGATGACGGGTAAAATGTTGGAGAAGGTCGATTTCAGCCATCATCAGCACGGTAACAATAAGCTGCACGGATTTTTCAGCCGGATTATGTCGCCGTTTTTGGATGACAAAAAGGGCGGGAAGCGGCGGGTCACGTTGTTTGCGGTAATTACTTTGCTGATCGTATTATCGGCTTCGCTGGCGGTATTCAAGCTGGTTGTGCTGAAAATGCTGCCTTTCGACAATAAATCTGAATTTCAAGTGATTCTGGATATGCCGGAAGGCACGTCATTGGAGCAAACTTCGTGGGTACTCAATGAGATGTCGGAATATCTGGGCAAAGTGGATGAAGTGACCGATTACCAGATTTACGCGGGGACGGCTGCACCGATCAACTTTAATGGCTTGGTGCGTCAATATTATCTGCGCGAGGGGGCTAATGTTGGCGATATTCAGGTAAACCTGACCGATTCGCACGGACGCGAACGCCAAAGCCATCAGATTGCTTTGGGGGTGCGCCCGCCGTTGCAAGAAATTGCCAAGAAATACAATGCGAACGTGAAAGTCGTGGAAGTACCGCCAGGGCCACCCGTGATGTCACCGATTGTGGCGGAAGTTTACGGTTTGGATTATCCGGGGCAAATTGCGGTTGCCAAGCAAGTTCGAGGAGTATTTGAGCAAACGCCGGATATTGTCGATATTGATGACAGCGTGGAAGCAGCGCAAAAGCGTTTGGTGGTGCAAGTGGATCGGCGCAAGGCGGCTTTGCTGGGGGTATCACAAGATGCCATTGCTTCTGCTATCAATACGGTGCTGAGCGGCGAAGACGTGGTGTTCTTGCATGGCAAAGGCATCAAATACGCGGTACCAATTCGTGTGGAATTCCCGGTAGCGCTTAAAGACAAAATGGACTCGGTACTTGCGTTGCGGGTGCGTAGCCAATCCAGCGAGCTGGTGCCGATGTCCGAATTGGTGAGCGTGCAAGAAACCACCCGTGAACACTCCATTTATCACAAAGATTTGCTGCCGGTTGTTTTCGTAACAGGCGACATGGCGGGCACTACCGATAGCCCGCTGTATGGCATGTTTGAAATTTTTAGCGGTATTAAGGAGTTGTCGGTTTACGATAATCCCATTAATCAATTCTTTACTGCGCAACCCGACGACCCGTATTTGTATGGGATGAAATGGGACGGCGAGTGGCAGGTGACTTATGAAACCTTCCGGGATATGGGAATTGCTTACGCATTTGGGATGATTCTGATTTTCTTATTAATTGTGGCGCAATTCCGCTCATACATGGTGCCATTGGTCATTATGTCGCCCATTCCTCTGACCATTATTGGGGTGATGCCGGGTCATGCGCTATTAGGGGTGCAATTTACCGCGACTTCGATGATCGGCATGATTGCCTTGGCGGGGATTATTGTACGTAACTCCATCTTGTTGGTAGATTTTATTAATGAACAAGTACGCGGCGGCATGGATTTAAAGGCGGCGGTAATCAACTCCAGCGCGGTGCGTGCGAAGCCGATTGCTTTAACCGCACTGGCGGCAATGGTCGGGGCATTCTTTATTATTGATGACCCTATCTTCGGCGGTTTGGCGGTATCGCTGATCTTTGGGATATTGGTATCGACTGTGCTAACGCTGGTACTGATTCCGCTGATGTATTTTATGTATGCACGGAATCGCCTTGCTACGATTAGAGCTGGGGCGGTCTAAAACCCCGCTCATGTGTTTAATCTGACGTAATCCCCGTACTGTTTAAACGGTACGGGGATCATGCTCAATGCGTTGCTTGCAAGTAAACCGTTAATCCCAGATCATTTTCGGCAACATGACTCATGAAATGTTGCATGGCCTTGAAACGGTTCAAACAGTCAGTCAATGCCTGATCGTTACCATCCCATATTTGCGGATAAATATCGTCATCCAACATTTGGTTAGCATCAAAATGTTGGGCTAATGAATCCGGTGTTTTATTAAGCAATGCTTGCGCGATATGCTTAACTTCACACGATTCAAACGCACGCGCCGGGCCGTAACCTAAATCGACATCACCGACATAGCTGCCGCCATCAATCAGAAATGCATCAGGAAATTCACCGCTCCACACTTGTCCACACATTAAGTAATGAATCCCGTGCCAATACTCACCCAGTGTTTCCCGCAGTTGAATAATTTCGGGTTCGAGTGCGTAGCGTGATGCAGGAAATGGTTGTTGCGCTTGAATGGCCTTGAGTTGTTCTGCAAACGCGACAGTCCAGATGAGCTTAGGATTAGCCATCAGACGGCTGATATTAAAATCAGAAATTGCAGCAAGATGTAAATGTACACCCATGATAATTAGACCCTTTTTGAGAAATGGCAATGCCAAAAAATTTTATAAACACAGCGAGTGTTTGTGCACATCATCACCCCCGCTGTATCAATCCAACCAGCTGAAGGGAGGTATGTGCATTCTATTGCTTACTTAGTGAGCGAATTATCGCAGCGGTCTGGGCGTTTTACTGTGATAATCATCACCAATCACATTTAATTCGCTTTGTTTTGCGGCTTTCCCCGACTTTGTTATGATGCAAGGCATTGATCACAACAACGAGTTTCGTATGCAAAGTATTCTTTCCCGTATCGCTACCGAATTGGCGGTTCAAGAACAGCAAGTGGCTAGTGCTGTCGCTTTATTGGACGAGGGTTCAACGGTTCCTTTCATTGCCCGCTACCGTAAGGAAAAAACCGGCGGGTTGGACGATACCCAACTGCGTTACCTCGAAACCCGTCTGGGCAGCTTACGTGAACTGGAAAAGCGTCGTGACACCGTGCTCAACTCCATCCGCGAACAAGGCAAGCTGAGTGCCGAGTTAGAGCAACAAGTATTGCAAGCACAAACCCGCACCGAACTCGAAGACATTTACCTGCCTTACAAACCCAAGCGCCGCACCAAAGCCATGATTGCCCGCGAAGCCGGTATCCAACCACTGGCAGACGCTTTGCTCAGTAACCCGCAACTTGACCCTGAAACCGAAGCCGCCAAGTACCTCAACCCTGAGATGGAGTTTGCTGACACCAAAGCGGTGCTGGATGGTGCACGGCAAATCCTCATGGAAGATTTCGCTGAAAACCCTGAATTGAGCGGTGTGTTGCGTGAATATTTGTGGGAGCAGGGCGGTTTCGAGTCCAGCGTGATTGCGGGCAAGGAAGAGGAAGGACAAAAGTTTGCGGATTATTTTGCGTATAGCGAAGCATTAAACAAAATTCCTTCGCATCGTGCCTTGGCATTATTCCGTGGGCGCAATGAAGGCATTCTGGATTTAAAACTGGATGTCACGGTGGCAGAGGGCATGAATCACCCGTGTGAAGTTAAAATTGCGCAAGCCTTCAATATTGGTGATCAGGGCAGGGCAGCGGATCGGTGGTTACTGGAGACGGTGCGTTGGACATGGAAAGTAAAATTGCACAGCCGCTTAAGCACCGACTTGAATCAGCGTTTGCGTGAACAAGCGGAAGCAGAAGCCATTCGTGTGTTTGCCGCCAATTTGAAAGATTTGTTATTGGCAGCGCCTGCTGGGGCGCGTAATACGCTGGGGCTTGATCCCGGTTTGCGCACGGGTGTGAAAGTTGCTGTCGTTGATACCACCGGCAAGCTGTTGGATTTTGCCACCATCTATCCGCATGTGCCGAAAAAGCAATGGGATCAGTCGATTGCGATATTGGCTGATTTATGCGCTAAACACAGTGTTGAACTGATTAGCATTGGCAATGGCACGGCATCCCGCGAAACCGATCAATTGGCAGGCGATTTGATTAGCCGTCACCCCGAACTCAAATTGTCTAAAATCGTGGTTTCGGAGGCGGGTGCATCGGTGTATTCCGCTTCGGAATTGGCTGCCCGCGAGTTCCCCGGTTTGGATGTTTCTATCCGTGGTGCAGTATCCATTGCCCGCCGCTTGCAAGATCCGCTGGCAGAACTGGTGAAAATCGACCCTAAATCCATTGGTGTCGGTCAATACCAACACGATTTGAATCAACCAGAACTGGCGCGTTCACTGGATGCGGTCGTCGAAGACTGTGTAAACGCGGTCGGTGTCGATGTGAATACCGCATCTGCGGCATTATTGGCACGGGTTTCCGGTCTAAACAGCGGCATTGCCGACAATATTGTGGATTTTCGCAATGACAATGGCGCATTCCGCAATCGCAACCAATTGAAAAAAGTGTCACGGCTGGGTGCAAAAACCTTTGAACAAGCCGCCGGTTTCTTGCGTATCCGCGATGGGGATTACCCGCTGGATGCATCCGCCGTCCACCCGGAAGCCTATACATTGGTAGAACAGATTGCTGCCGTCCACCGTCAGCCTTTGCAGGAACTGGTCGGTAATAGCGAGTTTGTCAGCACCCTGAAACCAACCGATTACGTCACCGAACAATTCGGTGTCCCCACTATCCGCGATATTTTGACGGAACTGGAGAAGCCGGGTCGTGACCCGCGCCCCGAATTTGTGACTGCCACGTTCCGCGAAGGCGTGAATGAGTTGAAGGATTTACAACCGGGCATGATTCTCGAAGGCGTGGTCACTAATGTAGCGAATTTCGGGGCATTTGTGGATATTGGCGTACACCAAGACGGTTTGGTTCACATTTCTCAACTGACCGATAAATTCATCAAAGACCCGCGTGAAGTAGTGCGTACCGGTGATGTGGTGAAAGTGCGCGTGGAAGAAGTCGATGTGCAGCGCAAGCGCATTGGCTTAACCATGCGTTTGGAACCCACCCAGCCGAAAGCTGTCCAAAACCCCATGTCCAAGGCGGCAGCTAATCGCGAAGAACGCAGACCACAAGCGGTGCGTCCGCCGCAGGAGCGCAATCATGACCGTAATCACGGTAGTAATGACCGTAAATCGGACACCCGTCAGCCAAACGCGAAAAAGCCTATGAAAGAGCCAGCGCCTGCCGCAAACTCAGCAATGGGTGATGCCTTAGCCGCAGCCTTGGCGAAAATGCGTAAATAAATAATGAGGTGAGTGATGAACAAATGGTGGGGATTACTAATCAGCCTTTGGCTGTTATCCGGCTGTGCGCCGCAATACGAAACCCGCTACGAGTTCACGCCACCGACGAGTACCGGCGGTTTGAGTTGTCTCAACCGCTGCGAAACCCAAACGCGCACCTGCAACCTGCAATGCAATTTACAATACGGTCAATGCAGCGCTAAAGCGGAACAACAAGCTAAAGCCGAACTTCCCGCAAAGCTTAGCGAGTACGATACGCGCTTTGCTGCTTGGCAACGCGAGAGAGAACGTTATGAAACCGATTTGCGCTTTTACGAAATGGAATTGCGTCAGCGTGAATTGCAACACGATTTGCAGCGACTCACCTGTGACCGCGAGGGCAAAGAATCAGCGAATTGCTTGCACCATCATTCCCTGCTAAACGGAATGCCGTTACTCAGTGAGCCGCGTCGCCCTGAGAACATGCCTGAAAAGCCTACTTTAACCAGCGAAACCGCACGGATTCGTGACCTGATTTGCAGCAATGAATGCCAATGTGACACGCAATATCGCCAGTGCTATACCAGTTGTGGTGGGGCGGTGAAGCCTTATCAGTTTTGCGTGGAGAATTGCCCTAAATAATCCGCTATAATCCCGCGCTTACCCGTAAATAGGCTATGAGTAATATGCAGGAACAGTATCAACCGCAATCCTTGGAACCGGAAATTCAGCAATTCTGGGAACAACAACGTACCTTTGAAGTCACCGAAGACCCCAACAAGGAAAAGTATTACTGCCTCTCCATGTTTCCTTACCCCAGCGGCGTGCTGCACATGGGGCATGTTCGCAATTACACCATCGGAGATGTGATTGCACGTTTCCAGCGGATGCAGGGTAAAAACGTCTTGCAACCCATGGGTTGGGATGCGTTCGGCTTGCCTGCTGAAAATGCGGCAATCAAAAATAACACCGCGCCTGCCGCGTGGACGTACAAAAACATCAATTACATGCGCACTCAGCTCAAATCCATGGGCTTGGGCATTGATTGGTCACGCGAAATTGCTACGTGTACGCCTGAATATTACCGCTGGGAACAATGGTTTTTCACTCAATTGTATGAAAAAGGCTTGGTATATCGTAAAAAATCCACGGTAAATTGGGATCCGGTTGACCAAACCGTATTAGCCAATGAGCAAGTCATTGACGGGCGTGGCTGGCGCTCTGGTGCCCTGATTGAACAACGTGAAATTGACCAGTGGTTTCTGAAGATTACTGCTTATGCCGATGAATTATTAGAAGAAATCGGCAAGATGCCGGGCTGGCCGCAACAAGTACGCACCATGCAGGAGAACTGGATTGGACGTTCGGAAGGGGTAGAACTTGAATTCGGTTTAGCGAGTTCAGATGCTAAGTTAAGCGTGTTTACGACACGCCCAGATACGTTAATGGGTGTGACTTATGTGGCGGTCGCCGCACAACATCCTTTAGCCCTGAAAGCGGCAACCACTAACTCAGCATTAGCCACTTTCATCGAAGAATGCAAATTGGTCAAAGTTGCCGAAGCTGATATGGCGACAATGGAAAAAAAGGGCATGGCGACGGGAATCATGGCGCTGCATCCGGTGACGGGCGCAAGCGTGCCGGTCATGGTTGCCAATTTCGTGTTGATGTCTTATGGCTCGGGGGCAGTGATGGCGGTTCCGGCGCACGATCAGCGTGACTGGGAATTTGCCAAGGTTTACGATTTGCCTATCAAGCAAGTCATCGCGCCCACCGATGAACGTGACATTGATTTGAATAGCGCCGCATTTACCGAAAAAGGCGTGTTGGTTGATTCAGGTGAGTTTAGCGGGCTGACTTCTGCGGCGGCCTTTGAAGCCATTGCTGACTATTTGGTGAAGAAGGGGAAGGGGCGGCGACGGATTAATTTCCGTTTGCGTGACTGGGGCGTTTCACGGCAACGTTATTGGGGGTGCCCAATTCCCATTATTTATTGCGATGATTGCGGCGCTGTACCTGTTCCCGAAAAAGATTTGCCGGTAATTTTGCCGGAAGACGTGACCTTTGATGAAACCGGCGGCTCACCGATTAAACGGATGCCGGAATTTTACCAAACGACTTGTCCGTGCTGTGGCAAGCCCGCGACGCGCGAAACCGATACGTTTGATACGTTTTTTGAGTCTTCGTGGTATTACGCCCGTTACACTTGTTCAGATAATCATGACGCGATGCTGGATTCACGGGCTAATTATTGGTTGCCGGTTGACCAGTATATCGGTGGAATCGAGCACGCGATTTTGCATTTGTTGTATTCGCGCTTCTTCCATAAATTGATGCGCGACAATAAGTTAGTGGATTCGGATGAGCCATTTACTAATTTGCTGACCCAAGGCATGGTGTTGGCAGAAACGTTCTACCGCGAGAAAGAGAACGGTGGTCAGGATTGGTTTCAACCCACTGCCGTGAATGTCGAACGTGATGATAAAGCGCGTGTCGTGGGTGCAACGCTACTTGCGGATGGTTTACCCGTGCAATCCGGTGGCGTTACCAAAATGTCTAAATCCAAGAATAACGGCGTTGATCCACAGGAAATGATTGAGAAATACGGCGCGGATACGTTACGTTTGTTCTCCATGTTTGCTGCACCGCCAGATCAAAGCATGGAATGGTCAGATGCTGGCGTAGAAGGTGCGCAGCGCTTCCTCAGACGTTTGTGGAAACAGGTTTTTGATCACGTGGCTTCCGGCTCCGTCACCCCGCTGGATACCACTGCTTTGGATGATGTGCAACAAGCATTGCGCCGCAAAGTTCATCAGATGATACAGAAAGTGGGGGATGATATGGCACGTCGCCATACGTTCAACACCGCCGTTGCCGCGAACATGGAATTGCTGAACGAGATTTCGCGCTTTGGCGATGATAGCGCTACAGGTCGGGCAGTGCGTCACGAAGCCTTAGAAACCGTGGTGCTGATGCTGGCGCCGATTACCCCGCACATTTCTCATGCACTCTGGCAAGCATTGGGACATGATGACGCCGTAGTGAATACGCGCTGGCCTGCCGTGGATGAGAGTGCTTTGGTGCAAAACACGCTGGAGCTGATCGTGCAAGTGAATGGCAAAGTACGCGGTAAGATTCAGGTAAGCGCTAACACGGCTGAGGACGCCATTAAAGCCACGGCTTTAGCCAATGAGAATGTCCAGAAATTCCTCGAAGGTTTAAGCGTGCAAAAAGTGATTGTTGTGAAAGGTCGTTTGGTAAACATTGTGGCAAACTAATGAAAACGCTAATCTTAGCTCTCGGTTTACTATTATTGCTGTCAGCATGTGGGGGAGAACCGTTCCACCTGCGCGGCAGCAAGCCTTTGCCCGAACTCATGCGTCAGGGGATTTATTTGCAAGGGCTTGACCCGCAAAGTGATTTTGCCTTGGCATTGCGCGATGGTTTGGAGGATGCAGGCGCGGATATTAAACAAAACCCGCAAGATGCGGCTACCACATTAACGATCAGTAATGTGCGGGAAAACCGTTCGGTTTCGGGATATTCATCCACGCGGCAGGTGCGCGAGTTCAATCATTCCGTCACTGTCGATTTCATTGTTAAGACACCTGCTATGACTGAAAGTGTGGAACGTTCGGTAAGTGCCACTCGTGCCCAAGTGTATGATGGTAAATACGTATTAGGCACAGCAGAAGAGGAAACCGTTATCAAGGAAGAATTACGCCGTGAAGCGGTGCGCCTCATTCTGCTGCGACTTCAGGCACTTAAGTAAGGGCGTTTTGCTGCACGATTTTCGCCAATGCTGACGAATCAAGTTCCCCAAAACCTGCATCCACCAACGCCTGCATATAATCGGCAGCGCGTTGTGTTCCCGGTAAGTGTAAGCCAAACGTAGCCGCCGTGTCGGTCACGATATGCATATCTTTGTTGTGCAAGTGCGCTTTGAAACCGGGCTGGAAATTTTCATCCAAAATGCGTTGACCGTGCAGTTCCAACACCTTTGAATAGGCAAAACCACCCAGCAGCGCCGCGCGTACTTTAGCGGGATCAACGCCCGCCGCTTTTGCCATTTCAAATGCTTCCGTGACTGCAATGACTGTTTGTGCAGCAATCAACTGATTACAGGCTTTGGCTAATTGCCCAGCGCCGTGATCGCCGATGTGGGTGATGGTTTTGCCCATTGCAGCAAGAGCGGGGCGAGCATATTCCAAATCATCCGCATTGCCGCCCACCATAATGGTTAATGTGCCAGCGATTGCGCCAACATCACCGCCAGATACAGGTGCATCCAACATTCGGATGCCTTTCTCTAACAGTTTTGCGGCAATTTCACGGGTTGCGACTGGGGAAATGGTACTCATATCAACCACTAGCAAACCAAGTTTACCACCTGCAATAACGCCATTATCGCCTAATAATACTGCTTCGACGTCCGGTGTATCGGATACGATGGAAATTACGATGTCGACATTTGCAGCGAGTGCAGCGGGGGTGGCGTAATATTCCACGCCTTGATTCACGAGTTCTTGTGCCGCTTCAGGGCGACGCGCATAAACGGCGAGGGTGAAACCGGCTTTCATCAGGTTTCTACACATCGGTAGCCCCATAATGCCGGGGCCAATCCAGCCGATTTTAGGTTGAGTTATCATGGTCATTGAAACTCCTACAAGAGGTAAAATTCATGAGATGTTAGCACAACTGCGAATTCCAGCCGATTTTGATGGTAGAATCCCGCTTTGCTTTTAACCCCGGTCAACACAATGCAAGCAGACGCTTCAGCCCCTTTGCAATGGTTTTTTGCCTGTCCTCAATTTATCGAGCCACTGTTGGCAGATGAACTTACCCGTTATGGGGCAGAATCAGTCAAAATCGGTCACGCCGGTGTGCAAGCTACTGGGGATTTGCGTTTCGGCTACCGCGCAATGTTGTGGAGTCGACTGGCTTCGCGCGCTACCTTGCAACTGGCTCACGGTTTCGGCAAAGACCAAACAGAGTTACAAGCGCTGATCGATAGCATTGATTGGCAACAACACCTGCGCCCAGAGGGAACGCTAAAAGTGCGATTTTTTGGTTTAAATGACGATATTCGCAATACGCAATTTGGGGCGCAATGGGTTAAAGATCAAATTGGCGATCAATTTCGCAGTCAACACGGGGTGCGCCCTAGCGTCAGTAATACGCCTGATCTGGTTGTTGTGGTGAACTTACATAAAGGCAATGCCAGCATTGGTATCGAACTTAACCAACACAGTTTGCATCAACGTGGCTACCGCGATTTAGATACACACGCGCCCATGCGTGAAAATCTTGCTGCGGCAGTGTTGATGCGAGCTGGGTGGTTAGAAATGTTGGTCAGTGATGCTACGACAGTAGTATTGATTGATCCGCTGTGTGGTGCTGGCACGTTTCTGATCGAAGGCGCGTTGATGGCGCTGGATATTGCTCCCGGTTTATTGCGTGAACAAACGGTTGCAGAACGTTGGTTAGGTCATGATGCTGTGTTGTGGGATGGACTGTATGCCGAAGCTAAACAACGCCGTAGTGCTGGTTTTGCGAATGCTGAACGTTTTGAATTTTGGGGGAATGACAATAATCCGGCGGCTGTGATGGCTGCGCGAGCGGATTGGCGTTCTATCGACTTACCTGCGGCGCGTTGGACGCAATGTGACTTGAAGGCAATGCCAGAACCTACATTAGCGACAACAGGTTTAGTGATTAGCAGTCCACCGTTTACTACCGATAGCAACGTGGTTGCACTCCGCCCAATTTATGATGCGTTGGGGCAATGGATGGCTAGTTTGCCGGATACTTATCGCGGGGCATTGTTCGCGGAAAACGAGGCACCTGTTGCGCTAACCAATCTGTTTTACAGCAAAGAATACCGTTTCCTGAACAGTGAAACCGAATTCAAGCTCTATACTTTTGACAAGTTATTGCAGAAAGAACGCCCAACTGCTTGGATTGCTGAGGATTTGGCGAATCGGCTTGGCAAAAATTTACGTAAGCTAAAAGGTTTCATCAAGCAAGGGCATACCGATGCATACCGCGTCTATGATATGGATATTCCCGAATACGCCATTGCCGTTGACCGTTATGCAGACTGGTTGCATGTGCAGGAATATGCACCACCGAAAACCATTGATGAAAAAGCGGCAGAACAACGTTTGCAACAAGCGTTGCTAACCTTGCCTGAGGCGTTGGGTGTTGACCCCAAAAAGATTGTGCTGAAACAACGGCGGCAGCAAAAAGGTAAAAGTCAGTATCAAAAACAGGGTAGGGCAGAACAATCCCTCGTTGTCACTGAGCATGGCGCACGTTTTAAAGTAAATTTAACGGATTATTTGGATACTGGGCTATTCCTAGACCATCGCCCAATGCGCTATTGGTTGCAGCAGCATTCTAAGGGGAAGCGAGTGTTGAATCTGTTTTGCTATACCGGCACCGCAAGCGTTCATGCGGCAATAGGCGGGGCAAATCGTGTCGATAGCGTGGATATGTCAGCAACTTATTTGGAGTGGGCAAAAGATAATTTTGAACTGAATGGTTTGCAACATGATCCGTATCGCCGTTACCGCTTTATTCAAGCAAATGTGTTGGATTGGTTGTATGACTGTGATGAATATTACGATTTGATTTTTCTTGATCCACCCACGTTCAGCAATTCCAAACGGATGCAGGATACCTTTGATGTACAACGTGACCATATCGCGCTGATCAACGATGCCATGCGGGTACTGTCACCGGATGGCACACTGATTTTTTCCAACAATTTCCGTAAATTCAAGTTGGATGCTGAAGTGGAAGACCAATATGCGGTACAAGATTACCGCAAGCAGTCATTGCCACTGGATTTTGAACGTGATCCTAAAATTCATAGTTGTTGGTTAATTCGCCATAAGTAATGAGTAAGGTGCGCGTATTCATTACGTGCACTGGTATTATGCTGTAACTTATAAAAATTATATAACGTATTTACGTAAAAATAAAATTAACGTTTATTTACATTAACTTAAATGTTATTTTATGATATTTTATAGTTTATACTATTACGTACTTAATAGTGCTTTGAACGGGGAAACACCATGAGTAATGTTGTCAAATTGCCTGAAACAGGCTCGCAGAACGGAATTGAGGTAGAAGACGCTCCGTCAGAATTTCCAATTCCTCACGAGGGTTGTTACTACGGAATAGCCGGGAAATTTGCCTTTGATGCTTGTCAGCAGTCCGAGGCCGATCCCATGGGGGTGCTCATTCACCTATTAACATGGGCGGGTGCTTATTTCGGCAACAAAGCGGTATTGCGTTTAGGAGATGTGGAAGCGCCACCACGTCTTTTTAGCGTGACAGCGAGTTCTGCCGGTGGTGGTAAAGGCACAGCAGCTTCCCCAGTAAGAAAATTAATGCATGACTATGTAAACGTGCAATTACGTAAGTTAGGTTTACCGTTGATATTGTACCGGGACGGGCCAATGTCGAGCGGGGAAGGGTTGGCATGGGCGGTACGTGATCCGGCGGATACGGATGATGAAGATGGCAACCCAACCGACAAAGGTGTTACCGACAAGCGCTTAATGATACTCGAAGAAGAATTCGCCGCTGTTCTGCAAGCAGCGCGTCGTGAAGGTAATACGGTCTCGGCTGCAATTCGTCGCTTTTGGGATACGGGTAACTTTTCTCCCTTGACTAAAAACAATCGCGTGACGGTCACGGATGCACATGTGTGTTTCGTAGGTCACATTACTTATGAAGAGTTGGTGAAGCGTTTGGAGCAAAGTGAATATGCCACTGCATTAGCCAGCCGCATTTTATGGATTTGTGTACGTCGCCCGAAAATTGTAGCCATTCCCGAAAGCATTCCTGTTGTCAAAATGTTGCACTACGCAGATGAAGTCGCCAAAGCCATTCAGTTTTCGAGCGACGTGAACGAATTAGCGCTTTCGCCTGAATCTTTGGAGTTATGGTCAACATTGGCACTGTCGTTAGCGAAAGTGAATTCACCCATGTCGGAACGCTCGCGTGTGCAAGTGTTACGCATCGCCTGCATTTTTGCCTTGCTGGATTGTACCGATCAAGTCAAGCCAAAACATTTACATGCCGCTACCCATATTTGGGATTACTGCCTTGGCAGCGTTGCATACATCTTTGAAGGTGAGCAAAACGAAGATGAAGGTAAAATCATCGCAGCGTTACGCAAACACGGCGGCCTAACTACAACACAGATCCGAGTCAACGTTTTTCAGCAAAATATCAAATCAGCGGCGATGAATACGTTGTTGAAATCGTTGGAAACACAAGGACGCATCAAACGTACAGTTAAACACCGTTCTGATGGTCGTAGTGGCAAGCCTGCTACGATTTTTGAACTTATCAGATACTAAGTAAGTAAACTACTTAAAAATAAAACCACTTAATTAGAAATTAAGTTATTGTATTTTATCAATTTTTATAATTTTACGTAAGTACGTTTATTTATTTATTTATTTATTTATTTATTTATTTTAAATAATTTAACTAGATTCTATAACTTCTGATAACTATTATTCTCGGAAGTTAGTTGAAGAGGTGATTAATGAACAATTTTCAGGCAATAGGTTTAACGTCGAGTGTACTTAGTGAAAACGTTCAACGTTTTGTGGTTGAAGCAACAAGCGCATCGACACGACGCGCTTATCGTGCTGATGTCAAGATATTCGTAACTTGGTGTGAAGAAAGGGGATTAGTAGCGATTCCTGCTACTGCAATAACGATAGCTGACTTTTTAGCAGGTCAAGCGCAAACAGGCATTTCACCATCGACGTTAAACCGTCGTATTGGAGCGATTCGTTATGCTCATGAAGCAGCAGGGTACGAAACGCCAACTACGAATAAATTGGTTAGTGTTACTTTAAAAGGTATTCGTCGCGCTAACAGAGTGCGAACACGCAAGAAAGCAGCAGCTACCGTGGATAAACTTTACCAAATGATAGCGCACTGTAATACCCAAACCTTACAGGGTAAGCGTGACAAGTTAATTTTGATCTTAGGGTTTGCAGGTGCATTTCGTCGTTCTGAATTGGTAGCGCTAACGGTTGCTGATATTGAAGAAGTACCGGATGGTTTGAAAATTTTGATACAAAAATCAAAAACAGACCAAGAGGGTGAAGGACATACCATTGCCATTTTAAATGGGCGGTTAAATGTTGTTGGTGTCCTCAAAGATTATTTAAAAGCAGCAAATCTTACTGAAGGCGCTATTTTTAGACCGATTACCAAATACGGTAAAATTCGCAAACAAACATTAACTGATCGTTCTGTAGCTGATATTGTGAAACGTTATGCAAAAGCAGCAGGCTTGAACGCAGAGGAGTTTAGTGGTCATAGCTTACGGTCAGGCTTCATCACCACCGCTGCTGAAGCTGGTGCTAATTTGTTTAAGATAATGGATATATCTCGGCACAAATCTATACAGACTGTACAAGGCTACGTAAGAAACGCTGAACTTTTTAAAAATCACGCTGGTAATAGCTTTTTATAAGAAAGTTGCCTCTTTCTTCTCTTGTGAAAGAGGCAACTAAATACATTAAAATCGAACTGTACAACTATTATTTTTGTGGCAATTGCACTCGAATATTCAGTTCACGTAATTGCTTAGCACTGACTTCAGCCGGTGCATCTGTCAATGGGCAAGCTGCGGTTTGTGTTTTAGGGAAAGCCATCACATCACGAATCGACTGACTACCTGTCATCAACATGATTAAGCGATCCAAACCAAATGCTAAGCCTCCGTGTGGAGGGCAACCGTACTTCAATGCGTTCAGTAGGAAACCAAATTTTTCTTGGGCTTCTTCATCAGAAATCCCCAGCAGTTTGAACACTGACTTCTGCATTTCCATATTATGGATACGCACAGAACCGCCACCAACCTCAGTACCGTTCAATACCATGTCGTAAGCGATAGACAATGCTTCCCCTGGATTTGCCAGCAATTCTTCGGGTGAGCCTTTTGGGGCAGTGAACGGGTGGTGCAAGGCGACCCAGCGGTTGTCTTTGTCATCCCATTCAAACATGGGGAAATCGACAACCCACAATGCCGCCCAAGCGCCTTCAATTAAACCGCGATCATGCCCCAGCTTTACCCGCAACGCGCCTAAAGCGTCATTCACCACGCGGGACTTGTCTGCGCCAAAGAAAATCAAATCGCCAGTTTGTGCGCTGGTACGTTCCATAATGCCAGTAACGGTTTCATCGGGTAGAAATTTGAGAATAGGGGATTGCAAACCGTCACGCCCAGCAGCGGCGTCATTCACTTTGATATAGGCCAAGCCTTTTGCGCCGTAACGCCCGACAAACGTGGTGTAATCGTCAATTTCTTTACGCGATAAATCGCCGCCTTTAGGTAAACGCATGGCAACGACACGGCTGTTAGGATCTTTTGCAGGGGCGGAGAAAACTTTGAATTCCACGCTTTCCATCAAATCACTGACTTCGATGAATTCCAGTGGAATACGCATATCCGGTTTATCAGAACCAAAGCGGTGCATGGCTTCGGAGTAGGGCATACGTGGCAGCGGATTAGGTAGCTCTACACCCAAGGTTTCCTTGAAGGTTGCCCGCATCATCTCTTCCATCAAGCCCATGATGGCATTGTCATCCATGAAGGAGGTTTCAATATCCAACTGAGTGAATTCAGGCTGACGGTCAGCGCGTAAGTCTTCATCACGGAAACAACGCGCAAACTGGTAGTAACGATCCATCCCTGACATCATCAGCAACTGTTTGAATAATTGCGGTGATTGAGGCAGGGCGAAGAATGAACCCGGATGGGTACGGCTAGGCACAAGGTAATCACGCGCTCCTTCAGGCGTTGCTTTGGTCAACATCGGAGTCTCGATATCAAGGAAGCCATTATCTTCGAGGAAGCGCCGTAAGAAGCCGGTGACTTTGGCGCGGGTTTGCATCCGCTTTTGCATTTCAGGGCGGCGCAGGTCGATATAACGGTAAGTTAAGCGGGTTTCTTCATTAACATTGTCTTCATCTAGCTGGAATGGCGGGGTTTCAGCCGCATTCAGAACATTCAGCTCCAGACCAAGGATCTCAATTTGCCCACTACGCAAATTGGCATTTTCCGTACCCGCAGGACGCTGACGGACTTTGCCAATGACTTGCAACACATATTCATTACGCGCTCTTTCAGCAGTTTGGAAAACATCGGCTCTGTCAGGGTCAAATACAACCTGCACTAAGCCTTCACGGTCACGTAAGTCGATAAAAATAACACCACCGTGATCACGGCGACGGTTGACCCATCCACACAAAGTTACTTGCTGATCTAGCAGGGCTTCATCCACCTGCCCACAATAATGGCTACGCATTGCTTATTCCTGTTGGTTTCAATCTGCCCCGATTTGTTATTTAAACCGGGAACATTGCAGTGTAAAGGCGGGAATGTTAAGCCCTGACAGCCTCATACGCAAGCGAGATACAGGAAAGCGAGGCAGGTTGTTACAAGGTGGAGAGTGTCGTACCCAGTGAGTAAACGTTTGCTTCTAAATCACCGCCAACGTGTTCGTATTCGCCCCGGAGCTGCCACTGATCGTTTAGCTTATACCCGGCACCAACACCCAATAAAATATTGGTGCCGCTCATGCCTGCTACTGGCAATCCAGTAACTCTGGCTTCTGCATCCCACGCCATAAATCCAGCTCTACCCGAAACCGATTTTTTATTATCAATCGCATATGTGCCGATAGTCGAAAGCGCTAAGCCGGAGCCATTAACCGTTGAATTTTCACCCGTGGTTGTATTGGTACCGTCGCTGGTGAATAAATCATAATACCCTCCTTCCACTGCGAGACTATCATTGAATTTGTACCCGGTTGCCATTTTATAGCCAGCACTGTCACAAGCTACACCTTGATAATCACATTCAGCCTCAGATTTAAGCAAGCTGAAACCTGCGTAAAACTGACCAGGCACAGTCTCATTCGCGGTAAAAATGTCTTGGGCTAAGCTTATTGACGGGGCAATACTCAAACTAAACAAACAGATCAAGTAGGAAATTTTCATGGGGGTTTCCTTTGTAAAAGCCCCGCTCAGATACGAGCAAGGGACTCACAATTAACAAATTAGAAAGTGGAAAAAGTCGCGCCTACTGAGTAAAGGTTGTTATTCAAACCATTGAAATGCTCAAGCTCGCCCCGTACTCCCCAGTTGTCACTGATTTTGTATTCGGCACCAGCACCCAAAGACAAATCAATACCATCAGTTGCGGTGGTTTGTACGATTGTAGTTGCACTTGCACCCACGTTTTGAACAGTAGCGGTTGTTTCTCTGTCCCACATGGTTAAGCCAGCTTTGCCAAACACGCTAAGTTCATCGGTGACAGGCGCGTTAGCAACGCCTGAGGCATTAAATCCCGTTGCTTGCGTGGTGAGACCGGCAGGATTAGCTACGGTATTGATGCGGGGAATGACGGGAATAACGCTTTCTGCGGAAGATTCGCCAAAATCAATATAGGCGCCTTCAATAGCCAAGTTTGGCGCGATTTCATAGCCGCCGAAAACTTTCCAAGCGCTAGGAGTAGGGCAGTCAATATTATCCAATAACAGCCCGGCTTGGTCAGCCACAGAATTACAGGTACTGTCGCTGGACTGCCCAATGCTTGCACCACCGTAAATAGCTCCAGTGCCATCTTCATCTGAAGGGCTGCTGTTACCAAAGAGAGAACCGCCAGCAAATACCGAAGAACTGGAAAATGCAGCAATAGCAGCTGCTACCAAAATAGATTTGTTCATAATGCTTGTACCTTTTATTGTTGTAATTAAGCAATCACAAACATTTTATTCTGGTCGATAGGTAAGAAGCAATGAGCGCTAGAGTGTTTCCGATGAGTGGCTTTGACCAAAAACCCCCTTCACTTAATAAGTAGGTGAAGGGGGTGCAATCGATTTATTTGCAAGCTGGGCAAGCACCCGTTCCGCACGCCGCAGACGGGGCGTCATTAGTTGCCAAATTTTTCTTATTGTTGCTTTTAAAGTCAGTTTCATACCAACCGCTACCACCTAGGCGGAATGCGGCAGCTGTTACTGTTTTTGCTAAAGTCGATGCGTGGCAAGCAGGGCAATCAGTCAGGGGCGCATCTGACATTTTTTGCAAAGCTTCCATTTCATGACCGCAGTGACTGCATTGATAAGCATAAATAGGCATATTGAGACTCCAGTCCGTGTATATTAGTGAACCGTGATAATAGGGGTGTACTTGCATGAATTCAATGAATCACGCTACATTCTTACCTCGTGAGAGCAAAGGAATGAAAAACATGCGTAATGTATTGATTACCGGGTGTTCCAGCGGCATTGGCTATTGCGTAGCAAAAGGCTTGCGTGAACGGGGTTATCAAGTTTTTGCTTCTGCACGCAAAGCGGAGGATGTCGAGCGCTTGGAGGCAGAGGGATTTAAAACGTTGCAATTGGATCTTGCTGATCCTGAAAGCGTACAGGACGCGGTATACGAGCTGATGCTGCGCACTAACAGCGAACTGTATGCGGTGTTTCATAATGGCGCTTACGGACAAGCAGGGGCGTTGGAAGACTTATCCCGGACGGCAATGGAACAACAGTTTGCGACCAATGTGTTTGGTTGGCATCAATTGACGACAATGGTTTTGCCGCTGTTACGCCAACGCAATGAAGGCCGAATTATCTACAACAGTTCGTTGCTAGGTTACGTAGCGTTACCGTTTCGCGGCGCATACAATGCCAGTAAATACGCGATAGAAGGCATGGCAGACACCTTGCGTTTGGAACTCGCGGATACCGACATTAAAGTGTGTTTGATTGAGCCAGGCCCGATTGAGAGCCGTTTCAGAGTCAATGCTTTGCAGTCACTGAAAGCGCATGTCAGCATTGATCAAAGTGTGCACCGTGCCAAATACCAAGGCGCAATTTCCCGTTTGGAAAAGGAAGAGCCAGCAGCACCGTTTACTTTGCCACCGGAAGCAGTGTTGGCGAAAGTCATTCATGCTTTAGAAAGCCCAAATCCCAAATCACGTTACCCGGTCACAGTACCTGCGCATCTTTTTTGGGTTTTGCGGCGAGTATTGCCGACACGTTGGTTAGATAGCATTTTATTACGCATTTCTAACAAGGAAAATCAATAGGTTGTCAACATTATGAACGAAACATTAGAATATTTATTTTTCACCCAAGACATTGCTGACCAATTTATTGCGGTATTGCACGAACATGATTTGCACTTTGAACGCGAGATCGAATCAATGCAGGGTGCTATTGTTCTAAAAATCGCCGAAGGGGTAGGCGATGATCTATGGGACACGCTGGACGATTTGTACGATGAACTCAGCGAAGCTGATCAAGCACTGGTAGAAGCGGGATTTGAACATGAAGAAAATAAAAGTACGGCTGGCATTTATCTGCAATTAGCAGGAGGGCATCAAACCATTGCGCAAGTTGACCCCGACGTTATGAGTCGAATGCTAACGGTCATTACGACTGAGGAAATGAACACTTTTGTGGATACGATTGTACGCAGTGTCGAAACACCGGATGATTCACCTATTTGCAAACGCTAAATTGTGTTTCTACATCATAGTTATTTACTGTATATCTACATAACACTTATATTATGTCAATTTGACATAATATGTATTATGCGAAATAAAGAACTACATGATGGTACCTTAACTAACATCTGTTAGATCTAATAAGCGGGGTTTGTAATGGGCTGTTTTAAGAGATCACCTAGCATTTCTTCAATGAATTGTTTGACGCGAAAACGGTGTTCCCCGGTAAATTGTAGGCCAACGCCAGGGCTTGTGCCACGCTGACCAATTCCAGGAGAAATCCATACAACCCGCCCCGGAATCAGCAATTTTTTACCATCTTCCACTAAACGCAGGTGCAACACGACTTCATCATGTAATCCAAATTTTTCGGTTGTTGGCACAAAAAGTCCACCATCTTTAATAAACGGCATGTAGTTGGCGTGCAACGCAGATTTTTCAGCAATAGCCATGGAGAGGCTGGCTGGATTGCCTTCCACTCTGGAATGTTTATGATGCGCCTGCTGGGTATCGTCCATTTAACGTAAACTTTAACTCTCTTTGAAACGACTAATGTTGTGCTTGCCACAATATTAGCATGGATTCTATAAACAAACGGGGGTTAAGGGGATGAGTGGATAATTTCTTAAGTTCAAGTAATTTATCGTACATGCTTAACAAACGGTGTGAATTTAACAAAGTATACAGGTTGTGTAATTCGCCGATTATTATGGTGCTGTCGTCACCAGCACGTTGTTTTAGTAGTGATTGTAGCCACGTAAACTGCCAATCTAACAACTGTACTTTGTCAAATTTCTCCCAATGTGCCGAAATCTCAGTGATATTACCCTGCCCCTGTAGGCATTGAGTTAAATGCGCTAACCACTGAGTGCGATGACTCAAAGTATCCGTAGAATCCAACGCTAAAGCCATTAATGGCCTACCCAACGCTGTTGCCAACAATGATTCAACAGGGTGTTGCAGGGTTTGTTGTTGCAGCCATGCCACGGATTGTTGATGCGTTGGCAATGGCAACCGAATCGCTAAGCACCGACTCCGAATTGTAGGCAATAATACAGCCGGATTTTCCGTCAATAGTAAGATATGAGTATCGGCAGCAGGTTCTTCTAATGATTTCAGCAAGCTATTGGCGGCATTGGCGTTCATACGTTCAGCAGGATGAATAATGACAGCACGACGCGGGCTGTAACTACGGCTCAAGTTCAAAAAATAGTTCAGCTCACGAATCTGATCTATTAGGATAGATTGCTTGTCATCCAATATGCCAACCGCCATAAAATCCGGGTGTGCCCCCGCTGCTTGCACCTTACAACTGCGGCATTCACCGCAGGCGCTGCCATCGCTGTCAGGGTTTAGACACAATAAACTGTTCGCTAATGCTGCAAGGAAACGCTCATTTCCGCACCCAGCTTCGCCGCTAAACAACAAAGCATGATGCAAGTGATTACTCACCCTAGCTTGTTGCAAGCGTTGCCATGCGGGTATTTGCCAAGGATAGATATTACTCACGCCTCTTTCTCAGCAACAATACGCGCCAACACCTGCTGCAATTGCTCCCGAACATTGACCCGTGCCTGAGCAGCTTGGATAGTAACGTAACGGTTTGGCATCTCCCCTGCCCTTTGCAAGTAGCCACTGCGAATACGCTCGAAAAACGCGGCGTGTTCTTGCTCAAAACGATCCGCCCGCCCCCGCGCTTTAGCTCTTGTCATGCCGGTTGTCACGTCAATATCAAACAAGATCACATAATCAGGGCGTAAATCGCCTTGTACCCACTGTTCTAAAGCAGCGATGCGTGATAGAGAAATGCCCCGTCCATAACCCTGATAAGCGTAGGTTGCATCAGTGAAACGGTCACAAACCACCCATTCACCGCGTGCCAAAGCCGGTAAAATTTTAGTTTGCAAATGTTCGTTTCGTGCCGCAAACATCAGCAGTAATTCGGTATCTGCATTCATCGTTGGCAATTCAGGAGACAACAATATTTCCCGGATCGCTTCCGCGACCTCCGTACCGCCCGGTTCGCGTGTCACCAATACCGTTTTACCTTGGGAACGCAAATAATCAGCTACCCACGGTACGTTAGTGCTCTTGCCAGCACCTTCGCCACCTTCTAACGTAATAAAAACACCGCGATTCATGGTTGTTGTTCCTTGATTTTATTGCGATTGATAATGTATTGACGCACGGCTTGGTTGTGTTCATCCAATGTTTCGGAGAAATGTGATGCGCCACCGGGCGTGGTCGCGACAAAATACAAGACTTTGGGATTGCCAGCCGGGTGCATCACCGCATCAATCGCCGCCTTGCTCGGTGTAGCAATCGGCGTTGGCGTCAAACCAGCACGGGTATAGGTGTTGTAAGGCGTATCGGTTTGCAAGTCGGTCTTGCGAATATTGCCATCGTATTTATCGCCTATGCCGTAAATTACGGTAGGATCGGTTTGCAACAACATGCCTTTTTCAAGACGGTTCAAAAACACTTTAGCTACTAACGGGCGTTCTTCTGGCAATCCGGTTTCTTTTTCCACAATAGAGGCTAAAATTAGCGCTTCGTAAGGGGTTTTGATATGCGGGTGTGGCTCGCGTCCCTCCCATGCGGTTTGCAAATAGGTTTGCATCGCCTTATAGCTGCGCTGCAAAAAAGCTATATCGCTGGTTTTGCGCGGAAAACTGTAGGTATCGGGATAAAACCACCCTTCTGGCGACATGCCGTCGGGCGCACCCAATTGACGCATAACCGCCTGTCCATCCGCATCACCCAGTGTTTGTTCGAGATTAGGATGTTTGCGTATATCTGCCAAAATATCTTTAAAGGTTTTGCCTTCCAAAATCGCCAATTGGTATTGCAACACCTGACCTGACACAAATTTTTGTAGCACTTCATCGGGTAGCATACCGGGTTCCAGTTGGTACTCCCCTGCTTTGATTTGCGCCGCTTTGTCCGTGATCCGTGCATGGGCGAAAAACAATAGTTCGTTTTCGATCAGCTTTTTATCTGCTAACTGTTTGGCAACTTGGCGAATATTGCTGCCAGGCTTAATTTCAAACAGGGCATTTTCTGGCGTGACTGCCAGCGGCGTTTCTTGAAAGCGTTGGTACTGATACCAAGCTAGAAATCCAACGGCAGCAATTGCAGTAATGAGTAACAGGCTGATTAATTTGAATAACAGTTTCATGCTAGTGTGTGTATTGCCGCCTGCAAATCCCTAAGCAATGGCGGTAGGGTGTACTGTTTGCCGGAAAATTCGCGTACAGGCCATAAACCAATCAGGGAATTGGTCATGAAGAGTGCGTGCGCCTGTTCAACGTCCTTCAGCGTTAAAGGGTGAATGTGGCATTGACTGCCGAATTTCTCAAGCGTTTGGATAATATATCGGCGCATTATGCCCGCAATACCGCATTGTGTTAAGTCGGGAGTACATATTGAGCCATCGGTACGCATCACAAACAGATTGCTCATGGTGCCCTCGATGACATTGCCGTGATAATCGCAGACCAGCCCTTCCTGATAATCGCTTCCAAATTCTGCTCTTGCCAACACTTGTTCCAAACGGTTCAGGTGCTTGAAACCCGCTAAACGCGGCTGGTGTGCCAAGCGGGTTTCACACAAGGTCAGGCGGATGCCTTGCTCGGCGTAACTTGCCGGGTAGTTTGCCCAAACGGATAATTGCAGAATGCGTGTTGGTTCAGCCGTGGTTTGCGGATTATAACCACGTTGCCCCGCGCCGCGCGTCACGATCAATTTCAGGGCTGCACGTTCCTGCGCAACACAGGCAGCCAGTATTTCCGCACGGAACGCTTCAAAATGTGGAAAGCTGATGTTCAAGGCTTGCAAACCGACACTCAGGCGTTGCAAATGCCAGTCGAGCAATTGCGGTTTACCTTGTTGCACACCAATGGTTTCCCAAACACCATCACCGTACAGCAAACCCCGATCAGTGACCGGCAAATGCGTGGCGATGTCACCATTAACCCATATCATGACCAAGTGCCCGCAATAACCCCCGCGCTTTGTGGCGGGTTTCCTTGAGTTCGTTGGGGGCAACCGAATCCATGACGATGCCAGCACCCGTGCGAAATTGTAACTGTTTGCCTTGCAGTGTCATGGTGCGAATCAGGATATTCAAGTCCATATCGCCGTTGTGATTCAGATAGCCGACCGAGCCGGTGTAAGCGCCTCTGCCAACCTGTTCCAGTTCGGCGATGATTTCCATACAGCGCACTTTGGGGCAGCCAGTAATCGTGCCACCGGGGAATACCGCGCGGATTATTTGCCCAGGTGTCATGCCTTCCCGCAAGGTTCCCTGAATATTGGAAACAATGTGGTGGACGTGTTGATAGCTTTCCACCACCATTAATTCGTCGACCTTGACCGTGCCGTATTCACAGATCCGCCCCAGATCGTTACGCTCCAAATCAATGAGCATAATGTGTTCAGCACGTTCTTTGGGGTGTGCAATCAGCTCTTCCAACAAAGCTTGATCACGTTCAGGGCCAGCACCGCGTGGACGTGTACCCGCAATTGGACGCGTATCCACCCTGCCCGCTTGCACTCTGACCAAACGTTCTGGCGAGGAACTTATCACCGCAAATTCGCCGAAATCGGCAAGACAGGCAAACGGTGCGGGGTTGGTTTTGCGTAACAAGCGGTAAACGTCAGCAGCAGAATGTTCCGACTGTACATCACCACGCCATACACGCGATAAATTCACCTGAAACACATCCCCCGCCGCAATGTAATTACGAATACGCTCAACCCCAGCGGTAAATTGTTCTGGCAAGTCTTCGGAAATTCGCACCTGTAGAGACGCAAAATCTTGCGTCTCTACGTTCGTTGCTGCCATGTCTGTCTGTATTTCAGCAAAAGCTTCGGCAAACTCCTCCTCAGCTACAACGATCGTCTCACCACGTAAATGATCTACGATCACCGCTGCTGGGATACGTACTGCTAATGCAATTGGTAAACCTGCTGGCGTGTCCGGCAATTCCAACGTCGGCTCCAATTGCCCAACCAGCTCATACCCCAAATAAAGAAACCATCCACCTCGAAAAGGCAATGTGTGCGCAAGGGCAGTTAGTGAACTGCCCCTACCTGCTTCTGCCCAGGCAACATCTAGGCGCTCACAAAAACTGGTTTCTGCCAAACTATCCAGACGAATGCTTTCCTGCGGGAACGCAAACAGCAAGCTGTAACGGGATAGTGGGGATGTGGCGACACTTTCCAGCAGGAAAGGATAACGGACGGGATTTTGTGAATGCAGGGCGAGTAAATCGTACTCGCCCTTGAAAGTTTGCGTATGCAATCAGAGTTTCTTGAAAATCAACGTTCCGTTCGTGCCACCAAAGCCAAACGAGTTGCTCATGGCAACCGTGACAGCGGTTTCGCGGGCAACGTTTGGCACATAGTCCAAATCGCACTCAGGATCCTGGTTATCCATATTGATCGTCGGCGGCAGAATTTGATCACGGATAGCTAATACACTAAACACCGCTTCAATACCACCCGCAGCACCCAGCAAATGCCCGGTCATCGACTTGGTGGAACTGACCGCCACTTTGTAAGCATAATCGCCCAGCGCACGTTTCACCGCCATCGTTTCCGCTTTATCACCAGCCGGTGTTGATGTGCCGTGTGCGTTGACGTAATCAATATCCGTCGTATTCAAACCTGCATCTTTCATGGCATTCACCATGCAGCGTGCTGCACCTTCGCCGCCTTCGGATGGCGTGGTCATGTGGTAAGCATCGCTGCTCATACCGTAGCCGACCAGTTCGCAGTAAATCCGAGCGCCGCGTTTTTTCGCAAATTCGTATTCTTCCAGCACCAAAACGCCTGCGCCGTCACCGAGTACGAAACCGTCACGATCCTTATCCCACGGGCGGCTGGCCGCTTCAGGGTCATCATTGCGGGTAGACAATGCGCGCGCTGCCGCAAAACCACCGATACCTAACGGGGTTGAACCCATTTCAGCACCACCGGCAACCATGACATCTGCATCGCCGTAAGAAATCATCCGTGCTGCATCACCGATACTGTGAGTCGCAGTAGCACACGCCGACACGATAGACATATTTGGGCCTTTCAAGCCAAACATGATGGAAAGATTACCCGCCACCATATTGATAATACTAGCAGGCACGAAGAAAGGGGAAATCTTCCGCGCCCCGCCATTGAGGAAGGTCGCATAATTGCGCTCAATAGTATCCAATCCACCAATCCCTGATCCCATCAGTACACCAATGCGTTCCGCATTTTCTTCGGTGACTTCCAAACCAGAGTCGCGAATCGCCTCAACGCCCGCACCGATGCCGTAATGGATAAATTTATCCATTTTTTTCTGATCTTTAGGCTTGATGTAATCGTCAGCATTGAAGCCTTTGACGTTACCAGCGATTTGCACACTGAAAGCACTGGTATCGAACAGGTCAGGACTAATACGGTTAATCCCGCTGCGACCAGCTTTGATATTGTCCCATGCTGTTTCCAGCTTGGAACCCACAGGTGAAACAATACCGAGACCTGTTACTACTACACGTCGTTTAGACAAACTTATGCCCCTATTTCATCGTGATACACAGATAAACCGCAACCTTAAGCTGCGGTTTATCAAGCAAGAACTTACTTTTGTGGCTGAGCTTTGATGTAATCAATAGCAGCTTGCACAGTGGTAATCTTTTCTGCGTCTTCATCAGGGATTTCAGCGCCGAATTCTTCTTCCAGTGCCATAACCAGTTCAACGGTGTCCAGAGAATCCGCGCCCAGATCGTCAATGAAAGAAGATGAATTTTTCACTTCAGCTTCATCAACGCCTAATTGTTCAACAACGATTTTCTTGACGCGCTCTTCTATATCGCTCATGGTTTTGTATTCCTCGTAAATAAAAAGTATTGGTAGCGGTAGGCTATTGTATTTAAAACCCGTGCATCATACCAGCAGGTTTAAGCCATATACATACCACCGTTGACATGAATTGTCTCGCCTGTGATGTATGCGCCCAAGGGGGACGCTAAAAACAACACAGTACCAGCAATTTCATTGGGTTGCCCTAAGCGGCTTAGTGGGATATTTTGCAGCAAATGACTGCGCTGCTCTTCGGACAATTCGCGAGTCATATCCGTATCAATGAAGCCCGGCGCAACCACGTTCACCGTAATATTGCGTGA